>OZ253496.1:795000-2684264 GCA_965262115.1 Nitrospinales bacterium | reverse complement strand
CGCTTGTAAATAAAGTTGTTCCTGATCTTCCCCTGAATTGGTGGACACATCGAAAAGTGTGGATAATACACTTTTGGAGGTGTTTTTATGGGAACCAAACGCAGGAGTTTCAGTAAAGAATTCAAGTTAGAAGCGGTTCGATTGGTTATTGAAGTAGGCGATAGCATTGCCCGGGTGTCCCGGGATCTGGGAATCCGTTCTGCCCTTCTGGGTCGCTGGAAACAGGAGTATGAGGAGGATCAGGGGAATGCGTTTCCCGGCAAAGGACAGCTTAAGCCGGGAGATGAGTTGCAGCAGTTGCGGCGAGAAAACGCTCGCCTTCGTATGGAGCGGGACATATTAAAAAAGGCGGCAGTTATCTTTGTGATGTCCTCTTCATTTGTCTTCATGCCCCGAAGGGGTACTCGAAGGGTTCCCAATGAGATATCGGTTTATACGGGATCATCGAGAAGCATTTCCGGTAAGCCCGATGTGCCGGGTTCTGGAAGTGGGACGAAGTGGGTTCTATGCCTGGCTGAGCCGCCCCGAGAGCCTGAGGAGCCGTGAGAAGCAGCGATGGGTTGATGAGATCAAAACCGTTTATAAGAAGAGTCGCCAGACTTATGGCAGTCCCAGAATTCATGAGGACTTGAAAGACAAGGGATATGCCATTGGCAGGCATCGTATTGCCCGTCTTATGCGCTAGCATGGAATCGTTGCCAAGCACAAAAGAAAGTTTAGGGTGACAACCGATTCCAAACATAATCACCCGGTGGCAAAAAACAAACTGCAACGGCGGTTTAATGTTGCTGAGCCCGGTCAATGCTGGGTTTCGGATATCACCTATATCCCGACTCAAGAGGGCTGGTTATACCTTGCGGTGACGCTGGATTTATTCCACCGTAAAGTTATTGGTTGGGCCATGGATCGTTGGATAACCCGTTGGTTGGTAATGAGAGCTTTAAATATGGCAATGAAGAACGGCGGCATGAAACCGGGATTGATTCACCATTCTGACCGGGGGGTTCAATATGCCTGCAACGATTTTCAAGCCTTGCTCAATGTTCATGGGATAGAGTGCAGTATGAGCCGGAAGGGCGATTGCTGGGATAACGCCGTGGCGGAGAGTTTTTTCCATACTCTCAAAGTGGAACTCATTCATAACCGGAACTACAAAACCCGTCAGCAAGCAAAGAAGGATATTTTTGAATATATCGAAGTGTTTTATAATCGGCAACGCCGTCACTAATATCTCGGCTATCTCAGCCCTGCCGAATTCGAGAAACAGGCCTATGCCTCTTAACTAACTGTCCACTAAAACAGGGGAAGTTCAGTCCAACCCCAGAATCTTTCCCTCATCATTAACACCTATCAACAGGGTTCCGCCCTCTCCATTGCTCAAGGCGGCAATCGCCTTCAAAGCGATCCCTCCAATTTTTTTATCTGCCCGATTTTCTTTTAAATCCCATCTAAGAGAAGATTTAAATTCCAGATCGCTACTTTCCCCTTCGGCGATCAACTCTTCCAAGGAGGTTTCTATGCTAGTATCCACCGAATCGACAAGGCCATTTAGAAAGTTGTTCAATTCTCCTGCGAGCATTTGACGGCGGGCTTCTAAAAACTTTTCATAATTTTCAATCTTCCAGAGCTCTCTGTCACTTGGGATGCTTTGCAGTCTGATGGCCTTGGGAAATTTTTCACTCACCTCTGCAAGGTAATCCTCTGCAGGAGAAGCTAATTTATTTATATTTCCTGTCTGGCTTAGCACCGCCCGATTGGTAATTTCCTGAGCCAAAGCATATTTTTGTCTATTATTTTTGTTGTACCCTTTTTTACTCAATAGTGAATATGGGAATATATGATCCTGCTCCAAAGCGTATCTTTTCCCCAGATTCTGCCTGATGGTGATCCCAGTGCTCAGGCAAACCGCACCCTTACTTTTAAAGTACCACCTCATCAACCCATATAGAGCGTTTCGTATATCTACGCCAATAAACTCATCTTTGGAAATCTCCAAAGGCCTTTCTGCCTTGATAATACTCAAAAGCTCATCAAACGGATTTTCTGACTGGGTAAAACAATACCAATATCTTTATCAAGCTTCTGTGGCATCTGGCTCACGTATCTCTGACGAATTTGGGAATAGTAGAACCACTTGATGGCCTTCTTAATCTCCATTTCAGCGAGAGGTTCCCCTTTTTTTCTATAAACATAAACGATGATGGGCACCAAGGCATAGACCGAATTGATCTCCTTCGTATGATCAATAAATGCCGTCGAACGCATGATATTCATGGCATAGTCCAAGGTTTCACCTGACAACCTTTCCCAAGCTTCCTTTATGCGTTCCTTGTTATCTGGGGTATGGAGTTTGCTCATTTCCGATCCCATGTTGTAAAGTATCCCCAATAGAACATAGACCAGAAAATCCAGCTTGAATACAAACCCCTCCTTCTCCAATTCAAAAAGTTTTTTCTTCAACTCCTCTCTTGCTTTAGGCCAATATCCGCAAATTTGCGCAAGTGCTAGTTCTGCATCCGTAAGGTTGACTCCGCTGGCATTGACAATATAGAAGATGTCAATCGCCTCCTTAATAGTAGCTTTTACCGGAACAGACTGCTCAGGAAAATCTCTATCCATTATTCGAGCTATCGCATTCAAATTGTCATCAATCAAATCATCTTTATCACGGGAAACTTCTTGGCCCATATCTTCTAACGTTCGAATAATGTCTTTTAATCTGATATTCTTCTTGAAAATATCAATCATTTTTACCCATAGAGGGTTATTCTCCATCAGCTTTTTTTGATAATAGGAAAGCTCTAGTGTTTCAACGTTAACGTGAAGACTTCGAGTATCGTGGGTAATTTCCTCCGCTTTATAGTAAGGAGGAAAAGCCCCTCGGATTATCATATAAAGAGTAGTGATCCGTTGTTGACCGTCCAAAATAACCTTTACCGTGCCCATCTCTGACCGGTACTGGATTTCACCTTTAAACTCAGGAGGATGATTGGTGTCCCAAGTCAGCATAGTTCCAGTGGGGTAATCCTTGATCAGCGAATCCAACAGTCGCTTGGCATCGTTTCGTTTCCAAACATATTCCCGCTGAAAAGCAGGAACGAACAACTGGTTCTCGTAAATCTTATCCAGTATTTGCGAGATTTTCATATTTCAGCCCTTTAATTGAATAAGAGGACATTATTTTAAGAAACGGGGCAAACAAAGAATTCTAACACTTGTATACCTTTTTATCCATTTTTCCCGTATTAGCGAAACCGATCCCATCATTAGTATTTGTTTATAAATGCTTTAAAAAAATAGGTCTTGCGCCCAAACCGGTTTATTCATTGGGATTCACAGCCGGGCTGTAATAAAATAGATAGGTGTTGAATTATTCCCAATGACTTATGGAATCCTATTCAAAAATCCACCACTTTCTCGACCGGGTTCAGGCCAAATGGAACCGGGTTCTTGCCATTCAGATCGCCTATTTTGTTTTAACCGTTTTAGCCGGGTGCATTCTGGCAGTCGGCCTGAATTCTTATTTTCATTCCTCGTTATTGAGTTACGGGTGGTCCGGGCTGGTCATAGTTTTACTGGGTTGGGGTCTCACTATCACCCACAGGTTTACCAGAATAAACCGGGACCAGGCCGCGCTTCTGGCCGAAACGAAATACCCGGAACTGAACAATTCCCTGATCAATGCCTCACAACTGGAACGTCACTTAGCGGATCATAAAGGAAGTCTCTTTTCCCTATCATTTATTCGCGAACAGCTCCAGCGCACTCAATCTGAAATTCAGAAGCTCGACCCGGACTCGGTGGTCAGCGGCCAAAAGGCTGTTCCCGCGCGCAACGTGTTTCTGGTCACGCTTTTTGTGTTAGTCGCAACTACCGCGCTGCTGCCCGATTTCTGGAAACAAGTTTCTTCAGACCCGCAGGAACTGGTACAAACCCAGGCGCTGGAAATTCAAAATCAAGAGGTTTCCATTCCTGCTGGCAACCGGACTGATTACCAAATTAACAATCTTACGTTGACGCTGGAATTTCCGGCATACACGCAATTGAAAAAGCAAACCCTTCTGGAGGGCTCCGTCAAAGCTTTGCCCGGAACCGAAGTGAAAATCAACGGCAACAGCAATCTGCCTGTCGACGATGCCGAACTGGTGATGAATAACCGTGACCACTTTTTAATGGATGTGAGCGGCTTAAAAAACCTGAAAGGTTCTTTTATAGTTCGCGAAAAAGGCCATTACCAGTTCAAAGTAAAACCCCCTGGCGAAAAAAAGCTTCTTCTGGCAGAAAAATATTCCATCGAGCTTGAACAGGATAAATCACCTCAGGTGATTTTGTTTCCGGTCAATCCCAAACCGGTTTATTATGAAACCGACAATGTGCAAATGTTTTATGAAGCCCACGATGATTTTGGCATCCGCCAGATCGACCTGATCGCCCGGATCCACGAGACCACCCTGACAAAACGCATCAAACGCTTCAAACAGCCGGAAAAGGATTCAACGGGGAATTTCACATGGAGCCTTGCTCTGGAAGCCCTTCAACCGGGAGATGAGGTTCAGTATTTTTTAGAAGTCAAGGATAACGATAACGTCACGGAACCTAATACCGGGCAGTCGGAAATTTATCGTTTCATCATTTTTGACAGCAGAAAAGAGCAGGAAAACCTGGTGCGCCTGCAGGAAGAGTTGTCGGAAAAAATGATTGCCCTCCTGGCAAATGGTCTCGTTGAAGGGGAGGTTCTTAAAACCACCATCACCGATCCACTGTATGGGAAAAAACTTCTCGCCTCCCATGCCGATGCGTTGATTGACATTATTGGCCTTGCCCAGAGGATTAAAGACCAGGCCAAGGACTTTGATTATTTTCCTCGGCCTTATCTCACTCTTTTAGATAGCATCATTAGCGGACTGACCACCCTCCGCGAAGAACAAATCGACATCATCAATAAAATACAGGGCACGATTTTGAAACCCACGCCAGTAAGTATCAATATGGCTTCTGTTGAAAACCTCAATGGTAGAATGGTCACTCATCTGGAACAAGACATCCTTTACCTGATCAAGATGACCAACCGTCAGAAAATGGATCAGGTCATGGATCTAGAAAACCAGTTGGCAAGATTAACTGAAGCTTTGCAGGAAGAGTTTGAAAACATCCGCGATAAAAAGTCTTCTTTGACTTCTAATCAACTCAGGTCACGACTCAATGAAATTCAACAAACCCTGCAGAAAATGATGGATAAACTGTCCCGACAAAACCAGTCTGCACCCGATGAGTTTCTCAACTCCAAGGCTTCGCTGGAGAAAATCAAGGATCTTGCCAGACAAGGCAAGATGGACGAAGCTATAGAATTGCTGAAAAAAGTCGCCGAAGACTTGAGGGTACTGGCAAACCAGCTGGATCAAGCGAAATCATCCATGGACTCACTGGTGGACAACCAGATTATGGAGCAAATCAATGAATCTGTGATGAAACTAGAATCTCTGGAGAAAAAACAAAAAGAGGTCATCGAAAACACCTCGGAAATCAACCAGAAATTGCGCGCAAACCAAGCCAGACAATTTGATTTTTTAATCAAGAGTTTCTTCGATGAACTGAAAAAAGATGTGACCGCCATCCAGAACCTTCTGGAAGAAGATTCAACGTATCTGGATGAACATAAGGCTATGATAAAAACGCGTGAGTTGATGCAGGAAGAAGCAAAAATCAGGCAAAAATTAAAATCCCTGAACCAAAAAACCATCGACTCTAGCCTGAATGAGGATTTAGGAGATAACTTCAAAGCGTTGAACGAAACCCGCAGACAGTTATCCAAATCTGTCATTGAACTGGACAACCTCCGAACCCGAGGCTTTCAGGAGTTCAAGGAAAACCTTCCCCAGATCAAGAAGAAATATGAAACTTTGAAGGAGTTGACCGAACTGAACGATTTAAACGAGTTCAATGCACTCTTCAAAAATACTTATCCTGAAATATTCCGCTGGCAGGGAAGTATGCGGACCAACCGCAACCAAAGGGAAGATATTGGCGACCGGCTGAATCAGGACCTGAAAGAGGTCACCCGGCTGAATGCAGAAATTTCGAAAAAACTGGGTTCTCTCAAACGCTCCATTGAAAAAAGCAGTCAGTCACTTCTTACCGACAAGGATAAAAACAAACTAAACCAATTGTCCAAGCAGGAACAGGGAATGAGTCAGCAAGCTAAGGAGATGAAAGATTTGTTCAATAAGATGAATCAGGAGAATCCCCTGCTTCCACCTGCCCTTTCCCGGAACATGGGCGATGCACAAAGGAATCTTAAAAAGGCCCAGGAGCGCTTGAAGGCCCAGCAGGTTCAAAGGAGCATGGATTCAGAGAACAGGGCTTTGAAATTCCTTCATGAAACCCGGGAGCTTTTAAACGAAATCAAAAACTCCGGCAATCAAATGGCCAATCAAGGCAAGCAGGAAACCCCACTCAGGCTGGGAACGGGGAACAGAAGGGACTCCAGGCGCGGAGGCTCTGTTCGCATGCAAAAAGAAAAAGTGCTGCTTCCATCTGAAGACCAGTACAAAGTTCCCAGCGCTTTCCGTGAAGATATTTTAGATGCCATGAAGAAACAAACGCCAAAAAATTACGAACGCCTTGTTAACGAGTATTACAAGGAACTGGTGCAGTGAAAAATTATTTTAAAATCTTATTGTCAATGAGATTTTCACATAAGTCGAAAAAGCGAAAAAGCGAGATGCTTCGACAGACTCAGCATGACAAGAGGGAGCCTTTTTGTCATTCTGAGGAGCTATTGCGACGAAGAATCTCGGATTATGCAAAGGTCTCATTGACAATTGCCCTGCTCCTTTTGGGGTCAGAAAAGGGCTTTGCCTCGCTCCCGGTTTCCAATGAGGTCAACCGGGTCTATCAACTGGTGCAGGACTGGGATATCGCATCAGCCGAAAAACTCTCGCAACAACTTTTAAAAAAGTATCCGGAATCGGGAGACGTCCATTTTCTTCAGGCCCGCATCGAGTTCATGAAAGGCAATTATGAGCGCTCCTGGAAAATTCTCCGTCAGGTCGGAGATAATTTTAAAGAGATTAAAGAATTCAAAAACCATGTCGATGCCACCCGCAGGGCCTCCAAAAATTTTATTTCAAAGGAAAGCGAACATTTTGTCTTTCGTTTTGAGGAGGGACCTGACGAAATACTGATCCATTATGCAGAGGAAGTCATGGAGAAGTCTTATCAGGCTCTGGGTAAGATTTTAAATTATTATCCGGAAGAGAAAGTGCTGGTGGAGATTTATCCAGACCGGCAACCGTTCTCCGAAATTTCCCCGCTGACGCTCAGGGACATTCTCACTTCGGGAACGGTGGCGCTCTGCAAATATCACCGCATTATGATGATATCTCCAGGCTCTCTGGTTCGGGGATTCAACTGGATGGACACCCTGAGCCATGAATACGTTCATTATCTTTTAACCAAAAAGAGCCGCAACCATCTGCCCCTCTGGATGCATGAAGGCATTGCAAAATATCTGGAGACTCAATGGCGTGGCGAGAAACAATATCTTTCTCCCATCATGGAGACGGTGCTTTCCAACGCTTTAAAAAATGATTACCGCGTGCCGCTGGAAGCGATGATGCCCTCTCTTGCAAAACTAAAAACCGCAGAAGATGTTCAACTGGCTTATGCTGAAGTGTCTTCCATGATGGAATACCTGGCTACGACCAAAGGTCTCGACACTTTTGCACAGATATTGGAAGACCTTGCCTCCGAAACCGAATTTGCAGACATCTTTATAAAGCATGTGGGTCAGGATTTAACAGAGTTTCAAAAAAGCTGGGAAAGCTGGGCAAAAAATCTGGAGCTCAAAAATATTCCGGGAATTAAAACCCTGGCCACCAAATTTAAAAACAGAAAAGGACCGGAAAACAAAGAGCACAAAGAATTGGAATCCCGCAGAGCGCGAGACCTTACCTACCTGGGAGATATTCTTAAGTCCAGAGACCATTTTAAAGCCGCCATCGTTGAGTACCAAAAGGCGGTGGGCGAATCGCCTTCCCATTCCCCGGTATTATTCAACAAGCTTGCGGGGACCTATCTGCAAACCCGGAGATATCATGAAGCCGAAGATCTATTAAAGAAAAGTCTGGCATTTTTCCCGGATTTTCATACCAGCCTTGCTAATATGGGAGAATTATATTTTTCTAGCAGGGATTATGAAGCAGCTCGGGTTTATTTTGAAAAAGCGGTCCGCATCAACCCTTTCAACCCTTTCGTGCACGTGCGACTGATCCATGTCTACGATAAGTTAGGGTTAACCAGGGAAAAAGAATTGCAAGCGCGGCAGTTCAGTTATATAGATTGATCAGGGAGATTATTGATGAAAGATCTGGAGCTGGCAAAGGAACTTTTAAAGGCAAAGAACGAAGTCGTTCAGGAAATCCGCAAAGCCATTGTGGGTCAAGACAAGGTGATTGAGGATCTTTTGATCGCTTTATTCTGCAAGGGCCACTGCCTGTTTGTCGGCGTGCCGGGTCTGGCAAAAACCCTTTTGGTGAGCACCCTGTCGCAAGCTCTCAGCCTGGGTTTCAGCCGCATCCAATTCACCCCGGACCTGATGCCTTCCGATATTACCGGCACCGACATTCTGCACGACGACCCAGCGACCGGAAAAAGGATGTTCCAGTTTATCAAGGGGCCGGTCTTTTCCAATATTATCCTTGCAGATGAAATCAATCGCACTCCGCCCAAAACCCAAGCCGCTCTGCTCCAGGCCATGCAGGAAAAAAAGGTGACGGTTGGCGGAAACACCTACGATCTCGACCAGCCTTTTCTGGTTTTCGCCACGCAGAATCCTATCGAGCATGAAGGAACCTATCCCCTGCCCGAAGCCCAACTCGACCGGTTCATGTTTATCATCAACGTTTCCTACCCCAGCAGGGAAGAGGAAATCAAAATTGCGCTCTCCACCACCTCCGGGAAATTGCCCGATTTGAAACCCGTGCTCAACGCTAAACAGGTCATCGAGTTTCAAGATCTGGTGCCACAAGTTCCGGTTTCGGAGCATGTCGCGAAATATGCGGTGGAGCTGGTGCAAAGCACCCGGCCAAGCCAGAATGGAAGCTCGCCAGATTTCGTAAAGGAATGGATAGACTGGGGCGCCGGGCCACGGGCATCACAATATCTGATTCTGGGCGCCAAGGCCAAAGCGCTACTGGATAACAGAGTTGCCGCCACCGTTGAAGATGTGCGGGCGGTTTGCCGTCAGGTTCTGGAACACCGCATCATCCTCAACTTCAAGGCCGAGGCGGAGAATATTAAAGTTACGGATATGATTGAGAAGCTACTCAAAACGGTTCCGGCGTAGCCGCCGGGGGCCAGTAGGCGACAACTCTTTCTGGCGAGCAAAGAATTATCTCAGCTTGAAGAGCTATTGCCCAGTTGCCTCCCTCGTTAGGAGGGCGGTTTTCCAGTTCACTTCAAGCTGGAGAGGGTTCCCGGATCTACTCTGATATTTCACAAAGCCGTGTTGCTCACCGAACAGATATAAATCCCGGGTAATTCCTACATCCTGCCGACAATACTGAATAATTTTGTTGATCTTTCCTTCCTTGTACCATTGCAGAGAAACCAACCCATCTGCGGATTTTTCAGCGTTGAGTGTGTGTTGTGCCAGATGATTGAGGCTCAAGCGGAATCCCAGGTTCTTCTTAACATCTACCAGCATATCGAAGGTGTTTATTTCCTGCAGGTCGAAATCGGAATAAGGCTGAAGAACCGTGTAGTCAAATCCAATGACGTTGAACCCGACTACCAGATCAGCGGTACGGAGTTTTTCCACCAATTCACGAGCGTCTTTTTCTTCATAGGTGAAGAATTCCCGGTCCAGGCTGTCCCAGACCACCCCGACGGCCAGACCCATTTTATGGATATTGCCCCACCCGCCCACATCTTCGGCGCTTTTCTGGGTTTCCAGATCAAAATACTGCACCCGGGGACCCGAGGCCGCCGTCACCGGTTTTGCGGCTTCCTGATCCTCCGTTTCTCCGAAAAGTCCGAGTTGTTCCGACATATTCCTGCCAATTCTTGAAGGGATGATTGCCCTTAATTTAGCATTCTCGCTTCCAAAATCAACGCTTTTTTATAAACCTATAGATTTAAACGATTTAAGACCAATTTAATCAGTCTCTAAGGAACCATTGCAATAACCGCCGGGGGAACCACCGCCATTGCTATCGACACAATAAATAACACCGCCGATGGGTTAAGGCTTGCCATCAACAACTCTGGGCTGAACGTAAACGCCGCTTTCCATTAACGATGGGAGCTATGGGTCAATCACGCTATCTATTGGCGCAACCCAAATCACCAATCACATTCTGGAAAACCGGGAATTTATTTTGACAATCTGCATTTTTCTGTGCTAAAAGTCGATCTTCATTTTCCCCATGATTCGACAAATTTCATGAAGATTCACGAGTATCAAGCCAAAGAAATTTTAAGAAAATATAATGTCGCCGTGCCGAACGGTGCCCTGATTTCCAATAAGTCAGAAGCCGCTCAAGCCGCCAAGAAAATCGGCACCGATGTCGTGGTGGTCAAGGCCCAGATTCACGCAGGAGGACGCGGAAAAGGCGGTGGCGTCAAACTGGCAAAGAGTCCGCAGGAAGCCGAAAAATATGCCGGTGATATTCTGGGCATGACTCTCGTCACTCCTCAAACCGGCTCCGAAGGTCGGCTGGTTAAAAAAGTGTTGATTGAAGAAGGCATGTCCATCGCCAAAGAGTTGTATATGGGCATTCTTGTAGACCGGGAAACCAGCCAGGTTCTAATCATGGCTTCAGAAGCGGGTGGAATGGAAATTGAGAAAGTTGCTGAGGCCACTCCGGAAAAGATTATTAAAGAAACGGTGGATCCGGTGATCGGCGTTCAACCTTATTTGGCGCGAAAAATCGCGTTCGCCTTAAACATTAAAGGCGCGGCTTTGAAAGCCGTCATTCCGTTCATCATCAATCTCTACGATGCATTTGTTAAGGAAGACTGCTCCATGCTGGAGATCAATCCCCTCGTCATCACCTCTGACGAACGGGTGCTGGCTCTGGATGCGAAGGTGGACATTGACGACAACGCCATGTACCGCCATAAAGATACCCAAGAGTTGCGCGATCTGGATGAAGAAGATCCCCTGGAAGTGGAAGCCAGCAAGTTCCACCTGAACTACATCAAGCTGGATGGAAATATTGGCTGCATGGTAAACGGAGCCGGTCTGGCCATGGCAACGATGGATATCATTAAGTTATCCGGAGGGGAACCGGCAAACTTTTTGGATGTTGGCGGTGGAGCCGATGAGGAAACGATCGAAAACGGTTTTCGCATCATCCTTTCTGATCCCGCCGTGAAAGGAATCTTCATTAATATTTTTGGTGGTATTCTTCGCTGTGACATTCTCGCTCGCGGGGTGGTCGCCGCAACCAAAAAACTCAAAATTAAAATTCCCATTGTGGTGCGGATGGAAGGCACCAATATGGAAGAAGGACATCAAATTCTCAAAGACTCCGGCATGAACTTCGCCATCGGGGATGGAATGAAAGACGGAGCCAAAAAAGTGGTCAAAGCAATAAAATGAGCATACTCGTTGATGAAAACACAAGACTGATAACCCAGGGCATCACTGGCCGTGAAGGAATGTTCCACACTGAACAGGCGATGAAATATGGCACCCGTGTTGTAGGTGGCGTGACCCCGGGTAAAGGCGGACAAACAGTATTAGGAAAGACCCCTGTCTTCAACACGGTGCAAGACGCGGTCACCAAAACAAAGGCCAACGCGACCATGATCTTTGTCCCGCCACCCTTTGCTGCCGATGCGATTTTAGAAGCGGCCGATGCCGGTATTGCGTTGATCATCTGCATCACAGAGGGAATTCCCGTCAGCGATATGGTGGATGTCTATAAATATCTGCAGGGCACCGAAAGCCGGTTGGTCGGGCCTAATTGTCCGGGCGTCATTTCTCCCGGAAAAGCGAAAATCGGTATCATGTCCGCTCATATCCATAAAAAGGGTAATGTCGGCATCATTTCCCGTAGTGGAACCCTGACCTACGAAGCTGTTGGCCAGTTGACCGCGCTGGGCATTGGCCAGTCCACCTGTGTAGGAATTGGCGGCGACCCTATCATCGGCACACAGTTCATCGACGTACTAAAATTATTCCAGAAAGATCGAGGCACCAAAGCTATTTGCATGATCGGTGAAATCGGCGGGAGCGCGGAAGATGAAGCGGCTTACTACATCAAGAAAAATGTTACCAAACCGGTGATCGGATTCATCGCCGGTAAGACTGCGCCCCCAGGCCGACGCATTGGACATGCCGGCGCTATCATCTCTGGAGGACAGGGAACCGCTGAGGGAAAAATGAAGATCATGAAGCGATGCGGAATCAAAGTGGTGAAAAGTCCTGCCGACCTCGGTAAAACCATCCAAAAAGCCTGCTAGCCGCAGGGGCAACTGGCAAGGGCGTAATTGAGCCGAGAGTACCGTTGCTCGCCAACAAAAGTTATTGCCCGCTGGCCCCACGCCTAGGGGTCCGCATCTTCATAAGAAAGATAACCCAGTCGACTTTCATAATCCAGTTGATCGAAGGGCTTGCCTTGCCGAAAACTGGAAAAATGCAAGTCCGCGAAACAAGCAATGATGGCATGTAGTACTTCATGCTCTTCCATCCCCTGTTCACGCAGTTTGTTGAAAGCCTGCACAACAAATTCGGGTTGCTCGGTTCTAATTTGGCTATCAACTATAGTATGCAAAACTGTATGTACGAAAGGGCTGACAATTTGTCCATTGATCTCTTGAGGATAGGCCGCCATCTCACCCATCGACCAAATTTCTTCAAACTCCGGATGCAGGTCCATGACATAGGAGATTCGTTCATCGAGTTCTTCAATATCCCGGCCCTGTTGCCGGTCAGAGGCAACCCTTAATATCCGGACTTGTGTTTCTTTATCAAAGTTCATAAGTTAATGACTTAAAAATGGATTGGATATTGATCAGCGTATGTTTTTAAGACTCAGATGCATTTCAAGGTTAAGGAGTTTCAGAAAAATGAGTCCGACGGTCTTTTCCCGGATCCCCATAAACCATGAAAACCCGTTTTCCCTGGCGCATATGGTATTTGGCCCAAGCGGGAGATTTGCCGTCATAACTGGCATTGGGATCCTCCCCCTCGGCCTTTAAATAATCTGGATAGTCCAAGCCCGCATCATAAGCATCCATGAGGAGACAATCGGTCGTAAAACCTTTGCCGGTCAACTCAATTTTGCTTAAAAACGCTTCTATCTTTGCAGGGTCATTCATTTCAATGGGTTGCATAATCAGTCCGGCGAGAATTCGACAATAAAATATTCATTATAACAGCTAAATAAATGGATCAAGGTGCCCCCAAATTTGGACTCTCCGCCTCTATTGAGGTATATTAGTACTTGCGAAGTGTTCCATCAAGTCGTTCCTGAACTTAAAACCTATATATTTTAGAGATATGACATGCTAATTCAAGATAATTTATTATTAACCCGTTCAAACCCCAGCGGTCAAGGCGGAACCCAATTTTTGTACCGGGTGAAGGACTATGGGCTCACCGCTTTGTCAGGCCCTCAGGAAGAAATTTCCATGATTCATTGGGAAGTGGAGGTCATCAAGTTCACGAGCCAGAAAACTGCGGAGTTTGAGGTTTGCCATTCCACCGAATTGGCGGACAAAACCCTTAAATTCTATTCAGATAAGTCCTTAAATGAGTTTTTACAGAAGGCCTTTCAATACTTTGAGGAACTGGATTCCCTGGAAAAAATGCTGCCTCAAGAGTCCTAAGAAGTCATGAGTTCTGAAAAGTGGAGAAAAGCCCTCTATAATCAGGCTTAAGCCTTGACAGGAGAGCGCTTTATTTCTAATATGTGTCTCTTTTTTTATAAGGAAGCTGGTCGGCTTTCTATTGGGGTTGCTGTCCCTGCAAAGTCCGGCTAATTCGGTTATTCGCTATAGTTTTTACCGGAATTTATAATAAATTCTGCGCACTGATATTTCGAAATAATAAGGAGTGAGTCATGGCAAATGTGAAAGGTGCAGCAGTCAACAGAACAGCTGTCGATGAAGGAAAACCAGCTGACTGGATCCCCGGGACAGAGAGGCAAACAGTTGTAGACCCTATGGAAATGTTTCACAAACTCCCCCGTGAGAAACAGTTTATTACAGGGAGTGAGGCAGCCAGGGAATCTATGAGACGGGCAAACATCGATATTGCGATTGCCTATCCGATCACTCCACAGAGTGAATCCATGCAGCAGGCCGGGTATCTCTATGATGAAGGGTATATCAAAGAGTATTACCGAGCCGAAGAAGAAATTGGAACCTTCTCTGCCATTTCCGGTGCTTCCCGTGCGGGAGTGCGCTCCTTGACAGCAACTTCAGGCCCTGGCCTGATGCGCGGCATGGAAGCGATCAGCTCATGGCCGGGCGCAAGAACCCCGATCATCATGCTTAATATGTGTCGGGTTATCAATACGCCTCTGGCCATTCAGCCGGATAATATTGAAATGTCATTCATGCTGAATACCGGTATGATTTTGCTGCATGCAGAAAACCAACAGGACTTTTATGATTACCCGCTCGCCGCAATCATGGCCTCGGAGCAGGTCGATGTAACCTTGCCCGCTTGTGTCTCTACGGATGGTTTTTTCGTAACCCATGCGCGTGGCCCCGTTTTGATCACCCCAGAAGAATATAAACTACCCCCTCGGGATGGATGGCGGTCTGCGGTTCCTGCTATGGATAACGAGAACCCGCCTGCACGTATCTCGCGGGATGCCCCAATTCAGAAAAGTAATTTCATCAGTTACCACATGCACTCCAGCTGGCAACAGGAAGTTTTTGCGGCGGTACATCGTTCGGCAAAATATTTCCGTAAATACCTTGGCGGTTTGATTGAAGTGGTCAACCCCGGATCTGAAGAATTCATCATTGCTTCCGGTTGCGCTGTTTCTCAAGCCCGCGAAGCGGTTCGGCAGGAAGGGGAACAAGGACGAACCGTAGGTCTGATTAAAATCAAAACCATTCGTCCTTTCCCAACGGCAGAAATCGTCGAGACGATTCAAGGTGTCAAGCGGATCCTGGTTCCTGAATTCAATCAGGCTGGCTGGCTTCACAAGGAACTGTGTTCCGTACTCTATGGCAAAAGTACCGCAGTCATCAAAGATGGCCCGAGAGTATATGGCGGTATGACCATGCCGACCGAGATGGTTCTGGAGGCGCTGGCAGATTTTCGCAAAGAGGTTAAGTAACCGTTTTCCCGTTTTTGTTGTTTATCTTTTTGAATACAGGTATAATTCCTTAGGGTGAAAGTCCGCCTGTTAATAATATTCAAACACTTTTTCATATAAGGATAAAATCCTATGTCTCTTGAAAATTTATATCCCTCTCCGGTATTTAAAGACTATTTGCCTATTGAATACAGGGACTTGGTAGAACATGGCCCTTACACTAACCGCGGTGGTAAGGATAAACAAACAGTAAAAGTAACGGACATGGGGAAATTCAAGGAAGTGATTGAAGAACATCCCATGTGTGCGGGCTGTGCAATGACCTTATTCATCCGTCTCGTTTATATTGGAATGCCCAATCCCGAGCACACTATTGTTGTCGGCACCGCCGGCTGTGGGCGACTGGCAATTTCCCAGGCTTCCGTACCGTTTATTTACGGGAACTACGGCGATACCAACGCAGTGGCTTCCGGTCTGAAACGCGGTCTGGAAATTCGTTTCCCCAACCAGAAAAAAGACGTTGTGGTTATGGCAGGTGACGGCGGATTGATCGATATTGGGTTCCAAGGCCTGATGCATTCCTGGTTCCGCAAAGAAAAATTCGTCACTATCATGCTCGACAATGAGGTTTATGGAAACACCGGTGGCCAGGAAAGTGGCATGACCAATCACGGTAAAGTTCTCAAAATGGCTCCCCGTGGAAAGTTCGGAGACAAAGTTGATGCTCTGGGGCTGGCCAAGGTAGCTGAAGTGGATTATATTTGCCGTCTGGCTCCCACAAACCCGGCCCGGGTTGCTCGGACTGTTCGCCGTGCAATTATGGTAGCTCGAGAAGTAGGACATAGCTACATTCAGGCTTATACCTCCTGCAATATCGAATACTCTATTCCTACCCCGGATGTCATGAAAGATGCCTTCGAAATAGAAAAAGAACGTTATGGTTTCGAAGAAATCATTTCACCCCGGGCAAAAGAGTATCTGGATGACATTGAGAAAAAAGCCAAAAAGAAAAAATCAGACCAGTGAGGAGAAAATAAAAATGGCAGCAACAGTTAAGCGCTATAATGTTCGTATGGCAGGAATTGGAGGTCAAGGTGTGGTGACGGCATCCCACATTGTCAGTAACGGTGTGGTTATATCCGGTGGTTTCAGTTCCCTGGTTCCTTTTTTTGGATCAGAAAAGCGGAACGCTCCCGTTGAAAGTTATGTCCGCATCTCCAACGAGGAGATTTTTGAGATTGGAGAGATCATCTATCCGAACGTTCTCATGATTTTTCATCCTTCTGTAATTACGCTGGGCAAGTCCTACACCATGCCGTTTTATACCGGTTTGAAGCAACATGGAATCATTCTCATCAACAGCAAAAAACCGATTAAATTTACCCGGGATGAGCAAAGGGAGATGGAAGAGAAAGAAGCGCGCATTTACTATCTGCCGGCCACAGAAATGGCGAATGAGTTGGCAAAAACGGACCTGGCCACCAATATGGCCATGTGCGGTGCTATTTCTGGAATCTTCGGTCTCCCTGACGCGGAGTCCCTGGCGGCATCTGTTAAAGACCGGTTCGTCGGGAAAGGTATCGTGGTTTCCGGTGGTACAGCAGCTTTGGACAGTGCTATTGAGAAAAAATTTGCGAAGAAGCAAAAATTACTGGAAGCCAACCAAAAGGTACTGGATGCGGCTATCCAATACGCCGTTGATCAAGGCTGGTCTGAAGCTGAACAACCTGCCAAAGCCACCGCATAATGTTTTAGACTGGAGAAAACATGTACTACATTGCTGAAGTTGACAAAGAGATATGCTCGTCCAAGAATTGCCATCTCTGCACACAATACTGTCCGGAATCAAACTGTATCAACTATAGCGAAGCAGATAAGTCGGCATATGTCTCTGTAGATCGATGCAAAGCCTGTGAAATTTGTGTTTATATCTGTACAGATATCGCCAAGAACGATGCCATTCAAATGAAATGGATTGAAGAATTGGACGAAGGTTTTGTCATTAAAAAAACCGGGATTGTTTTACGCTAACTAAGTTTTTTACTAAAAGGCATTTGGGCTTCACCGCTCGAATGCTTTTTTTTTATTCATTTTCTAAATCTTAGAGAAAGCCCTGCAATGGAAAAAACTTTTGCTATCATCAAGCCTGACGGCGTAGAACGCAACCTCACAGGAAAAATCCTCGAGCGCATTGAGTCTAACGGATTTAAAATTGTCGCCATGAAACGGACTCTGCTCAGCAAAGCCCAAGCTGAAGGATTTTATTATGTCCACAAGGAACGGCCTTTTTTCGATGGCATGACCACCACCATGAGTTCAGGTCCCGTCGTCTTGCTGGTGCTCGAAAAGGAAAATGCCATCGCCGACTGGCGAAAACTGATGGGAGCCACCAATCCGGCGGATGCCGAGGCTGGGACCATTCGCAAAGATTTTGCCGAGAATATTGAAAGAAACACTTCACACGGCTCCGATGCACCGGAAACTGCGGCATTTGAAATGTCCTATTTCTTCAGCCAGACTGAAATCCACTAGCCGTGGCTCCTCGGCGGAGGGCCCACAAGCAATATCGTTTATGGCGAGGAGAAATTTTAAAATCGGGAGCCATTGAGGTATCATCTAATTATTATGAGATTCATCACTACACTAATAGCCTTGGCACTGTTCCTGGCCCCCATGCAGGTTTGGGCCGGATCCGGTTATGACTATCAGCTCTACAAGAACCACGAAAATTATGGCATCGTTGTTTTCCCGAAAAAATTCATTTTTAAGGAATTGAGCGACCATATCGCCTCATTATCGTTTTCAGAGGTTGAGTCGGGCAAGGCGGTCATGCGCCGGGGCTCCAAGAATGAAAATGAAACTCTGATGATGCCGCTGGAGGTGCAAAAAAAGCATTCCATTGAAAAATTTATTGTTATACAGGTTTTGACTCAATATGAAATGCTGGCGGCCATTTATGACCCCGAATGGGGCCTCACTTTGCCTTCCTCCCCATTTGGCTTGGAAGCCCTTAAACAGAATATTCCCAAGACCTTGAACGTGTTTCGTGGAAGCAATCATCAGCGTCAGACAAGAATGCAATACCCCGAAAGGCCCGGATTTTAAAAGCCCGGCCCTGAAGGGCCTATTTTTGTTAATTTTTCCCGCAAGCCGGATTATAATGTAAGTGGCGTTCTCAACACGCAACCCATGTGATGGCCTGGAGACACTAATGCCCGTATATGAGTACCAATGTGAAAAGTGCAAGGATGTCGTAGAAGTCCTGCAAAAAATCAGTGACGACCCACTCGATAAATGTGAGGAATGTGGTGGCAAACTGAGCAAACAATTCAACCAGATGAACTTTCATTTGTACGGACCGGGCTTTTACTCAACCGACAACAAACGCAAATATCTTAAATAATCATCCATGATTCTTATCACCCGCCGCCTGGAATTTTGTGCCAGCCACAGATTGTACAACCCTTCCTTTTCGGATGAAAAAAACGCCGCCATCTTTGGTTTATGCAATAACCCAAACGGGCACGGGCACAACTATGTCCTGGAGGTTACCGTTAGAGGGGAAGTGGACCCGGAAACCGGAATGGTGCTGGACCTTAAATCGCTTAAAAAACTGATCAACGAAGAAATCGTCGCCAAGGTCGACCATAAAAATCTCAATGTGGATGTGGCGTTTTTAAAAAATGTGATCCCCACCGCAGAAAATATCGCCATCCATTTCTGGAATATCATTGAACCCAAAATTAAGAACGGCACTCTGCACGAGATCAAGCTTTTTGAGTCCGAACGCAATTTTGTCATTTACCGGGGAGCTGAACTTGAAAGACCTCATTAAACAAATACTGCTGGCGGTGGGCGAAGACCCTTCCCGGGAAGGGCTCCAGAATACCCCGGAGCGGGTGGATAGATCGCTGAAATTTTTAACCAGTGGCTACTGGGTCAATATTGAAGAACTCGTCAATGGCGCCTTATTCCAGGAAGACTATGACGAAATGGTTATCGTCAAGGACATTGATCTGTTCAGCATGTGTGAGCACCATATGCTCCCCTTCATTGGGAAATGCCATGTCGCCTATCTGCCAAAGAGAAAAATTATTGGGCTTAGTAAAGTGCCACGGATTATCGATGCGTTCAGCCGCCGCCTCCAAGTGCAGGAACGCCTGACTAAACAAATCGCCGATTGCCTGAACGAGATTCTTCAACCCATTGGAGTGGGGGTGGTGATTGAAGCTCTTCACCTTTGCATGTGCATGCGAGGAGTGGCAAAACAAAGTTCCTACACCACCACTAGTTCCATGCTGGGCGCCTTCAAGTCAGACGCCAGAACCCGCAGTGAATTTTTGAGCCTGATCCCCCCCCAAGGGACACGGCGGTGATCGAATAGCAATACACTTTTAAAATAGAGAGACCCCTGCTTGAAACCGGATACCAAAGAAATAGTTCTCGAAAATAATGATCTCATTCCGGAACTGTTTGGTAGTCATGATCTCAACCTCAAACTGATTGAGAAAAAATTCGACGTCCGCATCACCACCCGAGAAAACCATATCCGGCTTAAGGGCAATCCCGACGATATCGAAACAGTCGAAAGCCTTTTCATGCAACTGGAGAAACTGCACGCCGCCAACCTCCCGGTCGAAAACGGAGACGTGAAATTTGCCATTCGACTCATAGCTGAAGACCCTCAAGCCGATCTCAATGCCATCTTTTCAGAGCGCATTGCTGTTTCTCCGAAGAAGGGCTATATCACCCCCAATGGACCCGCGCAACACCAGTTCATCCAAGCTATAAGGCAGGACGATATCGTTCTTTCCATTGGCCCGGCAGGAACAGGAAAAACCTATCTGGCTGTGGCAATGGCCGTAGAGGGCCTGCTCAAAAAAAAGTTTAAACGAATTGTACTGGTGCGCCCGGCTGTCGAGGCCGGTGAAAAGCTGGGTTATCTGCCGGGAGATATCGCCGAAAAAATCAACCCCTACCTCATGCCCCTCTATGATGCGTTAAGTGATATGATGGAGAGCAATCATGTGAGACACCTCATTGATGATGGCGCTATAGAAATTGCCCCGTTGGCCTATATGCGCGGAAGAACATTGAGTGATTCGTTTATCATTCTTGATGAAGCCCAGAACTCCACCCGTGAACAGATGAAAATGTTCCTGACCCGTTTGGGGTTCCGGTCGAAAATGGTGGTCACCGGAGATATCACCCAAATCGACCTTCCCAAACACAGTGATTCGGGGCTCATCCATGTTCAAAACCTTTTGAACAAGGTTAATGGCATCAGCTTTGTTTATTTTTCAATCAAAGATGTCGTCCGTCATGAGCTGGTGAAAAAAATTATCAAAGCTTATGATAAACCCGGTTTGGATCAGGAATAGTTTTATCAATTCCGTGATCTTCTTGATACCCACTGATTTTTGATCTTTCTTTGTGCCTTTATGGAAATTTTCATAAAAAATGACTATCCCGAAATCAAAGTGGATGCTCGGAATATAAAACGGCAAATCGGCAAAGTCCTCGACTCCCTTCGTTGCAATGAGCATGAAATCAGCATATTATTTGTCGGAGATCAGGGCATTCGTGGCCTGAATCACCAGTTCAGGGATGTCGGTCGGTCGACAGATGTGTTATCGTTCCCCCAGATTTTAGAAGGCGAACCAGAAATTCCCGGGGCACCTGTTCTGGGTGATGTGGCCATTTCCCTTGAAACAGCCCGTCGCCAATCCGAGGAACACGGCTTGTCTCTGGAAGAAGAATTAACTTTATTGCTCATTCACGGCATCCTCCACCTCATGGGCTATGACCATGAAATATCTGATCGGGAGGAAGAGCGAATGCGCAAAAAAACCCGGGAATTATTCGAACTGATTTACCCTGGCAAAAAGCTTGCGGACACATGCAACTTCTGACTTGATAAAACCCTTTGCTTAGGAAAAACCATGAAGCAACTCTGGGCACCCTGGAGGATGGAATATGTCAAGAGCGAAAAATCGGACGAATGTATTTTCTGCTCACTCCCCAGGGAAAGTGATGACGAGAAAGGCAATATCCTTTATCGGGGCCAGTCGGTTTTTATCATCATGAATATTTTCCCCTATAATTCCGCCCACTTGATGGTATCGCCCTTTAGACATATAGGATGTTTGACCGAACAGGATGCCAACGAAAGTAAGGAGTTGAATCAACTGACCCATAAATGCATCGAGATATTGCGGGCTGTGATAAACCCTGACGGTTTTAATATTGGATATAATATCGGCAAAGCTGCTGGGGCCGGATATGATGAGCATATTCATTGCCACATCGTTCCCCGATGGACCGGAGACACAAATTTCATGCCTGTTTTGGGGGAAACCAAAGTCCATCCGGAGCACCTTAAAGCCACCTATAACAAACTTCTTCCTCATTTTAAAAATCTGTAACGCATAAACACTATGGGCGTTTCGGCCAAAAGTATTAAGGTCACTCAAGATGACACCCCCATGATGCAACAGTATCAGGGAATCAAAAAGGAATACTCCGATTCCATTTTGTTTTTCAGAATGGGAGACTTTTACGAAATGTTCAATGACGATGCAAAAACCGCGTCCGGAATTTTACAGATCGCTCTCACATCCAGAAATAAAAAATCCAATCCCGTACCCATGTGCGGGATTCCCCATCATTCAGCAAACCTTTACATCACCAAACTCCTTAAAGCCGGCAAGAAGGTCGCCATCTGCGAACAAACGGAAGATCCGAAACAGGCCAAGGGACTGGTCAAAAGGGAAGTGGTCCGGGTCATTACCCCAGGAACCATTCTGGATGATAATATGCTGGACCCTAAAAAGGACCAGTTTATCGCCTCTGTGTATTTCGGGAAAAACCAAATCGGACTAGCTGCACTTGATGTATCGACCGGAGTTTTTAAAGTTACACAGATTGATGGAGAAAACGCCCTCCCCCTTCTTGCCGATGAACTGCAGAAACTGGATCCAAAAGAAATAATCATCCCCGACTCAAAAAAAGAGGCGGGTCGGCCCTGGCTCCCGACGGGTGAGGTGTTTGTCCACACCTGGGAAGACTGGACCTTTTCTTTCAAAGAGGCTTATAAAAACCTGGTTGAGCATTTTAAGACCCAGTCTTTGGAAGGGTTCGGCTGTGAAAATATGGAAGCGGCAATTGTTTCGGCCGGTGCATTGCTCCATTACCTGCAGGAAACTCAGAAGTCCGCTATGGAACACATCACCACCCTCGTCCCCTTTCCCATTCACGACTACATGGCCTTGGATCAGTGCACACTGGTAAGCCTGGAACTGGTCCAATCCAGCGAAGGCACCCGGAAAAATTCTCTGTTGGACCTGCTCGACCTTTCCCAGACTCCGATGGGCGCACGGCGAATTCGAGAATGGATTTTAAAACCGTTGATAGATGCTGAAAAAATCCGCGAACGCCTGAGCATCGTTGAAGACTTTAAGGATAATCCTACTGAGAGAAAAAACCTGCGCAATCTCCTGAAGCATATCTTCGACCTGGAAAGGTTACTGGGACGAATCACCCTTTCTGCCTGCAATGCAAGAGATCTCATTGCGCTGAAAACATCCCTGAGCGTTTTCCCGGAATTGTCAAAGGCTCTTAAAAGTTATGACTCCAGTCCTTTACACACTTATCTTGAAGACTGGGACAACCTTGATAATATTTACGATTTGATTGAGCGCAATATCTTGGACGACCCGCCCCTTGGCCTCAAGGAAGGCAACCTGATCAAAGCCGGTTGTAACGAGGAACTGGATCGCCTTAAAAATATTACCCGTCAGGGGAAAAACTGGATCGCCTCGTTGGAACTGGAAGAAAAAGAGAAAACCGGCATTCCAGTCTTAAAAGTTGGCTTCAATAAAATTTATGGATATTATATAGAAATCACCAAAAAACATAGTGACCGCGTACCGGCTGAATATATTCGCAAGCAGTCGCTGGTCAATGCAGAGCGTTATATTTCACCCAAACTGAAAGAATATGAAGAAGAAATCACCGGTGCGGAAGAAAAAATATTCACCATAGAACAAAAACTGTTCGAGGAGATTCGATCGACCGTGGCCCTTGCTGGCTCCCGCATACAGAGCATGGCACGGATCATCAGTGAAATTGACGCGTTATCCTCATTTGCCGAAACCGCGCACCGATACAATTATTGCCGGCCGGAGTTCACCAATGACCGCAGCCTCGTTATTGAAAAAGGTCGCCACCCTCTCATAGAACAAATAGATCCTTCGGTTCGTTTCATCTCCAACGATACATTTCTGGACTCGGTGGAACAACAGATCATGATTATTACCGGTCCCAATATGGCAGGGAAATCCACTTATCTAAGACAGGTTGCCTTGATCAATCTCATGGCGCAAATAGGAAGTTTTGTTCCTGCTGACAAGACCAGCCTGGGAATCACGGACCGTATTTTTTCCCGAGTGGGAGCGCAAGATTATTTAATAAAAGGGCAATCCACTTTCATGGTGGAAATGAACGAAACCGCCAACATCCTTAACAACGCTACGCCGGACAGCCTGATCATTCTGGATGAAATTGGTCGGGGAACCAGCACCTTTGATGGAATCAGTATCGCCTGGGCTATTGTCGAATTCCTTCACAAAGCCGATCAGGGAGGTGGACCCAAAACACTTTTCGCTACCCATTACCACGAACTGACAGATCTATCTCGTGTCCTTCGGGGAGTCAAAAATTTTAATGTTCAGGTCAAGGAGTGGAATGATGAAATCATCTTTCTTAGAAAAATTGTTCCAGGAGGAACCGACAAAAGCTACGGCATTCAAGTCGCACGGCTGGCAGGGTTGCCTAAAAAAGTTTTGGAGCGTGCTCATGAGGTTTTATTCAACCTGGAGCAAAGCGAGTTTGATGAGGTCGGTGTTCCAAAAATCTCCCGTTCCGAAAACCGTGAAAACAAGCAATCCTCTGGCCAACTGGGCCTCTTCCCGGACCCGGAGAACCCATTGATCCATAAAATTAAGGAAATCGATCCCAACCAGCTATCCCCCAGAGAAGCACTGGAGGTTCTATTCGAGTTAACCCGGCTATTAAAGGACAATCTTAAGTGAATATTTTAGTGACAGGAGGTGCAGGGTTCATCGGCTCCCATATCGTCAATACCTATATTAAAGCGGACCATCACGTCACCGTGATCGACGACCTTTCATCGGGAGAATTGCGGTTTCTGAACCCTGAGGCAAAATTTTATGAAATGGACATCCTCGAACCCAAGGTCTCCGAGATTCTAAAATGTGAAGAAATTAGCGCCATCAACCATCATGCCGCTCAAATTTCCGTATCCGAATCGGTCACCGATCCCCTATCCGACGCTAACGTCAATATTATTGGAACTTTACAACTCCTCCAAAGTGCAGTATCTTTGAAAATTGAAAAATTCATTTTCGCTTCGACCGGAGGCGCCATGTATGGAAAACAAATTTGTTTTCCGGCAAACGAAGACCATCCGTGTCAGCCATTGAGTCCCTATGGTATTTCAAAGCTGAGAGCGGAGAACTATCTAAGATTTTTTAACGAGCAGTATGGGTTGAGCACCACCGTACTCCGCTATAGTAATGTTTTCGGTCCGCATCAAAACCCCCATGGGGAGGCAGGAGTCGTCGCCATTTTCTGCGAAAAACTGGTGAAGGATCAAAGACCGGTAATTTGTGGCGATGGAGAACAAACCCGCGACTTCATTTCGGTTCGTGACATTGCACAGGCAAACTTAGTGGCACTGGATCGCACCTGCAATGGAACGTTTAATGTGGGAACGGGAAAAGAAACCAGCATAAATTCTTTGACCGAATGCTTGGTGGGAATATCGGGTAAAAATATTTCCGCAGATCACGGTTCCGCTCGAGACGGGGGGCAGCGCAGAAGTGTTATCGACTATAAAAAGTTTCATGAAGGTTTTGGATGGAAACCAGAGGTTTCTTTGGAGCAAGGATTAATTGAAACGTACGATTTTTTCCAGAATCAAACGGCCTGACCTGATTTCTTTATGGGTTTCAACCTTTTTTCTGCTGACGATGGGGCTGGTTTCGCCCGTGTCAGCAGTATCACCCGATGTTGTCAATATTGGCGTTGGCACAAAAGGCAAGTATGTGGTGATGAACGCCAGGCTGGTGGATGGTTTTACGGAAAAGATACAGGAAGCGATCGCAAACGGAGTGCCGATGAGTTTTACCTTCGAAATTGAACTCCGCAAAGAAAATACGGTATGGATGGATAGCCTGGTCAGTTCCAATAAGGTCCAGCATCGAGTCCATTTTGATTCGCTCAAGAAAATATACCGATTTTCAGAGATCGGGAAAAATGTAAGAAGAAAGATAATCACCCGGAAAGAATCCCGATATCAAAAACTGATGCTCACCTTAAAAGACATTCCTATTGCCCCGATATACAAGCTGGATCCAAACGAAAAATACTATGTTCGGGTCAAAGCGGATTTAGAAACGGATCGATTCTGGTTTCCCTTCAACTACATTTTCTTTTTTGTTCCATTTAGTGAATTTGAAACTTCATGGGCGCAAACCTCCCCGCTTTCCATTAACCCTGATCTGGAACTGTCAAAACAGGCAAGCGGTTCGCGCAAAAAATGGGGTAGCGTTTCCAGAGACGTCATCCGATCGTTTAACAAATAGACAGTCTTCACTCCAAAAATATTTCTCACAGCTAAATAAATTTCTTTTACTGTCGTTAATACCTGGGGTCGTCTTTTCTTCTATGAGGCTTGGGCGGAAGGTCCAGATCAATACTTGCGACTTCCTTTATAAGTTTGATGACATCTCTGGGTAGGTCAATTTTCTGGTAAACAAAACGGCTTCCATCTTTCAAAATACGAACAAGAATCATTGTTTCATCGTCTTCTCTTTGAATCAAAATATTAGCGGAACTGTCCTGCTTGACAGTCTCAGAAACCTCTGAGGTCCGCGACAAGCTTTCACTATTAGCGCGTTCGAATTTATCCCCACTCTCCACTACAGCAGACTCATTTTTTTTGTGATTATAAAGGGCAAGAGCCAGCGCCTGAGCAATCAGGAATCCATTTCGTTCATCTTGAGCAGAGAAGAACCCCATATCTTCCTTATTGACCAATTGCAGAACTCCCATCAGATGACCACCATGAACCAGAAGAACTGCCTCCATTTGAGGAATCGCCCTCCTTTCCTTTCAATTTGGCGAGTGCCATTCCCATAATTGGTGAAATGGCTTTGGCCTTAAAAAAATCCTCCTTATCAAACCCCTGCCCCCATCTTTATTGATAATCTCCATCACTCCCACGAGCTTCTTGTTAAGTGGAAGGGGTACCACGATCATTGAGGTGGTATTTTTATTCAGTTTTTTATGCCAACTGGAGTCGTAGGTAAGCTTTTCATGGTATTGGGAAAGTTCCTGAGGGTTTTTCACATTCTTGATATTAAGGGACTTTCCTGTGGCCGCCACAAACCCTGCCATATTATTAACGGATATATTCAGCCGGATTTCAGGAAAACCCTCCCTGTGGAAATTTTTGGTGAACAGCTCAAGCTTGGCTTCATCCAAGGCAAACCGCGTCGCCTCTTCACAATTAAACAGTAGCTTTAGGTTTTTTGTAAGGGAAAGGAGGCTATCCTCATTAAAATTAGAATCGCCCACCTGACGACTGGCAAAATTTTATAAAGTCTTGATATTTTTCCCCTTGGAATCTTCCAAAACAGAACCTGTCTTAGGGTTTTATATCAGGCAGCTAACTTTGAGAGTTTTCGATTATTTTAAATGCTAATCTATCTAAACTAAAATATTGAGGTAAAACTTTTCCCCGCAATCACAGCTTCTTGCCCCCAACCCCCATGATATTAATGAGCCTATGTCCTCAGTTCCGGGGGCTCAGATTCCGAAGACCATTTTCAGGGTTGTGTGTTAAACTATTGTTTTTAAACCACTCAATATTTCGGAAGCCACTATGCCGTCCGATCCTCTCATCAGCAAACCCCTAGTCGATAATATCTCACCTACCGAGGGACAATTGCGTGATAAGCGAAAGCGTACGACTCTGACCGCTCTGGGAGTTTTTATCGCTCTCATCGGCATGACCTTTCTGGAAAACTATTTTCTACAGGCCCAATCTACTTCAATGGTCGGCAATAATATTGCCGTTCTCGCAGTGTTCAATGTCATTTTAATCCTGCTTTTTTTATTGATCCTTCTGATTACGCGAAATCTTGTTAAAGTTTATAACGAGCGTAAAAGCAAAATCATCGGTTCCAAGTTTCAGACCAAATTAATCATCGCCTTCTTGATCCTGGCGCTGGTTCCATCCATACTTCTCTTCACGGTGGCCAGCAAATTATTCACCTTCAGTATCGGCAACTGGTTTAACTTGCAGATAGAACAGACCCTGGAATATTCCATGGATATTGCCAGGAATTATTATTCAGACCTTGAAAAGAGAGCCCTTTCAAAAACTAAAAATATTGAGCGCTTTATCAATAATGAGGAACTGTACTTAAAGATGAAACGGGACAGATTGTATGCCTTGGCCCGGGAAAAAGTAGTCGAATATAATCTGGCCGGCATCCTCATTTACGACAATAATTTAAAACCTATTGTCCAGGAATTGGATTCCTCCAGGCTTTCTTTACAGACCCCGTTGAATTTTTCCGAATTAATCAAGAAAAGTCTTGATGGTGAAGGTGTGACAGAAATTCAAATGACCAACAGGGGAAGCCTGATGATCGTGGTGGTTCCCCTTACAGAGACCCTTGAAGGAAAAATTTCTATATGGGGATATATCCTCACCTTCAATCCTGTTTTAAAAAGCTCGTTAAGAAAAATTGAAACTATCCGAAATACCTTTGAAGACTACCAGCAACAGAGTTTTCTGAAAATTCCGGTCAGTGCAAACTACTACACGACCTTTCTGCTCATTACTTTGCTGATCCTTTTTTCCGCCATCTGGCTGGGTTTTTATATGGCACGAGGCATCACTGTACCCATTCAGCAATTGGCAGAAGGCACACGACGTATCACAGAAGGAGATCTCAACTTCAAGATTGGAGTCCGGGCAACCGATGAAATAGCAATTCTTGTGGACTCCTTCAACACCATGACCCGGCAACTAAACGAAAGCCAGCTCAAAATTCAGCACGCCCATGAAGATCTTAAAAGAACAAATATCGAACTGGATCGAAGAAGAAACTATATAGAAACTATTCTGGACAACATCGGGGCGGGTGTGGTTTCGATCGATAAAATGGGCTATATCACTACCTTTAATAAAGCGGCCGAAAAAATCCTCGATCTTAAAAGTGAAAGTGTTTTCGGCTCCTCTTACCGTGATGCTTTAGAATTTTCCTGTCATCAGACAATAAGAAAACTCATTCTACGTATGTTCAGCCAGAACAGGGAGTCCATGGAGGAACAAATTGATCTGCGCATAGGAGAGAACAACCTCACCCTTCTAGCCAATATTCAGATTCTTCGAGGAGCCACCGGAAAATACCGAGGAATGGTTATCGTCTTTGAAGATCTAACCCATTTGATAAAAACTCAGAAAATTGCCGCATGGAAAGAAGTTGCCCAAGGAATTGCCCATGAAATCAAGAATCCTCTTACTCCAATCCAGCTCAACACCCAAAGATTAAAGAAAAAATACTATGAAAACCGGGAAGACTTTGGCCGGGTTTTTGATGAGAGCATCAATATCATCACTCAGGAAGTCGAGGGAATGAAGGAACTGCTCAATGAGTTTCTGCGGTTTTCAAGAATGCCTACTCCCAATCCAAGACCAACCTCTCTGCACAAAATCATTGATGATATCCTGATATCCTATTCAGAACACGATAAGCATTTAAAGATCAAAAAGAGTTTTGATCCTAATCTAGGGGCTGTCCATATTGACCCGGAACAGATTCGCCGCGTTTTCATCAACCTTTTTGAAAACGCCACAGATGCCATTGATGATGGAGGAGCCATACAAATCAGCACACTGGTCCTGCAAAAGGAAAAACTCGTCCGCATTGAGTTTTCAGATGATGGGTCAGGGATCAGTCCTGCTGACAGGGAAAAACTATTTCTTCCCCATTTCACTACCAAAAAACGCGGCACGGGTCTGGGGTTGGCCATTGTCAACCGGATCATCATTGACCACAACGGTTCCATTCAAGCCAAGGATAACCCTCCCAATGGAACAGTTTTTGTCATAGATCTTCCTTATTCTCCCCTTGTCCTTAAGACGGAAAGTTCTTCCTCTCGAAATTCGCATAAAATTACTTCCGCCCAATCTTAAACCCCTACTTTCATTCCATGAACTTTTGTTCTAAAATGTTCTTACTCTGAAACATTTTTGGAATTTTTCATGTCAAAAAGAGTGACCCTGAATGTTGACCCGGACCTTTATCAGCATCTTGAACAACGATTCAAGGGTGATGAACAAGGGTTGCAACAGTTTATTATTGAAGCTATCAAGAAGCAATTGACAGGTCCACCCTCGCTGCCGGAAAAGAAAGACGACTTGGAAAGCTATTTGAAAAAGGGTTCTTCAGGAAGTCGAACCTATGGGGTAAAAGGACAGGGTTGGTGACCAGGTGGCAATATGCAGGAGAATTTCTGATTTGAAGCCCTGAAAACCTTGGGTCTTATTATATTTATTTTTTCTAACTGGAAAATCGACCCGAAACGGGACCGAATTTTAGAGAACAAAACTTATGGAAAATGATCGATTTGTGGATAATGGGAATGGCACCATTACCGATAACCAAATGAAAGTAATGTGGAAAAAGGTCGACTCCTTTCAGGACACTAAAAAATGGCTCAACTGGTTTAAAGGCCAGGATTATGTAGAAATCACTAATATGGAAAGGTTCGCCGGGTGCGAAGACTGGCGTTTCCCGACCGAGGAGGAAGCCTGGTCGCTGTTTGACCTGAGCTACAAGAATACCGACAAGTATGGGGATGAAATCTATCTTCCTTCCGTCTTTGAATCCGGTAGCGCTGGAACCACCTGGACTCTGGAGGAACGGGACTCCTCAGCTCTGGTTGTTCAGTATGAGGATGGAATGAAAGTATGGCCCTCAAAATACGCTCATCTCAATATGGCCTACCGTATGGTCCGACCCATCAAGTAGCTTCAGTTTAACTTTTCAAATTCAGGCCGATCGGGATAAATAATCTTGATTACCAGTTTGCGGTGAGCTTCATAATTAAAGCCCGGTTGGATAACAAACCGGATTTTTGCCGGGTTGCTGTTAAACCTTTTAAATTCTCGGGGGTGCACCCGCTGGGCTCCCAACTCCAAAACAAGAGGTTTCCCAGTTGGCAGGTTCAGGGTTCCCACAACACTTTTTTCGAGATCGATTTTTATTGCTCCGGGTCTCACCCCTTCCACCCGGTAAGCACCTTCCGCCATATGTACGTTGCTTCCTTCATAAAAAATCCTCCATAAATAACGGGTTTCAAAACCCCGCGCCCCGGCCAGAGGCAAAGCCGGATCGAGAAACTGGATTTGCGCTCGACCTTTGTTCTTGAAAAAATGGATACTCCGCATGGACCAGAGCGCGAAGTCTCCCTCAAAAGAACGTCGTGACATGAGACCGCAACGTCGAACTTCCAGAAGCGTTTGTAACGGCACCCTTTTTTTTCGGATCAAATTCCTACGGATTTCCAAGGCTTGGGGGCTGTATAAATAACAAGTCGCCACACCCAATTTGGCATCCCGCACTGAGTCGGGAGAATCCGCTAGATTTTTTTTCAATCTTTCGATCAATTCAGATTCAATTTCGGGGGCATAATCCCGGCCCACTTCTCTGGAAATACTTATCACGCCATCCCAATCCCTGCCAGTCATCGCTGTTTCAAAGTCGGAAACCACTTTATCCTGATAATTCATTCTGGTTTCAGGGAAATATTCCTTCCCTCCAAACACCTTGGTTTTCAAAAATTGATAACGCTTAGGATGACTATAGCGAAAGTACGGATAGTTTATATAGGCAGAAGCCGAATTGGCAAAATCTTCCTGGGGGCTTTGCCTGGAATACGTAAAAAGCTGGCGTGTAGAGACCGGAGCGTAGTGGCCTGCATCCGGGTCACTGAGAGCCGCGAATAAATAATCATCTCCCGGCCGACCATCGAGAGCGGGAAGATGAATCAAACTGAATTTAGAGATTTTCAGCCACTCTGCAGAAAAAGAAAGGTAACGTTGAAATATATCATAAACATGTGCCATCTCATGCTGGACAATATTCTGGAACTTGTCCCTGTCCTCATAAAATAAGGTATTGAAAAACTCGACGCGAGGCTCCTGATCATCTACCTCGACATGGTAAGACAGATTAGAACTCCGATAGACTGTTCGGAAACCGGGAAAAGTGGCGGCGGGCACATCATCCACCGGCATCCCTTCCGGAGCCGCCCGAAGCTTACTCAAATGATAAAAACCCTTTACCCCCGGTATATGCAAAAATGTTTCCGGCAGCTTGGAAAACGCCAAAGTGAGCTCTTTGATTTCATCGGGTTTCCAGCCCAATTCTAAATCCAGCAGTTCGTAACCAAATTGGGCTTTAAAACTATCTTTGAGTTGGTTAATCTGTTGCCGGTAATCGCCGGGGTCTTCGTAGAAAGGTCGTTTGGGCTCTTGCGCCCACGAGGTATCAGCGGCTAGAAGATTAAGAATCAAAACCCAGCCTACCACTAGCCGTGGGGACAACTGGGCAAGAGATCGTAGAACCGAGAGCATGGTTGACAGCAGTAAAAAGCTATTACAATTTGTATCCCTTCGGGGCATGAAAGTTAGGGAAGAACACCACGCCAGTGAAGGCTCTCCGCCCGTCACCCATTTTCTCATTGGCTTTAAAGGCTCCAAATTGATCATTACTCATAGATTAGCAGAATAAACTTTATTTCGCCATAGCCAGAGTAAGTATACAAAATCAATATGGTACCTAGGGTAAAGGGATGAAAATATATTTCTACAATTTTTGCATCTTTCCGCACGCTCGGACATCTTAAAGGTGTCTCTCAACAACCTAAAAAGGAGGTTTTTCCATGGCAAAACTGCCAGGCAACAATGTAAAATTAATCAGGTTAAATCCGGAATGGTCGGTAGAAAAAGTCGCCTCCACACCACTGGAACAGGAACTGTCAATTGACGATTTCAAGGGCAAGAGACTCATTATCACCCTTCCGGGCGCTGGCGGTTTCTGCAACCAAGAATTTGACATTGTCAAAGATAACCAGGACAAATTTAAAGCCGCAGGCGTTGATGAAGTTATTATTGTGGTAGGAACCGATATTTTGAGTAACGCAGGAAGAGGTCTGCCCAATGTGTTCCAAGATGTGAGTCAGGAGTTTGGCAATGCCAACAAGCTGACGCTGGAAGGGGTCAAAAGCCGTTACCTGCAACGCTCTGTCATTGCAGTGGATGCGAATGGCGAGCAGATCGCCCGGGAAGATGCGGAGCTATTGGGGTGCAGAACTGTGGATGCACTGGTAGGGGTGGCAAAAAAAGCGTTTTCCTGAAAAACAGACTGTCCTTCAATAAAAAAACCTCCCGGCTTTCCCCCGGGAGGTTTTTTATTGCCTGCAAAGGGGATAGGAGTTTTTCAACCCTTTGGATTGCCAAGAGTTTTTAAAATAGACTCCAACTCATTTTTCATTTCCCTTTTCCATTCCAGGAAAGACTCCCGGTCATAGGCGAAATCCATTTGGGTGCCTTTTCTTTTAAACCTTTTCAGTTTATTTTTGGCACCGGCGATGGTGAATTTTTCTGTATAAAGCAGGCGTTTGATTTCCAGGACCAGTTCGACATCCCTTTTCTGATACAACCTTTGGCCAGATTTGTTTTTGTTCGGTTTCAGCGCATCGATTTCGCCCTCCCAATAGCGTAAAACATGTTGCTCCACGCCAGCCAGGTCCGCAACTTCACCAATCTTAAAAAATAACTTATCAGGAATCAGAGTTGTCATCACAGGAAGATTGGTTGGTGGAGTCCAGTAGCTGTTTACTGGGTTTAAAGGTCAATACCGTCCGGGGACGAATACGAATCGTTTCACCGGTTTTGGGATTGCGGGCATTGCGGGCCTTTTTCTCCCGTAAAATAAAACTGGCAAACCTTGAGATACGGACGTTGTTGCCATGAGCCAATTCAGATTTAATTTCGTCAAACAAAATCTCCACAGCCTGGGCAGCTTCCTGGCGTGTGAACCCGACTTTCTCATAAACCTGGTCAACAATATCCGCCTTCACCAGAGTTCCATTTAAATCGGCTTTATTCAAAACTGTTCCCTCAAAAAATGATAGCCTTTTTTAATATCTTCTGTCATTCCTGCTATTTTTCTTCATAGGCCTGGTTGGCTTCATCAATAATTTTTTTCATCAAATGTTCCGGGACGTCCTCATAATGATCATATTCCATGACAAACATACCCTGCCCTCCCGTCATGGAAGTCAGGTCAGCAGCATAATTCAAGACTTCCGCCATCGGCACATACGCACGGATGGTCTGGGTGCCATCCCCAGGATCAATCCCCTGAATCTTACCGCGCTTGGAATTGATATCGCCCATTATATCCCCAACATGGTCACCCGGCACCACGATTTCCATATTCATGATCGGTTCGGTAAGAATCGGTTTACAATCCATGACTCCTTTTTTGAATCCAAGTGAACCGGCAATCTTGAACGCCATTTCCGATGAATCCACATTATGGTAAGACCCATCATATAGACTCACCTTTACGTCGACCATCGGGTAATGCGCGATGATGCCATTGGCCATTGCCTCCTGAATTCCCTTGTCAACAGCAGGAATATAAGTCTTGGGGATAGCGCCTCCAACAATTTTATCCTCAAAAATATAGCCCTCTCCCCTCTTCAAGGGAGAGATTTCTATCCAGGTGTCTCCAAACTGGCCCTTCCCGCCCGTTTGTTTTTTATATTTTCCCTGCACCTTTGTAGAACGTTTAATCGCTTCACGATAAGGGACTTTGGGCGCCTTGACAACCACCTCAACGCCGAAACGTCGTTTCAATCTCTCCAGCGTTACATCAAAGTGAACCTGGCCCAATCCAGAGAGCAACAACTGTCCGGTTTGAGCATTCCTTTCCATCTTCAGGGTTGGATCCTCTTCCAACAGCCTATGCAGAGAACTACTAATTTTTTCTTCGTCGGCCCTTGTTTTAGGTTCCAATGCCCGGGAAAAAACCGGCAATGGAAAAGCAATGGGCGGGAAAACCACCTTCTCCTCTGCATCCGAAAATGTGTCACCGGTTATCGTTGACTTCAACTTGGCCACAGTTCCCATATCTCCCTCGGAGATTTCAGAAACCTGAATCTGCTTTTTGCCCTGGAGCATATACAACTGCCCCACACGTTCATTCACATCCTGAGTAGAATTGTAAACAGTGGAGTCCCCTTTAAGAGAACCCGAAAACATTCTAAATAAAGTCAGTTTTCCAGCATAGGGGTCGGCAATGGTTTTGAACACCAGACCCGAAGCCGAGTTACTGCCATTCGCGGAACAGGTAACCTCCGAATCATCCTTCAATCGTTTTGCCGTCACCGGATCCCGCAAATCAGGCGAAGGAAGATATTTAATGGCCGCCTTGAGCAGAAGATCCACACCCATATTACGCAAAGCCGACCCTCCAAGCACAGGGATCAACTGACCATTTCGGATGCCCTCTTTTAATCCTTTGGAAAATTCCTCCTCGTTCAACTCTCCCTGCTCAAGATATGTTTCAATCAGATCATCATCGACTTCCGCCACTGCTTCCATCAAATCAGCATGGCTGAGTTCCATTTCATCTTTAATATCAGCAGGTGTTTCCCCTGTCTTGCCATTCCCTTTACCATTTTTGTCATAGGAGACATAATGATTATCGATAAGGTCCACAAGCCCTGAAAAATTTTCCCCGGTGGCATTAGGGAGTTGCATAAAAACCGGGTTTTTTTTGAATTTCTTTTTAATGGATTCCAGGATGGGAGCGATATTAGCCCGTTCATGGTCCATCTTATTCAGAAAAATAATTCTGGGCAGGTTCAACTTGTCGGCCCAGTTCCATATTTTTTCCGTATAAAACTGCACCCCTTCATCGGCGCTGATCACAAAAATCAAACCATCGACCACCCTGAGGCAGGCAGGCGTATCAGCGATGAAGTTACTGCTCCCCGGCATGTCAACGAGGTTTAATTTGGTTCCGTCCACTTCACAAAACGAGACCGAGGCGTCTATGGAATGCCCACGCCTTATTTCATCTGGATCATAATCCATAACGGATGAGACATCGCCCACTTGACCCAATCGGTCAGAGACTCCGGTAAAATACAAAATCGCTTCGGCTAAAGATGTTTTTCCCGATCCCCCGTGGCCCACCAATCCAATATTTCTGATATCCTGAAGTTTATATTGTTTCATATCACCTCGTTTGGTAAATAGTACACCCGCCAACCGGGGAAGTTACTCCTACTTCCTCAAACCATGAAACAAGAGCCGCTATCAACTAACTTCTAATCCTGATGATTAAGAACTATAAACATTCCAAATTTCGCGGCGAAAGTCAAAACCTTATATAATGTTAATTTAACAAATATAAGGGATATTTCAAGCCATCTTTAAAGGCAGGACAAGCTGGGAAGGGAAATGAGGTGGGCAATCTTTCCTATTCAATTCATTTCAAAGCGTTTAAGTCCACAAACCAAAAAAAAGGAAAAACCCAAACCGGCATCTCACTAGGGACTCAACCCACAAGGCAAACTAATCCTGCAAACGCTGGAAATGGCTTGGCTCCTTGAGAAAGAAGCCACTCGCATTGATCCCCTACGATCCACTTGACAAACGTCATTTGACGGCTTACAGTTAGTCAATGATCAAAAGCTTCAAGCACCGGGGACTGAAGCGGTTTTTTGAGGAGGGTGATGCGCGACGGTTGCCCCGCGATATGCAGGACCGGATCAGTTTAATATTAGGTCGTTTGAACACCGCCAGAATCCTTGAGGCTATGAACGTGCATTCTTACCACACCCATGGACTTAAAGGGGATCGGAAAGGAACTTGGAGTGTAACCGTCCGGGCCAATTGGCGGATCACCTTCCGGTTTGAAAGTGGCAATGCTTTTGATGTGAACTTTGAGGATTATCATTAGGAGAAAAAACGAATGAAAAACCCGCCGCATCCCGGTTTAGGAGTGAAAATTGATTGCCTGGAACCCTATGGGTTGAGTATTACGGAAGGCGCAAAAATTCTAGGCGTCACCCGACAAACCTTGAGCCTGCTGGTCAATAAAAAGACCGCGTTATCCTGGGACATGGCGATCCGGCTTTCCAAAGCCTTTGGGTCAACGCCAGACGGGTGGATGGCATTGCAATTACAGTATGATGCCGCCAACGTCAACGAACAGGCCAAACAAATCAAAGTTAAACCCTACAAAGGAACGTTGGCAACCACCTACCGAGGGACAATTGCGTGATAAGCGAAAGCGTACGACTCTGACCGCTCTGGGAGTTTTTCAGCAACCTGCTAGGTGGGGGCCAACTGGCAATAACTATTTTTGGCTAGCAAAGAGTTGTCTCGGTCCAAAGAACTTGCTCATTGTGCCCGGCATGAAAGCAGGGAGAAAGTATGCTGAACCTCCCTCTGATAAGGGGGATTCAGGAGGTCGCTGTCTGTTCTGGCGCAGGACAAAAAACACCCCGACCAAAACGGGGCTGGGTCACCTACGAGATCATTCCAAATAAAAAAGGCAGGCCGCAGCCTGCCTTTTAATTTTGTGCGCTTACCCGCAGGCAAGCACTTGTTACCGGTTAGACCAATAATCGGTGTTCCATATTTATGGATATTTCTGTTATAATAACATATTCAATTATTTAGGCAAACTTTTTGGGGGGAAACATGTGGATAGAATCAATTACAGGCTGGGCATAGATTTGGGCACAAACTCTCTGGGCTGGTGCCTACTAAAACTCAATAAAAAAATATTCCGGAAAAAAGACGTTGCCACAAAAACAGCCTCGATTTCCAACGATTCCGAATCCTGGAACAGGTGAATCGACTGGAATTTATAGATCCTGATGGCGTGGTCTACAACTTCAGCAGAAAGCCAGAAGAGCCGTTTGATCCAGAAATAAAAGCAAAACGCGAAAAACTCATTCAGGAGTTATGGCAAAAGGAAGACAGAAAGTTTGATCAGATAAAAAAGCTGTTAGAGCTTCCTAAAGAAACCGAGTGCAACCTGGAGCAGGGAGGCGAAAAACGTTTGATCGGCAACCGTTCGGGCACCCGATTAGCAAGAGTGTTTGGCAAAACCTGGTGGGACAAACATTTGGGAAAAAGGGACCTCATTCAACAGGTGGTGTTCCAGGCCGATGACCCGGACTGGCTGGAAAATTACGCGCAGGAAAAATGGAATCTTACTCAGGAACAGGCAGAGAAACTGGCACGAGAAACAAGATTCGAGCAAGGTTGCGCTCACTTCTCAAAAAAAGCCATTCGCAAACTCAGCCCTTTTCTTGAAGACGGACTGAACCTGGCAGACGCCAAAGAAAAGGCCGGTTACACGAATCAGGAAGATTATGAAAGTTTTGAAGATTTCATGGATAAGTTTCGCAACCCCATCGTGTCGCAAACTCTTCATGAGCTGGCAAGGCTGATGAGAAAAATAGAACAAACCTTTGGCAAGCCCGAGGAAGTCAGGGTTGAACTGGTACGCGACTTAAAACTGCCCAAAGAAAAACGCAAGAAAATCCACTTCGACAACTTGGGAAGAAAAGAAGCGCATCAGGAAATAGGCAGGGAACTAGAAGCCGAAGGCACTCTCGTCAACCATGACAGCATTGAAAAATACAAGCTCTGGAAAGAGTGCAAGCAGATTTGTCCCTATACCGGAGACTCTATATCCTTTAACAACCTGTTCAGGAATCCCAATTTCCAGATTGAGCATCATACCCCGTTCCCGCTGTGGTGACGACTCTTTCGCCAACAAAACGCTATGCAGGATCGATGAAAACGCACGCAAAGGCAACCAAACCCCCTATGAGTTTTATGAAGGAACCGAACAATATGATGAAATCCTGCAACGTATCAAGGTTCTACCCTTCAATAAACAGAAGAAATTTCGGCAAAAAGAAATAGGCGGTGACTTCATCTCTCGTCAATTAAATGATACGGCATACATGAGCCGTATGTCGCAACAGCTTTTGGCAATACTGGGATACAAAACCGGAGTGACCAAAGGCCAGGCCACTGCGGAGTTGCGCCATTTGTGGGGGCTCAACAGTCTGTTATCCAAAAATGGTGAAGGCCACGAGTTGAAGAACCGTGAAGACCACCGCCATCACGCTCTCGATGCCGCAGTGGTCGCCATGACCGATGACGGCATATTGCATAAGCTGAGCAGTTATAACAAATACGAACGGTCCCCCACCCGCGAACGATTTGAAAAACCCTGGCCCACATTCCGGGAAGATATGGAGCCTTTCATTAAAAATCTATTGGTATCGCATCGCGTTAACAAACGAATTCGCGGTGCCTTGCATGAGGAAACCCTTTACGGAAAAACCCAGCTGTGGGATGAAAAAGGTCAACCCCTTTACGCAGTCAGAAAAACACTTGAAAGTTTAAAGACTGCAATGGTGGCAAAAATTGCTGATGAAACGGTCAGGGCAATTGTCAAGGAAAGACTGCGTGACCTGGGAGTGGACCCCGGCCAGAAAAAATTCACTATCCCCAACAACGCCTTTAAAGATAACCCGCTTTATATGAAATCCGTAAAGGGCAAACAAATTCCCATAAAAAAAGTACGCATTCATCAGCCTTTTAACAACATGATTCTGCTATCCCGCCGCAATAAAACCGGCGTGAAACCAGGCGCAAACCATCATGTAGTCCTATACAAGTATCAGGATAAAAAAGGCAATACCAGACAGGGCGGAGAAGTCTGCACCCTGTTCGAAGCCGTACGCAGATTGAAAAACAAGGAACTGGTTATCCGGCCCGACCTGGGAGAGGGTAAGGAATTTGTCTGTTCGCTGGCCGTCAACGAGATGGTCTTACTGGATGTAGAGGAAAACCAGATCGATTGGCATAACCCCGATCATCTGGCTTTGAGTCCCCATCTCTACCGGGTGCAAATAATCTCCAACCAAATCACACTCCGTCACCATCTAGTTGCCAAGTTAAAAAATGATGATGGCAAGGAACCTGGGGTATTTCGCCCTACTCTTTCAAGCTTCGAAGGAATAAAAATAACCATCGACCGTCTGGGGAGGATTCGTAAAGCCCATGATTAAACGTACGATAGCCATAGAAAATCCCAGCAGGTTGAGCGTCAAGCACGATCAACTGATTATTGAGCAGGACGGAACCCTGGCCGGTAAAATACCCATAGAAGACATAGGAGTCCTGCTCATTGACAATCCGGCGGTACTTTACACGCACGGGTGCTTAATGGCTTTGCTCGATAACAACGCCGCAGTGATCCTGTCCGCGAAAAACCACCACCCGGCAGGACTGCTTTTGCCGCTCGATACAAACTCAGTACAGTCCGAGCGTTTCCAGAAACAGATCGAAGCCTCGGTGCCGTTAAAAAAAGCGCTTTGGAAACAAACGGTGCAAACAAAAATAAAAAACCAGGCAAGGTTTCTGGAAGAAATTGGCGAAGAGCCCGCAAGATTAAAAGTGCTGGCAAAAGATGTAAAGGCCGGCGACCGGTCCAACCTTGAAGCCCAGGCATCCCGCTATTACTGGCCCAGGTTATTCGGCAACGAATTCCGGCGCGAACGTTTTGGTAAAACTCCCAACAACCTGTTGAATTACGGTTATATGGTTCTGTGGGCGGCGGTAGCCCGGTCTCTGGTGAGTTCAGGTTTACTGCCAACGCTTGGCATCCACCACCACAACCGCTACAACGCTTATTGTCTGGCAGACGATATCATGGAACCCTACCGGCCTTTTGTCGACAAAGCTGTCTATCAAATCATCCAGGAAGAAGAGGATTGCGAAACTCTAAACAAGGAAATGAGGCAGGAACTATTGAAAGTTTTAACGACTGATGTTCGTTTTGAAAAGGAAACACGACCCTTGACAGTCGGTTTGCACCACACAACAGCCTCTGTTTATCGATGTTTTGCGGGGGAACAGAAGAAAATCGATTATCCCGTTTTGTGACCGTTTTCAGTAAATACAGAGCCGTGTGGATTATGGTGTTATTTGACTTACCGACCGGGGACATAAAAGCGAGAAAAGCCTACACGCGTTTTCGCAAGGGCCTGCTTAGAAATGGATTTGATATGATGCAGTACTCGGTGTATATCCGGCATTGTGCCAGCGGCGAAAATGCCGAAGTCCACGCACAACGGATTAAATCCATGCTGCCGGAAAAGAGAATGGTGAGCATCATTACCATCACTGACAAACAGTTCGGTGATATTAAAAACTTCTGGGGACGCCGCAGAAAAAAAAACAGAACCCCAGCCTCTGCAACTGGAGATGTTTTGATGAAAAAAAGCCCTCCAACCTCGGATAACCAAAGGTCGAAAGGCCATTTTTCTTCATGCCCCATATGGTCGTTTGCTTTTAAAATTGCCGAGTTACAGACAAGAAAGTGTAGCAGACCTAAACCTGAGAGCAACTCACAACTCGGTGGTCAACGTATGTGCCGCTGTCTGTAGTGTAGCAGACCTAAACCTGAGAGCAACTCACAACGCACAAACCATATGGTTCGACCGTTTTTCGAGTGTAGCAGACCTAAACCTGAGAGCAACTCACAACACGAAGGATAAAGGGAACGCTGGCAACGCCTGAATAACGGTGGACTATTCAGAAATCTTTTCCTTTTCCAGATAAAATGAGCCGGACGGGAGTTCCGATAAACCCGAATGTTTTTCGCAGGCTGTTGATCAAATAACGACGGTAGGAAAAATGTATTCCTTGCGGGAAATTCAAAAAACATTTAAACGTCGGCGGTCGCTTCTTCACTTGAGTGGCATAAAACAGCTTCATAAATTTACCCCGGTAATTCGACATGGGGTTTTTCTGAATGGCACGCTCAAAACATTCATTAAGAGATGCGGTGGGTATGCTGCGGGAATACTCTGCGTAAACTTTCACTGCCTGAGGCAGGATATTATCAACTCGCAATCCCGATTTTGCCGAAACCGTAAGCACGGGAGCAAATTTCATAAACTTAAGTTTGTGATGCACCCGGTCGACAAACTCCTCAAATAAAATTTCTTTTTCCCGTGACAAGTCCCACTTATTCCCCAAAACCACACACGCCTTACCACGATCTAAAGCATAACCCGCCACTGTAGCGTCCTGGTCGGTGACCGGCTGTATGCCATCCAGCACCAGCACCGCAACATCACATCGGTCCAAAGCTTTAAGAGCCATAATCACACTGAATTTATCCAGAACCCGATGAGTTTTTCCTTTGCGTCGAATTCCCGCCGTGTCGATCAAAACAAAGCGGCGCCCGTTCCACTCCAGAGAGGTGTCGATCGCATCCCGAGTCGTTCCCGGTATATCGGAGACAATACAACGTTCAGAGTTCAACAAATTGTTAATGAGAGAGGACTTCCCCACATTGGGTCTTCCGATCACCGCTATGCGAATGCTGTCTTCATCGAAACCGGACTCCGGTTCCATATCAGGAAGAGATTCGGAGACCGCTTCAATCAACTCATAAAGACCTGGCCCATGTTCCGCTGAAATTGGAAAGGTATTGGCCAATCCTAATTGAGAAAATTCAGGAAGAATAAAATGGTGCGAGGGTGAATCCACCTTGTTCACGGCAAGAAAAAGGGGCTTTCCTGATTTACGAACCTGGGAAATCATTTCCCTATCCGGCCCGGTCAGCCCTGTCTGGTTATCCACTACGACGATCACACAATCCGCTTCTTCACGAGCCCACAAGGCCTGTTCCACCACCTGCAGATCTATCTGACTGGTGGTGTCCACATCAACTCCACCCGTATCGACGATCAAGACAGGGCGGTCGCCAAATTCCGTGGCACCGTACATCCTGTCCCGAGTCACCCCCGGCGTGTCATTGACAATCGCCGAACGACTTTGTGTGAGCTTGTTGAATAAAGTTGACTTGCCAACGTTGGCCCTGCCAACGATAGCAATAATGGGGGCTGTCATGCCTCCTCCTTAAATAGATGGTCTCTTGTCCTGCAGGTATTTGTGGATACCTTCCGCTATGGAGGAAGCCAGTCTATAGAGGTAAGTGGGCTTGGAAAGCATGCGGGATTCCTTCCGGTTGGTCAAAAAACCGACCTCAACCAGAATGCTGGGCATATCAGCGCCATGAAGTACATAAAAAGGGCCTTCCTTGACTCCAAGGTTCTTCAACTCGCGAAACCTTTTCCTGGAGGATCGAAAAAGGTTTTCCTGCACCGCTCCTGCCAAACGGGAAGAGTCATTAATCTTGGTGGTGGTGATGAGACTCGCCAGAATTTCCTGAACCTGGTCATCCTTGACAGATTGAACCAATTCCCCATTCTCCCTGGCGGCGGTTTCCAAAGCCCGATCATTATTGGTCGTACCCAAAAAATACGTTTCGATACCATGCGCTGATTTTCTTTTGGCCGCATTGGCATGAATGGACACAAACAGGTCTGCATTTCTGTTGTTGGCGATCTCACTTCTTTCTTTGAGCGGAATGAACGTATCGTCCTTTCGGGTCATCACCACCCGGTACTTGAACCGGTTGACCAGTATGGTTTTCACATGTCGGGCAATGGTCAGGTTGACATTTTTTTCGTGGAGCCTGCCATGATGACTTTTCGCGCCGTGGTCTTTGCCACCATGGCCCGCATCGACAACGATCAGGCGTGCGGTGTCCCTGGCTCTGCCAGAAGGGGCATAAAGGTGGCCTTTCTGGCCCTTTTTTCTCTTCTTGTCCTTTTTGAAAAGTGCTTTTTTAACCGGCGCTGACGATTTTGCTTTGCTGGCCACAACCACTTTTTTTCCAGAACCATTCTTGGGGGCTTTTTTTTCCTGTCGGGCCAATGGAGGTCGGGAAACTATTTTTTTCTTCTCGGGTCTGGCCGGTGGGGTAGATAAAACCTGGGCTACCGGCTCTGTTTTCTTCGCCTTCGCCACAACCTTCGGTGGTTTTCTGGTGGGCAGCGATGAAACGGTTTTCTTCTCGACTAAAGGCTTTTTCTCTTGCGACAACAGCACAGGTTTTTTGCTGGCAGGCTGGGGTCGCTTTTTTATTGCAGGAACTTGAGCAAAAGACGCCAGCTTCTGATATTGCAGGCGGACCTTTCGGGCCTGATCACCTTTGGGGAACTTTTCAAATATCGTTTTAAAAATACCCGTGGCCGATGAGAAGTCTTTTCTATCACGGTAGATTTCAGCCGACTCGAACAACGCATCATCGGTCAGCGTACCGGGTGAAAAATCGCGGGAAACTTTTCTATAAAAATGAAGCGCTTGATCCAGATCCTTTGAATTTTTGGAAATCCCGTTCAATCCCTGATACAACCCGGCCATGGTGAAGGTGGCTTTATAAGCCTCTGGGCTTTGGGGATAACGTTGCACCACTTTAGAAAATTTTTGGATGACATTTTCCCAATGGTGGCGGAATTGCTGTTTATCGGGAGATCCCTTGAGATGGTAATACGATTTCTGCGCCAGAAAATAAAGGTCCTCGGAGGAATAGGATTTCGCCGCCCAGGCAGAAGAGGCACACAGAATTACAAAACCGACCACAAACGCCGCGTTTTTAAATTTTTGATGGGGTAGATGCGCTGACATAGCAAGGCCTCAAAAAATCCCAATCACATTAACTAGTTAATTTTATTGATGTTATTGGCTAAGCATAGCATTTTCCCCTATCCGGGTCAATAGCACTCGTCTACAAATGAAGGGGCGTCATCGTCCTTCAGCCAGCCGCTCAGCCAGGTACGGAGGCAGACCGTTATCGCGGATTTTGTCCTGAGCCAAATTCAAGTCATATTCAAAACGGCGGACTTCCACTGTTTTTTCTTCGGAGTCATAAATCATGAAAGCAGGGTCCGGATTTCCATCCCGGGGTTGCCCAAAACTTCCATCATTAAAAATATAACGATTTTCCGGTTCAATATCCCAGATATCCGAGACATAGTCGTTGACCTCCCCATCCGCTGTTTGTTCGAGAATAATCGGTTTGTGAGAATGACCCACAAAACAGAGGGGAGCTTCAAAGCTTTTGAAATAGCGTTTACCCCCGGCCTTTGAAGTCACATAATGCCAGGCTTCCGGCTCATAGGGAGAAGCATGTACCCAATACACTCCTTTTCCTTCATGGTCCAGGGGAAGCGACCGGAGAAAGTCTTTGTTTTTTCCCGTCAGTTTTTCTCGGGTCCACAGGCACGATTCAAAGGCGTAGGAATTAAAATAAGTGATGTCGGTCTTTTCGACAGCACCCCAATCGTGGTTTCCCGCTATGGTCAAATCCGCATTTTCCATCACTCATTCAACACAAGGGTTGGGATCAGCTCCATACCCGACAATATCCCCCAGGCAAACCAGCTTGTCGTGAGCAATCGTTTCGATCTCTTTTTCGAATTGATTCAGGGCTTCAAGGTTGCTATGCAAATCGGAGAAGATGATATAACGCATGGGCCGGTTTACTTCACGGTTGAGGTGTCCGTTTCTTTAAAAACCTTGTCGAGGATACCGTTGATAAAATCAGGGGAGTCTTCGGTGCCGAATTTTTTGGCGATCTCAACAGCCTCGTTAATGACTACTTTGGGTGGTGTGGAAGCCTCAAACATCAACTCGCAAATACCCAGGCGCAAAATGTTGCGGTCGACCATAGACATGCGTTCCAGCGCCCAGTGGTCACTGAATTTTTTAAGCATAATATTGATCTCTTCAGCATGAGTAAAAACCTTCTCGACCAGCATTTTTGTGAATTCGATGATTTCAGCCTGGGCATTGGCTCTTTCACAAAACTGTTCCATCTGAGTTTCAAGGTCATCCTGGTTGAACTCGCTATGATACAGGAACTTTAAAGCCAGTTCCCTGGCAGCACGCCGCTTTCCCATAAGTTACCTCAAATTTTCCTGTATAAATTTGCCATTTCGACAGCCGCCAGTGCCGTCTCTCTTCCCTTATTGGAAGAGTCGGAGCCCGACCTTGCGACCGCCTGCTCAAGGTCATTCGTGGTTAACACACCAAACAAAACAGGAATATTAAACTCGAGTCCTACCTGATTAATCCCCCGGCTGGTTTCAGCCGAAATATATTCGAAGTGTGGGGTGCCTCCCTTAATCACTGCCCCCAGGCAGACGATGGCATCGAAATTTCGGGTGGAACAAAGTTTTTTAGCCGCCTGAGGAATTTCGAATGCTCCGGGAACCTGAATCACTTCCAGGTTTTCCTCATCGGCACCCTGCTCTTTGAATGCTGAAAGCGCGCCGCTGAGAAGCTTGCTGGTCACCAAGTCATTAAAACGGCTCACTACGATTCCAAAACGGAGCCCTGCGGCGTTGTGGTCCCCCTCTATATATTTAGCCATGCAAATGGTTCATTTAATATTTTGAAACATATGGCCCAATTTTTTCCGCTTGGTCTGAAGGTATTTGATATTGTCTTTTTTAGCCTGGACTTCAATGGGTACCCTTTCCACCATATGCAGGCCATAACCTTCAAGCCCAACGATCTTTCTGGGATTGTTCGTCATGATGCGAATCTTTCCCAGCCCCAACTTGCGCAGGATCTGAGCACCAATGCCATAGTCCCGCAAATCAGGCTTGAATCCAAGTTCTTCATTGGCCTGTACGGTGTCTTTTCCCGCATCTTGCAAAGCATAGGCCTTCATCTTGTTGACGATTCCTATCCCCCGTCCTTCCTGATACAAATAAAGCAGGACACCTTTGCCTTCCTGCTCAATCATTTCCATGGATTTTTTCAATTGCTCACCGCAATCGCACCGGTAGGAACCAAAAACATCACCGGTCAAACATTGTGAATGCACCCGCACCAATGTCGGTTCATCAGCTTGAATCTCTCCCTTGACCAAAGCAATATGTGTCTGGTCATTCAAAATATTTTTAAACACTACAGCGCGAAACTCACCCGAATGAGTCGGCAAAATGGTGGAGGTGACCTCTTCCACCAACGCTTCCTGCTTGAGCCTGTATTCAGCAAGGTCTTTGGTGGTGATCATTTTCAACCCATGCTTTTTTATAAATTTCTTCAGGTGAGAAACCCGGGCCATGGTGCCGTCATCATTCATGATTTCACAAATCACACCATAAGGTTGTAAACCAGCAATACGCGCGATATCCACCGACGCTTCGGTTTGTCCCATACGGACCAGCACGCCTCCGTTTTTGGCCCGCAAGGGAAAAATATGTCCCGGTCTAACCAAGTCATTTCTGGAAGAATCCGGATCAATCGCGACTTTGATCGTATGAGACCTGTCAGCTGCTGAAATCCCGGTCGCCACACCATGCCTGGCATCAATGGAAACCGTAAATGGAGTTTCAAAGGCAGACTGGTTATCATCAACCATCATGCTCAATCCCAATTCAAGGGTCCGGCTCTCCGTCAGGGTGAGACAAATTAGACCACGACCGAATTTAGCCATGAAGTTTATGAGTTCCGGGGTGACTTTCTCCGCAGCGACCATCAGGTCTCCTTCATTCTCCCGATCCTCGTCATCCACGATGACAATCATTTTCCCCTGTCGGGCATCTTCAACGGCTTCTTCTATGGTGCTGAATTCTTTTTGCATGACTTCCTCTATTGCGAGAAGCCCTGTTGCCGGAGAAAATCCAGAGAAGGTTTTTTTTCGCCCGGTTTCAACAAGGTTTCACAAGCTTTAAACACGTATTTACCTAGCATATCACATTCAATATTTATTAAATCGCCAATTTTTCTGGCACTCAAGTTCGTATGATCCAAAGTAAAAGGAATGATGGAAACCGTGAACCGATTGTCCTTGCAATCGAAAACAGTTAGGCTGATGCCATCCAGGGCGATAGACCCTTTTTCCATGATGAAAGAACCGAGTTCTTCAGGATGGGAAAACCGAAATAAGACCTCGCCCGGCTTTTCCTCAATGTCCACGATTTCACCAACACGGTCAATATGTCCGCTGACAAAATGTCCGCTGATTTTCGTCGAAGGGGTAAGAGATTGTTCCAGGTTAACCCGGTCTCCTTTTTTTATATCTTTAAAATTGGTCCGATTGAGGGTTTCGGTACTCAAGTCCAGTTTGAAAGTCATCGGCGTGGAGTCCACAACAGTGAGGCAAACTCCGTTCACAGCAATGCTCTCACCATCCTCAAATCCAGAAAAGTCCTTTTCAGTATTCACAACCAGTACGGCTCCTTCGTTTTGCTGGACAAACTCACCAATCGTTCCTACCGATTGCACTATTCCGCTGAACATGGGGTTGCCTCCACCATTAAATCCTCACCGATTTTCGTCACCACAATATCTTTTAAATTCATCGCGCCATTCACCTTCATCACTCCCTGTCCGCCCAGAAAACCGGGGGCCTGCGTCCCACCTATTAATAGCGGACTGATGAATGCAACAACCCTGTCTACCATGCCGACTTTAACAACGCTGGCATTCAGCTCGGCACCACCTTCAACCAGTATAGAGTTCATACCCCTGTTTACCAATTCTTTCAGGAGAGGTTTGATGTGGAATCCGTTCTTTGAGGATTTTCCGTTCAGAATTTCGACCTTCCTGTCAATCAGAGATTTCAGGCGGCGAGAAGAAATACCATCGCCGGTCACATAAATAACCTTTTGGGAACGGCTATTTTTAAAAACCTTGGCAGTGAGCGGGATTCTATTTCTTCGATCCAGGATAATACGAACAGGATGTTTAACCGCGCCTGTTTCAAGCCTGCAAGTCAAACGTGGGTTGTCTTTTAAAACGGTTTCTGTTCCCACCAGGATGGCATCCACCTGGTTTCTGATCTTGTGAACATGATTGCGCGCCAACTTCCCGGTAATCCAACGCGAGTCTCCGGAACGGGTGGCAATTTTTCCATCCAAAGACATGGCTGTTTTCAAAATCACGAATGGCATTCCCGTTTTCATAACCTTTATAAACGATTCATTCAGCTTCAAACATTCTTCCTTCAATACACCCGAGACAATGACGATGCCTTTTGCTTTGAGCGAACGCAAACCTTTCCCGCTGACCTGGTTATTAGGATCTTTCATACCGACAAAGACCCTTTTAATTTCCGCCTGAATAATCGCATCAGTGCAGGGAGGTGTCCGGCCAAAATGACAACACGGTTCCAAATTAACGTAAAGGTCGGCGGACCGAGCTTTGTCACCTGCCCACCTTAAGGCCTCTATCTCGGCATGAGGTTGACCTGCACGGGAATGATAACCTTCTCCCACGACCTTGCCACGCCTGACCACAACCGCCCCCACCATGGGATTCGGACTGGTTCTGCCCCGAGCCATTTGGGCAAGCTCAAGCGCTCTTCTCATATATTGAATGTGTTTGTCCTCTATCAAAGGGCGACTTCGATTCTGGGGAAAGACATTGGAAACGCTTTATCGACGAAGAATATTCACCATATGCTTGCGGATGCTACCACGCTGATACACAATTTCGATCCTGCGGTTGGTGGCCCGTCCTGCCGCCCGGCTGTCATTGGGGACTTTAGGCCGGTATTGTGCAAAAGCTTCGATATAGACAAATTAGTCGGGTCGAAACCCGCCTTAACCAGCATCCTGGCCACTTCCGCAGCGCGAGCAGCGGACAACTCCCAGTTGGAGGGGTACTGTTTCGTTCTTATATCCATGCTATCGGTATGTCCTTCAATCTTTACCTGATAGCTGAATTGCTTTAAAATATCGAATACTTGCTTAATAATCTCACCTCCAGTATACGTCATCCTAGACTTGCATGGAGGGAACATTACCGTATCTGAGAGGGTTATGATCGCACCTCGCTCATCCGAGGAAACTTCCACCTTTCCTGCTAGTTTATTCTTGAAAACAAATTCCTCAACTTCCGAGGCGATTTCTTCCACCTCTTTCGCCACCATGGCGCCGACTTCATCGACAGCATGAATCGTGCTTTCATCCAGGACTTTTTCCTTAATGACATCCAGCCCCTCACGAACACCCGCTTCAGGAACCGCCTCCTGCCCAAGAGCATCGCGCAAGGAAAAAAGCTTTAGAAGTCATCCAGATCATCACTCTCAACCTCGGTAAACTGAGGAGCTTCTACGCACCGCAGTCCGACAGCCAAATGCCGCTCAGAAGGATCAAAGGAGTTCCTGAAGACACATTTGGCGTGCACCAGATAATTCATCCACGATCCACCCCGCACAATCCTTTGAGTGGTATGCTTGGAAACATTTTTCTGCATGCACCATTCCCAGACGTTGCCTGCCATATCGAAACACCCGTAAGGAGACATGCCCTGCTCCAGTTCCATGACCGGATTGGTCTTGCAAGCCATGAAGTCACAGGTATTAGCAAAGCCTTTTTCATAGCCCATCGCCTCGCCCCAGGGATAAATCCGGCCATCCGTTCCCCGGGCCGCCTTTTCCCACTCCTGTTCTGTGGGCAGCCTCAACCCCATCCAGAGAGCAAAAATAATCGCTTCATAATAATTGATGCCAATAACAGGCTGATCGCCATCAAAAGAATACCGGGGAAACCGGTTTTGGTGTTGCGGGTCGAACTGCTGATATAAAACATTGGTGACCGGAAATTTCATGATCGAAAATTCTTTCAGGAGAACCTTGTCCTCTTCATCATTCTCTTCCTGATAAATAAATTTTCCTTCAGGGATGGTGACCCTTTCGCCAAGTTTTTTGAGTGTTGTCTTGTTCACCTGCTCCGGGTCAGTCACTTCAGTAAAAAACGCCTTAAACTCCTCAAGATTCTTCAGAGATCCCAAATCAAACGTATCCAGAAGTCGATGAAAGTTCAGGTCATGTCTTGCCAGAATCAGTTCGAACACACTGAATAAAATTCGACTGTCACGATGCTGGCGTTTTAATAAACGGCTTAGCAGGAGATCCATGTATCCGGTTTCGTTGCACTGAATGACTTCTTCGACACGCACCTGTCGGCACTGGGAAAATTGTGGAAAGGTTTCCTTGCACTGGTATTTCAACAACTGCCTTATCAGCAGGTCTTGCTCCTTCGGCAGGTCGCCCACCTCCGCCAGCGAGTTTCCCGCCAGCATCACCGCCCCCTCTGCAATCAAAATATCGAACAACTCTTTGCCAGAAACACCTCCGGCCAGAATCTTAAAGGCCTCGTGCCATTTCTCATTGCCACAGTTCTCCCGAACCATTTCCTTCCAGCTATCATTATTCTGTATATACCGGCTTGCAAAATATTCCTGAAACGACGGGTGGCAATATTCCCAACACCTAATCGTCTGCTGTAAGATGTCTTTCCACCAGGGAGCAACACTTCCCTCCTGCAAAAGAATTTCCTTTCCTTCAAGGATTGATTTTTCGTAACCCTGCTCCACATCAAGAAAACGTTGTTGCCGGTCCTGGGTCATCAAACTGTAAGAAATTCCGGCAAGTTGGTCGAGGCAGTTTTCCACCCAACTCTCATCCTCAGAAGGGTTGGCCGATTTCAGTTTAAGACGAAACCAGGCCGAATAAATTTCCATCCTGTTCCTCAACCCGTCCAAGAGTTCGTTTTCAGAAAGCTCACGAATCATCCGCAATAAAAGCGGGACTTCTAAAAGCTCTGGAGTGAAAAGAGCCAGATCTTTGATCTTTTTATTTTTAGAGGCCTCTCTCAGATAGATAGAACTTTCCTTCGGGTCAATTTTCTGGAAAGCCATTTGAAACGCAGCACCTTCCCCACGTTTAACCACCGCGTCGGTGGATAAAGAGCCAAAATTGAACCCACGGCTGGTAAGCAAAACAAAATTACTGCGAAAGGCGTTATCTTCCAGAAACGATTCCATAAAAAACTGGAACCGGTCCTGAGGATTGAGCTGGTCAAATCCATCTAGCAGGAACTGGCACTTGCTGTAGTTAAAAATGGAGTTAACCGTATTCTCAAGGAGACCTTCATCCAAAATCAAATCCGGGTTGTCTTCCTGTTCAAGCAGAACCACCTCGATAATTTCACGGTTCACCGCTTCACGGAACAGGTCGAACCTTCCCCCTTCCAGCAGATGTCCAAAATGGAAATAAACAGGAAGAGAATAGACCTCATGCGCCGGTCTCTGAAGAAGCGTTTCCAGATAACGTTTCAGAAAAGTCGTTTTGCCCATCCCCGATCCGGCATCCAGCATGATCTTCAGCCGGTTGACCTCCAGCAAATCTTCGTTAATGATTCTTGGAGCGGGGAACACCTGTTCAAGCAGGCTTTGCCGGTGCATGATCGGGTTGACATCGAGCAAGACCAACGGAATAAGGGTTTTGCTTCTTTTCCCCTTACCCAGTTTCTCGTCCAGCCAATGAGAAACCCTTTTCAACTGGTGCTTCCTGTAGATCTCTACAACCCATTCAATGGATTCTTCCGGTCGTTCCCGCGCAACAGGAACTTCTTCCCCGTCAAAACCGGGAACCAGTTCTTCAGACTCACTCATGAATAACCACCCGAAAGTCGTGATTTATATAGACAACCATGATATTGACCTTGCTATGCTTTAATTGAGCCCAGCACACGTGTTATACCCCTACAATAGCCTTCATGCCCCGGAGGGGTACTGGCCCGGCGATGGCAAACCTGCTACTATCGCAGGGCATTATTTCAATACTATCATATTGTCCGCCAAAGCCTCCACCGATGATCCCGTTAAAAGATGAAAACCCCACTAGAAACTTCCCGGTTTTAACGCTCCTTTTTATGGCCCTGAACATCACCGTGTTTATTTACGGGGTCAATCTGCCAGTCCACCCCAGCGTGCTTTATGAAAACTATGCTCTCATTCCCTACCAACTTGTCCACCATCCAGTCGCCGCCTACCCGACCCTTTACACTTCCATGTTTCTGCACGCAGGAATCGGGCATCTCGGAGGGAACATGCTTTACCTCTGGATTTTCGGCAATAATATTGAGGGCGCCCTGGGGAAATTTCGCTTCATCCTGTTTTATTTTGTGTGCGGGACGATCGCGGCAGCGGGGCATATTGCCACCGATATTGACTCACAAATCCCCATGGTCGGTGCCAGTGGCGCTATATCAGGAATACTTGGCGCTTACCTGATATTGTTCCCTTTCGCTCGCATCAAAACTTTTATTTTTCTCGGGATTTTCTGGACCATCGCCAGAGTCCCAGCCATTGTTTTACTGCTCATATGGATTGGCCTGCAAATTTGGAACAGCGCGGCAGCAGGTGCAGGAGGAACAGCCTGGTTCGCACACATCGGGGGGTTCATTGCAGGTATTTTTCTTATCCTGCCATTCAAACATATTCGCTAGCTTTTAGATTTTCTAGCGACCCAGCATGGAAACCAGCATTACCACTATCAGAGCCACGAAAAAAACCCATATCACTATGAACACCTTCGGGCTCATACTTGGGTAATCCGGTGGAAAAGGCTTATTACAATGCGGACAAACCAAAGTGGGCGAGGAAATATCTTTAGAACAATTCGGGCAGGTCTGCATTTTTTTTAAGCTCCCGACTCTTCTTGAATTTTCAAACGCACCAGATCCAAAGCGGCCTGCGCTGATCGTTCTTTATTTTTAATCCGGTCATGCGTGAAAATAAATTTTTTACAAACCGTTCCAGACCGGTCATGCACTGCAATATAGGTCAAGCCCACAGGTTTGAGATCACTGCCTCCGGAGGGTCCGGCAATTCCGGTTACAGAAATCCCTATGTCGGCTCCGGTCACCCGGCAAACCCCTTCGGCCATGGCCCGGGCTACCGGCTCACTCACCGCGCCAAATTCTTCAATCAACTTTGACTCTACTCCCAGACGACCCACTTTAGCTTCGTTGCTGTAGACGATAAAACCTTCCTTATAATAATCGGAACTGCCGGAGACCTGTGTCAGGCGATGCCCGATCAAACCCCCGGTGCAGGACTCGGCCGTAGCCAGAGTCAATGATCTTTCCTTCAGCAAAGCGCCCACTTTCTCCTCAAGCCCCTCTTCATCCCTCCCATAAATATAACGGGACAAGCGCTGGGTCAAAACACTTTCCACTTCATCGAGGCGGGACTCCCCTTCCCCTTTAGACTCTGCCAACACAGAAATGCGAATCCGAACGCCCAGATGCGAAGGCAAGGAAGCTATCGCCGCTTTTTCCTGTAAGCTTTCCAACGGTCCCACCTTGGCCCACAAGTCTGCTTCGGAAATTCCTGTGGTTCTGATCAACCGGTGCAGGAAAGTTTTATTTTTTTGCGCAGCCATTTCTGGAACAACATATTTCTCAAACAAAAATTGCATCTCCAGAGGAACTCCCGGCAAAGAAAACAAAACCGTTTTTCCCTGCCGCATTTTAAATCCGGGAGCGGTTCCTTTTTCGTTGTAGAGGATTTCCGCTTTCTCAGGCACCTCACACTGGCTTCTCACAATTTCAGGAACCTCCCGGTCGCGGACCCGAAACATTTCTTCCAACATGCTGACCACCTTAGAATCTTTTTTTAAACCGCACTCGAACACTTTAAGTAAAACGGATTTGGTGATGTCGTCATGCGTGGCCCCCAACCCTCCCGTCAGCACAACCCAGTCCGAACGTTTCAGAGCAAGTTTTACGCAATCCTCAATAACAGAAGATGAATCCCCTACAGTGGTTATGCGGGAAACCTCTATTCCCAGTTCGTGGATCTTCTCACCCAAATATTGCGAGTTGCGATCCAGGATCAAGCCGCTGACCACTTCATCACCAATCACCACCAATTCAGCACACGGCGCTTTAGAGTCACCAAAGATCATGAGACACCCTATTGGACAAAATTTACGTACAGACATTCTACCTTTCATGATGTCCAAGTACGAGAAAAGATAACGATTTGGCCTGAAGCATTGTTCAATTTTCAACTAAAAAATAGGATTGCCCCTGTGTTTGTTACCAAGTCCTGAAGGAGAGAATTATGGAAAAGCTAAACAGAATTGGGGTTGTAACAGGCGTCCACATAATAATTTGCCTGCTTTTCTTTTCGCTTGCCCCAAAAAAAAGCGAAGCTATCCCTGCCTTTGTCAGAGACCATAAAATCGCGTGTTCTTTTTGTCACACCGGGTTCCCAAAACTTAATTCTATAGGCATCGCCTTTAAACAAAACGGTTACCGCATGCCGGGGGAAGAAGGTACTTACCTTTGGGAAAAACCCATTGCGCTTGCGTTCCGGTTAAACTTCGCTCTTCCACAATACGAAAAGCGGAAGTGGAACAGAATAACAGGTGTTCTCAACGTTCCTCCCGAAGGGGCGGATGGTGCCATCGGTGAAACACGAACCGATGTCAGCGATACTGCTTTGAAGATCGTCAACTGGCAAATTTTGTCCGGCGGGACATTGGCTCCTAAAGTCTCTTACTATTTCCAGGTTGTAGGAAACATAACCGGTCAAGCATCCAGTAATTCTTTATTTCCTGCCCCTGAAAACGCGCCGGGGACCACCGAGATCGAGACGGAAGCTATTGTGGTCCAGATTGATGATATTTTGTCCAATGGATTAATGAATTTTCGCGCCGGAAAAGACCATATAGACAACTTGTTTTTTTCCCGACCACGACGGATGACTTTTTCTTCCTACCTCACTATGTTCCAACCCATTACAGGCGGCTCCCTGCATGCTAATGTTATCGGAATAGAGGTTAATGGGGTCGAGGTGAACTTCCCCTGGTTTAGTGGACACATCGAAAAGTGTGGATAATACACTTTTGGAGGTGTTTTTATGGGAACCAAACGCAGGAGTTTCAGTAAAGAATTCAAGTTAGAAGCGGTTCGATTGGTTATTGAAGTAGGCGATAGCATTGCCCGGGTGTCCCGGGATCTGGGAATCCGTTCTGCCCTTCTGGGTAAGGGGCACCGATAATAATGTCCTGGATGCTATCACCATTGATGTCGGAGCAATGGATAGCAAATCCAACCTGAGATAAGTCCTTTGAAAAAAAGCCGCTCTTTTTTCTGTCCGAATGAATAATTTTTATATCGAAATCATTTTGGGGAAGTCTGTAAATTCGGCGTGGAAATTTCATCTTTTTCACGCTGTTTTTATCAGGCTCATCGGGTGTTTTAAGAGACTTTATGGGAGGCAGGCGGTCGTATTTTGGAGATGCTAAAGATGGTTTAGTAAAGCACCCTGGTTCCAGAAGGGTGAAAATTAATAGCAAACAAAAAGTGGAAGTAAATTTAATCACTTGCATTGTCTTTTTAAGGAAGAACAGAAACCACCATAATGCCCTGGAAAGCCAATCCCACGGTAGTTGAAATTAAGAATATATCAATAATTACTGTTCAGCGCACTCATCTATAATTTTTACCAACCTGTGAGTTCCTGAAGGTTCTCCACTGTAGAAGTTGATTGAGATGGCGGCGCAACCTTTGTTATAAAGTCGTTTTCTGCGAAAGCAGGTCACCACCATGAAGACGGAGAAGAATAAGGTTGTTTCCCTGGAAAATCCGGTTAAATACTGTTTAGTATTCCCCATCATCAAGAGAGGTGGGCCATTTGAGTTAAAAAGCTGAGTGATCCTTTCTGTTAAGCTTTCCTTAAAGAGGAGATTGTGATGAAACGAATTGCGGGTCCGATTGTCTGAGGAAGGTTTGATCTTCCCCTGTTTTAGTGGACACATCGAAAAGTGTGGATAATACACTTTTGGAGGTGTCCACTAAAACAGGGGAAGATCAGTTTCCACTAATTGAAAAACCCTACTAAAATATCTTCCCTGAGTTTTTACGTTAAAGGGGAAATGCTGGATAAATTAAAATCCCGCAAAAAGAGTGAGTAGTAACTATTGCAATTAAGTCTTGACCCTGTACTATAGCACAGGATGTAAATTCATTATGAAGGAGCAATAAATGAAAACCGTGACACTAGGTGGATTGGCAAAGGAGTGCGGAGTAAATATCGAAGCGTTACGGTATTACGAGAAAAGGAGACAGGTCGATCTACCAATGCGTTCCGAAATCGGGTACCGACTCCATTCTGATGAAGATGCTGCCAGGATCCGCTTTATTCGGAGTGTGCAAAAGTTGGGGTTTACTTTAAATGGGATTCTGGAACTTTTGAAATTGCGGATAAAGAAAAACGAGCATTGTGAACCGGTTTTGGAAAAAGCGCAAAGGAAACTGAACGGAGTGGAGCAGAAAATTAAAGGCCTTAAATCCATGAAAAAAGTTTTAATACAAATGAACCACCGATGCGAAGAGTCCACACTCACCAGCGACTGCCCAATCTTAAGCAGTTTCGAATCGGGGCGAGGGTTGTAAAAGGCTTTCTCTTTTTAAAGTGCGCGATATCAGTTTTGGTTTCGAATGAAGATCAGATTCTTCAAGCCAAAGTTTAAATAAAATTATTTGATTTCGAAAAAGGCACTTAAGACCCATCCAAAGGACTCATTAAACAATGGTTTTTCAAGCCTTTTAGTCAGCGGTCCGTGAGTGTATTCCGGTTAGAATATTTTTAATTCTATGGCTTCTAAATTCAAGCAGGACCGCTCCGCTCTGACTTCTGATGAAATAACACAAAAAACCTATAGCTGTGATTTGTGGCGGGGAGGCTTTGAAGGAGTTCTTTCTTCCGGAGCGCAAACTTTCTGCCTGTTCATAGCCATCCGGTATTTTAGTGCCGACGAAACCACCAAAGCGTTGATCGCTGCCGCCCCGTTTATGGGTATGTTCCTTTCCATGGTGCTGTTGCATTATGCTTCGGCGACCAACTGGGAAAAGTCGACATGGGGAGCGCTTCCCTCTATGATTACGGGAGCCTGCCTTCTGGTTGCCGCCTGGGCCACGTCCTTACACCTGTTCGCGGTTTTTATTATCGTCGCATACATTTGCCGTAGCGCCCTGCTTCCCTTCATCACCGATATTTATGGGGACAATTATCCTCCGGACCGCCGTGGGGCATTCTTCTCGAAACCCTTGCTCTTATCGGTGGGCGTGGCCGCCCTCTCCGGATATATCGGGTCCACTATCCTTGAAAAAGATATCGAATATTACCCACTGATTTTCATCTTTCTCGGGTTCTGCGCCTTTTTCAAGGCTGTGGCCATCTATAAGATACCGTCCAAGACGATGGATCAGAGTCCCCATGAAAATCCTTTCGGGAACATGAAATACATCTGGCAAGATCGCTAGTTCGGCTATGTTTTACTAACCTGGTTCATTATGGGATTTGCTAATTTATGGACCCTGCCGTTGCGATTGGATTATGTCACCTCACCGCAATGGGGCATTGAAGGGTCAGCTGTTTTTGTGGCCATGATCATTACGGTTATTCCCGAGACACTTAGAATGCTACTCATTCCATTCTGGGCCCGGCTGTTTGATAAAATGAACTTCGTGGTTCTCAGGATGATCCTGAACCTGTCCTTTGGCGCCGGTGTCCTGCTGTTTTTCATCACCTCCAATCCCTGGGTCATCGGGGCGGGCTCAGCCTTGATAGGGGTTGCCTTTGCCGGGGGTAGCATCGCCTGGAACCTGTGGGTCACCAAATACGCCCCTCCCGGAAAAACCGGCGCCTATATGTCGGTGCATGTCAGTTTGACCGGCATCCGCGGCACCGTGGTTCCGCTGATTGGCTACTGGGCGGTAGGTTTGATCGGCCCCAGATATATCGGCATGGTTTCTTGCGCAATGATGCTTCTGGCAACCTTAATGCTCATCCCGGAAATCAAACACGGAAGGCGAAAAACGGCCTGAGGGTAGTTCTTTGTCCCCTCGTATTACTTTGATACAATATAGAGGTAAGGTTTCCACTTATTTTCACCGTTTAATTACATAGAAACCCTTAAAAAAATCTCAACCTGCAGTCCATCATGGCCGAGAATACAAAATAGCGCGGGGCGGGAGTTTCATCACTCATTGCAAGCATATTGCCATCTGGCGGCGAATTTCCTTTTTAAGGACCTATTGCGCCTCGTTCCCGGGTTTTCGAACCGTCTGTGATGACGACTGGTCCCTTTCCCTAAGGCTTGATCCAATTCTGAAAAATTGCTATAAAAGTTCTCCACTATTTCAAACCTGTTCCTGAGTTGGGAGGTATTGTTTTGAGCAAACCTTTAGTCGGTATTATAATGGGAAGTGATTCGGACTTTACGATCATGGAAGAAGCCAGCAAGGTGTTGGAGCAATTCAATGTAGCTCATGAGGTTCTGGTCACCTCGGCCCACCGATCTCCGGAAAGAACCCGGAAATACGTGCAAGGGGCCAAACGCCGTGGCATCCAGGTGATGATCGCCGGTGCAGGAGGTGCGGCCCATCTAGCAGGCGTGGTGGCGGCAGAAACCCAACTTCCAGTTATTGGCGTTCCTATTGACTCTACACCGCTTAATGGTCTCGATTCTCTCTTATCAACAGCACAAATGCCGGGAGGCGTTCCCGTAGCCACGGTCAGCATTGGAAAACCCGGCGCCAAGAACGCAGGCCTTTTGGCCGTGCAGATCCTTGCTCTGTCCAATGACAAACTGGCGGGACAGCTCACGAAATATAAAAAAGACCAAGCCAAGGCCGTTGCGCAAAAAAGCAAAAAACTGAAAACCCACCATGCCGCAAATTTTAAAGATTGACTCAAACGCTGTTTCTGCTCAGGCGCAAAAAGTTTTGCTCCAAGGTGGAGTGATCGCCTTTCCCACAGACACTTTTTATGGTCTGGGAGTGGACCCTTTCAACCGGGAAGCCGTTGAGCGAGTCTTTGAAATTAAGAGCCGAGATAAAAACAAACCTCTGCTCCTATTGGTAAGTTCAAGAGAACAACTTGAGCCATTGGTAAAAGAAATCACTCCGGCTCATTTAGCTTTGATGCAAAAATTCTGGCCGGGCCCATTAACCCTGCTTTTTGAATCCCGTTCCATTATTACCGAGAATGTGTCAGCAAACCGAATCGGAATCCGGCAACCCGGAAACTCCATGACACGAAATTTAATTTCATCCCTGGGCCAGCCTATCACTGCCCCCAGCGCCAACCTTTCCGGCGAAGAACCGCCCGTCACCGCAGAGCAAGTACAGAAATCTTTAGGAAACCATGTCGACTTGATTCTTGATGGGGGACCATGCCCGGGCGGGGAACCCTCAACTCTTGTTGACCCAGTGGAAACACCTGTCCGGCTTGTCCGGCCTGGTGCTATTCCATTCAACGAAATCGAAATGGCCCTTCGCGGTAATGCGAAATCCGTTCACCCTGAGGTACTTCGATGATTTTTGGAACCGGCCTCGATATCATAGAAATAAATCGGATTAAAAAATCGCTGGAAAAATATTCCACCCGCTTTGAAAATAAAGTATTCACTGACAGGGAAATTGACTACTGCCAATCCCAGGCAGACCCTGGAAAACATTTCGCAGCCCGATTCGCCGTTAAAGAAGCAGTATCCAAAAGCCTGGGAACGGGCATCACTCGCGATGTCGGATTCAAGGATATTGAAGTCATCAACCAGGATTCAGGAAAACCTATCGTCAAAATGGGTGGCCGAGGAAAAATACTGTTCGAAAAGTTAAATCTCAAGTCCATCCACATTTCCATTTCGCATGACCGGCATTATGCTATCGCCCACGCCATTGCCGAGCAATAACCGTCCTTTGAAATCGACCCGGAATTTTCTGGAATACGCTTTTTTCAACTTACTGCTATTGCTGGTGCGTCCCCTATCCCAGCAAGCGGTGGTAAAAATAGGAAGAAGCTTAGGCCGTCTGGCTTTTCTCTTTTCAGGAAGGCGTAAACGATCGGCAAAAATTAATCTGGATATTGTTTTCGGAGATTCAAAGTCATCCGACGAGAAAAATAAAATCATCAAGAAGTCATTTCAAAACCTGACAGTTTCGGCTTTGCAATGCCTCTGGGCTACCTCTGATACGGAAAAACGGGTACGAGAACTCATTGAAGGAGAACCAACCGGGCTAGACCTGTTGCGCCAGTGCTTGAAAAAGAATAAAGGAATATTTTTTCTAACCGCCCATTATGGAAACTGGGAAATAATGGGATTGTTTCACGGTTATCTGGACATCTGTCCACTTTCTTCCATTGTACGACAACTGGACAACCCCTACCTGGATCGAGTGACAAAAAATTTTCGTACCGCTTCCGGAAACAAGATTATTTATCGTGATGAATCTCCTTTAAAAATCGTGAGAGAACTAAAAAACAATGGCAGTGTCGCAGTGATGATGGATCAGAACACGGCCAAGGGCGGGGTCTTTGTTGACTTTTTTGGTAAAAAAGCGGCAACCCCCCGGTCGCTGGCGTTATTGAGTTATCGCACCGGAACCCCTATCCTCCCACTATTCTGCCGTCCTACTGATAAGGGAACCTATCGCATTGAGTATGGACCGGAAATCCAGTTTACGAAATCTGACAACAAGAATAATGATATTCTCAATTGGACCCACCACTGCGAACAGTTCATAGAAAATGTTATCAGGGAAAACCCCGCGCCCTGGATGTGCGGTCACCGTCGCTGGAAAACCCGACCTCCAGAAGAAAAAGAATCTCCAATCTACTGAGCTGCCTTCAGATCATGAAATGTCCTACCTGCCAAAATAAATTACATGAAATCGTAGTTGCGGGAATTAAAACCCAAGCCTGCCGGGGGGAATGTGGAGGATTGTGGTTCGACCGTTTCCAATTCAAAAAAATTCGGGCTCTGAAATCCGGTATCGGACAATCGCTATTAATGATCGAAAGGGCGGAAGGAGTAAAAATTTATCGAGGTGCCGAGCATACCTGCCCCGCCTGTGAAACCACTTTACTCTACCGGCATTTTTTCAGCGTCGATGGAGACACCGAAATCAACCAGTGCTCCAAATGTAGTGGATTCTGGATATACCTTTCCGGACTGGCCAAGCTACAGTCTCTTCCAGAAAATCAAAGGAAGTGGGCGGTAGAAAAATATTTCGCGACCATTATCGATAAAAAAATATCAGAAATGCGTTTAATTCATAGAGATATGGAGCAACAGGCACAGGTTTTGGTACAGATTCTACAATTCCTCTGCCCGGAAGATCAATGGACGGGATAGTCTTTTTTAATGGGTAGAACGGGTTACATTTCTTCGGCGATGATGGATTTTAATTTGTTGCGCAGTCTGAACACGGCTTTGGAATGGATTTGCGGGACTCGGTGATGCCCAACACTTCCCCAATCTCTTTCATAAGTAAGTTCTTCATAGTAATAAAGAGAAATCATCAGGCGTTCCTTTTCCGGCAAGGTATCGATCGCCTTGGCAATGATTTCTTTTAATTCAACCAGTCGAAGGTGAATTTGCGGGTCGGAATCCCCTTTGCCCACCAGGCAATCAAGAAGGCTTTGCTGTTCGCCGGATTCCTTGGCAATACCCAAGTCTTCCAGTTTGAATATTAAGTGGGTTCATTGTACTTGGAACGCACTTCGCCAAAAATAAGGTTGATCCCCCTCGCGTGACAGGGGACTGGGTTTCTCTTTAGAAATTTTTTCTGCCAATTCGTTGAGACACCCACTGAATTTAGAAAAAGGGTACAACTCTAAAAAAGCTTTTTGTTGCCGCACCGCCTTGGACACATTCGGATCATGCAGGATATAGCCCAGGTATTCGACGGAAATATTTTTAAGAAACCGATCCGTAACCGCCGTTAAATTACGATAAACCCCCTGCGCTTCTCGCTCCGAGCTGACTGAATTGATCACCACTCTGAAATGCTTTTGAGCGTGTTTATTATGAAGGACTTTCATCAACGCATAAACATTAGTCAATGAAGTAGGTTCTGTGGTGGCAATGAGAATCGTTTCATGGGCCGCACTGCAGAAACAAGTGACATTGGTGGATATGCCGGCACCAGTATCAAAAATCAGGAAATCGTATCCCTGACTAATACGGTCCAACTCATCCATGAGAACCATTTTCTTTTCGGACGGCAACTGCGTTAATTCTTGCAGGCCATCTCCGGCGGGCAGGACATGAATGTCGGCAGGACCACGAAGAATGATATCCTCCACATTGGACTCTCCAGACAGAACATGCCCGATATGCTTTTGTGGAGCCAGTCCTAAAAGGATATCAATATTGCTCAATCCCAAGTCGGCATCCACAACGAGCACCCTCTTTCCCCTCTTGGACAAGGCATAAGCAAGATTGGCAACAAAGTTGGTTTTGCCAACGCCGCCTTTTCCGCTACTGACCGCCAAGACCCTCAGGTTCGATGCCCCCATTTTTTCGTATGCCATTCTTTTTAAAGTAGTTGCCTGACCACTCATAGTATGCCTTAATCCTTGAATTTATCTTGAAATCAGTTAAAAATCAAACTTATTACCCGTTCCAGCCTGGCCGCTTCCAAGTCTTCGGGAACCCGCTGACCAGATGTAAAATAAGATATAGGCAATCTGTTTCGTACTCTAAAGTTGAATAAGGAGCCAAAGCTCAACCTTTCATCCAGCTTGGTAAATAGAACCCGGTCCACCCCAATAGGGGAAAACTGGCGATACGTTGCCGTGAATAATTTTTCCGTGGAGGTCACAAACCATTCTGCAGAAACTCCAAGAAAGATTCTTCCTATCCGGTCATATTTTTGACGTATTCCCAAGAGGAATCGATCGCAAGCTTCAAAACCAACACTAAAAAATTTGATACATTTTATAGCAATTGTTGGAAGCCCGTGCTTGCTAAGCAAACAATTAGCTTCTATCAACCCACCCTTTTATTTTACCCCACTGGCTCTAAAATATAAATATAAACAATTGTATTTAAAGTGATTAACTAGCTTTCTCCAGCTTTATAAAGGCTGTTTTTCCAATTGGTACAAAAATTGAAAACCCTCCTTATTAGAAAACTATTTAACTACCACCCCTATTTTACTTTATTTAGGAGATCGGGTTTTATGAAAATCAGAATTCAAGCGAACAAAGTCTTCCTGACTTTTTTATTCATGCTCTTTCCTGTGATCGCGTCAGCTGAGGAGACCCCTCAAATCAGCTACCCGGACACCGCCTGGATACTGATTTCTTCGGCGTTGGTGATGCTCATGCTTCCTGGCCTGGCACTATTTTATGGTGGCATGGTGCGGCGCAAGAATGTTCTCAGTACATTGATGCACAGTTTTGTACCACTCGGAGTCATCACGATCCAATGGGTGCTGTTTGGCTATTCTTTAGCCTTTGGTAACGATATCGGACATTTTGTCGGAGACCTGAGCAAAGCTCTCTTTATAGGCATTGATTATAAGGACCTTTCCGGCACCATCCCGGAATATCTATTCAGCATGTTTCAGCTAATGTTCGCCATCATCACCGCCGCACTCATCAGCGGAGGAATGGCCGAGCGGGTGGACTTTAAGGCTTATGTCGCCTTCATTTTCATTTGGTCCACCGTGGTTTACGATCCTATTTGCCATTGGGTCTGGGGTGGCGGGTGGTTGGGCGACCTCGGAGCTCTGGATTTTGCGGGTGGCACAGTAGTTCATATCGCTTCAGGCACCGCCGCTCTGGCCGCCGCCTTAGTTCTTAAAAAGCGCCGAGGCTTCCCGGGAAAACTCATGATACCCCACAGCCTGCCTCTCACTCTTCTGGGGGCAGGACTTTTATGGTTCGGATGGTTCGGGTTTAATGCCGGCAGTGCGCTGGCGATAGACGAAATAGCCGTACTGGCATTCACTAACACCCAAATCGCAACGGGAGCCGGACTCCTCGGCTGGCTTCTCGCCGAGTTCATCAAAGGGGGAAAAGCCAGCGCTCTCGGAGCAGCTTCCGGAATCGTAGCCGGACTGGTCGCCATCACCCCCGCCGCAGGGTTTGTCGAACCTCTTTGGGCAATGGTGATCGGTTTTCTCGCCGGACTGATCTGCTTCTTCGCCGTTGTGGTGAAGCTCAAAGTCGGGTACGATGATTCGCTTGATGTTTTTGGAATCCATGCCGTGGGGGGTGCCTGGGGCGCTCTCGCTACTGGACTATTCGTCACCGTAGGTGGAACAGGTCTGCTGGCTGGCAACTTCAATCAAGTCTGGGTTCAGTTGATAGGCATCTTTGCCGCCGGATTGTACTCGTTCGTCGTCACCTATGTTCTGGTTATAATTATTGATAAAACGATCGGCTTCAGGGTTAACGATGAAGATGAGGAAATGGGTTTGGATACCACCCAGCATGGAGAAACCGGATACAATCTGGTATAAATCATAGGTTTGATAAGGCCTTTATTTATAAATTGTCATACCAAGGCAGACGTGATAACCTTGTATGCAGTTGACGTTTTATGACTTATAAACGATTGTTTTCAGACCCATTCCAGCTTAATTGACCCATTAAACTTGTACTGAAAGTTTTTAAGTATTTTTGTCATACTTAATATTTAGAAAGGATTTTTAATATGAGCAAGTTGAACTCTTTCATTTCTAAAACCGCTTTGGCAATGCTTCTTGTTGCTAGCTTAATCGTTGTGGATCACAATCGAGTCGCCCAGGCCGCAGAAGAGCCCGAACTCATAAATCTTCCAGGCAGCTTTTCAGGTTCCTTCGGATTCTTCACAGACTACAGATTTCGTGGAGTCTCTCAAAATGATGAAGACCTTGCTCTACATGGAAGTTTAGACTGGAGCCATGAAATGGGATTTTATTTAGGCGCCTGGGCTTCCAATGTCGACTTTGGCGATTCGGCTCAATCCGAAGTCGATATTTATGCTGGAGTAGCCAGAGAATACTGGGGGGTCACCTTTGATATCGGCGGAATTTACTTCACTTATCCCGGCGCCCTTGAAAGTTTAAGATTGGACTACTTTGAATATATGTTTGGCATGTCTACCGAGTTTCCTTTGATCTCAATGGGCGCTACTATTTACTACACCCCAGAGTTCACAGGAGGATTCGGGAATGCAACCTATGTGAGCTATGACGCGGAAGTGCCGCTGGTCAGCCGCCTTGCCATGACAGGCCATTTCGGATACCAGTGGATCACGGATAATGCCGGGGCAGAGAGACCGGATACTTTAGACTGGAGCATCGGCGCGACTTATGCCACGCACGGCTTCGATCTCAGCTTGACTTATATTGATACGGACCTGACAGTCGCTAAATGCGCAAAAGGTTGTGACGGCGAAGTTGTCTTTGGAATTTCACGAAGTTTTTAATTTTTCCTGGAGCTATCAAGCCCGGTTGCAGGACACCAGTCCGCACCGGGCTTTTTCTTTATTCGGCTTCGCCCCTGGAACGTGAAATTAAAAGTTTCCATCTCCCGGCTTACCTTATAAAATATTGAGTGTGCCATTTGAGTGTGCCACTGAGAAATAATGTTTGCATGAGCCTACTCTTGACTTAAAAGAGGTGGCGAATGGCAAGCTATAGCGGTTCCAATTATTAGAAACCCCTTTGGAACTATTTTGAATTTAAAAACCCGTGTTGACACAAGCCCAGAACCAGATCATTTACCTGATGTTTTTAAACGGACTCCTTTTCCTGGGCTTGAACTTTATTGCCTACTCCTTCGTTTTTCCGGGACCTAAAGGTTCCAGGCGAATCGGTTATTTATTCATCACCTGTGGCCTGCTGGCCTACCTGGTGCAACTGATGTACCAGGGACTGTTGGCCTTGGACTACCCGGCAGATAAAATAACCGGTCTCTTGTTGAGCGGATTCGTCGTTCCGGTCTTTTTCATTTCGCTGGCCTATTACCGGGTTAAACGCAATCGAATAGAAAAAGCCACTCGGCGTGGGACCAGTGAGCACTAGCTTATGGAGCAGAGATGCCCATTGAGCACAAGATGAATATATGGCAATGTACCACAGCGGAGGTTCTCCGCCCACGCCCGGGAAGAACTAGTAAGGAAAACCATGATTGACTTGAGAAGCGACACATTGACCCAGCCCACCCCGGCCATGCGCGAGGCGATGGCCAATGCCGAAGTCGGAGATGATGTTTTTGAGGAAGATCCGACCCTTAAAAAACTGGAGACCCTGGCCGCGAAAAAAATCGGCAAGGAGTCGGCTCTCTTTGTGCCCAGTGGCACCATGGGAAACCTCATCAGTGTGCTCAGCCACTGCCAGCGCGGGGATGAAGTGTTGCTGGGCGACCGAAGCCATATTTTCGTGCACGAAGTCGGGGGCATGGCCGCCTTGGGCGGAGTCCACCCAAGAATCCTCCGCAATAATGAGGATGGCACCCTGCCCTTGCCATTAATAGAACAATCTATACGGCAGACAGATATCCATTACCCCCCTACCCGGCTGATCTGCCTTGAGAACACCCATAATTTCTGTCATGGAACACCGCTAAACCCCGAATACATGGACAGTGTGGCAGTTCTGGCGGCAAAATACGGGCTTAAAATTCACCTTGATGGAGCAAGGCTGTTTAACGCCGCTGTAGCCCTGGATGTTGAGGTGGGAACTCTTACCCGGCAAGCAGACTCGGTCATGTTTTGCCTGTCCAAAGGACTCTCAGCCCCGGTCGGTTCTCTGGTCTCCGGCAACCGGGAATTTATCCACCGCGCCAGAAAAATGAGAAAAATGGTGGGGGGTGGAATGAGGCAGTCCGGGCATCTGGCCGCCGCAGGACTGGTCGCCCTGGAAAACCTGGTGGAACGCTTGAAGGACGATCACCAGAACGCCAAGCTTCTGGCAGAACAGCTTGCCGCAATCAAGGGCATCGAACTGGACCAAGCCAAGGTAAAAACAAATATAATTTTTTTCAGACTGAATCATCCCCAAATCGATGGAGATACATTTTTAAGCCGACTGGAAGCAAAATCCATCAAAATTCTCATGACCGATCCGGGAGTTTTCCGCGCCGTCCTGCATCGCGAAGTTTCCCAGGAGCAGGTCAAAACCGTAGCCCAAACAATTAAAACCATTCTAACCCAATAGCCGCCTGGCCTCGCCCAGTGGTAATGGAAAGCTTTGCACAAGTGGCATGCACCCAAAAAAGCGAGGTCCTTCGTCGCCGTTGGCTCCTCGAGGATGACCAACCAGCATTTCTTGTCATTCTGAACGCAGTGAAAAATCTCGCCTTTACGTTTTTTTGACTTAATAAGCAATAGCATGTGAGGCCGAGAAAACGTTTGTGCACAGATAAAGATATTGCTATCTGCCCCTGCGGCTAGCAGGCGGAGAACCTCCGCAGGTGACTTGCTATAACCTTTTATAGCTAAACAATGCTCTTAAGAGCCTTTGCTATCTGCCCCTGCGGCTAGCAGTTGACAGAAAATACAATTGGCCCTAGAATAGAGCAACCTTTAACGTTATAGGAAAACTATGATCGCCTTAGAAATGAAAGACACCCTGGAGTTGGTTCGCCAGGCGCAGGATGTAGTAAAAAGCCGCTACCTGTTATGCATTCTGGTAACACAAAGAATCCATCAACTGGAAAATGGTGCCCAGCCCACTATCGATGTGGACCCCGAAGAATACGCTTCCCCAAAATCTTATTTTGAACTGGCGCTCAGGGAAATTATTGAAGGAAATATGGATCTGGAACAAGTTACTGAAGAAGAATAATCCCTCTCCTTTTATCCCAGAAAATCAAGCTCAACAAAACCGGCTTTCGTGTTGTAATGCGAAGTCGTTGGGTTTGCTACGCCTTATTGCATACGAGACCTTTCATAAGTCGAAAAACCTGAAAAGCGAGATGCTTCACTGCGTTCAGAATGACAGCGCAAGGCCAGTTTATCATTCTGAGGAACAAGATATTTTGTCATCCTCGAGGAGCCGAAGGCGACGAAGGATCCGGGGTTATGCAAAGGTCTCATTGCATACAGGGCGACACGAGCAGGAGCACTCACCGCTTCCAACTAAACTCAAAGCATAAAAAAAAGCCCACCGATTTATCGGCGGACTTTCTTATAGAGCTAATGATGACTACTTAGGAATCTCGTCACGCTTGACCTTCCCTTCGTCATACATTTTACGTGTACGTTTGGTCATCCATATCATCCAACCCTGGAAACAGACAAAAATGGCTGCTATGATCGGAGGCATATAGTACAGAGAATCAGGCAATGCCGGTTTCAGAATGGTGTAGTACCAGGTAGAGATGGCCATATTCTCATCCTTCTCTTTATCCCGTCCCGCCCATTGCATGAAAGCCACAGGAATGAAAGTTTCAGTAGGAATCTGAACATCAAATTCTCCATCCGTTTTCAAGTCCCTTCTGAACAGAATCTTGACACGACCCTGATGGTAAAGGGAGTCCACAACCTGGACTTTAGCTTCAGATTCTTTGGCTTGTAGAGCATCAAATCCAAAACCTACCATTTCTTCTACACTCACGTCCAACTGATAACCCTCAGGCTTCGGGGCATTGGTCGCGCTGTAGTCTTTAGCCAGAAAGTTGGCCTTCCAGATATCTACCGGTTTCTTGGAGTCACCCATGATGAAATAGGGTTTCTCCGCACCGAACAGTTCCTGAAGTTTCGCCGGCCATTGAATGGCTACTGAATCCGGGTACTCCGGGTCTTGCGACAAAAACCGCAGGTGGTATTCAACCAGATAGTAAACCGCCTGCTCTTCAGCACTCCAACGGGTGGTCACCCAGAGATTGTCGGTTTTAGGATCGAAGTTTCGTTTACCCCGTGTGATCTGGCCCGCCATAGCAATATGATGCCTCTTCGGGTTGTCCTTGATCTCTTCAGGAAAAGCAACAATCCGATCATCCGTATCCAGAGACTGCCAACTTTGGTCATCAATCTTCGGAGAGACTGGACCTTCCGAATAAATAGACTGAATGAGAAAGTCTGGAATCGGCTTATTAGTCAACGGATCGATTTTCTTTCTCGGGCAAAGCGAGTTAACAAACGCCGCAATCTTCCAGCGATCCTCAACCGTGATCTGGTCCTTGAAGTTCGGCATCGGAGTACCGTTCAATCCGGTAGAAATCGTGCGGACAATATGGAAGGGATCGAAAGGATCCCGGCGAGATCCACGGAAGTTCCAGCATTGCTGCCAGTCTGCCGCAACGATCGGGAAACCCCAGTCGTCTTTCATCGTCGGGTTGCCATCACCCCGGCCTTCGCCGCCGTGACACTCAAAACATTTATTCTTCAGGAAAATTTCTTTACCCGTGTCGATATCAGCCTGGGGCACACCCAAGTGATAGGGACCCGTTGTTCCCCACGGGTTCTTGCCGAAATCCTGAACAGTGACTTCTTCGTCTTCCACATCATCAAAATCCCGATCCTGCACCAGGGTTTTAACAAACTGTACAACGGAGACGATCTCATTTTCCGACAAAAACTCACCCCAGGCGGGCATTGCCGAACCCTGGAGTCCATTTTTAACGGTTGTGATCAAATCCGCTTCCATAGGGAGCTCACCGGAATCCGTAACGCGGATTTTGAAAGTCCCCTGGATGAAGTTTCTGGGCCGGGTGAACAGGCGGTCTGCAGAAGGGCCATCTCCGCCCCCCTCAACCCCGTGGCACCAGACGCATCTTTTAAAATAGACCTTTTTCCCCGTTTCCAGCATATCCTTCTTGACCGCATCCGGTACCGTTTGGGCAAGCGCCACTCCCGGTACCGCGATCAACGCCACAGCCAGAAAGGAAAAGATCAGGCGTTTGATGTAATTATTGTTAGTCATGTTCGTTTCCATATGTTTAGGTTTTAGTAACCGAAAGTTCATACTTAGGTTATTCTCCACCCTCACTCAGCGGTGGAACCTTCTGTGCCGAAAGTTCTTGGATGCCACCCTGTGTACCAGTACTCAAACAGGATAACCTTCCAGATTTCTTCCGTGTTCAAATGCTCCTCCCAGGGAGGCATTGCTGAAGACCACGGGGTCGACTCATTCGGCAGACCGGGGCCGCCTTTTGCTACTCGCCAGAACAGGAATGATTCCTGCAGCATGGCGATGGTGCCCGGGTCGATGAAGTTCGCCGGAGTCGGGTTAAACACATGCGAGAACATGCCCAGTCCGTTCAACTGGTCACCATGACAATAATGGCAGTTCTGGAAGAAGATCGTGCCGCCTTCCGTCACATACTTCATGTACTCCTGCTTGTCCGCATCCAGGAACGGGAAACTATCTTTATAGTTATCCTGCTCATCAATGCGGAAAGGATTATTGGTAGACTCCAGCGGATAGGTCTTGCCATGCACTTTCGTGGTGGCAGGAGGTGCGGGGTGAACCGTCCGCAATTCCACTGGCTCCTGATACGACGGGTAAATCGAATTATAGGTTGCAAATCCTACGAGAATCGGCATACCCACCAACATGACCCACTGCGCAAATTTGTATTCACCCACAATCGTTTTAACGATTGGCCTCCTGAAATCCCGGAAAGTTTCCGGATCCTGACTGACGTACAGGAAAGTACCGATCGACCACATCACCATATAGGTGATGAACAAGGTCCATGGAATTGGCGGATACAAAACCCATTTATAAAAGTAAAAACCCAGACCCCACACAAACAAGGCCATCATGGCAATCGGCGGCTTGAGTCTGAGGGTAAAGTGCGTAACAAGCAAATAGGCTACGAATAATAAAAAGTAAACGTACCTATTTAAAATCCAGCCGACCTCCTTAGGTGTGAAGATAGGAAATATGGCGTTATGAAACACCGCCAGGCCGACAACAAAAACTAAAAAACTGATTAATGCTTTGTTCATTGCTGTCTCCTATTAACTGCCAGCCGGAGCTTCGGTCTGACTAATAAAATCCACAAGCTTGTCGAGAGCCGTAACTGAAAGCTGCTCTGAAAAGGTTGTAGGCATTAAACCATCCGGGAACAACTCTCCCTCTGCTTCGTTAAAGACTACATAGGCGCCAGGGTCCAAAATAGACTCCCTGACATACTCCCTGGTATTGGTCGCTTTACCCTTGTAGTTGGGGTCCTTGATGCGCTGCGGAGCGTTGATCTTCTCATGAAGTTTCGGCCCCAACTCACCCACAGCACCCTCAACGCCAGGGATGGTGTGGCAAAGCGGACAACCTAAAGTATTGATCATGGCCTGAATATCTTCCTTGCCGGTGACGAATATAGGTGCGTCCTCATCTTCAGCAGGAGCTTCAGCCACCGCGCCACCTGTGTTACCCGCATCATCCTGCGGCAACGGAACAGTCACCGTCGCAAACTTGCCCGGCGTGTCCTTGGATTGCAGGTAAGCCACAACCGCATTCACTTCAGTCCGACTCAGACTGATCGGCGGCTTGACGATAACCGGCATCGGGCTTCTTGTATCACCATCATTACCGAAGTCTTTCACCACGTAACAGGTCGGACACATGACAGATTCGCGAAGATAATCTTCGCCGGTAAATTCGTCAGGACCATGCTGTCTTCTGTACTCTTCCGGTACTTCGTCCCATTTACCCTTCACAATACCCGTAGCAGGCTCTACTTCGCCAATGGCTACAGGACTGGTCGCATACCGGTCCTCCTTCACCCGGTCATGACTTATTTTCTCAACCCCAAACAGGTTCGGACATCGACCCATATTGTCACCCGGATCAAAGGTATGACACAGGGGACACTTACCTTTACCGATTGATTTCTGACCGGCCACCTGCTTGGCACCAAAAATAATCACTCGCCCCATTTCTGCAAACTCTTCCATGGTCAGGTCACCCACGACCGCCGCTTCTCTAGGCGGTGGGTCACTGCGCTGTTGCGGCAACCAGTTGGTGTAGCCCGCCAGCAAAAGAGAAACCGTGGTCCAGAAGAAAAACCCTCTAATAATCGGAGGAGATTGACCTTCCATTTTATTGCTCTTGAGGAATACACCCCAAGTGATCAATAAAATAACCACAAGCCAAAGATACGTTGAGAAGAAAAACGCCAACTGATCAGCTTGAACAAGGTCAAACATGTGGACCGTCATCGAAAAACACGCGATGGCAAAGGCACCAAATATTCCGCCCCACTTCGTCATGTTTACTCCTTCTCTCTCCCTGCAATTTTGAATCACATTTGCGAAAACATAAATCCCGAACAGGGCAAATGCGATAGCAATAAACGAAAATAGTATGTCATGTTGCTCTGGTAGCATTTCTCCTCTCCCTCCTGAATCCTCTGATTAATTGGTTAGGGGGGGCCCAAGGAGGGGATCCCCGCCAAATTGTTAGCAGTTATTGCTGTTGTTGAGCCGGTACCGGAACGCCCTCCGGAGCTTTTGCTTCGACTGATTTACCGGTCAAACTACCTACCCAGAACACGACCACGAATTGTGTCCACACAAAAAGAGTGTTGAAGGTAAGCATCTTACCCGCTTCACCAATCGTGAGCGTATAAGCGTCAACAGAATTATCACGAACCACCTCCGTCACGTGCCAGAACAAGCGAACAGCAGAACGGATGTAACCCATGAGACCCATCAACCAGGTGAAGGAAATCGCCAGAAGGAAAATGGCGTAAGTTCCTACCTTGGACTGGCTACCCCATTGAATATCCCCATAGGATTCAGAATCCTTAAACATGGAGATATTGATCGCCGTGCCCGCAAAAAGGGTCGTCAGCGTGGTGGTTACCTGAGGTACGGAGAGCCCAACCCGTTGGTTAGCAGGGAGGAAATAACCATAAATGCCCAGGAAGATGATGTTAGCAGCTGCGCCGACAAAAATAGCCGCGATCCAGCAGTTGCCCACTGTGGCCCAAGGCACGTTAATCTTCTTATTGGCTCTCTGGTACAACAAAAAGCAGAGAATCGTAGTGGTGATCATAAGGTTCACCGCTGTGTTCTTGGCCGACATGACCCCAAAATGGCCCACAATGGGATGCTGCGCGCCACCCATCGCCTTCAACTCCGCCGGAGTCATAACGATGGTATGCGGAGTCATCCACATGGTGAAACATACGATCAAGATAAGAATCATATATTTACAATATTTCATATAACGGTGCGACCCCTTGACCCGCGCCATTCCATTATGCAAATAGGAATTAGCAGCGAAGAACAGGAGCCCGATCATTACCGCCTGAATGATGAACAACCAGGCCATGATGCCACCCATCAGGGTGATACCCATCTGCTGGCGGAAAGCATACACTTCCTTCATCAACCAGTAACCCGCGAAAGGAAGCGGGATCAAACCAAAGATACAGATAAACATGGCGACATAACATACCCAGTCGTAATGCGCCTTCTCCTCCTCATTTTTAGCAGTGAGGTAATGGTATGCGGCGTAAGCGCCTACGATTCCACCTCCGAACACGATGTTTCCGAGAATCCGGTGAACACCGACCGGGTTCCAGAGAGTGGAATGGATAACGTGCCAGATATTTCCCAGGAAACGGCCTTCGGAGTCAATTCCGCCGGGAGCCTGCATGAAGGTCGCCCAGGAATTGGCCAGATACATCAGAACCGTACCGACGAGGTTGAGAAGAACCGAAAGGCTACAGTGAATCCATTTCAGAAACTTGTCTTCGTTCATTCTGTCCCAGCCGTAGTAGTAGACGTAGAGAATGCCGGACTCAGCCAGGAACATCAGTGCATACACATGCATAACCGGACGGAAAATGCCTGCCATATACTTGAAGAAGCCCGGGAATAATGTGATGAATGTAAAAAGAAGAATACCACCGAGGATTGCTGTCCAGGAATAAGCGGTCAAGCTGACCTTCATCAGGTCATGCGCCAGCCGGTCATACTTGGCCGACATAACCGGATCCTCTTCCCTGGTTCGAACCCCAATAAACTCGATGAGCATACAAAAAATCGGAACCGCCAGAACAAAGCTACCAAAATAAAGATGCTGCTGATTGGCAACCCATAAAAGCATGCGGCTGGGAGCGAACTCATAATTGTTATAGTCCGACGGACCCAGTTCCGGAGCAGGAAAACCACTCACAGGACCTTTCAGCGGGCTACCTTCCCAGTCCTTATAGAATACGTCCTGGCTCCACTCAACTTCTGCCTCGCCTTCGCCGTCAACGGCCTCTTCCGCCTGAACTTCTTTGGCGAACGCCTCTTCAGCAAAAACCTGCTCTGCAGACACTTCCTTGGCAATCGCATCACTGGTCATGCCTGGAACAAAGTACATGACCATGGCCAGTAGCAGTCCCAATGAGAACGCCTTTATGCTAAGTTTGTTTTTCCCCAACATGTTAACCTCCTTTTGGACCTGATCAGGACCCGTAGCTAGTAATACAAAACTATAAAAGGTACCTACTCATTATGTATAAATCTCACTTCTTTAAAATTGAGTTGAATCTAAATTAATTTTCCCCAAAAAAATCTCAAATTTTTCAGCCTCGGTGACAACACCGGATGTGCCTCTAACTCTTCACCGGAGCGAGGCCCGGAATTCCCTCAAAAACCCGTAACTTGCTATTTTGCATGGGTTTTCCAGCCCTATCTTGCCACATCATTTTTGGCGCAAAATCTCCCAAAATGATGGTGATTAGAGCACAGACTTTCAGAAGTGTCAAGACAAAATCGAGGCCTGGGGCCCTGAAAATATGGTGTCTTTAAGAGTTTTTTTTGCCTCCCTCAATACGCATTTTGACCGAATTTGCATGCGCCCCCAAATCCTCCATTTCGGCCAATAATGTTAAAGTTTTGCCACATTTTTCCAGAGCCGTGCGGGAATAGGAAATCAAGCTGGTCCGTTTCACGAAATCATACACTCCGAGCGGCGACGAAAACCGGGCCGTGCCACTGGTGGGCAATACATGATTGGGACCCGCCAGGTAGTCCCCGACTGCCTCCGGCGTGTAATGCCCCAAAAATACCGCTCCCGCGTTCTGAATCTTTTCCGCCCAATGTTCCGGGTCTTCCAGGGCTAATTCCAGGTGCTCCGGGGCCAGGCGATTGGCCAGATCGACCGCGGCCTCAAGAGACTCCGTCACCAGTAGTCGGCACTGGGTATTTAAAGAAGCTTCCGTAATAGACTGACGGCTGAGTAAGCTCTTTTGCTTCTCCAACTCCACCATTACCTCTCGGGCCAGGCCTTCCTCCGGGGTCACCAGAATTGGCACTGCTTCTTCATCATGCTCAGCCTGCGACAACAGGTCTGCCGCCACATAAGCCGGGTTTGCGCTGTGATCGGCCACAATCAGGATTTCACTGGGACCGGCTATCATGTCGATATCCACAATTCCAAAAACCAGCCGTTTGGCCAACGCTACAAATATATTACCGGGTCCGACTATCTTGTCCACCCGTGGCAGGGTTGCGGTGCCGAAAGCCATGGCGGCAACCGCCTGAGCTCCACCGACCTTATAGATTTCCGTGACCCCGGCAATATCCGCCGCAACCAGAACATGCGGGCGAGTTTGCCCATCGGGAAACGGAGAGCACATGACCACACGATCCACTCCCGCCACTTTCGCCGGAATCGCATTCATAAGCACCGAAGAAGGATAAGACGCCTTGCCGCCCGGAACGTAGATCCCGGCGGTGGCAAGCGGCCTCACCATCTGGCCTAAAGTGATGCCCTCTTCCTCATAACGCCAGGATTCCTGCTTCTGACGCTCGTGAAAACGGCGGATACGTTCTGCCGCTTCCTTCAATGCCGCGAGTTCTTCTTCAGTCACGCCGTCATAGGCCCGCCGAATCTCATCCGGCGTGACTTGCAACCGCTCAAGATTATGCCGGTCAAAGCGGTGCGTGTATTCCAATAAGGCCGCATCGCCTCTCTCCTTCACATCCTGCAATATCTTGCGAACAGTTTCATCGTGGGTGAACAAATCCATGCCGGAACGATTTTCCAACGCCTCGACCACCGCCTGATAATCCGAATCTGTAAATTTGCAAAGCTTCATAATTGGGTTCCGTTTAGGTTCCGTCCAATCTATAAAGAGCACGTCCAAAATAATTTTTAGTGGGACGCCAAAATCTTACCGAGCAGTTTTCCTGTCTCACCGGACTTTCCGAGTCCGGCTTGTTCAATGAGTTCCAAATGGGATTTAAAAAATTTTAAATCTTCCGGGCTGTCGACATCGTACCAGACCGGCAATAGCTCCAGATCTGCCCTGCTTCGCAGCAGGCGTTCACACGTTTCTCGCAAGACTGCTTCTGTTCCCCAGGCCACTCCATCGAAAACCTCGACCACTTTTCCCCGCATGCCGATCAGGTAGTAGCCTCCATCGGTGCTCGGCCCCAGAACCATGTCCTTATCGGAACCCAGAGCTCGGCGGATATAAGGAACCGGCAACGAAGGGCTGTCTGAACCAATGATAACCACTCTCTTATACCCTTCGGCAAATCGGTCTTGAATGGCCCGGCGCATTTTATCGCCCAACTCCTTGCCCTCCTGAACAAAAAGGCGGATATTGGAACCAGACATTCCGTTAAAAAAGCCGGACTCGTTCGAGGGTACGACTCCCACAAAGCGGTCTACGTCTTCCACTTGCCTAATCTTGTCGAGACTGTCCTGAAGAAAGCAGGTATAAAGTTTGAGAATATCATCTTCTTGCAGAAAGGGAGACAACCTCGTTTTCACCTTACCCAGAACCGGATCGCGAGCAAACAGGATCAACGCGCTATCATGAGTTTTCGCCATCATCGACTCCAGCGAGGAGATAACGCATGGCACTCAAATTTTCTGTCAGAAAGATTTTCTATCTTCTCAGTCCACTCTGACAACGGACGACAAATCGTTTGACTCAAACCCACAAACTCCATAAAATTAATCCAAGTATCGCAATCCCCGCAATAAGGAACCGCCATCTTATACGATCTCGACGTTTCGGTATTCTACTGGATCAATCAGCATTTTCAATCCCCAATAGCGGGACGAGTCATGCTGTTCATTTCCATTAAAGAAAATTTTTTCTATGTTGGCATAGCCTGCGTGGTAGGGGTTCTTGCTTTTTATAGACGTTATGGTTTGGCCTTTCTAGTGGCAATGGGCGCATCCATCGGCCTGACCGATGCCACCAGCCATTATATCCTTAAGGAAGTGATCGCCCGCCCCAGACCCTGTAATGTTTTACCAGACCTTATCAATGTGGTGAATTGCTCAAACAGTTTTTCTTTTCCCTCAAACCATGCCGGTAATATTTTCGCGGCCGCAACCCTCGCCAGCCTTTGCTTTCGTAAAATCACCCCACTGGTTTTTGTCTTTGCCCTGCTGGTTTGTTATTCAAGAGTCTATCTGAAAGTGCACTACCCATCCGATGTTCTTGCCGGAGCGCTCTTTGGCGGCTTGATGGGCTACCTCGGATACCAACAAATCTTTTTACGTTTTTTAAAACTCATCAGCCCTGCCGGGGAAAAACAAACCGATGAACCCACGCAAAATACTGATTCTTAAATTCAGCGCTATGGGAGATGTGGTCCACACACTTCCCGTTGCCGCCACACTGAGAAAATCCCTGCCCGATTCCTATATCGCCTGGATGGTGGAAGAACGCTATCAGGATATCCTGCGTGGCAACCCCGATATCGATGAGGTCATCCCCCTGCGCAGCAAAGTGTGGCGCAAAAACTGGAACGCTAAATCGCTCGCAGAAATTCTGGACACAATCAAAACTCTGCGCCGACATAAATTTGATCTTGTCTTCGACCTGCACGGGCTCCTCAAAAGTGGCATCATCGCCAAATTGAGCGGCGCCCCAACCCGTGTTGGATTCCACCGGAATAACTGCAAGGAAAAATTCAGCACCCTGTTCACCAACCAAAAAGGCCCCTACATGGCAGGCGGACTCCATGTTGTCGATATGTACCTCACACTTTTGCAAACCGCGCTGGACAAAGTTGCGGAGAGCAAACTCTTCCCGCTTCAGGTTCCTGACGAAATGAACGAGAAAGTAGCACACTTCTTTGACCAGCACCCGGAGTTGACCGCCCGTCCGGTCATAGGCATCAATCCGGGCGCGGGATTCGAAAGCAAACAATGGGAGCTGGTCCGCTTCGCCAAACTGGCCGACCGCATCTCAGAAGGGTTGGGATGTTCTATTATGCTGACATGGGGGCCGGGTGAAGAATCTAAAGTCCAGCAAATCTCCGCCCATATGCAACAAAAAAACTGGATCGCCCCTCCCACTTCTATTTTAGAATCTATTGCCCTGTACAAACGGATGGCGCTGCTGGTAAGCTGTGATTCAGGTCCGCTTCACCTCGGCGCGGCGTTAGGCATTCCCACAGTTTCCATCTTTGGCCCCACCGACCCGGTGCGTAACGGAGCTTATGGCGTGAATCACAAAACGGTTTACAAAGTGCTCCCATGCAGTTTTTGCTGGAAAAAAACCTGTCCGCTGGGAACTAAAGAATGCATGGATCAAGTGACCGTCGATGAAGTGTTCCAAGCCGTAAAGCAACAAACAAAAAAATAATACCCTTAAAAGTTTCATTGTCAAAGGAGAAGGATCATGGGAATCGATAAGGAATTGCTGGACATTCTGGTCTGCCCCAAATGCAAGGGAGACCTTGAACTGGCAGAAAAAGAAGACGGGCTGGATTGCAAGCCCTGCGCTTTGAAATATCCGATCAAAGGTGACATCCCCATCATGCTCATTGATGAAGCACTGCCGCTATAAAGTAATCGACCCAATCTTTGCCCGATGGGTCAATGCGTCACTCAACAGTTCCCGCACCTCACACAACCCATGGCCAACCAAGCCCTGCACACAATTGAAAAAAAAGCCAAGCAACTGTTATGGAAGCTGGTCGGCGCCTGCGCCGGTAAGGCCCCCAGTCCACCAGACCTGCCGCTGGACTTCAGCAACATCAATACGGTTTTAGTCATACGCCCCGACAGGCTCGGCGATGTCGTGCTCTCCACTCCGGTTTACGAAACTTTAAAAAAAGAATTCCCGCATTTGCAGATCAGCGTTCTGGTGGACAGCACCCAGTCAGAGCTTCTGGCTGACAACCCGAATTTAAATCGGGTGTTTGCCTTCAACCCCAAACAACCTTTAAATGTCTTTCGCCAACTGAGAGACGAACATTTCGACCTGACACTGACTCTCAACAAAACATTCAGCGCCACCGCCACATTTTTCAGCCTTTGTTCCGGCGCAAAAATACGCATTGGTTACGAACATCAGGAAAACGCCTGGGCGCATAACATCCGGGTGCCGGTGCAAGGTCCGCCACGACACGAAACCGAAAACAATCTGGAAATTCTGCGAGCCCTGGGCATTGAGAAACTTTCCAGTCAGCCCCGGCTTTATTTTAATCCTGATGAGACGCGAAAAGTTGCAGACCTCATCCGGGAGTATCGCTCCTCACCGGATCAGCCGGTGTTGCTGGTCAAGTCCAGTACCCGCATCGCAAAATGGGGCTGGCGGCGGGAGAAATTCAGGACGGTGATCGAACAACTGCTGGAATCAGCACAGGTCTGGATGGTCAACGGACCCGGAGAAGAGGCCGAACTTAAAAACGCCATCGCCAGCATGCAGAAAAAACCACAACTTCTTCCCCTGCTCAGCGCAAAAGAACTTGCGCTTTTGATTCAGGAATGCGATGTTTTACTCTGCAACCACACCGGCATCATGCACCTCGCCTCGGCGGTCGACAAGCCGGTCTGCGTGATCTTTAAACATGGGGAAATCAGACGTTGGGAGCCCCTTAACTCAGCCAGTGTAGTGCTGGAAGAAAGGGACGACGACTCCCTGTCTGCCGACACAGTCCTCGACATCCTGCTGAAAATGTTGAACACCCATTAACCTTTCCTTATACAAAGGGAAAATCATGAGCCAGGCACAAGTATCGAAAGAGTCGAAAGAATCAAAAACTCCGGGAACACCCGGATTGATCTTTGAGGAACCCCTCGTTTTTGAAATGGGCTCACCGGGACGAAAAGCCTATTCCCTGCCTTCCTGTGATGTGCCGGAAGTGGAAATTGAGACTCTCCTCCCGCCTGCAGAAATCCGCGAGGCCATTGATGAACTTCCCGAACTGACGGAACTCGATGTGGTTCGCCATTACACCCGGCTGTCCCAATGGAACTTCAGCATCGACACTAATTTTTATCCATTGGGATCGTGCACCATGAAATACAATCCAAAAATCAATGAAACTCTGGCGCGGTTACCCGGTTTCGCCCAGCACCATCCAATGACTCCGGACGCAGACTCGCAAGGAAGCCTTCAATTAATGTATGAATTGCAGGAATGCCTGAAAACCATCAGCGGCATGGAGCACGCCAGCCTGCACCCGGCCGCCGGAGCACAGGGCGAGTTCGCCGGTATGCTGATGATCCACGCCTGTCACTCGGCAAAAGGCAACCCCAGAAAAAAAGTGTTACTGCCCGACTCGGCCCACGGCACCAATCCGGCCAGCGCTACGTTATGTGGATACAAGTCCATTCAACTGCCGTCCAACGCCGAAGGGACGATTGATGTCGCAAAACTCGAAGTGGCAATGGATGAAGAAACAGCGGCGATCATGCTGACCAATCCCAACACGCTGGGAATGTTCGAGAAGGATATTTTAAAAATCACGGAGATCGTCCACAAAAAAGGCGGCCTGGTCTATTGCGATGGCGCCAATCTCAACGCCATCATGGGTATCGCTAAAATGGGAGATATGGGAATCGATGTGCTCCACATAAACCTGCACAAAACTTTCTCGACTCCGCATGGCGGCGGCGGACCTGGCGCCGGTCCGGTATGCATCAAGGGTATTCTCGAACCCTACCTGCCTGCGCCAGTGGTGGAGAAAGTCGGATCAAAATATCGGCTTAATGCGGACCGACCCGAAAGCGTCGGAAGACTGAAATCGTTCAACGGTAATTTCGGCATGTTGTTACGCGCCTATGCCTACATCCGCACACTTGGACCCGAAGGCATCCGGCAAGCGGCGCAATCCGCTGTGCTGAACGCCAACTATATTCGCGCCCGACTGAAGGACACGTTCCACCTGCCCTTCACCGGAGCCAGCCTGCATGAATGCGTTTTCAACGACAAAGGACAAGGCATCACCACGATGGATTTTGCCAAGGCGCTCATCGACTACGGCTTTCATCCACCGACGGTTTATTTTCCGTTGATTGTCAAAGGGGCATTGATGATCGAACCGACCGAAACAGAATCGAAAGAGACGCTCGACGATTTCATCGAGGCTATGAAGTCCATCGCCAAAAAAGGCAAGGAAGATCCTGAAAGCTTTCATGCCTCGCCAAGGCTGTCAAAAGTGTCGCGTCCAGACGAAGCCCAGGCCGCCCGCAACCCCAAACTCCGATGGCTGGGCCCAGCGTAACGCTGGGCCCAGCTTACGGCAGACGCTCGGTTGTCCCTTCGCGAGCCGCTAAAAACAACTCCCCTCCTGACAAGGCGAGCTTTGCGTAAGTCAAAAATGCGGAAGCAGAAATTTCCCCTCCCTTCATAGGGAGGGGCCAGGGGAGGGTTGGATTATGAATTCCGTCAAAAACAATCCACACCCCTCCGCAGCTACGCCTTGCCTCCCCTCATGAGAGGGGAGGATCAATGAGAGTCTATGGTTATGCAAAGGTCTTCCTGACAAGGAGGGGCTGGGGGAGGTTCATTGATCCTAATTTGCCGTGACGGCATTATTCCTTTTGTAATTTCCTACCTTTTCTCACAAGCCCCAAAAGGGTAAAACCATCGATCATTTTGCTTAAACACCTGATTTCCGTTACAATAGAGACTGACCTTTCACTTTTAGCCCCACCCATATGGACGAAGAACAAGCATTTGAACTGATTGACCAACTTTCATTTTTTTCCGGGTTTACCCGGGAAGAAAAACATTTTCTCAGTACACTGGAAAACCAGATTTATAAATACCTGCCTTCCGATGTAATCATCAGGGAGGGGGGATATGGATTTTTCTTTTTTCGTACTCCTCAAAGGGGTGGTGGCCATAACCCAAAGTAACCCTAAGGAAGTGGCCATCACCAAACTCAAGGCGAGTGCCATATTCGGGGAGATCGCCTGCATTGCCAAACGGACTCGAACCACCAGCGTCATCGCCGATGGAGACGTCATCGCACTAAAGATCGATACCAAAATATAGACGAACTCAAGCCAGCAATTCCCACCAAATTAAAAGATAAATTAATCGAGATTCTGGTGAACCGGCTCGAATCCATGAACAAGCAAGTCACCCGATAATGGATGGCACACCGCCACGCGTAAATTTTGGCCGACGCTCCGCGAACTGTAAGACCAAACGCAGGTTGCATGTCGGAGCTTAGCCCAAGCTTGCCTTGATAGGTTTTAGGGGTTTAAATTTCAGGAATGCCCAAGCCCTTGCAAATTTTTTTGGCTAGACGATCAGGAATTTCGGTGTGTCTTGGAACGGTTTCGACCTGACCCGTTTGGGGATTTGTCCAAAGAGAATGAGAAGCACCTTCCCTTTTAAGATGGCAACCTTGTCTGCGTAAATGTTTCAGAAGCTGGTTCCGCTTCATGGAATACTGACAATGCCACGAATGGCATCATCAGGAACTCCCTGCAAACCTTCTTCGCGCCGGTCTTCAAGAATCAGGGAAATGGCATCCGCCAAACTCTGTCGGCAGTCCTCCAAGGTTTTCCCCTGCCCATTCGCCCCCGGAACTTCAGGGCAATATGCGATGAACCAGTCCTCTTCTTTTTCAAAAACTGCGGTGAACTCGTTACGCATGAGGCTTCCCCTCTCCAAAATATAGAGTCTGCTTATTTTATTGCAATTATCGCTACAAAACAACCACCGTTCACAGACTATTTGCCAGGGGCGGCATCCTCGTCCACCGGCTCGAAAGTATGAACGAACAAGCCACATGTAATATTTAATCCACTAAGCGTGTAACCTCTCCGGGGGTCAGGGGGGATGAAATCTAAAGAGGGAATACAACAGGGCCAGCTAAGCAGATAATTTGCAATGCTTTATTAGCGCATAGCTAGTCGCTAGAACTTTGCTCCTGGCAAGTTTCTTCCGGCGGCTTGATAGCCTCGGAACTCGATGGTTGAGAAGGTTTGGGTTTCGACTTGAGGCGTTTCTTCAGTAACTTCTGAATATTTTTCTGGGCTTCCTTTGCGGCTTCACTTTCTAACAGGTCACGCTTGAGCACTTCATTAGAGATGAGTTCTTCGATTTCTTCATTACTTACTTTCAGCCCGTCCTTGATTTTTCGAATTTCACGACGAATTACGCTAATTACAGGTTCTGTCAGTAAAACCGCACCTACAGTGTAATGATTCACTTTTTGGCGATATTCATAGAATTCATCAAACAAGTCTTTTTGAACACCTCGCTTGCACAACAAAAACAGCATTTCTTGTTCGTCTTTCTTGCGCAGATTGAGTGTGGTGAAATCAAACTCGATCAACTTTGTGCACTCGACCCGATCCTCCAGGGTCACTCGATAAATTTGCCACATTATCCGATTCGTTCACAATTCCCGTTCACGCGCTTGCTCTAGCACCTTCTTAAATTTAGGAACAACAGAAGCGATCCTCTTGCTTGTAACGGTGGGAATACCAGCCATACGAAACCTCCAAGATTATGGGCTCAGAAACGGACAACCCTACTGTAATAAAATTTTGACCCGACTTGGCTCAGATATTGCCACTTTCAAATAATTTGGTCAATCGAAAAAGAGTTTAGACTGAAGTGAGAAAAACGGGAACCAAACCACCCAACCCCTCCTAACCTCCCCTTATCAGGGGAGGAATTATTTTTTTGCAGATCGGGAGCATAGCGACCGCCTACCGTTATTTGCCTGCCACGCTAGTGGCCTTTCCATTTGGCGTTGATGGCGAGGGAGCCCATGCGGATGCCACCCATCCTTAGACTGGTCAACAAATCGAGGGAGGGAATGAAAAATATCCTGCGCGAAACCGGGGGACGGGAAACCGATTCTCCATGCGCTTCCAACTCAGACGGGTTATTGCTGTAGGTCATGGTGTAACGGTCGGTCTTGCAGGGAAAACTGTTTTGATAGTGTTTTGAAGGAATGTCCTCCTCACCCTGAAACCGCTGGGTGAAAACAAAACTGCTCTTCTCGGTATCAAGGTTGGTAGATCTACCTATGAGAATGTTTTGTGTGTCATTCGTCCGATCAAAATTTTCCAGCAAAACTTCTTCAACTAGTTCCCCATCGTTGCCAAATAGTTCGCGGACCTGATTGGCTATTTCCCGATTTAAATCTGCCCGGTCGGAAGAAAAATAAAGCAGGATATCGCCTTCGGTTTCGGGGACGTCTTCCCCATCTATTTCGGTTTCATCAAAAACACGAAACCCGCCGGGCACTGGTTTATCCGGCGTGAGCCAGATCCAGGCCATGGGCCCGAATCCGACCACGGCAAAATGCTTTTCCTTACCCGCAATTTCGGAGGCCATACCGGGAGTCTGGGCACCGATCCGCGCCACGTTCATGGTGATCAACGGCAGGTCTTTAAAATTATAAACCTGAATCAGCGAATGTTTTTTTGGGGGACTCAACACCCCCGGTTGCGCTTGCATGGATTTCCTCTATGGGGAATTAGCGATAACTATATCTGCGGAATATAAAATCTACAAAAAGAATCTACAGGAGTGTTGGTAAAGTTCAGGGTATTATCCATTTCCATAGCCGGACTATCAGCTGTCTTTCTTCGGCCCATCACCTTGAACCAGGTTCTGAGCACCCATCCGGTATTCGTCGTTCGGTTCGATCATCACGCTATAAAATTTACCACAGCTTTTATAAAAAACAAAAAGCCTCTACCCATAATGGGTAAAGGCTTTTAGTGCATATAATTTTTATTCCATCACCGCCCCTTACTAACTACCGTTATTTCAGGGGCAAATGAAAAGTGTCACCCCACGTAACTGCATTTACTGGCCGGGGTGCGGGTATCCATATTTTTACCGCGTGAAGTGTGGTCATCAATTTCCGCAGCGCAACCGATCATCCTGCCGAACAGGAAGGTGGCAAAGCTGGCGGACTCGATATCCTCTTCTTTCATCTTGCCTTCATTGAAATCAGCCCAGACAACCTTGAGCAGGATAACAGCGATGACCACATCAATATTAACGCAGTAAACATTTTTACTGACCTTGGTCTTGAAGAGAGACTCAACAAGACTGTGGTAGAAATCAAGAAAGATATTGTTGATGCCCTTTTCTTTAAAGAGGTCCCGCACAAAAACTTCGCGGGGATCGTAGTTCACATCTTTCCCCTTGAAGATCGGATGGTTGATACAGGGCAATTTGGCATAATCGAGATTGCCAATGGCTTTCTGTTTCTTTTTATAATCTGCGTAGTTGTTCGCCACTTCCATGGCCATGGCATCGAGGTCGAGTCCATGCCCTGTATCGGCAGCACTTTTAAGACCTTTGCCTTTAAAGTTTTCAAGCAGGAAGGCCGCGGCCTCGTAACCGTTTCCGCCATGAGCGAACCCTGTATGGGTGAGAAACCCGATAAAGGCTTTATTCACCTGAACCCGTTGCGGCTGTTCCGGTCCATCCGCACTGACCGCGCCTTTGGAACCCTGTGCCGAGATGGTACCCGGTCCGTTGGTGATGATGAGTCCAAGCAAAACCTGGAACTCATAGAGCTCCGATTCGGAAGGCTGACGACCCAGAAGCGTGACGAACGCCGTTTTGGTGAAACTGTAGTTGGGAATCAACTCTTCCAGTTTCACTCCAGCAATGCTGTCTTCGCCGTGCCGGGATGCTGGCGCGGAAACACCTACAATGGTGCTGTAGATGCGTGAATACCAGGGCATGCGCACAAGGGTGTTTTTGGAAATCTTTTTGGTCCGCAGGGCATGCCATCCCAAGGTTGTCCATACAGCGGCGAACAACGCATCGGTGGAAAGCTTGCCGCCGTTGGCTTCTGCAAAGTCCTGCACAAACTGGACAAAAACAGAGTAACCGGCTTTATTGAGACAATCGGCCAGCTTTTTAGCGCAAGCATCTTCTCCATCTGCAAGGAGCACGTCTTTATATTTTTCGGCTTCTTTCAACTGGTCGGCATAATCGAACTTCTCGCGCGGGTCGTTCATCTTGGTGTACTGGAACAATTCCAGAAGCGCGCTGGAAGCGTCCATGGCTTTTTGAACCATTTTTTTACCGCAGATAGCAACCGCCGAAGCCACCACTGTATTGGGGGAGTTGCCGTTTTCCCTTGCCGCTTCAGCGGCAGCCAGGGTCGGCTGACCATGCTGATGGACATACATGTTCAGCACGATGTTGGCAATCTTTTCGCCATATTCACATGTATAAACCCGGGTCAACGCGAACACCAGATTAGCTTCAAAGGTTTTCACCGAAGCATCGAGAATCGATGTGCCATGGATTTTTGAAACCTGGGTTTTCGGGTCCATCATGGAAGCGCCGCTGGCATCCTTGAGAGTTTCCCGCCGATACTGGGCACCGACCATTTTGTTCAGAGCTTCAATCTGCTGGTTATAAGGTTCGGCTGCCTCAACAACCGGAACATCCAGTTCAGGCGGTAATGACAAGCCCTGATTATTGCCAAACCAACTTTTCAAGTCCAGGCTTCCTTTAGGTTCAAAGTCAGGCTTTTGCCCGTTAAGCTCCATGACTTTGCTTACGGCCTCAGGAATATGCGCGATATTGGTCACCAAAGCACCTTTTTTGGATAAGATAGGTTTTTGTGGGGTGTAAATCCCATCCACGCCAAAATAATCCATGAACCACTGTTCCTTGGCCAGGGCATCATCTCCGGAACCCGCCAGCGACCCAGCGTGACCACAGGCTTTGGTCAATCTGGCTTTCCAGCGCCCAACCACACAGGCGACAATGGGTTTTTTTGATTTGAGACCGTATTCATAATATCCACCCGGCTCACTGTACATAACTGCCACTTTTGAGCGATCGTCATTATCAAAGGCATGCAAAAACTCTTTCGCGCCATATTGGATATAAACATCCTTACCGCTGGAAACAGAAGTGGTGGTGCCCCACCCCGCCGTAGTCAGATAAACTGCGATGGTGGTGGTGAAGTTACCGGAATTGGAGAACAGAGCCACCGTTCCCTTGACCAGAGACTCTTCGGGAGCGTTGCCTCCCAGCGCACCGCCAAGGCGAATGTGGTTCCAGGCATCTGCAAGCCCGAGGCAATTGCCGCCAAACAAGTCAACGCCGTTGGCTTGACAAATAGCGCGCATAATACGGGAATCTTTGACCGACACTTTCTCGGTTAGAATGATGGCTTTTGTTAAATCCGGATTTTCGCGCACCGCTTCGGCGATCCCATCTTTTACGCCAGAAGGCGGCAAATAGACTACTACCGTATTGAATTTATGTCCCGCATCAAGACCTTCTCTAATAGAGTTGTAAACCGGAATTTTCCCCGATTTGGTTGTCAAGGATTTACCAGATTTACCCGGTCCGGTGCCGAACACAATATTGCCACCAGAATAATCGTTGCTGATAGGGGTTACTCCTGAACTTTCTTTGCCCAGAATGTTTAAGACAACAACCCTGTCTTCTTTGACCGCCAGTTCAGACAAGGAATTGATGCCACAGTAAAAGGGAAAATCTCCCACGCCTTGCTTATGCATTCAAACCTCCAAACAGAAAACGCTTGTAATTGATATTTTTAAGAGAGCCTTGGAGACCCTATATTTTAAGTTTTGCTTTAATTTCGTCCTTGCCACCGTTCTTCATCCACTCGTTGATCGCCAGAGCGTAATTGATCACCTCGGACATGGCGCTGTCGTGTCCGAAGAAACGGTACGGAATTCCTAATGAGTCGAGAATTTCCCGCAAATAGTTCATCCCGCGAATGACATTGGGTCCACCCCTACCTACTACGACAAACAGAGGAATCGGCCCGTGGGTCTGGAAGAAATCACGCAACCCGTCACCCATGGCTCGGAACGTTTCATAGATATCTGTATTATTGGCTTTGCCACCGATGATGAACAGCACATTGGATTGTGGCAACCAGTATTTGAAACTGGTCCTGGAAATATCGTGCATTTTTTCATAAGGGGGGTTACCACCAAAGTCGGAGGAGATCGTTGCGTCTTCACCCAGAAGTTCTGTGACCATGGCGTTGGCACCGCCGCCGAACGTCGGCGCAGTGATGGTCCCCTTATCATTCATGACAAATACGTCACTTTGGCCCTGATAGGTCCGAAGCTGGTTGATCTCCTGCTCGAACTCAGAGTAGTCGGAAGCGAACAAATGTGCTGGAAGGTGCAGACGTTTCCAAGCCGGATCATCGAGATCGAAGGCACATTTAAAATCACAAGCGATCGGAGCCAGACGTCCGCCTTTACCCGGTTGCATGCGGATGGGATTGAGCTCCAGCATCAACATGCCATAGTTGTTATAAAGGTCCCAAAGCTTGGGAAGGTTCTGCACCAGCGGGCTGATCACCGCAGGAGGGGCACCTAGTTCCATCAATGCGTTGGAGACATGAAAAGCTTTCAGTCCGGTCAAGGCATCAAACGGCACCACTTTAAGTTTATCCTCACCCAGTTCTTCGATTTCGACCCCACCATGATGGGTGATGGTCATCACAGGACAACGATGCTCCGTGCTTTCGGAAATGGAAAAATAGATTTCGTATTCAGCAGGCACCGCTCCTTCATAGGTGACGCCGTCGGACTTTGCCTTGTGGAATCCATCCACGTGTTCTACAAAATAAAGACGTTCTTTTTCTTTCAGGGCATCGGTGATGTTGTCGACCCGGCCCAGAAAACCGGCCTTCCCTTTTTTACCGACCCCGCCTTTAAACAAAGGCTTGATAAAAACCTGACCGTGCCGTTTTATCATTTCTTTGATTTCATCGACACTTAGTTCAGGACCCCGAACTTCTGAGTGGGGGAATTCTACGAGGTCCAACAATTTACGCCCCCAAAGCATGCCAGTTAACTGCATCGTTTTCTCCTGCCTTCTAAATAAAAATTAAAATGGGTTTTGGGTGTGAGAGTCTAAAATAATCAATTACTTATAGAATTCCATCAGACTGGAATCCGGCTAAATCCATATATTTGCTTAAGTTCATGGTAGTACGAGGCAGTATTGTAAGACATTTCAGTATTTTGTCAATAACATCCTGAATGAATACTTACCGGCAAAAGGGGAAAAGAAATTTTGGGGTTTTAGAGCTTTGAAAAAGCTTATTTCAAGCGCTTTTTCAGCTCTTTGATGCGGAACTTTTCTTCATCGCGGGAGATGAATTTGAGGGATGAATCGTGCTTAAGCATGAGGATCTCAAAGCGTAACGCTGATTGAACCGCTTCACAGTAATTGCGGCCCGGTTCCACTTTGAATGTGACAACCCGGGTGTTGAAATTATCAGGCTGGACTCTTTTCAGATATCCATCAATGGTTTCGGGAGTGATACCCCCTCCCACCGAAACGGGAATGTTTTTGTCTTGAATTTTTTTTTACCACTTTCACCACCTGAGCCATGAAACTTGCGTCCCATTTCGGTTTCTTCATGGACTCAGACAGGTCACTGCAACCAATGGTGATCTCGTCAATAAATTTCGCTTCCGGAGCCGAGAGGATGGAATCCAGTTGCCGAACCGCAGTCTTATCTGGGAAAAAGCCCCCTTATTTTTCCTCGCACTGTATCAAGCGTTACAACTTTCCAGGCCCAAAAAGGAGGCGGGGCAGTTTTTTCTTTAGAGACATACCCTATGCAGGTCCGGTTCGTAAATGCCATGGTTTCTTACCTTGAGTATTTGGAAAAGATGATGCGGCCAAAGGGACTCTCTGTTCTATATCCTCACCCAGGAAACACATTAAGTATTTGGAATGGATGGGTGTGTGCTGTGGTATTAGCATGCCTAACCTACTCTGTTATTCGTGTTATGCGTCAGGCACCTTATCTCGCCGTAAAATGGTTCGGGTACTTAGGAACCCTGATTCCCGTGATCGGGATTGTGCAGGTGGGAATCCAGGCCATGGCAGATCGATATATGTATGTACCTCTAGTTGGAATTTTTATTGCCATCGGATGGGGAGTACCAGAACTTTTGAAAAAGCTTCCTTATAGAAATTTACTCCTGTCCGTTGCATCCGGATTGCTGATACCAACACTCATGGTCCTTACCTGGCAACAGGTCAGCCACTGGAAAGACAGCATCACCCTCTTCAAACATGCTATTGAAGTTTACGACAAAATGCAGACACCTCCCCCATTTGCCCTGACTTACAACAACCTGGGCGTAGCTCTTCATGCTAAAAATAATTTAGAGCAAGCAAAGGTTTCATATAAACCCGCTCTGGAAATTAAGCCTGATTACGCCGATGCGCATTTCAACCTGGGCACCGCCCTGTCTGTAATAGGTAAATTAGAAGAAGCCGCCCACCATTTTAAGAAAGCCAAGGATATTGAGGGTTCTTAAACTCCATCCTCGGAACCCGTGAACCTCCAAAAAAAACAAACCACGACTTGCAGGCTTGACCGAATCGGACGACTCGTGTAGGTTGAGCCATTAATCGGCATACCAAAACGGGGTGCTAGCCGCGACAAACCATCAAATCGGGTTGGAGGGAATTTGGTCGCACTCGTTCACAGTGGAGCAGTTCTGGGCATAGACGGTTACCCTGTCGAGGTCGAAGTCAATCTTTCACAGGGTCTGCCGGGCATGTCCATCGTTGGCCTGCCCGATGCAGCGGTCAAGGAAAGCAGTGACCGGGTCACCGCCGCCATTCGCAACATCCAGTTAGCCCTGCCGGTACGAAAAATCACCGTCAACCTTGCTCCTGCCGATATCCGCAAAGAAGGTTCAGCATTCGACCTCCCCATCGCCTTGGGAATTCTTTCGGCTAGCGGAATGATCGAAAACGACCGGCTGAAAAAACTGCTGATTCTCGGCGAGCTGTCTCTCGACGGCAGGGTCAAACCCATTCGCGGCGGACTCTCCATCACCGCCATGGCTCGTGAAAACGGCATGGAAGGCGTTCTTTTGCCAGCGCAAAACGCTGCCGAAGTTTCGGTGATCGAAGGCATCCCCATTTACCAGATAGAAACCCTGCCCCAGGCCCTGGAATTTTTGTGCGGGAAGCTTGAGCTTCAGCCAGCGACCCCCGAGCCCCAAACTGAAAATCCCAACTCGAACGAATATGAATTAGATTTCACCGATGTCAAGGGCCAGCACCACGTCAAACGCGCATTGGAGATCGCCGCCTCAGGCGGACATAATATTTTGCTTATCGGACCCCCCGGTTCCGGAAAATCCATGCTGGCAAAACGCATCCCGACCATTCTGCCTTCCATGACCCAGGGAGAAGCCATCACAAGCACAAAAATCCATAGTGTGCTCGGTCAATTAAAAAACGAGCGCGGACTCTTAAAGCAACGCCCTTTTCGGTCCCCGCATCACACCATCTCCGATGCCGGGTTGATCGGCGGTGGACGAGTGCCTATGCCGGGTGAAGTGTCGATGGCGCATAACGGCGTGTTGTTTCTCGATGATCTTCCTGAATTTAAAAGGAATGTGCTCGAAGTCCTGCGCCAACCTCTGGAAGAAGAAGAAGTCTCCATCTCCCGCGCCGCCGGTTCCATCACCTACCCGGCGAACCTGATGCTGGTAGCAGCGATGAATCCCTGCCCATGCGGATACCGGTTCGACCCGAAACGCGAATGTGGTTGCACACCGATGATGATCAAAAAATATGTCGGAAAAATATCGGGTCCCCTGCTCGACCGCATCGATCTCCATATCGAAGTGCCGGCATTGGAGTACAAAGACCTTTCATCCGAATCCGGAGGCGAACTATCAAAAACCATTTCGATCAGAGTTGAACAGGCACGCAGTGTCCAGTTAAAACGTTTTCATCAAAGTGAAGAAAACAATTTCAACGCCAACATGAACGCACATCAACTGAAATCTCATTGCCAACTCGATGAGGCATCAAAGAAGATTATGGCCATGGCTATTGATAAACTGGGACTCAGTGCCCGGGCGCACGACCGCATCTTAAAAGTCGCCCGCACCATCGCCGACCTGGCAGAGTGCGAATCGGTACAGTCAGAACACGTCGCTGAAGCCATCCAATATCGTTCTTTAGATAGAGAAAGTTGGTTCTAACCGGCGAACCGCCGGTGACAACAAGGCTACGCCTTGAGGAAACAGGTCAGAACATTTTGGAGCGAACAATTGCGAATAGACTTCTGGATGTGATTTTTCAATAATTCCCCCTGAGAAGGGGGATTAAGGGGGTTTGTTAAAAAATCCTTCTTGCTACAAATATTATTGTCAAGTAAGTCCAGCATTACAATGGCCGAAAAAAACTAAGAACTGGTTTGAATGAGGAGTGGATAAAATGAAAATGTTCGTTTTTATCATTATGATCTTGTGCTCGGTTCAATCTCTAATATATGCAGAAATAGTTGAATTAAAAGATGGCAGGAAAGTTGATTTAAAGTCAGACGGAACCTACAAAGTTTTAAATAAACTAAATACCGAGCTAAATTCTTCCGTTTCGGTAGTGGGAAGACTTTTAGAGCCCCATACATCGGAGTATCAAGAAAAATCAATACGGTATATGCCCTTATTCAAAAATAACACAAACAAAATAATTATCGGAATTAAGTTTACGGTTGATTTTAAAGACGCATTTGTAGATTCAATACTTAAAAATCCGTTTTCTGGTTCAACAGAACAACAAATTGACGCTAACTCAAAATCAAATGCAGATATGTTTTACCAGTTCAAAGATAACCCGTTTATAGACAACCAGGCTTATGACAAGTTACTACCATCTGTGATTGGTGGAACTTTGGTAGATGAGGTAACGCTAAAAAAGATTGTTTATAAAAGTAGCAAATAAACCAAGGTCGTTATCGTTTATTTACTAGGAGAGCGAAACCTTTGCATAAGTCGATAAAACAGAAAAGCGAGATGCTTCGACAAGCTCAGCATGACAATAAAAGGCTATTTTGTCATTCAAATGAACAAGAGTTTTGCAAACCACTGGTGTCACTTGGGGATTGAATAGAAAAGCATGAAAAAATACCAACTGTAGGAAAAAGCCTTCAAGAAAAGCCTGGCGTTGAGGCCAAAAACATTTCACGAAGAGCCCCACGAGGGATTGACTCAATAGCAGGTGATTAAGAGCCTATACCTATTTGTGGAGGCGGTATTTTTAATTGTAGGCTTGAAACTGTTTTTACTCTTGGGCAGTTATTCTTTTCTGGGCTCTTCTTTTTTATTTTCTTCCGGTTCTTTTTTCTGGTCGCCAAGCACGGTAGTGAGTGGGCAGAATTTGAACATGGGGCATTTCTCGCATCCGACCGCAAGGGCGACGGGACAGATTGTCATGCTGTTCACCTCCTTCCATCAGGCATTAAAAACAGGGAGATGGTTTTGATTATTTTCTCGCTGGGGAAGTTCATTGTATTGAACACCAGGTCATAACCATCGTAAGAATCAAAATCTCTGTTGAAATTTTGTTTGGTAAAACTCCGCCGTTCTTGATCGGTTTTTTGAATCATATCCTCTGCTTCTTTCTCAGAGATTTTCCTGATCTGGGAAATATTTTTGACCCTCTGTATGAGCGGAGCCGTCAACCGAATACGCAGACCTTCCCTTTTGTCTGCGAGGATGAAATTGATGCACCGGCCCAGAAAAATGGCGTTCTCTTGAGCAACGATCACCTTGACCAGACGGGAAATCTTTACCACGTAATCATCTTGCATGATGGACCCGGAATGGATCAAAAAATTGATCCAGTTTTCGATGAGACTCTGCCGATGTTCATCCAGGGTTTCAAGGAAACTACGGCTGAGGTTCTCCTTTCGCGCCAAGTGGTCAAGCATGTTGCGCCCATACACTTTCCATCCCAGAGACTTTTCAAGGTCGGGAATAATTTCCTCTTCCCTGCACCCGAAATCTCGGGCAATGGTCAGAAATGGATGGAGTTTTATTTCCTCAATATCTTTCTTAGCTTTCAGCTCTTGCTTTTTCTGCTCCCATTCTTTGATTTTGTCGGCAATGATCTGGTCGGCAATAGATTCGGGCATTGTGGTAGGCATGGCAACCCCCTGTATTGAAAATGCGGGTTTATATAAATATAAGGATCGTGGTCGCATCGTGCAACCACATTGCCACACCCTTGTTCTTCTCCAGCCCTACCAAAACACATCCGCTCATCAGGCCAAGGTAACTTTTCACAATCCAGTAAGAGCCACTGCCACTTGGCCCCACGCCTGGTGGCTTTTTGTATCTTATTCAAGAGAAATGAGTTATACTTAATTAGCCAGAATCGGTTATTTAAAGTCCCCTTTATTATCCCCTGTTATTTTCACACCTTCTCCTTTTTAGGGCCCTAAATCTCAATCTGTTGGTTTGCTTCTCAGGGCAAATTCTTTATTAAAATTTATCGACATTAAGTTGTTTGGGAGTAGAAATGCGTCGTTGTGCACGTTTGTTTGTTGTGGGTGTTCTTTGTTTTTTGGTTTCGTGGTGTGCGGCGGGCAAGGTTTATATTGCCCAGTCCACGGATGACCAGGCCTCCTGTTCGACGCTTGAAAACGAGTTGGAAGGGGCTCAAAGAAAAATAAAAACTTTGGAGGACCTGAGAGATGCCGCTCTTTCGGCGGCGGGGTTTGCCTTTCCCCCTCTCGGAATATTGAATGCAATATTAACCGTGTCTGATTCCCATGTGGCAGATTTAGCGGAAACCAGAGCTTTGAAAGATCGGTCTCATGGTATGGTTGCAATTTCCAACCAAAAAGAGTGTGGCTATAAATATACCCAGCGTAACACTGGTCAGCGTGACGCTGGACTCAACTAGCAACCCACTAACCGGGGGTAGCAGCTGTGATATCACCATCCTTAAACTTCATGCCCCGAAGGGACAGAGCAAAACATTTCTACCCCCTCCGATAGCTATTCGCCTCCCTCGTGTGAAACTCTTCCTTTTTTTCTTTATCCCAAGAGACAATGGGTTTGCGCTAAACTGTGGTATTCTCCCCAAGCCACTCGCCGTGGGGGCAGATAGCCATAGCGCTATCCGAATAGAGAAAATTATCTCGGCTTAAAAAGTTCCTACTATCTGCCTCCAGTGGCTCACCGGCACTCGCCGTGGGGGCAGATAGCCATAGCGCTTCCGAATAGAGAAAATAATCTCGGCTTAAAAAGTTCCTACTATCTGCCTCCGGTGGTTCACCGGCACTCGCCGTGTGGACAACTAGCAAGAACTCGTTATACCCTTCCGGGGCATGAGAGCTGAGGCAGGTCATCACAAGCCGAGACAACTCTTTGCTCGCCAGCAAAAACTATCGCATTCTGAGTCCAGCGTCACGCTGGCCCATAAAGCCGAGAGTATGATTGATAGCAGTAAAAAGCCATTGCAGTTTGAGTCCAGCGTCACGCTGGTCAGCGGAGGTTCTCCGCCACGCGAACGCCTGACCTGGGCTAAAGTTTCCCGGTTTCTTTCTCTACCCTTCAGTCCTTCCCGTTTGGACACCATCATGCAAGTAAAAAGGTTTGAGGACGTTCCCATCGAACGGCTTCTGGAACAAGGTGTGGAAGGGATTCTTCTCGATGCGGACGGCACTCTTGCCCCTCATCACGCCAGAGAGTTCAGACTGTCAATCCTGGACCATGTGCGCGCCATGCTAAATAACGGATTTAAAATAGCCATTTATACCAATGCCTGGGAAGACCGGTTTCAAGCGTTTGAGCAAATGGGGGTCAAAGTCGTCACCAACGTGCCCGCCAAACCTGATCCACAGGGATTCCACATCGCCATGACCGATTTTCTGCAATTGGAAGACCCTGCCAAGGTGTGCATGATTGGGGACAATTATGTAACGGATGGCGGGGCCATTGATGCGGGTATGCATTTTATCCACGTTCGACCGGTAAAAGGAAATGAGCCCTTCCTGCACTCCGCAACCCGGCTCCTGGCTTATCTATGCGCCAAAATGTATGGACGGCAAACTGCAAAATAAGCCCTTGGGCAAAAACACCCGTTTGCTTTAGGGGAATCGACCTATTGGCCACACGCCGAGTGGGGGAATAAAACCCACTTGTGGGATTAAAGTGTTTACTTCTGCCGCCATTACAAGAATAATGGTCAACATTAACGCCTATAATATCATCGTCGACAATCACCACTTAAAATCGGAATATGGAACTCGAACAGGTTCAGGAATATTGTAGGGAAGCATCACAAATTGCTGAGCGTGCAGGAACACATACAGGCCTATCTTTCCTGATTGGAGAAAAGTTTGGATTAAATTTCAGCCTGCTCAGAAAAGCAAGGCGGAAACTTCAATTTTTGTATTCCGACGATGATGCGTCTGAAGATCATCCTCTGAACCAAGGTGGGCGCGCCTTGAAGATGAGCTATACCTTGACGGTTCAGGAGCATTACAGCAGACCTTTGGAGCAGGTCAAACATCTAGAGTCTCTCTTGGCCGATTTCTCCAAAGCCATCCTCAACACATTCAGCCAGGACGAAATCAAAAGCTATCTCGAGTCTTCACCCGGGCTGGGCATTGATTCTGATCCCGAGGAACCCGCAAAGTTGGAAAGCGGATTTTCGGTCGATAATCTGCTATTGGAAGCGGAAGAAATTCTGGCTCTTGAAGATATTAAAAAACTGCTTCTGCAAGATAAAAGCGATTAACAATTTATGGAACCGGAACCGATCCTAAAACAACGCACCCGGCTAATCCTGGCATTCGTCATTCTCTGCGTCTGCTCCGTGTTGATCCTTTTTACCGGACCAGGGTTCAATTTCGTCTGGCAGGTGATTCTTTCCAGCGTGCTTTTCTTTTTCCTGTTCTGGCTGGTCACCTGACTGTCAACCAGATCACTCCCATTAAAGCCGCACCCGCCAGGGCCAGCGCGGAAGTTGCCAGAGTTTTTGACGCTGGCAAATCCTTTTCCAGTTTTTTGTTGATGGGCTCTATTTTTGACTGAATAGATTTATTAAGTTCTTCTCTAATCTCATTCAAAATTTCCATTTTCGCAAAACTGGTGTTTTCCGCCACCAGCTTGTCGAGATCTTGCAATATTTTTTTGGTGATCTCCGGGGTAGCCTTCACCAGTTCCAGCCGCACCGCCTCGAGTCCCTCTTCATTCAAGCGAGCCATCTTGCGGTCGATTTCTTCCATCTTTGTTCGGATGGCTTTTTCTACTTTCGGCGCAATGTTTTCCTCGATGCGTTCCATCGAGTCCCGCGCATTGGCCAGCGACTCGTGCAGGTGTTCCTGAATTTCTTCTTCCAGTGCCTCTTTCCTGGACTCCATATGTTCTGCAAGGATGTCCAGCTTCTGGCGGATTTCGGACACCTTGCGGAATCCCTCGCCGGCTTGCTGTCTTTCTCTTTCAAATTCCGGATTCGTTAAATCAGACATAATGACCATCTATTTTTAGCGACCCGTTTATGGGCCAGCGGTTGACAAAATGTGTTTATAAGGATTATGAACTCAATTCCTGACAGTTTCAAATAGTAAACATCACCTGGCACAACTTGACTTCCCCCCTGCGGTCGGGTATTTTGATACTATTGATAAATAAAGGGTTATTAAGTGGAAAAGGCCATAACAGAATTCAAAAATTACCTGCTGGTGGAGAAAAATGCTTCTCCCAACACGCTGGAGGGTTATCTCAATGATATCGCCCAGTTTCAGGAATTTTTGATCCAATCCGGCCATGCTGTTGAGTCCCGCTCCATTCAAATCAAAAAAATAGACCGGTTGGCGATACGCTCATTCATGGGTCATCTCTATGAGAAGAATTATTCAGGCACCACCATGCGACGCAAGCTTTCCACATTGAGTTCGTTTTTCCGGTTCCTGTGTCGTGAAGGATATTTAAAGACCAATGTCGCCAAAACCGTGTCCGCTCCCCGTATGCAGAACAAACTGCCGACCTATTTTTCCGTTGATGAAATGTTCCGCCTTTTGCAATTGCCCGCGGGCGAAGAGTTCCTGGTGGTCCGCGACCGGGCTCTGCTGGAACTGTTTTACAGCTGCGGCCTGCGTATCAGCGAACTGGTTGGGCTGACCCTTGAGGACATCAACCTGGACTCCCGCATGGTCAAAGTGCTGGGAAAAGGCGGCAAGGAACGTCTTCTGCCGATGGGACGCCCTTGTGTTGAGGTGCTGAAAAGCTATCTCAACGCCCGAATGGATAAAGTTCGCAAACTTGGCCCTGGCACGGAGCAACTGTTTTTGAATTATCGCGGAGCCGCTATCACTGTAAGAGGAGTGCGTAAAGTGGTGGAAAAATATATCAAGCAGGGGAACTTCGCCGGCGGGGTTTCTCCTCATTCGATCCGGCATTCTTTTGCCACCCACCTATTGGAGGGCGGAGCAGATTTGCGGTCCATTCAGGAATTGTTGGGTCATTCCAGCCTGTCCACCACCCAAAAATACACGCATTTGACGCTCGATCGATTGTCCGAAACCTATGACAAGGCACATCCTCGCGCCAAAGAAAAACCCGCGCTGGAATAATATTAACCTCCATTTTTTTCCTGATACCAGTACAATACTTCGATATGATGCACGCAACCACAATACTCGCTGTTCGCCACAAGGGCCAGGTCGTCATCGGCGGTGACGGGCAGGTCACTCTGGGCAACACAATCATGAAACATTCCGCCAGCAAGGTCCGGCGTATGTACCACGATAATGTGGTTGGCGGTTTTGCAGGGTCCACCGCAGACGCGTTTTCACTGTTTACCCGGTTTGAGGAAAAACTTGAAAAGTTCCAAGGCAACCTGCCCCGCTCGGCAGTGGAACTGGCAAAAGACTGGCGCACTGATAAAATGCTGAGGCGGCTTGAGGCCATGCTGATTGTGATCGATAAGGAACACTCCCTCCTGCTTTCTGGAACGGGGGACGTGATCGAACCCGATGACGGGGTGTTGGCGATCGGTTCCGGGGGCATGTTCGCATCCGCCGCCGCCAAAGCACTGGTGCAACACAGTGATCTTTCGGCACGGCAAATCGTCGAAGAAGCGATGAAGATCACCGAGACGATCTGCATTTATACCAACTCTAATATAACGATTGAGGAATTGTAGTTCATGAATGATGCAGCAATAACCGAACCCACACCCCAGAAAACTAACGATACGTTCATGGCGTCATTGACTCCAAAACAAATTGTTGAGGAACTGGACAAGTTTATCGTCGGGCAAACCAACGCCAAGCGAGCGGTGGGCATTGCCCTGCGCAATCGCTGGCGTCGGCTACAACTTCCCGACTCTCTTCGCGATGAAGTAGGCCCCAAAAATATTCTCATGATCGGCCCGACAGGAGTAGGAAAGACCGAAATCGCGCGGCGGCTGGCAAAGCTTTCCAAGTCTCCTTTCATCAAAGTCGAAGCTTCCAAATACACCGAAGTAGGTTATGTCGGGCGCGATGTCGAGTCCATGGTCCGGGATCTGGTTGAATTATCGAAAAATATGGTTAAAGAAGAAATGGAAACCACCTTTCGCGAACAGGCCCACGAGCAGGCCATAGAAAGGCTTCTGGATTTGCTTCTTCCTCCACCCGCAGGACTGCAGGGGAAACCCGGCTTTAATCTCGACACAAACGGCAAACTGCATTACGAGCAGACTCGTGAAAAGTTTGCTCAGATGCTAAAGGAAGGCAAGCTCGATGATCGTGAAGTCGAAATCCAAGTGCGGGATAAAACCCCTTCAATCATTGACCTGAACTCCGGAGCCGGAATGGAGGAGATGGGCAACAACATTAAGGACATGCTCGGCTCCCTCATGCCGCAGAAAACCAAAAATAAAAAATTGAAGGTTCCGGATGCTTTCAAGGTTCTTTGTCAGGAAGAAGCAGAAAAATTACTCGACCAGGACATAGTGATTCAGGAAACCTTAAAGCGTGTCGAGCAAAATGGAATCATTTTCATCGATGAAGTAGACAAAATCATCGGCCGCCAGTCGGGTGGAACCAGCGGACCCGATGTCTCGCGCGAAGGGGTACAACGTGACCTTCTGCCTATCGTTGAAGGTTCGTCGGTGAACACCAAGTACGGCATCGTGAAAACCGACCACATCCTTTTCATTGCGGCGGGAGCGTTTCACTCCGCCAAGCCCTCGGACCTGATCCCGGAATTTCAGGGCCGTTTTCCTATCCGTGTTGAACTGGATTCCCTGACTAAAGATGATTTTGCCCGCATTCTCACAGAGCCCGACAACGCTTTGGTCAAGCAATACACCGCCTTGCTGAAAACGGAACAGATCAACCTGAGTTTTCTGGAAGATGCCATCGACCAGATTGCTGAAATGTCCGCCCTGGTTAACCAGCGCACGGAAAACATCGGTGCCCGGCGACTGCAAACCATCATGGAAAAGTTTCTCGAAGAGATCTCTTTCAATGCACCAGATATGGAAGAAAAAAATATAACGATTGATGCCAAATATATCCAGGAAAAACTGAAAGATATTATTCAAGACGAAGACCTGAGCCGTTACATCCTTTAGCGGAAAATCTCCGCAGACAAACTATCCATGAAAAAACTCATCCATAAAGCAGAAATCCTTTTAGAAGCTCTGCCTTACATCAAGAGCTTCTACAGTAAAACCATCGTCATTAAATACGGTGGCAATGCCATGGTTTCGGACGATCTCAAGAAAAACTTTGCCCTCGATATCGTCATGATGAAATACATCGGCATCAACCCGGTCGTGGTTCACGGTGGCGGTCCGCAGATCGACAAAACTCTCAAGGCACTGGGAATTAAATCGCAATTTGTCGAAGGGCAACGTGTCACCAACAAGGAAACCATCGACGTGGTGGAAATGGTGCTTGGAGGAAAAGTGAATAAGGAAATTGTTTCCCTGATCAACCATCAGGGGGGCAGTGCAGTAGGCATCACTGGCAAAGACGGCGACCTGATTCTGGCAAAACGACATAAAAGGGTGAAGCATTCGCCGGAGACAGATCGCCCGGAAATTATTGACCTGGGACTGGTCGGCGAGATCACTAAAGTGAATCCGCGGATTCTGGAAACCCTGGATCAGAATGAATTCATCCCCGTTATCGCACCGATCGGCAAAGGGGAGAATGGGGAAACACTCAATATCAACGCCGACTTTGTCGCCGCTCAAATCGCCTCAGCCCTGAAAGCGGAAAAACTGGTTTTAATGACCGATACCGAGGGAGTCAAAAATAAATCCGGGAAACTGCAATCCGGCCTTACCCGAAAACTGGCTTCTTATATGATCCGAAGCAAGGTCATTCGCAATGGAATGCTGCCAAAAGTCAATTGTTGCCTGGAAGCTCTCAAGTCCGGAGTGCACAAAACCCACATTATTGACGGCCGTGTTCGGCACGCCCTGTTACTGGAAATTTTTACTGAGGAAGGTATTGGAACTCAGATCGTGGAAAAAGCCAAAGACCTGAAACCGGCGTAGCCACCACTAGGCGTGGAGCCAGCACAACAACCTTTTACTGCTAGCAACCCGGTTCTCGGCTTAGTGAGCCCTTGCTCATTGCCTCCCTCGCCAGAGGAGACCTTTGCGTAAGTCGATAAAGCAGAAAAGCGAGATGCTTCGAGATACCCCTACGGGGCATGAAGTTTAATGAAGAGGATATCACATACCCCTACGGGGCATGAATTCAAAGGTCAAATATCACTAGCTCAGCATGACAATAAAGGGCTGTTTTGTCATTCTGAGGAACAACGTGACGAAGACGTGATATTTTTTCTTAAACTTCGCGCCCCGCAGGGGTAATCTCGGGGTTATGCAAAGGTCTCTCGCCAGAGGGCCGCTAGCCATGGAGGCAACTGGCAAGTCGTTATACCCCTTCCGGGGTATGAGAGCTGAGGAGGGTCATAACAAGCCGAGAGAACCCGTTGCTAGCCTATTAACGCTATTGCAATGAGACCCACGCAGTGGGTGGGTAAATATTGACAAAATTTTTGTTGATTGATAGTTTAGCTGGAGTGGATAGGATTCCGAAAACCTTTCAACATCGCCTGATGCCATGAACTCATCTTTATTAGATGAAAGAAGCAAAGTCGTTCTTTTAGCGGTCATCGATAAATATATCGAGTCCGCCGAGCCGGTGGGTTCTCGCACCGTGGCCAAGATTCACCCTGAACACCTCAGTCCCGCCACGCTCCGAAACGTGATGGCAGATTTAGAGGAAAAGGGTTTTCTAAGCCAACCGCATACGTCAGCGGGTCGGATTCCCACGGATAAAGGCTACCGGTTTTATGTGAACCACCTCCTGCGTCCGCAAAGCTTTTTAATGAAAGCCGAAGTGCTGTCGGACACCCATGAGCTAGAATACCCACTCGGCAAACAAAATCTTCAAGGACTGCTTGAGCAAGCCTGCGAAAACCTGTCTACAGTTTCCCAGCAAACAGGGCTGGTCATGCTGCCCAGTTTTTCGAGCGCTTGTTTCAAACATATTGAATTTACCAAAGTGGGCCCTCAGGCGGCGTTGGCCGTCTTCTTCTCCGAACAAGGCATTCTGCAAAACAAAGTGCTGCCCATTGATTCTGATATGACCCAGGATCAACTGACCTCTATTTCTAATTACCTGAATAGTGAGTTCAGTGGAAAACCGATCCAGTGGATCCGACGGGAATTGCTGAAACGGTTGAAGCTTGAAAAGGAACACTATAATAACCTTGCCAGAAAAGCCCATGCCCTTTCCTCGGCCCTGTTTGCGGAACAAAAGGAAGATAACGAACTGATTGTGGAAGGCTCCTTAAATTTTCTCGACCAACCTGAGTTCACCAAAGATATCAGCAAAATCAAAGCTCTTCTGGTGACGCTTGAAGAGAAAACCAAGTTGATCAACTTGCTCGACCTTTGTCTGCACCATGATGGAATGACCATATTGATCGGCGAGGAAAACCTGCAGGAAGAAATGGGGGACTGCAGTTTGATCGCGCAAAATTATCAGTTGAGGCAAAACAATTTTGGCACACTGGCTGTTTTCGGTTCCAAAAGAATGGACTACAAACGTATTATTTCTATTGTGAACCATACTGCAAAAATGGTTTCCAAGTTAATTTCTGAAAATCAGGGAGTTTGAAAAGGTGACATCTAAAGAAAAATCAACACAAGAAGAAAATCCGGAAGTTCTGGATCCAGAAGTCCTCGATCCTGAGGAAGACGCTCCTACCGAAGAGGCCAAAGACCCTATCGAAGAGCTGCAGGAACAATTAAAGAAAAAAGATCTGGAACTTGCCGAACAAAAAAATGATTTCCTGAGGGAAAAAGCCGATCTTGAAAATTTCCGCAAACGATTGGTCAAGGAAAAGGCAGATGCCGTTCAGTTTGCCAACGAGCGACTCCTGAAAGAGTTGGTGCAAATTGACGACAATCTGGAGAGAGCCTTGAACGCCCCCAATGCCTCCCTGCAGACTTTAAAGGACGGCGTGGAAATGATTCAGAAACAATTCACCACGTTTCTCAAAAACCAGAAGGTGGAACCGATTGAAGCTATGGGAAAACCTTTTGACCCAAGCCTGCATGAGGTCATGACCCAGATGGAATCTGCAGAGCATGACGAAAACACCGTCATGCAGGAATATTCCAAAGGCTATATTTTGAATGGGCGGATTCTTCGTTCTGCAAAAGTAGTGACCGCCAAAAAACCCGGTAAAGAGACGCCAACTCCAAAAGAAGAAAATGTTGAGGGTGAGGAATAATATGTTTGCCCTGCGCTATTTTTGCAAGGCCCTCATTTACACCCATGCCCGAACTTCCTGAAGTCGAAACCCTGAGACGGGTACTTCTTCCTCTTATCGTCAACAAAACCTGCACCGCCCTAAAGTTCTACCGCAAAGACATCCGCTTTCCCATTCCCCAGACCACTTTGCGTAAACATTTCGAGAACCAGATAGTATCCCAAATCCAACGCAACGGAAAATACCTGCTCCTGAAAGTTCCCAAAGGGGCGATGCTCTGGCACCTGGGTATGAGCGGACGTGTTGCCCTGCAGACCTCGATGAACCCGCGGGAAAAACACACGCACGCTATTTTCCAGTTCGGCCCCGAAACCTTTCTGCACTTTATCGACCCGAGGCGTTTTGGCTGCATACTCTGGGTTCCAGAAAACGGAAAACACCCTTTACTGGATAAAATGGGACCGGATCCCTTCGCACCGGAAACCAACGCCACGGCCTTAAAAAACCGCGCCAAAAACTGCCGGTCGCCCATCAAAACCTTCATCATGGATGCGCGGCGCATCGCTGGAATCGGCAACATTTACGCCTGCGAATCCTTATACCTGGCGGGCATTAACCCTAAACGGAAAGCCGGGAGAATCACCCTCACAGAATGGGACCGGCTCATCTCCTGCATAAGTTCCACCCTGGAAGACAGCATTTCCGCAGGAGGAACCACCTTACGCAATTTCTTCGACCCCAACGGTTCGGCAGGATATTATGCGGTGAAACTGTCTGTTTACGGCAAAGAGGGCAAACCTTGTGCAAAATGCAAAACCCCCATATCCCGCCTGATTCATTCAGGCCGCTCCACTTTTTTCTGCAAAACCTGCCAATCGGCCAGTGGCCGATGACAATGTGGCGGTAACGCTGATACCCCACCAGAGCATGAAGGCTAGCGAGGGGACATAACACACGACCACCTAAACCGAGAAAACTCTTTACCAGCCTGACGTGATATTCTTCCTAAACTTTCGTGCCCCGGAGGGATATAAAATGATCGATATTTGCCTCCCTCGCCAGAGAGAGCTTTGCATAACCCAAGATTCTTCGTTGCAATAGCTCCTCAGAATGACAAAATGGCCCAGTATTGTCATGCTGAGCTAGTGATATTTGACCTTTGAATTCTTGCCCCGCAGGGGTATCTCGAAGCATCTCGATTCTTCGATTTTTTGACTTATGCAAAGGTCTCTCGCCAGAGGGCCGAGTGGTATGATGTTGTAATATTCTCAACACAGGACAGGGGCCGGATGTGAAACGTTCTATTGGACTCATAACGCTCAACGCAAAATTCATTCACTCTTCGCTGAGTTTAAGATATCTGAGAAACGCCAGCCGAAATGCAGGCTATCAGAATGTATGGATCCGGGAGTTTGTCATCAACCAGCCGGTCTGGAAAATTGCCGCAGAGATTCAGAAACTTAAGCCTGAGGTATTGGGCGTTGGCATTTATATCTGGAACCGGAGCCAGAGCCTGGAGTTGATCGAGCGCCTGCAAAAACAAATGCCCCACCTTAAAATTGCCCTGGGAGGACCGGAGGTATCGTTTGAAAAAGACAATTCCCTGCCCTTCCAGGTAATTTCCGGCGAGGGAGAAAAAAAATGGCTGGAGTTTCTGGAATTGACCTGCCAAGAGAAGACCCCCTCCGAGAAGGTACTTACACGCTGGCGGACCTATGGCACCGATCTGCCAGAACTCATCCCCGCTTACCTGAAAGAAGATTTCCCGCACCTGAAAAACCGAATCGTGTATTTTGAAACATCCAGAGGATGCCCTTACCTTTGTTCGTTCTGTTTATCGGCGTTGGACAAAACGGTGCGCTACTTCGATGAAAAAATCATCCAGAGCCAGATTAAAGAACTTGTAACCGCTGGCATTCAAAAAATTAAATTCGTCGACCGTACGTTCAACCTAAAACCCGGACGCATGAAAAAGCTGATGCAGTGGTTGACTCAATTCAAAGGCAACGAATTTCATTTTGAGGTGGTGGGAGATATTTTAACTTCCGAAGTTCTGGATTTTCTGAAAACAGTGCCCCCAGGAATGTTTCAATTTGAAATCGGCATTCAAACAACCACAGAGCCGGTTCAGGAGACCATTCAAAGAAAACAGAACAACGAAAAACTTTTTGAGACCATTAAACAGTTGGTGGATCAAGACCGCATTCATTTTCACTGCGACCTGATATTCGGACTGCCCGGAGAAAGCCTGGAAGATATCCGGCAATCTTTCTCCCGGGTGATGGCGCTGAGACCCCACGAATTACAATTGGGTTTTCTGAAATTTCTTCCCGGTGCTCCCATCAACAACCTTATAGAGAAGGAACACTACCGTTACCAATCCACTCCCCCTTATGAACTGATCTCGCACCGAAATCTATCGGCCGAAGAAGTTTTGTATTTGAAACAATTCGAAGATATTTTCGACCGCTATTACAATTCCAAGCGATTCCGTTTTTCCATCCACTACCTACTCGGAAAAATGGACCCCGTAACCCTGTTCAACCGCTTGCTGGAACATCATGATGCTCGCGGACTATTGATGAACCCTGTTTTTCTGGATGAGCATTACCGCATTTTCCGGGACACATTTTATCAGGCTCCCACTTCTATGGAGCAGGATCTCCTGAAGCTCGACTATCTCTATGCCCAAAGGTCGTTTCGCCTGCCTGAAATTTTGTCCCCAAAATCCCCAGGCAAAACCTGGAAAAAAGACCGAAAAACACCGGTCATTCCCTTCGATCATGAAATTGAGATATCCGGTTCGCAAGCCATTTTACAAGTAGCTGCAAATCCTGTATACTACGCCATAGCGTATTCTCAAAATGAAGACGGCTATTTTTGCCGTCCCACCGTCAATGCCATTTCAGCGCCGGAAATATAGTCCCGCTCTATAAGCGTTGAATAAAACAGAGCAGTAAGCTCTATTAATAAAAGACACCATCAGGAAATAAAGATGACACCCCAACCTCTGAACATAAAAAGCCGATCTATCACACAGGGGGACCGGCGAGCCCCCAGCCGCGCCATGCTGAGAGCGTTAGGGTTCACGGATGAAGATTTCGACAAACCCATCATTGGAATCGCCAATGGGCAGAGCAAAATCACTCCTTGTAACGCAGGACTAGGCAAACTGGCCGACATCGCTTCGGCCCAAATCCGAAAAAGTGGCGGCATGCCACAGATGTTCGGAACCATCACGGTCAGTGATGGTATCTCCATGGGAACAGAAGGAATGAAATGCTCTCTGGTCAGCCGCGAGGTGATTGCCGACTCCATAGAGACCGTTTGCCGCGGCGCCAGCATGGACGCAGTCCTTTGCATAGGCGGTTGCGATAAAAACATGCCGGGAGCGATGATTGCCATGGCACGATTGAATATTCCCGGACTCTTTGTTTATGGCGGCACTATCAAGCCCGGTCACCTCGATGGCAGCGATCTGACCGTTGTCAGTGTATTTGAAGCGGTGGGACAGTTTGGCGCCGGCACCATTGACCAGAATGAACTCACTGATATCGAAAAAAATGCCTGCCCGGGTTTTGGCTCTTGCGGGGGGATGTTTACCGCTAACACAATGTCTTCCGCCTTTGAAGCTATGGGCATGAGCCTGCCCCACAGTTCCACCATGGCCAATGAAGACAAGGATAAGGAAATCAGCACCGGGCAAAGTGCGAAAGCTCTTTTAAATACGATCGAGAAAAATATCCTTCCTCAAGACATCATGACACGGGAGGCCTTCGAAAATGCCATCGCGATCGTTATGGCTGTCGGCGGCTCCACCAATGCAGTTTTACATCTCCTGGCTATCGCCCACTCCGCTGGAGTTCAGTTGTCCATAGATGATTTTGAAGTAATTCGGAAAAAGGTTCCCGTCTTTTGCGATATGAAACCGTCAGGAAAATATGTTGCCATCGACCTGCACCATGCCGGTGGCATTCCGCAAGTGATGAAGATGATGTTGAACGCCGGGCTCCTGCATGGCGACTGCCTGACCGTGACCGGAAAAACAATCGCTGAAAACCTGAAGGATGTCCCCGACCAACCCAGAAAAGATCAGGATGTCATTCTGCCGCTGGATCGGCCAAAATCGACAGAAGGCCATTTAGTCATTCTCAGGGGCAACCTCTGCCAGGAAGGGTCGGTCGCAAAAATTTTGGGTGTTAAAGCCCAGAACTTCACCGGCCCGGCGCGTGTCTTCAATTCAGAAGAGGAATGCCTGGATGCCATTCTCGATAACCGTGTTCAAGCAGGCGATATCGTGGTTATTCGTTTTGAAGGCCCGCAAGGCGGACCCGGCATGCGAGAAATGCTGGCACCTACCTCTGCTATTGTAGGTAAAGGCCTGGGTGATAAAGTCGCACTCATCACCGATGGCCGGTTTTCCGGAGGAACCTATGGAATCGTTGTTGGACATATCGCACCCGAGGCTCAACTGGGTGGAGCGCTGGCTCTCATCAAAGACAACGATACCATTATCATCGATATCGAACGCAACCAGCTAAACGTAAAATTGTCCGACGAAGAGCTTGAACAAAGAAGAAAAGAGTTCGTCGCGCCAGAGATAAAATATCAATCGGGTGTATTGGCTAAATACGCAAAACTTGTCGGCTCTGCCAGCAAAGGTGCAGTCACCGACTAGCGGCCGAACGGCCGCAGGTAATGCGGCGGTGACGCTCACGCGACCGCCGAAAGCATGGCAACTGTGCTCACGGTTAATGAATTAATGCTTATTGCCATCACGGTTAGTGACCACTCGGCGTGGAACCAGCGTGCAATGGCTTTCTCTGTTTAGCAACAGGTATCGGCAGCTTGATGAGCCCTTGCTTGCTACCCAATCCCGCCTCCCTTCATAGGAGGGCGAGATTTGGCTTTTTCTTTTGATTCAATCCTGATCATTTATAGGTTATGCAATATAAAATCCTTCCGGGGCACCTTTATCCCAAAGACAATCGAATAAACCTTTATTATTTTCATAATCTTTTAAAGGTCATTGGAGATTCTGTTTCCCAACAAATGAAGCAACAGCATAAAATCAGTGTTCCCATTACAGCTGGCATGTGGGGCGGTTCCTATATGGTTGCCCAGGACGACGGGCAAGCCAGAACAAATGTCGTGCGCCTGTATTCCATCGTCAACCTGCCGCAGAACAGCCCTCTGAACAGCGTGGAAAACTTTGAATGCTTGATGGAAATCTATCAGCAAACATTTTGCACTACTTTTAAACGCTATGGATTGAACCTGGTGGACCCGCGTTGGGGAGAGGCCATCCCCTACTCTAACAAGGAGCGGCCCACCACTGCCCTGCAAATGTGGGACACCAGGAAAAAAGCCAATTTCGTGCGGGCCTTTTTCGTGTGGAATGAGGCAACCTGGGAAGAGTCGATCATCTACGACATGATCCGCAATATTAAAGTCCTCAAGGAACTTTTGAATATCAACACCCGCCCACCCAAAAAAGAAAGTTCGGAGCTAAAGTTTCTGCTGCAGGATGTGCTCATCACCTACTTCACACTGCACTCCGCCTTGACCCCAGATTTCATTGAACACGCCGCGCCCATCATCAAGGAGCTGTTTGAACAGCTTGTTAAGGGAATGCATTCAGAAGAAGAAATTGAAGAGCAATATCACAAGGTTTATTCAAGCGCTTTGGTTTATGGATTCGAAGAGGCCCTGCAAATCCCTTACGGAAAAGAAAACCTGGATGTGCGGAATGTGGAAGACTGGCCGGCGGATAAAATCAACTACGTCCCGGATGAATTGAAGGAAAAGCTTGTTCCCGCCTTGCAAGCCCCCTGGAAAAAATTTCACGCCAACCTGGAAAAACAATCCGGCGCAGAAGTGGCTAACCACTAACGCACTAACCCACCTGTGCATGAGCAAACAGTTAACCCGCAATTTGCACGAGAAAATGTATTTGGAGGCGAGGGTTGAACCATGCAACTAAACCACTCTATATGACATCCATTAAGAATAAATACTACATAAATTTTCTTTTTTTAAAAACTTTGACATCATCAGAGGTAAGGACAAACCATTCACCTTTCTTTCTATTCTCCTTAAACCGGTTATGCCAATATGCTTCTATCCCATTAGGGTCATCGGTGCGTATTACATTGTACCTCTTTGATTTCTTCTGGAAGCTGAAGTTTTATGTCATATTTTCTTCTTCCGACATCATAAGTTTTTCCAATTTTGTAGTACCTCCCTGATTTGATGAGGTACACAAACCCGTCAGCGGGTTCAGACTTGCCCGGAATATCTGATTCAAGTTCATCTACAACTAAAATTGGTCTGCATATATTTATTACTTCCTCTAATTCACCTTTCTTTTCACAATATTCAATTATCTTTTTGGCCAACATTGGCTTCTTTCCAACCCGACAAAAAACACTTTGACTTGGAAAATCCTTAACGTGTCTTGCTCTCATTCTTAATTCCTCGGCTACAGGGAATTTACCAAGTTCTTTTATAAAAGGAATAATTTTTTCAATTAGAAAATCATCAGATAATAAACCCTGGAGCTTATTAGGTTCATATCCCGCTTCTTTAACAGCATCCCCCCACCTTGCCCAATATTTTCCAAGCCAATTATGATTTTGTATCCCTGTTATCTTGGCAAATTTCATTTTACCGAGTGGCTTGCCTCCGTTCTCTCTAGCAGTCCGCTTAATCTCATCAATTATGTAATGTTTTTTCATAATCCTTTAGTCAAGGGATCAAATCTCTCCTTGACTACAAGTTAGAAAACCTATTTAAATGCCTCAACAAATTCTCCGATCAGAACTATATCACAAGGGATACTGTGTGAGGGTGGGGATTTGGTTGAGGAAGCAACCCGAAGCCCTTCGACTTGGCTCAGGGTGACAGCCAAACCCACAGAATCGTCATCGCGAGCGAGGGAACCGAGCGTGGCGATCCAGGTTCTATGGGTTTGCTCTTACAGGGCACAAAGGCTAATGAGGAATTATCACGACTTCGTCATCGGAGGATTCTCTATACAAAACCTCACAACCTGGATTGCTTCGTCGCCATTGGCTCCTCGCAACGACAATCATAGAATTCGCTATAAAGATCCTGCCACTTCGGATTCATGTTTTCAATTAACGCTATTTTCCTATCTCTGGAACCGGACTTTATCTGTTTCTCTCGGGAAATAGCATTACCCATGCTATCACAGAGTTCAAAGTAGACCAGCCGCTTACAACCACAGGTTTTAGTAAAACCCGGAACAGCCCCATTTTTATGGTCATAAACGCGCTTTACCAGATCACTCGTCACGCCAGTATAGAGGGTTCCGTTGGGTTTATTGGTCATAATATAAACTGCAGGTCGTTTTCTTTTCATCTCGGTTGCAGGTCAGGCTCGTTGCAACGGTAAACTTAACAACTGGATTGCTTCGTTGGCTTCGCCGCCTCGCAAAGACGAGAAAAACCAGATCCTTCAATGTGTCCCTTCGGGCCATGAATATTTAGGAAGAACATAACAAACTCAGGATGACATCCTCAAAAGCAACCAGCCGGCAATTCCCTTTTGCCCATTCAATTCTTTATTAGAACCGTTCCAAACCGCGATGGCCATTAAGACCGACTGCCTAAACTGAACATCATTGGCGTTGTCATTGGTTAACGATCGATGGAAAACAAGACGCCATTTATTACTTTTCCACACCGCGAAGCCTTTTACATCCTGCTGGTTCTGATCGGTCAGGGTGCTGTATCCCTCCGCGTTTAAATCCTCAATGGTCTGGTAAGTGAGCCCGGAATCAGGATTGTCCCTCACTCCCGGTTGCCCTCTCTCTCCACCCACTGCCTTCCATTGCCAGATGTTGACAGGCTTTCCCGATTCGCCCATGGTGATCAGCGGGGCCTCCTTCTCGGCAACGATCGGAAACATCACCGCCGCCCGATCAACATATAACGCAGAGTGGTCAAAGTTGCTATCACGAGTTGGATCACTCCACTCCAGCATGATAGCTATGCCGCTGGAATTTTTAACAGCACGCACGGTAACCTCCTTCGTCGAAGGATTTGGCCATTTCGGATTGGTGATCATTTGCGGCCCGAGTTCAACCTCGACCGCAACAGGCCCTGCATCCCAAAAAGAATCATAAGGATCCACCGGCAAGCTCCCGTCATGGCTGGCCACCTGTATGGCGGGACCACAACTTCCATCCTGCAAACAATCCTCAATATTTGCGCCACAGGCAGAGAGAAACAGCGCCAATAGCACAGTCCACAAGCCGAATGGCTTCATTTTTTTTTGAATCATGAAATTAATAGTTCTGGATCAGTTTTTCGAGGTCGTCTTTTAATTCGTGGGTATAAGGACCGACCAGAATCAGGTTCAGCACTTCCGGGACAAAAGTCTTTCGGGCAACATCAATGATTTTTTCTTTCGAGATCATCTGAATCTGGTTTCGTTCTTCTTCCACGGAGAGTTCTTCCGAGTAAAGGTGTGGGAAAGCATAGCGCACCACCTGCTTGTAAGGATCATCCAATTCCGAATCCAGGTCAAACATATAACGTTTTTTTACATGCGCCACTTCATAATCAGTGGGCCCCTGGCTGGCAAAAGTTTTAATTTCCTCAAGCAGGACTTGGGTCACTTCAATGAGTTTCTCCGGCCGCACCGTTACATCAAAGTCCATCGTGCCAATGTCCGACATACTCGTTGCACGGCATTCGACTGAATAAACCAGGCCTCGTTCTTCTCTGAGCACTCTCTGCAATCGGGAGGTAAAGCCATCGTCAAAGATTCGGCTGATTAATCCCATTGTCAGAAAATCTTCATGATTGTAAGAACAGGAACGAAAACATATTTGCAGTTCGATCTGGCTGTCAGAATCCTGCTGAAAAAGAAACTGGGGCCGGGCCTGCTCGTCGGGGATACTTCCGATAAAATGATTTTTTGAAATCGGCGCCACACCGTTAGATAAATTGGAAAAATATTTTTCTGCCAGCGAAAGATTAAGGTCGTGCTCAACCGGTCCCGAAATTGCCAGAATCATGTTTCCAGGAACATAATGGGCGTTGTAATAGTCCTTCAACATTTCCACCGTAATCGCTTTAATAGTCTCTTCCGTCCCAATGGTGGGCCATGATATTGGTGTTTCAGGATAAAGCAGTTTGCACGCCTGGTTGTTAATGTCTACATTCACGCCCTCTTCGTTGAGTTCTTCATAGTATTCCTCGATAATGATTCCGCGTTCCAGTTCAATCTCCGGAAACGTCGGGGAATAAAAAAACTCCGAGAAAATTTCCATTCCCTTATCTAACTGCGAGGTATGCGGACTGAACCCGTATTGCGTGTATTCCCCAAGGGTGGAGGCACGAAGGTCCCGACCAATATTTTCGAATTCCATATTCAGGGAGATCGAGTTGTGGTATTTCCGGTTTCCCCGGAACATCATATGTTCCAGAAAATGGGAGATTCCATTATTCTTTTCATTTTCAAATCGTAAACCGGCCCGGACAAACATCGACACTTCCATGGTGTGAATATGCGGCATCTCCACCGTCACCACCATCAAGCCGTTGGCCAGCACATCCTTAAAATATCGTAAGGCGAATTCTTTGACTTCCATATTTTCTCAGCTAATTTCGCAAAAATTTCAGGGTTTGAAACGAGAGGGCATTATCGCACAAACCCGGGACTAACTCACGATGTGTTTCGGGCTCTTTTCGTGGCTCATTCCCGCTATTCAAACAAAATTGCATCTTCTCCTAGAAGGGCTTCGATCTTATCAATCACATCATCGGAAGGTTGAATACGAAACTCATCCGCCACCGTGACCACACGTTCATTTTCATCCGGAAAGATAAAATGTAAGCAGGTATCGTTGTTGCCTTTGTGAGAGGCAAGAATATTCTTCACCGCTACAAGGGTCTCGCGCTCTAAACCCAATGTCCTGAAATGGATCATGACCTTGCCCTGAAAATGCTGATTCGCCTGGGCAAGCGGAAAGACCTCGCTGGCGATGACTTTTGGCAAGTTACCTTCGGAGTCCACCTTACCCTTTACCAAAAGCGGCACTTCATCCATTAAAAGTGACTGAGCCTGACTGTATATTTCTGGCCAGAGGATAACCTCTATCGATCCCTGCAAATCCTCAAGGGTGATGATCGCCATCTTGTCACCCTTGCGGGTAGTTTTGGGAAGATGTTTGATCGGGATTCCTGCCAGGCTTACAGTTTTTCCGTTTCTAGCTTCTGCGATGGAGGCTGAAGTTGCATCCGTGAACCAGGACAGCTCCCGGGTAAACCCATCCAGTGGATGACCGGTGATATAAAACCCGATGCTTTCTTTTTCCAACCTGAGCCGATCAGCATCGCTCCACTCCTCCACATTTCTGACAGATGGCTTATCTTCCTCCGCATCGGCCGCAAACGAATCAAACATGTTGGACTGTCCCAACTCCCGGTCCCTTTGCTTGGCCTGCCCTTGTTCCATATGAGCTTGCAACTCATTCATCATTTGAGCCCGGCTCTGGCCCAGAGAATCGCAGGCTCCACTTTTAATCAAACTTTCAAACACCCGCTTGTTGGCCAACTGCATATCCACGTTCTCGCACAACTGCTCCAGTGATGTAAACCGGCCCAACTCCTGCCTGACTTCGATAATATTGTCGAGGGCTTTGCTCCCGACATTTTTAATAGCCCCAAGGCCAAAGACCAGTATATTTTCGCAGACCGAAAAGTCCCGCTGGCTCAGGTTCACATCCGGGGGTTGAACGGTGATCTTCATTTCACGGCAGTCGTGGATATAGCGCAAAACCTTGTCGGTGTTATCCATATCACTGGTGATCAAGGCACCAAAAAATTCCAACTGGTAATGAGCTTTCAAGTAAGCGGTCTGGTAAGAAATTTGCGCGTACGCCGCGCTGTGAGATTTATTGAACCCATAGCCGGCAAACTTTTCCATCAGGTTAAAAATCTTTTCCGATTTTTTTTCATTAATATTTTTATCCCGTGATCCCTTCAAAAACTTTTCCCGCTGGGCAGCCATTTCTTCCGGTTTCTTTTTGCCCATAGCTCTCCGCAACAAGTCGGCATCACCCAGGCTGAACCCGGCCAGCACACTGGCTATCTTCATCACCTGTTCCTGATAGAGAATGACTCCGTGAGTTTCTTTAAGAATGGACTCCAACTGCGGCAGGTCATATTTTTCCTCCATCGTGCCATGCTTGCGCTTAACATAATCATCAACCATGCCGCTTTCCAATGGACCCGGTCGGTACATCGCTAAAAGAGCGATGATGTCCTCAAAACAGTCCGGCTTTAATTTTTTAAGCAGGTCGCGCATTCCCGAACTTTCCAACTGGAAAATCCCAAGCGTTCTCGCATCGCAAAGAAGCTGGTAGGTGGCAGGATCATTCAAGGGAATGGCGCCGATATCCAGATCAATATTTTTTGATTGTTTGATCATCTTCAGGGCATTACTGATCACCGTCAGCGTTCTCAACCCAAGAAAATCCATTTTCAGCAATCCGAGTTTTTCCACACTGCCCATGGCATACTGAGTCACCACCTCGTCGTTACTGCCTTTATAAAGCGGACAAAACTCCGTCAGAGCTTTCGATGAAATGACCACCCCGGCGGCGTGGGTCGAGCAGTGCCGCGCCAGCCCTTCCAGGTTTTTGGCGATATCCAATAGTTCGGCAACTTTCGGGTTTTCCTTGCGGAGTTTTTCAAATTGCGGCTCCTCCTTGAACGCGTCCTTAAGCGTGACATTCAGTTTGTTGGGAACCAGTTTCGCCAGCTTGTCGACCTCGCCATAGGTCATATCCAGAACCCGCCCGACATCGCGGATGACCCCCTTGGCATTCATGCTGCCAAAAGTGATGATCTGAGTCACATTCTGGTTGCCGCCATATTTCTCGGTAACATATTTGATCACGTCATCGCGCCCATCTATGCAGAAGTCGATATCAATATCCGGCATGCTCACCCGTTCCGGATTCAAGAACCGCTCGAACAACAAATCGTATTGCATAGGATCGATATCGGTAATTTGCAGGGCGTAGGCAACCACACTGCCCGCGGCAGAACCCCGACCGGGTCCAACCGGGATCCCGTTTTCCTTGGCGTAATGGATGAAGTCCCACACGATGAGAAAATAACCGGGATAGCCCATCTTCTTGATGATTCCCAGTTCCCGCTCCAACCTTTTTTCATAGACTTCCCGGTCAAACTCAATCTTGCGTTTCTCCAACTCTTCAAACCTCTTTGTCAACCCCTCGCGGGAACGCTCCTCAAGATAGGTCTCAAGAGAATATGATTCCGGAACCGGGTAATCCGGCAAATTTAGTTTGTCAAATTCCAGTTCCAGCTCACAACGCTCGGCAATTTTCAAAGTATTCTCAATCGCCTCGGGAGTCTCTTTAAACAGGGCGATCATCTCTTGAGGTGATTTGAAATAGAATTCATCCTTGGGATACTGCATGCGGTAAGGGTCGCTGATGGTTTTTCCCGTCTGCAAGCACAGTAGAATTTCATGCGCTCGAAAATCTTCCCGGTCAATATAATGACAATTATTGGTGGCCACCACCGGGAGGTCCAGTTTTTTACCAATACCGATGATTTCCTTGTTGATCCGGTCCTGGTTTTCCAGTTGGTGATTCTGCAGTTCGAGAAAAAAGTTGCCCCCGCCCATGATCTCTGCATACTGGCTGGCCACCTTGATAGCGCGGGGAACATTCTCCCGGTTCACGTTATGGGCGACTTCACCGCGAACACAAGAACTCAGAGCGATCAGTCCCTCCGAATATTCTGCAAGCAGTTCCTTGTCAATGCGCGGCTTGTAATAAAACCCTTCCAGATATCCCTTGGTCACGAGTTTTAAAAGGTTTTTATAACCCGTCTCATTTTCGGAAAGAAGGATGAGGTGATAAGACGCATCGCGAAGATTGTCTTTGGAATTTTTCTCAAGGCGGCTCTCAGGCGCAACATACACTTCGCACCCGATGATCGGCTTGATGCCATGTTTGCGGGCTGCATTATAAAATTCCACCACCCCAAACATATTGCCATGATCGGTCATCGCCACGGCAGGCATGCCAAACTCCGCCGCCTTTTCAAACAGGGCAGAATGGCGGATTGAAGAATCTAGTAAGCTATAGGAAGTATGGAGATGGAGATGTACGAAATTGGCAGGATTCATGACACACTAAATAACAGTTTGCCTGCCTTAAAGCAACACCCTAAGGGAATAAACCATAACCCATTATTTTATAACTGTTTAAAGCTATAGAAACAGGGAATTGACCAAAAGCAGAACGGTGGTGGTCACGATGCCTGCCCCGACAAAGTTGAGAACAAAACCAGCTCGTGACATTTGAGGGATCGTCACCCAACCGCTACCAAACACAATGGCATTTGGCGGGGTCGCAACAGGTAACATGAAAGCGAAGGATGCCGCCAGCGTTGTCGGCAGCATAAAAAAGAGAGGATGAATATTTGCAGCCACCGCCGACACACCGAGTATAGGAAGGATCATCGTGGTGGTGGCAGTGTTGGAGGTCAACTCCGTTAAAAAAGTAATGGCAAGACAAATGCTGAGCACCACACACCATAAAGGCCACCCCGCAATACCAGTAAGCTTGCCACCGATCCATGTATCGAGTCCGGTCGCACCAAAACCCCCGGCCAATGCAAACCCGCCACCGAACAAAAGCAAAATACCCCAGGGAATTTTTTCCTGCACGGTTTTCCAGTCAAGCGCGAAGTATTCCCGCTTGCCGTTTAAGTCCTGCCCTTTTGTCCCATCAACCGGTAGAATCATGAGAAAAACTCCCATTGCCATAGCCACGGTAGAATCGTGCAGGTATTTTGGGTTGGCAAACAGTCCCGACCAACCGGGAATCACAAATTCTCCCAACGAAATGGGCTGACGAAATATCCATAAAAAAGCGGTGAGACAAAACACGGTCGCCACAGTTTTTTCAGCGCGGTTGATGGGACCCAGTTCATTGAGTTCCCGTTGAATAATTTCATGGCTCCCGGATGAAATGTTCTTTAACGATATGGGGGACACGAATCGGCACAGATACAACCACACGATCGGAATAAAAACTATCACCACTGGAACCGCCATCACCATCCACTTAAAAAAAGTTATTTCAGGATTCTCTGGAAATAGTGTTTTATAAAACCCGGCAAAAACAATATTAGGTGCAGTGCCAATGAGGGTACCTACCCCGCCAATACTTGCGGAATAAGCCAGACCCAGCATGAGGACAAGTCCTAATCCTTGTTCAATAGTCTTTTGCGATTCGGAGTTTTTCACGCCATCCAAAGATGCATCTAGAGCAATTTGCCGCACCACCGCCATGGCAACCGGAAACATCATCATGGTCGATGCAGTGTTGGAGGTCCACATCGATAAAAAAGCGGTGGCGGTCATGAATCCTAAAACCAGACGCTGGGGGCGGGTCCCAATGGCGAAAATGATCCATAACGCGAGACGTTTATGGAAATTCCATTTCTCCATGGCGAGAGCAATCATGAATCCACCGAGAAACAGAAAGATGAGGTGGTTGGCGTAATTGGGGGCCACCTGTTTGCTAGGCAGGATGCCGAGCACGGGGAACAATACCAAAGGCAACAAGGCCGTTACCGCCAGGGAAGTACCCTCGCCGACCCACCAGACCGCCATGAGGGCGGTCACCGCCAGCATGCGCTGCCCCTCAGGCGTTAAACCCTCAAGTGGCGGCATGACAAGAAGTGTCATAAAAACGACACCCCCAACAACCAGAACAACCATTTGTTTTTTGAATGAAGTCGCCAAGCAGACCTGATCCTTTGGTTTTAAATTATAAAATCCTTTTTAAAGATCCTTCAGAACCTTCTCGACCTCTTCATATACCTGGTCCACAGTGACCGATTCAGGATCACGAAACGAGTCCTTAAAAATAACCGTAGCATTTGGAGAAATGGGCTCACTACGTTTTTTGGGGTGACCTAAATGAATAGAAATCATTTTCATATCAAATGATGAAGCAATGTGCGTCAACCCATTATCACAGCCTATAAACAAAAAAGCACGACCAATAACCGAGGCAGCAGCACGGATTGTTGGTGCATTTTTTACTGTAATGGTTCCAGGGTAATCCTTGTTTGAATTTGGAGAGACAAAAGTAATTATCTTAGTTAAATACTTTTCGCGGATTTTATCAGCCAATTCCAAAAAGTTCTGGCGAGGCCACTCTTTGGCCGCTTTAGCAAAGCGTGTTTCAGGAGACAGGACAATAAAGGGTTCTCCTTTTTTAAATACCTGCCTGCTCTAGGATGACGTCTGCCTGCACCTCATCCTCTTCATTCAGATAAACAATGGGCCTTCGGCGCTCCACAGTTATTCCACACTTCTCAGCGTAAAGATCAATCAAGTGTTGTCCTTTATCCAACCCCTTTTTACTGGGGCCATCCAGCAAAATCACCAGGTCATATTTAAGGCTCTTTTTGAAGAATAGTTTTTTTCGCACCAAAATTTTCCAAACATTTTTTGTTGGGGGCCAATAAAATATAGGGGTGTCAAATTCATCAATATTGGGATCATTGGCAATGATGTCATAGAAAATTCCGCCCCCAACCCCGAAACACAATTTAGCTTTCGGAAATTTATTTTTAACCGCGACAATCGAAGGTGCCGCTAAAACCAGGTCACCAACCCCGGCAATAAGGCCAATGTAAATACTATTTGGGTTTTTAGCTATGTATGGAAACCCGAAGGCTCTTAAAATTTTCATGCCATCAATCTGCCCCAAATTGTGGATGTTTATTCATTTATCATTGTTTGGAGAACTCCAAATCGGCTGGACCTAATCAGTCTCGGCGTCAAACAAAGGCTGCATTTTACCTTTTCTAAATTTTTTTTTCCAGTAGTCATCAAGCCCTCTCAAGCCTGAATATCACGCAAAACATCCTTTTAACCCGGATGCCACCAGCAAACACAACTCCTACGACCTCGCTTGATAATTACAATGTCCACATAGTAGAATGTTTGACTTAATTCGTAAGTACGCTAACTGGAATAATCAAATGAAAAGCGGAATAAAGATAGCTGAAGATTTTCACCATTCATATTCCAACCTTGAATTCCTGAGAATTCGTAAAAACTGTGTTTTATTTGAAAAAATCACGCAAAACGCAGCAAACCTCTTCGTAAAAGGAGGGGATGTAATAGCAAGGAATCCTCTGGTCTTCGGAAGACACGAAGTCGATACCGAGGAACTAATAACAGCCTACAGAATAAATGGGTATAACAATTTCTTGCTGGATATTGGCGCAAACATTGGATTAACGTCCTGTTTTACTGGAAACGGTTTTGAAAATATATTCTGTTATGAACCTAATCCGCAAGTGTATCGAATTTTACAGACAAACATTGAGATCACATTTGGCATCGACCACAAAGTAACACTCAACAACTTTGGCCTTGGGGAGAGCAATAACCAACTCGAACTAACCATCCCCAAAAATAATTATGGCGGCGCATATATAAGACAAGGAAACACCTACTCCAATGATATTCTTCTAGACAAAGATAATATAACGGACCCCTCGAACGCATATGACTATATTAAGATCTCAATAAAAGATGCCAAAACACACCTGAACGAACTTTTTCTAAATAACATCCCATCTCATCAAGATTGACGTTGAAGGCTACGAGCTATATGTTCTGAAAGCAATAGCAGAAACACTGCCTCCTGATAATTCATGCGCTATAATTTTTGAAAATCATGACCCAAACATCCAGATCAATGAATTAAAAAATTATTTCAACAGGGGCACCAGCCTGTATCGCATGAAACACCATCCCGTTCAATCTGCATTTAAGGATAAATTGCTTCTGAATATTAAGTCATTTTTGGGCGCAACGGGTCATTACAGGCTCAACAAACTGGACGGCGAAGAAGACCATACTGGACAACTTCTCATTGTTGTCGAAGAAACACGATAAAGTTGTGTAGAGATACTATCCGCTTGGCAGGATTCTTGACGGGGCTTGGGTTTTAAGCAGTTTTTTGAAGGCACAACTTAAGAAATCACCGCTCCTAAAAATATTAACGGAACGATCTTAACCTGTATGGCAATGAGGAAGGAGATATTTTTTCCTGAAAGCTATTTATCTCATTAAGAATTCAGTAAATTCTGGATCGTTTTCTGGAGCAAATCAAAATCTATTGGTTTGCTAAAGCAATCGGATGCACCGTCCTGCATGCAATCTCTCTCGATTTCCGGGGTGAGATGGGCAGAAACTATGATGACATAAATTTCGGGTTTCCAGGCTTTAATCATTTTCACCAATTCGTCCCCGGTCAACCTTGGCATCTTGACATCCAGAAGGACCACCGCAGGATTAAAATTATATATTTGGGAAATAGCTTTCTCACCACCAAGAGCTATTTCAATTTCGCGGTAATCCTCCAGGCATCGTTTCGCAACCTGGCAGTGTTTCTCGTTGTCATCCACAACCAATAATTTATACTTTGGCTTCCCATCCATTTTTACATCTCCAAACTATTGAAAAACCCTATTAATGAATTATAGATTTGCATTCAATATTTACAAGGTATAAATGCATTGACAACTCCTAAATCAGCATTAGTTGCCGGCCTATTCTTTTTTTATAGAGCCAACCACCATGATGTAAAAAAAAGTGATGCAAACATTCCCCATTTTTTATGACTTCACCGATGAATAAATCCATGAACTTTTTTGTATGAATGGAATTCTTCTGAATTACCACGATGGAGAATTTATCATTCAGCAGGGCGAGAGAAAGTCAGGCGTGGATTCGATGATATTAAATGATTAAAACTGCTGGCGTTTGGAGGAACACAACCTCTGGGCGGCAGAAAAAGCTTCCTGCAGTTTTATGGTCATCTGTTCAAAACGCATCACGTAACCTTTTTAGAAATTAATGATTTCTATAACTAGGTAAATTCGACATGTTTATTTGTCAAACTTAGAACAGCAGAAAGAAGCCAATGTGGCGAGGTGTGATTTTACATTTTGGAAATCTCGATTTAACTGTTTTCCAGGCAGGGGCGAATCTTTCTTGCAAAAATTGAATCATAAACAATATATTTCCATTTATTTTTCTTTTCAAATGTTCTACAAAGCTTTTTATTATAGGAGAACTGATTATGGCGGCTCATAAATTGGCGAAAAAATCGGAATTGGCGGAAGGAACAGGGAAAACCTTTACTGTAGAAGGACAAAGCGTTGCCGTATTTAACGTGGGAGGAAAGTTTGTTGCCATAGACGATACCTGTTTGCATAAAGGAGGGTCACTGGGCACTGGGGAATTGGAGGGAAACATCATCACTTGCCCTCTGCACGGATGGCAATACGATGTCACCAACGGGGAATGCAAGATGAATCCGCAAGCAAAGCTTGGCACTTTTGTGGTCAAGGTCGAGGACGATGAAATCGTGCTCGAAATATAGCGGATTAGTTAAACTCCCAGAGGAACTCAAGCTAGCATTCCAGGATTTTAAATACTTTTTGTTTTATCCTGTTGCCTTTTTCCAAGTTGTTTTTGCGCATTTCCACCTTCATTCAAATTAAACATATGGGCTTCCTTTTTTCTTAAATCCATCGGAAACCCACGAGAAGACGCTATAAATCAGCCATAAAAGGGCAATCAGCCCAATTATTGTAGAAACGCCTGAATTGAAAGCACTGAAATTATATATTTTTAAAAACGGAATTATAAATCCTAACACCAATAGGGCAAAAACTACGATTCCCAGACGTATCCAACCCTTCCTATAATTCATTTCCATCTTGGAAATGCCCCTCATATATTTTCTTTCCTTCTTCTGACCATTCAATCCAAAGTCCTTCTTCTTTTCCGTTTTTGTAATATTTCTCAATATTTTTTTGTCCGTTTTTATACCAAATCACCGTAAGACCCTCTTCTTTTCCATTTTTATAATGTTCTTCACCTGCTTTCTGTCCGTTTTCATACCAACTAGTATGAAGACCCTCTTCAGTACCATCTTTGTATTGTCCTTCCAATTCTGTCTTCCCATCTTCAAACCATTGAGTATGAAGACCCTTTTCTTTTCCTTTGTTGAAATGTCCTTCGCAGGATTTCTGCCCGTTTTCGTACCATTCAGTATGAAGACCCTCTTCTTTTCCATTTTTGAAATGTCCCTCGAAGGATTTCTGTCCATTTTCATAGAAATCAATACAAACACCATTGAATGGTTTTCCTTCAAACAGGGCTATTTCTCCCTCCTGTTTCAATTCTTTTTCTGAAACTACTTTTTCTTCTTCATTCATAGTTGATCACTAACAAAAGCTGGTTATTATCCTGTTTCAGGAACCTATTATTCGGTATCCTCTGATAGTGGCTCGGTTTTTCTTTCTGTTCGCTTCATGGGCTCCGTCAGTTTTGTATCCGAACCTTCCAAAAATTTACCTTTCGGCCCACGGGCATAGTCACGGGAATAGTAAAGCGGTGTTGCTGCTATAATAGTGATGATACTGGCGATTATCAGTGCGATCCAGGAATCTTTGTTCATGACTGATACTCCTTACCGTAATTTTTTTTAAAGACCACTATAATCTTGGGGTTTTAGATTGCTTTGTCAAGTGGGTCAAAATTTATAAGCGTGATGGACAGATGAAAACCTCAATGAGTGCTACGCTCACACAGTATGCAATTTGGGAATTTTAAATAAATTGAAGGATAAGTAGATTATGCCAAAACACGCTTTTTTGGGAATGGGAATTATGGGTGCGGCTATGGCTGCCAACCTGGGTCGCTCAGGATTGGTAACGAATGTTTGGAACAGAACGACTACTAACCCCGGTATTCAAATCGCCAAAAAGGCGGGTTGCAAAGTAACTAAAAGCATTGAGGAGGCCGTTAACAATGTTGATTTCATTTTTATTTGTGTGTCCGATGCGCCGGATGTCGAAAAAGTTCTTTTTGGTTCGGGGGGTGTGGTTGAGAATGCTAAAAAGGGCTCCTTAATAATCGATTTCAGTACTATTGGCACCAAGGCGGCAAAATCTTTAGGGCTCAGGTTAAAGCAAATAGGATTAAGGTTTTTGGATGCCCATGTTTCCGGAGGAGATAGTGGTGCAAAGAATGGGTCTTTGACCATTATGGTGGGAGGGACGGATAAAGATTTTTCAGATTCATTGACCCTCCTGAAGGTTCTAGGAAAAAATATTCATCATTGTGGTCCGGTTGGGAGTGGACAAGCCATTAAATTAGTGAACCAAATTCTTTGCGGTATTAACATGGTGGCTTTATCTGAAGCAATGCGACTTGCTGAAATTCAGGAAATTGACCCAAATTTGGTAATTGAAATATGCAGTACTGGAGCAGCCGGATCATGGGCTTTGTCCAACTTAGGTCCCAAAATGATTCAATCGGATTATTCCGCGGGATTTAAAGTAAAAGACATGCTGAAAGATTTGAGATTAGTCAATGAGGAGCTTTCAGGCCGAGAGAATTTTTCCGGAGTCAATCTCGCCCAAAAATTATTCGAACTTGCCATTACTACTTTCCCGCAAGGTCAAGGGGGATTAAAGGGAACACAATCTATGGTTTTAGCATATAAAAACGGGCTGCAAAATAAACTGCCATAGAAAGGGTATGAAGGCTAAAGTTTTTATATATCACCGGCGTGAGCACCCCTCCGTGGCACGAGAGTTTAGGAAGAATATTACGAGGCCAGCGAACCCCGCGTCTTTAACCGCTCATGATTGGGCGGCTTATCTGATAACCTACCTAGTTCTTAATACCTTAAAGAAGCACCAGCATATTGAGAATAAGCTTGAGTTAGTTTGAAAAGTCCCGCAAATGTCCCGCAGTTTTTGCTGGGTAGCAACTCTGAACTATTGACTAAGGTTTAGCAAAGGGAAGTTAAAGAAAGCGGTCGCGGCATCAGATTCTCTACCCTGTCTTTTTTTCGCAGCGGAAATCCGTTTCAGAAATCCAGTGGATCTTCAGGTAGTGGGGAACTTTGGTTTCGCGGTCCATCTTCGCCGATTGGACCTGGGCGGGGGTCAGGTTAACGGAATAACGCAAGATAGCCTTGCTGAGGTTGGCCCATTGTAAGTCGGTCTCCTGCAACCACGCCGAAGACAGATACGCCTCTGTGAGATTGGCTTCAGTGAGCAAGGTCTTACGAAGATCGGCTTTGAAGAAGTTTACTTTTTCAAGATTAGACTTTCGTAGATCGGCTCTTCTCAGGTCGGCTTCACTGAAGTCGACGTCGCGAAGATCGCGGTCACTGAAATCTACTTTTCTCAGTTTCGCTTTCTTGAAGGAGCATCCGCATAAATCCGCACCATTGAACTTCACTCCCGGGCAATCGGTTTCGTTGAGGTTGGCGCCTCGCAAATCCGAACCGGCGAAGAAGGTTTTGGTGAGGTTCGCGCCCTGCAAATTGGCGCCGTTGAGTAGGGTCATATAGAAATTAGCTTTTCTGAGGTTGGCATTGCTCAGGTTAGCGCCATTGAAGTCGACGCGATCCAGATCGGGCTCGATGTTTGGATTGCTTTTTCTCCAAATGTTCCACCTCTCTACTGAACTCCTGAGCAGTGTAATATGTTCCCGGTTCGCCACTTTATTTAAAGTTTTTATTTTTAAGAGTATTATTTCAGCGGGTTCATCGCTCACACTGATTCTTAATTTTCTTACCTCTATCTTACTTTACAACCATTTTTGGTTCATCGTGCCATTTTGTATGAAGAAAATTTTTTAATAGTTAAGGTGAATTATCACATACCCCTTCGGGGCATGAAGGTTAAAGTTTTGACATAACACCGACACGAGTACTCCGGAGAGCTTTGGAAGAATATCACGGCCACCGGCGGTTCGCCGGGACTAAGTGGTAGCGAGGATCTGGTTGATTTTGAGGGTGGAGACGATGTGTCTATCCATGCCGAGTTCGCTGGGGGAATAGTCCAAGGCCAGTGCAACCAGTTGGGGAAGGTGCAGAACGGGGATGGAATTGTTTTTCTTTTGCAAAATTTCAATTTCCGGCTGATAAGAATCGAGGCTCAAATGACAAAGCGGACATCCGGTCGCCACAACATCGGCGCCGTGATCGATCGCCTCCAGCAGGGCGTTGCCCGACATATCAAGAGAAGCCGGTTTGTTCATCATAACAATGGGAAACCCGCAACACTTGATGCGACTGGGATAATAAACCGGTGTTGCGCCCAGTGCTGCAAAAATATCTTCCATACCTGTGGGATTATCCGGATTCTCAAAGTCTGAGTTTTCTGAAGGACGCAGGACATAACAACCATAAAACGCAGCAACCTTTAACCCGGTCAGGGGTCTTTTGATGCGTTCCTTCAACCTCGCCATGCCTTCATCAGTAGCGAGAATGTTGGCGAAATGTTTGATCCGTGTCTTGCCGCTATATTGGTGCCCACCCTCCTCGAGGATGTCGTTGACCTTCTTTTTATATTCGGCATCTGCATTGAGCTGAGCTTCAGTTTTTTTCAAGGTGCCCTGGCAGGTCGAACAGATGGTGACGATATCGAGCCCTTGTTTTTCGGCGATGGAAAACGAACGCGCGTTCAGCGCATCGGCAAGCAGAGGGCTTTTTTCGGAAACCACCCCGGCACCACAGCAGGAAGCGCTTTTCATTTCTATGAATTCAAACCCGAGGCCTTCGGCGGCTTTGGTGGTGGAAAGCATCAGTTCCCGGGTTGCCCCTTTGGCAACACATCCGGTAAACAAGGCAAACTTCATTGATCCAACTCCTTGAAAATTCGTTTAACATCGTCCACTTCATCAATGGAGTGATGAATGATCGGGGGAACCTTGCCCTTAAAGAACATGCGCAACCCGACAGGAAGCAGGCTCAACAATCCGGAAATATTGAAAAATCCCATCGACTCAACGGGAATCCTGTTCTCATTCAGATTACCGCTTCTTTTTACGGAATTAAAAAAGGATAGTGCGTGCCGGGCTCCGTTATTGTTGTGCACACCTTGCTCCAGGGCCACGGTCATGATTTCTTTGATGCGGTCAAACGGACGCGCCGGTTTGGGGCAACGCTCGACACATTCGCCGCAGTGGGTGCAGTCCCAGATGCCGCCCGGTTCGCTGAGTTCTTTAACCCGCTCGAAGGTTTGGGAGTCACGGGAATCGCCAACAAATCTTTGCGCCTTGGCAAGAGCCGCCGGCCCGAGGAAGTTCTCATCCACCTCGAGGGTATTGCAGTCGGAATAGCAGGCCCCGCACATGATGCAGGTGCTTGAATCGTCGATCCTCAAAAATTCTTCCTGACTTTGGGGACGTTCTTTTTCCGGCGGGGCTTCTTTGGGTTCCAGATAAGGTTTGACCTTGTTGACCTTGTCCCAGAACGGGGTGAAGTCGACCACCAGGTCTTTGATCGGCTTCATATTGCCCAAAGGTTCTAGCGTAATGGTCTCGTCGTTATCGACAATGTGTTCGGCCTGACGTTGGCAAGCCAGCAGGGCGTGACCGTTCGCTTTAACGGCGCAGGACCCGCAAATGGCACTGCGGCAGGACATCCGGTAAGTAAAACTTCCATCCAATGTCCACTTGATCTGGTTCATGCAATCCAGAAGGGTAATCCCCGGTTGGATGTCCAGTTGGAAGTCCTCAAAATAAGGTTCTGGTTGTTTTTCCGGATTGAAGCGCTTGATCCTGAAAGTCGCCATTAATAAGTTCTTTCTGCGGGTTGATATTTGGTGATCACGACCGATTTCTTTTTCACCACCAGTCCATCTGGGGAGTCGTAGGTCATTGAATGATGGAGAAAATTTTCGTCATCGCGTTTCGGAAAATCCGTGCGGAAATGTCCGCCCCGGCTTTCCTTTCTTTGCAGGGCACCATTGGCGATCAGCCGGGAAATCCCTAGCATGTTTCCCAATTCCAGAATTTCATAAATTTCTGTATTGAACAGCTTGCCCTTATCGGTCACTCTACCGTTTTTGAACCTTTCCTGCAGTCCTTTCAAGGTTTCAATACAGACTTTGAGTTTTTTCTCATCGCGAAAAACCCCGCAATGGCTCATCATTATATCCTTCATCTCATTACGGATGTCGTTATAGCTTTCCGAGCCATCTCTTTGAAAAATATCCTCAAACTTTTTCAGGACCCGGGCTTTTTCCTGCCCTTCGTTGACGTTTCCGTAGTCAATGCCCACGGCATATTCGAGTACGGATTTACCCGCACGTTCTCCAAACACCGTTGCTTCCAGAAGGGAATTTGTACCCAGCCGGTTACCACCATGAACGGAGACACAGGCGCATTCCCCGGCGGCAAAAAATCCGTTCATGCGGGTGCCTTTTTCATCAAGAATTACGTGAGAATATTTATCGGTCGGGATACCACCCATCGAATAATGCGCAGTAGGCTGAATGGGCAAACATTCGTTGATGCAGTCTACACCCAAAAAGTCGATACCCAGTTGCCTGATTTGCGGCAGACGTTCCATGATCCGCGCCTCACCCAAATGGCGCAGGTCAAGATGAATACAGTTTTCACCGTTCACACCACGCCCGGCATCCATTTCGCTCTGCTCGGCCCGAGCTACGATGTCGCGGGGGGCCAGTTCCATGCGCGACGGGGCATACTGTTCCATGAAGCGTTCGCCTTTTCCATTAAGGAGATAAGCTCCTTCTCCCCGCGCTGCTTCAGAAAATAAAATTCCTTGGCGATACAAACCCGATGGATGAAATTGGACAAATTCCAAATCTTCCAGGGGAATCCCTACATCGAACGCGGCCATGACTCCATCGGCCGTACTGGCAAAAGCATTGGAAGTGAATTTGTATACCCTGCCATATCCCCCGGTACAAAATACCACGGCCTTGGCCTGAATCACTTCCACTTCCCCGGTCTGGATATTGCTGACCACCACACCGTTACAACGACGATCGCCATCAACAACCAGCGAGTGCATGTACCACTCGCTATAAATTTTAACGGATTTCGCATTCTTCATGAGTTGTTCATGCAGGGCATGTAGAATGGCATGGCCGGTGCGGTCGGCAGAAAAACAGGCGCGCGGTTTGGAATGCCCACCGAAACTGCGCTGGGCAATTTTCCCATCCGGCGTACGGCTGAAAACACAACCCATATGCTCTAATTCATAGATAATCCTGGGAGCGGCTTTGACATACTCTTCCACCGCATCCTGGTCGCTGAGAAAGTCGCCACCTTTGACGGTGTCGTACATATGCTCTTCCCAACTGTCCGGCTCCGAGTTTCCCAAAGAAGCGGCAATACCCCCCTGCGCCGCACCGGAATGGGATCTGGAAGGATACACCTTGGTCAACACGGCAACATCCAACTCCTTACAGGCTTCCAGGGCACAACGCATCCCGGCGAGACCGGCACCCACAATCAGCACATCATGTTGAATCACAAATTCACCTCAAAACGCGAAAAACCCGTGGTTCATCTAAAACGAGCCTATCCGGTAAAGGCCGGATAAAAAACGATAACAATTGCCCCACTTTCCGGCCTTATTCCAATTTTCCGGTTCGTCCCGCTTCTGAAACAAAAACCATTGAAAATCAAAGGGAAAATTCTTTGAAATCAAGTGCAGGCGGGCCTAGAATCTGGGTAACTACCGGAATCAAAATTGAAGGATAATTTAAACATTTCCCCCCCTCCAAAGTCAAGAAAAATGAAATTTGAGTTGCAAATCAAGGGTAAGCCCCTCATAATGACCTTTATCTTCAACAAAGATTTTTAACCACTTGAAAATTAAGGCTCTAACTCTCAAGAGTCCCTGTGAGAAGTGCCCACCCGGAGCATCTTTTGGAACTACTGACCTTTGAATCTCTGGCCTTGCCAGAACTAGTCTTAAAGGGCATTCGCGACGCGAAATTTGTAACCTGCACACCGATCCAGAGCAAGTCTCTGCCCATCACTCTTGGGCGCAAGGACCTGGCAGGGCAAGCACAGACCGGAACGGGAAAAACCGCGGCGTTTTTGATCACCCTGTTCACCCGGCTGTTAGAAAACACTCCACCACTCGCGCCTAAAGGAAAAGCCGGTCCACGAGCATTGATCATCGCTCCGACCCGCGAACTGGCAAGGCAAATCGAAAAGGATGCCCTACTCTTAGGCAAGCATTGCTCGTTCCGCACGGTTTGTGTTATCGGCGGAGTGGATTATGACAAACAGATAAACCAGATCAAGGATGGGGTGGACATCCTGATCGCCACACCGGGCCGGTTGATCGATTTCTACAAGCAAAAATTCTTCAGTTTGAAACAGGTGGAAGTTCTGGTCGTGGACGAAGCCGACCGCATGTTTGATATGGGATTCATTGCCGACCTGCGTTATTTATTCCGCAACTGTTCGCCCTATGACAAGCGCCAGTCCATGCTATTTTCGGCAACGCTCAATCACCGGGTTATGGAGTTGTGTTACGAGCACATGAACAATCCGGTCAGGGTAGCCATCGAGCCGGAAAAAGCGGTGGTGGACGAGGTCACCCAGATACTCTATCACGTCGGACAACATGAAAAATTCAACCTCCTTTTAGGTTTGATGAAAAAAGAGGCCGGGGAAAAAGTTCTGATTTTTTCCAACACTAAAATTGAATGCGAGATTCTTGAGTGGAAATTGAACCACAACGGCTTTAACGCCGGACAAATTAGCGGCGACCTTCACCAGAAGGCCCGAATTCGGGTACTGGAAAAATTTCAGGAAGGTGCTCTCGATATCCTCATCGCCACGGACGTGGCATCGCGAGGACTGCATATCGACAATATCACGCATGTCATTAATTATGATTTACCGCAGGACGCGGAAGACTATGTGCATCGCATAGGCAGAACCGCACGAGCAGGAAACAAGGGCACCGCCATCACACTTTGCTGTGAAGATTTCGCCCAGCATTTGGAACGGGTCGAGGATTACCTGAAAAACAAAATCCCCGTATCCTGGCCCGAAGAGGAATTGTTTCTGGAAGAAAAGGAAGGCAAGCCTCCGATACGAAAGCGGCGCGGTCCCCCTCCGAGAGCCAGGAAACCTGACGGTCGAAGACCCGCGAAACGGCCAATCCGCCGACGAGTCCACTCATCCGCTGTCCGCTGAAGGGTTTGACTTACCCACCCTCCAATAGTTTTTGCAACGCTTCCTCATCCAATACCGGGATACCGAGTTGCTGGGCTTTTCCCAGTTTCGATCCGGCTGAAGTTCCTGCCACCACATAATCAGTTTTTTTGGAAATCGTTGAAGTCACCCGCCCACCCAGAGATTGTATTTTCTCCCTGGCTTCCTCACGGGTGAATCGGGTCAAGGCTCCCGTGAGAACAAACTGCTGGCCTTCGAGCAACCCTACACTTTCGGGAGAGTATTCCTGTTCTTCCATAAGAATGCCCCGTTCCAGCAACCGCTCTATTTCTTTCCTATTGGTGTCTCGATCCAAAAACGCTTTCAGGCTTTCGGCAATGACCGGTCCTATTTCATCAATTTTTTCCAGTTCGTCATAACTGGTCTCCTGTAATATTTTAAGAGACCTGAACTTTCTGGCCAGAAGGATGGCCGTGCGTTGCCCCACATATCGCACCCCCAAAGCATGCAGAAGACGGGAAAGTCCTGCCAACTTACTCTTTGCAATTGCTGAAACAAGATTCTGCGCCGACTTGTCCGCCATCCGTTCCAAAGAGGCAACTTCATCCGTTTTGAGAGTATAAAGGTCAGAAAAGTTTTTAACACGTCCCGAATCGACCAACTGCTCGATCGCCGCCGGGCCAAGATGGTCAATGTCCATCGCTTTGCGCGAAGAAAAATGCTTGAGCCTTTCTTTCAACTGTGCAGGACAAGCGCTGTTCACACATCGCCAGACCGCTTCGTCTTCGGGGCGGTGAACTAAAGACTGACATTCGGGACAAGTCGTGGGCATCTTAAAAGGCCGGGCCCGTTTTCCAGGCTGAGCCTGTTCTCCGGAAGGTTCGATAACGCGGATGACTTGGGGAATGATTTCACCCGCTTTCTCAATCACCACTTGATCGCCGACACGGATGTTTTTGCGCTTGATTTCATCTTCGTTATGCAAGGTCGCCCTGCTGACGGTTGAACCGGAAATCAACACAGGCTTTAATTTGGCGACAGGCGTGATGGCCCCGGTTCTGCCCACCTGGCAGACAATATCCATAATTTCGGTCACCGCCTGTTCTGCTTCATACTTGTAAGCCACCGCCCAGCGAGGGAACTTGGAAGTTTCACCCAGCTTTTTTCGGTGATCCAGTGAATTTACCTGAATGACCAATCCATCCACTTCATAATCAAGCTCTTTTCGCTTGTCGCGAAACTCTTCGATCAAGGCGATAGCCGATTCAAAATTTTTACAGAGCCGGTTGTGTTTATTGATCGGGAACCTCAAGGCATCAAGTTTTTCCTGCAACTTATAATGAGTCTTAAAAGGATTGGGTTCGAGAAATCCCACTGCATAGATAAATATGTCGAGTTTGCGCTGGGCAGTGATAGCCGGGTCAAGAAGGCGCAAAGCCCCGGCGGCGGCGTTTCTGGGATTGGCGAACGGCGCCTCCCCTTCTGCCTCGCGCTCGGTATTAATGCGTTCAAACTCCTTCTTCGGCATATAAACCTCACCACGAACTTCTATGCCCTTGAAGTCCTCCGTATCAATTTTCAAAGGAATGGAACGTAGAGTTCTTAAGTTCGCGGTGATGTCCTCACCCTGCAGGCCATCGCCCCGGGTAGCTCCCCTCACTAGCAGACCATCTTCATAAGTGAGCGCTACAGCCAGGCCATCGAACTTAAGCTCCACCGCATATTCGATAGAATCTTCGGGAACATCCGGCAGACCTTTTAGCACTCTTTGATGAAACACCCACACCTCATCGACATTGTAGGTGTTGTCGAGGCTGAGCATGGGAACCGGGTGCACAACCGCTTTAAACCGTTCATCCACTTTTCCGCCCACTCTCTGCGTGGGGGAATCTGGGGTAACGCATTTTGGGTGGGCGGTTTCCAGTTCGCGCAAACAGCGGAGGAGTCGGTCATACTCCTGGTCAGAAATCGATGGGGAGTTTTTAACGTAGTAGAGGTGATCGTGGTGATGGATCGTCTGTTTGAGATCCTCGATATCCTGTTTTGCCATCATAGAAAGGAAGGAGTAATTTATTAAGGTTCCAGCGTCACATAATACCCCTGTCGTCCACGCTGAACCAAAAGTAAAATGCGGTCCGGATTATTTATTTCTGCCACAGCCTTGTTATAATCTTCTTCATTGTCCACACGCTTCTGATTCATTTGCCTGATAATATCACCGGGATTGATACCGATTCTTCCGCCGGCGCTGTTGGGAACCACCTCCACAACAACCATTCCCTTGGAAGTCGTCAGCCTTTTGGCTCGGGCAAAACGCTCTCTGTTCTCTTGAATTTTTAGCCCAAGCCAGTTTCGGGTGAACTCCTTAACATAGCTTTTGGGGATGGAGGTAACACGGACTCTGTGCCTCATCACTTTCCCGTCCCGCAGAATGGAAAACCGAATCGAACTGCTCACGATATAAGAAGCCATACGTCCGCGAAAATCCGACTTGCTCTTCACCTCATGATCGTCAATGGCCATGATGATATCCCCGCGTTTCAAACCGGCTTTCCCGGCCGGGCTATTTTTGGCAACACCAACAACCAGAACCCCTCTTTGCCGATCCAACTGGAAATGGCGCGAGAGTTGGGCATCTAAATCTTGAACAGAAACTCCCAGCCATCCACGCCGGACTTTTCCATAACGGATCAGCTCATCGACAATCCGCTTGGCATGGTCGATGGGGATGGCAAAACCAATGCCCTCGGCCTTTTGGTAGATAGCCGTATTAATACCTATTAGAGAACCATTAATATTCAGTAAAGGCCCTCCACTGTTTCCCGGGTTGATCGAAGCATCGAGCTGAATGAAGTCACTGTAAATCATATTTTTTCCGGCTCTGATGCTGCGGTTTAAGGCGCTGATGATTCCGGTCGTGACCGTGTGTTGCAAACCAAAAGGATTACCAATGGCCAGCACCTGCTCTCCAATCATCAAATCATCGGACCGCCCTATTTTCACATAAGGCAGAGGCTTACCGGGGTCGATCTTGATGATCGCCAAATCAGATTTGATATCCGCACCAATGACGCTGGCATCAAACTCCTGCTTGTCGCTCAGGGTGACATGAATCTTCGCGGCTTTGGCGATGACATGCTCGTTAGTGAGAATAAATCCTTCACCATTGATAAGAACGCCCGAACCCAGGCTACGTCTTTGATTCTCAGCAGGAGGAATGAAATCTTTGAAGAACTGGTCAAACAGGTTGTTGCCAAAACTTCTGAAGGGATTGCGCGCAGACCGGGAAATTTCCGTCGTGTAAATATTCACAACAGCCGGGCTGACTTTCTCTATAGCCCGAACAAGGGGGGTTCTGCGGTTATAGCGCTCTTCGGCAAAGGCCAGGGATTGCCCCGGCCCTATCACGGCAAACACAACAAAAACCCAGAACCACCTTGAGGGAACGCGCACGCTTAGACAGGGTGAAAAAGTGAAAAAATTAATCGAAGGTAAAACAATGCTCTACTCAACTTTGACAGCAATATATATGGTACTTCCTCCCCGCTTGATCAGAAACAGGACGGACGAGCCCTTTTCGACGGCGGCCAACAGATTCTGGTAGTCCTGCATATTTCTGACTGTAGCGCGGTTCATTTCCGAAATCACATCTCCCCGGCGGATACCCGCTTCTGACGCAGCATTTCCGGCGGTCACATCGGAAACCAGAACCCCTTCCCCACTCTGCAATTGCAGGTTTTTCGCCAACTCCTCGTTAATATCCTGAACCTGGAGGCCCAGAGGATCGGCCTTGGCCACCACCGTTTCCTGCGAATCTTTCAATACTTCTATGGTTACTTGGAGTATTTTCCGGAAACTGTCACGAATCACCTCGACATCGACCCTCAGCCCTGGGGTGGTCGCGGCAACGATTTTGGGAAGATCTTCCATTTTCTTTACCGGCTGATTGTTAAACCGGATAATAACATCTCCGCGTTGTATTCCCGCCTTAGCGGCAGGACCATCAGGAATGACATCGCCAACAAGAGCCCCCTCACTTTGGTTGAGGCCGAAAGATTTGGCCAACTCGGGAGTGATTTTCTGGATCATGACCCCCAACCAGCCACGGGTTACCGATCCCGTTTCTTTCAGGTCTTTTAAAATTCCCTTGGCGATGTTAATAGGAATAGCAAATCCGATCCCCACATTTCCGCCAGTATTTCCTGAAATGATGGCGGTGTTGATCCCAATCACTTCCCCTTCGAGATTTATCAGCGGCCCTCCGCTATTACCCGGGTTGATCGAAGCGTCGGTCTGAATGAATTCATCATAGGGGCCGGCACCAATGCTCCGGCCCAAGGCACTCACTACGCCCACCGTAACGGTGTGGCTGAGACCAAAAGGGTTACCGATGGCTACCACCCATTCCCCCACCTCAAGGTTTTCGGAACTTCCCAGTTTTAGAAAAGGGAACGCCTTATTGTCCCCCGATTCGCGGTTGATTTTAATCAAGGCAATATCGGTTTTTGAGTCCGACCCTATCAGGGTAGCGGTGTATTCTTTTTCACTTCCATTATCCTCAAGCATCACCACAATTTCATCGGCCCCTTCTATCACATGATAGTTGGTCAGGATATGACCCTCCTTGTCGATCACGAATCCGGAACCCATACCCCGTTTCGGTCGCTGATTCGGACGCTCGCCAAAGAAACGGTCATAAAAATCACGGAAGGGATCGGGAGACCGGTCCTGCCCTGGTCCAGGACGGGACCTTGGGAAATTTCTCTGCGGTGCCGCCTTCGCCTTGGTGCTCACATTAACCACAGCAGGGTTTTGCTTTTTTGCAATTTCCACAAAAATATTGCTCGCAAGCGACTGGGTATTACTGCTTAGCGCAAAAATGGTCTCTGGAGAAACAACCAGCCCAAATGCAAGTAAAAACACAAAAACCGATGAAGTTACACGGGCACGATGGACAAAAGATCTAAACATGTTTTCTAATCCTCATTTGACAAATAACAAAAATAAAATTCTGCAAAAGGAGTCTCGGGCAATACAACCCAGGCTCTCATAAAAGAGCGGTTAAACTAAATATAGCTTAATACTTTAGCAACAAATATTTCAGTTAAAAAAAATTAATCTAAAATCCCGATCTGCGGAAACATAAAGATCCAACCATTTTTTTACTGGAATGGTTGTTTCCGCAACAAAAGGCCGGTGGACCAAGTCCAAAAATGGACATTTGAAGGAACAGGCGATCCTGACGATTATATAATGCTTTTTCCGTTCTTTACAACTTTTCCACACCTTTTTCCCGCCAATTATGTATTGACTCACTTTATGAGATAAAAGATAATCGTAACAGGCAATGGCTGTTCCTCAAGCCGACCAACCGAACTAACCGGTCACAGAAAGGGTTTTCTCATCTTCCGGCCTGCCTGAGATTTGAGAATATCAAAATAAAAATTATGCGAATATTTTTTCCTGTTTATAATCGGCCCAGGACATGAGCCTGTTCCTGTCCGCTATCGGTTTAATGATGGTCTTTGAAGGAATCCCTTATTTTTGTTTCCCGGAGCAGGTGAAAGCTTTTGCCCGTAAAGTTCCAGAAATACCCGATGGCACTCTGAGGGTGATCGGTTTTTGCCTCATGATGGCAGGGCTACTGGTGGTCTATTTTGGAGGAGGTATAAATGGTTAAACGACTGTTCCTGTTTTTTCTGTTTGGCGTTTGGTTGACCGGATGCGCGACGTGGGAAGAAATGACTGCCGCTACACCCCCACCGCCACCCCCTCCCCCTGAAATGGTCTATCCTTTTTCGGACATTCCCGTCCCCAATGGGTTTGAACGGGACCATTCAAAATCTTTTGTCTATGAGTCGGGAAGTGGGGCCGTCAAGGTGGGTCGGTTTTTCTATTCCGGCTGGAGTAACCTGAGGGATGTCGTCAGCTTTTACCAGGACGAAATGATCAACAAAGGCTGGAGCATGGTCAATTCCATCAAACATGAAACCACAATCCTGAACTACGAAAAAGAAGGCTGGGTTTGCGTCCTGATGATAAAAACCACCTTGGGCAGAGCTTATATTGAAATTCAGTCCGGCCCGAAGTAATCAGGGAAGCCATGACCGACAAACCCGGCCAACAGTTAATTTTAAATTTTCCCTCTCATCCGGAGCATAATTTTTCCAACTTTGTGGTTTCGGATGGTTCACACATCGCTTTTGAGACGGCGAAGGAATTCTGCTCCGGGAATCCGGTTGTCTTTCAAGTCCTCTATCTTTTCGGTCAAAAAAACCTGGGAAAAACCCATTTACTCCTGTCCATAGGCAATCAAGCAGCAGAAAATGGGTTGCGCGCTGTCTGCATTCAAGGAAATGATTTCTCTGACAAGATAGGAGACGGCATCTCACCCGAGGCCCAACAGTCTCTTGATCAACTTTTGAACGTTGATTTTTTTCTCATTGATAATGTCGAATGCATTGCTCACTCCCCGACAGCACAGGAAAAGCTTTATTATATTTACAACCATATTACGGAAAAGGGTGGCAAACTTGCGTTCACCGCGAGTCTGCCTCCTGACAAAAATTCTGCAATGAAAAGTTACCTGACCTCGCGGTTTCAGTGGGGAATGGTGGCAGAAATCAAACCAATTGATGATGCCGCCACCGCCAAAATTATTATGAAGCTGGCAAAAGATATCAACCTGACCTTGCCGGTACCCATCATTCATTTTCTGCTGTCCCGCATTCCCAGAGATTTTATTTCCATTCAAAATGCGGTCACGACCATCAACCAGGAGTCTTATATCAAAAAGAAAAAAGTGACCCTGCCTCTGGTCAAGATGGCTCTCGACTTACCCTAGCCCACCATGAAATCCTGCAATATCTCCGCGAGTCTGGCGCATTGGGCAAAAGAGATGCCAGACCAATCTGCAATCATTGAAATGCGAAGCAAAAGCCAAATCACTTTCAAGCAGTTGGAAGAGGAGAGCAATCTAATTGCTTCCGGCCTTCTTCACTACGGAATGAAAAAGGGAGACCGGGTTCTGGTGATGGTTCCTTATGGAATGGAGTTTGTAACACTGACCTTCGCATTGTTCAAAACCGGAGGGGTTCCCGTCCTGATTGACCCGGGGCTGGGCAAAAAAAATGTTCTGCATTGCATCAAGCAGTCCGAGCCCCGGGGAATCATCGCCATTCCTTTAGCGCATGCCATAAAAACCCTGATGCCGACCCCATTCAAGTCGGTTCAACTTTCAGTTACCGTTGGAAGAAAATGGTTCTGGCGTGGCCCCACCTTGGATCAGGTAAAGCGGAGTGGGCAAACCGAATACCAGATCGGCGAAACCCCTGAAGGTCAGGAAGCGGCTGTTTTATTCACCAGTGGTAGTACCGGCCCGGCAAAAGGGGTGCTTTATACTCATGGCATGTTCGACCAGCAAACCCGAATTCTACGCGAGCACTTCGGTATTCTTCCCGGAGAAAAAGATTTACCCACGTTTCCCCTGTTTGGTTTGTTCAGTACAGGAATGGGAATGACCAGCGTGATTCCGGATATGGATTCCACACGTCCGGCAAAGGTGAACCCTGAAAACATTATCCACCCCATCCAGAATTATGGCATCACCAGCAGTTTTGGTTCCCCGGCCCTTTGGGATACGGTCAGCCGCCATTGTCAGAAAAACGGGGTACAGCTTTCTTCCCTCCGGCGCATCCTGATTGCCGGTGCTCCCGTTTCCGGAACTTTGCTCAAGCGTTTCGAGTCCATTTTGCAACCGGACTGCAAAGTCCTGACTCCCTATGGAGCCACCGAAGCTCTCCCCGTCACTTCCATAGAGAGACAGGAGATCGTCAATGAGACATGGCCTCAGTCAGAAAAAGGCGAAGGAACCTGCGTCGGCAAACCGGTACCCGGAGTTGAAATAAAAATCATACGAATTTCAGAGGAACCTATTCTCAAATGGAGAGAGGATCTGGAAATCCCCAAGGGTCAAACAGGAGAAATTATCGTGAAGTCTCCCTGGGTCACTAAAACCTATTTCAATCAAGAGGACGTCACTCGTCTGGCAAAAATCCAGGACGGCGAAACCTTCTGGCACAGGATGGGCGATGTTGGCAAATGGGACGAACAAAACCGGCTTTGGTTCTGCGGCAGAAAAAGCCATCGTGTCGTCACCAATTCGGAAACTCTATTCACCATTCCCTGCGAAGCCTTGTTCAACCAGCATCCTGATGTCAGGCGCTCCGCGCTGGTGGGCAAAGGACGCAATCGGGAACCCGTTATAATTATAGAATCGGAGAATGCGGATAGAGTTGCTAAAGACCAGGAAACCTTCATAAAAGAATTGTTGGGAATCGCAGCCGCCTCTGCGCACACACGCTCCATCAAGAAAATACTTTTCTATCCGGAATTCCCGGTGGACGTCAGGCATAACGCGAAAATCTTCCGCGAGAAACTGGCCGCCTGGGCCGAAAGCCAGTGACACTTGTCACGAATTAAAACTTCATTCCAGATCTGTCTTAAAATCGGGGCGACAAGACCAAACCGCCGCCTCTATGATCAGCGCGGGGATAGATGGTGAAGTGCCGGTCTTTTTTGTTGCTGTGGAGCTTGAGGATGGTTTTCGAGGTGAAGTAGCCCAGTGCCGCGCCAAAAACAACATCTGACGCCCAATGTTTATTATCATTCATTCGAGAAAAACCCGTCATGGCAGCAATGCCGTAGGAAATTGGGGCTATAAAAGGAATATGTTCATATTCGCTGGCCACCACCGTCGCAATGGCAAAGGCGGTTGAGGAATGGCCGGAAGGAAATGATTTGTTGCTCGTGCTGGGGCCATCAAAAGTATCGGCGGAGTTTCCCTTGGAAGGCTGGTGCCGTCCCATACTCACCTCTAAAACCGTAGCGAACAACCCCGTGATCAAAAAACTTTCAGTGGCCAGCAAAGCGGTTCGTTCAATTTTATCATTCTCACCAAACCGGCCATAAAGATAAAGTCCAGCCAAAACGGGGATGGTAATAGCCCCATTGTCAAACGGTTCAAAAATATCCGACAAGTCATCGGTGGTAGAGCTTCGGCTACCTTGAACCTCGTCCTTGATCTCATCATCCAGAACAAAAAATACTCCGGTGACACCCGCCATAATGGAAGCGGTGGCCCAGTCAAACTTGTCCCAGCGCCAGGGAGATGTCAGGGAATAACCGGTATCCGTGAAAATACTTTTGAAGTAGTTGCTATCCAGTTTTATTTTGCCGCGCAAACTACTCCGCTCTGTTTTTTCTCTTAGAGCTGAGGAATAGGTTCTGTTTTCGGCCAAAAGCGGTTCTTCACCTGCGCTCTCGAAAACGAACTCGTCTTTGTTCAATAGCGAGTTGGTGGAAAAATAATTGGTTACGTGAGACGTGTCAGCCAAGGCGGGAGAAGCCATAAAGTACAGCCCCAAAACAACAACAATCACCCACCGAAATTTTAGGGAAGGATCAGGACTCATTATGACTTTTATAGCACACTTCGTGGCATAAATATTATTGCAAGCTGTAGGGCACACGGGAACGCATAGAAAGTCATGGCTATTTGCCCCCAGCAGCTACGCCGACCACCTGTTTCCCATTACATTCTACCGATCACCCTGCTGGCAATAATGGTGTTGCTCGTCAACGCCCTGCACAGCGTGGCACTCCCAGACCCCAAATTCGGAGCCACATGACGAGACTCCAGCCTCTAGGCATGGAGGCAAGTGACGTAGCACAACACAGGACAGACAAACAGCAACTGCTCTTCAAGCCGAGACAACTCTTTGCCAGCAAACAAAAGCTATTGTATTTTGGCCCTGCGCCTAGCAGGCCGGGTAGCCGAAGTAAACCATAAGCCGGGTTTTGTACTTCATGAAGCATGAAGTGGTGACCATTAATCTAGGCCTGCTGTTGCCAGCAGGCTCAAGCAATCAACCCGAAAGTATCGGACGGGCCGCCCTCAAGCACTTTCCTATTTGATCTTGCTCCGGATAGGGTTTACCAAGCTACCGCTGTCACCAACGGTACTGGTGAGCTCTTACCTCGCCTTTTCACCTTTGCCGCCGACATGAGCCGGGTAGGCCGTGTATTTTCTGTGGCACTTTCCTTAAGGTCGCCCTCACTCCGCGTTACGGAGTATCCTGCCCTGTGGAGCCCGGACTTTCCTCTCTCCCGGCCATAAAGCCGAAACAGCGATCACCCGGTTTACTTCGGCGTTGCGGCTTCTGGAATTTCTTCCCAATATAAAAAACTCAAGCAGTTTGAGCATTGCTGGATTTTTTCACCGACTTTAACGTCTATCACCATCTGCGGTAGAATCTGCTGGAAACATCCCTGGCAAATATTTTCCTGCAACAAGGCGACCGCCCTGCCCTCGCGGGATTTCGCAACTTTTTCATAGCGTTGCACTAACACTTTATCAACCTGCTCCATTAGCGTCTCACGCTTGGCGATAAAGACATCCAACTCTTGCTTCATCCTGCTCAATTCACCATCTTTTTTTGTTTTGTATTCCTGGAAGCGGGCGTCCTCTTCCTTGAAATTTTTTTCGACTCCCGGAATCTCCTTTTGCTTTTCTTCAAGGGCTTCCATGATTTCCAGTTCTTTATCTTCCAGCCCGGCAACCTTTACCTTAATCGCATCGACCTCGGCAAGAATAGCGGTGTATTCCTTGTTGGTTTTTACCGCTGTTAGTTTCGTCTTGGCTTTCGCCATATGGTCATTTTCGCCCTGAACCTCCGACTCAATAGCCTTACGATTTTTTTGTAATGTGTCTATTTCTTCTTTAGCAATTGAAAGGATTTTCTTTATATCTTCCAGTTCCGCGCGACCAGCATCTAACTGAACAGGAATTTCAGCGAGTAGTTTTTTATGCCCACCAATCTCATCATCCAGGTTCTGCAAAAGGATCAGTTGCTGAAGTTGAAGTTTTGGGGAAACACTCATTAATTAAACTCTCTTTAGCAGGCTTAAATCTGAATGTAGCACGGGCTCAAAGAAGATTGCAAATGATTCCAACGGACAGATGAATTCAGACTGGCGGGAAACTTATCAAGGCTGAACGGTTGGTAACTGGGTATATCGTTTTACCCCTGCGGAGCACGTGTGATATTTCTTTATTTGCCTTCATGCCCTGAAAGAGAGCTTTGCATAAGTCGAGATTCTTCGTCACCTTGTTCCTCAGAATGACAAAATGGCCCAGTATCGTCATGCTGAGCTTGTCGAAGCATCTCGATTCTTCGATTTTTCGACTTATGCAAAGGTCTCGCCCTGAAAGGGTAAAAGCTTGGGAAGTACCCGTGCCGGGCATGAAGGCTAATGTTGGGGATATTACAAATATCACGATAGCTAGAACGATACCCTCGGCTCAACGAGCTATCACACTGCCACCGGCGGCTCGCCGGTTACGCTCGCCGTCGAGAGTCCCAGTAAACCAGAAACACGCTGGCGATAAAAATAGAGGAATAGGTTCCGACCAGGACGCCTACCAGCAGGGCAAAAGAAAAATCATGAATGATTTCTCCACCAAAGAAAAAAAGGGCGATAACCACCATCAACGTTGTTCCGGAAGTGAGCAGTGTCCGGCTCAATGTCTGATTGATACTGGCATTGATAGTTTGAACAAGCGTGTTTTTTCCTCTTCGGCGATTGTTTTCCCGGATGCGGTCAAAAACGACAATGGTATCGTTCAGGGAGTAACCGATGATGGCTAAAAACGCGGCAACAATCACGAGGGTGAATTCTTTATCCAAAATTGAAAACGCGCCCATGGTGACCAGCACATCATGAATTAGAGCAATGATCGCGGCGATGGCATACTGCAACTCAAAGCGCCAGGAAATATAAATCACAATACCGATGATGGCGTACAAGATGGAAAGAAGGGCTTTTTCTCTCAAGTCACGGCCCACCTTCGGCCCCACCATTTCGACCCTTTCGATGGTGATATCCGCCTTATTAAATTTTCCACCCAGACTGTTGCGAACCTGAGAACCTACCTCCTCCAGTTTTTCCTCTGAACGTTGTACACGAATGAGGATGTCGCGTTTCGTTCCAAACTCCTGAATCGTGCTCTCGCCAAGGCCAATGGTCTTCAACCCATCGCGAATCACTTCTATATCCGGCGGAGTTTTAAACTGTAATTGAATCAGGGTTCCACCGGAAAAGTCGATGCCAAACTTCAACCCGCCGGACAGGGCAATGGACCCCAAGCCGATCAGGATCACCAACCCTGAAATGGTCAGGGTCATTTTGGTTTTACCCATGAAGTCGAAATGGGTGTCGCTACTAATGATTCTCATATATTTAGATGCTTAGTTTATCCAGTTTTACCTGGCTCATGGTCCCGTCAAAAATAGCCCGGCTCACAAAAACTGCAGTGAACATGCTGGCCGCAATCCCTATACATAAAGTAATGGCGAACCCTTTAATCGGGCCTGTACCAAACTGAAACAGAACCACCGCAGCAATAAAGGTGGTGATATTCGCGTCAACAATGGTGCGAAAGGCTTTGGAAAAACCCGCTTCGATCGCGGCCCTCACCGTTTTGCCAATTTTTATTTCCTCGCGGATTCTCTCAAACACCAGCACGTTGGCATCAATAGCCATACCCACAGTGAGAATGATTCCCGCGATACCCGGCAATGTTAAAGCCGCGCCAAAATAAGCCAGTGCCCCTGCCAGGAGAACAATATTGAGGAACAACGCCGTCACCGCGATAACGCCGGACAACTTGTAATAAATAACGATGAATGCGATAACAAGAATGCCTCCATAAATAATGGAAGTGATTCCCTTGTTAATGGAATCCTGGCCCAACGAGGGTCCTACCGTCCTGTTTTCGAGAATGACCACCGGCGCAGGAAGCGCACCAGCCCTGAGGACAATGGCCAGATCTCTCGCGTCTTCTGAAGTGAACTGGCCCGTGATCTGCGCCCGTCCGCCCACGATCTCATCCTGAATAACCGGAGCCGAGTACACATTGCCGTCCAAAACAATAGCCAGACGTTTTTTGATGTTCTCACGCGTCACCTGCTGAAAAATCATGGCGCCGACGCTGTTGAAAGTCAAAGAGACATAAGGTTCATTAAAATCCGAATCAAATCGAATCTCTGCGCCCGTCAAAGTTTCGCCCGTCAAAACCGTGCGTTTCTTTATAAGGAAAGGCTCCTTGGTGACCCCACCCGTTTCCTTATTTTCTACCCTTTGATACAAAATTTCAGATTCTTCGGGAACATTTCCTTGAAGCGCCTGTTGCAGACTGTTTTCTTCGTCCAACAGTTTGAATTCAAGGCGAGCGGTTTTTCCGATCAGGTTGATGGCCCGTTCTGGATCTTTCACGCCAGGCAACTGCACCAGAATCCGTTTTTCCCCCTGAGACTGAATGGTTGGTTCCGAAACCCCAAACTGGTCCACCCGGTTGCGGATCGTTTCCAACCCCTGGCTCACCGCGTTTTGTTCAATCTGCTTAACCTGATCCTCGCTCATCTGATAGACCAGCCCAAGCCCATCGGAGTCCTCACTGACCAGACTGAAAAAATGATATCCTTGCATAACCTCTTTCACCGGCGGCAAATCCAGTTCATCCACCATCCGCACATTAACTCGTCGATCTGCAAAGGTGGCTCTGACGCGGTCTACTTCCAAATCTTCTTCGGCAATACCTCGTTTGATATCATCCTCTAACCTTTCCAAGCTGGCTTCGACCGCCTTTTCGACCTTGACCTCGAGTAAGAGGTGCATCCCTCCCTGCAAGTCAAGCCCCAGGGAAATTTTTTCCTTCAGGGGATAGGCAAGCCACACCGCACCCAACACTACGAAGAGTATCAAAGGAAATTTCCATTTAAGTTCTCTATACATTGTCTAAGACTTCATGCCTCAATTTAATCTTTTTTAGTGCCGATGGAAGAGCGGTTGATCCTGATCCTGACATTGTCGGCAATTTGCAGCATGATCGTATCTTCTTTCAGTTTCTTAACGGTTCCATGAATGCCGCTCAAGGTCACAACCGTGTCTCCCTCTTTCAATTCATCGATCATTTTACGTGCTTCATCCTGTTTTTTCTTTTGGGGACGGATGAGCACAAAGTAGAAGATCATGAACATCATGATCATCGGCGGCAACAACGCCAGCAAACTTCCTCCCCCTGGACCCGCTCCATCTGGCGAAGGGGCCATGGCAAATGCTAAATCAAGCATGGGCACATTCCTACAAAGTAAAATTTTTTATAATTCAAAGGCTTAGCTTCTATCAAATCCGACCCGGTTTGTCAAACCCCCGGCGTAGCCGCCGGTGGCAATGGGGCGGTGACGCTAACGCGACCGCCGAAGGCGTAGAGCCAATCGCCTCCCTCGGTAGAGGGTTAGTAGAATTTATTCTGGACGTTCCCTTCATTGGTGAGTTCATAGTAAAGGGAATGGAACTCTTCGGTAGTCAGTTTTGGGTCTCGCAACTTTTCAAGATCCTCCGGATTGATGGGGATTTGCGATAGTTCGTCCCAGGCCGAAGTGGCTATTGCTACATAATTTGGCGGATTAAGCGGACGCAAAACCAGAAGGTCCACGCGATCGTTATATTTCAAGGCAAAATCAATCACCATGCGCGCGTCTTCCGCGCTCACAGCACTGCCAATGGCAATATTTGTCGGGGGGTGCCCTCCTTTAGGCCTCCAGAACTGGATAGTGTGGTTCAATACTTTAATAGTCTTGGCTTTCAAAAAACCCCGAATCTCCTTCTTCTGCTTTTTATGTTTGTGGGCCAGCCAGATTTCTATCGTACAAACCGTTGTTTTAGAAGTATCACAAGAGGGTTTATAGGTGGATGGTGGAAACAGGTACTCTTTGGATACCGCCAAAGAAGACCCGCTCAACATAACCGAAAACCCCAATAAAGCTACAGCCAAAATCATTAACCTTTTCATCTTTGCTCCTGCATCCAGTTCTAATTCTACGAATGAGTGCCATTGTAATGCATTTATTCCGTTTTTCGAAAAAATACCTGCCTGAATTTATCATTTTCAATATTTTGACTGCAACGAGTCTATAAAAACGCAAAGCTTTATAAGATTCGCCCTGCAATCGGGGAATACACCGCAAAACCATTGTTTTTTAGTAAAATAAAAATTTATTTTTCACTAAAGTTTCTCAACTTTCTGCCGGTAAGCCCTATAGGGGGTAACCTTATTTGAAAGGAATCGCATTATGACACCAGTGAATACTTCGGAGCAACTCAAGGAGTGAGCGCGCAGTTTCATGCCACGGCCTTAAAAACAGCGCAAGATGTCCAAAAACAGGAAGGTGAAGCGACCGTTTCTCTCATTCAGCCCGCCGTGGAAGCCATAGAGCACTCTATACCTTCAGGCACAGGCAAACAATATAGACACCACCGCCCAGGCGTGATATCTTCAACATCAATTTCGTGCCCCAACGAGGTAAACTTGCAATGGCTCTCGATTGCAGGCAAACGTCCTCGACGAACACTTGCTCAATTTAAGCCGAGATAACTCTTTTCTAGCCAGATACAGTCAAGGCTAGTTGCCGCCGACCTCTGGTCGGCGGAGTTTTTGTATTATTTCATCCCGCTTGTCCGATGACAAGCGGGGTGTTTTGCTTTTCTCGATATAAGGGATCAATTCCTTAAGTCGGACAACATGAATGCCAAACTCTCCCTTTAACATCGCCCGGGTAAACACCACGGTGGGGACGAAGTAGACCGAACCGATGACTTGTTCCAAGGCATTGACATGCTTGCGGTTTTCCCATAACGGGTTATACAAAACATCCTTAGCCGATTTGATGTTCCACTCCCGATCCCCTTCCCGTCCCGTCACTTTTCCCGCTTCGGTTTTGACAGTCAGAACAAACACTCCATAAGGCGAAACCACCACATGACTCACATCCATCATTCCCAACTCGGCGGATAGCACCACATCAGACAAGACGGTGTAGTCGGCTCCCAACCGGTTGAGCTGATCCTTCACAACCTGGGGATCTCCGGCTAGCCGATGTTGCCTGCTTCGCCAGGCATAAACCAGAGCGAGTACCACTGCCAGGAAGACGAAAATTTTGAGTCCATCTGCGGTGAAAAGGAAATCCATCATAAGAACGGTTAAAAGTTAAAGGGGTTCGGCGGCTCAAAACTACTGGAGTTGGTTTCCTTCTCCGGCTTCTCTTCTACTTTGGCTGTGGTCAGTTTCATCCCCGAAGCCTATGGAAAAAATTTAGGAGATACCGTTTCACTTTCTATCTTCGCTCGTTCTGCACGAAACCGTTGCAGGTTGGTGAGAGTCACAACTCCCCGTTCAGGAATATTGTCGAGAACCGATTGGGCCGACCTCCGGCCGAACACGGTGATATCCAGCAATGAGTTTCCCATGAGGCGGTTTTTACCGTGCAATCCGCCGGTCACTTCTCCCGCGGCCCAGAGCCCGCCGATATCGGTCCTGCATTCCGAATCCACCCGAATGCCACCGTTCTGATAATGCAGTGTGGGATAAATCAGAATCGGTGTTTTCGCCGGGTCAATATCATAACGCTCAAAACGGTGTATAAATCCGGGAAACTGGCGAGCCAGTGTCCCCTCCCCTTTTTTCAAATCAACCATCGGGGTATCGAGCCACACTCCTGATTTGCCATGCGGAGTTTTCACGCCTCTTCCTTCGGCAATTTCCTTGATGATGGCCCCGGCCAGCACATCGCGGTAAGCCATCTCGTCAATAAAGTGCACGCCTTCGGCATTGACCACCTGGGCTCCGGTCGACCGGATCGCCTCAGTCACCAACTGCCCGGCCAGGGCTTCCGGGTAGCAGGCGCCTGAAGGATGATACTGATAACTGTCCAGATTAACAAGTCGGCACCCCTGTCGGTAGGCAAGCACCAGACCATCACCGGTCGCACCGACATGGTTGCTGGTGGGGAATCCCTGCAAGCGAAGCTGTCCGCTGCCACCAGTAGCCAGAATCACTGTCCGCGCCGAAACGCAGACCGGTCTTCCCGCATTGCGGTCAAATAAAATGGCGCCGGTCACCCGGCCCATGCCATCATCGACCAGTTCCATCGCCACATGTTCTTCCAGTAACCGGGTGCTGGTCAGGCGCACCGCGTCTTTCAACACTCGCATAATTTCAAGACCCGTGTAATCCCGGCAGGCTAAAACGCGCGGCACCGAAGTCCCGCCGCCACCGCGCAAGCGAAACTGTCCGTCCTCATTCTGATCAAACAGACAACCAAGCTGACTGAGCCAGCGAATGCTTTCGGGACCCTGTTCACAAAGAATCCGCAACAGGTCCGGATCATTTTTGCCGTGCCCACCGACCAGGGCATCGGCAAAATGCCGCCTTGGTGAGTCGTCAGGACCGAGGGCAGACTGAATACCCCCTTCGGCCATCACCGTGTTGGAATCGCCCAGCCTGAGTTTGGTGGCCAGATGAACAGTGAGTCCTGACCCTTCCAGGGTCAGGGCCGCGGCCGCCCCGGCTCCGCCGCCTCCTATGATTAAAACATCGGTTTCTATCTCAGGGTTGGGAACGTAGCCCGACTCGATAGGACTGTCGCCCTCCAATAATTGGGCAAGCTCTAAAGGAAATTTCTGGTCCCCGGCGTTGGGGCCAACGGTCACCTGCCTCTCGTGGCCCAGGTAATCCGGATGGTATTGTTTGAGAAGTTCCTCTGCCTGGGCTGAGTCAGGAATGGGCGCGGACTGATTGAGCCGGGCCGGACGCTAACTTTCAAGCTTTTCCAGAGACTCTTTCGCCCATTCCATCATGGCTCAATCCTCCCTGACTTACGAAATTGTCGGGCTCTTTGAAGCCTCTGTTCGCTGCTTTCATCCAGCAGATATTTCCACTCCTGTTCAACACTGACCTCGGTTTTTTCTATCGCAATATCCCGGCTCATGCCGAGAGAGCGGCGTATCCAGAGTCCCATATTATGTGGTTTGACTTTGTCTTCGCACACGAACCGGCAGAGCCCGCAATGGATGCAGGTGGTAAAATCTTCCGCCACCGCTTGGAACTCGCCCTTTTGCATGCGTAAAACTGAGTCCATCACCGGGATAGACATAGGGCAGGCAGTGGTACAGCTTCCACATTTGGTACACCGGTCTAGCGTGGGAAACGCCGATTGCAGATGGGAAAGTTCCGGCTGGGCCACCGGTATCACAGGGGCATCGGCATCAACGGGACAGGGGAAGACTTCCATCCCGGCCTCCACGGGTTTCATGCAGGCCAGTTCCGTGCCTCCTGTTTGGCCGTCAGAATAACGTAAAGTAACGGTGCAGGCCCCGCAGACCCCTCCGGCGCAACCAACCTTGACACTTTCGGCCATTCCCGCCGCCCAAAGGGCATGCACGAGGGTTTCTCCGACCCTGGCCTGGATGGTTTTTCCGGAAATTTTTATTTCTACCGTTTTCTCGGTCATAAACTCATACGAAGTTGAGAGACGATCATAGATTATGTTAAATTACTCATAGTTTATAATTTTTTTGAATAGAGGAACGAATATGTCGGGTCATTCCAAGTGGGCCAGTATAAAACATAAAAAGGGTGCTGCCGACGCCAAACGCGGAAAAATTTTCACCAAGCTCATTAAAGAAATCACTGTAGCCGCACGCATCGGGGGTGGAGACCCCGATGGCAACCCACGACTTAGAACCGCCATCTCGATCGCAAAAAGCAAGAACATGCCAGTGGACAACATCACCCGCGCCATCAAAAAAGGCACCGGCGAGTTGGAAGGCGTGCACTATGAAGAGCACACCTATGAAGGATACGGTCCCGGCGGGGCAGCCATCTTTCTGGAAGCGATGACCGACAACAAAAACCGCACCGTCAGCGAAATTCGCGCCGCCCTGGGTAAAGCTGGCGGAAACCTTGGCGAAAATGGCTGTGTCGGGTGGATGTTCGAAAAAAAAGGACTCATCACCGTTAAGACCGAAGCAAAAAGCGAAGACGATCTGATGGAACTGTCCATCGATGCCGGTGCTGATGACATGCAGACCGTCGACGATCACTACGAGATCATCACCAGTGTTGAAAGTTTCGAGACGGTGCGCAAAACTCTCGAAGATGGCAAAGTGCCGATGGAAATGGCGGAGATCACCCGTATTCCACAAAATACTGTTTCCCTTGATGAGAAAAAAGGTAAAGCACTGCTCAAATTGATGGATATTTTGGAAGACCACGACGACATCCAAAAAGCCTATTCCAATTTTGACATCTCGGATGATGTCATGGCCGCTATCATAGAGGGTAGCTGAACTCATACAGGTAGCGGTGGCCCATCCCAATAGTTAATCCTTTCACTAAGGCTAAAAAAAATGCGTGTCATGGGAATCGACCCCGGCAGTAACTGCACCGGGCTCGGCATTGTCGAAGAAATCAAAGGCGACCTGCATGCCGTGCACTGGAGCAGTGTGCGCACTTCGCCAAAACAATCCTTCCCCGAACGACTCAAGCTTATTTATGACGAACTGATACTCGCTATGGAAAAATTCCAGCCCAATGTGGTGGCAGTGGAAGACCTGTTCTACGCCACCAATGCAAAGACAGTAATAAAACTCGGGCAAACCCGCGGTGTCTCTCTGCTGGCCGCCGTCAATTGCGGTATTGAAGTTGCCGAATACAGTCCGCTGGAGGTCAAGCAATCGGTCGTCGGTTATGGACGCGCCGATAAAAACCAGGTCTGCGACATGGTTTCGACCCTGCTGCGCCTAAAAGAGAAACCCGAACCGTTTGACGCCTCCGACGCGCTAGCTGTCGCCATCTGCCATATTCATAACGCCGAACTGCAACAGAAAATCAAACAGGCCAAGGGATAAACAAAACATGATCGCCCACCTTAAAGGACAACTGACTTACAAGTCCCCCGAATACACCATTGTTGATGTCAATGGCGTGGGCTATCAGGTTTTCACACCTCTATCCACCTATTACGCCCTGCCCAATCTGGGCCAGACGGTGTCACTCCGGATACACACCCGCGTGCGGGAAGACGAACTCAAACTCTTTGGCTTCCTGACAGAAGAAGAGCAAACCATTTTTCAAAAACTCATCACCATCAACAAGGTCGGGCCCAAACTGGCTCTCGGCATCTTGTCCGGCATGTCCCCGGCAGATTTATTGTCCGCCGTGATGAACAATGACGCTGCCAGACTGAGCACCATTCCCGGTGTCGGCAAAAAAACCGCAGAACGTCTCACTCTGGAAATGAAAGACAAACTCGCAGACTTGGCGCTGGAATTGGACCATCGCCCTGAAACCACGCCAAGAGAAGGTTTTTATGATGACGCGCTCTCAGCCCTTTGCAACCTGGGCTATAAAAAACCGGAAGCGGAAAGAGCACTGAAAACAATTTATAACCAAAACGGCAAGGATGTCGGCCTCGAAGACCTTATTAAAGAAAGTTTGAATATATTATAGTGGGCATCACACGAACAGGTATCACCTGAACAGGTGTCACCCACAGGAAAAATAAATGGATGAAGACAGACTTATAGATTCGGGACCGGACAACGAAGAAATCCAGTTCGATAACAGTCTCAGGCCCAGCCACCTGACCGAGTATGTCGGGCAAGAAAAGATCAAGGAGAATCTCAACATCTTTATATCCGCAGCACAAATGCGGGAGGAGTCCCTCGACCATGTGCTGTTTTACGGTCCGCCCGGACTGGGCAAAACCACCCTCGCAAACATCATCGCGGCTGAAATGGGTGCGAACATCAAGAGCACCTCGGGTCCGGTCATTGAAAAGACCGGCGACCTTGCCGCGCTTCTGACCAACCTGAAAAAAGGCGATGTGCTGTTCATCGATGAGATCCACCGACTCTCGAACGTCATCGAAGAGATTCTCTACTCGGCGATGGAAGACTATAAACTGGATATCATGATCGGCCAGGGACCAAGCGCCCGCTCCATCAAATTGGAACTGCCACCCTTCACCCTTGTCGGAGCCACAACCCGGGCCGGACTCCTCACCTCTCCCTTGCGGGATCGGTTTGGAGTGGTGCATCGGCTCGACTATTACAGCGAGAAGGAACTGGAAATCATCCTCACCCGTTCGGCCGGAATCCTTGAAATCGCCATCGTCCCCGAAGGAGCCAATGAAATCGCGCGCCGATCGCGCGGCACACCCAGAATTGCCAACCGACTGTTAAGACGCGTGCGTGACTATGCCCAAGTGAAAGCCGATGGCATGATCACCCGCGAGGTCGCCGCCAGTGCTCTCGAAATGATGGAAGTGGATGGCAAAGGACTGGACAAAATGGATCACAAACTCATACTGGCGATGATCGAAAAATATTCCGGCGGACCGGTCGGCATCGAAAACCTGGCCGCATCCATCAGCGAAGAAAAAGACACCATCGAAGATGTGCTGGAACCCTATCTCATCCAGAGCGGATTCATCCAGCGCACCCCGCGTGGCCGCGTCGCCACACCCCTGGCCTACAAACATTTCAACAAACTCCCACCGAGTCAAGGTAACCAGGACAATCTATTTTAAATCCCGAACATTTGGAAATGGATAAAGTGAAAGATAATCCTTACCGTGACCAATTAGAAAGCCTGCTAAAAAAAGTCCGCCCCCGCTTATCAAGCACACACAACCTTGAGTTTAAGAAATGTTTTGGTGCGGTGGCAGGCTATGTAAATGGGAATATCTTTATCTCTTGCGGCAAGTTTGGAGTAGCGCTAAAACTTCCACCTTAAACATTAAAAATACTCTTAAAAGAAAAAGGAGTGAAACCTCTCAAATATTTCTCCAACGGCCATATCAAAAAAGATTACGCCGTTCTTTCAAATCGTATCCTTGACGAATTTTTAAGACTTAAGAAGTTAGTCGATAAAAGTATTAAGGAGAATTGTTCTCTTTAGGGAGAAAGAGTCCAGGAAAATGGGCCTGTTACGGGACTTTCAATGTCAACCCGGTCGCCGGACTCAAGCGGACCCACCCCAGATGGGGTGCCAGTAAAAATAATATCCCCCGGTTGCAACGTCCACCACCCGCTCAACGTATGAATCAAACTCCTGATGGGGAAAATCATCTCGCAAGTGTTGCCCTGTTGGCGAAGGCTCCCGTTGACCGAACAGGTGAACGAAAAGTTTTCCAAGTCGATAGAATTCGAATCATAAGCCTTGAAGTGACCTAAAGGTGCGCTCTGCTCAAACGCCTTGGAAAGCTCCCAAGGCAGGCCGACTTTTTTCAACCGGCCCTGAACATCGCGCAGGGTTAAATCCAATCCCAAAGTAACGCCGAAAATATACGACAAGGCCTCGGCTTTAGAAATATCCCGCCCTTCTCGACCGATCAAAAGCACCACTTCCACTTCATGATGCAAAAGCTCGCCATGGCGAGGTATGCAAAGGGTTTCACCGGGAGAAACAATGCTCGAAACCGGTTTCATAAACACTACCGGTTCCTCGGGCGTCTGTCCCCCCAGTTCTTTCACATGCTCATCATAATTTTTGCCGATGCAAAAAATCCGCTGAGGAGTGAACGACTGATCATTTACGGAAATCTGCAATGCACTCACTGATTAAACACACGCTGGAAAAATCTCTGCATTGCCGACCAGGACCGTTCATCCGCCTGCTTGTTATATTCTAGCGCTCCAATATCAAATTTTTTCCTAAACTCGTCCGCCTGCTTGTTGGTGAAGCTGTGCTTCACCCCAGGTAAGTTCAGGTAAGTAAAATCCACATTGCCTGCCATCATTTGACTGGAAAAAGAACCCACCGTTTCGGGTTTTAGAAAGGAATCCTGCGATCCATTAATGACCAGGACGGACGCCTTCATATTTGTAACCGCCGGTTCCAAAGGCAGGGAACTGTGAAAAGCAACGATGCCATCCAGATCGGCGCCACCTCGTGCCATGCGAATGGACACCGCACCGCCAAAGCAGAACCCGATCGCACCAATCCGCTCGGGGTCAACAGTTTTATGAGCTTGCAGAACTTCCTTCGCTTTATTGAACCGGTCTTTGGAGGTTTCCCAATCCTTGAAAGCGGCGTTCATGAACTCGCCGGCCTTCTTGGGGTGGTCGGCTGTTTTTCCGTTGCCATACATATCCACCGCCAAAGCCGTGTAACCGATTTCGGCCAACATGCGGGCACGGTCTCTTGCATGTTCGTTATGCCCCCACCATTCGTGGACGACCAAGATTCCTGGTCTTTTAGCTTTAATAGCTGAGTCGTGAGCAAGAAAACCCTTTAAAGTTGTGCCGTTCTGGGTGTATTCAATCTCCTGAGTTTGAACCTCGGCGTGGGCGACGGTGGCCAGATTTAGCATTGCAAAAAAAACCAACTGAAGAAAACATTTCATAGAGTTTTAACTCCCCTTGATAAGGATTTAGAGTTTTGGAGTAGCTGAATTTTACCGGGCTTTAGCGGGAAGAGGAAGGAAAAACTGAAATCAACCCATTTGAGTGGATGTGTAATAAATAATCATTTCAAAAAATATTCTTTTTCATGTTGGGTTTCTTTTGCCCAAATAAGGATAACTGATACAATCTGAACAAACCCAATCTAAAAATCTACAAAGAAAAATTTTAGACCATGAGTAATCGCCAAAAACCAAACGCTTCTCGCCGAGCATTTTTAAAGTACGGAGGTTTAACAGCCCTGACTATCGCAGTGGATTTTTCTCTGCCTCTTCTACGGCCTTCTTATTCCGGGTGGATGGCTGTCGCTAACGCAGATCCTCTGGATGACATATCGATTCCGGGGAAGAACGGATTGAGAATTTTGAACAATCGGCCATTAAATGCCGAGACCCTCCCACACTTTTTAGATGACGAGATAACACCTAATGACCGGCATTTCGTGAGGAATAATGGACTCGTCCCGCCTTCTGCCCATGAAATGGATGCCAAAGGATGGACGCTCACCGTCGACGGCGAAGTGCACAACCCTCTGGTCCTGACTCTGGAGCAACTTAAACGATTCAAGCCATACACCTATTCCCTGCAGATCGAATGCGGAGGCAACGGGAGGGCGGGTTACGATCCTCCAGCAAAGGGCAACCAATGGACCTATGGTGCGGTGGGTTGTGCCAACCTACACGGGCGTACGCATGGGCGATGTACTTCGTTCTGCGGGACTGAAGAACTCCGCCGTCTACACGGGTTATTATGGAAACGACCTGCATTTGAGTGGCGATCCTAACAAAATACCTATTTCGCGGGGAACTCCCATCAGTAAGGCAATGGATGAGCATACTCTGATCGCCTGGGAAATGAACGGTCGACCTCTTCCCGCTCTACATGGGTTTCCCCTGCGCGTGGTCACACCAGGCTGGCCCGGATCGACCTCCATCAAATGGCTGAAACACATTACCGTTCGTGACCGGGAACATGACGGACCCAAGATGACAGGTTATTCCTACCGGGTTCCCCGTTACCCGGTACCTCCCGGCGCGCATGTGCCTAAGAGAGATATGAAGATCATCGAATCGATGCCCGTGAAATCACTGATCACTTTTCCAAAGTCCCGGCTCAACTGGAAATATGGGAAACCTCTTCAGGTGCGAGGGCATGCATGGGCAGGTGATAGTAGCGTAAAAACCGTGCATGTGTCGATCGATTTTGGGGCCAATTGGGGGGAAACGTCGTTGACTCCTCCGGCCAATCCTTTTGCCTGGCAAAACTGGAGCACGATGCTTGGTTTTCCGAAAAGAGGCTATTATGAGATTTGGGCAAGAGCCATAGACACTGCCGGAGTGATGCAACCCATGGTGGTGCCGGGATGGAATCCCAAAGGCTATTTGAACAATGCCACGCACCGAGTCGCCGTCACCGTGCTTTGAAAGAAAATGGAAAGGTTTTTCCACAAAGGAACTATGAACTCCCCGCAAAAAAATCAGTCGCTAATGGCTCGATTGATTTTGGTTTTATCCATATTATGGACGATCCCCAATATGGGTTTCAGTGAAGATTTCCAATACCAGGGACTGGCACCGGGAACGGGGCGAAAACAGGTTCTTGAGAATTGTACTGCGTGCCATTCCACCGCCATCATTCTACAAAACCGCATGCCCCGGAAGCAGTGGGATCAAACATTGACATGGATGCAAAAAAAGCAAGGTTTGTGGGATCTGGAACCAAGCCTGAGAAAAGCAATTTTGGATTACTTATCTACGCACCAAGGGACAAAGAAATCGTCTCCCCAGCCCCACAATCCGTTGGGGCATCAATACTCCTACCGGCCTAACCCTTTATAAAGGGTCGAATTCCTGATTTAATATTTCTGAAAAGTACCAACTGGAGGGCAGTTGCAGGTTTTGGCATGCGAATTGCCCTGTAAATAAAACAAGGTGGCTGTGTCAAAATTCAGACAGAGGAGGAGTTATGAAAAACTTGACTGTAGATGAACTTTTAGCACAGATGTTTAGAGATACCGCAAACCGCGTTGGCTGGAATGTCTATCGCAAAGGCAAACGCATGGCATTAAAATGGAATAGACAAACAACAAACGTGAAAAAACTTCACTAAAACGGGGGTTCCAATGAACGAGACCGCGATTTTGACAAAGGCCAAAGAAATGCCCCTATCGCCCGAAGACCGGGCAAGCTGGAAGGCGGAAATTGCCGAGGCCATTGACATGCTCAATGAACAGGAAAGACTGGTGGTGGCCTTGCACTGCCATGAAGAACTGACCTCGGCGGAAATTTCCCAGGTGCTCGACATCTCGAAATCGAAGGTAAAAAAATTTGCGATAAAACCCTGAAAAAATTCCTCAGCCACTAGGCGGAGTACCTCCGCTGGTAACTAGCAATGTCTTTGTTTTGCCGCCAACACTGTTTGCCAGAAAACAAAAGTTATTGCACGCTGGCCCCACGCCGAGTGGGACTTGAATTACCTGTCCTGATCGGTTAATCTCATTTCTCCTTATAAAACAGAGAATTGAAACATGATCAAGACGACTCTGGTCGGACATGCCTGCCTGCTTATCCAATCTAAAGAAACCACGATCCTGACCGATCCCGTCTGGTTCGATTATCTTTGGGAAGAAATCAACACGCTGTGTCCCAGCATCGTTCTGGAAAAGGACAAAGTACCACCGCTGGATGTCCTCAATATTTCACACCGGCATCAGGACCATTTCGATGTGCACACCCTGGCTTATCTGGTACAAAATAAGAGGATCATCACGCCCGACACACTCATCTTCGCGCCTCAGGACGATCTTCTGCTCGACATTCTTAATGAACTGGAATTTAAAAATGTAAAAGTGGTTGCAGATTTCGAACCCATTCAAGTCAAGGATGTTACCATCACCCCGACCCCTTCACGCAACCAGTTGAGCACCGCTGAAGATCCTTTTCCTGAACATGGACTGCTGGTCAATGACGGAGAAGTGACGATCTGGAATCAGGTGGATTCTCTGGTGAACCCTGACATCATCCAACGGATCGGTGAATTATACGGTCAGATAGATTTTTTTCATTCCCGCTTTGTTCCGTTGATTGAAGGAAACCTCTCCTACAATAAACCGCTCACCCTGCCCGTTGACGAGTACTGCACTTTCCTGAATGTGGTAAAAGCCCTGAATCCCAGATTTGTTGTGCCCGGTTCTGCGGCGTTCCGGTACCGGGACGAGTTATTGTTCATGAACCAGGTTTCGTTTCCTATAACGCAGGATCAGTTTCTACGCGATCTGAAAGCATTCTGCCCGGAAGTTCCCAGTGCACCGTTTTTTTCCGGAGATGTAGCGCATATCTCGGCTGATGAAGTCCACATTAAAAAACAGGCCTCCGAATTCGTGCGTGTCCGGGAAGATGACAGCCACCTGATCACATTCAAACCACACGCCTACGTTCCGGTGATCACCACTCAAACCACCGATCCTGAAGAGTATGTAAGGGAAATGAAAGTGGTGGGTGACTTCATTGAAGACTGTTTGCTTGAGCGAATTTTAAACAGCGAGTTGCTGGAAGGCTGGCAACATTGGCAGATCGTTTATCAACTGGAAGTGTTCGGGCAAGACGGCCCCCAGACATGGACCGTAGACTTTGGTCAACCCGGAAAACCTCAGCTTCAAAAAGGCGACATCGGAAAAATTAATCTCTACGAAGGTATCTCTTCATCGGAACTCTGCGCCCTGATAGAAGGGACCACGGCTTGGGATTATGTCACCCTGTGTGGCAATTACCGGACATTTAATAATATCTACCGCATCACCGATGGCGGATTCGAGCTCCCCCCAGAAGACAAGTCGAATTATGCCCTGGAACCTTTGATGGATATTTTTCCCTGGGACGCCGACATGGACCGTAGAAAATTCATGCGAGACGTCCAGCGCTGGAAAGGCAAACCGGCCCACTAGGCGTACCCCGCAGAGGTAAATAGCGTTCATGGACTGGAAAAAAGTTGTCTCGGCGTCAAAACCTTACTATCTGTCTCCCCTGCCTAAGGAGACCTTTGCGTAAGTCGAAAAATCAAAAAAGCGAGATGCTTCGAGATACCCCTACAGGGCAAGAATTCAAAGGTCAAATATCACTAGCTCGGCATGACAATAAAGAGCTATTTTGTCATTCTGAAGAGCGTACGCGATGAAGACGTGATATTTCACCAAAACTTTCGTGCCCTGAAAGGGTAATCTCAGGTTATGCAAAGCTCTCCTGCCAAGGGGCGTGACTAATGAACACAGACATCTGGATTCGAATAATTATGGGCGCCATGATGGCGGCACTCACACTCTATGCCATGTGGAAATAGAAAACCCTATTCTCTCCCCATCTGGACGGTATTGAGTTTTAACCTTTTGGAACCTATATTTACGGTAAGCGCACCTTTTAGGGAGGTAGGCCCATGAAATCTTTCGCGTTCTGTATCGCTCTGTTCTTCCTGTTTATCCCCTCCCCGGCTCAAAGTCAGGAGCAGAGAATCCTCGCCGGACTGGCGGCCGACTTCATCCACGCGGTGGTGGAAGCCGGACGGACCACTTACTCCAAGCAGGTGGTTGGACATTTATCCCGGCAGAACTCTCTCAACGCTTCTGAAAACTGGGAACGGGAAAAGACATTGCTTTTGCCGGCCCAGTTTCTTTCGATGTCTTCCAAAATTTCTAACTCGCACGGGATCGGCATGAAGTACCGGCTGATGAGCCTCTGGCCCCTCAATAACCATAACGCACCGCGATCGCAAAACGAAAAACTCGGACTGGAAGAAGTCGTGAAGAATCCGGACCAGCCTTTCACCTGGATCGTTCCGCGTGAAGGGCGTTGGTATTTTGAGGCCATCTACCCGGACATCGCTGTTTCGGAAACCTGCGTCACCTGCCACAACAATCACCCCAACAGCCCCAAAACAGATTTTAAAAAAGGCGACGTGATGGGGGGAATCATCATTGACCTGCCTTTGGGCAGGCGGACAGAAAGAAATGTCGATGAAAAGTTCCAGCTGGCTCCGGAAGTGGTGGCGGACTATGTGCACTCGGTGCTGGAATCAGACCGCACAGTATATGCCCGGCATGTTGTCAACCGGTTGGAGGAGCAAGGCATTCTGCATTCCAAGGAAAAGTGGAAAAATGAAAACGCTCTCATGCTTCCGGCGCAGTTCTTATTGAACAGCGCCGCAGCGATTAAGTCCAAACGACTGGGACTGGACTTTCGTTTGATCAGCCTTTACCCCATCAATCCGCAAAACCGGCCTGCCAACGAGTTTGAGCAGAACGGACTGGAAAGTGTAGAGGTGCACCCCATTCGCCCTTATATCAAGCATTCCAAGGTGGGTCGGAAAAAATATTTCCAGGCTATTTATCCGGATATCGCTGTGACGCGCAGTTGTGTTAACTGTCACAACGGCCACCCCGGTAGTCCGAAAAAAGATTTCGTGCTGGATGATGTGATGGGCGGTATTATGGTGAGCTTTCAGTTGCCGTAGTCGCCCACTTTCAGGAGGACCATACTTCCTGGAACTGTTCGAGAAAAACAGGTTCCATTTTGGTGGTGCCAAAAATATTGACTTTCTGGTGTGAGTTGAATCCGTGAAAGTCGCGGCTACCGGTAACGATCAAATTGAAACTATGGGCCATGTCGATAAAATAATCCACTGTCCCCATTCTTTCATGATAGGGATAATGGCATTCGAGGCCCAAAAGCCCCATCTGCTTCAACTCTTCCAGCAAAACGGGAGCATTTTCGGGTTGTCGCCCCTTTTCGGGACAAATGAGCGAATAGGATCGCTCTCCCGGATGAGCCAGGACCGGGACACCGCCACTTTCCCGCACCATGCTGATGGCGGTTGGCGCGTCCAGGTTTTCCCGTTCGACATTATACTTCACCAGATAGCGCTCAAAGGCCTGGCCGGTACTCGACACAATGCCGAGCCTGACCATCTCGCGTGCGAGATGCGGTCGGGCAAGAACCCCTTCGGCTGCTCTTTTCACATTCTCAAATTCAATCGCGCCCTGAAACCTTTCAGGAATGACCTCGTTGATCCGCTCGATCAACTGGCGCATACGTTTTTCCCGGGTATCGGTCATTGTTTTCACACGAGCCCTGAATTCCGGTTTGATGGATTCATAGTCTTTGAAGTAAGCCAGCATATGAATATTAAAATCATGAAACTTGACTGTGATTTCAATGCCGGGAAAAGCAGTGATCTCCGCTTCCCCCGCAGATTGCAGAAATTCAGGAATGCCATCGAAAGTATCGTGATCGGTGAGGGATAGAATGGACACCTCATTTTTTTCCGCAATATCAATCAAATCTGCAGGCGAAAATTCACCATCGGAAAAGATGGAGTGCATATGAATTTCAGATTTACGCATTGGCATAGATTAACCACCCCGTTTTCCTTGTATATTAGCGGGTTTTACGAAGATTTCATAACTAAATACAGTTTTCCTCGACAACCCAACACGCTTTTGCCCTCTAAAATACTGGTTTTCTGGCCCGTGAAGTACGAGTGTTCTGGTTCCCACGATTGATTTAAAAAGGAATTTCCGATACCTTAATGATCATGAAACAAACGATATTGATTATTCTGATATTTGCAGTTGGGTGTCTTTCAGTAAGTCAGAGCACAACCTCAACGGCACACCCCAGGGAGGTTTTAATTATCTTTACCGGCAACCTGCTGGCGGAGCTGAAACCCTGCGGATGTGCCAAGGAGGAAGACCAGGGCGGCATCGAGCGGCGAATGCAATACCTCAAAGATACGCGGAGTCGACACCCTAACCTTTTACTTGTCGATACCGGCGACCATTTTAAAGAACCCACACGCCAGGGAAAACTGAAAGCCGAAACGCTTCTCATCGCAACGGAAAAAATGCAATACGATGCAGTCGCACTGGGGGATCGGGACTTGGTTTACGGTTCCAAATTCTTAAAGGATCGAGCGCACATCCCCTGGATAGCGGGAAACCTGATGATCGATCAATTTGAGCCCGCCCGGTCAAAGGTGAAATCGCTGCCAAACGGATTGAGAGTGGGCATCCTGGCGGTGGCCGATCCCGGCTTGTTTTATGGTCATGTCGGCCTGAACATTGAAGACCCAAAGCAGACAGCTTTAAATCTGATCACCCGTATGCGTGAGATAGAAAACCCCGATCTCATTGTTCTTCTCACTCATGCCGAACGGCAGGCCGCGCTGGATTACCTGGATCTTGATGGGGTCGATATTGTGATCAATGGACATATTGCCACCGAATCAGATGTCATTGATATGAAACCAGTGAGAAAAAACGGCAAACTTTTCGTTCAGTCCTCGTCCCGGGGACAAAAAATGGGGGAATTGAGGGTACAGATTGATCCTGAAGGCCATAAATCTTTGAGTCATAACCTGGTAAAACTGGATTCAAGTGTAAAATTTGATGCCGAAATGGTAAAGTTATATGAACAGTATAATGAAAAAGTCGAAGCCATGTTCTTCGAGACTCTGGCTGGCAAGCGGAACAAGAGAAATAAATCCGTTTACGCTGGCGACACCTTGTGCAAAACCTGCCATCCTGCAGAACATAAGGTGTGGTCAGATTCGCATCATGGTCGGGCTTATAACACTTTAAGGAAAATCAACAAGGCGTTTGATCCTGAATGCCTGGTTTGCCACGTGGTCGGCTTCAACCTTCCAGGAGGCTTTATCAGCGAACTGTATACACCTGGCCTGAAAAACGTCCAATGCGAGGTGTGCCACGGTCCCGGACGGGGCCACGCATCGGCCCCGCAGTCGGGCTTTGGGAGCCAGGCCACAGAAGCGTGCAGGCAATGCCACGTAAAAAATCACAGCCCGCGTTTTAATTACGCGAAATATTGGCCAAAAATCAAACATTAATTGAGTACCCGTTTAAAAAATATAAGGAGTCGTTCATGAAAAAGGTTTCCGCCATTTTACTGGCCATTTTTTTCTTTTTACCCGGATGGGCTCAGGCTGATGAAAAAATTCACGGCAAGTATGAAGTGATCGGTGACATCAGCAAGCTCAAAAATGTTAAAATGATCGAGATGGCTGAATTCTTCAATTATTCTTGCGGACATTGCTACCGGTTCCTGGAAACCTCCAAACGCCTGCGCTCCAAGTTCAAGGACAAGCTTCATCATAAAAAGTTTCCCATTTACTGGGGCGACCAAACGGCTTACCCAGCCATGGCATTTTATATTGCCGACGAACTGGGGCTCGAAGAAGAATTCACTCAGGAATTATTTGACACCAGTTTTAAATTGGGTATTGATATTTTCCAACCTAAAGTTATCAGGTTTCTGGCCCGTGATTTTAAGATAGGTAAAGAGATGGCCGAAGGCATGCAGTCAGCTTCTATCAAGGCTAAAACAGATCGTTCGCTGGAACTGGCCAAGCAGGTCAAGGCCAATGAAACGCCAACAGTTATCATTAACAATGTCCTGAAAGTGGCGCCCAGCATGACCAATGGAAGCACCGATGAGATGACCGACAATCTGGAAATAATTTTCGCAGACATTTTGAAAAACAATGGCTAATTTTCAGGCCATCTACGCGCACAATTTTACCCCTGCTCTAAAAATCTAAAAATGAACCCGAATAAAAACTTGAGAAAATATTCATTGGGCCTGGTGGCAGGGGTTTTTGCCCTTCTATGTTTGCCCCATGTCAATATTCTGGGCCCCGCTGGCTTTAAGGGAACGGCTGATGCCGGCTTTTTCAACAGCGATCTGGAAATATTTGAAGAGATCATGGATTTGGTTTCAGAAAAATATGTCTACCCTCCTGACCATAAAAAACTATTTTCCGCCGCGATTGAAGGAATGATAAAAAATGCGGACTCCGAGTTGGTGACACTCAGCAAAAACCCCGGCATCAATACCGTAAGGTATAAGAGTCGAGGCATCCAATATAAACTGACTTATGACAAAAGCCACGATTGGGACGAACTCCAGAAAGTTTATTATTTTCTCCACGACCAGTCTAATAAAGCCATTACCAAGAGAAATCTGGAAAACTCAGCGATTGAAGGGATTATGAGTTCGCTTGACACCTATTCCCAATTTATGAACAAGGACTCCTTTAAAAAGTCCATGCGCGAAACAGAAGGAAAGTATGGCGGTTTGGGAATGGTGATCACCATGAAAGATAACAAGCTGTTTGTGGTCAAAACCATGGCAAACTCACCGGCTGAAAGAGTTGGAATTCTTGCCAATGATTTATTCATGAGTGTGAACGGTAAGGAAATCGCCGGGATACATATTGAGGAACTCGCCAACCTGCTTCGAGGATACCCTGAAACCAATGTCACCCTCACCCTTTTGCGGCCAAGCGAAAAAAGAAACCGAACCTATACCCTCACTCGGAAAATCATTTTACTCAACACCGTTGAATATAAAACGCTCGATAACCAGATCGGTTATTTAAAGATCAGTAGTTTTTCCAAGCAAACCGAGAAACAATTGAAAACAGGTTTGAAACAAGCTGAAAAAAATAGCGTGAAAGGATTCATTCTGGACTTGCGTGAAAATCCAGGCGGACTGCTCACCCAATCGGTAAAAGTGGCCAGTCATTTCCTTTTCAAGGGACGAATGGTTGTTTATACCCAAGGCCGAGGGGGAGACAATTACCATGAGTACCGCAGCTTATATAAAGACAGTCTGCATCAAGTCCCGGTTGCGATTCTAATTAATCAGTACAGCGCCAGCGCATCAGAAATTGCCGCCGGCGCATTGCGGGATTCAGGAAAGGCCCTGATCATTGGTGAAAATTCCTACGGCAAAGGTTCGGTGCAAACCATCTTCAGATTAAGCGATGGTTCGGGGCTACGCCTCACCACTTCAAAATATTACACACCTTCTGGAATCGACATCACCAAACATGGTATTATTCCGGAAATTCATATCGTCAATGATGTCGCGGGGGAAGAGGATCAGAAACCGGACAAGGCCAGCCCTATACAATCTTCGCTGACCTTAAAAGTATCCAGTCTCAATAAGTTTTTTGAAAATCAGGACATTGCTTTGAGCGCGGAACACGATTCAACCGTGGAACTGGCTCTTCGTATTTTGAAAAATACTACCGTTGCCAGCAAAAAGCGGTCTATGGAAAAAGCCCGTGAAATTGCCGCCAATATTAACTATTAGTCAAACATTAAGATTTAAAAGGTTGCAGAAATGAACATCATCAATATCGACTACGAAAAAGGAACCGTTCAAAGTGATTTTTTCTATTGGGAAATTATTTCGAATAACAACAACAAATTTCTCCTTTTGCAGCGGGAAGATAAAGGGCGATTTCACGCCGCGGAAGCAGATGTCAAAATGAAACAAATCTGGGAAGTTAAGGAAATTAACTACCGCGGACCAGACGGTGACACCTTCTTTTATGATGAAGACAGCGGCATCATCAAAGTCTAACCACTAGGCGTGGGGCCGGTATTGCATTGCCCGTGAAGCAAACAACGCCATCAAGCACACGTGATATTCTTCCCAATCCCTCGGCCCCACAGGGGTAATACTTTTATATCCCCTCCCTTCATAGGGAGGGGGTTGGGGAGGGTTGGATTTTTTTTCGACTCCAAAAACCAAACCGATCTGGATCACCGCTAATTTGCAGTCAAGAGTAGGCTTGCCTCCCGTCCCACAAGGTGCGGTTTCCGGCATGAGTACCCCTTGTATGTTGTTCATAAGGGGAATTTGTAGTAGTTGTACCTGTGAGCCTTGTGGAAAACACAAAACCGGCTTCCCACAGGGCTCACAGGTACAACTACTACAAATTCCCCTTATGAACAACATACAAGGGGTACTCGAAGGGTTCCCAATGAGATATCGGTTTATACGGGATCATCGAGAAGCATTTCCGGTAAGCCCGATGTGCCGGGTTCTGGAAGTGGGACGAAGTGGGTTCTATGCCTGGCTGAGCCGCCCCGAGAGCCTGAGGAGCCGTGAGAAGCAGCGATGGGTTGATGAGATCAAAACCGTTTATAAGAAGAGTCGCCAGACTTATGGCAGTCCCAGAATTCATGAGGACTTGAAAGACAAGGGATATGCCATTGGCAGGCATCGTATTGCCCGTCTTATGCGCGAGCATGGAATCGTTGCCAAGCACAAAAGAAAGTTTAGGGTGACAACCGATTCCAAACATAATCACCCGGTGGCAAAAAACAAACTGCAACGGCGGTTTAATGTTGCTGAGCCCGGTCAATGCTGGGTTTCGGATATCACCTATATCCCGACTCAAGAGGGCTGGTTATACCTTGCGGTGACGCTGGATTTATTCCACCGTAAAGTTATTGGTTGGGCCATGGATCGTTGGATAACCCGTTGGTTGGTAATGAGAGCTTTAAATATGGCAATGAAGAACGGCGGCATGAAACCGGGATTGATTCACCATTCTGACCGGGGGGTTCAATATGCCTGCAACGATTTTCAAGCCTTGCTCAATGTTCATGGGATAGAGTGCAGTATGAGCCGGAAGGGCGATTGCTGGGATAACGCCGTGGCGGAGAGTTTTTTCCATACTCTCAAAGTGGAACTCATTCATAACCGGAACTACAAAACCCGTCAGCAAGCAAAGAAGGATATTTTTGAATATATCGAAGTGTTTTATAATCGGCAACGCCGTCACTAATATCTCGGCTATCTCAGCCCTGCCGAATTCGAGAAACAGGCCTATGCCTCTTAACTAACTGTCCACTAAAACAGGGGAAGTTCATTACCGCATGCATGAGAAAGTTATTAACGATCATCAATACCATGATCAAAACAAAAACACTCTGGAATGAAAATCTCATTGCCAGCACTTGACATTTAACACAGTTGCTTCGGGGCCCGAGAGTTTGGGAAGAATATAACGAGGCCGTGAAACCCAATAATCTTGCTACGGTAAGGTTTCCACAACTGGCTATATTATAAATTTTTAAGCGGTTAGTCCTACTTGGATGGCCGCTTTATTGTGGAATTCTTGTAGACAAAGTGTAGACAGTTTTCTCGTTAGAAATTAGAAATCTCCACTAAAGCTTGAGAGTAGTTCAAGTCAAACGTGTAATGCGGCTTCTTCCCAACCCAAGGTTCTTCCATGCAGAAAATCTAAGTTGGAGCTATCTAATAGATGAGCCCTTTCCCGTATATCTTCTGATTGATTTTTAAAGATTTCATTAAGAACCAGCACATAGATTTCATGACGCTTTAACGCATCTTTTTCAATTTTAGAAACGAGGAGGTTAGCAAAGGCTTTAATATAACCAAGGGAATATGGATCTTTAATTAGTCTATACCCTACCTTCTCCAAGGAAAGGACTTCTTTTGTTTGGGTAGCTAAAAGAGAGATTATTCCCTCAATACTCACAGCTTTACTAGAATATCTCTGAGTTTCAATCTCAGAAAAATTTTCATCGAGTAAGGAATTGCAATGACCACATTTTGCGCCAATATTATCCCTTTCCTCAGGAATCCGATTCTTCTTTCCACAATGCGAACAAATTACAACATCATCGACCATAAGCTCCTCACAAAGTTTTACTGGTCTATTAAAGATAGAAAAACTGGAGCTATTTTTTTGCTATTTTTCCCCTTCTACTCTTTTTAAAGCTTTGACCGTAGCGAATGACATTCTCCCTATAAATTTAATAAAGGGGGTCAAGTCGCTACTTGACTACAAGTTGGTAATTATAAGCCTCTCATAGATATGTTTACTACTTTAATCTTATCACGCTTTCGGAATAGCGGGGCAAACGTGCAGATGAACCTTACGAGGGCTTGCTTGGCAGGACATAAATCACACCCCAGCCCCTGTGTGCATCGGTGGTTAATCCTTCGAGGGCTTCAGAGAGGAATGACAAGGCAACGCGCCTCCAACTCCTCCATATGAAGGGAGGAGAGAACCGGGTTAAATCTTTTTAAGCCGAGATAAATTTTGCTTGCAGAAGTGAGCTATTGCAGTTTACCCGTTCTACCCGTTCCGGGCATGAATTTAGCGAAGGGGATATCACAGGCTCACGAAGGTTAAGGAAGAATATCACGGTCACCGGCGGCTCGCCGGTTATTCGGATTGGAATATGCGTAGGGATTTCAGGTGAGCCAGGGAGGCCCTGAGGGTTTCTTTTGTTTTTCCAGCCAGGAAGTTTCCCCTTAAATCGAGTTTTTTTAGTTTGGGAAAGTTTTTCGTATTCGCCAAGGCCAAAGCGCCCACATCCCGGACTTCATTCCAGCCCAACTGCAACGCCTCCAGATTAGGAAAGCTGGAAGAATTGGCGAAAGCCAATGTGCCTTCATCTGAAAAAAAATTATGTCTCAAAATCAATGTTTTGAGTTTTGGTAACAGTGGGGCCTGAGCCAGAATCTTGGCTCCCTTGGGACTGATGTCGTTGTATCTTAGGTCGAGCTTTTCAAGTTTTTTTATGAATTCCTGTTGGAGGAGAATTTTCAGGCCGTCATCTCCTATGTTTTTCCTTGAGAGGTTTAAAACCTTGCCTCCCCTCGACAGGTTTTCAGCAAAGAGTTTCTCATAATCCACCGGCCAGGACAAATCGATTTGAGCTTCACCAAAATTTACTGGCAGGAGAAAGAACACAAACAGAAAAATAAACTTTCGCTTTGGCATTGGAAAGATTAATCCTCTGAATCCCCGTCCTTGGCAGCCCGGGCCTTGAGTTCTTCCCAGCTATTGATCAAGTCTTCGTCATCCTCATCCGTAACCTCTTCGTAATAAAAGTCCTTCAGGTCATCCACATGAAGAATGCAAAGTCGGGTGCGGCATTTTGCTTTTTGCAGCGATTCAATTCCTTCACGCCGAATTCGGTTTGAGGTGATAAACAAGTGTTTTAGTTTTGAAAGCGTCTGGGATTCAGCAATTGCAATGGCCCCTTCATCTTCAACCAAATTGCCATAAAGGCTGAGTTTTTTCAGGTTGCTCATATGGGGAGATTCGGCTATCGCCTTGACCCCATCATCACTGATAACATTGCCATAAATATCCAAATCCGTCAGGTGCTTGAAGTTTTCCGAGTTGGCAATCGCTGTAACTCCTTCGTCGCTGATATTATTGTTAGGTAGAATCAATTTTTTCAGTCGGCGAAGATTCTTGGATGTGGACAACGCGATGGCCCCTTTATCCCCGATATTCTGGTTGCTCAAATCGAGAGATTTTTTATCTGAAGTTAAAAACTGCTTAATAAGGTATTCAACACTTGCCACGAGCCACCACCTCTTCACATGTTTAAAGGGAAAATTTAGATCGTCATTATAGCACATCCCTATCCGGCTTTAACCGGCGAGCATGACATATCGGAACAGGACAGCGCTCAGGATTTCAGGAATTCAGAAATTGCTCCTCCACCAGAGCAACTTCTTCTTCTCTGGAGTTCACCCTGCCCATCACCCGAGCTTCTCGAAGCGCATTGAGCACAGACTGGAAAACCGGACCGGGTTTTAGTCCCATTTTCACCAGATCGTCCCCCGTCAATGCTGGCTCCGCCTTGCCCTGGTACTGGGTAAAATAAATGTTCGCATACTGATTGAGCCGATCCGTGGAAGACAATGCAATAAAAAATATAACCGCTTCAACAGAAAGGTTAGCAAAGGTATGGTAAATCTCCTTCGGACCCCACTCCTTTTGGGACACCAGCCGATCCAAACTTTCTCGACAACGAGTTCTATCCTCTTGCAGGGAGTTTTTCAGGCGCGTTGGCAGATGTAGACGGTCTGCCGCTTTTAAAAACGCTTCTTCCTTCAGGGAATAAAACAGTCCCAGAAAATAGACGTACCAGATTTCCGGTTTTCCGGGAACAATGACCCTATCCGCCCAAGGGAATACCGGCTCCAGCCTTTCAAGGACCTCAAGGTCTTTGGGGGCTTTCAACATTTCCGGGGAAACAAACTGAAACAGGTCGAACTCCCGCATCCTGAGTATGCAATCCATTGGGCTTTGCTCACTGAGCAATAGCTTAATCTCGTTAAACAAGCGTGTTCCGCTTAAAGAATCAATCGAGCGCTGTTCAATGGCGTTTTGGATCAAAACCTCATCCTGCTTGCCTATTTTAAAATCAAATCTCTGTTCAAACCGTATGGCCCTGAACAACCTGCAGGGATCATCGATAAAACTCAAACTATGTAGAACATGGATTTCCCTGCTTCTTAAATCATTTTTGCCATTAAAAAAATCGATCAGACAAAACGAATCAGGATCAGTCAGTTTAACTGCCATACTGTTTATAGTGAAGTCACGCCGGAAAAGATCTGACTTAACCGAACTTTTTTTCACCGTGGGCAAGGCACCAGGATATTCGTAATATTCTTTACGTGCGGTGGCTACATCTATGCGATTGTCATCGGGAAAAATAACAACAGATGTCCCAAATTTCTCATGCGATTTAACACTACCGCCATATTCTTCTACCAGGCAGACCGCAAAAGGGATTCCATCCCCTTCAATGACGATATCGATATCCTGATTTGGAATATTCAAAAGCAGGTCCCTGACGAATCCCCCAACTGCATAAACAGATACTCCCAGGCGATCTCCTATCTGGGCAATACGTTCAAGCAACTGGAACACATCCTCGTCCAGCCTTTCTTTAATCAGGCTATTCATCTGCTCTTGATCTCCTTTTCTCATCAGCACGTGTAATACGAGTTTATCCTATTGTATCTGAATAAGGAAAGACGATTCTACTGGCTAAATTTGGTCCTGCTATTTGATGCCGCCCACATGAATCTGGCTGGCAAAAGGAAGGCTTTTTGGAAGGGTGCAAATATTGTTGTCGCAGGCCCGGTAAAATAGTTCCCCGTTTATGGAGTGGTTTCCCGGTTTGGCATTTTTGGGCACGCGAAAACTGTTATGAAACTCCGCAGTGCTGACATGACCTTTGACCAGTTTTTCCTGTGCCTCATCCTGAATCAGACGAGTTGGAGATTCCTGCCAGCGCTCTTGGTTTTCGAAAATATTATCATCGAGAGTAATTTGAGTTGCCAGCAGTTCATTGCCATCCATAGGTTTCAGGGAATAAATATGCCAGCCCTCCTCAATCTGGGCAGATAGGTATAGCTTGAAGCGGTCACCTGAATAGACAGTGCCTCTGTCGGTCACGGTGCTTAATTTTATCCTGGGGCCGGATGGGGCACTTGAGGCTGAAAACGGAATGGATTCCGCGAATATAGAAACCGGAACAATCATTCCAGCCAGAATAAAAATCAGTATCCTGATCATGGCAAGAGGGAAAAAGCTATCGGCTCAACTTAGCTTCGGTTCGGGTAGAGGAGAGATATTTTTCTATAACATGGACAAACTTTTCTTCTGACACCGCGCCGGAAAACATTTCGCCGGAAACGGTTCTGGTTTCCGGATCATAGGCCCCCAAAATAAAAGTCGGAGTTCCCTGAATTCCCAACTCGACTCCTTCACGGATATCATTTTGCACTCGCTCTGCATATTTCCCGTTTCGCCAGCAAAACTCAAAAGCCCGCATATCTTCGATTCCCGAGAGCCTGGCCAGTCCCATAACTTCCTTATCATTCGCGGCGTTGGAAGTATTTTTATATAAAAGATCCTGGAGTTCCCAGAATTTATTTTGATCCCTGGCGCATTCAACAGCCTGGGCCATCCCTTGGGCTTCTTTGTGAAAAGGCAGCGGAAAATGGCGGTAGCCAAACTGAACCTCATTAGAATAGCGTTTTCTAAGCTTTTGCAAAGTGTCTTGTACCCGCTTACAGAACGGACATTGGAAATCAGAATATTCCAATACAAAAACCCGCCGGGTTGAAGGATTTTTTTCCTCCGTCCACACCATGGCTGTACCGAGCCCTGCAACCAAATGAAAATCATTGGGAGGCGTCAAATAAACCTTGACCCAACCCTGCCGCACCGCATGCTGATATTGCTGTTCGACATGAACCTGCCGGAAACTTTTTTCCAGGTAATCGCGAATTTCAGCACTGACCTGAGAAAGGTTTCCTATCTCTTTGATGCCCGGATTGCTTTCATAAAACTGTTTAATTTCCACTTCCGTCACCTTGGGAGGCTTTTCCGCAGCAAGGTCAGGATGCTTTTTTGCAAGCTTATCGAGAATTTTTTCTTTCAAGGCGCGGGTCTGCATTTCATGCAGTTGCTTGAGAGCTTCCTGGATACGAATATGCTTGAGGTCGTCCAGGTAAATAGGTTTCCCATCCACTTCCGCGGCTATCGGGTTATTCGAGTAAATAGGGTTTTGGATTGTGTCTGCGAACACTTCAGCAGCTCCAACAACACAAAGCAAAAAGGAAACTGCCAGTATTTTCTTAACTATTAATTTACCAGAAAAGCGAACACACATATGTATTTTATAAAAGAAAGGAAAAGCTCTTATCGAAGAGTCATGGACAATTTTTATAATCCAGAAACTAACCGTATCGTATTATTATCCCTCAATCCTTCCTGAAAACGCAATCCATTGTTTGCATTCAAGTTTGCCTCAAAAAAACGCTTTTCCGCCTGACTCAACCCTCGCCAAGGCGGGGTGAAAAATCACAAAGGGTTATTTCGGGGGAGTCTCCCCACTGGCGAAGTTCGGTTCTTTAATTTTTGCCGGACTATTCAGGATTGAGGAACTTATGGCAGTTCTCAGCCAATTGCATGAAGGCTTTAGCGGCTACGGAATCCGGACGAGACAAAACAACAGGCTGTCCGCTATCGGAATTGGCGACAATTTCCCCATCAAAGGGAATACTGCCCAGATAGGGCAATACCAGTTCTTCGGCTAATTTTTTCCCTCCGCCTTTTTTGAACACATCGATTTTCTCATTACAATGCGGGCAGGACATCGTGCTCATATTTTCAATCACCCCCACTATGGGGACATTACTGTCGCGGGCGAAAGAGATCATTTTCCGGGCATCCAGAATCGCCAGATCCTGAGGGGTTGTGACTACCACAGCGCCATCGACCTCACCGATAAAGTCTATGATGGTAATTTGCTCATTTCCGGTACCGGGGGGAAGATCGAATAGGAGATAATCCAACGGGCCCCAGTTTATATTTCCCAGCAACTCAATAATGAAGTCATACTTAACGGCATCCCTCCAGGCAATATGCATATTTGGGTCTTCAATGAGAAATCCTAATGAAGCCACCTTCAGACCATTCTTAGTTTCATAAGGATCAATCCCTGTATCCGTGGTTTTCAGCCGGACATCCTCAGCCTGCAATAATTTAGGAATGTTGGGACCGTGAAGGTCAGCATCTGCCAGTCCTACAGCAAAGCCTTTTTCCACCAGGGCAATAGCAAGATTGGTGGTTACAGTACTTTTGCCGACCCCACCTTTGTTGCTGCCTATGATAAGCTTGTGCTTGATATCATTCATCCGATGGTTGACAAGCCAGCGGTTGTGCTCATTTTTATCGGCTTTGCAGTCGGTCTCATTATTAAACTCACACATTTCACAAGTGTGAAGGAGTCGACATTCTCCTGTAACTACCATCTAAACCTCCTAAAAAAACATATTGGGACGCACGAGTTTTTCTTCCAACGAGCTCCCTGGGGATTATGAAACTGGATACTAAAGGTTATGGAACTCGGATTACGATGTCAAGGGAAATAGAAAAAATACTAATACCTGCCAGAGATTTTTGTTTTTTCCGAAACTTTTTCGCGTTTTTCAAATCTAACTCAGAAGTACCCTCTGAATTCATCAAAGCAGTAAAAAAATCAACAATTTTATAAGGAACACAGAAAAATGAATACCATTTACTCAAAACTGACTATGCTGTTTGCCTTCCTTTTCATCACCGGGGCAAGCAGTGCTTTCGCAGGTAACGCCGTAACGATCACCGATCCTCCTAACGGTGCTATGGTCTCAAGCCCGGTTAAAGTTTGCATGGACACAGAAGGGGTTGAAGTGCAACCGGCTAAAAAAGGGGTTAATGAAGGAAAAGGCCATCATCACATTATTGTCGATGTGAACCTGCCAAAAGACTTGAGCAAGCCGATTGGAAAAGACGCGAATCACATCCATATGGGAGATGGTTCCACCTGTAAGGAAATTAAACTTTCTGCAGGCAAACACATCATCCGCACCCTGTTTGCCAAAGGCAATCACGTCCCCTACGATCCGGCTTTGACCGCAACGGTGACGATTAACGTTAAGTAAAAAGACTCTTAAATAGTCCGGGTCGGCTCCAAAGTCGGCCCGGATTTTTATTTCCACCCAATCCGCATGCCATCAACCCGGTTTTTCCTTGATAACCCTCCCTCTTAATTTCCTTTGAATTCAGTTGTAATCGCTGCAGTCAGTTTATAGAATTGATTCATCACCAATATAATGTTTTTTCTCAATCAAGCACGGCCTTTTAAAAAGGCGTAAGCTATAAGATATGCGAAGCCGTTTATTCCTATCCTTTATATATTGCTTCATCATCGGCTTGATGTTCCTTTCGGGACCCGTAAGCGCTTATGAAGTCAATAAAAATGCAGTGGCCTTGCTCATCGCAAAAGACAAAGCCGGGAAAACTGTTGGAACCGGATCGGGTTTTGTGGCTCGCCCCGAAGGAACCCTGGTCACCAATTACCACGTTCTGGTCGATGCCCATAGTATTGACGTACGTTTTCCCGATGGTTCACGTTCCGAAGTGACAGGAGTATTCAAGGTTGACCGGGCCAGAGATTTTGCAATTATAAAACTAAAGGAAGGATTTTATTCCACTCTGGAAATTGGTGACTCCTCCTCCCTGAAGCCTTATGACTACACCAGTGCTTTGGGATATTTCTCCGCTCAGGTAACCGAGGACAATGGCCAAATCGTGCAAACTTATGGATTTGTTCTCGGGGTTCATCCCCAAGCCGATCCCAAAACACCTTTTATTTATACAACCTCCGCATTCGGCCCGGGTTTCAGCGGCGGACCAGTGGTCAACAAATCTAACAAGGTCGTTGGATTAGCCACGGTAGAGGGGCGATCCATCAATCTTGCGCTTCCTATAAACCCTGTTAAGGAGTTTTTGGATTCTAAAACTACTTTTTCACTGCAAAAGCTTCTGGATGAAGACCGAACTTCCCTGGAAGCCATGTATTATCGGGGAAATTATTTTCTGTATGGATTGGGAGACCCCAATAAGGCGCTCTATGAGTTTGAAAAAATACTGGCAAAAGATCCGAACTTTATTCTGGCCCATTACGATCTGGCCGTTGCCTACCGTGATCTGGGGATGATCGAAAAAGCCATCGGCCAATATGAAAAAACCCTGGCATTGAATCCGGGTTTTCCGGAAGCCTTATCGAATCTTGGGGGGTATTATTTTCGTTCGGGAAAACTGAATAAAGCAGTATAACTGTTTAAAAAAGCGGTTCAGGTTTACCCGAACTTCATCCAGGCACTTTCCAATTTAGGTGCAGCGCTGAACAAGCAGGGACGCCGCTGAAGCCCTTAGGCTTTTGAAAAAAGCTCTGGCCCTGGACCCGGAATTTGCCATTGCAAATTTCAATCTGGGCAATTCCCTGTTCGCGCTCAATCGAATGGATGAAGCCCGCGACGTGTTTGAACTTTCCCAAAAACAGGGCATCGATTTTCTCTCCATGCATTGGAAGCTTTATGAAATCCACAAAAAAGACCAGAGAATCCAGGACGCAGAAAAGGAATTGAAAACCATTCTGGAAATCGATCCCTTCAACGAAGAAGCGAAAAAAAGACTTTCCGAACTCCGGCGACCCCTCCGGGGGGAGTGAAAACTGCCAAGTGCGGGGCCGGTGGTTCAATGCCCCCTCTTTTTTAAAGAGGGTTGGGGTGATTCACCACCAGGCTTTTGCCGGTCTTTACCGCCGCGACCCAACCCATCGACAAGATAACTCAGCCCCAGTTGGTTCATCGAGACGCCTTCCTGCTCGGCGCGTCTCGCCAGTGCCGCGTGAACACTTTTCGGTACGCGCTGGATATATTTGCCGCTGTAGCCACCCAAGTCGCGCGAGGGTGATGGCGGAGGGATGGCCTTGCCAAGCTTTTTTCGCGCCTTGATCCAGTCTTTCACCGCGTCGGCACCATTCTTAAAAGCCTCCTCAACGGTGTCGCCATCGGACATACACCCCGGCAAGTCGGGGTAGGTGATTAAAAACCCGCCGCCGTCTGCCTTGCTTAATTTTCTGATTTCTGCTGGATACTCCATAATTCGCTCCTTACGTTTTCGCCTCCTCAATCAGAACAATAAACTTTTTGATGTAAAACGGTTTGATGGGCCGTTTCGCCGGGATGCTTAAAGACACTTCTCCAAAATCAAAGACGCAATGACTCGACCTGTCATGCACCCATGCGATATTAAAATGATCCGCCAGAGACTTGCAGTCATCAATCCTCCACCCCTTCGGGTTGTTCTTCATTTTCCCGATGGTTTTGTCCCTTCGGCCCATGCTTATAAGATACTACATATAGTATCTTGACTCAAGGGCAAAGCAGAAAAAACACAATTTTTTCACTTTTTTAGGTGAAATTTGCAAAGGGTCAAATAGCCGGTTTTTCTTGAGTACCACCGGTACAGAAAATGGGTGAGGCTCAGAGTGTTTCTTAAAGATGGGAAATCTCGGATTAAAGAAGGGGGATAGGAAATTACTATCACTAAACACATTATCCGGAAATTAAGGATTAGTCCCAAGCTGGTACTAAAGTGCGGTATTGCTACTCCCGCGCTTGCCGGTCTATTTCGATTCTCCTCGTACAGTGTGGCCCATTCACGCTACAAATCCTCGATCGTCTTCACCACAACAGAGAAAACAGAAAACATGCTCTTAATGGAACATTTGTCCAGCGTGTCTTGAAGTGTGTGCCAGTAGGGATAATCGAAATCAATCAGCACCGTCGATGGAATACCCATGCGGTGGAAAGGATAATGGTCATCATAAATCGTATATTTCATTTTCTCGTTCAAGGACTGAATGCCCTGGTCCTTGGCGACACGGTAAATCCTGTCCAGGAAACTCGCACTACCCTTGATGGAATGAGATTCCTTAAAGATCTCTAAATCCTTATCACCAACCATATCGATGACCAGCACCCAGTAAGGCCATTTGGCCCTTTCCTCCTTGACCAACTGCTCGGCATAATAGGTCGAACCCAACAGCTTCAATCCGGAATCCTTGGCACCAAAATCCTCTCCATCAAAAAATACTAGGTGGACAGGTCGGGCCACAGGATGCTGATTGAGATATTGGACAAGTCCAAGCAGAATCGCAGTGCCCGAACCACCATCGTTGGCGCCCAGTATCGGTTCTGACCAATTTGCAGGATCCGGGTCCTCATCGGCAAAAGGCCGGGTATCGAAATGCGCCCCAATCAAAATCGGGGCACCACCCTGGGTTCCTTCAAACCTGAGCTCCAAATTGACCATGTCCACAGAGGTCGACATGGAGGTGCGAACCAAAAATGGATGTTCCACCACCTGATCCGCATATTTTTCACCCACCTTTCGGATCAAATCCAGGGTTTTGCGATAGCCTTCACTGCCGGGATTTCTTGGGCCAAAAGCACAGAGAGTCTCTAGATAATTCCAGATGACTCTGGAGTATTTTTCAAAATCGAGAGTATTGCCAAAACCAGGCAAGCTCCAGAAAAGCACAAAAACCATGCTCCCAACCGCCATAAAATTTCGAATCTGTCTTAACCGTTCCATAGGGGAAAAAATTCTCAAGGTTTTAACTGCTTCTCAGAGCCCAAACGCCAGCTAGACCAAAGAACAATATTTGGATTTCGGATTATTAGGTTCGGGAAACCGTTTAGTTTAGTGGCACCGAGCAAATTGCTATTTCTTCTAAGGCCAAAGATATTCAAAAAGCGACAGAAACGGCCAATGCGGCCCCGGCTATCCGCCCCGAAAACACCCAAAGGCTGGAGCAGCTTAAAAATGATATCAGGGATGGCAATTATCACATTCCCGCTGAAGCACTTGCTGAAAAAGTTCTCGAAAACATCATCACGGAATCGGAGTTTCTCGGCTAATTTCTCACCCCTACCCTGATTCTTTCCGCGAAAAGACAGTTCTTCCACTCATTCCAACCTAAGTTGGACACCAAAGCCACGCCCAAACAAAGATTAAGAAGTTAAGGCGAAACAAGCTATTTGTGCTGGGCGGAGGCGATACGGATAGGAAGGGCTTGCAAAAATTGTTCGAGTTGGCTAATCAAGGCGCTGACCTCCATGCCATGCATTAAGGCCCCGTTTTCCAAGGTATCAAACTTTACAGAAAAGCAACCGCCACAGGCCATTTGTTTTTCATTAAAAAACTTCATGGCCTCAGGGTAGGCATGGAGAATCTCGTTGATCGTGGTATTTTTATCGACAATCATAATGGATTATTCACTCTTGCCCCTTTAACAGGGTTATGCTAGCATCTAACCAATTTCAAGACAATCTATTTCGGAGAATTTGATGTCCCTAAAATGTGAGATTTGTGATAAAAAACCCCAATTTGGCAACAATGTCAGCCATGCGAATAATAAAACCCGCCGACAATGGAAACCAAATATAAAAAAGCTGCGTGTGGTGATGAGGGGTTCTATAAAGACCATGAAAATCTGCACCAGTTGCATCAAGTCAGGAAAAATAACTAAGGCTATCAAGTAGCGCTTAGTTCCCGTTATCCCTGTGCCCCCAGTTTTTCACCCAAGGTCTCCAACCTGCTTTTTATCGGCGCGTTTTTGTTAAAATCCTTGATCCGCTCCAGGTAAATCACACCATCGACCTGACGTATTTTTTCAAGAATTTGATTCAGGTGCTCCACATCCTGAATCTCTATGGACAAGTCGAAGTAAGCTCTTTTGTTTGATCCCTGTTGAACATTGGCGCGGGTAATATTGATTCCACATTCCGCGAAAGCCTGACTGATGGTGGCCATAATTCCGGGTTTGTCAGCCGCAACAATCGCGATATGAGCCTGATAAATGGTTTTCATACCCGTGTCCCACTCAACGCCCACCAGCCTCTCCGGATCATTGATAACATTCCCGACACTCGGACAGTCAATATGATGCACCGTGACCCCTCTGCCTCTCGTGATATAACCGATGATCGGATCCCCGGGAAGAGGATGGCAACATTTACCAATACGGATGAAAATATTTTCATTGAAACACTGGACCTTGATGGCGTTACGCAAGGATTCCGGCGGCTTGCTTTCCTTTAGCTTGATTAATGTCTTCTCACGAAACTCTTTGCCCTCCAGCTTTTCCCTCGGGATCAGTTTTTCGATAACATGATGGGTCGACAGCTTTCCAATTCCAATTCCCGTCAACAGGCTGTCGGTGGAATTAAAACCGCAGGCCTGGGCGGCTTCTTCAAAGGCCTCGCCAGCCATTTCTACTGCCGGATCCAGATCATATTCCTGTAATTCTTTTTGCAAAAGTTCTTTTCCCAGGCTCAAACTTCTTGTGCGCTCTTCGTTGTTTATAAAGTTTGAAATCCGACTGCGCGCCTTAGAGGTTTTAACAAAGGCCAGCCAGTCACGGTTTGGGGATGCCTCCTCGGAAGCAATGATTTCCACTTGGTCACCATCTTGCAATTTATAACGCAGAGGCACCACTTTCCCATTCACCTTCGCGGACTGGCAATGGCACCCTACATCAGTATGAACCTGGAACGCGAAGTCAACTGGAGTAGCATTATACGGTAGGGCAATCACATCCCCTCCGGGGGTAAACACATAAACCTCATCCGGAAACAAATTCACCTTGAAGGCGTTGAGAAATTCTTTCGGATTTTTCAAGTCCTTCTGGTTTTCAAGAAGGTGCCGGACCCATAACAACTGTTGGTTCATCGGCTTTTCATCACCATCTGTTTTTTCTTTATAGCGCCAGTGGGACGCGATGCCCCCCTGACAAACCTTATGCATTTCCTCAGAGCGAATCTGCACCTCCACCCTTTCCCCCCTCGGACCAATCACCGTAGTGTGGAGAGACTGATACATATTGGGCTTGGGCATGGCAATATAGTCCTTGAATTTACCCGGTATGGGTTTCCAGAGAGAATGCACCAGCCCTAAAACCGAATAACAGTCGCGCAAGGATTCGACCAAAACCCGTACGCCAATCAGATCATAAACATCTTCAAAACTTATATTCTGGTCCATCATCTTTTTATAGATACTGAAAAACTGTTTGGGCCGTCCGGCAACCTTTCCTGGGATTCCCGCCTCTTCCAACTCCTTCACCAAACGGGAGGTGACTTTTTCTACATATTTGTCGCGATAGTCCTTACCCTTTGCCACTTTTTCCTCAATCGTGCGAAACTCTTCTGGATAAAGATAACGGAACGAACCATTCTCCAACTCGGTCTTTAACCATCCGATACCCAGACGGTTGGCAATGGGAGCGTATATTTCCAAGGTCTCCCGTGCAATCCTTCTTTGTCTTTCTTCTGAAAGGGAATCCAGAGTCTGCATGTTATGGGCCCGGTCAGCAAGCTTGATCAAAACCACCCGGATATCATGGGCCATGGCAAAGATCATCTTGCGGTAGTTTTCTGCCTGGCTTTCTTCATGACTGGAAAAATGGATCTGGCTGATCTTTGTCACCCCATCGACAAGCTGGAAAATTTCTTCACCAAATAATTCCTGGATTTCTTCCGGGGTGGAAAGGGTGTCCTCTATGGTGTCGTGCAACAGGCCGGCGGCTACGGTGGTCGCATCCAACTTTAGCTTCACCAGGTTATAGGCCACTTCAAGGGGATGCGAAATATAGGCCTCTCCGGATCTTCGGCTCTGCCCCCGGTGAGCCTTGGCGGAATAAATATAGGCGTTCAGAATGATGTCGACATCGGCATCAGGCATGTATTCCAATAGCGCATCTGTAAGATCCTGAACTTTCATAGCAGGAATGAAACCTCCATTTTTTTCTACTCGACCAGAGGTCCGCAAAAAGGTCGATGAAAAAAGGATAAACCTTTGAGTTAAGGATACTTCCACAAAATTTTTCTGTCAACGCTCAATCGCAACAGAACTCCTTGCTCCCACACGACTTGCACGTTAATATTGGGGCCATGAAACACACACCTTCCCTGGACGATCCCATACAATTCATAAAAGGGGTCGGCCCCAGAAAAGCGGTTCTTCTTGAAAAATTGCGTCTAACAAGCATTGAAGACTGCCTTTATTTCCTGCCTTTCCGCTTTGAAGATCGGACCCAATTCAAAAAAATCTCCCAAGCTGTTCCCGGTGAATATGTCACACTCACAGGAGAAGTCCTGAATGCCGGAATAATGTTCATGGGACGTCGAAAAAGGGTATTTGAAGTCATCGTTCAGGATGAGACAGGAATCGTCCGAGCCAAATGGTTCCGGTTTAACGAAACTTATATGAAAGAAAAGTTTAAAACAGGGCAAAAAATCATTCTTTCAGGAAAACCTACTATCAACAAACGTTCCGGATTGGAGATCATCCACCCGGATACCGAGCAAGTATCAGGAGAAAATGTCAGATCTCTTGAAATCGGCAAGATTGTCCCCGTTTACCCTGTCACCGATGGGCTACACCTCAAGTCCATGCGCACCATTATAAAAAATGTGCTCGATAAGTACCTGCATCTGATCGAGGAGTTTCTTCCCGATGACCTGGTTCGGCGTCATAATTTACCTCCCCGGTCAGAGGCTCTTGCCCAATCTCATTTTCCCCCACAAGGTTCCTGCCTGAGAGAGTTGGATGCCTTTCAGACCCCAGCGCAAAAGCGTCTGGTCTTTGAAGAACTGTTCCTGATCCAGTTGGCCCTGGCCTTTAAAAAAAACCGTGTGGGAGAAGAGAGCACAGGGACCTCCTTTAAAACCCGCGGAGAACTCATCAAGAAGTTTGCAAAGCTTTTGCCCTTCACCTTGACGGGAGCACAAAAAAGGGTTCTCGGTGAAATTATGGAAGACTTGGAAAAAGAGAAACCCATGAACCGACTGATTCAGGGAGATGTCGGGAGCGGCAAAACCATTGTCGCTCTTATCGCCCTGTTGACAGCTGTGGATAACGGAACGCAATCTGCGTTAATGGTTCCGACAGAAATTCTTGCCGAACAACATTATTTAAATATCCACCCCTTCTGTGAAAAACTGGGCATCAAACTCAGCTTGGTAACCAGCGCGCTCAAAGGCAAAGAACAGCAAAGCCATTTTGAAGATGTACGGACCGGAAAAACACACATTGTTGTTGGAACCCACTCCCTGATTCAAAAAGATATTCAATTTAAAAAACTCGGGTTGGCAGTGATTGACGAACAACATCGATTCGGAGTCATGCAAAGAGAAGCCATCGGCAAAAAAGGCGACCATCCGCATCTTCTCATCATGACAGCCACACCCATCCCAAGATCCCTCGCGCTCACCCTCTACGGAGATATGGATGTTTCACTTTTAGATGAGTGTCCACCAGGGCGGCAAAAAATTGCTACCGACCTGTTTTTTGAGAACCGGCGGGAAAAAGCCTACAACATAATGGAAGAACAGTTGCAACAAGGCAGACAGGCGTTTGTGGTTTGTCCCTTAATCGAAGAGTCGGAGGTCATGGACCTAAAAGCCGCTGTTACGGTTTTGGATTTTATCCAGGAACGCTTTCCAAATTTCACCGCCTGCCTGATTCATGGAAAACTTAAAAAAGAAGATCGCCAGGATATCATGTCCCGGTTCCTCCAAAAAGAAATTCAGGTTCTGGTTTCCACAACGGTCATTGAGGTGGGCATCGACGTTCCCAACGCCACGGTTATGATTATTGAACATGCCGAAAGGTTCGGCCTGGCCCAATTGCACCAACTACGCGGACGTGTGGGCCGAGGAAACCACGCCTCCCATTGTCTGCTGATGGCCTACCATCCTGTATCCGAAGAAGGACAGGCTCGGATGAAAGCCATGCAAAACTCCGGCGATGGATTCGTCATCGCTAAAGAGGATTTAAAAATCCGCGGCCCCGGAGATTTTATGGGCACCCGGCAATCGGGGATGCCTATTTTAAAAATCGCCAACCTGCTCCGCGATATCCGGGTGCTGGAAATAGCCCGCAAAGAAGCCTTTCATCTCATTGACCAGGACCCCGACATCACAGACCCAAAACACCAACCGTTGCATAAAGTCCTGCAAAACTTCATGGGTAACTATATGGAGTTGATGGAAATAATTTAAAGACACCGCTATAAATCAGCAGTTTCTCTCTCCTCCCACCTTGCACGGCTTTCACGTCCCAAAGTACGCCACGCCATCAATTCACAAAATCTTGCGAAACTGGTTGGAAAACCGGCTCAAAATGTAAAAACAACGGTTCAATGAAATTTTTGGGGCTGCCCCAGCTAACGCCATTTAGGTGTTATTATGGGCTACACAAGAAAAAGCAGATTAAGCCAGGCAGGACCGTCTAACTACTTACAACGAATTCCGGGATCTCCCCAGCCTGTGGGCAGCGTTTCCCCATTATTTCTCTAAAGCCAGCATACAGAATTTAAGCGTTAACGAGAAAATCATGATAGAGTTGACCCGAGAACTCCGTTGCCAGGCCCGGTTGAAGGAACTGTTCAAAAAGGACGACTGAACGTACTTCTAAAATTAACTAAAATCGATACCCCTTCACATTGGCACGGGTTAGTAAAAAAATCCCCAACATGCCAACTCTTTATTTCAGCCTAACCGACCCCAGATTAAAAACCACAGTTCAGAATATCATCGGGGAATGCCAGTTATCTCTGGAGGGTCAATGTATATTTTTGGAAAATCCGAATGGACTCCCCACCCTCTACGAAAACCTTTCCCTTTGTGATGCATTGATTATTGTAATCGGCAACAAAGAGTCCTACTCAGAACACTCTGCCCTGACTATTGACGGATCGATTCAAGGCGATAGAATTAACTTTGAAATCATTTCCGCAATAAATTTAGACATCATAATTATCTCTTTACTGCTTGATGGAGCAACACTGCCGGAAAGTGGCAATGAAGCGTTAAAACATCTTAGTGATTTTAAATCGTATAAATTGAGAAGCGCGTTTTTACAAGAAGACCTGGAGGAGTTTCTGGAAGATATTGAGGAGGAGCTGAACTTTAAAAGGGAGGTAGAAGAGAAAATGTCTCTGTCTGTTGAAGAAAGTTTTCAGCGACTTGCAGGTTACGATGCCAAGCCCGGCAAACCCTCCGATCTCAAATCTTCCAGCGCACTTGATTTACGGATGGTGGTGGAGTCCGAAACTATTTTCCTCAAAAAAGCGCGTGCCGTTTCCGACAAACAAGCCGAAAAAAATGCCATCTCCGCCCTCGGGCTGGCCTATACCCGATTAGGGCAGACTCAAAAAGCCATTGCTTATTTTCTCCAGGAACTTGAAATCACAAAAGAGCTAGGCGACAAAGAAGAGCAATGCGGACTACTTGCCAGCCTTGGTGATGCGTACGCCATATCTGGAAATCTCGACCAGGCTCGAAAATATTTTGAAATACAACAGACTCTCGCCACAAAAAATGGCTACAGCGCTTTCATTGGTAGCTCCTTTAACGGGCTCGGATTCGTCTACGTCAAACAAAACAAAATTGAAAAAGTCATCGACTGTTACTTAAATGCTTTGGAGAGTTATCGTCGGCAGAAAGACCACGACAAAGAGTTGGAACTGCTGGTAGGCATCGGCCTGAACTACAGGAAACTGGGGCAATGGGAATCGGCAACGGCATTTTTCGTCCAGAGCCTCGCCACCGCAAAATATGTCGAGAACCGGAAGGAGGAGGCCCATATCCTGATAGATCTGGCTGAAACCTACCACCAACTTGGAGATACCGAACGCCTAAAACCCATCCTACAACAAGCCGAAGAAACAGTGAATACCCGCAATACCGCCTGGAGCCAGTCCCTCAAAAATAGATTGAATATTTTAAAGGGTTCTTAACGCACCATCTGGGGGTAACAGTCATGAGCAAATACTGGGGATTTCACCCATTTTCAATTACCATGAATACTTGGTCAAAAAGCATCCAAGCTAATCAGTTTTTTTAGAAACCAACCCGTTTAATCCAGAACAAGGGTCTGAAGTTTAGGAAAGGCGGTGGATTCCTTGAGTTGTTTTTTCCCCTCATCGGTCAGGCCACTGCCAACTATTTCGATCAACTCCAGTCCAGCCAAAGTATCACTTTCGGCCAGGGCCTTGGCACCCTCATCGCCAATATTATTTTGAGCCAGATCAAGGCTTTTTAAATTAACCAGAATCGTGGAGCTGGCAATGGCTTGCGCTCCTTCAGCCCCCACTTTGTTTTTCCAGAAGTTCAAGAAGTTCAGGTAGGAAAAGTTTGCACAACCGGCAATGGCTTTGGCTCCGCCATCGCCGATTTCGTTTCTTTCCAGGTGCAATTCCTTCAGGTTCGTGATGATGGAAGAGTCGGCCAACGCCTGGACTCCCTTGTCGGTGATTTCGTTTCTTTCCAGGTTCAGCACTTCCAGGTCGACCAACTCCGGACACTGAGCCAGGTACTCCAGACCCTCATCGCCGATATATTTCAAACGCAAGTCCAAAACCGTTCCGTTCTGAGTCAAAAACTTTTTCACCAGCACTTCTATTGGGTCATCATTAAAGGGCTTATTCATTTCATTATCCTTTTTTCTTTTTGGATTTTTGTTTAGCGTCTTTCTGTTTTTCCATAATATCCACCCGATCACGCAGGGATTTATTGTCCTTCAACAATTCATCGAGGTCGGATCGTATCAACTTCATCTCGCCAGGTTTTTTAGCCGATTCAAACAGGCGTACAATCGTTTCTTCGGCTCTCCGTTTCAAACGCCCATCGGTTTCGCCCTCAGCCAGTCTCCTCAAGGTGGAAATTGTCGAAAGGTCTTCCAACTCGCCCATGGCCTGAATGGCGGCCAGTTTACCGCGAAATGTTGCGGAGGGAGTGCCCCGTGTTTCCCGGGCAAACCGCTTCAGGACATTGATGGCTTCGGGCTTGAGATGTTCAAATCGCCCAGCCAGTTTTGCCAGTCCCTGAATAGCGGAAAACCGACTGCTACGGGCAGCACCATAATCCGCACCCTCAATCAACGTTGCCCACGCTTGTTCTTCTTCCAGGTTGGCTAGGGCTCTGAATATGGCCGACCGTCCGATATCATTATGCGATGGCCTGCCCAGAAAACCTTCCAGAAACGTTCTACAGTTTTTCGCCTTGATTCGGCCCAACGAGGACAACGCTTCTGCTTCCACCCTGTAAGAGGGATCACCCTTGGAAATTTTCTTCAGAGCCCGGATGACTTTTTCATCATCCACAAACTCTCCCAATGCATGGATGATGCCTCGACGAATTTTTGCGTCACGGCTGTTCACCGCTTTAAGCAATCCATCGCGAGCGAACTCCCCGCCGATTTTACCTAAGGCTCTGGCGATACGATTCGACACACCCCAATGTAATTCTTTTTTGAGACACAGGCTGAGCATCTTGGTGTCAGTTTGTGAGGCCTTGACAACAAGGGATTGGGCCGCTTCGATACGCCCTATGGGGTCCTTATCCCGCTTCAACTGCTCGTGCAGAAGGGAGCGGGAAATTTCCAACTTCACTTTTTTAGCCGGGCACTCGTAATCCGGGTCCAGCCTGAAAAACAGCGGTTTGGATTTGAGGTGAAAGCTGAACTTCTCTTCTTTGTTTTTAATTTCCAGCGAAAACTTTTCACTACCCCTGGAATAATAGAACTCAATCTTCAATGGGAATTTGAACAACAGCGCCCCTTCTTTTTTCTCGGCTTTCTGAGTTTGTTTTACCGTTATCTCCGCCAGATTTGACACCCCCCATTGGTAACCGATCTCAAGCATGGGATAACCACCGCGATAAATCCATTGATCCATCCATTCATCGAAATTTTTTCCGCTGGCCTCTTCCAGACACCGTACCAGATCCACCGTCTCGACCAGCCCATATTCGTGACGCTTGAGAAACCGGGTCAGGGCCTTGCGGAACAGAGGTTCTCCGACAAGAGATTTCAAATAATGCAGTCGCACCGCCCCTCCCGGATAAAGATGGGCATCAAACAAATCGATAGGTTCTTTATAAATATGGGTCACGATAGGACGGCGGTAGTGGGCATCTTCACTGAAATAAGTTTCCGCATCTTCCAGTAATTGATAGCGGAATTCACCCTCGCCCTTCGACTCACGCGTGTAGAGTGCGTCAAAATAAGTGGCAAACGATTCGTGCAACCATGCATGCGACCAACTTCTCGCGGTGACCACATCGCCAAACCACATATGGGCGGCTTCGTGGGCAACCAATCCATTAGAGTCCAGATCCAGTCTGGCTCGGTTGTCATGAAGTGTCAGGTCCGTCTGGGTGGTGACGGTGAAATTTTCCATGCCTCCGAAAATAAACTCGGGAACCGCGATCTGGGTATAGTGTTTATAGGGATAAGGGTAACCGGTATAATCAGAAAAAAACCGGATGATTTTTCCAGTATCCTTAAAAGCATTCCTGCCTTCTTGTTCCCGGCCCTTTTGAACATACCATTTGATATCAACTCCCCCAATACGACTCTCATGCCCGGAAAACTCCCCGGCTACAATAGAGAGAAGATAGGTCGAGTAAGGAATTTCCAGTTTATAGTGGTAAAAGGATTCCCCGGCGCTTTCCTTCTTTTTAATAAGACGACCGTTGGACAACCCAAACATTCCCTTGGGCAAATGCAACTTAACCTCGGTGGTCTGTTTAAAATTTGGCTGATCAAAACAGGGGAAATAATATTTGGAGTCCTCATCCTGCCCCTGGGTCCAGACCGTTTTGAACCGGTCCGGATAAGCCTCATCCGGTTTGGTGAAATAAACTCCTGCCGGGGGCCGGGTGACCGAATGAAACAGCTTCACCTGCACGGTCCCTCCATATTTGAGAGCCTTATCCAGTGACACGATTATCTGGTCGCCGGTATTTTCAAATGCTAACGTGCGACGGCCCATCATCACCCGCTCTATTTCCAGGTTTGCAGCGTCAAACACGATTTCCCGCACATCATGGCCATTGACCATCAGGTCATAGGTGGTGTTTCCCCAGACCCGCTCCTCTTCCCAGTCAAAATGCAGGTCCAGCAAAAGGTGCTGGGGGAGCAAAGGAGTGTCCGGAGCAAAATGTGCTTTCGCCCCCTTTTGGGCAAAGGCCTTGCGATCCAAGATACCCCAGTGCTCGGACTCGCCATTTTGAAAATGGCATTTGCAATATCGAACTGAATTCATAGATATGTTGTTTAAAGTGAAAGATCATTCTATAAGGCTTCCTCCCAATGTCAACCCACCGCCACTAGCCGTGGAGGCAATGGGCAATGGCCCATTAAGCCTCGAGCCCATTGTGGGCTACAAAAAGACACGGGCATTACCGGCGGAGGTTTCTCCGCCGCTAGGCGCGGGGCCAGTAGCTGTGATGTCCTCTTCCATAAATTTCATGCCCCGAAAGGGTAAATAGCTCTTACTGGCGAGCACGTGATATTTGTGATGGCCTCTTCCTTAAACTTCATGCCCGGCACGGGTATTTCCTCAGTTTTCGTGCTCCGCAGGGGTAAAGAGTTATCTCGGCCAAAAAGCCCTTGCCCAATCGCCTCTCAATTTGTGCGACAATATAAAAATAGTTATTTCCAACTGCAATCAAATTTATGGAAAACTCAGCACAAAAGTTTGACGCTCAAGTCCTTTCCCGTATTTCCACCCTGAAAATGACCGCCATGAATCTAGTGGAAGGACTGCTGACAGGGCGACACCGCAGTCGCCACAAAGGGTCTTCGGTGGAGTTTGCGGAATATAAGGATTATTCTCCAGGAGATGAAATCCGTCATATCGACTGGAAGGTTGTCGGCAAAACTGACAAGTATCATGTTAAGCAATTTGAGCAATCCACCAATCTGAAATGCACAATTTTGCTGGACGCGAGCGGATCGATGAACTATCAGTCTCCGCTAAATGGGCATGCCTCTAAAATGGAGTATGCCCGCAACCTCGTCGCGGCACTTTCTTATCTGCTTTTGAAACAATTTGACGCGGTGGGACTGACCCTGTTTAACAACCAGGTTGTTGAGCATATTCCGCCTCGTTCCAAAGCTTCTCATTTTCAGCATATTTTGCATGGTTTGGCTAATATTTCACCACATGGAACAACTCAGATCGCTGATGTCCTAGGAGGTCTGGCTGAAATACTCCCAAGAAGGAGCATGCTCATTCTGGTTTCAGATTTTTTTATCCAGAACCAGGACCTGCAGAAAAGCTTAAAACTCCTTTGCTCAAGAGGGCTTGAGGTTATTTTATTCCACGTTTTACATCCTGATGAAATTCACCTGCCCTTTGAAGGAGATATGGTGTTCGAATCGCTGGAAGAGGACCCAACGATAGGACTCGACCCGCGGGACATCCGCGAGGAATACCAGAATATGATTCAGGATCATATAAACTTCTTCAAAAAAGACTGCATTGGACTTGGAGTGGATTATGTTTTCCTCGACACCTCCGGGCCTTTGGATCAAGCCTTGAGTTACTATTTACTCAAGCGTAAAAGCCTCATCAAATTATGAGCCTCAATTTTTCCTCTCCAATGTTTTTGTTTGGCCTGCTTGGAATTTCCATCCCAGTTCTGATCCATCTTTTGATCCAGAGGCAACAAAAACAAATCCGGTTTTCCGCAGTCTATCTGCTTGCGCAATCGCAAAAACGCTCGATTAGAAAATCTCGACCCAACAAGATGTTATTACTTCTGGCCCGTTGCCTGGCTATCGTTTTGTTCAGCCTGGCCCTGGCCAACCCTTTATTTTCATTCAGGCAATCGGAAGCGTTTCTTTCTACCTCCCCAGCGTCAATCGTGTTTATTCTGGACGATTCCTATAGCATGAGAACCCGGTCTAAAGATAAAACACTTTTTGATCATGCGTTGGAGTATGTTTCTAAAGGGCTCCAGCAGGCCCCCGAAAACAGCGAATTCAGCTTGGTTCTCGCGTCTTTACCAGCCCGTGTCGAGCAGAACTGGACTTCCGACAAATCCACTTTCACAAATAAACTGAATGCTCAAAGGGCCTCCTACCGCACCACCAATATCGGAGAAGCTATAGACAAGTCGATCAAGCTACTTGAATCTGCCAAACAAAAGAAAAAGAAAATTCTTTTGCTGACCGACCTGGATAAAAACGGCTGGAAGGAAGAATCCTTTTCCGAGGTCGAACATTTATCACCCTACCTGGTTCAAGTGTTAAATTTTTCACAACTGCAGTCTGATAACAATAAGGGAATGGTTCAAAGCGTCCAGGTAGCTCAGGAGTTTCTCACCCGAAGCCGTTTATTAAGAGTGAAAGCGGAGATCAAAAATTTTTCCAGCACAGTGAGCCGGATGCCCCTTTCTCTTTTTCTCGAAGGAAAACTCGTGAAGGAAGAACTTATCGATATCCCACCCGGGCAAACTCTAGTGCAGGAATTTTCTTATCCTTTAAGAAGAAACCAGCCTCTGAATGGAAAAGTACAAATCTCTGACGACGCATTATCGGCCGACAATTCCCGATATTTTCCTTTTCATCCTAGTCAGAACATACAGGTCCTGGTGGTCGATGGAGACCCGGAGACCATTTCGCATAAAAGCGAATCTTTTTATCTTGAACGCGCCCTCAATCCTTTTTCAGTGTCCCTGTCACATATCGACCCTACTGTCTCCACTCTTAGTGAACTCCTCTTACGAAACCTGTCCGATTTTGCGGTCGTTATTCTAGCGAACGTGAGCGAACTTCCCCCAGACTATGAATTGGAGCTGGAAAAATTTGTTTTAAATGGAGGTGCCCTGTTGTTCGGAATGGGAGATCAGGTAAACGCCAAGTATTTCAATGAGCGTCTGGGAAACCTCCTTCCTGTCAAACTGGATTCCCAATACCATACCCAGGAAGGGACCCTGCACCTTCTATTAAAAAATAACACTCACCCGGTCATGCAGGCTTTCTCACCCAAAACACTTGAGGAAATGCGGGGAATCAATTTTTATTCCATTTATACCGTGCAAGCAAGGGAGGGTAAAAAATTCAAAGTAGGAACCTGGTTTTCAAACCAGCATCCTGCGGTGATTGAATCTGAGACGGGAAAAGGAATTGTTGTTGTGTTTTTGAGTTCACTGGATAGGGATTGGAACGATTTTCCGATTCAACCGACTTATTTACCCTGGATCCAGCGGTGGACTCAATATTCTGCCCGAGGACTGGAAAATATCTCCCAGCAGAACTTGTTGGTGGGAGAACCTTTCCACCAAAGCACCCAGGAAAGCAGATGGATCGTTCGCACACCAGATGGAACCCTGCACCTTTTGGAAAAAGATATCTTTAGTAATACCTTTCAGCCGGGGGTCTACCACCTTTTTTCATCACCCGGTACCGCAGAGCAAAAAGTGTTGGCAAAACTTCCTCAAGGAGCCGAGTCTGCCGGAACCTTCACCGTAAATATTGATACCCGTGAATCAGAACCGGGAAAGATATCACAAAAAGAAATCGAAAGTTTTCTTGCGGGACTAGAAATGGAATTCCTGGAACCACAAACTCAAACTACCCGGCCGCAAACCTCCGACGGGGTGCCTCTGGCCACACCTTTTCTTTTAATGGTTGCGGGAGTGCTTCTTATTGAGGGATGGATGGTAAGAAAAGAATAAACGGACCTACTCCTGCCTCTTGCTATTCCACAGCTTTTTGTTCGACAGGGTCACTTGATCGGTTATGGCTTGGTCAAAATATCATCGGCACCAGCCTGAAGTACCTGCTGACGCGAGTCATCATCCCCGACCGCAGTGACCATCAGGATCAAGGGAGCTGTTTCAACTTCCGCCCGAACTCTCTGGATCGGAGTCACCCCATCCATTTTCGGCGTCATCCAATCCGTCAGGAGGGCATCGAACTTTGTCTCCCTCAACCTCTTGAGGGCTTCGACACCATCAGCAACCACTTCCACAGTATGCTTTCGAGTAACCTGGCATTATCCAGATCGTCTTCCGCCACCAGGATTTTCATTTATGTCTCCCGAAAAAAGCAAACCCTGAAAACTGCTTCTGATTCTTTAGCACTCTAAATTCACCTTCTGATATAATGGTCAATAAACCCTGAAATCCTAAACTTCTGGTTTTTATGCCTGCCAAGAGATTTTTAGACATCCCCGTTCTTATCTTTCTATTTACATACATCTTACAACCGATAATCGCCTGCGGCAATCCCTCGTTCGAGGGGGCTATAGAAACACAACTGTTACAAATCCAGAAGGATTCTAATACAAAACCCGACCTATTGGAAACCCTTCTAATGGTTTCAAAACATTGGCAACCTTCCCTGGATTTAGCTCCATTAAAGGAAGAAGTCGAAAAGCTGACCTTCACGGCCCAGCAAAAGCTGAAAGGACGGGATAAGCCAGAAGACATCATCCAAATACTACGAACCCTCATTCATGGCACAAAGGGTTATGGCTATACCAATCAAGTCGATGAAAAGGGAGTTCCCATCAACCCTGACGAGCTTTTTCTTCATGGCCTGTTGAGCACCGGTAAAGGTTATTGCATGAACCTTTCGCTTTTATATTTAATTCTCGGACAAAAACTCGGGCTCCCTCTTCACGGAGTCGCACTGCCAAACCATTTCTTTATTAGGTATGAGCAACAGGGTGCACGCATCAATATAGAAACCACCGAGCGAGGAGTTTCCTATCCGGACAGCTTTTACCAACAACGTTTTGGGGCATCAATAGAAAACAAAAACCACTACTTCATGAAAAACCTGGATGGCCGAAAAACCCTGGGTGCTTATTTCTCAAATGTAGGAATGGTTTATTATCAGAATCAAAAACCAGAAAGAGCCGTGTTTTATCTGGGATTATCCACCTCCATCAATCCCCAATCAATAGACGCGCAAAATAACCTGGCAAATATTTATTCAGAATTAAAGAAACCTCATAAAGCCATCAAACATTATAATTTGGCCTTAAAAGCCGACCCCCATAATACTTCCACCTTGTTCAACCTTGGTCTGGTCTTTATGGAATCCGGAAAATCAACCAAATCGGTCAACACCTTTCTGCAAGTCGTGCAAATAAAACCTGGGTTCAGTCCGGCTCATAAAATGTTGGCCAATCTTTATCTGCAAGACAAGCGGCTCACATCCGCCCTGTTACACCTTAAGCTTCTTGCTCGGATACAACCCGAGAATTTGCAAAACCATCTCAATACCGCTTCAACTTATGGAAGAATGGGACAACAAGCGTTGGCCCTTGAAACACTCAAAAAAGTTCGACACCAATTTCCAGGCGCACCTGAAATTCATGAAGGGCTTGCGGAAGCCTATTACAGGATGAAAGATTTCCAACGGGCCATCGAGCAATACCGTTTTCTCATCGATCAGGACCAGACTCATCTGCGAAATTACATCCAACTGGGTTGGACTTATTACCGAATCGACGATCTGCCTATGGCTTCGGCATGGACGCTTCGCGGGATGAAGAAAAGTAAAGGGGATAACCGACTCAAAGCACTGGCGCAAATGAATCTGGGGTTTTATTCGCTGCTGCAAAAACAATACAAACTGGCAAGGCAATGGTATGGAAAGGTCCTTTCGGAAAATCCTCCAGAAATTACCCAAGGCATGATTCAGGATATCGATGAAGTCCGCCACTCCCAGAGAGCGGATTTGCAGTTTTTTAAAGGATGGATTTATTTTAAATCCGGCCAATCCGAAAAATCACAGACCCGTCTGCAAACCTACCTGCAGATGGAACAAAATGGTCCCTTCAGCGAAGAATCCAGAAATCTCTTAAAACAACTGACTCCTGAAAGCGGCAGAGTGAAAAGAATCGTAAACAGGAAAAATTCGGTTGAACAGGCAGACAATATGGCCCTTGTTCCCTCCGGCTTTTCCATAATGGGCTCCAGCAAAACTCTTGACGATGAGGCCCCCGAGCACCGCGTTTATATCGACGGATTCTGGATCGATAAATACGAAGTGTCGGCAGGGCAATTCGCTGAGTTTTTGAACGCGGTGGACAATGTAAAAGGATATTATCTCTATAACAAGTTTGGAACGCTTTTCTATGACGGCCGCTTTCATCCCCGACAGGGCCTTGAAAACTACCCCATCAACAATATCACCTGGGTCGCGGCGGACACATATTGTAAATGGAAAGAAAAACGCCTGCCCACAGAAGCCGAGTGGGAAAAGGCTGCTCGCGGCACTTCCGCCCGAACTTATCCCTGGGGCAGTTCCGCCCCTTCCGATACACGAGTCCGCTATTTCAAGAATTGGACAGAAGAAGAAAAACACAAAGTCATGGTGCCGGTGCAGGCCTTGACAGAGGGTCAAAGTCCATACGGGTTACACAACATGGCGGGAAACGTTAAAGAATGGGTGGACGACTGGTATGATCGCGAGTATTATAGGGAACAATCGGAATACGCAAACCCCAGAGACCCATTAGCGGGGAATTTAAAGTTGTTCGTGGCGGATCATGGCGGGATTTGAAAGGCTTTATTTATTCATCATTCCGCAATAATGGAAACCCCAAAAGCCGCATGGACGACTATGGATTTCGTTGCGCTAAAAATGCCGCTCCGGTCTCCGAAGAGAAAAAATTAACGAGCCGGGCAGTCCCCCGAAACAAAGGGTAGCCTCCCCATTATCTAAATGACATGATAGGCGCCATTGAAATACTAATTATTGCTTTGATCTTCGGGATCATATACGGTCGCGACGCCATCGACAAAACGTTTCGCAAATCCGCCAACGAAGGGGTTGTGGAAAGTCTGGCTGGCGACCTGAAAGAATACTATGATGCCGATCCGAAACGAATGATCAAATTAAGCGCTCTGATCATCGGCGCCGTCGTATTTGTGGTCACCGGCGCTTACTGGGCGATCACCCGAACCAACTTCCTGAAAATGATCAGTCTCGATCAATAATTAAACCCGTTATCCCGCACATGGATATAAGGGTCTCCCCCTTTGAGAGTTTTGCCCTCTACAATTTCGCCAACATAAAGCACATGGTCCCCGGACTGCATCGCCTGAGCCACTTCGCATTCCAGATAAGCCACTGCGTCGTTTAGGATACGGATCCCATTTAGTCCTTTTTTGGTTTTCACACCCTTGAAAATATCTTCAGGGGGACGGCTGAAATGTTTCAGCAGGGTCATGTCGTCTTTGGGCAAAACATTTACGATAAAAGCCCCCGATGCTTCAACCAGAAGCCGGGCCGAGCGCAAAGTAGCCAACGCAATGTTACAGCGGGAGGATCGAACGAACATTGGTTCACCCAGCTTGCCAGAACCGCGTCTTCTTTATCTTCGCATTTAGCAGTGACCACATAGAGACCACTGGCAACCCGACCCAATGCCTTCCCCACTTGCTTCTTGTTTTTCACATTATTCTCCCATTTCCAATATTAAACAGAGTTACAAAGATAATAACATAACATTTTTCAAACAATGCCAGTTGGCCATCCTCAAAACCGACAATGCAAAAAGTTTTATCTAAACTATAAGTCAAAAGCTAGAAATCGCCGTCTTTGATGCGGAAGACATCCGGTTTGCCGGGTTTTTCGATGTAGGAAAGAGTTTGAGGTGTGGTATTAAAACCAACATAGGGACCCCTGGGCCTGCGTCGACAGACAGGCATCGCTTTATATCGATAATGATAGCCGGTGTTTGAGAAAAACAGCGATTTAGAAGGGTATTGGGTGCTGACGGATTTCTATGCAGGGACTTGGGTAATCAGATACTCTGCATAATAATAAAAAATTTAGTAAAATAACGGGCGTCATCCCAGGCCAGAACAATAATGGGCAACCGATTAACTCTGTAACAGAAGCCGCTAATGGATACCAGATTTTTTACAAATAGAAAAGAAAACACCTTGTTTAATAAGCTTGAAGGTATTTTTACACACAATAAAACCATCAATAACTTTGATGTCCTGGTCGGTTATTTCCGCTCATCGGGTTACTTCAAACTACGCCCATTATTGGAAGATGTCGCCCATATCCGTATTCTGGTGGGTATTGACGTGGATAAAATAACCAGAGAAATGCAAGCTGATGGATTGTCGCTATTCAAGGGCGATGCCGAAAAAACCATTAAAGATTGGCAGGATAAATTTATCGCAGATGTTAAAAAAGCCCATTATGACGAGCAAACAGAGCAGGGTATCAAGCAGTTTATTGACGATATGCAAACTCAAAAAGTGCGGCTTAAAGCCCATCCCAACCAAAGCATTCACGCCAAAATATACATTTTTCGCCCTGATGATTTTAACCCGCACAAGGCGGGCAGTGTTATTACCGGCTCATCAAACTTGACCGATGCCGGTCTGGGGACAAACGCCAGCCTCAATTATGAATTTAATGTGTTGTTAAATGATTATTAGGACATTAAATTCGCCACCACAGAGTTTAAAAAATTATGGCAGGAAGGCGTAGAGATATTGCCTGAAGCAGCCATGGATAGTCTCAAAAAAACCCATCTGGCAGATAACATCACTCCCTATGAGCTGTATTTGAAATGTTTGATTGAGTATTTTGGTTCGGAAATTGAATTAGACCCTAACTCCATTAAAGATTTGCCCGGTGACTTCAAACGCCTGTCTTATCAAATGAACGCGGTGAATGAAGGCTGGGGAATGCTTAAAAAACACAATGGTTTTTTCCTGGCCGATGTGGTGGGTCTGGGTAAGACCATCATTGCCGCTTTAATTGCACGCCAGTTTTATTATCATAATGGCTACTCTGATTATCGTTCTAAAATTTTATTGGTGATTCCACCGGCACTCAAACAAAACTGGGTGGATACGTTAGCAAGCTTTAAAATTGATGATGCCTTCGAGGTTCTCAACAACGGCAGTTTACATAAGGTCACCAACGCCCAAAAATACGATATGGTGATTGTTGATGAAGCGCATAAATTTCGCAACGATACCGCAGAAGCCTATAACCAGTTGCAGATTATTTGTAAAACCAAAACCGCTGACGGTAAGGCTAAAAAAGTGACGCTGATTTCAGCCACGCCGCTGAATAACCGCCCCGATGATTTATACAATCAAATTTTATTGTTTCAGGACGGCAACAACTCAACGCTTGATTTTCCACTGGCTGGTTTCTTTACCAAAGCAAAAAAAGAGTATAAAGAAATCCTGAAAAGGCCTGATAAACGTGAAGCCGGCCGACGAACGGCAAAACTCTACGAAACAATTCGCGAAAGAGTCATTACGCCGCTCATGGTGCGTAGAACGCGCACTGATTTATTGGCGAATGATCGTTATAAAAAAGATTTAGCCGATCACGGCATTGTGTTCCCCAAAACAACCCCGCCACGACCTGTTTACTATAAATTAGAAGCGCGATTAGAAAAATTATACGATAACACCATTCAAAAAATTGATAACAAAAACCAAAATGAATCCGGGTTATTGCATACCCGTTACCGGGCGTTACATTATTTAAAGCCGGAACTAAAAAAACAATATCAACGCGCAGATTTTATTGCCGAGCGGTTAGTGGGAATTATGAAAACACTGTTACTCAAAAGAATGGATAGCAGTTTTTATGCGTTCAGCCAAACTTTGGGGCATTTTATAACATCCTCGCAGGTTATGCTAAAGATGATTGACAGCAATAAAATCATTATCGCGCCAAATTTTAATGTCAGTGACTATATTTTAGAGGACAGAGAAGATGAGTTAATGGAGACTATCGCCACTCAGAGTTTAACCGATCCGAGCATTATTGTGTGTTGTCGTGATGATTTTGAAGATGGTTTTATTGCGGGAATCAAACACGATTATGAAATGTTAAAAACGCTCAAATCTGATTGGGACGAAGTAACGACTGACCCGAAACTAGAAGAATTTTTAGCCCGATTGCCAGAATTTTTAGACAAAACAAACAATCCAGAGCAAAAAATTGTGCTTTTTACCGAAAGCACCGACACCATGCGTTATTTATCAGGGCAAATAAAACAAACACCATACTGCGATAAAACCCTAAGCGTGGACTCCAAAAACCGCAACGAACTTAAGAAAACTATTGAGCGGAACTTTGACGCCAATACAAAAGAGACAAAAAGCAATGATCATCAAATTATCCTCACCACCAATGCGTTGGCCGAAGGCATCAACCTGCACCGCGCCAATACGGTTATCAATTATGATACGCCGTGGAATGCCACCAAACTGATGCAGCGCATCGGGCGGGTCAACCGTATCGGGCAAACGGCGAGCCATATTTTTGTCTATAACTTTTATCCTACGGTACAAATTAATGATGATATTGAGTTAGAGAAAAAAGCGCTGGTTAAATTGCAAGCCTTTCATTCGGCATTAGGCGAATATTCGCAGATTTATTCAACCGCCGAAGAAGTCGGTACATTTGGCATATTTGATGAAAACATTAAAGAAGAAGTTAATGAAACCATCCCTTTTTTAGAAGAGATACGGCAGTTTAGAAAAGATGCTCCGGAGGCGTATAAACGCATCAGGGAGTTGCCAAGTAAAGTCAGAAATGCGGTCAAAAACCCCGACCATAAAGGCGGCACGATTGTTTTTGCCCGCACCGAGGGCAAAGGCAGCAGTCGTTTTTATATGGTGAAATCTGCAGTGAAAAATGACATTGATAATTACAGCTTCATTAAAACGGCCAAATTACTAAAATGCGCGCCTGATACCAAAGCGGAGGAATTGCATGACCAGCACTACACGCAAGTATCATCAGCATTAAATAATTTCAAGCATGAAATGGAGCAAAATATAGTTAACCAAAATCAGAATAAATCGCTATCTCCCCCCGAGCAAACGGCGATTAAGTTTTTAAAATTAATCGCAAACCTGCCCGACATCAATACCAGTGAGCAGGAAAAATTAAAGCTGGCCATCAAACAAGTTGAGCATAAACGCTTTCAAAATCTAACTAAAAATATCAATAAACTAGCCAAAAAGATTGAGGGCATTAAACCCATTGTCGTATTAGAAAAAACCCTGAATATCATCAAAGAATATGACATTAACAGCCACATAGAAGCCGCCCAGCAAAACGAACAAAAACAGAACAATACCAATCCGGTGATTGTGATTTCACAATCATACACATAACCTGTGCTACAATACACATCCCGGAAATATAGAAGTTAAAAAAGGAGGTCAAAAAATGCTTAATGCCGCCCACAGAACCAACATTGTTCTAGATGAAAATATAGTGCAAGAGGCATTAAAACTTAGCAACATCAAAACCAAACGGGAGCTGATTGATGTTGCTTTAAAAGAATTTGTGGAAAACCACAGAAAAAAAACAACTTTAGATGAATTGCTGGATTCGCTGGATGGTGAAAGTCCTTTTTTTGAAGGCTATGACTATAAGGCTTTGCGCGTTAATCCGCATTTGCCCGATGAAGGCTAATGTATTTAGCCGATACCTCAATTTGGATTGATATATTCAATAACAATTCCACAAAAAACGTCAAAGAATTGTTTGGATTACAACAAATCGCACTCACTTCAGAAGTTTATTTTGAGATCCTGCAAGGCTGTAAGAATCTGTCATTATTTAACAAACTAAGAAAAGTTTTACTTGAGCAAGATTTTTACCACCTTAAAAACAGCAAACAAAGCTTTGAACAAGCCGCACTGATTTATTTCAAATGCCGTAAAAAAGGCATTAGCATCCGCTCAGCCATTGATTGCCTAATCGCCCAGTGTGCCATTGAGAACGATTTAATTCTGCTGCACAAGGATTATGATTTTGTACAAATGGCAGGGGTTATTTCAACCTTAAAGCAACAATATACGGGTGACTGATGGAATTATTAAAGCAAGCCTATAATCAAGAGGCATATCTAGCATTTTTAGCGGGTAAATTTAATTTTTCCAGGAATCTTGTGCCCGTCACCATAGACAATAACGAGGTGGAAAGTTTTGACCAATTAGGCTTTGTCACCACCCGTGATGACAAACAATTACCCGTTTTCGAGATTCATACAAAACCCAATACCCGATTAAGCAGAAACCGGGTGCGGTTACGCAATCTGGCTGCCAAAGAAATTAAAACCGAAGACGGTGCTTTAGCGGTTTATGTTGATGAGGAAAACAATCAATGGCGGTTTAGCTTTATTGCCATTGAGTACCGCTTAACTGGCAAGGGCATTGAAAAAGAACAAACAGCCAGCAAACGCTTCACCTACCTGTTAGGCGAAAACACCCAAACCAGAACCGCGAAAGACCGGTTTTCCGAAATTAATAAACAATCCACTCTGCAACATCTAAAACAAGCCTTTGCCGTTGAACCGCTAAATAAGGAATTTTACGGCAAACTTTACACCTGGTATGAAAAAGCCCAAAAGCAGGTTGTGTTCCCTAATGATGAGCAAGCCGAAAACCACACCCAAACCAGCCTGATCCGCCTGCTCACCCGCCTGCTGTTCATCTGGTTTATAAAAGAGAAAAAGCTGATCAACGCGGATTTGTTTGATAAAGACAAATTACAAAAACTGATTGATTACGACCAGCCGAGCAGTTTTTATAAAGCCATTCTGCAAAACCTGTTTTTTGCCACCCTGAGTACTAAAATCAACAATCGTGATTTTAGAAAAGAATCAGAATTCCAGGGCAAAAACAAAGATTACGGCAATCAATACCGTTATCGTTACCACCGCTTGGTAAAGGACGAGGAAAAATGGAAAGCGTCCTTTAGCCAAACCCCGTTTTTGAACGGGGGTCTGTTTGAGTGCCTGGACCGAGAGGCAAGCGATGAAGAAAAGCAGAACTATGATAATGACCACAGTATTCGCCCAGCAGGTAGTGCCATTAGTATTGATGGCTTTTATGACCGCGCGGATAACCAGCTAAAGTTTCCCAATGAGTTGTTTTTCAACAGCGATGAAAATGATTCAGGCTTGATTGACCTGTTTAACCAGTATCAATTCATCGTGGAAGAAAGCACCCCCTTGGATGTAGAGGTCGCCCTCGACCCCGAGTTACTGGGCAAGGTGTTTGAAAACCTGCTTGCCAGCTATAACCCGGAAACAGGGCAACAAGCCCGCAAAGCCACCGGCAGTTTTTATACCCCTAGGGAGATTGTGGCGTATATAGTGGATGAAAGCCTGAAAGCCTATTTAACGCAAAAAGTGCCACCGCATGATGATGATAATGAGTTTTATCAGCAACGCTTGGATGACTTATTTATCTCATCTGATAGAACAGGTGAGTTGACACAAAACGATAACACAGACTTGATTTATCCAGAGGAAATCCCGCAACTCATCAAAGCCATTAGTGGCATAAAAATTATTGATCCGGCGGTGGGTTCCGGCGCCTTCCCCATGGGTTTGTTGCAAAGAATGGTGGCATTATTGGTGATTCTTGACCCAAATAATAAACAATGGCAGCAACAAAAGCTGGACGAGCTGCCCGATTTAAAAAGCCTGGAACAAGACCTCAAAACCAGTGAGAAAATCAACAATACCCAAGCCAAACAACAGGCACAACAAATACTCAGCGATAAAAAACAACAAATCATTGACGATTTTAAGTAACTAGACCATAACTACCTGCGCAAATTATATTTAATTGAGAATTGCATCTATGGCGTTGATATTCAGCCTGTCGCTATTTTAATTGCCCAATTACGCTTTTTTATCTCGCTTGCTATTGAGCAAACGCCCAATAGCGATAAAAACAAAAACTTCGGCATTCAACCGTTACCTAATTTGGATTATCATTTTGAAGTGGGTGATTCATTGATTGGCTTGCCAAATAACTATCATCCAGATAGAGTAAAATAATTATTGAGAAAGATAGACAAGCTAAAACATCAGGTTTTCTCAGAAAACGACCACAAGAAAAAATCCAACATAAAAAAGCAAATAAAAGAAAAAATAGACCAATGTTATAACGAGATTCAAAAGGCAATAGGCTATTTGATAGATTTTGATTATAAGATTAATTTTAGCGAAGTGTTTGACTCCCATAATGGCTTTGATATTGTGATCGGCAATCCGCCGTATATGCAGTTGCAAAAAGACGGCGGGCGGTTGGGGGACCTTTATCAGAATTGTGATTTCAAGACCTTTGCCAGAACCGGAGACATCTATCAACTGTTCTATGAACGGGGTATGGGATTGCTAACAGAAGCGCAAGGTATACTGGCGTTTATCACCTCCAACAGCTGGATGCGGGCCAGATATGGCGAAAAATTACGCAGCTTTTTTAGCGCGGAACACAGCCCGTTGCGCTTGATAGACATGGGCAAAGATGCTTTTGAGGCGATTGTGGATACCAATATATTGCTGGTTCGCAAAGGCAACACGGAACAAGAATTCAAGGCGGTTGATATGGATTCCGTGCCTGAAAAACAGTTTCCGCCCGCCGGGCAATACTGGTCGAAAAACCAGTTCTATGGCGATATGGCCTGGAGTATATTGTCTGCGGCGGCGCAAAAAATCAGAGCCAAAATTGAGCAAATCGGTACGCCATTAAAAGAGTGGGATATTCGTATTTATCGTGGAGTGTTAACTGGCCTTAACGAAGCCTTTATTATCGACCAGCAACAGCGCGATAAACTGGTTGCCGCCGACCCGAAATCCGCCGAAATTATCAAACCCATACTGCGCGGTAGAGATATACGGCGATATGGGTATAAATGGGCGGGGAAGTGGATTATCAATAGTCATAATGGCGATAAGAATAATGCGCCAATCGATATTGAAGATTATCCAGCCATCAAAAATCACTTAAATCAACATTACCCGCAACTAGAAAAACGCCAGGACAAAGGCATTACTCCTTACAACTTGCGAAACTGTGCTTATTTGGCAGAATTTGCAAAAGAAAAATTGATTTGGATAGAATTAGTGGATAAGGGGCGTTTTGCATATGACGACAAAGCGATATATTGCGAAGCAACCACTTTTATAATGACAGGAAGTAGTACAAAATATCTATGTGCAATTCTAAATTCTGGTTTAGCGCATTGGTATCTTTCACAAGTTGCCCCTACATCTGGAATGGGCACGTTACGTTGGAAAAAAATCTATGTTGAAAAAATTCCGGTGCCCTTATTGGATAAACACCAGCAACAGCCTTTTATAGATTTAGTCGAAAATATCCTCACCGCCAAACAAAACAACACCGACACCACCGCACTGAAAGCGGAAATTGATAAGATGGTCTATCATCTCTACAACCTCACCGCTGATGAAATCAAAATTATTGAGAGCGCAAAATGAGTAGGAGATTACCAAAGAAAGTTTCCAGTTTATTAAAAAAGGCAAAGGAGTCCGCTTTGCTAGCTGTTGATGTTTATAACAAACCTAAAACATCATTTAGAAGTAGCGGTTTTATTGTGCTTATGTGTATAGCATGGACATCGTTATTACACGCAATATTCGAAAAAAAGAAAGAAAAATATTTTTACAGGCAACCAAATAATCGTTATGTGAAGGTAGACGGAGAAAAGAAGGCTTGGGAATTAAAGAAATGTGCGGAATCTTTTTTTAACAGAAGTGATCCTACTTTAAAAAATATTCTATTTTTTTATCAGTTGAGAAACAAGATAGAACATACATTTTTACCTGAAATTGATGCTAATATTTTAGGTGAATGCCAAGCATTTATTTTGGGCTTTGATAAAATATTAACCAAAGAGTTTGGTGATGGACATACTTTGTTAGATGATTATATTCCACTTCAATTATCACGCTCGGTGAGGGAAATACCAGAAACAAGGGATGGAAAATCCCTTTTATCTTTCATAAATAAGTACCGTGTTTCTTTATCTACGGATATTACTAATTCCCAAGATTTTGCTTATAAAGTCTTTGTTATACCAAATGTAGGCAATCATAGGAACTCCTCTGATGTGGCAATTAATTTTATTAAAATAGATGAAAATAACTCAGAAGAATTGACAAAATATAGCAAATCAATAATAGCAATTAAACAACAAAAAATTCAAGTTGCTAATCAAGGACGTTTAAAGCCAACAGGAGTAGTTGAAGAAATTAAAATGAAAACAGGCATTAAAAAAACAATACACTGGCATACGACTATATGGAAAAAGCACAAAGTAAGGAAGCTAGGTAAAGATGTTAAAACTACTGCAAAATATTGCCAATACGATGTACCTCATAAAGATTATATTTATACAGATAAGTGGGTTGATTTTTTGATTAAGGAAGAAAAAATCAAATCCTAGCCGCCAAACAACAAGGCAAAGATACCACCGTACTGGAAGCGAAAATTGATAAGATGGTCTATCAGATCTACAACCTCACCGCCGATGAAATTAAAATCATTGAGGGCTTGGTATGAGCAAACCCGTTTGCACCATTATTGCAGGGGTTAATGGTGCGGGTAAAACGACTTTCGCGCTGGACTATTTCGCCAAAAGTCCTGATTGTAAGCATTTCATCAACGCCGACTTAATCGCTTTTGGTTTGTCTCCCCTTGACCCCAGTCAGCAACAAATAACTGCCAGCCGTTTGTTTTTACAGCAAATCAAAAAAGCCGTTATGCACAGAGAAAATTTTGCTTTTGAAACGACTTTATCCGGCAGAACTTACCTGAAACTTATCCGTCAGTTACAAGTAGATGGCTGGTTTGTTGAACTGGTTTATCTTTACTTGCCCGGCGTGCAAGTATCTATTGAACGGGTTGCAGAAAGGGTTAAACATGGGGGGCATGATATTGCACTAGAATCTATTATCAGACGCTATCCCAGAAGCATTGATAATCTTGTCCATCACTACGCGCCACTATGCGACTTTGTGATTTGTCTGGATAACTCGCAACAACAAAAAATAATTTTCACCCGGACACGTCAGGGTATAATCATTAAAAACAAAACGATCTATCAAACCATGATCAGCGGCAACCAACAATGAAAACAACCGAAGAAAAGGCGCAACGAATATTAGCGGCACTCAAAATAAGCGTGGAGGAAGCACTGGATAAAAAAAGACGACTGGGGCAATATGCCGTTGTCTGGGACGGTGAAAAAGTGGTGCGTATTTTACCAACCGATAAAACCGGAGACAAGACAGGGACACTACGCTCGCAACCAAAACCATAGCCCAAAATAGACCAGATGGTGTATCAACTCTACGACCTCACCGCTAAATCATTGAGGGCAAATTATGAAAAATAAAGATGCGGCACGCCTGCGTAACCCCAAGATTCTTCACTTCGTTCAGAATGACAGCGCAAGGCTGTTTTGTCATCCTCGAGGAGCCGAAGGCGACGAAGGACCTCTCCCGGAATGACAGACAACGAGATTCTTCACTGCGTTCAGAATGACAGCGCAAGGCTGTTTTGTCATCATCGAGGAGCCGAAGGCGACGAAGGATCTCTCCCCGAATGACAGACAACGGGATTCTTCACTGCGTTCAGAATGATAATTTAAAAATCCGGTTTTGTCGTCCTGATGAGCCTTTAGCGAAGAAGGATCCCGCTCTTTTTCATAGCGGTTGCCCCTTTCTCGATCATGATCGGAATGGTATTTATTAACACAAATTAACCCACCGGCCTAGAATAAGAACATTGCAGGAAGGACAATGCCCCCTTTTTAAATTTACCGACAAAACCTGGAATCCTCTCCGCTCAACCAGAAGATGCTGGCAATTAGAACAATAGGTGTTCTCGGTGTTTCTCACCTGCCCCGGCACATTGCCAGAATAAACAAACTGGAGTCCGGCCTCCTTACCATGCCGGTTGGCCCTTAACAGGGTATCCACCGGGGTGCGTTCACGATCCCGCATTTTATAATCAGGATGATATGCTGTCACATGCCAGGGGATGGTGGGAGAAACACCAGCGATGAACTCGGCCATCTCAGCCAACTCTTCATCGGAGTCATTGTAACCGGGGATCAACAGGCTGACCAGTTCCAGCCATATTCCCATGCCGTGCACGGCTTGAATCGTTTCCAGAACCGCTGAAAGGTTACCCCCCAAGCGGCGGTATTCTTTCTCTGAGAAACTTTTCAAATCTATTTTAAATAAGTCTATCCACGGACGCAGGTATTCCAGCACTTCCGGCGTGCCGTGTCCGTTAGAAACATAGGCGGTTCCGAGCCCTCTTGTCTTTGCTTCCTGAAAAACTTCCACCGCCCATTCACTGGTGATCAAGGGCTCGTTGTAAGTCGAGACCACCACCTTAGAGCCTTCCTGTTGGGCCATGTCACAAATTTCACCCGCCGTGATGGAGATGGCACGAACCGTTGAAGCCTCATCCCTCAGACTTTGCGAGGTGAACCAGTTCTGGCAATAAGCGCAACGAAAATCGCAACCCAGCATTCCGAAGCTCATCGCCCGACTGCCCGGAAGCGCGTGAAAAAAAGGTTTCTTTTCGATGGGGTCGTTTTGCAGGCCTGCTGAATAACGAAAAGGCACCATCAAGGTGCCTTCGGAATTGAACCGCACTTTGCAAATTCCCCTCTGCCCCGGTCTCAGCTTGCATAAATGACCGCAGGCGGTGCAAAGAAGGTTTTTCCCATCGAGCTTTGTGACCAAGTCGCCCGGGCGGGTTTGGGAATCGAGATTATGCGAGATTGTTTTGGAAGGCATAAGTGGACAACCTCCAGATCATTCGGTACTGATTCCTTCAAATTTTTTATCCAGTGCGCCAACAAGAGTATGCCAAGCCAGACTGGCGCATTTGGTACGTGACGGAAATTCGCGGATTCCCATAAACAGGGTCAGTTTTCCCAGGTGATGTTCTTCCTTTTCCGGGTCCATCTCTCCCAGGATCATTTTGTGAAATTCATCCTTGATTTGCCGAGCTTCATCCACCGACTTGCCTTTCAGAAAGGTAGTCATCATAGAAGTACTGGCTTTTGAAATCGCACATCCAGAACCTTGAAAACTGACTTCATCAATCTTTCCCGCCTCCTCATCAACACTCAGATAGACAGTGATATCGTCTCCACAAAGCGGATTTATACCGTGGCAGGAATGACTTGCGTTTTCTATCGCATGGAAGTTTCTTGGTTTGCGGTTATGGTCAAGAATGACCTGCTGGTAAAGTTCGTTATCGTAAGACATGAGGTTTTTATAAAACTAAAAGAAAGTTCAATTTTATCACGAAAAAAAACGGATACATTTTTGTACGCTCTCAGCCAGCGCATTCAACTCTTCCGGTTTATTATAAAAAGCCATCGAAGCCCGGGTTGTGGCCGGTACCCCATAGCGAATCATGGTAGGCTGAGCGCAATGATGTCCACCTCGGCAAGAGATTCCGTCCTGGTCCAGAAAGTGAACCATATCATGAGGATGCGCGGAGTCGCTAAAAAAGGAAATGATACTTGCCTTGCTGCGAGCGTTTCCAATAATTCGCACCCACTCAATCTCTTTAAATAACCGGGTGCCATATTCGAGGAGAGAGTTTTCATATTCGGCGATTTTATCCAGTCCGATTTCATTCAAATAGTCAATGGCCGCATCCAGCCCCATCACCTGTGTTATGGGCGGCGTTCCCGCCTCAAAGCGGGTGGGCGGTTTGGCGTAGGTGGTTTTTTCCAATGTCACCTGCATGATCATGTCGCCACCGGTCACATAAGGCGGCATTTCCTCCCACAAATCCATCTTGCCATAAACTCCGCCAATGCCACTGGGACCATACATCTTGTGTCCAGAAAAAGTATAAAAATCGCAATCAATATCTTGAACATTCAATTTCAAATGTGGTGTGCTTTGCGCTCCGTCTATCAACACCCGGGCTCCCGCAGCATGTGCCTTTTGGGTAATTTCCTTTATTGGATTGATCGTTCCTAGCGCGTTGGAAACATGGTTGACGGCAACCATGCGGGTTTTGGGCGAAAGAAGTTTTTCGTATTCTTCCATCATCAGTTCGCCGTCATCATCAACGGGAATGACCTTGAGCCTGGCCCCGCGCTCTTCGCAAAGCACCTGCCAGGGAACCGTGTTAGCGTGATGTTCAATGTTTGAAATAATAATTTCATCGCCTTCACTGACAAACCGCTTACCAAAACTATGAGCCACCAGATTGATAGCCTGGGTGGTTCCACTGGTAAAAACTATTTCGCCTTTCTTTTCAGCACCCATAAAATCGGCCACTTTCTGGCGCGCATCTTCATATAACTGGGTAGCATGTTCGCTCAATTTATAAGTCCCCCGCCGAACGGTGCCATATTCTTCTGCATCAAATTTACGGACTCGTTCTATCACGGAATTCGGTTTATGGGTCGTTGCGGCGTTATCCAGATAGATCAGGGGCTTTCCCCGAACGGTCTGAGAGAGGATGGGGAAATCCTTACGGATTTTTTCTACATCCAAAATATTTCCTGTAACACTCGCACTGGATTCAGACATCCGTTGCCTCCAGTTTCTTAAGAAGTGTGCCATTCAATTCTTCCACCACTTCGGGAAACTCAATGGTATCGATAATACTTTTTGCAAAACTTCGGGTGAGAAGCTCTTTCGCCGCCTTGGCTGACAATCCGCGCGTTTGCAGGTAAAACCATTGATCCTCATCAATTTGGCCGATGGTCACACCGTGCGTACATTTAACATCATCGGCAAAAATCATCAGATTGGGTTTATTATTCGCATGGCAATTATCGGAAAGCATGAGATTGTTGACCAACTGGTCAGAGTTGGTCAATTGAGCACCCTCATTGACGATCACGGTCCCATCGAAACTGGAACGGGCATGCCCGTTAATGACATTTTTAAAATGCTGATGGCTGACACATTGGGGCGCTTCGTGATGGATGCGGATAAAATTATGAACCTGTTCCTTGCTATCGATCACACTGACTCCGTTCAACCTCAACTCAGAACCTTCTTCCTTGAGCCAGACCTCATAATGATGCCGAGCCAACTGGGTTCCGGAAGAAGCATTTGAGGAATAGAATCTGGCATTTCTACTTAAATGAACACGGGTTTTTGAAAAGTGCCAGGAATCAAAAACATCTGCCTGAACCTGTGTGAATGAAACCCCTGCACCTTCCGCCAACAACCAATCCTGAACCGAGTTGATGAAATAACCTCCTTCAGTACCAACAAATTTTTCGATCACTTTGACTTCCGCTAATTTCCCCAACTGCCAAACCAGCCTGGGGACATGCATGACCGGTCCGGCGCTTCTGCCGGTAGAAACAAAAAGGACTTGAACCGTGCCAGAGATTTGTGTGTTGTCGTCTACCTTGAAAACCAGTCCTTCACCGCAAAACGCCGTACTGAGAGAGGCAAATACATCGTTTTCATTCTCTGCCGTTTTCGACAAATAGCTTTTCAGTTCATGGTCAGCCTCTGACAAAGACACCAGGTTGGCGCTCACTCCTTCAAACCGTGACAAGCCGCGGTCGAAGACCCCATCAACAAACACCAAGCATTGGCGTTCACAGTCCGGATAAATATGGTCGGCAACAAAATCTTCAGAGACGCCTGCACCACTATCGGGAAGACTAAAGGAAGTTGTCACCAGTCCCTTTGTGTTCACAAATGTGTACATTTCATGCTTTGAATGGGGAAACCCGAGCAACTCAAACCGGTTCAACGCGGCTTCCTGAAGCTCCACAAGGGCAGGACGTCCTTGTTCTAAAAGTTTTTTATGTAAATCCAGAAACGCCGACTCAGCACTGGATTCAACGAGTGTATCCGACATACTTTCTCCTCAATTCTCAGCTGTCACCCAGTCATATCCCTGGGATTCGAGTTCAAGCGCCAGCGCCTTATCTCCCGACTTAACGATTAATCCATTATGAATAACATGAACAAAGTCGGGTTTAATATAATCCAGCAAACGCTGGTAATGCGTGATGAGAATGAGCGCATTATTCTCGTTGCGCAAGCTGTTCACACCTTCCGCGACGATTCTCAGGGCATCAATATCAAGCCCGGAGTCAGTTTCATCCAGGATGGCAAGTTTAGGTTCAAGAATCGCCATCTGCAAAATTTCATTTTTCTTTTTCTCTCCTCCGGAAAAGCCATCATTGAGGCTTCTTTCCTTGTACTTGTTTTCCATTTTAAGCATTTTCATTTTATCAGAAAGGAGTTCATCAAAATCCAGGGGGTCCATTTCCTCCTCATCTGCGCGGACTCTTCGAGCATTAAAAGCCATGCGCAAAAACTCGGCGTTGTTCACTCCCGGCACCTCCACCGGATACTGGAAACCCATAAAAATTCCAGACAGGGAGCGTTCTTCCGCATCCATGTCAAAAAGGTTTTTTCCCTCGAACAGAATCTCCCCGCCCGTGGCCTCATAAGAAGGGTGTCCGGAAAGAATTTTAGCCAAGGTGCTTTTTCCGGATCCATTGGGACCCATCACTGCGTGGATTTCCCCTTTTTTAATCGAAAGGGAAACGCCTTTCAGGATTTCATTCCCTTCAACACTCGCATGCAAATCTTTGATTTCAAGCATTAATTACTTATCTCTCCTAATAAATAAAAAAAGCCCTGCAAGCTCCCTAAAACCGATACTACACCGGCAAGAACCAACACAGGGGCTATTAAAATATTACTCAATGCCGATTGTTTCTCACCACTCCGGTCTAATGCCGAAAAGGTTTAACCGACACTGTCTTCAAGCTTAAGGGTCAGCAGTTTTTGTGCTTCAACGGCAAACTCCATCGGCAGTTGTTTGAAAACTTCTTTACAGAACCCGCTAATGACCGCCTCAATCGCGTTTTCACGGGAAATCCCCCTCGATTCAAAATAAAAGAGTTGCTCTTCGCTGATTTTTGAGGTGGAGGCCTCATGCTCAATTTGAACCGAACTATTGGCCGTTTCTATATAAGGGAAGGTGTGCGCGCTGCTTGTATCACCAACCAGCATGCTGTCGCACTGGCTGTAATTTCTGGCGTTGGTGGCGTTCTTTCCCACCTTCACCTGGCCCCGATAGGTGTTGCTGGCATGATCAGCAGAAATTCCCTTGGAAATAATACTTGACCGGGTGTTTTTACCGATATGGATCATCTTTGTTCCAGTATCGGCTTGCATATGGCCGTTGGTCAACGCTACCGAATAGAATTCTCCGCTGGTGTTGTCGCCCTGAAGAATACAACTCGGGTATTTCCAGGTGATGGCTGATCCGGTCTCCACCTGCGTCCAGGAAATTTTGGAATTGTTGCCCTGGCATTTACCCCGCTTGGTGACAAAATTGTAGACGCCGCCCTTACCCGTTTCCTTATCCCCGGCATACCAGTTTTGCACTGTGCTGTATTTGATCTCCGCATTTTCAAGAGTAATCAGTTCAACCACGGCTGCGTGTAACTGATTGGTGTCGAATTGCGGTGCGGTACATCCTTCCAGGTAGGAAACATAACTGTTTTCCGCGCAGATGATCAGCGTCCTCTCAAACTGTCCCGTCTCTTCGGTATTGATGCGGAAATAGGTCGAGATTTCCATGGGGCTGATGGTGTCCGGCGGAATATAGACAAACGAACCATCCGTAAACACGGCACTGTTTAGCGCGGAGTAAAAATTATCGCCCACGGGAACCACAGTGCCAAGATATTGCTCCACCAGCTCTGGATATTCCTGTAAGGCTTCAGACATGGGGCAGAAAATGATACCCACTTCCATGAGCTTTTTCTTATGAGTGGTAGCCACGCTGACGCTGTCGAACACAGCGTCGACCGCAACATTAGCCAGCTTTTTTTGTTCATCCAGAGGAATACCAAGTTTCTCGAAAGTGCGCATGACTTCCGGATCGACCTCATCCAAGCTCTGCAATACCTTCTTTTGCTTCGGCGCTGAGTAATAGGAAATGTCCTGGAAGTCGATGGATGGATATTGCACGTTCGGCCATTTGGGCGCTTTCATGGTTTTCCATTTCGCAAACGCCTTGAGCCGAAAATCGAGCATAAACTGGGGCTCTTTCTTCTTCTTGGAAATACGGCGGACGACATCCTCGTCCAGTCCCTTGGCAAAGGTCTCCGACTCAACGTCGGTCGTGAATCCATACTTATAGGTATTATCTTCCAAAATATCTGCAACAGAGCTTTGTTCGTCACTCATTATTGATCTCCAGGTAACTCATTACATCTGTGGAACAACATTTAATTCGTTGTAAATATGTTTGCGCAGGGTCGATTCCATAAACGACAGGGTGGCTCCTAAAGAAGACCCACAACTGCCGCACGCCCCCTGGTATTGAACTAAAACTCTCTCGCCGTCCGTCACATCCAGAACCTGGACGTTTCCCCCGTCATTCATGAGAGCCGGGCGGATGTGCTCATCCAAAACAATCTCTATCTGTTCCTTCTGCTCATTCTTCGTCAATCCCATCCAAGCTTGAGCCGCCAGGTTCAGTTCAGCAGTGGATTGAAAATCTTCTTTATTTATGGATGCACTGGCAACAGCCACCGCTTTCGCCGAGGGATATTGTTCCTGAACAATTTTCAGCAATTCTTCAACCGTATCGAAAGCCTTCATTTTGGATTCGGGAACCGAAGGCACTTCCGGATCGTCACGAAGCCGGGCTTCCACATCGGTTTTCAGCAGTGAACCCGCTTCCTCTACAGTCAACCCTTCAACCATGGTGCAAAGAATTTCACCGATCACCAGAGAAATCTTGCCCCCATAAGCGAAAAACCGGGCTCTGAAAATGCGATCTTCCTTAAGATTCACCAACCAATACAGTTTTGTATCTTTAAATTTGGCTTCGAGAAGCGCCATGCCCTTCTCACCAGCATCCTCCTGATAATAAGCACCTCGGTGCTTGATCTCAGAGGCGATTTTCTCGAATTTTGCGGAAAACTTTTCTTCAGCGACAGACACAAATAAATCCTTAAATTTTAAAGTCTTACCTGATTGAAAACTCTGGGTGGTCCCCCAACTGCTTAAATTGGATCAATACAATAATTATATATCAAATAGAGCCTTTGCAACAATATTATAATGTATTTAGGCCAGCAAAGTTCTTTAAATTCGACATTTTGCCGCCACTGGGCGTGGGGCCAGTGTGCAATAGCTTTTATTGGCTAGCAAGGAGGTTAGCTCGGCTTGATGGGCTCTTGCCCATTTGCCTGCCCTGCCAAGGGGCCACTGGGCGTGGGGCCAGCACGCAATAGCTTTTATTGGCTAGCAAGGAGGTTAGCTCGGCTTGATGGACTCTTGCCTATTTGCCTGCCCTGCCAAGGGCTTTCAAACTAATCCTATACATCCTCAGGCTAAAAAAGCTATAATTTAACCACACTTGAACTCGAGCCCAGGCTCATTTATTGATTCCATGTATTGAAAAGCGGCCCCGACAGGCGCCCATAGACCACAAGGACTTCTGAATGACCACCAAAACCGATTCCCCAAAACTTGTCGATGGGATGGGACGAACCATCGTCAACCTCAGGATTTCAGTTACTGATCGCTGTAATTTTCGATGCACCTATTGCATGCCGGCAGATAACGTAGAATTCATGGACCGAAGCAACCTGCTGACGTTTGAGGAAATCCACCGCGTGGTAACGGTTGTTTCCAAATTGGGAATCAACCGTATTCGCCTGACCGGTGGGGAACCGATGATGAGAAAAGACCTGCCGACTTTAATCAAAATGATCGATAAGGTGGAAGGCATCAACGATATTGCCATGACCACCAACGCCTATTTTCTCAAAGACCAAGCCCAAAGTCTATTGGATGCAGGACTGAAAAGGCTGAACGTCAGCCTGGATTCGCTCGACCCGGATAAGTTCCGCGATGTCAATCGCAGGGACTGCCTGCAAGCGGTTCTGGATGGTCTGGATGCGGCTCGCAAGGTCGGATTCAAGTCGATCAAGATAAACGCCGTGGCAGTGCGCAATTTTTCCGAAACCGAGGTCATGGGCCTGATCGAGTATGGCCGCTCCGATGGTTTCGAGATCCGCTTCATCGAGTTCATGCCTCTGGATTCAGATAAAGTGTGGGAACGCGACAAAGTCCTGTTCGGGCATGAGATTGTTGATCTCATCAAGGAAAAATACGAACTGGTACCGATCGACAACTCTCTGGAAATTGGTCCGGCCAGTGAATACAACTTCGCTGACGGCAAGGGGAAAATCGGCATCATCACAGCAGTCAGCAATCCGTTCTGCGATCATTGCAACCGCATCCGTATGACCGCCGACGGCAAACTCCGGACCTGCCTGTTTTCGACTGACGAAACCGATCTAAAAGATCTGATCCGATCCGGCGCGACCGATTCCGCCATCGCCGAGGCCATCAACCAAGCGGTTCTGGTCAAAGAACCTGGCCACAAAATCAATCTGGAAGATTTCGAACGCCCCACCCGCGCCATGCACGCCATCGGCGGGTAGCGTACCGCTACGGGTAAAGTTTTGTCATGCCCTGCAGAAGAGAGACCTTTGCATAACCCGAGATTACCCCTGCGGGGCACGAAGTTTGAGGAAAAATATCACGTCTTCGTCACCTTGTTCCTCAGAATGACAAAATGGCCCAGTATTGTCATGCTGAGCTAGTGATATTTGACCTTTGAATTCTTGCCCCGTAGGGGTATGTGATATCCTCTTCCTTAAACTTCATGCCCCGTAGGGGTATCTCGAAGCATCTCGATTCTTCGATTTTTTGACTTATACAAAGGTCTCTGCAGAAGAGGGTTAACTTCACTCTTGCACATCAAGCAGTTTTTAGATCTTGCCCCTGAGTATTTTTAAATCCACCGGTTTCAGAATATAGTCATCCACCCCGGCCTTCAAGGCTTCGGTGATCTGCTCTTTGTGGTTTTCCGCCGATACCATTAAAAATGGGATATCACCAATAAGCCCTTCCTGTTTGGCTTTTTTATAAAACTCCAATCCATCCATATCCGGCATCCGCCAGTCCGATATGATCAGGCTGACCTGATTCAGATAGAGTTTATCGAGAGCTATGTTTCCATTCTCAGCCTGAGTTATTTTTGAATAACCCATCTGGTTCAATAACCGCACGATGATGATGCTTGAAGCTTCATCATCTTCAACAACCAGAATTTTACCGGGCCTGTGCTTCTCATGCCATGGAGTCCCCCCTACCCACCAAATATCGAATTTTCGATATACACTTTTACACTATTTCACAATATCTGAACCCCTGATTTCTAAAATTCTGCGACGGTTCGCCGCAGAGAAGCCTTATCCCCAAAAATTTGAATTTGAGGCTGTAAAAAAAATCCGGGCTGGGTTATTTTTTCCGCGCTACGGTGCCAGGTTTGTTACGCAGCAAAACCCATTCGTTCAGTTTCCTGACTTCATCGGGTTTTAAAGTGGTGAGGAGGGATTTCGGGTCGGAATGGTCTTCGTCGTTGACCACGAAACAATAGTTTCTTTCAATATAGGCCGCGACATGGGCCTTGAACTGCGGGAATTGGGAAAACATTTCACAAAAAATTTCGGCATGGTACTCTGGCTTGGGATTTTTGGGATCAAACCGGTAGAGTTTAATATCCAGCTTCTTTTTAAAATCAGCTTTGATCAAAAGGCCCATGATAAAATATTCCTCGAAAAGGAAATTTTATTTTACAGGAAATCCGGTAAACACCAAAATCAAAGGTCCCTAGATTGAACGCGCAAAACTGCCTCATGCCTGGGGAGTCGCATAGCAAATTATTTTACAAATGGTTAGCTCATTGCCCCAGCCCGGCTCACGCAGAACTTGTCACGAACCAAAGCAGCTTCATGTTAAACCAGCAGTGAATTTACCGTTCTCTTGCTCCCAGTGATTGTTGAGTATATTTGGAGACCCCATTCATGAATCCGAAAACCAACCGCATTCAAAACCTGCTGGAATTTATTGATCGGTCTCCCACACCCTTCCATGCCGTGCAGGAGATGACCGACACTCTTTCAGAGAAAGGCTTTATTGAACTTAAAGAAACCAATGCCTGGAAGCTGGCCCCCAATGGCAGATATTTCCTCGCCCGAAACGATTCATCCCTGATCGCATTTATTGTAGGATCAAAACCCGGGTTTAAAATTATCGGTGCCCACACAGACAGTCCCAATCTCAGACTTAAACCGCAGGCGGGTTATGCCAAAAGTGGTTATCTGCAACTGGGAGTGGAGGTGTATGGGGGAGTGCTTCTTTCTACCTGGACGGACCGGGATTTATCGCTGGCCGGACGTGTGATTTTAGGCGGAAAGAAAATGCCCCTTTCCAAACTGATCCGGTTTAAGCAGCCTTTATTGCGCATCCCGCAATTGGCCATTCACTTAAACCGCGACGTCAATAAAAAAGGACTGATTCTCAACGAGCAAAACCATTTGCCGCCTATTTTTTCTTTGCAAAAAAAATCCGCCGCCGAGGAAGTTCTTAAAAAAATGGTCGTCCGCGAACTAAAATGCCGACCAGCCGATATAATAGGGATGGAGCTGTCATTATATGACACGCAACCGGGTGCCGTTGCCGGTGCCGATGGAGAATTTATTTTTTCCGGTCGTCTGGACAATCTCGCCAGTTGCCATTGCGCCCTGCATGCGTTAGCAGAATCTACGAAGAAGGATTCGGCAACAAGAGTGATCGCGTTTTACGATCACGAAGAAGTCGGCAGTGAAACTGCACAAGGAGCGGGTTCCCCTTTCCTAAAAGATGTATTGGAGCGAATCGCCCTGACTGAAGAAAATTCCAGGGAAAGTTTTTTAAGAGCTCTGGCAGATTCATTCTTCATATCCGCCGATATGGCCCATGCCGTCCACCCTAATTACTCGGACAAACATGATAGCCACCATATGCCAATCATCAATGGTGGGCCAGTGATCAAAAGCAACGCCGGACAACATTATGCCACGGAAGGAATATCAAGCGCCTGGTTTGAATCGTTATGCCGGAAAGCCGGAGTGCCAGTGCAAAAATTTGTGGTGCGGTCTGACTTGGGATGCGGAAGTACCATCGGCCCGATCACTGCCGCCAATCTGGGAATCCGCACCGTCGATGTGGGAAACCCCATGCTGTCCATGCATTCCATCCGTGAAATGGCGGGAGCGAAAGATCATGAACTCCTGATTCGCACATTTAAAGAATTTTTCCGCCACTAGGCGTGGAGCCATCTTGCAATAGTTCTTGCAAGCTGACAAAGAGCTGTCTCGGCTCAATCAAGCCCTTGCCATCTGCCCCTGCGGCTAGCAGCTAGTGGGCGGACTGAACCTTACGGATGGTTTCCATCACTTTCGGCTTTACGGTAGCCCAGCGGACATCAATATCTTTGGTGATCATGATTTCGTCTGCCATCATCCAGCCGCTGTTCACCCCCGATATGGCCAGCAGAGCCTGCGCCATAGGATGAAGCTTTGCCGCACCCGCTTCAGAAAAAGCCAGGCTTTTGCCATGCGGCAACAAAGCCTTGTCCACCTTGAAGGTGATGGTGTGTTCACTGCGTGTCGGTATGACAGTAATACTCTGGCTCATAACAACCTCTATAAAAAAACCGGTTAAACTTACTGAATCAAGGAAACCCCGAATTTATTCCGGGCCTCATCAAGAATTTTTTGTGTGGCGTCTGCGGCCTGAAGCTGGTTTTGCTCTTTAAACAATTCCACAGCACGCGACAGATTCAGAATCACTATTCTCTTGAAAGGGGGACCCTTTCTATAGTTGTAATAGGCCCAACCCAGGTTTCCATGAGCCTGGGCATCGCCTCTTTTACGGTGAACAACAAAATTAAGTTGCCCAATCGCATCGGCCCACCGTTCCTGAAGATTATAAACATTACCGAGGGTAATCCGGGCGTCCATATTGACCGGCTCCAATTCCACGGACTTTTCAAGCGACGCCGCCGCCTTGTCCAACTGCCTAAGGTTCTTGTAAGCAATTCCCATATTGTAATGCGCCACCGGAGACAAGGCATTACCAGCAATGGATTTTTCATAGGCCTCCACCGCCTCTTCAAACTGCCCCGCTGAGCTGAGCCGATTGCCCTCCTGAAACCATTGTTCAGGACTAAGCCCCCAGGCTGTGGAAACTTGCAACAAAAACAGAGCTAGAAAAAGACCCGCTCTCATTAGCGACCTGCCTCGAACTGATGAAAGAAGCAAAATTTTACCCCGTTCAAAATAAAATAGCAACCACCCACCCAGCGTGACGCTGGACCCAGTGAGAATAACCCTGCTGGCTAGAAAAGAGCCGTCTCGGCTTAACAAGTCCTTGCCCAACTGCATCCCCTGCCAAGGGGCGTGACGCTGGACCCAGTGAGCAATAACCCTGCTGGCTAGAAAAGAGCCGTCTCGGCTTAACAAGTCCTTGCCCAACTGCATCCCCTGCCAAGGGGCGTGACGCTGGACCCAGTGAGCAATAACCCTGCTGGCTAGAAAAGAGCCGCCTCGGCTTAACAAGTCCTTGCCCAACTGCATCCCCTGCCAAGGGGCGTGACGATGGACCCAGTGAGCAATAACCCTGCTGGCTAGAAAAGAGCCGCCTCGGCTTAACAAGTCCTTGCCCAACTGCATCCCCTGCCAAGGGGCGTGACGCTGGACCCAGTGAGCAATAACCCTGCTGGCTAGAAAAGAGCCGTCTCGGCTTAACAAGTTCTTGCCCAACTGCATCCCCTGCCAAGGGGCGTGACGCTGGACCCAGTGAGCAATAACCCTGCTGGCTAGAAAAGAGCCGTCTCGGCTTAACAAGTCCTTGCCCAACTGCATCCCCTGCCAAGGGGCGTGACGCTGGACCCAGTGAGCACGTGATATTTTTCATTAGCCTCGTGCCTCGGAAGGGTAATAACTGTCTCTGGCGAGCAAAGAGTTATCTCGGCCTTATAAGCCATTGCCAGTTGCCCCTGCGGCGAGCAGCCAGTAACGATCAGAATGTTTTTCTACCGATAGGGAGCATCCCAAAACGCGTGAAAGGATTGCGGATGTCATCATTTCGTCCTTCTTCCCTTGCGCGGCGACTTGACCGTCTTTCAGGAAAAGCACATGAGTGACACAAGGCATGATTTCTTCAATCCGGTGCGTCACATAGATCATTGAGGTGCGCTTTCTCGATAGCTTTTCCAGCGTTATCAGGAAACGTTCGCGTGTGGGGATGTCCAACCCGGCGCAGGGTTCATCCAGGATCAACAGTTTCGTGCGATGGACCATGGCCCGGGCCAACAAAACCCTTCTGGCTTTCCCATAAGACATATGCCTAAACGGGGTGTAGCTCAGAGTTTCGATTCCGAGATGAGCCATGGCCTTGAGAGCAGACTCTTTTTGACGGGGAGTGACCGACTCGTGCAATCCAATCGACGAGAAAAATCCCGAGGCCACCACCTCCCAGCCTGATGCCGGGCGATCATAATTGTTTTGGTATTCAGCCGACACGTATCCCAGTTTTTCACGAACCTCCAGAAGCGGAGTGTGCTCGCGTTTTCCGAACCAGCGCACGTGACCGCCATAGACCGGGATGAGTTCGCCGAAGATCAGTTTCATGAGAGTGGTCTTGCCAGAGCCCATTATTGCCCACCACAGCCCAGTTTTCCCCTTCGTTCATGGTCCATCTCAAAGATTTGAGAACCGGGTTGCCACCCACATACACATCTGCGTTTCTGATCTGGACCAGAAAACTCTTCATCCAAGAGCCTTTCTACTGAATAGCTATTTTTTTGTTTTGGGCACCCGTGGCATGGTGAGTCGCCCCTCCCACCAATTCCACCACAGGCTCATCGCCATAATACTGAATAATATTGAGAGCCGCATAATCCTGCTTGATCCTGAAAATTCTTTTTATCGGCACTTCAAGCAGATGGGAAAGAATCACCCGGTTCACACCCCCGTGGCAAACCAGAGCAATCTGTTCGTTGGGATGGCGGGCAATAATTTCCTCAAAGCAGGGCACGACTCGTTCTTTAAGTTGCTCAAACGTCTCGCCCCCTTCTACTTGAAACGCTTCGATATTCTTCATACGTTTTTCGAGTTGCTGGGGGAATTTCTTCTCCACTTCGGTAACGCTCAACCCCTCCCAGACGCCAAAATACAACTCCCTCAATTCAGGAAAGGTCACAGGTTCAAGCTGGTGCGGTTCTCCCAATAATCGGGCGCTCAACCAGGTACGCTCAAGATCACTGGAATAAATGGCTTTGAAGGGCTCGTCTTGCAAAACCTGAGCCCATTCTTTGAACTGGTCTTCCCCATTCACGGAAAGCCCTACATCAAAATGGCCATTGAAGTGCACTTCTTTTGAGTTTGCGGTTTCACCATGACGGAAAAGGTAGACCCGGCAGGAGGGGTTTTCATTCATGATTTATTCGAGGTTATTAGAGAAGCAGGCAAAAAAAAGATGACAAGCCCACCGGGCTTGTCATCTTTTCAAGATCCCTTATTCAGGATTAATGGCCACCGCCACTATCTACCTGAGCTCCAAAGGTAGAAGAAATCAAGTCCCTGAACCTTCATCAACCCAATGTTGATGAGAAAGTAATATCCAGACATGCAGGCTAAAGCAATGACGAACCAGATAACAGATTTTGGAGTGACAAACTTTTTGTTTTCGCTAGCCGAAAAATCGTTCATATTTCCTTATACTCCCCCAATAAAATTAATGATTGGATTGCTCTTTCCAATCGATTACCGCCAAACGGATGCAAACCAATAGAAAAACCATAAAGAGAAAATAATGGTTCCGATATAAATCATGGGTCCTGCTTTTTCCTTAATCTTTTCTAAATCCATTTTCTGCTCCGGGAAAATTAAATTAATTCTCTATTCAAAAAAGTTTATTCTTGACAGTTTTAAAATCCTAATGATAGGGTATATTTCTTTTATTTCAAAGAAAAAAAATTACTTTTGAGGATTATATGGCCAGCAAAGACGGAAAAATTTTCGATACCATTGTTTACATCGGTCTCAGTGTCAACGGACTGGTCGCTTTATACCTCCTTCTTATGTACTTCGAAGTCATTTAATTCCGCGAAATTTATCAGTTGAAACAAGGGGTGTCAAGGGCAAAAACCCCTTGTTTTAAAGATTTTCCCCCATTCGGGCGCGCTTTTCCCGGGGTTTATCCCGTCTCCCTGACTTTTAGCCCCCAAATCAAAGTTTGAGCGGATAAATGACGTAGAGCATAAGATAGGTTGCCGTGCTGGTCACCAGGATCAAGGCATAGATGATCATAGTGGTGCGACCCAGAATCCGGTGCCGTCTCGCCCCATCTGGAAGCAGTTTTTCGATCAATTTCTCCAGACTGACCACCAAAGCCACGGTCAAGAAAATCAGGCCATATGCCACGCTGGCTCCAAACGGATTCTGCCGAGTCGCTAATAAGAGGGCTTGAACCAGAGCCCAGCATCCGAGAATGGTGAACATGATTATCTTGAATGTCCGAGGTTTCATCTTCAGTTGCTCGGATTTCAAGCGGTATTCCCCGCCGGTCCTGTCGCTGGCACGGAATCCCTGTGGAATCATGTAAAAGGCAAGAATCATCCCCAAAGTAACCAGAATGAGATGGATGGTCAATACCGGTACAAAAACGTTCTTGTAAATCTCATCGGGACCACCAAAGCCTTCCCGGCCTTCAAAGGACAGAACCCCCAGACTTCGGGCGTAATAGTAGGCAACGAAATAAACCATCATCGTCCCCATGGAGACCAGGACCAGTTTATGATGCCGGGTTCCCTGGGCCTTTTTAGCAAATCCCCAGGCCACAAGAAATAGAATGGTAAAAACAAGCGCCAGCAGGTAGCTGAAATCAGCCCCGATCGTTCCCGATGGGGCCAAAAAACCAGGTTGTTCAAGAAGGGTTTTCACGGGCAATTTTTATTGCTTAAGGAAAAAAATAATATGCTGTCAGGCGGGAAAGGGCAGATCACCTTTCCTCCTTGCCCAGTAACCAGGTTCCGCCATAAAACTCGGACGCACCGATCAACGACCAGATCAACAGGGGCTCCATACTCATCTGGGTAAAAAACATGAGCACCACTGCCGAGATGGTGGCAAGACCTATCAATTGCAAGGCCCTGCCCAGATAATACTTTACGGAACCCATCAGACTTAGCCTTTCAGCGAGACTTTGACCTTTTTGTTAACATCCATTAACTCGGTCAAACTTTCCTTACCTAGCTGCTGCATGGTTTCCCGAACAACACCTAGCACAACCCGCCCCGCCTTGGTGAAAGCACTGGGAGAATCCGGCACAGAGGGGTCGGCCTGGCCACTCATCACTTTCTCGTGCCGTTTGGCCACCACCTTATTGTCAAACAAGTCATCCAGGGGATACCGGTATTGAAGCTTTACATAGTCGCGTTTTTTTTCCGTTTCTTTTTTTGAGTCCCAAACTATATTTTCCATCTCAATCGACTCAGGCTTGTTCTTGCCCTTCTCCAGAATTTTTTTCATTTGCTGGAAATAAGACTGCATATCTTTAGACGTTTTGAGTTCATCCTCCGGGATTTTTGAGCTGATCTCAAATTCAATAGCGTTGCCTTTCAGGGTAGGACGGCTGATTTCGTAGGTAACATTATTATGGTTAAATCGGCGCCCTTTTTTCGCGGTATAACTGGACTGCATTTCTTCAACCAGTGCAGTGAGCCCCTCAGCAGCATATTGGTTGAACAATAAACCTTTTAAAGTCGGCATTCGTTTTTCTCCAAATCCAAATTTTGATCAAAATTAATGATGGTCACTAGTTTCTTCTATCCCGGAATAGTGAGCTGAAGTACATTTTTAACAGAAAAGACCGGTCTTGGGAAGAACGGTCTTTGTAACTTCAGCAATTTTCTTTCAAATATCAAGATGGGTTCGTGGTCTCCGTCGAGGAGGAAGCCGTCGAGGTTGTCGTGAAAGCGCCGCCTGTTTTCAAAAAGCTATTGGACCCGCTATCCTGATACACATAGCGAATTTTTATACATCCCGCCTCCTTGTTGTCGCAATAGAAACTCAGAAACTGAAATTTGGCATATTTACCATTCGCGGTTCGCACTGCATAACTATTCTTCTTGGCAGTCAACTTGTGGGTAAAATAATTATAATTGTACCATTTTAAGAGGACCGGGTTTTCCGTTTCAGTTTTGGCGGCTACATCCACGGAATAATTATCCATGGGCACTTCCGTCACCGTGTCAAACTCGACCACACCCAGATCAATGAGACCGGCATTTCCCAACTTGCTGGAAGCGCCGCCATTGGATATCACCTTACCCCTTCTAAATGCCAGATCCCATTCCAGAGATGAGGCGTCCAGAATGCGAACCGGCTTCCCGCTGGAAAAATCAAAATACACATACTCTTTTTCTGAGGAAGCGTTCACGGTGGTCACCAGGGTTGTCAACATGTTGCTGGGTGCCTTTGGTGCGGGCGCCTCCTCTTCCACCACAGGCTTCTCGGCCATTTTGCCTTCTCCAGGCACGTTAACGCTGGGGGAATTGAGAAAACTGGCCACCTGATCCAGCTTTGAAGGTAACCAGAAAATACCGACCAAAAGCAGGGAAACGCAGAGGTTAAGCAAAAAAAGATTGCGCCAAAGCTTCCTTTTCTTGTCTATTTCCTGAACGGGCGTTCCATCGAAAGATTCACTCATTGTCCCAGGTTTTCGTTATGTGGTTGTTCATCAACCCGGTTTATAAATTCTTTTAATACAAATTTCATAGCAGAGCGGGTGAAGTCCTCTTTACTCAACCAGCGTCCCTTATGTTGGCCAAGGTTCTGAACTCCCGGCCTTTGCCGTCCCACAAAACGGGCACCCCATATGACTTCCCGGGTCCGAGGGTCTACTAAAAATGCCGTGAACTCCAAACCGCTGGCTATACTTTTCTGAATTTTTCCATACCGGTCTACATACCTGTCGGTATATTTTGAGACCGCTCCGATCATCACCGCGTCAAGCCTGTCCCCGGAAACCAGCGGCGCAGTTTCCTCACTCTTCGACAAATTTTGCTCCACAACAGAGCCGGGGGATTTGACAATTTTAAGCCGCACATCCTCCATCAACTGCGAAGGGATGATACGGGAGTAACTCTTGTTGCTTTTCAATTCCTGGTACGCCTGTCGAGATACGACATCCCCGGCAGACCGGTCTTCAAAAGGTGCAAACGTTTTGTTTTCAAAGCCTAAAACTCCGATCCTTTGGAGGCGGTCAAACCGGCCCGAATTGAACACCTTGCTTTGCACCTGGTCTACCGGCTCAACTCTCAGCAACTGAGTGTAAATATCACGGTTAACACGAGACGGTAAAGGATGCGGCTCGTTGATCTCATTTGTCAGGTTGGGTTGAAGATCCTGATTCACCGGAGGTGTCCCTTGCCATTTAGGGAAGACCCCGGGACGGTTCCCGGCCTGATTCCTGTCAAATTCATCCTGCAAAGGAACAGCAAGCACAGTGATCGGGAACACCACCCCTAAATACACCAAAATTGGCAGAATCCGCATCTGAATTCCAATAACTTTTAGCAAGATCAAAAACCTCCAAAACCAGATTGAAATGAGGGATAATCTTTAACTTTATAATTATATATTACCCAGGCTACGAATAAAATAGCAATCCGCGAATAAAAACAATAATCTAACATTCTGACCAGAATCCGGTGACGGTCAACTCAAAGGATATCAACCGCTTTCACGACATCGCTTATGGATCAACATATTAACCGTGCGTTCGAATGGGTTCCCCCCAGCCTGCAACCCTGGATTCTGGTTTTTCTCATCCTGATATCACTGACCGCCTTCACCTTGAGCGCGTGGCCAAAACTGCGCCTCCTGCTAAAAGTCGGGAAAGAAAACCGCACCGACCAGCCCTTGAAACGAATTTTCACGACTCTTAGCATCGGCTTTGGACAAACCCGACTCCTTAAGGAACCTAAATCAGGCTGGATGCATGCCGTGATTTTCTGGGGATTCCTGATCCTTCTCGTACGTGCCGGGGAATTCTTTTTCATCGGCCTTTTGCCAAATATTGAGTCTCATTTCTCCGCCACCGCCCCCCTGATCCTGCCATATTTATGGATTAAGGATGGCGTGGTCTTTCTGGTCACCCTCGCCGTTCTCTATGCTCTGTATCGCAGGCTGGTGATTAAACCCAGCCGTCTCACCCTCTCCACCGAAGGCCTGATTATTCTCGACCTGATACTCATCATCGTGGCCAGCGACGTTTTGTTCGATGCTGCTTTTCTAGCTCTCAATCCAGATATTGAAAAATCCGGCCCGTTGGCCGCCCTTTTCGCTCCTCTTGTCAGCACGTTGGGAAAAGATTTGGTGGGGCACCTGCACAGCCTGGCTTACTGGGCTCATATTTCTGCCATCCTCTATTTCCTGACACTTCTTCCACGCAGCAAGCACTTTCACATCGTGACAGCCATCCCAAATGTTTTCCTGTCCAACTTGAATCCCGGAAGCACCCTGCATCGCCTCGACTTTGAAGATGAAGAAAAAGAAACCTTTGGCATTACAGAGGTTGAAAGTTTCACCTGGAAGCAAATGCTGGATCTGCATACCTGCACCCAATGCGGTCGGTGCGACCGGGTCTGCCCGGCACTGGCGACCGGCAAACCTCTCTCGCCGCAACAACTCACGGTGGATTTGAGAGACCATCTTAATGGACACTCCGTTTCCGATATTCCCTTGCTGGGCGGTGTGATCGAAGATGAAACCCTCTGGGCCTGCACCACTTGCGGAGCCTGCGAATCCGCCTGCCCGGTGATGATTGAATACGTCGACAAAGTGATCGACCTAAGACGCGGACTGGTACTGACCGAAGACCGCTACCCGAAAGAGTTGGAGTCCGCTTTCAAATCATTGGAAACCCAGTCCAATCCTTGGGGATTCCCTAAAAACTCACGCGCCGACTGGGCCAAAGCTTTGAACATCCCCATCTGGGACAAGACCCACCCCACTGAATATTTGTATTTCGTCGGGTGCAACGGATCTTTCGATACGCGTGGCAAAAAAATTTCTGAGGCCGTGGTCAAGGCTCTGAAACAAGCGAGAGTCAGCTTTTCCATTCTCGGCAACGGTGAAGGTTGTACCGGTGACCCGGCTCGCAGGGCCGGCAACGAATATTTATTCGACATGCTGGCCAGACAAAATGCTGAGACCTTCCAGCAAAATAATGTGCTGAAAGTCATCACCCACTGTCCCCATTGTCTCAACTCACTGAAAAACGAGTATCCCGAATTCGGAGTTTATCTGGAAGTGATCCACCATTCTGAATTGCTGGAAACCTTGATCGCCGAAGGGAAATTATCACTCGGAGAAAAAACCGACACCAATGTGGTGGTGCATGACTCCTGCTACCTGGGTCGGCACAATGGGGTGTACGATGCACCTCGCAAAGTGCTTGCCGCAGAAGTAACAAAAGTTCAGGAAGTGGAGCAAAGCCGTGAAACCGGCACCTGCTGTGGGGCCGGTGGTGCCCGGTTCCTGCTTGAGGAAAATATCGGCACCCGAATGAGCCATCATAGACTGGATGAGTTGATGGTCACCAATCCTGACACCATCGCCGTGTCCTGCCCCTACTGTGTATTGATGCTGGAAGACGCGGTGAAAGCCAAAGGTCTTGAGGAAAAAGTAAAGGTCCGCGATATCGGGGAAATTATAAACAAATAAGTTTTTCGACCAGGCAGGCAGAATTCGGATTTCTTATGGAAGGGCCTGGTTTAATCGCTTTAGAGTTTCTTCCTTTCCCAGAAGCAGGATGACGTCATAAATTCCGGGGCTCACGGTAGTACCGGTGAGGGCCACACGCACCGGTTGCGCCAGCTTGCCGAGCTTCGTCCCCTCTTCTTCCACAACTTTCTTGAACAACGCTTCAATCTCTTCTGCAGAAAAGTGTTCCAGTTGGGAAAGTCCGGCAATGGCTTTTTCCAGTAACGGTCTTGCTTCAAGGGTCAGAAATTTGGCCTTCGCTTTTTCATCAAACTCGACTTCCTTTTTAAAATAGAATGCCGACTTGTCTGCCATCTCCACAAGAGTTTTGGCGCGCTGGTTCAAGGACGGGATAACCCTGGCGATTTCCGCAAAGTCCAGACCGTGACCTTCTTCAAGGATTCCAGAACGGATAAGAAACGGCTCCAAATGCCGGGCCAGTTCTTCCGGCGGGGTGGTCTTTATATAATGTTCATTCAGCCAGGACAGCTTGTCAGGATCAAACACCGCTGCCGAGGTATGCACCGAGTCGAAGGAAAAATGCTGGATCATTTCTTCCCGCGAAAAGATTTCCTGATCGCCATGCGACCAACCCAGCCTGGCCAGATAATTGATGATCGTAGCAGGAAGGTAACCCATATCCCGGTACGCCAGCGCCGAAGTCGCTCCATGACGCTTACTCAGGCGAGCCTTGTCCTGTCCCAGAATCATGGAAATATGGGCGAACCGGGGCCGAGGAAAGCCCAAGGCGTCATACAACAAACATTGCCGTGGCGTATTGGAAAGATGGTCGTCTCCACGTACCACATGGGTGATGCCCATGTCGGCATCATCGACCACGACGACAAAGTTGTAGGTGGGAGAACCATCGGTCCTCTGCAAAATCAGGTCATCCAGTTCGGCAATGTCAAACACCACCTTACCGCGCAACATATCTTCCACCACCACCGAACCCTCAAGAGGCGCCTTGAACCGGATCACGGATGGTGCCCCTTCTGGCTGGTCAGTCCGTTCCCGGCAGGTTCCATCATATTTGGGTTTGAGTCCTTTTTTCTGAGCCTCACTACGTTTCTGGTCTAACTCCTTCGGCGTGCAAGTGCAACGGTAGGCTTTACCTTCCTTGAAAAGCTGGTCGACCTTTGCGGAATAAAGTTCCTTCCGCTCGGTTTGCCGGTACGGACCTTCGTCCCAGTCCAACCCCAGCCATCGCATGGATTCGAGAATTTCAGTGATCGATTCTTCCGTCGAGCGCTCATGGTCCGTATCTTCAATGCGTAAAACGAACTTCCCGCCATGATGGCGGACGAACAACCAGTTGAACAGGGCCGTCCTCACCCCACCGATATGCAAAAACCCGGTTGGGCTGGGCGCAAAACGAACTTTGATGGGTTCACTCATTTTTTTCTCTCTACAAAAAAGACCTTCTATTATCTGAGGGTGTAAGAAACGGCTAAGGGTAACAAATTAGCTGGAAAAAATTAAGCGCAATCATCAAGGCACGATGAATCGCTCAATTGAGGAACAGGCAGGAACCTTAAACTCACTTAAAAAAAAACAGCCGACCTTGGGAGAGGTCGGCTGTTTTCCAGGGTAAGAACAAAACTCGCTGATTAAGCCCTTACTAAAACAAACCTTAGTTGCAGGTAACCGTAACAGCGGTCGTACCGGTATTGGTGATTTTAACCAATCTGCTGATATCGCCAATAGAGTCACCCCGGCTGAAATTAGACTGAGAAATGAGGGTTACTTTGTGTTTACCCATTCCGCCTCTTTTGGGCAGACCAGTTCTTCCACCATCGGTACCGTTTAGACTGGCATTATTGTCGTTCGGTCCTAAAGTTATAGGAATCGTCGTGAAGTTGGAAGACTTCCACAGGCTCAAATTAGCGCCGCCACGATCATTGTCGGTGTAGCCGAATTTGTCCGTAGTCGCGTTAGCAACTTTGGCTGCTTCCAGCGTGATGCCATATCAACAACAGCCAAACTCCTTGAACCCCAGTAAAAGGCCTGGTTTTTGCCTCCACCAACAGGGGGCAATCAGAGAGAATACCGCAGTTTGGGAAAAAATGATAAAATGGTTAAGGAATGGCGGCTTATAAAGCCCCAGGAATTATTAGAGAACCCTTTAAAAATTTTCGCAATGACTATAAAAACCATTTGGGTTCTGATGATAGTAGCTTTTGGTTTTCCCAGTGTCAATTAGGTGGAATGAAACCCCCTGACTCACAAACATACTCCAACCTTCCTTTGAGTAAAGAGATTAACTTGATACAAAGCAAAACCCTGTTGACCCGTGCCAGCGGCTATCTTAAGGGAGTCTGCTCACACTCGCTGAATCCGTATAGCGGCTGCGGCTACGGCCTTTCCTCCTGCGGTGAAGGTTGCTATGTCCGTTTCAATCATTGGGTGACACGAGGCCGCGAGTGGGGGAAATTTATCGATGTTAAAATCAACGCTAGTGAATTGTATACGCAATCGGTGCAAAGAGAAAAAAACTGGGCCCATCAACGTTCCATTCCTTTCACCATTTTTATGTCCAGTGCCACCGACCCCTGGCAACCTGTTGAAAAAAAAATACCGGGTGACCCGTGCTGTCCTTCAGGCCATGACGACCTGCCAGCCAGACACATTGATCCTGCAAACCCACAGTGCAAGCATTCTGGACGATCAAGAACTCCTGCTGAAACTCTCCCGACTCTGCTCGCTCAGAATCCACATTTCTATAGAAGGGGACAGAAACCGGCTGCCCGGGCTGCCGCCTCCCCCCTGTAGCATTGAGCGACGGATTTCCGCATTGGAACAACTATCAGTCCAAGGACTCAAAACCGTGGCCTGCCTATCGCCCTTATATCCGTTGGAAAATCCACAGCGTTTTTTTGAACGCCTGAAAAATGCCGGAGCTTCCGCAGTCATCATCGATCATTTTATTGAAGGCGATGGAACCGCCGAAGGTTCGCGGACTTTGAAAACTCGTCTCCCATTTGCCATGAGCCAGATCCGGGAAGATTCGGTCCGCCTTCCATACCGAGACCATATCATCAACATTGCCCGCAATTATCTTCCCGTAGGAGTTTCGTCTCAAGGTTTTGCAGGACACTATACCCAACCATGCCTGATCCAAAAGAACTCATAAACCAGATCACATCTCTGGATGGCAAAGGTTACAAAGCCTATAAAAACCTGCAGGGCAAAAGCTTCGCCTTTGGCTTGTTTCAACTCACCTTTGAACATGTGCAGGGCGATCCTTTTGCCGCACCTTCGCGGTTATCCATAAAGATCGAGCTTCCTTCCGCCGGGTTTGTAAAAGCGCGCACTAAAAACCCTTTAAGAAAACTGGCTCTCGAAGACTATCTCTTAAGAGAGGTGGACCGCCGTGTCCAGCAGTGCCGGGTTCCCTGGAGACGGCCGCAGGGTGCTGGCCAAAGAATGTGTCAAACTTTTTTCCGAAGTCCTGCCTCCGGTCTGGGAAGAATGCCTGCTGGCGAAATCCCTCGATCTGAACAAAGTTCAACAAGCCCTCGAAACCCTGGAAGACTATTCCACGTTGAGCCAGTTGTTGTACCAAAACCACTGGGCCAGTTTTGTGGCAGACGGACCGCTTCTTCCCCGCGCCTCAGGAATCAGCGACCTGCCTTTGAAAACTGGCGGAGTGGTTTTATCAGCACCGGAAGAACTCAGCGCCGAAGTGCAACTGCCACATGGTGGAAAAGTGCGCGGCATGCCTATTCCGCTGGGAATCACCCTGATCGTGGGAGGCGGATTCCACGGCAAAAGCACTTTACTGAAAGCCATTCAGGATGCGGTCTACCCGCATGTGACAGGAGACGGACGCGAACGCATCGCCACCCAACCCACGGCGGTAAAAATCCGCGCAGAAGACGGTCGCTCTGTCCAGCCTATCAACGTCTCCGGATTCATGGGCAACCTGCCACTCATCTCATCGACGGAAAACTTTTCCACCGTCTCGGCCAGCGGCTCCACCTCGCAAGCGGTGAATATTCTCGAAGCCGTTGAGTCCGGCTCTTCCCTTCTGCTTATGGATGAAGACACCTGCGCCACCAACTTTATGATCCGTGATGCCAGAATGCAGGCTCTGATCGCCTCCGATCAGGAACCGATCACGCCACTGGTTGATCGGATTGAAGAGTTGCATAAGGATTTCGGAGTCAGCACCCTTCTGGTGATGGGGGGAAGCGGGGATTATTTTGATACGGTCGATCAGGTCATCGCCATGGATTCATTTCACCCCCGACTGGTAACGGCAAAAGCAAAACAGATTGTCCGGGACAACCCCGGCAGTCGCAAAACCGAAACCAGCGCGCCGCTTCCCAAAGTGCCAATGAGAAGCCGCAATTTATCTGCATTGGATTTTAGCCGAGGCAAAAAACCCTGTGTGATTCAAACTCAAGGGTTGAACGCACTTATTCTGGGACGCACCGAGATCGACGTGCGCTATGTCGAACACCTTGTCGAATCGGGACAACTGGAACTCTGCGGCTGGATTCTGAAACAACTTAAAGACCTACAGCAGACTGATCCCCGTGTGTCAAACAAGGATGCGATAAAAGACATTCTCGAAAAGATTGAAAATGGAGAACTGGAATCAGTCGCGCCTTTTAACAATGGCCTCCTGGCCCTCCCCAGGTTCCAGGATGTAATGGCTGTCTTACACCGATTGCGTTGACTCCAACCCATATTTCTGGAAACACAAAAAGTTTCCACCCCTGAATCCCCTTTTCTCTTCTAATGGTTATCGACTTCCCCGCTATAATTGGGAAAGAACTGATTTTCTGACCGAAAGTCCTCTGACCAAGAGTTCTCTCCCCCTCATCAATCCATTTTGTTACTAAATTATGTCAGACTGGGATGAAACCAAGCAGTACCACCAATACTCCAAGCACGGTTATCACGGGTCGGCTCCCGGCCCTGGTTATATGGATTGGGAAAACCAGCCCGACCCCTTCCGCCGTTATACCGGCACAGAAATAATCAAATTAAAAAAAGCCTCTCTGAATGAAGGACCTCTTTTCTACGAAGCTTTACAGCCAAAAAAAATTCCGGCTCTTCCCTTAAGCTTTGCAACCCTTTCCCAGTTGTTCTTTGATAGCCTCGCAATTTCAGCATGGAAGAGTTTTCAGGGATCAAAGTGGGCTCTTCGGGTTAACCCTTCAAGCGGAAACCTGCATCCGACAGAAGGTTATTTAATCTGCGGCCCCATAGAGGGGGTCAACAGATCTCCATCCGTTTCCCATTACTGTCCCAGAACTCACGGATTGGAAATTCGAGCCATCTTTTCAAATCAAACCTGGAAACAAATGTCAGAAGGTTTTCCTGAAAACACCTTATTCATTGGTCTAAGTTCTATTTATTGGAGAGAGGCATGGAAATACGGTCTAAGGGTTTTTAGATACTGCCATCACGATATGGGTCACGCCCTGGCCGCAATAAACATAGCGGGCGCAGTTTTGGGTTGGCGAACTCAATTGATGGACCATCTTGGCGGTGAAGAGATGGAAGTTGTTTTGGGATTACACAAAAAGAATGAAGATGAGATTGAAGTTCAAAATTGTCTGATCGTTGTCACTCCTCAAGAAAGTGCAAAGAATATAAAAAACAGGAATTTTGTCGCTGGCTTTTCTAAATTGCAATGGTTGGGAAACCCAAATATTTTGAGCAACGACCATATGGATTGGTACGGCATAACAGAAGTCTCACAAACAACTCAAAAACCTTACACAGAGGACTTCCCAAATGCTGATTTCAAACAAAAAACACTGCCAAACCTTTTGCAGGAAGATTCCTTTCCCATAAGGAAAGCCATTCATCAGCGTAGAAGTGCCGTTGCCATGGATGGAAAGACTCGGATTTCAAGTGAAACATTTTATCAATTTATGGCAAAAACAATTCCAGAAGCCTGCCCTCTCCCTTTTCAAACCTTTCCATGGGACCCACAAATTCATTTAGGGCTTTTTATCCATAGGGTGGATGGTCTTTCAGAAGGCTTATATTTTTTAGTGCGCAATAAAAATCATCTGAGTGACTTAAAAACCAGGTTGAAAAAAGATTTCGCCTGGGCCAAGCCCAAGGATTGCCCCGAAACCCTGGATTTATTTTTATTGCAGGAAGGTGATTTTTGCGGCATGGCCACTTCCGTTTCGTGTGGACAGGAAATCGCCGGCGCAGATTGTTTCAGCCTGGGTATGATCAGCGCTTTTGAAAACGCATCCTTGAATTATGGCCCCTGGATGTATCCTCGTCTTTATTGGGAGTGTGGGGCCATCGGGCAGATGCTGTATCTGCAGGCAGAGGTCAGCGGCATCCGCAGCACGGGAATCGGGTGCTTCTTCGATGACCCGGTGCATGATGTCTTCGGCATAAAAGACCGAAGCTATCAGAGCTTGTACCATTTCACGGTTGGAGCGGCGGTGGAAGACACCCGCCTCACAACACTCCCCGCCTATGAAGATGATTAAACCTATTTTTTCACCAGTTCCAGAGCAATATAGAGTCCGGCATCGGTCACGGTATATTTGCCTTCGACCTTATCTTTCTTTTTCAAGCTGGCTAAAGTTTTAAGACCATCCGGTTTTGTTTCTTCGTTCACGATCACGGTGAACAGTTTTTTAGTTTCAGGGTCTTTAATCCCCACCTTGTTTTTATCCGCAATCACTTTTTTGACGACCCCGGAAAATGAAACCGCATCTCCCGCTGTGGCAATGCCTCCAGAAAGAAAACAAAACAACAATATTGCAAATATACTAAATCGAGTTAATCTCGCCATGATACCCTCCTGTTTAAAATTTGCACTCCTCCATTATAGTCTTTACTATAGGGTGGGCTTACTATTTTGGGAATGGTTTGAATTTAACTAAAGCCTTTTGCTCTGGCAAAAGACGCGCTTGCCCGTCCTTAAAAACTTTTTGCAGCCCGACCGGATTGGAACGCCAAATGCCTTTATCGCGGTTGTCAGGCGCCGATCCCTCAAACACCAGATATCCGTATTTACCGTAATGCGGCAATTTGCGAATCAAGCCGGGAATGCTTTTAGCATTATCGGCAATAACCCAGGTCATCGTTACTTTTTTCTGATCTGTTCTGGGTAAAGTGAAGACAAAGCTGTGGTCGTCCCATGGATAGGACTTGTCATGAATTTGAATTCCCATTTCAGTCACTACAACACCGGACTTCTTCAGTTGTTCGACGAATGCTTTTCTCATTGGGTGATCCCGCCCGAAAACCCATAAACTGCCTTCAGGGGCGTTTTCATCACCGGTGAAAATCCGTTTTACGACCGACTGCGCAAACTTTTGATAACCGGGCTTTTCCGGCAGGAGTGCCGTCACGGTTTGGGCTCCGTAAGTCTGCCCAAGGCTGGCAGGGGCTTCCTCAGCCCCCAGCCGACGAAACACATCGTTATAAGGGTCCAACCGAACCGCAACCGGCTCTTCCGATAACTGGAAATCAAAACCCTGCTTGTCTGCGACAAGTTCTACGTAATGAATCTCGGCAACTTCTGCGCCACTGGTCCAGATGGCCACGGGAAGTTTCAGCTTAAAAGCCGGATTGGATTGCTCCACCGTCAATTTAAGATCATGCCGACCCTTATCGGAAACATAGGACGCCTGCTGCAAGCTAATTGCCGGCGCTCCTTTTCGATGAACCCATTGCTCAAAGAATCCATTCAAGCTTTGGCCTGACACCTCCTCAAAATTTTTACGCATTTCCTCATAACCCGCATGGCGATACTTGTAGGTAACATAAAATTTCTGGAAACCTTTTAAAAAATTTTCATCACCAATTTCTGTGCGCAACATATGAAACACCATCAGAAGCTTGGCATAGCCAATAGCTTGGGAAGCCATGCTGTCCCGATAGCCAAATTCACTCAGGGGAAAATCATTCTCTTCATTGACATAGTTCAGGAATTTTATCATTTCCTGAAACCGGTATTGGACACCCTTTCCTTTCAACTCCAGAAGAAGATGATCGGCGAGATAAGCGGTCAACCCCTCCGACCAGTTGCCCTGCTTAAGTTCAGGAAATACGCCGTTGCCCCACCAGTTATGCAGAATTTCGTGCGGATAAGAACTGTGCAGAATAAACGGGAAGCGGATGATCCTCGATCCCATCAAGGTGAAAGAAGGCATGCCATAGCCGGTCTGTAGGGAGTTTTCCACCAGGGCAAACTTTTCATACGGGTACGGTCCGATCAGTTTGGAATAAAAATCGATGTAGCCTTTAGCGGTTTCAAGGTAACGATCCGCCAATTCATCTTCCTTTCGCAATAAATATGCATACAGATTGAGTCCATTATGCTCCGCTTCATAAATATGGAACTTGTTGCCAATCAAATAAATTTCTTCCGAAGGGTTGGAAGACTTCCAGGACACAATCCGCCTTTTTCCGGAAAGCTGATCGCCGAGGCGTTTCCCCTGACTCACTGCTTGCCATGGCTCGGGAAGGGAAACCCGTATTTCAAATGTGACGAGATTTTCCTTGGACTGCGGATAAAAATAACTCTCGCCGGAAAAAAAGAAGCCACTGGAATCTGTGGGGTCATCAGGATCCAGAGAAGGGTCGTGAAGAATACCGAAATAATTCAACGTCACTGTTTCAGGGCAGGTTGTGGAACTGCTCCTGATAAACTCTATCTTAAGGAGTCCTGACGAGGTTTCCACCTGCCAGCCCACCGGAACCGGGTTCAGTTTCAGGTCAGCATGAAGGTAAAAAGGCCCACAATTCCCCTGCGAATTTTTAAAATGAACCATGTCTTCGACTCTGGCAAAGTGGGTTGAGGGTTCCAGTTCAATTTGTAACTGGTGGTGGATCGGGGAAAAAGACCAGGCTGCAACTGGATTCGTAATCATCAACAGCACATTCGTCATTGCGAGGAGCCAACTGCGACGAAACAACCCAGAAAGACTGGATCGCCACGCTCCTTTCCGTCGCTCGCGATGACGAATAGATTGATTTTTCATATCCGATTTCTAAAAGCTACGTTGAAAAATTCATCCCACAACCGCGTCGAGGCCGCGTTGGGATTCCCCTTCAATCCTCACCACCACCTTGTTTGGCAGGCAGGCTGAGAGACGGTCGGCATACTGAATGTAACCCGACTTGATGCAGACCTTGAGTTTGCAGGGGGAGCGGACGATTCTCGCCCTGCCCTTTTTGATTTCCACCTCTGTGGTTCCTAAAGGACCTTGCACATGAGCAACATGGTCTGTCATGAGCGGAAAACGAGCCACCCTTTTTGCGTCCACTTCAATAACAACCCAGTCGCCACGGTTGAATCCGCTGCCGAAATAATAAAAAAGACCGGCGTTAAAAAAAACCAACAGGACGATCAATAATTTATCGTAATGGTTAAATTTCATGCTTCACCTCAGTCCTTCCACTTCGCATCGCGCAAATGAACTTGCCGAGTTTGTTGCGATTCAAAATAATTCCTCAGTGCTTCCAGTCCGGCAAAATAATTCCCAGAGGCAAAAAGGTTTTCTCCCGGCCCATGATAACGACGCGCAAACAGGCCGAATCTCTGCGCCGTTCGAATAGCATATTCCTGTTTAAAAATCTCCTGCTCCCCAACCGGCATTCCTTTGACTTCGGGCACCTGATCCAGCCGATAACGCAGGAGGTTCAAAAAACTTTGATCGGTCTCCCATTGTAACGGAGGCAGGAGCGAAACAGAAGAAAACTCCAGCAGGGGCGAGTCATCGGTGATCTCACCCGCTCCTTCCAGAAAGGGAGAGAGGCGTTTTCCATCGGCAATATAAAAATCCGCAAAATCCAGAAAAGAGTTCACCTTCATTTCCTCGGCGATCTCTTTTATTTTCGCATTGCCCATGAGCGTTTCGAAATGATTTTTATCCAGTGCTACCGGGTTGCGACTTCCTACCAGCATAACAATCCGCGTGAGAAAACTGTTCCACACCGAAAACTCCGGGAAGACTTCACGAAACGTATGGGTGATGGATCGGGCATCTTCCGGACCTACCAAATGCAAGGGCAACCATTGCACCAGCAAGCCGTCTTCCTTTAAACGACTTAAAGCCAACTCATAAAATTCTTTGGAATAAAGATTCACCACTCCGGCCTGCAACGGAGACATGGGTTCCATAATGATGACATCGTAAGCGGACTTCGACCATTTCAAAAAGGTTCTGCCATCCTGAATATACATTTTCGTATTGGCCCGATTTAAGACATCGTGATTCCACTGGGAAAACCATTTGGAAAACTCCAGGACATTTTTATCAATTTCGATGCCATGCACCTCCGCACCCGGAAACAGGGACGCCGTTCCCATGGTGTTGCCGGTACCAAACCCAATCACCAGAACGCGTTTCGGCGAGGGGTGTAACGCCATCGGCACAAACCCCATGGCCTGCATATAAGTGCTGCCGGAAAACGAACTGGACACTGTGGCGGTGCTGAATCCATCGAGATAAATCGTGCGCGCCCGGCTTTCTTTATCCTCCACAACGCTGATGGTGGAATATTCGCCCTCTTTGTAATCCAGCAGGCTTATCCGGTCCGCAGGAACATTGATTTCCAGACGGGCAAAGTTGCCCTGTCCGGCTTTTTGGGTCTCTATGTTCGGCACCCAATACCCTTTTCCCAGTACCAGGAAAAAAAACACCGCAGCCAACGTCATCACCGTAGACGCTGGCCTGAACTCGCGAACTCTTACCAGGACGTAAACCCCGAACAGGATCAATACCGCATAAATTCCATACAGCGACAAACGGATTCCCCAGAACGGTATAAACACAAAGGGTGTCAGGATGGTTCCCAATACCGCGCCCACCGTATTGATGGAATAGGTGTTTCCGAGAATTCTCCCAACCCCTTCGAATCGATAAGAATGAATATGGTTGGCTAAAGGAAAAAGCAGGCCAAATCCAAAAGTGGGAAGGAACATCAGCGCAAAGGCAAATAAGGATCGGATCAAAATGATTTTCTCGGGAGAGCTATCCAGACTATAAAAATGGCGATCCGCTAGCGAGGTCCATTCCGTCAGATTTGCCAGCACAGGAAGAATGGCGATGCAAAAAACACCAATCGCAATCTCTATGCCAATAAACTTTAGTACCCGGTGCGACCTCCCCAAAAGTTTGTTGGCGGTCAGACTCCCCAACGCGATTCCCAGCAAAAATGTGGCCAGAATGAGCGCGAACGAATACAGAGTACTGCCCATCAGAAAAACAAGGATCCGCGTCCATAAAATCTCACTAGATAAGGAAGCCAGCCCGGAATAGGCAAACATGATAAAAACCAGAATGCCAATGGCAGGCGAGACTTCCGTATCCGACTCCTTTTTCTTTTTATGTTTTTTGATTTCAGTCTGGCTGGATTCCACAGAATAAAAAATCCGTGGCCTGCCATAACACAATATAAAAACCACCGCATTGAGACCTATTGCGAATACTGTCGCCCCCTGGACCCCCCAGAGTCGAATGGCAAAAAACTGGGTGAACAAACAACCAAAAACCGCGCCGAAGGTATTGACCCCATATAATAAGGAAACCTGAGTAAAAACCTTCTCGGTCTGATTGCCGGTAGCCCAGCACCCTACCAGCGGCAAGGTGGCCCCCATCAATAAAGTTGCGGGAAACATCAGGAGCGTGCTTACAAAAAACTCAAGCAGGTGCACGGTCAAGCCGACCTGTCCGCTTGCGGGCAAAATCAAGGGATACAGTTTTTCCAGAAGCTCCAGTCCAAAAGGAAAACACAGGGCATAAAGTCCGATCAAGCCTTCGAGCAGTCCATAAATGCGGATCAGTTTTCCCGGTTCCATGTCGGCACGAGTCAGCACCTGGCCCATGGCCCAGGCTCCGCCAGCAAGCCCCATCATGAACGCGCACAACACCGCACTCAGCGCATACAAACTGGCACCGAAAACCAGAGTCAAATGCCGAAACCATATCAACTCATAAACCAGGCTGGCAGCCCCCGAAGCAAAAAGGCAGGCATAGGCAATCCATGAAACTCTGAATGCAGGGTGCGTCGTCATAAGAAGGGGCGATTTTCCCACAGCCTCACCGATCCGTCAATTTAAGGGACAGGTATTGCAACATGATTTCATGAGTGTTATTCTCCTCTCAATCCCCGGCCCACTACTACCCCTACGGGGTATAAAAATTAAGTAAGAATTTCACACGCGGAGGCTGTGATATCTCCATCATTAATTTCATGCCCCGTAGGGGTAAACTGAGCACTCACTTTCTCTGGCAAGCCAGTAATTTTAGCAACTCAACCAGCTATTGCCCTGTTCCAATTACACCTTTTACCCTTTGACGAAACCATGAAAAACAGATTCTACCTTTTAGTTGTCTTATCCCTATTCACTTTTATTTTTCCGATGGCAGAAAAAGCGTTCGCACAATCTTCTCCACAAAGGCTGAATATTCCCAAAATAGTGGCAAAGGTCAATGCAGTGGAAATCCAATCAAAATATATTGAGTTCCGGTTGAATCAAATTTTGAAAAACGTCAAACGGCCGCTGACCCCCCGCGAAAAAACCAGTATCGTGAAAGACCTGATAGAAAAAGAAGTGGTGCGGGAACTGGTCCACCAACAGGGCAAAAAAAAGAATCTGGAAGTGGACTCCGACCTGATCGAAAAAGAGATGGCAGCCCTTCGCGAACCTTATGCCAGCGATGAAGAATTTGAAAAAGCCCTGGGCGCAAGAAACATCATTCTGGAGGATCTCAAACATTCCATGACCGTGGATATCAATGCCCGGAAGTTATTGAACGAGCAAATCAAAGGCAAGATCACCATTGCAGACGCGGACGTTAAAAAATACTATGAAGACAACAAGCAAAAATTCCACCGCCCCGAATCTTATCGCGCTCACCACATTCTTGCTGCGATCTTCCCTCCAGAACTATTGAAGTCCACCCCTGTCGCGGAACTGCAAAATAAAAAGCAAGAACTGACCCGAAAGGCGGAAGCAAGGATAGACGAAATTCATAAAGAGCTTAAAGAAGGCGCGGACTTTGAGGAACTGGCAAAGAAAAAATCGGACGACGAAGCCAGCCGGGAAAGCGGGGGAGATCTGGACGTTATTTATAAAGGGATTTTTGATCCGTCTTTTGACGAAGCCGTCTCAAAATTAAATCCTGGTGAAATCAGTGGAAAAGTAGAAACCCAGTTCGGGTTCCACGTCATCAAGCTCATTGAAAAATACCCCTCTGAACAGGCACCTTTCGATGAAATGGAAAAAACCATCCAAAAATATCTGTTCATGGAAGAAGCCAAAAAACTGGTGGAAGTCTATATCGAAGACCTGAGAAAACAGGCAAAAATCGAAACCTTCTTCCGCTAGCCAAGTACTTCGGCGGGTAACTAGCAATGTTTCACTGGCTAGCTAAAAGCTGTCTCGGTTCAACCAAGCTCCTCTTAAACCCAGATAACCACCATTCGCAAGAGAACGTGATGGCTATTTACCACCGGGCGTTGCCCGGAAATCTTTGAGGTGGCCGAGAACCTCATCGAGGAGTTTGGAGGGGAAATATTTTCCCGCCAGGTTTTTTCGTGCCGCAACCCCTGCTTCCTGAAACCGGCCCATTTCCTTTTCATCGGGAAGCGCCACCCATTTCACATCGTTCTTCTCTAGAACCTTGTGTGCTTTCAGGTTGTCCTTCTGGATGAGTTCGACCAGTTCCTGCAGGCACTCGGCACCGATTTTTTTCACCGCTTCCTGATAAGGCCTGGGTAGCTTATCGAATTTCTTTTTAGAGATCAAAACTCCGCCGGTCGCGTAGCCCATCTTCAATCGCGTAACATACTTCACTTTGGTGAACCATTGCAAAGCCAAAGCCCCTTGCGTTGACGAATAAACTGTATTCACCATGCCCGTTTGCAAAGAGAGCATGACATCCGTGATGGAAAGGGGAATCGGTTGGACGCCCAGTCCTCTATAAGCCTGTTCCACCAGCGGATCGCCCTCCCACATCCAGGGTTTGGATTGACGCAGATCATCCACCGAACGAATGGGTTTCTGGGAAAAAAAATGCACCCACCCTACCGGGACCCAACCCAACAACACATAGCCCTTCTCTTCATACCGACCTTTAAAGTAGGCATTCATTTTGCTGTATACGTACTGGATTTCTTCATCGTTATCGAACAGGAAAGGAAGATCGAGAACCCTCACCTCCGGCAAAATCTCTCCAAGCCCTACTCCGGTAAAGCCAGCACCGTGCAACTGACCTATCCTCATTTTACGAATCACGTCCTTTTCATCGCCAGACACACCGCCGGGATAGAACCGAAACGCCACATTGCCGTCGGTGGCTTTTTTGATTTTGTCAGAAAGCCTGCGCATGGACTTCATCCACGAAGAGCCTTCGGGAGCCAGCGTGGCAAACTTGATGATATGTTTTTTATCGGCTTCGGCCGGGCTCGCCCCGGCAACGGTCAACAACAGCACAATCAGGGCGCAGGTGGTGGAGTTAAGGGCACCTCTAAAAATTGCTTCTGGCCATGAGCCCCTTGCAGGGGAGGCAACGGGCAATAACTCTGCTGGCGACCAGTGGGTTATCTCGACTCTATTCGCCCTTGCTATTGACCCCTGTGGTAAGCAGCCCTTATAAAATAAGGGCCTGCGAGTTGCCTTAGAGAAAGTCACCGAATATATAAAGACCCTCTTAAAATAGTTCATCAATTTGCCCTAAGAGTTTAGTGGCCTTTTGGCGGGCCACTTGATTGGCGAGACGCTGCTCGGGAAAAAGATCGACGGGAGCCTGCAAAACAGCCTGCAATTGCGATTCAAACAATTTCCGATCCTGATTCTGCACCGCATAGGTTTTGGCAAAAAACAAACGCACCAGTAAATATTTGTCGTTGGTTAACTCCAGCGCCTTTTCAAAATGGTGACGGGATTTCTCTGGATTGCCACCGAGCATTTTACTCCGCCCACCATAAAAAGCACCGAGAAACAAATGTGGTCCGGCGTGATGAAAAGCGGGGTCCAAATCATGGACTTTCACCATCAGGTTTTCCAAACGGGGAATGTCGGCAAAAGCCTCGACCGAGTCCAAATTCTGCATCAACCAGCTTCCCCAGCATTGTCCCATCCAGAACAAAGCCGACTGATGTGAAACATCCACTTCATTAAGCGCGCGGGACCACTCATCCAAAGAAAGGCCTTGCCATTTTTCCCTTCCTGTCCTCAGAATAGTCGCGCGCAGGGCATAATCCTTACCCCTTTCATATAAGGAAGAGGCGCGTGCCGGTTCTGTATCTTCCAAAAAGCTGAAGGCGTAACCGCAAAAACCTTCAGCGAGGTTTTCCAGTATCCAGGTATTATCGGGGTCCTGTTTGAGGAGTCCTTCGAGGATTTTCAAGTTAGCCGGGATGGCCTGTTCGGCAAGTTCCGGGTCCCTTTCCTCCTGCATGGCCAGAATCTGGCTCTCTACAAGGGGCAATGTGGCCTCAAGCGCCATGCGGCTGGGAGAACACCCGACCAACAGCAAACCTATAAATAACAACACATAAGGTTTCATGAGTCAATCTTAGCAGAACGGTACAACAACAGGCGACTAATATTTTGACATAAAATGGGCCTTTTGCTACCATCCGAAAGGGTTATGCTCCGCCCGTTAATCAACAAGAAGAATCCCACACTCCGGTGAAAATTGAACACCCATGAGCAAAATGCCAATTGGATGAAAAAACTTCTTTTCGTGCTGGGTGCAGTATTTGTTGTGGTGGGGGTCGTCCTGCAATGGCCGCTGGCAGGAAAAACCTATATGGAGTTTATAGAGGGAAAAGGCTATCTCGCCCTCATGCTGGGATTGATCATGATCGTATTGGGTTTCCCGGTTCCCCTGCTGATGGAGACCTTTGCATAAGTCGAAAAACCAGAAAAGCGAGATGCTTCGACATACCCCTCCGGGGCAAGAAAGCAATGGTTAAATATCACTAGCTCAGCATGACAATACTGGGCCATTTTGTCATTCTGAGGAACAAGGCGACGAAGACGTGATATTCTTCCTTAACCTTCATGAGCCTGTGATATCCCCTCCGCTAAATTCATGCCCGGAACGGGTAGATGGGGTAATCTCGGGTTATGCAAAGCTCTCCTGCTGATGGGCGAAGAAGAAGACAGCTAATAAAATTACCGGTTATTGGAAGCTAATCTCAAATTTGAAGGTGTGCCATGAGTGATGAAGAAATTGAAGGAGAAGGATTCGTATTCAAAGACAGCCGTTCTTCACAACTTTCCGAAGACGAAGCGCTAGATCAGGATTCCAAGACAGAGGCCCAGCAAGGCCAGCCTTCGCAGGGGCAAGCTCAGCAACCCTTCAAGATCGATTTTTCCACTTTTATCATGTCACTGACTTCATCGGCCTTTTATCACCTCGGCGACATCGCTGACCCTGAAACCGGGAAAACCGAAACCAACCTGCCCGCCGTGCAGCAAACTATTGACATGCTGATCATGCTGAAAGAGAAAACCCAGGGCAACCTTAACGAAGAAGAAGGCAAACTGCTGGAACAACTCATCTATGAACTGCAGATGAAGTTTGTAGCAAAAAATAAACCCCCTCTTTAGCTGTGTCTCTCCAAACTGATAAAAATGGAATGTTCATCTACGGTATGACCAATACCGATGAACTGAGCGGTTTCTTAAAGCATAAGTTTTCCGAACATCAGATCCAGGAAGCTTACGATTACCTGGTTGAGTTTTCTGAAGGGAAAGCCCACGACGAAAAAATATCGCCGCTTCGGGTGTTCTGGCAACACCTGAAAAAAGTTTTCAACGAAGGCGTGCCACCCCTGCAATGTCATCGCGGATGTTCCCACTGTTGTCATACCGGAGTTTCCTGCACCCAGTTGGAATGGGACGGCATCCTGAAAAACGCCGAGGAAAACGGGGTTGACCTCAACGCCGTGCTCGAACGTTCGCAGCGAACCATCAACAAAGTGGACGAAGTTCTTAAATCCGGGAAAAATATCGATCAGGTGGACTGGCATAGACTGGTCATCAATCAACCCTGCCCGTTTCTCAGTGAAGAAGGTGCCTGCGAAGTGTATGAAGACCGACCTCTGGACTGCCGCATGGTGGTGGCGTTTCGCGGCGTCTGCGAATCAAAAAAACTCGAACACGCTCAACGCGGTGTGGTGCTGGAAGAAGCGGTCGGCGCCACAGTCATTGCAAAATTACAACACGACCAGACCCCGAAAATCAAACGCCGAAAATTTCGCGGCACACAACCGATCAAACTCCTGCAACACTGGCTCATCCTTTGGAAACAGAAGAACAAAAAGTAAAGAGCTAGCCGGCCGTGCGCCAAGCACCGCCGCCAGGGGTGAGGATGCGCAATCGGTCACCGGGTTGGACATCGAGTTGGCATTTGCCCCCTACATTGTGGATGGAACCATCCTTTTTGATCAGCAGGTTTTTGCCCTTTGCTCCAGGTTCTCCACCGTCCAGTCCATAGGGAGCGTAGACCCTGCGCTCTGAGAGCACAGCCACTTTCAGTGGAACGAGAAACTCGATTTCGCGGATCACTCCATCACCGCCGTTGAACTTTCCTCGTCCTCCCGAGCCTTTGCGGATGGAAAACTCGCGCAGGAGAACTGGGTAACGTTGTTCCAGCACTTCCGGATCGGTGATGCGGGTATTGGTCATATGCGTGTGCACGGCAGACTGCCCGTGCCAGCCCGGTCCCGCACCCGCGCCGCCTGCTATGGTTTCGTAGTAGGCGAACTGGTCGTTGCCAAAGGTGAGGTTATTCATGCACCCTTGTGAAGCGGCGCAAGCCTTGAAGGCTTTAAAAATGACATCAGTAATACGTTGGGATGTTAATACATTACCCGCCGCCACCGCCGCTTTGTCGGAAGGCGCCAACAGAGAATCCGATGGAATCAACACTTCAATGGGTTCGAGACAACCCTGGTTTAAAGGAATGTCGCTGTCGATCAGGCAACGCAGGCAATAGAGAATGGCGGACAGCGTCACCGCGCGCGGGGTGTTTAAATTATTCGGCAGTTCTTTTGAAGTACCGGTAAAATCAAAGCACGCCGACCCGACAACGGTGTCAATGTTAATGGTTAAAGCAATGCGGCTTCCTTCATCCATAAAATCTTCCGCCTGCAGGCGAACGTGTTTTTCGTTTTTTCCGGCGAGCTTTTTTAAAAGAGCGCGCACCGATTGCCCGGCGTTGTCGCGCAGGTGCTCCATATAAGCCTGCACTACTTTTAGTGAATGTGTTTGCACCAATTCGTTCAAAAGGGTGATGCCTTGTCGGTTGGCGGACACCTGTGCTTTCAGATCCGACAGGTTATCGGCCAGAGCCCGGGTTCCCGCCCTGGTCAATATCTCGGTGATTCCTTTTTCCTGGAACTCTCCGTTCGCCACCAGCTTGAAGCTTTTAATGCTGGCACCCTCCTCATCCAGCGACCTCGAAAATGGCGGCATGGAGCCGGGAGTACTGCCACCGATATCGGCGTGGTGGCCACGGCTGGCGACAAAAAAGATCAGCTTTCCCTCTTTCACAACCGGAGTGATGACCGTGATATCCGGCAGGTGGCTTCCTCCTGTCGCAGGATGGTTGGTGACCCAGACTTCGCCCTCGGTAATCGGAGGACCGTTTAACCTGATCTGATGTCGAACCGCTTCACCCATCGAACCAAGATGAACCGGCTGGTGCGGGGCGTTGGCCACAAGGTCTCCCTCCGGACCGAAGATGGCGCAGGAGAAATCCAATCGTTCTTTAATGTTTGTGGAAACAGCGGTGCGCTGCAGGACACGGCCCATTTGCTCGGCAATGGACATGAACCGCGACCCAAACAGCGACAATTGCACCGCATCGAGTTCCGTCCCAACCGTACGTGCCGACTGAAATTGCACTTCTATTTCGACATCGCCATAATTGGTAACGGTAGCTTTACAGGAAGGCTCTATCAGAATGGTTGAAGTGTCTTGAATGAGAATCGCCGGACCTTCCAGCGATTGACCCGCACCGATCGAATCCAAAGCGTGGACGGGGGTCTCCTGCCAGCCATCGGCGAAGTAGCAGTCCTTTTGCATGATGGGATTCAGCCGGCCCGGTTTTCTGGCAAGTGGCGTTTGGACAGGTGGCGGAGATTCCCCCTCCACCCGGACCCGGATCGCCTCCACCCGGATTTTGCGATTCGATGGATTAAAACCAAACTCCTGCTGGTGCATTTTGCTGAACGATTCGGCAAAGTTTTCCTCGTTCGACTCCCTCACCATCAAGGTCGTATCAGAACCTTCATAACGCATGTTCAAATAGCGTTGGACGTTGATGGAAAAACTCCCTTTCTGCTTGAGCTCGGCGACCGCTTTATCTGCCAGAGCCTGGAGCTTTTGCTCCAACCCGGCCTGGGTTTCGTGGATTACCGGTTCCTCTTTATCAACGGTGACATCGGCCAGTCCCATTCCATAAGCCGAGAGTACCCCGGCAAAACGGCTGATGAAAATCCGGGAGATGCCGAGAGTCCGGGCAATGGCGCAGGCATGCTGGCCTCCGGCTCCTCCAAAGCAAGATAGGACATGATCGCGGACATCGTGTCCCCGTGAGACAGTGATTTCATGAATGGCCCGGGCCATGTTTTCGTTGGCAACTTCTATAAAGCCATAGGCGGCTTCTTCCATTGATCGTTTCTTGCCAGTTAAGAAATGAATGCGCTCCATTAATTCCTCAAAAACTTTTCTGGACGCAGGGATCGATAAAGGCTGGTCTTCATTTTTTCCAAACACACTGGGAAAATGTTCTGGCACGAGCCTTCCTAAAACCAGGTTGGCATCGGTCAGAGAGAGCGGACCTCCATTTCTATAACAGGCGGGACCGGGCCAAGACCCCGAAGACGACGGGCCGACCTGAAACATGCCGTTTTCAAACAGCAATCTGGAGCCACCTCCCGCCGCCACGGTATGGATGTTTAATTGAGGGACAAGGTTGGGAATGCCTTGCGCCTCGCTTTCAAACTGCCATTCATAGTTGCCGTCAAACCGGGACACATCGGTGGAGGTGCCGCCCATATCAAACCCGATCACCGGCACATTTTTCGTTGTCCGGGCATAGCCAACCACTCCGCCCGCCGGACCGGAAAGAATGGCGCGGCTCCCGGTAAAAGAGTCGGCATCCACAAGTCCCCCATCTGATTGCAGAAGGAACAGGTCGCATTCACCCAGTCCGGCACGAAATTTTTTCAAATAATTTTGGATATGCGGGTTCAGGGAAGCATCGAGGCAGGTGGTGTGGCCCCGGTCCACCAGCCTGGACCTGGGCATGACCGCGCTGGAAAGGGAAATATTTTGAAACCCGATTTTTACAGCTTCTTCAGCAACCCATTGTTCGTGATCTGGGGAAATACAAGCATGCATGAGGGCAATGGCAAGGCTTTCAATGCCCTGCTGGCGCAAGCCCTGAAGTTGTCGGCGTACAGTTTCTCGATTCGGGGATCGCAATATTTCCACCCCGGATTGTTGAGAGTTCGCAGGCTGTTGAACCGGGTGGACACGCTCATCAATTTCCACCACCGTTTCATAAAGCGGCTGGGTCTTAGTGATTTTCAGATCAAAAATATGCGACCGGTTTTGTTTTCCGATGCGCAGTAAATCGCCAAATCCCTTTGTGATGATGAGGGCGGTACGGGCGCCCTTCCTTTCCAGAAGCGCATTGGTGGCAATAGTGGTCCCCATACGAACCCACTCAATGCAACCGCGGTCGATCTCTCCGGTTCCCTTCACTTCACGCAGGATTCTTTGAATGCCTTCAAGCGGCGCATCGGAATAATGGTCCGGATTTTCTGAAAGGAGTTTGAGTACTCTCGGGCCTTTAGGAGTTTCGGCGTAAATATCCGTAAACGTTCCACCCCGGTCAATGGAAAACCGGAACTTTTCAGGATCCGCCATGCCGGTTTGGTGACCCGTCTTTAAGGAGGTCTGGCGAAAAGCCTTCGTAGGACAGGGACATTTTCAGATCGTTCCTGGGAGCGGCGAGTTTGAGACATTTTTCCGTCTGACGGAAAATGTCCATAAAATTAAGTATCAACCCAATAATTAGTTTTTTGAGAGCCTTAAGTTTAGCCTTAATATAACATTCCCAAAAGAAATGTAAATAGTTGCTTATCTAACATTACCCCGTTGTTTTTGGAACCCTCGTCACACTAGGCCCGCAACGCTAAATTGCCTGATTTGACCAATGTCAAGCGTTATCCACTTATTCCTTATTCTTCAAGCCTTTATAGCCTTCTTGCGGCATCTGGAGTTTGACCCAGCCGGGACTTATGTGTCGCAAATTTTTGTTGACCCGGAAGTGACTCACCCCCTACAATGGCGCACCAGAGAACGTGTAAGGCATAACATTTAAACCCTTTGGAAATTCTCAACTGGTTTCCCCGATTTACAGATAAGCCAACCCTGGCCATGCATGACTTCTGGTTTTAGCTCTTAAAAATGCAGGTCGATGGACATCATCCTCCATTTGCCCAGACCATAAACCGAATTTAACCATTTTTTTAAATCAGGGAGATGAATTCGCCATGAAGCGGCTTCCCATTTTGGACAAGTTGGACAAGGATTTAGAAGAATCACAAAGAGAACTTCAGGTGGACATTCCCAAAGCCATTTTAACAGCTCGGGAACACGGAGACCTGAGCGAAAATGCGGAATTTAAAGCGGCGAAGGAACGACAGATGTTTTTGGAATCCCGCATTTCCCTTTTACAAAAACGCATCAGTGACATCATGGCCATCAACGTCAACCAGATTCCGAAAGACCGTTCCGGCCTTGGAAGCACTTTGAAATTGAAAGATATGGATAGCGGTAAAGAGACCCAGTACCATTTGGTTTTCCCGGAGGAAGTCAACCCTGATGAGGGGAAAATTTCCACAGCCTCACCAGTGGGGAGAGCCATGGTCGGTAAACAGGAAGGCGATGAAATCAGCGTTTCACTGCCTGACGGTAAAATGGAATTTGAAGTATTAGAAGTGATCACCATTCATGACAACCCTGGCGACTCTTCATCTACTTAATGGCCCTTATATCTTTTGCTAAAATTAAAGAAGAAGATTCTTATTTCCTTGATATTGAGGAGTGGCCCAATTGGCAAGCCCAATTCGGGAACTGTCAACCACTAAAACTGGAGATCGGCTTTGGAATGGGAAATTTCCTTATTGAAATGGCCGCCCAGGAACCCCGGACCAATTTCATCGGCATGGATTTCTACCATAAAGGAATTCGGAAATTAATGACGCGGATAAAAAAACTGCAGTTGGAAAATATCCGGGTAGCCTATGGAGATGTGCGTTTTAAAATTCCTCACTTGTTCAAGAATGGGGAGTTGGAAACCGCGTATATCAACTTCCCCGACCCCTGGCCAAAAAAAAGGCATATTAAAAGAAGGTTGATCAAGCCCGATTTTGTTAAACTAATTGGGCAAAAATTAGCTCCCGAGGGGCAAGTTTACCTGGCGACCGATAGCGAACCCTACGCCATTGAAATGCTGGAAACCTTTAACTCTGAACCCCAGTTTCAAAATCAGGGCCCGGGGTCAGGCTTTCTTGAGAGCCGCGCAGACTTGCCCAAAACCAAATATGAAAAAAACTTTATCAATGCGGGTCATAAAATTTATTACCTCGAATATTCACGGCCAGGCATTGCCACACCCGCGACCTGAGACCTGCATCACGAATGGTGACCCTTTTGCCTAAAGCACGTATTCTCATCGTCGATGACGAAAAAAATATTGTCAGTTCCTTGACTGGAATACTCGCTGATGAAGGTTATGAAGTCGCTGAGACAGGGGATGGCCTTGAAGCATTGGAAATTATCCAAAAAGACCCCCCCGACCTGGTTTTACTGGATATCTGGCTACCGGGAATGGACGGAATTGAGGTTTTAAAAACGGTAAAATCTTATAATCCTGAAATTGAAGTCTTGATTATGTCCGGCCACGGAACCATTGACACGGCGGTCAAGGCAACCAAACTGGGGGCTCAGGACTTTATAGAAAAACCTTTTTCCCTGGACCGGATCACCCAATCGATTGCAGAAGTGTTGGGCAACAAACGCTCTAAATTCAAGGCTGAGGAAAAACTGACGCCTTCCTACAGGGGGGAACTCCCTCTTTGTTTTGAATCCATGGTGGAAGTGAAAAAGGCGGTGAAAGAGTTTTCGCGGCATATGAAACCGGTTTTAGTGCGTGGCGAAAATGGAACCGGTAAAGAGTTCATCGCCCATGCCATCCATGGGCAGAGCAGTAAAAGCGACCGTTCCTTCGTTAAAATAAATTGCTCGTTTCGCCAGGCACGGGCCATTCACTCCCAACTTTTTAAGCGACCCCGAAAAAATACCCGTGCTTCCAACCAGGCTGGCGAGGAAAAAGTAATCTATCTCAGCAATATTGAATCATTGAGCAAAGGCCTGCAGGAAAAACTCGCGGAAGCCCTGCATTCTAACGGTTCGCAATCGGCTGACTCCCATTTAGGATTGATACCCATCCGGATTTTTGCGTCATCCGCTCAAGATTTGGCAGCCCTGTCCGCAAAAGGCCAGTTTCATCCTGCATTACTGGACGCGTTCAAAGACTCCACTTTATTTGTTCCGCCTTTGCGCAACTATGCCGTGAGTATCCCCGCTATGGCAAAAGATTATCTGGATGAAATCCGGCAAACACCGAACACGTCCGTCCCCGAAATAGGTGAAGACGCCCTGGCCGCTCTATGCCGTTATACTTGGCCCGAAAATGTGAAAGAGTTGAAATCTGTGCTGAATAAATTGATTCTTACCGGCGCTAACCAGAAAAAAATAACCGCCCAGGGTCTGCCTTCGGAAATCTGGCAACCCAAAATAGAAATCAACGATATTGATCAGGCCGGGTCTCTTCAGGAAGCAGAACTGATTTGGGAAAAGCATTTCATCATTCACCACCTTAAGCGCAACAACTGGGACATCGAAAAAACCTGCAAATCTCTGAACACAGAAAAAAAACAACTTAAAGAAAAAATTGCGCTCCACTCCATTGAAATACCAGACCCAGAAGAAATCAATAATGGATACCGCCACCAACAGCGCACCCTCAAGCGCAGTGTGGTGTTGTGCGGAAGCGGTTTGCATTCGGGTATCAAAACAGGATTGATTCTGCAACCCATGCCTCCGGGAAGCGGAATCATATTTGGGGATATTTCCACCGGCAAAACTATTTCCGCCCGGCTGGAAAATGTCCAGTCCACAGATTATGCCACCCGCTTACGTAAAGACAGGGTCTCGGTCGGAACCATTGAACATATTATGGCGGCTCTTCACATGTACAGGATCACCAACCTGCTCATTAAAATCGGCGATGAAGCACCGGTGATGGATGGTTCCGCAAAAGATTTTTGTGACCTGATAGAGGATGGAGAGTTCGAAGACCAAGATGATTTTTATGAAGAAATCGTGATCGATAAAAACTACACTTTTGGCAACAAGGAGCAAGGTGAGCCGTATATTTCCATCGAACCCAGCGATAGCTTTAGCGTCAGTTACCACATGGAATATCCAGAACCGATTGGCATTCAGGACTACACTTATGAGTTCAAAGGAGGTGAAAGTTTTAAAAAGGAAATTGCCCCGGCAAGAACCTTCGGTTTCATGGAAGAGGTGGCGCAATTGACCAAAATGGGTTATGCGTCTGGAGGCAAGCTTGACAACTTTATATTGCTTGGCGACAAAAAAGTCTTGAACACCAAACTCCGCTTTAAAGATGAGTTCCCCCGGCATAAAATTCTGGATATACTCGGGGATTTTTATTTGCTGGGAAAACCCATACGGGGGCACGTCAAAGCCTACAGATCAGGACACACCCAGAATATAGGCCTTCTTCAAAACATCCAGGAAAACCTGCTTCAGAAAAACTGACTCCGCCGCCGGAGGGCAAACTTTTTCGCCGAACCTCCTTTATTCTTTGGCTCCCGCCAGTTTAAGCTGCCGAACTACTCCATGCCTGAAGGAAAGCCGTCTGAGCAATTGATTAAAAACACCATTTAATGATAAGATCAAGGGTATTAGCACCCGTCCCCAACAAACCTTTACAATCCCTTTAAATGGCACCCGACAAATTTAATCTCGCCGTTTTGGTTTCAGGACGAGGTTCTAACCTGCAGGCCATCATCGACAGTATTGAAAAAAATATCCTGCAGGCCGAAATTGCCATAGTGATTAGTAATGTGAAAGATACCTACGCTCTTGAACGGGCACGCAAGCATGGTCTTGACGGACTTTTTCTGGACCCTAAATCTTTTCCGGACCGAAACAGCTACGAACAGGGCCTGGTAGAACAAATCCAATCCAAATCCGTTAATTTAATTTGTCTCGCTGGCTACATGCGGGTTCTGGGCAAACATTTTATCGAAACTTTTTCAGGTCGAATCATCAATATTCACCCTTCGTTGCTTCCAGCGTTTCCCGGATTAAACGTGCAAAAACGAGTCTTGGAGCATGGCGCCCGGTTTTCAGGATGCACGGTGCATTATGTCAACGAGGAAGTGGATGGCGGCCCTATCATTTCGCAAGCGGTGGTTCCCATTTTTGATGATGACGATGAGGCTTCCCTTTCTGAAAGGATTCTTGAACAGGAACACATCATTTACCCCGAAGCCATTCGACTGATCCTTGAAGGCAGGCTGGCCCTTTCGGGCCGAAGGGTCCTGCATGACAAATAGAGAGAAAACTTCCTTGAACCTCCTGCAAAAACTTTTAGCTTTAATCACCGTCCTGACAATACCGGGAATCATCTTTGCGGAGACCTCCGAACAGAAAGCGCTGGATGCCATTCAAAACCAGTATGAAAAGGTTTTAACCTTTGAGGCCGACTTCACCCAGAAGTCTTACATCAAAATGATGGACCAGACCCAAAGCCTCAAAGGCAAGGTGCAAATCAAGAAACCCGGAAAGATGAGATGGGTCTATGGGGCTCCGGATACACAAATTCTAATCAGCAATGAGAAAACCCTTTGGCTTTATGTCCCTGACGAGGAGCAAGCCACCAAGGTACCGGTTGAAAGCATCTACTCTTCCAACACACCGGCGCTTTTTCTGGCAGGAAAAGGAAAGCTGACCCAGACCTTTATTGTTGAAAGTGTGAATGAGGAAAACCAGAATATTATTGTCACCCTTGTCCCAAAAAACGAGGAGCAGGGTCTGGCAAGACTGGTCCTTCAAGCTGATAAGAAAAACTTCCAAATCACCGGATCGACCGTGTATGATAAATTAGGAAACAAAACAGAAATTCGCTTCACCCGTATTCGGGTTAACCGGGAAATCCCGGAGGAACAATTCCAACTCAAGACTCCACCCGGCGTGGAGATTTTGGATTACACACAAACTCAATGAACGACCCCGTTGCAAGCAGACGGGGTATCCTAAATGAAGAGTTATTTTAAAAGCCGTGGCAAGCCACGGGGAATAAAACCCACTGGTGGGATTAAATCTCATGTTTGAACTTTCAATATTTTCTTTAGATGCAATCCTCAGTTTCGGGATCAAAATGCTGGCTTTTCTGGGTGGCCTGGCCGCTCTCATCTTCGTCCATGAACTTGGGCATTTTCTCGTTGCCCGGAAGGTGGGCGTCGTGGTGGAAAAGTTTTCCCTCGGTTTTGGGCCTAAAATTGTGAGCTTCACACGCGGAGGCACCGAATACCTCCTCGCCTGGATTCCCCTTGGCGGCTACGTAAAAATGAAAGGGGAAGAAGTCGGAGAAGAAACCACAGACGAACAGGGGTCCTTTGCGGCAGCTCCGGTTCTGGACCGGCTGGCCATTGCCTTCGCGGGTCCGCTCTTCAATATCCTTTTTGCCATTGCCATTTATTATTGCGTCTATCTGGTAGGGGTTCCTGCATTGGCTCCTGTTGTTGGCACGGTTAAGGATGAGTCTCCGGCACTGGTTGCGGGGCTTCAAACCGGCGACCGCATTTTAGCCATTGGCGATGAAAAAATACTTTATTGGGAACAACTGCAAAAAATCGTGCATAAGTCTCCAGGCCGCTCCTTGGATTTCCAGGTGGAAAGAAGCTCCGGAAGCATCGCCCATGTCCCCATCACCCCCATCTCCGAGGAAATCAGCGATCTTTTTGGTGACAAAGAAAACGTTGGGCTGATCGGAATCACACCACTGGTACGAAATGTTTTTTATGTTAAAGAAGGCTCCCCGGCTGACCGGGCTGGAATTCAAGAAGGCGACATTCTGGTTTCGGTGGACAATACTATTATTTTTGGCTGGGGAGACCTGAAGACAGCGGCCGTCGACAAGCCCGGCCAAGAACTGACCTTCAGAGTCCTCAGAAACGGAACAGAAATCGTAACCACACTGACACCCGAGCCTAAGGTTGTCAAAGACCTTGAAGGCAAAAGTGCAGAAGTGGGTCTGCTCGGCATCGGCATGGCCGGAGAAATGGCAACGGAAAAATACGGCGTTTTCGGAGCTCTTAAAAGAGCCATTGATGAAACAAGGCGGCTGATTTATCTGATCGCTGTCAGCATCAAAAAAATGATTGTAGGCTCCATCCCCGCAGACTCCATCGGCGGCCCCATCCTGATTTTTCAAATTTACGGGGAATATACCGAACAAGGCCTTAATGAGCTGGTTCGGTTGACCGCGCTTTTGAGCATCAACCTGGGGCTGCTCAACCTGTTGCCGATTCCGGTTCTGGATGGCGGCCATATTTTCTTTTTCCTGATAGAGATTCTCAAGGGCAAACCTGTCAGTGAAAGGAACCGGGAACGGGCACAGCAAGTTGGGATATTCATGTTGCTCAGCCTCATGGTGTTCGCGTTTTATAATGATATTATGCGAATCATTACCTGAAAACATCTTCTACTATGCAAAACATTGAGAGCCGGATTGAGGACCTCAAGGAAGCCGCAGAAAAATTATCCATAAAAATTGAAATCTCCAACCTCAACGATCAGGAGTTTGCCATACAAGGCGGCTACTGCAAACTCAAAGGCGAGGACCTCATTATTCTGGACAAAAATCTTCCGGACGAAGAACACGTGATCGTTATTTTAAACACGCTGAAAAAATTTGATCTCGACAATATCTATGTGGCTGACTGGATACGAGAAAAAATTGAGGCCGATAAAATCGCTGGAGCCCAGTCATGACCCTTCTTAACACTATTCTTCCCGAACATCGCCGGGGAAAACTCAAGGCCCTGCTGGAAGAAGGAAAAACAGTGCGGGTGCTTGAAGCTCATAATGGGTTGAGCGGCATCATCGCCAATTCGGTTGAAGTGACTGGAGATTCGGATGGACAAACCGTTGTCCGCCAATTCGATGCCATCTGGGAAAGCAGTCTCACCGACTCGGCCTCGAAAGGCCACCCCGATATCGAGGTCGTCACCTTTGACTCCAGACTACACACCATCAACGAAATTCTCGCTGTGACCGATAAACCCATGATCGTTGACGGCGATACGGGAGGGGACGCGAACACCTTCGAATACACCGTCTCCAAACTTGAGCGGGCAGGTGTGTCTGCGGTGATTATAGAAGATAAGGTTTTTCCCAAGCGCAATAGCCTGGAGGCTGGAGTCCAGCAAAACCTGCAAGAACCGGAAGTCTTCGCCCAGAAAATCCGGCGGGGAAAAAGTGTTCAGAAAAGCAGTGAGTTTATGATTATCGCCCGGATTGAAAGCCTCATATCCGGAAAACCCATGGAAGACGCACTCAACAGGGCCACAAAATACCTGGAAGCCGGGGTCGATGGAATCATGATCCACTCCAAGTCCAAAAGCCCGGATGAAATCCTGGAGTTTGCCAAAAAGTACCAGGTTATTTTAAAAAATCTAAAATTGAACAAACCGCTGGTGTGCGTGCCCACCACTTATAACCGAATCACCGAGGACAAACTGAGCGCCGCTGGATTCAGCATCGTTATTTATGCCAATCACCTTTTGCGCAGCGCCTACCAGGCGATGACGGAAACTGCAAAGACTCTACTTCGCAACCAGAGATCTCTGGAGGCCAATCCTTTATGCACACCCGTCCGGGAAATTTTTAAAACCGTCGGGTTTCTGGATGTTAAGGAAAAAGACCAGCAGGATGAACAGACCACTAATATTCCGGTGATCATTCCTGCCGCCGGGGAGGATCATGTTTTCAAGGAAGTTTTGAACGGTAAGCCCAAGGCCATGCTCGAAATTTGCGGCAAGACCCTTCTCGACCATCAGATTCAAGCCCTGAGCAACGCCAATCTTGCAGATATTACACTCATCGCAGGGTATGGCAAGGACAACCTGTATGCAGAGGGCATCAATATTCTAGAGAACCCCGACTACCAGAAAGGGTCCATGCTCAACTCACTGGTGGTTGCGAAGGAAAAAATGGCCAATGGATTCATCATGCTGTATTCCGACATCCTCATGGAGGACCAGATTCTCAGCAAGCTGACAGAGTGCAAGGAAGATATTGTTCTCGTCGCCGACAATTCAACCCAGTATCACCAGCCGGAAGAGGGAAACATTCTCGACTTCATTATCACCAAGAACCACTACAAGCCAACGCGTCGGGAAATCCGTTTCACCAGCGAAAATACAGTGGCAAAGATTGGCAACAAAATAAACCCGGAAACCGCGACCCACGAGTTCATAGGTCTTGCCCGATTCAGCAAAACCGGCGCCGAGCAGTTTCTCGAAACCTATAACGATGTGCTCAAAAATTTTACCGGCCGCTTTCAGGAATCAGAGGATATCTCCAAACTGAATTTCACCGACCTCATTCAGGAAATGATTGATCGGGGTTTCGCCGTCCACTATATGGAGATCCACAAAGGCTGGCTGGAAATCCATAATGCGGATCATATTGCCCTTGCTCAAAAATCCTTTAGAGCATAAAATCATCCTTCCTCTTTATCTGCATTAACCATCGGGATACTGCGTATGCATTTTTCAAAGCTTTTCATTCCAACACTAAAAGAATCTCCTGCTGATGCAGAAGTCATCAGCCACAAGCTCATGGTACGCGCAGGGATGATCCGACAGCTTGCCTCGGGAATTTACTCCATCCTGCCATTGGGACTTCGGGTCTTAAGGAAGGTGGAACAAATCATCCGCGAAGAGATGAATAAAATCGACGGACAGGAAGTTTTTCTTCCAAGCATTCAACCTGCCGAATTGTGGGCAGAAAGCAAGCGCTGGGATTTTTATGGCAAAGAATTATTGCGGATGAAGGACCGGCATAACCGGGAATTCTGCTACGGCCCCACTCATGAGGAGGTCATCACCGATATCGTGAGAAAGGAAGTCAGGTCCTATCGCCAGCTACCCATTTTGCTGTATCAGATTCAGACCAAGTTTCGCGACGAAGTCCGCCCTCGGTTTGGCATCATGCGTGGACGGGAATTCATGATGAAAGACGCCTACAGTTTTCACGCTGACGAAAAGGACACCCAGCATACTTACAACCAGATGGCGCAGGCCTACACCAATATTTTCAATAGGTGCGGCTTGGACTTCAAGCAGGTTCAGGCCGACTCAGGAACCATCGGGGGCAGCTTTTCGCATGAGTTCGCGGTGCTCGCCGATTCGGGAGAAGATGAAATAGGTTTTTGCGAGTCGTGCGGTCAGGCCTCGAACCTGGAGCTTGCGAAATCGAAACCACCTTCCCCCTCCACACCTCCTGCCGAACCACAGGAACTAAAAGAAGTGGAGACGCCCGGAAAAAAATCAGTGGAGGACGTAGCGGCGTTTCTCAACCTGCCTGCCCGGCAAATCGTAAAAACCATTCTTCTTGAAAATGAGAACGGACTGGTAGCAGGACTGGTTCGCGGTGACCATGAAATCAGTCCCGTTAAAATGAAAAACCTGATCGGTTGCGAATGGTTGCAACCAGCAGGAGAGGAAGCCATCGCCAAACATCCCGAACTGCATTGCGGATATGTCGGCCCCGTGGAACTCGATCTTCCGGTTTATGCGGACTACGAAATTTCCGCCCTGCATGATTTTGTCACCGGCGCCAACAAACCCTCCGCTCACTTTACCGGCGTTCAAGTCAAGCGGGACTTGACAATCGAACAATTTGGCGATCTCAGAACCGTCAAGGCCAACGACCCCTGCCCGCATTGCGAGGACGGAAAATACCAGGTCAAACGCGGAATCGAAGTCGGACATATTTTCATTCTTGGCACCAAATATTCCTCGGCAATGAAAGCGGTTTATCTGGACCAGCAAGGCAAGGAAAATGCAATGGTCATGGGCTGTTATGGAATCGGAGTCGGGCGCACCGCCGCCGCCGCCATTGAACAAAATCATGATGACAGAGGAATTGTCTGGCCTCGGAACCTGGCTCCTTTTCAAGTCATTATCATCCCGGTTAACTATTCCAATGATGAATTAAAAACTGCCTGCGATACTATTTATAACCGGCTCCAGGAAACCGGACTGGAAACCCTGCTCGATGACCGATCAGATCGGCTGGGGGTCAAATTGAAGGATGCTGACCTGATGGGAATTCCCCTGCAAATCATTGTGGGGCCCAAAAACCTTTCTGCCGGACAAGTTGAGATCAAAATCCGCAAAACCAATGAGTCTGATCTTCGCCCCTACCCCCAAGTCATTGAGGATATCCCTAATATTTTAAAAGACTTATAAAAAACCGGTCGGCCCCCGAGTTCCCCAGTTTTCCCTTGAAATCAGACATTAAGTTCTTGTACAATCCCCATGACATCTAGGGTCCTGCATCGTGGGCTTTGAGCCCGCTTTTTTTATTTTTTTTTAGGCCATTTTAGCGGCCTGGGTTCACCTGTTTCATATAGAAGGCAAAAGTCACAGGATCCACTCGGCGGCAGAGGTTTAAATGGCAAAAGTCCCCGTTTCGCAAGCGATTACGGATTTAATCGAACCGGTCCTTATAACAGAGGGATTGGAACTGGTAGATGTTGAATATAAAAAAGAGGGCAAGAGCTGGGTTCTAAGGATATTTATCGACAAGGAAGGGGGAATCACGGTTGGGGACTGCCAGAAAATCAGCCACCTGACCGGCGATCTCATTGCAGTCGAGGAAACCATCACCACCCCCTATAGCCTGGAAGTCTCATCCCCGGGACTGGATCGGGTTCTGAAACGGGAAAAAGATTTTTTAAAATTCAAGGGAAGGCAAATCCGCCTGCACAGCCTTTCCCCGATTGACAACAGAAGAAAATTTACCGGCATCCTTTCAGATTTTAAGGATCAAACCGTATTTATGGAAGTAGACGGAAAGCTTTTTGAAATTCCGTTGCGCCAGGTTGGCAAAGCAAGTTTAGTCATTGAAATTTAGGTCAAGCACATGAGCATGGAAATACTCAGTATTCTGGAGCAACTCAGTCGCGATAAGGGTATCGATAAAGAAATCCTGATTGATGCATTGAAGGCTGCGGTCGAAGTTGCCGCACGAAAAAGGTACCCGTCGATCAAGGAGTTGCAGACTGAATTCAACGAATCCACTGGGGAAGTCGAAGTTTACCTGGAAAAAACAGTGGTTGAAGAAGTTGATCTGCCAGAGGAGCAAATCAGCCTGAAGGACGCTTCGGCGCTTGCTGACGATGTCCATGTCGGCGAACAGGTTCTGGTTCAGCAGGTTCTGGAAAATTACGGACGCATTGCCGCTCAACTCGCCAAGCAGGTGATCGTACAAAAAGTACGCGAAGCGGAAATTGATCTGATCTACGCTGAATACATCGAGAAAAAGGGTGAGTTGATCAACGGCATGGTTCAAAGAATGGAACATGGCGACCTTATCGTTGATCTGGGAAAAGCCGAAGGCATTCTGCCTAGACGGGAACAGGTTTTCCGTGAAAGTTCAATCGTGGAGAACGGATACGAGCATATGTCCTGGATGTCCGGAAAACGCCTAAGAACGCTTTGGTCATTCTTTCCCGCACCCATATTGGATTGATCAAGAGTTTGTTCGAGATGGAAGTTCCGGAAATCAGCGAGGGAATGGTTGAAATCATGGGAGTGGTTCGCGAGCCCAACGGTCGCACCAAAATTTCAGTGCGAACCAACGACCGGGAAATCGACGCAGTGGGCGCTTGTGTCGGAATGCGTGGAATGAGAGTTCAATCTATCGTGCAGGAACTGCGTGGCGAAAAAATAGATATCGTTGAATTCTCTGAAGACCCGGAAACCTATATCAAAAACGCGTTGAGTCCGGCCAAGGTTTCAAGAATCATCATGAACCCCGATGAAAAACAAATGACGATCATCGTAGCCGAAGACCAGATGTCGCTGGCTATAGGAAAAAAAGGCCAGAACGTGCGGCTGGCCGCCAAACTGGTCCGCTGGAAAGTGGATATTAAAGGCCCTTCCGAAGCGATGGACCTGGGTGTGCAGCACCCATTTTTGGCTCCCTCCAAGATCTCCACGGTGGACTTTCTCGATGACGTGAAAAACGCCAAAGGTTTGGGTGAAAAGGTGATGACCATCCTCTTCAATGGTGACCTTGTTACCTACGAAGAGGTGCTGAAGCGGGGAGTGAAAGGCTTGACCCGGTTGCCAGGCATTGGCCCCAAGAAAGCCGAAGCCCTGTTCCGGTTATCTGAAGAATATATGAAGCAGTTAAAACTGGAGCAGAAAGCAGCCAAAAAGAAAGCCCCTGAGGCTGAAGAACCAGCAGCTACAGAAAATCCCGAACCTGAGACACCAGTTCAGGAAGAAGAAATCTCCGTAGCAGAGGAGGAGGAGGAAGAAGTCATCATACAGGAATTAACAGGACTGACTCCTGAGGTTCTACAAACTCTGGGCAATAACGGATTTGAAACAATCGCCGAGCTTTCTATCACTCCACTGGAGGAGTTAATGGCCATGGAAAGTATTGATGAGGAGATGGGCAAGTCCATTCTGGCACAGGTCAAGCGACGTCTGGAGAATCTTGAAAATGTTTAAAGCTCAAATCCGTCTCATTCTTTCAAGACGGAAAAATTTTACCCAAACCTGTGAACCGTTTGTCGACTCCGGGTCTTAAGAAAATTGCAGTGTTGTCTAACAGGAGGAAATTTGGCTAAGATTCGCATCAACAAGCTGGCCTTGGAACTCAATATCCAGAATGATCAGATCATTGAGGCCCTGCAAAAACATAGCGTAGCTGTAAAAAATCATATGAGTTCCATTGATGAAGAAGCCACGCAATACATCCGTGATCTCTTTGCGCCTGAACCCGCCACCACCAAAAAGGTGGTGAAAAAAGCCAAGGCAAAAATTAAAATTAAGGTCCCCTCCAAGGTAAAAGTTACAACCGCAAAAACCCAGGCTAAATCTACCGCCGCAAAAAAGGCCGCGAAGAAATCAGGCAACAAGGACGAAAAGACCCTAAAGGCTAAAACCAAGGCCAAAACCACAGCAAAGGCTAAAACTGCGGAAAAAACCAAGGAAACACGGGAAAGTAAAGTAGGGAAAAAACTCGGCCTTAAAATTGTCAAAAAAGAAGACAAACCAAAACCCGTCGAGAAAAAACCAGCCCCAGTAGCAAAAGAAAAACCAGCCCCGGCAGCGAAAGAAAAACCCGCTGAAGTGACCGCACCACCTGTTGCTCCCAAACCCCCTCCAGAACCTGTTGTTCCAGAAGAAGGTTTCGAGGTCGTTCAAATTGGCGAGAACATACCGGTACGCGAACTGGCAGAAAAAATGAAATGCACCCCGAATGAAATCATCAAGGAATTAATGATTTTCGGAGTCCTGGCCAATATCAACCAGACTCTGAACTTTGATCTTGCCAGCAAGGTGGCCGATAAACTCGGGTTCGAGGTTGAGCTCCATATTGAAAAATCTGAGCTGGATTTCTCGGAAGAAGAAGAGGACAACAGCAAAGACCATGTCACCCGAGCTCCGATTGTAACCATCATGGGACATGTCGATCACGGTAAGACCTCCCTTCTTGATGCCATCCGTAAAACCGAAGTGACCAAACTGGAAGCAGGTGGAATCACCCAGCATATTGGCGCCTATCAGGCCCACATCAAGGGATCGACTATCACTTTCCTCGACACACCGGGACACGAAGCCTTCACAGCCATGAGAGCCCGGGGTGCACAGGTGACAGACATTGTCGTTCTGGTTGTGGCCGCTGATGACGGAATCAAACCGCAAACCAAAGAAGCGATTCACCATGCCGAGGCGGCGGGAGTTCCGATTCTTGTGGCCATCAACAAAATTGACAAACCGGACGCTAAACCCGAAGAGGTCAAAAAGCAATTGGCCGACCTGGGCCTTCTGCCTGAGGACTGGGGTGGACAAACCATCTATGTCGAAGTCTCGGCCTTAAACGGAACTGGAATTGACCACCTGCTTGAAAATCTGCTCCTGCAAGCGGAAGTCATGGAACTGAAAGCCAATCCGACACTCCGCGGTAGAGGTGTGGTGATCGAGTCCAAACTGGATAAAGGACGCGGACCCATCGCCACCCTGGTTGTTGAAAGCGGCACCTTGAAAGTTGGAGAACCTTTCATCGTTGGTTGCTATTTCGGCAAGGTCCGGGCGCTGATCGACGACAAGGGTAAAAAAATTAAAAAAGCCATTCCTTCCACTCCTGTAGAAGTCGTGGGTTTACCGGATGTTCCGCAGCCCGGCGACCACTTCATGGTGGTTCGGGACGAAAAAAAGGCCCGGCAACTCAGCAACCTGAGACTACAGGAACAGCGGGAAATCCAACTGGCTAAATCCACACGCATCACCATGGACGACCTGCACCAGCAGATTGTTGAAGGCCAGATTAAAGAACTTAATCTGATCATCAAGGCAGACGTCCAGGGCTCGATTCATGCGGTCCAGGAGGCCTTCGGCAATCTCGGCGACAAAGAGGTCCGCATCAAATGCATTCATGATGCCGTCGGTGGCATCACCGAGTCGGATGTTCTGCTGGCCAGCGCGTCCAACGCTATCATTATCGGATTCAACGTACGTCCCACAGACCAGGCCACGAAACTGGCCACCCGGGATCAGGTAGATATTCGCCTCTACAGCATTATTTACGATGCCATCAATGATATGAAACTGGCCTTGGAGGGAATGCTAGCACCAAAATACAAGGAACGAATTATCGGCAAGGCCGAAATCCGCGAGGTGTTCACCATTCCCAAAGTCGGCACCATTGCCGGATGCCATGTGCTGTCAGGAAAAGTAGAGCGCAATATGGAAGCCCGCCTGATTCGAGACAATGTGGTGATCTACCAGGGCAAGATCGCATCCATCAGAAGGTTTAAGGACGATGTAAAAGAAGTCGCCGCAGGTTATGATTGCGGTCTTTCTATCGAAAAGTTCCAAGATGTGAAACAGGGCGATGTGGTCGAGCCGTTTGTGCTGGAAGAGATCACAAACTGATATGCGGTTTTCCGCAAAAAAAAATGGTTATCGGTTGTTGCTCCATAAAGTTTTATTTGCACGGAAACCGATCTTTAAAGGGTAAGCGCCAGGTCGTCAGATCCATTAAAGACCGGCTCAAGAATAACTTTAATGTGTCGGTCGCGGAAGTTGGGGATCAGGACAATTGGCAAAGTCTCCACATTGGAATCGCCGCTGTGGGGTCTGACCGCCCATACATGGATGGGTGGTTGTTGACCAAGGTCGTCGACGCCGTAGACCGAATTAATCTGGCCGAGATCACCGATTGTAAAACAGAAACCATGCATCTTGGCCCCGGAAACTTTTAAAACAGCAGGTGTTTTCATGCGATTCAAGCGTTCTCAGAGAATTCAGGAACTACTACTTGAAGAAATATCAAAGCTGGTCCAGAATGAATTGAAAGATCCTCGGATAGGCTTTACCACCCTCACCAAGGTGGAAGTTTCTGACAATCTCAAACACGCTAAAATATTTGTCAGTGTGATGGGCTCTGAACAAGAAAAAATGGATGCCCTGGATGGACTGATAAATGCAAAAGGCTTCATCCGTAATGCGTTGGGCAAGAACCTTTATTTAAGGTATCTTCCTGAACTGGAATTTCGGCGGGATGACAATGCCGATCATGTTGAAAAGATATCAAGGATACTCAATGGACTGCACTCTGAATCAGGTGGTCAACCTCTATAAACCGTCTGGCCCTACTTCGTTTTCCATGGTCCATGCAGTAAAGAGGATTCTGGACGTCAAAAAAGCGGGACATATAGGCACCCTGGACCCCATGGCGGAGGGTATTTTGCCCATCTGCCTGAACCAATCGACCCGGATTATTCAGTTTCTGAGCCCTTTATCAAAGCATTATCAATGCACTATGACCCTGGGAGTGGCCACGGACACTCAGGACTCTACCGGCAAGACTATTTTTGGGGGAGACCCCTCCAAGGTCACCGAGGCCCAGGTCCGGAACCTGCTCATGAGCTTTCGAGGGGAGCAAAAACAGGTACCTCCCATGTACTCGGCAAAGAAAAGCAAGGGAATTCCTCTTTACAAATTAGCCAGAAATGGTATTACTATCGAAAGGAAGCCCGTCTCAGTCCATTTTTATTCCATTGATTTTGTTAATATGGATGGAAATCGGGTAGAATTTGAAGTGCATTGTTCTGCGGGAACTTACATCCGCACCCTGTGCCATGATATTGGGCAAAGTTTGGGTTGCGGTGCGCATATGTCCGGCTTGATTCGGAAACGGGTGGGAGTGTTTGCCCAGAACTGTTCAATCACTCCCGAAGCATTGGAAACCGCAAACAACAACGGAACCCTGGCCGGAGTGCTTTTTCCTGTGGAAAAAGCTTTGGAATTTCTTCCTGAGGTCCGTGTCAATGACGATTTCATAGAGCCTATTTCCAACGGCAATGCCCTGCCTAAATTTTCCCTGAAAGCTTATCCGGGGGAATTCAAACCAGGGATGATGTTGCGGGTTTGCAATGGCAGTGACAAGGTACTCGCCATCGTTGAGCCCCTTGTCGATCAGGACCGGTTTAGTCGGCTGGCACCAGAAGATATCGCGTTTAAATTAAAACGTGTTTTAATTTAGTACTAAACATTTGGAATTTGACGGAGGAAGGTTGGAATGTTTTCGCAGGGACACCGCATAAAATTATGGTGTGTCTCTACGAAAACATTTTCCAATCGGTTTCCCGCATTTAACGAGTTGGAGAAAAAATCATGACAATGAGTGCAGAACAAAAAACCACGGTTATTACTGATTACAAGCTTCATGAAAAAGACACGGGGTCTTCAGAAGTGCAGATCGCACTGCTGACAAAACGCGTTACCTATTTGACGGAACATTTCAAGACGCATTCCAAAGACAACCATTCACGGCGCGGATTACTCAAGCTGGTGAGCCAGAGACGAAAATTATTGGATCACCTCAAAAAAGAAGATATTGGTCGTTACCAGAGCATCATTTCAAAGCTCGGCATACGCAGATAATCGCGCCCAACCTATCCTGAATTCTCAGGACAAAAAGATACTGGAGATATATTAATGGAAAAAGTTGAAGTAGACATAGATGGAAAAGTAATTTCATTGGAAGCCGGCGATCTAGCCCGGCAAGCCGGTGGCGCAGTCGTTGTCCGGCAAGGTGACACCATGGTGCTGGTGACCGCCACCATGGCTAAAGAGCCTCGGGAAGGAATCGATTTCTTTCCCCTGACTGTAGACTATCGGGAAAAAACCTATGCTGCCGGAAAAATTCCTGGCAGTTTTTTTAAGCGGGAAGCCCGCCCCGGAGAAATCGAAACCCTGATCTGCCGGTTGATCGACAGGCCTATCAGGCCGTTGTTCCCAAAAGCATTCAAAAACGAAACTCAGGTTGTCGGACTGGTTGTCTCGCATGACCAGGTCAATCCCCCGGATGTCAATGCCATCACCGGTGCTTCCGCCGCGTTGATGATCTCTGACATTCCGTTTGAGACCCCCGTTGCCGGGGCTCGCATTTCCCGGGTGGAGGGCAAGCTGATTTTCAATCCCACTTACGACGACACGGCGAACAGTGACCTGAACCTGATAATGGCGGGAACATCCGACGGAATCGTAATGGTTGAAGCCGGCGCCAAAGAAGTGAGCGAAGAAGATATGATGACGGTTCTTGAGTTCGGTCACGAAAGAATTAAAAAAGTGATCGAAATTCAGATCAAGCTCCGCGAACTGCTCGGCAAGGAAAAACTTGTGGTAGAAGCGCCAAAAGTGGATGAAGCACTGAAAAGCAAAATTCACACACAGGCTGCGTCCAGTCTGAATGATGCGATGCAAATCGCTGGAAAACATGAGCGCAGCGATGCCATCAAGAAAATCAAAGACGAACTCACCGAAGCATTAAGCCCTGAAGAGCAGGAAGAGAGAAAAGGTGAGGTTAAAGATATTTTCCATGACCTGGAAAAAGACGTTGTGCGCAACCTTGTTCTCGACAAACAGTATCGGGTAGATGGTAGAGGCCTGGTCGATGTCCGCCCTATCAGCATCATGGTCGGTTACTTGCCGCGCGTGCACGGTTCCGCTGTTTTCACCCGTGGCGAAACCCAGGCTCTTGTCACCGCCACCATGGGGACTTCGGTGGATGAACAACGGATGGACAGTTTGGAATTTAAGGGCACCAAGTCTTTTCTCCTGCACTACAATTTCCCGGCATTCTGTACCGGTGAGGTCAAGTTTATTGGCGGCCCAGGACGGCGCGAGATAGGCCACGGCATGCTCGCCGAACGAGCTCTCATCCCCATCCTGCCGAGTAGGGAAAAATTCCCTTACACCATCCGGATAGTTTCCGAAATTCTTGAGTCCAACGGTTCCTCCTCCATGGCTTCAGTGTGCGGCGGTTCGCTCTCAATGATGGATGCAGGTGTTCCCATCAAAGCTCCTGTTGCAGGCATCGCTATGGGACTGATTAAGGATGGCGACCGGGTGGCGATTCTTTCCGACATTCTCGGCTCCGAAGATCATCTCGGTGACATGGACTTTAAAGTGGCGGGAACCCGCAACGGCATCACCGCCCTGCAAATGGACATCAAAATTGCAGGCCTGGACCGTGAGCTCATGGGCAAAGCCCTCGAGCAAGCAAAAACCGGGAGAATGCATATCCTCGGTGAAATGGATAAAGCTCTGCAAAGCCCAAGAGATGAACTGTCCAAATACGCTCCGAGAATCGTCCAGATTATGGTTCCGAAAGATAAAATTCGCGACGTTATTGGACCGGGCGGCAAAGTCATACGCGATATCATTGATAAAACCGGTGTCACCATAGACATCAACGATGACGGGGTGGTTTCAATAGCCTCCGCCGATGAGGCAGCTGCCAGGAAGGCCATCGAGTATGTGGAAAACCTGGTCCAGGAAGTCGAGGTCGGGAAAATCTATCTCGGCAAGGTCAAAAAGATCGTCGACTTCGGAGCCTTCGTGGAAATCTTCCCCGGCACCGATGGCCTGGTACATATCTCGCAAGTGTGTGACCGCCGCATCAAAAATGTCAGTGACGAGATTCAGGAAGGTGACGAAATCAGAGTCAAGGTCATTGATGTGGACCAACAAGGCAAGGTCAAACTCAGCCGTAAGGAAGCCCTGCGCGAAGCAGTTCCTACAACCTGATTCAATCGCTTAAAATAAAAACGGGACGGGCTTTATGCCCATCCCGTTTTTTTTATTTCTCTAATATCAAAGATCCCAGTCTTTGATCACATCGATGGATGGGTGATGGGTGAGGTCGAAATGGATCGGCGTCACCGAAATATAGTTTTTGCCCACCATCACGCAGTCGGCCCCTTCTTCGACTTCATCGAACCGCATCTCACCCGCCATCCAATAATAGGTATTGTTTCTCGGGTCCACCCGTTGATCAAACGACTCAACCACCCGTGACTTGCCTTGACGGGTGATGGCCACCCCGGCAATTTCATATTCAGGGACAGGAGGAATATTGACGTTCAGGACAACGCCCTCGGGCAATCCTTTTTCCAAGACTTTTTTGATCAACTTGCGGGTGAACTTTGCGGCGGGATTAAAATCCGGCTTCTCATAGGTATCCAAAGAAACTGCGATACTGGGAACCCCCATAATCATCGCTTCGGTCGCGGCGGAAACGGTTCCAGAATAAAGCGTACAAATGCCAAGATTCCCGCCAAGATTGATCCCCGAAACCACTATCCGGGGCGGTTCATCCAGCAACACGACGATGGCCAGCTTGACGCAGTCCGCCGGGGTTCCATTGACAGCGTAACCGATGAGCCGACCTTCCTCCTCCACCTTCCGCACCTTGAGCGGCTGGGTCAGGGTGATGGCGTGGCCCATGGCGCTTTGCTCCGTTTCTGGAGCAACAATGATCACATCATCCTCCTGGCTGAGTTCCCGGTACAGAGTTCTCAAGCCATCGGCGTTAAATCCATCATCATTACAAAGCACGATCATAAAGGGCGAGTCCAATCAGTTTTAAGCATATTTCGGAAAAAAGGGCGTTTCCTATTGGAAACGCCCCTAAATTTTACGGCACTTTATTTAGAGAAAAAAGCTGTCTCAGCTTCACAAGCCATTACTCAATTTCCTCCAGGCGTTGCCCGGCGGCTAGTGTTTAGTTATGTTTGCCGAAATAATCTTGCGATCCTTTAGGATCCGGCTTCATACCATCATCGCCTTCTTTCCAGTTCGCCGGGCACACTTCGCCATTGTTCTCGTGGAACTGCAAAGCATCGACCATCCTCAAAGCTTCGTCTATATTTCTTCCCAAAGGCAGATTGTTGATGAGCTGATGCTGAACTACACCTTCCTTGTCGATCAGGAACAGTCCACGGAAAGCGATCCCCGCCTCATGCATGACCCCGTAATCGTAGGTGATTTTCTTGTTCACATCGGCAACGAGTGGATAAGCGATATCACCGAGTCCGCCCTTTTTACGATCGGTATTTCTCCAGGCCAAATGCGAGAAATGGCTGTCGATGGAAACCCCCAGCACTTCGGTATTGCGTTTCTTGAACTCATCCATACTGGTGCTGAAAGCGATGATCTCGGTCGGGCAAACAAAGGTGAAGTCCAACGGATAGAAAAACAGAATGACATATTTCCCCTTATAGTCGGAAAGTTTGATTTCCTTAAAACTGCCATCAGGCATCACAGCCTGAGCAGTGAAAGCCGGGGCAGGTTTAGCAACTAATGCTGACATATATAGCTCCTCTAAATAGAATCAGTGTTTAATGGACGGGTTACTCTATCATAATCTCCACAGGTCATTCAATTGCCATCAACAACTTTTATCGAGCCTGTAGGGTGGTTTTAATCCCCCTCATCCCCCTCTCTGCCTTGACACACCGGAACACCCTGCTTACAATACTTTAGGTGCCTCACTCCACCCACTAGCCGTGGCGGCAACTAGCAGCGACTCTTTGGGCCAAGATAACGCTTGTTCACACAGTAAAGACATTGCTAATGAGTCCAGCGTCACGCTGGCTGGAATATTTTTATGGAAATACTTTTTTTAGGAACCGGGACCTCGACGGGGGTTCCTTCCCTGTGTTGCGACTGCGAGGTCTGCCTGTCAAAGGACCCGAGGAACAAGCGCTTGCGCTCGTCGATTCTGGTGCGGCAAAACGGCCATACCATTCTAGTCGATACCACTACCGATCTCAGGCAACAGTGCCTGCTCTACGGAATCCGGGAAATAAATACTGTTATTTACACCCATCACCACGCCGACCATGTTCACGGAATCGATGAACTCCGCAGCTTCAACTTCTTCAACAAAACCGCATTTCCCGTTTATGGCAACACACAAACATTGCACCACCTGAATAAAAATTTCAGCTATATTTTTGGAGAGACCGAGCAAATCGGGGGCGGCATTCCGCAATTGATCCCTACACTGTTGGAAGATAAAACCTATAGCTTCGGCGGCATCCCCGTCACTCCTCTCGACATTCAGCACGGCAAGCTGATCATCAATGGGTTCCGCTTTAAGGACTGCGCCTACATCACTGACTGTAGCGGCATCCCAGACAGCACGCGGGAAAAGTTAAAAGGATTGAAGATTCTGATCCTGAATGCTCTCGGATTCAAACCGCACCCGACCCATTTCAACCTCAGCCAGGCTCTGGAAGCCGTCAAAGACCTTAAACCGGAAAGAACCATCCTGACCCACATCAACCATCACTACGACCACGAAAAAGTATCCCGGGACCTTCCTGAGGGAGTAGAACTGGCTCTGGATGGAATGCGGATCGCCCTCTAACCGGCGAGCCGCCGGGGGCAATGGGAGGCCAACGCTCGCTTTGCTCACGGGCCTCTGAAAAATTTATATCTTCCCTCCCTTCATAGGGAGGGATTAAGGGAGGGTTGGATTTTTTATGGCCCAAGAAACCTGGATCGCCACGCTCCTTCCAGAGGGTCGCGATGATGGGTTTTCGTTGTCATGCTGAACTAATCCAGATCGAAATCGCGCAGAGGTCTTTCGCCGGATTTATCGACATGCTTTTGCGATTCTTTAAAAATTTCATCGAGAACCCGACCCCGTTCCTTCTGGTTCTCACTGTTTTTCTTAAACATGTTCTGCTGTTCTTTTTTCTGGTTTTCCAGACCCTTCACCATATCGGTGAGAGAAACCACCGGCTTGGGCTTTCTTTCTTCCCAGATCACTTCACCAGTTTTTTTGTCCACCTGAAGTTTGGCTTCACAAGGGTCAAATAACTTCAAGCTTTTTTGATCCCATCACCTAACTCGAAATAAGTTCAAGGCACCTACGTAATTCGATCAATCCATCCTGGCAATTCGCACGCCTCGATTTAAGAGCGTGCTCATGGCCACAGACAATTCCCCAAGGCCCTTTCATTAATAACTTGCCTCCTCACCGGGAAGCCGCTATTAATTATATCAGATTTGCAGGTTGAGAATAAACTCCGGGACAAACATGAAAGGCTATTTTATTACAGGAACCGATACTGGTATGGGCAAGACTGTGGTCACCGCCTGTCTGGCCACCCTGTTCAAAAACCAGGGTGAAGATGTCGGGGTGATGAAGCCGATTGAGACCGGCGTGGACCCTGAATGCAGTTCTTCCGCCAATTCCGATGCCAGGTTTCTGATGGAAGTTTCAGGAACCCCGGACGCACTGGAAGATATCTGCCCCTACCGGTTAAAAATCCCGGCCTCTCCCTATCAAGCCGCCAGAATCGAAGGAAAAGAGATCGACCCTGAAAAAATACTGGAGAAGTTTCACGCACTTCAGTCCAAACACTCCACGATGCTGGTGGAGGGCATCGGCGGCCTCATGGTCCCGATCACCCAGCGTTATCATGTGGCCGATCTGGCTTTGCAAATGAACCTTCCCCTCATCATTGTCAGCCGCATTCAGACAGGCACTTTGAATCATACCCTTTTGACCATCAACGCCGCCCGACAGCATGGACTGAAAGTCAAAGGTGTGATCCTCAACCCGGCGGAAGAAGGTGCGTTGGATGCCATTGAAGCCGAGCAGGGTTCTCTGATTGAAAAATTTTCAGATGCACCGATTCTCGGCACCTGCCCTTATATTCATGGTGTTTCCAGTGAGGGGATCAAACAAAACTTAGGACGGTTTGAACAGAGCTTAAAAGAAAAGCTAATCTAAAACTTTTTATTTCTTTGGGTCAGACTTAAACTCGTAGCCTTTTTCGCGGTGGGTGATGATGTGTTTGGGGGACTGGGGTTTCTTCTCAAAATATTTGCGCAGGCGAGCCACAAAATTATCCACCGTGCGGGTTTCGGTCTGCGGGTCATAACCCCAGACTTTTTCCAGCAATTCCTCACGGGTCACGATATTTCCTTTTTGCGACACCAGCAGTTTCATTAGCAACGCTTCTTTCGCTGTCAGGTAGAATTCCCCGGAACACCCTTTGGCTTTGCCGCTGGCAAAGTTGATCCAACTGTCGCCAAACTGAAAAATCTCCTGATCGTGCACCGGTTCCTTGTACCATTCCCAGCGGCGCAGGATTCCTTTGACCCTGAGCAGGAGTTCCGGCAGGTGGAACGGTTTAGCCAGATAATCATCGGCTCCGGCGGCGAGCCCCAGTTCCCGGTCTTCGTCGGCGGACTTGGCAGACAGCATCAAAATCGGGAAGCGCATGTCAGTACTACGAATCCGCCTGGCCACTTCCAGTCCGCTCAACTTCGGGAGCATAATATCGAGGATCATCAGATCAAAATCCTCTTTCCCCAGAACCTCCACCGCTGACTGACCGCTATCGACGAGAGTGACCCGATAACCCTCTCGCTCCAGATTGAACTGCAGTACCTTGGCAAGATGAGCTTCATCTTCGACAACTAGAATTTTTTTTCCGCTATTATCCATCACTCATCCAAATCTTCATAACCACTTCAAAGGAAGTCTCTATTTATTCGGTTTTTCTTTAATGGTAACAATTCATTAGCCGCGACAACTCTTTGCCAGCCAACTAAAGCTATCGCTAATCGCCCCCGGCGGCTAGCCGGTTCAAGCCTCAACTTCCCGGCTGGCCGGAAGCAAGACGGAAAATATTGAACCTTTTCCCCTGCCCGGACTGGAAACTTTTAACCGGCCTTTATGGTTTTTAACAATTTCACTGGAAATGAACAGGCCCAACCCGGCCCCTTCAATATTCTGCGTGTCTGTATTCTGCACCCGATAAAATTTTCTGAAAATCTTTTTCATGTCTTTTTTGTCAAACCCGAATCCCTGATCCGCAAAATCCACTTCCCAGTATTTGCCGGTTCTGTGGAGATGGATATTCAGCGGACAACCCACAGGAGAGTACCGGATAGCATTGCTGATAAGGTTATTGAAAACCATACGCAGGGCCTTTTGGTCCAGGTTCAGCGTGGGAGAAGCTTCCAGTTTTAAATCGACCAGACAATTTTTTTCCTCCAACTGGCGTTTGTGACCCTGAACCACTTCCTCAAGGAACTCACCCAGGTTCACAGGCTGGAACTGCAAGGCCATGCTCTTGGGATCGGCCTTACTCGATTGCAAGATGTTATCGATCAAGCCGGAAAGGCGTTGAGTGTCCGACAACATGGTTTCGACAAAATCTTTTTCTTCCTCCTTCGAGACATCCTGGTACTTCAGAGTCTCAAGGTAGAGTTGAATGGAAGCGAGGGGAGATTTCAGCTCATGCGAAACACTGGCGACAAAATTGCTTTGCATCTGGTTCAAACGGTTCTGCTTGTTCCAGTAAACAAAGATCACATAGACCCCCGCGAGAATCAGGAGCATCAGGAAACAGCCTTCAAACAAAATCAGCCACTGAATTTCGGCAGTGAACAAATCCGGGCGGATTTCCTGGGCAAACTCCTTGATCGCCAGGTTATTTTCCAGGTACCAGTTGATCCAGACCGCCATGAGCACGATCCAGGCAATCTGAACCCCGATAAAGACCATAATGGGATGGAACAAAGCCCGTAATTTACCCATTGCCACTCACCTTCCAGTTCCGATAACCCTGCATTTCCCACAACCCTCTAATTTCTGCCACTTTACCAAGCTCCAGACCTAAATTGAAAGCTTATTATACGGAGTGCCTTCGCAGGGACGGAGTGCCTTCGCAGGGAACGAGCAATATCTTTTTACCGCTGACAATGGTACTCGGGGCCCAATAGAGATAAGATCAGCTGGCCACGCCGACCGAGCAACGCCCGGTGGTAACTGGCAAAGACTTAATTAAGCTGCCGATACTGCTTGCCCGCCAGATAAAGCGATTGCTCATTGGCCCTGCGCTAGCAGGATATTACATAACTTTTACAAAGAGTTTTGCCGGGTCAAGATATCATGAAGCTGTGTAAGAGCCTTTAAATGGGGAGCCTTTCCATGACCAGTGATTCTGCTGAGAAACACCAACTCAAATTTAACCCGATCTCCACGACCGTGCTCGCCGTTGTGCATGGCATGGCGTTGCTCGCTTTTTTTCCGTTTGCGTTTTCCTGGAGCGCGGTAGCAGTGATGTTTTTTCTATACTGGGTCACCGCTTCACTGGGCATCTGCCTGGGTTACCATCGCTATCTCACGCATCGGGGGTTTACCGCGCCCAAGTGGGTGGCAAACATTCTCGTTTTGTTTGGGACACTGGCCTGCCAGAACGGCCCCATCAAATGGGTCGGGCAACACCGCATGCACCACGCCGGTTCAGACACGCCGGAAGACCCGCACAGCGTCAAAAAAGGTTTCTGGTGGGCACATCTTAACTGGATGTTTCATACCCATTCCAAGTTTGATGACGAACAGGTGCTTCAAGACTACACAAAGGATTTTTGTGAAGACAAGTTTTATAAATTTCTCGACAAATATTTTATTTTAGTTCAATTTGCCTTCGGTTTTATGTTGCTCGCCATCGGCGGGTTGCCTTGGGTCATTTGGGGAGTCTTCGTCCGGTTAGTGGTGACCTACCATTCCACCTGGCTGGTGAACAGCGCAGCACATTATTTTGGCTATGTGACCTTTCCGCTCAAAGACGATCTTTCCACCAATTGCTGGTGGGTCGGGCTTTTGGCTTGGGGGGAAGGCTGGCACAATAATCACCACGCATTTCCTAAATCTGCCCGGCATGGTTTACGGCCCTGGGAAATTGACATGACCTGGTGGGCTCTTTGTGTACTGGAAAAACTCGGCCTCGCCAAAGACATTAAAGTGGCTCAGTTGATCCCCAATCCGGATCAGGGAGAAAAGGAAGCCCCTGCATTTATCGGAAAAGTTGTCACTCAGATAGCCTGACTTATCACACTTATAAATTTAATGAAAAGCCGCGCTTTTTTAGCGCGGCTTTTTTTCACTTGCGTGGGGCCCAGCATGCAATCGCTTTCTCTGGCGAGCAAAGAGTCTTCTCGGCTCAAAGAGCCCTTGCCCAGTCGCCTCCACGGCTAGTGGTGAAAATCGAACTCCACATGGTAACCCGCATATTTTCGCATGTTGATCACCCTGTGTTCAAAAATCAGGTACTGGCCTTTGATGCCTGTCAATCGATCCGTGAATTCAGGGATTTTATCGAGATTATGGCTGGAGATTTTTTCAGGAACCGATTCAACCGGATAAATCAACTCTTCAACCTGCACATCCGTCACAGCATACCCTTTTAATGCTTGCGGAAAAAGCTGGTGCGCCTCGTCACGGAATGCCAGCAGGTCAACCTCTCCCACCTCCCCTTTCAACATTTTGCGCCAATTGGTTTTGTCGGCAAAATGTTTGGCCAGGGCCACTTCAATCTGGCCGCACAGAACCCTTTCAGGAACCTTGGCGATGATCAATCCTTTTACCGCTCCCTGATCGATCCAGCGGTCTGGAATATTATAGTGCCGTGTGATGCCGACCTTCACCCCGCTGGTCAATGAAAGATAAACAAAGTGATCGATATTGCAATAGGTGCGCCAAAACTCACGATCGGCCTCGTTGCCTTTTTCATGTTGGCAAAGTTCCGGTCGAACCGAACACATGGCATTTTCAGGAAGGTCCCGGGAACAGACAAAACAATAGCCCTGGTCATAAGATTTACGGGTCTTCCGACCGCATTCGATGCAGGTTATGGTGCCCGACCATTTTAAATCCACAGTCTTGCCAATATGTGGATTCAAGGGATGGGGCTTTTTATCCAGGCTTAAAAAATAAGCAATCGGATTCTGAGCTTCCACGCTCATTTTGCGGAGCTGACCCAAAACTTTCATCAAAAAATCTCCATGAATCAACGACTCTCTTTCTGATAGGCTTTGAACAAAAAATAGTCCAGAGCTCCCACCGCAAAAATAACCGTTGCCACCACCGTTATAGAATCAAAAACCAGAAAACTGATCAAAAATAAAAGGAGATAAAGAAAAATTCTCAATACTTTATTTTGATCCGTGAAGAACATGACATGATTATAAGTCACTCGATTCTCCACCGCAAAAATCATCAGAGAAAAGAATACCCCCTTAAACAGGGGAGAAGCTTTATGGTCCTCAAAGATGGGGACAATAAGTAAATTTTTGCAATAAATGAGTGCAAATATCCCAAACCCAAAGACTTGCATGAACAGGGATAATTGACAAAGTATCAATGATTTTCCGCACTTCCCTGCTTCAATATCCCTAACACTTTTAAAAATTTACATGATTGGCACAATTGACAAGGGGAACAGATTTACCTTTTAGGCTAGAATCAGAATCGGGGAGAACAAATAAAAACACATTTATCCGGGCTGGGATATTTATAAATACCTCCTTTATTTGTTCTATGGGGAAAGATTATTTGTAGCAGGACTCCTACACGATATCGGCCGTTTGGTGATGTGCTTAAAAGTTCCCGATCAACTCAAGATTGTATATGACTTTGCTGAAAAAGCGGCGACCGTTGGCATAAAGCCAAATACTTTGGTTTTGATCATGGTGGTGTCGGCGGGGCTCTCCTCAGAGCCTGGCATCTCCCTGAAAATTTACAGGAAGCCGTTGCCCATCATCACTTTCCTTCATCGGCTCAAAATTTTCCCCTTGAAGCCGCCACCATTCATCTGGCAGATACCATCAGCCATAAGATTATTTTTGGTTCTGATAGCGAACCGGAAAAATATATTCTTACAAAAAGTGCCTGGGAGGCGGTTCAGTTATCCGAAGACTTGTATCTTGAACAAATTATTGAGCGAGCAGAGGCTCAATTAGAAGAAGTCAGCCAGATTTCCCTTCAAACCGTTTAACAAACCGGCCCTTCGAACACTCCCCGCAAAAACCATACTCCACCATCCCCTATCAACCAAAAAGCATCAATAAACGAGTCCATAAAATTTTACAAGAGATTAATTAAAGCTTGAATTGTGTCTTAACATAGGGGACACTATCAAAGTTAAGAGTGACAGTGATCTTTGAACTAGCATGAACAAGGAGATGTAATGGAAGACTTAACAATTTCTAAAGGATGGTTTGAAGATAATGACGGCGGATACCCGGCAGTAAAAAAGAAGTTTTGTGAGCACAGGGCCAACGCTGTCACCCTGGACTACGAAGTTGGGATCGAGTATTGCTCCTTCTGCGGGGCTTTAGCTCACTATAATACAGATTTAGATAAGCTGGAGTGGGCTCTGCCAGAATACCTGCAAAAACAAAATTACAACTGACTCGGGATTATTCATATCCTATAAAAAAACCCCCCTGGCCGAGAGGCCAGGGGGGTTTTGTTTTTATCTCCTTTGGGTAACTAAATCGCGCTAGGGCAAAAAGACCAAGAATATTTTGTAACACAGCATCGAGATTATGGACGTAAACGGAATGGTCGAGATCCAGGAAATCGCGATCATTTTAATAATATCCAAGTTCAGAGTTGGCAAGCCCCTGGCCAGCCCCACTCCAATCACTGATCCCACCAAGGTATGCGTGGTTGAAATAGGCAGTCCCATTTTGGAACAGATCAATACCACTGTTGCAGCGCCAAACGTCGCGGCAAATCCCCTCGAGGGAGTGAGCTCCGTAATTTTTTCTCCAATGGTGGCCATAACCTTGGCACCCCAAATCAATAACCCAAAAACGATGAATCCTCCGCCCATCGCCAATATCCAGGTCGGCATGACAACCTTCATATGCACCTGTCCATCTTTGAGAATCGCCACCACAGCCGCCAAGGGTCCGACGGCATTAGCTACATCGTTGGAGCCATGAGCAAAAGCCACATAAAACGCGGTTAAAATCTGCAGGTATTTAAATACTTTTTCTGTTTCATGGAATTGTTTCTGCAGATCCCAGGAAGCGTTGTAAGGAATTTTTTGCGCCAAAAATTTTGTAACGGTAAAAGCCAGGGTCCCCACGATAAGAGAAATAATCAGAGCCTGACCAAAGGAAAGATCCAGGTGAAGATTTTTCAGTCCCTTATAAAACATGGCGTTGGAAAGGATCACAAATACAAAAAACACCATATAAGGAAGCAGGTCTTTGGCATAGACCAGTGGAGTTCGCTTGCTGAAAACGGTTCTATTGATAAACTTAAACACCATAAAAGCAACCAACCCACCCATAAGCGGTGACACCACCCAGCTCAAAACCACCTGGCCGACTTTCCCCCAGTTTATGACATCCATACCTCCGGCGATGACGCCAAATCCCACAACGCCTCCCACAATGGAATGGGTTGTAGAAACCGGCCACCCAAGATAACTGGCAATATGCAACCAGAGCGCCGCCGCAAGCAAAGCAGAAATCATTCCATAAACTAAATGATAAGGAACCGCCTCAAACATGGTTGGATCGAGCATCCCCTTGCGAATGGTATCGGAAACATGGCCTCCAACAAAAAAAGCTCCGATAAATTCAGCGACGGCAGCAATCATGATCGCCTGTTTAAAGGTCAACGCTTTGGAGCCTACGCTGGTACCCATCGCGTTGGCAACATCGTTGGCCCCAATATTACAGGCCATATAGATACAGGCGATCACCGCGAATGAAAGCAGGAAGGTGTCTAAATCCAAACCAGGCTCCTTGCCGAGATTGAAAACAAGTTAAAGGGAAATTAAATTATTGAGAAAGGAATATCCTAAGAGTTTTACCGATTTGTTCCGTCTTGTCTGCAACAGCACCAAGCTTTTTGATCACTTCATTCCATAACAACAAGTCTGCCGGACCTAAATCATTGCCCAATGCAAACAACTTTTTCGCCAGTAGAAACTGCTTGCGGTCGGCTTCCCATTCGGCAGTGCCGAGTTCCTGGGTAGCCTTTTCCACTTTTTCCGCTTCAGCACCACCGAAAGAAGCCTCCAGCAAAGCTTCCAACTCGGAAATCAGATCACAACCCATATGTGCAGTATTGACAATATGGCTCACCAAATCCTTTAAAAGGAGCTTGATTTCAACCGGGGTATCCAGGTTTTTGATTCGCAGTAAAACGGCCAAATCTTCTATGGCATCGGCAATATCATCCTGCGCCGAAAGAATATGCATGAAATCTTTTTTATCAACCGGCAGGAACATGCTTTGCCGCATATGAGTGCGAATATCGTCCTTGATCATGTCCGCCTCATGCTCCAGCTTCACGATCAATTCAGAAACTTTTTGCACCGAATCGTAGTCCTTGTTTTCCAGTGCCTCAAACAAGGGCTTGATTTGCTCCACACAAGCACGAACTTTATCCATATGGCTTGCCAAAGGCTTAAACGGCGACTTCGAAAACATTGACAGGATGGATCTCATCTGACCTCCTTGGTCATAAAGGTTAAGCAGGCTAAATTTAATTTATTTACAGGGAAGTTGCAACCCCTTTAGTGGGAGAGCCTTGCATAACCCGAGATTCTTCGTCACCTTGTTCCTCAGAATGACAAAATGGCCCAGTATTGTCATGCTGAGCTAGTGATATTTGACCTTTGAATTCTTGCCCCGTAGGGGTATGTGATATCCTCTTCATTAAACTTCATGCCCCGTAGGGGTATCTCGAAGCATCTCGCTTTTCAGGTTTTTCGACTTATGCGAAGGTCTCCTTTAGTAGAGTAAAAAATACCATTTCACAACAGGCCTGAAAAACCAGTTTCCCGGCTCCCATAGGAACCGGCAACAGGCAAAAAACAGGCTCCCGAGCTTTTTGTATTACCTGCCCATGACCGCCAACCAATCTTCCAGGCGTTGAATTTGAAGGTAGGAGTTGGACTGGCGCACATCCCCCATCTCGCCAGAAGGACTGCCTCCATAGTTATGTCCCGGATACAACATGATATGATCTTCAATTTTAGACAAACGACGGGTGAGGGTGTGGAATAATTCTTCACTGTTTCCTCCGGGCAGATCCACCCGACCACAGCCCTGCAAAAAAAGCGTGTCGCCAGCAACAAGACTATCGGCGACCCGGAAACACTGGGATCCGGGCGTATGCCCCGGGGTGTGCAAAAAACTGATCTCCACTGAACCCACTTTAAGCTTATCCTCCCCATCCACCTGTGTCATGTCGGACATCGATATTCCCGTAACCTTCTTCAGCCCTTCCGCCTCATGCTTGTTCACATAAACCGGTACGGGATGTTTTTCCATCAACTCCGCCAGTCCGGTAATTTCAATGCCAAAAATTTCTCCTCCCACATGGTCGGGATGGTAATGGGTCACTAGGGCACCGGTCAGCTTCATGCCATCCTCTTCAACTACCTTAAGAATTCCATCGATATCCCATGCGGGGTCGACCACAACGCATTCGCGAGTTTCCTGGTCTCCAATCAAGTATAAAAAGTTGGCCATCGAACGTGCCGAGGGATCCTGGGTCCCCAAATCAATCCCCGATAATAGCTGCTTGAAATAAATCGGATTGTTTTCTGCCAAGGTCCCCCCCCCCCCCCCATTACAAAATCGTTAATATTGTATTCAACAAGTGCGCAAGCCGAACACCTGCCTGCGTTAGCCGGAGGTTAATAACCTCCCGGCCTTTTTCAATATAAGGTTTGGTCAGGCCTTCCTCTTCAATATTGTAGGCGACTTTCAAAGCCAGGCTTCTGGATTCGTTGGCCCAATCAGAAACCGATGACTGGTTCCACATCAAAACTTCGTCCTCAGACACCCTATTATTCAAGTGGGACGCGTATTGTAACAGAGATCCAGGCCACTCTATCAGCCCTCCATCCCATAAATAATGCAGGCTGGCCACTTTTCCTTTATAAGGAAAGCGGAGAGTGCCCCCGCCCCGATCTTTTTTGTTACCCAGGTGAAGGGGTTGATGCACATCTCCAACAAAATGTACCAGATATTTCAGCGCGGCTTTTCTTTGCGGTAAAGAAGCTGAACGGTTTCCTAAAACACCTGAGAATTCATGAATTTTCTCGGTAACACAGGCTCCGCTTGGGCAATCCCTTTCAGCTTTATAAGTCCCCTGCCCTTCTTCAATATTGGTGTAATGCCAGGGGTTTTCTTCTTTTCGCTTTTTCCGGGTCCTGTCCGCCCAGGTCGCAACATCTGCCAAGCTGTTTATGTTAAACTTTTCGAGGATTAATTCTTTAGCCTCCGGTTGTAAATGGCTCTCGGCAATAAAACCAATAACCCGATGGCCCTGAGGTCCCCAGGCAGCGGAATTCTGAATACTCACAACCAGCAATATTAAAATCAGCCCGATTTGAAAGCAAATACCGAACCTTTTCCGATTTCCTGCCATTTTTTTCAAGCCGATTTCAGACGGAATCCAAGTTGAGCAAACTCGTTTTAATTTATCATACAGCAAGGTTTTGGATGCTCATTTCTTTTCTATCCATAATTCTTGGGATTCTGGCGATTGTCGCAGGAATTTTTGACAAAAGCGGCAACCTCTCCCACACGATATCCCGACTCTGGTGTCGGCTTCTTTGCAAACTGAACGGAGTTAAGGTTGAAATAAGCGGACAGGAAAATATTCTCACCGATCGACCGCAAATTTTCGTTTCCAACCACCAGGGCTATTTTGATATTTTCGCGTTGTCTGGATATCTTCCCGTACAAATAAGATGGGTCGCCAAATCTAGCCTGTTCAAAATTCCTCTTATGGGTTGGTCGATGTCAGCATCGGGTTACATCCAGGTAGACAGGGGTGATCGCAAGAAGGCTTATGAAGCTTTTAACAAGACACTGGAAAAAATCAGGGAAGGATGTTCATTAATTATTTTCCCGGAAGGCACACGCTCTGAGGATGGAGAAATAGGTCCGTTTAAGAAGGGCAGCAATCTGATAGCTAGCCGGTCCAAAAGCCCTATGGTACCGATCACCATTATCGGGAGTGGGGATATCATCAAAAAAGGCAGTGCCAGCATCACCCCGGGTCCCATCCGGGTCATTATTTCCCCTCCCGTCGAACCAAGCGCCGATAAAAAAGAAAATGAGGCTGTTTTGGAATCCATTCGGGAAACCATCATAACTACCGCTAGGCGCGGGGCCAACTAGCACTGACTTTTGCTGGCGAGCAAAGAGTTTTGGCGGTTCAATAAGCCTTTGCCCGATTGCCTCCGGCCGCTTGGCCGGTCGCTAGCGCTTTTCTTTTTGGATGAAATCCCAGACTGCGGCTGGGTGTTCGCGGAGGTCTTCAATGTTTCGCCAAATCGCCCGGATCATTCCTGTTTTATCGATCACGAAAGTAGTACGTTCAATGTATTTGACCATCTGGCCCAGATCTTCTTCTTCTTTGATCACCCCATAAAGTTCCGTAGTTTTTTTGTGTTCATCCGCCAATAAGGTGAACCCGAACTGGAACACTTCGATAAACTGCTGATGAGCGTTAACACCATTCCAACTGCAGCCCACAACTTCTACTTCACGGGTTTTGAATTTTCGGTTCCATTCATTGAACCCTACCATCAGGCGGGTATCTTCAGGACTGCTATCCAGCCTGTAAAAAGCCAGCACCACCCATTTTTTATCCTGAAAATCCTTCAGGCCGACCACCACCTTTTCTTCAGCAGATGGACTTGACGCGCCTGCTTTATAACCATAGCAAGCGGGCAATTCAAAATTAGGCGCGCGGTCCCCAACCTCTAACTCATCAGGCATAGAAAACACCTCTTTATTGATTATTAGCAAAGGGTCCTGTCATACAACAGGACCAAAAAATGCGAGACCTTTGCAAAAAAAGGCCTCCCAAAAAAGAACAGGGCTTGAGGGATATAATTCCCGCAAGCCCATCACCCCTAAATGGGATATCACTCACCAAATGCGGCTTTAATCAGAGGCTCCACCTCACCCTTGGCTTCCATCTCATCGAGAATATCCGTATCGCCGTAAAACTTGCCATCAATAAAAACTTTGGGAAGTGTCGGCCAGTTGGTCATCTTGTTCAAGGCTTCACGCTTTGTCATATCTTCGAGACAATTGATGACTTCAAAGGGGTACCCATATTTATTGAAAAACTGGATGGTCTCTACTGTGAATCCGCATTGCGGTGCTGCTTTAGTACCCTTCCCGTAAATCAGGATTTTATTAGCCGCAATTTCTTCTTTAATTTGATCTTCAATACCAGACATTACACACTCCTTTAAAAAAATATCAACACTTACAAAAATTTATAAAAACTCAAGGGGAGCACTGTGGTCAGTTCAAGGTGTTGCGGTCTTGACTTCCGCCGCGTGAATCCGTCCATCCTTCATAGCCGGATCCAAAGCTTCCATAACCATACGGTGCCGATCCATAATTGCCACTCCTTCAAAAGCATTTGAGGTGACATGAATGATAAAATGATCTTTCATCCCCGTTTTATCCAAAGCATTCACTTCTGCGTCAGGAACCGCTGTTTTAACCAAACCAATCAAATCCGGAATACTGATCATCCTTATATCTATCTCCATCAGGGGTTGAAATGACCTATGCAGTATTTGATTCTATTTTGGCCAAAAAGATTTATGCTTTCAAGCTTTTTTCACTCTATAATACTATAAGGGCAGTAGATCAGGTAAGAAATATCCCACTGTAAAGTAAGCGGTTACTCGAAAGACACTGTTTATAATCGCACCGCATATTTTCCAGAGTAGCATATCGCCATACTCTCCGGTCAGCTCCTATTGACTCGCCGCCTTATCAATGTATATTAGTCTGTATGAACTGGAGCCTGAGTTCAAAGCAAATCATCAGAGCCCTTAAAAAAGACGGTTGGTATAAAGTGACTTCCGCAGGGAGCCATCTTCAGTTCAAACATTCTGTCAAACCCGGAAAAGTCACCGTACCGCACCCAAAAGACTCGTTCTCCAAAAAAATGATTAAATCTATTATGAAGCAATCAGGAATAAAGGAGTTTTAGCATGAAAAATCCCGGAGCCTTTCCCGCCATTCTGGAACCCGCTAAAAAAGGGTATGGAGTATCCTTCCCGGACCTGCCAGGAGCCGTAAGTATGGGGGATAACTATGAAGACGCCATTAAAATGGCTAAGGAGTGCCTGTCTCTCCACTTATATGGAATGCTGACGGATGGAGAGAAAATTCCCAGACCAAGCCCGGTCAAAAAGATCATGAAAAAAACCGAGCCCGGTGAATCGGTCGCCCTGATTGAACCCGATGTTTTTGCTGTGAAGATGTCGATGGAATCCGACAAGTCCGTCCACGTTGATATCACTATCCCCAAAAACCTCCTGAAGGTCGCGGACCAGAGAGCAAAAAGCATGGGGTTAAACCGTTCAAAGTTTTTTCAAACCGCCTTGAAGGAGGTTCTATAAAGATTGCCCATACCCATCGACTAACACATACTGGAAATGGGTGGGCTTTTGAAACGATTTGGTGAATTTGAGCTATTCTTCAAAAAGAAAACTTTACTAAAAGTTGCACTTACAACTTGAACTCAAGTATTGATGATTTACATTCAGAAGAAATAAAATATATTCCACCAATGTATCGTAAGGCTTAGTTCTAGTAGTCCCTCAAAATCAGCCAGATTATTGCTCCTTTGTAAATCCTTTTGCAATCCAAATTATCGAAACATACAGCATTAATAATGATAAAAGTCCCAATGTCACCCATATCAAAAAATCATCAAAATACCTGATGTGTTTGCCAACGAAATATAAGCCAAGACAACACTTTGTCCGCCCATGAAGGCTATTACCCGTTGGCCGCACGCCGAGTGCGCTTAATTTGACGGAAAACGCTAAAATTGGGTATAATTAATGAATCTTTAAGCACCCATATGCTATCTAATAGGAAGAGTTATAATTTCTTCTGAATGTAAATCACCCCGGCCCTTGTGATATCCCCTCATTAACTTTCATGCCCCGAAGGGGTACTTTGAGAAAGAGGGAGCAAAACATAACCACTGGAGGCGTTCATGGCAGTCGACATCGATTTTGTAAAAATTACCCCTAAAGCCAGCGAAGAGGTCATAAAGCTTGTCAATGCAGAAAGCAATCCCGATATCGGACTACGCCTGGGAGTTAAAGGAGGCGGATGTTCCGGCCTGTCTTACGACCTCCAGTTCACGCCGCAGGAGAATGGTGACACGGTGATCCCGCATGAAGGCTTTAACGTCTACATGGATGCCAAAAGCATGATTTACTTGAAAGGCATGCAATTGGATTTTCAGGACGGCTTGCAGGGAAAAGGATTTGTTTTTGTAAATCCAAACGCAACCTCAACCTGCGGATGCGGGGAGTCCTTCTCCATCACCTGACAAAACAAATGTTCCCCGTTCAGAGCAACGGGTTATTACTGGATGTAAATCACCCCAGCCCCTCGTGATATTTAACCTTAGCCCTCGTGCCCGGCACGGGTGCTTTGAGAAAGAGGGAGCACAATAAACTTCCTTCTAACAACTTTTTGTTATCTGCCTCCACGGCTAGTGGTGCGTTTATTTTAGCCCATGAAACACACATTTCAGACTGAAGTCGATCAAGTCCGCAACCATTGTGGTTATTTCCTGCTTGAAAACTGGGCCGTTATCTCGGCCAAGGGTAAAGAGACCTTCTCTTTTCTGCAGACCCAGACCACTAATGACGTATTGCAAATCCAGCCAGGACAAGGCCAGAACAGTGCCGTCACCGATCGACAGGCCCGGCTGATTGCAAACTTCTCTATTCATCGAATAGCCGAACATGAGGCCTATATCCTGGTGGAGGCTTCACTCAAAGAGATATTGCTGAGCCATTTGGAAAGTTTCCACTTTCGCGAGGAGGTTGAGTTCACAGTTTTAAACTGCCAACTGCTGGCACTGCAAGGCCCCAAAAGCTCTCTCATTCTGGAAAAGATTTTCTCAGGCCAAAACCTGCCCGACAAACCTAATGACACCACTCAACTGACTCTCCGTGGGCATCGGGTGGACCTCATCATGAAAAGCCTGACGGGTGAAGAAGGACAAATTCTTTGCTTGCCAAATGAATTGAAAGAAAAATTGATCGAGCTTATTTTGCGAAACGACCCACCCCCAATAAAAGTGTGCGAAATCGTCCGCGAAGTTCTTCGGATTGAGGCAGGGATTCCAATTTACGACAAGGATATGGATAAAAAAAATATCCTGCCTGAAACCGGACTGGAACACACCTCCGTCAGTTATAACAAGGGGTGCTATATCGGACAGGAAGTGATCGCCCGAATCAAAACTTATGGAGCGCCCAACTTTGCCTTAATGGGCCTGACCATTGAGGGATTAGACCTTCCACCTTTTAACGGCACACTCCGGCTTGGGGAGAAGGAAATTGGCACGATCAAGAGTTCGGTACGCTCTGTCACTCTTGATAAAATCGTTGCCCTTTCCTATCTCCACAAAGAACATAGAAGTCCAGACATTGAACTGGAAGCAACTATTGATAACAAGCCCTTCAAGGTTAAAACCTGCTTGTTGCCTTTTTACCAGTCCCAGACTCGAAAGGACCACTCCAATAAACTCCTGCATCAGGCTCTGCAAATTTACAAGGAGCAGGATGATCTGGATGGTCCCATCGCTCTGCTTCGGGAATCCATTGAGCTGGATTCCAAAAACGCGGAAGCCTATGAAGCGTTGGGAGTTTTCCTTGCCAAACAAGACAAACTGGATGAAGCCATCGCCCTGATGAAAAGGCTGACGGAAATCAATCCTCAGGAAATCATGGCTCACACCAACCTTTCGGTCTACTACATGAAGCAAGGTCGAATCGAAGATGCAGAACTTGAAAAAGCCGAAGCCACCGCCATAGAGTTTGAACGGGCGATTGAAAAAAATATGGCTAAAAAGTTAAAGAAAAAAGAACAAGAACAAAAAAAGAAGGAAATGGAAGAACGGGTTGAAATGTTCAAACAGGTGCTGGAGATTGACCCGAAAGATCAGGTGGCAAACTTTGGCCTCGGATCCATATATTTGGAAACCGACCGCTACCAGGAAGGACTCAAGCCCTTAAAAACCGTCATTGAGGCCCATCAGAATTACTCCGCCGCCTATCTGCTACTGGGAAAGACCTGGGAAAAACTCTCAAACAAGACAGAGGCCATTGAAACGTATAAAAAAGGTATCGCAGTGGCCTCAAAAAAAGGTGATCTCATGCCTCTCAAAGACATGCAAAACCGCATGAATCAACTTTTGCAATCTTCTCCTTGATTCTTCAAAAAGCCCCAAAGATCAAATCCAGGCTTTAATACACCACTGTCGACAAGTTTCTGGTTTACAGCAGCCCCGTGATCCATCAAAAACCAAAACCGCAAAAGAATTCTTTCTTCCGGCGTGGTATACGCATCCTCCCAAAGTGTCACTGAAGGTTTGGAAGCAATCCCCTTATATAATGCAGAAGAGATTTGCAAGCGTTTCTTTTTCACAAAAATCTCATAGCCTTTTACCAGGGTAGGCTGAAATTCCTTTCTGCTTATCTTGATCAATTCAGAAACACTGGGAACAGCTTCTTCGTGATACTGAAAAAACTTCAACTTATAGTATTGATGAATAGTTTCCAGACGAAAATAACAATGCAGTTCTGAAACCTTGTCCCCATAAACCTTTTCAAGGTAGGCGCGGATCAACTTCTTCCCTTCCTGGAGCAGGATTTTATTCAGTCGTCCTCTTTCAAACAAATGGATTCGTACCGTGCTCAAATGCTTAACGCACTGGTTCTCGATTTCATTTTTTAATTTTTCCGAATCGGGGGAAATACGATACCAGGCAATATCGTCCCGGGTCACCTTCAAGGCGAGTTTAAAAGCTTCTCTGATCTGGTGGTTGTTGGAACGCTTTGCCTGCCGAGCTATGACATAAGCGTTTTTTTTGGAAAAGCCCAATTCCAAAAGTCCGTCCTGAAAAACTTTGCGGTTCCCCATCAAGAAACCTAAGCGCTCGCGGATATGGTCTTTGGCCTTCTCAACACCTCTCAAAGCAAGGCTGACATCACGTGGCATCAAATCCAGATCCATGGTATTTGCAAAACCATGAATTTCTTCCAGAGTTTTATAATTCAACTTATCTATAAAAAGAAATTTCTGTATATTTGCCTCGCTGAAATTGCATTCCTCAAAAATTTTTATTTTCTTATACTTCACCTCTTCCCAGTATTTGCGAGTCCCTTCCTTTTTCCTGAACTGGGACTCGATTTCCGCCTTAGCCTTGAAAAAATAACTTCTCAACAAAAACCACTGGCTTTTCAAAGTGGATTCAATGATCCACGAATATTTTGGCGTTAACACTGTGAGCTTGGGATCTTCCAAAAGCTGGATCTCGCCGGTCGCTAAAATGTAATCCAAAAGCTCCAGATGCCGTTCTAACAGGAAGGGATTTATCTGTTCGACAAACTTTCTGAAGATGGTTTTACAACGGTAATTTTCGAAGGCATTACCCTTCGTATTGTCCTTTTCCTCTTGCAACCGTTTCCGAATCAGGCGGGCCGCACTTTTTTCAAATCCTGCGAACAATTTGTCACGAGCGGAAATATCTCTGATTTTGATTTGCTTGAGGCGGTTGACAATTGTGGGGATTCTAGAAAAAAGTTCCTGATCAATTTCGCTATAAGAATGGGCAGGAGAAAAGTAAATGTCCGCAATCAGTTCATCCACGTAAACCAGTGAGGTGACAGCTTTTTTAACCAGGCTCTTGTAAATGTCAAAGTCGAGGGTTTTATCACCCTTTTTGCAATCACGGATATCGTTTAAATATTGCTTCGCTTGTTTGGTTTCTTGCGGCTGTACGTAGGGGTCATTAATCACACTCAAAAATAAGTTTTCTGCATCCTGCAACTCGCGCCTGGCAAGAAGTTCTAATCCCTGACTCATGGTATCGTAGATAAACATTTTATCTCTGTCCTCAGATAATCCGGGTTCACCGCAAGTGCTTTGAAAATGGCAATCCCGACTTGAGCTGGGCAGAATGAGTGGGGGTCTGCCCACGGTGTACCCCATCTAATAAGGGTTTAGATGCTGATTTGATCGGGGGGGATTTTAAAATAACCTCAAATTACGGAGAGCCTCCGCACACTAGCCGTGGGAGCAAAAAAAAACCTGAGAATGAGTATGGGCGACTCACCTCCGGCTTTAAGAGCTTAAGATTATTAATTTATCGAGCTTATACCCTGCTTATCGCGGTTCACACTCAGCCGGTGCATTAGCGATCAAATCATTTTCCATACTATAAGACAAGGACCGGTATTCCGGCTCTTCAACCCTGACGGGTTTGATATCCAGTAGGAGGTTCTCGTTTTTCAGGAAAATCGCCAGAATATCAACAATATCCTTATAGAGTCCACGCTCGGCTTTTCGGGATGTGAAAATACAAAACAGAGGACCCCATCGACCGATATGATTGCGAGTGAATTTTTTCATGCTACTGGTCAGGACGCTGATATTTCTTTCATCATGTCCGTTTTGAATTCCAAAGGCGGTTCTAAAACACATAAAAAACATGAACGCCAACTCAAGGGAAATATGGTCCACCCTTTCCCGGGTTCTATTTCGCGGCTGTTCAAACCCAAAGGTTTCATAAAAGCCGCCCAGCTGAATCAAAACATCGGTCTGGGACTGAATACCGCCCTCGGTACCATACTGCATTTCATAAGGGGGGCACTCCATAGAAACTGCATGTCCAAAAACCCTGACATATTCCTGTTGCACCTGCTTGACTGTCATTTTGGGTAAATACTTGTTGAACCCATCAATAATGGATTTAACATATTCCCAGTCTTCTTCGTCTACAAGCGCAATATCCAGGGGCTCAAGCAAAGACTTGGGCCGGAAAAACTTTCGGTTCCAGGGATAACTGAAAGCGCTGGAAAGGATATCGTAAACACGCCCTCTGGCTAATTGCAGGGATATTCTTTCCTCTTTCAATTCATCCAGAGACCCCGTTTGCCCAAGTACCGAGAGCATTGGATCTCTTGATTTTGCATGAGTTACATTGCCCATTTTAATCTCCTTGTTGCGTATTAACCGGATTCCTGGCGAGACTCGAATGCCCCACCACGAAACCGAATTGATTCACGCTACTGCCAGCATAGCGTCGTATTGCTCCTTACGATTGCACCCGGATGTTTTTCGGGCCGTACATAGAAAGACTCTTCAACCGTAATATGTGTGAACTACTTATAAACACAAAAAAAGGCTGGTTAACCTACACCAGCCCTTAATTCATAAACCTCAATGCAACGATCACAACCCCCGTCTCTGCTTTCCCAGTCCGGGAAGTCGATCTGAATGGCTTCGATCACCATCTCATCACAAATACTTTCCGGATCGTCGACCCAGTTATAGGTCGGGAATTTACAGAGCGGACAAGGCGATCCTTGCAGATGGATGTAATCTTTTTCTTCATCCGTCATCTCTCCCGGATCAACATATTTACTCATCAGGGTATCGAGGTCGGTGGCCATGGAGAGTAACTCTTCGTGGGTCAGCTTCTCCGTCACCCAAAGCCCTTCAAAAATTCCCCTTCTCTGCTTGTCCGGGATCTTACGGTAAAAGTTATCGAATTCGCGGTAACGCGATTCCTTAGGCAGAACGGAAACAACACCCATGCGTGCCAGCCGGGAATCCACATACATATTCCACAAAAGCTTGAACCTCGCCGTGATGAGGTTTTTCACGGATGGGTTACCGGGGATAAAAGCGTCTTCGTAATCGAACTCGGGGTCGACCATATCTTTGGCGTGCATAAACTCATGGATCAGGAAGGCATCGAGTTCCTGAGCTTCTTCAGGGTTGCTGAACCGGCTCGCCAGAACCCTCATCTCAATGATGGGATTCCCGGAAACCCGGTTGATAACATTGGAGCCTTCATCCACTTTATTGATGCCTCGTTTCACCACCACTTCCTTGATGCGCTCCTCAAATTCACGCGCCAGATCATAGGCGATTTCGTCATTTTGTTCGGGCTCATCATCTTCGGGCTCATCTCCTTCCGTTTCAGCAATTGCAGTCATCCCTTCTTCCGCCTCAATATCTTCCCCTTCAGCGCTGGCTTCCTCCTGTTGTTCCAATTCTTCTTCCGGCGCAGCTTCCAAAGCTTCCGGCTCTTCTGACTCGGGTTTTTGAACCAGAGCCGACTTTCTAACCGTACGCTGGCGTTTAGGAATGAGACCTACCGCTTCCAGAGCACGCAACACGTGATCTCCCAGCTTTAACCTCTCAAGAAAAAACAGGCGGTTGACCTTTTCAAAGGCGGTCTCCCGGTCATCTTCCGGAAGTTCATAAATAGGATCGGCGAGGGAATGAAACTCATCATAATCGGAACGATAACCTGACCTTTCCAAATGATTAAGATGCCGAAAAACAGACTCTTCCATTAATTGAGCACTATAACTGACCTTCATTCATTCACACAAATATAGGGTTAAAAATATGAGAAACAGGGCTCGCCAAGACAAAGTCAGCCCCTTGAATTTAAAGCCTGCGATATGGTAATTTATCTCCTTTTAAAGGCCTGTGTCAAGACAAATGGCCTTTATTTTTTATATCTTTAAAGCCGAAAAAGCTTGCATTTTACATTCTAGAACCCCGTGTAGGAATTCTCCTACAAAACTCACTCGTTTTACGACTGGAACTATTTCTTATCGACCGAGTCTTTTAGTTTTTCGATCTCCTGAATCGCTTTCATGATCTGCTCGGGATCACCCAGGTCTTTGGCAATCTTTCTGGCTTTACTGATGTATTCGTCCGCCTGATCGTAGCGGGAAACCAGAATCTCCATTCGGGCCACCGTCAGGTAAAACTGAGTCAGGCTGGTCCAATTGCTGGTCTTCTCAAAACAACTGTCGGCCTGGGCGAAATAGCTTTCCGCTTCCTCAAACAAACAATCTTTAAACTTCAAGTTACCCAGGTAGGTAAAGTCCTGACCGGCCCCTTTAAAATCCCCAATCTCGCGGGTAAGTTCCAAAGCCTTCAGATAGGACTTTTCGGCTTCTTTGCGTTCGCCATTGCTGAAGGTGAGATTGCCAATATTACGATAATCTTCGGCAATTTCTTTTTTGTCATTCAACTGGCTGGAGAGGTCAAAAGCTTTTTTGAAGTTTTCCCCGGCCTTTTCCCTGTAACCTCGTTCCATATTGAACTTGCCCAAATGCCTGAGGTCGATGAGAATCTCCTTCGGATCATTAAGAATCTGCGAATTTTCCAGAGCCTTTTTATAATAGACCTCCTGCTTGGAACGCTCCTTTTTTTCGACATAGATATTTGAGAGAATGCGGCAATCGAAACAAACATTGCGATGGTCCTTGATTTCCTCCGAAATCGCCAAGGCTTTCAGGGCAAATTTTTCCGCTTGGGTCCAGTCGTCTTTTTGCAGATAAAGGTTATAAATATTTCTGTTATCTTCTGCCATCTCCGCCTTGTTACCGGACTGGGTATTGATTTCCAAGGCCTTCAAATAATTTTTCTCGGCATTGAACCAGTCGGTTTTCTGCAAACTGATATTTCCCAAGTTGCGATATTCAAACATAACTCCAGGCATGTTTTTGTTGTCCTGGTGAACCTTCAGGGATTTTTTGACCAGCTTTTCGGCATCAGCCATTTTTCCCGCCATGATCAGGACGTTCAGGTAACTGTCATGTAAATCCTGAAGACCTTTTTGGTCTTTCAATTCCTCCTTGAGCACGATGGCGCGAGCATAGTTTTCTTCTGCTCCGGCATAATCCCGCTTTTCCATCATGGTGCTGCCCAGGTTCCCCAGGGCCGCGCTCAATGCACCTTTGTCCCCGGACTTTTCATGAATAGAAATGGTTTCCTTGCCCACATCACCCGCTTCATCCCAGTCATTAGCCATGAACAAAACATTGCCCAAGTCGGTCAACAAGGCCAGCTTGAGCTTGCTGTCCTTCTCGACTTCCGGCTTCTTCAGAGCTTCGCGGATCTGCTGTTTTCTATTGTTCAGATATTTAGGTTGGGAGAAGATGAGCATCAATTTGTTCTGCACCTCCTGAACCGATCCCTGCTCTTTCATAGCTTCATACAAATCGCTGGCCCGCATCAGGTGATCTTCCGCCTTGTCAAACTCTTCTTTCTTCATAAAAATATCTCCCAGCGATTCACATTGCTGGGCTATTCCAGGTCGGTTCTCCTGTTTCTCCATCAGTTCCAGGGCTTTGAAATACTGCTCCTGAGCGCCGTCCCAGTTTTTCTGCAAACTTTTGACATTACCCAGGTTGGCATAGCCTCTAGCTTCCCCTAATCCGTCACCCAGCTCCTGCATGGCCTTGAGGGATTTCTCATAATTTTCCCAAGCCAGATTGAGCTGGTTTTTGTTGAGATAAATATTTCCCAGGCTCCCCAACAGATACGAGTTTCTGCGCTTGTCAGAATCCCCGATCACCTCCAGAGATTTTTTAAAATTGGCTTCGGCCTCATCGACTTTTCCCGTTTGCCCTTCACTGGCCATTTGCAGGTATATCCCGGCCAGGTTTGCATAACAGATTCCCGCCGAGGTCTTGTCCCCCTTGTCTTCCAGCACAGTGATGGTTTTTTGTATGGTCTCTGCCACTTTGTCCATCCGTTTCCATTGGAAATAGAGTTCTTCCAGATCCTGCAGTTTGGCGATGACCTGAGTCTTTTGTCCGGTTGATGCGAGCGACTCCACGTCGGCCAGCAGAGCGGATTCGTTCTTCTCTAAATATATGGGGTGTTTGTGGAGAGAGTCGATTCTGCCTTCCAGTTGCTGGATTTTTCGTTCATCCTGCTTTGCCAACTCCATGAACTCTTTGGCTTTCTGGTAATAACCAATGGCCTGTTCCACGTCTTCTTTTTTCAGGCTGGTGTTGCCCAGATATTCGTTGTAGATGCCCTGCCCAAGTGGATCATTGGCCTCAACCATGATCTGCAAGGCTCTCAGGTAACTTTCTTCAGCCTTTTCCAGACTTCCCTGATAAAAATAAACGCTACCGAGGTTGCCGAGGGAGCTTTCGATCCCTTTGGCATCCTTGAGTTTTTCCATATAGGTCAAGGAGCGGGAATAAAAATCCTCTGCCTTATCAAACTTTTTGCTTTGAAAACAAATATTGCCCAGATTCCCCAGCACATAAGCCTGGCCTGTGTCGTCCCCTTCTTTTTCCATATGCTTCAACGCTTCAAGGAAGTTGGATTCCGCCTCCTCAATGTTGTTTTTCTGCAAATTCTCATAACCCAGCTTCTCAAACTTTCTACCCTCTTCCATATCCCCACCTTCACAAAAATGCGTTTGTAATAAAAATACGAAAACGTTTCCCCAGTATAAAGGCCTCAATCATCCCGATCAGGCCAAATCGGCAACGGTTGGAAACAGCTTATATTTCACGGATTTAGGTTATGAATTATAGAGGGCATCCGGCTTCCTGTCAACAAAGTGGAAAACCTCCACTGGCAACTGGCAATATCTTTATCTTGCCCTCAATAGGTTCTCGGCCTTATTAACATTGTCCGCGGGTAGCAATGTTATGACCCCTCATCAACCTTCATGCCCTGAAGGAGAGCTTTGCATAACCCAAGATTCTTCGTTGCAATAGCTCCTCAGAATGACAAAATGGCCCAGTATTGTCATGCTGAGCTAGTGAATATTCGACCTTTGCCTTCTTGCCCCGTAGGGGTATCTCGAAGCATCTCGATTCTTCGATTTTTTGACTTATGCAAAGGTCTCGCCCTTAAGGGGTACGCCGAGTGGGCGCTGGATTTCCGGATAATTGAGGCCCCGTAGCAACTTTACCTTGCGGGAGTGCCAGCATTATTATAAACTGCCCTCTTTTGGCGCTGGCCATGCCCGGAGAGAATTGGGTGAGAACTCATAAATACCCCTACGGGGCATGAAAGTTTAGGAAGAATATAACAACCGCGACAACTTGTTGCTAGCCAGAGAATGCTATTGCTAATTCGCTCCACGCGGAGTGGATTGCTAATTCGCCCCACGCGGAGTGGGAGGAACTCACGTGATAAAAACAGACAACCTGATCCATGCATTGACCCGGGAAGGTTCATTGATCTTCGCCGGTAATCTTGAATTTGCCACAGATTTGGAAAAGAAAGTCCCCAATCTGGAATCCCAGGAACAGGATGGAAGCACCCTGCTGTTCGAAAACGGGTCTGCCAACATCGCCAATACCCGTATCATCGTCACCCCGACCGGGCATATCGTCTTCTACAACGAAGAAGGCAGGCGTTTTCTCTGCACCGATCCGGAAGGAAATCCTCTGCACGAAGCCCTGTGGACCCAGGACGATAAAACAGGAGCCCAGCAACTGGCACTGGCCAGGATGCAACTCGACAACCGGCAATGGGTCGGCATCAAACCCCGCGCCAAAACCTTCCAGACACAAATCGATATCAGCACTCACGAAGGTTGGGAAAAAATGTCGCTCGATAACCTGCGCGAAAAAGCCGCCGAAGCCTGGCGGGTGCCATTCTCCGAAGTGAAATATTTTTATGATGATGAACACATGGTTCATCAGGGAGACGGAAAATACAATATCCAGCTCACTAAAGACGGACTCTACGCCCTGCACGATGGCACGTTCGACAAATCCCTGTTCATCAGTTTCATGTTTCAGGTCAACTGGGCCCAAATCGACCTGATTCCTGTCGTTGAGCTGTTCCAGTCCACTTTGGCGGGAACCGGCGGGGCTGTGTTCGAGTTCATCTGGGGCATCTATAACGACCAGTCGCGGGAAAAACAACTCCCGCCCTTGAAGTATCGCGGCCTTCACACTTACCCCTCGAAAGAGGCGTTCAACATTTTCTCGGCGTTTTTTGAACCGCAGGGACCGGAAGGCAAAGACATCAAAAAAATATTTATGGAACCTATGACTTCGCACGAGATCACCTGGACAGCGCAAAAACACGCGCCAGTACGCTATTTCAGCGACATCCAGAAGGTGGTCATCACCGCGCAGGACGGCTACCTTTACAAAGTTACGGCTTACGACGATCCCATCACTTTCCCTTTCACCAATTGTGGAGGCGTGAAAAAACCCCCCATCGAGCGGGAAGTCAGAGTCGGCACGCAATCGTTCACCCTGCTCGAAGGCGAACGCGGAAGAGAGATTGCTTTTGAGCCAAAATGGAACCTGCGCCCACAGACCTATTCGACCAAATCGCCAGCCAAGTATCCCTTCACCTGGAAATGGTTCTTCAACGGCGAACCGCCGGTGGTCGATCCGGTCAAGGTGCAATACACGGTTCCATTTTATCCAGAAGGCGCCGCCGACATTGAAGAATCCGCGCTGCAACCCATGGTGCTCGATCAGATTTTTTACTATATGGAAATGACACCGGCTATGCCGCATCGGCTGGAAAAAATTGACAAGGTGCTCATCCACACTTTCGACACCGTGCTGGCTGGTTGCATCGACTGCACCAAAGAGCGCGAATACACCGTGCTGTTCAGCGATGCGGAATTTGCACAGAAAAACGCGCAATTGTTGTGGAACTACGCTGCGTCACGCGACCAGCTGGACAATCTAGAAAAAGTTTCGTTCCTGCCGGAAGCAGAGCATATCGCCCACGCCTACAGCACCCAATACGGGCTGATCTTTAAATGGATTCCGTTCATGTATCATCCCGACCGCGAAGCCTGCGAAAACATGTTGAAAGCCTTGACCGGAGCGCTCCTGCCCGGCGGGTTCCTCTACCTGGTCGGACCGCGCCCGTTAGGCGGACTGTTCGAGCATTACTGGTTGGATACGCTTTATAACGACCCGATCCACAACATGCCGTTTTTCCGGCAGCACCTGAAAATGTGCCCTGAAAATCAGGTCCACCCCGACCTCTGCGTTTTTCTGTTGGAGAAAAAAGCTCCGGAAGAGAAGAAAGAAATCCAACCCGCCTCAGATCAAGCAACAAGCGACTTCGATGGCACCCTGCCACAAATGCGCGGCTTCCGCCGCGACAACTAGCTACTAGGCGTAGGGCCAACGTGGGCAGAAACGCTAACGCGACTGCCAAAGCGTGGGGCCAGTGAAAACCTTTTTTAACCACAGATTCACACAGATAAAAAAAACTCCTCCCCTATCATGAGGGGAGGCTGGGAGGGGTGTGGACTTTTAAACCTCCCCTTGATAACTCGAACAATAGGAATACGTCTTGTTCGATGGGATTGAGTGGGTTAGCTTGTCACCCTGAGCACGTCGAAGGGTCGAGGTGTTCGTCATAGCGAGCCGGTAAAAACGGCGCGGCGATCCACTCCTGTTGGTTATTCCGGCCCCTTCGTCTAGCGGTTAGGACACCTGCGTGAGTACCCCTTCGGGGCACGAACCGATGGAAGAAATATCACACGCTCATGATGTTATAGGTTGGGGGATATCACGGAAGGCTCAGGATGACAAAGGAGGATGCTTCGAGGGCCTCAGCATGACATGACTTCAGGGGCTCACTGGCTGCGGCGCCTAGCCGCTAGAGCATCAGTTCGGGGGCCATGCTGCGTTCGTGGGATTCAGGATCGTTTTTTACATAAGAGGTGCGGCAGATCGATGGTGCCGAAATGTGTAAGCAGGAATTAATCAGGCCAGCGGCGGGAAGCATGGAGGACAGTGACAATGTGGATTTCAGGCTCTGCCAAAACATATACCAGCAGATAAGGCGTACCGGCAAGCACAAGTTCGCGGGTGCCGGGAACGCGTCCTTTTTTACCCATTCTGGGGTGCTCTTTCAGATTGACAGTAGCCGCTTGATGGATGCGTGAAACCATCTCGCCTGCGGCCTGAGGACTCTCTTCGGAGATGTACTCATGCAGATGGCGCAGGTCATCCAACGCCTGCCGGGTCCAACTAACCCTCATGAAGTTCGCCCATATTTGTTGAAAAACGTGTCCGCTTCTTTATCGGACGCAAAGTCGCCTTTTTTAGCTGCCTTAACTCCCTTTTCAATATGAGCCAACTGCCATTGGTGCAAATCTATATATTGGTCCAGCGCATCATTGATAACAGAACTAAGGTTGGTCCCAAAAGCTCCCGCTATCTGGTCTAGCTTTTTGCGCTTCCCTTTCGCAGTTACAAATGAAATTCTTGCTGATGCCTTCGCCATGAAATACCCCCGACCAATTTATTCATTATAATATACTATATTATCATAACATATCATTAAATCAATCTAATTCGGGTGGCTGCAAGACTGGACTTGGGGAGTAAAGGCCTATTCACTGTCGGGCGGACCCGACCTACAGCATCAGTTCAGGAGCCATGCTGCGTTCGTGGGATTCGGGATCGTTTTTCACGTAAAGGTGGGGCAAATCGCTGGTGCCGAAATGCGTGATGTAGAGGAACACATGTTCACGGGCATTGATGCGCATTGCCCATGGATCAAAATCGTCACGATAAAAGTTTTCGTAACGCGTCATCGCCTCTTCGGTGGTCTGGCCCGACTCCGGAGTGTAATAATAATCCAAAGCCAGGTCGTGCTCGGGGTTATCCTTCACTGTAATCTTGTACTCATCCTTCTGGAACATCACCGGCGCGTTTTTATAGAGCACGAAAAAATACATCTCGACCGATGGAATCATATCCTGATTCTGCAGCAGGAACTGCCGCGTGTCTTCAGCCTCCGCTTCGGTTTCTGAGGGGAATCCGTAAAAACACATCACGTGGCTCCAGATACCCACCCGCTTGGCCTGTGTCAGGTTGATTTTTGCCGCTTCTATATCGGTATCTTTCTTAACCAATTTGATGATGCGTTCGTTGGCCGACTCCAGCCCGTAATACAATGACCGGCAACCTGACTTGTGCGCCATGTCCCACAACTTCGGCTCCAGCAGTTGCGATTCAAACCGGATCAGCGTGGTCCAGTAAATATAGAGCTCACGTTCGACCATCATCGGCGGCAGTTTGATGAACAGGGCTGGCGGAAACGACTCATCGGTGAACATGAAATGTTTGGTGTTGAGTTTATTTTTCAGGTATTCCAGTTCATCGACGATCTGGTCGGCGTGCTTGGCGCGGAACTGGTCGATATAACCGGCACCGTGATCGCAGAACGTACACTTCCCCCAATAACAGCCACGCGTGCCCAAATAGGGCACGAGTTTTTCCGGCGAAAAATATTTTTCCCAGGGCATGCCGTCAAAATCTGGCGGTGGCAGTTCGGTGACCTGTTCTTGATAGGTGTCGTTAACATGCATATTGCCTTCCTCATCTTTGTAGATGAGGTTGGAAACTTCGGACATTTTTCGTTTGCCTGATAGCGCTTCCACCAGCCAGACCAAAGCGTGCTCGCCCTCATAGGTGATCATCGAGTCGAATACCTTGCCGAAGAAATGCGGCTTTTTCGCAAATTCACCCTTGAGCCGGGTGATGATGTTGCCCCCCACGGTCACATGGATGTCGGGATAAGCCTCCTTGATCAAAGTGGCAAAGGTTATGCCTGCCATCAGTTGCACCGGGGTGCCGATGGAAATGCCAACGACATCGGGTTGTTCTTTTTTAATCGACCGCAACACCAACTGTCGGCAGATGTCGGCATAAACATTGACAGTCTTGTCGTGCGGCACTTTCAAAAGGTCTTCAGAAACCCAGGGCCGGTACACGTTGAGGTTGCTCTCGACCGGATAAAAATTGATGCTGGCAGGAAAGTAGCAGACAGAAATATATTCCATCACTTCCCTGAAAGCGTTGAGCGCCCATTCGGCTTTCTCGATCTCATAAAATTCCGGCCCACGCATGATCCTCTTGGCGCGAGCCACTTTGTTGATATGGTGGTCGAGGTCGATATGCTGGTAGTCGCTGAGCATTTGTTTCAGCTCGGCGTCTTCCGGACTCAACGCTTCTCCGTACTCTTTTTGTATCAGCGTTTTCAACCGGGCTTGTATTTTGCTTTTGACAAACAACAGGAATCCGGACGTGAAGAAGTGGTCAAACATCTCCACATTGATGTCCTTGAGCACGGTCTCTATGCCGTTTTTACGCAGAACCGCGGCGAGGCTCGGCAGGGCCAAATAAGGGGCGGTAGGCACCCATTCCGGCGGAAATATCAACATGACCTTTTTCATACAGGTTCCTTTAAACGCAGTTCTTTCGGTGAATCGCTTTTAATTTTTTGGAATCTATCGGGTTAATGCTAACATATTGCCATCTATACCTTTAATCAAAATCGGGCGAAAATCGGGAAAGTTTCCTAAAATACCCAGGGGAGCCAGACTCGGCAGTGACCCCCGGTATCAACCCATAGTTAAAATGGAGCACGAAACAAGTCATGTCCAACACAGAAACCAGCGCGGAAGTTAAAGCCAAAATCCTGCTGGATGAAGCAAATCTGGCATTTTCAGAAACGTCTGAACGTAGAGACAGCCCGGGGGAACGTAATTTGGAGGGATCGGCCTGGGAAGAAGGTCGTATGGAAGGGGAATACGACGAAGCCGACTATCAAAAGATTCTTGAGTTGCAGATGCTCGCCGCCGTCGCTTGCGATGATCATCCTGAACTGGAAGAAAAAACAGCGGAATTGTTCCAGTCGATCACTCCCGAAAATGCTGAAGAAGTCCTCAAGGCTATAGCAAAAGATCCGAATATCATGACTTTGGGTAAAGCCGCAGTCACCACTTTTGTTTTGCGGTTTCCGACGGTGCAATCCTTTGTCAACAAGGGCCATCCATTAGTACTGGCTATGGATGAATATATGCTCGAAAACGCAGACGCGCAAAACTGGCACGACTATAACAATATCGCCACAGAAAACGGTTGGCTCTAATCGGCGAGGCCGCCAGTGGCAGCGCGGCAGTAACGCTAACGCGACTGCCGAAGGCAAGGGGCTGTGATATCCTCTTCCAAAAGTTTCATGCCCCTGTTATGCCCTCTTCATTGGCTTTCATGCCCCGAAGCAACTGTGTTAAATGTCAAGTGCTGGCAATGAGATTTTCATTCCAGAGTGTTTTTGTTTTGATCATGGTATTGATGATCGTTAATAACTTTCTCATGCATGCGGTAATGGCAACTTTAAAGGGTTTGCCCTTTTCGATGAGGCGTGTGTAAAAGGTACGAATCACGGGATTATGCTGCATGGCAGTGACGGCGGCCATGTATAAAGCGGCACGCACATTGGCGCGGCCGCCCCAGATACACCGGCGGCCCCGGAACTTTCCGCTGTCCCGATTGAGGGGAGCGAGACCGATGAGGGCGGCGATTTGCTTCTGATTAAGAACTCCAAGTTCCGGAACCCCGGCCAAGAGGTTGACAGCCAGAACGGGACCGGCACCGGGAACACTTTGTATGATCTGGTCGTGCTCACGCCAGGCAGAACTGTTTTTGATGGTTCTGGAAAGGTCGCCATCGATTTTTCGCAAGCGTTTTTTAAGAGATTCGATATGCTCCTTAATGTCTTTACATATCCATTTTGGAGCTTGTTTTAGACGGGTTTTTTCTTTGGTCAGCATCTCGATCAACTGGCGACGGCGTGTCACTAGAGCTGAGAGTTCAAGAGATTCTTCGTCTTTGATTTTCCTGACCTCAGGACGTATGGCCTTGGCAAAATGGGCCAGCACAAGAGAATCAATGACATCGGTTTTTGCCAGTTTCCCGGTGGCTTTGGCAAAATCACGAACTTGCCGTGGGTTGACCACGGCTACTGGCAGTCGACCCGCAACCAGGGCCGAAGCCAACGGGATCTCTAAGCCGCCTGTGGCTTCCAAAACGATCAATGGAGGATTTAAGGCGGATAAACTCTCGACCAAACCAGCAATCCCTTCTTCATTGTTAGCGGTTTGCCAGGTTTCTTGAGTCATGCTGTCAGCAACATCCAGATGGAGTTTAGAAATATCGATGCCAATAAAATGGGGTTTCTGATTCATAATTTGGTCTCCCAGCCTTGCCGATGCGGGCTCAGTGGCCCAGGCAACTGTTCGGGTTAATCAAAATAGGACACAACGATCTGCGCTTCGGGACGGGCTTAAAAGCCCAAGGGGTAAACGATCTATTGTGCCCTGAATCAAACCCTGTGAGCCTTGTGGAAAACACAAAACCGGCTTCCCACAGGGCTCACAGGTACAACTACTACAAATTCCCCTTATGAACAACATACAAAGGGGTAGAAGGGGTAGAAGGGGTACAACTGGCAATAACTTAATCACTGCTAGCAACCGTATTCTCGGCTCAACGAATCATTGCAAATTGCCCCCGGCGGCTCGCCGGAAACAACCATGAAGTTTAGACATCATCTCGCAAAAGAAACCTTTAAAGGGAAAAAGAAAAACACCGAACGGGGCGTTGAAGATCTTATCGACGAGGACCAGCGCGGAAACCACTCCAGCGCCCAGATTGAACCGAACCCCATGAGTCTGGATAAAGACACCATCACCCCTCAACCGGTCAAAGAAGAACCCCGGGAAATGTCGCGTCGGGACATATTTTCGTTCGGCAACTTCCTGGATTTCGGCACTGCAGTGGAAGAGGAAGCCAAAACGAAATCCCCAACACCCATAGAGGATGAGACTCCTGCTGAACCCGAACTCGTTGAAGAGGCCGAGGGAGTCGAAAATGTCGAACAAGTGGAAGGTGCCGAAGAAATAGATGAGGCCGAACCTGCCCCGAAAAAAGGGTTCTTTAAGCGCCTGATATCCCGGTTTAAAGAAAGTCCCGAAGAGAAGCGTTTGCTTCGAGGAGAGCTTGAGCCCGACTCGGAACCAGAGGTCGAACCTGTAGAAGCATCCACCGAAGCTGAGGTGGGCCATAATATCTTCCAACTCGAAGAGGTTGAGGATAAGGAATACGACCGCCGCAATATATTGCGTCAGGGCGTCCACTTTTTCGCCAAGCCCACCGTAGAAAAAGTTCAAAGCAAAATTGACAGTGTCAACAAAGCGGTGGACAAGATCACCAAGCGGGTTCCTCTGTTGCGACCGCCGGGCGCGATTTCTGAAAAACAGTTTTTGCAAGCCTGTTCCCGTTGCGACGAATGCATCCACGCCTGTCCCAAGGATGCCATCTTGCGCGCGCCCAAGAAAATGGGGTTCCTCGTTTTCAACACACCTTATATCGACCCCATGCGCAATCCGTGTGTGATGTGCACCGACCTGCCCTGCATCTCAGCCTGCCCGGATAAAGCCTTGCTCCCGGTCCAGGAGCTGACGGATGTGAATATGGGCTACGCCATTTTGGACAAGAAAAAATGCCAGGCCTATGGCGATACGTTCTGCCAGCAATGCGTGATCGATTGCCCGGTTCCCGGAGCGATTTTTCAGGTCAACGACAAGCCGGTTATCGACAAAAATATCTGCACCGGGTGCGGAGTCTGCATGCGCTCGTGCAGCACCGTCAATATTCCCCTGGCGATCAAAATCAAGCCGCAGATGGTGGTCGAATATCAGCTTTACAAAAAACGCCAGGAACAGGAACTGGCCAAAATCGAAGCTGAACAAAAGGCGGCCGCACAGGCAGAGCAGGAAGAATCTCTCATCAGTCAGGAGAACGAGGAAACCTCGGAAGAACAGCAACCTTCTTCCCCGCCAGATTAACGCTTGCAAGTCTGCCTTCTTTTCAGTACCTTGTTGAACTTTGGCCCCTTATCACCCCTTACAAATAATCAAATGAGCAACGAACTGCAAAGAACGCATGATTGCGGGACATTGTCGGATGAGCATATCGGCGAAACAGTGGCTCTGTGCGGATGGGTGCATACCCGGCGCGATCACGGGGGACTCATTTTCGTCGACCTGTGGGACAAATACGGCATGACCCAGGTGGTCCTGAATCCACAAATCGACCAACTGGCGCACGAGCACGCGCAATCCATTCGTGGCAATTTTGTCATCGGCGTTGTTGGCAAGGTTCGCGCCCGACCGGATGATATGGTGAACCCAAAACTGAAAACCGGCATTATTGAGGTTTATGTCGATGAGTTGAGCATTCTCAATCCATCGGAAACTCCGCCCATCTCACCCTGGGAACCACAGGACACCTCAGAAGTTCTGCGCCTGAAATACCGATTTCTTGATCTGCGCGGGCCGGAACTGCAACGCAACCTGAAAATTCGCTATGACACCACCCGGGTGGCGAGAAACGAACTGCACCGGCATGGATTCATGGAGGTGGAAACCCCCATGCTGACCAAGAGCACCCCGGAAGGAGCTCGGGATTATCTGGTACCCAGCCGATTCAATCCGCAAAAGTTTTATGCCCTGCCCCAGTCGCCGCAATTGTTCAAACAGATTCTCATGGTCTCGGGCATGGACCGGTACTACCAGATCGTTAAATGCTTTCGCGATGAAGATTTGCGTCAGGACCGGCAACCGGAATTCACCCAGATCGATATCGAAATGTCATTCGGCAATGAAAAATTATTGTTTCAGATAACTGAAGAAATGATGGCGGCAATTTATCAGGAAGTCCTCGGCATAAAAATCGAAACACCCTTCCCCATTCTGAAATATCAGGATGCCATCGACCGGTTCGGAACCGATAAACCAGATACGCGATTCGGCATGGAAATCGTGGACCTGGGAGAAATTGTCCGGGGCACCTCGTTTAAAGTGTTTGCCCAGGTGCTGGAATCGGGCGGACAGGTTCGCGCCCTCAATGTTAAAAACAGCGCCGAGTCTTTGTCCCGCAAAGCGCTGGATGATTTAACAGAAATTGCCAAAACTTATGGCGCTAAAGGCATGGCCTGGATAAAGGTTCAGGAAAACGAATTGCAGTCGCCCATCATCAAATTCTTTGAGCAGGAAATGCTCGACAAAATGCTGAAAGCCTTGGACAGCAAACCCGGCGACACAGTTGTTTTCATCGCCGACTCTCCCAAAATTGTGGCCGATGCCCTTGCGCACCTACGGCTGGCTTTAGGCAAGCAGTTGAACCTGATCGATGAATCGGAAAATGCCTTCACATGGGTCACCGAGTTTCCCCTGGTGGAATATGATGATACGGAAAAAAGATATACCGCCATGCATCACCCCTTCACCGCTCCGCGTGAAGAAGATTTGGGGAAATTCGAGAGTGATCCCGGTTCCATTCAAGCGCGGGCTTATGATCTGGTGCTGAATGGCAACGAAATTGGTGGCGGCAGTATCCGTATCCATCAAAAAGAAGTGCAGGAGAAAATGTTCAAACTCCTCGGCATCGGTCAAGAAGAAGCTGAGGCTAAATTCGGATTCCTGCTGGACGCGTTGCAGTATGGAGCTCCGCCGCATTGCGGCATCGCCATGGGACTGGACCGAATCGTTATGTTACTTTCAGGTGCCGCATCAATCCGGGACGTGATCGCCTTTCCCAAAACCCAGAAAGCCACCTGCCTGATGACCGAGGCCCCCTCGGAAGTGGACCCGAAACAACTGCGGGAATTGAGGCTCAAAGCCGATTTATCCTGAAACCCACTCTGGGAGAATTTGAGCCCTAATCTTAAGGTGAGCCAAACCCTGTAGGGTTTGCGTAGCAGGGATGAAATCTCGAACCCAATCTCTTTGTTTTTACTAGACTTCAAGGATCCGATTTCCTGGGTACCCCCACCTGAACCAGAAACTCAATTTAAGGTAAAACTTAACTTGGAAAAGCTGGGGTTCTCCCGGAATCTTCCGTTACACTGTTTAATATGAGGGGTAAAGAGAGTAGCGCTCGTTACCCCTCAAAGAACACCTCCTCCTCGGATGTCCGGGAACAGACCACACTCTCTGTTCCCGGATTTTTTTGCCCTATTCTTTGTGTTATTCTTAGCTAAAATCAATATTAAAATCTCCTCATGACACTGAAACAAAAAACAGAAAAAATAAAATTTCTAATCCGGGAAATGGATAGCGCACTGGTCGCCTTTTCCGGCGGGGTGGACAGCACACTGGTTCTTGCCCTTGCCCATGGGGTTCTAGGCGAAAAAGCATTGGCCGTGACCGCGCAATCGGCCAGCGTGCCAAACCGGGAATTGCAGGCCTCCCGCCAGTTGGCCGAGGAAATCGGGGCAAGGCATCGGGTCATCAAAACAGAGGAAATGTCCAATCCGGAATACCGGGCCAACCCGGCCAACCGTTGCTACCACTGCAAAACGGAACTTTATTCCAGTCTGAAAAAAGTCGCCGAGCAGGAAAACATCGCTCATATTTTAAATGGCATCAACACTGATGATCTCGGTGATTACCGGCCCGGACTCGATTCCTCTCGTGAGCAGGGCGTGCGCAGTCCCTTGGTGGAAGCGGGATTCAACAAGCAGGATGTTCGGGATTTGTCCCGCATGATGGAGCTTTCCATCTGGAACAAACCGGCAATGGCCTGCTTGTCGTCCCGAATTCCCTACGGCCAGCCAGTCACAGTTGAAAAACTTTTCCGGGTCGAACAGGCCGAAGACCTCCTGCTCTCTTTAGGGTTCAAGCAGGTGCGTGTCCGACACATTGAAACCCAGGCCCACATTGAACTGGGCAAAGATGAAATGCCGCTCTACCAGAATGATGAATCCATGCAGAAATCTGTTCAGGAAAAATTAAAGGCTTTGGGATTCAGCAGTGTAGTGCTGGATCCAGAAGGGTATCGGATGGGAAGCCTGAACCCACCAGTGGGTTTTATTCCCCGTGGCTTGCCACGTCTTTTTAAATAACGTTTTATTAGGATACTCCGTCCGCTTGCAACGGGGTCGTTCATTTCAGCCTTATTGAAAAACAAAGACCATGTTTAAATATGAACTGCGGCCGGAAGTAAGGAAACAACTTAAAGACCCGGATGGGTTTGAAAAAGGATTGAACGCTGTCTTCCTCGGCTTGACCGTCTGCATGGCAGGCGTGGCGCTGATGCTGATTCTCTTCTTCAATAAACCGGAACATGTGCTGCATCCCACCTGGATTCTGTTCCTCGGTTTCGCCATCGTCGGTTACGGCGAATACAAAAAATTCCGCTGCAAATAGCCCGCGTGGCCGCCGGTGGCAATGCGGCGGTGATACCACTCCAGGGCGTGAAGGCTGAGGCGGGAATATAACACGCACCGCGATCGCCCAAAATACCCCCTCTACGTCATCGCGAGCCGCGAAGCGGCGCGGCGATCCAGGTTTGTGATATTCCTTCATTAGCCTTCATGCCCTGCAAGGGTATTCTGGACTCCTTCGTCTCCTCGCAATAATATTCAGACATATTTTTTTGAAAACCCGGCACAACCCCATTCTTATGCTCATAAACGCGCTTAACCAAGTTGCTGGTCACGCCTGTATAAAGAGTTCCATTCCGTTTGTTCGTCATAATATAAATTGCGGGTCGCTTCATTCCATTCTGGATTGCTTCGTCAGCATTGCCTCCTCGCAATGACGATTTATGCTCCCAAGGAGCCTGGTGGGTGGGCATTGACCGACTGGCTTGGATGCGAGACTTCTAAAACCAAACAATCTTCTTCGCAAATAAATGGCCCATGTACTTCACCTGGCGGACGACTTGCAAAATGACCCGCTTCCAGCCAAATATCGAAAGCTTCATCATAAATACGACCAGAAACTATATAGATCTCTTCAGGGTAATCATGCGACTTGGCACCAAATTTTTTTGTATCCGCCCGGCTTTAAATCGAGTTAAACGCGTATAGTCACCGGTCACACCATCCATAGCCAAAGTTAATTGCTCCAGCATTCCCTCCGCACCTTCAATTGGCTTCCACTTACCAGAGTTTTCTGGGCTCAAAACATTCCAATACGACGATGTATTTTTACTCATACGTTTTCCCTGTAAGTGGAAAGTAAAATTATTGCTCTTTATCTTCTGCTGCTGACTGATTTTTATTAATAGCGATTTTGCCCAATTCGCGCGACCGCAGGGTGGCGTCTTCCACCGCGTTCATCATGGTGGTGCGCAGACCCCCCTCTTCCAGAGCGTGCAGGCCGGCGATGGTGGTGCCGGCCGGTGAAGTAACCATGTCTTTAAGTTCGCCAGGATGCTTGCCACTCTCCCGCGCCAGTTTGGCGGAACCCAGCACCGTCTGGATAGTCAGGGTATTGGCCACTTCGCGCGAAAGACCCATCTTGACTCCCGAGTCAGAAAGCGCTTCGATCAGCATGAAGATATAAGCCGGGCCGCTACCGCTTAAACCCGTCACGGCGTCGAGGTGGTCTTCTTCGACATCGACAGTGCGACCCACCGCTTCAAAAATACGGTGGGCGATTTTCACATCCGCTTTAGTAACATGTTCGCCGGAAGCGATCGCTGTCACTCCTTCCTGAACCAGTGCCGGGGTATTGGGCATGGTGCGCACCACGCTGAACTTTTTATTGCTCTTGCCACGCAGGGCACTATTTATAATGGAAATGGGAACACCCGCAGCAATGGATATTACCAACTTGTCATGATCTACCAGAGAACTAATATCGCGGAGAACCTCTTTCAATATCTGCGTCTTGACCGCGAGAACGAGGATGTCAGATTTCTTCGCCAGTTCACGGTTGTCGGCAGTGACTTTGATTTTGTACTCCGTGTGCAAGGCATTGCGTTTCTGCTCAGACGGTTCCGAGACAAAAATGTTTTTCGATTCGATAAAGGAAGCGGAAAGCAGCCCTTTAATCATGGCTTCAGCCATATTGCCGCCACCGATGAATCCCAATTTTTTATTTTTCAGCACAAGGTTGTTCTCCCCGTTGATTTTAAATCTGGAAACATTTATTTACCCCATTCTCTCCTGCGATATTTCACCTTTGTCTTTACCCGCTCCGGGCATGAAGACAAATGAAGAAGGCATCCCACATGCCCTGGAGGGGTACTTCTCAGAGGAAGTTTTAATTAAAAGTAGACCCCTTGGTAAATCACCCTAGCCCTCTTTGACAAAGAGGGAACTATGTTGGCGGCTCACTGGCCCAACGCCTAGTGGCGGGGGCCAAAAATAGCTGTTCCGACGCGAACCAGGGTCGCCCCCTCTTCCACCGCGACCTCAAAATCGTCGCTCATGCCCATGGAAAGTTCGTGAAGGGAAACTCCGTTCTGTTTTTCGCATTGCTCACGAAGCTCCCGCAACCGGGAAAAATGCTTACGGGAATTTTCCGGGTCGGGGTGGAAAGGCGGGATAGTCATCAGGCCCTCAACCATGATCCCTTGCAACCGGGAAAAATCATCCATCTGCTTTTCCAGTTCGCCCGGTTCCATGCCAAACTTTGCGGTTTCGCCGGAAACATTGACCTGCAACAAAACCCTCTGTACCCGGTTTTCTGACTGGCACTGTTTAGCGATTTTCTCCGCCAGTTCGAGGCTGTCCACCGAGTGGATCAAGTCAAAGCGCTCATCGAGAAACTTGACCTTGTTCTTTTGCAAGTGGCCGATAAAATGCCAGATAATATCTTGCGATCCCATTTGCTCTATCTTGGGAACCGCTTCCTGGATTTTATTCTCGCCGAATATCACGGCCCCGGCAGTACCGGCTTCACCTATTTGGGCAATATCTACTTGTTTGGAAACTGTAACCAGACGGGCACTGCCCGGTTCTCTTCCCGACTTTTGGGTGGCCTGGGAAATCCTTTCCAAAACCTCGGTGAGATTTTCAGCAATCAACGGAAGCTTGCCTTAACTAGTAGAGGGCCTGCTTGCCCCGTTCCCCGGTGCGGACCCGGACGGCCTCTTCAACCGGCAGGACAAAAACCTTCCCATCGCTCAAGCCACCGGTATGCACCGTCTTCACAATCATGTCCACCACTTCATCCACCGCTTCGGCTTCAAGAACCACCGAAATTTCCACGCAGGGATGGAATTGAGGAACCTTCAATTCGGGGTCTGATTTTAAATGGCTCATCGGTTTGCCAATGCCTTTGGCATCGACCACAGAAATTCCAGGTACTCCCAGTTCAAAAAGCTTTTCCCGGAGCGCTTCCAGTTTTTCATACTGAATGTAGCATTTGATCATTTTCATGGCGTGGAACCAATTTAGGCCAAATCAGTGGTAATTGCAATGGGGATCAGCGTGACGCTGAAGACAACTAGCAATAGCTTCATAGCCCAGAGGGTTAGGCTGTCACCAATTCGGCGTTTTCTTCGGCGGGAAGGAGTAAACGATGCCAGTTGTGCTTCTCCCAGTTGCGGGCGTCTTTGAAGTCCTTGTACTCCCGCTCTTTCTTTTTAAATTCAGGGTGATGGCTCTGCCAGGTTCCATTCCTTTTATAAGACGGGGCAAACTGGTGGCACATTTCATGGTAGACAGTGAGTTCCAACACGCACAGAGGCACAAAGTCCTGCTTCAACCGTGGATGAACCCGGATGAGTTTTTTTCCCTCATCATAGGAGCCATAGCGAAAACCACTTTTGTTCCGCGATTTCACATCGCGCCCCCACATGACCTTGGCTTGAATCCGGTCACTGAAATACTCCTGATTCAAACGCTCAAAAATTTTATCCAGATCGCGTTCGTTTCCGGATTCAATAACTTCTTCTTTCTCGCCACTCGATTCCTGCTCTTCAATATATTCACGGATAGAAGTTTTCACCGCTTCCGGCAATTCTTTATCCTTTAACAACCGACCCAGAACTTTCCCGGCCAGATTGTCGAGCACAGCCGATTCAGGCTGGTCGAACTCCTCAAAATAATTTTCATTGAAGACTTCGATGCGAACGGCCGGGTACCCGGGACGCACCCGGACCTGCCCCACATAATCCATCCCATTTTTCTTTAACGTGAACATCCGGGTCAGTGCGGCAGGTTCCCCTGCATCCATTCGACATTTTCCAAGCGAGAGAGTTCCCAGATTGAGAGTTTTAACCAGAGTTTGAACCAGTGCTTTTAATGAATTCATCAGGCAGGCCATTAAGAAGATTTAAAATATCTGTTTGTTAATTTAATATTTTTCGACTGGCAATTCGCGTTCCTTTTTCAAAGGGTACGCTCACGGCCGCAGGAAATTTTTGAAGGGCTCCTAAAAAATTGAACAACGTGGCTAAACAGAGATAAATCTTACCGCATGAGGACAGAAAATTCCAATAAAATTAATCATTTAGGCCAACCCTAAAGCCTTTACAAAGATTTTAAAGTTCGATACTGTGTAAAGCATGAATACCCTGAAAATGAGTTTGATCCTGCTGTTTGTCGTGGCGTGCTCTGCGGTGCAGGAGTCCGGCAAGGTACGGGAAACACTGGACATCAAGTCGGAAGTGGATTTGTTTATTTCCACCCAGGACCCCGATGTGGAAATCCAGGTGCTGAAACGCTTGCAGTCGGGCCAGGTACAACACGAAACCATCAAATCCATCCTACGCGCACGGGCAAGGAAAAACCCGGGCCCGGTTGGACTTCAAAAAAATTTACAGATCACCCATAATGGAAAAGACTATCCTTATGCCTTGTTTCTTCCCGAGCCATCGGGATCGGATGAAAAGATTCCACTCGTAGTCATCTTGCATGGGCTGGGCGGTAGCGGTGCCAACACCATTCCGGCCTGGGTTGAACGTCTGAATAAAAAGGTTGCGGTATTGTGTCCCACTTACCCGATGGGGGCCTGGTGGGCCCGGCCCGCCGAGGAAATGGTACTCAGACTCATCGATCAGGTTCGTGAAAAATACAATATAGATTCAGATAGGGTTTTTCTTGCCGGGTTGTCCAATGGCGCTATCGGCGCTTACATGATCGGCATGTTTTATCCGGACCGATTTGCCGGACTGATTCCCATTGCCGGAAGCATCACGCCCCGGTACATGCATTTTCTGGTGAATCTACGCAACACGCCGATTTATATGATTCAAGGCGCGCACGATCCTATTTTCCCTATCCAGCTCAGCCGACGAATTCATAAAATTCTCTCCGATATGAAATACCCCGTCCGCTACCTGGAGCATGGAGAAAAAGGCACGGCACACGGCGGCCATTTCCTGCCCGAATCGGAAGTGCCTGCAATGGTGGAATGGATTGGAAAACAGAAACGCAGGTTGAACCCTGATGTTGTGCGCATGACCCGGGAAGGCAACCACCTCGGTGCGATCCACTGGGCCCGGCTGATTCAAGGACAGGACCTTGCCTTGCTGGAACTGCCCGGACCAGAAAGCCCAAACCCGATTAAACGTGATGGCAAAATCGCCACCCTGTTTGCCACCCGTAAAGGACAAAACCAGTTTGAAGTGATGGGCCAGCACATCATTAAATATGATTTGTATTTCAATAGCGAAACCATTGACTTCGATAAACCCGTCACCATCACCACACAAAAACTCCAGATTCATGGCAGTACGCTTATCCCTGGAGAAAAAAAGACCAGCTATAAAAAGAAAGTCGAAAAAGATCTCGCGGTTCTTTTGTATGGATATAAACATTTTCGCGACCCCAACCGCCTTTATGACGCCCGAGTGAGCATTCTTATCGAGTCCACCTTAGTGTAATCCATGTTATGAGCGACACACCATCATCCGACTCAGTTCATCTGATTGAAAAATCCATGCAGCTTTTGGGCTGGGGCAGAGTGGCTTCGGCATTGGCAAACCATGCCTGCTCCCCCATCACGCAGGATCACTGCCAGGATTTAAAACCCGAAGAGGATTTTGATTCAGCACAAACCCTGCTCGAAGAAACCGCCGAGATGGTGGTCTTGCTGGATTCTTTGGACTCCTTTCCTATGGATCGGTTTGAGGACCTTCGCCCTGTTTTCCAGGCTGTTGAAGAACAAAAAATGATCGAGCCGGAGCAATGCCTGTCGGTCATCAAACTTTTGCGATTGTGTCGAAATCTATGTCGAGATAAAAAACCCATTTATCCCCGCTTGCTGTCCTGGCTGGAAAGACTTAATCCCCTCAAAGAGTTTTTCAATGATCTGGTCCGTTGTATCGATGATGAGGGGAACATCCGGGAAAATGCCACACCGGAACTGCGCCAGGCTCTACGTAATGCTGACACCACAAAAAGCAAACTGGAAGAACGCCTGCAACGTCTCCTCAATTCGGATAGCATCCGCGAAGCGCTGCAGGATTCGTACATCACCGAACGTGAGGAGCGTATGGTCATCCCGGTGCGGGCGGAGTTCAAGTCCCGAGTGGACGGCATTGTGCATGATAGTTCAGGAACAGGACAGACTCTGTTTATAGAGCCCACTTCCATCGTGCCGCTGAACAATCAATTGAAAATAGCCCGGCTTCAAGTCATGCAGGAAAAAATTAAAATCCTGCAAGCTCTGGCCCTTCAAACCCGGCAGTTCCAGGAACCACTGGAAAGAAATCTTGAGACACTGGTATCTCTGGATCTCATTCACGCCAAAGCCCGTCTGGCTAAAACCATGTCGGCGGTGAACTGCCCCATGAACCGTGACTCGATCATGGAGCTTAAGGAAGCCCGGAATCCGGAACTGGTTCTGGATGGTGAAACGGTGATTCCCAATACCATTGAGTGGGACGACTCGGTTCGAGTGGTGATCATTTCCGGCCCCAATACTGGAGGTAAAACCGTAACGCTAAAAACTCTGGGTCTGCTGGCTCTCATGGCCAGGATGGGGCTGTATCTTCCCGTTAAAGGGAGTTCCAGTATCCCGTTTTTCCCGAAGGTTTATTCCGACATCGGTGATGACCAGAATATTCAATTAAAGCTATCTACTTTTTCCGGACACTTGAAAAAAATTGTTCATATTCTGAATCATGTTGACTCGGGTTCCCTGGTACTTCTGGACGAGTTGGGAATTGCCACCGACCCACAAGAAGGAGCGGCTCTGGCAGAAGCCATTCTTTTTGATCTTAAAAGCAAAAATGTCATAACATTGGTCTCCACCCACTATTTTACTTTAAAGATTCTGGCGCAAACTCACGAAGGTTTCCTCAATGCCTGCACGGAGTTTGATCTCGACACGTTGAGTCCCACCTACCGATTGATCTTTGGAGCGCCGGGGCAAAGCGCCGCCCTTGACACCGCCGAGCGACTGGGCCTTCAAAAAAACATCATCGATCAGGCTCGCAGTTTGTATCAGGCCAAAGAGAACCGTGCCGAAGACCTGCTCGCAGATTTGACCCGCCAGAGACTGGAACTAAGCCGGGATCGGGAAGAAATAAAACAGCGGAAGGATGAAGTTGAATTCCTGGCGAGGGAACAGAAAATCCTGACTCATCGACTGCGGGATGAAGAAAAGGATTTTCAAAAAAACAAAACCAAAAAATTACAGGCGGAAGTGCGTGCCGGAAAAGCTGAAATCCAGAAAATGATTCAAGAGATCAAAGGCGAAAAAGACCTTCCCAAAATCCGCAAGGTGGAAAAGCAAATGCAATCCATGAGTCAGGTGCCTCTGTCTCCGAAAGTGGACGATATCGACGAATGGTCCCTACCAGCCGGAAACCTGAAAACCGGAGACCCGGTTTTAATTTTGAACCTGGGCACCCTCGGCACCCTTCTGGAACCCCCTGAAGGAAAGAAAAAACTGCGGGTGCAAATGGGCAATATCACAACTATTGTTGAAGCCAGCGCCCTTCGTGGTAACTCGCGACAAAAGGGCAAAAAATCCGAAAAAAAATTTTCATTGACTGTCCATACCGAGTCAGAGGGCGGTTCGGTGTCCTCCTGTGATTTAAGGGGCATGAACTCAGAAGAAGCCGAAGCGGTTATGGAAGCTTTCATCAGCCGGGCCATTGTGCAGAAAGCGCAGAGAGTGCGCATCATTCACGGTCATGGTATGGGAACGATTAAGACTCTGGTACGCAATTATCTGGAAAAGGCCGGGCTCTGCAAACAGTTCACCCCTGGTTCGCGCCACGAAGGCGGCGATGGGGTCACTGTCGTCGAGTTTTGATTGTCACGACAGGTACTCGGTGATTCTTTTTTCCAACTGTGGCACCAGCTTTTTTTCGAACCACGGGTTTTTCTTGAGCCAGATATTATTGCGTGGTGAAGGGTGAGGCAAAACAAAATACTCGGGCAGGTAAAGTTTCCAGTTTTTTTACCGTTTCTGTCAGGGTCGGTTTTTTGCGGGACTTCAAAAACCAGCCTTGCGCGTATTGGCCGATTAGAAGAGTCAGTTGCCGCTTGGGCAATTTCTCAAGGATAGGTGACATCCATTTTTCAGCGCATTCAGGACGGGGAGGCAAATCCCCTGATTTACCTTTTCCGGGGTAGCAGAACCCCATCGACACAATTGAAAAATACTTCGTGTTATAGAATTGTTCTTTCGAGACCTGCATCCATTCGCGCAACCTGTCACCGCTGGCATCGTTCCATGGAGTGCCGGATTCATGCACTTTGATTCCCGGTGCCTGCCCCACGATGAGTATTTTTGATGTCGCGGAAAATGAGAAGATGGGGTTTGCAGGAAAAGGAAGGTCCGCTTCACAAAGAGTGCAGGCTTTGATATTTCTTTTTAGTTCTGTAATGGTGCCATTCATAATTTAACTTTGATCTTAACAGAGCCACATCATTTGCTCAATAAAAGCAAGCCATCTCACTAAAATGTTAAGATGTGGCAGAAAAGTCTAATAAAAAGGAGAGTTTATTATGCTTCATAAAATATATGGAAGTCTAATTCTGGTCCTGATTTTTGCGGGATCGAGTTGGGGGCAGGAGGTAACGTTAAGAGGAAAACCACTGACGTTGATGGGAGAAAAAGCGCGGGTGGGTCAAACACTCCCGACTGTCAGCCTCCCTGACCTTGGTTTGAAAATGATTGATCTGCAATCGTTTAAAGGCAAGGTGACAATACTGAGTGTCGTTCCCTCGTTGGATACTCCCACCTGCGAAAAACAGACTCACATACTCAGCGAAGAGAACAAGGGGCTGGATCAAACCGCCAATCTGGTAACGATCAGCAGGGATCTGCCTTTCGCACAAAAACGCTTCGCGAAAGAGGCCAATATTCACAATATTCTGTTTCTGTCGGATTATCGGGATGCTGAGTTTGGTCGATCAACCGGGCTTTTGATTGAGGAAAACCGCCTGCTGGCACGGGCCATCATTGTGCTCGACCGTGACGGGGTCATCCGGTATCTGGAAGTGGTCCCAGAACTGGCCCAACTGCCTGAAATGGAAAAAGCCTTCCACTCGGCGTGGGGCCTAATAAGCAACCGGCCAGCGACCGGGGGCAATGGGCAATAGCTTTATCTAGCCTGCAACAATGTGCCCTACTGAGCAAACCTGGGTCATTGCATTTTGAGTCCAGCGTTACGCTGGCCTGCGGAGGTTCTACGCTAAGTTCGCCAAGTCTCTATGAACGCATGGAACGCCTGATCTTCCCGCCTCTGGCGCTTTTTAAAATACGTCTCGTAATCGCGGCAACCATTCTTCAACCCGGAAACCTGGCTCACCCCAAATGACCTTAAAAGGTCCAGAATTTCTTTGCGCTTGAGCTTCATGTCTCACCTGTCAACAGGGAATTCTTCTGTACTATTTATCGACAGGAAACACTCGAAACTTAAGCTCGGCCAGTGACCGATGGCAATGTGGCGGTGAAGCTTACTATCCCTTCGGGGCATGAAAGCTAATGAGGGGGCATAACACGCGACCGCCGAAGGCGTGGAGCCAGCTATCACCCGGTGTGGCCCGGCTAGTGGAAGACTTTAACCAGTTGGCCGAAGACAGATTTGGATTTTTTGAGATTATCCTCATTACCCAGGGCACAGACATTGCCGCCGTCGCGGATTTTTTCAAACAGCGGGGCATAATCCTTCAAATCCTCCAGCTGGGTGGACAACAACTCTTCACGAATTTTCTGTTTCAATTCGTGGGTGCGGCCTGTGAGATGATCGATCATGGAAGCCGAACCTTTGCGGTCGGCGGTTAAAGGAGGGTCCATTTTCCCAACACAGCCGATGATGATTTTGGTCAGTTCTTCAGAGGGCAGTTCCAGATGATTCAGGAAGTCCGCGATCTCATCATAGACGGCCAACGTTTCGGAAAGGTTGGGGTCGCGGTAGGAAACCAGGCTGTAATCACCGGTAAAAAAATCGAACGAGTTGCCACTGCCGTAGGCGCCACCATGCACGCGAACCTTGTCCCATAAGAATCCTGTTCCAAGAAGGCCTTTGAGCACCTCAAACTGGCCGGAATATTTGAATCCTAAATCATACAGGTTGGCCCCTTTGCCTACATGCTGAACGGTACTGGCAGTCAAAAAACCCTCGTTCAGGGGTGCCGCTTTCAGGTCCCATTCCTCCCTACTCCATTCCTTATCCGAAAGGACGCCGACCGTCCCGACGATTCTCTTTTCTATAATCTGGTAATCCTTTTCCCCGGAGGTGATATTAAACAGAGCGTTCTTGCGGGTAAAGACCCGTTCGGCGACCTGTCGGAACTGCCCAGCAACCTCCGCCGGGTTTTTCTCCACACGCTCCAGCAATTGCTCCAAAAACTTGTAATAGGTGATCCCATCGGTCAGCTCATCAAACTTTCCGAGCCGAGACTGGTAGGACTGAAGTCTCGCCAACACATAATGATTGCCATGCGGGACAATCGAATCTTCCATATCAGACTTGGCACTGCGAATGATTTCAACCAGTCGTTTAGTGTCATCAAAACTATACTCACCGAACAGTTCATCAAAAAGATCGAACAGGTTGCCCACTTTTTCAATCAACGCCTTGCCATTGAAAAAAATATAGGAGAGAACCTGCTGACGGTCCTGAACCGTTGCCGAAGAAAAATGGGAAGTGCGGATTCCGCCGGTATGCATGCCGATCAACTTGGAAATCTCCGAGTAGCTATGCCTGCGAGTCCCCATCCCCAGCACCAGAGTTCCCAGTAACGGGATATAGGAAATCATTTCGGCCGGTACCGAGTGCGTATTGAATCCTATTTGGGTGTAAGCAATGTCATTGGTGAACAGGTCATGAAACAGTATCTGTGAGTCACCTTGATTTTTTATTTCTAGGGGATATTTTTCAATTTCTTTGGGAACATCCTCAATCTCCAGCGAAGGCAGCGTGGCAAGCGCTTCTGGAGAATCTGGAGTCAATTGCAATTCCTGAAGTTTTTGGGTTTCTGCGATCATGTTATCGATCTGATCGGAGGCAAGTTCCTCTTTAACCGTTTTCAAAATTTTTCTTTCCTTGGCTTCCCATTTCTTGCCAAGGCCCTGTTTGGGCGTGGCCACCAGAATACTGCGATGGTTATTTTCAATCAGGTAACGGTGAATCAAATCCTCGAAATATCCTTCATGCATATGTTTTTTGATTTTCCGCATGACTTTCTCAAATCTGAGATGGGTGAAAGGATCTTTATCGTAAAGCCATGAACCCAATGCCTGAATGTTATAAACAATGCCTTTGGGGAACCCGCCAAAATTGGCCTCCCGAAGCCTGAAGTCTATAGAATTGACCGCCGAGAGGATCATATCTTCCTCTATTCCGTCTTCCGCCAGTTCGCGCAGGGTCGAATCTATGAGTGCAAGAATCTTGTTTTCATGCTCAGGCTCTGTGCCTTTTAATCCCACGGCAAACATGGTATCGGCGCGATTGTCATCGAACCCTCCGCCAATGACTTCACTGCCCAACTCGGAAGTGATGAGGGCTTTTCTCAAAGGAGACGCGGAAGACCCCAGCAGGAGATGGCTCAGTATGCTGAACCCAAGGCAATGTTCATGGTTGATGGCCTTATCCAACTTGTAGCCCACCAGGACATAGGTCTTTTTCTCCAGCGATTCATCGCTGGAAACCGGGTAGGCCATGGATTTTCTTTTCGGTTTCCTGAAAGACCTCTGGTGGGCAATGGAGGTGTTGATATCCATAAGCCCAAAATCCTTCAAATATTTTTCCTGTAAAAACTCAAGATAGCTTTGGGTGTCTCCATCTCCATACAAAAACAATCTGCTGTTGGAGGGATGATAATGCTTTCTGTGAAACTCCGTGAAGTCCCGATATGTCAAGTCGGGAATGTTTTTGGGATCGCCCCCCGATTCAAATCCGTATGCGGTGGAAGGAAAGAGGGAATGGGCCAACTGGCGATCAATACAGCTTTCCGGATTGGAGAATTCGCCTTTCATCTCATTGAACACCACTCCTTTATAAACAATTTTATCTTCCGGGCTGTTCAACTCATAATGCCAGCCTTCCTGCTTGAAGGTCTCTTCAGAAATATTGGGATAAAAAACCGCATCCAGATAGACATTCATGAGGTTGAAAAAATCTTTCCGGTTTCTGCTGGCAACGGGATACATGGTCTTGTCAGGAAAGGTCATTGCATTGAGAAAGGTCTGCAAACTTCCTTTCATAAGCTCGACAAAGGGTTCTTTGACCGGAAAATTTTTAGACCCGCATAAAACACTGTGTTCCAGGATATGGGCAATCCCGGTATCGTTTTCCGGCGGAGTCCTGAACGTCGCGCTGAACACCTTGTTATCATCATCATTTTCCAGAACCATCAATTCAGCTTTGGTGACCTCATGTTCAAAAAAAAGGCCGAGAGATTTCAGCTCGTCAATTTCCTTCTTCCGGGTCAGTTTGAATCCGCTATAACTTTTGTTGAGCTCAAATCCCATAAAATCCCCACTCCAATTCAAAATGATTCTTTGTTGTGACGCTTGCTTGGGAAACTCGATTTATCAGGATGGCAAACAATTAGATGCGGACAATCCGCAAACGTTGCATATCCCGATTATCTGGCCTTAATATCCAGACCTATAGGGCAATGGTCCGAGCCCATGACATCCGGTTGAATGAAAGAGTCTTGAACCTTTGCCATAAGTTTTTCCGTGACAAAAAAATAATCAATGCGCCAACCGATATTTTTAGTCCGCACATTAAACCGGTAGCTCCACCAGGTGTATTGATCCGGTTCCGGGTGAAACGCCCTGAAGCTGTCCACATACCCATGTGAAATAAATTTATCAACCCAAGCCCTCTCTTCCGGCAAAAAGCCTGAATTTTTTTCATTGGCTTTAGGGTTTTTCAAGTCAATGGCCTTGTGGGCGGTGTTCACATCTCCAGTGATCACCAACTCTCTGCCCTCGGCCCACAATTGTTCGCAATGATTAAGAAAGGCATCATAAAACTCCATTTTATATTCCAGCCTTTCTGAACCGCTGGTGCCATTGGGAAAATAAACATTGAACAGATCAAAATCCTTGAACTCGATTCTAATTACACGTCCTTCTACATCGAACCGTTCAATGCCTATCCCTCTATGAATCGCTTTCGGTTTCTTTTTGGTAAAAATGGCCACGCCACTGTATCCCTTGCGCTCGGCCGGGTTCCAAACCACATGAAAGCCGACAGGATTTTGTATGGATTCATCAAGGTCTTCGGTTCGCGCTTTAATTTCCTGCAGACACACCACATCCGGCGATTCAGATTCCAGCCAGTCAAAAAATCCTTTTTTAACAGCGGCACGCACGCCATTGACATTCCAGCTTAAAATTCGCATATAACAGTTCAGGGGTTGTGCCGGGTGCTATCCAAGTGTTATCACATTCATTCTCCGGCTTTATAAAGTGGGCTAGTATAAACAAATTTAGGAGGTATAATCTAGAAAAAAGGAGCCATGATTCAATTCCACTGGCCAAGATAAAACGCCGCTAAATAGGCCAGGAACCCCAACCAAAGGTTTCTGCAAAGGCTTTGGGTGTGCCTGAAGGTGTTTAAATCCTCACTTTCAGCATCAAACAGCAGGCCATATTCCAGGAGGAACCAAACGGGCGGTCCAAGCGCCCAGCCCGCGAAAATGACATAGCGGGAGCAACCAGTAATATGAGAATGATAGGTATAGGCCAGTCCAACGGCTACTAATAGCGGCCCAAGATATTTTCTTATTTCCGGCTTTTCCCATGATTTCATGAAATCACCTAAACAAAATCGGATTCAGGATATCCGAAACGCAAATAATTGACCAATCTTTGACATAACCGTAACATTTTTAACAATTATAATGGGTACAATAAACCATATTTAAGTTTCGGAAAGCTAATTTTTTCGGATCATTTTCCGATATGGAAATTTTAAAATCTCATTGATTATTCAACTCAAGGAACCCTTATGAACGAGACCTTTTTAATCATTTTATTACTATTGATGGTCGGTACTGTGGCGAAGGTGGTTTTTGGAGCCATGCACAAGAAAAAGCCAGCCGAAACAAAGTAACCAAATTAAGTTTATTGTTCAACCCATTCCCATATCTTTGAGGGGGAAGGCTCGCTTATCAGCGAGTTCTCTACCCTCACCCGCCCAGCTTTCATAAGTTCATTTATTTTCAATAGTTTGAATACAATTTTTGGTTTTTTCCGGCAAAATAGGGTATCCTTACAACCATCGCGTTATTTCTTTTTTTGTCAGATGTCATAAAAATACAGGCCATTTGGGAGGAAGACTGATATGTGGACGAACAGGGCCATGGGTTGGTTGGTATTATCGTTAACTTTTTTTATTGGAGCTCCACCCTCCATGGCGGCTGATATTGCGGAGGCGGCTGATATTGCGGATACAAAAGCTTGTGATGAAATAACCCAGGATGTTCGAAAGGGACGCCCGGGTGTAGATCCGGTAACCGTGATTGATGGACAAGGACCCATGACAGAAATGAAGAAGACAGGGTTGTTCTCGTCTGCGGCAAAACCAACGGGGAAGCTTTCTAAGGAAGATGAGCGAAACCTTTGTCTCGCCCTGACCCCAATTTCAAACCCAGAAAGTCGGTACAAACATAAGGACCACAGCATTTATTACTGTACCCTGATCCTAAACCGGGATAGCCAGGCCTATTGCTATGGGGTGGTTCAAGGCGATCCCAAAAAATGCGACAATATCGTGAGCAAGGAACTTGAAAAAGAATGCCTTGTCAAATCCAAATAGAATTTTAAAGAAAACCATATACTTGAAAAGGCGGTCGTCAGGCCGCCTTTTTCTTTGCCTCTAACAAACAAAAATTCATTTTCCCCATTTCGATTCAGCCCCGATCCAGCCCTGGCATTTCACGGATTTTTTGTTTAAATTTCTCAACATTAAGGGTTTCACAATATAATCCCGAACCCCAGCTTGGATGGCTTCCTGCACCTTTTGATCGTCTTTTTCCACCGTGACCATCAGGAAGGGAATATCCCGCCACAATCCCTCTTCCCGGATGGCTTTAAAAAGGTCCCGTCCATTCAGCTTCGGCATATGCCAATCGGCAATCACCAAGTCCGCTTTTTCCTTTTTCAGTTGCTCCAGCGCCGAGTCTCCATCCTCGACCTCCGTGACGTTTTTGAATCCCATCATTCCAAGATGATAGGCCATCAATTTTGAGGATGTGGAGTCATCTTCAACCACCAATATTTTTGCGAAGGGTTTCATCTATTTTCCACTCAACAACAATTAAAATTCTGCAGGATGACCATTAAGCGCATAAATGATTTATTATAACATCAGAGATTCGAAAACCGAATTATGCCGGATCAAATTCGTTTCAACCTATTTATTGCGAAAATAGCGATGTCATCACCGGAGTTGGATATTCAAAACCTGAAGGTTTCTTTTTCCGCTCCCAGAGGAAAGCTGACCGCCGTCAATGGAATCAGCTTTCATTTAAACCGGGGAGAAACCCTGGCTCTGGTCGGAGAATCCGGTTGCGGAAAGACAGTCAGCGCCCTTTCTATTCTCCGCCTTTTGCCAGAGCCTCCGGCGGAAATTCTGAGCGGAAAAATTCTGTTTTCCGGCCAGAACCTGTTATCCCTAAATGCAAAAGTCTTACAGGACATACGCGGCCGCTCTATTTCCATGATCTTCCAGGACCCTATGACCTCTCTCAACCCAGTCTTGACCATTGGAGAACAAATGGCCGAAACACTCCTTCGCCATACGACTATGAATCGGCAAGAAGCCCTGCAAAAGTCGGCAGACCTGTTGGCTCAGGTGGAACTCCCCTCACCGGAAGAAAAACTAAAACACTATCCCCATCAACTCAGCGGGGGAATGCGGCAACGCGTCATGATTGCAATGGCCCTGGCTTGCGCTCCCAGAGTCCTCATCGCCGATGAACCCACGACCGCTCTCGATGTTTTGATTCAAGCTCAGATTCTTGAGCTTCTGGAGAATTTAAAAAAAGACACAGGGATGTCCATTCTCATTATCACCCATGATCTGGGGGTGGTTGCAGAAATCGCTCAGAGGGTTCTTGTCATGTATGCAGGAGAAATAGTCGAGTCCGGGCCTACCCGCGCTCTTCTGAAAAATCCTCTTCATCCTTACACCAAGGGACTCATCGCCTCTGTTCCCAAACTGGGAACTGCAAAAAAAACAGGCGCACGACTGGAGGAAATTTCGGGCAACGTTCCCAGTCTCCATCAGCGACCTTCAGGGTGCGCGTTTCACCCTCGTTGCGCCTGGGCTATTGAAAAATGTAAAACCCAAAAACCCGAATTGCGTCAGGCGGATGCCCAGCGGCAATGGAGTTGCCACCTGGAACCGGGACCAATATGACTATAGAAAAAAACATTCCCTTGCTGGAGGTTCGGAATCTTAAAAAATATTTTCTGCCCGAAAAAAAATTTCTCGAAGAACAAGCCCCGCCGGTTCGCGCGGTAGATGGTATTTCCTTCACCCTTAAAGCAGGAGAAACACTGGGGCTGGTGGGAGAAAGTGGATGCGGAAAATCCACTGCGGCCCGAACCTTGCTCCGCCTGATTGAGCCGACTTCAGGACAGGTAAGCTTTTGCGGCACTAACCTGTTTGATCTCAAAGAAACTGAGATGAGAAGTCTTAGAAGGAAAATGCAGATCATTTTTCAGGACCCCTATTCTTCCGTCAATCCGGCAAGACGTATTGGGCATATCCTTCAGGAACCTTTTGAAATTCATGGCTTCCAAGACAAGAGAGAAAATGCCGAAAAAGCAACACAGCTTTTAGAACACGTGGGCCTGACCTCCGATCATTTTAACCGGTATCCTCACGAATTGAGCGGAGGCCAGCTCCAGCGCGTGGGCATTGCCCGGACCATCGCCTTGAACCCAAAGCTGGTGGTTGCAGATGAGCCGGTATCCGCTTTAGACGTTTCCATACAGGCTCAGATCATCAACCTTTTGCTCGACTTGAAAGAAAAGCTGGACATCTCCTACCTGTTTATCTCTCACGATATGGGGGTGGTAGAATATTTCTGCGACCGGGTCGCGGTGATGTATCTCGGAAAAATTGTTGAGCTTGCCAATAGCGAACAAATTTATAATTCGCCCCAGCACCCCTACACTACGGCTCTGCTGAACGCAATTCCCAACCTCGAATCAGGACGGACCCAACAAAAGGCATCTATCAAGGGAGATGTCCCAAATCCCGCCACTCCCCCCAAAGGTTGCGCCTTCCACAACCGTTGCCCCATCAAGGAAAAGCAATGTGAAGAAGAAATACCTGCTCTTAAAGAAATCGCCCCCGGACATCATGTCGCGTGTTTTTTAAAATAATAACCTCTTTCGCCGGACTCCGGCTCATTTTCAATTCCTCGAGATATCTTCCGTTTTATGGATGTCGGGGACGGGTGAAGCATGATGCATGACCATCTTCCAAACATCGTCCTCAAGGCGAAACAGGTTAGTGGCAAAAACTTTAGAAGCCAGCACTCCGCTCTCAGCGATGGTATAAAGCTTCTCGATGCAGGAAACCCAGGCTAGATCATTCGAAGCCAGAACCCGCACATCAGAAATCTGAATCTCCATATTTCCCGAGTTTTCAAAAATACCCGCCCAGCTATTTAAAACCGGCTTGAACCCATTAAGAGGAGGCCAGCCGGGATGAACACAGGTTATGCTTTCATCATTCCCCCACACCCTTTTCATCGCCTCAATATCCCTTTTATTAAAAGCTTCATAAAAACTTTCATTGGCAGACTGGGCTTTATCTTCATTTATCATTAAATGCTTTCCTCACGTGTTTATTGTTTTAAAAGATGCTCAACCGCTTCGAATGTTTCAGATGACTCCCAGTTTTTAGCACCATCTACACGGGCGACCACCCGGCCCCGCTTATCGATCACATAGGTGAATGGAATGGTAAAAGATGGATAAAGTTTTTCGGCGATCCCTTCGGTATCCAGCAAAACCGGGAAAGACAATTTATACTTATCCACAAATTCCTGAACTTTGGAAGAATCACCTTTGTCCAAGCTGATCGCCAGAATAGTCAGCCCCTTCGAGCGAAAGCGGCGGTAAAGATTTTCGAAACTGGGCATTTCCTTAATACAGGGAACGCACCAGGTAGCCCAAAAATTGACGACAATCACTTTACCGGAATGATCGTCAAGCCCCTCAAGGTTACCCTTGAGATTCCTTAAAGTAAACTTGGGGGCCAGATAGCCTTCTTGCGACTTGAACTGATTGACTTCCGGTTGCGGGTTTTCCGGGCCGGGACTTTGAATACGGAGTACGAGTAAAGCCAGGGCCACAAGGATCAACAGGCCCAGCAATCCGTCTTTAAGACGAGTAAATTTTTTCTCTTTTAAGACGGTCAACTTCATCTCTCAGTTTTTCCTGCCGCACCCGCTCACCCATCAACAGGAAATAAAGCAGAGTGAAGGCACACAGAGATATGCCCAGCGTAGCCAGCATGCTGGGGTCCATTCCCTTGCCAATCCCTTCGGTAGTGATGACCTTAGGCTGGGGGTGAAATGTCCGCCACCAGAGTACAGAAAAATGGATGAAAGGAATATTTAGAAACCCGACAATGCCAAGCACCGCGGCATAACGAGCCCGCATGGAGCCGGCATCACTTTGCGCACGGAGCATGAGGTAGGACACGTATATGATCCAAAGTATCAGAGTGGAGGTGAGGCGCGCGTCCCACACCCACCAGGCTCCCCAAATAGGTCTTGCCCAGATCGGACCCGTGATCAATACCAGAGAGCAGAAAACCACTCCGATCTCTGCTGAGGCGTGGGCATAAATGTCCCACTCCCGGTCTTTCTTCCAAAGAAACAAAATGGAGCATATGAAAACCACAAAGAAAGCAAAAAATGACAGCCAGGCGCAAGGCACATGAAAATACATGATCCTTTGGATCAGGCCTTCCGTCCGTTCGGTGGGAACATAAATAAAGATCCCGATCATCGCGGCCAGAAGCGCAGAACCCGTCAACCAGACCAAGACATTACTTTCTTCCTCTTTTCCCTCTTCCACATCGGGACTCATCATCCTTCCTTGCTCAAAGTTTCTTTCAACAAGTCCAGGTCTTTTTCAAGAGCCCTGTTGCGCTGCTTGAGGGTGTACACATAATAAATAATGCCGCCCCATACAAACGCATTGGCCGCAAATAAAAATCCAAGGTTATCCATTCCGTCACTCCTCCAGAATATGGTCGATGGTCATAATGGAGACACCAATATAAATGATATCGAAGGATGCCGTCAAACCAATCCAGTTCATCATTTCCGACAAAGGCTCCCCAGCCAGAATCTGCCCGGTCATCCGAACCACTCCGATAACGATCGGCACCAGTAGGGGATAGAGCAAAATGGGCAACATGATTTCCCGGGTTTTAAGGTTTGAAGCCAACGAAGACAACAGGGTTCCCAGAGCGCAGAAACCCAGGGTCCCCAGAAATATAACAAGTAAAAGCGGAAGCAGGTGCTCAATAAGGTCAATATTAAAAAATATCATGAACAACGGCAGGATGAATAATTCCATAATGGTCAGGAAAACAAAATTGCTGATCAGTTTTCCAAAATAAATAACCGTTCGGTCTGCCGGCACCAGCATCAATCCCATGAGGCAACCGTTTTCTTTTTCGAGCACGAAAGATCGGTTAAGGCCCAGAGTTCCAGAAAATAAAAATGCCACCCACAAAATCCCCGGCCCGACCTCACTGGCTTTGACGACACTCAGGTTCACAGAAAAAATAAATATCAGCATCACCAGTAATGCGAAAACAAACATCGCGCTGAACAGTTCCCGGGTCTTGAGTTCCGTCACGAAATCTTTCCAGACAATCGCCGCGATTTGACTCAAAAAAAGGTTCATGCTGCCTCAGTGAGGGCGAAGGCCCATGGTGAACTGGTTATTGAGAACCGCATCAAAATACATCTTCTCAAAATTTTCTTTATCGACATCTTTAATATCTTTAAAAAAGGCGAACCGGCCCATCACCTGTAGGGCCACCTTGTCACACATTTCCAGCCCACATGAAACATCGTGCGTGGTCATCAATATGGTTCTCTTATTGTTATGTAAAGTTTGAAGATGCTCTTTGAGCACGTTGGAAGCATGGATATCCAAGCCGGTGAAAGGTTCATCCAGAAATAATATGGAAGGATCGTGCAGGATGGCCCGGGCGATGGATAGCCTCTGCAACATGCCCCGGGAAAATATCCGCACCCGGTCATGCCTGCGTGCTGCCAGCCCCACATCTTCAAGAACTGCCAGCGCTGACTCCTGAGGATGCTCCAGCCCATACATCTTGCCAAAAAAAACCAGGTTTTCCATGGGAGTCAAATCTGCATATAAAGCGGGTGAATGGGAAATAACACCGATTTCGCGCCGCATTTCGGATCTCCCCTCTTCCACCTCGTAACCTGCAACCCGGGCTGTTCCGGATGAAGGCCGGGTCAATCCCGTAAGAATCTTGATCAGAGTGGTCTTACCCGCTCCATTGGGACCAAACACCGATAAAAATTCTCCACGCTTCAAATCAAAGCTGATGCCATCCACCGCCTTCAAGACCCCAAACTCTTTGCGTAGCTGGCGGACTTCAATAGCAAAATCGGAGGGTTTGGGATTGTCTACCATTCTCAATAGAGCCCCTGCTAAACGATTGCCTTAGGTTTAATGGGAGGATTTATTTTTTTGCCTTCCTCTTCCAACTGGTCCAGATGCTCCAGAATCTTCGTCGCTTCTGTTTCCAGCTTATGGCGAAGTTCTTTATAATCGGGCTCTGAAATTTTTCCGGTACTGAAATCGAATTCCAGTTCTTTGATGGAAATCAAAGTTTCTTCTTTACGTACTAAAAGATGTTTATATTCGTCAACAGCAGGGTCCACCGCTTCCACCAGATTTTTGAGTTTCAATTTCCCAAAAAGCGGTATTCCCACTGCAAGCAGGATTCCAACAACCAGAATCAACTCTAAGAAGTGGATAAATCCCATTCCTATAGCTCAATCCCGTCTAGTTCATCTTTTAAACGCTTGGAATATTTTTCTGAAATTTCAGGTTCGTCCACAGGCATCTCGGGGGAATCGTCACCCTCTTTTTTCCCGATCCATGACTGAAAAACTTTACGAAGCCCAAATCCCCCGGCAACTAAAGCTACAAACGGGGTCATCCAGGCCGTGAGATTGAATCCAAATTTGGTAGGAGCGGACAATACGGTTTCCCCATATTCATCCACCTGCATTTTTATAATTTGCTCAACGGTAAGACCTGACTCCAGCATTTTCGAAAACTTGGCACGGGTTTTATCAGCAGTGGAGCAGGTGCAATTAATAAGAACTTTTCCACACTTGTCATCACATTTGCACATCAAAGCATTTTCAAGATCCTGCAAAACAGCCCCGGCCCCGGCGCTGGACGCTGGGCCTATTGAAACCCCTACCAACACAAACAATACCGTCAATACTTTTAAAGTTCTCATTCGGTCACTCCTGTGCGGGAGAGGGGAACAACTGCTCCTGCCTGCGGACTCTGTCCAGACGGCGACGTTGCTCTAATCGATCCGGCCACATGGAGATCATCGTTCCAAAAGCAATGATCCATCCGCCTGTCCAAATCCAGCTGACCATCGGGTTCACATACACTTTTATCGTTGCCGACTCATCTTCCCTAAAGTCCGCAAGGATCATATATAAATCTTCCTTCCAGGTTGACAGGACATCCACTTCCGAGACCGGCTGGTTCTGTCCTTTATAAAATTCTTTTTCAGGGTGGGCCGTCCAATATCGCCTGCCATCACGCTCTACGGCAAGCTGGGCAATAATTCGGGTCTTAACGCTTGTCGCCTGCACCGCGACCAGTTTTTCATATTTGATCGTGTACCCTCTTATCTCAAAGGAGTCACCCAGTTGCAGATGTTTTTCCGTATGGGTTCCATAAGCCTTCGAACCTGCAATGCCAGCAAAAATCAACACCACGCCAATGTGAACGATGTAACCTCCATACCGCCTCTTGTTGCGCCAAGTCATCGTTGTTAAAGCTCCAACAAAAGACTCATCATGCGAGCCTATTCTTGAAACCGTCCCTTTGTAAAACTCCGTTAAGATACTGGTCAGCACAAAAGCACAAAGCACAAATGTCACATAAGTATAAATCTCGGCTCGACTTCCTAACGGAATGATCGGGAACAACGCCACTGCCATAACAATTCCAGCGCTGATAGGTTTTAAAAAGTTCTTTTTTAAGTTGGAAAATGTGGCCCGACGCCATGCAATTACAGGCCCAATGCCTATGAGCGCTAACAGAGCAAGGCCTATGGGAACGTTAACCTGATTATAGAAGGGCGGCCCTACGGTGATCTTCACACCCCGCACGGCTTCTGAAATAATCGGGAAGATGGTTCCCCAAAACGTCGCGAAAGCAATCCCCAGTAAAACCAGGTTGTTAAATAAAAAACTACTTTCTCGGGACAAAAAAGAGTCGAGTTCGTTCGCGCTCTTCAACAGGGGAAGCCGCGCAATGATCAATGCTGTGCAAGAGACAATGATCACAAAAAGAAATGCCAGAAAATAATATCCCAAGGTCGCTTCATCAAAGGTATGCACCGACTGGATAAGACCGCTACGGGTAATAAACGTTCCAAAAATCGTCATCGCGAATGTCAGAAGGATCAAGGACATATTCCAGACTTTCATCATGTCCTTTTTTTCCTGAATCATCACTGAATGTAAAAAAGCGGTTGCGATCAGCAACGGCATGAATGCGGCGTTCTCAACAGGGTCCCAGGCCCAGTAACCACCCCAGCCCAGTTCCACATAAGCCCAGGAAGCTCCGAACAAATTGCCCATGCAAAGAAAAAACCAGGAGATCAAAGACCACTTCCGGGTCATACGAATCCAACCGTCATCCAGATTTTTGCTGAGAAGGGCCGCCACTGCGAATGCGAAAGGGACGGTGAATCCAACATATCCCAAATATAATGTTGGCGGATGAATCACCATCCAGTAATTTTGCAGGAGTGGATTCAGACCGCGCCCATCTTCGGGAGGCAGAGGGATGCGCTCAAATGGATTAGTGGAAAAATTGATCAGGAAAAGAAAGAACACCACGACGGCAAGCATGACTGCCATCGCATAGGGAACCACTCTGAGGTTTTTACTCCGGTTCTGAAAATAAACCACGAGCATATAGGTACTGAGAAGCAGGGTCCAGAAAAGCAGAGAACCTTTTTGCCCGCCCCAGAATGAGGACACTTTATAAAACGTGTCGAGCTCGCGGTTGGAATAGGCCCAGACGTATTGAAGGCTGAAGTCATCGGTGAGAAAAGCCTTCCATAGACAAATGGAAGAGATCATAACGCATGTCCAGACAATAAATGGGGTCTTGTCGGCGCTAAGATAAAGGTCGATGCGGTTTCCACGGGCTGACATTACATAGGCAACGCAACCATAGAGAGCCGTTGCCAAGGCTACCAGTAATGTAAACTCACCAATATCGTTCATGGTTTCTATGCAAACGCCTTTAATCCCGCACTAATGCTGGATGGCTGGGTTACTCGATTTTATAGGGGAGGTCAGATTGTTGTTTTCGGCAAGGCTTCCGCTTTATTGAGGCCCGGCTTCCGATACTTATCGGCTTGAGGGAATGTTCCCGGGTGCATCTTTCCGGCCTCTTTTTCAGCTTCATATTTTGACGGGCAACTGGTCAATAAAGTGTTGGCGTGAAAAACTCCGTCTTTTCCCAAAGTTCCTTCGACCACCACCTCACCACCATCTATAAACATATCCGGCGTTACCCCTTGATAAGCCACCTTTAACGAGGCATCGTTCTCCTCGATGGAAAATTTCACATTTAAATAATCGTTGGGATCCCTTTGGATAGAGCCATTCACCACATTGCCTTTTACTTTTAATCCCGCACCGGCATAAGAGACCTGCTGGTTCATCAACTCATCCACGGTAAAGAAATATTGAGAGGTATTGCTGATGCCCATTGTAATCAGATAACCGATGGCACCGACAATCAGCAAGCTACCCACTAAAAACCTTATTTTTTTCTGCTTCATAACCGGCCCACATCCTCTGGCGAAAGAATTTTATTAATTTATTGAGGCTTTTTTCATAGTAACATCCAGAATTTGGCCTTGTCAAAGCAAATCCATTGAAAAGGAAAGGGATAAATAAGCCCTGGCCAAAAATTCATGAAGAAGGAAATTTATATATAATGAACTAACTCAAATATGTCGTTCTACTCCCCCGTTGCCCTACCTCCATCGATTCGGTCTGGAAATAGCACTTTCGACCGGTTCCGATAATAGCGGTGTCACAACCCGATTTTACCCTGTCTCCAGGAAAAAACCTTTTTGCGACCCGTTTGGAAGCGACCAACCCCTGTTTAAATAAAAAGTTAGCCCGTTTCCCCCGGCACAGTTTATCAGTATTTATGTCTCCTTTTCAGTTGACAGATTGTCCCGTTATGATAGGATTGTGTACTAAAGTGTCGTAAAATGTAACTTTATGTCAGAGTTACACGGAATCGGTGAACACAGTCAATGAACAATTTTTTAGGCACCTACAACATCAGCCTGGACGACAAGGGCCGTTTCAACGTACCCGCGAAGTTTCGCAGTGCGCTGGAACAGTTTGGCCCACAGTTGGTGGTGTGTGTGATGGACCATTATCTGGTCGTCTTTCCCCAGAAAGAATGGTCCGAAAACGAGGCCAAGCTGAGCGACCTGAACGCATTTGACAAGGCCGACCGTAACCGATTGCGCGAATTTTATTCTAAAGCAACTGAGTGCGAAATGAAATCAGGAAAGATTTTGCTCCCTGCCAACCAGAGAGACATTGCAGGGTTGAGCAAAGAAGCCATTCTGGTGGGAATGTCCAAAACCTTTGAAGTCTGGTCCCCCGAAGAATGGTCCAAGCAGGAGAAAGCATAAAGGGCATTCCGTAGACATTAGCCATCTAGGGAGTCGCCAAAAATATCATGCCAACGTACCACGAAACGGTAATGAAAAACGAAGTGCTTCATTACCTGAATGTTCACATGGAGGGTGTAATCGTGGATGGCACACTCGGGGATGGAGGCCATACGGAATTCATCCTTAAAAACACAGCTCCCGAAATCCGGGTTTTCGCAATCGACCGGGACCGCTCCGCTATAGAGCGGGCCAGCGAAAGACTGTCTCCTTTCCGCGACAGGGTAACTCTGGCCCACGGCAATCTGGGAAACCTTAAAAGCCTCGTAGCCGAAAACGGGATCACAGGTGTAGTTGGACTACTGATGGATCTGGGGGTTTCTTCGCCCCAGTTGGACACAGCCGAGCGCGGCTTCAGCATACAGCATGATGGTCCGCTCGATATGCGAATGGACTCCTCCCAGAAAACTTCAGCCGCCGATCTTCTGGCAAAACTTTCTGACGCGGAACTGGCATCCATTATTAAAAATTTTGGCGAAGAGCGTTATTCAAAACGAATCGTCCGCGCAATTCGCAAGGAACAGGCTGAGCGTCCCATCACCACCACCGGTCAGTTTTCCCGAATTGTAGCGCGGGGGGTGTCATCGCCCCGGCATTCACGGATCCATCCAGCAACAAGGACGTTTCAGGCTCTGAGAATAGCCGTCAATGATGAGCTGGAACAACTGAAAACGGCATTGGCCGACATGATGGGACTGCTCAATTCAACAGCCCGCGTTGCAGTGATCTCGTTTCACTCTCTGGAGGACAGGATCGTAAAAACATTTTTTAGATCTGAGGAAAAAGGGTGCTCATGTCCACCCAAAATACCTATGTGTATTTGTGGAAGAACGCAGACCTTAAAAGTTTTGACTCGCAAACCCCTTGTGCCTTCAGAAGAAGAGGTGGCGCAAAATCCACGATCAATAAGCGCGAAATTGAGGGTCGCCGAAAGAGTTTATGTTTGACGGAGTTCGTGGGCTTATCAAGGGCCGACTCCATGTTTCATCTAAAGATTTCTGGATGGTCATTTCGATCTCCATCCTGTTCATGCTCGGAGCATTGGCCCTGGTTTGGCCCAATGTAAAAAAAATCAATCTGGCCTATGAGTATCAGGATCTGGCCAAAGAACGCAGGAAACTGTTGAAAGAGAACCACCTGCTCAGCCTTGAACGCGAAAGCCTGAGATCCCTGGATCGCGTTCATTTTTTGGCTAAAACCGCGGTGGGAATGAAAGAATCTGATGAAGGTAAAGTGATCACCATTTTCCTGAAATAAAAATATGGCAAAAAATAACAAACAGGTCGCTGGAACGTTTAGAGATTGGATTAAAACCCGGCTGTGGGTTGTCTCGGTATTGCTCTTCCTGTTCGGAGCCGCCTTGATCGCTCGGCTGGCTTTTCTGCAGATCGTTCAGCATGAAACCCTCCTGGCACAATCCGAAAAGCAGTACATGGGCACTGTCGAAACTCAATTCGGGCGCGGAGTGATCTATGACCGGAACCTGAACGAGCTCGCACGAAATGTCGAAGTGGAATCTGTTTATGCAACCCCTTCGGAAATACTGGACCGAAAGAAAACCGCCCGCGTTCTTTCGGCAACACTGAAACTGGACCGGGATCAGGTCTACAAAAAGATCTCTTCCAAAAAACATTTTGTCTGGATTAAACGGAAAAGCGGTCTTGGTGAGGTTGCGGCGCTAAAGCAAGCCGGTATTTCAGGTGTAGGATTCGTTTCCGAACAAAAAAGATTTTATCCAAAGCGGGAACTTGCAGCAAGTGTTTTGGGGTTTGTCGGCATAGACAATCAAGGCCTTGCCGGTATTGAGCATGCCCATCAATCCAGGCTCAAGGGCACCACCATCAGGCAGGTTACAGAACACGATGCCCGCGGAAGAAATATTCAAACCCTTGATGGATTGCACAGATCCAGAAGTTATGACATGGTTCTTACTCTGGATGAGGCCATTCAATTCACCACCGAATATCATTTAAAAAAACAAGTTGAACGTTTTAATGCAGACTCAGGGATGGCTGTTGTTATGGATCCTTACACGGGGGAAATTTATGCGATGGCTAATGTCCCTCAATTCAACCCAAACCACTACGGGGCATTTTCCCGGAAAGTCTGGAAAAATAATATCGTCGCCAGTTCTTACGAGCCCGGATCGATTTTCAAACCCATCGTTGCCGCCACAGCCCTCGATATAGGGTTGGCCAGGCCACAAGATATTTACTTTTGTGAAAACGGAAAACTTAAAATCGGGAAAGCCTATATCGGAGAGGCTTCCGAGCATAAATTTGGCTGGCTGACCATGCGCGACATCATTGCCAAATCCAGCAACATCGGAGCGATCAAAATTGCCCAGCAGGTTGGCAGGAAACCTTTTTATGAGTACATCCGCAAATTCGGGTTCGGTGAAAAATCCGGCCTGTCACTCCCCGGCGAATCCGCAGGCCAGCTCAAGGACCAGAAAAATTGGACCGGGATGTCTCTCGCCTCTATTTCTTTTGGGCACGAGATCGCCGTGACCCCCATTCAAATGGTCGGCGCTCTTGCGGCAATCGCCAATGGCGGAAATCTTATGGAGCCTCATATCACCAAGGCGTTGATTAAAGACGGGAAGATCGTGGAGCAATTTAAGCCGAAAAAAGTGCGGCGGGTCATTTCTGAAAAAGCCAGCCTTCAAATGGTTGAGATCCTCAAGTCGGCGGTGAAACACGGAACTGGGGAAAAAGCGGACTTGGAAGGGTTTGACGTGGCGGGCAAAACCGGGACGGCGCAGAAATATAATATGGAGACTCAGTCCTACTCCAAAACAGAATTCATTTCTTCTTTTATTGGTTTTGCTCCGGCAGATTCTCCACGGATTGTGATCTTGGTGATGATCGACAACCCCAAGGGGTCGCATTGGGGAAGTGTTGTGGCCGCACCGGTATTCCAGAAAATAGCAAAAAAGGCGCTGCGTTATTTAAACGTTCCGTCAAGCAAAGAACGTGTTTTTATTCTCGATCGAGCCTGATGGGATCAACAAGTCCAACAAACTGGCTGGTATTCCCTGAAAGTGGTTACCTTAACGTGACTGATCATAACGAACAAAAACTTTCGCGCTTAATCCTGGGTTTACCGGTTACCAATATTTTGGGAACCATGGACCGGGCTATTCGCGAAATCGTCTTCGACTCCAGAAAATCCGGGCTGGACAGCTTGTTTGTAGCCATACCCGGGAGAAACTGGGATGGCGGCGTGTTCATAAAAGATGCAATCGCCAAAGGAGCCTCAGCGTTTATCACCCAAACCCCTCTTGATTCCCTGGGCGGGCTCGACCTGGGGTCGCGTGACGTAACAGCCTTGTGCGTGGAAGATTCCCGAAAAGCACTTTCTATCGTCAGTGCCAGTTTTTACCGCCGCCCATCAGAGCGCTTAGCCGTAACGGGAATCACCGGTACCAACGGGAAAACCACCACGTCCTATATCCTTGAGGCTTTGTTCAGGGCAAAAGAAGTGCGGACGGGAGTTATTGGAACCATCAATTACCATTACGGGGATAAAAAACTTTCTGCCCCTGTCACCACACCTGAATCCCTGGATTTGAATCGGATGCTGGACGCAATGATCGAAGAAAAAATTGAATATTGTTTTCTTGAGGTCTCTTCCCACGCCCTATACCAGAGCCGTGTTCATGACATGCAATTTAAGGTGGGAATTTTCACCAATCTGACCCGTGATCATCTGGATTTCCATGGCGATATGGAGAGCTACAAAAACGCCAAGAAAAAACTTTTTCTGGATAATCGGGTGCAACAGAGAATTTTCAATATTGACGATTCGGTAGGGCGAGAATTCGCTGGAGAATTTAAAGCAGATTCCTTCACCACAGGCATCGACAGTAACGCGGATTTTAAGGCTGAAAATATTGTACTCACAAAATCAGGTTGCCAATTTACCTTGAAAACTCCCTTTGGGGCTGGAGAAATCCACTCCAACCTCCTCGGTCGGCACAACATTCACAACCTCCTCTCCGCGGCAGCGGGAGCTATGGTTCAGGGTGTTTCCCTGGAAAAGGTTCAGGAAGTGTTTCGCCACATCCAGCCTATTCCCGGCCGATTTGAAAGCATTGATAACAGCCAGGGGATTTCCGTGCTGGTGGATTACGCACATACCGATGACGCACTTTGCAATGCAATCTCTGCGGCAAAAGCATTTACCGAAGGAAAGCTGATTGTTGTATTCGGTTGCGGCGGCGACAGGGACAAGGGCAAAAGAAAAGCCATGGGACAAGCCGTTTTGAAGGAAGCCGATTTTTCTATCATCACCTCTGACAATCCTAGAACAGAAGATCCCGAACAGATCATTGGGGACATTCTTCAAGGTGTTCCTTCCTCTGCCCACAAGGGGGATGATTATGCCGCCATCATCAATCGGAAAGAGGCTATTGAACATGCTATCCACCTCGCTGACAAAAACGATTTAGTTCTCATAGCCGGAAAAGGTCATGAGGACTATCAGATTTTGGCAACGCAAACTATTCACTTTGATGATCGGGAAGTTGCCCGTTCAGCTTTAAGGAAACGAAGCCATTGATGAAAGGTCAAACACAAGATTGCCTCAATGCATTTGAAGGCCGACTCTTGCAAGGAGACCTCGCTCGTCCTTTTCAGGGGGTCTCCATAAATTCCCGGACGATCTCAAAAGGGGAATTGTTCATTTGTATTAAAGGGGAACGGTTTGACGGACATGACTTTCTGGCTGACATGATTGATAAAAAGGTTGGGGGAATCATTCTGTCCAATCCGGAAAAGCTTCCGGATAATCCTGCCCAGACCGGGGAAGAACCTTTTGTGATTCATGTTCAGGACACGCTTAAAGCCTTGCAGGATTTAGCAGGCTTTCAGAGAAAACGGTTTCCGCTTCAGGTTGTTGCCGTTACTGGAACAAACGGAAAATCGACCACTAAAGAAATGATCGCTTCTATATTGGAAACCAAATTCAAGACTTTGAAGACACAGGGCAACCTGAACAACCATATCGGTCTGCCCCTGACCCTTCTAAAAAGAGAACCCTCTCATGAAATAGGAGTTCTTGAGTTGGGGATGAGTGCGGCAGGTGAGATTAAAAAGCTGGCAGAGATCGCGCAACCCGATATTGGTGTGATCACCAATATCTCCGAAGGGCATCTGGTGCAATTGAAGAGTCTGAAAGACATTCAGTCCGCAAAAGGAGAGCTGTTTCAGGCATTGACAAAAGAAGGCACGGCTATTGTTAACGCCGATGACCCGCTGGTTCTGGAACTGGCTCGGTCACTTCGTGCGAGAACCGTTACCTTTGGCATTGATCAGCCTGCGGATGTGCGGGCCAGCGAAATAGAAAGCAAGGACAATCTTGGGTTTCAATTCAAAGTCAGCCTTTTCGACAAAACTCTTTCCGTTCGTCTTCCTTATCTGGGCTACTGCAACATTTATAACGCGTTGGCCGCGCTGGCGACCGGTTATTCGCTGGGGATCCAGGAAGAAGCCATGACTCGCGGACTGGAGAATCACCAACGCATGTCCCAGCGCAACGAACAAATCCGGCACAAAGGGATTGATCTGATTAACGACGCTTACAACGCCAATCCCCGGTCTATGACCGAAGCCCTGAAAACACTGGATGACTTCAAAACTCAGGGCCGACGGATATTCGTGATCGGAGACATGCTCGAATTGGGAGATCGGTCTATCGCCGTCCATCAAAAGCTGGGAGAGGAAATAGCCGAATCTAAAACAAATATTCTGGTCGCAGTCGGGAAACTGGCAGGCCTGGCAGCAAAAAGTGCTCGAACTCTTTCAGGAGAAAAAATTCATATCCTGGAATTCACCGACCATCAGGAGGCGGCAGAGTTTTTAACCCAGGAAGCAGTAAGTGGCGATTGCGTGATGTTCAAAGGCTCACGAGGGGCCACAATGGAAAAAGTATTACAAATCTTTATCGCAGATAAAAATTAAAAATGTTCTATCACTTGTTTTATCCGCTCAGCTCGGAATATTCGGTACTCAATGTCTTCAAGTACATCACCTTCCGGTCTGCATATGCCGGAATCACGGCGTTGGCATTGAGCCTGATTCTAGGCAAGTTGATGATTCGCGCTTTGCAGAGATTGCAGATACAGGAAAAGATTCGCAGTGACGGTCCGCAGCATCACAGTTCCAAGTCTGGAACTCCGACGATGGGTGGGCTGCTTATTCTAGCAACCTTCATAGGCTCCACTTTGCTTTGGGCTGATTTAAGCAATCACTATATCTGGGTCGTTATTCTTTCCGCTATTGGTTTTGGAGCTATCGGGCTCCGAGACGATTTCATCAAATTAAGAAAAGGGGATGGTATTTCCGCAAAAGAAAAGATTTTTCTCCAGATATTGTTGAGCCTGGCGATTGGAGTTTATCTGCTGTATTTCGATCCTGCGCGTGCCGAATATGCCACACGTTTGTCGGTCCCCTTCTTTAAAAGTTTCCAACACGACTTGGGATTTGGCTATCTGATTTTTATTGTCTTCATAATGGTGGGTACCTCCAACGCCGTCAATCTGACGGACGGTCTCGATGGATTGGCCATCGGCCCCATTATCGTCGCCACATTCACTTATACCGGCATCGTTTATATCTCTGGTCATTTTAATTTTTCGGAATACTTGCGCATTCAACACATCAAAGAGGCGGGAGAAATCGCGGTCGCCAGCTCAGCCGTTGTTGGAGCCAGTCTGGGTTTCCTTTGGTACAACTCCTATCCCGCACAAATATTTATGGGCGATGTCGGGTCCTTGTCTCTGGGAGGTGTGTTGGGCACCATCGCAGTGATCGTCAAGCATGAACTTCTGTTGATTCTTGTTGGTGGAATTTTCGTGATTGAAGCGCTGTCCGTCATCATTCAGGTTGGTTATTTCAAATACACAGGTGGAAAACGTTTTTTCAAAATGGCTCCGCTTCATCACCATTTTGAGGAGATGGGCTGGTCAGAGCCCAAAGTCATTGTGCGGTTCTGGATTGTCGCCGTGGTTTTGGCCATGATCAGTCTCAGCACCCTGAAGCTAAGGTAAAGATGGAACTTAAAAATAAAAACTTGTCTGTAATCGGACTTGGCAAAACAGGCATCGCTGTCGCTAATTTCCTTTCCCGGCACGGAGCCCGCGTCACAGTGACAGACAGCAAGTCCCGTGATCAATTATTGGAGCCTTTGAAACAATTGCGCGCAGATGTGAAAATCCGTTTCCAAAATCCTGAACCGCCTTCCGGCACAGAAGTGGTGGTGTTGAGTCCGGGAGTGGATATTCACTCACCGTTTCTTGAAAATGCAAGCCGAGCGAGAATAGAAATCATCAGCGAAATTGAGCTGGCAAACCGGTTCAATACTATTCCGATTATTGCCATCACCGGAACCAATGGCAAATCCACCTGCACCAGCTTGATCGCTGAGATTTTTGGACGGTCTGGAAAAACCGTGCATGCGGGAGGCAACCTTGGAACTCCTTTTATTTCCTTATTAGACCAGGGTGATGCCGATTACAGAATCCTTGAGCTTTCCAGTTTTCAAATGGAAGCCCCATCAGGGCTTCACCCTGTCATTTCCGTCATTCTTAATATAAGTCCCGATCACATGGACCGGCATAAAGATTTCCAAAGCTATGTTGCGCTGAAGGAAAAAATCTTCGCCCATCAAGCTCAGGGCGATTTTTTGATCCTGAATCAGGATGATCCCAATACTCGCGACATGGGGAAAGACTGCCCGGCAGAACGTATTTTTTTCAGCACTCAAACCGAGTTGGGAAAAGGAATCTTTTTGCGTGGAAACAAGATCATTGCCCGACTACAAAATAGCGATCTGGAAATCATAGCCCTTGAGTCGCTGTCCAGAGGAATGCGATGGCAGGTCGAGAACATCCTCCCCGCCATCGCTACCGCTTTACTGGTCAACCTATCGCCGGAAGCTATTCAACAGGCTTTAAAAAACTTCATCGGCCTGGAGCATCGTCTGGAATGGGTCCGCAACCTGAACGGCGTTGATTTTGTCAACGATTCCAAGGGGACCAACGTAGGCTCTGTCTGCAAATCATTGAACACTTTTGACCGCCCTATCATTCTCATCGCTGGCGGAATAGACAAAGACACGGATTTTTCTCCCTTAAAGAGATTGATGAAAGAAAAAGTCAAGCATCTGGTTCTGATCGGGGAGACCCGCAATAAATTCAAAGAAATTCTCAACGGCTCCTTCGGTTATGAAGAAAGCGATAGCCTGGAAGAGGCTGTGAGTCTGGCCAACGCAAAAGCAGAGGATGGCGATGTAGTTCTTCTTTCCCCGGCTTGTGCCAGCTTTGACATGTTTAAGGATTATGCGGATCGGGGAAACCGTTTTAAAACCATCGTTAAAAATCTGGAAGGATAATGGATATTGGCAACGTCTCAGGCAAAACAATCAGACTCTCTGTTGAGCATCACCGTAGCCGTTCTGGTTCTAATAGGTATTGTTATGGTTTTCAGTTCCAGCGCGGTGTATGCCATGGAAAAATACAACGATTCCTATTACTTCCTCAAACGCCAGGCTGTCTGGTGTCTTCTGGGAACAGGGGTTCTGCTCGTCACCAAAAACCTGGACTACCACAAATTGCACCAGCACACGTACCTCGTCATGATAGCAACTTTTCTGCTTTTGCTTGCGGTCATGTTTCCGGGAATCAGCAAGGAGGTCGGTGGAGCGCGAAGATGGCTGAGCCTTGGAGGATTTTCTTTTCAACCTTCGGAGCTGGCAAAGTTTGCCCTTGTTCTTTTTATCGCCAAGTCTCTGGTCAAAAGAGCCGACAAGCTGAGGAGCTTCGCTTACGGCTATCTTCCCAATCTGATTGTACTGGGTTTCTTTTTTATCCCGATTCTGTTCCAGCCCGATTTTGGCACCGCCATGATTATTTGCATGGTTACTTTCACAATGCTTTTTATCGCTGGCCTAAGAAAAAAGTTTCTATTTCTTTCCGTGCTTGCGCTGATTCCTTTTATCGCATCGGCAATCATGAGCGCGGGATACCGCACCCGGCGGATCATCGCTTTTCTCGACCCATGGCAGGACCCCTTAAATGCAGGGTTTCAGGCCATCCAGTCTTTTTACGCTTTTGGTCGGGGAGGTTACTGGGGAACCGGGTTGGGAGCCAGCCATCAAAAACTTTTTTATCTTCCCGAAGCTCACACGGATTTCATTTTTTCCGTCATCGGGGAAGAACTGGGGTTTATAGGGACTACAGCGATTATTCTTCTGTTTTCAATTTTAATCTGGAGAGGTTTTGCCATCGCTTGTCGGGCCAAAGATCCGTTTGGAACTCATTTGGCAACCGGTCTGACTCTTTTGATCGGGTTTCAAGCATTTATTAATTTGGGAGTGGCTGTGGGGCTTCTTCCAACCAAGGGATTGACCCTTCCTCTCATTAGCATGGGCGGGTCATCAATGTTAATCACCATGCTTTCAGTGGGTGTTCTGCTGAATATTTCGGAACAAACGGTAAAACATTGATTCAATGCAAAAAAGAGTTGTCATAGCCGGTGGCGGTACTGGAGGCCACCTTTATCCAGGAATCGCTTTAGCGAAAGCTCTCATGAGGCACGATATGAATATTGAAATTTCATTTGTGGGAACTCAACAAGGTATCGAAGCAAAAGTTCTTCCGCGCGAAGGATTCGAGTTGAAAACCATTCTTTCAGCAGGTTTACTCGGTAAAAAACGCCTCAGCCGCTGGATGTCATGGGTCAAATTGCCGGTAGGCACGGCCCAGTCCATGTGTTTCCTGATCAGCAAACGGCCGGACCTGGTTGTAGGTGTGGGCGGATATGTATCAGGTCCTCTGGTTCTCTCTGCATGGATATTACGAGTGCCCATTCTTATCCACGAACAAAACTCCTTTCCCGGCCTCACCAATAAATGGTTGGGAAAAATCGCAGACAAGGTGGCAGTTTCGTTCAAGGACTCTGCAAAGTTCTTCCCCAGGGATAAAGTCGAAGTGACGGGCAACATGATTCGCGATGAATTCTGTCAGCCTCGGGAAGAGTTTCCCAAAGATCCTCAAGGACCCTTTCGTGTGCTGGTCCTGGGAGGCAGTCAAGGTGCGCACTCCATTAATGTTGCCATGGTGGAAGCGTTGGAGTCTCTTGTTTCCAAACGGGAAAATATTCATATCACCCATCAAACCGGTGAAAGCGATCATGAAATGGTGAAAAGTAAATATGAGGGCAGTGGTTTCTCCCATGATGTCAGACCCTTTATCGATGACGTTGCAGAACAATATCGTAAAGCCTCATTAGTGATCTGTCGAGCTGGCGCAACCACTCTGGCAGAAGTGACCGCTTGCGGAAAAGTATCCGTCTTAATTCCTTATCCCCATGCGGCCCACAATCATCAGGAAAAAAATGCCCAGGTACTGGATGCCGCCAATGCCGGTGAATTGGTGCTGGACAATGAATTGTCAGGAGAACGTATTGCCCAATCCATCCTTCGTGCCATGGAAGACCCCGAACGATTGTTGGAAATGGAAGAGAACAGCTATCAGTTAGGAAACCGGGACGCTACGGAAAAAGTTCGCCAGATATGCATGGACTTACTGGATGACGCAAATCGGACATCCGGTCAGGCCGGAAAAAAAGAAGGGAATTATGTTCTGTCATGTTTCTAGGAAAAACACAACGGATCCATTTTATCGGGATCGGAGGGTCGGGAATGAGCGGAATCGCTGAAGTTTTAATCAATCAGGATTATGAGGTGAGCGGTTCCGATCCTTCTTCCAATCGGGTGACCGACCACTTGAAAACTCTTGGAGCTGACATCCGCCACAACCATAGCGCGGAAAATGTCATGGGCAAACACATTGTCGTCGTATCCAGCGCCATCAGTGACGACAATGTAGAGGTGCAGGCCGCCCGAGAGCAATCCATACCGGTCATTCCCCGGGCCGAAATGCTGGCAGAACTGATGCGGATGAAACACGGTATCGCCATTGCGGGTACGCATGGGAAAACCACAACAACCTCACTGGTCGCCACGGTTCTGGCGGCTGGAAATCTTGACCCAACAGTAGTGATTGGCGGAAGAATCAAGAATATGGGCGGACACGCGAAACTTGGCCAGAGCCAGTACCTCATTGCCGAAGCCGATGAGAGCGATGGTTCTTTTCTCAAGCTTTCTCCTACGCTGGCGGTGGTCACGACCCTGGACGAAGAACATATGGATTTTTACCAGACAATGCAGAATATGAAATCTACATTCCTGCAGTTTCTCAACAAAATCCCATTCTATGGTGCCGCGATCTTATGCCTGGATGATGCCAATCTTCAATCCCTGCTTCCTGGGATTGAGAAACGAACCATTACCTACGGTTTGAAATCCCAGGCCGATTACACCGCCCGAAATATCTCGGTGGAGGGATTGAAAACCTACTTCACCGTCTACCACCAAAATAAAAAGTTGGGCAAAATATTGTCCGGGGCTTTAGGACGACACAATGTTTGTAACACCCTTGCGGCGATCGCTGTCGGAATGGAATTGAATATGGATTTCCAGACAATCGCCGAATCACTGAAAAACTTTACCGGGGTACAGAGAAGGTTTGAAATTCTGAAACAGTCCGAGTCATTGATAATCGTTGATGATTATGGCCATCATCCGGTAGAAATCCAGGCCACCCTGTCAACCGCCAAAGATGTCTGGCCAGACCGAAGGCTTGTCGTCATATTTCAACCGCATCGCTACTCGCGCACGAAATATCTCATGGAAAATTTTTTCTCCGCTTTCAACGATGCCGACCAACTTCTTCTGCTTGATATTTATTCGGCTGGAGAAGATGCAATAGAAGGCGTCCATTCCGAGAGGATCGCGGAAGGCGTGAAAGAGTTTGGACATAAACACGTGGAATACATCGGGGGCACGGAGTCCGTGATCCCGCATTTGCAAAAGATTCTCAAACCGGGAGACATTGTCATGGCTCTCGGCGCTGGGAATATCGGGGAGTTGAGCCACAAGCTCGCATCCCACTTCAATGATTGATCGCTTTCAATAGGAAGGACCATCATCTATGCTCAACGAAGCCTGGAAACGCCGATTGATTCACATTGCCCATTCTGGAACGGGAAGGGAGTTCAATCTCAAAACCAAAATGGAGTACCCCAAAACCGTTCTGGGTCACAAAATTCATCAGAGTAAAACTATGAGCTATTCTTTTCCCTGGTTACACAAAATAAAAGGCACCGTCCTGCAAAACGAAATTCTGGCTCCCCACACTTCCATTCAAATTGGCGGCCCAGCGGATGTATTGATTTTCCCTGAGGATGTTCGCGACATTCAAACGATTTTGAAGCATAAAGGTTCCCAACCTCTTTTCATTCTTGGCGAAGGCACTAATTTGCTTGTCGGAGACCGGGGAATACGGGGAGTGGTCATCTCTTTAAAAAATTGCTTCAAGGAAATTAAGCGTCCTCTGTTTTTCCGCAAGGAAACCGGAAACCGTCGGGCAGTCATCAAATCGGGGGCCGGAGTAAAAATGTCTTACCTAGCCAAACACGCGGCCCGCTATTCCTTGACAGGAATCGAGCATTTGGTAGGTATTCCCGGATCATTGGGAGGTGCGATTGTCATGAATGCCGGGGCGGAAGGAACCGAAACAAGCCAGGTTCTTCGTAGCGTAACCCGGATCATCTCGGATGGAAAAATTCAGACTTTAAAACGCGAAGAGCTTTCTTTCGAATACAGAAAAACCATTTTCCCTGATGACGACGGAATTATTATTGAAGCAGAGCTGGAACTGGAAGAAGGAGATCGCACTGAAATCCAGAACATGATGGATCGGCATCTCTCCAGAAGATCGCAGACCCAGCCATTGACGGTGCCCAACTCGGGTTCTGTCTTCAAAAATCCCGAAGGCGACACAGCGGGAAGGTTGATCGAGTCCATAGGACTCAAAGGACTTTCTGTTGGCGATGCAGGGGTTTCGATCAAGCATGCAAATTTCATTGTCAACAAAGGGAGCGCAACCGCCAAAGATGTGACCCATTTGATTGAGAGCATCCAAAAAGAGGTTAAAGAAAAAACCGGCATTGAACTGCAAACCGAAATTGTTAGTGCAGGCGAGTGAACTGGAGAAATAACAACATGGAATTGGTCCGTAAACAAAGGTAACCCCTCCTTCCTTTGTTCTCCGGCCTTTTTGGCCAAGGGCCGGGGCGGACCTGCTTAAAGGGGATTTGTAACAAGGCTTTTGGATAATTTAAAAGGTAAAACCATTGGAGTGCTCATGGGAGGACTTTCTCCCGAGCGAGAGGTCTCAATCGTCACCGGAAACTCGGTCCTTGAGGCCATAAACAGGAAAGGATTGACCGCCTTGCCGATTCACGTTGACCATAATATTGGGGAGACCCTCAAGTCGAATCCGATCGACATGGCTTTTATTGCCCTGCACGGGACCTTTGGGGAAGACGGATGTGTTCAAGGTTTGCTTGAATATTTCAAAATTCCTTACACCGGGTCAGGGGTTATGGGCAGTGCTTTGGCATATGACAAATTAAAATCCAAGGAAATTTTAAAATTCCATAGAATACCCACAGCCGATTATGAAGTGTTCTATAAAAACCAAAAAACAGACCGGGGTTTGGATCTTCCCGTTGTCGTCAAGCCAACCAATCAAGGGTCGAGTTTGGGAGTAACCATCGTTAAAACCGAAAGCCAATGGAAACCAGCATTGGAAGACGCCTTCGCTTATTCTGAAGAAGTGATTGTAGAAAAGTTTATTGAAGGAAAACTTCTGGCAATTGGAATGAATGAAATGACACCCATGCCAATTGTTCACATCCGTCCCAAGTCCGGATTTTATGACTACGAGGCAAAATACACCTCGGGGAAAACCGAATACATCTGCCCGGCAAACCTTGAGGAAAGCGAAACAGGCCGGTGCAGGCAAACCGCAAAACAGGTTTTTCAGATGTTAAGGGGAAGAGGTTTCCCCCGCGTGGATGTCATTCTGGATAACGACGGAGTCCCTCAGGTCCTGGAGATGAACACCGTCCCGGGAATGACCCCCACCAGCCTTCTACCGATGGCGGCTCGGGAGATGGGACTAGGGTTTGATGATTTAGTCGTTGAAATATTAAAAACCGCTCAAAGGGATTACACGGAATAATCATGGATTTTGCAATCACAGGTCAAAAGAGTCCCGCCATGGCGTGGTCAGACCTACGCTCTGAAAGAAAGAAAAAGCATCGACGTGGTGGTGACTTGAGCAAGAAAGCTCCCTCAAAAACATCGGCCCGTGATTTTTCATGGACAAGAATATTATTTGAACTGGCCTCAAAACTTTTCCTGGCAGGGGTGGTCATTTATTTAATTTATGTCAGCTATAGTTTTTTGATTTCTGATCCCAGGTTTAAAATCGCGGATGTCTCGTTCCGTGGCCATCATTCCCTGCAGGACAACCAGCTTCTGGACTGGCTGGGGCCTATTCATGGAGAAAACCTGTTTACTTACGATCTGTCCAAAGCTTCAGAAAGACTCGCGGAGCACCCATGGATTCTTTCCGCATCTGTCCAGAGAAAGTTTCCCCAAGAGGTTCAAATAGAATTGACCGAGCGTGTGCCCTATGCCCGGGTTAAATTTGAAAAAATATTTTTAATGGATAATTTTGGAGTGCTCCTCTCTGAAGAAAAACCAGAGTACCGGCATTTACCGTTGATCGTTCAACCCTCCAAGGGGGCGAAACCAGAAAACTTTTCCGGAGACAAGGTCATACAGAGCCTCAAGACCATGCATTATTTTAACAAACTTTCTTTTTTTGAAAATAATCCGTTGGACACGGCCGAGCTGAAGGGAAACTCCAGAATCATATTTTTCACTCACAATCGCGATCTGCAAATTCAAATGTCCATGGAAGCGTTAACGGAAGGGTTAAAAAAATTCATGATTGTTCTCGACACTCTGGAAGATGACAACATGAAGATCCAGATGATCGACCTGTCGTTCAAAGATCAAGTCGTCGTCCGGGACCGAATTTCAATCAACTCAACATCCATGAAGCGGCAAACCAACTAGGAGGAGATGGGACGCATGGCCAAAAAAAGCAATTATATAGTCGGACTGGATATTGGAACGACCAAAATCTGTTGCATCATCGGCGAGGTCGCTGATGATGAGAAAATAGATATCATCGGACTGGGTCAATATCCATCACGGGGCTTGCGTAAAGGCGTGGTTATAAACATAGACAGCACCGTGGAATCTATAAAAAGCGCTGTTGAAGAAGCCGAGTTGATGGCGGGATGCGAAATCGATTCTGTTTTTGTAGGTATTGCAGGAGGTCACATCAACAGCATGAACAGTCATGGCATTATTGCGGTCAAAGGAAAAGAAATCATACAGAAGGATATTGATCGTGTCATCGAAGCCGCCAAAGCCATTGCCATCCCTCTTGACCGGGAAGTCATCCACGTGCTTCCCCAGGAATATATTGTCGATAGACAAGACGGGATCAAAACTCCATTGGGAATGGCAGGAGTAAGGCTTGAAGCCAAGGTCCATATTGTTACCGCCGCCGTAACTTCCGCGCAAAATATTGTCAAATGCGTCAACAAGGCAGGTCTTGGAGTTCAGGACATTGTGCTGGAGCAACTGGCATCCAGTGAATCTGTTCTATCTCAGGATGAAAGAGAACTCGGCGTTGCGATGATTGATATAGGTGGTGGCACCTCTGATCTGGCTATTTTTTACCAGGGAGCCATCAAGCATACAGCGGTTTTGACAATTGCCGGCGCTCAAATGACAAATGATATCGCCATTGGACTTCGCACTCCAAACGCGGAAGCGGAAAAAATCAAACACTCCTATGGATGCGCCTACCCACCCCTGGTTCAGGAAGGAGAAAATATCGAAGCGCCAAGTGTCGGCGGACGGGAGCCGCGAACGGTTCCACGCCAGATTCTCAGCGAAATCATCGAAGCCAGAACACGGGAAATGTTTGAACTGCTGGATCATGAAATCAGCGAATCCGGCTACAGGGAAATCATTTCTTCGGGCGTTGTCCTGACAGGCGGAGCAGCAAGCATGCAGGGCATGGCCGAATTGGCCGAAGATGTTTTCCAGTCCACTGTGCGCGTGGGAACACCCGTTGGTCTCGGAGGATTGATGGATGTCGTGAACAACCCCATGTATGCCACCTGTACAGGATTGATCCAGTACGGATCCAGAAGGTTTAAGTCAGGAACGAGTCGGGAACTTCAAGGGAGGAACCTGTTCGACAAAATTTTTACACGTATGAAAGATTGGGCAGATGAATTTTTTTAAAACCGGAGGACACAATGAGTTTAATAGAGTTTGATAACGAAAACGATTATTCAGCAACAATCAAGGTCGTGGGTGTAGGGGGTGGGGGCAATAATGCTGTCAACTCCATGGTCCGGGACAGTATCCGTGGTGTGGAGTTTATTGTCGCCAACACAGATCTGCAAACGCTTGAGAAATCTGACTGCTCTGGAAAAATTCAAATCGGCGGAGAATTGACCCGCGGGCTTGGTGCGGGTTCCAATCCTGAAATCGGAAGGGATGCCGCCGAAGAGAGTGAAGCCAGCATTCGCGAAATGCTGGAAGGAGCGGATATGGTCTTCATCACTGCTGGAATGGGTGGTGGAACGGGTACCGGGGCCGCGCCCATCATTTCGCGTATCGCCAAGGAAGTGGGAGCCTTGACAGTCGCCGTAGTCACCAAACCCTTTGCGTTTGAGGGCAAACGGCGAATGCGGCAGGCTGATGAAGGAATCCAGGAGCTGAAAGATGCGGTTGACACTTTGATTGTCATCCCCAACCAGAAGCTTCTCAGTTACGCCGGCAAACAAACTTCATTCACCGGAGCCTTTTCCATGGTCGACGATGTTTTGAAGCAAGCGGTCTGTAGCATCTCTGACTTGATCGTAATACCCGGTCTCATCAACCTCGACTTCGCCGATGTTAAATGCATCATGGGCAGCATGGGCAAAGCTCTGATGGGCAGCGGGACCGCCACCGGAGAAATGCGGGCCGTTGAAGCGGCACAGAAAGCCATCTCCAGTCCTTTGCTGGATGAAGCAACGGTCGATGGTGCAAAGGGCATTTTGATTAACATCACTGGCGGTGAAGACCTCACCCTTGTTGAAGTCAATGAGGCTTCCATGCTGGTTCAGGAAAACGCCCATGAAGACGCTCACATCATTTTTGGAGCGGTGATTGATAAACAAATGGAAGGAGAGATGCGGGTGACCGTCATCGCCACAGGATTTGAGGAAACGGTCTCAATGAGACCTGAAGAAAGACCAGCCTTGAAAAAAGTGGTCGAGGGAGACCCGATGCCCAATGACGATTCAGGCCCAACTTCTTATAAACATTTAAAATCCCTGGCCTCTTCCATTAAGGAAGAAAATCCGGATCCGGGAAGCCTGACCGCAAACTTTGATATTCCAACATTTCTCCGAAAACACGCAGACTAACCAGCGTGACGCGGGACCCAGTGTGCATTGTACCCCTCCAGGGCATGAAGGATGATGATGAAGTTCACAGCCTCACGCCCCCTGGCAGGGGGGCAATCGGTATATCAAGCCGAGATAACTCCTATCACCCGTCTAACGCTATTGCCCACTGGCCTTACGCCTAGCGACCATTGATCTTCCAGTTGTAGTCCAGGTAAGAAATTTTTATTTGGGAATCATTCAAAAACTTTTTTTCTTCTGCCGGAACATACTGACCGATATACTTTAAAACTCCTCCACGGCTTTCAAAGTCCTCCGCAAACCATTTGAATATGGATGAGAGATAAACCCGGTTTTTCTTTTCGTCCAGTTTCATTCCTTTTTCTCGGGATCGCAAAAACATTTTCATCTGGTCGTCCAACTGGTCATTCAGCTTTTCCACCGTATAGGCTTCCAGGCGAAGGTCCGGACAACTAACAGAAGCACAGACGATAGCCACATGAATACGGGGGTCATCCATCTTCCTGAGGATTTCGTGCTCAATGTCGTTGAGAGTGCACTCTTTGCCTCCCACCTTGCCTGCCGGGCGCTTCCAGACAGATTGAAATATACCTCCCACATCCTTGATACTCTCTATGGGATAGTGGTCGGTGATCATTTTTGCCGCCAAAATATTATAAACGTTGATCCAGAAGGTCAATTTGGATTTATCCGATTTCAAACTCTTTAGAGAGTACGGCTCGAGTCTGGAAATCAGACCCGAAAAAAGAGGGTCTTTTTTCAGGTTGGCATAATCGACCGCGTTGAGCGGAACACCCTCCAACGTTTTAAGAGTTACATGTTTTTTGATCAGCACATCCCAGTCAGAAAAATCAAAAGCTTCACTATTGGAACAAAAACCAAAAACAAGAAATATTCCCAAAACTGAAGACCGCAAGTGCCGGGCAAAATTTTTATCTCTCATGAACCCCAATCCTTTTTCGCAAAATAATTAAATCCCACAAGTGGGTTTTATTCTCCTTGGCTTGCCACATTTTTTAAAATAACACTTTATTCAGGATATCCTGTCCGTTGGCAGCAGGATTGTTCATTTAATAATTTTATTTTAGTATACTCCTGAAGCGATTCCTTACAAACAGGCCTGCGAGAATTCCATTCATTCAAACCCCATTATGGATAAAGAGCTTTTATATATTTCCGATCTGGACGGCACCCTGTTACGGCCCGATAGTTCATTCCCCGATGATTACAAGAAGCGCCTCAACCGTCTGATCGACATGGGAATGCGTTTCACCATCGCCACCGCTCGAAACTACGATTCCGTGCATCCGATTTTGAAGGGATTGAACCTGATCCTGCCGGTCATTTTATTCAATGGCGTTTACATGGCCGATTTCAATACCGGCCGCATTTTGGAACATTCCAGCTCCATTGAAAAAAAAGTCGTTCAAAGCATGCTTGAGCTGGCCTTGCCTCTGGGCATTGATCCCTTCATCTATACACTTGGAGAAAAACACCAACTTTATTATCTGAATGCCACCAATACCGGCTCCCAAGCCTATGTAAAAAGCCTTGAAAGTGACGCAAGACTTTGCCGAGTTAACTGTTTTGATTTTCAAGAGGAGGAAAAAGTTTCCGGGTTTTTGTTGATCGACACGCATGATCGGCTCGAACACGTTTACCAATCACTTAAAGAAAAACATTTTGACCTCCTCAATTTATATTTTGCCGAAGACGTATCCATGAAAGGCTATTACTGGCTGCAGTCCTTTCACCAGGAGGCCAGTAAAGGAAATATGGTAGAGGTTCTTGCTCAAAAACTGGGGGTTCCGCTGGAACGCCTCGTTGTATTCGGAGATTATTTGAACGATCTTGACATGTTTCGCATCGTCGGCCGGGCCATTGCTATGGAAAATGCCCTGCCGGAAGTCAAGGAATCCGCTAACGAGATCATCGGAAGCAATGCCCAAGGAGCTGTCCTGCAATATCTGGAGTCTATATGGCTTGAAAAATGAGCCCATTCAAATTACACTGCTATTAAAAATAACCATCACCCTATTAAATAACCTTTCAAAAGAATTATTATGGCTGAGCAACCCCAAGAACCTGAAAAGACCATATTCGAACGGGATAAAACCGCCAAGGAACCCCAGCCTGTCGCGGATACCCCTAAAGCCCCTATCAAGCCCAAACCAAAAATTAAAAAAACTTTTGTCCCGACTAAGAAAACTTTCACCACTGACAAGCCCATGGAACACCGGGTGAGAACCATCCGCATGACCTCCATCGAGTCTGCAAAAATGATCTGGGAAACACTTGTAGATTATCAGAATGAACTGGCGCAACAGGAAATGGACGATCCCGACAAGCCTTTTCATGACTGGGAAAAAATGGAGAAATTTTTCACCCGTCTCGCCAAAAAATACAGCGCTTGCATGAGTAAAAAGTTGGGAGGGTCGTTAGGCTGGATTTACCAGGGAATGGAAATAGCCCCACATACCATGAATCAGGAATTGATCGATTGCATCATGAAATCGGAGAAATTCAAGCTTGAAGAACCCCTCAAAACAAAATTAGGCTTTCATATCACTATGGTTTGCGAAATTCAGGTTCACACACCCCGCGAAAAAATTATTGTGGAAGAAAAACCACCCCTGTTTTGACCCAGGTTCGGACTCACTCCCCCAGAAAAAACCGGCGGATCATTTGAACAACATATTCCTGCTGAGCTCGATCGACTTCATGAGATATGGGAAGCGCCAAGGTCTCCCTTGCGGCTTTTTCGGATTCCGGGAAATCACCACTTTTATAGCCTAAAGATTTGAAACAGTCTTGAAGATGAAGCGGGATGGGGTAATAAATTTCACACCCGATCCGCTTTTCATTCAAAAAAGTTCTGAGTTCATCCCTGCGGCTTCCCGCGCGAATGACATACTGGTTGTAAACATGACGGGAAAACACTTCAGGAGGCAGTTGGACAAACGGGGTCAATGCAGAATCTTTAAATAGCTGATTATAAGTTTGCGCGTTTTCCCTCCTTTTCTCGGTCCAGTCCTGCAGGAAGTTCAGCTTGGCACTCACAACATCAGCCTGCAGAGCATCGAGACGAAAGTTTCCCCCCATCACTTTATGATAATATTTCGGGTCCGAACCATGCACTCTGATAATCTTTAACTGTTTGTAAAGTTCTTTCGAGTTAGTGGTCACCAGCCCACCATCGCCAAAACCCCCAAGATTTTTTGCGGGGAAAAACGAGAAGCACCCCATGTCCCCTATCGAACCGGCCGGTCTGCCCTTGTACTCAGAACCAATCGCCTGCGCAGCATCTTCAATCACCGCTAGACCCCTTTTCCCGGCCAGCTGAAGAACAGGGTCCATATCCGTACATTGCCCATAAAGGTGCACCGGGATAATGGCTTTAGTTTTCGGGGTGATGCATCGCTCAATGTGTTCCGGTTTGATATTGAAAGTAATGTCATTGATGTCCACAAAAACTGGTTTAGCCCCGGCGCGAATGATAGAACCCGCCGTTGCAAAAAATGTGTAGGGGGAGGTGATCACTTCATCACCCGGGCCAACCCCCAAAGCCATCAGCGCAATCAGTAATGCATCGGTCCCGGATGAAACTCCAACGGCATATCTGGTCTGGCAATAATCTGCCATCCTCTCTTCCAGCCGGGATACTTTAGGGCCAAGGATGAAATGTCCCGATCGAATCGTTTCCGCCATCTCCTTTTCCACTTCATTTAATATCTGGTGATACGAGGCGGTGATATCCAGTAAACGAACTTCCTCAACCGGCTCTGGCGGAGCATCCAATTTTTCCTGCAACTGTCCGGGAGTCAGGGCTTCTACTGTCAAGCCGGAAAATTTTTCAGGGGCAAGCGTGACCACCGCGTCCAACCCGCTGGCCTCTACCAGACGTGTCAGCAAGGCTTGCATAAAGGGTTTTTTAGAACCGAGGGCCAGGTCAATATCATGAGCCGTGGGAGTCAAAACAGCCAAGTCCCGCAAAATTGATTGAACATTTCGTGCTCCCGCCTCCTGCCAAATGGCAGGAATGGAAGTGGACGCTACCCAGCCCTGGCAATGCTTCTGACGGCACAGGCTTAACACCGCCGAATTCGCAATATTTTTCGATGCCTGAATCAGGCAATCCACATCCAAAAGAATCTGCATGAATTAATTTAAACCTTGAAATTTATGGGAAGAAGTTTTTGAGGCGGTGTTTCAGGTATCCACCACCCATTCTTTAAAATTGAATGTCCTGACCTAGCTTTTCACGAAGGATGATCTCTGCCGGGGTGTAGTACTTTTTATTCCCATTGCATTTTTTACATGAGGGCACCAGATTCCCACGCTTACTTTTTCCACCGCGCGAAATGGGGACAATATGATCCATCGTTAACTCTTCCGCCGTGAACCGGCCTCCGCAATAATGGCAAACGCCAGCCTGGATTTTTTCTTTCCACCACTGTGACTGGCGGAGTTTTCGCGCCTTGGATTTTTCGACTTTGAATTGTTGCTCGTCCATATGCTTTATTAACAGCCTTAGAATTTTTCAGCCCAGCCCGGGTCAATCATTAATCGGGGTTGCCAATCATTTCGTACAGCCCGAACAGTTCCCTTATGGCTCCCTTTGGGATACCAGTGAATGTCTCCCATATCAAATTCGAAGCCAAGCGCCGCAGAAAGCCGGGTCTTGCTGGTCCAAAAACAACTGCCGTAACTGAATTCAAAAATCGGATCAATATGAAGAATGAATGTTTTTCCACGTGACTGGAAGGGTTTGGCGATTTCATAAAGGCTTTGAATTTCAAGCCGATCCGGCAGGCGCCAATCTTCATAGCCCCCCAGTTTTTCCCGATTTAGCTTACTGATATAGTCCTGGGCATCATACCAGCTAATATTATTTCCCGTTTCAATATAAGCATAGCCCTCCTGCCAAACCAGGCCCGTGCGAACGTCTTTTATCGTCCTGTTGCCATTTTCAACAAATCGTTGTCCCATAATTCCATCCAAATGCGACATTATAGCAGAGATTGTTCGAGCTCCTTAAAACAGCCTCTCTAGAACAAAAAATAAAACACCATTTTACAATTGCTTTCCTGAAAATCAGATTCTGGGTCCATTTTAGGGTATTTTACTACACAGGGTGTTATCCCTCTCTGAAAATATAAATAGTTGCTATTCAGTAATCGAGGAACGATGAGGACTTGCGCGCAAGAATGTTAGGTCACTTAACGGGCTATTGCCAGTCGGCAACATGTTATGACTCCTCATTCGGGGCACGATCTTTAAGGAAGAATACCACTGCCCCTACGGCGAGCAGCTGATTTTTTAGCCAGGTGTTCCACCGTAACGCTGGTGTGGATTCCCCCGCGCACATTAAAATCGGCGATAATTTTCATTTTTCGCGGCCGACACGCCGACACCAGATCATCCAAAATGATATTGGTCACCTTTTCGTGAAACCCGCCTTCATTGCGATACGACACCAGATAGATCTTCAACGATTTTAACTCCAGACACAATTTATCCGCAACATAACTGATATGCAGGGTGGCAAAGTCCGGCTGCCCGGTTTTGGGACACAAACAGGTGAACTCCGGACATTCCATTTCAATGACATAATCCCTTCCCGGAAACGGATTCGGGAACGTTTCAATCTGTAAAACCTCTTTTTTATTGGTATTTTTCATAATATTGGCAGTTTTTTCACTTTTTCTTAGGGAATACCTTGCTTTTTAATATAAGGATTTTATATAGTGTCAGCACTAATACCTAGAGAGTGCTGACAATTCAAATTCCGAGCCGAACTTCTCCCGCTCTGGGGCATAAGGCACTTAATTTCAATATGTTAATAATTTTTTCGGGCAGATTCAGGAAACACTGGCTTTTTTTCAACATTTAATCAGAGTTTAACATTTTTTCAAGGAGTCTATATGAAAATCCAACCATTGCACGACCGTATTCTGGTTCAACCTATTCTGGAAAAAGAAGTCCGAAAAAGCGGGATCATCATTCCCGATTCGGCCAAGGAGAAGCCAATCGAAGGCCGCGTCAAAGCTGTAGGTAAAGGTAAAGTAGGTGATGATGGCAAGCCAGTCAAATTGCAGGTGAAAGTCGGGGACAAAGTCCTTTACAGCAAATACGGCGGCACAGAAATAAAATTTGACGGAGAAGATTTCCTGTTGATGCGTGAGGACGATGTTCTTGCGATCGTAGGTTAAGTTTCCATCTCAATCATTTATCGACAAATAACGACAAAATTATTCACATCTCTTAAGAGATAAGGAGAATCAGATTTATGGCTAAACAAATTGCATATAGTGAGAATGCTAGACATAAGATACTATCCGGAGTTAACCAACTGGCAGATACCGTAAAAATCACCTTGGGTCCTAAAGGACGCAATGTGGTCATTGACAAAAAATTCGGTTCCCCCACCATCACCAAAGACGGTGTTACGGTCGCCAAGGAAATTGAACTGCAAGATCCTTTTGAAAACATGGGCGCACAAATGGTTAACGAAGTTGCCAGCAAAACCAGCGACAACGCCGGTGACGGCACAACCACAGCTACCGTTCTGGCTCAGGCAATTTTTCGTGAAGGCATGAAACACGTCAGTGCCGGTGCCAACCCAATGGATATCAAGCTCGGCATTGAAGCAGCCGTTAGCGCCGTTATTCCTGAAATCCAGAAGATGGCAAAACCCACCAAGGATAAAAAAGAAATCGCCCAGGTAGGAACCATTTCCGCCAATCAAGATAAAGCGATTGGGCAAATCATTTCCGAAGCTATGGATAAAGTTGGAAAAGACGGCGTTATCACCGTTGAAGAAGCCAAGAGCATGGACACTTCCCTGGAAATCGTTGAGGGAATGCAGTTCGATCGCGGTTATCTTTCTCCCTATTTCGTGACCGATGCCGAGCGTATGGAATCGGTTCTGGAAGATTGTTACATCCTGCTTCATGAGAAAAAAATCGCCAGCATGAAAGATCTTCTGCCATTGCTGGAAAAAGTTGCCAAAGGCGGCAAACCTCTTCTCATTCTCGCTGAGGATGTCGAAGGTGAAGCCCTGGCGACTCTCGTGGTCAACAAACTGCGTGGCACACTGAATGTCTCTGCTGTTAAGGCACCCGGATTCGGCGACCGCAGAAAAGATATGCTCAATGACATTGCCATCCTGACGGGCGGCAAAGTGATCACCGAAGACATTGGTGTTTCTCTGGAAAGTGTCAACCTGGCTGATCTGGGTCGCGCAAAACGCATCACCATTGATAAAGAAAACACCGTCATCATTGATGGTAAAGGAAAAGCCTCTGACATCCAGGCGCGGGTTAAACAGATCCGTAACCAGATCGAAGAGACCAGTTCTGATTATGATCAGGAAAAACTTCAGGAGCGGTTGGCCAAGCTGGTGGGCGGTGTTGCCATCATCAAAGTTGGTGCCGCAACTGAGACAGAGATGAAAGAGAAAAAAGCCCGTGTTGAGGATGCCCTGCACGCTACCCGCGCAGCGGTAGAAGAGGGAATCATCCCCGGTGGTGGCGTGGCTTACATCCGCAGCCTGGGTGTGTTGGATAAAATCAAAGGCGACCATGATTTCCTGATGGGAATAAAAATCCTCCGACGAGCCCTGGAAGAGCCTCTACGCCAGATCGCAGCCAACGCCGGTGAAGAAGGTACTGTGGTTTGCGAGAAAGTGAAAACCTTGAATGGTAACGAAGGTTACGATGCTAAAACCGGTAAGTACACCGACATGATCAAAGTGGGCATCATTGATCCTGCCAAGGTGGCACGCACCGCACTGCAAAACGCTGCCAGCATCTCCGGACTGCTTCTGACCACCGAAGCGATGATCACCGATCTGCCGGAAGAAAAAGATGAACATGCTCATGCTCCTGGCGGCGGCATGGGTGGTATGGGAGGCATGGGCGGTATGCCCGGGATGATGTAATTCCCCCTTTCGATTGTACGCAAAAATTAAACCGGCTCCTTTTTACAGGGGGGCCGGTTTTTTTGTGCCCGGTTGACAGTCCAGAATTTTAGCAATATCATCGAAACCAGCCCAGGCCACGCCCGGGAAAATGGGGCAATGGCTTGTTGGACCAAGAGCATCGTTGCCCACCAGCAAGAGTGATTGTTCATTGTACCCCTTCTACCCCTTCGGGGCATGAAAGCCAATGAAGAGGGCATAACAGGGGCATGAAATTTACTGAGTAGATATCACAGCTCCACACCGAGTGGAAGAGACCCTTATGGCCGGTTCGATAAAAAAAGTCCTCGGAATGATTCTTGCCGGCGGCGAGGGCAGCCGACTCTATCCTCTCACCCAACAACGGGCTAAACCCGCTGTCCCCTTTGGTGGAAAGTATCGGCTGGTTGATTTCCCCTTGAGCAATTTCATCAATTCCAGAATCTATTCTATTTACGTTCTGACCCAGTTCAAGTCCCAGTCACTAGCCGAACATTTACAGGAAAGCTGGCGCTTCAGTTCCATTTTGCGTGACCACTTCATTCTCCCTGTCCCGGCACAAAAACGCACGGGAGACAGTTGGTACCGCGGCACAGCAGACGCCATTTATCAGAACATCAATTTGATTGAGGATGGAGACTTCGACCTCATCGCCGTCTTCGGCGCTGACCATATCTACCGTATGGACTTGCAACAAATGATCGACTTTCATGTGCGAAAGCGGGCCGAGGTCACCATCTCCGCCCTGCCCGTACCTCTTAAAGACGCATCTTCGTTTGGAGTGATTCAGGTGCAGGAAAAGCAAAGAGTCACAGGGTTCAAAGAAAAACCCAAACGCGCGAAACCCATCCCTGGAAGACCTCATGAAGCCTTCGCGTCCATGGGTAACTATCTGTTCAACAAAGATGCTTTAATTGAAATGCTCCATGACGACGCGGCGGATGTGGAGTCCTCGCACGATTTCGGCAAAGACATCCTGCCCCGGGTTTTCAAAAAATCCAGAGTATTCGCTTACGATTTTCGCAGAAACCGGATTCCTGGTATCACCCGAAAAGAAATCGGCTATTGGCGGGATGTCGGCACTATCAAAGCATTCTGGGAAGCCAATATGGATTTGAGAAATATCAAACCCGAGTTCAACCTTTATAATAAAAACTGGCCCATCAAAACTGCAAGCTACGGAACGCCACCGGCCAAGTTCGTCTTTAATGAGGACGGGCGCCGGGGCCAGGCCGTCAACAGCATCGTTGCCGAAGGAAGCATTATCAGCGGAGGAATTGTGCAGGACTCGGTGATCGGTCGTGAGGTCAGCATCGACAGTGGCGCGGCGGTCATCAACTCTTTGTTGATGGACCGGGTAAAAATCGGCAAAAACTGCAAAATTAATATGGCGATCATCGACAAGGATGTTGAGGTTCCCCCCAACACCACTATGGGGTATGATCTGGAGCAGGATAAAGGCCGTTTCTTCGTCGATGAGGAATCCAACATCATTGTTCTTCCCAAAGGTTTTAAATTTCCCCACTAGGCGTGGAGCTTATCTACTCAGTAAATTTCATGCCCCTGTTATGCCCTCTTCATTGGCTTCATGCCCCGAAGCAACTGTGTTAAATGTCAAGTGCTGGCAATGAGATTTTCATTCCAGAGTGTTTTTGTTTTGATCATGGTATTGATGATCGTTAATAACTTTCTCATGCATGCGGTAATGGCAACTTTAAAGGGTTTGCCCTTTTCGATGAGGCGTGTGTAAAAGGTACGAATCACGGGATTATGCTGCATGGCAGTGACGGCGGCCATGTATAAAGCGGCACGCACATTGGCGCGGCCGCCCCAGATACACCGGCGGCCCCGGAACTTTCCGCTGTCCCGATTGAGGGGAGCGAGACCGATGAGGGCGGCGATTTGCTTCTGATTAAGAACTCCAAGTTCCGGAACCCCGGCCAAGAGGTTGACAGCCAGAACGGGACCGGCACCGGGAACACTTTGTATGATCTGGTCGTGCTCACGCCAGGCAGAACTGTTTTTGATGGTTCTGGAAAGGTCGCCATCGATTTTTCGCAAGCGTTTTTTAAGAGATTCGATATGCTCCTTAATGTCTTTACATATCCATTTTGGAGCTTGTTTTAGACGGGTTTTTTCTTTGGTCAGCATCTCGATCAACTGGCGACGGCGTGTCACTAGAGCTGAGAGTTCCAGAGATTCTTCGTCTTTGATTTTCCTGACCTCAGGACGTATGGCCTTGGCAAAATGGGCCAGCACAAGAGAATCAATGACATCGGTTTTTGCCAGTTTCCCGGTGGCTTTGGCAAAATCACGAACTTGCCGTGGGTTGACCACGGCTACTGGCAGTCGACCCGCAACCAGGGCCGAAGCCAACGGGATCTCTAAGCCGCCTGTGGCTTCCAAAACGATCAATGGAGGATTTAAGGCGGATAAACTCTCGACCAAACCAGCAATCCCTTCCTCATTGTTAGCGGTTTGCCAGGTTTCTTGAGTCATGCTGTCAGCAACATCCAGATGGAGTTTAGAAATATCGATGCCAATAAAATGGGGTTTCTGATTCATAATTTGGTCTCCCAGCCTTGCCGATGCGGGCTCAGTGGCCCAGGCAACTGTTCGGGTTAATCAAAATAGGACACAACGATCTGCGCTTCGGGACGGGCTTAAAAGCCCAAGGGGTAAACGATCTATTGTGCCCTGAATCAAATCCTGGGAGCTTGTGGAAAACACAAAACCGGCTTCCCACAGGGCTCACAGGTACAACTACTACAAATTCCCCTTATGAACAACATACAAGGGGTAGAAGGGGGTACAATGAGCGATAAACTTTGACGGCTTGCAAAGGGCTATCTCGGCTAAAAGGGCTATCTCGGCTAAATGTGATCTTCCCCCTTGTTAGAGGGAGACCTTTGCGTAAGTCTATAAAGCAGAAAAGCGAGATGCTTCGACATACCCCTCCGGGGCAAGAAAGCAATGGTTAAATATCACTAGCTCAGCATGACAATAAAAGGATATTTTGTCATTCTGAGGAGCTATTGCAACGAAGAATCTTGGGTTATGCAAAGCTCTCTGTTAGAGGGGGGGATTGAGGGGGGTTGCCTTTTTATTCTCTCGCACGGCAAGCAACCCATAATTTTTCAACGCACCCTTTCATAAAACATATTACCTGCCCGATGACACGAACCGTTTCAGGAATTGACCATTTACTGTCCCAGCCCGAAAAATATTTAAAAGGTAAGACGGTTGGGTTGATCGTCAACCACACCAGTCTGGCTGGCGATGGCAGGCACTCCATCTCTCATTTTAAATCCCATACAGGTTTCAAGCTGCAAGCTTTATTCGCTCCTGAACATGGGCTGTATGGAACGGCACAGGACATGGTCCATATCGCTGACGAGGTGGACCCGCTTTCAGGACTCAACATAAAAAGCCTATACGGGAAAAATGTAGCGTCTCTGGTTCCTGATCCAGCGCTATTAGAGGGTATTGATAATCTAGTTTTCGATATTCAGGATGTCGGCGCGCGCTACTACACATTCATTTATACAATGGCCAACTGCATGACCATCTGCAAGCAGGCCGGGATGCGGATGGTGGTTTGTGACCGGCCCAATCCCATAAACGGGACATCGGTAGAAGGCAATCTGGTAGGAGAACCCTGGCGGTCCTTTGTCGGGCAATATGCCCTGCCCAACCGCCACGGAATGACGGTGGGTGAACTCGCCCAGATGTTCAATGATGATATCCATTGCGACCTGAAAGTCGTGCCAATGACCGGCTGGAGCCGGGAGATGTGGTATAATCAGACAGGCATGGTCTGGACACCACCATCGCCCAATATGCCGACCCTGGAAACCGCCATCGTCTATCCAGGAATGTGCCTGATTGAAGGAACCCGGCTTTCAGAAGGACGCGGCACCACCCTGCCCTTCGAGCAAATCGGCGCCCCTTTCATTGATCCAGATAAACTGGCCGCGCGACTTGAAACGGACTCACATCTCTTGCCCGGTGTGTTTTCCCGTCCGCAATATTTTAAACCCATGTTTCAGAAACACGCCGGAGAAATTTGTGCCGGACTCCAGTTCCACATCACCGACAGGAACAAATTCAAACCCCTGCTCACAACCCTGGCATTGCTACGTGCCATTGCCGAAATTTATTCCGACCGATTGCAGTGGAGAATCGAACCCTATGAGTTCGTCAGCGACCGGCTGGCCATCGATCTCCTATATGGTAACGAGAATTTACGGAAAACCCTTTTCAAGCCCGGCTTTTCTCTGGAGGAATTGGAAAATTCCTGGCAGGAAGAATTGGCATCCTTTTCACCGCTCCGGCAGGAATATCTGATTTATTAGTCCGCAGCATTTTTCAAAACCACACAAATTCCCACCCATTTTTATCCAGCAGGCAAAATGAGCCAAATTAAAAAAAATGTCCCCAAAACTTGGGAAAAATGAGACAATACGGCGATTTTATGACTGGAAAGAATGGATATAATAAGGAAACAACACCGGGCTCAGATATAAGCACTTGATTTTAAAGGGATTATTAATTTTTCAGTATTTTCTTAGTTTCCCCCCAGCTATTGACAAACCCCATGTGGGTCATTATATTTTCTACCTTGTGGTAATGGAATAAATTCATGACTTTAAAGGACAAACTCCTTGCAAATATGAAGGAGGCCCTTAAATCTAAGGACTCGCTCAGGCTCAATACCATCCGTAGCGTAATTTCCGCCATCAAAAATCAGGAAATCGACCTTCGCAGAGAACTGCAGGAAGAAGAGATTCTCTCTGTGGTTACCCGTGAAGGAAAAAAACGAAAAGAGGCGTCTGCCCTTTTTAAGCAGGGAGGACGCACGGATTTGATGGAAAAGGAAGATCAAGAATTGGTAATTTTGCAGGACTATTTACCGGAACAAGTCTCTGAAGAGGATTTGCGCAAAAGAATCCAGGAAGTGATCGCAGAAACCGGGGCTGAAGGGATGAAGGATTTTGGCAAAATTATGAAAGTTCTGGTTCCCGAGTTCAAGGGCAAAGCCTATAACAGCGTGATCAAAGACCTGGCGGGTGAGTTTTTAAATTAACATTGGTAGATTAAAAATCTGCCATCCCTGACAAAAAATTTTCAAACCGGGCCTTATCAGGCCGGGTTTTTCCTAACGATCTGTTGATACTTTGAAAATTTCAATCCCAGACCATATCATTGATGAGATTCGTGACCGCACCGATATCGTTGCGGTGATTTCGGATCATGTTGTGCTTAAAAAATCCGGCAAGAACTATAAAGGACTTTGCCCCTTTCATTCGGAAAAAACGCCGTCCTTTTCAGTCAGCCCTGAAAAACGCATTTACCACTGTTTCGGTTGTGGAACCGGGGGCAATGTTTTTAAATTCCTCATGGAAATCCAGAGCATTACCTTTCCGGAAGCCATTAAGAATTTGGCCGAGCGTGCGGGCATTCCCCTGTCCCGCAACACTTCTAGCATTTCCGCTGACCCCAAACAAAAGGAGCGCGACGCTTTAAGAAAACTCAATGAGGCCGCGACGCGATATTTCCAGTCCTTATTGAAAAACCCGGAAGGCGGGCTGAGCGCGAGAAATTATTTAACGTCCCGACATTTTGATGCGGAAATTTTGGAGCGGTACCGCATAGGCTGGGCAGCGCCGACATGGAGAGGCCTGCTGACTCATGTCCAGCAAAAAAGCTCCGTCACTCAGGAGCAGCTCGTTCAGTCCGGATTGATCATCCAGAAAGAAGACAATTCTACGGTCTATGACCGTTTTCGCGGTCGAGTAATTTTCCCGATCAAGGACCTGCACTCCAACATCATCGGGTTTGGAGGGCGTAGCATTGCCGAGGAAGATCAGCCCAAATACCTCAATTCTCCCGAAACCCTTCTCTATCAAAAAAGCGGAACCCTTTTCGGTATGGATCAGGCGAAACAAGCAATTCGCAGGGAAAATCAGGTCATTCTGGTTGAAGGCTATTTCGACCAGATGCGGACAGTGCAACATGGCATTGAGCATGTGGTCGCCACCTGCGGAACAGCACTGACTTCCAAACAGGCTGGGATATTGCGAAACCACGCGGAAACTGCCATCCTGGTTTTCGATTCCGACCCCGCCGGCCGATCTGCTTCAGAAAAAGGATTTGATATCCTGCTTGAGCACGGATTGAATGTGAAAATCGTCGTCCTGCCCGAGGGCCAGGATCCGGACTCATTCATCCACGATAATGGTGCAGAAATTTTTCTGGAAAAAATCCGCAACGCCAAGTCTTTTATGGAATCTTATATTGATACCCTGATTCAGGATTCGCCCGGCAAGAGCCCTGAAGGCAGGGTCAAAATGGCCAACCAGATTCTTCCGATGCTGGTAAAAATTAAAAACACTGTGGAACGATCCGCCTGGCTGGAAAAATTTACCTCGAAAACAAACATTGATGACCGGACTTTTTTGAAGGAACTGAGCAAGGCCATTTCCCGAAACCAGCCTCGACTGGCCGAAACGGAAAATGAACTGGCCCCACTTTTAAATCTGGAGAAACATTTAGTTCACCTGATTCTTTCCGATAAGGAAACGGCCGAGATCATTCTCTTGGAAATAGATCCGGAGGAATTTTCAGACCCGGCCTTAAAAGCCATTGCCCAAACCTGCCGGCAAAAAATCAATAGCGGCGAGGATCTGAAAATTGACCAGCTGCTCGACCAGACCGAAGACCCAGAGATCAAAAATATCTTGTCCCGGTTAGGGCTGGAAGCAGTAGAGTTTGATACCCCCGAACGAACTATTAAAGACTGTGTCGGGAAATTTAAAAACATTCACCTTAAATCAAAAATCAAGGATCTTAAATTACAACGCCTCAATGCCGCCAAAGCCGGGCAGGTAGAACGGTCGCGGGAACTGCAGGCACAGCTTCGTGAAATGCATTTAGCCTTAACCCATTAATATATATTAAAAACACAAACGTGTAATTAGGAGAAATCATCCAGATGGAAACAGTGGAAAAACTGACACATGTATCAGAAATCAATCAGCTGATATCACTGGGCAAGGAAAAAGGTTATTTGACCTATGAAGAGGTCAATGATGTCCTACCCTCTGATGTTGTGACCCCGGAACAAATCGACGACCTCATGGCCCTTTTTGGTGAAAATGAAATAGACATCGTTGACACCACCGTTAAAGGTGAAAAGATAGCCGCCGCCAAAGGAGATCGCGATAAGGGTAGCGCTGAGGATGCCCCGGCCTCCAAATCCGATTCCATTTCCATCGATGATCCGGTCCGGCTCTATCTGCGTGAAATGGGAACTATTTCCCTGCTCACTCGCAAGGGAGAAGTGGAAATTGCCAAGAGAATTGAAGCCGGGCAATATGAAGTGCTCGCGGCAGTGGCCAGTTGCGCGGTCACAACCCGCGAACTCATCTCCATGGCAGACCAGGTTAAAAAAGGGGAAATCCGAATCTTCAGCCTGATCCAGAGCCCTGAACCAGAAGAAGATAAGGAACAGTCTGAAAAAAATGAAACTAAAAAATTTATTAAGAAAATCAGGCACCTGAAATCGGAATTCGCCAAGTTCGAAAAACTTCTGGTGAGAGTCGAGAGCGGCAAGTTATCTGAAAAAATGCAGGCCAAAACAGTCGATCAGGTACAAAAACAGCACAAGGAAGTGGAAAGCCTCATTGCCGGCTTGGCGCTCTCCCTCAATGAAGTGGACGGCCTTATCGAAAAAATTTATGCGATCGCCGCAGAGTATCGGGAAGCTGGAAAACAGGAAAGGGATATCGAAAGGCAATTGGGCATATCTTTGGCCGGGGTTAAAAAACTGGCTAAAAACTGGAACAAGCAGAAAAGCGTCAAGGTTCCGAAGGGGAAAGTGATCACCCGCACCCAGTACGACAACTTCATGAAGCAGGTGCAAAGCGGGCGCCAGAAAATAAAAAAGATAGAAAAAGAAACGGTAACCAGTAAGGACAGTCTGCTGGCCACCGTGCGGTCCATTGCCCGGGGTCGGGTAAAAGACAAAACTGCCAAGCGGGAACTGGCAGAAGCCAACCTCAGGCTGGTAGTCAGTATCGCTAAAAAATACACCAGCCGGGGACTCCAGTTTCTCGACTTGATTCAGGAAGGCAATATCGGCCTCATGAAAGCGGTCGATAAATTTGAGTACCAGCGGGGCTATAAATTTTCGACCTACGCCACCTGGTGGATTCGGCAAGCCATCACCCGCGCCATCGCCGATCAGGCCAGAACGATCCGGATTCCTGTACACATGATCGAAACCATCAATAAACTGATCCGGGTATCCCGGCATCTCGTGCAGGAACTCGGGCGCGAACCAACGCCGGATGAAATCGCTGTCAAAATGTTTCTGCCGGTAGACAAGGTACGAAAAGTCTTGAAAATCGCCAAGGAACCCATCTCTCTTGAGACTCCCATCGGCGAAGAGGAAAACAGCCATCTGGGAGATTTCATCGAAGACAAGAAAGTCATGTCGCCGATCGACTCTGTGGTTAAAAAGAACCTGAAGGAACAGACCCTGAAAGTTCTCTCAACCTTGGCATCTCGGGAAGAACGTGTTTTGCGGAAACGGTTCGGCATCGGATTGGATTCCGAACACACGCTTGAAGAAGTCGGGCAGGATTTTGCCGTTACCCGCGAGCGTATCCGGCAGATCGAAGCCAAGGCTCTACGCAAACTGCGCCACCCCAGCAGAAGCAAAAAATTACGCAGTTTTATCGAAAGCTGATCGTGCGGGCCTATAGCTCAGTTGGTAGAGCCCCCGGCTCATAACCGGTAGGTCGGAGGTTCGAATCCTCCTGGGCCCACTCCTAGCCGGAGCGGCAACTTGCAATAGCTTGTTGAGCTAAAGAAACATTTGCTGGCAATTGAAGACCTTTCATTTTGAGTCCAGCGTCACGCTGGCCCGTGGACGGGGAGTTGGTAAAATCATTCTATGAGTTTTGTGATTAAAGACTGATGGGTTTTCCCGTCAGTCCTTTTTTCTTTGGGGTAGCGAGGTTAAAGCTCTACCCAAAAAAGGTTACGGCCTGAACCGTAACCCCCTCGGGTATCAGCCTCTAATGTTATTCGTTCAACTGCCTCCTTTACTTCGGAAATGAAAGAGGAGCTTTTACATGTTGCCAACCCTCACCATTCAAGGTGCGGAGCATCTCAATAAGGTCCTGCTTTTCCGACTCAGTGAGCTTTAGCGGAATGATCTGGTTATCCAGAAACGGATTTTTTACTCCGCCTCCGTTGTAGTGATCGACCACTTGTCTTAGCGTTGCGAACCTGCCATCGTGCATATAGGGAGCAGTCCTTGAAATCTCCCTTAAGGTCGGCGTTTTAAATGCGGCGATATCTTTTTGATCATGACTCACATTGTACCTTCCAATATCCACAGCTTCACCCCCCCAACCGATCCCGACATTGTGGAACTTTTCATCTGAGAAGTTTGTCCCAAAATGGCACAAGTTGCATCGGGCCTTACCAAAAAATAATATTTTTCCTCTTTTCGCCGCTTCAGAAATTGCCTTTTCTTCTCCGTCATAATCAAACCGGTCAAAGGGACTGTTTCCAGAAATGAGTGTCCTTTGGAAAGAAGCAATGGCTTTTCCTACATGCTGAATGGTAATCGTGTTGGTTGCAAAAGCCTTGCTGAAAAGATTTTTATAACCTTCGATACTATTTATCCTGGCAACCACATCATCGTTTTCAGGAAAACCATGTTCAATCGGGTTAGTCAATGGCCCCACAGACTGCTCTTCCAATGTTGCCGTCCGACCGTCCCAGAATTGAACTTTACTAAATCCCCGGTTGATCGCCGTAGGGGCGCTTCGACCTCCCTGCTGCCGATGAATGCCTGCGGAAACCGGCTGGCCATCCGTGAAAGCCAGCGACGGGATATGGCAGGTGGAGCATGAAATGGTATTGTTTTGCGACAACCGTTTATCAAAGAAAAGAAAGCGACCCAACTCTACCTTTTCTTTGGTCAAAGGGTTGTCTCCAGGAACAACAAATTGATCTTCATCCAGTCCCAGGGGGATCTCCAGTCCATATTCCTCCCCGGGTGCGGCCACAGCCCCAAGTGGCCCACCAATCAAGAGTAAAATTGCTCCAATCGCTCCCAGTAACTGAACCTTCCTGTTGCTAAAGTTTTTTCCTGTCATTGCGATTACCTCAAGGTATAAATTTTATTCAATTAAAATTACTAACAGGTTGATCCCCATTCTGTTTTCTCAAGTATTGGTTATTTGCCTTGATTAGTCTAATTGATTGTCACTATACTTTAACAGATGAAATCTATCACTCTAACACAGCTTAGCTATATCGTGGCGGTTTTTCAGACCCGGAATTCTGGTGACCCCATTAAATATCAAAGGGATCGTGGAGTGGCCTGTTTTCAACGAACCTTTTTTGACCTGCCTTTCCCCTGACCATCCCCTCCTCTTTCTTGGCGCCATTTCGGAAAAGGATTTAAGCCTCGATGACATCTGGTTATTGAATGAAGGGCATTGCTTCAGGGATCAAGCAATTGAAATCTGCAAAAAAACAAGAGGTAAAAATGTCAGGCGGAAAAACCTGATTTTTGAAAGCGGAAACCTGGAAACATTGAAGCGGTTGGTCGACCAAAAATTTGGATACACCCTGCTCCCCTGGCTGGCGACTTTGGGAATGTCCACCCTTGAGCAAAAGAAAAAGATCCGATTTTTCAAGGCACCGGTCCCAACCCGGGAGGTCAGCATTGTTTATACCCGATCCTACCTTAAAGAAAGCATCATCGAAGTTCTTCACAAAGATATCGTTTTTTCTCTCCCAAAGAAGCTAAAAAACTCAAAAATCAAGGAACGAGTGATTGGAATATCTTCACTTAAACAGGTTGATCGTCTAGACCTATTGGAGTTAATATTCTCAAAACTCAAGAGGTCACCGGCCCGATTTCCGGACAGTCCTTTTTCCCAAGCCCTGAGAACTAGCATTCCTCCATTTAAATCCGGAAAAACAATGTCCAATAAAACCGAACAATTTTTAGAAAAATTTATTTTCAACAGCAGGTGGTTGCTGGCTCCTTTTTTTCCTGGACTGGTCATCAGCATAGCCCTGCTTTTTATAAAATTTTCACAGGAACTGATTCATCTGACCTCTCACGTTTTCACCACCCCCTAGAGCGAAGTGATCATTGGCGTTCTGGCCCTGATAGACATCACCCTGATCGGGTCTTTATTGCTCATGATCATCTTCTCCGGCCATGAAATTTTCGTCTCCAAAATAGATGTGGGAGACCATTCTGACCGGCCCGACTGGATGGGGAAAGTTGATTTTAGCGGACTCAAGTTAAAGGTCATCGGTGCCATTGTCGCAATTTCTACCATCCACCTTCTGAAAACTTTTATGGAGATCTCTGACGAACCGACCGAGGCCAACACAGAAATGTTCTTGTGGAAAGTCGTGATCCATATGGCCTTTGTATTGAGCGGTGTGCTTTTCGCTCTGATGGACCGGATAGCCTTCGGCACCGCCAACCACTGAAAAAACCCAACGGTCCGAAAAACAGAACAGGCATTCATTCCACAAAGGGGCTCTTTAGAACACCCTGTTTAAACACGGGCTTTCGGCTTTAACGGATAGAACATTGCAGGAATCGGCCCGAAGGCCTATAATAAGGGCATGAAAAAATTCTCCGACCTTTATAAGAAACCGTTTTTCGCCTGCGTCTTCTGCGTGATTTATACCGCCCTCTCCTTAGGACTTTCCCTGTTCGGGAAATGAGCGTTTGGTACTGAAGGACAAATTTACCGCGAGTAGAGAGTGAATCGAAAACAAACACTCACCCTTCGATGGACCATCGAAGGGTGTTTTAGCTTTATGCCTGATTTCGGTACAAATGGAGGGTGTTCTAGAATTTCAACAGGGGTTTTACCTTACTCTCAAAGCTATTCTTGGACAAGGGTTTGACAATGTAATCGCGGATCCCTATCGTCAATGCTTCAACCACTTTTTCTTTTGAATCTTCCACAGTCACCATCAAGAAGGGCGTGTCTTCATATGCCTCTTCCTTCTTCACAGCCTTAAAAAATTCCAGCCCATCCATCACAGTCTGAGATAATCAAATCGGCTTTTTGAGACTTGAGTTTTTCCAGGGCAATCTGACCATTTGTTGACGCGACTATTTTACTGATTCCCGTCTTTTTCAACATTTCAATGATCATCGTCCGGGAAGCCCTTTCATCCTCAACCACACAAACCGTATAATCCATATAAACCTCCATCTCCCCTTAGAGTTTAATGAACCTGCGGACCACCTTGGATTTATCCAACAAATTATAGCACTTTTTAGCGGAGTTTATTTTCCCTAGACAGCTTGACAACCGCCATCTCCCATTTTATTCATAGTACAGAACAGGCAATACCTTCTCGGCCGAGAGACATGATAATCACATCATCAACTTTATTTAGAAGGAGAACATCATGAATCTCGTAACTTTTAACCCAGAGCAGGCTTTAGACCGATTTTTTGATACCGACCGGTTTTTCGGGTTCCCCAGAGCTAAATGGGATCAACCGACAGTTCTGCCCAAGATCAATGTGATTGAAAAAGACGAAGCGTTTCATCTGGAAGCGGAAACCCCAGGCATGACAGAAAAAGACGTTTCCGTTGAATTTCATGACGGCGTTTTGACCCTCAAGGGCCATCGGGAGCAAAATTCGCAAACCGATAAAGACGATTATCGCATTCACGAATTCAGCAAACAAAGTTTTGCCAGGAGCTTCAGGCTCAGCGACCAGATTGACCCGGAAAAAGTCATCGCCCAAATGGAGCAGGGAGTCCTGAAGGTAACTCTGCCCAAAAAGGAGCAGGCAAAACCGAAAAAAATAGAGATCAAGGTCGAATCTTGAGTCTTTAAAAAGAAGAAAATCACTCGCCGACTTGTACGGGGCACAGCCCCGCTATAAGTCGGCCCATTATTTTTGGAGCCGGGGAATCGATAAACCGGCCTTGTTCTTTAATTTTTCATGCGACCCGGGTAAACTTATGGTAAAATATCAATAACTCCGGAGTTGGTCAAAATTCGAATAAAATGGAGTTGGTCAAAATTCGAATAAAATGGAGTTGGTCAAAATTCGAATAAAATGGAGTTGGTCAAAATTCGAATAAAATGGAGTTGGTCAAAATTCGAATAAAATATCGACCCAATCAGCAACCTTCATTTTGAATACAGGAAAGCATGAAGTCACTCGCATCCGTCACAGACAAAGATATTGAGACCATTAAAATGGCATTGAATGATTCGATATCGGACATTAATACCGAACTCAAGCAGGAGTTATCTCCTGAAAAAAAGAACGGACTCGAAAATTACAAAGCCAGATATTCGCGGGTGTTTGATAAGCTCAGGCAAAGCGGGTCAATGTATGCGCTGAACGAAAACGAACTCGACATCGTTGCTGGCGGACTGAATGATGCGATTGAGTTGATTGAGGAGAACCTGACGGACGATTTGAGCGATGAGGAAAACGAGGAAATCCTGGGATATAAAAATGATTGCCGGAGACTGGTCGACATGCTGTCTCTTTAAAAATAGCCTTTATCTTAAAAAATTCACATAGTACCCATAATAGAACATCCACCCTGTTATGCCGGTTCCGGCGACCATGCTCAACACCCAACCACTGCGGCTGTCTTTTCCAATATTTCTTTTGTCTTCATACATCAGGGCAGAATGAACCAACATACCCATAAAATAAGAGATGGCCAAAAAGGAAAAGCTCAGGAAAACGACCATGAATCCTGAGAAGTCTGAAGGTTGAGGGCTCATAAAAAAAATCCGGATTGGGCCACGCCAAAAAAAACAAGGAGCTGAGCCACACCCAGAACTCCCCCAACAATTACAGCCAAAGCAAAAACAACTTTAATCATAACCCAAAAAATTTCACGGCGGGTCTGTTTTTGCTTCCACCAACTGATCGCCAGCGTGAGAACCCCAACCAGAATTGCAGTGCCTATATAATATCGGGGAGACATACCGAATCTTATCAGGAAAAAGTTAAAAATGAAAGTTGGTTGCTTACCCCATTCAGGGAACCTCTTCCACCCGGATCACATTAGTCCAGTTGGGAACGTTGACCGGAATTCCCGTGGTGATCACCACACGGTCCCCCTTTTTCACCAGATTCCGGATAACCGTTTTATTGCCACTGGCGGGGCCCAATGTCGCAATGATTTTTGTCAGTCTGATAGCCATTACCTATCCTTATTTTTTTCAGGGGAAAGCGTGTAGCTTTCGGGAACCTCCCGAAATGGCATCATCAATAAATTTTTCAAAGACACTTCCTCACCGGTGCGAAACGCATTGACCCCGATTATAATCCGCGGTTGCGGTTTTGACGCATCATGAATATATGTTCCCAAAGCTCGGTCCCAGACAGACAGGTTAAAACCGAAATTAGAGTTGGTTTCCCTTTTCTCCACCGAATGATGAATGCGATGCATGTCCGGCGTGACAATCACATATCTTAACAACCGGTCAAGCTTTTCCGGCAAAGTGATATTGGAATGGGAGAACTGGGACATTCCATTAAGAACCGCCTCGAAAATCAAAACCGCTATCGGCGAGGGACCCAGAGCAAAGACCAAACCAATTTTATAAAACATGGATACCAATATCTCTATAGGGTGGAAGCGTAATCCGGATGAAACGTCCAAATCGAGGTCAGAATGATGCACAACATGAAAGCGCCAGAAAAAAGGGATCATATGCACCACCACATGCTGGATATAAATCATCAGGTCGAGAATTACAACGACAAGCAAGGTTTCCAGTCCTTCCGGCCATTGCAAGTAGTTGAACAGGCCCCATCCCTTTTCCCCGGCAAATTGGGCGGCCCCCATCGCCGCTGCTCCCAAAAAAATACGCACCACAAGAATATCGATGCCCGTTAAAGCCAAATTGATTTTTAGCCGACGTTTTTTAGAGTCAACGGTAGGATGACGTTGAATGACCGACTCCAACCCCAGCATCAATAAAAATACCGAAATAAATATCGCAAAGCGAATCTGATTGGCATCCATAGTTTGGGCTCTCTAATAATTCGATATTTTGAGATTTAACGCAGCTTTTATTTGACATCTTCAAGGACACACGAATTACTAATCGTTTATTCGGGTTCACTTTCAGACGGGGCTAAACCTTGCTCTCTTTCTTTTTCCTTTTGGTAGTTTTTTATGCGTGCTTGTGAGTTGCGCCGCATGAGCACGATGCAAGCTTCGGTCATCAGGCCGATAAACCAGAAGGCGGTGAAACACATCACCCACATGAAAAAGATGTTGAGCCAGTACTGGTTGGGCGTATAATCCCTGGATATATGGATGAGCGAACGAATACCTTCCTGCTCTACAGTAGAAACCTTGATATAGCGCTTGTAGAAAGGATGCTTGCTTTTATAAGCGAATGCAATTTGCTCATTTCTGTCCATTTTAATGAACTCCCCCACTTCTATATTTCTTTCCTTAAAAAACATTCGCATCTTAACCACTTCCGGCGAATCCGGCGGATTTCCCTGGTAATACCAGACCACCAAAGCAGTGGTCAGAAATAGAGAGGCCCACAGAGAAACCCTTCTGGTCCATTTCTCTGTTTTATCATCTATTTCCTGCAATATCGGTTGTTCTTCTTCCATGGGACACCTTTATGCTAAAACCTGTTTTTGGTGACTTAAAGATACCAGACCGCGAAAACGAATTCCAGTTGCAGATTCATGCGGGGGTCTTTAGTATGGGCTCCGCATCACCCACCTTCAGTTTTTTCCCGGGAATTTTTAATGCAAAGCAAAAATACAGTCGGGTATTTTCGCCTGTTACGCCAGAACCCTGCCTTCCGCAACCTGTGGTATGGCCAGGTCGTATCTGAACTGGGAGACTGGCTCAACAGCATCGCCATTTACGCACTGATCCTTAAACTCAGTGATTCTGGAATGGCCATGGCCGTGGCGATGATGGCAAAGCTCCTGCCCATTGTTCTGGTCAGTCCCATAGCTGGGGTGGTGGTCGACCGTGTCAACCGAAAAACGGTGATGATTATCAGCGATCTGTTGCGTTGCGGGGTAGTGCTGGGATTTCTTCTGGTGGAAGATCAGGACGCCTTATGGCTGGTTTATGCCCTGGTTATTGTTGAGATTTCATTATCAGGGTTTTTTGAACCGGCCCGAAGTGCAATCATTCCCTCGCTCGTCCCGAAAAAAGATCTGGTCACCGCCAACGCATTGAGCGGTTCAACCTGGTCAGTCATGCTGGCCTTTGGCGCCGCTTTGGGTGGCGTGGTCGTCCATTTGTTCGGGATAAGAGCTGCCTTTATCCTGGACGCGAGCACTTTCCTGTTTTCGGCCTGGTTCATTTCGAAAATTCCCAGCCAGGGAAAATCGGAGAAAAAGGATTCACCCAAACAAACCGGCTACCAGGAGTTCATCGATTCTCTGCGCTTTTTATGGACGGAACCAATGGTGCTGGTGTTGTCATTATTAAAGGCCGGACTGGCAGTGGCAGGGGGCATCATGACTCTGATTCCCTTGATGGCCAGCCAGGTGTTGTCCGGTTCCCTCTCATTGGGAATCGGTATTCTCTATTCCGCACGCGGATTGGGTGCCGCCTTAGGTCCCGTTCTGGTCAGGCGGATCTTCGGGGAAAGTGCTTCGGTTTTACAATGGGCCATTGCCGGCGCATTTTTTCTGAAAGCTTGCGCATGGATATTCGTCGCCTATTCCCACAGCCTTTGGACGCTTTCCCTCGGTGTGGCCCTTGCCACCCTGTTTGGCTCCATCGTCTGGGTTTTCAGTTCGGCTTTGATCCACCTATACGCTCCAGACCATTACCTGGGCCGGGTCTTCAGTTTTGAACTCGCCCTGTTAACTCTGGTGATGGGCTTTAGCAATTGGGGCGTGGGCTATGCCGTGGACGGATGGAGCTTGAATATCACTCAGATTGCCTTGTGGATGGCAGGGCTGGTCACCCTACCGGGGATTTTATGGTCCGGGTTCCTGATCTTTCTCCGTAACAGGTTAAAGCAGGGGGAATGCGTCGGCTCGATATGCCCCGTTGACCCAAGCGGGTTCAACCCAACTCCTGGAGCAGGAGATGGCAAAATTCAGGCCGAGGTGAAATAATCGGCAACTGACTTTCCAATATCGAAATGACTGATGATCCGTGCCGGGTCGTCCTGGGTTTTGGCCCATCGGTAGGCTTCTTGAACATCTTCATTTTTCCCCAAAGCGTGCAGGACCCCCACCGAAACGAAACAGGTCGCCAAATCGCTGGACCGGGAAAAACGGATCAGCATTTCCAGCATCTCCCGCATACTCTCATCTTTGAGACTGCGGTACTTGCCGACCAGATTTTGGATATTCTCTTCACCGTAGGTATTGCTGTAGGAAGCACCAATCCCCGGCTCCTGATACAGATGCAATATCTCTTCTTCCAAGGAGTTGTCCAATACCATCTCTCCTTTTATAGAACCGGATCTTTTTTAATCCAGAATTTTTCGAATTCTTCCTGATAAGCCAATTGAGTGAGATCCTCCATTCGGTCCAGGAATACCTTACCGTTCAAGTGGTCAATTTCATGTTGTAAAACCACCGCCTCAAAACCGGTTGCCCGTTTCTCTATCTTATTGCCTTCCCGATCATAAGCGTTGAGCGTCACTGATTTGGATCTTCGAACCAGTACCCTGAAATCAATGAGACTCAAACAACTTTCCCATCCCAAAGCATTTTCCTCACTGTAATCCGACAATACAGGATTGATCAGGGCGGTCACGGGGATGGGGGATTCTCCCGGATATCTCTCATTACTCTCATACTCCAGCACCACAATTTGCAGGGAACGATTGACCTGCGGAGCAGCCAGACCGACACCCTCCTCCTCACGCATGGTGTCGATCATATCGTCTACCAAGTTCTGCAATTCGCCTTGCTGATCGGCCAACTCTTTTAAATCCACTTGCTTGGCGACCTGCCTCAAAACAGGGTTGCCCAATTTAGCGACTTTCAGCACTGCCATATCCAACCTCTGAGTTCATGTGTGGTTTCTCTCAATACATATTTAAAATACCAGTTTTTTTACTACTGGTCAGAATAAAATATGGGTCCATGCCTCCTAATAACACAAATCTTATTTTATCACACTCAAGGTAGGGGGTCGAATTCGCCCCTCAATAAAGAGACCTTTGCATAACCCGAGATTACCCCTGCGGGGCATGAATTGATCTGATCCTCCCCTCATGAGAGGGGAGGATCAATGATGGTCTCGGGGTTATGCAAAGGTCTCCTCAATAAAGGGCTAAAATGGATACTATCCCGTTTTTTTATTTGACATTTGATGCGGGTTTCATAATAATGCACCAGCCTTATAATGATTTGAGAGGAGGGGATGAACCTTGACTAAAGACGAATTAATCAATGCGGTAATTAAAAGTTGTAAAAACGATGGCCTGACCAAGCGATTGGCCGGAGATGTGATTGATGCCACCTTCGAAGCTATTTCTAAAGGGGTAAAAAAAGAAAAACGGTTCGCCTACCCCAGCTTTGGAACCTTTACGGTTCGAAACCGAAAAGCAAGAAAAGGCCGGAATCCTCAAACGGGTGAGGAAATCAAAATTAAAGCCAGTAAAACGGTTGGTTTTAAACCTGCTCCTACATTGAAAAACTCCCTATAGCTTTTTCGTCCAAAATTAAAACCGCTCACTGAAAAGTGAGCGGTTTTTTTGTTTTCTCCTTCAGTCTGATTTGAACCTTCCCCCGCATTTCTAGGAGACCTTTGCATAAGTCAAAAAATCGAAGAATCGAGATGCTTCGAGATACCCCTACGGGGCATGAAGTTTAATGAAGAGGATATCACATACCCCTACGGGGCATGAAGGCAAAGGTCGAATATCACTGCTCAGCATGACAATACTGGGCCATTTTGTCATTCTGAGGAACAAGGTGACGAAGACGTGATATTTCACCAAAACTTTCGTGCCCTGAAAGGGTAATCTCGGAGTTATGCAAAGCTCTCCATTTCTAGGGGAACATCAACTCACCGTTAAAGCCAGACTGTTGCAGTTGCTGAAGCATCCATGTCGCATTATCTGCCTTTTTAAAAGCCCCTACTACCACGCGAAAATGGACCCCGGTCGGCTCATTATAGGAAACCAGCAACAAACCCGACAACCCGGATTTCCTCAAAGATTCCAATAACACTCTCGCCTCTTGCAAAGACTTGGCTTCTCCGACCTGCAACGCATAGGGATAGGTAATCGCTGTCGCGTGGCCCCCGAAAGGTTTTTTTCTCAATATTCGAACCACTCTGTGAGCTTGATTCCAATCTGAGAATCGTCCCACATAAACTCGGTAAATAAAGGTGTCCTTCGACATTCTGACTGGAGCCCAATAAGCATCGAACCCGTTTTCCCGCAACCGGTTCGTCAAAGAAAGTGCCGAAGGTTCGTTGGAATGACTGGAGACATGAATGACAAAAGAGAGGGTCTTTTCTGCATTGACACGATCATCCCAACCCGCCTGGTTTTCAAAAGATTCCTCCCCTGAACGAGAAAACCATTCGTAAAAATTTTCCCCGCGTATTTTCCAACCCGATTGGGAGCGAGTCCATTCAAGTTCTTTCAGTCCCCAGCTTTTCAAGTTTTCAGATGAAAAAGCCTGTGTAAAAAATACCATTGGAACTCCTTCTTTCAACATCATCAATTTGGAGGACGTTTCAAGACGCGGTTTAGAGTATCGGGCCAACAACTTCTTTTTATGGGTCAGAAACGGATTTTCAGTTTCCAAAACCTGGTAATAAGCCAGATGTCCTTCTATGTCCATGTTTTCCCAAGTGGCCTGCCAACCCTTAACCTGTTCAAACAGATCGGCAAGGTCTTCTAATCTTTCCGAAGGTAATGGTATTTCAGGAATCGTTGAGATTTTCACCTCAGCCGGAGTAGCACTCTTTGTAAGTTTCCATTCTACAGCCTGGTTTTTCAAAATACTTCTTGCGGTCTGAAGATCGATCCCGGAAACATGTTCTTCCAGATTTTTCAGATCCAATTGAACTCCTTCCCGAATGCCGTGGATATTGCCAAATATAAATTTATCAATATTCTTCATCCAGATGGCGGCTGCAATCTGTGCCGGGTGGTAATTGCCAACCTTGAGTTTTCTGGCAATCGAAAACAACCCCTCCCCTTTTTGCAAAACATACGCATCCTCTGAGGCCGACAAACCTTGCACAATTTCCGAACGGGTCTTTTTCGTCTCTGCGGTTATAAATTCGGGCTTGGGCCTGGAATTAGCCCAGATAACGCCTGAAAGACGCCTTCGGTGTACCACTTGGGCCTTGGCAGGAACCGGGACAATGGACTCCGTCGGCAAGCCCTCGGACTCCTCAGAGGGAACCTTATCTTCAGGGGTCTCAGGGGTTCGACTTTCTGGATTCACCTCCTGCGTTTTTTTGGCGTCTGACTCATCCTTTACCAACTGTTGTGTCTCTGGAGGTCGTGGAGCCTTTTCCTGACTTACCGCAGGTTCTTGTTGGGGTTCAGGTTTGGGAAGTTTTTCGAGAGGGGTCTTTTTTTTCTTTCCCTGGACGTTCAAGGCCAGGCTTTGCTGAAAATCCACTATGACCAGAAAATTTTCCAGCAAGGTACCCCCGTTGTGGGTTACCCGAATCACAAGGTTGAACGAAGGAAAAAATAAAGGATTGTTGGAACGGATGTGAACGGTATTTTTCAGTCCACTATCAGATTGAACGGAGTCCAGAACCAGAGTATCGACAATATCCTGCCTGTCAATCCCCAGCTTGTTGTAGTCATCCACATCCCCCAGACTCACTTCCACAGGCTCTTCGGAATCCAAAACGATTTCTAAGGAAGCATTAAATTTTTCACCAAACTTGCTTTTAACCTGGAACTCTCCAATGGAAAACGCAAAAACTTCAGGCGCCATAACCCAAAAAATTCCGACCAGCAAAACTCCACATTTAAAAAAAGCTTCACTAAATATCCCATTCTCTCTTCCAGGCCAACCTCGACGCTGGGAAATAAACATTCGTGGCTTTATTTATGCTTTCTCGCATTGCCCACTGATTACATACTAATCGGATTATTCTGATTTTCAAAAAAGGAATTTTGAATTTTTTTTCAGGAGGGCGATCAACCTCTGCGCTTTCGACTCAGTTATTTTTTCTCAAACTTCTTGAACTTTCCCCGGTTCGCGTCTTTCGGCATTCGAGTTTTACGTTCATGCTGGTTATGCATCCAGTTTTTTTCAATATAATGGCAGGATCCGCATTCCCGGGCTTTTTTAAAAACCGGGCGATTATAAAGGTTTCTGACTTTTGAAACATGCAGGGGAGGATCAAAATCTTTGTGGACATGGCAACTTTGGCAGTACTCGCCTATTATCTTATTAGCTTTTCCCGGACGAAGATCCCCCTTAAACGCTTTTTCAACATCCTTATTGGTACATCCAGATAATGATACAAGAAACAAGGCAACCATAAGGCCCTGCTTTGCAAAACCCACCGTTCTCTTCGAAAAGGCTTTCGGATATGTAAATTGCCTGAATGAATCCATATAAGTCAAACCAAATTGAGAGCGACCCTGCCAAAACATTCCATTCGTGGCCGCCCTAAATGGGCTGGAAACGGATTTTTCTGTAGTTTTTCAGAACTTTCCTGGAATAACGATGAGGAAGATAGCCTTTCCGGAGAAATCGACTCAACCGCGACGGGCCCTGATTATAAGCCTCCAGGGCAAGGGTTAGATCGCCAAACCTGGCTACCATCTTGTTCAGGTAATAAGCCCCTAAAGCTATATTCTTTCTGGGGTCATACAGGGTGGGGGTTCCCTTCCATTTCAAACGGGTTTCGGACGCCAACGCGATGGCCGTAGCCGGTTTCAACTGCATCAAGCCATGCGCACCCCGGTTTGACTTCGCCCAATTGTAGAAAGAACTCTCGGTAATGATCAATGCAGTGAGAAATAGTGGATCGTATCCGTATTTCCTGCTTTCCGCCAAAATCCATTCAGGAATCAGCATAGAACTGGTTTCATCCAGCCCTGTGTTATAATCAGAAATGATCCGGCGTATCTTTTCCCGAATACGGTTGTCGTAGGCCAGCTCATTTTGAAAACGTGCTTCTTTTGCCTTATGGAACACACCCTCCTCCACCCGGCTTACCGCAGAAAAGAATGGTGATAATCCACTAACGTATTGAGGGGTTTTGCCCGTAAAGAACCCTGTAAACGCCAGAACCAGAAAAAGCGGAATTACAATCTGTTGTGCTTTGTAAAAGGTCATATTTTTCTTAACGGCTTAGAGCTTTTTAAAGTAAATAAATTTAACCTGGGGACGTAAGCGGCACGAATGAAAAAGGCGTGGAGGCTTTATGCCTATGGATTTTAACATCCGGGTTTCTCCAACCCTATAGGTAATTATAATGAAGCTGCGGTACCTTGTCAACTTAGCTTCTTCCGGCTGTCAGAGGAAAGCTCGGACGGGGGGGGTTAGACATTTACTTTTTATTGCATAAAAAATATAATATCTACGTAAATATTTGATTTTTATTGCATTATAAAAATATCTTGCCCGGATTGCCAAGCCAGTTTTGATGCCGGTCTCCCCGACCTGATCGAAGAAAGGGCCGAGGTCAAGTGCACCGAATGCCAGAATAGTGTTCTGGTTACACCGGAGAGAAGCCTAGCGGGCCACTCAGATTCTCCACTTCCCAATAGTTCTGGGGGAGGGGGCTTCAAACCGCACATAACAAAAAAATTGACAGTGATGGCCGGGTCAAAAAAATTAAATTTAAGGATTTTGTGATCCAGTAATAAAGCGGGTTTCAGGTTTAGCGTTGCCTGTACAACATGGTGATTTGTTCTTCCTCAGAAGGCCCCTCCTTAGGAAGTCCTTCCTTGATTTTCCACAGCAGTGGCTGAATTCCTTCACCGGTTAAAGACGAGATCAGAAAAAACGCAGGGTTCAACTCGGTCATGGATGCTTGCAGAGCACCGATATTTTTTTGCGATTGAGGGTCATCCGCCTTGGTGGCTACTAGAATTTGTGGCTTCTTCGATAGCACTGGACTGAAACGTTTCAATTCCTCTTGCAACTTGTGATAGCGGCTCAAAATGGCTTCCCCGTCCGGGTCTGAAAAATCTATCAAGTGAAGAAGCAGACGGGTACGCTCGATATGCTTTAAAAACTGGTGTCCGAGCCCTTTCCCTGTATGTGCCCCTTCGATCAATCCCGGAATATCGGCAGCGACAAAAGACTCCCCTTCTTCCAGCCTCACCATACCCAGATTGGGCACAAGGGTGGTGAAGGGATAGTCTGCTATCTTGGGCCGGGCGTTGGAGATTTTTGAGATGAGGGTGGACTTGCCGGCATTGGGAAATCCAATGATTCCCACATCGGCCAGAAGTTTGAGCTCAAGAAAAAGCGTCCTGCTTGTACCGGGCCAACCCGTTTCAAGCTTTTTCGGAGCACGCTGAGTGGAAGACTTGAAGCGAAAGTTCCCACGCCCACCATTACCGCCTTCGGCAATGACGAATTGCTGATGGGCCTGATTGAGATCGACAAGCAACTCCCCCGAATCATTGTCCTTGACCAGAGTTCCCGGCGGAAGGCGTATGACCCGGGATTGTCCGCTTTTCCCGGTCATCTGCTGGCCCCGGCCAGGTTTTCCATGTTCCGCTTTATAAATCTTCTGATAACGTAAGTCGATCAAGGTGGAAAGATTGGGGTCAGCCTCAAGCACAACATCCCCTCCCCGGCCTCCATCCCCACCATCGGGTCCTCCCAAGGGAACATACTTCTCCCTGCGGAAACTACTACAACCGTCTCCGCCATTCCCCGCCTGCACGGTTATGGTTACCTGATCAATAAACATGACAGAAAGCCCTCATTTAAAAGAGCTCTTTAATTGTTCGGTTTTGAAAAATGGGAAAGGAAGAGGGTATCACAAACCGAGATGATTTTAGTTAGCTGGGAAAGCAATCGCTATCTGCCAACGGCGGCTCGCCGGGCGTCACGCTGGCCACGCCGAGTGGGCGGGAATTGAGACGTGTTCAGTGTTGTGTTTGTGGGTAGACGCTTATCTTTTGCGTTTTGCGGTTCCGATATTCAAATTTGACCACACCCGCAATTTTAGAAAAAATCGTATAATCACTGCCCAACCCCACATTGCTTCCCGGGTGGAAGTGGGTACCACGCTGGCGAACCAATATTTCCCCTGCTTTGACGGCCTGACCTCCAAACCGCTTCACACCCAACCTTTGACCTCGGCTGTCACGGCCGTTTGAAGTACTGCCTTGTCCTTTTTTATGTGCCATGATTTCCTCTGGTTATGGAGCAGTAATTCCGGTTATTTTCAAGCGTGTCAAGGACTGGCGATGGCCATTCTTGCGCCGGTAATCTTTTCTCCGATGTTTCTTAAAAACAATAATTTTCTTGCCTCTCAATTGTTCGGTAACCTCGCAGGCTACAGTGCAACCCTTTAAGTATGGAGTGCCGACTTTAATCGAACTACCTTCCCCACAGATAAGAACCTTATCCAGGTTAATGGTTTCTCCAACATTAGCTTCCAGCTTTTCAACCTGGATGACATCGCCTTCTGATATCTTGTATTGCTTGCCACCCGTTTTAACCACTGCTATCATTTCCAGTCACTCCTTAAATTCAAACAATAAGGGCGGTTCCACTCAGGAAAACCCCCATCCGTCCCAACATTGGATAAAACGGCTATAATAGGCAAAAAAGCTCCTCATGTCAAGAAAACGCCCATCGACACAAAGGAATATATCCTGTAAGCTGGCTTTCAATATTTGACCGCATTATACAATGATTCCAAGGACAAATCCAGCCCCAGGAAAACTCGCATGTCTTTGAAAGATAAAGAAAAATGGGACAGTAAATACGACGCCGACGAATACATAACCGGCAAAGAACCCAGTGGCTGGATTGAAGAAAACGCCGGGCTTCTGGACCAAAACGGAAAAGCCCTGGACATCGCCGGCGGCGAAGGAAGGAATTCCGTTTTTGCCGCCAGTAAAGGTTATGAAGTCACTTGCCTCGACATATCAGAAAATGGTTTACGAAAAGCTCAGACTCTGGCGCAGGAAAAAAACGCTAAGATTACAACAGTTCTCGCCGATCTGGATAATAACTCTCTTAAGGAAAATGAATACGATCTGGTTCTCTGTTTCAACTTTCTGGATCGCAAGCTGTTTTCGGGAATCCGCCAGACACTAAAGCCAGGCGGTTTACTTTTTTACGAAACCTTTACCCTCGACTACCTGAAATACAGCAGTTTCAAAAAAGAATGGGTCTTGGAGGCTAACGAATTGCTTCAGGCATTTAGCGATTTTCATATTTTAAGATACCGGGAAGTGGATGAGAATCTCAAAGCATTCGCCTCGCTGGTCGCGCGGAAGCTATGACCCCTCACTTGCTTTTTGACTGGCAATCATGAAACATCATCGACACCTAATTTTAATTATCACCATGACTTTGGTCTTTGGGCTGGTTTCAGGCTGTGCGATGACCAAGGAGAAAAAGCTCAAAACCAAAGGGTTCACCCTCTCTTATAAGGACAAATCTGCCGCAGGGTCTCCTGTCAACAAAATGCAACTCAGCCATCCGGTCAATTTATCGGAGGTGGACGTTAGGAGGTATCTAAAATCCCTGGTCTTTGAAGAACTGTCTCTGTTCGGCAAGAAAAAAACCGTATTTATTGCACAGGATCTAGATCGCATTGGACGACTGCTCACGAAAGCCATCCAGCGCGTCCCAAACCATAAAATCATTCACTATGAACTTGAGACTCCCAGAGGAACTACTGCGGGAGATATCTTCGCGGACGGTAAATACATTCACTGGCGGTTCGATTCAATTAAAGGGATGGCGTTTTCCGGGCGCTCTTATACCAGTTTTGGAAATACCAATTGGCGAATGGTTCCGCAGTCAGGCCAAGAGTATCATGCGGTCCACAAACTTCTGGGAACCCAGGCTCAGGAAAACTGGATCATTACCAAGTTGGTTCCCTCGAAAAAGAAAAGAATTACCCAGCAGAAAAATATCAAACAGAAAAGCCCCCAATCTTCCAAAAATAAAACGAAAGCTCTATCAAGGGCACCTGTAAATAAAGGCAACTCACCCGCAAAAAGCCCTGACCCCGCTCTGGAGGAGAAACTTCAGTTTCTCAAAAACCTGCATGAGAAAAACCTGATCGATGAAAAAGAATATGACCAGAAAAGGAAAGAGTTGCTCGACACCTATCTTTAATCCCCCACTCGACGCCGGGCAACGCCCGGTAGTAAATTAGCAATAGCTTTATTGGTTAGAAAAAGTCACTTATGTAAATGTTCATTCATGCAATATCCCGGCTAACCGTGGAGGCAACTGGCCAAGGCTTGATTAAGCCGAGATAACTCTTTGCTCGCCATAAAATGTTATTGCTCGCTGGCCCCACGCCGAGTGGTGGAGCGGTGGAAAAGAATCTCATCGACCTTATCCATAAGGTCATTGCGTTCCTGATTGGTCGCGTCGATCTTCCTTTTGGTTTGAACAATTGTGGCATCCGGCAAATCTGTTCTGCGGACCTCGTCTTCCAAATGCCAGAGCTTGATATTTCGGCAAGCCAACTCGCTCACCGCATTGCCCAACTCTTTGATTGCCTCGGAGGACGAGACATTGGTGTTGGTATACATCTTGATTTTTTCATCCCGAATACGCACTTCCCCCCTGAGCGCTGCGCCAAGAAAGCCATCCACCTCTTTCATTAGATCCTGCCTCTGCCTCTCAGCCAGATCTCGTTTTTCCCGGAGCTCTTGCCGTTCTGAAGTTTCTGCATTTTCCAACGCCTCATCCAGATGCCAGATGCGCAGGTTTTTAATTGAAAGTTTATCAACCAGACTGCCTAAAGTTTCTGCCATAAAAAATATTTTGAATTCGAGTTAATGGCGGAGTACCTCCGCTGGTAATGAGCAACGCCTTTTTTCCAAACTAACACACCCCGTGCCGGAGAGGCAAGCGGAGTGCCTCCGCTGGCAAACGGCAATATCTTCAACTCGCCCTCAATCGGATTCTTGGCCCAACGAGTTACTGCCAGTGGCCTCCCCTGCCAAGTGGTCAATTCTTTATGATGCAATTCAAGCCATCCCGCACTGTCAACAGAACCGATTCAACCCGCTGGTCCTTAATGACCCTCTCATTGAACTGGTGGATGGCCTTGTCTGAATCGTCTTTTGGATCAAGCACCCGGCCACTCCACAGAACGTTATCCACGGCGATCAATCCGCCCTGACGAATCAATGGGAAGATGGCTTCATAATAATTACTGTAGTTCTGTTTGTCCGCATCGATGAAGGCCATGTCAAACGGACCTGTCAGCGTTTTGATCGTTTCCAGCGCCGGGCCTTCCAGCAGGGTTATTTTTTTTCCATGCGGGCTTTCAGAAAAATATTTCCGAGCAAAGGCAATCGCTACAGGGTCCACTTCACAGGTCACCAAAGCTCCATCCTCCGGCAAGGCTTCGGCCATCGACAAGGCGCTGTACCCACCAAAGGTACCTATTTCCAGAATACGCCGAGCTCCAACCAGCCGGGCCAGCAGTTTCAAAAGCCGAGCCTCTAGCCTGCCTGTCGTCATCTGAGGAATTTCCAGTTTTTCGTAGGTTTCCTCTTCCAGCCTTCTTAACAGTTCACCTTCCTCACTGGTGTGGTCAAAAGCATATTTTTCTATATTTTCATCAATGAAGTCCATGTACCCTCCCGCAAATTTCTTAAAGAGACACTCTTAATACGCCACAATTCCCTCGTCCAGCATACGCCAGGTATACCAGGTTCCCACTGTTTCAAAAGGTTGCCATTTTTTTCCCAAAGTACGCACTCGATCGGGAGTGGGCAAGGCCCTCATGTTATAGAGTTGTCTCAACCCAGCCCGGAGCCCTAAATCCCCAACCGGCAAAACATCCAGCCGATTCAGAGAAAAGATCAGGAACATCTCCGCCGTCCACCGTCCAACGCCATAAATATCGGTCAACTGCCGGATAATTTCTTCATTGTCCTGATAAGCCATACGGTGAGGGCGAACACTGCCATCGAGAAATTTCGCGCTGAGGTCTTTCATATACTTCACCTTTTGGCTCGACAGGCCCGCTTCCCGCAATTGTTTTCCTGACAAGCCCTGTACTTTTTTCGGAGTGGGCCGGCTACCAATAAAAAGATTTTGAAAACGATGAGTGATGGATTCCGCGGCTTTCGTCGAAATCTGTTGCGCAACAATGGCTTTACATAATACCTGAAAATAATTTCGGTTCCGTTTCAGCTTGAAGGGACCCATCCGGCGTATCACACCGGCCATCACGGCGTCTCTCTCATCAAAATGTTTCAGGATTATTTTTTTACTGGGGAGCGGCATTTCAGTCACCCTCGCCAGTCTACCTGAAACGCCCGGACGCTTTTAAGGTTGGGGGAGGCCTTAAGTTGATCCACAGCCCGATCACTGATCCGGTTTTGGTACAGGTCAAGAGTGATTAAACGGGGGAACGCCTCTGAACAGCAAAGCAAATCCACAGCGCTATCTTCCAATCCGTTTGCCGCAAGGGACAATAGAGTCAGTTCCTGAAAGTTTTTGGACTCGCATAACACCTTAACGCCCCCTATTCCCAAACCCGTTTTTTGCAGATAAAGTTCGCGCAGGTTTTGCAATTTAGATTCTCCCGCAAGAATCTCCGCACCGGCAGGTCCTACCGGATTGAGGTTGAGGTAAAGCAATTGCAGATTGGAAAGAACTTCTGACTCCGTCAACGCTTTCAAGCCTTCAAGACCGATCCGGTTACTCTGGAGAAAAAGTTTTTGTAGATGGCCCAGATAAGGTGACGCGGCTATGGATTGCGCTGAGTAGTTCGTGAGTTTGTTATGAGCCAGGGAAAGAACCATCAGTTTTTTTAGCTGGGGCGAATTTGCCAGTGCCTCTACCCCCTCATTGCCAAATTCATTTTTATCCAGCCACAATTCCTTAACCTTGCGGATTGTGTCGTAGGCCAAAAGGTCCTCGACTTCTTCTATGAGAACTTCCTTGTCAATGAGGTCGAGCTTATAGATAGCCTTTTCGCTGCTTTCAATCTCGGCATTGGCCTCAGCCTCGCTCCAGACCATGGCGGTGGAGTCGTCCGGTTCATCAGCCAGAATCGTCAAGCTGTTTTTGATCAGGCTTTCAAAAAGAGGACTTATCATTTCAGCCATCCTTGCTCTTTTAAAAAGGCGATGATTTCATGAGCTGTTTCTCCTGGTCTTCGGCTGGTGGTGTCGCAAATAAAATCCGCAGCAGACTGGTATTTTTCATGCCTTTCGGCAAGAGTTTTTTTCTGTTCTTCCTCAAAACTGAGACCTTCTTTAAGAGCAGGGCGGTTACGGTCTTTTTTGATCCTGCGGATGATTGTAGACAAGCTCGCCGTGAGTAGAACACATTTTTCCTCTCTTTTCAGGAGAGCTATATTATTGTCGTCAAGCACCACTCCCCCACCGCAATCAATAATACCGTCCTGAGCCTCCCCGACCACCCGGCCCACAATTTCTGATTCCAATTTTCGAAAACCCGGCCAGCCTTCTTGCTCAACAATTTCGGGGATGGATTTCCCGGCAGTTTGGACAATCAAATCATCCACCCGATACAGTTTTCTCCGCAGTTCTTTAGAAAGAATTTTTGCAATCACCGATTTTCCGGTTCCTCTGTAACCCAGCATGACAATATTCAACGACCTGTATCCTGTATGGGTGCAGACTTCTCAAGGTTTTTTTTAGTGGCCCTGACAGAATCTGACTCTCTAAAATGCTTTGTTTTCAATAACGCAAAAAGAGTAAAGCAATATTTCTACCGATGCAAATGAAACCTTACTTTAGGGAAAGACTGTCTTTTTCTTCTTACATAAACCCCCTATGGTATAATCGGGTTTCTCGGAGAACCCATTTTTCACATTCTCTTGGGCTAACCATTCAGCAGGGAAAGGGCAAATTGTGAAAAAAATTATATTTTTAACGGTATTGGCTATTTTTGTCCAGATGTCTGGAGTCTGGGCTGGCGATGATAAAGAGACCGCAAAAAAAAGAGCACTGTGTGAAAAAGGCAATTCAACAGCGTGTTTTAAAATGGGCGAACGCTATCGCGTTATCGAGCGAGACCTGAAGACAGCCCTCGAGTTTTACGCCAAGTCCTGTGATGCCGGCTATATGACCGGATGCACCAACGGTGGCAATCTCCTGGCAATGAAAGGGAATCCCTACAGCAAGGAGTTCAAAGCCGCACGAAAAATGTATACCAAGGCCTGTGACGCGGGTGAAGACCCGGCCTGCTTCAACCTGGGCAGCCTGAACTATAAGGAGGGACGCCAGAAAAAGGCGCTACAGTTTTATTTAAAGGCTTGTGATATGGGCAATGGTTCGGGTTGCGCCCGACACAAGAGGTTGTCCCGCTAAGCACTATGCAAGACAAGGTCAAGAACTGGGAGGAACTGTGTAACGACGGTGAAAACTATGGCGGTGAAGGAAAAGACCTTTCGCCAAAAGAAAAAATCCTATTTGAAAGTATTAAGGACAAAAAAGTTCTTAAAATCCAGGATGCCTACCTGTTTTCCAAAACCGGGAAAATCGAAGAAAATCACGGCCCCGATCTGGCTACAATGATCGCCAACTTCCATTTCATCAAAACCATCTCCAGCGTGATCCTTACGCATAATCATCTTGGACCGGATGGGGTAAAAATTCTCGCCGCGTCCCCGTTCCTTCCTAAAGTTAAAGACCTGCATTTGGGTTCCAACAACCTTGGAGATGAAAGCGCTAAAATCATCGCCCAAGCAGAAGTTTTTTCAGAATTGGTGACCCTGAACCTGGAATGCAACGGCATTACCGCGGAAGGCGCCAAAGCCCTGGCCCAATCTTCTGTGCTGACAAAAGTTGAATACCTGAACCTGGTTGATAACCGGGTCGGAGATGAGGGCGCTTTGGCCATCGCCAATTCAGACAATCTCTGCAATCTGACCTATCTGCATCTGGGGGGCAACCGGGTTAAATCTGAAGAAGCCAAAGCGGCTTTAAAAAATTCCGCGAAACTCACCAAGCTGGAAAAACTCAAGGTTTTCTAGCGGAGTACCTCCGCTGGTAACTTGGTCCTACGGGGTCGGCTATCTACCGTTACGGAAAAACTTATGTCAAGGTATAGCGAACTAAAGCCACATGGAGACTCTATAGGAATTTCAGGATAGGACCCACCGCTCCGATTCACTATTGTGGTGGTAACAAACATCTCACCCCACCCACACCGCATAAAACGAGAACCCATAATAAGGAATTTTTAATGCCAAAATCAGCTGATTTAAACCCAACCCAAATGAAAACTGCTATTCCTAAATTAGAGCGCAGGATAATTGAATTAAAAGAAATAGATGTCGATGCCGTTCAAAAAGAATATGAACCCCACCTTGAATCACTAAAAAACAAAGTGAACGATACATTAAGGGGTATCTTTGGGGCCAACACCATAGAATATGACCAATACAAGGTTTTTAGTTTAGATATATTTAATCTACACACGGGGCAGACTCCGTTGCATAAAGTGAAAGAGGCTATAAGGGCTAATATAGAAAGTGCTATATCTAACTTAACAACAATTATTGATTTGTTTAAAGAAAACCTTGATGACTTGGGGGAAACACAAAGTGGAAAAGCTTTAAAGGCATTTGATGACTTGACACTTCATCCTGAAATTGAAAGATCCTCTGCCGACTTATTCAAGGACGAACATTATTCAAATGCCATTGGAGATGCGTGTAAAGCATTAAACCTTTTGGTAAAATTACGTAGTGGAAGGGATGATCTTGATGGAACAGATTTAATGCTAAAAGTCTTCAGCCCAGACAAACCGATTCTAAAGTTTAACGAATTAAAGACAGATTCAGAAAAAAGTGAGCAACGAGGAATGATGTTTTTATTTGCAGGTGTAATGTCAGCCTTAAGAAACCCGCGAGCTCATGGTTTAATTGATGATGATCCAGAAAATGCATTAGAGCAAATTTCATTCATCAGTTTTTTGGCAAAATCCTTAAATAAGACCGAAAAAGAAACAGGATAATCACAATTTTATCTTAGCTTCCGTGTCCCCGGCTTTCAGGGCTTTCATATAAGCCAGAATAAGGTCTTTAGTGTAATACCTGCCGTCAAAAGCTTTTTCATCATCACGTTTCACTATGGGGAAAGTCTCCATAATATAGGCGGCATCTTCATCGCTGATTTCGTAAAGATTGAAAAACAGGGCGTCAATTTTCGCCTTGCGGTGGCGGCGGTCTTCTTCATCCCAGATGAATGGATCGCCCTCATACCCCATGTCTTGAGCGAAGGGCTGCATATCCCAGGCTGTGTAGGTGAGCCTTAAAACCTGATCCCGAACAAAATTAGCAATTTTTATCTTGCCGATTTTTTTCTCGAATCTCTCCAGAGGAATCACAGGGAGTTGTTCGACTATGTACCAGTTTGCATGGGTTGATTGCACTTTTTGCCTAACAATATAGTCAAACACAAACGAGTTCATATTTGCCAATAGTAAGACACAAAAATTTTTGTACTCAAGAGTATCTTCTAAAGCACCAGGCAATATTAAAGGCCAAGTATTACCAACTCCATATTTTGGGATAACTGTTGTAATAAGCGTTCTTGCATCGGTCGTCCTGGCTATATCCCGAAAAGCCATCACCCATTCCAAATTCCCCTGCAATTCAACTTCTCCAGCATCAACCCAGAATTGAGGTTTGATGTAAAAAGATGTATTGGCATGTTGTTCAGCCCTTGTTCCTTCGCTCAATGCAGCATTGTGAACATTTTCCAAATTGACCTCCACCGGGGAAGCACGGTGGTCATAATGGTGAACCATTTTCCCAACGTATAGAGGGCTAAACTCGGTATTACCTTTCTTCAGACGGTTTCCTTCCACCGGGTAGAAACCATCCTTCTCCAGTTCCTCCTGTGTCTTAAATAAATGCGAATCATTGGTCATGTGGAACATAGTGTGGTATTTAATCGGCCAAACTTTTCCCGTTTCATGATTGTGAAGTATGGGGAACTTTTCGTAAATTCTTCGAGTGATTTGCGCGTCTTTTTGAGTGCGAAATATGGGGGCGGTGCCGGTGTTGGGGTTGACGCGGTTGAAATCTTCCGGGGTGAGGGTGAAACAACGGTCCGGGTCTTGTAGTTCATCTGCGTTATGGAGGAAGAAGGCCATCCGGGTTTCGACGAACTTTCTGTTTTTTCCTCCAGCTATATATGCACAAAACTTGAAGGAGGCATGAATATCCGGGAAAAATATTTTTTTATTCTCGAAATCAAAGAACCCGGCGAGCCTGCCCTGCGTGGAGATGGATTTAAAAAATTTACTGGCGCCTTTATCGGAAGCGATTCCGGAAGGAGTCAACAAACCTATTATTCCGTTGGGCTTAACAAGCCGGTGCGCCCGTTCGATGAAAAGAGAATAAATATTTATGTCACCCACTGATAATAAGGGATAGTTCCCCCCTTTTCGGGCCTGAGCCGCCATCGACTGAGCCCGTTCTCCAGCTTTTAGATAATCCAGCCAAAGGGGGTCTCCTTTTTTTTCTAATTTCTTAATCCCTTTCTTGCGATCACTGGCACGTGCAACTTGGGCAATTTCCAGCTTTCTTGAGGCAAACCACTCCACTTCCTGCAATTTGATTCGGTCCCACGGGGGATTACCGATCACCGCGTCAAAGCCTCCTTTGGGTTCCGGGCTTTCCCATTTATCCCAGACTCCGGGGAAGGCGATTTCCCAATGCAAAAAACGTTCTTCCTCATCGAGTTCTCTGGCATTTTGAAATACGTTTTTGATAATACTTTTAGCGTCATCCGGAATTTTTATTTTCCCCGATGCCAGCTTGATGGGGTCTCCCGCGTGACCGTCCAGAATATCCTGGACAGCCGCTTTAGTTTCCTTATCTTTAATATCCATCCATCGGATGGCATGGATAAAACCAAAGAAGTGGCTTAAAGGGCCGGTGACTTTTTCGACCACTCTAAACTTTTCTGCCGAATCTTTAACCTCCGAAATATCCGCATCGGTAATTTGTTCGATCATTGCCATGCCTTTTGCTGTGGCTTTTGCTTGGCTGACCGCCTGGGTGATGAACATGCTTCCCCTTGCTTCCAGATAATCCTCGGTTCCGCGAACAAACTCGCCAAAAAGGGAATCGCCGAATTTGAGGTGATGGTCCAGAAACGAAAGCGGCGCGCCAACGGTGAAGGTGTGCAGCCAAAGCGAAACCTTCGCCAGTTCAACCGCCATAGGATTTTTATCCACCCCGAACACGCAACGTTTCAGGATCATCCTTCTGATAATATGCCGGTCGTCCAATTGGTCTTCGTCCACCGCCCAGCCATGCTCTTTTGCCTGCTTTTTTATTTGCTCGCGGATTGAATTGATTTTCTCAAATAAAGGCGAGGCGTAGGGACTGTCTGCCCAGTCCACAATTTCTTCTGACTCAACGAGGGATTCCAAAATACGGTCTGCCAGATAATCGACAAGAGATACCAGAAAATGTCCGCTCCCCATAGCGGGATCGCATATTTTTAAATCCAGAATGGCGGAGGTGGGGTCTAACTCCTTCAAAACCTTTAATCGTTCTTTTTTTGATGATTTCTGTTTTTTGAGTTTTTCGGATTTGTTTTTAAACACTTCCAGCTTTTCATTGATCAACGGCCCCACGGCCTTTTCCAGGATTAATTTGACCAAACTTTCAGGCGTGTAATAACTCCCTCTGGTTTTGCGGGCAAAAATATTAGGGCGAATCTCCAAAGCTCCCTCATCGTCCAAGACCAGATCAAACTCCAGCAGTCTTTCGTAGATAGACCCCAGTTGTTGAACAGACAGATCCCGGTAATTGATCCACTTGGGGTTTTCTTCTTTATGCCTTCGGGAAAGTTTGTCGAGGAGTGGGGCGAATTCAGAATCCGGTATTTCGACACGGTTTAATAAGGGGTTTTGTTGTATATCAAACAAGCCGCCGTTATAGGGAGGCAAACCGATAGAGGAATCGCCTTTATCGATGGCTTTAAATAAATTGCAGGTTCTTCGGTAATACTCATCCAAGGTTGAGCTAAAGGTATCCTTGATGTCGATTCGTTTTGCTATGTCTTCCCTGACCCGTTTTCTCAAACCATAGTCATCGTATTTAGCATCGGTGACGGGCAAAAGGTGCCTGTCTTCCGCATACAAGACAAATAACAGGCGGTAAAAAAAGGTTAAAGCGGAATCCCGTAACTCTTCAAGATAGGTGGGTGTTTCCTGAGCTTCCCCATCATATCGCTTTAAGCAACGGACAAGCTGAGGAAAAACTTCTTTAAAAACCACTTCGCTCAAGTCTTGAGCGACCTGGGACTCCCAGAACCTTCCCTGTTCAAGAGCCCGCTAATGGAAAGATAAGTTTTCCGGCGGAGTTTTTAAAAACGCTTTGCGGCCAAAAAGAATATAAAACACTTTCAGCCAGTCTTGTTCTTTGGAATCCTCAAATGCAAACAGGTCTATCTGTATATCCTTGAGCCCAAGAGTGGCGGGCAAATCAATTTCCAGAAAATCTTCCGAGCGGGATTGGGCATCCTGAAAATACAAGCGCCATTTCCTTCCATTGGTAAGAATGCCCCATTTAATATTTCCGTTGGATTGTATATCCGCGCGACTGAGATACCGCAAAATCTGGTTGGATGAAATTCGACTGTCAAATTCCTCTCCCTGTCCTTTCTTGTCTAAAGGAACTTCCCAGGCTTTTGCTTCTAATATGGAAAGGCCATATCTATATCGTTTGGCCTGTTGTTTTTCATTGTTGGCTTTTTGCTTGAATCCTGCGTTGGGGAATAACAGATAGTCCGGAACGTCTTTACGCCCTTTTTTTGAGGTGGTCTGTTGCGTCAGGTAGGAGTCCCACCCCAAAGCCTCGATTACGGGTTCAATTAAATCCTTCTCTGTTGTCGATTCAATGGGGTTTCCATTTATGGGGAAGTCTGCAAATATCGCGCGAAGTTTGGCTCGAAAATCATTGATTTCACTTTCTTGAAGATTTTTCCATTCTTCATGTTCCAGGATTCCATCAATCAAAAACTCTCTGGTGAATAAAGAACCTTTAATGAACACTAACTTCCCCTTATTGATTGGAAAAATTGATGTGGAGTAAAAAATATTAGATTTTCCGAACTAATAATAATCTGTAACACCTTGAAAATAAAGATAATTTATTTTTTTAGAGGATGGCTGCGGTAACCGTGCAAGCCAGCGTGACGCTGGACTTAATGTGCATATGGCTTACCCTTGCAGGGCATGGGGTACATCGAAGCATCTTGCGAGGGAGGCTGAGGTGAGGTTGAGCGTTTAAATGGAGTTGGGGTCATCGGGGCGAAGCAGTTCCGGGCGCGAGTAATTGACCAGTCCAGCATCTTCCTCCACACCTTCTTTTAGCACCAGCGTTTTGAGGTTGGTCAGGGTTTTACTTTCATGGATCGCCTGCGCTCCTTCGTTGCCAAAATAGTTTCTTCCGGCATAAAGATGCGCCAACCCGGCCAGCGAGGCCGATTCCCCCAGGGCCTTCGCACCTTTATCGCCAAACATATTCTGCGAAAGCCGCAAAACCTTGAGAGCCTTCCATTTCGGAGCCAATGCAAGAACCTCAACCCCTTCGTCCTTCAGCTTATTCGCTGAAAGATTCAGTTCCTGCAATTGCTCCATAAGGTCTCCCTGAACCATTTCTTTCAGGCCTTCGATCTCAATATAACTGCGCTCAAGTATCAGCTTCTTCAATCCGGAAAAGGACGTTGTCTCCCCAAGCACTTTGGCCGTTTCGTTGCCAACCTCATTCCACCCCACATCCAAAGATTCCAGATTGGGGAAATTTTCAGACCGGAAAAAATCCGCCACGGAAGAATCGGTAAGGCGGTTATCGGAAATAACCAGTGTTTTCAGATTTTTCAGTTCGATCTTATTGGATTGGGCGACATCCGTAAGCCCCTGACCGGTCAGGAAATTGATGCCCAAATAGAGTTCCTCAAGTTGAGCTAAATTTTCCGACTCAAAAAGAAAAAGCAACGCCTCGTCACTGATCTGATTGTCGGCAAGATCGAGAACCCGGACCTTTTTGAGTCCCTCATAATCACAAATGATTTTCACATCATCGTTGGAAATATATTTCCCCGAAAGTTTGAGTGAGTCCGGCTCTTCCTCCAACATTGACTGAAGAGTCTTCTGCCATTTTTCCGTTTTCTCCTCAAAAGAAGGTTTGTACTCTTCATACTCCGAATCTCCACCTCGTTCGATACCCATTAATTTCTCCTGAATGCTTTAAAAAAACAGCTCACTCTAAATAGCGTGAAACATTATTCATACTAACAGCTTGTCTTTCAGAAGCTCAACGGAAAACGGGTCGGAAAAGCTCCCACTTTCGCGAGTCCATTTGTCGCTTTTCTCTGCCAGCCTCTAAAATCCAATAACTCTTTAAAATTCAAAAACCACTCCGACTTCCAAGAGGATTTTGCCCGAAAAATTAAAAAAAATTAATTCCAGATTAACAGTTCCTTAATCTTGGTTTTATAAAATACCTTAAATTAATGATTAAAGACTGTCCAGGCAGATCAAGGCTTGGGATGAAAATGGGAGAACAATAGATGGAAACATTCAAAACAATCGATATACGCGGACTTTCATTTTTCAGCGCATTGCAATTAGCATCGAAAGAGTTCAGCCGTGTTAAAAAAAACGGGATCCTGGAACTTATTATCGATAAAAAAAGAAATTTAACTGAGGCCTTTTCCAAATGGGCTGAAGGCCAAGGCTATAAAATTTCGGATATCGAAGACGGTCCCCGGATGGTGCGCTTGTTAATCCGCAAGGGCTCTCGGGCTATAAAAGCCTAACGAAAATCCTTAAACACAGGTTATTTCAGACTTTTCAGGTTTCAGTCTCCTCCTCTAACTGCAAATCTTAAGTCTGCCATAGCCTGTGTTTGCCTCCTAGTTCAGCTTCTCCGGAAGATTTTTTTCATAAATGATCCGCAAACCCTCCAAAGTTAAAAATGGATCAAGCGTATCAATAACCGTTGTTTTTGAGGCAATCCAGTCAACGATTCCCCCTGTAGCCACCACATGGGCGTTCTGCCCCAATTCACTTTTGATTTGCCGAACCAGAGCTTCGATCATTCCCGTAAAACCATAGACCGCACCGGAACGAATACTTTCTACGGTTGATTTTCCAATGACATTTTCCGGAATCATCATATCGATTCGGGGCAATTTGGCGGTGTGTTTGAACAGGGCCTCCAGAGAAATCTGAATCCCCGGGCAAATAGCGCCTCCCAAGTATTCTCCTTTTTTGGACACCACATCAAAGGTTGTGGCGGTGCCAAAATCCACAATGATCAATGGCCCACCAAATTTCTCGAATGCCGCCACCGAGTTGACAATCCGGTCAGCACCCACCTCGGCAGGGTTGCGGTAAAGGATGGAAATTCCCGTTTTAATACCTGGCCCCACCACCAGAGGCTCGCAGGAAAAATATTTTCTTGCCATGTCCTGCAGAATGGGAACCAGAGGCGGAACCACACAGGCGATAACAATATCATCGATTGTTTCTGCCTCAACATTGTTCAACAGGATAAATTCCTTGATCAAAACCCAATACTCATCGGCCGTCCGGTTCCATTCCGTACGAATTCGCCAATGGGTCAGGAGCTTTTTGCCGGAAAACAAGCCGATCACATTATTGGAGTTGCCCACATCAATGACTAATAGAATAATAAAACCTGGACAATGTTTTCAGTGATCCTGCGAAAATAGCAGAGGTCACAAGGGATAACAACCACGAAAAATCGTTTGTGTGAAATAGCTAACTTCAAATATGATAAGCTGGTTCAAACTGGCCACAAAGTAGAAGCCTGAAAATTATGAAAGACAAGTATAATATTGAAATGGAAGATATCTCCGGATTTTCCCTGGAACGGTCGTCAGATTTTTTTTCCTGGGAAGACATTTCCTATCAGGAGTTACTGGAGCAGGTGTTGAAAAATCTGGATGATGATCAGGTCCACAGGTTTTGCGGCGTCATCAGAAGCGGGAGCCCTTTCCAATTAGGCGACACCTTTTATCGAATCAAATCCACTTAAATACCGCCCTGCAACACAAGGGCACCCATCGGCAAATGAAACCCAAATCCCCGATCCTCGCAGGTTTCACTTTACTCTCGCAGACTTCCTGATCCATTAATCCGTTGCCATAATTCAAAGAGCATGGGGGAACACCGTCCCATAGATCAAGAGGTTGTTTTCTGGTCCCAGCCCTTCAGTTTCATGCAACCCAGGTATCCCGTATGCTCACCTTCGAATCCGAATTCACGGCCTTGGATTTTGTGGCTGTGCTTATCTTTTTCCGCCGTACATTTTATAGAATCTTTCAGGAATTCCTGCTCTGCCTTACCACTGTCTTCATGGGTAAAGTCTTCGAACTTGCGGTCCTCAGCACATCCGACCAATAAAATAAATACAAAAATAATTCCGACACGCATCATTCAACCTTTTTTTAATAAATCCCTAAAATTTCAATAGCGTTTCATTTAATCCCTGATTCTTAACCCTTTGTAAAACGGGTAAAGGACGACCCGCTTTTACGAAGTTCAAACAAGGCCGGAAGCATGAACAGGGCGCAAATCGTGCAGGTTATTATCCCCAACTCCACCACCGTGGCAATGGACCTGATCCCTTGATGATGGGCAATATTCAAACTGGCATAACCCACAAGGCTGGTCAAGGCCGATAATATAATGGCGCTTCCTGTTTCCTGCAACGACTTGAGCGAAGCGCCTTTGGAATAATCCAGGATATGGTGACTGAGATATATGCAATGGTCAATCATGATTCCCACGATAGAAGGGAGCATAACAATGTTGATGAAATTCAGCTTCACATCAAAAACGGACATGAGCGCACCGGTCAAAGCCAGACCGGTAAAAAGAGGCAGGAAAGTGATGACGGCTAAACGAATACTCTGAAGGTCCACTAAAAGAATGAGGAAAACCAACGCGAAAGCGGCACCCATCGCCACCGGGCCCTTGTCCTTGACCCAATCCAGTATTTCAGCGGCGATCAGGTTTTCATTTAACACAGAAATCTTGATATTTTTTTCAGCCATCCTGCGTTTCAATTCTGCCACTTCCTTTTCCAACTGATAAATATTTTCAACACGAAAAAAATTTTTATCTGCGGGAGAAAGCAACAAAACCAGATAATCATCTCCAGCGCGAAGTTTTTTCTGTAAATTAGAGGGCACCCGGTTTTCGTCAAACGGCTCGGCATTGACCAGCTTTCTAAAATTTTCATAGCGATCATTTCCCAACGAAAATTTGATGATATCTTCGTTTTCCAAAAACATTTTTCGAATCCGGGCGATCGCATCCTTCTTCGATTCATACTCCTCGCGACTGAATATATTTAAAGAATACTGAAGACCTATGATGGTCTTTTTCCCACCCTTGTGTTTGATTTCCTCCAGAGCTGTATGGATTTCAAACAGGTTTCCCTTTTCCTGTGTCAGGATCAAGGTGGGTGAAAAAGCATAGCCGAAATCGTCTGTAGTGACCGTCTCATACTCGCTGGCGGGTGACTCTCCCCTCAGTTTCTGAAAGTCATACTCGAACCTGAGTCCGGGAAGAAGAAACAAGCTCACAACCATTAAGAAGAGGAACATGGCAGAAATAAAATAGGGTGTGGTGAAATACAATTTGGAAATTTTAAAGGTGAACAACCTGGGCCGAGGCTTTCTCAACCAATGAATTTTGTCATAAAATAAAGCCTGTGCCGGAAAAATGAAATAGTAGCTAAAAAAAGCACAGACGATACCCAGCGTGGCAATTTTCCCGAACTCCGCAAATCCCTGAAAATCCGAGAAACTTAAGATTGAAAAAACACTCATCGTGGTCAGCATCGCTATCAGCCCTGACCGCCCCACCTGAGTCACAACCAGTTCCGTCGCTTCGGCAATGGTCTTACCTTTGAGCAGTTCCTGCTTGAAACGAATATAAAGGTGAATGCCATAATCGATCCCCAGCCCCATCAATATAGCTACCAGAAAACCGGAAATTATATTCAGGTGGCCGATGAACAAACGCGTCAGGGCAAAGGTATAAGACAGCGACAGCAATAGGGGGAAAATTATGAGTGGTATGGAAAACCAGGATCGGGTATAGATAAGGATGATACAACTCGCCAACAAGGCCGCAAGCACCGCAGATTTCTTAAGATCATTCCGGATAAACCGGTTTTCTTCCAGCCGCACAATCAGCGAACCGGTAAGATTGATAGTCAGCTCAGGAATATCCTTTTCAAGTCCGGTCTGGTCAATCGTCTCTTGAACGGATCGGACATATTGCTCGGTAAAATCTGTATCGGTGACCGTCCCATTTGGTTTGACAAAGATATAATAATTGTTTTTCCTTTTTCCCTTATGATATGGATCGATGTTTTCAAAAATATCGTATCGGTCAGCAAGTGTTTGCAGCTTAGCCGGATTGAAAAGTTCATCCTCCCCAAAAAACCCTCCAAATTGGCCCCGTGCATAGTCAATCGCTTCCGCGACCAGTGATTCAAGCTGAAGCAACTCTGTCTTCGGAATTAACAGGAGCTGACGGTTTTTTAAAAACTCTTCGGGTACTTGCGAATCAACGAAATGCGTTCCGGGAACTTTTTGCAGAGCCCGTGCCAGTTCACCAATCACTTCAGGAGCCTGAATGGGATTCAACTGCTCCAGGACAACCACAAGCGGACCGGACCCGCCTGTTTTAGCAACCACTTCATTAAACTCTTTAATTAACGGTAAGTCCTGAGGAAGAAGATTATCCATCCTGGGATTGAAGCTTAAACCACTGGCCCAATAAATGGATATTCCGCTTAAAAGGATCGCCAGAATTAGCAAAGTACCGGGATAACGGCGGGTAATTTTATTGAAACACCAACTAAGAACTGTTTTCATACCCGAAGCGTTGAAGGCGAGCGAGGCAAAATCACAAAACCTTAATAGAAGACATCAAAAGAAACCAACGCAAGTATACACAGACTGACCCCTGTTGGGAAATGAAGTTGGCCGGCAAAACTTTTAAATTTTTACACTTTTATTTATTATTAAAATGGCACCTCTATTCAAACTGACTTCTGCTTCGCGCCGCCTTCGATTTCCCGGCAACAGACCATTCCCTGACAAATGGAATGAAAATAGACAAAAAAAAGCCAGCGGGGCAGTGCTCCGCTGGCTTTAATTCTCAAACAAAATCTATTTGGGTATTACTTTGGATGCCTGAGGCCCCTTTTGTCCCATGCTCTTTTCGAATTCTACTGCCTGGCCTTCAGAAAGGGTTTTGAATCCTTCTGTCTGAATTTCAGAAAAATGAACAAAACAATCTTCCCCATCACTAGACTCAATAAACCCATAACCCTTACTATCGTTAAACCATTTTACTTTTCCCTCTGCCATAACAGTTAACCTCCAACATTTTTAGCGGCAAGGCCAATCAAGCTATCCAACGAACCTTCCCAATTTTTACCTGGGTCTCATTCTCTGCCAAGGTTTTTACCGAGCTAAAAAAATAAGCCCTTAGCCCACTGCGAATCTTGAAAATTGATTTATCCAGTTAACAAGCTCACAAACCGATTTATTTTGACACCGAAAACCCCGTTTAGGGCAAAAGTATAGCACCAAAACTATTCTCGGCCTAACTTTAAGCAACGTAAAATCCGATATGCAGATTGACTCGGAAAGTAAAACTGTTAAAAAATCTTCCCTCACCAGCCCAGCCAAAACAACATTTTATACCCATCTATAGGGAGACCTTTGCATAAGTCGAAAAATCGAGATGCTTCGACAAGCTCAGCATGACAATACTGGGCCATTTTGTCATTCTGAGGAACAAGGTGACGAAGAATCTTGGGTTATGCAAAGCTCTCGTCTATAGTGGGGAATGGCTCTACATTAAATGTTGATTTTCTTACTGATTCGCCACCTGCCCAAAAATAAATAACCATCAAAAATTCAACTTATTTAGGAACTATTTCAATCCTTCTAGAGTCCAAAATTTCCTTTAGAAACAGCTCCTGAGTTTAAAATTTCCGTAACCAAAATTAAGCTCCGATTATCATTATAAACATCACCCTCCCCCATAAGGTTCTTAGACCCAAGGGTTAATATTTCAGGGTTCTGTAGGGAAATCAAAAATCTTTTTTTCTAGCGACAAACAGGCTGAAAGTTAAGTTTCGTCTGGGACCCACTCTTTTTTCGCTAAGCTCTGCTTTTGAGCAGAGGTCAGGAACAAGAGCACCAGATAGCCTGTCCCCACCATGGGAACCAGAAAACAAAGATGTTGCAGGAGAGCCAAACTAAAAGCAGACTCCGGAGCGAGCCCACAAAATTTATAAACCAGAAAGGCGGTTCCTTCATAGATGCCGAAGTTTCCAGGAGTGATCGGCAAAACCGTTGCCAAATTCAAAGCGCCCATGACCAAAATGGGAGCCCAGAAGGGAAGATCCAAGCCCAGGCTTTTTTGTACCGCCCAGATTCCCAGAGTCTGTGCAAACATCATTAAAAGAGCCAGTAAAAGTCCTGAACTGAAGATTCGCACATTCCTTAAAACTTCCAGGTGAGCAGACCAGCGTGACACAAAAGCCCTGATCTTGTCGGTAAAAGATATAGTTTCTTGCCCCTCCCGGACACGCGGTTTTTTATGAGCCAGGTAAAACATGATTGAAGCGAAAAGACTTATAGCAATTACAAAAATCACTATTCCCTGCCCCATTCGCTCTGGAAGAGGAACAAAAATTGCCACCAGAGTCAGGACAAAAATTTTGGCGAAGCCTTCCATGAGTTGATCGAGCGCCAATACTGATAAAGCCACAGTATGCCCCACCTCCGCCCTTCGAGCTAATGCCATGACCCCGGCCGCATGCCCCCCGGGGAAAGGAATGGTGTTGCAGGATGTGGACATAAATGAGTTGGCTTGAAAAATCCTGGCAAAAGGAACTGAAATTTTTTTCGGCAGGAGAAGGTACCAGAGCAATGCCCAAACTCCCAAAATGCAGGCATTGAAAAAAACAGCAATAAACAACCACAAAGGATCCGCCCGGGCAAATTCGTTCCATGCCCGATCCAGGTCAATCGACTGCAGGCAAAGATAAAACAACCCAGCCGCAAAAGCCCATAGCAAAATTATGAAAGGTCTTTTTTTCAAAGTTTCTTTTCACCCAAATAATTAAATAACTATTCCTCACTATATTATCCTGCCTACGCCCGAAAGGGTATCCCCATAATTACTTCAGAAGTACTTTAAAAAATTTTTATTAACGGTACCCTATGGGCCGCACTGCTGGCCGATAAAAAACAGGTAGGGACCTCAAAAATGTCTGACGTATGTATTTCAGAAATCAATGGATGAAAGCATTTACCGTTTAATTTCACTGACCGGTTTTTTTCTCGTGGCTTTCATGGCCGGGGTTACCGGCAGTCGGCAAAAGATCAATACAAAAACCATCATGGGAAGCATGGCACTGGCTTGGATTTTGGGAACGCTAACGTTTTGGATTTCCTGGTCTCGATCCGTTTTACAGTGGGTCAATGATTTTCTGGTAGTCCTCCTCTCCGCTTCCCAGAAAGGGGCATTATTCCTATTTGGTCCCCTTGCCCTGGGTCCGGGACAGACCTTGTCAGATGGCACACCTTCAATAGGGTTTGTCCTCGCTTTTCAAGTGCTTCCTTCCGTAATTTTCTTTTCAGCAGCCATTTCAGGACTGTACTATCTGGGAATCATGCAGGCTGTAGTCCGCTTTTTCGCTCACATCTTCTATCGCCTGCTCGCCTTATCCGGAGCGGAATCTTTATCCGCCGCCGCAAATATTTTTGTCGGCATTGAATCTGGCCTGACCATTCAGCCTTACCTTATGAAGATGACCCGTTCTAAACTACTCACCTTGATGACCTGCATGATGGCAACCGTGGCCAGCACGGTTATGGGAATCTACGTCATCGCCCTGCACGATATTTTCCCCGAAATCGCAGGGCATCTCGTTTCTGCCTCATTAATTTCCATTCCTTCTGCCGTTATTACCAGCAAACTTTCATACCCAGAGCGGATGATACCCCAAACGCTGGGGGAATTGCCCCCTGCCGATACCGATACCCTAAAACCCTCTAATTTCATGATCGCACTGGTGGAGGGAGGCTCTCAAGGAGTTAAAATGGCCGTGGGAATTGCCACCGTTTTGATAGTGGTACTCGGCCTGGAAGCTTTGGTAGATCTGGCACTCGCTAAATCGTTCGGGCAAAACTTTTCCGTGCAAAGTCTACTGGGCTGGCTGACCGTACCTTTTTCTGCTCTCCTGGGACTACCCCCCGAAGAATGGCAACTGGCAGGCCAGATTTTAGGCTCAAGATGTATAGAAACTGAAGTATCCGCTTATTTTGCCCTGGCAGAAGCTCAGATTGCCGACCCTGCACCATTTACCCAGCGGTCGGTGACTATTTTAACTTATGCATTATGCGGCTTTGTACATCTTGCCAGTATGGGTATTTTTATTGGGGGTTTGACCGCTCTGGTTCCATCCCGAGCCCATGACATTATCGTGATGGGGCGGTCGCGCCAATGTGCGTGCCGCTTTATACATGGCCGCCGTCACTTCCATGCAGCATAATCCCGTGATTCGTACCTTTTACACACGCCTCATCGAAAAGGGCAAACCCTTTAAAGTTGCCATTACCGCATGCATGAGAAAGTTATTAACGATCATCAATACCATGATCAAAACAAAAACACTCTAGAATGAAAATCTCATTACCAGCACTTGACATTTAACACAGTTGCTCGGGGCATGAAGGCTAAGGAAGAATATCACAGCCCCAGCGTCACGCTGGTGGTACTACGGCAAAATCCCCCAGGTTCCATTTTCCATGCAGCTTTTGAACCATTCCATTTTTAAGCAGTTCCTTCAAGCTGGCATCAATTTTCTGTTTCAGTTCAAGATTTTCTCTGCGCAGGACAATACCATAAAACTCCGAGGTCATTCTGGAGCCCAGAAACCTGGCGTTTTGGGTCAATTCCTTATTCTTATTGAAATAATAATTCACCTGGACAGAGTCTCCGACCACTCCATCGTTACCCTTATTGGCCATATCAATAACCGCATGACCAAATTTTTCATAGGTCTTGATATTTACACCTAGATGCTTTTGCAAAAAATAATACGAGGTCGTGTTGATCTGAGCTCCGACCGTAGCCTTTATTTCAGCCAGCTGTTCCAGGCTCTCGACATTCGCGAGATCCTTTCGGACCAGTACGGCAACCCCGCTCTGCAGATAGGGAATGCTGAAAGCCATGCGGTTTTTTCTTTCTTCAAGAATTGTTATCGAACTGATAACCAAATCGAATTTTTCAGTGATCAACCCTCCAAATAATCCGCCCCATTCCACGTTAACCAGTTCATAATCGAACCCGGCATTTTTCACGACCTCCTTAATCAGGTCCACCTCAAATCCATCCAGTTCCCCCTGGTCATTTAAAAATGACATCGGGATGAACGTCGCGTCAATGGCAATGACGAGCCTGGAGTTTTGAGTTTCATGAGAACCCTGCCCACAGCCGAGGCACCCAACACAAAAAACAGACAGGACGAATTTAAAAAAATACCTTTTCAATATTTAATATTCCTGTAGTCCCTCACAAATGCGAAAATGAAATCACAATGAAAAACAAGCGTGAGGGAAAATTATTTTGAAATACCATCCTTATCGGTCCATCTTTCAAATTCCAGGGTAAAACAAGTTTCTATCCCAAGTTTGCTTTCCACATAGACCCGGCCATTCATAACCGCCACAAATTTTTTAACAACGGTCAACCCAACACCATCTATTATACAGTTTTCGACATGGTTCTCAAGTCGATAGAGCGGATCGAATATTTTTTTATATTTTCCTCCCGGTATCCCGCCCCCGGTATCTCGAATGGCAAACCAGATTTTTTCGGGACCCTCATGGGTCAGGCTCAAGGTAACCTTGCCTCCCCTATTATTATATTTAATGGCGTTTTCAAATACGTTCAAGAAGACTGTTCTTATTTTCTCCGGGTCTCCGCAATTAAATAAACCTCGCTGTCATTTTTTTCAATCTACATTCCACGCATGCTACTTTCAATTTTTTCCCACTTTCCCCTGACTTCGAATCTTCAACCATTCCTGCGCCAGGTTTTCAGACTGCGCAATTTCTTCTGGTGTCATTCTTTTCAAGAGAAAGTTCTTGTTGCTGGTCGCGTCAGGATCACCCTTTCCCGCTATGCTGAACCACATACGGGCTTTCACGAAATCCCGCCGCACGCCGCTTCCAGTCATATACATGACCCCGATGTTGTTGGGAGCATCCTTGTTTCCCAGTTCTGCCGCTTTTCGGTACCACTTCATGGCGGCATCATAATTCCTCGGGACACCTTCCCCATTTTCATACATCACTCCCAGGTTATTCTGGGCGTCTGCGTAGCCCTGCTCGGCGGAAAGTCGGTACCACTTCGCCGCTTGTTCTGAACTTTGCGGGACGCCGTCTCCCAGGTCATGCATGATCCCCAGGCCATATTGGCCCCTGGCATCGTTACTATCCGCAAGAGCTTGAAACTCTTTCAACGCTGTCAGGGCATCGCCCCGATCAAACGCGTCTGTGGCCTCCTGATAACCGGCCCATGCCAACGATGGCATTGCCCAAACCAGCACCATGATCAATAGCAAATTTTTCATAACGTTAATGATCTTCCGTATAAATTTTTAATTTCCAGCGAGTTGGCTCTTCATCTGTTTCGCGGCCAAAGCGTATCCGCCGGAGGCCCCATCCACAAAATGCAGATGGCGGTCTTTGCGGTCAAAAACCATACACGTCATTAATGCTGAATCGGAAATTTGAATTCCATAAAATAATGCTCCCGCCTTCCTCTGAGCTTCCAGATATCCGACAAGTTTTTTTCGTTATTCCGGGTTGTTATCGATGGTCATTCGCAGAGTGTCATCAAATTTCTGGAAATCAGAGTTTTTCGTCAACATATTTAAGTATTCTTCCCCATCCATCTCCCCAACTTTAAGCCCGAATTTGAAAATGATTTTTCCTATAATACAAGACAATATTAATAAGACAGGATAAACCAGACGTGTTAAAATTTTTTTATTGAAGGTTCGGACTTTTGTTTCCGAGGCCAATAGCTTGGAGTCCAATATCACCTTCATTTGACTTGGGCTGACAGGGCTATAATCCCTTTGCGATCCATATATTTTCCGTATCTCTTCAATGAAATTGGCATAGGATTCGGCGCTTTTAAGTTTGCTGTCCCCTCTAGCCAAAACCATGAGGCATAAAGTTTCACCTTTTTTACTGGCGATCGGTTCCCATCTGCATTCCAATCCTTCAAAAAGACCGTGATCCTCTTTATCATCAAAGCCGGGTTGAATTTCATAGGTCGCGGATATTTCGGGATCTTTTATTAGTTTCTCTGCATAAGCCAAACCGCCGCCAGAAAACATAGCCAAAGTTCCCCATGGAGAGACCTGCATCTTGGCGATCCGCGTCCGAAATCCCCCTTCAAGGATAACTTTCACCGGCACCATTCCCACCCTTAGCTCCATATCAAAACTACAGTGAGCGAGTCTCCGGGCACCATTCAAAGCTTTTTCTACTAGCTTCCTGCAGGACTCCGGAACAACGAATGAAGCGCCGTGGCCGCCAAAAACGAAGGGAATTTCGATATTCTGAACGCAATTGAGAACAGCGATAATTGAAGAAGCCCCCAGAATATTTACATCCTTGTAGCGTCCACTTTCAATCGCTTTAGTCGACCCCTTAATATCAGAAACAACAACCAGCCAATCTTCAGGAACATCATGAAAGTTTTTTCATCCGACACTCCCAAAAAATCCCTGAATATTGGTAGGTCCGAATAAAAATTTTCCGACGAATTATAGGGACTCTGCATATTACTTCACAGTTGGTTGACCAATGTTGGTTGATATTTTTGCACAACGAGATCGGGACAACACCCTATAATTTCAAAACAAAAGGGCCCAGCGAAAATCGCTGAGCCCTTTTGTTTTATTCAGTAGAACGAGAGGTTGAAGACCAGGAACGAAGATTATTGGGCAGCCTCTACATCTGATGCCAGGCAGAGCGCCCCCGCCGCATCGCCATATTGCGCTTTTTTTTGGCTTCTTTTATCTTGCGTTTTTTCTTGACCGACGGCTTTTCATAAAACCGTCTGCGCTTAAGCTCTTTGAACAAACCCTCTTTATTGAGTTGGCGCTTAAAACCTTTTAACGCCCGTTCGACCTGATTCTGATAAACGGTGACTTGCAAAATAGGGGACTCCTGTTTTCAAAGTTGTGACGCTTTACCTTTCGCCGACATTTTAGCAGGTTTTGTCAGTGGCCTTCCGGTTCTTTTATTTTTCCTGAAAAGAGAAGGAAATTCCAATTGCTTCTTTGACCGGATATTCAATTTTTTTACCGAGATCACTTTTTTCAAATTCCCGGAACTGTCGTAAACCTTAACTTCATGCATAAAATTACCTCTGCTTTAATCTGTTTACCACTGGCGTAATTGGCAAAAAAAACCACTCCAAAAAGGAGCGGAAAAAATAGAAAATCCTTTACGATTTTTTGATGCCTTGCCTCAAGGGGAATCCCCTGAAGGAGATATTATCAGGCTATAATGCTCGGGCAAGATTACAAGGAGATTAAAATTATAATTTTTTAATATTCTCGCCAATTCAGTCACAGAGCGGGAAAGAGGTCGCCACGTTGATTTACCTTTAATCTCAGTCTATTGTTATGGGACAAATTAGGACATTCCCCGTATTCATGTTATCCTGTTTGAGTAAACATAGGGTTGTTTAGCTGTAGTGTAATTTGATTCCTTCTAGTTTCTCGCCTAGAGCAGACCTGTAAAAACACTTTGGTTTAACAGGCGGAAGTGAGTAGGTTTTTCGTCGAAGCGGTTCTCTAAAAGTTCTTGCATCAATCCAACCCAATTTAAAAACAGGGAAGACCTTATCCAGACTTTCTGGGAGTGTGTTCTCGTTCAATTGCAGGAGAGTATTTATTATGGCAGTAGGAACAGTAAAATGGTTTAACGAAAGCAAGGGTTATGGATTCATTGAGTCCGAGAGCGGCAAAGATCTTTTTGTTCATTTCTCAGAAATTCAAGGGGAAGGCTTTAAGACTCTTACAGAAGGCCAAGCAGTCGAATTCGAAGAAGGTATGGGCCAGAAAGGTCCGCAAGCCACTCAAGTGGTGCCCAAATAAGAACCTATCTTCCGGCGGAACTTTGACTCTGCCGGAGTCCGTTCCATATTTATTTAAAAAGGCTTGGCCAAATGGCCAGGCCTTTTTTTGTTAAAACCCCCGGCTCTGCCATAAAAAATGCCGTCGAACGCAGTTTTGATAGTTACTGATAAAAAGGGCCGCAAACTAGTGCTCGCTGAACACCGGGTTTTAGCAAATGAAGTCCGTCAATAAGTTTTTCATGACCGATTAAGACATCGACGATTTGCCCAGAATAACGAATGGCGGTCTCTCGCATCATGCCCATCATTGGCCATCCCCATAAAGCCGACACGGTGACGCCATCCTGCACAAAATAAGGCTCTGTCAGAAAACTACAGCTAACAACCGCTTCCACAGGGCTTCGGTTGCTTGCACTGCCACCCACCAAGTCAATAACCACGGACTGATCTGGAATAAATTCTTTCAAGTGTTGGTTGCTAATTAAAAAGTTCACGCCCCGTAACTCCGGAGGTTGTTCCGCACCGTTTACCACTAAGTCCACATTCTTCAGCCAAAAATCAATGTGGCCCCTGGAGGTATGTGGGCGACCTAGCACATGAATAAATTTAATCCCTTGGTTATATAATTCATGCAACGCCCCTTGAGCCACATTGCCATAACCCAGAACAACCGCCTTTGCGTTCATAATGTCCAAGGCGGGTTTGTTTTCTTTTAATAATTCAACACCATACCGTGCACCTGCCTGGCCGGTTTCATGCAGACACTGGATACGGCGCAACCCAAATTCTGCAGGTGGATGGGTAGCATGATAAGCAGCAATGGCTTTTTCGCCATGCTGCCGTTCAAATTCAAAAAGATCAAAAATGTGTGTACCATCGTTTTTCAGTTTAGCCAGAACACCTTGTCGATCTTCAAAGTTTGGACTGTCATAAAAATATAAGGAATCCGGTCCAACCGCATATAGCTCTTCAACCGAAAGCGTTGGTTGAATGATCTGCAACGAGCGGGGGTTGCGATTGCCGCAACGGCGAATGGCACTGCGTAGTCGGTCACTCCATCCCATGATTCTGACCTGCAAGCCACCAATGGTGTTTTCTTCAAAAAATGGCTTTAAGGCTTCAGCCATGGCAAGACGACCCAGAATTTCCTGATCTGGGTTAACCTTTGGTGATTCACATATTTCTTCCATTGCAATTACATTAATACATCGATCCTGAAGTAACTTCGCCCGGTCTTGAAAAGAATGAAAATGCGCCATACAGAATAAGGTGCAACCCTCACGCATCTCTTCAATTGAAAAGAGTGATGGGCCTTTAAACTTAATAATGATCTCCTTATCTCGATAAATTTCCTCTGGTGTTTGCATAATGGCGTTGTTTTGCTCGTACTCACGATCACTGAATCCAACACCCTCTCCAGCCCCGTATTCAACGTAAACTTTCATGCCAGCTTGAGTAAGTCTGCCAATATCTGTCGGCACCAGTGCAACACGTTTTTCCAATGCTCCAGGATTTTCTGGAGACTCTATTTCTTTTGCAAGCGCTATGGATGAAAATTTTCGGGTAGATAAAACCATATAAATACTCTAATGAAAAAAAGAAAATACCGGGTTCAACATAACAGAAATCTCATTTGGGTTTGGCCTTTTTCAAACGCACCAACCATTGACTGTAATGACCCGCACCCATTTCCCCGCGTTACTACACCCATACAATTTCAAAAACAAAGGGCCTGGTCAAAACGACCAAGCCCTTTAAAATGGATATGGAGCTGAGGGGGATCGAACCCCTGACCTCTTGAATGCCATTCAAGCGCGCTCCCAGCTGCGCCACAGCCCCATTTATTAGTTTTTTTACCCCACCCGCAATGCAACCGCTTGATATTAGCGATTATCCCACAACTGTCAAGGGCAAAACCACCCCGCCCTGACCCTCTATTGCCTTCCTCCGCTTTCCCTATATAATATATTGAAAGTTTTCAGACCCACACACCATTCTTTAACTCATCCTTACCACCGTGCTTAAAAATTTCCAACGCAGACTTCGAAATGTTTTCATCACCGGGCTATTGATCACCCTGCCGATCGCGCTGACATGGTTCATTTTGCAGTTCCTGTTCAAGAACCTCGATGCCCTGTCGCCGGTATTCACCAATATGCTGATCCAACTCGGTGCGCCCTTTCCCGAAGGTTACCGCATCCCCTTTCTGGGAGTGCTGATCACCCTGCTGATCGTGCTCGCAGTGGGTTGGCTGACCACTAACTTTTTTGGAAAAAAGATTTTTGAACTCGGCGAAACCTTTGTTGAAAAAATCCCATTCGTCCGTCGGATTTATAAAGGCTCCAAACAGGTAGTGGTTTCCATCGCCCAGGCCGACACGTCGGCCTTTCGCAAAGTTGTCCTGCTCGAGTTCCCGCGCCGGGGACTTCTGGCGGTCGGGTTTGTGACCGGCGAATCTCGCGGAGAAGTGCAACAGATTACCCAGGAGAATATGCTCAACGTGTTCGTGCCGACCATGCCCAATCCCACTTCCGGATTCCTGATCTTTTCTCCGCCCGATGAACTCACGGAAGTTTCGATGACCATTGAGGAAGGCATCAAGTATGTGGTTTCCGGCGGCATCGTCACCCCTCCGGTGCTCAAGGTCATCGAAGCCAAAGGACTGAAGCTTGAGCAACCTTCCTGACTCTTCTCTCGACATTCTCTATCTCGACAACCATTTGATCGTGGTGTGCAAACCTGCGGGAATGCTCACTCAGTCTGACGATTCCTGCAAAGCTTCCCTAATGGACCAGGTCAAGGACTGGATCAAAACAGAATATAAAAAACCCGGCAAAGTGTTTTTAGGATTGGTGCATCGGCTCGACCGGCCGGTGTCGGGAGTGGTGGTGTTTGGCCGCACATCCAAAGGTTCCTCGCGGCTCTCAGAACAGTTTCGTCAAAAAACCACAAAAAAAATTTATCGGGCTCTCGTTGAAGGAACTCCAGAACCTCAGCAAGCCAGTCTGACGCATTACTTGAGAAAAGAAAAATCCCTCAAGGCCACCGTGTTCCCCCGCCCAACCCCTGACGCTAAAGAAGCTCTATTGGATTATGAAGTCATCGAAACTTCTGGCACCACCAGCCAGCTCGATATTCATCTGCATACCGGAAGGTTCCACCAGATCCGGGCACAACTCGCCTTCATCGGGCACCCCATCGTTGGCGACAAAAAGTATGGCGCGAGCTCAATGTTGCCGGAAGGACGGATCGCTCTGCACGCCCGGCGCATGGTCTTCCATCACCCGACGAGCAAAGAAGAAATTGTCATCGACTGCCTCCCACCCCAGGACTGGCCAATGGACCACCAGAGTTAATGAGCTTTTGCCCCCCCCCACGGTAGGGTGCTGGAAGCAGTTTTTTTTCAGCTGGCTGTTGGTACAGAACCCGGATCTGCTTGGAGCGAATCTTTAACGAGGTCCTCTTTGCGGGTGTGGAATCCCATATCGATCAGCAGTGATATCAGCACAGGAACCAGGAAAAGGGTAAACAGGGTGGAGAAGCTCAATCCGCCGATCAGGGCAGTGCCCATTCCCCGATACAGTTCGGTACCCGCGCCTTCTCCGAAAGCCAGGGGAATCATGCCGAACACGCTGGAGATAACGGTCATTATGATGGGTCTTAACCGTGTCTGGCAGGAAACAAGAAGGGCCTCGCGTTCCTCCATACCCGATTTAATATTGTTGAGCATTTGATGCACGATGAGGATGGCGTTATTAACCACAATGCCGGCGAGGATGACAATCCCCAACTGAGTCAAAATGTCAAAGGTGACCCAGGTCCAATCATTATCCATGGCCTGCGCATTGGGCACGTTCCACTCATTGAGGATTTCAATAATATTCCCGCGTTGGTACCAGTTGTTCCAGGCGATTCCGAGAAAGGAGCCGGAAACAGCCAGCACCACCGTAAGCATAACTATGAACGGTCTGAGAAAAGAGGAAAAGAGGGCCACAAGAAGCAGATAAATGAACCCCAACGCATAAGCGAAACTGTTCATCAATGATTTTTCGGTGGAGGCCAGTTCATCCGCGGAACCACCGATACGCAGTCCGTATTCCTGACCGAGGTTTGCTCTTGCGCCTGCCAATACTTCCTGATCAACCCGGTCGATGACCAACTGCATGGCCACATCTTTTCTCACCTGTACGCGAAGCTTGATCGCGCGTTCGGTTCCAATATGGTCGATGCGCGCGGGGCCTGCGTCGATTTCCACATCCACCAGATGCCCGAGATGGGTCATCATACCTTCTTCGGTCCATACAGGCAGGGAACGGTAGTCTTCCAGTCCCAGTTTATTGGCGTCTTTCTTTTGCACCAGAACAAAGTCGATGGGTTCACCCTGGTCGTTGAACTCGCCCAGGTATTTCCCGGCGTTGAGCGACTCGATAATATCCCCGATCTCCTCCATACCCATGTCCAACCGGGCCGCGTTTTCCCGCCGGGGAATGAACCGAAGCTCCGGGTTGCCGAACTTGAACTCCGGCCTCACCGAGTGGACACCGGCAATGCCGGAAATCTGCCCGATCAAATCCAGTACATTGGATTTCAGTTTCAACATATCCGGTCCGGTGATTTCGACTTCAAAAGTTTTGTTGGCCGACCGGAAAATAGGCCTTTGCATGGCAAAGGCAAACCGGTAACCAGGAATGCGGAAAATTTCTCGTCCCATTTCCCCGGACTTAATCGCCATTTTTACTTCGCCGCGCCGGCCTGCCGCCAATTCCTTTTCAATGATGGCACCGCCCCCATTGAAGCGTGATGAGAACACAAGGAAATTGCGGTCGACATCTTCCATCTCGACAATCTTTTTTTCGTAATCGGCCATGTAACGCATATTCGTTTCAACGGGTGTTCCCGCCACTGGTTCGATGAGCATGAAAACCATATTATTGTTGCCGTAGGGCAGATAATCCTTTGCCGGCAGAGCCTGGCCGCTGTACCACAACATCCACCCCACACCGGCGATGACAAAAACTCTGAAAAGAATACTGACGGGAGAATGACGCAGTATCCATTTCATAGCGCCGGAATAGGCATCACCGACCTTCCTTCCAATCAGGACGAGCGGCTTGAACAGAGTGCGGTGGAAAAAACCTGGTCGGTATTCCTCCCCCGGCTCAAGACGGATCAATAACGTGGCCAAGGTTGGAATGACGGTGATGGATACCAACAAAGATAAAGCGATGCTGGCACTGATGGTGATGGCGATGTCGCGGAACATCTGCCCCGCCTCTTCCTGAATGAAAACGATGGGAATAAAAACCGCCAGCGTCGTCAGCGTTGAAGCAAGAACCGCTCCCCAAACCTCTGAAGCGCCGTCGTAGGCGGCCTTGAAAACTCCCTTTCTCATGGTGAGATGACGATAAATATTTTCCAACACCACAATCGAGTTATCAACCACCATGCCAACAGCGAAAGCCATGCCTGCAAGCGAAATAATATTAATGCTTCGCCCTAGAAGCTTAAGAACGATGAATACCGAGATCAGGCTCACAGGAATGCTGATCGCAACAATGAGCAATGACCGCGCAGAACCTAAAAACACCAGCAGGACGGCCACAGCCAACAGGGCCCCAAATCCAAGATTGGCTTTCACCAGCCGCATGGCCTCGTCGATATAGTCCACATCCTTGTAAACGATTTTTAATTGTAGCGGGATTCCCCGGTTCAACAATTCCTGATTCAGCTCCGCTACTTTTTTGGCGGTCAGGTTGCAGGTTTCCACCACATTGGCTCCGGCTTTGCGAATCACCCCGAAAGCGTTGGACAGGTTGCCGCTGATGCGGACCAGGGAACTGGTTCGTTGATAGCCGTCCACCACCGTGGCAAAATCTTTCACCTTGATGGTTTTGTCGCCATCGCGCTTGATGACCGTATCGAGGATATCTTGCGGATTGAGAAACTCTCCCAGAGCGCGGACGGTGTAAGATCGGTTGGCTTCGTCATGGAATCCCGCACGGGTGTTCTGGTTTTCTTCCGATAGCCAGTCTATCACTTCCTTGTAGGTCACATGCAGACGCGCCATAGTATAAGGATCAAACTCGACCCGCATTTCCCGATCTTCCCCACCGAAGTGCCAGACATCGGCAATGCCCTTCACCCGCCTGAGGGTAGGAACAATGATATCCTCACCGATCTTGTACATATAATTCTGATTGAGGTTGGGCATCTTCTCAGGGCTTGTCGAAAACGATCCACATGATAGGACTGGAGTTGTCGCTCGAAATAGACCGCAGGGTCGGTTTGTCGGAATTGACCGGCAGGTCTTTAACCTGTTGAAGCTTGTTGTTGACATCGAGCATCGCCAGGTTTTTGTCGATGCCCCATTCAAACTCCAGGTTGATGGTGCTCAATCCATGCTGACTGGTGGAAGTCATTTTTTTCATGCCCTCCACCGATTCGAGTTGGTCTTCCAAGCGACGCGTGATATTGCGTTCCACTTCATCAGGGGAAAGGCCCAGGTATTCGGTATTGACCTCAATCTCCGGTTTGTCAACGGTGGGGGCCAACTGCCGGGGCAGGGTCTGGAAACATAAGACACCCCCCACCAGGGCCATAACGATGATCACCGTAACCGTGTGGTAGTTTCGGATGGACTGATCAATGAGTTTCATCAGGTCTCCGGGGTGTTAGCGGACGATGTTTTTTGGTCTGCCGAGTTGAACGGAGTTTTCGTTTTTGGTTCAGGGTTGGTCAAAAACACTTTCGCGTCCGGGAATACCGCGCCGGAACCACGCAGGATGAGATCGGCTTTCAGTCCAAGCTGGTGAGTGAAATCCTCGATCTCCACAAAATCATTTCGCTCCTTGAAGGCCCTGACCGGAACAAGATGAGCGTGACCGTCTTTTACGACATAAACAACGGTGCCTTTCTCGCCAATAACCAGAGATACCGCCGGCACATGCAATACGTTTTTACGAACACCAAAACTCAGGGTACTTTCCAAGGTCAGTCCTGGGAACAGAGAAGGGTCGGGATCAGGCAAATCGATTTGCACTTTGATATTGCCGGAGTATATGTTGGCGTCGGGAATGACCCGGATGAGCCGCGCCAGGTTTCTGCGATGCTCAAACTTCAAACCCAGTTCCCGCACCAGAAATTCCGCGCCTTTGAGCTTTTTCAATTTGTTCCTGTAGCTCTGCGGCATTTCCAGAACCGCTTTCAGGCGAGAGGAACCAATCATTCTCACGACAGAGGTTCCCGCCTCGGCAAAAGCGCCCTGCTCAATTTCCTTGGCGATGATGATGTCTTCGAAAGGAGCCTCGATATTTACTTTTGAAAGATTCAGTTGGGCTACGGCAACCTGTTTACGGATCGACTGTATTTCCGATTCCAGCTTTTCAATATCCTCACTGCGCCCTTTCATCCCAGCGGCCAGTTCCGCCTTGCTGGCCTTTAAAAACTCATCGGCCTGACGAACCTTGTCTTTGGCCGTGTCGAGTCCCGACTGCGGCATCACTTTTTCCGTCACCAACTTTTCGGCACGGGTCAATTCTATATGGGCCAGATTCAAGGCGCTTTCAGCGGCATGCATTCTGGCTTCCAGCCTTTGTTTGTCTTCCGGGCGCAACCCTCCCTGGGCTTTTTGATACTCCTTTTGAACGGAGGAGAGATCGGCCCTCAATCTTTCGTGGACCAGTTCATATTCTCTCGGATCAATCTGCGCCAGCAAATCACCCTCCTTCACCTTCATCCCCTCTTCCACCGCGATCCGGGTAATTTTTCCCCTGACTTCCGCATTGACCACCACTCTCTTTTCGGCCTCGATATTTCCCACCGCGCGCACTTCGTCCGCCACATCCATGTAGACGACTTTGCCGACCTGGACCGGGAGCGCGAATTCCTTCTTCTTAACCTGTGGGGCGTTGTCTTCGGAGGAAGAACACGCAACCAGGAGAAGAGTCAATAAGACGAGTGGAAAAACAGGCTGATTTAATCTGTGAAACGAAATTCTGATATAATCCCCCTCCAAACAGAGACCTTTGCGTAAGTCTATAAAGCAGAAAAGCGAGATGCTTCGACACACCCCTCCGGGGCAAGAAGGCAAAGGTCGAGTATCACTAGCTCAGCATGACAATAAAAGGCTATTTTGTCATTCTGAGGAGCTATTGCAACGAAGACGTGATGTTTTTCCTTAAACTTCGTGCCCCGCAGGGGTAAATCTTGGGTTATGCAAAGGTCTCCTCCAAACAGGGCATTTGTTAATAGTAAGACCTTGAAATTATTATCCTATAGCAGTGCTTAAAGGTTTTCAACATTTATGGGCCATTCGCCAACACAAAACTATCCCCTCGACTACCAGCTACTCGATACTGGATTATTCCAGAAGCTCGAACAATTAGGCCCACACCGTTTCATCCGTCCCGCACCCCAGGCCATCTGGCCCAAATCCCTTTCTCCCAAAGAATGGAAAAAGGCGGAAGGAGAATACAAATATTTTAAAGGTAAAGATACAGGCGGCAAATGGAAGTTTTTCACCCCGCTCCCTGAGGATGGATGGACCATTCAGTTCCATAACCTCGTCTTCAAAGTCCAACCCACAGGATTCGGACATATCGGAATTTTCCCCGAACAGGCCCTCAACTGGCTATGGATCATGGATCGGCTTAAACAGCTTAACGGCACAAAAATACAAGTACTTAATGTTTTTGGCTACACCGGCGCCAGCACCATTGCGGCGGCCTCGGCCGGGGCTCACGTCACCCATATTGACGCTTCCAAAGCCTCGGTCACCTGGGCCCGGCGCAATCTCGAACTTTCCGGACTGGACGACCGTCCGGTACGCTGGATTGTCGATGACGCCATGAAATATATGCAGAGAGAACACCGACGCGGCAAGAAATATGACGCCATCATCATGGACCCGCCCTCTTTTGGACGAGGACCAAAAGGAGAAGTCTGGAACATCGAAAATATGCTGCCCAAATTCATGGAAGCCTGCCAGAACATCCTCATCGATTCTCCGGCATTTTTGCTGTTCACCACGCATTCGCCCGGATTCTCTGCACTCACTCTCGAAAATATGCTGCGGACTTATTTCCCGTCACACCAAACCGGGAATTTCGAGACGGGAGAAATGTTCATCCCCGATCAATCATCCGGATTCAATCTTCCTAACGGTTTCTTCGCCCGGTGGGCCGGGCAACGCCCGGGGGAAATGGGGCCGTAGCGTTATCTGTAAACAGCAGTTTTCTCGGCTTGAAGAGGTTTCACCAAATCCCCCCTGATAAGGGGACCAGGGGGGTTGCGTTATTACCCCTCTTTTTTAAAATTGAGCAATAGGAACACGTTTCGTTCGATGGCCGGGGTAATTTACAACCAGGGGTTCTATTGAAATCGTCTTTGCGAGCAGAGTGAAGCAATCCAGACTTTAATCATCAAACTCACAATAAAGTAACCTATATGCTACCATCATGAATCATGGCTATAACGAAAAATTTTAAAGAAACCATTCAGGCGCGCGCGCTCAAGGACTCAAAGTTTCGCACTGGACTCCTCAAAGAAAGTATTGAGAGCGTACTGGCCGGGGATGCAGAAACCGGAAAAATGATTCTGCGCGATTACATCAACGCTACCAACAGACTCCATCCATGTCATCCCCCTCATCCCAACCTTACCCTTGCAGGGCACGAATGTTTAGGAGAGATATCACGTCTACCCCCAGGGGAGAGGACTGAGGTGAGGGTGGTTCAATAATGTTTTTCATTTCATGCATAAAAATATTCATACTGAATCCAGGCTAGCCTTCAGGCTCCGCAGGGGTATAATACCTTTTAAATTATTTCCTTGAACAAGGGATTTTGAAATTGTCTTTTTACCAATACCTGAAAACCCACGCTAAAAAGAATCCGGCTCACCCGGCGATTATCGAGGGAGACACTGCCTTAAGCTATGGCGATTTTGCTTCCCAGATCGAACGGTTCGCCAGCGCCTTGTCCAGACTCGAACTGGGCGCCAACAGCAAAATCGGCTTGCTATGCCTGAACCAGAAAGAATATCTCATTGCTTTTTTTGCCGCGTTGCTCAAAGGCGTTCCTGTCATTCCTTTTAACTTCATGCTGAAGCCGGAAGATATGGTCTACATCACTCAGGACGCGGGGATCGATACCCTGATCGTCGACTCAGCCTTCGTCAAACCCGAAGTCACTTCCTTTTTCAAATTCTTTGTCAACAAAATCCTTGTGGGTCCGGCGGACCCGACACAAGTGGGAGAAGGAACTCTGAAATGGGACGAATTCATAGCTCTGGGTGACCCCAGTGATTCTCTAACGAAACATAAAAGAGGCGAAAGCCTCCCCGATGTCATCCTCTACACATCCGGCACCACCGCCAAACCCAAAGGGGTCATGCTGGAAGAGAACCAGTTCGACACCAACTGCACCGGGTTTTTAGAGCATCTGCAGTTTACCCCGGAAGATAAAGTGATCGTCGCCCTGCCCCTGTTCCATTCGTTTGGAAACATCATGGCACTGGTATTATTGCGTTCGGGAGCCACCCTTATTTTACTGAAACAGTTTCAACCTAAAACCATATTGGAATCCATCGCCCAACACAAAGCGACAATTTTACCGCTGGTGCCGACCATTTACTCTTTTCTTGTGCAACTTTATGCACGTGGAGGATATGACGTTTCGTCCTTGCGCTATTGCATCTCCGGCGGCGCGTCTCTGCCTGAGGCCCTGCTGAAAAAAGTGGAAGAAGGATTGGGCGTCACCGTCATCGAAGGTTATGGATTGACCGAGACATCGCCGGTGATCGCCGTGAACACGATGAAAGACGGCAGTGTGCCTGGCTCAGTCGGCCCCGTCCTGCCCAACGTCGAACTGGAAATAGTCAATGAGTCCGGGAAACCGGTCAAACAGGGAGAAGTCGGCGAGATCCGGGTGCGCGGCGAAACGGTGATGAAAGGTTACTGGAACAAGCCCGATGAAACAACCATTTCAGCCGATGGCTGGTTCAGAACCGGGGACCTGGGTCATCTCGATGAAAAGGGCAGGCTGTTTATTTCTGTCGGCAGGATTAAAGACCTTATAATTCGTGCCGGGGAAAACGTATCACCCCTGGCGATTGAAAACGCTTTAATGAATCATCCTGCAATCATCGAAGTGGCGGCTGTGGGCATTGCTGATGAACGGGTGGGAGAAAAAGTAAAAGTGTTTGCCGTTTTGCGTGAAGGGACTCAAGCCACCGAACAGGAACTGAAAGAACTGTGCCGGGAGAAATTGCCCACCTTCATGATCCCCGACCTTTTTCAGTTCATGGAGTCCCTGCCAAAAACCGCAACCGGGAAAATTTTAAAGTCAGAACTCCGGGCAACGCCCGGTGGTAACTAGCAACAGCTTTCCCAGGCAAGCAAAAGGTTATCTCGGCCCCATTAAGCCGCCAACGCAATTTGAAAGCGGTAACAAGCTATTGTTGTTGGCCCCACGCCGAGTAGCGGTTAGAGGGCGCAGCGGAAACCGAAGCCTTCAATACGATAATCGGTTTGGAATTCTTTTCGTGAAGCAGACCGCTGGCTGACCGGACCGGTTTCCCAGGCTCCGCCGCGAAGGACTTTTTCATTCCCTCCGCCCCGTCGGTCTGTCGGGTTTAATCGCTGGGGTCCTTGTGGGTTGTCTTTCGGGCTACTCGAATAATATCTCTGCTCAAACCAGTCCGCCACCCATTCGTGGACGTTTCCTGCCATGTCATGCAGTCCAAACGGATTAGCCGGGAAAGAACCTACTGGCGCTGTGTTGGGGAATCCGTCGGACAGGTCTTTAGCCCGGATGTTCAGACCGCAGGTGCTGTCGCAGAAATTAGATTTGGAAGCATCGAACTCATCGCCCCAGTAATAGGCCGTATCGGTTCCACCGCGTGCGGCGTATTCCCATTCCGCTTCGGTCGGCAGGCGTTTGTCGGATTTGTGGCAGAATTCCTCAGCTTCGTGCCAGGTCACACTTTCAACCGGCTGGTTAGCGGCTTTAAAGCGGGAGGGATTGTGCCCCATTGTTTCCTGAAAAGCGCTTTGGTTGACTTCGTGCTTGTCCATTTTAAAGGGTTTCAGACAGACTTCATGAACCGGCTTTTCTGATGGCTCTCCATTTTCACTGCCCATTTTAAAACAACCCCCTTTGAGCTCGACCATTTCGGCTGGGCCGGACGACCCGGCCTTAGCGATCAATTTGTCGGTGATCTTACCTTGCAGTTCTCGAACCGCCTCATACACCCGGTTGGGAACGCCTTGGTACTGGATACGGGCATTGCTGTGGGGGATGAGTTTCATTTTCCCGGTCTTCATGTTGAACAGGCGATAATGTGGAACGGGTTTCGCGGCTTTCCCATCGACATAATTCCTCATATTATTTCTACCGCTATCGGGAGTGATGACACTTTCATCAACAATTTCCGCCTCAAACGGTTCGGGGTCTCCCTCAACCGTAACAATGACGGTATTACGGTTGGTCACTTTCATGGCCAGAATGCGGCGGGTCAACTTGTCCGCCTCTTCAAATTTTTCCAGCCGGAATTTGACATCAGCCAGAGAACGCATGATGCGCCAGCTTTCCGGGTCCATTTTAAGAGCCGTAGCATAATGCTCTTCGGCTGCCTGGATTTTCCCCTGGGCCACTTTAGCGTCCCCCTTGAGAGTTTCATCGACCACGCCCGCAATCCCCAAAACCGGGAACAGAAAAAAGATTAAGACCCATAAACAAACTGTATTTTTAAAAAATAAAAAAGGGACACCCATTATCCGGCTCCTGTCGTGGAAAATTGAAGTTGAATGAGCGGGTATTATAACAGCGGAGGGGTACCAGTCCAAACCGGTAATTTTGATGGGTCTTATTTGATGGTTTTTTTCTGCCTGACAGGAGATTTCTTGCTACTTTCCTTATTTTCATCCTGGGCTTTATTGTCCTGTTCAGATTTTTGTTTTTTCAGGTCTCCCCACCCCGAGTCCACTTTTTTCTTTTTATTATGTCGGTCTCTTCGGGGGAAATAATCAATCTCGTCAATCATGGCTTGTTTTGCGTTTTAAGGATTATGGATTTAATCTGATCGGCCACTGGATTATAAAGCAAAACCTGTATTTTTTGCCAAGTGTATAAATTCCCAATCACTAAATTTTTGCTTAAGCCCATCCATAGAACCATCTGTACTGGCATTATCCACCACCAGGACCCGGGTTGGAGGCAAAGCCTGACCCTTAAGACTTTGCAAACATTTTTCCAGGTATTGGCCTGAGTTCCAATTAACAACAACGACTGCAATGGATGGAGAGCGCATCATAATCCTGAATTATTTAAAACAATGTTTTTATCAGTTGCATTAGCTTGAATGTATGGATTCAACCACTTATACTTCTCAGAGATAGTCGAAGCGTTTCCTGCAAACCTTGTTTTATCACCTTCCGACAGGTTTTTACAAAAATGAAAACATTTTTTGTTACGGGTGGTGCCGGTTTTATCGGTGGAAACTTTATCTTGAACCTGATGAAAACCGGGCAGGTAAAAATAATCAATTATGACAAACTGACCTATGCGGCAAATCTCGACACTCTAGCATCAGTAGAAGGTGACAGTAATTATGAGTTTGTACAGGGTGATATCTGCGACAAAAACAAATTAAGAACATTATTTGGAGGACATGAAATCGATGCGGTGGTTCATTTTGCCGCCGAATCGCATGTCGACCGATCCATTGAAACACCGGGAGACTTCATTCAAACTAACGTAGTGGGAACCTTTGAGCTTCTGGAAACCGCCTGTGGGTACTGGCAAGGATTAGACAAAACCCGAAAGGGCAATTTCAGGTTCCTGCATATTTCTACCGATGAAGTTTATGGATCTTTGGGAGGAACCGGCTTGTTTACGGAAGAAACTGCATACGCCCCGAACTCGCCGTATGCCGCATCCAAAGCCTCCTCCGACCATCTGGTGAGAGCTTATCACAAAACATTTAACCTTCCGACACTAACCACCAATTGTTCTAATAACTATGGCCCCTATCAGTTTCCCGAGAAACTCCTGCCGCTGATGATTAACAAGTCCTTGTCCGGGGAACCCCTTCCTGTATACGGGGACGGAAAGCAGATAAGGGACTGGCTGTATGTTGAGGATCATTGCCGGGCCATTCTCGAAGTTCTAGAAAAAGGAACCGTAGGGCAGGTTTATAATATTGGCGGGCATAATGAAAAAACCAATCTGGACGTTATCGAGACTCTATGCCATATCCTGGATGAAAAGGTACCGGACTCTCCACACCGACCGCATAAAAATCTGATCAGATTTGTCGAGGACCGTCCAGGGCATGATCGGCGCTATGCCATTGACGCAAGCAAGATTCAAAATCAACTGGGCTGGGTTCCCAAGGAATCCTTTGAAACCGGCTTAAGAAAAACCGTGATCTGGTATCTGGACAACAAGGACTGGACAAGCCGGGTCATGTCTGGCGCCTACAGAGGGGAACGTTTGGGTCTTGAAAAATCCTAAAGAACATTCAATATGATCAACAAAGGAATCATTTTAGCGGGAGGCTCGGGAACCCGGCTCTATCCATTGACCCAGGTTGTCAGTAAGCAGTTGATGCCTCTCTATGACAAACCGATGATCTATTATCCGCTCTGCACCTTCCTGCTGGCTGATATCCGGGATATCTTTATCATCACCACGCCTCAAGACCAGCCTCTATTCAAAGAATTGTTGAAAGATGGAAGCCAGTGGGGAGCCAATATCAGTTATGGAGTCCAGCCCAGTCCTGATGGTCTGGCTCAGGCATTCATCATTGGGAAAAACTTTATCGGCAAAGATGGATGCAGTTTGATCCTTGGTGATAATATATTTTATGGTCACGAGCTACCCGAACTCATGGAGAAGGCCCGGAAACAGAAAACGGGTGCCACCGTTTTCGGCTATTGGATGAAGGACCCGCAAAATTATGGGGTGGCCGAGTTTGGTCCTGATAATAAAGTCGCCAGCGTTGAGGAAAAACCTCTTGAACCTAAATCAAATTATGCCATTACCGGACTATATTTTTATGACAATCAGGTTGTCGACATCGCCTCTTCCATTAAACCATCGGCACGGGGGGAACTGGAGATCACCGATGTCAACCGGGTATATCTTGAGCAATCGCGACTATCCGTTGAGAAGATGAGTCGCGGGTTCGCCTGGCTGGATACAGGCTCTCATGAATCCCTGCTGGATGCCGCCAACTTTATAGAAACCATTCAACGGCGGCAAGGACTGATGGTCTGTTGTCCCGAAGAAATTGCTTACAGTAAAGGTTGGATCACAGCAGAAGATCTGGAAAAACTCGCTCGATCACTGAATAAAAATAGATATGGTCAATATCTTATGCGTATGATTTCTAGAGAAAAATAAATACTGGATATGTTAGGAAATCGACCACCACAAAGAAACATCGTTCCCTTGATAAGTAAAAACTTAATCCGATTATGAAAATCTTAGTTACTGGAACGGCGGGCTTTATTGGCTTTCACGTTTCTAAACGATTGCTCGATTCTGGCCACGAGGTGATCGGACTGGACAATCTCAATGACTACTATGACATTAATCTAAAAAAAGACCGCTTGAAAATCCTTAAAGATCACGAACAATTCGCATTCTACGAAAACAATCTGGAAGACAAAGAAGCGATTGAACAATTATTTCAAAAAGAAGAGCCTCAAAAGGTAATTCATCTTGCCGCGCAGGCTGGCGTTCGTTACTCAATCCAGCACCCGGAAGTCTATGTTCAAAGAAATATTGTAGGAACGTTCAACATCCTAGAGGGCTGCCGCTACAACGCGGTAGAACATCTTATCTATGCTTCTTCCAGCTCAGCATACGGACTCAGTACAAAATATCCGTTTGCTGTTGAAGATAACGTCAGCCACCCTGTTTCATTTTACGGAGCCACAAAAATAGCCAATGAACTGATGGCTCATTCCTATTCCCATCTTTATGGAATCCCCACAACTGGACTCAGGTTTTTTACCGTTTATGGTCCCTGGGGAAGACCCGATATGGCCTTATTTTTATTTACGAAAGCTATTTTGGCTTCACAACCCATCGATGTTTATAACCGCGGAGATATGGAACGCGATTTCACTTATATTGACGATATCGTAGAAGGAGTCATAAAAATAGCCAACAAATCACCCAAACCAGATCCCAACTGGAATAGTGACAAACCTAATCCGGCCACATCATCTGCACCTTACAGGCTTTACAATATAGGGTCCAATGCACCAGTTAAGTTGATGGACTACATTCATGAAATCGAAAAAAATCTCAGGATGAAAGCCAAATTAAACCTGATGCCCATGCAGGATGGTGATTTTTTAAAATCTCATGCTGATGTTCATAGTCTCGTCCATGATTTTGGGTATGCCCCAAAATATTCTATTGAATCAGGGATTAAAAAGTTTATCGAATGGTATATGGCTTATTACCATCCTTCATAAAGCAGGAGATTGTTAATAAGCTCTCTTGTTAGAATATTAGCTGTCCAACGCAGAGATAAATGTTGTCAACCTTTAACATCACAAATCAATCTAAGGAAATCTCTTGCTCATAGAAAAAATCAAAAACAAAGACGCTAGAGTCGGAGTAGTTGGCTTGGGCTATGTAGGGCTTCCCCTCGCCCTAGCTTTTGGCAAAGCTGGCTTTTCTGTTACAGGGTTAGATATCGATACAAAGAAAATTGAGCAATTGATGAAAGGAGGAAGTTATATCAAGCATATCCCTTCCGAGGATATTCATTCCCTGATTAGAGAGGATCGGTTTGCGGCAAGCACGGATTTCTCCCTTATATCAGATTTAGATTGCATTCTTTTATGCGTCCCAACACCTTTAACAAAACAGCGAGAGCCGGACATGAGTTTTATCATAAGTACGGCCCAAAAAATATCTCCGCATTTGTCCCGAGACACTTTGATAGTTCTGGAATCGACCACCTATCCAGGAACAACAGAAGAAGTGCTGATCCCTGAATTGGAGTCGTCTAACAACTTGAAACAAGGGCAAGATTTTTTTGTAGCTTACTCTGCAGAACGTGAAGACCCCAACAATCCAAGTTTCCAGACAGCGGACATCCCAAAAGTAATTAGGGCGGATTCTGAAATAGCTATGGAAACTGCTTCTGCCCTTTATGGAACAATTATTAAAAAATTGGTCCCAGTTTCGAGCACTAAAACAGCAGAAGCAACAAAGCTGATGGAAAATATTTTCCGCGCCGTGAACATTGCTTTGGTCAATGAACTTAAAGTAATCTTCGAAAAAATGGACATAGATGTGTGGGAAGTCATTGAAGCGGCAAAAACCAAACCTTTCGGATATATGCCTTTTTATCCGGGCCCTGGTCTTGGAGGGCATTGCATCCCCATAGACCCTTTCTATTTAACCTGGAAAGCCCGTGAATATGGGGTAACGACTCGGTTCATAGAACTGGCTGGAGAAGTGAATATATCCATGCCCGACTATGTGGTAGAAAAAATATTGTCTGCACTAAATCGAGCAGAAAAGAAAATAAGTGATTGTCGTATTTTGTTATTGGGGCTGGCCTACAAGAAAAACGTAGATGACGAACGCGAATCTGTCACTTATAAAATAATCAATTTACTGCAAAAACAGGGCGCGCATGTTGACTACAACGACCCGTTCATCCCGGAAATCAAACAAACCAGAGAGCATGAAAAACTTATAGGGGGAAAAAGCGTGCCCTTAAATGATTTAGGCTCATATGATCTGACTGCTATCTTGATAAACCACTCGGATTACAACTACGAAAATATCGTAAAAAATTCAAAAATCGTTATTGATACTCGCAACGCCTGCAAAGGTATAAAATCCAAAAAGATTATCAAAGCTTAATCTCTTTACTCCACGCATCTTCCACAAAAGCATTCCATTCATGAAAATTCTTCTGACAGGAAAAAACGGACAAGTGGGCTGGGAGTTGAACCACTCGCTCTCTAAGCTGGGAACTGTTTTTGTGATGAGTAGAAACGAGATGGACCTTTCCAAACCGGAAACCCTGGGCTCTATCATTCAGGAGATCGAGCCGAATATTATTATAAATGCTGCTGCTTACACCGCAGTGGATAAAGCAGAGTCGGAGCCTGAACTGGCCATGACCGTCAATGGAATCGCGCCAGGAGTGATCGCCGAGGAAGCCAAAAAAATAGGCGCGGGGATGATTCACTATTCCACTGATTATGTTTTTGATGGGAAATCGACATCCCCTTATAAAGAAGAGGATCCCATCTGCCCCTTAAATGTTTATGGAAAGTCCAAGCTGACTGGGGAAAAAGGTGTGATTCAAGCTGGCATTCCCCATATCATACTTAGAACCGGTTGGGTGTATAGCTTGAGAGGTAACAATTTTCTTCTCACTATGCAAAAACTGGCTCAAACCAGAAAGCAGATAAAAGTTGTTGATGATCAGACAGGAGGCCCCACATGGGCACGGGCTATTGCCAAGGGTACAGCGCAAATCCTGAAACAATGCCTAAAAGAAAGCACTCCAAAATCCCAAGTATTTTCCCATTCAGGAATTTTTAATATGTCGTGTGGCGGGAAGACCAGTTGGTTTGGTTTTGCAAATAAAATCCTTGAACTTTCTGGCTTTTTAGAAGGCACAGAAGTAGTTCCCATCCCCACTATCGAATATCCCACTCCTGCGGTTCGCCCCAGAAATTCACTGCTTTCGAACAGAAAATTAAAACAGGTCTTCCACCATGAAATGCCCCAGTGGCAGGATGCATTACAGGAATGTCTGAACTCAGCGCTCAAGTAACTGAATATCTTTGGATATCCCTTCCCAATTTTGTTAATATTCCATGTAAAATATTTTTTGGATTGAACCTGACTGTAGTTCATAACTATACTCGATTTTCGAAGAAAGGGCTTTTGCTGGTAGCGTAAAGCCCTTTTTTCAATCGTCGGCAAATATGCGAAGATCGCGCAACCCCTCATTTTAGAAAGTGGAAAAACTTCTACCTGACACTAACTCATCCGGAACAGGCCGTGTGGTTCCAGTCCTGGACAAACTGATTCAATTTTCCTTGTGCACGTTTGCCGTTTTCTCCATGTTTTCTATTAGCGTCACCCAGATATCATTTGCTATTGGAGCATTTGCATGGCTGCTTAAGGCCCACTTGACCAAATCATGGAAAGAACTGAGAGGTACGCTGGTTGGTATTGCCATCTTGTGTTTTTGCCTGGCCTGTTTTTTAGCGTTAATAACTGCGGTTGATTTGGAAAGCAGTTTGAAGCACCTAAAAAAACTACTTCAATTTGTCATATTCTTTTGGGTGGCTAATACGGCTCAGGATGAAAAACAAAGGGACTTATTAATTGGGCTGGTTATTGCCGCCGGAGTTGTTGCGGCTTTGAATGGGCTCTTTCCATTTTGGGCACAGGGTTATTATTCACCCCAACGGCTCCTGGGCACAATGAGCATGCCATCTACTTTTTCAGGAGTTTTAATGCTTGCGGGGTTGATGGCATTGGGAAGGTTTTTGTTTCACAAGCCCAAAGAATATTGGGTATTGGGGAGTCTGGGGATTATCAGCCTTTGTCTTCTGTTGACTTTAACAAGACAAGCCTGGCTTGGTTTTTTTACGGGGACAGTATTTCTTCTGTTCTTCTGTAGCAAAAAATATCTTTTGATCATTCCATTATTGCTGGCAGGCCTATTATTTGCTCCTGCAGGTCTTAAAGATCGCATGCTTACTATGACAGACATGGAAAATGGAGGATTACAGATAAGGGTGTCTTTGTGGAAAGTAGGATGGAAAATTTTCAAGGACCACCCTGTCACAGGGTGCAGCTTTAAATGTGTGGATTCAATTCATTCTCAATATCCGGATTCTTCCGGATATGTTGCGCGTTTAATGGGAATGCACAATAATATACTGCAATTGCTGGTGGATACTGGAGTTGTAGGGCTGGGGACCTGGCTTTCAATCTGGGCAACATATTTCATTGAAATCTTTAAGCGCCGGCGGATTTTGCATAAGGAAACGTCTCAGGGCAATGTCGAGGGTCTATTGTTGGGCTCCTCAGCAACGGTTCTTGGTTTTATAGTTGGAGGTTTTTTCGAGACCAATATCTATGACTCGGAAGTTGCAATGTTGCTATATTTTTTAATGGGACTCTCTCTAACTCAAGTAAAAAAAGCCCCCAGGGCCGAATAGATATTGCATCACGCCTGCTCATTCGAGTGGAGAGCTTTGCGTAACCCGAGATTCTTCGTCACCTTGTTCCTCAGAATGACAAACTGGCGTTTCTTGTCATTCTGAACGCAGTGAAGAATCCCGCTTTTCCGGTTTTTCGACTTATGCAAAGGTCTCATTCGAGTGTGGAAGCACCCTGGAATATTTTACAAAAAAACCCGTTCCCCCATATAGACTATGTGTTGGAAGCCTGGGAGGCGGATAAAAGGCATCATGAAGGCCATGAAGGGACTGAAGAATGGTTCATTCATTAGCGACCTGATGTTTAAGTCAGGATTTCAAATCATCAACATTCTTGTCCCCAACTTCCACTTCGGTCCATCATGGAACAGTATTTTAAAATATTAAAGCTCAAACCCGGCGCGTCTATTGAAGATGTAAAACGGGCCTACAAAGTCCAGGTCAAGATCTGGCACCCGGATCGGTTCCCCGCAGAATCGCCACGCCTGCAAAAGAAGGCCCATGAAATGTTCCAGAAGATCACGGCCGCCTACAAAAAAATCAGCGATGCTCACATCAGCCGCAAATACAGTGAAGCTCCAGGCTGGAAGGGAAAGCGATATACGCGGACTTCCCGGAAATCCGCAAAAACCACCCCCGAGTCAGACTCCCAAAAATCCGAATCCGTTCCCGGATTTGAAATCCGAGCCTGGCCCAATGGGGATAAATATGAGGGGCAAATGTTCCAGGACCAGATGCATGGCAGGGGAACCTTCACCTCTTCCCAAGGCTATGTTTATACCGGTGAATTTAAATATGGAAAACCCAATGGCTTGGGAAAGCTGGTCTATGACAACGGCGACCAGTACGAAGGGAGCCTCCTCAACGACATGCTCCACGGCAAGGGAAAATATATCTACGCAAACGGGGATCGCTACCAGGGAGAATTCCAGAATGATTTACCTCATGGGCAGGGCGTCTATATCCTGGCAAACGGCAATATTTATTCGGGATCCTGGGAAAATGGCGGGCTGGTTGCCTGACATCCTCCGTCGGAACACTCGGAGTCACAGGCTTTACAGGCCAGAAGGGTCCCCAGCCTTTCCTGTCGACCTTTTTCACGATTCACCCAGTGGCGGATAACCATGGGCGGACGATGCCGGACATGCTGATTGTGCCCGCATTCCAACTCTGCCACCCAGAAGCTTTCCTCATCCTGATGAAACCCTGCAATTCGCCTGTCCATTTGGCCGGCACCTCAATCAGGAGCGCAATAAAGTTTCTGCTACCATCATACCGATTTCTTGGTATCATACCACGATGTCCGAATCGTCCCGACAAGACTGGATTGGTCTTTAGTAAGCGGTAAACATCTTGGAGAGGGTATCCGCCAATATATATGCCTGCCCGCTAAGAAGGCCGCATTTATTAACCATTCGTACTCATCAAAACCTGTTTATGACAGAAAAAGAACAACTCTCGACTACCCAGCCCGATCACATTCGAAGCTCATGGTATCCTCCGGAAGATGAAATAAGTCTTGTGGATTTACTGGAGGTTATAGCCAGTTGGTATCGTTCTAGCTTTTTTAACTAATTCGATGGCCCAAATGCGGGAAAAGAAAAAATTCTCTTCCTCTGCAACAGAGTCCTCCGCCCACTAATTGTTTATGAGCTGAGTAGAGATATTTGCATCGCCTGGCATTTTCCTGAAATTTAAATTGCCTGTAGCTACAGACTCTTTCCTCGGCTTTATTTTCCTCCATTGAATCCTGACCAATGCATAATTTTTTCAAGTATATTTCATTCCTCAGCCGAAACAAAAAATTCGCCATAATGATTGTGGCGGACATCTTTCTGGTGATATTTTCATTGTGGCTAGCGTTTGCCTTACGTCTGGGTGAGTGGTTCTGGCCAACCCAGGGCCAAATTTGGTTATTTATCGCGGCTCCCCTTTTAGCTCTCCCTGTTTTTGTCAAGTTTGGCTTATATCGGACAGTAATACGTTTCATAGGGCATAGGTCCATGCTGACAATTGCCCAAGCCGCAGGGGTGCTGGTTCTATTATTACTGTTGGTCGCAATTACTTTTCTTCCCTTCTATGCCGGCGTTGACGTTGGGTTTCCCCGTTCTATGCCCATACTTTTTTGGATGACCATGTTCTTGAATATGGGTGGCAGTCGGCAGATAGCCCGTTGGCTATTATCGGAGCCCGCTGTCACTACCACTCAACCCAGGAAGAGCGTACTGATATATGGTGCGGGAAGAGTTGGACTGGAGCTAGCCTCATCTTTATCGTATAGCAAAGATATTCAGATTTTAGGCATTATTGACGATGATCTTACGTTGCATGGTCACTATATCCAAAATTTGAAAGTCCTGGGTGGTCGTTCCGAAATTGCGAAAATTCGTGCCCCGACCAGCACTTTGGAAGTCCTGCTGGCGATGCCTGAAATGCCCCGCGACGTGCGTAAAGAGTTGTTGAAATATCTTGAAGATAAAAATGTGGCTGTCAGGACAATACCTTCACTCGGTGATATTGTTTCCCGGGCGGTGGCGATAGATGATCTGAGAGAGGTCGATATCACCAATTTGTTGGTGCGTAAAGTAGTGGCGCCAAATCGGAAGCTTCTTGCCATCTGCATCACCAATAAAAAGATACTGGTAACCGGCGCCGGTGGATCAATAGGCTCTGAACTCTGCCGCCAAGCTCTGGCGCTGGACCCCGTCCTTATCGTTTTGTTTGACCACTCAGAGCTCAACCTCTACAAAGTTAACGCTGAATTAGTCAACCTATGCGCAAGTACAGACTGTAACGCCAGGATCATTCCCATCCTTGGCTCTGTCACCAATAAACGGCATGTAGAAGAAACCATCAAAAATTTCACAATCGACACCGTCTACCATGCCGCCGCCTACAAACATGTAGCCCTTATCGAAAACAACATTGAGGAGAGCGTACTCAATAACATATTCGGCACCTATAATATTGCCCAGGCAGCTCTTAATCTGAATGTGGAACGTTTTATCCTCATATCCACCGATAAGGCTGTTCGCCCAACCAGCGTCATGGGGGCAACCAAAAGAATTGCTGAACAAATAGTACAAGGACTCGCCCAAAAAGGTGGAATAGAGCGCATAAGCGGGCAAAAAGCTACACGCTTTACCATAGTGCGCTTTGGCAATGTGTTAGGTTCTTCCGGTTCTGTAGTGCCTTTATTTCAGCAACAGATAGCCTTTGGTGGTCCCATTACCATCACCCATCCAGAAGCCACTCGATATTTCATGACCATTCCAGAAGCCAGTCAACTTGTAATACAAGCAGGCTCTATGGGTAGTCATTGTTGCAGTACCTTTGCACTGGAAATGGGGGATCCTGTCTCAATCCTTTCTCTAGCAAAACAACTGATTTACTTGTCAGGGCATACATTGAAAACTGGAGAAAGCGGTATGGAGGCATCAAGCATTGAGATTCAATATATTGGGCTGCAAAAAGGGGAAAAAATCCACGAAGAACTCTTCATCGGCGATCACATCACCAGCACCGAACACCCAATGATTTTAGAAGCTCACGAGAATTTTTGCGAATGGTCAGAAGCTGAGGAAATAATGGCCGGACTCAAATCATGGCATAACCTTGATGACGAAGAGAGGCAGCAGATACTTATGAAATATTCTTATGGAAAAGGGTAGCAGAAATCCAGCTGAAAATTGTTAAGAGATCTGCAAACCACGCTGATCAAGGCTTCTATGGCATCGGTCGTATAGATCACTGCGCAAACATCGTCATCTATAAAGCACGGCCAGGCACCTGTATAGTCAAACAAAGCAGGAGACATTTCAGCTTTGCGTTGACATGATAAGTAGTAGCTTTGAAAATATAACGGATAAGCAGGTTAAAACGGTCTGAGAATTTAAGCTCAGCCATTGACTTCGAAAAACATTAAACTATGAATTGTTCCACAGGGAATAAGGTAAAACTAGAGACAGCATGATCAAGGTACTATTACTATCATCCCTGGGTTTAAATATCGGGCTTTTGTTGGGGCGGTTATCTGGCTTTGTCCGGGAGGTGTTCATTGCCACGACTTATGGCGTAAGCGCACAGGCCGATATTGTGGTTCTGATGTTAACTGTTCCCGATATTCTGGTCAATATATTAATGGGTGGGGCACTTGGTGCTGCCCTGGTGCCTGAATTTACCCAGCACCCTGGTAAGGCATGTGGTTTGCTATATCAGTCATTGTTGTTGTTTGGCACTGTATTTCTCGTTATAAGCGCGGTGTTGTGCTGGCAATCAAATATATTGGTTACTTTATTAGCACCTGGGTTTGCGCGAATACAAACCATACAGGCTGGCACCGCGCTTGGTTGGGTTATTTGGTTGATGCCTTTAACCATATTATCAGGCATTGTTACTGCCTATCTTCACGCCCAGAATAGATTTGCTGTTGCGTCATTAGGTACTTTGATTATCAATAGCACTATTATTATTGGACTATTGCTGGTTTATCTTGGATATGGGTCTTTGCGATTAATCGTTGCTTTTGTATTACTCGGCGGACTATTGCGCTTACTCAGCCAGTTATTGCAGGTGCATATCTCTTGGAGTCCCTGGGTCAGCCTTACGCCAAATCAGGTTAATAAAGCACTATTCATTCGTTACGTTCAAGTGATGCTGTCTGGTAGCGCGCTACTACTTTTCCCAGTTATGGCTAGAGCTATGGCATCTTATAACGAGCAGGGTAGCGTAGCGCTATTTACTTACGCGACCCGTTTGGTTGAGTTTCCATTGACCATAGCGGTGACTGTTTTGTCTGTTGTTTTGTTTCCTAGACTGACGCAGAGTTTTGTCCATAATTTGGCCTTGCATCGAAAGCTTGTTAAATATGGCGTGCAAATAACTTTAGGGATTGCTTTGATAGCGGCTATCATTTTGATATCTTTGGGGGATGCTTATGCTCAAATTGTTTATGGTTATGGCAATATGAATAATTCCCGTGTGGTCTTAGTGGCAACATTAACCACAATCGGCTTGGTCGCTCTTCCATTGCAAGGGTTATCGGGTTTTTTGACTGCTGTATTTAACGCGCAAAAAGACACAAAAACTCCTCTGCTTATCAATGGCTTAGGACTGATATTTTTTATTGTGATCAGCCAGATATATCTATTTGGCCAAGGACTGCAAGCCTTAATGTGGGGGATGGTTATTAGCTATGGTTTTATATGTATTCTACAACTGATATTTCTCAAAATAAAACCACTTAATTGGTGGCAAGTTTTATTTGATAGAACATTCCTTATGGGTCTTGTCTGTGCCATGAGTTTATCACTCTGTATAAGCCAATGGATTGACAAACTTGACGCGTCGGCATGGTTGTCGCTATTGCTGGCTGGTTTGGTTGGGTTATTATCATTATTTGTGATGGCTTTGTTTCATCAAGAGTTCAGGGACAAGTTTAAAGTCAAATAGGGCTTATATGATTAAGTTTATGTTAATAACCAATGATCCAACATTGGCACAGTATGCGCAATCTTGTGGAGTTGAACGAATATTTGTTGACTTGGAGCAACTAGGCAAACAAGCGCGCCAAGGTCATTTGGACACCTTGATTAGCCAGCATACCATGGCAGATATTGCCAAAGTTAAGGCAAATTTGACGCAAGCAGAATTACTGGTCCGCCTCAATCCATTGCATGACCACACTAAAGATGAGGTTGATGAAGCCATTGCGCTTGGGGCTGATATACTCATGCTGCCGATGTTTCATCGCGCCGACGAGGTTCGATATTTTTCTCACTTGGTGAATGGTCGCGCAAAGGTTATGCCTTTGGTTGAAACCTATAATGCGGCCCAAACTATCGGTGAAATTGTGACCATTCAAGGCGTGAGTGAGATTTATATAGGATTAAATGACCTGCATTTGGATATGCGGTTACAATTTATGTTTGAGCCGCTGGCCAATGGCTTGGTCGATCAATTGGCCAAAACCATTCAAGCGGCAGGTTTGCCTTTTGGTTTTGGGGGTGTTGCCAGAGTCGGCGAGGGCATTATCCCGGGAGAATTGGTTTTGGCAGAGCACCTGAGACTGGGGTCCATCTGTGTCATATTATCGCGCGCATTTCATCATTATAGTGATGACATGCCTATATCGCAGACAAAGCTTCATTTGAAAAATGAATTAGAAAAATTACTGATGGCGGTGGACAAGCTGAAATTACGCAGTAGCACGCAAGTGATGGCTGATTGTAAAAGTCTACAAACCAAAGTGGCGAGTTTTATAGCGGACAAAGTATGACAAAGCGTTTGTTTGACTCAACCCTTGTGTTAGCAGCATTACCGTTTATTTTACCATTGATGGTGATTGTGGCTTTATCGATTAAGTTAAAATTCCAAGGTCCAGTGCTATTCAAACAAAAGAGGGTGGGGCTTTATGGACACGATTTTACGATTTATAAATTTCGCAGTATGGTCGTTGACGCAGGTGATGGCGCTTACTTCACCCGGGCAAACGATCCCAGAATCACAAGCATTGGTCGCTTAATTCGTAAAACCAGCCTGGATGAACTGCCGCAGTTATTCAATGTTATTAAAGGTGACATGAGCCTGATCGGGCCGCGCCCCAATGTCGCGCAACAAAGAGACAACTATACTCAACAGGAGTGGGACAAACGCAATTCTGTGCGCCCTGGTATTGCTGGTCTGGCGCAAGCGGTGATTCGCTCAAGTGGCACACCTGAACAGCGTACACATCTTGACCTTGAATATGTTGATAAAATGTCGATGTCATTCGACATATGGATAATGCTATTAACGCTTAAACAACTATTTATTTTCAGAGGTGGCAACTGATGTGTGGTGTTTTTGGTTATTTTGATAACAACAAGCAACCACTTTCATCAGAGCAATTAAAAGCTATGGGCGATAAGATTGAGCATCGGGGTCCAGATGGCTATAGTTGTTATCATGACAAGCCTGGGGCTGTGGCATTAGGCAATCAGCGGTTGGCTATTTTAGATGTAGAGCATGGTCAGCAACCCTTTATCTCAGATGATGGCAGTATTGTTGTTGTGCAAAATGGTGAAATTTTCAACTATATAGAATTAGCGGCAGGATTAAAAAGCCAAGGGTACTATTGTCGAACCCATTGTGACACCGAAGTCATACTGCGGCTATATGAGCGTGATGGTATCGATGGCATATCAAAGCTTAATGGTATGTTTGCTATTGCGCTCTATGACAGGCGCATTGACAGTCTATATTTAATCCGAGATAGAGTGGGAGAAAAGCCGCTGTATTTTTCTAATCAAAATGGCAGAGTATTATTTGCTTCAGAGATTAAATCAATCCTGCAGTGCTCGAACGGTAAAAAACTCAACCCCCAGGCGCTCAATCAATTTTTGGCGTTTAATTATGTACCGCCGCCTTTAACTATGTTTGCAGGCGTTGAGCATATAATGCCTGGACACTGGCTGAAAATAACACGACAAGGTGTTGAACTATTCTGTTGGTGGGATTTAACCAGGATAAAGTGTGAGACCAAAAGTGAGACACAATGGATAGAAGATTTTAATCAAACTCTTGATGACGCGGTTCGTATCCGCCTCAGATCAGATGTGCCATTTGGGGCTTTTTTATCAGGCGGCATTGATTCCAGTACCGTGGTTGGGTTAATGAGTCGTCATCTGAGCCAGCCCGTTAATACTTTTTCGATTGGCTTTCATGATCCCCAATATGACGAGTCGCCTTATGCGCAGCAAGTAGCAGATAGATTTGGCACAAAGCACACCATGCAAAAAGTCCAGCCGAACCTGATCGACTTATGGCCTATGGCGACTTATCACTGTGACCAGCCTCATGGTGACGTGTCTTTTTTGCCTACTTATAAAGTCGCGAGTCTGGCCTCGGAACAAGTTAAAGTGGTGCTGACAGGTGATGGGGCTGATGAATTATTCGCGGGCTATGATAAATATCGTGATTTTTTTACCCCTGAAGTAGAAGAATTATCTGACGGGGATTTTCAGAAATATTATCAGGACAATATTTCCTTATTCTCCAGCAATGCCCGCCGTCAATTATTCTCTGTCGAGTTTATAAAACAACTTGACGATGTAGATGTGTCTGATATGCTTCAGCCGCTTTACAATAAAGCCAGCAATATGGACCGTATCAATCAAATGCTCCATATTGACACCCTGTTGCTATTATCAGGTAATAACCTGGTCAAGCCTGACCGCATGGGTATGGCGGTCTCAATAGAGAATCGTGCCCCCTTTTTAGACTATCGAATGATAGAGTTGGCTTTTGCCATGCCAGGTCATTTGAAACTGGCGCAAGGCGTAACCAAATATATTTATAAAAAAGCAGTAACACCCTTAATCGGCGAAGAGATCGCCTATAGAAAAAAACAAATGTTTACCGTGCCTGTTGGACAGTGGTTAAAAACAGATTTGTTTGAATTATGCCAGGATTTATTATTATCCAAACGTAGCACTGATAGAAGCTTATTGAATTATGGCTATGTGGCTGATTTGCTGGATAATCACTGTCAAGGCGTGGAAAACAACACGCGTGAAATCAGGGCATTGATGGCATTGGAGATTTGGTTTAGGGAGCTTGTGGATGCTTGCTAATCTTTCGGCCAATATGAAAGATTTGTACTGTAACGAGGAATAAAATAGGCACAATGAGTCTTTCCCTGGATCAGATAAATCTTACATCTCGTTTTTTAGTGATCCGAAAATTGAAGAAATACACGGTGACCCTCTTTCGAATGAGATTGCATAACCCCGGATCCTTCGTCGCCTTCGGCTCCTCAAGGATGACGAAATACGTTGTTCCTCAGAATGACAAAATGACCTTGTATTGTCATTCTGAACGCCGTGATGTTTCACCCAAGCTTTCGTGCCCCGCAGGGGCTCTCGCTTTTCTGTTTTTTTTCGACTTACGCAAAGGTCTCCTTTTAATGATAAGAAACAACAACTCAAAATCTTTCAAATTTATTGAAAATGCAACGATACATATATTTTTTTGGGGAGTTATTCTGGCTTCATTTCTTCCTCAGGATATTGACAAGACAGGTGTTATTTTCTACGGGCTGGTTGGGTTGGTCTATAGGTTTGGCAAGCCTTTTAGAAAAGAAGTAGATAGTTTGATGATTTTTGCCGTCTACTTAATGGCAGTTGCGATGTCTTACTCTCTTTATAAACCTTTTCTATATGCCATACTATTTTTACTGCAATATGGAGTCATTTATTATTTCATTATTGTAATATCCAAGTGCGGTCAGGCATTAGTTTGTCGTTGGCTAAATACAATAATTAGATACAATGCATCTTTCATTTTAATTGGTCTTATTGACCTGCTTTTCTATTATAACGGGGACGTTACTTTTCTACATGAGTACTATGGCTGGAAAATAAGCTCCTTCTATTTAAATCCTAATCATCTGGGATTAATATCAGGCGTTCTATTCGGTTTCGTTTTGTTTTCGGGTGTGGCGATTCGCGCCAGAAAGCTGCATCTACTCATTTTAGTTTTGGGCACCATCATTAGCGGTTCATCTATGGCAATGTTATTGGTGCCTACCTGCTATGTGTTGAAGCGTATCTCGCCTGGGCTGTATGTTACAACTGCGGTTGCCATGGCAACGTCTTTAACAGTAGTATGCATGACGGGGGGGGATAGTGCATTTCTGCAATGGGTCAAAAATGTCTTCAATTATAGAATTGAAATATGGTCAGTTGCGCTTGAGCTGTTTGGCGATCATAAATTTTTTGGCGCGGGAACAGGTATGTTTCAAGAAAATATAGGCAGGTTTTTAGTTAGATACCCTACCGACTCTTCTCCGAATATCTATGGACTACACTCCATATATTTTTGGCTGTTGGTTGAATGCGGACTGGTTGGTTCGTCGATATATGCCTATTTTATACTTCTTCAATTTAACCCTTTACCTCGCGAAAGGTTGACGATAGGCTATCAAAAAATATTACTACTACTATTAACGTCTCAAGTAACTGAGTTTTTTATAGACCATGTGGAAATATACCAGTTATTGTTTAGTTTGGCACTCGGGCTGATTATACAAAGCAATCTTTCTTTGAAAAACAAGGGCATAAATGATTAATAATAAAGAAGTTGTTGCAATTATCCCCGCAAAAGATGATAGCAAAAGAATAAAAGATAAAAATTTTCAGTTGTTGCTTGGAGAAAGCCTTCTGGGTCATAAGACTATCCAGCTTAAGAGTTCTCGATATATTGATAGAGTCGTTGTTGGCACAAAAAGTCAAAAAGTGATAGCGGAGGCAAAAAAATATGGCGCAGAAATTGTTATTGAAGAGGAATATCATTATGAACAAAGTGCCCAGAAAATGATTCACAATCTTGTTAAAGAAATAGACACCGATATTGTTATTTGGGCGCATTGTACAAATCCTTTTATTATCACTAGTACCTATGATGCAGCGATTGAAATTTTCGAGCGCATATATGATGGCAAGCAAAATGATTCTTTGTTGTCTGTTTATAAGGTTCAGGAGCATTTTTGGACAGCAGACAGGACACCGTTGAATTATAATCCTTATGCCAAAACTCACACATTGGCAAAAGATTTACCAGTGTTGTATGCTCAAGATGGAGGCATCTTTATACAACCACATAAACAAATGCTGGAAAACTCCTATTTCTTCGGAAAAAATCCCTTCCTATTTGAAATTGGTATTAAAGAAGTCTTAGATATTAATACCAACAAAGAACTCAAAATAGCACAAGCTTTAGCACAGCACTATGTATGAGGAGGAGTAAAACGCTACTTTTTATTTCTTATGGTGGCGCACATGCTTTTATTTTAATGCCGTTACTAAAACGAGCTATTGATTTGGGTTATACCACCAAGGTAATCGGTTTAACAACAGCTATAGAGTTGTACAAAAAAAATGGTTTTGAGTGTCTTTCAGCGAAGAATTTTATCCATAAACAGGATAGTGAAATACTCAAATACGGCGAGTTTCTGTTTGAGAATATGGATCAAGATAAATGCCTTGTGGATAAGGAAGAAACTATTGCCTATCTGGGATTATCATTTTATGACCTTGTACAAAAATATAAATCCTTTGATAAAGCTCTTACTGAGTACAAGCTTGCCGGTCGAGCCATATTTGAACCAAAAACATTAGTTAGACGTATTTTCCAATCAATAAAGACAGACTGTTTGATTACAACAAACTCTCACAGAACTGAAAAAGAAGCGGTTAAACTGGCAAAGGAGCAAGACATTCCAACTTTGCAAATCCCGGATCTTTTTTGCCATTTTGAAAGATATAAACTTGATGCAGATTATATTTGCGTAGTAGATGATACGGCCAAAAATAATCTAGTCGTTAAATACGGCGTAGAAAAATCTAAAATTCATATTACTGGAAATCCTGATTTTGATAAGTTTATTCATTTAAGGCAAAAATTAACAGATTTAAAAATACAAAAAATCAAAGCATCTCTTAATCTTAATGGGAATAAAAAGTATCTTTTATGGAACGACCAATTGACGATTTTAACAGGTGATGCCTTTACTCATATTGAAAGAGATGAAACAACAACTTTTAGGAATTTGGACAACATAAGTAATCAACTTAAAGATTTAGATTATGGTCTTTTGGTCAAATGTCACTCTTCTCAAGATGAAAATCATTTCAGGCGGTGGTGCGATCAGAATAACGCCTGTTTTGTTGAAAACCATAAGTTTTTAGAATATTTACAAGTGGTCGACATTGTTATGGGTTTTTCTTCGACCATATTAGTTGGTGCTTATAATTCAGGTAAACCAGTTATCGTGCTAAATCAGACGGGAGAAAAGAGTTTTTTGCCCATATTGCATTATGACGGAATAGAAGAGATTGGCTCCCCCAGCGAATTGCCTGATGTAATAACCACTATGCAGAAAACTCAAACTATAACCAATTCTTTTGGCAATGGTGATGCAGTAGAAAAAATTATAAAACTTATTAACGATATATTGGAGTTATAATTTTTTTTCAATGACATCACTAATTGGCCCATAGAGGTTTCTCATTAAATAATTGCTGTTGCCATAGGGGACCGCCTCTTTGTGAGTTATAACTGAATCTGGTGTTTAGGTGGCTGCAAAAAAGCGGCGTATCTGGTTGACTGGTTGTTACTAAAACACCAAAACAACCAAAGAGGTACGCCACTATGAGCAAGAATAACATTAGGGGCTGCCCCAGATACCCATCCTGACCATTTTCTGGTAAAGCTCCCGAACCACCTCGGAAATCAGCCTGCCTCCCTCTACCACTAAACGGACTGCTTTAATAAAACACCTCCAAAAATAATTATATCCATCGATTTCTTCGTGTCCACTTTTACTGAGCAAGATCATGTACCCGTATTTGATCATGGCCCATTACTATTTCAACAAGTTTCTACGGTCTTCCCGCGCATAGATGGCATATCAAGCCAAACCGGAAGCTCTGAGACAGGAAAACTGGCGTCCCCAGCGGGATTCGAACCCGCGTCGCCGGCGTGAAAGGCCGGTGTCCTGGGCCAGGCTAGACGATGGGGACTTCCAATTCTAAAATGAGGGAAAAAGAAATGAGCCGCGAAGGGATCGAACCTTCGACCACTTGATTAAAAGTCAAGTGCTCTACCAACTGAGCTAGCGGCTCATTCTTAAATAAAAAGCGAAAGGAGAGAAATTAACAAACCTATTTTAACATGTCAATGCATTTATTTGGCTTGATTTTATGCCTAAGGCCCAATAATATCTATCTTTAACCTGTTTTATCCCTGACCTGTTAAACCTGCTCACAAAAGAGGCAATTTTGGAAAAATCTGAAAAAATCTGGCTTGATGGAAAAATGGTCCCTTGGCACGAAGCCAATGTTCATGTCCTCACTCATACTCTGCATTACGGATTCGGCGTCTTCGAAGGTATTCGTTGCTACAACTCCAAAGATAACGGACCGGCCATTTTCCGCCTGCAGGAACATATCGACCGGCTGTTTCAATCTGCCGTCATTCTCGGCATTAAAGTGTCTTTTTCCAACAAAGACATTTTTGACGCGACCCTCAGCGTTGTCCGGGAAAATAAACTGGAGAAATGTTATATCCGGCCCATCATATTTCTGGGCGATAACAAAATGGGGCTCAACCCGAAAGGGGTTGATGTCCGTTGCGCCATCGCCGCCTGGCCCTGGGGCGCCTATCTGGGAGAGGATGGCCTCGACAAGGGCATCCGTGTCCGCCTGTCTTCCTTCACCCGGCACCATGTCAATGTCACCATGACCAAAGCCAAAGCCTGCGGTTACTACATAAACTCTATCCTGGCCAAAGCCGAAGCTGTTCGCGACGGTTACGACGAGGCCATCCTTCTCGACCCTTCGGGCTACGTTTCAGAAGGATCGGGAGAAAATATTTTCATCTATTCCAAGGGAAAATTACACACACCCTGTTTGTCCTGCTCCAATCTGGATGGGATCACCCGCGACTCCGTCGTTGAAATATGTGCCGATCTGGGGATTGCTCTGGAAGAAAGAACCATCACCCGTGATGAACTGTATATCGCGGAAGAGGTCTTTTTGTCCGGAACCGCCGCCGAGATCACACCCGTCCGCGAGATCGACAACCGCGCTATCGGCTTGGGCAAAAAGGGCCCGATCACCGACCGGATTCAGAAAACATTTTTTGAAGTGGTTCGCGGGGGCCACCCCAAATTCCAGAAATGGCTCACCCGGGTATAGGCTAAACAAAACCCTGCCATTTCCGCTTTTGAATCATATAATTTTCAATCCCTATACTGCAAACGCCGGAGATTTTGAGTTATGCCGATTTACGAATACGAATGTGACAAATGCGGAGCCGTCTTTGAGGCCATGCAAGCCATGTCCGCCAAACCTTTAAAGACCTGCAATGGCTTGGGTTGCGACGATAAAGATAACGGAAAAGTCCGCCGTCTGGTTTCCGCTTCCGGGTTTATCCTTAAAGGTTCGGGATGGTATACTTCTGAATACCCTTCCGAAGCACGCAAGAAGGGCTGGGAAAAAGAAAGCAAACAGGGCAAAACCGATACCGAAACCCCGGCACCCGCGACTGCTACGGAAACCTCCAAAACCCCTGAACCTGCGGCCCCGGTTAAAAAGCCCTCGCCCAAAAATCCTTATTCCGGGGGAAAATCCAAAACGGCCAAAGGCTCTAAATAAATTGGCTCTGGCACCATGAATGACCGCCTGCACCAGAATATTTTTTATTCCATCATAGACGGGGTTCTGCTCATTTCCCCGGCGTTGACCATTCAGGAGAGCAATCTGGCCATCGAGGACATGTTTCACCGGTCCCGCGACTCGTTCATCCACCGCAGTCTGGAAGAATTGTTCCCCCGCCAGTCGCGTATACTCGACACAGTCCGCAAAGTTCTGGTAACCGGAGCCTGCTACCACGATGTGGAGGCAGAAGGCATGCGCAACATCCCCTCTTCCCGGTTCCCGGCTAATCTGACCCTGTCGCCCTATCTGGAGACCGACGACTCCATTCAGGGGGTGACCATACTGGTCAAAAACATGGCCCTGATTCGGGAACTGGAGGAACGACAAAGACCAGCAGATCAACTCAACAAGCTGGGAGAGATCGCAATGGGCATGGCCCATGAAATTCGCAACCCTTTAGGGGGTATCCGCGGATCGGCCCAGCTTCTGCGCCAGGAAATCAAAAACAAATCGCATCAGGAATATCTCGATATCGTGGTTTCCGAAGTGGACCGGATAGACAGAATGATCAAGAGAATGATGAACCTGACCCGACCTCTCAACCTGAAACTGAAAAGCACCAATATCCATAAAGTTCTGGAAGAAATCCTGGTGCTCGAAAAAGACAGCCTCACCCGCAAAAAGGGCCGGTTTGAGCAAATTTATGATCCCAGCCTACCCCTCATTGAGGCCGATGAAGACCAATTGAAGCAGGTGTTTCTCAACCTCATCAAAAATGCCATCGAAGCATCGAGAAAAGGCGGCAGAATCCAGATCATCACCCGGGTCAGTTCAGGATATGCCGTCAAAACCGCCTCTTCTCCCATCCCACAACAAAATATCGTGGTCGAAATCATCGACTCAGGAGAAGGTATGGATGAGGAAACCCGGAAAAAACTGTTCACCCCCTTTCACACCACGAAAAAAAAGGGCAGCGGTTTAGGGCTTCCTATTTCCCTGAAAATCGTCAAAGACCATTATGGAAAAATCAAAATCACCTCCGAAAAGGGATTAGGCACCACGGTGCAAGTATTTCTTCCCAGCGGGCAGAGATGATAAGATAGAAACATGACAGACAAACAAAATAAAATCCTCATCGTCGATGACGAGCAAAACATTCTCTGGGTCTTGAAAAAAGGACTGGAAAAGAAAAACTATCGCGTCCACACCGCCTCATCCGGGCAGGAAGCACTGAAAAAGCTGGCTGCCAACCAATACCTGATGATGTTTTCCGACATATTCATGGAGGATACCGACGGACTGCAACTTCTCGAACATACCCGGAAGGTTTCTCCCGACTTGAAAGTGGTGATGATGACCGCTCAGGACACCATGAACAACACCATCGAGGCCATGCGGCTGGGAGCCTACGACTACATCACCAAGCCGTTCGATTTCGAAGAGATTTTCCGCTTGATCGACAAGGCGGAAACTGCCCGGTCCGTTTCCGCACCGACCTCCGACTTATCCGACCAGAATCAGGAAGCCGGCGCGCAAGATGCCATATCCTCGATCATAGGCAAGAGCAAACGCATGCAGGAAATTTTTAAAACCATCGGTAAGTCGGCGGGCTCCGACTTGTCGGTACTGATTACCGGAGAAAGCGGAACCGGTAAGGAAATGGTGGCCAGTACGCTCCATCAGTACTCGCACCGCAAGGACCAGCCCTTTATTTGCATCAACTGCGCTGCCATCTCGCGCGAACTTTTGGAGTCGGAGCTGTTCGGTCACGAGCGCGGTGCTTTCACCGGGGCCATAGAGACCAAGATCGGGAAATTTCAGCAGGCCGATAGAGGCACCCTGTTTCTTGATGAAATCGGCGATATGGAACTGCCCCTGCAAGCCAAAATCCTCCGCGTTCTGCAAAACAATGAATTCTACCGGGTGGGAGGCAAAAATCCGATCACCGTTAATGTCCGGGTCATTGCCGCGACCAACCAGAACCTGGCAGACATGATGGACCTGAAACAGTTTCGCGAAGACCTGTATCACCGCCTCAACGTCATCCATATTGATATGCCACCGTTAAGAGAACGGCTGGAAGATGTACCCCTGCTGGCCAATCATTTCATCCACCGATACGCCGATTCGCTTTCATGCGGCAAGGTCTATCTCTCCCCCGATGTCGAACGCATCCTCGGCGGTTATCACTGGAGCGGCAACATCCGCGAACTTGAAAACGTCATCAAACGCGCGTTGATGCTGGCCTTTTCCGGCCCCATCCTGCCGGAACACCTGCCGCCACACCTGCAGGAAGACGTCACCATCGACGATGAAGGACAATGGGATGAACGCCTGAACCGGTTGCTGAAGGACTTTCTTCTTAACAACCATGAAGAAGGGACGATTTATGAAACCCTCGTACAAAAAATTGAAAAATACCTTTTTGAAATTCTTCTAAGCAAATATTCCGGCAAACAGGTCGCCACCGCCAAGGCTCTGGGCATCAACCGCAATACCCTCAAAAGAAAAATTGACTCCATGAAAATTTCGCCCAAAAATCACAAGTCCAACGGCTCCTGATCTCACTTCCATGCTAAGCCAATGTATCTTCTCCGTTGAAACCAATGTCAAACCTGCAACGATTCAGCAGATTAACCGGTCTTTCTCATGCTAAGCCAATGTATCTTCTCCGTTGAAACCCCGGTTGGGCCGCCGGTGGAAATCATCCGCCACACATTTGCCTCCAATTTACCAAAGCCGGTCAAGCGCGTCTCGCTGATTGCCGGCCTGCACGGCGATGAACTGGAAGGACTTTATATCTGTCACCAGCTGATAGAGACCCTGAAAAATCTGGAAGAACAGAATGCCTTCAAAGGCTAGGTCTACATTTATCCGGCAGTCAATCAGCAGGCCCTTGAAACAGGAACCCGACTGTGGCCTTTTTTTTCCGTCGATATCAATCGCACCTTCGGCCAAGCAAACACACCCTCTTTGCCCAGTGAGATATCGAAAATCCTGTTGGAAGATTTAAAGTCCAACTCCGGTCTGGCGGTGGATATTCATTCCAGTAATCTTCATCTGATGGAACTGCCGCAAATTAGAATCATCAATGATTTTGAAAAAAAACTCGTGCCGCTGGCAAAATTTTGCAACGTCGATCTGATCTGGGTCCATCCCCATGCAGAGATTTTTGAGTCCACTCTCGGTTACAGCCTGAACCAGGCCAAAATACCCGCTCTCGTCATCGAAACCGGAATCTGCCTGCGCATTAACAAAAATTATTGCGAGCAGATTGTTCTCGGCATCCTCAACCTGCTTCAACAGACCGGCACGCTGGATGGAAGAATCAAAAAGCTGACCCGCGACCTGCAAATCGATACCGTGCGCAAGTTAAATGAAACCTCAAAAGTCAGCTTGTTCATCAGTGGTACGCACACGATATCATCACCGTCACCCTGTCAGCCGGCTCACCCCGCACCCTGAACGTTCAGCAATGCGAAGCCCTGTTCCAGGGCATCGTGAGTTTTATGGTTGCCGAGAAAATCCTGAAAGATAAAAGAAAAATAAAACCTGAGGAAAATATCAAACCCCGGTTTTATCAACCTGGGGATGAGGTCGCCGTTCTTGCCGGCACAGCAGGAATGTTTCTCAAAGAAGTGAAGGTGGGAACCGCCGTCCAAGCCGGACAAAAGATAGGAGAAATCCGCGACATTTATAGCGGCAAAAGACGGGAAGAGATCACAGCAACGGCGGACGGGTGTCTTGTGACGCTCCGGCAATACCCCATCGTTTACGAAAAAGAACCTATTGCCATAATTCTAACCGCCAAAAAATCCTGGCGGGAGTACCTCCCCTGGCCAGCGTGACGCTGGACTCAATTAACCACGAATTCACACAGATAAAATCCTCCCCCTGCAAGGGGGATTGAGGGGGTTGCCTTGTCATCGCGAACCGCTAAAAGCGGTGCGGCGATCCAGAATTTGGTTTGTCATCCTGAGGCCCTCGGAGGATAAACCTGTCGAAGCATCTCGGGTTGGTTCCCTCTTTTTCAAAGTACCCGTTCCGGGCATGAAGACTTAATGAAGAGATACCAGAAGGGCTGGGGTGATGTGATGACTAACCTTAGACTTCATGCCCCGTAGGGGTATTCACATTCAGGGGTTTGTCATTACAACTTTTCTTTCTCAATCCAGCAATACTCATGTAAAATATCGGGACTATCAAAAATGTCCAGAGAAAGGAAAGCTGATGGAAGGCATTGAATATATTATCGATGACAAGGGCAAAAAAAAGGCAGTGGTTATCGACCTGAAACAACACGGCCAACTCTGGGAGGATCTGGAAGACAGCCTGATTGCCGACCAGAGAGCCCACGAACCCCGTGAAACCCTGGAAGCGGTGAAAGAAAAACTAAAAAACGGAGGCAATCTGGTTGAGTGATTTTTCCATCACCTTTGCCCGATCCGCCCGTCAAGAACTGGAAAAACTGGATTCCCCCACTGTTGCAAGAATTTTCCCAAAGATTGAGTCCCTAGCCAAAACACCCCGCCCCCAAGGTTGCATTAAACTAAAAGGTAAAAAGAACCTCTGGAGAATCCGTGTCGGCGATTTCCGGATTCTCTATTCCATCCAGCAAGAAGAAAAAATCATCGACATAATCGGTGTCCTGCACCGCAGAGAATCCTATAGATAATAAAATGTAGCAAACGCAAATGAGCAAAGATAAGTTTTTCCTCTGACAAGGGTAGGTTGGGAGAGGGTTTAGCTTGTCATTGCGAGTGCAACGAAGCAATCCAGAGACTGGATCGCCACGCCGCTTCGTGGCGATGACAATTTAAGTAACCCCCTCGGCTCCATCGAACAAAACGTGCTCCTATTGTTCGAGTTATCAGGGGGAGGATTACTAAAGTGTTGCGCTTGAGTGTTCCGTCCGCTATATGGGCAATGCAGTGCTACCATCGGCGGCTCACCGGGGTTAGTTTGCCCTTACGGCTAGTAGTTAGATATGTATCAAGAAGAGGGTCATGCCGCCGAAGCACAGGCCACCACCCACCACAGTCATGATGTTTCCCCGCGTAGATTTGGGTTTCATCTCCTTTAGTTTTACCGTAGTAATCGCGCGGGTCCTTAAAGGCTTCCTCATGTGCTTTTCCCCATTTGGCGCATAGACTGAGGATAAAAGAGCCCACAACAACCATCGCTATCGCCCAGACCTGTTCTTCCACTAAAAAATCCATTCTCTCTCCTTCCACTCGGCATGGGGCCGACTGCAATAGCGTTAACAGGCTAGCAAAGGGTTATCTAGGCGGATAAAGCTAGTTCCCTCCCACGGGAGTGGGTGCTAGTTACCAGCGGAGGTACTCCGAGCGAAACAATTGGGGTTTCAGGAAAACCCCCTCTTCATGAACATGGGGACCGGGCCCTATTACAACAATTACTTCTTAATAAACAAATAGTTCAGAACCACAAAAGGTTGCCACCCCCTCGGACATGGGTTAAACTTTAATCGAAATTTCGTTGTAAAACCGTTATTTGGCGACGCCATTGTGAACAGCACCAAAACCGAACTGGTCATTGACCAGGAAAATACCGGCTACCGCTATTCCATCGAACCATTTCTGCTGGCCAATTTCATGCCCTTGTTGCCGGATCAGTCGGTGCTCGATATCGGCACCGGTTGCGGCATCATTCCTCTATTGATAGTTCACCGGCAACCGACGCTTGAAGTAACCGCCATTGAAATTCAGGATTGCACCCATGCACAAAAAAATATTCACAAAAATGCAATGGATCAGCAGATTACTCTCATTCAAGGTGATTTCCTGAAAGAAGCAGAAAACCTGCAGCCCGAATCTTTTGACCATATTGTTTCCAATCCGCCTTACCGTAAGGTTCAGACGGGACAGACCAATCCCGATTCCGGCAAAGCCCTGGCCCGGCACGAACTGTCCCTCAGCATGAGTTCCCTGCTGGAGAAATCTGCTCCGCTACTGAAAAAAGGCGGACAGATAAGCTTGGCCTATCCGCCCAAGCGACTGGGCGAACTCATGCGGGAACTGGAATGCAAAAATTTATATCCCAACCAAGCACGTTTTGTCCATGGCAATTATCAAGCTCCGGCAAAAATCGTTCTGGTTTCCGCCCTTAAAGGAAAAAAAGCCGAATTTAGCGTGGCCCCTGTGCTGGCGGTCTATAATGAAGATGGTGCCTATTCAAATGAAATGGAAAAGATTTATGCTTCCTTTAATTATATTAACCGGCCCAACGAATTCGGGAAAAAGTGAAACAGCTCTGGCCCTTGCCCGAAAGCTGGACACGGAAATCATCAGCGCCGATTCGTTGCAGGTCTATAAATATTTCGACATCGGCACCGCTAAACCTCCGCTGGCAGTGAGGGAGGAGACCCCCCATCATTTGATCGATATTCTCGAACCTGATGAAGAGTTTAACGCTTTCGATTTTAAAACACGGGCCTTGGAAATCATTCGCGAACTCATGAGTCGTAATAAAATTCCTATTCTGGTTGGCGGCACCGGACTCTATATAAAGGTCCTGACCGAAGATTACGATTGCGCCGAAGGAGCCTCTCCCGAAATCCGGGAAAAAATCCGGCAGGACATTCGTGACCAGGGCGTTGAAAAAGTTTATCAGGAGCTCCAACGCGTTGACCCTGAATATGCCACAAAAATTTCTGAAACAGACTCCCTGCGCATCGAACGCGCTTTAGAGGTTTATCTCGACACGGGAAAACGTTTTTCGGAATTTCATGAAAGCGACTCCCCGACCGCAAGCCAGTTCCCTATCCACACCTTCATTCTGGAGAGTGACCGGACCGAGCTATATTCCCAAATCGATCAGCGTGTGGACAAAATGATTAAGGACGGGCTTGCCCGAGAAGTTCAAAGCATTTTGGAGCGTGGCTACAGTCCGGATCTGAAACCCTGCAAAAGCATCGGTTACGCACAAATGATTCAATATCTTCAAGGCAGTTTGGATCTGGACCGCGCCACCTATGAGATTAAAAGGGAAACCCGGCACTACGCTAAAAAACAGTTGACCTGGTTCAGAAAAATGAATAACGCCGATAAACTGCCGGTGGGCTCCAAAGACACGCCCAAAACCATGGCGGATAAACTGCTTTCCCTTCTACCCAAAGTCGCCGCCTGCTTCCTGGCCATGTTCCTGGGCTTTGCACAAACAGGCGAAGCCAAGCCTACGCACTATGAAAAGGCTAAAAAACTTTTCCAGAAAAAACATTGGAGCAAGGCTAAAAACAGCCTTCTTGCACTGCAAAATCAAAAACCAGGTTCAATGGAAGCCAAACGCGCCCGGTTTTTACTCGCCCTCATTCACGCCGAACAGGGAAAGCCGGAAGAAACCATAAAGCTTCTCGAACCATTGAGCAAAAATTACAAAGAGGTGGAAGATTATATCCGCTTCCATTTAATCCAGGCACAGGTGCAAGCAGGCAAACATGAAAAAGCCCGCGACAACACTCTCGAACTCCTCAAGCACAGCCCAAACACCCTTCTCTATGCCAAACTCCAACTGATTCTTGCCCATGCACAAATCCGGTTGCAGAATACAGAAGCAGGAATGAAAACGCTGGAAGAAACTATCCGGTCGATCACTAAGGATTTCAGCCGCCGCAAGTTTTGCGAATTTCTGCCTGACCTGATTTTCCAACTGGCAAGGACTCAGGAACAGTCCGGAAAACCAGCCGAAGCTTATTTGAATTTCCGCAAACTTCACATCCAATATCCCAACCATGATCAGACGCCTGAGGCAGAAATGGCACTCAAGCATCTGTCGGCTTTGCAAGCGGTTAAAGAGGTTCCGCTAACTTTAAGAGAGTACACCAACCGCATTCAAGGGTTGTTTGAAAACGTGCGTTACAAAGAAATCATTCAGGAAGGCCAGAAACTGCAAAAGAAAAACAAGCTTTTACCGGGACGATTTTATTTTTTCCTGGCCCGGGCGCATGGAGGACTTAGAGATCGTAAAAAAGCCAACAAAGTTTTAAAACAATTTTTGAAAACATATCCTCACCACGCCAAGGTGCAAAACGCCAAATTCGACATCGGCAGAAACTTTTGGAACCTGGGCCAACCGATGGCGGGGGCCAAATATTTTAAGGAAGTCACGCAGGACGCCCCTTCAACAGAGTTGGCAGTGAAGGCGCAGTTTTTTCTCGGAAAGATTTATGAAGAACGCAAAAACTTTCCTGAAGCGCTAAAAAACTACAAGACCGCTTTGGAAAAATATCCTAATGAAGGTTATGCGCAGTGGGCCGGCTGGCGGCTGGGTTGGGTCCATTATCTCGATGGAAAATTTGAACAAGCCTTCAACAAGTTCCAGGACGCGGCCACTCGATTCCCTGATAAATCGTTTATCGAATACAACTTGTATTGGAGCGCCAAATCGGCAGAAAAACTGAACAAAAAAGATGTGGCCCGCGATTTGTATGCCAAAGTCGCTGAGCTTTACCCCTACACGTTTCACGGCATCCGCGCTAAAGACAGGCTCCTGGCCTTGGATGTCAAACTCGAAACGCCCCAACAAAAGTCATCTTCCAAAGAAGAAAGCCTGCAACTGGGACGGCCTCTCAGCGAGCGGGAAAAGTTTCATCACATCCGGGCCAACGAACTGGCTACGCTTGGATTGACGCAGGAAGCCCGCAACGAAATTGGAGAATTACAAAAAACTGTGCGGAAAAACCTGACCGGGGTTTTGTGGCTTTCCCAGCTTTATCATCAGGCGCAGGGCTATGCAGAATCACTCAGGCTTTTACATCTATACAAAGACTTCGCCACCAAAGCCAAAGAGAAAAATATTTCTTCAAAATTCTGGAAGCATTTTTTTCCTCTCGCCTACGAAGAAGCAGTTCTGGCCTATGCCAAATCGCGCAAGGTCGACCCCTTTTTCGTGAACGGCATTATCCGCCAGGAAAGTCTTTTTGACAGTCAGGCACTTTCCCCTGCCGGTGCTCGCGGGCTCATGCAAATCATGCCAGCCACCGGAAAAGAACTTTACCCGAAAACAAAATTGAAAAAACCTTTTGAGACCGATGCCCTCTTTGATCCTGATCTGAACATCCGGCTGGGTGTGAAATATGTCAGCCAGTTGAAAAAACGGTTCAACAAAAACGGGATGCATATTCTGATTTCATACAATGCCGGCCCCCATGTCCTGAAGAAATGGCTGAAACGATTCGGACATTTGAGCGATCAGGACGTATTCATCGAATCCATCCCCTACCCTGAAACCCGCCGCTATGTCAAACATGTGCTGAGAAATATGGGCATCTATAAAGTGCTATATTCCCCCTCCTGAAAACCTCCAAATTCGCATGTTTAACCGTCATAAAGAGGTTATAATGCCAAAAACTTTAAAGAGCTTTTCATGAAATCAAAAGTCCACTTACAAAAAATTGAAGATTATTCACTGGAGAACGTGGAGCAGTTTGTCCGGAACTCTCTGAAAGTCCTGGACCCTGAAGCAGCCCTGTTCGGCCTAGGTCAGAGGGTTCTTTTGAAACCCAATCTTTTACGGGGGTTCAAACCCGAACGCTGTGTCACCACTCACCCCGTGGTGGTGGAGGCAGTGTGCCGGGTTCTTAAGGACCTGTCGGTCCAACAAATCGTTGTCAGCGATAGTCCCGCTCTGGGCAGTTTATCGGCGGTGGCTGACAAAGCCGGGTATGGCTTTCTGGAAAAAAAATATGGCGCGCAGATCCTGCCCTTGACCGACCCTATCCCATTCGAAAATACAGAACAGGTTCCGCATCTGAAAATAGCCGGTTGCCTGGAACACTATGACCAAATCATTAATCTCCCAAAAGTTAAATCGCATTGCCAGATGACCATGACGCTGGGCATTAAAAACCTGTTCGGATTGGTGATCGGCAAACGCAAGCCGGCCCTTCATTGCCTGGTTAAAAACGACAAGCTTAAGTTCGGGAAAATGCTGATAGATATTGCTCGTCACGTCAACCCCTGCCTGACCATCGCCGATGGTATTCAGGCCATGCAGGGGCAAGGCCCGATCAACGGAACGCCCTACCCCCTTGGAGTGATGGGGGCATCGAAAGACATGACCGCTCTCGACCGGGTTTTTGCCGATCTGTTAAACATTCCTCTGGACAGGGTTTATGCTTTGGAAGCAGCAAGGCTCAAACAGTTCGGCCAGTTTCATTTGGAAAACATGGAGATTTCAGGGATCACAGATTACCGGACTTTCGCTGTTGAGGATTTCAAACAGGCTTACCCGATAGATATTTCATTCAATCCGGTCAAACTGTTCAAATCATTTGTGAAGCAGTTTTATGAGGTAGCCATCAAAGAACCACTAGGCGTGAAGCCAGTGAGCAAAGGCCCCTTGCACTGAGTGTGCGGTTGCCAGATGAAAGAATCCTTCCAATTTATCCCTGCGGGGCATGAAGTTAATGAAGGAGTATCGCACCCTCCGACGGGAGTGGGTCGCTAGTTGGCCCCGCGGCTAGCCCCTTTGACAGGGGAGGCAGACACCAAGGGCTCGTTAAGCCGAGAAAGAGTTCGCCAGCCAATCTAAGCTATTGCTCGTTGGCCCCACGCCTAGTGGTGGGTGTCGAAGTTTACGGAGCAACAACCCAGATCCAGCCCCGTCTCTTTTTTATTTAAAAAATATTTACCCGGATGGATAAAATTGATAACCTTATTGCCTTCTCTTCGGGTGCCAACCAGGCCCGAGGCTCTTAATATGGAAAGATGATGGGAGGCTTGTGGTTGCCCCATGCATAAAGACCGAACAATTTCGGAAACACTCTTTTCCCCTTTAAGTAACAACTGGACGATTTTTAATCGGGCTTCATCCCCCAGTGCTTTCAGGATTCTGGCGCATTCCCCGGAATCTGTGGATGGCTCTTCCATAAGGCCAAGTATATGGGCTCCTTCTATCACGTTCAAGTCTAATCCCGATCACCGAGAATTATGAGCCAAGAGACTTTAGAACCACAACAATGGGTGGAAAACTATGCGGATATGATGTACCGCTTTACGCTTGTCAGGGTGAAAGACCCTGAGGCCGCTGAAGAGCTGGTTCAGGCCACATTTTTTGCCGCATTAAAATCACAACACAGCTTTGCCGGTAGATCATCGGAAAAAACTTGGCTATTCGGAATCCTGAAACATAAAACCATGGATTATTTTAGAAGCTCCAAAAAGAATATTTCCATCGATTTGACTGCAGAGGAATCCGACCGGATTCATTTTGATGCCGCCGAACATATGGTTCCCAAGCCGGTGAACTGGAACGTGGACCATGAAAAAGCCGCTGAAAATAAAGAACTTGCCCAGATTCTGGCTAAATGCATGAAAGGGTTGCCGGAAAAATTTCACCGGGTCTTTGTCCTGAAAGAAATGGATGGGTTGAGTTCCGACGAAATCTGTAAAGAATTCAATATAAAACCGACTAATTTGTGGGTCATATTGCACCGTGCCAGAAACCAGCTCAAACTTTGCCTGGAGTCGAACTGGCTCAACGCAAAATAGGGATAGGATTTTATGATGAATGGAATGCTAAAAACGCTTAAAATGGCATGCAAGGATGTCTATCCACTTATTTCGGAAAGCCAGGACCATCCTCTCACTTTTTTGAGCAGGATCCGGCTTAAAATGCATCTTGCCATATGCGAGCTTTGCGAAATATATCGGAAACAATTGGAAATCATCTGCAGGATAACCCGGTCGATGGGAAAGGATGAATCCAAAGTTCTCGAGGACATAAATATGAGTCCTGAAGTAAAAGAAAAAATTAAACGATTGATCGCAGAAAAAAAATTAATCAGAACTTTTTAGGGAGGCAACAGGATTTGTCGGAAAAAATCACAAAAACCGAAAGCGAGTGGCGGGAAATTCTGACCGAAGAACAGTTTAAAATCTGTCGGAAAAAAGGAACCGAGCAGGCCTTCTCCGGAAAGCATTGGGACTGTCATGACCGGGGAAACTATCATTGCGTATGTTGCGATACGCCTCTGTTTTCTTCCATCGCTAAATTTGATTCAGGCACCGGGTGGCCGAGTTATTACGAGCCTCTCCGCCCCGAAAGTATTGCCACCGAACAGGACACTCTTTTCTTTATGCGTAGGACTGAAGTGTTGTGTAGCAAATGCGATTGCCATCTGGGCCATGTCTTTGAAGACGGTCCGGACCCTACCGGGCTTCGCTACTGCATCAACTCCGCCTCTCTCGTCCTGCACAAGGCAGAATCTTCCTGATTCCAAACAAAAAATTACTTGGCAGAAAATATACGAGTTTCAGGGTGAAACGCGTACCAGGCAGACCAAAACCCTACGACGGAAGGTATCTCCCCGTTTTTTTCGTCCCGAATGAACGCCGTTTTTGATCTGTGGTCATAAAAAATACGGATGGGTGTTTTTCCCAGAACATCCTTGACAGGCGATTTCAATTTATTCAACTCAGAAAAAGGGTAGGCTTTAGTGACTCCGCCTAATTCTATACCGATCATTTTTTCCTTGGGATGGTATTCCCAGCTCTTCTGGTCCACATTGAGCATCAGTCGCTCACTGGTTTCATAGCCCTGATAAGGATCGCGGTCATAATCACGCCAGTAGCCCGTTTTATCAGATAAGACCCGGGTTCCCGGATGATTGGCTTTCCAACTCGCCCAGTTCGTATGCTTGGAAGGAAGAAGTTTTAAACTGGCACCGGTCAGTTTGCCAGTCACCGCCTCCGATTTAATTTGCGACCAGAGGCTTTCCGTTTGATGGTCGTAAAGCAACATATCGCTTTGGTAGAGCGTACCCAAAACTCCAAAAGTGAGCTTGCGTCCCTTCACTTGGGGATCAAACACCATCCCGGTGCCACAAAGAGGGCAACAAGTCACAACTATCAATGTCCCGCCAACACGATCATTGACAATTTCATGCCAGTTCAGGATTTTAATGGGGCACGCCCCCCTCGCCTGACCGTTATTAACGTACCCCAGAACACGGTCATGTTTTTTTTTAAACGTTTTATCGGCTTCTTTCGCAGATATGAACTTCGGGTGGAGGATGGCGGGGATTCCGTCCTTACCCGGCCCCCCCCCCCCCCATCATAAATACCATCGACGGGATTACTGTGCCGGGAGGTATCAAATCCGCAAAGCGCGATGAACGCAAATAGTCCGCATAATCCTTTAAATAAATAACTCCCTGTCAGCATCGGCATTAATCGATTCATCAAAGTTAAACTTTCTGGTTGGTCGGATCATGCTGAGATACCTTACACTGAGAATCCGGCGGAGTTCAACACCCTCATGATAATTTCCCAAAACTCATATAGATTTAAGAACTTGACTGATTGATACCTTTACTTTTCTTCTATATTATAAGGGGCTTGGTTTTGCCGTGGTTTTTATCAGGCTGAATAGTTGGAGATTTTTATGCGGATAAAAATTTGGGTTCTGTGCGTTTTACTCACTTCTCTCTTTTTGTTTTCAACACAGGCCGAAAGTGAAAAACCGGGCGTCTTTGAAGAGAAGGGCAATATTTTTTTCCAGTCTAACGATAAGGTCACGCAACTCACAAGCAAGGGCAGGGACAGCAAACCGATCCTGTCCCCTAACGGCAAGTGGATTGCCTTTAACCGAGAAATAGAAGGCGCGATCAAGGAATGTGAACAAGAAGTAGTATGGGAATGCCCCAGCGATCAACTGTGGCTCATTAATCTTGAAAGCAAATCCAAACGAATGCTCCTTGAGCCACGGGTAGAAGAGAAAGATGTAGAGAAAGTGATTTATTCTTTTATGAGCAAAACCTTTTCTCCCAACAGCCAATCGATTTATTTTGTCACACCGGCCTATGCAGTCTCCGATGCCATTCGCGCCATGGATATCAACGGGAAAAACGACCGTTACATCACTGACGGAAATACAGTGCAAGTGGTCAAGGAACCGTTATCACCAGACATTAAAAAATACCTTGCTGAAACCTTGCAAGAAGATGACTGGCGAATTTACCCGAGAAAAATGGGGCCTACCCTGATAGAGAAAGCTTTAAAAGATGATGTTACAGGATATTTAATAGTTGAATGTAATGGAGTCCAAATAATCCGTTCTCCAACCCCCCTTGAGGGAGGGTGGGGAAGCGATGGAGACTATTATGCATCCCAAGGCGGAAGAAGATCGTGGACCGAGTTGACTAGCCCCGATGGAAACATGAAAATTCCACTCGGAAAGGAGGAATGGTAGAACTGATTCATCCGTTTCGAATGAAATATCCCTAGAAATCCCTAATATTCCTATTTACAATCACGATAAGTAATGTATATTTATGATACATCATGAAGAAATTGACTAGACCTACAGGCAAACCAAAACCACTATCAACAACTCAGGCCTGTAATGTTTTTAAGGCTACTTGTGGCCTAGGTTCTATTATTTGGGGGCCTCATGCACCTAAAAAAATGAAAGAGCATGGGTTCGATGCCAATGATGTTTTAGCATTAGGAAAGCCGGGCTTTGTTTTTAATCCTCCCGAGCCCCATATAAGGACAGGGGCTTGGACATATAGGATTGAACACCCGGGAGAAGCGTTAAAAGTAGTTTTTGAAGTAATAAGCAAGAAACCCGCGAAAGGTAAGACTCATTACCGTTATTGGAAAGTAGTTTAAATGAGGCAAAAAAGGAGACAATAATGAAATGCTTAGAGTAAGGAAAGGGTAACTATAAATATACCCAATCTGGGCTAGACAATATAACGCTAGCTAACATCCCTAATTACACCTGTTCAAAATGCGGAGAGCAGGAATGGGAGGTGCCATGCTCAGAAGATTTGCACCTTCAGAAGATTTGCACCTAATGATTGGTTTTATGCTTGCATTGAAACCAAAAAACCTGACAGGGAAGGAAGTCTCTTGGCTATACAGCCGATGAGCTTGCAGGTGTGATGGGTGTACAGAGAATGGCTGCAACTAAATGGGAGAATCAGAAAACGAAATTTAAGCCCAGTAGTGATAAACACATTAGGCGAATTTATCTGAAAAAGAGTGTTGCTCGCTATGCTGGGGTTGGGCGGGTTGCGGACTTACGAAAAAATAAAAGACAAAACTGTATAATTTTATCGGAGATAGAAATGAAACAGATTATATCCATCGTTGTTTGTGCCTTGTTGCTGTTCCCATCGCTGGCTTTGGCTGGGAATAAAGATAATTCTACCTATGTCAGACTTTCGGGAATGGTTGCGGTTGCGGAAGATTCCACGCTGGAGAGTGGTGGCGTCAAAGCAGGTCTGGAGTTAGATACCGGCTTTGGGCTTTCCGTGGCCTCCGGTAAAAAATTCGGCAACGGCTGGCGGGCAGAGCTTGAATACTCCTACAGAAAAAATGATATTGGCGATTTAACGCTGGGGAATCTGATCCTTCCCACCTCTAGGTTGGATGAAAAAACTAATACCCACATTATTATGTCTAATCTGGTTTACGATATACAAAACAACACCATGATCACACCCTATCTGGGTGCGGGCATCGGCATCGGCTGGGAAGAAGAGGCGGAAGGAACGGAGTTCGCTTATCAATTTTTGGCCGGAATAAGTTATGAAGTGCACAGCCGCAACGAATTGATCTTTGGCTACCGCTACACAGGCATGACCGATCTGGATTATAAAATTGACTACACCGGCAGCAAATATACCGCTACCGCCACGGCGGATAGCCACAACTTTTAACTCGGATTCAGGCATTCGTTTTAAAGATATGCGAATTGTCAGAAGTCTTGTTGGTTTCCTTCGGGTTCCGGTTTTTTTAATGCCCATTTCCAAAATACTTTAAAAGAAAACTCCAAATCCTTACCCGTTAACCCTGCTCACAATTTAACTTTTCAGCCATTTGCTGTAAAGCCTCCGAAAATACTGCGTGAAGCTCCCGGCGGATTTTTTTAGAATCGTATTCGACCATAGAGCCTCCGCCGTTTAAAAAATTCATCTGCTCGTTAACCTTTATACAGGCGGAACGTTTTTCTTCCCCTTCCGATGTCTGCAATAACATCAACTCACAAAAATTGATGCCCGCCTCCACCGATTGCGTCAGTTGCGGGTTGATTTGGAATCCCCGGTTCTGCAAATGGTCAACAATTTGCAGCACCTTTTTAAACTCAATACCGGCCTTGGCATAATCCTTATCCAGCACAGACTGGAGCGCTTTCATGATGGCCAGTTCCTTATTACCCTGAAAATGGGGATGAGGCACCGGTTGTTTGAAATAGCGATTTTCTAAATCGATCAACAGTCCGATGGCGTTTTGTCGGGTCTTCTTTTGTGATAAAGGGTTTTCAGGGGGAAGCCCCTTGTTTGCCGGATTGATTTGTTCAGAAATATAAAACCATGCCAGGGTTTTTAATGCCAGCGGTTGCGTTGCCCCGCCATTTAAAATGGCATGCTCAATATGGTTCAGGCCAACGAGACGGTGGTCTCTTCCGCCCTGCATGATCAGGTTGCCAAATCCTCCCAGTCGGCTGTTTCCATAACGATACATTCCCAGACCGAAATAGGCATCAACAAGTTTGGGGTTTAGAAGGAGAGCCTTTTCAAGATGGGTATCGGCCTGAAACCCATTGATTAGAGCTTGGATGAGGTTGCCCTGCCCATATTCAAAGATACCAATATAACCTTCTGCCGCACCCAGGAACAAATTCGCTTGTGCTTCCTGACCCGGCGTCACGGCGGCATCGTCCAGAACATCATGGGCCATATCTTTCACCCGCCTACTGTGATACAGAAATTTCGCAGCTATTTTTTCATCCTGATATTTACTGGTGAAAGCCAGCGTGTGACAAAGCTCCCCTAACAAGCCTGCATAATTGAAATGAAACTTCATCAGCTCCACCCGGTTTTCCAGAGAAGGCACCGCAGACTCCAGACGGTTGATTTCTCCCTGAAACCGGGAGAACCACTCATCAAAATGGTAGTACATGGAATCTTTAAGGGCCAGGAAGGACATTTCGTCAGCCGTCAGGTTTTTCAACTCGGCGCTGGTGGCAGAGTTCGCCTTGGCCGAAGTCAGGGCAAGAAACAAAACCCCGGTCAGAAGGAAACATATTTTTACCCTGGAAATATTTTCAGACATAAACAACTATCATGCAGAACGGCGGATGAGAAGCTGACGAATCTGCCCAACCCGCTGATAATCTTCCAGTTTCACAAAAAGTTTTTCGGCCTTTTTTAAATGTTGCAGTGACTTGTCCTGATCCGATAATTTTTCGCGATATAATTTTCCCAACACTAAATGCCCTTCGGCAAAATCAGGTTTAATCCGCACCACTTCCCGAAACGTCGCACAGGCTTCATCAAACAGTTCCAAGTCCATAAGAGACAACCCGAAATAAAATTGCATCTGGACCGAATGGGGTTTAAGAGCTACGGCCTGCCTCATATAATCCACAGCCTGGGAAATTTGCGTGTTCATGCGGCAGGCAATTCCCAGATAATAATAAACATTTGAGTCTTCAGGGTCGACACCCACAGCTCGGGTCAGCACATGAATGGCTAACTCTAACTCGCCCTGCTTGATATAAGATGCACCCAGTGCCGTATAGGAGTGAATAAATTCCGGATTGATATCTATCGCCTTTTTGAAAACCCATACGGCCTTATGCAGGGCATCCATGCCATTTTCCTCCATACAGCCATAAGCCACCCCCACATTGTAGAAGGCATCAATAAAATTAGATTTAAAACCCTGAGCCATCCGATAGGCATCCACCGCCCCCTGATACCGGCCCAACCCCTGGAGCCGCAACCCTTCTTTCAACCATTCTTCGGAAGCCTTGTTTTTATCATGCACCTCATCCTTAGACCGGTATAACTGGTGTGCCAGAGTCGCCCTTGGAAAATCATTCTGGCGAATATAAAGTTGCTCTGACACCTCTAAATATTTTTCTGCTCGTTTGGGGTTCCGCAGTTTTTTAAGATGAAGCGCCCCTAACTGATAATGGCCTTCGGCAAATTCCGAATACACCCGTACCGCCTTCTTAAAAGCCTGGCGGGCCGAGGCATGATAGCCATACTCCAGAAACGCGGCGCCAAGAAGCCCGCAAATATGGGCGAAGGTCTCGGTCGCCACCACAGCATCCTTTTCAGAAACCTGATAGATATCACGGTTTCTTCCCAACCGGTCAAAGATGAAAGTCAGCCAATAATCCGCCACCGCAAAATCTGACGCCATCGGTATGGTTTTTTTTAAGGTGACGAACGATTTTTTTTCCTTGCCGGAAACCCAATAGGCCGTAGCCAGATCAAAATAGATTTGCGGGTAATTGGGTTTGAGCCGGACGGCCTTGCGATAATGCTCAATTTCTTCCCGAGGATTCCCCATCGCCCCGAAAATATGTCCCAGAAGATGGTAGGCAGGATAGGCGTTGGGGCTAAGGCGCAATACGTCAACGCAAACTGCAACCGCTTCCCCATAAAATCCCTGGGCCGTGAGTTTGATCGCCTCCTCAAACAATTCAATATCATCCCAGGGGTAAGGCAGAAGGTCTTCGATGACCTGCGCCAACCTTGGCACCGTCAGTTCAATGCCTCGAATGGCCTCAAACCGTTCCACCAAATCGGGATCACTGCTCTTGAGCTTTTCCCCCAGCGTTGAAAGTCCCTTATCCCCGCTGGTGAAGGATGAAAACTCCTGTTTTTTTCTGGTTTTCTTTTTAGTCAAACCCCCGCCTCATTAAAAAATCATGATGGTTCAATTATAGGTGGTTGGAAAGCTGATTGAAAGAGGGGGAGTTTTTATTCGGGATACCCCTGCACGTTCTGCAAGACACTGGTGAAAGAGGCGGGTTTTGCCGGTCGCACGATTGGGACGCTTAAAGGGAGAACCTGACCTTTCTCAATAACCAGAACCTGATCGGCGATGGATTGGGCCTGATCGTGCTGGTGCGTGACCCACAATATGGTATGTCTGTTCTTTAAAGATTGAACCAGTTTTTCAATCGCTGCGGTTGATTTAGGGTCCAGGGAGGAGGTCGGCTCATCCATCAGCAAAACCTCCGGCCCTACTGCCAACGTACGGGCCAGAGTGAGCCGTTGTTGTTGCCCCTGGGAAAGCCTGGTGGCTTTCTCCCCGAGCCGGTCTTTGACTTCCTCCCAGAGAAACACTTCACGCAATACTTTCTCTGCCACGTCCGGGTAATCCTTTTTGGAAATTTTCTTCCTGACTCCAAAAATAACATTGTCTATAATGCTTTTTGGAAACACACAGGGCTTTTGAAAAATCATGCCGACCTTTCTTCTCAACGCATAGACATCAGTACCGGATCGGTAAACATCCATTCCATCGACAAAAACGCTTCCCTCAATACGAAAATTTTCAATGCGGTCATTCATCCGGCAAAGAACGCGCAGGAGAGTGGTTTTTCCCGAACCAGATGCTCCAATAATACTGGTGATGGAGTTTGCAGGCAGGCTGAAGGTTAGTTCTTGAAGAATTTTTCTTTCGCCAAAAGCAGCGGAGAAATTTTTAAATTGGATCATAGTTCCGACTCCATAACCATCCGGGTCCTGAATGCCCAGGCCGCCAGCGTCAACAAGAATACCAGACCCAGCAACACCAGGCCAGCACCCCAGGCTTGGGCGATAGATTCCGGGTTGGCCGCTTCCTGGGCCAGAACCAGAATATGAGTCTGCAAAGTGGGGACCGGATCAGAAAACGATTGCGGAAATCGAATGCCGGAAAAGGTGGTCGCCGTGAACATAATCGCCGCTGTTTCTCCGGCGGCTCGGGCCAACCCCAACAAAACCCCCGTCACCATTCCATAAAAACTCTGCGGAAGGATAATGCGCCAGATTTGTGCAGGTCTTGAAAGCCCCAGTGCCATCCCCGCCTCACGGTATTTTTCCGGCAAGGCTTCCACTGCCTCACGGATGCTCACCTGCAAAGTCGGCAGAATCATCACCGCCAGAATTAACGAGCCCGTCACCCATGAAACGCCTGCCTTCAGGTAAACCCCAAAAAACAGATAACCCACCAACCCAAACAAAATCGTCGGCGTGGCATTGAGAATATAAGTCAACTGGGTTAAAAAAGTTTTAAATTTTCCAGACTCAAGGTATTCCGTCTGGAAAAGCACCGACCCCAAGGCCATCGGCAAGCTCCATAAAACCGCAACCCCCATCAGAATCAGCGTTCCTGCAGACTGGTAAAAAATACCGCCCGCACGCCCAAAATCTCTCGACTCATCAAAAAGGAACCCGCCATGCATCGCGGGCAATCCTTTGATAAACATGATAGCGAGAATGGAAAACAGCAGAGCCACAATTAAAAAAGTGACACATCCAATAAACGCCAGCACCATTTTCTCCGCCGTTATCGCATTCACTGACTGCTCCGCCTGACAAAAAGGTTTCCGAAAAATGTTAAGACCGCCACCATGATAAAAAGGGTCAAACCCAAACCCATCAGCGCGCTCCAGTGCAGTCCACTGCCCAGAGCTTCCACCGCCTCACGGCCCAGTTTGGAAGGAATGGTTTGGCCTGAAACAAAAAGGTTGAATCCGGGCACCCGGTCGAGACTGCCAATCACCAGCATCACCGCAATCGTTTCTCCCATCGCCCGTCCTATTCCCAACAGCACCGCTCCCACGATGCCCGGCAGAGATTGGGGTAAAACCACCCACAAGGCGATTTGCAGTTTAGTGAGACCCAGGCTTTCGGCGGCTTCACGAAATTCCGAAGGAACCGAATGGAGGGCATCTTCCGACAAAGTCAAGACCGTCGGTAAAATCATAATCGCCAACAGGAAACCGGCGGTGAAGAGGGTGTTTCCATCAAGCAGGTTTAATACATCCTTGACCCCAACAGTCAAAAAAGAAACACCCAGCAGACCGTAAATAATGCCGGGCACACCGGCCAACAATTCCATGATCCCTTTCACCCTTCTCCTGAAGGAAGACGGCAGATATTCGGAAGTGAACAAAGCGCCGGAAAGAGCCACCGGCAATACCAGAAATATCGCCAGGCCAGTAACGATCAGGGAACCGCAAATCATAGGCAAGGCGCCAAGCGTTTCGCCCACCCACCAGTTTTCTCCCAGCAAGAAGCCCCATCCCTCCGAACGCAGAATCGGAACCGACTCCACAACCAGAAAAAGACCGAGACCCACGGCGCATAAGAAAAAAATAAAATTCATGGAGGCAAAAACCCAACCCACCGGTTCTGAATGATGAGTGCCGAAAAGACCCCGCCCGAAATCAGCTTTCATGGCTGGAAATTTCCGATCGGTATGTAACCGCTCTCTTCAACAATTTTCTGACCTTCCGGGCCTTTGACAAAACCTATGAAAGCTTTAATTTCACTTTCCGGTTTCCCGGCCGTTATAAAATTCAATTTTCGAACAATGGGATAGTTTCCCCGCCGAACTGTTTCCCATGTCGGTAAAATTTCTTTTTCCTGATCCAAGAGCGATACCGCTTTCACATCATCGTTGATCCAGGCAAAGGACAGCATGCCAATGGCAGCATCGCTTTGCGCGATCTTGGCCTGCTCTTCATTATTCGATCCGGTAACCAGAAGCGTTCCCGGTGTTCTTTGCGACGCGTTGCCGAAAATATATTGCATGAACACATGGCGGGTTCCCCGATGTCGCTCCTTATCAACGACAACAATTTGCCGATCCGGTCCCCCGACCTCCTTCCAATTGCGGATTTTTCCTAAATATATACCGGCAATCTGTTGGGGTGTTAATTGCCGAACCCCAGCCTGATAAATTTCCGAAGAGACCACACAGGCCACGGCATCGAGTCCTACCGGGTAGATTTTTAGGTGGGACTTTTCAAATCGTTTCTTTTCATCTTGGGAGATTGCGCGCGAAGCCATGCCAATATCAGCGCGGCCGCCGGCCACAGAATGAATGCCCACCCCCGAGCCTCCGGCGTTGACCAGAATCCGACTTGATGACGATTCCATGAACTTTTGTGCTACTCGTGAAGCTACCGGTAAAACCGTGGTCGACCCGACGACTTGGATCCGCAATCCTGTTCCCGCGTTGGTTGCAGGCGGACTCCCTGATCCAATGGATAGAAATAAAACCAACCCGATCCAGCCCCTTTGGTATCGACCCATAAATCCCCTAATCTTTATATTGAAGTATATAGATAATCATATATAAAAAGACATGCAAATCGTAACACAAACTAAAGTCGCGTTAAAGGATAAACCTTACAGCAGACGGGTTTAGCTTATCCTTTTAGGGAGTGCTCAAGTTTTTGCAGGGCGCCGACAGCAGGCGAGTGGTCTTGTTCGGCGGAACGGCGGAGCCAGTGGATGGCTTCCTCAAAGTTGACGGGGGTGCCCCGTCCATTGCGGTACATCAATCCGAGATAATATTGAGCTGAGCTGTGGCCATGCTCGGCGGCCAGGCGCAACCATCCAATATTCATTCTTCCTGACGGGCTGTCCCATTCTTTCTCCGCATTTTTCGGAGTGGATTTCCGATACCATTTTGCGGCCTTGCCGGTACCTTTTCCCTGATGATACATTCTGGCAAGGTTGAATTACGCCGTGCTGTCTTCTTGTTCCGCCGCCTTCTGGTACCAGTGCAAACTCATTTCATCATTCTGGTCTACACCCAGTCCCTTCTCATGCATCACTCCCAGAAAACCCTGGCCCGGAGCAGAACCTTTTTCGGCCGCCTTGGCGAACCATTTAAAAGCCTCCTCGTGATCGCAGGGAACCCCGACGCCATTGAAATAGACCACACCGAGGTTGTATTGAGCCTTTGGCGATTTCCTGAAGCAGGTCACGCCCCTCCAACTCGGCAGACTCGATATTTTTTTCAGTTGAAACATTTCAGTCAGCGTCAAGTCTTCTAATTCATCGGAAATTTCATGCAAGCGTTTGCGCACCCGGGCGATCTGGCCCACCACCCGAACCAACTGTTCATCCAAATCCAACTTTTCGTGGATAGGCTCTTCCGCTTCCCACTCCAGCATGATGGCGCGTATAGCCCCCTCATCCAAGCCGTCGTAAGCCTGATTGAGCTTCGCCATCAGGTCATGCCTGCGCGTTCACGCTCGGTCGGGGGGGGCGTTATTATCGGCGAACACCGTGACAAAACAAGCGCGAAAGCATTACATTTGCGGAGAACCTCCGCCTGTAATGCGCACTGGCTTTCCCCTGCGAGCAACCCTGGCCTCGGCTTGACAGGCCATTACTGTCTGCTCCCACGGCAAGTGGTGGGTGCAAATAAGGCACTAGTAATAATTTCAACAAGTTATGAATATTTGAACTTTTTCAGCCGCTTTTTACACCCTCACTATAAAAATAAAGACCAATATTTCAATAACATAAATCATTAAAGCAGATCAAACCAATAAAATCAACAACTTATAATCAAACCGCCCCCAAGTTCCTCCGCAGCTACTAAACCCTTTAAAGTTAGTGCTTTACAAGATTGTCCCCTTCCTTTAAAAGAAGGAGGCTCAATGAACCCCTCTTTTTTAAAGAGGGGCTGGGGTGATTTACAACCTCTTGGCAATATGCAGACTAGATCCATTAAAAAATCATGAAAAATATTCCCGTTGTCATCAGCAAAGACTCTCCCTTTTTGACCACCGAAACCCGGCAAACCCGCTGGGCCATTCCCTACAACTTTGAATGCCTGAATGCCCGGATCGATCACTTGCTGACTCGCAATCGGGATTGTATAAAGGGCAAAAGAATTCTCGACATCGGCTCACATATGGGAACGTTCGCCTACGCAGCTCTCGAACTCGGCGCCGAATTTGTTCAGGGGATCGACACGGAAGAAAAAACCATCGAGCGGGGTCAGGAACTGTTTCGACAATTAGAGGTTCCTGGATCCAGCTTTAACCTTAGAGTTAATGACGCGTTTGCTTATCTGGAGAATCTTGAGGAGGGGAGTTTTGATACCGTGCTCTGTCTCGGCACGCTCTATTATATGGTCGAGCCTTATCGACTGTTGAAACTCATGCAGAAAGTGGCGAAAGAAACGGTGCTACTCGACACCTTCACCGCCGCCTACGCCGCCATTCAAGGGAAAGACGCGCCAGAGGTTTATAAATCCATCGATGAAGAAAATATTAAACTGCCACTGATGCTCACCGCCCTGACCCAGCCGGAAAAGAAAGACTATCGCCTGCCGCATTCGTTTCCGCACCGCAACAAAGAACTCAGCCTCATCACTCTACCCACACCGGCGCTTCTCGAAATCTGGTTCCAGTCGTTAGGAATGAGCTACACCCGAATCGACTGGAAGGAATACCAGACCCGGCCCTGCACCTATCATGACCTGCTCACCCCCGACCAGAAAAAAGCTTCACACTGGGCCGATGTCTACACCAGTGGTGTGAGAGTCTCTTATCTACTTCACCACTAGCCGTGAAGGCAATAAGCCTCAATATAATTATTGTTTCTACATAGAAAAAGGTAGGACTTGTTGTGGTTGGTCTTCCAATGAGGGTGGGATCAAGCGCATTGCAATAAAAGATTGATATTCATTTTCTCGACCCAATTTTCGAGCAAGGGTGTGCAGATTGAGACGTTTCAATAAATCAATAGTAATAGGCCGTTTATCACTCCAAAAAATCATCGAAGTCAAAAATTCATTAGCTAGCTTTTAATTTAAGATTTCTGCAAGAAAACTTGCCTCTTCCTCTGACCAAGCCGGTAGAAAATATATGGTGTCATCAAATATTGCCGGCCTATCCTCAATAGAACCAATTACTTTAAAGTCTAAACTTTTGTAAAAACCTGATATAGCTACTTTCCATGGGGTAAAAGTGTAATCGCCAACACCAAATATCGAGAACGGTGGACGATCACGGTAAATTGAGCTAGCACGTTTGCCAAGTAATGTTGAGTTCCGCTCCAAATAATTCCATGTTTTGGGAGCATCTCTTTTTATATGCGCTGTGTTTTCCCCAATAAATTGTTGCGTGACCAAGACATATTTGCGGCAATTGCTGACATGGCCGTTTGCAATATCTGAGCTTTTAAAAAGTGGAAAAACATATTTCCCCTCTAAATGGGTTAATTCTCCAAAACCGTTAAGAAAACCATCCGGTGAACGTGTCAATTCCATCACCTTGGCGCAATCATGCTTAACCCCAGAGCGCCAAATATAGTTTTTATCTGCACCCTGTAAAAATTTACTTTTTAGGTACAACTCTTCATCTGACACAACACTGCCGTCATGATAACCAATGGCATAAGAAGGTTCAGAGTCAGTTAGAGTTTCATAAATATCACAATTTTTAGAGAAGCTGCCATTTACTTCAGCACAATCCATTAAGAAAAAACACGCATCAACAGAGGCGCCAAAATATTTCATTGCGTCAATTTTATAAAAACGTGCGGTTCTCAGCGGATAATCGTGTTTCCACGCATAATTGAGAACTTTTCTAGCTACAGCCGTTTTGCAAAGTATCGCAATCTGACCATTTCGGTTCTTTAACCACTCTAACTGCTTTATAAGCATCCATTCAGAAATGTCAAAATTGCTCTTTCCTGTAAGAGCTTCGAGACCATTCATTGCTTGAAAATTTGATTTCTCCGGGATATTTGAACTTTGAAGCATTCCCAACTCTGAACTTGTCACCCAAGGCGGATTCCCAAGTATCAAAAAGGGTTCGGGCAAATTCTCCAAGAATTTTGCCCAATCAAAAGAAAAAAAATCAGCATTAAATATTTTTACTGGGGCATTTGGATATTTTTTAATTATTTGTTCCTGCAAACAATCTAAGTGAAAATCATTAATATCGATACCCACAAACGATTTAGCCTCATGAAATATATCAAGCGCGGCAAACAAAAAGGCACCACGTCCACATGTTGGCTCCACTATAGAAAGAGGTTTGAAGCCAAATTTGCTAACAACCTTTGTCGCTAAATGTGCAAGTTCACATGGTGTCTGAAAATCTCCAAACTCCCAAATTTCTTTTGTTTTTTTCGATGCCATAGCCTTTATCTTACCCTATCCACGCCTTCAACTTCTCCAGCTTCTTGAATCACTCGTCCATATTGCAACCGCCACTGGAGGGCATTAGAGATGGTTAAATAACCCTGTTTGGGTGGATTACTCAGAATCTCCTCTGCCAAATCTCTTGCACCTATGTCATCGACTGGAAGATTTTTTTCCTGAACAAACGCCGCAAGATCATCTGCGTTGCCATCATTTTTCAATATATCAGTTATTCCTTTTGTCATCTAAAAATCGGCTGTTCTTTCTTTATTTACAAATATGTTGTGTTGAATATCCAGCTTGCATGTTTTTTTGCTATGGTTATCGATTTTCTCATAAACAAAAACCAATAAATGGTATCCAAGACCATAAATTTTTTGTTGTGCAGATTTAAAAGGGCAGGAGGATTGAGGTTGCTTAATGCTGGTTACCTTTATGTCTACCTCGAGATCCGGGAAATCTATACCCAAAGTAGAATTTCCCGACTGATAGGTATAAATATTTTCCAGGTAGTCGGAAAATTTATGTTCCAAATATGTTCCAACTGCTTTGCCATCGGTAACACCAAAAAGCGATGGTTCGTCATGTTTGCTCTCGCTTTCGGAAAAAACAGAAGCTTCTTTAATTAGAGTTTCAATGTTCAATTTTGGCTTCAATTGTGCGAATCCTTTAAAAATTTTCCAAGCAACCTCATTCTAACCAAAATAAAAATATTTTGGAGTGTTTATTTCGACCCTCTTTTCCTCTCCCACCATTAAGGAAAGCCTCCCGCCTGTAGCTTTGCCTCAATTTGAAGGTTAACCTCTTATTTTCTGGAGGGAAAGGGCAATCCATATTACCCGTCTCTGTTTATGGGCGGTTCTCATTTGCATCGGGCAGGGCTTTGTACAGTTTGTTCGTTTCCTCGGCGATTTTGTCGTGTAAAAAAAGGAACCAACTCTCAAATTTCGGGTATCTATAAAGTGATTTAAAAACTCGGGGTCACGCAAATCGGAGTTCCCTGTGTGGCAGCAAAGCATGAGAGTTTCCTGACCTTAAAAAAATAGACCCGGATCGCCCCAATATTATTGAAGAACCCTAGCCCGGAATATCGGTTAAAATAACTGAGGGTGAGCTATGCGAAACTTCAGTCTATGTAAAACCTCAAAGATCAAGACTTATGCCACAGTGATGCTGTGTCTATTTTTGTTTTCGGCTTGCGGGAAAGACCTGGAAAAAGAAATCTTCGATGTCTATCTCATCGATAAAGAAGGCCATGAGAAAAAAGTCGACACCGTGACCGGCATCTCACAATGCCGGATGAAGGCAGAAAACCTGGCTCTGTATCAAAATTATATCCAGTACGATTACTATTGCTGCCTCAAAACCCCCGGCAGCTCCTGCGCAGAAAAATATAAATGACCGGGCCACATTTCATTAAGATGATTTCATTGTATTCTCACTCTCTCTGGGAGTTTGATGCCCTCATGGTTACAATCAGACAAAGAATTCTACTAATGTTTGTTTTGCTGTCTGGTTTGATATTTTCTGTAGGGATCGGTGAGGCCAATACTGCCGCAGATTTGTATCGGAAAGGATTTGATCTTTCTGTTGACGGAAAGTCAGAAGCTTCTCAACAGGCCTATCTTCAAGCCTTGGAGATCAAACCGGATTTTGCGGAGGCTCACCATGCCTTGGGCGTTCTCTATTTTTCCAAGGGACAAGGCGTGGAAGCCATTGATCATTTCAGAAAAGCGGAAAAACATTACCAGAATCGCAAGGATGAGAAGGCTAAGAAAAATCTAACCATCGTGCGAAGAAATCTGGAGAAGGCCTATAAAGAACTGGGGTTAACCCCTGAAGATTTCGGAATTGGTATTCAACTCCATGCGGATCCCGGATGGCAAACTACCGGCGTTGGTTTTCAGATCGGAAATATTGGACAGGTCATTACCCCTTATCATGTATTGGGGGATGCAAAGAAATTTCGCGCCAGGTTCATGGATGGCACTACGGCACCGCTGGAGTTGGTCAAGGAATTTGTAATTTATAATATTGCCGTATTAAAATTGACCCACCCTGAAAGCAGGTCCTCGAGGATTTTATTTTTTGGAGATGATTCTCACCTTGAAGTCGGAGATCCGGTATACGCTGTCGATTTTTCCAAATTGCCCCATCCCGACACACCCCTATTCCAGGGAACCATTCTTAAAAAAATGCGGTAGAGAAGAGTACGAAAGTATTTCAGCTGGATTTACAGGTCAAAGAGGATCATAGCGGTGGACCGCTTTTAAACGAAAAGGGCCAGGTAATAGGAATGGTGCTCACCCATCACTTCGCAAAAAAGACTTTCACATATATGGAGGAAGCTCCAAAAAGAGCCAGTTTTGCCGTTAAATCGTCCTATCTGCTCCAAATTTTATCTGGTTTGCCCGGGCCTGCAAAACCTGGCCGTCTCCCTGAAAAAACTGTTGAGGATGATTCGATGGAATTGAAAATTTCATCGAATGCCTTTAAGAAAAATTTTATTTTCATTGAAAAAAAAATGTGAGCATGGATGACAACAGGAAGTTTCTCAATGTTGCGGAAATGAATCTACGGAGGATGACTTGACAATGCAATTCAAGTCGATTGTGATTGGTTTGACGGTTTTATCTATGACTGGTTTAAACCCGGTTGCCTGCATGGGAGCGGAAATTGTTGTCAGGCTAACAGGGAAAACCGATTTTCCAGGCGATTTGTCATTGAAGACCAAGAGCATTCAACTCGAGAGAGTTTGCTTTTTGGGTGTGGGAGCGAAGGGAAAATTGGATGCAAAGTTCCTAAGCTCGATTGAGAAGGAGGGTGTGCCGGAGGGAGATTATCAGGTCGCCGCCCCTTTGGCGGAAGAGCAATGGCCCGTCCGTTCTTTCCGGAATGGTGGCGCATTACGCCTGAAAATGATTTCAGGTTCCGGACTCGAAATGTTGCGCGGTCTGGAATTGAAGGGTGTCGCTATTCATGGGCGGGATTTTTTTCCACTGCTCGAACGGGTAGTGAAAAGTCAGCAAATGATCAGCTTTCATAACAACCTTATTTTTGAGCGATTGCAAAAATATTGGGGGCCGCTGCGAATTTCAAACTGGGATATGGGACGATTAGGAGACTTCTGGGCACGTATTTCCATTTCCACAAATGAGTGGCGGGTGAAGGCTGTTCGGGCCCGGCCGGAAGATATAGAAAAGTTCTGCAAGCCGCCGGTCACCAAGCGCAAGCCAGATTGATTTTTGGATCCCTTTAATACAAGCCGCTAACTTCGTGGGCATAACCATTGTAAAGGAGAGTTTTTACTTTTTGGTTTTTGCCGAGCAGGGTTTCATAATGTTGGTCCCAGCGGGCATAGGGAACGTTGGGATTAACATTGGACCAGAAATCATAATCCAATGGAGCAGTTGTCTGCCAGAATGTAGTGGGAGCCTCGCGGACAAACTCCATGGAAGCGATGGATTTGATGCTCTTGAATCCATACTTCCAGGGAACCACCAGACGAATGGGAGCTCCATTTTGGGGAGGTAGGGGATGGCCATAGATGCCTACGGCCAGAAATGCCAAAGGGTGCATCGCTTCGGTCATGCTCAATCCATCGGTATAGGGCCAGGGCTCCCAAAACCGCTCTTTTTGACCTGCCGCCACATTGGGATTGAGAAACGTCTGGAACTTGATAAAGCGTGCGGTGGAAAGCGGATCCAATGCCTTGATCAGATCGCGAAGGGGAAAACCAGTCCACGGGATAATTGCCGACCAGGTTTCAACGCATCGTAATCTGTAGACACGTTGTTCCAACGACATCCCCCGCAAAAATTTTTCCAAGTCAAGCATTCGTGGTTTTGCGACTTGCCCAGCGATTTTCAGAGTCCAGTTTTCCTGAGGCAGTTTTTTGGCTAGATACTGTATGCTTTCCTTGTTGGTGCCGAATTCATAAAAATTATTGTAACGGGTGACCAGGTTTTCCGGCGTTATGCGATCTTGAGGATTCTCGGAAGCCTGTGTCGGCGACAAAAAACTGGGAAGCACGGAAAGCGCCAAGGCGCCAGCCGTCGCCTTTCCTATTTGCTCTAGAAAGCTTCTTCGGTTCAGGTACACCTCTTCCAGAGTAATCTGGTTTTCTGGGAGGTGCCATGAAGAAGGAATTTTTATATTGGACACTGCCTCGCACTTGTTTTAAAAATTAATTTAATGTGGACGATGAGTAAAAGGATTCATCCGGCCTCACGGGCGCAACGAAAACCGACTGAGTTCAACATCGTTCCTGGTTTCAATGTGAAGCGCATTCCAGCATGAACGTAATAAGCCTTATTGTACCAGCTTCCCCCGCGGAGAAGTTTTTCTCCTGACTTTTTGTTTTCTCTAACGGTAGAACCCGATGGTTGAGGGTAGAATGAAAACCAATTGTGCACCCACTCCCAGACATTTCCGCTCATATTGTATAAGCCAAAACCATTAGGTTGAAAGGAGTGGACGGGTTTGGCACCCGCTTTAAATTCGTTCCCATAATTGGCTTTGGAAGTATCCGCCTTCGATCCGAAGGAATAGGAAAACTCTTCGGGCCCTCTGGCGGCTCGCTCCCACTCCGCTTCTGTGGGAAGACGATCCCCTTGATGTTTGCAATAATCATTGGCCTCCATCCATGTAACCAGCGTAACGGGGCATTGGTCGCAAGCGGAAGCAACGCTACGGGTGTGGTCAGGATCAAAGGTTTCAAATTGCAAATTGGTCACTTCGTAACGGCCTATTTTGAATGCCTCCAAGTTCACTTTGTGAATGGGCCGTTCGGATTCCGTTCCATCCTCCGTTCCCATGAAAAATTCACCTGAAGGAATCAGCTCCAGGTTTCCCTTTTCCGCGGCCTGGCCTTTTGAAAATGGAAAAAAGATTAGGAAGCTGATCCCCGCGATTAAAAAAAATAAATGAAGTTTTTCTGCCTCCGATAAGCGGTGTTTCATAAGTCTTTATTTTAAGGTCAATATATTCCAGAAACTAACCATTTTGTTGGCGTTTTTATCTTTGTTGTCACCATCCCAAAGAGCAAAGGCCAGCAAAACCGGTTTTTCACTTGAAAACTTAATGTCCCATCGGCTCGGGGTTTTTATGTCGCGTGAGAACACCACACTCCAGCGGCCATTTTTCCATTGGCCCATACCTTTTAACTGCTGATCTTCCACGGGTTGAAGGCTAAGTGTTCCAAATCCCTCGGAGTTTATTTCTTCGACGGAGGACTCCATGAATGGATTCAGCAGTAATCCGCTTTGCGGCTGCAAAATGGAATGAGACCGGTTTGGTTTGAGATTGTCACCATTATAAATCTTCTGCCGCACGTCCGCTCTCCAATGCCAGATATTGACGGGTTTGTTTCTCTCCCCCATTCCAAAAAAAGGACCGTCTGAAATATTGTCCTGATTGAGGGCAAACTGAACCGCGCTCTGGTCCAAATAGGTGCCGTTAATGGCACCATTGGGTATGGGATCCTCCCATTCCAGACGAAAGGCAATTTCTTTATCATTGTGAACGGATTGAACGGTCAACCGGGTGATTGGATTTTTACGGGCTCTCACCGGGGTCAGGCTGATCTCAAAAGAAACAACGCCGTTCCAGATTGAGCTATCGGGTTTTAGGTCGATCTTCTCCTCAATGGTTTGTGAATAAATTTTCCGGTCGGTAAGTGCGGGTTTGGAATTTTGTATGACAAAAAGAGATTGTAAATAATGAACCAGGTCCCATAGCTCCCTATCACTCATGTATTCATAAGCATTCATCGGGGAACCGTCCAATCCGGTAATAAGGGTTAGGTAGATATCGGGTCCTGCCGCCCCAGCCTTGTATTGGTCGGGCCGACGCAGGTCGTAAACGAAAGACAGGTTGCCACCGAACTCTTGAATAGAACCTGAAAGCCGATCCTCGCTATCGCCCTCGTTCCCATGGCATCGGCCACACCTTAGTTGCTTATATATGATCCTTCCGTTGGCTATGGATAACTTGTCAAAGGGAGGTTCCAGACTGACGGGAATTTCGTAGTCAGGCAGCTCCATGCTGAAGCGTCTGGAAAAGGTTTTAATGAATTCTGCCAGGAGATGAATTTCCTCCTCACTTAAAACATCGATCCAGGGTGGCATAGCAGTCCCGGGAATTACGTTTTGAATAGTTTTATAAAGGTCTTCGTTGAGCGGGAGGGTATTGGTTCTGGTGGAATGGAATTTGAAAATTCCCAGGTTTAAGTTTCTGGGTTTGGGGAATAAATAATAAGAGGCCTTGCCCTTTCCGTTGCCTTTCGCTCCATGGCAAGGAATGCAGAACTTGTAATAGAGAGCTTTTCCTCTATTTTCCACCAACAACTCCGTCCCCGTTTGGGACTCGGATTCTTCGATCATTTTTTCTACCTTGCTGGATTCGACGCCGGAAGAGGAGGAAACCAGCGACAGGCACATAAGGCTGGCAATTAAATAAAACCGGAGGGTTGTAGAAAGAAAAGGCATCTTGGACCCTTTTATGGGAACAAATGATCTCACTTGATTAAAGAAAAGACTATCACCGGCCCCAGATACTGGCAAGCCAAATGGATGACTGAACGCTTTTTTTCAATTTGCACAAACCTTGGCCATTGTTCCACTTGTTAAAGAGACCTTTGCGTAAGTCGAAAAAAACAGAAAAGCGAGATTACCCTTTCGGGGCACGAGAGCTTAGGTGAAACATCACGTCTTCACTGCGTTCAGAATGACAAGAAACACCGGTTTGTCATCCTTGAGGAGCCGAAGGCGACGAAGACGTGATATTTTTAATATCCCCAACATTAGTCTTCATGCCCGGCACGGGTATTTCCCTAACCTTCGTGAGCCTGTGATATCCCCTACGCTAAATTCATGCCCGGAACGGGTAGAAGGGGTAATCCGGGGTTATGCAAAGGTCTCCTTGTTAAAAGAGCCATTCTCAAGTTTCAAATGTTTATGATAATGCTTTGAAGACTCAGGGTCATGCAAACGGGGTGGCCTTGTACAGTTTGTTTGTCTCACCGGCGATTTTATCGTGCAGGTAAAGGATCAACCATCGTTTGCCGCCTTCCTTGACAACCCCTATCGCCACATCGCGAAACAGGATTGCCGGTTGTTTCTTCTGCAAAGTTTTAAAAATGGTTCTCGACCATTTCGCCGTCCGCCCAACCTGATATTTCTGCACCCAATCAAAGAGTTTGCTATTGGCAAAAGGGACCGCCACCTCCCTGGCCCCGGTTAAATGGGATATCCGCAACCCAAGCATTTTGTTCAGCACCGGTTTCTGGCTTAAATTGCCGACCCATTCCAGATAATCCGCAAGAGTGTTCAGCAAATCATAAACCCGCGCTTCATATAACGGCGCTGAGGATTCAGGGTGCCAGGCTTTGGCAATGTTTTTGGCCAGAGAAATAAAAAGCAATTTCACTTCAGCCCACGGTAGCGGTTTCACCGAAAACAAAATATTTTTTCTCGATGCCTCGACGATATCACGAACCTCATCCGGCAAAGACCGTTCCGTTTCTTCCTGCAATTGATCCATTTCATTGAGCAGGATTTCGGGCTCGGGGATTTCGTCGGCCCGGTGTTCGCCATAGACTTTTATTGCAGCTTCACCCGCTGACAGGAGCCATTGAACCTGAAGCGCTCGCATCACCCGGAGCCGGAAGAAGGCCGGAACCCATGACGGGTCCGCATTATTTTTATTAGCAGCAAAACCGGGAACCACCTCACGGAGACGAAACTGAGTCAGTCTTTCCAGACCGGGGAGCTCCAGCATATCCAAAATTCGACGATTCATTTCCAGAAAGGCAGCGAGCACATTTCCAATGCGGGCTTTTTCCAATGGCTTTTTCTCATCGGGATGATAAATAGCTGCAAGGCGGGAAACCAGATGCAGAGTGTCCGGTAAAATCTCTTCCTGACATGAAAAATTTCCCTTGCGACAAGCAGAACAGGTTTCCAGCACAAGTTCCAAGGACTTGCTCTCCTCGGGAGAAACGCCTCTCCTCTTCTGGAATTGTTTTTGCCGGGCATCCATGAATCGCCAGAGCTTAAAGATCCCTATTACAAGATTAATAAAAGACATGAATTTTTTTCTATAAGAGGGAAGAAGCATTGGTGTTATATTGAACCCACAAGTGGGTTTTATTGCCCGTAGCTTGCCGTGTTTTTTTTAAATAGTGCTTATAATAGGATACCTCGTCCGCTTGCGGCGGAGCTGTTCATTGAGTTCGTTTTTTATTTTCTCTACTTCTTTTCAATCCGGTCCCTGCCATGATCCATCTCAAACCACTACTGAAATGTTTTGCCATTGTCCTCACCGGACTCATTTTAACCCAATGCGGGGAAAAGACGAGTGCCCAATATGTCCAGGAAGGCATTGAGTATTCCAAGCAGGGGCGATATGACAGCGCAGGGGAATCTTTCTTAAAGGCCGTAGAAAAAGACCCTAAAAATATTGACGGGCATTATGGGTTGGGAGGAATCTATAATCTTGAAAAAAAATATGAAGACGCAGAGAAGGCTTTCAAGTCAGCCATCCAGATCGACCCCACCCACTACAATGCCTGGTACAGCCTGGGCTACACCTATGAACTGATGGGCAAAAAAGAGGATGCCGAAAAAAGCTATGGGAAATACCGCCGACTCAAGGGAAAAATGGATTCCATCATGAACAAGGAGAAGCCTTGAGGCCATTAATACTTTTCATCCTCCTGTTCGCCTGGGTCAGCGCCTGCGCCCCTGCCAGCAAAAAGCACCGAAAACGCTACCGAAAAGCTCACCCGACAGAACAATCAGCACAAAAACAAAACCGTCCATCAAAATCCGCCAAACCGAGGCCTACCCTCAAGCCGTCAGATCCCATTGTACGCGGTTCAATGCAAACTTCTTTACTCCCGACTCTCTTGAGCGAAAAAGACCAGGCTTTGATGATCCTCATCAATGTGGGCAAATACCGTGTCGGTAAGAAGGAACTGTCTAGCCGTGGAACGCTGAGTGAAAACCAATCGCCATTCACAAATCTGACGGCATTTTACATCGACCGGACAGAAATCACCGTCACTCAATTTCGCAAATACCAATCTGCCTATGACGAAAAACCCTTCGTGGGTGGAAAAGACTGCCCGAACTGCCCGGCCATGGGCATCAACTGGATTCAAGCGAGTCAGTATTGCCGGTGGGCAGGCAAACGCCTGCCGCGGGAAGAAGAATGGGAAGCCGCCGCTCGGGGTGTCAGTAACTTCACTTATCCCTGGGGAGAGATGTTTCTTCCTGAACGCTCCAATTTACTGGGGGAAAAAGACGGGCACCTGTTTGCCGCACCGGTAGGCTCTTTTCTATCTGGCGCCAGTGCCAGCGGTGTGATGGATATGACCGGGAACGTCTGGGAATGGGTGGACGATAAAAAATCTGAACGGCCCCAGCCTGGAACCAGCATTGTCAAAGGCGGGGGATGGACCAGCGATAAAAGACAGGCGCGCATTTCATTTCGCAACCACGTCGATCTTAAAATGAATAACCCAACATTTGGGTTTCGTTGCGCAAAATCTCTGGTGCAAAAAAGATAAAACCGGGATGAAAAACAAGAGAAGCCAGCGAAGAACTCGCTGGCTGAACCCCTGCAAACATTCTATTCAGGTGGGAGGGTGAATCAGGAGCAACCTGATGTCGCTCCACAAGTCATGCACTTCAAACAGGTTCCGTTTCGAACCAATGTCAAGCTTCCGCATTCCTGACAGGCATCGCCTTCATAGCCTTTTAGTTTGGCAATCACGGCCGTCGCGGACGCAACTCCCGCAGACGGAGAATTTTTAAGAGCATCCGCCGCCGAGGCACCATTGCCATTTCCATTGGACGGAGCCTTTGCGATTGCATGGGACATCTTTGGTGCCGTTTCGGTGCTCGTGGAAGTCTCCGGTGATAACGAACCCGACGACGACCCATTGGAGCCGAACCCGGCATCATCGTCACTGGATTGCTGATTCTTTTTGCCGATGGAGTCGGCCCGCAAATCATCCGGAGTCACCTGAGCCAGATCGGTCCTGCCCAGATAAGTAATCGCCAGTTCCCGGAAAATATAGTCGATGGTTGAGGTGGACATGGTGATTGCCTGGTTGCCGGTAACAATCCCGTTCGGTTCAAACCGGGTGAACACAAACGCATCGGTAAATTCTTCCAGCGGAACACCGTGTTGCAGTCCCAGCGAAATCGCGATGGCAAAGCAGTTCATCAAACTGCGGTAGGCGGCGCCTTCTTTATGCATGTCGATGAAAATTTCGCCGAGAGTTCCATCATCGTATTCACCGGTTCTGAGATAAACCTTATGACCGCCAATGGAGGCTTTCTGGGTATAACCTTTTCTGCGGTGCGGCAGAACTTTGCGCCTGTGTTCACGCACCACTTCAATGATCTGTTTGGCCGCCTGCATTGCCGGGGCAGCCTCTTCCATTTTCAGTTGGTTAAAGCTGTCTGTCGCCACACTGTTTAGCGGCTGGCTGAGTTTGGAGCCATCGCGATAGATAGCGGTTCCCTTCAACATCAGCTTCCAACTCAGCATATGCGCCCGTTCGACATCGACAATGGTAGCATCGTTGGGCATATTGATAGTTTTGGATATTGCGCCGGAAAGAAAAGGCTGGGCCGCCGCCATAATGCGAATGTGTGCCTCGGGGCGAATAAAACGTTTACCATATTTTCCGCACTGGTTGGCACAATCGAAAACAGAGTAATGGCGCTCTTTCAGATGCGGAGCGTCTTCAACCGTCATTCTTCCGCAAATGCTGTCATTGGCCGACTGGATTTCTTCATCGGTAAAACCCAGATGCTCCAGCAGATTTAAGGTTATAGAGTCCAACTGCTCATCGGTCAACTTCAACACTTCCTTACAGAACGATTCCCCCAGAACAAATTTATTGAACGCGAAACTGATATCGAAAGCCTTTGGTAATTCAAGCTGAACATTATCGAGCACTCCATCGGTGAACCCTTTTTTGCGCAGGGAATTCCGATTGATGTAAGGAGCGGTTTCCAGACTCCCCGAACCCACGCAATATTCAACAATGTCCTTGATCTCATCGGGATTGTAACCCAGCCTGCGAAGCGCGCCAGGAACCGACTGATTGATGATCTTGAAATAACCGCCGCCTGCCAGCTTCTTGTATTTAATCAGAGCGTAGTCCGGCTCAATGCCTGTGGTATCGCAATCCATCAGCAATCCGGTCGTACCCGTCGGCGCGATACAAGTGGTCTGGGCATTGCGGAATCCGTTCTTCCCGCCCAGGTCCAGCGCATCCGCCCATTCTTTTTGGGCCGCGTCGAGGAGATAGGTTGGACAATGTTCCGCCTGAATACCCTGCGGGTATGCGGTGAGTCCCTCATACTCACGAACTTCCGCATTATGCGCGGCACGCTGGTGATTTTTCAGAACCCGGAGCATGGCGTCCCGGTTCTTCTCAAAGCCCACAAAGGGACCCAACTCTCCAGCCATTTCTGCCGACATGGCATAAGAAGCTCCGGTGGTCATGGCGGAAATTGCGCCGGCGATGGCCCGACCGCTTTCCGAGTCATAAGGAATACCCATTACCATGAGCATGGCTCCAAAATTGGCATAACCGAGACCCATGGTGCGGAACTCAAAACTCTTTTTGGCGATAGCCTGATTGGGGAACTGCGCCATCATCACCGAAATTTCCAGCGTGAGAGTCCACATGCGGCAAGCATGCCGATAGTTTTCTATGGCGAACACTCCCTTTTCCTCATCGTAAAAACGCATCAGGTTGATGGACGCGAGGTTGCAGGCGGTGTCATCGAGGAACATGTATTCGGAGCAGGGATTGGAAGCACGGATCGGCCCATCTTCCGGACAGGTATGCCACTCGTTGATCGTCGTGTGAAACTGCAGTCCCGGATCAGCGCTGGACCAGGCAGAGTAGTTGATCTTTTCCCACAGATCTTTAGCAGGTAGGATTCTGGCAATCCCTGCATCGGTTCTGCGGATCAGGTTCCAGTCTCCGTCGCATTCCACTGCGCGCAGAAACTCATTGGTGAGTCGGACCGAGTTGTTGGAGTTCTGGCCTGAAACAGTCAGGTAACCTTCTGAAGTCCAATTGGTGTCATACTCTTCAAACTCAATATCCTTGACCCCTTGCCGGGCCAGTTGGATAACGCGATAAATATAGTTTTCAGGGATGAAGCAATCCAATCCATTGCGGACGGCTTTTTTCAAAGCTTTATTTTTCTGCACATCAAACCGGGTTTCTTCCCCTTCATCCTTTGACCAGCAAGCACGGATGATCTCTTTCAAGCACCGACGGGTCATCTTGCTTCCCGCCGCCAGAGCAGCAACCTTGCGCTCTTCTCGGACCTTCCATTCAACAAACTCTTCAATGTCAGGATGGTCCATGTCAAGAGTGACCATCTTGGCCGCGCGTCGGGTGGTTCCACCAGATTTGATCGCTCCCGCCGCCCGGTCGCCGATCTTTAAGAAACTCATCAGCCCGGAAGATTTTCCACCACCGGAAAGGGACTCGCCATCTCCACGAAGATTGGAGAAGTTGCTCCCGGTTCCAGACCCGAACTTGAACAGCCGAGCTTCCTGCCGCCACAGATCCATGATCCCGCCATCACCCACCAGATCATCACTAACAGAAAGAATGAAGCAGGCATGTGGTTGCGGTCGTTCATATGCGTTTTTGGATTTTTGCAGTCCGCCTGCTTCCTCGTCGAAATAATAATGTCCTTGCGCCGGTCCTTCGAGGCCATAGGCCCAGTTCATGCCAGTGTTGAACCATTGCGGAGAATTGGGTGCTGCCAACTGCCGCGCCAACATATAACGCATCTCATCATAATAATTGCGTGCGTCTTTCTCACTGCTGAAACAATTATTTTTCCAGCCCCAATATGTCCAGCATCCGGCCAGTCGATGAAAAACTTCCTGCGATGTGGTTTCGTGGGTGAACTGCGCCGATTGAGGAAGCTGGTTCAGCGCCTCTTCATCCGGTACCGATGGGCAAAGCCATTCGGGCAGCCCGGGTTCGAACTTCTTTTTCAACCGGGCCGGAACTCCCGCCTTGCGGAAGTATTTCTGCGCCATGATATCCACCGCCACCTGTGACCAGGTGTCAGGCACCAAAACGTTCTTGATTTCAGAAACTAAAGAACCATCGGCATTGATGATTTTAGAAACTCGCTCTATAAAGCCAATTCCTTCGTAGGGGTCCTGATGATCCTTGGTAAATACCCGATCGATTCGCATATAACGCTCCACTTCGCTAAAAAAATGTAACCCCAACAAATTGAATCAGTTATGGGTCAAAGGTTCGAAGGACAACAACAACTCTTAACTGCCCTTTTTCCTTAAAATTCTTGGGTGCCTCAAACCACAAAATATCCATATTTTGTGTTGTTCAGCAAAATATTATACAAGATGTAGTATGTCAACGAAATTCTAGAGTGCCTGAAAAACTTTCTTTCAAGGCCACAAAACATAACGGTTTCGTGCCCCTTCCCTACCCCAACTATAGACGAATAAAAAGCAAAAAATAAATGCCGCAATAAATAAAAAAATTAATTTTTACTACTGACTTTTAAGAGGCTGGGAATTTTCTGCGAACTAACGGAAGATATAACGCGGGGGAACTGCAATGGACCCCTCTTTTTTAAAGAGATCTTTGCGTAAGTCAATAAAACAGAAAAGCAAAATCCTTCGATGAACTCAGGATGACATCACAAAAATACCAAGATTGTCATGCTGAGCTAGTGATATTTGACCTTTGAATTCTTGCCCCGTAGGGGTATCTCGAAGAATCTCGGGGTTATGCAAAGGTCCCTGTTAAGGGGGAGCAAAACCTTTTTAAGCCGCAACAACTCTTTGCTCGCCAGATAGAACTATTGCAGTAGCCGCCGACCGCTGGCCGGAGACCAATCGATTTCCACCTTGCCGACAAACTCTATCAGGCGGAACGAGCCTTCCCTGGTTCCTTCAGTCAGTTTGATGTGGGTGGCGTCCACCACGTCCTGGCCAAAAGTCGGGTCGAGAGCCCGCCACTCGCCCACATAAACTTCGGGCCAGGCATGATAAAGAAATCCCTCATACTCTTTCGAATACACCAGTCCGTTCACGATGCGGGTGGGGATGCCCACCGCACGGGCCACTGCCGTGAACAGGTAAGTGTGCGACTGGCACTCACCTCGCCTTTCATACAAAGCATCCAATGCCGTTACCGTGTCCACCAATTCTTTTTCCAAATTGTTGTGCACCCAACGGTTGATGTCTTGCGCCACCTGCCAGTCATTTTGTGTGTCTGCGGCAAGTTCCCTGGCCAGGGCCCGGATCATGGGGTGACGGGACTGCACCTCGGCCGAGTCTTCTAGATACTTTTTATCCTGTGACAACTCTTTCGGCCAGCTTGAGTGGTTGGCGATTGTTTCCGGTTCAGTTTTAACTTCCAGCGTAGCACGATAAAATCCATTCGGCAGGAGTTCTGTTTCGAGAATTTTTTGCCGATGATCTTGCGGGACAAGGTCGGGCGAACGGAGCGGCTTAAGGTGAAAGATGATTTCCCTCACCCGGTCTGACCGGTCGATCGGCTTACCGGGCTTGACCAGACTCATGGTGATCAGGCTACTGACCGTCAACGGTTCATCGAGTTGCTGCGCAACTTCGGCAGATTCTCTGAACGATTCAAAACCCTGGTTGGTGGTTTCTTTAATCACCGAACCATCGTCGGCCACCCACAAGATGGTTTCGATGCCGCTGAATTTTTGTTTGATCGCAAAAGTTTTGACGGGCTTGCCCTCGTACTCTAGAGTTTCCCGGCGCAGAACTTCATACTCTAGATCCACCATCATTTGGAACGGCTCCAGAAACAAAGGCAGGGTTCCTTTTTGTCCCACTTTAAATCCGTTCACCATCAAGTTTAAAAGAAAGGTCGATGAAGGAAGCGCCCCGGGCGGGAGATCGATGGACTCCTCCTTGTCGAACCCTCGCGACTTCACCCGGTAGGTCAGTCGATTGCCTTCCATCCTGCCTTCGACTTGTTGCCGGTGCCCGGTGATCTCCTGCAGGAGGGAAAAACCCAGAAGTTTGAAATCCGGACTGAGCCGTGTCGTTTGATTGATGGTGGTGGATTGGTCGATGGACTTGGAACGAATCTGAAAAAAAACCCTGGAGTCCACCTCAATAGATTTGGGAGTCCAGCGGATTTGCACTCGGGTAAACCCCATCTTCTTGCCTTGAAAATAGGTTCCCATCCAGTCTTCCCGCTCACCGGTGCCTTGGAATAAGGGCTGGGCATAAACCGACCCACAAAACACCCACAAGACAAAAACAAATTGCGCTAATAATTTCATGCTCATCAGATTACCACCAGCGTGACACCAGACTCAATAAACAATAGTATTTTCAGCTGACCAGCGTGACGCCGGACCCAAAGGGTAAGGGCTCCTCAAGCCGGGACAACTTTTTGCTCGCCAGAATAAGCTATTGCAATAGCCACCGGTCGTTTGGCCGGACGAGAGAATACAGATGGGTGGCGAAGAAACCGAAAGCAATGACCGGTGCGGCAATGGGAATGAGCCACGCCACCAACAACGCGACATTGACAAACCCAATCGCTGCGGCTGATTTAGTCAAAGTCCTTATCAAGTAGGGCATGGGAAAGGGCGAAAGCATAGAAATGGAGTTCAAAAGCATTACTGCAATCAAGAATGGTTCTGGGGCAATTTCAAAATACTTTGCTGTCAGGAGTACCAAGAGCAGGTGCCGCATCAATTCGTTGGTGGGCGATCCCGCGCTGATCGTTTCAGCAGACGTTAATCGAGAGGTAACACGCAGTAAGATTGCGGTCACCGCCACAAGGCTGACTATGCTAAAGGCAAACCCGTAGTGAATGCCAAGTGCCATGACAATAATTATATGAGCAACAGCATCGCAAACATTGTCCAACGCTGCGCCAAAATCACTCTTGAGATTCAGCTTGATGGCAAGTATACCATCGAGATCATCCATGATGTTGTTGTAGATAATCAAGGGAATCAAATATTGAAACCCGTCTTTAAAAAAGAGGATTGAGAGTGGAAGAACTCCGAGTAGGGAAACAATATTGGGTAGATTTTTGTATATCATAATCTGCAATTCAGATTATATCTAAAACATGTTTTTCTTCAGCCTGCCCAATGGCCTCATTTAACAATCTCGTCAGAGCCTGTTTTTCATAAGTGATGCCTTTGACTATCTCTTTTCCCTGTGAAGAAAGGCGCCGATAGCCCCAAACACATCGGCGTTTCGTTTCATCCCAACCCTCGCGTTGAAAGTATAAAGGCATATTCACATCAAAATAGGAAATACTATCGACATCCTTTAAAAGGTCAGAACGGGAATCTCCACCTACTTCATGAAGCTTTACAAGACGGCAAGCTTCATCGGTAATGTCTTTTGTAACTTGGCAATCATGCAGAATTTCCCGCAGAATCTTCGCCCCGTTTTGGGCATGCGCAGCTTTGAAGACATCATAATCGTCAAAATCGGAACGGCGGACTTTTTGCGCCTCCACCGCCCTGTCAATATCATGGGCGAGCGCGGCAATCTGCATGGCTGGATCGGTTTTGGGGTCCAATTTAAAAAGCCATGCAAGCGTGTTATCGGCATGGCCGGGATCTTCCGGAACTTTGGAGACGGCGATGACTTCCTTGATTCTCCCTTTTGCATATTCGATGCTATTCATAATTTCGGCAAACGATGATTCTGCGTATGGTTTCAAGGTTCATCATCACGGCGATCAGCAGCAGCGACCAAAAAGGTATATGGAATACAGCGCCGAGAAATAGGATAAAGACACGAATATCCCGGCCCATTCGGAGCCCTTTGCCTTGGCGAATCTGGCGACTCATAAGATGGTCGTATTTGTCTGCCGTGTAACTCAACAAAAATGACCCAATGATCGCCATGAATCCGACAAACAGGACAAGTCCTTCCGTCCTATCCCCATAAGCGTGCCAGGTGAGGCCAAAAAGAAGGAATGCATCGGCATAGCGGTCCAACACGGCATCCAGCCATTTCCCATATTCACTGGCTTGGAATTTAAGCCGTGCCACTTCACCATCACAACCATCGATCACCGAGGCGAATTGCGCGAGAACACCGCCCATGAAAAGGGAAAAATAATCGCCAAGGGCGAGCAGACCTGCGGCCAGCATTGAAAACAAGAACGAGACAAGGGAAATCTGATTCGGGGTAATCGAATAATTCACCAGCCGACGGGAAACCCAAATCGATAAAGGCCGATTCAAAAAACGAGCCACGGGACCATCGCTGACCTTTCCTCGCATATTGAACAAGAGCGCGTTTTCCGCCCACTGGAAAGCATTGGGATCATCTACATCGACCCAAAACTGACCGTTTATGTCAATTGCGTTCGCCAAGCCATTGTCGGCAAGTTCCTGGACCGCCCCAGATAATGAAGTATCGCCAGTGGTTTCTGCACACCGTTCTAATGCATCGAAAATTGTGGGATCGCATACGAATAAACCCGTATCAAATCCATTGTAATCCTTCAGGTTTTTGCCGATATTCCGGATCTTTCCGCCTTCGGTCCTAACTCGAGTAACATCCTCTAAATCAATCAGCGGATTGGTCATGTTTGTATCCACGCCTAAGACCATTCCACCTCTGGCTAAGGGTTGCTCAAACAAATTACGGACAATAGATGGATCAAAGAGGTGATCCGCCATCAGCAACAAAAAGGGTTCGCTCAGGAAATCCCGTGCCTTGAGCACTGAAAGGCCATTTTCTTTTTCCCAATCCTCATTAACGATTGAGGTGATACGAATATCAAGACGGTCGGCCAATATACCAAGAAAAGAGCGAACACTCTCCCCCTGGTAACCAGTGACCACAAAAAAGTCGTCCACTCCAGCCTCATAGGCGCAACGAACAACCCGCTCGATTAAAGGGATACCAAAAAGTGGGACAAGGGGCTTGCTATCGCCCTTACTCCACAAGCGGTGGCCTTTACCTGCCGCAATAATTAGACACTTCACTAGGCTTTAATTTTTGTTTAGATTTTCTGCAACCAAATCTAGAGATGTCTCCAGCCTTGGCTCTTCTATGCGCAGGATGTTATTATCCTGGACAAGCTGGGTGCCATCGATAAACCTCTCAATCATTTGAAAGGCTTCATCATCAGTGAACTGGTGGAGAGGATGCTTGCAGAAATAAGCTGATGGGGCAAAAAGAACTCCACCCTGACCACGGCTCAATGCCAATTTCGTGCATCGGATAGAGTCGATGACAACTCCAGCGGAATTAGGCGAGTCCTCCACGGAAAGCCTAAGCTCAATATTCATGGGCACATCGCCGAAGAGTTTGCCTTCCATTCGAATGAAGCAGATTTTGTTGTCCTTTTGCCAAGGCACATAATCGCTGGGACCAACATGGATGTTTTTGTCGGCCAAGCGATGGGCGGTAACGGATTGAACCGCTTCCGTTTTGGATTTTTTCTTCGAGGCCAGGCGATGGCGGTTGAGCATGTTGAGAAAATCGGTGTTGCCGCCGGTATTGAGCTGGTAGGTTCGTTCCAACTTGACACCGCGCTTCTTGAACAAGTCGGTCAGAACCCGGTGAGTGATGGTCGCCCCAACCTGTGATTTGATGTCATCACCGACAATGGGAATATTTTTTTCCTCAAAACGCTTGGCCCATACAGGGTCGCTTGCGATGAATACCGGTATATTGTTGATAAAGGCAACATTAGCCTCCAACGCACAGTCCGCATAAAACCGGGTCGCTTCTTCGGAGCCTACCGGAAGGTAATTGAGGAGAATTTCCGCACCTGACTCCTTGAGAATCCGTACAACCTCTTCCTTAGTGGGTTCAGGGTTATCAGCCAAAACAAAAGAGCTGTCCGCATCATAATCGCTCATATGATCCGCGAAACCGTCCAAAATTTTACCCATCTGCACATTGACCCCGGATAACGGAATATCGGAACAAAAAACAACAGCGCAATTCGGCTTGGCAAAAATGGCTTGATGGACATCACTTCCCACCTTTCGCTTGTCTATATCAAAGGCTGCCACAACCTGAATATCCTCTGGTTTGTACCCCCCAATTTCATGATGCATCAGGCCGATAATATCTTGAGGATCTTTATCTTTATAATAATAGATTCCCTGAATAAGAGAGCTGGCACAGTTACCAACACCAATCAAAGCAACTTTTATTTTTTCCATCAGCAAAATACCCTCCAGAAATAACTAATAAAGTCGACCAGAAATAACTAATAAAGTCGAAACGAGCGTAGGTGTCCTTGAACAAAACCAAACACAAAGGAATCCATTTTTTAGATTTTCAACAGGGATTTCTTATTTCAATCGGTAATGCTCTTGAAGATCAATCTCGATTAAACGAGTTGCCTTTTATCTTTTGAGATCAAAATTTTAGGATCGACCAAGCATTATCCCCTTTTTACATCACTCTGTCAATTAATGGGTCCTTCTAAGGCAACTCGCAGGTCATCCTGAAGGCAACTGCTTTATAATCAGAATCAGCAACTGTTCAAACATCTGGGTGACGAAACTCTTCACAGACTGACGGGACTCGTCTTGCCGCTGGAGTGCGGTTGGGAACCGGAGCGAATCAGAAAAAAATGGTTTGTCAGTTCAGGGAAATCAATCCCCATTGCCGAAGGAACACGTGCTATCCAAGGATTGCCCAAACGCAAACCCCAGTATGCCAGATGCCCCACGGCAGGTATCATTTGAAGATTTCCTGGCACATTATCCTTCCACTTCTTAATCAATTCACAACCCATTTGCAGGAGAACATACGGTACGTTTAAACAGGTTTGGGTCACTCTCAGACCGCAGCTGTTAAACAGGCTGAGATAGGTCGGGACGGATCGGTAGACAGCTTGGTATTCTCCATTTCGTGTGACCGTTCCATTCCGCATCGTACTTTCCCGGCACAGGATGATACCTCCCGGAGTAAGAAAGGACTTCAATTTCCGTAGCAGTGCGACAACATCTTTTTCATTGAGGTACATCAATAGTCCACCGAGGAAGATAAGGGAACATCGACTTTCTGGTTCAAAAGATAATACATCGTCATGGATGGGAGTGAAGTTGTCGTAGGAAGAACAACGTTGCACCATGCTCTCATATAGTGGCGCACTTGCTTCAACAGCAAAGACCTTCTTGAATTTCTGCGCAAAAAATTCCGCCCAAAATCCGACACCACCTCCCAAATCAAGAACGGCCCCAGTAGTATCGACCTTGGCATTGTGGATGAGTTGTTGGACAATAATGGACTCGGCGCGAAAACGAAAACGCCCGGCACTGGCAGGAAAACCAAAACCTTCCATCATATAGGGTCCCATGATAGAGGGATCTGCCTTCTTCCAATAGCTGTTAATAACTGAATAATCCAGTGTATTAGCGGCAGGTTCCGTTTCACCATTCATCAGGATGTTCACTCTTGTTTTCTAGGGGGTGCGGCTCCAGAAAAAAAGGCTGGAGCAAAAACAACTGGCTTAGCAGGCCTCAGGATACGTATCGGTTTCTTCCAGGATACGTTCCGCATTTACAAGATCGGCTGGGGTGTCAATTTCATACCAGCGGTCAGGATCAAAGAAAACGGCATCCATGGAAAGACTGCCATCCGCGATCATCTCTTTGAAAACCACCTCGTAATATTCGTTCACCTTGCCAGAGGAAATATAAAGCTCTAACCGTTCAATGACATTTCGCCACGTTGAATCAGAAAGGCTGTATATATTGACCGTCTTATAGTGAGCACCTTCTCTATATCCGTTACCACCCATATTAAAAGATTGGACCCTGTTCAGAGAGTCTATCGTTTTGTGGTTCCATTCATCCAGGGTTGCAGGGGGGAAAGAGCTGTTTTATTTGGATAGAGAAGGCCTTCCAGTTGGGTGGGCTCGAACACGAGATCACTTTCAACCAAAAGAAAGGATTCCCGGATTTGGTTTCGAGCCAGCCATAAGGAATAAATATTGTTGGTCGTTTGAAATACCGGGTTGAAAATTATTTCTATGGTCAGATCCCCAGCATATTCGTTCACGAACCTTCGGATGCAGTGGTCCATATAGCCGACCACTATAACCAGCCGCTTAAAATCATTATCACAGAGATTATCGATCAATCTCTCAAGGATAGGGATCCCATTGATTTCTACGAGGCATTTGGGAATAGCATCTGTGAAGGGCTGTAAACGATTTCCAGTGCCAGCAGCTAACAACAACGCTGTGGTCACACGACTTTCCTGAATATGATTGTTGGTCATCACTACCTCGTTAAATAGTTTAGTATCAGTACTTTGCAAATAGGCAACTAATCCTGAGGCCTTCTATAAGTATCCACAAAAAGTATCCACAAAAACCCGCACAAACCCCGCCAGCTCTTTTCCAGAAGACGGAGAAAGCCAATCCCTTACTTTACGTAAAGGGGTCCAGAAGGATTCCAAGACATACAACAGCGCGTTCAAGCCTAAAGAAGCCGGAAAACCTTAGAGAAAGATATGTAGGGGTGATACTCTGAGGTGGACAGAGTATAGATTAAAAGTTGACTTTTGTCTAGGGTGTCAGACAACCGTATCCAGCGACAATAGAAGCGCCTGTTTATAGAAAAATATGAAAGATTTCTCTGTAAGCCAAGTTTTGATGCTCCAAAAAATTCCGCCCGTCAGGCAGGCATGCTAATATTGCCGTTTTACGTTTTTAATAAATTTCTGTTATAATATCTCATGATTGAACCCAAGAATGTCCCAACCTATCTTACTTTCGACGATGTATTGCTCCTGCCTGCCCATTCGAAAGTTTTGCCTGTAGACGTAAAACTCTCGACCCGTTTGACCCGAAAGATCAAACTGAACAGTCCGTTGATCAGCGCCCCGATGGACACCGTGACCGAAACCAATCTGGCCATTGCTCTGGCCCAGGAAGGCGGAATCGGTATCATCCATCGCAACCTTCCACCGGAAAAACAACGCAAGATGGTCGACAAAGTCAAACGCTCGGTGAGCGCCATGATCCCCGACCCGATCACCATGGGCCCCGACCAGAAAATCAGCGAAGCCTTTGAAGTCATGCGGAAATACAACATCAAGGGCATCCCTATCACGCAAAAGAAAAAACTGGTGGGGATTTTAACCAACCGGGATCTCAGGTTTGAGAAAAAACTCAACAAGAAAATCAGTTCCCTGATGACCAAAGACGATCTGGTCACCATTCCGGAAGGCACGCCGCTGGAAAAGTCCAAACAACTTCTGCATGATAACCGTATCGAAAAACTGCTGGTGGTCGACAAAAAAGGGTATCTCAAGGGGCTGATCACCATCAAGGACATTGAAAAAGCCGGGCAATTCCCCAACGCCGCCAAAGACTCCAAAGGCCGACTTCTGGTCGGAGCTGCCTTGGGTGTGACCCAGAATCCCATAGAACATATTGAAGATTTAATCCGCGTCGGGCTTGACGTTCTGGTGATCGACAGCGCCCACGGGCATTCGGAGAAAGTTCTAGCGACCATCCGGGAAATTAAAAAGACTTTTCCAAAACTTGAACTGATAGGCGGCAACGTGGCTACCGCCCAAGGAGCCGCCGACCTGATCAAAGCCGGAGTCGATGCCGTCAAGGTTGGCATTGGCCCCGGTTCCATCTGCACCACTCGTGTAGTGTCGGGAGTCGGCGTGCCGCAGATATCCGCCATCGCGGAATGCGTGAAGGTGGCAGAGAAAAAAAATATCCCGGTTATTTCCGATGGTGGTATCAAGCTTTCCGGCGACATCACCAAAGCCATTGCCGCCGGGGCCAGCACGGTGATGATCGGCTCCCTGTTTGCCGGAACAGAAGAAAGCCCGGGAGAAAAAATTCTTTTCCAGAGCAGAAGCTACAAGGAATACCGGGGCATGGGTTCCATCGGTGCCATGTCACAAGGTTCCAGTGACCGGTACTTCCAGGAATGGGCGCTCTCTGAAAGCAAACTGGTTCCGGAGGGGGTTGAAGCACGTATTCCCTTCCGCGGCGCATTGTCATTCACCGTCCACCAACTGTTAGGGGGACTGCGTGCGGGGATGGGATATTGCGGAGCCGCTACCATTAACGAGTTGAGAAAGAACGCTTCGTTCATCAAGGTCACCCCGGCCGGGCTTCGCGAAAGCCATGTTCACGATGTGATCGTGACCAAAGAAGCTCCAAATTATAATATCGACTGATCCCGCCGGAATTTTTCCGGACAAGCCAGAGAAAATCCCGCTATTGCCATGACCACAGACGCTCTGCACGAACAGAAAATTCTCATTCTTGATTTTGGGTCGCAATACACCCAGAACATTGCCCGCAAAGTGCGGGAATGCCAGGTCTATTGCGAGATCCATCCCTGCACCCTGCCGTTTGACAAAGTCGAAGCTTTCAATGCAAAAGGCATTATTTTCTCCGGCGGACCCGCGAGCGTTCTGGAAAAAGACTCACCGGCTTGCGACCGAAGACTGTTTGAACTGGATATCCCTATTCTCGGTATTTGCTATGGCATGCAACTCATCACCCATGCGCTGGGTGGCAAGGTCGACCCTTCCCCGCATCGCGAATTCGGCAGGGCCGAGTTGGTGCTGAAAGAATTTTCACATCTGTTCGAAGGGGTGAAAAATAATTCCATCGTGTGGATGAGCCATGGCGACCGCATCTCAAAACTGCCGAACGGATTCAAAGGCATTGCCTTCACAGATAATTCGCCTCTGGCGGCCATTGAAAATCCATTAGCACATATTTATGGCCTGCAATTTCATCCAGAGGTGGTCCACACGGTGGAGGGCGTTAAGGTCCTCAAGAACTTCCTGTTTAAAATCTGCCAATGCGCGAAGAACTGGAAAATGGATTCACTGGTCGATCACATGATCAACGATATCCGCAGCCGTGTGGGGAACTTAAAAGTGGTTTGCGGGTTGAGCGGCGGGGTGGATTCTTCGGTCGCGGCAGTGCTGATTCATAAAGCCATCAGCGACAACCTGTACTGCCTATTCATCGACAACGGACTTTTGCGGTCCGGCGAAAAAGAAAAAGTGGAAAGCACGTTTCGCGACAACTTCAACATCAACCTTGATGTCATCGATGCCGCCGACAAATTTCTTAATAAACTTAAAGACATCACCGACCCGGAACAAAAAAGAAAATCCATCGGCAATACCTTCATCAAAGTTTTTGAGGAGGAAGCCAAACGACTGGGGGACTTCACTTTTCTCGCTCAAGGCACATTGTATCCGGATGTCATCGAGTCGGTCTCCTTCAAAGGCGGCCCGTCAGCAGTTATCAAGTCGCATCACAACGTTGGCGGCCTGCCGGAAAAAATGCAGTTGAAGCTTCTCGAACCGTTTCGCGAATTGTTCAAGGATGAAGTTCGTGTGCTGGGACGCGAGATGGGCATGCCGGATGAAATCATCAACCGCCAGCCATTCCCCGGTCCGGGCCTGGCCATCCGCATTCTGGGAGAGGTGACCCGCGAGCGCCTCGACATCCTTTGCGCTGCCGACAAGATCATTCTGGAGGAAGTGAAAGCCGAAGGCTTGTACAACGATTTATGGCAATCGTTCGCGGTCCTGCTTCCGGTAAAAACAGTAGGGGTCATGGGCGATGCCCGCACCTACGAAAATGTAGTAGCCATTCGCGCCGTTACCAGCACCGACGGCATGACGGCCGACTGGGCCCACCTCCCTTATGAACTGTTGGGAAAACTCTCTAACCGCATCATCAACGAAGTACATGGGGTCAACCGGGTGGTCTATGACATCAGTTCCAAACCCCCCGGCACCATCGAGTGGGAATGACCGGGCAACACTGGATATGGTTATCTTTGGACCTCGTCGTGTACGAGGTAGGCGCGGCCCCGGGGCACCGCAGGAAAAACACCTGTCTTTGGGCTCCTGAAAAGAGACGGAAAGGTTTATGTTGAGATTGTGAAAAACTGCCCGAAAGAGAGCTTAATGCCTGTCATAAAGGGAAAATCCTCGAAGGCAGTATCATCAATGGAAAGCTTATGACAGCCTTATTTTAAATGGATACGATCACTACAGGGTCTTCCACTCTAAAAATGAATTTGCGCAGGGAAAATGTCACGTCAATGGCATCGAAAGCTTTTGGTCATTTGCCAAAAGACGGTTGGCCCAATTCAACGGGATTGCCGAGATAACTTTCTACCTGCACCTCAAGAAATGCCAATACAGGTTTAGCCACCGTGATGATGATTTATATGCTATTTTTTTCAAAAAATTAAGAAATAATCCTATCTGATGTTCCCCAGACCCTTATCATTCGATTTATAATAGCTTTATGAAAACGTCCGCCCTATTAGCATTCCTGATACTTGCGCCAGAGGCAGAATACTCTTTTTCTTCTGAAATGATGGAAATCCCATCTGGGAAATTTGTCATGGGAGACAATACGGACGGCTATGCCCTTCCTCAAAGGACCATACTGCTTGAGGCGTTTTCTATTGACCAATTTGAGGTGACCAACGAAGAGTTTGCCCGGTTGTTTCCGGAAATTTTTTTCTGGAAAGGCGCGGGGGCCCACCCCGTCACCAGCATAACCTGGCATCAGGCTAAAGCCTATTGTGAACAAGCGGGCAAACGCCTGCCCACGGAAGAAGAATGGGAAAAGTCAGCCCGGGGCGCCGATGCCCGTCTCTATCCTTGGGGGAACAAACCGCTGCGAAAAAAACCGCATCCGTTTTATTTGGGAATCATCAAACGCCGGGTCGGACTCAATAAAAAGGATAACTCCCCATACGGAGTCCGCGACATGGCAGGTTCGGTCTGGGAATGGACTGCCAGTTCTGAAAATGGAAAAAAAGTTGCCCGTGGCGGACTATGGAACCATCATCTGGATTACGAATACGGCAAAACTTTTGACCGCAATCTGATCGCGCCTTCCGAGCGATTGATTTTTCTAGGATTCCGATGCGCCAAATCGCAAAATTAACACGTCGGCTTTTTCTGCAAAGTGGACTCTGGACAGCGGCTCTGCTTTTGTGGGACGGGTTTCGCCATCCCGCAAAAGCCGCCGATTCATTCTCGGGTACCGATTTTGTTGGCAAAACCCGGGCAGGCAAACACCGCTCTTTCTATATCAATTTCTGGAAACCGATGCGTCGCATCAACGCCGAAACCTGGAGGTTGAAGATAAGCGGTTTGTGCGAAGTTCCAAAAACCTTTACGTTCAACGAATTGTGGAACCTACCCACCAGGTCGCAATCTTCCCGGCTCAAATGTGTGGAGTGCTGGTCGGCCCGTGCCCAATGGAGCGGGTTCTCGATAAAAGAACTCAAACGAATCGTTCAGCCCCATGCGTCGGCCCGAGGAGTGCTGTTCCATTGCGGTGGCGAATACAAGGAATACCTGTCGCTTGAGGCGTTAAATCGGGATCGGGTTCTGCTGGTGCACACCATGAACGGCAAACCCCTTTCCGATGCGCACGGGTTCCCTCTGCGGTTGATCGCTCCCTCCAAATATGGCTACAAAAACCCCAAGGCGATTCTGGAAATGGAATATGTTGCCGAGCAACAGGCGGGAACCTGGAGCAAAATCGGACCTTACTCACCGGACGGCACCATCCTGCCCGGAACAGATCATCCTCTTGAGTATGGAAAACAACCCCGAAGAATTCCCGGTGGAGAAATCACCGACTACTAACCACCAGGCATAGGGTCAGCGTGCTCTAACTAACACCTGAAGGTGAATCACCTCCACTCTCTTTGAGGAAGAGGGTGAAAAAACCTCATCAAGCCGAGACAACTCTTTGTCGGCCAGCAAAAGTTATTGCCCTCTGCTTCCCCTGCTAAGGGGTTAGCGGGGACTGGCGGCGATGTTGCCGCCATCGATAGTGAGGATGCTTGCCGTTGTTTTTTCTGCCAACGTCAGGTTTAGGAATCCCTGCGCCACATCGGTGTCATAGACTTCCTGTTGCAGAAGGTTGTTTTTGAAATAGTCGTCGGGCGAAAGTCCGCGCGCTGCAGCCCTTTCTTTCAGCACGTCTTCAGAAAACAGGGCCGTGCGAATGCGGTCAGCATTGATGGCGTTGGAGCGGATGCCGTAAGACCCGTAGTCCAGCGCATACTGTTTGGTGAGCGCCACCACCGCCGCCTTGGGAAGCGCATAAGGACCAAAATGTTTTCCCGGATTGAACGCCGCCTTGGATGCGTTGAACAACAAAACACCTCCGGTTTTTTGAATCAGAAACAACCGCAAAGCTTCAGAGGCCAGTGCCTGGTGAGCAAAAAAGTTCAATTCGAAACTGGCACGCAAATCTTTCATATCCATCTCACCAATCGCACCCTGCAAAGCATTGCCAGCATTGGAGATCAGGATATCAATACCGCCAAAGGTCTGCAGGAGTTGTTCAAACGACTGGCACACGGCCGACTCATCGGTCACATCCAAAACCCAGCTGGTAACGCCGACCTTGGACTTTTTGCGTATTGCCTCCGCCGACTCGTTCAATTTGTCTTCCGTCACATCGACAAGAAAAAGATTGGCTCCCTGCTCGGCAAACAGTTTGGCAGTAGCCAGACCGATGCCGGAAGCGGCACCGGTGATGTAGGCCACTTTGCCCTGCAGGATCGGAGCTTTGCTTTTGCCTAGCTTGGCTTGCTCTAAAGACCAGTACTCCATATCAAACAAGTCGCTGGAATCGAGCGGTTCATACTTGCCCACCGAAAAAGATTTGTGGACGATATCAATAGTGTGCTGATAAATATCGGCTGAGATCATGGTCTCTTTGACCCTTTTACCAATCGTCACCAACCCCAATCCGGCCACCAGAAAAACTCGGGGCAATCGGTCCAGTTCAGTTTTATCCACCTTCTTGGCAGACTTGTTGGTTTCAAAATATTGGTGATAACTTTCACAATAAGCGTTCAGGGTCTGGAGGACTTCCTCCCGTAACCTGTCCGGATCCTGCCATTGTTGCAGATTCAGAAGCAGGGGTTTTTGTTTGGTGCGGATCACATGATCCGGAGTGGCGGTGCCGATCTGGGACCAGACCTGACACTCTTTACTGGAAGCAAACGCTTTTGCCCCGGCATCGGCACGGTGATGGAGAACCCAGTCCTTACTGGACTGCTCTTTATAGAGCCCACGAAGCACAGGCGCCAGCGCATTCATTAAGGTTTCCTCCCCAGCTTTCAGGGCAGGACCTTTGAGAGGAGTGAGGGATTTTAGCGTACTCTTCCCGATATATTCTTCCAGAAGAGTCACCGCATGAATATGGCGGTCGTAACTTTCTTTCGCCGTATCCCCGAAGGTGAACAGCCCGTGATTGATCAGCAGGAGTCCTTCCACCTGCGGATTTTTTTCATACACTTCGGCAGAAGCTTTAGCTAGCGCAAAACCAGGCATGATGTATGAGACGATAGCGATCCTGTCTCCATAGATCTCCTTGCAGATTTTCTCTGCGTCCGGCTGGTTGGCAATGATCAAACTGGCATCCGCATGCGAATGGTCAATGAACTTATGCTGTAAGAATGCGTGCAAAAGCGTTTCCACCGAGGGGTTGGGAGAGGACGCGTCCAACAGGTGTGTTCTCTGTTCATTGACCATATCCTCATCGCTCAACTGGTCGAGGCCTCTCAGTTTCTGCAGATGATCGAGCAGGACTCCTGGAAGGCCCGGGGGCTCCAGTGTATCGAGATCCCATCCACTGCCTTTCACATAAAGCACATCCACCTCTTCGTTCACCTTGTTCCGGGTGCACGACTTGACCGAGGTGTTGCCTCCACCGTGGAGAACTAGCGAGGGATCTGCGCCTATCAATCGCGAAGTGTAAACACGAAGCGCAACATCTTCTGAGACATCCTTATATTTTTCAATAGCCGCCTTGGCCTCTGAATCGTTCCATTTATTTTCCATAGTTCTTCCGAAAAAATGTTTTGCATTAAGGGTCACCGGTATCCCGGTACAAGCAGGTTTTGGGCTACGTCATTGCGGAATAGAAACTTTGGCAAGAAAACCCTTCGGGCCGAACTTCCTAACTCCTTGTTTAACATAATATTTCAGGTCGGTCAAAAATTGGTCTTTGGCTTTCGGCGTTTTCCTGTTACAAAGCCTGCTGAATTGAATAAACTTCTGTGCTAAGGTTGAAAAAATGCTTGCTCAAATACACGTGACATTCAAGGAAGGTGTTCTTGATCCACAGGGAAAAACCGTCCACCACGCGTTGAACGATTTGGGTTATGACGAAGTGCTGGATGTCAATATCGGCAAATATCTGGAAATCAAACTTGATTCTGCATCGGAGGAGGAAGCCGAGATACGGGTCCGGGAAATGTGCGAACAGCTCCTGGCCAATACGGTGATTGAATCCTTCCGTTTCACCCTTGTTCCCACTGAATAACACTCCAAAACGAATCGAAACCGGCCTAAAATGAAGTGTGGCATTGTCGTATTCCCGGGGTCCAATTGTGACCACGATTGTTACCATATCCTCAAACATATCCTGAATCAGGAGACCCACTGGCTGTGGCATAAAGAGGAAGCCAATCTGGAGTCTTTCGATTTGGTGGTTCTACCGGGCGGCTTCTCGTATGGGGATTACCTTCGGGCCGGAGCCATTGCCCGTTTTTCTCCGATCATGAATTCCATCATCCGTTTTGCCGAAAGCGGAGGCAAGGTACTGGGTATCTGCAACGGATTCCAGATTCTTTTGGAATGCAACCTGCTGCCTGGGACGTTGATCCAGAACCAGTCGCGGAAATTCATTTGCAAAAATGTGTCCGTCCGTATTGAAAATACGGACACCCCCTTCACCCAGCAATGTGGGAAAAACCAGGTACTGGAAATTCCCATCGCCCACCATCAGGGCAGCTACTATATCGATCCTTTTTCCTTGAATCACCTGGAAGAAAACGGGCAAATCCTTTTCCGCTATTGCGACACGTCGGGAAATGTTTCCGCTGAGTCCAACCCCAACGGCTCTGTAGGTTCTGTGGCGGGTGTGGCCAATGAGCAAAAAAACGTGATGGGACTGATGCCACATCCGGAACGTTGTGCTGATCCTGAGTTAGCGGGAACAGATGGCCAGATCATTTTTCAATCCCTTATTTCAAATTCCTAACGCTGTGGACAAACCAAAAAAAATCCGCCCAGGCCCCGAGATCACCCCCGAGATTGTTAAGGAACACGGTTTGACTGTGGAAGAGTTCCGACGCATCCTCGACCTGATCGGCCGCACTCCGAACCTGACGGAGTTGGGTATTTTTTCCGTCATGTGGAGCGAGCATTGCAGTTATAAAAGTTCCCGGCCTTATTTGAGGAAACTACCGGTCGAAAGCCCCAGGGTGCTGCAAGGCCCGGGGGAAAATGCGGGAGTCATAGATATTGGCGACGGTCTGGCGGTTGCATTCAAAATTGAAAGTCACAACCACCCCTCCTTTATCGAACCCCATCAGGGCGCGGCAACCGGTGTCGGTGGCATAATGCGGGATATTTTCACTATGGGGGCACGGCCGATTGCCTTGATGAATTCATTGCGGTTCGGCGAACTGGAAGAACCGCGCACCCGGTTCCTGCTCAATGGTGTGGTCGATGGCATCTCCAGTTATGGAAACTGTACCGGCGTTCCCACTGTCGGCGGGGAAATTTATTTTGATGCCTGTTACAACGGCAACATTCTGGTCAACGCGTTCTGTCTGGGATTGGTTAAATCAGATCGAATCTTCCTGGCTGGAGCTGGCGGAGTGGGCAACCAGATTCTTTATGTCGGTTCAAAAACCGGACGCGACGGAATTCATGGCGCGAGCCTCCTGGCTTCTTCCGAGTTTGATGAAACGACGGAAGACAAGCGCCCAACCGTGCAGGTGGGGGACCCGTTTACCGAAAAACTGCTGATCGAAGCCTGCCTGGAATTGTTTGAGTGCGATTGGGTGGTGGGTGTGCAGGATATGGGGGCCGCGGGGCTCACTTCGTCTTCGTTTGAAATGGCGCACCGGGCCGAAACCGGGGTGTCTATGGATCTGTCAAAAGTTCCCTTAAGAGAAGAAGGCATGATCCCCTACGAGATTCTGCTTTCCGAGTCGCAGGAACGTATGCTATTCGTGATCAAACCCGGCCATGAAAAAGAGGCTCTTGCCATTCTCGACAAATGGGGACTGGACGCAGCCATCATCGGCGAAGTGATCGAGGAATCCAGTGTGCGCATCCAGTTTGAAGGCCATGAAGTGGTGAACCTGCCGATCTTTCCGGTTGTGGATGGCGCTCTGGATCTGAAGCGGGAAACAAGACGTCCTCAATATCTTGATGAGGTGGTGCATATAAGCCTGACCGAGTTTCCCGACTTTTCACACGGAGACAGGGCTTTGAAAAAACTTCTGGCCTGCCCCAATATCGCCAGCAAGGAATGGGTCTACGAACAATACGACCACATGGTGCGCCTGAATACGCTGGTTTTGCCCGGCTCGGATGCGGCCGTCCTGCGCATCAAGGATACAAATAAAGCGGTGGCCATTTCGGTGGATTGCAACAGCCGCTACTGCTATCTCGACCCCTATGAGGGTGCCGCCATCGCCGTGGCCGAAGCTTGTCGTAATGTGGTGTGCTCCGGCGCCGAACCAATAGGCCTGACCAATTGCCTCAATTTTGGCAATCCGGAAAAACCCGAAATCATGTGGCAATTCCAACAAGCGGTGGAAGGCATGGGCGATGCCTGCAGGTTTTTTGATATTCCGGTAGTCAGTGGTAACGTCAGCCTCTATAATGAAACCAAAGGAGACGCGATTTACCCAACCCCGACCGTTGCCGTTGTTGGCCTGATCGAGAATCAGCAACAGATCATGACCCAGGGGTTTAAAAAATCCGGGGATCAAATCGCTCTCATCGGTTTTACCATGGAGGAATTGGGAGGAACCGAATACCTGAAAGTCATGTTTGATCGCAGTGAGGGGAAGCCCCCCGTTCTCGATCGAAAACACGAAAAACAGGTACAGGATTTCTGCCGGGAGCTGATTCAAAAGGGCCTCATTTCTTCGGCTCATGATTGCTCTGAAGGAGGGCTGACGGTCGCGGTGGCTGAATCTTGTTTCTCGCCGGGATGCCAGACGTTGGGAGCCACGCTCACACTGGAATCTACATTAAGAAACGACACCTTGTTATTCGGGGAAACCCAGTCGCGCATTGTTATTTCTTTTCCCGAAGAACGAATTAACGAGATCGAAGATCTGGCGATGGCATTTCAGGTCGACTTTTCCCTGATTGGCAAAGTGGGGGGTTCTCATTTCACGGTGACGGTCAACGGAAAAGAAGTTGTTAAACAGGACATTGAGGTTTTGAAAGAAATCTGGAAAATTTCACTGGGGAATTATGCTGGATAAGCTACATGAAGAATGCGGAGTTGTAGGGGTCTATGGCCATCCTGAAGCCTCCAATCTGGTTTATCTCGGACTCTACGCACTGCAACACCGGGGCCAGGAGAGCGCCGGCATTGCCGCCAGCACGCATTCCAAAATGCGTCTTGAAGTCGGCATGGGACTGGTCGCTGACATCTTTGATCCGACCCGAATCCTGAAACTACCGGGCCCTATAGCTATTGGCCATAACCGTTATTCCACAGCAGGGAAAAGCGAACTGGTCAACGCCCAACCCTGCATGATCAACTATTCAGCCGGGTCTCTGTCCCTGGCTCATAACGGCAACCTTGTTAACGCCGAGACCATACGTGAAGAACTGGGTGCCCAAGGAGCGATATTCCAATCCACCAACGACAGCGAAGTCATCGTGCATTTAATGGCACAATCGAAAGCCGATTCTTTCGTGGATCGGGCCGCCGAAGCTTTGAGGCAAGTCAACGGTGCCTATTCATTGGTCCTGATGACGGAGACAGAATTGGTGGCCGCCCGCGACCCACACGGATTTCGTCCTCTTTGCCTGGGCAAACTCGATGGCGCTTACATCGTAGCCTCCGAAACCTGTGTGATGGATCTTATCGAAGCGGAGTTCATCCGCGAGATTGAGCCAGGCGAAGTCATCCTGATCAACGATCTAGGGTTACAATCCTTTTTTCCGTTTAAAAAAGTCGACCCCAAACATTGTGTGTTTGAACATATTTATTTCGCGCGCCCAGACAGCTTTCTCTTTGGGGAGCATGTCTACACCGTGCGTAAAGACATGGGCCGGGCTATGGCTCAGGAAAGCCCCGCCGATGTCGACCTCGTTGTTCCCGTGCCTGACTCGGGAGTTGTGTCAGCAATGGGTTTCGCCGAAGAAAGCGGCATTCCCTTTGAAATGGGTCTCATCCGAAACCATTATATCGGCAGGACTTTCATTGAACCGCAATCACAGATCCGGCATTTTGGCGTTAAGCTTAAACTGAATCCGGTAAAATCAATGATCGCTGGCAAACGCATCGCTATCATTGACGATTCCATCGTCCGCGGTACCACCAGCCGTAAGATCGTAAAAATGCTCCGGGATGCAGGAGCCAAAGAAGTCCACCTTCGCATTTCAGCTCCGCCGATCCTGCATTCCTGTTTTTACGGCATTGACACGCCCACCCAGGAAGAGTTGATCGCCCACAAATACAATCTGGAAGAAACGTGCAAGTATCTGGCAGCAGATTCTTTGGCCTACCTCAGCCTGGAAAAAATGCTGGGAGTGCTGCAAAATGGCAAGAAAAAATTCTGCTCCGCCTGTTTCGACGGCAATTACCCCGTCCCGATCCCCGACAAAAAACCGGTCACCCATCAGCTGGGTTTATTCGCTAACGAGAATTCCTAATAAATCAGTCAGGGTTTAAGGAGCGGCTTTAACCTGTGGCGATGCCCGATTATTTTCCAGAAGTTTCCCCAGTCCTTTGAGGTCTTTGCGATATTGCGCCAGTGATTGATCCAGTTTTCCCTGTGATTCCAGAATGCGGCGATAAGTGCTGCGGATCTTGTCATAGTCGCTCTTGCTCAAAATCAGTTTCTGATCTTTTGCAGGTTTCGACGAAGTGGAAGGGTCGGCTTCGGCAACACGTAGGCCCAAATCTTCGCGAGGCTCACTGGCAAAGCCAGTGAATATTTTCTCCAGCGCTTCATCAAGAGTCCGTTCCATGGCGATACTGTCTTCATAACCTACAATGACGCGCTTGAGCTCGGGGATCTTACCAGCATCGGCTTTCAGGTATAAAGGCCGCACATAAACCAGCGACTCTTCAATGGGAATGACCAGAAGGGTTCCTTGTATAACGCTTGATCCTCGTTGATCCCACAATGATATCTGCCGGGAAATCTCCGCATCCTGATTGATCCGGGCCACCATTTGGCTGGGTCCAAACACCAGCTTATGCTTGGGAAAGGTATACACATCCAGCTTACCATACTGTTCTCCATCACTTCGCGCCACCATCCAGGCTGACAGATTGCTCTTTCCTCTGGGCGTGTATGGAAGCATGAGAATGTATTCCTCGTGATCCTCGCCCGGCAGTTTCATGATGGTGTAATAAGGCTTCATGATGCGCCCATCAATTTCCGGTATTTCCCATTGGTCTTCCTTGTTATAGAAAACCTGCGACCGCTTCATATGATAAGTGGCATAAATATGTGTCTGAATCATAAACAGGTCGGAGGGGTAACGAATATGACTGCGCAAATCTTCCGGCATCTCGCTCAAATCTTTAAACAGATCGGGAAAAATATTGCGGTACGTCCGGATGACCGGGTCCGCCTGATCGGCGATATAAAAATTCATCGAACCGTCATAAGCATCAATGGAAATTTTTACAGAGTTGCGCACATAATTACCAAACCGGGGAATTTTCGGAGAATAAGGAAAATGGTCACTCACCGTATACGCGTCATAAAGCCAGATCAGACGGCCTTCTGAAATCACCAGGTAAGGGTCGTCGTCCAGCCTAAGAAATGGCACCACTTTCTGCGCCCGGTCAGTGATATTCCGGTACATCAGAACCCGACTTTCACTATTAATATCATTAGAAAAAATAATTTTAAGAGCTTTGAACCGGACCGCCAGAACAAGCTTGCGGAAAAAGGAACCGACTTCAAAACCCCCTTTGCCTTCATAATTCTTGTATACATTTTTCTCACCTTTCGGGTAATCAAACTCCTTGGTTTCGGTGTTGACAAAAACATGATCGTTGGCCAGTTCTCCAAAATAGATTTCAGGCCGAGTCACCACCAGATCTATATTCGATTGCGGTGGAATATCTTTAATGAGCAACACCGGCAACCCTTCCGGAGTGACCTGGTTTACAGGGCTCAGCGCAACTCCGTACCCATGTGTGAAGGTCAGGTGCTCGTTGATCCATGTGCGGTTGGGCAGGTTGGAGGAAAGCAGTTCCCTTGGCGACAACAAGGTCTGGCGGTAATTCCCGTTAATGTGGTACCGGTCATTGTCAACAGACTGGAACTGGTAATAAGTCCTGATCTCCTGGATCTGACCCAGGGTATCGAGAAGCGGTTCCTGATCCCAGAGCCGAATATTTTCGATCGTTATCGCGTTTTTCCGTATGCTTTCGGCTGTCAAAGACGAAGAACCGGAAAGCTCATGCGTCTCGGTCTGACTAAGCCCATATGCTGTCAACGCGCCGGCAATGGTGTGCTCGATATAAGGGGCTTCCTTGACCAATTCATTAGGAACCACCACAAATTTCTGTAAAATCTTTGGATACAAGTTGGCAACAAAAAACACCAGCGCCAATCCTACACCTGAAAGCATGACCTTTTTCATACCAGGTCGAACCAGCCCCATAAATGAAATCAAAGCAGAAATCAACGAAGTAATGACCAAAATATAGAGGACAGGGATTTTCCCATTGTCATCGGAGAATCCGATCCCAGCGATCAAACTGCTTCCCTCCGTCAACAATTCATAACGCTGAAGATAAAATTCGCTGGCAAACAAAAGAAAAAACAAACCAGCAAGCCCCGAAAGAGTGCGCCTGGCGTCAGGAAGAAGAACCACTCCGGTCGGCCCGACATAAATAAAACGCTTGAAAAAATAGATCAGCCCCATGCCAATGGAAAGCACGATCATGGTTTCCCACAATAAAGACTTCATCAGCAACCAGAGGGGCAGGGTAAAAAAGTAAAAGGAGATGTCTTTGCCATAGATAGGATCAATCTCTCCATACGGGGAAGCATTCAAGTATTGCAAAAGGGTTTCCCATTGCTGGGCCATCACCAGTCCGGTCATGACTGCCAAAACCAAAGGGATTATCAGAATCAACAATTTTAAATTGCTGGCCATGACATCCAGCAAAGGAACTTCCCGCCGGACCTGATCTGACAAAAGAATCGGCAGGTGAGAAGTTTTCTTGTACACATGATTTAAAAATCCGAATGTCAGCAGGAAAAACACAACACCCGTCAGCAACCCAAACCCGAACTGCGATATCACCACCGTCCACAAGACCGAGGTGATGCCATGACTTTCGAACCACAACCAATCAATATAAAAAGAAAGGATTTTATCGGCAAAGAGCGAACCGGCAAAAACCACTGCCACCAGAATGAACAACCACTTTTTAATTGTTTCCATCGTTTACCCTTAATTTTCCTTCCATTTTATGGAACAACCCATTGAGGATATCTGCTCGGTCGGAACTTCTTTCCCGGCAACAATACAATCCAGAGCCTCTTTTAAATTTCTCTGGGTCACTTTTTCTTCATGCTCCCAGCTGTCATCAATTCTGCCCCGGTATAAAAGTTTTCGTTCCGGACCATAAACATAAATATCAGGTGTGCACACCGCATCATAAGCCCTGGCCGTCTCCTGCGAAGCATCGAACAAATAGGGGAAATTTATGCCCTTCTCCTTGGTGGCCTTCTTCATGTTTTCCAAAGAGTCATCGAGGTAGCGTTCAGCATCATTGGAATTGATGCCAACTAACTGGACTCCCTGATGCCCTGTCTCGGCCTGCAAATCAATCAACCGCTTAAGCACTGCCTTGACATAAGGACAATGGTTGCACATGAAAATGACCACCAGAATATTTTTATCCGAAAAACTTTCCAGAGAATATTCCTTCTCATCAACTCCGGGAAGCTGGAAACCGGCAGCCGGGGTTCCCAAAGGAACCATGATGGAATGCATTAAAGCCATTGTGAATTATTGAAGACAATGAGCGTCTTTTAAAAAGGATTGATGGGGTATGCTACCAGCCTTTCGGGACCGGCTCAATATAAAGTTTTTCAAGTGGACGACTTGCAGGTCATTCCCGTAACGCGGCAGGTATAACAGGCAGAGTGTGACAAGGGAAAGGGGCGCAGGGTCTCCTCAATATTGTTTCCCATGCGGGCCTTCGGGTTATCAACGAGAATCGGACAGACGTAAACGCCTTCGCCAGTCGCCATGCGCGACGTTGCGCACTGGAGCTGGGTGATATCAAAATTTTCGAAACATGCTTGCGTCACCCGTTCTTCATCATTATAGCCGCGTTCATTCTTAGCCAACTGCCCCAGCATAAAACCCGGCAATATCTTGATTTTCGGCTGGGAAACCCGGTTAGAGCGGATAAATTCAATAAACTGCAATTCCATTTCCGCGTCCTGCTCCTCTTCCCAGGATCGCGTGATGGTGAGTATCGGCGAAAACCCGGCCTCGACGAGGTGCTTGATTCCAGTCACCGCTTTTCGGTAAGCTCCTTTTCCACGTATGGCATCGTTGGCCGCTTCCTCAAAATTTTCCATACTCACCCTGAAACGCAAGGGATGATGGGAAGCGTCCTGAATCCCTCTCAACCGCTGAGCCTCCTCCGCGGTGATCTGTGTTCCATTGGTTAGAACGTCGAGAGGCCCATAGTCGAGAATCAAAGCAAGAATTTCAAAAATCTCCGGATTGATAAATACTTCACCGCCGGTGATGTAATAGTCTTTCACCCCCAGGGTTTTGGATTCTTCCAGTCTTTCTTTAACCTGGGCCAGAGTCATCATGGCGATGGTGTCGTTCTTCGGTCCGCAACTGATAAAACAATGAGTGCATTCAAGATTGCAGAGCGTGCCTCCAACCTGCAACCATAATGTCTCCAGGTTTTTCAAAGGCACTTCCGGAATAATTCTCTTATCAGTTTTTTTTACTTGAGTGTCCATGTCATGCGGCGAGCCGCCGCTGGCAAATTGCAATATCGTTGTCTACACACAAACGTTTTCTCGGCCTCACAAACTATTTACCCACTGCCCCCACGGCTAGTGGTTAAAGCCCCGCAGACTCGAAAGAGTCGCTGACGCTGCGGATGCGCAGTTTGCGCCTGAGCGCGGCGAACCCTGCCGAAGTTTTTCTTTCCAGTCCCGATCGATAAACCGGTGTCACTGCAAGTTTTGCCTGAAGCGGGTCTCCAGTAAAAAACCGGGTGTCGAGCGGACTCAGAAAACGGCATGTCGGATACAACCATTTTAATGGCAGGCGGTTGCGTTGAATCGCCTTGTCCATATGTTCCGCCAGTTCTACCAGATCACGATATTTATCCGGCTTTTCGCTACTGCCACGTTGCAGATAGATTAAAGGAATGATCCCCGAGTCGGCCAGCCTATCAACACCTTCCTTAAATCGCGAAAGGGGTTCCGGCCCCAGAACCAGATCTGTCCAAACTGTGCCAGATGGGAAAACTCCTGCGGCATATTCCAAGGCAGAATGAACCTGTTTTGCCGTCATCTTTTTTTTCGACTTGACCGTTCCGGAAAAACCACCCAATGGAAAATCAATGATATCAAAACCAGACGCATACATGAGGTTAATGGTGCTCGAATTCGAAGGCGGGAAACCTTTCAACGCAACAAAAGTGTTAAAACGTTTTTTGATCGCCTCCACCAACGGTGCCAGCCGGTTGAATCCCCGGTCGGCCTCTTCGCAGAAGTCCATATTCAGTTGTACCAGATCTGCGGCCCCTTCTTCGAAAGCCGACTGGATGACAGAAAGAATGGCTTCGACCGGCATGCTCAGTTTTTTGCCCCGACCGATGGCGCGGAGAAAAATGTTCAGACAATAGCCATCGAGACAAATATTTTCAGAAACCGGGGTGCGCTGCTTCAACTGCTGTTTGAGAAATTCCGGAATCGTGATGATGCCGACATCAATCTCCCCTTCACTCATATGGAGCCGCAAGCGGTCTTCGTGGCAGACCAGTTTTGGCCCGTCCTTTCCCGGTGCATTCAGGTTGGCCTTGACGATGAAGTCTTCCGCCAGAGCCAGAGTGATCTCCTCGCCCGGCTCACCGGAACAGAGTCCACCCGCGACCTCAGAAAGTCCCTGCAAAATACTCGGAACCGTAAGCCCTCTCTGGATCAATCCAAGTTTTATTTGTCCGTGATAAATTTTATCCATAGCCATTATCGATCCAGAATCTTCTGGTGGATGCCACCGAACCCGCCTGATGACATGACCAGCACTACATCGCCGCTTTCAGCATTTTCAGCCATAAAGGCGACAATGTCATCCACTTCCTCAATGAAATGGGCATCCGTTCCTTTTTGCCGTAAACAGGTCACGACCTGTTCCGGGTCCAGCCTTTCTTCCTCGCTGATTTTTTCAGGCGCAAACAAACCGGCAATAATAACCCGGTCGGCAGCGAGGAAACTATCTGGAAAATCCTGTTCAAACACCTTTCGCCTTGAAGTGGCCGACCGGGGTTCAAACACAGCCCACAACCTTTGCCCCGGATAGGCCTCTTTCACCGCTTCTAACGTTAAGCGAATGGCCGTCGGGTGATGGGCGAAATCGTCCAGCACCGTTATACCGTTTTTAACCCCGACCACCTCTTGCCGCCGTTTGATACCTTGAAAAGTTTTAAAGGCAGAGTTTATTTCATCAGCCGTCAGGCCCAACCGCAGACAAAGGGCCGCCACCGCCGCCGCATTTTCCACATTATGCCGGCCAATCATGGCCAACTGAAACTCTGTTTTTTTTTCATCCCGATAAGACAGGGAAAAATGACCGCACCCAGCCTCAAACCGGTAATCTTTGATCCGCCAATCCGCTCCATCCAAATAGCCGTAGGTCTCGACCTTGCAAACGGCCTCTCCCAATACATCCTCAATATTTGCGTCGGCGTGGTTGACCAGTATAACCCCATCGGGCCGAATCAGGCTCACATACTTGCGGAAAGCGTCTTTAATCTGCTCCAGATCGTTAAAAATGTCGGCGTGGTCAAACTCAACGCCCGTCAGAATCGAAGCGTCAGGACGATAATGCAGGAACTTGGGTCCCTTATCGAAGAAAGCGCTGTCGTACTCATCACCTTCCGTTACAAAATAATCTCCATCAGGAACCTGATGGTTGTTGTCGAAATTTTTCAACCAGCCGCCCACCATGAAACCGGGTTTTCTTCCAGATGCCTGGAGCACCCAACTTAAAAGTGCTGTGGTGGTGGTTTTGCCATGCGTCCCGGTCACCACAAGGGATTTTCGACCGCCCAGAAAAAAACGCGCAATGGCCTCAGGAAAAGATGTGTAATCCAACCCGGCTTCCAGAACAGCCTGCACTTCTTCGTTGGTTTTGGAAACCGCATTGCCGACAATGACCAGATCGATATCGCCTGTGATATTTTCTTTTCGGTATCCGGGCAGAACCGGAATTCCGGCATTTTTAAGAAGCGTGCTCATCGGCGGATAGACATTGGCATCGGACCCAGACACACGATAACCGGCACCTTTCAACAATCCCGCCAACGCCGCCATGCCGGTGCCACAGATCGCTATAAGATAAATGTTTTTAATATCTTCCATAGAAATGAGGCATTGTAGATACACCCCTCGACAAAGTCAACAGGATGGGATGTGGGCCTGCCGGAACCGCTTCGATTCTTCGCTGGTTAATGAAATAGGTCCTTGAGTTCTGAAAGGTGGTCGATGGAACAATCGGGTTCGACCAAGGCAATCTCTTTCGGGTCCCCAAATCCAAAGTTGACCACACAGGTGTGAACCCCGGCGCGTTTACCGGTTTCAATATCCACCGGGCTATCGCCGATCAGCACCGCCTGTTCCGGAGAACATTGAAACCGGTCGAGCAAGTAGAGCAGTCCCTCCGGGTCGGGTTTTTTGGATTTCAAGCTGTCACCGCCAAGAATGGCATCGAAGGAATCCAGGCTTTCCAGGGATTGCAGTATGCGCCGTACAAGCTCTTCCGGTTTGTTGGAACAGATGGCCTGCTTTTTGTCGCGGAAATGATCGAGTATTTCGCGCCCGGAAGGATAAAACCGGGTATGGTTCATCAAATTATCCGAGTAATGCTTGCGGAACAGCTCCACAGCCGGAGGAAGGTCGGTATACCCCGTTCCGTTTGTCGACTGGGCCATCAACTTTTCGACTCCCCTGCCAACATATTTGCGAATCGTTTCACGGCCCAGGGTTCTCAACCCGAGTTCATTCAAGGCAAGGTTGACAGCATCGGCAATGTCGAAAAGGGTATCGACCAGAGTGCCGTCAAAATCGTAGACAATGAGAGAGATTTTTCGTTTCACTGGCCGCCGGGCCACGCCCGGTAGGAACGAGATTCTTCACTCCCTTCAGAATGACATGACAATTTGCCGCTGGAGCCCTTTATGATTTGATCAATGATCGGTCATTGGTGGACTCGGCCATCGTCGGCTCCTAGTCTGCTTGTCATTCTGGGGAACAAAGTGACGAAGAATCCAGGATTATGCGAAGCTCTTGATGAGAACTGGGCAAGAGCATTTAAAGCCGCCTATACCTTTTGCTAGCCAAATAAAGTTTTGCACACTGGCCTAGCGGCTAATAGTTTGATTCGTAACGATAGGCTTTGACGATGTTTTTGTCGTTAAACAAGATGACCAACCCCTTTGACTGCCCTTCACCGATAGCCTGCCAGGTATCGAGTTGATAAGTCCACATGGTGTGTTTGTTTTCGGTGCCTTCTTTGTAGGGCACGCCAAACCAGTCGAGAATTTCAATCTGGGTCGTTACATTATTTTGAATTTTTTTAACCTTGGAGCCATCAAAATCTTTCCCGACCGTACCACAACCAACCACAAGCGTACAAAGGGCCAGGAGGAGAAAGCGCGTCAGTTTCATGGGTTCCTCCTTTGTTTGGATTAAATCTTAAATTTGGTTAAGGAGAGTGTAACAAACCTTCAGTCGAAAGTATAATTTTGATAACTGCCGAGAAAACCAAAACGCAGATCAGGACACAGCATCAGGCAGGACTGTAAGGATGATGTTTGCGGTATTCAGTGAGAATACTTTCTATCCGCGTGTAGGAATGGGTCGGCAACCGTCCTCCCATATGGGAAACTACCTGCGCCGCACAATAGGAGCCGAGGATGGCCGAGTCCTTCAATGACCGATCATTGATCAAACCATAAAGTGCTCCGGCGGCAAAAAGATCTCCGGCCCCGGTGGTATCCACCGCTTCGACGGGAAAGGTGCCGACCTGCACCGGCTCATGACCACTTTTCCCGGCCAGCGATCCCTTGGAGCCCAAGGTCAAAAACAGGGTGTCCACCCATGCCAGTAGTTTGTCGAACGCCCTTCTCGAATCGGTTTCACCCGTCATGGCCTGAGCTTCCACCTCATTACAAAATAGAATATCAACGTTCCATTGGATGAAGTCCCGCAGACTGTCTTTGAAAGTATTGACCACAAACGCATCACTCAAAGTGAAGGCGACCGGAATGTTCTGTTGTTTAGCGAGCTTTGCCATATGGAGTCCGGCTTCGCGGGTTTCGTCCCCGGTCCACAAATAGCCTTCCACATAAACCGCCTTGGCATCCCGGATGATGGTTTCATCGACGTTGTCGGGATGAAGCATTGAAGAGACACCGAGGTTCGTCAGCATCGTGCGCTCGGCATCAGGAGTGATGAGGATCACGCAGGTGCCGGTACCTTCATCATCGGATCCGGGCCCGCTGAACCCAACCTCGCAGGAGCGCATGTCTTCTGTGTAATGTTTCCCATTATCATCGTTGGCCACACGGCCCAGGTAATAGGATTTGGCCCCCAGAACACTGGCGCCATGAATGGTGTTGGCGGCGGACCCTCCGGAAGAAAGTTTGCGTGGCTTTGACTGTAGGGCATTTAAAACTTTTTCCTGATCGCTCGCAGAAGAAAGGGTCATACCCCCTTTGGTCACCGATATTTCTTCTATAAAAGCATCATCAACCTGAACTTCAATATCAACCAACGCGTTTCCTATCCCTACCAGATCGTAATTCATAAAAAATATTTTTCGTGATTTAAATGGTCTTGAGTTCAAGTTGTAAGTACAACTTTTATGGTTGATTAAGAGGCAAGCTGGGATAAACTCCACAGCGTTTCTCAAATCGCCAAATCAAAGGAGCGCGGATGAGAGTTTATGCCCAACTTACCCAAGGACAACGATACCAGATTGAAGCACTCTTAAAAACGGGTCATAACCAAACAATGATAGCCAAAGTACTTACCGTCCATAAATCAACGATCAGCCGTGAGATCAGACGTAATCGAGGTCGCCGTGGTTACCGGCCAAAACAAGCCCAGGAGAGGGCTGTGATGCGCCGTTTAATCAAATCCGTACCGCGCATCGGTTTTTCTACCTGGACCATGGTGGACTCCCTGATCAAACAAGACTGGAGCCCGGAACAGATCTCAGGCCGTTTGTTCAAAGAACAAGGCATTTCGATCAGTCACGAACGCATTTACCTCTATATTTACCAGAACAAACAACAAGGCGGTGATCTTCATAATCACCTGCGTTGCCAGAAAAAACGCCGCAAACGTTATGGTAAACAAGATCGCCGGGGACGCATTCCCAACCGCATCAGCATTGATAAACGCCCGGCTATCGTTAACAACAAGTCCAGGATCGGTGACTGGGAAGGCGATCTCATCATTGGCAACGGACACCGGGGGGTCATCGCCACCCTTGTAGAACGCAAAACCAAATATACGGTTCTGGCCAAATCGAACACCCAACAAGCCCGGTCGGTACGCCAAACCCTCGAACAAGGACTTAGGCCTCATAGAAACAGGGTTCACACAATCACCTGTGACAACGGGCTGGAGTTTGCCGAACACCAGAAAATGGCGCAATCCCTGTCGGCTAATATCTACTTTGCCCATCCTTATGCTTCTTGGGAACGAGACCTTTGCATAAGTCGAAAAATCGAAGAATCTAGATGCTTCGACAAGCTCAGCATGACAATACTGGGCCATTTTGTCATTCTGAGAAACAAGGTGACGAAGAATCTCGGGTTATGCAAAGGTCTCCTTGGGAACGGGGCCTGAACGAAAACACCCATGGACTCATTCGACAATATTTACCAAAATCACCGCCCCTGAATAACATCACCCACAAGAAACTGGGCACCATCATGGATCAACTCAATCATCGACCCAGAAAAACACTCGACTTTAAAACACCCTGTGAACTATTCTTCAAAAAACAAACTTTACTAACTGTTGCACTTACTAGTTGAATCCACCCGCTTTTAATAAACGTTAATGATGGGATAGCGGCGGTCTTTGGAACTTTGCAGATTTTCCCGCTCCACATCGTGCAGGAATCCGTTTCCTGAGAAATGGTCTTTGAATGTTGAGACCGAATCTTCCAGGAATTTCCCGGGCCGGTATGCTTTCGCAATATCTTCCATGGAAAAAGGTTGCGGCAGTTTTCGGTGTGTTAAGGCCCGGTCCAGGATTTTTTCTTCGCTCCAGCGTTCGCCATCCGTCGCGATGAGTACCGTCGCGATCTGGTCATCATCTTCAAAGCAATAGATCTGAGGAAATACCGAAAGAAAAGTTTGAATATCCCTGGGTTTCAGGCTGTTGCCCTTGCCATAAAGATTTGAGCCCACCACCCCGCCGGGCTTCAACACCGCGCTAATTTCTTTATAAAACTCGCAAGTCTTCAAATGATAGGGGATCGACCCGCTTTTAAACGCGTCCAGAATGATCCAGTCATAAGGTTCCTGGCCCCTTCGCTTCTGGATGAACACCCTCCCGTCTTCTTCAAACACACGGCAGCAGCTCGACTCATGCAGGGAAAAATATTTTTTGGACACATCAATAACCTTCCCATCCACCTCCACAATATCTATTTTTAATTTAGGGAACCATTGGGCAAGACAATTGCTGACTGCAGCCCCGCCTAAACCCACCATGAGCATTCTTTCGGGCTACGGTGAAAATAACAGGGAAACCATCATCATGCGCGAGTACACCAGAGCAAGAGGATTTTGCCCCTGGGTGTCCACCCGGCTTTGCAGGAAATATTCACCCTAGCCCTTAAACCAAAGCTCGCGGTGCTCCCCATTCTGGATGACATAAATATCGTTATATCGAGTTTTTTCTCGCGCCAGAACCTTCACCTGAGGTTCTTCCTTTTTTTCGCCAAATAATCGAAACATTCTAAAATTCTAAAAAATTTATCCTTAAAGACCAAGATCTACAGCAAAAAGCGGTTTTCATTTTTCGTGAATATGATAAACTTTTATATATCATTAGCGAGTTATTCAACGCATCCAGGCTAATAACCAAGGGAACCCATACCCTTTCAAAGGGTTATAACCATGTCCCTCATATCATAAAGGAATATCGTCCATGCCGCAAAAAGTTTTAAAACATAAAGTTGGGTTGGAAACGCATGGCTTAAAAAATCTGGAAAAAATTCACTGGAATTTATCCACTCCTCAGCTCTACGAGCACATCATCAATAACGGAGAAGGACATCTTTCCCATTTAGGGCCTGTGTGCGTAAGCACAGGGGAACATACCGGGCGTGCTCCCAAAGATAAGTTTATTGTTCAGGAGCCTTCCAGCCAGGAGAACATCTGGTGGGGGAAAGTCAACCGGCCTTTCACGGTGGAACAGTTTGAAGCCCTGTACTCCAGAGTACTGGCTTATCTTCAGGGAAAAGAAGTTTATGTGCAGGATTGTTGCGCTGGTTCCGATCCCAAGCACCAGACCCATATTCGCGTCATCACCGAACAAGCATGGCACAGCCTGTTTGCGAGAAACATGTTTATCCAGATCCGGGATATGGCCAAACTGGAAACTCATGAGCCGGCGTTCACCGTCATTCAGGTTCCCGGTTTTAAAGCTGTGCCCGCCATTGATGGCACCCATTCAGAAGTTTTTGTTATTGTTGATTTTGGCAAACAATTGGTTTTGATCGGTGGAACGAGTTATGCCGGGGAAATTAAAAAATCCGTTTTCTCTATTTTAAATTACCTGCTGCCGCAAAAACAGTCCGTGTTATCCATGCATTGTTCTGCAAATATCAGCAAAAGTGGCGATTCCGCCATATTTTTCGGGCTTTCAGGAACCGGGAAAACCACCTTATCTGCCGATCCTTTGCGCAAGCTAATCGGAGATGACGAACATGGCTGGAGTGACCGGGGCGTTTTTAATTTTGAGGGCGGCTGTTACGCCAAGGTGATTCGCCTATCCAGGAAATCTGAACCCGAAATTTATGACTGCACGCGCCGGTTTGGCACCCTGCTTGAAAATGTGGTTTTGGATCATGATACGCGCCGACTCAATCTTGATGATGCCAGTCTCACCGAAAATACTCGCGCCAGTTACCCCATCACCCATATTAATAATGCCGTGCTCAGTGGTATGGGCGATCACCCTAATAACGTGATCATGCTGACCTGCGACGCTTATGGGGTCATGCCTCCGGTTTCCAAGCTCACCCCGGAACAGGCCATGTATCATTTTATCTCAGGCTATACCGCAAAAGTGGCAGGCACCGAAAAAGGCATGAGCCGTGAACCTACAGCAATTTTCAGCACCTGTTTTGGCGCTCCATTCATGTCCCTGCACCCTTCCGTTTATGCAGATATGCTGGGTGAAAGGATTGCCAAACATGGCGTGTCCTGTTGGTTGGTGAATACCGGATGGACGGGTGGGCCTTATGGGGTCGGACACCGGGTAGAAATCAAATATACCCGGGCCATGATCAAGGCTATTCTCGAAGGCCAGTTGGATAAGGTGAAAACTCAGGAAGATCCGGTTTTCGGCCTGCATATCCCGCTTAAGGTTAAATCGGTCCCGGATGAAATCCTTCAGCCTAGAAACACCTGGAAAAATCCGGAAGCCTACGACGAAAAAGCCCAGGAACTTGCAAACCAATTTATAGAAAATTTCAAAGAATACGAAGACAACGTGGATAAAAAAATCCTGGATGCCAGTCCAAGGCCGTCCGGGTCGTCAAAAAAACCCAAGGGGAAAATCCATAAATTGAGGAAGTGATTTTCCTTCAATCCGTGGTATTTTCGTTCCTGAAATAGGGACATAAATATGGATTCAACACCTATCATCGCCTTAACAATGGGAGACCCGGCAGGGATCGGGCCCGAAGTTATTGTCAAAGCTTTTCAGGATGACACCTTACCGCTGCAGTCCCGAGCGGTGGTCATAGGTGATGCGCGCCTGCTCCAGGAAACCGCAAAAAAGTATGCCCCGGAAATTCTGGTGCACCCTATTGACCGACCCGAAGAGGGCTGGTACCAGACCTGCACCATTGATGTCATCGATCTCAAGAACGTGCCCGAAAGTATTCCTGTAGGCAAATCCAGCGCCGAAGCAGGCCGGGCCAGTTATGAGGCCATCAAAGCCGCTGTAGATCTGGCACTCTGCGACGAAGTCTCAGCCATCACAACGGCACCCATTAATAAAAAAAGCCTGCATCTTGCGGGCTATCCGTTTCCCGGACATACCGAACTGCTGGCCCATCTCACAAATTCCAAACAAGCCGCGCTTATGATGGCAGGCAAGAACCTAAGGGTTGTACTTGTCACCACTCATGTTCCCTTGGGCCAGGTCCAGCCTCTCATTACCGAAGAAAGGGTACTCAAAACCATTCGTCTGACTCATGAATGGCTAACCCGGCATGTGACCGATGTTCCCAATATTGCCGTAACAGGACTCAACCCGCATTGTGGCGATGGAGGAATTTTCGGGCAGGAAGAAACCGATTTCATTTTACCCGCATTGAAAACCGTGCAGACGGAAGGCATCCAGGCCAGCGGCCCCTTCTCCGCCGATGCCCTGTTCGGCAGGCCGGGTTCCGAGAAGTATGACGCGGTGGTCTGCATGTATCACGATCAAGGAATGATCCCGGTGAAGATGGACTCCTCCGGACAGGGAGTGAACATCACCTTGGGCCTGCCCATATTGAGAACCTCCGTAGATCATGGCACCGCATTCGACATTGCGGGAAGAGACAGAGCCTGCCCCGAAAATCTTAAAATGGCTTTGAGGACGGCGAGCCGGTTGTCGCAATCCACACTCTTCATGAAATGAAGAAGAGGCCACTCGGACAAAATTTCCTGATCGACCTCAACATCGCTCAGAACATCATCCAATTGGCCCATGTCCAGCCCGGCGAACCGGTGGTTGAAATCGGACCCGGAAAGGGTGTCCTCACCCAACTACTGATCCACCAGACCGATTCGCTGACCGCTATTGAACTGGATCCCCGGCTTTCAAATGACCTGCGAAACCGTTTTGGCGATATCCCGTCTTTTAAACTGATTGAAGGCGATGCCGCAAAGTTCGATTACGCTTCTCTGGGAAAAGGACTTAAAGTCGTTTCCAATCTTCCTTATTACGCCGCCACCCATATTATGAAAAAATTGATCCATTACCGGAATCAAATCTGCTCCATGACATTGATGTTACAAAAAGAAGTGGTAGACCGATTAACGGCCAAACCTGGTCAGCGGGAATACGGCTCGCTCACCGTCTTTGTGCAGTATCATTGCGAGGTTCAACGATTGCTTGAAATTCCCAACACTGCGTTTTCGCCGAAACCAAAAATTGATTCTTCGCTCATCGGTCTAACGCCCCGGTCCCAACCCAATGTGCAGGTTGAAAACCCAAAACTGTTTTTTAAACTGGTGAACTCCGCATTTTTTCATAAACGGAAAATGCTGAAAAATAATTTAAAAGACTGGGAACATCTTTTTAACCAGGAAAACGGGCAAGTCCGATTGGCCGGTATTGATCTTAACCGGAGAGGCGAAACCCTCTCGCTCGAAGATTTCGCAGATATTTCCAACCATGTTCATGCTCTCACCGCCGCCTGAAAAGGTGAGCCACCATCCGGAATTTACCGGCCCCAAAAACCACAAACTATCAAATTATGACCAACTCAAATAAAGGAAAAGTGGTGCTAGTAGGCGCCGGGCCAGGCGATATCGGCCTGTTGACCTTGAACGGAAAAAAGTGGCTCCAAAAAGCCGATGTCATCTTATATGACCACCTGGTCAATCCAGATATGATTCGCTTCACGCAAAAATCAGCGGAAATAATTTATGTCGGAAAAAAAGAGGGCATTGCCTCCATGGAACAGGAAGAGATCAATCAACTGTTCGTCAGCAAAGCCCGTGAAGGAAAAACCGTTATCCGCTTAAAAGGCGGGGACCCTTTTATCTTTGGGCGCGGAGGAGAAGAGATTCAGGCCGTCCGGACAGCAGGCATTGCATTCATCATTGTTCCCGGCGTGACCTCGGTAACCGGCGTTGCGGCCTATGCCGGTATCCCGCTCACGCACCGCAATCTTTCTTCCACCCTTTCTATCATTACCGGGAGCAACGAAAAAAAGCAGGGGGACATTCATATCGATTGGGAAAAGATAGCTGCCCGGTCCGGGACTTTAGTTTTTCTCATGGGCGCACGCAAACTGCCTTTGATTGTCGAAAAACTCATGAGTTTCGGGAAAAGTCCGGATACCCCTATCGCCGTTGTGCAATGGGGCACGACAGCCCGGCAGAAAACCTGGACCGGCACTCTTGGCACCATCGTGGAAATTTCGGCGAAGGATAAAATCTTGCCCCCGGCTCTGACCATCATCGGAGAAGTGGTGAACCTGAAACCCGTCATCGAATGGTATGAGCACCTGCCGCTGTTCGGCAAAACCGTTGTCGTCACGCGAAAAGGCGACCAGGCCGAAGCCATGATCGACCGACTGCAGGAGCTGGGTGCTGAGCCTTTCTTTTTCCCGGTGATCGAGACCACCGCCCCGGATGACTGGTCCCCCCTGGATAATGCGCTGAACAACCTCTCTCAATATCAGGGACTGATATTCACCAGCGTCAATGGCGTGCGATTTTTTGTGGAACGACTCAAGGCTGTCGATCAAGACATCCGTGAATTGAAAGGGCTGCGGGTCTTCACCATCGGACCCAAAACCGCCGATGCCGTTCGCGACTTGGGAATCCGCGTGGACGTGGTGCCTGAAAATTTTGTCGCCGAATCCCTGATTGAAAGCATCGGTAAGGAAAACATAGAAGGCAAACGGTTTCTTTTACCCCGCGCCACCGTCGCCCGCGAAACCCTGCCCGAACAACTGCGGGAAATGGGGGCCATTGTCGATATTGCCCCGGCTTACCAGACCATTCTGCCTGACACACCAGTGGAAGCATTGGCAAAGAGACTCGAAGCAGGGAGCATTGATGTCATTACCTTCACCTCCTCCTCCACCGTCAAAAACTTTTTAGCACTGACCGGTGAAAAACTCCTCCCCGCAATCAAAAAAACAAAGATCGCCTGTATCGGCCCGGTCACCGCAAAAACCGCAAAAGATGCGGGATTAAACGTGGAAATCGTGCCGGAACAATACACCGTACCCGCTCTCCTTGACGCCATCGAAGCATTCCGGGCCACGCCCGGGGGCAGTGAATAATAGCTTTTTCAACCCAGAAAACTCTTTGCTCACTGGCCCCACGCCTAGTGGCGGTTGCCTCTGCGGCTGGTGGCGAGTATAATAGCCCCATATTACATAAACCCATTTACCAACGTCCATTACGGACAGGGATGCCGATATGCCGATACGATCTATTCAAGTCAGCCACATTGTTTTAAGTACCGAAGAGCTTGCCAACGTGCTTCTTGACCACCTCAAGGAGGATGAGTATAAAGACCGCGAGATACTGTTTAAAATGTTTGCCAAAATGGCTAAAAAATACAGCGCCTGCGGAACCCGCAATAAGGGCGGGGATCTCGGGTTTCTCGAGCATAATACCGCGGCTCCCGAATTGGAAAATGCTGCTATGGCGGCTCCGGTCGGCGAAGTGCAAGGCCCGATCAAAAGCAAGTTTGGTTACCATATTTTTCTCATAACCAAAGAAGAGGAAATGAAAGACCTGGGTATTGACGGCCTGGAATCATCGATGGCCTCGGGCCCCGGCACCCTTTAACTTTCCAACATGCAACTCAAAGGCATCCACCACATTGCCCTCAATGTCAGCGACCTGGATCGCGCCGAACGTTTTTATACGGAAGTGCTCGGATTCAACGTCAGCCACCGGTTTTCCAAAGGTTTGAGGCATATCATGCTGGAAACAGGCAACGCCGCCATCGCCCTTTTTGAGGCCCCGGATCTGGAAGTCAAAGAAGCGATGAACCTTCTCAGTGAAGACGGGTACTTGCATCTTGCCTTTGAAGCCAGTGCCGCTGACTTTGATAATATCGTAAAAGAACTCCAAACAAAAAACGTGAAAATCGATAGCGGTCCCGTAAAACGTGGAGATGGCAAGTCTCTTTATTTTAACGATCCCGATGACAACCATCTTGAAATTCATTGCGATAATCCCAGTTCATCATGATTGAACCCATCCTCGAAAAAGCCCTTGCCGACCAACGAATCCAACCTGATGAGGCACTGGAACTGTGTTCTACAACAGATATCCTGCTTCTGGGAAACGTCGCCTCCAGATTGGCACGAAAAAAACGGACAGACAAAACCATCACCTACATCGTCGACCGAAATATCAACTACACCAATGTCTGTGTTACCGATTGTTCCTTCTGCGCGTTTTACCGTAAGGAGTCGGACACGGACTCCTATGTCCTGCCCTTTGAAACTATCGCGCAAAAAATTGAGGAAACCGTAGCGGCCGGTGGCAACCAGATTCTCCTGCAAGGCGGACATCACCAGAATTTAAAGATCGATTATTTTGAAGACCTGTTTCAAAAAATCAAACAACAGTTTGGCATCCATCTCCATGCTCTGTCTCCATCGGAAATCATTCATACCAGTCGGATATCGAAACTCTCACTGGATGAAACTCTCACCCGGCTCAAACAGGCGGGATTGGATTCCATACCCGGCGGCGGCGCGGAGATTCTCGTTGACCGCGTACGCCAAATCATCAGTCCAAAAAAATGCACGGCAGATGAATGGCTGGAGGTCATGGAACACGCCCATGACATGGGAATCCCCACCACCGCGACCATGATGTTCGGCCATGTCGAAACGCTTGCAGAACGTATCGAGCATCTTGAACGGCTGAGAAAATTGCAGGACAAAACCCAAGGCTTCACCGCATTCATCGCCTGGGGCTTTCAGCCGGGAAACACCCAACTGCAAGGGGACAGCGGAATAAAAACCGCCGTGACCGGATTCGAATACTTAAAAACCCTTGCCATCAGCCGCATATTCCTCGACAACTTCAATAACCTGCAATCGTCATGGGTGACCCAGGGTCCGAAAATCGGACAAGTGTCGCTTTACTACGGAGCCAACGATATGGGAAGTACCATGATGGAAGAAAACGTGGTCGCCGCAGCAGGAACCGTCTACTGTATGGACGAAGAGGAAATCAAGCGCTTGATCAGCGACAGCGGTTTCATCCCCCAGCGCCGCAATATGAGATACGATTATCTGCCCCCCTTGGCAGGGGAGGGAATTAGCAAGAGCTAGATTGAGCTGTCCATAACATTTGCTCGCCAGAATTAGGATGGCTCGTTGGGTCCAGCGGCACACTGGGGTTAGAGGGCTCTGCGGCCCAGTAGGGTTTGTACTGCAAAGCGGTCGGTTCCTTTGGCGAGCATGAACGCTGTGAACGACTGGCGAAGTGAATGCGGTGTGACCTGCTTTTCCACTCCAGAGCTGGTCAACGCGGCTTTAAAAAATTTGGTGACACTGCGAGTGGTCAGATTCCCTCCCTGTTCGCTGGGGAATAAATAGTCGCCCGGATTTTTATTACCGATCTGTCTTTGCAGGGCATCTTTAAGGCTGACGGAAAATATAGTCGTGCGCGCGCCCAACTTGCCGATTCCCGGCACAAACAGCATTAATTTATCGAGGTTCACATGCTGAACCTTGACCACTACCAGTTCAGAAACTCGCAAGCCTGCCGTATAGGCTAGCTCTATCATCAACCTGTGTTTCAGGTTCTCTGCCGAGATCGCTATTTTTCGCACTTCACTGACTGTCAGCATTACGGGTTTTAGTTTTTTCTTTCGCGGCCGCTTGAACCCATCCAGAATGAGGCCATGATTATAGACTGCCTTGTAAAAATAACTGAGAGCGTTATAAGCCTGGTCCACCGTTGATCTTGACTTCCCATCAATAACGAGACCTTCCAGATAACTCCTGATATCGTCTCCCGAAACATTTTGCGGATTGGTCAAGTCTTTGTCCCGCACAAAATGCCGCAACTGCCCAAGGTAGGCCTTGATGGTTTGCGGACTGTAGGCACGTTGTTCGAGGTTGCCCTGAATGGCACTGAATAATCTTGTCAGGGATAAGGGATGGGCGGTAACGCGGTTCATGATGGATCCTCCAGGTAAGGGCGAAAAACTTTCGCTGGTAATGGGCAATGGCTTATCACTGCTAGCAACCGTGCTCTCGGCTCAATAGAGCCCTTGCTCGTTGCCTCCACGTAGTGGCCAGCGTGACGCTGGACCCAATGAGCAATAGCTTTTTTTGGCAAGCAAAGAGTTGTCTCGGCTTGAAGAGGTTTTGCCCATTGCCCCCACGGTTAGTGGCCAGCGTGACGCTGGACTCAAAGAGTAATAGCCCATAAAGCCGAGATAAATTTTATCCGCAAGAAATGGCTATTGCTCATTGCCCTTGGACGCTGTCCGAGCCCCACATATAGTTGACGCGGCCGAAATCGAACATGATGTTCTGGTTCCAAAGCTTTTCCTGATCTTTAATGATCTTATGGTATGTCCACACCTCTTTCCCTCTATGTTCCCACCGAAAGTCCGGTTCGCCGAGAATTTTTATCACCTTTTCTTTTTTCCGGTTCATGAAAGCGGATTCGAATTCAATGACAGTATAGATATGCCTTTCAGTCGAGGTTTTTGTTGGATTGTCATTGGCCCAGGTGTTGAGGGAGCAAAGGAGCAGAAGGCAAAAAAGAAAGGCGGCTATTTTTTCATGGTTTGGTCTCATATAACACCTTTCATCTAAATATATCAAACGGTTGTCAAAGGCCCTGTGAATTGTAGGAGACAAAGAAATGCCGTTGGACACGTGGTCAATACTTTTTTTAACTTCAACAGGAAGGATATGAGCAGCATCCACCAGTTGCAATTGAGCCCTGGTAACGGCACAACGGCAATTATAAGCACTCAAAACCTGTTGGCGAAAGTTTCCATCTCTGGAGTATCGGCTTACTGTTGAAATAATTTTTCTTCTGTTTTTGGAGAGGGCGTGGATCTCAGTTGTCGAAACCGGCTTATTTTGAGAAGCTTTAATGAGTAGTTTTAATGTTGGCTTGTTAATTCCATATTGATGAACTTGTTCTGAGCTATGTACGTAATTAAGTAATTGGTCTGGCCTAATACCAACAGCAATTTCATTATTCTCCTTAACAGAGAAAGCAAGCCCTTGTTGTAAGGCATCGTTGATTGTGTCAATGCTGATTTGTACTGAAGGAGAGCCTACCGTGAAGTTTTTGTGTTGCTTAAGATCAAAACCTGCGAAAACTCCTAAATCTTGATAATACCCAAGAAGAACAGTAGGGCCATCTGGATTGATGGGCAGTGGGGAACTGACAGAGGTCATTTGGATGCGATATTCGTTTGGTAATGTTTTTCGCCCTCCATGAGTAACAGTCCATATATAAACCCATAGGGAAAATGATCTATCCAGTTGGGTAACAAAAAATTGACGAGGATGGGTTCTGATTGAGGTGGAGGTGTAAATGCAGGAACCTCCTGATTGCTGTATAGCATCAAAAATTGAATTCACGAGAACAGATGGAGAAAGGGCAGGCATTATAGGTTATCGCTTATTCTTTTTTGGTCTGTTTTGTCCCCCTTCTTTTGATAGGGTGCCTTGGGAAGTTCCATTCCAAAGTGCTGCGGGATGGGACAGGCTGTAAGATGGAAATTTTTTTTGAAGATTCTGCGGTTGAATTGGAAAGCGGTATAAAGCCCCATCCAGATATTGTTCTTTAACTTCTGAGCAAATCCACTTTCTTCCAAGTCTCTCTGCTACCTCGCCTGTCACACAGGAACCCGCAAAAGGATCAAAAACCCGATTTCCTTTGTCAGTCAGCATTCGAATAAAATATTCAGGCAATTCTGCAGGAAAGCGTGCCGGGTGAGGCTTAACGTTATTTTGTTTGCATTGGCGTAAGTAACTGGAGTTGCTTTCAGTGTTCGCAATGGCTATTAAATTAGGAGGGATAGCAGCACCATTATCAATTGAAAACTTTTCACTTATATCATGCCCGCTAGGCCGTAGCTTAGCTTTATACCCATTTTTTAGTAGGCCTTGCATGGAATTGCTATAAGGAACCAAAACTCTCTTGTTTGAGGCTTTAGGCCATGGTGTAGGGGAGAGCCACCAAATACAATTGACGGCATCTTTGACTCTAATTCGACGAATATTTACCCACTCGGCAGGTGTTGGCAATTTAGAAGGGTTCCACCAAAAAAATTCTTGAGCCAAGTGAAAACCGAATTCTTTGCAAAACATTAGCAATAATTCATAGTGGTAGAGGGAGCGAGTGGGTTGGCCGGGAATCCATGAACCACCAATATCAATTACAAATGAGCCATTGTCCTTTAATATTCGATGAAACTCTTTAGCGAAAGGCCGAAACCAGTCTAAGTATTTATCCGCATCTACATTTCCGTAATCTTTTTTCCGAACTAATCCAAAAGGAGGGGAAGTCAAGACAAGATTGATAGACTTTTTTTTGAAAGACCGCATTAAGTTTAACGAATCGGCCAAATAAATTTTCCCCAACTTAGTTTGGAAAAAAGGGTTGATTTCAGTTTCCTGTTTATTAAAAAGGGGAGCTTGTTTATTAAAATTATTCATAATTCCAATTGTATTTGCACTGTTCCTTTCGCGTCTAACTTTGAGGCATTCTTCATTAAAAGTTTAATGGTGTCAATAGTGCTTTAAGACTTAGATGCTAGGTTTATAAACAAATCACTGTAAACGAAGGCTCTATGAATCAGATAGGCGTTTGATTTTTAAATAATGCTCTATGTGTACATTTTGGCGACAAAATCTCCATAACCATTATAGGGAAGAGTGGGGCGGATGTCTCCGGTATCGATCATTTTTTCACGCGTCTGTGGCCAGCGCGGGTGCGGGATTCTCGGATCGACATTGGCGGTGAAATCGTATTCCAGTCCTTGCAGGGTGTTCCAGAAAGTGGCGGGACGGTAGTCGACCAGCTCAATCTTGACGATGGACTTAATACTCTTGAACCCGTATTTCCAGGGCACAACCAGACGGATTGGTGCGCCATGTTGTTTGGGAAGCGGGTGTCCATAAATGCCGGTGGCTAAAAACGCCAGTTCGTTCATTGCTTCTTTAATCGTCAATCCTTCGACATAGGGCCACGGCTCCCAGAATGCCAGCTGGCCCTGGGCGGTGAACGGCTGGTAAAAAGTTTCCAGCCTCACATGAGTGGCTTTCGCTTTGGGTTCGATCTTTTTAAGAAGTTGCGAAAACGGGAATCCGGTCCAGGGCACGGCCATGGCCCAAGCTTCGACGCATCGCAGTCGCAATACACGTTCTTCAATGGGCATGGTTTTTAACAAGTCATTTATGTTGAACGTCGTGGGCTTGTTGACCAGTCCGCCAACCTGAATAGTCCAGGGGCGGATGTTGAGTTTTTGTGCGTAATGCACCGGGTCGATTTTTCCGCTTCCGAACTCATAAAAATTATTGTAGGTGGCGGCGATTTTTTCCACAGTTATGGGACGGTCCAACTCGTACTTCGGATTTCTTTTAGCGGGATAAATGGATTTTTCTAGTTCATTCCATTTCACTTCAGGAAGAACATTGGGTGGAGAAGAAGGACCACAACCATAAAGCACTCCAATAGTGGCGGCAGTGGTCAGAGCCGTGCCTTTGAGAAATTCCCGCCGGCGAAGGTAGGTTGACTCCGGCGTGGCCAAATTGTCTGAAATTTCCCATTCCTTTTTTATGTGGATATGGGGCATGGTTTGTCAGTCTTTTTTTATGACCCAGTCATCAATTCCCGACAGGTATGCGGGAAGACCCTGCTCGATAGGCAGGGCGATGATCTCCGGAACCTCATAGCTGTGGTTTATTTTGACCCATGTTTCCAGGGCGTCATAACGGTCTTTCCGGGTTTTGACGATTAAGAGAAACTCTTCGTCCACATGGATTTTGTCTTCCCAGTAATAGGTCGACTGAATTTTTGGAATGACGCTGACGCAGAATGCCAGTTTGTCGTTGACCAGTCCTTGGCTTATTTTGTCCGCTTCCTCTTTGGACCCAGCGGTGATGAATAGTACGCAATGTTCACTCATGGCAAGACTCCGTCAAAGCGCAAATTTTAATAGATAAAAACCTAAAAAAAGCAGAATTAAAAACACGATGCTGAAAAGGTTGAAATATTTTTCGATCCACATCTTAATGGGTGGTCCGAATTTATGAATTATAAATGCGACCAGAAAGAACCGGGCTGAACGACTGATGGCCGATGCCAGAACAAAAGTTGGGAAATTAATTTTAAATGCCCCTGCCGCCAAAGTGAAAATTTTATAAGGCAAAGGGGTGAAGCCCACTGCAGCAACAGCCCACGCCTGATGCTCGTCATAGAGAGCACCTATTTTCTCAAATTTGGCCTGCAAATGATAGAACTCCACGATACCATTGCCGATCAGGTCCATGAACTGGTAGCCGATGAAATAACCAAACATTCCTCCCAGAACAGATGCCACAGAGCAGAAGAGGGAAAATCGGATCCACAATGCTGGTACCGCGACCGTCATAGCGATCAATAAAATATCCGGCGGGATCGGGAAAAATGATGATTCGACGAACGAAATAAAAAATAACGCCGGAAGCGCGTAAGGGGTGGCGGCCCAATGTAGGACCCAATCGTACATGGAGCGAATAAATTTCATGAATGAGATTTCAAATTAGGGTTGATGGTGGTTTGTCTAATCAGGTTTATAGCAGGTTGAAGGGGTCTACATCGATGGCAATTTTTATTTTTCCGCCGGAGGCAGATTTAAGGTCATTGAGTTCACGGCAACTTACCAGAAGGCCTTGCAGGGCCTGCATGTTCTGACTGCGCAATATTAAATGCCAACGGAATTTATTTTGAATCTGATACAGGGCTGCTTTGGACGGACCTAATATTTCTACTCCTGAGATTGCCTGCTGGTTGAGAGCCCGCCCCAGTTTTTGGGCGGTGCTCTGCCCTAAAGATTCATTCTCGCTGATAACTTCGATGGCAACAAGCCGGGTGAATGGAGGATAGTTGAGTTGCTGTCGCAGCTTCAATTCCTTCTCGTGGAAAGCGTTCACATCGTGTTCCCGGACAAACGCAAACATATAATGGTCGGGATTGTTAGTCTGAATGATCACCTTTCCGGGTACCTGCCCTCGTCCTGCCCGGCCCGCAACCTGGGTCAACAACTGGAACGACCGCTCGCACGATCTGAAATCCGGTATACTCAGGGACAGATCAGCATGCACCACCCCGACCAGCGTGACGTTGGGGAAATCATGTCCTTTAGTGATCATTTGTGTGCCGATGAGGATGTCGATGTTCCCGGCGTTCATATTCCGGTGCATGGTGGCGAAAGAGTCGCGGCCACGGGTGGTGTCCCGATCCAGCCGGGTTACACGGGCATCCGGGAAAAGTTTTTTAACTTCTTCTTCCAGTTTCTGAGTGCCGAATCCGCTGAAGCGAATCACTTCTCCGTGGCATTCGACGCAGTGGCCGGGCATGCGTGCCCTGAAATTGCAATAATGACAGAGCAGGCGGTCATCCTTGCCGTGAAAGGTGAGGGTGACACTGCAATGGGCACATTCTAATACGTATCCACAGTCAGGGCAAAAAACAAATCGGGCTGTTCCGCGGCGATTGAGAAACAGAAAAACTTGTTCCTTGCGGGAAAGCCTGTCGCTAATCGCGCTGCGCAGGGTTCCGGAAAGCATGGCAAAATTTTTAAATTTCTTGCGCTCCTTTTTCATATCCACGAGGCTGACGAGCGGCAGCATGCGTTCGCCGACCCGGCTTTCCAGGGACAGGTATTGATATTTTCCCAGCCGCGTGTTTTGTGTCGATTCCAGGGAAGGGGTCGCCGAGCCCATAATGACGATGGCATTCAACGACCGAGCCCGCATGACGGCAGTATCGCGGGCGTGGTAGCGGGGATTGGAATCCTGTTTATAAGAGCCATCGTGTTCTTCATCAATCACCACAATGCCCAGCTTCTTGAAGGGTGCGAAAACGGCCGAGCGGGCTCCGACCGCGATCGAAACTTTTCCATCATGGATCTTTTTCCATTCCAGATAACGTTCGGTTTGCGATAGGCCGCTATGCAGAATAGCCACCCGGTCTCCGAACCTTTGACGAAACCGTTCTACAGTCTGCGGGGTGAGGGAGATTTCGGGAACCATCATGATGGCGGTTTTGCCCATTTCAAGAACGCGCTGAATACAACGGATGTAGATTTCAGTCTTGCCGCTTCCTGTTACGCCGTGCAATAAAAACGATTCGTATTTACCGGCTTCAATAGCGAGATTGAGTTGTTTGAATATTTTTTGTTGCTCTGGAGTGAATGTCAAAGATTCGCCGAAAGGCCGGGTCATTGCATCTTCGGGAACGAAAGCCTCGCGCACTTTTTTCTTGGTAAAAACTTCTACCAGTCGTTTTTCTTTAAGTCTGCGTAATGCGGCCTGGCTTTTTGGGATTCGGGTTTGCAGTTCCGGCAGGTTGATTTCTTTTTGCCTGATTAGGTCGAACACCAGTTTTTGTTTGGGACTGCGTTTGAGCAGGCGTTCTATTTCTTTCTCGTCGGGTAAAGGGCTGGCGAGGCGTACCGACTTGATGAGCTGGTAGCCGATATCCCGGCTTTTGTTGTCGAGTCCGGCTGGCAGGGCGCAGCGGATGGCTTCGCCCCAGGAAGACTGGTAGTAACCCGCCAACCACTTGGTGAGAGCCAATACCTCTTCGTTCACCACAGGTCCGGTGTCGGGCAGGTCGGAGATGGATTTAAGGGCGATGGGCTTGTCCCATTTATTCGCAAAGTGGACGACATAGCCGGTAATCTTTCTTCTACCAAAAGGTACCAGAACCCGCATGCCGATTCGAACCTTGCCGAGTAATTCAGGCGGAATGGTGTAGGTGAACGCCTCCTTAAGAGGAAGGTTGAACACCACTTCGGCAAACTGCGCAGGGGAGGGGTTCGCTTCAAAAGATTTAATTTCTATCTGAGTCTGGGTATTCATTTCGGGCAGGGTCTTAAAAATTTCTATGATTGTACCACCCAGTGGGCGTGGAGGGTAACGAGTTCTTGACTCATTGCCTGTTTTGCTCTAATCTCAATTTTTTCAAAGCGCAGTGGTTGTTATAATTGCTCAAATATTGTCGTGGGCAGATTTTTGATTTTCAGGGAGAGATGAAGCTATGAAAGTGGGAGACAAGATCAAATTCGATTTTGCCGGTAAGAAAAAAGAAGGTACGGTTCAAAAACTATTTGATAAAACGGTTTATCTGAAAGTCGATTTCGACAAGGACAAACAAAAAACCGTTAAGCGCAAACTCAGCCAGATCGATGGTAGCAAATCCAAAAAAAAGTAATTTCCCTCACTCGGGGTTTTGTCATTGCGAGCAGAGCGAAGCAATCCAATCCAGAAGCTGGATCGCCACGCCACTTTGTGGCTCGCGATGACGTTCTATTGTCAGTTGATTGGTAGAGGTGTTTTAACGGAATAAAGTCGTTGTCACTGCCTGAATATAGTTGTGAAGAATTTTAATACGCGAGTCCTGTTTGGCGAGGCTTTCTATTTCAGAGCGCAACCCCGAATCATCCAGGGTTCCTGTAAGAAGCACCCTTTGTTCCCAGACATCAACACTCACATCCAGAAGCAGACCTTTGCCTTTATTCTTTAATTTGTTCAGAATTCCAGTATGAATTTTTGAGTCGGTAACCTGGTCCTCGGTACTACGGCTTTCCCATGCTTTTTGTGCTGCGGAAGTCACAACCGGATAAAACTGCTACCATGAAGACACCTGTAATAAAAAAGCACCCAAGAACCAGAATCTTTTTCATATTTATATCCGCAAGTTGATTTTTTGCCTTAAAACGCATTTTCAAAATTAGATGTTCTTAGAAGTAGGTTTTTATTTTTGCCTGTTTTTTAAGGGCTTCGATATAGTCTTGAGTGGCTTTTGAGCTTTTCTTCTGGCTGAGAAAGGTTTTGATTTTTTCTTTTTCTGCCTCAAAAGGACTGGTCCCCGCCGGTTTTTTGTCGGTGACTTTCAGCACGTGGAATCCATGTCCGGTGCGGAAAATATCGCTGACTTCGCCAGCCTTCATTTTATAAGCTCTGTTGCTGAAAGCCGGAAGCATTTGTTTTCGGGTGAAGAATCCCAAATCGCCTCCTTTAGAAGCCAAACTGTCCTGAGAAAACTTCCTGGCCATCGCGGCAAAATCGGCTCCATTACGGAGCTGGTCGAGGATGGACTCGAATTTCTTAAGGACTTTCTGTTCTCCAGCTTTTCCTGCTGAGGGATTAAATTTCAAAATGATGATACTGGCCCGGACTTTTTCCTGGCTGGTGAACTTATTTTTTTCGTAGTAATCACGGATTTCGTTTTCAGGAACCTGAATTTTAGGTTCGATTTCTTTTTTTATGATCTGGTCCATATATAAATCGGTTTCAAGTTCTGCTTTATATTGGTCCAGGGTCATGCCTCGGTTGGCAAGTTTATGTTCGAAAATGGCATCTGAACGGAATCCGGCTTTCACTTTATTAATCCGTTCTTCCATCATTTCTTTTGTAATATTGATTCCCGATTCTTTCGCCTTCAAGACGAGCAGGGTGCGTCCGATTTCGTCGTTGATCAATTTTTTGGCGGCAGATTTTTCCTGATCGGCATTGAGGGGCATGCCGCGTTTTTTATATTTCTGTGTGGCTTTTTTCAATTCGCGGGAAATAGCATCGCCGCTGATATCGTGTCCGTTAACCTGAGCCACCACTTTTGGAAGTTTTATTTTTAGTTCATCGTGTTTATGGCCGGAATGAGCCCAGGCTTTTGTAGGGTGGGCGAAAATTAAGAGTCCTGCGCCAAACAGGATAAAATATAAACTCAAGGAAACGAATCGTGCCATCGGGGTCACCCTTTCTCTACGATGCTTTCAGAAAATATGCAGGCGGTTTAAAATTTGACAGATGTACTAAAACTAATCATTCGACCTATCAATGTCAACCGATTTATTGATGTCGTAATTGTCGGGCCAGGCCACGGAAAAGAAAAGCCGCTACAACTACGGTGGCCAGCAGTACTGTTACCGCGACTCGATATTTGAGCGTCCCAGTCGTGTCCAGAGTCCAGACCACTCCTCCCCATAGCAGTGGGCCTATGATGGATGCCGCCTTGCCCGCCATCCCGTACAATCCGAAAAATTCCCCGACTTTTTCAGGAGGGGAAAGTTCGGTTATGAAAGCCCGGCTGACCACCCAAACCCCGCCCATGCCCACCCCGGCTAAAGGACCCACCAACCAGAACAAGGCCTCGCTCTGGCTTGTAGCGGCCAGTGAGAGGGAGGCGATCCAGAGCGCCAAAACCAGCCAGTAAGACCAGATGATGCCTTTATGTTTGACGAGAATGCCGATGACCCATGATCCGATCATCGCGCAGACTGTTGAGGAGATTAAAAATTTTGTGATCTGACCACCGCTGAATCCGATCACTTTGCTGGCATAAACCGCCATGAACGCAATAATGGTGTTCACCGCATCGAGAACCAGAAAATGAATCAGGATAAACCGGAACAGGGAACGGTATTGTCTGACGCGAAGAAAAGTTTGTTTGAGTGTGTTGAAGGCTTCTTTAATGCGGACAGGCGGGGCGGATCGCCCGGTTTCGGGATCTTTAACAAACAGAAAACAGGGTAGAGAGAAAAGTAACAGCAATCCGGCAGTGGGAAGAAAGGCCGCAGAACGCCCGTCAGATTCCACAAAGCGTTGCACCATTAACATGCCAAGGATGGAACCGAGATAACCGAGGGACACTCCGTACCCGGAAACGAGGCCGACATGGCTGCCTCGTGAAATGGAGGGGAGCATGCCATTATAAAAAACCAACGCCGATTGGTAACCGTAATTGGCCACCATGAACAAAATCAGGCCGGTCCAAAGATGGTCGGTGGTGCCGATCAGTCCGGTGCAGAAAACGCAAAGCAGGGTGAGTGCGATCAGCGGGGTCCTGCGCTTGCCGGTCGTGTCTGAAAGCGCTCCAAAAACAGGGACGCTCAAGGCCACCGCCAGCATGGAAAGTGAAAGGGCAGTGCTGTATAAAATGTCCTGACCGTCATGATCCACCGTAACCCACAACGCGAAATACAGAGAGATCACGTTCATGGAAAAAATGGTGTTGGCAAAATCGTAGAGAGACCAGGAGAAGATGGCTAGTCTGTTAGATATCTGGTTCACTGGAGGGATTGCGCGGTGCGGAATCCGTAAGTTTCGTTTTTAATATGGGGAAGGTTGCGGGCGCGGTTGACAACTTTTACCCCGTCAATGTTGTTGACCCAGGAACCCCCTCTGAGCACTTTCATTTTCAGCGGACCCTGTGGGCCTTCCGGATTGATTTCGGGGCTGATGCGATAATAGTTTTCGTCATACCAATCCAGACACCACTCCCAGACGTTTCCCGCCGTATTGTATAACCCGAAAGGGCTGACGCCGGAGTGGTAATAGTTGACCGGCGCGGTGAAAGGGTAGTTGTCGTTTTCCCCAAAAATATTGAGGAAGAAAAAGTTGAAACCCTTGTCGAATTTTCTTCCCCATGGCCACAGTCGGCCATCATTTCCCCGTGCGGCCTTTTCCCATTCTGCTTCCGTAGGCAGTCTTCGTCCTTTCCACTTGGCGTACGCCATGGCATCGTGCCAGTTCACACCGACTACGGGCTGATCGGGTTCGTTGAACCGGGAATCTTTCCAGAGCTTCGGGGCAGGGTGTCCGGTGGCTTGCATGAAGGCTGAGTAGTCCTTGTTGCTCACTTCATACTTGTCGATGAAATATCCGGGAGTGAAAACGAAATGCACGGGCGTTTCATCCTCCTTACCTGAAGTGGTGCCCATTTGAAAATATCCCTGGGGGATATAGATCATTCCGAGAGGCGGTTCAGGCTGGGCCTTGGCGGGAGAATAAAGAAAAATGACCGAATAAAATAAAAGGAATGAAATTAGGCGATAAGGACGGGGGCGCCTGGAGGTCATGACAAATCAAAAAAGCTGATATGGGTGACGAGGGACCGCTTGGTTTCTGGTGCGAGGTTTTTGGCCTCCTCAATATTTTCTATATTGATCCACTGGTAATGGCCATTCCAGCAATTGAGGCTCAGCACGGTATTGCCATACCAGTCCACAGTACTGTTCAGAAAAATTGGCCCTTGACATTTTTGGCAGTGACCGTGGATCTCCAGATTATTTTTTGATTTAAACATTCCTCTTTCCCAGTCATTGATAAGCAGACTATACCTCTAAATTAAATTACAAATGCCTTGGTTCGCAAGCAATTTCTAAAAAACCATTCAGTTTAAAACGCTCAACCTGGTTGAAATGTCAAGGTTCTTTCGCCTGCCGGGGTTGTGGAAGGAATCCGGTTTTTTCAAGGAGGGTTTTCAGTTCGTCGATGGGGAGCCCGATGATATTGGTTTCTGAGCCGGAAAATTCGCGGATCATAAAACTGCCCTTACCCTGAATGGCATAGGCTCCGGCTTTATCCATCGGTTCGCCGGTTTGGATATAGTTTGATATTTCTTCATCGGTTAGAGGTTTAAAGCGCACCTTTGAGGTTATGGCTTTACCGAGGGTTTTCCCCGGACTGACAACACAGATACCGGTGGCAACGCGATGTTCCTTGCCGCTCAACCGGCGGAGCATTCTTTCGGCGTCGGGGACATCTACAGGCTTCCCCAAAATTTCCTGATGTAGCGTTACGAGGGTGTCGGCGCCGATCACCCAGCAGTCGGGATAATTTTTAGCGACACTTTCGGCCTTGGCACGGGCCAGTATTCGAGCGTTCTCTTCCGGACGCAGCCCATAATCGAGTTTCTCCTCTATCGAACTGGGGACGACTTCAAATTGGTCGGTAATCTGCTTTAACAGTTCCAACCGGCGGGGAGATTGCGACGCCAGAATAAGTTTGTTCCTGGTCATAGACCTGGCAACATACCTGAAACCCATGTCCAGATCAACCGCTAGGCGCGGGGCCAGCGCCCGGCGAACCGCCGATGGAAATGGGGCGGTGATACCCCTGCGGGGCATGAAGTCTGGGGTAGGAACATAACACGCACTCGCGACCGCCAAAGACGTGGGGCTATAATATTCCTCCAAAGCTTAAATATCACAAATCGGCGGATAATCGAATGTCGACCAGTTTTATCTCCAGTTTTTCCCTGCCGTTCCAGGTGTTGAGATTGAGTTCGTAGACAATATCAAAAAGTTCCGTGGCGACATCGACCGATTCAAACACCTCGGCAAACCCGAAACCCACGCCTTCTATCCGACCTCTGCCTTGACTGGCGCGAAACCGGACATGATTTTTTTCCTTACCGATCAATTTCACTTCCTGAAGTTTCACGGCCCGTGACAAAAAACAGGGAACCGGGTTTTCAGCGCCGAACGGTTCGAGCAAAGCCATCCGACTGTAAAGCGAGTGGTTGATTTCTTCCAAGTCCAGCACCGCATCCACCCGCACTTCAGGAATCAGGTCTTCTTCGCTTAAATATTGCTGCCCCACCTCATTAATGGCATTGCGGAACGCTTCGATTTGTTCCTCTTGAATGGTGAGTCCGGCGGCGTAGGCATGACCACCAAATTGAACAAGGTGCTCGGTGCAATCGGTAAAAGCCTTGAACAGGTTAAAGCGGGGGATACTGCGTCCGGACCCTTTTCCCTGCCCAGCTTCCAAAGCAATGAGAACCGTGGGCCGGTGATATTTGTCGACCAGGCGGGAAGCAACAATGCCGATCACCCCCGGATGAAAAATTTCTGATGCCAGCACAATCACCCGATCCTTTTGAATATCGATTTCGCTACGGAAAAGCGATTCTGCTTCTGCTACGGTTTCTTCCTGAATTTCTTTCCGCTCTGTGTTGGTACGTTCCAGTTCCCGCGCCAGAACTTTGGCTTCTTTTAGATCTGTGGATGTCAGCAAGTGCAGGCCCCTATCAGCCCGGCCCAGTCGACCGGCGGCGTTGAGCCGCGGACCAAGACCGAACCCGACCGAACGCGCATCGACATTCCCCACAATGCCTGCGGTTTCTTTTAAGGCGACCAGCCCTGGCTTTGCAGTGGTGGACAACATTTCGAGTCCATGCAAGGTAAGAATATGGTTCTCTCCGGTCAACGGCGCAACATCGGCAATGGTGCCCAAAGCAAATAGATCCAAATGTCGTTTTAAATTGGGTAGGCTTTCCTTGGACCAGCCCACCGAATACAATCCGTTTCTCACCGCAATGGCCAGTTTGAAGGCCAAACCCACACCACTTAAAAAGCGGTAAGGATAATCGCAGTCAGCACGATGCGGATTGAGCACCGCGATAGCCGGAGGCAAGCCTTCCTCCCCCACCTGATGGTGGTCGGTGACAATAACATCCAATCCGATTTCATTCGCCAGCGCCACCTCTTTCACACCGGTGATGCCGCAATCGGCGGTGATCATCAGTCCCGCGCCGCCCTCGCGTATTTTACGAACCGCGTCGCAATTAAGCCCATAGCCCTCCGACTGCCGTTCGGGCAAATAAGCCTCGACCGAACAATTCAGGTCGCGAAAAAAATGTGTGAGAAACGCGGCGGAGGTCACCCCATCAACATCGTAATCGCAAAAAACGGTGATGGCCTCTTTTTGCTGCAAGGCCCGAATCACCCTTTCAACGGCTTGTTGCATGCCGGTCATCAAAAACGGATCGTGCAGGCGGGTGAAATCCGCTTCCATCAAATCCTTAGCAGACTCTTCCGACGTCACCCCGCGGTTGACAAGAAGCACGGCAACCGCCGTGGGAAGTTGAAGCCCACGTTCCAAAAGAGACACCGTTTCTGCAGATGGTTCGGCCAGACACCACTTTTTATTTGATAAAGAAAGCATAACTTAACGATTGAGGTATTCCGCCACTCGGCGTACCTCTTTCGGGGCATGAAGACTGATGAGGGATCATAACATGCTGCCAAAGGGCAATAACTCGTTGAGTCGAAAATATCTTTGCTAGCTGTCGTAATATTCTTCCGTAGCTGTGATGTCCTCTTCCTTAAACTTCATGCCCGGCACGGGTACTTCGTGCCCCGCAGGGGTAAAAAAAGCCATTGCCAGTCACTAGCGGAGATATTCCGCCACTCCCTTGAAAGTTCGGCGATGGATCGGGCAAGGACCGTGCTCGGCAATCAAGTCCCGATGCAGTTGGGTGCCATACCCTTTGTGCCGGGTAAATTCATATTGTGGATACAGGTGGTGATAGTCTTCCATGATGCGATCGCGGGTCACTTTGGCCAGAATCGAAGCGGCAGCTATGGAAAAACTTTTAGCATCCCCCTTCACAATCGCCCACTGATCTATGGATGAATCTATTTTCTGGTTGCCATCAATAAGCAGAAGGTCAGGGTCCGACGGCAATTTCTCCACCGCCTGTTTCATCGCCAACCGTGCCGCCTGAAGAATATTGATTTCATCAATCACTTCCGGGTTGACCACGGCCACGCCATGAGCCATCTCCTGTATTTTTGGAAACAACTCCTCACGTTTTGCTGGCGAAAGTTTTTTGGAATCATCTAGTCCCTCAAGAACCGCATCGAGGGACAAGATCACAGCGGCGGCAACCACCGGCCCCGCTAACGGACCGCGTCCGGCCTCATCCACTCCGACCACAAACCGGTAGCCCTTGTCACGCGCCTTGATTTCATAGTCCCACAAATCCTGCTCCATGGGCAAAGCATAAGACATTCCCAACCAGAGCGCTATTGAAAACCATGCCAGAGCCTTCTATAATTGGTCTATGCCTAACCCATTGAAAGCTATTCTTGTGGCGATCGTATTTGTTTTTGCCGCCTGTGCCACCACACCGGTTTCCAACCGGCAGGCCCTGATTCTCATTTCCCAGGCACAGGAAATCCAGTTCGGCAAGCAGGCTTACAAGCAGGCTCTTAAAGACCAGAAAGATTCGGACAACGCACATTTGAACCGGGTGCTTCGGCGTGTCGGTCGGCGTATCGCCGAGGTGAGCGACATGCCCAAGCTCAACTGGGAGTTCCGGTTGATCGAGTCAAAAGATGAAAACGCTTTCGCCCTACCGGGCGGCAAGGTCGCGGTCTATACCGGCATGCTACGCATCTGTCAAAACGAAGCCGGACTGGCCACTGTGTTGAGTCACGAAATTGCCCATGTCATTGCCCGGCATGGGGCCCAGAGAATGTCACAGCAAATGCTTCTGACTGCAGCCATGATAGGTGCCAACATTAGCCTTAGAAACAATACCCAACGGGACATTATCATGAGTGCTTTGGGACTGGGGGTTTTGTATGGCATCACCCTGCCTTTCAGCCGGGGCGATGAAGGGGAGGCCGACCAGATCGGGCTGGTCTATATGGCTAAAGCGGGATACGATCCTGAGGAAGCGATCCGGTTCTGGCAGCGGTTCAGTCAGGCCAAAGGGGATAAAGATCCTCCCGAGTGGGCTTCCACCCACCCTGCCGACAAGACCCGCGTTCAAGGATTGAAGACCTACCTCTCCCGCGCTAAATATAAATATCAGGATATCAAACTGAAACACGGACTGGGCGAAACATTCAACTTACCGCCGGAGAATGACGAACCGGAAAAACCGAAACCCGTCCCCGGCGTTTCCGTCGAAACTTTCAACTAACCACTCGGCGTGGGGCCAGCGTGCCATCTCTTTATTTGGCAAGCAAAGAGTTATCCCGGCTTGATGAGCTTTTGCTAATTTCCCTCTCTCGGAAGAGAGTCAGGAACTTTTAGCGGCGGCCTTTGCAGCTTTGGCTTTTTTGCCCCGGGTCTTGGTCTTTTTTGCCTTGGTCGTGGGTCGCGGTGCCTTGAGCTCTTTCAGGCGAGCAGCTTTGCCACGCAGCTCGCGCAGATAATACAGCTTGGCCTGGCGCACCTTGGCCCGTCGAATGATCTCAATTTTTTCGACTCGGGGGGAATGAAACGGGAATATACGCTCCACTCCGATACCAAAGGAGATTTTACGGACCGTCAGGGTCTTGCGAACCCCACTGCCACGCATTTTGATGACCACTCCTTCGATGACCTTAATACGCTCTTTCTCTCCTTCAACAATGCGCATATGCACCTTGACGGTGTCGCCGATATGAACATCGGTAACATCTTTCTTCATTTCTTTTGCTTCAATCTGGTCTACTAAATTCATGAACCTCTCTCCTTGGGTGTATATATAATTAACTAATTAATGATTTTCAATTTCGGTTAAAAAATTCTTTATCAAAACCTGCCTAACAGGCGGTCTAATATAATTGCTATCGCTCCTCGTACCGGCAGGTGATTGAACCCGTTATTGCCTTCTATGGGTTCGAGCACATGGTCGGCATTACCGATCAGGTTTTTTTCCAGCCCCCAGCCGGTACCAAAAACCAGAAGCACGGGCCCATCTTCATTTAACTGTTCCCTTAACGTTTCAAACCCGATGCTGTTCGGCACCTGCTTGGCCCCGGTGGCCACCACACAGGGTTTTTCCCCGCTCTGTTCGGCCAGCTCGGCAATCGCATCATCCAGGCTTTTTATGACCCGGGTTTTGAGCAGCGCTTCCTTTCGGGTCGGGTTGTATTCCGCCCCATGCCCTGTCAGCCAGTGACCGACCAACCTCTCGACCAGCTCCTGCTGAGTCTTCAAGGGCGTGACCACATAAAAAGTACCGATCCCAAACGTCCGGCAGACGCGCGAAATATCATGCACGTCCAAGGTGGTGATGGATGATACCACCACTTCCCCGACTTTGTTATAGACGGGAAAATGGACCAGCGCCAGATGAATATTTGCCTTATCCAAAGCCGACCTGCATCAGGCCCGATTATTTTTTTCGAGCAGGTCGGGCCGAACCTGCGCGGTTTTTTTTGACGCTTCCGCTTTTTGCCAGTCGCGTATTTTTTTCGCGTCGCCGGAGACCAGAATCTCCGGAACCTTGAATCCTTCATAATCTCGAGGTCGGGTGTATTGCGGGTATTCCAACAAATCGTTGGAGAAAGATTCTTCCACCACCGATTCCGGATCGCCCAGCACCCCCGGCACCAACCTTGATATAGCCTCAACGAGAACCATGGCGGGAAGTTCTCCGCCGGTCAAAACATAATCGCCGATGGAAATTTCCTCATCGACATAATGCAGTCCCACCCGTTCGTCGATGCCTTCATAACGACCGCAGATCAGCGTCAGGCTTGATAAGCCGGAAAGCTCCCGGGCTTTTTCCTGATCAAAGGGCCGCCCACCCGGTGATAATAATATCGTCCGGGTTTCGGGAACTTCCTTTTTAACTGCTGCAATGGCGCGGGCAATGGGCTCGACATTCATGACCATGCCCACTCCGCCTCCGAAGGGAGTGTCATCCACCTTATTGTGTTTATTCAGACTGTAGTCGCGCAAATCATGAACGCGAATATCCAGCAATCCTTCTTCGCGGGCCCGCTGAATAATACTGTCCCCAAAAGGAGACTCAAACATCCCCGGAAAAATGCTGACAATGTCAAACCGGAGTGTCCTCAAACAAACCCTCAATACGATGAAAAATCAGTTTCCCTTGTTTCAGGTCGATGGACTTGACCACCGAATCAATCATGGGGAGCATCCATTCCCGGTCCCCGTTTCGCACCACATAGACATCGTTACTGCCTGTCGGGATAATGTCTTCGATGACCCCATGAGGTCGACCTTCTTCATCGAAGATTTCAAGTCCTTCAATCTCAAAGCGGTAATATTCGCCTTCCGGCAGAGGCTTAAAATCCTCACGGTTGGCTAGCAGTTCTTTTCCCGTGAAGAGTTTTGCCGCATCAATGCCGTCAATTCCCTCCAGCTTGATGATGAAGGGAACGTTGGCCCCGCGAATTGATTGAACCTTTAATTCTGTTTTTTCCAGCCGCACGGTCTGTCCGCTCAAAAACTCGATCCCTTCCGGGTCATGCGGATAAAACTTCAACTCCCCTTTCAGGCCGTGGGTCCGGGCAAGCTTGCCAATCGAAATCCAATCCATATCACTCGATAATTTCCAGCACAGCCCGTTTTTTTAATTTGGTTGCCGTTGCGTTCAGAATGGTTCGCATGGCCCTGGCGGTTTTTCCCTGCTTGCCAATGACCTTTCCCAAATCTTCTTTCGCAACTCTCAATTCCAGCACCGTTGTTTTTTCGCCTTCCACTTCCAGTAATTCCACTTCATCAGGCTTGTCCACTAGCGACTTCGCAATCATCAGTATGAGATCTCTCATAATTCCCTCCTAGTCCACAGGAAACGAACCCCCATATGAGGAAGAGCAACTTATGATTCCAGTTCGCTCAATTGTAAGAATCGCGGTTTTGCGAAATGAATGGGTTTAAACACCAACCCCGGCTTTTTTGAAGAGGGACCCCACGGTTTTGCTGGGCTTGGCGCCTTTCTTGATCCAAGCCATGGCTTTATCCGCGTCAACCTTACAACCCTCTTTATCATTCAGAGGATCGTAGGTTCCCAGAATTTCAAGAAATCTACCATCTCTTGGCATCCTGGAATCCGCCGCCACAATCCGGTAAAAGGGTTTCTTTTTTGCTCCTCGCCGAGTTAATCGAATTACAACTGCCAATGTACTTTCTCCTAGGTTACGGGCTTATCCCGGTATATATGGCGTTAACACCCGCCAATAAATAATGCGCAAGCAAAACTATTACTTATAGTCCAGCGTCACGTGTAACATCCCTTCATTTGTCTTCATGCCCCGAAGCAACTGTGTTAAATGTCAAGTGCTGGTAATGAGATTTTCATTCCAGAGTGTTTTTGTTTTGATCATGGTATTGATGATCGTTAATAACTTTCTCATGCATGCGGTAATGGCAACTTTAAAGGGTTTGCCCTTTTCGATGAGGCGTGTGTAAAAGGTACGAATCACGGGATTATGCTGCATGGCAGTGACGGCGGCCATGTATAAAGCGGCACGCACATTGGCGCGGCCGCCCCAGATACACCGGCGGCCCCGGAACTTTCCGCTGTCCCGATTGAGGGGAGCGAGACCGATGAGGGCGGCGATTTGCTTCTGATTAAGAACTCCAAGTTCCGGAACCCCGGCCAAGAGGTTGACAGCCAGAACGGGACCGGCACCGGGAACACTTTGTATAATCTGGTCGTGCTCACGCCAGGCAGAACTGTTTTTGATGGTTCTGGAAAGGTCGCCATCGATTTTTCGCAAGCGTTTTTTAAGAGATTCGATATGCTCCTTAATGTCTTTACATATCCATTTTGGAGCTTGTTTTAGACGGGTTTTTTCTTTGGTCAGCATCTCGATCAACTGGCGACGGCGTGTCACCAGAGCTGAGAGTTCAAGAGATTCTTCGTCTTTGATTTTCCTGACCTCAGGACGTACGGCCTTGGCAAAATGGGCCAGCACAAGAGAATCAATGACATCGGTTTTTGCCAGTTTCCCGGTGGCTTTGGCAAAATCACGAACTTGTCGCGGGTTGACCACGGCTACTGGCAGTCGACCCGCAACCAGGGCCGAAGCCAACGGGATCTCTAAGCCGCCTGTGGCTTCCAAAACGATCAATGGAGGATTTAAGGCGGATAAACTCTCGACCAAACCAGCAATCCCTTCCTCATTGTTAGCGGTTTGCCAGGTTTCTTGAGTCATGCTGTCAGCAACATCCAGATGGAGTTTAGAAATATCGATGCCAATAAAATGGGGTTTCTGATTCATAATTTGGTCTCCCAGCCTTGCCGATGCGGGCTCAGTGGCCCAGGCAACTGTTCGGGTTAATCAAAATAGGACACAACGATCTGCGCTTCGGGACGGGCTTAAAAGCCCAAGGGGTAAACGATCTATTGTGCCCTGAATCAAACCCTGTGAGCCTTGTGGAAAACACAAAACCGGCTTCCCACAGGGCTCACAGGTACAACTACTACAAATTCCCCTTATGAACAACATACAAGGACACAACGATCTGCGCTTCGGGACGGGCTTAAAAGCCTAAGGGGTAAACGATCTATTGTGCCCTGAATCAAATCCTGGGAGCTTGTGGAAAACACAAAACCGGCTTCCCACAGGGCTCACAGGTACAACTACTACAAATTCCCCTTATGAACAACATACAAGGGGTACTGTTCGGGTCTGGCCCGAAATGTTTGCGGCTCAATAAACCGCATTAATGCATCCAATAAAAACTCGTTTAAAAGAACCGGCCCGGCATACCCCGTCCGCCCATCAGACTGCCGAAGTTCATGCCGCCGCCACGGGCAGCCTTTTTCATCATCTTTTGCATTTGCGCAAACTGCTTTAACAATTTATTAACATCGTTCACCCGGGTACCACTGCCCTGAGCGATCCTGCGCTTTCTGCTGGCATTGATGATGTTGTGCTTCTCGCGTTCTCTCTGCGTCATCGAACTGATGATCGCCTCCACCTGCACAAAAGCGCGGTCATCGATTTTCAAACCCTTCGCCAGTTTTCCTGCACCGGGGATCATGCTCAGCAACTGCTCCATCGACCCCATTTTCTGAACCTGTTTCAACTGGCCGCGAAAATCTTCCAGAGTAAAAGCGTTAGCCCTGATTTTTTTCTGTAACTTTTCCTGCTCTTCCTGCTCTTCCTGCTCGAAATTTTCTTCCGCCTTTTCGACCAGGGACATGACATCGCCCATGCCAAGAATGCGGGAAACAATCCGATCAGGATGAAACGGCTCCAACGCATCGAGCTTTTCCCCCATTCCTATAAAGCGAATGGGTTTGCCGGTCACCCTCTTGATGGAAAATGCCGCACCACCGCGCGCATCACCGTCCATCTTGGTCAAGATCACGCCATCAATACCAACAGCATCATTAAACGTTTTGGCGATATCGGCAGACTGCTGGCCCATCATCGCATCCGCGACAAACAATACTTCGTGCGGCTGAACCGTTTCCTTGATCTGCTTTAATTCTTCCATCAAGGCATCATCGGCCTGCTGACGACCCGCAGTATCAATGATCACTACCTGACTCATTTTGTTGACGGCTTCATCCAGCGATTTTTTACAGATCGCTACCGGATCTTTTTCTTCCCCAGCGTCATACACCGCTACGCCGAGTTCCCGTCCTAAAACATGCAACTGCTCAATCGCCGCCGGGCGGTAAACATCCGCCGGAACGAGAAGACAGTTTTTTCCTTTTTCCTTAAACCGCTTGGCCAGTTTACCAACCGTGGTGGTTTTCCCTGACCCCTGAAGTCCCGCCATCAAAATAACAGTCGGCGGCTTCGAAGCAATCTGAATATCAACAAACTCTTCGCCCAGCAAATGAGTCAAGTGATCGTTGACGATCTTGACCATCTGATGTCCCGGAGTCAGGCTTTTCAAAACTTCCTGACCGACGGCTTGCACTCGGACTTCGGCAATAAAATCTTTGATGACCGGCAGACTGACATCCGCCTCGATCAATGCAACCCGAATTTCACGCAAGGCCTCATCGACATCGGGTTCTTTGAGGACACCGCGGCCCTTTAATTTTTTGTAGATCGCTTCAAGGCGATCGGATAAATTATCGAACATCTAAACGGGGGCTAAACCCTTTAATTTTAAGGGGACTATCCGGTTTATTTTAAGCGGATTAGTATATAATAACAACCCGGAATGCGCAAGGCGATAAGATCACAGCAAATAAAACACCATTTAATTGCCGACAATCAGGTAAACCCTTATGAAATCAGTTGTTTTATTGAGCGGGGGATTGGACTCCACCACCACCCTGGCCTTAGCCCGGAAAGAAGGGTTTGACCTCTTCTGCCTCACCTTCGACTACGGCCAGCGACATAGAGTTGAACTCGACCGGGCCCGGGACATCGCCCAACATTTCGGCACCGTCGATCATCAAATCGTCAAAATCGATCTTCGCCAATTCGGCGGCTCGGCCCTGACCGATTCCATCGACGTTCCAACCGGCCGGGATCAGGAAACAACGACATCGAGCATTCCCGTCACCTATGTTCCGGCGCGCAACACCATCTTCCTTTCGTTCTGTCTGGCTTATGCGGAAGTGAAAGAGGCCAATGATATTTTTATCGGGGTCAACGCTGTCGACTATAGCGGCTACCCCGATTGCCGACCCGAGTTCATCGCCGCATTTGAAACTCTCGCCAACCTCGCCACCAAAGCCGGGGTGGAAGGGAAAGAATCTATTAAGATTCATACTCCACTGATAAAACTCACGAAAGCAGAAATCATAAAGAAGGGTTTAGAGTTGGGGGTGGATTATGCCATGACCCACAGTTGTTATGACCCGGCAGAGGGAGGATTGTCCTGCGGCGTGTGCGACAGTTGCCAACTGCGCCTCAAAGGCTTTCAGGAAGCTGGAATGAAAGACCCGGTTGCTTATAAAACTTAAGGGAATTATATACCAAAGTCCCAAACTTAACCACAGTCCACTTGGCGTGGGGCCAGTGAGCAAAGTCTTTATATACCCCCCTCATCCTAACCTTCTCCCTCCAGGGGAGAAGGGATTTTACTATATGTGGGGTTCCCCCTCGCCCTTGAGGGGAGAGGGCTGGGGTGAGGGTGATTTAACTGAAATCCCCTACTTATTCATCTCATTTTCTGTTTTAACCAGATCGCTCAGGCGAATACGCAACGAACCCAAGATCAAAGAAAAGATTTTAAATGCTGTCACACAAAAGATTGCTATTTTCGAGCAATCATTTTCAATCATTTCATGGCGAGTTTCAAAGATATCGCCCTTTGCCTCTTCCCTGAATTTCTTGGGAAAAAAGTAACCGCAAAACGTAATTATTTTTTCGGCAGATATTTTTTTTAAAAAGTTTTTCTTGGTATCTAAAACATCTAAATCAGGATATGGGGCTGGCATATCTGTCCTTCTAATATTGCAAAAATCAGCGAGGTTTCCTATGTCTCCCATCCTTAATGAATCCATTGCAGTTTCAAATTTAAATACTTCAGAGTAATCGAAACCCAGAGCCTCCGACCTTACTCTAGTATCATAAATTTCCTCTGGTGTGAACTCATGATTGCTGAGTTTCTGCAGTGCCAGAGTTGCTGCGCCACCCTCACACACTCCAGTTATTACCCCACCGAACGAATCCATATTAACCACAAAGTTTTCCGGCGGGTTATCCAGCCCCCGAATCATTGCATCAACTGCCAAATATGGTTTTTTGTGCAGCATTTCTTTTAGCGATTTCATTTTTCGATCTCTTTTTTGTTAATCGTTGTTATAATCCAGCTCTTATCAATTCATCACGATATGAAACATAAGCCAAGCGGACATTATTCCAGAATTGTATCGATAGCGGGTTCAAGTTTAATCACCAAATTTTTTTTATCAAGCACCCTGCACCCCCAACTCCCATAAAGGTGAAAGTGATTGGCGGGCATCGGCGAGAACCTTTTGCCCGGTGCCGGTGAGCTTGTAATATTTCCGACGGTTGCCGCCACGTTCAGCAGTGGCTTCTCCATGACGGCCCTTGACATAACCTTTCTTTTCCAACCGATGCAATGTTGTATAGAGTCCGCCCAAGGAGAGTTCCTTACCGGTTTCATCTTTAACGAACTGGATGATTTCGAGACCATATTTTTCTTTTCCCATCAAAGTGGATAGCACCCTCAATTCGTTGATTCCTAAATTATCAGACATAATGCTCCCTCCGAGCGATTCAATTCTTACAAAAGAAGAGTTGTCAGCCGGGACTTTTATGTCGCCCACATTTCGATACAACCCATTGGAAAATAAGGAATATTTCTTAGCCCCCCTCACCTTTATCCTCTCCCTCAAGGAGAGAGGAATTATTAATTTTGAATCAATTTCCTTTGTGGATTCTTCTCCTTCTCCCCTAGAGGGAGAAGGCTGGGATGAGGGGGATTCAAATATTTTCACCGCTGGCTTTCCTGGCTCAGGCACCTCAGTATCTCTTCAAGAACCGCATCAGTTTCTTTCAAGACTTGATCATTCCAAAATCGAATAACTTGATATCCTTGTGACTGCAACCAAGCGGTACGCTGATCATCGGCTATCGATGCTTCCATATGCTGGCCACCATCGACTTCAACGATCAAACATTTTTCATGGCACAAGAAATCTACAATGTATTTTCCTACGGGTGCTTGACGGCGAAACTTGAAATCAGCCAGTTGGCGGTTTTTAAGTGCAGACCTAAGTGCAGACCATAGCTTTATTTCTGCATCGGTGGAGTTGTTTCGGAGTTTTCTTGCAGAAAATTTGGAAGAGATTTTTTATTCCCCCTCACCTTCATCCTCTCCCTCAAGGGGAGAGGAATTATTGAGACAAGCATCGGGCTTATTACACTAGCCCCACGCCGAGTGGACGCGGCTACATTCTGCTGCCTTCTTCCATGCGTTGATGCTCCATTTCTTTCATCTTCATGGCTTCTTCTTTCATACCGCTACCTTCCTCCTGTAACCCCTGTTTTTCATGCTCGTATTTGCCGTATTTCTTTTCATAATATTCTTTGGAGTGCTCCGCTCCACCGGCATGCTCGCCTTTATATTCATGAGCCGTTGCACCGGCTTTGTGGCCCATATCCATTGAGGAGCCGCCACTGCCTTCTTCGTAAACTTCCTTAGCGTGGGCTTCACCATCGTGGGCAAAAGCCGTGGAAGAAAATAAAATTCCCATCACTAGCAATAGAATCGCAAAAAACATCTTTTTCATTTTGATCTCCTGGAATTTATGTCGGGGATGAAACCTGTTTATGTAAGAATAACAATAATAAATGAGTCAATGAAAGCCAAAAATCCGGCCAGCGAAGTATATGCTTCGACTCTGCTCAGCATGATAAACTGAACCCTTGTTTGTAAATCACCCCAGCCCTCTTTGAGAAAGAGGGGGGCAAAACCTCGTTAAGCCGAGCAAACCTGTTGTCCGCTCATGAATGCTATTGCAGTCGGCCCCACGCCTAGTGGTTATTTTTCGAGAAGGCGCGGCATCAGTTCGACCAAATTGCACGGTTTGTGGGTGCTGTTCAACTGATGGACAAGAATCTGGTCCCACCCGTCCTTGCAGGCCCCGGTCGAGCCCGGTAACGCAAACAGGAAGGTGCCGTTGGCAACTCCTGCCGTACAGCGCGACTGCAAACTGGATGTTCGGATGCTTTCATAACTCAACATGCGGAACAATTCGCCGAACCCGGGGATGGACTTTTCATACAGTTCCTCGAACGCTTCGGGAGTGATGTCGCGTCCTGTTACACCTGTCCCGCCTGTTGCGATCACCGCATCGACATCGGGACTGGCGATCCATTTTTTCAATTGCTCCTGAAGCAAGTCTTTTTCATCTTTAATGATTTTCTTTTCAACCAGATGGTGCCCGGCTCCCTGAATCCGATCAACCAGAATCTGGCCGGATTTATCGTCCGCTTCCGTCCGGGTGTCGGAAACTGTCAACACGGCAATGTTCACGATTTTTTTCTCACTCATTTTTTTGGTCACTCCTGTTTCCTTAAAATGTTTTGGGTCTGTAAAGGATTCAAAACGGTTTCTATAATGCCGGTTTATGGTAAATTGATGATTAGCCTGTGAGTATAACATAAGCCATTTGTGAGGAGCAAAAGTGCCAACAGCCATTGTGACAGGGGGAGCGATCCGCATTGGCCGAGCGATGGCCCTGCATCTGGCTGGCAAGGGATTTGATATCGCCCTGCTTTACCATAGCTCCGGAACGGACAGTGAAACAACGATCGAGGAGGCACGAGCACAAGGGGTTCGGTGCCAGGGCTATGCGGGAGACTTGAGAAGCCCGGAGGAAGCCGAATCGTTCATCGGCAAAGTCCTCAAGAACTTCGATGATGTCGAACTTCTGGTCAATTCCGCCGCCAATTTCATTCAGGAAAATGTAGAGGAGACCAGCCTAAAAACTTTAGTCGACACCCTCAACCTCAATCTCATGGCTCCTTATTTGTTGATGCGCGAGTACAAGCGCAAGGTGAACAAAGGTTTGATCGTCAACATTCTTGATGAACGTGTGACAAAAACCGTCCCCACCTTCGCGGCTTATTCAGTCAGCAAAGTGGGTTTGAAACATTTAACGGAACTGGCGGCAGTGGAATGGGGGAAGTCGGTAAGGGTCAACGGCATCGCTCCGGGACTCATCCTCCCCCCTCAGGGTGGGCCGCCTGATTATCTGGAAAAAGCCGCCAAAAAAGTTCCGACCGGTACCCACGGCAGTATGGAGGACCTGCTCAAAGCCCTGGACTACCTGATGGAAAACACATTTGTGAACGGAGAAACCCTTTTCGTCGATGGCGGCGCATCCCTTTAGCAATGGAACAATACAAATTTAAAGTAGATTCAGTTTCCAGTCGGGAACGGCTCGATGTTTTTCTGTCCGCCCGACAGACAGAGATCAGCCGGTCGCGATTGAAAAAACTAATTGTTGAAGGCCGGGTGACAGTCAACGGTGAAGTTCGATCTGTCGGGTATAAAGTCCGGGAGGGAGACCAGGTCACGGTTCAGGTACCCGCCCCGGTTCCTCTTGATACTGTCGCGGAAGACATTCCGCTGAATATTATTTTTGAAGACGAGTTTTTAATTGCCTTGGATAAACCGGCGGACATTGTGGTTCACCCGGCACCGGGACATTCTGCCGGGACGCTGGTCAACGCCTTACTACATCATTGCAAAGACCTGCCGGGGATCGGTGGGGTCGAGCGGCCCGGCATTGTTCACCGGCTGGATAAGGATACTTCGGGACTGGTATTGGTGGCCAAAACCGAAGCCGCCCACAAAAACCTGGCGGCACAATTCAAGAAACGCGAGATTCGCAAAGAATATCTGGCGATCGTAAAAGGCAATGTTAAAAAGGACGCAGGTTCGATTCATGCCGCCATCGGCCGTCATAAAATACATCGCAAAAAAATGGACACCAAAGCCTCAAACGGTCGGGAAGCCTCTACGGAATACCAAGTCGTACACCGTTGTAAAATTTGGTCCTACCTCAAGCTCTGGCCCAAAACCGGTAGAACCCATCAAATTCGGGTGCATTTGGCTTCGATCCATCATCCTATAATCGGAGACCAACTCTATGGTGGGAAATCCACAGACCTAAAGATGCCCAGGCAGGCTCTGCACGCCCATAAACTGGAACTGAAACATCCGATCAAAGGTTCGAACCTGTCATTTCGCGCGCCGCTCCCACAGGATATGGAAACTTTTTTACAAACACACGGGTATGAGCCCCCACGAAATAATTGACGTGCTTCAGGAATAAAAATATTCATTCACGCCTCAGACTAAAGCGTAATGTTTCAAGTTCTCTCACGACCTCTACTTGTGAGTTATTTGTGGAAAGTTTTTCAGGTATCAGAAATTCGATATTTTAATTTCTCAGATTAATAGATTTTTTTACATGGTAAAAAAATTGACCTTTATTTTCAATAAGTTAATGCGAGCCCTCTGCAATGTCGAAAAACCATTGACGTTGAAGGAAGTCTTTGCGAGTTTTCCACAAATTTTAAAACGGAAAGAGTTTTTGAGAGGATCTCTAGAATAAAAGCGAGAGAAGGGTATCAAAGTCCCGTCATGCTTTTCCCCTGATAATCAGGCTGTCAAAAAACATTACATCATCGACACCGTGACTTGCCCCTCTGGAAAGCCAAATGTAGGGGGAACACGATAGCGGAATTTTGACACCTGTTCTGCTCCTAATATGTTTGGACTAACCAAAATCAAGTCTTTGCTTCCCCCTCCTAAGCCAATGTATTAGGCGTATAAAGAAAACATGATCGAGCACACCTTATGAGACGGGGGGCTTCTTCTCCACGACCCCTCATTTCCTTGTCTGCAAAGGGTTTCAATGGGACCCTCGCTAGAAAAACATCTTTTCCACACTATTTGTGTAAAACCTGTGGGAAACACTGGGTAATCATTTTCTAATACGGGGTAATTAAAGGCCTTTGGGGTTCCCGATTAGAAAGTATGCAACCTGAAAAACCTCTTGATTTTTAACACCATCTTGAAGTTTTTCTGTCACAGGGAGAGGGTGCATCTAAAGACATTTTCAAGAGAAGGATTTTCCAGGCTTTTTTCCGAAAGAGCCCCTGTTTTATAGAGAGCTTTGCGTAAGTCGATAAAGCAGAAAAGCGAGATGCTTCGACATACCCCTCCGGGGCAAGAAGGCAAAGGTCGAGTATCACTAGCTCAGCATGACAATAAAGGGCTGTTTTGTCATTCTGAGGAACAACGTGACGAAGAATCTCGGGGTTATGCAAAGGTCTCTGTTTTATAGTCTAGCCTCAACCCAATCTGTAGGCTAGCCACAACATTTTTTATACTTTTTCCCACTTCCACAAGGGCAAGGATCGTTTCTACCTATTTTAACTTCGTCACGAACAAAGGTTTTGGGTTTCTTCCGGGGTGAAGACGGGACAGGGGGCAGAGTGGAATCTTTACGGCTATAGACCCAACGGCCATTGATTTTATAAAAACGGGAGGATTCTCGCAGGGTTTGTTCGACGCCTTCCCTGGTATAATGTGCGACAAAATCCACCTGCCCTTCAGAATCGTCCTGACCTCCAGTCCGGGTATCCATAATCTCCAGTCTTTTCCAAACCACCCCATCCCGGATCAGGTCTTCCTCCAGTTTAGCCATTTCTTTTTTTTCTTCCGGATGACTGGTGATCACCAGATATTCCCAGTTTTTCTGGGTGAAGGCGGTATAACGCGACCGCATCAAATCCTCCGCCGTATCCGGAAAACCGGTGCCCCGAATCAACGGAGCACAACAATCGGTGAAAGGAAAATTCGAACCGCAGGGGCAATCTTTCATTTTGGAGAATCCGGTCTTTCTGGTTAAAAGTTCATTTTTCCTCAAGCAATGCCTGAAAACGTTCCGATTCAAGAAGAGGCTTCCGGGAAAACAGGCCCAGGCAAGACCCGGGTAACAAAAAAACGAAGCACCCGCTAAACCGGTTTTCTCCTGAAGGGAAATTCCGGGCACTGGCCTTTACGTTCCGCAAGGCGCGAAGGTTTGTTTTCACTGCCGGGGCTATCTTTTTCCTCCTTCTTTCCAGGAGGCTTCTCTTGCTTAGGATCCTTGTCCGGATTGTTCATCATCGTCCTCCAACTCAATCAATCATTCTCATTCTTTAATAGCATACGCAATCCGGGTGCAACACCCAAAAATAATTCAACTCTATCAATTCTCTGTTTCCCAGGTAATGCCTACGCATATCTTGATCCAGGTACAGGCAGCATGCTGTTGTAAGGTCTGATAATACGGAGAACCTGTTCGGCTGGAATCGAGATAACGACCATGGCCGTCAACCCTAGCCATGCCAGCTACCCAATGAGGTTGCAGAATTCATGGAGGGAGTGAAAACATCCATAATTTGCAATGCGCTATGATAAAATTATCCTATGATTGGTCGGCACCTGGTTTCCAATTTCAACTGGTTGTTTTTCCTGACCTGCCTGGGAATAGCTATTCTCGGCGTGGTGACCATTTACAGTGCCAACCACGCTCGGCCGGAAGCTTTTTTCCGCAGCCTTTATATCAAACAAATTTACTGGATCGGCTGTGGGATGGTGGCCATGCTCATCGCTCTGGCGCTGGATTACCGCCTGTTCAGTCGTTATGCCTACCTCATCTATTTTTTTACCCTGCTGGCTCTCGCTTATGTACTGCTCCATGGAGTGATCGTGTCGGGTTCGCGCCGCTGGATTCATATGGGCTCCATCAGTATTCAGGTTTCCGAGTTCGCCAAAGTGTCGCTCATCATTGTCCTGGCTAAATACTTCGAATCGGTAAAGATGCCGAACCAATATACGTTGAAGGATCTGATCATCCCGACATTGATGACGGCGGCTCTTGGAGGGCTCATCGTTGTCCAGCCCGACCTCGGCACCACCATGATGGTTTTCTTCATTTTCCTGGTTTTCATAGCCACCATCGAAATGGAAAGAATGACCGTGATAAAACTTTTCACCGGTGGGCTCATGCTGGCTCCGGCACTCTGGCTCTTCCTCAAGGACTATCAGAAAACCCGGCTTCTAACCTTGTTCAACCCGGAATTGGATCCGCTCGGAGCAGGCTACCATTCTATCCAGTCCAAAATCGCTATCGGGTCGGGCGGGTTCTGGGGAAAAGGTCTGCTTGCGGGAACCCAAAGCCGACTCAACTTCCTGCCGGAAAAACATACCGACTTTATTTTTTCAGTCTTCGCCGAGGAAACCGGTTTTTTTGGTGTGATCGTTCTTTTATCTTTATTCCTTTTTATCATCCTGAAAGGTTTAAACATCGCATTCAGGGCCGCGGACCGGTTTGGTTTTTTTCTTTCTCTCGGGCTCATCAGCTCCATCGCATTTTACGTCATCTTCAATGTTGGCATGACCATCGGCCTGTTTCCCATCACCGGTATTCCTCTTCCTTTCCTGAGTTATGGTGGCTCTTCGCTCATTACCCATTTTTTCGCGGTAGGACTGCTTCTCAACGTTGAAATGCGAAGGTCAATGCATTAGCAAAAACGCCCCGTCTGGTTTTTTCTCAAGGTTTGACCCGCCCCCATGTTATAATTTTTCATTCACCCAATCTGACACAGGAAACCCATGTCTTCTGAAGTACTGATAAATTCCAACCAGCGCGAAATTCGTGTTGCCCTGATGGAAAACAATCAGGTCTCGGAATTGTTTATCGAACATAAAACCAACAAGGGCATTGTTGGGAATATTTATCAGGGCAAAGTCACCAAGATTCTTCCCGGAATGCAGGTGGCCTTTGTCGATATCGGGCTGGAAAAAGCTGGCTTTCTATACGTCGGAGATATCGATGTCGTCGATATGCTCGGACTCGAAGACGAACTGAACCCTCCTCCTCTGACTGATGAAAAAGAAAACCCCTTTGCCGGAAAACCTGGTCGGCCCAATCATGACATCCGTATTCAAGATATTTTACAGGAAGGTCAGGAGATTCTGGTGCAGGTTGCCAAGAATCGGCTGGGAACTAAAGGCGCACGCATCACCAATTACATCACCCTGCCCGGACGCTATCTGGTCTATATGCCCACAGTTAACCACATCAGTGTTTCCCGTCGTATTGAAGATGAAGACGAAAAAGAACGGCTGAAAAAACTTCTCAGCGAAATCGGCAACCCCGGTGGAGGCTATATTGTCCGAACCGCCGGGCAGGATGCCACGCGCGCAGATTTTGACTCGGATCTCAAGTTTCTTCACCGCCTTTGGGAAAACCTGAAAAACCAATCTGAAAACTTAAGCGCCCCGCATCTGGTTTACGAGGATCTGAACCTGATCTTTCGGTCTATCCGTGATCTTTTCACCAAAGATACTGAACGGCTGGTGATCGACTCGAAGTCGGATTTCACCAAATGCTTGGAGTTCTGCTCCACCTATCTCCCACATTTATCGGATAAAATTGAGCAGTATAAAGACCCGATGCCGATCTTCGATCACTATGGCATTGAGATGGATATCAGTCGCGCTCTGGGCCGAACCATCTGGCTCAAATCCGGCGGCTATATCATCATCGACCAGACCGAAGCCCTGGTTGCCATTGATGTCAACACCGGAAAATATGTCGGCCACAACGATCCGGAAGACACCATCCTGAAAACCAATCTGGAGGCAGCTAAAGAAACCGTGTATCAGCTTCGGCTCCGGAACATCGGCGGTATCATCATCGTCGATTTCATCGACATGGCTAAAGAAGAAAGCAAGGAGATGGTGTCCAACGCACTCAAGCAGGCACTGAAATCAGACCGCTCACGAACCCGCATCCTTAAAATTTCCGAATTGGGGCTGGTGGAAATGACCCGCAAGCGCGTGCGCGAAAGCCTGGCACAAACCCTTTGCGATCCCTGCGATTACTGTGAGGGCAAAGGATATATCAAGAGCACTTCGACGGTCTGTTACGAAATCATCCGTGAAATTCAGCGGCGGGGAACCGACAATATCACTAAAAAGAAAATCGACATCGAAGTGCATCCAACGATTTATGACATGCTATTCGAAGAAGAGAGCAGTTTTCTTGAAGAAATGGAAAAACAAAACAATATCGAAATCACCTTTCAGGTGAACCCGAAACTGCATCGGGAAAAATATAATATTGTGGCATCATAATGAGGAACTGCAAAATGAAAACAAATTTCGTCGTGAATATTCTTCTCCTGATCGGTTTGCTTTTCGCATACGGTTGTGGCACTGCCGGAAAAAACTTCGATGAGTCACTTTATAAAAATATTGTTGCAGGAACAACAACCCATAAGGAAGTTCAGTCCATGTTTGGACCGCCTTTTAAAAAGGGCGTCCAGAATGGGAGCCGGATCTGGACTTATGAATATAATTATTACAACTCCCTAGGCAGCGATATCACCAAAGATATGATCATCGTTTTTGACCAGCACGGTGTGGTGAAGTCCCATCAAATGATGACCAACCAGCCATAAACCGGTGACAATAAACGGATCATAGAACCATCTCTTTCCTCGCCGTTATCTTCCGCCCATGACTGTTTTTAACTTCACCATTGCCCTCAAGCAAATCTCGAAAACAGGTCACAGAAATCGTCTCTTTCCTCGCCGTTATCTTCCGCCCATGACTGTTTTTAACTCTATCATTGCCCTCAAGGAAATCCCGAAAGAGGCAACCGAATGTTAGGTTTCAGCAAAATCCAATGGAACACCCTGCACCTGACCTGGATCGCGTTTTTTCTGACCTTTGTGGCCTGGTTTAACATGGCGCCCTTCAACACCACGATCATGCGCGCTTTGAACCTGTCTTCCGCCGAGATCAGTATCTTGATGGTCTGCAATGTGGTTTTGACCATTCCCGCCAGAATCGTTATCGGTTTCTGGGTTGATAAACACGGCCCGCAAAAAGTGTTCAGCGGACTATTGATCTTTTCCGCACTGGTATGTTTTGCATTCGCCATGTCGCAGGACTTCAAAACATTGCTGGTCACCCGCTTGTTGATGGGGATCGTCGGTGGCGGATTCGTGGTGGGTATAAAAATGGTCGCTGAGTGGTTCCCGCCGGAAAAGATGGGAACGGCGCAGGGTATTTACGCAGGTTGGGGCAACTTCGGTTCGGCGTTCGCGGCGTTTTCCCTTCCTCTTATTGCCTTTCTCTTGCCTGAAGAGTCCGGGTGGCGGGTGGCTACTGGTCTTTCGGGACTTTCCTGTCTTATCTGGGCGGGGGTTTATTATCGATTTTGCCCTGATGCTCCAGGGAAAGGTCAGGATTTCCTGGTCGACCTGCATGGCGTGATTGAAGTCACTTCGCGCCGGGATCTGATCCTGCAAATCCTTCTCCTCTTACCCATTTATGGAACCCTGTCTTTATTCATCTGGAAGCTTTCCGGGCATCCGTTTGGTTTGATTTCCAACTCCCTTGCCCTGGTTTTGATTCTTGGCATGGTATTGCTTTTTTTCCTGAACGTATTGCGATGCTGGAAAGTCAACATTCCTCGACTGCAACACCCCGTGCCTGAAGAAGAAAAATATTTGTTCAGCCAGATCGCTATATTGAGCATGGTCTATTCTCTTACATTCGGTTCCGAGTTGGCGGTCGTTTCGATGTTCCCGCAGTTTATGGAAACAACGTTTTCACTTTCTGTGGGATTAGCGGGAATGCTGGGGGCCAGTTATGCTTTCATGAACCTGGTGGCTCGGCCCGGAGGAGGTTGGATTTCTGACCGGTTTGGTCGCCGCAGAACTCTTTTCATCATGGTCCTTGGGGGAATGGTGAGTCACTGGTTAATGGGAGAGATTGACTCCAGTTGGCAGCTTTCCAGTGCCATCACCCTTGCGGTAGTGGGATCCATCTTCTTAAAAGCAGGTAACGGCGCCTGTTTTGCAGTGATTCCACAGATATCCAAACCCCTCACCGGGAAGCTGGCCGGCCTGGCAGGGGCCTATGGCAGTGTCGGAGCGGTTATCTTTCTCACCCTGTTCAGTTTCATGACCCCACAGATGTTTTTTAAAGTCATCGCTGGCTACGCTTTTCTGGTATTCTTATCCCTGTTTTTTTTAAAGCCCTTCCCCACTCGCCGTGGGGGCAGATAGCAATCACTTTTGCTGGTAAGCAAAGAGTTATCTCGGCTTAAAAGGTTCTTGCTAGCTACCTCCCCTGTTAAGGAAGAGCTTTGCATAACCCAAGATTACCCCTGCGGGGCACGAAGTTTAAAGAAAAATATCATGTCTTTGTCACCTTGTTCCTCAGAATGACAAAATGGCCCAGTATTGTCATTCTGAACGCAGTGAAGAATCTTGTTGCTGTCATTCTGAATGCTTCGACAAGCTCAGCACAGGCTCCGTGAAGAATCTCGCTTTTCTGTTTTATCGACTTATGCAAAGCTCTCTGCTAAGGGGAGCCAACCTTATAAAAAAGGAATTAACGTTTTATGGGATTCACCTGCGGCCTTGTCGGCCTCCCAAATGCGGGGAAATCAACCCTCTTCGGCGCTTTGACACGTACCAAAGCTCAGGCAGGAAATTATGCGTTCACCACCATCGAACCCAATAGCGGCATCGTTCCCGTTCCTGATAAGCGCCTGGATACCATCTCCCGGCACATCAAGGCCGATAAAGTTGTTCCCACAACCATGGAGTTTGTCGATATCGCTGGACTCATCAAAGGGGCATCCAAGGGAGAAGGCCTGGGTAATAAATTTCTCGGACACATCCGCGAGGTGGATGCCGTCGCCCATGTGGTGCGCTGTTTCGAGGATAGCAATGTCCCCCATGTCAGCGATGTCATCGACCCGGCTTCCGATATCGACACCATCAACACCGAATTGATGATCGCCGATATGGAATCCCTTGACCGCAGAAAAACCAGGATTGAGAAACTGGCTAAATCTGGCGACAAGGAAGCACGCATGCAAGTGGAAGTACTCGCCAAGCTGTCCGAAGCTCTCGATCAAAACCAACCAGCCAAAACCGTTACCTGTCTCAATGACGAACAAAAACAGTTCGTAAAAAGCCTGACTCTTTTGAGCGCCAAACCCGTTCTGTATATCTGCAATGTCATGGACCCTGGAGACACAGAAAACGAACGGGTGCAAAAGGTCAAAAAGATTGCTGAACAGGACGGCTCATCAGTGGTGGCTCTGGCAGGAAAAATTGAGGGTGAAATTATGGAGATCGAAGACCTGGAAGAACAGCAAATGTTTATGGAGGAAATGGGCCTGGCCGAAACCGGACTCGACCGCATGATCTCTGCCGGTTATGGACTGCTCAAACTGGTCACGTTTTTTACAGCAGGAGGTAAAGAAAACCGCGCCTGGACGATCCCGAAAAATTCGAAAGCTCCACAAGCGGCGGGAGCGATCCATACCGACTTCGAAAAAGGATTCATTCGCGCCGAAGTCTATAGCCTGGAAGACCTGGTTCAGCATAAATCGGAGGCCGCTATTAAAGACGCGGGGAAATTAAGGGTCGAGGGCAAGGATTATGTCGTCCAGGACGGCGACATCATGCATTTTCGTTTCAACGTGTAACCTGTTTTTTCCACGACGGCACAAGACAACGTGGGGTTTTACCTGCCAAAGCATCCAACACGTTATCCGCCACAAGGTCTGCCATTTTATCTCGTGTCTCATGACTGGCACTGCCAATATGCGGGAGCAACATCAGGTTCTCCAACTCGGTCATGCCTTGGCTGAGCGCTGGCTCGTTTTCATAAACATCCAGCGCCGCTCCGGCGATTCTTCCTGCTTTCAATGCTTCGACCAGAGCCTCATCGTCCACCACTTTTCCCCGGGCGGTATGGATGAAATAAGCGGTGGGCTTCATCATTAAAAATTGTTCTTTGCCGATCATGTGTTGGGTCGCTTTGGTCAAAGGCGCGTGAACCGTGACAAAATCGGATTGCCGGAGCAGCTCCTCCAACGAAGTGTAGATTGCGTTCCAATCACGTTCTTTTTCTTCCAATAATCGGGTGCGGTTATGGTAGAGAACCCGCATATTGAAACCCGAAGCTCTACGGGCAACCGCCGAGCCGATTTCACCACAACCGATAACGCCCAGAGTTTTGCCATAGACATCGCCTCCCAGATACATTTTCGCCTGCCAGCCCTTGAACCGGTTTTCGCGAGTGAAGCGTTCGGCGGGAACAATGCACCGGGCCGCCCCCAGAATCATCGCCCAGGTTAAATCGGCAGTGGTCTCATGCAGAACTCCCGGGGTATTCGTCACCCAGATGCCCTTTTTAGCGGCATGCGCCACGTCAATATTGTTGAATCCGGCCCCATAATTGGCGATGAGCTTCAAATTCTTTCCACAATCAATAATGTCCTGGCCGATTTTGTCCGATAAGTAAGTGACGATCACCACGCTTTCAGAAACATGTTTTTTAAGAACTTCGGCGGTTGGCGGACTTTCCGTCTGGTTGGTTCGCAGGTCACAATGCGGCGCCAGTTTTTCCAAAGCGGCCTCGGGAAACATATTGGTCACGGTAACGATGGGCATCATACCGTCCTTTCAGATTTTCTGTGGTAACGTAATAGGGGATTCTGTGTATTCGGTAATTTTCTCTAAGGCAACTCGCAGGCCCTTAAAATAAGGGCCGCTCATGGCCAAAAGCAATTTCAGAGATTCTCGGAAGTCTGATTCTAAAGGAAAACGTTGTTCAATCCCATGAAAATTTTATTCCTCGTCCCACCCGAAACCATTTCTCTCGAATCTTCCGTGCCAAAGGCGGTAAAGGCTATTACCCGAGACTCGGGTTTCTCTATGTCGCCGCCTGCCACGAGCGTGAAACGGGAAACACCGCAACCTTTGACGATAGCCTGCACGGACATCGGTATGTAGCACTTCAATCCACGCCCCCGCACGGGGGGCGACTCGGATGATTCCATGGTCCAGCCTGTAAATTTAAGTTTCAATCCACGCCCCCGCACGGGGGGCGACAGCCCTATCCTACCCGATTGTTATCGTTGAAGGAACAGGCAATATAACGCTAACCGATAATTCCAAACTGCAAAAGATCAACGCATAACACTCTATCTGAAGCTATATTCTTAAAAATCAAGTGTTTGCGGCCCCGCTAACCTTGCGTTGATTTCATGATAACTGACCGTTAGCGGTCATAAAACCAGTGGGTCTCGAAGCACGTCCGGCGTCTGTTTTGTTCCATGGTGCTCTACCTTTCGCTTCCAGTTAGATCCAAGATAATAAAACCGTAAACTGTCGAGATCAGCATCATAGGCCCCCAGCAATGCGGATTTTAAATCCACCCATTGGGCTGGAGTTATTTCACACTCGAAAACCGAATACTGAGCACGAATACCGTAATCCTGGCACAATTTGCTGATATGCCGTAAGCGCCTGCTCCCCTTGGCTCCAGCCACACTCACATCATAGGTTATCAACACTAACATGGCGGCTCTTCAACGAACCAAAAACGGCGGATAGCATTCCAAGTCATCGCGTAAAAATCTTGCCAACAACAGGGCTTGCACATGTGGCAACAGACCAATCTGAATTTTCTCTCCGATATAGGGATGCTGCAGATTCTCCTGCTTTCGTTCTTGCCATTGTGTAAGAAACATTTTCCTGGCATCGTCCTTCATGCGAATAGCACCGCTGGCTTCGTTTATAAAATCTGATGATTTAATTTGATTCCGGTTGATTAAAGTCAACACGAACCGATCACACCACCATGCTCTAAATTCTTCCAGCATGTCCAGCGCCAGACTTACCCGTCCAGGGCGATCCGTATGCAAAAAGCCAACGTATGGGTCTAACCCCACCCCTTGTAGCGCAGAGGCGATTTCATGGGTCAACAAGGTGTAGCTGAAGGAAAGCAACGCGTTGATTTTGTCAAGAGGCGGCCTTTTGGTTCTGCCTCTAAATGAAAAGTTCTTCCGCTGGCCTTCCAGCACCAACTGGTTGAATACGGAAAAATAGTGGGCGGCGGCCTCTCCTTCTATGCCTCTTATTTGATCGACATCGGTCTGGTGCTCCAGTCGTCTTATGCACCCGGCCAGCATGGTTACAACTTGCTTTACCGAATCATCGTTGCCATGGTTGCGTTGATGTTTCATCAGTATTTGTCTGCTGTTTGTCAGTTTTGCGGCTACAAAAAGCCGTGACAATATTCCGGGTCCATGGTCGGCCAACCGGTATTGCGTACGGCGCAATAACACATTGCCGCTTTGCGGTCCCTGCACCCGCCCTTGAAACTTTCCAAATCCGGTAAAGAACGAAAGTCCAATCCCCTTTTCACCGCATGCTGCCATTAACGCAGGCGATACCATGACCCTGCCAAAGCAAAACAGGTTGCCAATCGCGTGAAACGGCAGTTGAAATACTTTTTTCTTTTCCTGCTCTATAACGATAGTTTCACGTTCTTTGTGTACATAACTACCATCAGTAGTGATGTACAGATTATTGAGTAATTTCTTCATTGAGAAACATTTTTTTTACATAAGAATCGCTATGATCCTTTTGTTGCGGGGAACATCGGTCAACAAACGAGCAGGCTTTGCACGAAGGGGAATACACTGCTTTCGGTAATTCCCCTGTACTGAATAATTTTTTTGTCGCGTTGATAACCGCCAGCGTTGATTTTCTTAGCGCGTCGTCAACATTGATCCATTCGCGCCGCCGAACCTGCCAATACCAGATTTCCGCCTTGTCTATCCGGTGCCCGGTCATTTCCTCCAGACACAAGACCTGGGCGCAAAGCTGAACACGGTCGCAATCCGCAGTCTTGGGTTTGCCTCTTTTGTATTCAACAGGCATGACCGCACCGGAACCGCGATCCACTTCCAGCAGATCAAGCTGACCATGTACGCCCAATTTTTCAGAGCAAACCTGTACCCCGCGCTCGGAGCGGATGTTGCCGCGTGTTTCCGTCTCGCTGCTATGCACCCGCTCGTGCAGCTGGCTACCCTTGGCCGTGAGATAGTTGTCGCTCCACACCTGTTCAATATGGATATACGCACACTGCCTCGGGCAGAATGAATAGTGTTGGAGAGCGGAAATTGGGATTGAAACGTTTTGCACCATTAATCACCGACCTCTTACAATAGTTAGCGGTTTAGTTATCTGATGCGGTGGCTATATTCTATGCGCTTCCCCATTATTGTCAAATAGGCACTTATCCATGAATTCGCTGAATCAACTCGACCTCTGTCGGCATATCTGATTCATTTACCGTTACGCTATAGTCTCCGAAATCTCTCGGTGGCTTGTGTTCATTTTCAAGTGTTACCTTGATGCGCTCAGAAAGTTTGTTGGCATGGGCATTGCCAAGCAGGCTTTCATGCTTGAACACATACAGGCCGCGAGTGGTCATTTCTCCACGAGCGGCTGAACGATCATGCTCAAACATTTGTTCAAGGGCAGTGAAAAATAGCTCCAGATCTTCTTCTGAAAAGCCGGTTTGTCGTGCTAAATGGGCGGATATAAAACCATGGCATCGGTATAAGCCGTAGGGAACAGTATGCTTCCTTCCCATGGTGCGATTGTCACCTGACTCTTTTTCCGATGCCTCCGCAACCTTTTTTGCTTCCTTTTCATCGGTAGCCGCCATACGAGTAATTGAATGTTCATGAGCTGCTATGGGGTCAATAGAGCGTGAGAAAGTCAATTGTATTGGACCTCGCACTTGACCGCAATTGACGTTTGTTGACATGACAGCACCAAAAGTTCGAACATCGTAATACTGCTCGCACATCCACTGACGGACTTGTGGAACGAGTGGATCAGACGATCCTCTTCTTTTGTCGTTCTTCGGGCCTACTTTCGCTGGTTCTCCAATGGCTTGATATGCCCCCTCATTTAGCTGGTTCAAGATGGCATTTTCCTGAACGTATATATTGTAGGGAGGAGACAGTTCTTTATTGATTATCACATAGTTACGCACCTTACGTTTCAAACAAACATCGGTGACAAGGCCTCGACCCGTTTCGGCATCAATGCGTGGCATATTTCCTGCGTCCGGGTCTCCATTCGGGTTGCCATCTTTAACATCAAATAACAATACAAAATCATAACGGTTTTCTAAACTCATGATTGCTCTCCTGGTTCTTTGGTTGGCTTACTGGTGAAAAAATCTTGACGCTGGTGGTAGTAACCTACGGCAAAGCGTCCCTGGTCCTGAAGGTTCAGGCTTGCGGGTAAGTCCGGGAGTATTTCGCGCATAATTTCACCTATTAGTTTTTCAAGATTGATTTTACGCCCAACCAACTCCAATTTGCTCAGATGATGATTTTTGAGTTTCAGCAAAGTAGGAAATACGCTGACAGGATTGCTGGATGCCGCACTGTAATAGCGGTCTCTTATGGTAGCATTGATCTTTGGGTGTGCTTCTTCCTGTATTTTTTCCAGCACAGAAAAGAGCCTGCCCAGACGGTAGGCGGGATTCGTATTTTCAGTATCTAAAGCCACTGTGAGTTCCTCCTTAGATTGACAACTATTGATACAGGCTTTTATGAGAGCGGTCCTCTGATAATTTACTTTCCTCTCTGCTTTGCAACGACGAACGGCCGCGGATAGTAAAGTGCGAGGATAGGATTGTCCGGCAAGAATGCTTCGCATCAATTCACCCGCAAGATTGGGGGGTATGTTTTCGCTTTTCCCTTGAGACGCTACGTTGACCAAAAGCAAAAATAACGGCAAATAAGGCATTTCACTTGGAGCATGAATTATCTCCAAATAGTCGAAGTGTTGTTTGGTGCGTTGCGATATTTCAGCAACCGTCGCTACCTGCCAAAATCGAATCGAAATACGCGACGTATTAGGAGACAACCCCAGAACATAAAACCGATCTTCCCCGTCTTCGCCTTGATACCACCCTTTATAAACTGAATTAAAAACTGCTTTTACTGCCCTTGTATAGGCATCAGGGTCGTCTTTGATTTGTGTCGGTGTCGAACCAAAAATTGCGCCAAAATCAGATTCCATTGATGTAGTCTTTTCTGCCCAGAAAATCGTTGAAGCATCACCGACTTGAAAACGTTGTTATGATCCCTTTCTAAGCAAGTGATTCAGTGCCGTGGTATAGGCAAAACTTGCTTCTTCTCCCGCAGGCGCATTATCACCTTGAGATTTCCTATATGACCTAAATGAATCCAGGTTGAAGGAGACAATATTCCCCCCAGAACTCTGTGCACCCCATACGCCTTTAATAGCTGGAGTAATCGTTCGATTGGATGTCTTTCACCTGTCAGCAAGCAATAGGCTGTGTCGCTGTCTGAATGATTGGCATTGGCAAGTATTTCTTGCAATTCTGGTTTCTGGCAAATCAGGTAAGATTCACCAGCAATACGAAAACTGATGTTGGGATTCTTTTTTAGTGTCTCCCATTTGGTAGCATCTCTTTGAATAAACTCTCTATCTATTTTGTCCAAAAAACTCATGATGGCCTGAATGCTGGTATCATCTGTACCAAGTGAGGAAATTCTATCGCGAAAAGACTAGTGCTGGTTGGCAACACGTTCTGGCTTGTCTCTGGTATCAATACCCAAAGCATATTCCGTGTTATCCCAAAGCAAGTTGCTTTTAATGCCGACACTTCGTTTTACGGAGCATGGTACCTGCTCATTTGTATTTGGATCTTTTTTATCACGAACGATGGTCTGAACGAAATTCCCATCAGTATCTATTTCTATGATGACAGGAATATTTTTTATTTCAAACCCGTATGGTGGGAGTTCACCTTTGGAGAATGCCATTTTTCTGTCGTAATACTGATTTAACGCCTGCAAAATCATCCTCGCACCTCCTCGCTGTCCCATGCCGGAACATCAATTGAGCCGTCCTTTTTCAGTACAGCACTAAAAAATCGCGGAGAGGGTTGTTTGGGATCGGAAAAGTCCATGTCATAAAGCATCCAGCCCAATGGTTTGTCCTGATCAAACTGTAAAGCATGGGGTTCTTGTTGCGATGTTTCAATCAGTCGCCAATCGGCAGAAAATTCACGGGTGCCGAGATAGGGTTGATTAAAACATTGTCCTTTTTTTGCGCGTCTCTTAAACATATCCGCGAACTTCATGTAGGTGTTTTCGGAACGGTCTGCGTCCGCGCATTGCAAATGTGGGTAGTGGTGGATATGTTTACTGTCATCCTGTAGCGAGAAACGTGCATAAAGCCGATAGGCAACATCACGAAGGAAAAGCCCCGCTCTTTGCTGGCGATCATTCTCGACCAGAATATGCAAGTTCCTGCTATCGCCATTCATTACCTGTTTGACGTTGTTAATACTGATTATGGATGCTACTTCATTGCGGCGTATATTGACCCAGTTAATGGGCTTGAGTACCTCTATTTTGGTAATGTGCCAGCACATGGCTGGCTTCCAGAGTATCGCTTCGAATATAGCCCGTGCCGCCGATGGGGTAATAACGTCGTAGGACACTCGCTCGACTTTCATTTCAGGCCGGGTAAAACAGGCGAAATCACCCGTAACTTCAAGACAAAAAGTTTCTTTACTTGGCATATAAAAGTTTCCTCACAGAACAGAATTGCCGGGTGTGAGTTCTATTTCACCCACCAGCAAGCCGAGTTTGTCATCGTAAATTTCGCTATTACATTGAGCGTAAAACCCTGATGATACCTCTTCGATATAGCCCCTGGCGAGCATCGCATTAAACTGGTGATTATATACTGTCACGCTGTAACGCTGGGGTTTTCTTAATAGCTCCCTGTTCGGGTGAAACCTCAATTCCTGCAACCAGCCGTCAACCTCTTCCCCGTATTTCACATATATCGTATGGGTATTAGCATCGTCAATCATCCTGAATTTAAGAGCGGCTGTGCGAAATTGAATCTGTAAGCGTCCCGCGTCGCGTTCCAACAAATCGCACATGTTAGCGGCGTCGGCTTCTACCTGGTTGAACAAATGGTTAAAGTAACATTCAAATATTTCCGGGCTATCAATAGATTCCCGATCGTTAAGACAACTAAGCGTTGATATGCAGGACGCGATAGCCGTTCCGATTGCGCCTTTGGGTGGGGTTGAAGGTGGCACGAACACCACAACATTTCCCTTCCCCTTTCCGGCACCAAGTTTGCCTTCACGATTACATCGACCGCCAGCCTGAACAATTGAATCCATCCCAGCTATAGCTCGATAAACAACCGAAAAATCTAAATCAACACCTGCCTCAACCAACTGTGTGCTAATCACTCTGGTTGGCTTACAGTCCTTGAGCCTCTCTTTATTTCCTTAATCACGCAAGAGCGATGCGCAGGACACATAAGGGCCGAGAGGTGGTAAGTTCCTGTGGGCATCAAATCAAACAGGTCCTTTGCATCTTGCCGCTTGTTGACGATGACAAGAACCGAATCATATTTATATAGCTCTAGCTCTTTAGCTATCTCAACCCAGCTACGGGGGGTCTGAAAGTTTTCTGGTAGCTTATAGCGAACCCGTTCAAGTTGAGTGTAGTATTTTCCGGGATTGCGAACAATTTCCGTGCTGCTTAATCCCTCAAGTAATTTTTTCCCAAACGGGTTGTTTTGTGCGTTTAATCCAGTCGGTGTTGCTGTCGAAAGAATAAAAGTTACCCCGTAGTGCTTTGCCAAGAGTGCCATGATTTTTCGAATGGGAGCAAGGTGTTGCAACGGTAACAACTGAACCTCATCAAGAACGACAACGCTATTGGCTATGTTGTGTAGTTTTCGACAACGGCTTGTACGGGCAGCGAATAATGATTAGAACAATTGTACCGTGGTAGTAACCACAATGGGAGCGTTCCAGTTTTCGGTGGCAAGTCGAGATTTGGCATTTTCCTGGGATTCTTTATCTGGCTCGACATTGCTGTGATGCTCCAGGATTGAATCACCCAATGGCGCAACAATTTTCTTAAATTCTTTTGCTGTTTGTTCAATGATGCTGGTGTAGGGAATAGCGTAAATGATGCGCCTCTTTTTGTGCCGGATAGCATGCTCCAACGCAAAAGCCAAACTCGACAGGGTTTTGCCGCCGCCGGTGGGAACAGTCAAGGTGAAAATGCCCGGTGCCTTTGTTGCGGCTTCCCGACATTGAGATAAGAATTCCGCTCGAATTTTGTTGACTGGTGACGGCTCATAGTTTTGCACCTTTGTCGTCATTCCTTCATTGAAAGCATCCAGCAATTTATCAAGTGGAATGGCTACAGATCGTTGCTTGGAAAGGTGCGGTGATATAAAAGACTCTGTGTCCAGAAAGTCTGCATCCACCAAACTGGAAAACAACATGCGAATCCAAAGATGCGCCCCGCTGGGACCGCCGGGGCAATTCGTTTCAGGTCTGTTTCCAGAAAATATATCTTCTGGAATTTGCTCACGAAGGGCTTCTTCTAAAAGTGATTTATCGCGCTCAAGAACTTCCCGAAGCGGAACACCCCTGGCTTCGCCACCACCTTCATAATCAGGTAATCCAGCGTGATGCCCGGCAATCATATATGCCAGCGGCAATCCAACTTCTTCACCCAATTTTTTAAGTGCATAGATAGCACCGGAAGACGCATGGTTGGTTCTCGGGTCGCTGTCTTTCTCTATGTGCGCGTCCGGGTTTATGCCAGTGCCGCGTTGTATGTACGCCTGAAAAGCTGCGCGATACTTGCCTAAATCATGCCACAGTCCTGCCGGATAAGCCCAGTCACCCGCACCAAATGCTCCCGCAAACTCTTGTGCTTTTTTTGCGACCTTCCGCAGATGATCTTCCAGCAGGTGTATGTCAAACCCTTTTTCTGCGGATAAATTTTCCTTCGCATGAGCTATGTATTCCATATTTTTTCATCACCTTATCCTGATCATGTTAGAATAGGTAAGTGATCGGCAATATAACAAAAACGGTTGCGGGCATACAAGAAAAACATGCTTAAAATTAATGAAATTTATGCCAGCATCCAGGGGGAATCGTCTCACACAGGTCTTCCCTGTGTCTTTGTCCGTTTAACAGGGTGCAACCTGCGTTGTTCCTGGTGCGACACCGCTTATGCTTTTTATGAAGGGAAAAACCTTTCCCTAGATGAAACTCTGGAGAAGGTAGACAGCTTCTCTCTTCCTTTAGTCGAAATCACAGGCGGAGAACCCTTGATGCAAGAAGACGTCTATCCACTTATAGACGCGCTGCTGGAAAAAGGCTATAAGGTCATGCTGGAAACAGGCGGGGCGCTGCCGATTGATAAAGTTCCTGAAAAAGTGATTAAAATTCTCGACATCAAATGCCCCGGAAGTGGAGAGGAAAAAAAGAACCATCTTGAAAACCTGAAATTCCTTGCCCCGTATGATGAAGTCAAGTTTGTCCTGCTTGATCGTGCCGACTATGAATGGAGCCGTGATCTGCTGCAAAAATGCGACCTGCCCTCCTCCGTACAGGTTTTGTTTTCCCCGGTTTATGACAAGCTCAACCTGAAGGATCTCTCCGAATGGATTCTTGAAGACCGGTTACCGGTGCGCCTGCAAACCCAGCTTCATAAGGTCATCTGGAGCAAAAACGCTATCGGTGTGTGACCGACAGCCACCTCTAATGAAACCCCGCATCTCCAGCAGAACTCTGCAAAAGCAATTACTGAAATGGTACGAAGAAGAAAAAAAGGAGATGCCCTGGCGCAATAACCGGAACCCCTATCGCATTCTTGTGTCGGAGTTCATGTTGCAACAAACCCAGGTGAAGACCGCCATCCCTTATTTTGAGCGGTGGATGAAATCGTTCCCCACCGTGCAAAAACTGACACAGGCCCGGGAATCTGCGGTTTTAAAACACTGGGAGGGATTGGGCTATTATTCCCGCGCCCGCAACTTGAAAAAGGCCGCGCAAAAAATCCAACAGGAATATTCCGGGAAGGTTCCAGACTCGATGGATGAAATCCTGAAACTGCCCGGGGTCGGTCGTTACACGGCCGGAGCCGTTCTCAGCATTGCCTTCGGCCAAAAAGTTTCCGTACTCGATGGCAATGTCAAAAGGGTTTTGTCACGGCTTTTTCTGCTCAAGGAAAACGGAGGCAATCGCAAATCAGAAAATGTTTTATGGGAAGCCATGCAAAGCCTTCTGCCTGAAACAGGAGCCGGGAATTTTAATCAGGCTTTCATGGAACTGGGCGCCACGGTCTGCCTGCCCAAAAATACTCTTTGCCTGCTCTGCCCTCTGAAGCGAAACTGCAAAGTGCAAAAAGCCGGAAAACAAAATCTTTACCCACCGCGCAAACAAAAGGCCTCAACCACAAAAATTGAAGTCAGCGCGGCGGTCATCTTGCGACGCAACAAAGTCTATATTCAAAAAAGAAAAATCGGCGGACTGATGGGCGGACTATGGGAGTTCCCCGGAGGAAAATTCGAATCTGGTGAATCTGCCGAACAATGCCTCAACCGTGAAATCAAAGAAGAGTTGCGGGTGTCTCTCCATATAGATGAAAAGCTTATGACGGTCAAGCACAGCTACACCCGCTTTCGAGTGACCCTGCATGTTTTCCTATGCAGAGTCCGCTCAGGTCGAATTTCGCCTACTCAATGCGAAGAATGGAACTGGGTGAAAGCGGAAACATTAGACACATATCCTTTTCCTGCAGCCAATGTTAAAATTATAAAGAAGCTAGTTAGCGGCAAAGTTTAAATCTTCCACTTACTCGGTCAATACTATGACCCCCGGAATCCGAGCCATTATTGTTGGTGCCATCGCCAATCTGCTGCTTTCCGCTTTTAAGTTTGCCGGAGGAATTCTGGGAAACAGCGTGGCTCTGGTGGCGGATGCCATCCACTCCCTTTCCGACCTGGTGACAGACATCATTGTCCTGTTCACCCACCGAATCGGGAAAATGCCGCAGGACGAAGACCACCCCTATGGGCATGGACGGGCAGAGACGATTGGGGCTACCGTCATCGGCCTGTTCATCATCGCCACTGGCATCGGCGTTATCCATGAAACCTGGCAAGCCATCGATGCAAGCTCCGGGCAAATACCCGTAATTCTGGCGGCCCTCGCCGCAACACTTTCTATTCTTATTAATGAAGGACTCTATCATTACACCCGTCGGGTGGGCGAGGCGACGCAAAGCCCTTCTTTAATCGCCAACGCCTGGCATCACCGAACCGATGCCATTTCGTCAATAGCCGCTCTGATTGGAATTGTCGGGGCCGGGCAAGGATTTCCTTTCATGGACCCTCTGGCGGGAGCAGTGGTCGGTGGCATGATTGTGAAAGTCGGCATCGACATAACCCGGCAAGGGGTGCGGGACTTGATGGACACGGCCCTGAGCGATGAGAATACCAAAAAAACCCAAACTATTTTGAGGAAAATTCCCGAGGTTCTTCATTTTCATGATTTGCGCAGCCGTGTCATTGGTGGAGAGTTCCTCATAGATGTGCATATCCTCGTCGATCCTGAAATAACGGTCACCGAAGGACATCGAGTTGCTGAAATCGCACGACGTAACCTCATCAAGGCCTTTGACAATATTCAGGATGTGCTGGTTCATGTCGATGGCGAATCCGATACGGAAGTCGAGGCCATCTACCCCATTACGAGAAAAGAGCTGATCGAAATTACCCTACCCTTGATTTCAGAATTGGATGGAAGTATTTCGCAACCCGAAATTCGGGTGCATCATATCAAGGGAAAGAATATTTTGGAGGTGTTTATTAAGATCGACTCGCAGCAAAACTTGGAAGAGTCACGCACTTTGGTGACAAACATCAAATCCAAACTTGAGACCGCTCCTCAGATCGATCAGGCCCGAGTGTTTCTCGATCTCAACTCCTAGCCGGAGGGGCAATTAGCAATAGCTTGCTGAGCCGAGATAATTCGTTGCTAGCCAGCAAAAGTTATTGCTCATTGAGTCCAGCGTCACGCTGGCGGCGGGCCATTTTTTTCAGGGTATCACCCTCCCATTTGAAGTCCATTCGTGGGCGCCCTTTATAAAGACCTTTTTGAAACGCATAACCATAAATCAACGGAAGCGAAACGCTGGGCTCGACAAACGCCATGCTATGTGTCGCCTCTTTATTGACTTTCCCCCACGACTGCGCCTCGGCTAACGTGCTGCCGCTCAACCCGCCCCAATGCGGCGAGTCCGTGGTCACTTGCAGGGCATATTTGTGACCACCGGTATCCTTACCAAAAATATAGGCCATGACCACCGAATCGTTGACATAGTTTTTAGGCACTCCGCCCGCAACATAAAAAGCCGCCGTGCGTGTCGAGTTCACCACGATCTGAGTGAGTTCGTAATTGTCGCGAATGGAATCGATGGTGATAGGAGTGCGCCCCTCTTTGCGAGCCGAGTGATAATGCTCTGTCAACCCTATCCCTAAGCTGGAGTCGTTGATGGCCGGGCAAAAAATCGGAATATTGTTTTTCCGGGCCGTGACCAGAATGGATTCATCATCATCGATGGTTTCTGATAGTCTGGAGATGAAGTCCCTGCTGGAATAGTTTCCGGGTTCTAAAGTATCGGCGAACCTTCCCACCAGGGTGTCGTCCTCGACAAATAATTCATCATCAACATAGGTGTCATAAATCCGGTTGATGAAGAGTTCCCTGAGCTTGGTATCATCAGCATTTGGGCTGCCATAATAATGACCCCCGCCGAGGGCGTTGTAATAATCCTGATATAAAATCGCCCCGGTGGAAACGATCACATCCACCATATTGTAATGCACCATATCACGCAGGACTTTTCTCAGTCCCGCCGCAATCAGGGGACCCGCCAGCCCCAGGATAATAGTGGGTTTTTCCTCATCTTGAAGCATTTCCCCAAATATTTTGGCGCATTGCCCGAGGTTTCGGGCCTGAATGGAAGCCGATTGAAACGACTCCACCAGATCACCCACATCCTTAATATTTTCAAAGTCGACCGGAGCAATCCGGGTATTTAAAATTTCTTTTTTCTTCTTCTTTTGGCCCTCATCCAAGGGTTCAGGCATATAAGATTCTTTGTACCCCATTCTTTGCTCCAGAAATTTAATGAAAAAGAATCATAACGCCCTAACCCGGCTCCGTCAACCCACCAGGCGTGGCCGACGAGCCGCCGGTGGCCGTGATATTCTTTCATAGCTGTGATGTCCTCTTCCTTAAAATTCATGCCCGGCACGGGTATGTGATATTTTACCTTTGCCTTCATGCCCGGCACGGGTATCTCGTGCCCCGAAGCAACTGTGTTAAATGTCAAGTGCTGGTAATGAGATTTTCATTCCAGAGTGTTTTTGTTTTGATCATGGTATTGATGATCGTTAATAACTTTCTCATGCATGCGGTAATGGCAACTTTAAAGGGTTTGCCCTTTTCGATGAGGCGTGTGTAAAAGGTACGAATCACGGGATTATGCTGCATGGCAGTGACGGCGGCCATGTATAAAGCGGCACGCACATTGGCGCGGCCGCCCCAGATACACCGGCGGCCCCGGAACTTTCCGCTGTCCCGATTGAGGGGAGCGAGACCGATGAGGGCGGCGATTTGCTTCTGATTAAGAACTCCAAGTTCCGGAACCCCGGCCAAGAGGTTGACAGCCAGAACGGGACCGGCACCGGGAACACTTTGTATAATCTGGTCGTGCTCACGCCAGGCAGAACTGTTTTTGATGGTTCTGGAAAGGTCGCCATCGATTTTTCGCAAGCGTTTTTTAAGAGATTCGATATGCTCCTTAATGTCTTTACATATCCATTTTGGAGCTTGTTTTAGACGGGTTTTTTCTTTGGTCAGCATCTCGATCAACTGGCGACGGCGTGTCACCAGAGCTGAGAGTTCAAGAGATTCTTCGTCTTTGATTTTCCTGACCTCAGGACGTACGGCCTTGGCAAAATGGGCCAGCACAAGAGAATCAATGACATCGGTTTTTGCCAGTTTCCCGGTGGCTTTGGCAAAATCACGAACTTGTCGCGGGTTGACCACGGCTACTGGCAGTCGACCCGCAACCAGGGCCGAAGCCAACGGGATCTCTAAGCCGCCTGTGGCTTCCAAAACGATCAATGGAGGATTTAAGGCGGATAAACTCTCGACCAAACCAGCAATCCCTTCTTCATTGTTAGCGGTTTGCCAGGTTTCTTGAGTCATGCTGTCAGCAACATCCAGATGGAGTTTAGAAATATCGATGCCAATAAAATGGGGTTTCTGATTCATAATTTGGTCTCCCAGCCTTGCCGATGCGGGCTCAGTGGCCCAGGCAACTGTTCGGGTTAATCAAAATAGGACACAACGATCTGCGCTTCGGGACGGGCTTAAAAGCCCAAGGGGTAAACGATCTATTGTGCCCTGAATCAAATCCTGGGAGCTTGTGGAAAACACAAAACCGGCTTCCCACAGGGCTCACAGGTACAACTACTACAAATTCCCCTTATGAACAACATACAAGGGGTAATAGCTTTTGCTGGCAAACAAGCGATCACCTCGGCTTGAAGAGTCGTTGCTAATGCCCCCCCCCCCGCTAAGAGACCTTTGCGTAAGTCTATAAAGCAGAAAAGCGAGATGCTTCGACAAGCTCAGCATGACAATAAAAGGCTATTTTGTCATTCTGAGGAGCTATTGCAACGAAGAATATTGGGTTATGCAAAGGTCTCCCCCGCTAAAGGATCAAAGCCGGGAGCATAAACCTTGCGAGTGGGTCTTGGTGTCCACACTTTCGATGCTTTCGAGAATCTTTCCATCTTCCCCGATCACATAGGTGATGCGGGCCGCGTATTGCTCTTCGGCGCTTTTGACCGCCTGATAGCCCAGTGCGATTTCCCGATTCACATCGCAAAGCAGGGGATAGGGGAAAGAGAATTTTTCTGCAAAGGCTTTGTTATCCGCTTCATTGTCCAGGCTGACCCCGAAAATCTGGACATTTTTTTTCTCGAAACTTTTGTAATCATCGCGGAACCCCTGGCCCTCCATAGTGCAACCGGGGGTATCGGCCTTGGGGTAAAACCAAAGCACCACTTTTTTCCCTCTGCAATCCTTCAGGTTTACGGTGTTTCCGTTATGATCTTTCACAGAAAAATCTGGCGCATCGGTTCCGGGTTGTAACATTTTTCTTTCTCCCTGGATAAGGTTAATTTTATTTTCTGAACTGGTGTTATCTGAGCAGGTGTTAGATGGTCTGAAAGCTTTCAGGGAGCAGACTTTTTTAGGATTGCGACGATAAAACTCTCAAAACTCAGGGAACAATTTCGCCGCAATGCTTTCGCCAAGCACAAGATCTTTCGGGCGGGTGATTTTGAGATTCCATTCGGAGCCGTCCACAACTCGGACCTCGTGCCCCAGATATTCAATCAAGGCACCCTCGTCTGTACTATAAAAGGAATCCTTCCGGGCGTTGCGAAAAGCCTCGCCGAGAAGGTCATAGCGAAAAGCTTGCGGAGTCTGAACGCGCCACAATCCTTCTCGCTCCACAGTACGCTCAACCTTGCCGGAACCATCTACCTGTTTGAGGGTGTCGTTGACAGGAATGGCCGTGATCGCCGCGCCAGATTTTTCGGCAACCTGGATCGTTTCCTGAATCATCTCCATCGACAAAAAGGGACGCACCCCATCGTGAACCAGAACAATATCCGTATCCTCGGGGAGAGACTGATAACCGTTAAAAACAGAGTCCTGCCTTTTTTCACCCCCCACTACAACTTGTTCAACAATCGGGGGGTGCTCCAGCCAGTCGGTGCGGGCATTTTCCAGTTCGTTTTGGGGCACCACCAGAACCAACGAATCAATGAGTCCCGATTCCTCTAGCGTTTTCAAAGTGTAATGCAGGATAGGTTTTCCCCTCAGCACTTGAAACTGTTTGGGGACTGTTCCCCCCATTCGAGTTCCCTGGCCTCCTGCAGGAATGATCGCGCGCACATTCATAGTTGACTATTCAAATAAGTGTTCAAAAACTTCAGCAAGATTTTTCACAAATAACAACTCAATACCTTCATCCGGCAGGTTCTTTGCTTTTTTCGCAGAATATGGGATGACACAACGTTTAAAACCGAGCCTTCTCGCTTCCAGGATGCGGGCATCCAACCGCATGACAGAGCGCACCTCTCCTGTCAAACCCACCTCCCCGACCAACACAGTTTGCGGATCTATGACCTTGTCACGAAAACTTCCCGCAATGGCGGCCACAACTGCCAGATCCAGAGCCGGTTCGGTAATTTTTATTCCTCCCGCCAGATTCACGAAAATGTCTTCGCCTTGCAGGTGAAACTCCATTCGCTTTTCGATAATGGCGATCAACAGTGACATGCGGTTATGGTCAAAACCTGTGGCCATTCTTCTAGGCATACCTATGGAAGAAGATGTGCTGACCAAGGCTTGAACCTCGACCAGCAAGGTGCGGCTTCCCTCAAGGGTGGCCGCAATAGCGGAACCTGGGGAATCTTCAGGTCGCTCAGACAAAAACCATTCAGAAGGATTTTCCACCGGCACCAATCCTTCCGGCGCCATTTGAAACACTCCAATTTCCGGAGTGGGGCCAAACCGGTTTTTAGTTGCCCTCAAGGCCCGGTAAGCATGGCCCTGATCGCCCTCGAAATAAACCACCGTATCGACAATATGCTCTAAAGATTTGGGACCGGCTATCGCCCCATCTTTATTGATGTGACCGATCAAAAGAGTTGGCAGACCACGTTGCTTGATGGATTGGAAAATTTTGAATGCCACTTCCCGTACCTGGCCTATGCTTCCCGGAGCGGACTGCAAATCTGAAGTGTAAAAGGTTTGCACAGAATCCAGCACCAGCACATCGGGCTTAACCTTATCTACCCATTGAAGAATATCCTCTACGCAGATCTCAGAGCAAACCAGAAGGTTCTCAGACAAAGCGTTGAGGCGTTCAGCACGGAGCTTGATCTGGGAACCCGATTCCTCCCCGGATACATACAGAACCTTTTTCCCAAGCCGGGCCAAGTGGCCCATGCTTTGTAAAATGAGGGTAGACTTCCCGATCCCCGGTTCGCCCCCGATCAGGATGAGCGAGCCCTCGACCATACCTCCGCCGAGAACCCGGTCAAACTCTTCGATGCCGGTGGTCAAACGATTATCGACGATCGACTGAACTTCTGTGATGGGGATTAATACTGAGGAATCCGGGCTTCGTTTAGCATTACGCGAAGCCGACGGTAGGCGCGAGGCCTCTTCGACAAAGCTGTTCCAGGCCATACATTCGGGACACTTTCCCATCCACTTTGGAATCTGGTGTCCGCATTCCTGACAGACAAAAATAGTAGTGGTTTTAGCCATAATCAAGCGGAGCAACGGGAGTCAGCAATCGGTCAAGTTCTGAAAAAGCAGAAACATTTTTAGGCCTCGAAAAAGCTTTTGTCGCCCGGCTATTCTATTGACCACCGGTCTTACTTTTCGAGGAACCTAATTGCCCAAGGGTTTTCTTAATATCATCGTTTCGGGAAATATTAACATTCGCTTTTCGGCGTAAATCGGCGAGTGCCTCCTTGATTTCTCCCTGACTTTTCCTGAGACCTGTCTGAGTCTCTTGCAAAGCCTCCTGCTCCTTTTGCATCTTAGCCAGTGTCGTGGCAACAGGACCCAGCTTATCCTGTTCCTCGGCGATCGCCTTAAGAATTTCAATCAGGCGGGAGAGCTTCTCATCTACCAGGCCCACCTTCTGCGCCGAATCTTTTAACTGCCCAACCACCGAATTTTCCAATTCTTCGGAATGAGTAGCAAGGTCTAAGGAAAGGTCGATAAGCTTGTTGACCTTTTCATCGGCTAATTTGTTGAACTCCCCGGCCTGCTCCAGTTCCGCTTTGAGAACAACAAGCTCTTTATTGGATGCGGTGTTTTGAGCTTGCAGTGCTTCTAGGCTCCCGACCAACATATTAATTTTTTCATCCGCAGCAATAAGGTTAGCATTCGTCCCTTCCACTCTGACACGAGTGCTTTCCATATCTTTTTTGATGAAATCCAGCAGGGATCTGGTGTTCAGACCCTGCTTCAAACTCTCCTCAAGAATTTTGATCAACTTCTGGTTCAATTGTTGATTTTTGGCAGAGAAGGCTTCCAGGTTTTTCCGGGTTTCCTTGTTGGCATTCGTCAAGTGCTCCAGAACCATTTGCCGGATCTTCTGGTTGTCCGTAGCGATGGCGGGAATAACATCTGCTTTAAAAAGAGCGATGATATCATCGAAGCCTTTTTTGGTTGTGGCGCTCTGCGCTTCCAACTGTTGAACAACTCTTTCCAGTGTCTTGTTATTCGCTGCGGCAAACTCCCGGAAATTTGTTTTACTGGATTGTTCGAATTTTTCTATATCCTGTGCCAGCCCCTCTTTCAGTCTTTTCTGCCCTTCCCCAAACTGTTGCAGGTTTTTGTTTTGCTGGCGGATTTCCCCCAAAACCTGGTTTTTAACTTCCACCGCCAAATCATACAGCTTGGCATTGGTTTTTCCCAGACCGCTCAAGGTTTCGGATTTGTTCAGCTCGACTGCCCCCTGTAATTGCGGGAGAATCTGTTTAATTTCTTCAATCTGGCGCAAAAGATCTTCTTGCTGTCCCCGTAAATTTGAAAACTCATTAGTTTTTAAGTTTTCCAAATGGATGTTGAACCTTTTTAACTCATGGGCTACTTTTTTTAACTCATCATTTGAGGTATCGAAAACCAAAGCAAATGCATTGACAGGGAAAAGGAGAATTAAGAGTAATAAAAAGGGAAGTGCGCGGGTGGGTTTCGCCTTCATGGATTTTGCTCTTTCGTTAAAAATCTAAATGTACCGGTAATTGAAGCTCTTTTATCAAAAAAAGCCGCGCCGGGGACGAACCCCCAAACGCGGCCTTATTATATACGATTCCATCCTGAATCGTTAGAAACAGGGAATGGTTATTTTGAAACCACAAAATGCGCCCGCCGGTTCTGATACCAGCAGGTTTTGCCACTTTCAAAACAGAAAGGCTTCTCTTCGCCATAGCTAATGACATGCACATTTCTGGAATCCACACCTTGAGACACCAGATAATTCTTGGTGGAATGCGCACGGCGCTCACCCAGAGCAATATTATAATTATTGGTGCCTCTCTCATCACAATGACCCTGAACTTCTACACGCACATTCGGATTGCTTTTGAGAAAAGTAGCATTCTTCTGAAGGATCATTTTGGAATTGCTATCCAGATCATACTGGTCAAATTTGAAATGGATGTCCTGCAAGTCAGACGATGCCCGGAAAGACTGCAACCGGGACTCTTGCATGCCCGAGCCTGTGGATCCTGAAGAATCGGGATTCCAGCGGCCCATGTCCTGACCCTGTCCACCCGAAGCAAACGGGTTGGAGCCTGAAGAACCACTTGAACCATTGCCTGAGCTTTCAGAAGAAAAACCACCTGAAGGAGATCCATATTCTAAAATAGGTTCTTCGCTGAAGAAACTGGAATCTCCTGAGCCGCCTGAGTCGGCAAAGGCACTGTCTGACGATGGGGAATCTCTAAACTCCGTCCCTTTACTGACGCTCCCTTCCGTCCCTTTACTGACGCTCCCTGATGTTTCGATCTCCAGCGGCATAAGCTTTTTCGAACAAGCCGTTGTTAAGAACACACAAAATACTGCGATGGTGGTTGCCTTCCAATCCATAGTTTTCATATATAATCCTTGCCTAAAAAGTTTCCCAGAATTTATCAAACCAAATAGTACTACGCTTCAGAATCTATTGCGCTTAAAAATTTATTGGACAGCTTTACCATCCTATAATTATGTTATAATTACAACGAAAATAGTGAAATACTTGTGATTTTTTCGTAAATACCAATATTCCAAACATTTTAATTTTAAAGCCCAAACCATTAAAAAAGGATATATTAAAATGGTGAGGCAAACGGGTTCAGATCACAAGCCTGATTTCGTCATTTTTTGATGCCGGGGGACTGCTTAGCGTTTGAAATAAGGGGACCATGCGGGGCTGTGTCCCTTACCGGAGAAAGTCAGCTGTCTTGCCCTGCCGCTCTCCGCTTTCTGGATGAAAAGATTGTACCGATCATTTTCCCTCTTTCGATATATGATAAATCGGCCATCGGGAGACCAACTGGGTTGCTCACAACTTCCAGAACCCTTGGTCACGACTTGGCTCTGACGTGTGTTTAGATCATATATTCTGATTTGCAACCTTTTCCCCACTCGCGATGTGTAGGCAATTTGATCCCCATTGGGAGACCAAGCCGGGTTATCGTTATAACCAGAACCGAAAGAGATGCGAGTCACCTTGGACTGGTCACCTTTGACGGAATCCATTATATAAATTTGCGGGGCTCCGGTTCCTGAGCGATCGGAAGTGAAGGCTATTTTTTTTCCGTCCGGAGACCAGGTGGGGGACGTATCAATATTGAAATGGTGGGTTAAGCGTTCCAATTGGCGATCTCTATTCAAAATATAAACTTCAGAATTCTGATCCCGGCTTAACACCAGGGCAATCCTCTGCATATCTGGAGACCAGGCCGGTGCAGCATTCAGACCCGGAAGGCGGTGGAGAGTCTGCCGCTTTTCCCCGACCGTATCGATCATGATCAAATCCGGATTATGCGCCGCGTAGGAGGTATAAACAATCCATTTAGCATCCGGAGACCAGGCAGGGCTGAGGTTTACCGTATGATCGCGGGTCACCCGCCTCAGGTTGTGTCCGTCAAAATCTACCAGGTAGATTTCCTTGCCTGCGTTTTCCTGATTCAGGAAAGCTACCTGGGTTTCCGCAAGGCCGCGTTTTCCCGTCAACCGCATGACCACTTCATCGGCAAATCGATGAATGCTTTTTCGAAGCAGGTCCCGCGAGGCGCTATAACGTTTGGCGAGAAGGAACCGTTTATTCACCGCGTCATAGAGTCGAAAGGTAAAAACCTGGCCTTTCCCCTTTGCCAACACACTATATTCGGTTTTAATGAGCCACTGGGCTCCTACCTGATGCCAGCTTCTGTAGTCCACTTTAGAACCCGAACGTTCCATTTTCTCCAATTCCTCAAACACCTGTTCTTGCAGAGGAGAAAACCATTCAGAAAGCATCAAATCCTTTTTCAGAATCTTTTTCGCTTCCTTGCCAAGTTCCAGGTCATCCGCGCCGGGACCTTTTACAACAAAATCCGTAATCGCCACCCCCACCTTTTTCCGCGTCTCACGTTCCAGGTCAATGCGAATTTGAGGCGCGGCCAAACCAGCCCGGGTCTGCAACAACACCAGTACCGTTAAAATCAGAGATAAATAAAATCCGGATTTACTCGTCTTTGGGAACATATTTAAAATACATTTCTATACGAAGGTTAGGTGCCTTTAACCCCTGAGGAAATTCAGGGAAAGGCATGGAGTCCAAAACAGCTCTGACAGCAAGGGTATCCAAGGCTTCCACTCCCGAGCTTTTTTTGATAACAGGCTTATCGATATTTCCATGGCGAAAAATAAAAAAGACAACAATTGTTTCCCGATTATGTTCTTGAGCTAAAGGTTCTCGCCACTTTTTATTAATTCTCTTCTGAACCATGCCCACATACAACGATTGAATATCCGCGCCCGGGGTTCCTTCTTTCCTGGCAAACACATAGGAACCCCCCACTCCTGATTCAGTTGTAGCTGGGGAAGACCTGGGTAAGCTGCGCAATTTGCTTTGAAAGCTGGAAGAGTCAAGCCTGGCACTGGAAATTTCCACTCTTATCGTTTCGGACTCGACCGATAAAGCACCAAACTTCTCCATAACGGAATCGAATGATTCACTGCCCTTCTCTATACTTTCCCGGGGACCCGGTTCCTGCGCTCCCACTTCGGGTGCAGGCGAAACATCCAACTTGGCCAACTTTTGTAACTCCTTCAACAAATCCACTTCAGTACCTTTGGGTTTTTCTGCCTGTTTTTTTTCGAGAGAGGGTCGGGGTAAGCTTTCCTCCTCTTTAAGCTCTTCAACATCCTCCAGAATATCATTATGTAGAAGAATAGGCACCACAGCCTTTATTTCATTGACCTTTTTATTTTTTAAAATGTCCAATTCCCGAAAAGTTTCCTCGCCAAGAGGTTTCTTCTTAATAGGTTTAGCCGCCAAGGGTTTATGCTTTGGTTTTTCCAACCGCGCCAACCGGTCCAATTCTTCCACCATTTTTTTCCCCAGCGGGGTCGCGAGAGCCATCTTTGCTTCCAACTCATTCAACTTTTCAAGAATTCCGTTGGACTTGGGAGTTTTGACTGCGGAAACCTTTTTCACCTCACTCGATTTGGAAGCCGTGCTTTTCTTTAAAGCCGGGCTTTTTTTGTCGAACTGCTTTGCCCCTGGCTTCTTGACTCTTGCCGAGGATTGCGAACGTTGTACCGCGGCTGACTTAAACCCCGTCGGTTCACTGACCAGGTTCACCATAAACGCCGGGACCACCACTTTCGCCGAAAAACCGGGCTTGGGAAGAAACAAGACAACGGTTAAAAGCAGAAGATGCCCAAAAACAGAAAACACAAGCATCTGATTGAAATCAATGGACCGGGAAAACAGGACTTTCATGACGTTGAAGGTTCGGTCACCATCCCAACATTTTGTACTCCGGCCTGCTTCACGGTGGATAAGATATGCATGACAAAGCCATAGTCCAGTGTTTTGTCTGCCCGCAGATAAACTCCGCCTTCTTTATGGGCTTCGATATACTGCTCCACTTTACGGGTTAACCCCATCAGGTTTGCCAGTTCCTCCTGCTTCCAGAATATTTTCTTACTGCTCTTTAAAGTGATGGTGGGGATTTCTTTGATGCTGATAGGGGCGATCGATTCTTTATGGAGCTGGACTTCCATGCCGTGTTGCATGAGCGGGGCTGTGATCATAAAAATAACCAGTAACACCAACATAACATCGACAAACGGCGTCACGTTAATTTCCGCCAAAAACGGTCTTCGTTGCTTTAACATAAACGCTTTTTTTCAGACCTGAAGAAGGTTACGAAAGATCGAACAGGTTTTCCTCTTCCACCGGTTCCTGTACGAAATTTTTTTCCGCCATGTAAGCAAAGTCCAATGAGAAATCATCCATAGCAGATGTAAAAAGTATAACTTTGTTATTGAAGTAATTGAAGAAAATGACCGCCGGGATTGCCGCCACCAGCCCCGCTGCAGTTGCGATGAGCGCCTCCGCGATTCCCGGAGCCACACCCCCTATGCTGGCCGTACCCTGCAACCCGATAGACCTGAAAGAATGCATGATTCCCCAAACCGTCCCGAACAATCCAATAAAGGGCGTCGTGCTTCCTGTTGTAGCGAGAAAGTCCAGTCGGCGCGACAGCCGTCCCACTTCCCGGTTGATGGCTTTATTGAGGGCAAGACCAATTCCCTTCAAGTCTCTGGGTGTCACCAGCTCCCCTCCTGTAGAAGGGGGTTCTCCGCGTTTTTTACGTTCTTCCTTGGCCATCTCCTGAAAAACATATAGCTCCCGGTAGCCAGTCAAAAATATCCGAGCCAATGGACTGGCCCGCAACTCTTTAGCAAAGTTGTAAATGCGGGTCAGGTTTTCTGTCTTCGAAAAGGTTTCCAGAAATCTGCCATCTTCACCTTTTGCTTTTCGATAGGAAATGAATTTGTTAAAAATGATCGCCCAAGAAACAATGGAAAATACCAGGAGCAAGAACAAAACCCCTTTGGCCATCAAACTCGACTGCATGACCAACTCAACAACACTTAATGGACTATCAGAAATTACATTTTGCACACGGAACCTCTTCGCGGAAAAATTGAGGCCCAAAGGCAGGACGCCAAAAGGTATAAGTTTATTTTCTTCTAATTAAATCAACAATTTACTTTAATTAAATCTCCGGTTTAAGTCAAATATTATTGCTAAGAAAATACGGAGGGAAATATAATCGGGGCAAATTCAAATAAGTTGACGGCGAGACGGTCACTCTCTCCCTTGGGAATCATTTCTTTGCCCGTTCCAAATACTCTCCCGATGTGGTCGAAACGCGTACCATTTCACCTATTTGAATAAACTGCGGTACTGTCACCACTAGACCGGTTTCAAGCGTCGCGGGTTTTCCCGAACCAGAAGCGGTCGCTCCTTTCAGAGGAGGCTCAGTATCAGTCACTTTGAGTTCCACGGCCTCAGGGAAAAACACACCAATGGGGCTGTCGTCACAAAACTCAACCGTCACCTTGGCATTGGGCAGAAGGAACTTCTTGTCATCGCCCATGATTTTTTCGTTCAGGAATGTCTGCTCATAAGTTTCGCAGTTCATAAAACATAAGCCCGAAGGATCATCATACAGATATTCCATCTCCACCTGCTCCATTTCGGCACGCTCAACCGATTCATCAGCGCGGAACTTGATTTCTGTTTGCGTTCCATCCTTTAGTTTTCTAAGCTTAGCCTGCATGGAGGCCTTGCCTTTTCCTGGAGTGCGATGTTCGGCCGACATAACACGATATAAATCACCTTTTACCTTGATCACATAACCGGGACGAAGCCCGTTACCATTAACAAAAGCAACCATTCGACAAATCCCTTAAATTTTCTGATTTGTTGAAGCAGGATAAAACGAATTTTTCACCCTTGGAAGCAACGATTATCATGGAGCAAATAGAAAGAATCAAGGAAAATCCCGATCACAACAGGAAAGTTTCAGGAGAGTCAGTGGGATGAAATGTCCATTATGTAATTTTTCAGCCCATTACCTAACCTCCGGAGAAAGCCGGGAATACTGGCTCTGCTCAGAGTGCCGGGTAATCTCCGTTCCCGCAGAATTCCATATCCCCAAAGATGAAGAGGTCAAACGCTATCTGGAACATGAAAACAGCCTTGAGAACGAAGGTTATGTCCGCATGTTTCAGGAAAAAATAGACCTGCTTCAAGAATACGAAATTAAATCGGCTCTGGACTATGGCTGCGGCTATGAGCCTGTCTTGAAAACCCTGCTGGAAAGACAGGGAATTAAGACGGACGGTTATGACCAGAATTTTTTCCCCGCCACTCGTTTGGACAAACTTTATGATCTTGTCATCTCTACAGAGACCTTTGAGCATTTCAGAAATCCGACCGAAGAAATCCCGCGCATTACTGACAAAGTGGCACCGGGAGGAGTTCTAGCGATCATGACCCGGTTTTATCCTATAGAGGATTTTGCAGACTGGTATTATAAACGCGACCCCACCCATATTATTTTTTACTGTTCCCAGACCTTCCAGTGGCTGGCAGAAAATATGGGATTTAAACTGGTCTTCAACAATAAACATGATTTTGTGGTATTAAAGAAACCCGGGCCCCGCCCGGGCCTCTAGCGAGTGAGGCAGATAGCAACTCACTCCCGTGAAAGGGAAATAGTAAAGGCTATTAGGCCGAGAAAACTTTTTGCCAGCCAAGCAGAGCTATTGCACGCTGGCCCCACGCCTAGTGGAGAGAGGGATTATGGCAGGAGAATATATTTTCACCATGCAGGACCTGGTCAAACGTTATGGACGTAACGAGGTGCTGAATGGAATCAATCTTAGTTTTTATCATGGCGCCAAGATTGGTATCGTCGGAGAAAATGGATCGGGTAAATCCACCATTCTTAAAATCATGGCAGGAGAGGATCAGGAATTTGATGGACGCGCCACGCCCTTAAAGGGAACCACGATCGGGTTCCTGCCTCAAGAACCGGTTCTGGACGACGAGCAAACCGTCCGGGAAAATGTGGAACAGGCTTTTAGCGACATTAAAAAAATGATTGAAGAGTTCAACGAGGTCAGCGCCAAAATGGCAGAACCCATGTCGGATGAGGAAATGGAAAAAGCCATGGAAAAAATGGGCCGACTTCAGGATCAAATTGACGCCGCGGACGGATGGGAACTGGATCGGCAGGTGGAAGTGGCGATGGATGCTCTCGTGCTTCCTGCCGATGACCAGAAAGCGGGAACTCTCTCAGGGGGCGAAGCCCGGCGAGTTGCCCTTTGCAAACTGCTGCTTCAAAAACCCGATATGATTCTTCTCGACGAACCCACCAACCATCTTGATGCCGAGACCGTACAATGGCTGGAAGACACGCTCTCCAATTATCCCGGCAACATCATCGTCTCCACCCATGACCGGTATTTTCTCGACAACATCACTAAATGGATCCTTGAATTGGAAGGCGGGAAAGGCAAACCGTTTGAAGGCAACTACAGTTCCTGGCTGGAACAAAAGGCCGAAATCCTGAGGCGAAGGGAAAAATCCGCATCGACCCTGCAAAAACGACTGGAAAAAGAATTGCAATGGTTGAGGGAAACTCCTGGCGCCAGACGCAAACACAATAAAGGCCGGATCACCGAATACGAAAAACTTTCCGCACGCAAAGTAGACCTGGAAGATAACTCGCTTGAAATCCAGATCGCTCCCGGCCCGCAACTCGGCGAACAGGTGATCGAAGCCGACTCTCTCAGTAAAGGCTATCAGGAAGAAGAGCCCATCATCAAAGACCTCACTTTCTCGGTACCTCGTGGGGCGGTGGTCGGATTGATCGGCCCTAATGGCACTGGCAAAACCACTTTGTTCCGCATGATCGCCAGCGAAGAACTACCCGATTCCGGAACTCTCAAGCTGGGGTCCACGGTAAAACTTTCTTACGTTGACCAGCACCGTCACAATCTAAGCCCCGACAACACTGTCTTCGAAGAAATCACCGGAGGCACCGAGAATATCGAAGTCGCGGGAAAAACAATCGTTTCCAGAGCCTATGTCGGACGGTTCAATTTCAAAGGTCCCGACCAACAAAAAAAAGTGGGGGAACTTTCAGGCGGAGAACGCAACCGGGTTCATCTGGCAAAACTTCTCAGAAGGGGTGGAAATGTCCTGCTTCTGGACGAGCCCACCAACGACCTGGATGTAACCACCTTGCGCAATCTCGAAAACGCCATTCTTGATTTCAGCGGATGCGTCCTGGTTATCAGCCATGACCGGTTTTTTCTCGACCGCATCTGCACCCACCTTCTGGTTTTTGAAGGCAACAGCAAAGTGCGATGGTTCGAAGGAAACTTCGAGGAGTATCAGGAAAAACGCAAACAGGAATTGGGTGGCAAAGAAGAAAACAGAAGGTCAAAATATAAAAAACTTACTATTCGTTAACCGACCGGTGGGCGGTGATATTTTTTCGTGGCTGTGACGCGTGTGACCTCTTCATGCCCGGCACGGGTACTTCGTGCCCTACAGGGATAAATGTGGTGGTGACGCTAATACCCCTTCGTTGGTTTAGGTTTTTGGACTTTTATTGGCTGGCGGGGAATGTCAGGGAGAATGTGGTTCCTTTTCCTTCCCGTGAGGAGACATCAATCTTTCCTCCAAGTTTCACCACCAGTTTATGGACGATGTTCAGTCCCAAGCCGGTCCCTCTGCCCTGCTCCTTGGTGGTAAAAAATGGATCATAAATTTTCGACAAGTATTCTTGTGGAATACCCGGCCCTGTATCTCTAATTGTCGCGAGAACATTTCCATTTTGCCCTTCTGTTGAAATGCTCAGTTTCCCTTTGCCTTCCATCGCCTGCACGGCATTAGTCAGCAGATTGATAAAGATCTGTTGAATTTCCTCAGGTTTTGCCTTGATAGGTGGTAGCTCAGAAAAATTTTTATCCACTTTGATGTCATTGTTATAGGAAGCAAGAATAGCGATCTCAATGGCCGCCTCGATCCGTTCATTGAGGTCCACTTCTTTTTCTTCCACCAACCCGGCCGAGCGCGTGTAACCCGACATATTGAGAATAATCGACGCCATATGTTTGGAACGGTCAAAAACTTTGCCGGCATATTTTTGAATTTTACCCTGATCCTTTTCACCTATGATGGCTTCAGTAAAACCCATGATGGAAACCAACGGATTGTTCAATTCATGGGCGATGCCCGCAGCGAGTGTGCCCAAACCAGACAGTTTTTCCGCCATAGCCAATTGGTTGTGCAGCTCCACATCTTCAGTAACATCCCTTAAAAGCAATCCCAATCGTTTGCCACTGTCGTCGTGAATGACAATATCAAAAATCTGAAATGCGAAAATCTTCCCATCCAGCTTGACGGTTTGTTTCATGCTTTGCAGGGAAGGAGATTCCTTAGGGGCAAGAGGATCTTGAGCGGTATAACATTGTATAGTCTGATCCCCCATCTTTCGGGAGGAAATGGGAACGATTTCACTATAAAAATTGAGGAGTTCATCCTGTACAACTTTCCAGGTCGAGGCGGACTCGAGTCCCAAGTCCATTAGAGAATGTCCTTGAAGTTGGCCGGCGGTTTGCTGGGCAACAGTCTCAAACGCCCCATTCATATATTCTATTTTTAAATTGGGATCAAAAATAACCACCGCATCGGGAACGCTCCTGAGAATGCTGTCGGTGTATTCTTTGAGATAAAGAACCTCCTCAGTTTTTTCGAGCACCTGGTGTTCCATCCCTGAAAAAGATTTTTGCAACAAATCGTTCATCAGGTTGACTTCATTGGCTAGCGCCTCAAGTTCATCTCCCGTCTTGATTTCCAGCGGCTCAACTTTTTCACCTTTACCAATACGCTCTGTGGCTTTCTGAAGGTCGCGAATGGGTTGGACAATTTTCTTTGCCGCCAGGGAACCCATACCCCCGATCAACAGGATAGAAACCACCCCGGCCATGGAGATCCATAAAAAAAGTTTTTGCATGGGAGCAAATAATTCATCCGAAGCCTGCCACGCAAAGGTGTACCAGGTTTTCCCTTCCGACCGGGTAATCCATTCCCGGGTCTGCTCTAGAGGTGAGAACCCGATAATGGAAAGATCTTCGCCGCCATGACCGTCCCCCATGGTTTTGACCCAATCCGGATTCTTCCCCGTAACACTCTTGACCAGAACCGGGTCTGGCAACAAAAACCCCGTTGGCAATATCGGGCAATCCAGGACCATTCCTCTCGAATCGATCAACATGACATGACCTGTCTCGCCGAAAGTAATCGGTTCCATGTAACTGGAAAAAAATTCCTTCACATCAAATACATGGTGGAGAACCCCGATGGTCTTTTCTTGTGCATTCAGGATCGGGAAAGCAAAGGTCATCAGGAAGGCTTCGGTCTTTGCGTTATGGGTGACCGGTCCCATATAAACAAAATCTTTTTCGCTGGAAATGGTTTTTTCCCAATCGGGTTTTCCAATATGAAGAAATTCAGGGAAGTCATTAACGCTGGCCCTGAGAACCCCGAACGCATCGGTGATATATAAGGCACGGGTCGCGAGGACAGACAGGGTTTTTCTTTTCTGGAAACTGTGAAGTGCCCCGCTGGCTTCTGAACCAAGAATGGACTGGGGTGAACCAACGCTCTCTTCCTCAATATATTTTTGCCGTGCTGCAGGATCAAGAGCAAGGAGGGTCTGGTTAAAACCAGAAATGGTAGACCTGATGGAAGGGTGGGTGGCGTGACGGATGTTCCTTGAAATCTCACCCTCAATCAATAAATCTATTTTGGTGGAAGTTTCATAAGCCAGCGCCTTGAAGCTGGCTCCGATCACCCCCTGCAGGGATTTCGTTCCCTGCAAATAGGAAAGGATCATAGCCAGCATCAAGGGCAAGGCCCCAACCCCAAGCATAGTCCAGATCAACTTATTTTTTAATCCGGTACGTATGCCCTTCCGTGTTTCGATTTCCCCGGAACCCCTTACTTGAGAAGCGGAGTTGCCGTGCTGGGTACCCATAAATTGAACCCCTTGTTATGGATACATGGTTCAAACATAATTAAATTCTTGCGGGGAGGCCAGTACCTCTGCAACTTTGGCCAGCAGTTTTACTTTCTCAATAGGCTTCACCAGATAATCCTTCACACCCTTTTTCAACAAGGAAACTGCGAGATCCGAGTCGGGATAGCCCGTGACCACAATGACAGGAATGGAAGGCGCATTCTGTTTCAAATACTCAATGGTCTCAATGCCATTGACCTTTGGCATTCTAATATCACAAATGATCAGCCCAACCTGCAGCAGATTGGAACCCGACTTCATCAGAGTGACGCCTTCTGCCCCATCTGAAGCCTCAATCACATTATATTTATCCGATTCAAGGTGAAGCCGTAATACCTCTATCACTTCAGCTTCATCATCAATGAGCAAAATCTTACCTTTGGTATTGGCAGCGTTTCCTAAAATGGACATGATGACCTCCTACTCAGAATTGGGAACAAAGTTCACTGTCTAAAAAAAACCATAATTTACTTTTTTCACAAACATTGAATTCGACCACTAACTTTTTAGAATATAATTCCCGAAAACAATTCTCGCCATAGTTTCCAAATTAATTTTTTTAATTTGTAAATTTTCGGACACAGAACGCGAGACAGAAGCCATCCCCAACCTTTTGTATTTTATGGGAAAAATAGGGCATTGTGCCTTGAGACACAATGCCTCTTTTATTATTGACCTTTGAAAGTAGAACGAACGTAAGCGATGACATTGGCCAGGCTTTGTTCAGGTAAAGTCAGGCCCCAGTCCGGCATATTGGGGGATTTACCGACACTCTTCCCGCCATAATAAATCAGATTATATAAATAATCGTCGGGGTAATCGGCAAGCGGCAGATCGGCATGCACTGCGGGTTTCGGGTCCAGCCCTTTGGCTCCCGGCCCATCGCCCTTACCTTGAGGTCCATGGCACTGCACACAATATTCTTTATAAACTTTGGCGCCGCGTTTCGCGTCGGCTTTTTTGAAAGCCGCTGAGTTCCACGGTTCGTAGAACTTAAAATCTTTCACGCCAAGAGTCATGAGGTAACCAATAATATGGCGTGCCTTGCGCAGGCTAATATCGGCCAGGTATTCGCCGCTGTGCGGGGTGAAATCCTGAGGGTTTTCCGCGAACCGGCTCCACCAATCCAACGTATAGCGGTTGCCCGCATCAAAAAGGTCAACACTGATCGGGCCGCCTATATTTTTTCCTTCATCATCCTTGATCTGGTGGCAACCCATACAGGAATATTCCCGGAAAATATCCGCCCCCAAGCTGGCCTCCATTTCCGTAAAGGTGGACATGTCGACAAAACTTTTCTTAATGCGGGGGTCGCGGAAAGTCTTTTCCATATAGTCGGCAATCACCGTGGCTTCTTCGCGCATCAAAACCATATGCTTCCCGGAAAAAGTGGATTTATCCCAGCGATAACTATTGGGATAGAGATTTCTCTCTTGGCCCATCAACCAGCGGATCAACCAGGGGCGTTGGTATTTAACGCCGCTCCACATCAAGTCGGGCGCTTTCAGTTCAAACTTGGAGGTCGGTTTGCCTTTAAACCGATGACAGTTTTTGCACTGACTGTAGATTATTTTTTCGGCGAATCCATCATCCCCGGCCCACAAGGCTGGCGGCACTGACAACAATGCAAACAGTAAAACCGCGAAACATCTAACCAATAACCGCCGCATAATAATTCTCCCGTCCCTGTTAATAACCTTCAGACTCTCAAAAACTGTTTTATAAATAGAATCAATTGCCAGATTTCTTCGGGCTTCAAAGTGAATTTATGGGGCGGCATGGCTGTACCGCGGGACCCGTTCTGGATGATCCAGAATAACTGACCGTCCGGCAGATCCCGCATCACTTCGGAGCAGGTAAAATTTCTCGGAGGCGGGTCCAACCTTCTTGCCAGACTGCCATTGCCATTACCTCTAGCTCCATGGCAGAGCTTGCAGGCTGTGGGTTTTGCATCCTTACTAAAAAGCCGCTTTCCACTCTCGATATTCACCGAGGTGGATGGAATCGGATTTTTCTTTTTCAAGTACCGGCTCGGGGCCTTAGGGGTTTTACGGTTCTGCGGACAGATTCCGGAAACCCGCTGCACCGATCCATCCAAACCTTGTGACCTATAAGACCGCGCGTCTCCGGAAAAAACTTCTTTTACCTCGTCAACCAAAAATATCGCGAAGGCCAGTAGCAGAATCCGGATCATCGCTTTACTTTTTCCGGGATTGAGAGAATTTGCGTAGATAATGAACGATCTGCCAGATTTCCCGGTCATCCAAATCTTTATAGGCCGGCATGCCCGTTCCCTGTGAACCATTGCGGATGATCCAGAACAACTGGCCATCGGAAACCTTTTGCATCGTTTCTTTGCAGTTGAAATTTCTCGGAGGAGGATTCAGCCCCTGTGCCATGATGCCCAATCCATTTCCATTCACGCCATGGCAAATTTTACAGGCCACCGGTTGAACATCCACCTGAAATAAAGATTCGCCGGAATAAATAACTTCCCGATTGAGTTCCAGAGGATTGGACTGGTTGCGGATATCCTCGGGAGCCTGCGGTGTAACCCTTTTCTGCGGACACATCCCCTGTCCTGCAAATCCCTGTCCATGATGCCCCTGAAAGCTTCGCAAATGATGCCGACGCCCATGGCCCAGGGGTGGCCCTGCCAAAACATCAGAAATCACCCCGAGCAAAAATATTCCCAAAATCACTCCGACTATAATTTTTCTTTTCCTGCCGAACCCCTGCGCCATTATTGAACACCTATATTTAATTGCGGAGAACTGATAAACAGTAATAGTTTTTTTAGCTAGCAATCATGTTGTGTCATTTGTCACTGGCCCCACGCCTAGTGGGAGAAAATGTGCGGATGAAGTGGATCACCGTCCAGCCTTCTTCCTCACTGATGACCTTGCCCACCCGGACCGGCATTTCCGTTCCGGGGCTGCCATTCCTCAATACCCACATGAGTTCGCCATCCGTCCGGGTCTCCTGCCATTTGGGATCGGTGAAGTCTCTCGGCGAATGACCGGGACGTTCCACACCCATACCATTAACGTTGTGGCAGGTGACACACTGGCCTTTGCCAAAATATATTTGTCGCCCAGCTTCTACCCTTTCAGGCGTAAAGGGATACGGGTTATCCATATCCTGAAGTTCTTCTAAAAGCTCGGAGGGAACTCTCGGCTCATAGTGATCCGGATGAAAAGCTTCGACCAAACCTGTAAGTAGGAGAGCAAAGGCAACTATTGAGATTAAATGGATCGTTCGCATGGTTTATATCCATTAATATCAAAAAACTCGAAGGGATACCACCCCCACCCGCAAGACAGAACCTTCTTCACTCCCCCCTTCTTCCGGAGAGACCTTTGCATAACCCCGGATTACCCCTGTCAGGGCATGAAAATAATGTTGGTTATATCAAAAACTCACGAAGGTTAAGGAAGGAGCATCACGGCTACTGGCCCGCTCCCGTGGGAAGGATTGGCAAGGACTCGTCAAGTCGAGAAAACTTTTTGATCACCCAGCCAAGTATTACTCAATGAGTCCAGCGTCACGCTGGCCCCGCGCCTAGCGGCGGACTAATCTTAGGAAGGCATCGACGCCGGATATTTTATCCTGATAAGCTTTGCCGCCTTCATCTTTGAAGGAGACGGCCACCGCTTTATTGCGTTTTTCTTTGCTGGTCCAGGTTCCCCAACCCGCGCCTTTGGGAAACATGGTGTCCATAAAAATTTTATCGCCGTCTTTGTCTATGTTGCGCTTTCTACGGTCATACAAGGTCATTGCTTCTTCAGGAGTGGGCAGGCGCCAGTCTGTATAACCGGCGAAACTTTTATGGTTCATGCGCTGGGCATATTCGTTTGCCGTGTACCAGTTGACCCAATTGGTTTCTCGTTGCCAGTAGTCCTGGGTCATCCACAGCAGACCGGTTTTTTTGTCGAGGGTGGTGCCATCGGCATAATTGGCGAAACGCTTATCAGCGGATTGGGCAATCGGTTTTTGATTCGCCAAACCCTCGGCCCAACTATTTGCAGAAAAGATGAGTGCTAGCAAAAACATGCCGAGTCCCATTCCTGTGGTATTTCTCAATAACATAACTCCACTCCGTTTAAAAAACTCATACTATAGAATATATAGATTTTACCTGCTTGCTAAACCCAAGTAAATGGGAAATCCTCTTGAACGGGTTTTCGGCTTCCGGTAGACTGATTTAACAACTTTCACAAGGCCCTCGCCATGAAAATATTTCACGATGCCCTCGCCATGAAAATATTTCACGATACTAAACAACGCATTGTAGTTTTAACCGCGCTGTTTCTTTTATGTACTGCTAGTGCGGTGCTTGCCCACTCTAAAGACAAGAGTCGGTGGGACAGCAAATATGAAACGGAAGTCTATCTGTTTGGGGAAACACCCATCCCTTTTTTGGCCCACAATGTTCACCTGTTGCCAAAAGGTAAGGCGCTCGACCTCGCTATGGGAGAAGGAAGAAACGGGGTTTATCTCGCCACACAAGGATTCGATGTTTTCGGCCTTGATATTTCTGAAAAGGGTCTGGAAAAAGCTCATAAGCTGGCAGAAAAATACAACACCACCATTGAGACTAAAGTGGTCGATCTCGAAAATTATACACTTGAGCCCAACTCCTATGACGTGATCCTTTGCACTTACTATATGCAACGCGATCTTTTCAAACAATTCCAGTCTGCCCTGAAACCCGGCGGAATGATCGTGGTTGAAACTTATAATGTTGACTACCTGAAATACGCCCGGTTTAGTCGCAAGTGGGCCCTCGACACCAACGAACTGCTTGATATCTTCAAAGGTCTTAGAGTTATCCGTTATCAGGATTATGATGACGGAAAAGAAGCCTATTCCAGCATCATCGCGCAGAAACCCGCGCCTTAGTGAATCCGGTCGAGCGAGTTTTCATTGCCCTGGCCAATCTGTTCCCCGTCTGGGTATTGACCGGTGCCGGACTGGCCTTGTGGAAACCGCAAACCGCCACCTGGTTTCAGCCCGACTGGATTCCGTATTTCCTCGGTCTCATCATGCTGAGTATGGGACTGACCCTGAGCTTTGAAGATTTTTCCCGCGTCCTTAAACTACCCAAATCCATTTTGCTCGGCGTCGGTCTGCAATACACCATCATGCCGGGGCTGGGCTATGCATTGGCACTGGCGTTCAGCCTGCCTATCGACTTTGTCATCGGACTGGCTCTGGTTGCCTGCTGTCCCGGCGGCACCGCTTCCAATGTCGTCTGCTTCATCGCCCGGACGCATGTCGCGCTTTCAGTCAGCCCACCACCGTTTCGACACTGCTTGCAGTTCTGCTCACACCGCTTTTGACCACCTGGTGGGTGGAGTCCATTTCGTTGGAGTTGACCGGATTAAAAGTTGATGTGGACACTCTGGGGCTGTTGCTCAAAACTTTGAAGGTGGTCATCCTTCCCGTTTTGATCGGAGTTTTCCTCAACCATTATTTCCACCGCTGGGTGAAGAAGATCGAAGCCTACACCCCGTTTCTCGCTGTACTTTCCATCGTGTTCATTGTGGACTTCATCCTGGCGGCGAAAAAAGATGCGATCCTTGAAATCGGCACCGCGTTAATAAGCGCCGTGGTTTTGCTTCACCTGTTGGGATTTTTATTGGGATACATTTTATCGCGCCTGCTCCGGTTTGCCGAGAAGGACGCGCAAACCGTATCAATTGAGGTGGGGATGCAAAACTCGGGACTGGCAACTGAACTGGCAAGGAGCAATTTCTCAAGCTATGGGCTGGCTACCGTTCCCGGTGCCATTTCCGCCCTCACCCATTGCATTTTGGGCAGTATCGCCGCTGGTTTGTGCCGGGTAAAAAACAAATAAAATCTGATCCTGACATTAAATCTTTCTCAAAAGGAAAAAGAGTCTTGAGAGTTATTTTCTTTGTTCGGATAGATTATTCCTAGAATTAAAAAAGATAGGGGGCCTTCGCGCTGATTTCCTACAATAAAATAAACGTCCTTATCTGAACCACAAATTTCGTCCAGGTATTTCTGCTTCATCTTTTTTACTAAATCTGAACGGGAATATTTACTTTTTAGATTGCGGTATAATTGTGCCGCCTCCCAGTCAATAATGGTTTGCTTATGGCCCTTACATTTTTCGCCCAAGCAACGGTAATGAAATTTGAACTTAAAGGGAATCTTTTCCAGAATTTGTTTTTCTTTCCCAAAAAGCTTCATTTGGGAAAGTAATCTCTTGTCAGCTTCATCCCAGCCCTCCTTATCTTCTTTTGCTATGAAATCAATTATCTCCAGAGGCTTAAATAATCCCAACGATCGCTGGTTTTCCTTTTGTTCTTCTTGAATCGAACACATTGAGGGCGAAACTAAAGGCATTAAATAATGTTTTCTTTCTTCCCAGTTTCTATTTGTGCCAATTCCCCTTAATGGCTTTATAGAATCCATCTTAACCCTATAGCTTTCTGGCCTAAAGTCCTGCCTATTTCTCTGAATGTCTACTTCGATAATTTGGAATTTTTTAAATTGTTGTTCGAATTGTCATGAACCCGCCACCTCTCAATCATGATTTTCGCTTCCTTCAGAGTATAGAATATCTCTCCATTCAGTAATTCATCTCGGAGTTTTCCATTGAACGACTCATTAATAACCGTTCTCCCAAGGACTGCTCGGCTGGATGAATAACGGGCCTGCCTCCAGATTGTTTAACCACTTCTGAATCGCTTTCGAGGTAAATTCCGGGCCATTATCTGATCGGATATGCCTTGGCAACCCCCGTGTAATAAATAGCTCTGATAAAACTTCAATCACATCCAACGAAGTAAACTTTCTTCTCACAACCTTGCCCAGCACAGTCCAACCAATATTAGCGATGAATTTTTGAAACGAAGACAAGGCGAGTGTTCCCTCTGGTAGCCACTGCTGGCTATTAGCAATAGCTTTAAGTATTATCAGGAGATAATTGGTGACCTAACGATGTTTTGGCTAGCTTTCTACCAGATAACAGGACGGCTGGTAGTTTGACTCGGCTTATTATACACTAGTCCCTTTAAATTTCTCATAACCCTGACAGGCAAAGGAGGAACCCCTTGCAGTACAAAGTGTTCATTGCGGTAGAGTTCAAAGATTTGAATGAAGAGGCCCATAAGGAGATTGCAGAGCGACTGGAAGAACACGGCTTGGAAAAAATCCCCACCGTAAGCTCTGCATGGGAGTATGCCTGCGAAGCGAAAGATGATACCGATGCCAAAGACAAGGCCATTCAGGAATTCATCAATGTGGTCCGGACTTATCCCTGTGAGATGGGGATTGTCGTCCAGGCAGGGACCTCACAAATCCTGCGCCGGAAGAAAAAATTCGATCCCTAGACATTAAAGAACCTTTTCCAAGCCTCAACTAGTATAATGGTACATTCTAGGAAATATTAGTAATTTCACGATTCGACCCGGCAGAAGGCCCGTTATTAGGGACTTCAGGGTCATAGCCGAACCGTTTAAGGTTCCCAGGGAGGCAACCAGTGAATATTATTTTAAACAGTTACTGCAATCTAAGCTGCAATTACTGTTTTGCGGATGAGTACATGGAAGAAACGGTGAAGACACCGGGAAAATCCATGGAATATGATTATTTCCTGAACGAGTTCCTGCCTAAAATCAAAAATGCACCCATTATCAATTTCATGGGTGGGGAACCCACACTGCATCCTCAATTCACCGACATTTTTCAAAATACATATGACGACATTCTGCCCTTTTCGCACCTCAGCGTTTTCACCAACGGCTTGATGCCAGAAAAAGTGTTGGACCTGTTACTGAAAGTCGCCAGCCCCAGCGGCGCCATCAGCAAAAATATCAACTTTGCCATCCTATTAAACTGGCAGACGATGGAAAATATTTCAGAAAAAAATCATGCGCGATGTCAGGAAGTCGCCGAGCGTATGTTGCGGGTTAACGGTTACAGTGTCACTTTCAGCATCAACCTGTACTCCAAGGATCAGGACCTCGAACGGCAATGCGAGGAAATCGACCGAGTCTATCAAAAAGTCGGCTTGCCCAACGGGAAACAATACAAAATCCGGGTCAGCCCCGCGTTCCCCATTATAGGGGGCGAGGCCAACACCTATTTGCCTATTCGGGACTTCCCAAAAGTCGGCAAGAAAATGCTGGCCGTCATGGAGCGATTCCCGCAGCTGTGTTTTCGTTTCGACTGCTCCCTACCCCCCTGTTTCCTGGATGATATCGGCGAAGACCAGCTCTCCCTCACCGACCGGATTTATTTTCACGGAAACAAACAGTTGCCCCCGATAGAAGAGTGGAACCGTAATGAATACTATTTCGGATGCGCGGACGGAAGCCCTATGGACATTGACTCCAAAGGCGACTGCTTCAACTGTTTTCCCTTTCACAATCTGAAGCTGGGCAATGTTTCGGAATTTAAAGAGGTGAACTCCATCGCCATGGCCAAGATGGGAGCCAAATTCCTGAACACGGTGTTTGAGAAGACCGAGGCGAAAGAACCTTGCCGATCCTGCCCGCACTATATGGTCCGGTGCTCAAGCGGTTGCTTTGCTTATAATTTTGTCGGAGAAGACGCGGAGGTCTTGACGGGTGGAGAACCTCCGTCGGCATGAGTAGCGGAGAACCTCCGCTGCGTTATATTCTTCCTAATTCCTCGTGCCCAGAAGGGGAATAATTAGCCATTTAGCTTAACTCAACAAGTCATTGCACACTGGGTCCGGCGTCGCGTTGGCACACCAAGTGGCGGCTAAAGAATCCGATCAAGCTTAATTTCTTGGCAAATGAGTCCCACATGAAATCCTTCATAGGACTCAAAAGGACCAAACAATCTTCCTTTAAGCAGGGTCATTTTTGCAACCCCCTCAAGAATAAAATCATTCAACTCATCATTGCTCAATGTTTTAAAACCGCCCCGCGGTTGCCGGGGGTCGCTCTTGTTCCAGCCTACTTCCAGCCAGCCCAGATTTCCGCCGTCCTCTTTAGATGCAGGGCAAACACTGTACTTACCGGCCAGCTTCATCAGCATTTGAACCCGGGCCGTTTCTGTCGGCAGGCTGCCAATTGTCTCCATGAGCAAGTCTGCCACTTCCTTTTTTTCGACCAGAATATGTCGTATCTGAATTTGATGTGTTGCGCCTGCCATGCCAATTCCTTCATTTAGGGGGTTTTTATCTGTTGGGTAAAGGGGATCAATATATAGGATTTGATCTCCAATTGCCACCCCAGCCCACTTGTGAAATTTAACCTATGTCTTCATGCTCCGAAGGGGTACGGCGTGGGGCCAGTTGGCAATAGACCATAGAGCCAAGAGTCCGATTGACGGCAAAATAAAGACATTGCTCACCGGGTCCAGCGTCACGCTGGCCACTTGCCGTGGAGACCTTTGCGTAAGTCAAAAAATCGAAGAATCGAGATGCTTCGACAAGCTCAGCATGACAATACTGGGCCATTTTGTCATTCTGAAGAGCGTACGCGATGAAGAATCTCGGGTTATGCAAAGCTCTCCTTGCCGTGGAGGCAATTAACAATAGCTTGTTGAGCCTAGAACACGTTTGCCTGCCAGAAAAAGCGATTGCACGCTGGCCCCACGCCGAGTGGGCGGAGAACCTCCGCAGGTAACTGGCAATAGCGGTTAAATGCGCTCTGAAAGTGTGGGTAGCTATAGAATGTTTGCTCGTTGGCCCCACGCCGAGTGGGCGGAGAACCTCCGCAGGTAACTGGTAATAGCGGTTAAATGCGCTCTGAAAGTGTGGGTAGCTATAGAATGTTTGCTCGTTGGCCCCACGCCGAGTGGTTATTCGACTCGCACGGCTTCTTTGGGATTGAGTTTTTCTGCCAGCCTTGCCGGGTAAAGTCCGGACAGTAAAGAAATTCCCCAGAACGTGGTTATCATGACCAGAATGAACAGGATGGGGAAATGCACCTGAATGGTCCAGCCGAAAGATTGTTTGTTGATCACGAAGATCAGGATATAGGAAACAACCACGCCCGCGACAAAACCCATTACTGAGCCGATCAGTCCCAGTATTCCTGCTTCGATCAACACCATACGCTTGACTTGTCCTGTGAACGCGCCGAGGAACCTGAGGATTCCTATTTCCCGTTTGCGTTCTAGAATCAGTGAAACCAGGGTGTTGAATAGGCCCAGCACTGCCACCAGTATGGCAATGATTTCCAGCGAGTAAGTGATGGCGAAAGTTTTATCGAACACTTCGAGCACCTGATGTTTCAATTCGGAATTGGAACGGATGATGAGCCGATGATCTTTTAAAGTTTTAAGGACTTCTTTCCGTACGGACTCTAGCCGGGTTTTATCTTCAAGGTAAATAACAAAGCTGTTGATCTCAGTTTCCTTGTAATAGTTTAAAAACGTGGTGCGGTCGAGGATGATGTAACCGCGTTCGCGGGAATAATCGAAATAGATGGCGGCGATTTCCATCCGGGCCGGACCGCTGGGTGTCTGCAACTCTATACTATCTCCGACATTCTTCTTGTGCTTGAGAGAAAACGCTTCGGAAACCATGGCCCGATTCTGGCCGACCATGACGCGGTCGAGTTCCCGGGCGGGAGGACCGGACTTGATTATCAGATTGCCGTACTGGGACAGCACGGAAAAATCACCGGTGGCCAGCACTACCGGAAGATCGTTATAAGTGATGTCGAGGGCGCGGAACTGATCGACCGCGGCAATGCCTTTTAAGGATTTCAGTTTCTCCACCGATTCGGAGGGAAGGGTATGCTGGTAATCGATATCACGTCCCCCGGCTACGCGTACAAACAGGTCGGCCCGCAATGTCTGGTCGATCCAGACGATCACGGTCTGGCGGAAGCTGTGCACCATGATCGACATGCTGATGACCATCATGAAAGCGATGGCCAGCGACGAAACCGCAAGGGCGTTGCGTCCTACATTTTGCGACAGGTTCATGCAGGCGAGCAGGCCTTCTCCGCCAAAGTGTTTTTTGCAAAAGAAATGCAGTCGGTCACGGGTCCACAGCAAAACCGCTGGAGACAATAAGGAAAGGCCGAGAATGATTAAAAATACCGAAAAGAATCCGAAATAAGGGAAGTGGTTGATTGGCGGCAGTTGCGCACAAAGTGCAGCAAGCAGAACTACCATCAGGGCGGTCAGGTTCAGCCCACGGCTTCCGCGAAACAGTTTCAGGTCATAACTGCCTCGACGCATGACCGAGGTGGGCGGGGTGGTGGCCGCATCCCAGGCGGGGATGAGGGCAGATATAAAACTAAGTGCAACACCTAAAATGAAATAGGGGCCCATCTGGCTCCATTGGAAATCCACTTCCGTGACATAACTCGGCGCGTAAAGGTTGTTGACGGTGAGTGAAACAGCATCAAGAGAAAACTGCGCGAAATAATAACCCAACCCGATTCCGAGCAAAGAGCCGACCGCGCCGATGATCCCGGCCTCCAGAAAAAAAATCAGGGCGATCAAAGTAGGGGTGGCGCCTATCGCGCGCAGTGTGCCGATTTCTACCCTTCGCCGCACCACCGAAAGAGCGATCATGTTATAGATCAGGTAAAGGGCGACCAGCAGGGCCACGAAACTCAAGGCGGTCAGGTTATATTGAAACGCCTGCAACATTTTCCCGACCTGACGGTTCTTGCGTTGTGGGCGTTCGACCTTCATGTTTCCGGGAAGCAGGGAGGCTATTTTTTCCTGCATGGATTCGAAGTCAGCGGAGTTTAGAAACTGAATGTCGATGCGGTCCAGTCGGCCCACTTTGTCAAATACGTTTTGCGCCGCCGCGATATCCATCAGGGCGAAATTGCCGTTCAAGACTTTGGCGATTCCCTCGTCTTCCAATATCGCGTTGACGTTGAGAGTTTTTATTTTTCCTTTTATCAGGAACTCAATGGTGTCGCCGGGGGCAAAACGGGTGCCCGGCACGAATTTTTCCGGAAGAATGATTCCAGCCGGATCGGTAATGAGTGGAATTAATCCTTTCAGACCTTCTTCCACGGTTTTGATGGAAAAGTCGCGGATGCCACTATCTTGTAATAAGTCGGTGCCTATAATTTCTACCACCTCGTCGCTGGTGGACTCGACGCCATATCCCTCAATCACCGGGTAGGCCTTGATCTCCTTACGGAGAGCGTGGAGCTTTTCGAAGACCGATTCATTAAAGTCCATACCCTCAACCCGGATGACTGCATCGGCTCTACCTAATACCAGGTTCACGCTTTCGGTGAACGACATCATGGTTTGCTGGTTGGCGAGACGAATGCTGAGAAACACGGCGACCCCGACTGCCACGCCAAGGATGGTGATGGCGGTACGAAATGGGTCGCGCAATAAGGGACGCAGGATGAGCGCGGTGAACAGGTCTTTAAAATAAAGCAGAAAGCTCACAGTATTTTATCGGTCAGTTTGCCGTCGCGAATTTCGAAATGGCGGTTGCCGAAGGCCGCGACCTGCGGGTTGTGGGTGGCCATGACCACCGTCGTTTTAAAATCGGACGAGGCCTGTCTCATAAGATCGATAATTTTCAATCCGTTTTCCGAGTCGAGGTTGCCGGTGGGTTCGTCGGCAAGCAAAATAACGGGTTGGTGCACCAGGGCGCGAGCGATGGCGACGCGTTGCATTTCCCCTCCCGAAAGCTCAGCAGGAAAAGAGTCGGCCCGGTGCCAGAGTCCGACATAGTCGAGCAGGGTTTTAATGCGTTCACCATCGGTTCGGGATGAATGCGCCAGCAGAAGCGGCAGTTCTACATTCTCCATCACCGTGAGGGTGGGCATGAGGTTGAAAAACTGGAATACAAAACCTATCTCTTTTCGTCGTAACAGAGTCAGTTCATGATCAGAAAAGTCGGACACCTTGCGGCCGTTGAGGATGATTTGTCCTTTGTCGGGTAGGTCGAGTCCGGCAAGCAGGTTGAGCAAGGTGGTTTTTCCTCCTCCGCTGGGCCCCATGATGGTGACGAAGTCTCCGGCATCGAGGCTCAGATTCACCGCCTCCAGTGCGGTCACCAGTTGCGACCCGCTCTGGTAGGACTTGCAGACATCTATAAATTGAATGATTGGAGTGGTCATAGAGAAAAAGGATATTAGCAAAATTATTCGGTCTCAATATAACGCGGAGAGCCTCCGCAGGCAATGAGCCATTCCTTTATCTTGCGCTCAAACCGTGTTGGCGGCTTAGGAGGTGAAAGCACATTGGCCCCACGCCGAGTGGGCCGTTGATCCTGCCTGGGGAATATGCTATGGATGGGCTTGAAAATCCAACAGAGTGTAGGGTGCCACCTTGCATGAAATTTTTATAGTGGAGTTTTTTTATGGCGATATCGCAAAAAGTTATAGGGTTCATGGAGAAGTCTTCCTGGATTCGTAAAATGTTTGAGGAAGGCATCCGGCTGAAAAAGGAATTCGGTGAGGATAACGTGTTCGACCTTTCCTTGGGCAACCCGGTGATGGAACCGCCGCAGGAAGTCCGCAAAGCGCTGGTTGAAAGCGCGCAGGATGAGACTCCCGGCTTGCACCGCTATATGCCAAATGCCGGATTTGCTGATGTGCGCGCGGCGATTGCCGGGTCTCTGTCCTCCGAATGTAAGGTGGAACTCTCAGATAATGATTTGGTCATGGTGTGTGGCGCGGCGGGCGGACTCAACATCACTTTAAAGACTCTGCTCGATCCGGATGATGAGGTCATCATCTTCACGCCTTACTTTGTTGAGTACCTATTTTATGCTGACAACCACGGCGGCAAGGCGGTGGCGGTTCCGACCTTGGAAGATTTCCACCTCGATTTCCCGGCTTTAAAAAATGCGCTCAACGAAAGAACTAAAGCCGTCATCATCAACTCCCCAAACAACCCGACCGGGGTGGTTTATTCGCGTGAAGAGTTGCAGGAGTTGGCAAACATTTTAAAAGCGCATTCGGACAGGCCTAGCAAGGCCGTTTATCTGATCTCGGACGACCCGTATAAAAAGATCACCTTTGATGGGGTCGAAGCGCCAAACATCATGGAGTTTTACGAAAACAGTATTTATATCACTTCCCATTCGAAGGACATCGCGCTGCCCGGCGAGCGTATTGGTTTTGTGGTGGTGCATCCACAATGTGAGTCCGCCGGAGAGCTCATGGCAGGACTGATCTTCTGCAACCGGGTGTTGGGATTCGTCAACGCTCCGGCGCTCATCCAGCGCGTGGTGAAACAGGTGCAGGGAGTGACGGTGGATGTGGAACAATATCGCCGAAAACGCGATTACTTATATAAGGAGCTGACCCGAATTGGCTATCAGGTGGTGAAACCGCAAGGGGCATTTTATTTTTTCCCGAAATCCCCGCTGGAAGATGAGGTGGAGTTCGTTAAAAAGCTGGCTGAACAAAAGGTGCTGGTGGTGCCAGGCAGAGGATTTGGCCTGCCGGGGTATTTCCGTATTTCCTATTGCCTGCCCGATTCGGTCATCGAAGGTTCCATCGCCGGATTCGAACAGGCATTCTCGGCATAGCCGCCCTCTGGCGAGGAGAGCTTTGCATAACCCGAGATTCTTCGTCACCTTGTTCCTCAGAATGACAAAATGGCCCAATATTGTCATGCTGAGCTTGTCGAAGCATCTCGATTCTTCGATTTTTCGACTTATGCAAAGGTCTCTCTGGCGAGGGGGCAACTGGGCAATGGCCCCTAAAGCCGAGATAATTTTCGTTCGCCAGAAAGAGTTGCGCCCTTTGCTTCCCACGCTAGTGGGCCCGGTTGATTGGAGAATCTTTTCTGGTAGAATTGAATCTAATCAATATCAAGGAAAAATAGAGATTGTTTTTTAAAGGATTTACGTTATGGCTTTGACACAGGATCAGATCAACCGTTATAGTCGGCACCTGCTTTTGCCGGAGGTGGGGGTTGAGGGACAAGAAAAAATCTGTAATTCCAAGGTGCTTTTGATTGGCACCGGCGGGCTGGGTTCACCGCTGGCTTTGTATCTTGCGGCGGCAGGGGTGGGAAACCTGGGCCTGATCGATTTTGACGTGGTCGATTTTAGTAACCTGCAAAGGCAGGTGGCGCATGGAGAATCTACCATTGGAAAACTGAAAGTCGATTCGGCCAAAGACCGTATTGCCGATCTTAATTCCAGCATCAATGTCACTACCTATAACACGCGCTTGTCTTCAGAAAACGTGATGGATATTTTTGCCGACTACGACATCATCGTCGATGGCACGGACAACTTCCCCACCCGTTATCTGGCCAGCGATGCCTGCGTGTTGTTGCAGAAACCTTATATATATGGAAGCATCCTACGCTTCGAAGGTCAGGCTTCGGTGTTCGATTCCCGAGTGGGACCGTGCTACCGTTGTTTGTATCCGGAACCGCCTCCACCCGGACTGGTTCCCAGTTGCGCCGAGGGTGGGGTGCTCGGAATTCTGCCTGGCATTGTTGGGTTGCTTCAGGCTAACGAGGTGATCAAGCTGGTGCTGGGTATAGGCGAATCACTGGTAGGACGACTTTTGCTGTTTGATGCCTTGTCGATGAAGTTCAAGGAAATGAAATTGCGTAAGGATCCATCCTGTCCCATTTGCGGCGACAACCCGACCATAACAGAGTTGATCGACTATGAGCAGTTTTGTGGCATTCTGCCAGTTGAAGAGTCCGCCGCCGACCTGGAAAAGGAAATTGCTGTGGAGCAGATCAAACAAATGTTGGACAAGAAGCACGCCTTCAAGCTGATCGATGTTCGGGAACCGTCCGAATACGACATTTGCAAAATTGAAGGGGCGACCTTGATTCCACTGGGCGATATTGAGGCCAAAGATCCTGCCCGGTTGAATGGGTTGAATCCGGATGACGAGATTGTGCTTCACTGCAAGGCCGGAGTGCGCTCGATGAAAGCACTGAAAGCATTGGAGGAAATGGGATTCCGCAACCTCAAAAGTATGCGGGGTGGCATCAACGAGTGGTCGGAGAAAGTTGACTCTTCAGTGCCTCTGTATTGAGCAGAAGTTTTTTTCAGCCGCCAAGGGCTATTTGAAAGCTGAGGGGCCTATTGCATTTTGCCCCCGCGGCATCCCGGCTTGACAAGGTGGTGGGAGAGGTTTAAGGTTGAATAGAAGAAACGAAGTATTCTTTTTGGTCGAAAATTTTTTATCAGGAAACTGAAAGGGGGATTTTGTGAGTGATTCCGATGGGAGTGAGCGAAGTTTTGAAAAATTGTCCAAGGCAATCACCGAAGCGGTCATGACATCACCCAAAGTTAAAAAGATCGTTTCTGAAATTCAGAAAGATGACAATATCTGCCCCAAGAGTTTTATGGTGTTGGTCCTTAAGATGGAAGTGTTGACCGACTCGCTGGAATTGGAAGTTGAAGAGGAACTTACGGAGGAGCGGCCCGCGCCAAAGAAGCGCAAGAGTAAGAAGTCTTCGCAAAAGCCGCAGTTCATCGATGGACAGGAACTTTCTAAAAAAGAAATCGAATTCCAGGAGTTTGCCAACAAAAAGTTTGATGCCAATGATTGGCTCAAGAAAAACGGGCTCATTTTTTAAGGCATTTTTCCCTGCCCTGGTTACGGTCATCTGTTCGACATTCTTCATGTCTAGGCCCGTCTTTTCTGTAGACTTTGAGTCTGCTCGAAAAGAGATGGTCGAAGATCAGATCAAGCGTCGCGGCATCCGCGATGCGGCTGTTTTACAGGCCCTGCTAAAGGTACCCCGTCACTTGTTTGTTGAGCCCAGTTTTTTAAGCCGGGCTTATTCCGATTTTGCTCTTCCCATAAAAGAAAACCAGACAATTTCGCAGCCTTATATTGTTGCGCTGATGACTCAGAGTGCAATGTTGAAGGGCGATGACCGCGTTTTGGAAATCGGCACTGGCTCGGCTTATCAGGCGGCGGTGCTGGCGGAAATCGTGAATCAGGTCTATACCATCGAGATTGTCGAGTCACTTGCCCGCACCGCAGACAGTAGGCTTAAAGAGCTAGGCTATAACAATGTGACCGTCAGGCACGGCGACGGTTACCGGGGGTGGCCGGAAAAGTCCCCTTTTGATGCAATTCTCATCACCGCGGCGGCACCCAAAATACCCCGACCTCTGATTGACCAGTTGAAAGTTGGCGGCAGGATGGTGCTTCCTCTGGGAAAAACAGGATCGCCACAGAATCTGATAGTGTTGACCAAGCAGGAAGACGGAAGCCTGAGAAAGCGGTTCATCACCGGTGTGGTGTTTGTGCCGATGACCGGAGAGATTCGGCAATGATATTTTCGGAAAAAGAGAGCCATGAAAAACGCCAGCCAGAGGTGGCCGGCAGGTTTTATCCCGCCCAGCGTGAGGCTTTGGTTCGAGAAGTGGAAGCACATATCGAGCAAAATGTGGAGAAGAGTCCGGTCCTGGGCATTGTCGTGCCGCATGCCGGGTTCAAGTATTCCGGGGATGTGGCGGGGGCGGTGTATTCGAGAATTGAAATTCCGGACACGGTTATCTTAATCGGTCCCAATCACACCGGCCAGGGCGAGGCGGTGGCGGTCATGACGAAAGGAATCTGGTCCATGCCGATGGGTGATATTGCCATCGACCGGGAACTGGCAAACGCCATATGCGAAGAAACGGTCATGGCGAAACAGGATTCTTCCGCGCACAGGTTCGAGCATTCCCTGGAGACTCAGTTACCGTTTCTGCAGTATTTTAAAAAGGAATTTAAAATCGTTCCGATTTGTCTCATGAGGATGAAAGTTTCAGCCTGTAAAGCACTCAGCGAGGGCATTGTGCGGGCGGTGAACCGGCTGGGGAAGTCGGTGTTATTGGTTGCCAGCTCGGACATGACGCATTATGAATCGCATGACAGGGCCGGGACCAAAGACCGTTTAGCTATCACGTGCATCAAAAATCGCGACCCGGTTGGTTTGTTTGAAACGGTGCAGTCAGAAAAGATCACCATGTGCGGGGTCAATCCGGTCACCGTCATGTTGTTATGTTCGGAAATCCTGGGGGCCAAAGAGGCCGAGTTGGTCAAGTATAAGACTTCGGGGGAAGTCAGTGGGGATATGGAGCAGGTCGTGGGTTACGCAGGAATGATAATAAAATAACCCACCAGGCGTACCCCTTCGGGGCATGAAACAAGTGAAGGAGATATCACATGCTGCCAGCACTGCATTAACCGCAAAGCGGACTGAACACTCAAGCGCAATACTTTAATAACTCCCCCTGATGGGGATAGAGGGGGTTTGCATAAATCAGCCGTAGTTGGTGAGCAGCCGTTTTTTTCGGATGACCAGCCCTTGCCCAGTTGCCCCTGCGGCTAGCAGTAATAAAACTGGACAACGGGTTGGTATTTATCCATTTGTTTTTTTATGATGCCGACCAGTTCTTGAAGGCGGTCCTGGGTTTCAGCCTCAAACCTCAACACCAGTACCGGCTGGGTGTTGGAGGCACGAATCAAAGCCCAGCCATCGCCAAAGTTGACCCGCACTCCATCAATGTCAATGACTTCATATTGGTTCCTGAAAATTTCTGTCAACTCGCGGACGATTTCAAACTTCCTGTCATCGGGGCAGTCGATGCGAATTTCCGGCGTGCAGGCTGTTTTGGGAAGGTCGGCGAGCATTTCAGAAACCTTCATGCTGGATTGCGCCACAATTTGTAATATGCGGCCAGCGGCAAACACTGCGTCATCGAATCCGAAATAATTGTCAGCGAAACAAACATGGCCGCTCATTTCTCCGGCCAGAAGCGCACCGGTTTCATTCATTTTCTTTTTGATCAGGGAATGTCCTGCTGGTGCCATGACCGGAACCCCGCCGTGTTTTTCAATATCCTGATATAGATTCTGGGAACATTTGACTTCGCCCACAATGGTGGCACCGGGGTTTCTCGATAAAATGTCCCGTGCAAAAATGGTCAGCAGTTGGTCTCCCCAAAGAATATTGCCTTTATCATCGACCAGGCCGATGCGGTCGGCATCTCCGTCAAACCCGATACCCAGTTCCGCATTTTCGGTGCGGACTTTTTCCATCAACCCTTTCAGGTTTTCTTCCACAGTGGGGTCGGGGTGATGGTTGGGAAAGGTTCCATCCGGTTCACAAAAAATTTCTATGGGTTCCAGTCCAAGTTTTCGTAAGAGTTGCGGACCGACAATGCCGAAGCACCCGTTTCCACCATCGACCACAACTTTCACTTTTCTGGGTATCTTTATGATGGAGCAAATATTCTCCATATAAGATTCCAGAACATTTGTCTGCTCGATCTTTCCCGATCCCGTTTCAAAATCATTGGAATCGATAAGATCTTTCAATTCCTGAATCTTTTTTCCATACAGACTGTGTTGACCCTGGCTGATTTTGAATCCATTGAACTCCGGCGGATTGTGGCTGCCGGTGATCATCACTCCGCCATCAACTTTAAGATGATGAAGCGCAAAGTAGGAAACGGGGGTAGGGACCATTCCGATATCCACGACATCGCATCCGGTGGAGTTAATAGCTTGGGATAAAATATCGCGGAACTCTAACGAACTGGAGCGAACATCCCATCCAACCACCAGCGATTTTCCGCCCTGGCGTTTCATATAGGTGCCGATGGCCTGCCCGATTTGTTGAACGGTTTCGGGGGTGAGGTCTTTGCCGACCACACCGCGGATATCATATTCGCGAAAAATTTGAGGATTGATAGACATAATAAATACGGTTTGTTTTTAAAGTTGCCTTAGAGTCCTGCAGGAAAACTTAAGGTTATTTATTTTAGAGATGGGAGAATACTGCGACTCTCCTTAAAACGCAAGCCGGGCGACACCTGTTGGCAAGCTGTCAAAAACTCAGGAGGCTGGTTCGGTCTCTATTTCCTTCTCAGTTTTTTTCCGGGCCAGGGTGCTTGTGATCTCGAAGGTTTCTCCATCCCTGAAGAGGGTTAAATGAATTTCCTGTCCCGGGGCGAGAACCAGTAGTTTCCGCCGCAAGATAGCCAGCTTGGTGATTGGCATTTTATTAAATTGGGTGATGATGTCATTTATTTTCAGGCCGGACTGCTCGGCGGGGCTGTCTTTTTCTATACCTTTGACAATCATTCCTTCAAGGTCCGGATAGTTCAGTTCCAGGGCCTCCTCGGCTGTGATCGGTGCCGCGTGGGCTCCAAACCATCCTCTTTCCGTTTTTCCGGTGATCAACATGCCCATGACATCTTTTGCGGTGTTGATGGGAATGGCGAATCCAATCAATTGAGCCTGTTCAATAATGGCCGTATTGATTCCCACCACTTCTCCATGAAGATTGACGAGAGGTCCACCACTGCTGCCAGGGTTGATGGCAGAGTCGGTTTGCAGAAAATTCACGTAGCGGTCTCCGGCATGAGGAGCCACTCTCTCCTTGGCGCTGATCAGCCCGGACGTTACCGAATGCTGGAACCCCAGCGGATTCCCCATGGCCAGAACCACTTCTCCCATTTTCAGTTTGTCCGAATAGCCGAAGGGCAAAACGGTGGGAGTGAAGTCCGGCTCAATTTTAATCAGGGCGGTATCGGTCATCCGGTCGAGGCCAATTATTTTCGCGGGGTATTCTTTTTTCCCCTCAGACAGCACGACGCGGATATTGACGGAATTGGAAATCACGTGAGCATTGGTGAGGATGTAGCCTTGCTCGTTGATCAGGAAACCCGAGCCCAGACTGAATCCTTCCGTTTTAAAAGGAATGGGGACCTGAAAGGGAATGATATCGAGAATGGCAGAAACAAGAGGAATTCGTATCGGTAAAAGATCGTTAGGGGAGATGCCGAATTTGGCGTTACGCTCTTCCAGCCGAATGGTGTAAATATTAACCACCGCCTTCTTCACCTTCTCGGTGATACGGGAAAATGTGTGGTTGTCCAACGGAACCGGCTCGCGGTCATCGGATGAATCGCCATGGAGCCAGAAATTTTTCAGGTTAATATCCTTCAACGAAACGGATTCAAACCGTTTATCAAAAATTGCGGCGTCTTGAGTGACCAGGGTTTTATCAGGATTGGTGGTTCGGGAAACCGAGCACCCGACGAAAAGGCTTAGGCAGATAATGAGGCCCGGTAAAAATTTAGTTTTTCCAGTCATGACAATTGCATGCGTCCTGTTAAAAAGGATTCCGGGTGACCCCGCCATCTACGCTGAAGTTCGTGGCTGTGATCCAACCAGATTGGTCGGAAGCTAAAAACAGGGCCAGTCCGGTTAAATCTTCCGGCATGCCCATTCGGTTTAAAGGAATAGTTTTTCCGGTTTGTTCCATGATTTCTTTTTTTACCTGTTCTAAATTAGACCCGTTACTTTGTGCCCGGGCTTCGTCTTCCCATGATTTGCTCCACACTGGGCCGGGGGAAATGGAATTGACCAGGATCTTGTCCGGCGCAAGGGTCTGGGCCAGAGAAACAGTCAAATTGGAAAGCCCGGCCTTCATAGCACTGTAGTGGGGGAAAACTTCCTGCGGCCCGGCCGCCGCAATGGATGAAATATTAATGATCCTGGCGCAAGCGGATTTTTTCAGCGACGGAATGCAGTGTCGGCTCAGTCGAACGGCAGACATCAGGTTGATCTGGAACGAATTTTCCCAGTCTTGATCGGTCAGTTCAAAAAAACTGGCCAACTTTAAAATTGCTCCGACATTATTGACCAACACATCGACCTGGCCCAGTTGTTTCACCGTATTTTTGTGAAAGGCTTCAACGCCTTCCGCTTTGCCGAGATCGGCGGAGAAAAAAAGATGCCCGGTACCCTCAATTTCATCAGACAAGGAATCCAAACGATCCTGACTTCGCGCGCAGACGGCAACCTTTGCGCCTTCTTTGGCAAAGGCCAGGGCAAGAGCTCTGCCGATACCGTCACCGGCCCCGGTGATGATCACTTTTCGGTCTTGTAGATTCATGTTAATATGCGATTTACCCTCTTGAGATTTTCTGTTTTATGGAACCCACTCTCCTCCCAAAAATAACATCGTCGCCTTCGCTCATTTGGGTGGTGGCCGCGATCGGATTTTATATCCTCAATATCTTTCTGGGATTGTTTATGGCATTCAGGAAGAAGACCACCCAGAGCCTGAAAATACACAGGCTCCTGTTTTACAGCATTGCGTTTTGTCTGGGCTATTACCTGCTGATGAACCAGACCCACGATGACAACAGCCTGTTTGATTATTTGATCTGCCTTTACTGTATCACAATCGTTCCGTTCAGCAAACGCTGGGACGTTTTGGTTCATGCCTTCGTCGGCGCAGTCGGACTAACACTCCTGCCACTGCTCATTGTTCTAAAGATATAAAGGAGCGATGAGAAAATACTGGGGAAGGAACGAAATGCTCGAAGGGTCAGTCGGCGATGGCGGCTTTTACGGTGATGTCGCCATAGACTTTTACGCGACATCCGAGTTTCTGGTGGTCTTCGAGTTTGTGGAGATTTTCAAAAAAGGTGCGTGGGTTGACGTTTTCGAGCGGCTCGATTTCCACCACACATTTGCCACACATGCCATGCCCGCGACAGTTTAAGAACTTGTTGAATCCTTTATAAACCTCGGCATCGTTATAGAGCGCGGCCTTTCTCAGATTGGCACCGTAACCGGCTTTTAAATCAATGATTTCGTTGGTTTCGGTGTTGATGATCTTGATCTTGGGCATGGTAAGGCAAAACTCCAACTTGGGTTTTCTGGCTTTGCAAGAAGGCTATTAATGCCCAATAACCGGGGTAATGTCAACCGATTAATTTAAGGCAAAACCCGTTGCCTATTGTCTCGTAAATATGTCATCGCGAACCGCTGAAAGCGGTGTGCGATCCAGACTTTTTCTGGATGGCTTCGCTTTGCTCGCAATGACGTTTATTACTATCTGTGCTACTTGCTAGTGATTATATCGAATAGTTGTGGCCCAGCAGAATTTTCTTTTCTTTGAGAAAATTCTGAATTTTATGAGAGGCTTCTTTGACGTTTTGCGCTTCATCTAAAGAGAGGGCCAGATCGGGTTCTCCGGATGATTGTTTTCCCACTTGAATTTCCACAACCTGATAGGGATTGGCCAATAATCTCAGATCAGCCTGGTCTTCCTGATGGAAGGCGTTGGAGGTGGAGATCACCACCTGGCCAGCATCGAGAAGAAGCTTTGCCACTTCTCCCAATCTCCGGGCCGATTCGCTTTCACCACTGTTTTTAGGATCCTCAAGATCAGCCCCGACTCCGAGGTTAACGTTTCTGCGGTCGAGCAAATAACTTTGGAAATTATTCTGGAACAGGCTGTGTTCCAATGCTCGGGCCAGCGGACCTTTGCCGGTGCCGGGGTCGCCAATAATAAGGATCAGTGCTGCCCGGTGTCCATTTCTATAAGCTCTTTCGTCGGGTTTGATTTCGCTTTTGATCCAATTGAAATCCCGGGTGCGGACTTCGTCCCTGAGTTTATCGGACTTGGTCGTCGGGGTGTAGGTGGTGATGATGCCGCCGCCGCAAACATCGTATTCATCCACCAGAACAAACCTCCCGGTGGTGGCAATGGACCCGAACAGATCAAAGGCTACCGGGTTCCGCGTGCTCAAGGTCAATTCGGCAACGTCATTCTTGGCAATATAATCCTGATTGGTCAGAGTCTCCAGAGTAGAAGCATCGATGGCTTTTTTGAACTCAACAACCTCGCATTCCACTTCCTGCGTGTTTAATTTGAGGGTGAATTTTCTGCCTTTTTCCAAGTGGCGTTTACCCATCCAGAAAACGTTGGCATCGAAGGTGGTGGAGACGATGGGCAACTGGTCCATGAGGGTACACACATCGCCGCGCTCGACGAATATCTGTTCGTCGAGAGTGAACCCGATGGACTCGGAAGAGGCGGCGGAAGAAGGTTTATCGGGCACGCTCCAGGCTTCGATGGATTTAACCACCGCCTGTTTATTGGAAGGGGAGAAGATGACCCTGTCCCCGGTCTTCAACTTTCCCGATTCAACCCGTCCGGCGATGATGCGCCGTTCGTCAAATTTGTAAACATCCTGAACCGGAAAGCGGAAGGGGAGATGATCTTGTGGTGGTTTTTTCTCGAACTGGTCGAGCATTTTTAAAACCGTCGGCCCTTTGTACCAGGGCATTTCATCTTTCGATGCAGCGATGTTGACACCGAGTTTGGCGGAAACGGGAATGAACTCCCGCGCTTCAATCCCCAGTGAATCGAGGAAGGCGGTGTATTCGGATTTGATATTGTTATAAACCTTCTCGTCATAACCGATCAGATCCATTTTGTTGATCACCACTGCGACCTGGGTGAGCCCCAGCAGTTTTAAAATATAACCGTGTCGGCGCGATTGTTCCTGAACTCCTTCGTTGGCACCGATCAGCAGGAGGGCAGCCTCGGCATCGGCGGCACCCGTGACCATGTTTTTCAGAAACTCCTTATGGCCCGGTGCGTCGATGATGACGTATTTGCGCTGTGCGGTATGGAAAAAAATCTGTGAAGTGTCGATGGTGATGCCCTGTTCCTGCTCTTCTTCCAAAGCATCTAGCAAAAAAGCGAATTCGAATTCCTTGCCCTGTTGCTTGCAGATATCGCGGACGAAGTCGAGCTTGCCTTCGGGCAGAGTTCCGGTGTCGGAGAGAAGACGTCCGACCAGGGTGGATTTTCCATGATCCACATGACCGACGATGACCAGCCGTAAAAGACGGCTGGAAAGATCTGGTGCGCTACCATTATTGCCCATTTACATATATCCCCGGGCTCGCAGTTTCTGCATGGCATAGGTGTTTTCCTGATCCTGTGCCCTTCCGGAGCGCTCTGCTGTGGTGATGTTTTTAAGTTCCTCTACGATCTCGTCCACCGATTTGGCCGTGGAGTTAATGGTGCCGGTGCAAGGGGCACAACCCAGAGACCGATAGCGCGTCCCTTCTGGCGTGGCGAAATAGAGATCGATGATGGGAATTTTTTCTCTTTGTATGTACTCCCAGACATTCAGTTCCGTCCAGTGCAGGATGGGATGAATGCGGATGTGCGTGTCGTCAGAAAAACTGGTTTTATATTGATCCCACAACTCGGGAGGCTGGTCTTTAAAATTCCATTCGAAATTTTTATCCCGTGGCGAGAAATAGCGTTCCTTGGCGCGGGTGCCTTCTTCATCCCTTCGGATACCCAGAATCAACCCGGTATAACCGTGCTCCTCCATGATGCATTGCAGGCCCTGGGTTTTTAATGCTTCACAGCAAACCAATCGTCCCCTTTCATGATTCATGCCTTCATCCAGCGCCTTCTGGTTTTTGCCGACCACCAGATCAAGTCCCCATTCTTTGGCGACCCGGTCCCGGTACTCAATCATGGCGGGAATTTTGTAGGTGGTGTCGATGTGAACCAACGGAATGGGACAATGACCAAAAAAGGCCTTGCGTGCCAGCCAGACCAGAATGGTGGAGTCTTTTCCGATCGACCACAGCATTGCCAGGTTTTTAAAGTTTTTGTAGGCTTCGCGCAGGATGAAAATGCTTTGATTTTCCAGTTCGTCTAAATGATCCATTAAAACTGGTATTCCTTATTGCTGAATGGGGAGACTATCACTTTATCTCGAAAGTTCAATACAATCAAGGGGGATGTCGATTTTAGGGGAAATTGATTGATTGCGCAATGGGATTGATGGGTTTTTTGGAGTTTTTTTTAGGAAAAATACCTGTTTACTACATCGGGAAACGGACAATGCAGGCAATTATTCTGGTTCTGGGTGCAAAAATCCTGATAAACCTGCATCAGCCCCTGGTTTTGCTTTTCGGAGCGCAATACCCGCAGCATTTCCTCCCGGTTGCCGAAAATATAATGTTTCATGAAGCGAAGCAGTTTATGATCGCTGGCGCTCTTGCCGGTTTGAAAAAGGGTGTTGAGTCCCGTTTCCAGATCTTTGAATTTTCCCGCTCGGGCAAAGATCAGGCCGATAGGCAGACCGATGTTGATGATGACTTCACGGGACCGCGCCGAACCAACAAGTTGCTGGGGTTGTGACAGGGTCTTACCGTCGGGCGTGTAATGGTTGGCCCAATAATCATCGGCGGATACACAAAAGAAATCGTTGAAGGCGTTTATAGTTTTTTTATCGGGAATTTCCTGGCCGGACCCCGCGAGAATCTTTTGATAAGACCCGATAAAGTCGGCGAACATCCCCGCTTTTTCGTGACGCACGATCAAATAGGCCAATCCCGCCAGTCGCCTGTAAGGATAATTGGCAGGTCGAATGGCGCGGAAACTCCAATCCTTTTTCGTTAGAGGAGAATGGGGAACCCGGTCTTTGTAGGTATTCCAAATCGGCAGAAGTTTACGGAACCCCGCTTTTTTTCCTGCATCTTCATTCACCAAACCCGAGGCACCAAAGAGCAAGGCTTGGTAATGTAGAATCCGGTCATCTTTGCGGGTCTTTGTGGGCACCCGGTTTTTCAATTCTATCAAAGGTAGAGTATCGGCCAGAGTCTGGAACGGCTGTTTGTTCTCGGGGTAACCCATAGCTTCGGCAACGCCACGGTAAAAAGTCTGTTCGTAGCCCTCGACAATGATCGAATCGTGAAACCGCTCCATTTTGGTGAACACCCGCGCTTCACCGGCGGCGTTCAAAAGATGGGTGAGCTTTTCTTCTGAAAGTTGTGTCAACGGCTGGTGGCACAGGCCGACATTGCCGGAATTTAAGGTTGGGTAGTTCTCAAAATCCAGTTCGTCATTGAGTTCAAGGATTCCTTTGGTCAGGTAATCCTTGATTTCAAACTGGAAGCCCTTCTGTTTTTCCGGTGGACGGGGTTCTTTGCTTCGGCCCTGCCACATATAGACATGCAGGATAACGTTGTCGAAATCCGGATTCCCGGAGTGCCCGTGCGCGTTCCAGTCAGTGGCGTAGACATGTAGTTCGACATCGCCTTCATAAATTTTTCCATTCACCTTGATGGTGGCGCTGGTGAAGTCGGGTCCCTTGCCGAAATTCCAGTATCCGGGATAAACGATTTCAAGTTTTTGCCCGTCTTTGGTTTTGAGATAGGGTGTGCAAAACAATTGATCGTTCCAGATACAGCGGATGACTTTTTCCGGGACCCGGATGGTGTGGTCTTCTTCCCGAACCTGCAGTTGGTTATAAATTTGGGTGAACTTCAGGTACGCGTCTGAGAATGTTGCAGTCATTTCAATTTCCACTCGGTGCCGTTCGGAGTGTCTTCGATGAGGACTCCCATTTGAGTCAGGTCATCCCGGCAACGGTCTGCTTCCGCCCAGTTTTTGGATTGGCGGGCTGAGTTGCGATCTGTGATCAGTTGTTCGATTTTACTGACATCCAGATCCAGGTCACGGTTTTTGATTGCGAAAAGTTTCGTTTCAAACTCTTCGGGAGTGTGAGAAAACAATCCCAGGTTTTGACCCGCTTTCTCCCATGCCGTTGCAGCAATCGCAAGGTCTTCCAGAGAAGTTTCGTTCTTGCCCAGCACAGCGGTGTTGAGGTTGCGTAACTCCTCATTCATATGCGCCATTGCCACAGCTGTATTCAAGTCGTCGTTCATGGCCGTTTCAAACTTTTTCGTCAACGGATGGTTCTTCATTTTTTTCTGGAAATCCGGGATGGATGCCAAATCCAGGTCGCCGATTTTTTTGCGCGCGCCTGCCAGTCCTTCATAAAACCGGGAAAGCACTTTGGTGGCATCGTCCAGATTTTTTTCCGAAAAGTCGATGGGACTGCGGTAATGACTGCTGATGAGAAACAAGCGCAAAACTTCCGGGTGATATTTTTTATAAACCTCACGGATGGTGAAAAAGTTGCCGAGAGACTTGGACATCTTTTCCTTGTCGATATTGACGAATCCGTTATGCACCCAGTAGCGCACTGGTTGTTTCCCAGTACAACCGCAGGACTGCGCGATTTCATTTTCATGGTGCGGAAAAACCAGATCCTTACCGCCTCCATGAATATCGAAGGTGTCGCCGAGATATTTTTTGCTCATTGCTGAACATTCAATATGCCAACCGGGTCGGCCCGGTCCCCACGGGCTTTCCCAAAAAGGTTCTCCTGGCTTGCTCTTTTTCCATAAAGCAAAATCCAGCGGATCATGTTTAATTTCACTGACTTCGACACGGGCTCCCGCCAGCAGATCGTCGATATTTTTTCCTGAAAGAGAACCATAGCCCTTGAATGACTTGACCGAATAATAAACATCGCCTTCGGATTCATAAGCTTTATCCTGATCGACAAGAGACTGAATCATCTCAAGCATTTCGGGGATGTGGTCGGTGGCTTTCGGTTCTTCGGTGGGGGCGGCGATATTCAGTTTGCCCATGTCTTCATAAAACGCTTCGATGTATTTGCGGTTGACCTCGTGCCAGTCCACGCCTTCTTCATTGGCACGGTTGATGATCTTGTCGTCGATATCGGTGAAGTTGCGCACGAAGCGAACTTCGTAGCCGAGGTACTGGAAATACCGGTAAAAGGTGTCGAAGACAATGGCGGCACGGGCGTGCCCGACATGGCAATAGTCATAGGCGGTGACCCCGCATACGTACATGCCGATCTGGTTTTCCTTCAAGGGAACGAAGGTTTCTTTTTTTCCGGTCAGGGTGTTATAGATGAGAAGGCTCATGGAGATAAAATATCACCCTCTAGCGAGGGAAGCAAATGGGCAATAACTTTCTTTGACGGAAAGGTGGTCTTGGTGGGAATAACGGCAAATCCCCCCGACCCCCTTCGTGGAAGGGGGAGTTTCAATGAACCCCTCTTTTTCAAAGAGGGGCTGGGGGGTGATTTAAAAACTCTTATGCAATATTTGGGCTAGGTGTGGCCCGGCCTTGATATTCCCCCTGATAACTCGAACAATAGGAATACGTCTTGTTCGATGGGATTGAGGGGGTTTATCTGAACCGGCAGCACTTCCCACCGCAGTGAATGTCGGCGACTCGACTTTAGAAAAACAAATATTAAAACAGATATTAGAAAATTATAAATAGTTGGTTGGGAAGTAACTTGATTCCTTTGTGGTCTAATCATTATTTGTTATATTTATAGGGATCTAATTTGTCAATATCTATGTCCTTATTTTTCCAATCAGCAGTCATCCTCATTCCTGACACTTCATAGAGTAAGCTCCCACGGTTTCCCCAATTAAAAACTATGTAGTCATGCACTTTTTCTTCATCAATGCTGTAAATATTTTTAGAGTTGTAGGCAGGGGAGTGGGCGAAAATCAGTAATTCTTCTGCAATTTCAATTTCTTTAGACCAATCTTTATCTTTTGGGGTAGATTCGCCAACTAGCCTTCCCAAATATATTTTATATTCTCCGGCTTCCATGGAGGCTTTCATCCAGGAGTTTCCATGTTGTTCAAACCGAAGGTCGAAGTTTTGCTCGTCAGCTTTACCAATATTAAAGAAGAACATTGGATCCGTAAACTGGGTGAAAACCATAAATCTGGTAAACCCCATAATCTTTCTTTGAATTCTCTTTTTTCTGTGCTTCTTCCAGATTCTTTGGTCCTTCCCATTTGATATTGATGGCATTTATGTCTTTTAACTTCATAGTCGTACTCCCTATTTTGTTAAGCTGAATTCAAGAACCCCCTTAATCCCCCTTATCAGGGGGAATATTATAGAACGAGCATCAACGGCAATGTTATGCCAATGCGACACGCCGAAGGCGTGGAGCCTATTCCCCGCCCACGGGAGTGGGCTGAAGGCGAGCGGCGAGTTCTTTGACGTTCAGGCGCAGTTGTGAAACGGCGAACTTGGCCTGGCTGATAAGCGATGTCTCAGTGACCGGATCCTCAGACTTGCCGTATCCGGAAATTTCTTTGCGGATCTTATCCATTTTCTGTTCCAGCAGGATACTGCGTTTGGAGCTGAAGCTTTTAGCGATCGCGCCTTTCAGGCCTTCTCCAGCATAATGTTTGGTGATGGCCATCAGCATGCGTTTGCGGGAGATAAACTTTTTGCCGTTTTTCCAGTCTTCGATGGCTTGCAGCATTTCTTTTTCGATATTGTCCACAATCGCGTTGTAATCGGTCGGGTCTGTCATGTCGTGGATTTCATTTGCAACCGAAGCGGACTTGATATTGAAATCGAAAGTTTGGTCGACACCGGTCAGGTCAGCGGACAGGAGGTTGGCTTCCACTTCATCCGGGGCCAGCATGGGGTCCCAGACCTGCATGATGTAGCCTTCACTTTTGATGTTGTCGAACTGGTAGTCTCCGTTGGTATCAGGTTTGGTGTAATAGCCATTTGGCACGACGAACAGGGTTCCGATCATGTCTTTATGCATATTGCATCTCAGCACCACGGGTCCGGCCTGGGTGAACTCGAAGGTTTTGAAAGAGCCCGACGCCATAGCCCCGAGATTGAACTGGTTGCTCAGAGATTTGGAAAAAATATTGTGCACCTCGCGGTCTTCATTGGAGAAGGTGACGGTGGAACCTACCTGTATCACCGAATGCTGGGGACTGAACTGCAACCCGTTTTGGCGAATGGTTAACTTTTGAGGTTTCTGGCTGCTAACTCTCAGTTTGCTTTTGGTTTCCAGAAATACCAGCGTGTTGGGTCCGGGTTTTTTGCTGTTGATCTGGATATTGCCTTTGACCGTAGTGGTGTTTTTAACTTTCTTGGACCCTTCTTCCATTTTATGGTCGGAGCCTTCGGACTTTTTATCGTCGCTGACTTGTTCGACTTTTACTTCCGCTGGCGGAGTGTCGGATTTTGCCTGCTGAACCGGTGGTGTGTCTTTCTTGATGGGTTTTTCAGCCGCCGGGTCATAGAGTCCCAATGCGGTTAGCATCTGGATGACGAAGGGTTTTTCGAACTGCTTGTCCAATTCAATGGCTTTGAGGAAATGCGGCGCGGCGGTTTCAAACTTTTTCTGGATGCCCAATACAATACCCAGGTTGAAATGGCTCTGGGCAAAATCCGGGTTGATAAAAATGGCCTTCTTGTAGGCCGATCTCTCCTCTTCGTACATTTTCTGGCGGCCGAGGGATTTGCCCAGCATGTTGTAGGCCATAAAGTTGTTGGGAGAAAGCTTGACGGTTTTTTGAAACAGTCGAGTGGCTTCTTCAGGATGATCGGCTTCCAGTTCGGCCATGCCCCAGTTAAACGTGATTTCTTCGTCATTAGGCGAGAGTTCATGAGCCCGGGCAAAACGCCGGTTGGCGCCTACAAACTTTTTCGCCATACGAAGCGCCGCGCCCCAGATAGAAAACAGTTCCGGTGAATTGGGGCTGATCTTGGCGGCTTTTTCGAATTCTATATCTCCCGCATTGAACTTGCCTTCCTCGGTCAACAGCATGCCTTTTTGGATATGTTCCAGGGTCTCCCGGGGCAGTTGCGATTGTGGAGTCTGCAGGGGGGATGTGGCGGTTTTAATCAGGTTCCCCGTGTCCAGATCGCTGGGAAGAAGGGTGAATTCGGCTGCTTTATTTTCAGGTTTCGCTTGCTCACGTTCCGCTTTTTCACGTTCCGTTTTTTCACGTTCCGTTTTGGCTTCCTGAATTTTATTATAAGGTTCCAGATTGCTTTCAGGCGCTGAATAATGCATCAAGGCCCACAGCCCAACGCCCAATACGCCCACCCAAATTAATGTCAGAAAAGCGCGTTTCAAGGGACTGCCGGGTGACTCAATTTTTTTGTTTTTGGAGCTCATAGTTTTTTTGGAACCTTGCTTGGGATGAAACTGTTATTAAAAGACCAATCTTTTAAAGATCGCCTGAAAAGGATTTTTATTCCTTTGATTTAGAATAATCAGGTTGAATTATTTTGAGTAATACGATTAAATCATAGCCTCAAACTGCCTGTCAACCGGGTGGACCCAATGAAAAGGCGGCAAAGGGCAGTTTCTTTGCTGAAAATGGTTTTTGGGGCAGGTTTTCCAACAGCATCATAAACTCTTTGATTTTAATGAACTCCACAACAGAAGGTAAAATATTGGAAGCGGACCTGATGGCTTATTTGAAGAGGAAGTCCGGATATCTCCCTTGCCAGTTGATTGAGCAGGCGTACCGTCAGGGAATAATCCGCTCCCAGGAGCCGGTCGAAGCCTCGCAGATTCAGCCCGTGAGCCTGGATTTGCGGCTTGGGCCCAAGGCCTACCGAATCCAATGCAGTTTCCTCCCGGAAAATGAAAAGGTGGAAACGAAGCTCAAGGAGGTCACGCTTTACGATTTTGATATTACCGATGGCGGGATATTGGAAAAAAACGCCATTTATCTGATTCCTCTGATGGAAGAGCTGGCTCTACCGTCTTCCCTATATGGTTTAGCCAACCCAAAAAGTTCGACCGGCAGGCTGGATATGTTCACCCGTGTCATTGTGGATAAGGGGCATCGGTTTGATGAGATCCCGCGCGGTTACCGGGGAAGGCTGTATCTGGAAATCCTTCCCCGCTCTTTTCCGGTGAAGATACACACCGGGTTGTCGCTCAACCAGTTGCGTATCGCGCATGTCATATCGCAGAGTCTGGATAAAAAGAAGTTGGTGATCAAATATAAGACAAATCCTATTTTATTTGATCGAAACGGATTCTCCATTCCTGTCGATGAGGTGAAGGTAGAGGAAGGGGTTTATGTCAGCGTGGATGTTGCAGGGGACCAGCCGGAATCGATCATCGCCTACAAGGCCAAGACCAATTCAACGGTTATTGATCTTTCCAAAATCCGGCACTATCGGGCGGATGACTTCTGGGAGCCAATTTACAAAAACAAAAAGAATAGGTTGATTCTGGAGCCGGAAAGTTTCTATATAATGATGTCGAAGGAAAGAGTGTGCATCTGGCCCGACTGGCTGGCGGAAATGATTGCTTATGAACCCAACAGTGGAGAACTTCGCACTCATTACGCAGGTTTTTTCGACTCCGGGTTTGGTTGGAACGGAACGGATGAGCTCATGAATCAGGGTACCCGGGCGGTGATGGAAGTGCGCCCCCATGACGTACCTTTTATGGTAGAGGATGGTCAGACCTTCTGCCGTCTGAAGTTTGAAAAAGTGGTGGAACGACCCGAAAAGTTGTATGGTCGGTCCTTGAACTCGAATTACCACTCGCAAGGCTTGGCGTTGAGCAAATACTTCTACCCCGACCACTAGGCGTGGGGCCAGTGTGCCTTCGCTTTATTTGGCGAGCAAAGAGTTGTCTCTGCTGAATGGGAATTTTCATGGATGTCATGCTGAGCTAGTGGGAATTAACCTTTGCCTTCTTGCCCCAAAGGGGTATGTCGAAGCATCTCGCCTGTTGTTCACGCACCCTTCGATAAACTTAGGGTGACGATCATGGAGGCAGTAGCCTGCTAGAGTGGATGGCTTTGGTAACTCTGGAATAAATATGGAACATGAAGAATTAAAATCGATTGTTGAGAATATTCTTTTGGCGGCAGACCAGCCGATCAATGCCAGTGAACTTTGCAAAATTTTCCTGGATGGAACCGATAAAGGTCAACTGCAATCCATTCTTGACGAATTGAGGGAAGAGTATAACTCGCGCAACTTGCAGATCACCGAAGTGGCGGATGGTTATCAGCTTTGCACCCGGCATGAATACAACGATTTTATCAGGAAGTTCCTGAAACTTGATCGCTCTACCCGGTTGTCTCAACCCAGTCTGGATACCCTGTCGATCATTGCCTACAAGCAACCGCTCACCCGTCAGGAGGTGGATGAAATCCGCGGGGTGGACTCAAGCGGTGTGCTCAAGACCCTTTTAGAGAAAAAAGTGATTAGCCCAGCTGGCAGGAAAAAAGTTCCGGGCCGACCCATCATGTATCGGACGACACAAAAATTCCTCGAGTATTTTGGCCTGAAGGATTTGAGCGATTTACCCACGCTGGAAGATTTGAGGGAAGAGCTGGAAGGGGAAGATCCTCCACTTCAAACTCAAATCGAATTCTCGGCTTCCGAGGCCTCGACCAGCGAGGCCGAGTCTGACATTGAAGACGGTGCCCTCTAGCGAGGGAGGCAAGTTATGCCGAGAAAGCGTTTGCGCGCAAGATAAAGATATTGCCAGTTACCAGCGGAGGTTCTCCGCCCTCTCTTTAATTTTTTCCCTGTATCATGAAAATTCGTTTGCAAAAAATAATTGCCGATGCCGGGCTTGCTTCTCGCCGTGAAGCGGAAAGATGGATTGAGCAGGGTAAGGTTCGTGTGAACGATCAGGTTGTGATTAAGTTGGGGTCTCTGGCCGATCCGGTCAAGGACCCTATCAGGGTGCAGGGAAAACTGATTCCCCGCCGCCAGGAATCGGCCTACGTTATTTTGAACAAGCCTACGGGTTGCCTGACCACGATGAATGATGACAAGCGGGGGCGAACCACTGTTATGGAATATGTTCGGGTGGTGGAGGCCCGGGTTTTTCCCGTCGGCCGTCTGGATTACAATACCCAGGGCGCATTGCTGTTCACCAATGATGGCCTGCTTGCAAAGAAACTGCTGGACCCCAAGTATGCGGTGCCCCGCACCTATAAGGTCAAGGTGTCGGGAGTGCCGAATGAAAAAACCTTAAAAAGGCTGGCCCGGGGGGTGCATCTTGAAGACAGCAAGTTCAAGCCTATGGAGGCAAAGGTGGGAAGGGTCAGCGGCAAAAACTGCTTCCTCATTTTAACGCTGGTGGAAGGCAAAAACCATCATATCAAAAAAGTGTGTGAGCATATCGGCCACCCGGTGATCAAACTCCAGCGCACCCACTTTGCAGGATTAAACCTGACAGGTCTTCCCCTGGGGGCCTGCCGATTTCTCAGTTCCAAAGAAATTAAATCGTTGAAAAAACTTGTCATGAATGAGCCTGAACCCGTTAAGGCGCGACGAAAGAAGAGGGCATGAACATGACGAGATGGGTTCCGTCTCTTCTGCTGGGTTTCTGGCTCTTTACTGTTGGCGGATTTTTTAATGCCGAAGTGTTTGCGCAACAAAAGATGGGCGATGTTTACGAGGGTTCCGCAACCGTTCAAGCAAAAGGGGAAAACTATGTGGTCGCCCGGGAAAAAGCCGTGAACCTGGCTCTGAAGAATGGCCTGGAAGAAGCGTTGAAAGAAATGATGGGGGATGAGGAGTTTGAAGCCAGCCAGAGAGACCTCCGGAAAATTATGCGGCGTTCTTCTCGTTATGTAAAAAGCTATCGCTTTGTAGAAGCCTATGATGACATGGTCAATCAAACCAGTGAGGTGAGATTGGAAATGCGTTTTTTTTCCTCTGCGGTGAGCCAGGCCTTGGCAGGGTTGGGGGTGATTGCCGGTCCGATCAGTGAAAATAAAGTGGCTGTGCTGATAAAAGAGAAAAGTTTTACTTCTGCTCCGGTCAATTCTTTTTGGGACATCTTTCCAATTTCAGAAACCCAGTTGACCAAAAACCTGATGGAGGAAGGAATAGAAGTGATAGGCCGAGAACAACTGCGCGAAATAATTTCTGAAACAACCGTCCTCAAAGCCATCAAGGGCGATCTTAAATCTGCAAAGAGTATTGGGTTGAAAGCGGACGCTGATATCGTTATCGTGGGTACGGCTGTGTCCCGCCTGCGCGGAAAAAATGCGAAAGAGAACACCAAAACGGTTCAAGCCAATATCAGCATCAAAATGGTGTCGACTTTGGAGTCATCGTTGATCGCGGCCAAGGCAGAGTTTTCCACGATCAAGCATGCGCAGGCTTTGCAGGCGGAACTGGAAGCTTTTAACATTGCCAGTAAAAAGCTTGCAGATTTTCTTGTCCCTTCATTCCACCGTTATCGGGAAAAAGGAGCGGAGGCGCCGGTGAAGAAGGTTCCTGAAGCTCCGCCGTTATCTATGTCGGACATGTAAAGGGTATCTTTAAAAATTGTTTTTGTACCCCTATGGGGCATGAAAGCTGATGAAGAATATAACAGCCATGATCGGCCCTTATGAAATAAGGGCCTGCGAGTTGCCCAAGGAAAAATTACCGAATAAATAGAGGCCCTGTAAAAATGAATCAGGAAAAAAATAAAAACCTGTTATTTATTTCTTTTGCAGTGACTCTGGGAATCTGCGTTGCGCTTTATTTTTCTCGCCGCGTCGTGGCTCCCTTTTTTATCGCGTTTGCGCTGGCTTACCTGCTGGACCCCCTGGTAGATCGGTTGGTTTCTTTTAAGCTTTCAAGAACCCTTTCCGTTTTGGTCTTGATGCTGGCTTTTTTCTTTCTGGCGGTGGGTGCTGGACTTTTACTGGTACCGATTTTTAGCATGCAGGCGGAAAGTCTCGCAAAAAATATACCCACCTATATTGGAATCTTCCAGAAATGGTTTCGTCCAATCCTGGATATGATCAGCGGATTAGATCCTGCAAAGGTTGAAGAGTTTGTCAATGAAGGGCTGTCGCGTTTTGGGGAACTGCCAATGAAGATCCTGCAGTTTTCCGGTAAATTTATCTGGGGGTCGATTTCAAACCTGTTCAATATTATTCTGATGTTTGCCAATCTGGTGATCATTCCTGTGGTGATGTTTTATTTGCTGCGTGATTTTGACTCGATCAATGAAAAATTATTAAAACTGGTGCCGCCCCGGTTTCAGGAAAAAACCAAAGACATTGTTCTGGAAATTGACCAGGTGCTCTCGCGTTTTGTGCGTGGGCAGTTAGTAGTCGCTGGTTTGATGGGAACAATGTATTCGATCGGTCTGTTTTTGTGCGACACCCCGATGAGCCTGTCGCTGGGAATGATGGCGGGGCTGGTCAACCTGGTTCCTTATCTGGGACTGGTTTTGGGTTTTGTGCCCTCTGCGCTTTTGACTTTTATGCATACTCAGGAGTGGGTGCCGGTGCTGGCTGTCGCCGGTGTCTTCGGCGTGGTCCAAGCTCTGGAAGGCATGGTCATCACACCCCGCGTGGTGGGTGATAACATCGGGCTCCACCCGGTAGCCGTGATCCTGGCCGTTTTGCTAGGCGGAGAACTGTTTGGACTTGCGGGCATGATACTGGGTGTTCCCGGAGTCGCTGTCCTCAATGTCCTCATGTCGCGGGGTATTGTGCAATATAAAGCCTCCTCATTTTATTCCTCCTAATGTAACGCCCTGTTTTTTCTCGCCTTTCTGCTTGACCTTTGGTAACGCATTGATTGTATTGGTCTTGTGAAAGCGGAACCCCGTGTTCCGCTAACCGCCGGGCCACGCCCGGTGGGAATCGTGCCACAAAGAGTTATTTCCCAATGAGTCCAGCGCCACGCTGGCGCCTAGTGGCGGTTGAAAAACTGTTCTATTTGCGCTCCCATGAACCCGGCGATGGCGCCGCCGCTTCCTGCGGCAATGATGAGAATATCCTGATCGCCGGTGCGATAGCCAAAAAAAGCACCGATCAAAATTCCCAGACAGATGATGAACATATAACGCCGACCGCCCAGCCAACCTATAAATCCACCAACCACCAATCCCAAGAGTCCTGAAATAGTCATTAGAAGCGGGCTGTGTATCACCCAGCCCATAGCCAGTCCGGTGGCGCCCATCAACACCATACCCATATAAATTTCATTTTTACTGTGCGCTTTGGGCATACAATCCTTATGGCATAGATTGGAACCGGGAGGGTGATTTGCTGATCGCTAATAAAACAGAAGGGAAAATCTATAGAGCCCAAAACTATTCCCGGAGGTTTCCGTCCGGGAAAATATTCTGGCTCCAGCGGACATTTCTTTTGGCACCCACCCTTTAAAGGTTTTTGAAAACCTCATCCAGACTGGTTCGGGCATCGCCAAACAACATGCGCGTGTTCTCTTTAAAGAACAATGGGTTCTGCACCCCTGCATAACCGGTCGCCATACTCCGTTTCAGCACGATGGTGGTTTTACTTTTCCAACATTCCATAACCGGCATACCGGCAATCGGACTGTCCGGATCGGTTTGCGCAGAAGGATTGACAATGTCGTTGGCGCCGATGACGATGGAAACATCAATGTCGGGAAAGTCGTCATTAATTTCATCCATTTCAAAAACGATGTCGTAAGGCACCTTGGCTTCCGCCAGCAAGACGTTCATATGCCCCGGCATTCGCCCCGCAACAGGATGAATGCCAAAACGCACATTTATTTTTTTGGAACTGAGAGTTTTGGTGATTTCATTGACGATATGTTGTGCCTGCGCCACCGCCATGCCATAACCCGGAATGATCATGATTTCTTTAGAATCCGCCAACAGGTTGGCAACTTCGGGAGCTTGCAACGCGACCACTTCACCCTGCTCTTCAGCTGAAGCGGAACCCCTCCCTGTTGTCGTGCCGAATCCGCCAGCAATAACCGCCAGAAACTTACGGTTCATCGCCCGGCACATGATGTAACTGAGGATAGCACCACTACTGCCGACCAGCGCGCCAGTGACAATGAGCAGGTCGTTATTGAGCATGAAACCGGTAGCAGCAGCAGCCCAGCCGGAATAACTGTTGAGCATGGAAACCACAACCGGCATGTCGGCACCGCCGATAGCCATGACCATATGAATCCCGAACAACAACGCGATTCCTGTCATGATCAACAGAGGATTGAGTCCACCCCCTGCGGCCGATTGCTCAACAAATACGACACAGAAATAGATGGAACCAAGCAGCAGGCCCAGGTTGAACCAATGCCGACCCGGAATTAACATGGGATTACCGCCGATCTTGCCGCTCAGTTTTCCAAACGCGATGACAGAACCTGACAGGGTGATGGCACCAATGAGGATTCCCAGATAAGTCTCCACATCGTGGATGGTCAATTCAACACCGGTGTAATGTTGCAAACGTCCCGGGTCCATAAAATTAGCAAATCCAACCAGAACCGCCGCCAGCCCTACGAAACTGTGCAACATGGCAACCAGTTCGGGCATTTGCGTCATCTGCACCCGCTTGGCCAGAACCAGGCCGATGCTCGCACCGATTAGCATGCCGACAATGAGAATTTCCAGGTTCGCTGTCACGGCGAACATCGTGGCAAGCAGGGCCACGGCCATGCCGATCATTCCAAAAAGGTTACCGCGCCTTGCGGTTTCCTGATTGCTCAATCCGCCTAACGCCAGAATAAATAAAATAGTTGCCCCGACATAAGAGGCGGTTACGATACCTTCACTCATCTTCTCGCCTCCTATCTACGAAACATTTCGAGCATGCGGCGTGTTACCCCGAATCCGCCTGCAATATTAATGGATGTAATCAGCACCGCAAACCCGGCCACCCACACGATCGCCTTTTCTTCCGAACTGATCTGCAAAAGAGCGCCAATAATAATGATACTGCTGATAGCATTGGTCACGCTCATGAGCGGCGTATGCAAAGCAGCCTTGACATTCCAGATGACCATGTAACCAACAAAGCAGGCCAGGACAAAAACCGTAAAGTGGGCCATGAAGGAAGCGGGTGCGACGGAACCCAAGCCAAGCAAGGCCAGAGCCCCCACGCCAAAGGTGATAAATGGGCCCGCCACCGAGGGTTTCTCTTCCTTGATTTCCACAGGCTCCGCAGGTTTTTCAGCTGCCTTTGGGGGTGCCGCCGAAAGTTTTGGTGCAGGTGGCGGCCAGGTAATCTCTCCATCCTTAACAACTGTGGCTCCGCGAACCACTTCATCATCAAAATCGACTATCACGTTGCCATCTTTATCCGGACACATGTCCGTAAGCAGATGGCGCAAATTCGTGGCATATAACTGGCTGGACTGTCCTGCCAAACGACTGGGCAAATCGGTGTAACCGATGATCGAAACGCCATAGGCTTGAACCACCTCGTTCGCCTGGCTTAACTTGCAGTTACCTCCTTGTTCCGCCGCGAGGTCTACAATCACGCTCCCGTCTTTCATGGAAGCGACCATTTCTTCTTTAATCAGTTCCGGTGCTGGTTTTCCGGGAATCAGCGCGGTGGTGATAATAATATCCACTTCCTTCGCCTGTTCCGCGAACAGAGCCATTTCCGCTTCAATAAATTCCTTGCTCATCACTTTTGCGTAACCGCCGGTGCCCGAACCCTCTTCCTCAAAATCGAGTTCCAGGAACTCCGCATCCATACTCTCGACCTGTTCTTTCACTTCCGGTCGGGTATCAAAAGCTCTCACAATGGCACCCATACTTTTCGCAGCACCAATGGCAGAGAGTCCAGCAACCCCTGCGCCGATCACCATGACTTTAGCAGGAGGAATCTTACCCGCCGCCGTGATCTGCCCGGTGAAGAACCTGCCAAAATGCTGGGCAGCTTCAACAATCGCACGGTATCCGGCAATGTTCGCCATCGAGCTGAGCGCGTCCATTTTTTGTGCACGGGATATGCGCGGGATGCTATCCATCGCCAAAGCCGTCACTTTTTTCTCTGCCAGCTTCTGGAGCAATTCCGGATTCTGCGCCGGCCAAAGAAAAGTGATCAATATCTGCTTTTCATGCAGTAAATCGATTTCGCCTTTATTCTGCTCCGGTGCACGGACTTTTAAAATAATGTCGCTTTCGGTCCAAATCTCCTGGGAATTTTTAACAACCGTTACGTCCGCTTCGACGTAAGAAGCATCTGAATAATGGGCGGCCGAACCGGCACCTGCCTCAATCGCGACTTCAAAACCCAGTTTGATAAGTTGTTTTGCGACCTCCGGGGTGGTGGCCACCCGTTTTTCGCCAACATGAACTTCTTTGGGAACACCAATTTTCATCGCTTTGATCTCTCATTCAAGAATGGTTGGGAGGGGAATAATAAAGGGCCTAAGCCTACCATAAAATGATAAATTTTTCTAAAAATCTCGTGGAGCACCTCCACTGGTAACTTGCAATATCTTTTGACCGCTGGCAATGGCGTTCGCGGCCCAACGGGTTGTTGCAAACTGGCCCTGCGCGTCCTTTAGCAGGGGAGGCAATTGGGCAAAGGCTCATCAAGCCGCCTATACCTTTTGCTGGCAAATTAAAGCTATTGCTCACTGGCCCTGCGCTAGCAGTCTTGGTCGTCGAAGAGGTTGGAGGCGAGGCTTTTGCGGGCCGTGCGGGCTTCTTGATCCGCACGGGTGATGCCACCATCGTAGTCGTTGTAGTCGACGAATTTGAGAACCGGTTCCATCTCCGGATGGCGTTTGAGGTAGAGCGCGGCCATCATTTGCGCCGTGCGCCGGTATTTGGGGTGACCGGCCTTCTGGGTACGCAGTTCAACAAAATGCCCCAACTCCCTGAGGTTCATGCCCATGTTCCAGCGGATGAAGTGGTTGAACAGGGTAGCATATTGCGCTTCCTGCTTCATCCCGGTCCGTTTCAGGTCACGGTGCAATGACTCGGTGCGCTCGAAACATTCCTGCACCTGCTGACTCATGCCGATCTCGTCAATTTCCTCCGGCACCGAATAACCCAGGTCGATACCCAGGTCCTGCCTTTGCTGGGTGAGCATGCGGTGACGTTGCAGGTCGCGGTACTCGGCGAATCCGGCAAGGATATCAAATTGGATGGGATAACCATATTCCAACGCCCTGCCGGCGCGGTCGCGCTTGCTCTGCCGCGACCCAATATAGGTTGCAAAAATTTGATTTTTGCGTTCTTCAGGCAAAGACGTCACGATGGCGCGAATCTGGCAGGAAGAATGCTGGACATAAGGAAAAATCATATTGGACAGCAGGTTGATCCGCTGGTCTTCGGGACTGTCTTCCAGCAACTCCACTTCGGCGGAGGTTTCGATTTCGACCGAGGCAAAAAGTTCCCGGCACAAATTCCTCATGGCATGGTGATTGTCCGCCACATAGGCATTTCGTCCGGCCCGTTTGATGAAAGTGGGGATCTGGGTATTGAGGGCTTTGCGAATCGACACGGCAAGCTCATGCGCTTCGCATAAATCGTGCGACAGCAGTTTGGTAATCAGACCAGAAAAAAACCGCCCGTTGCCCACCAGCCCGACATTGGCCTGGGTGCAGGCAGGAAGAATACAGCGGATCACATCGCACGCCGCACTGCGGATGGTGAAATTGTAGGCGATGCGATGCGCCTTGATTTCGTTCTCGTCTTCAAGGGATTTCCGTCCCGCTTTTTGAATCTTGCCATCGCGTTCCACCTCGATCTCAAACGCTTCCGGAGTCAGGCGCTTTTGAAACAACGCCTTCATGGGTTCCACCATCTGCGCATAGGTTTCAAAAAGAAAATCCATGTTGGCCACGAAAGCATTTCCGAGTTCGGACTCCTTGATATTACTCGGACACACATAACGCCAGCGTCCGTTCTTTTTGGCGTCGTAGAGAACATAGCGGGTCGACTCTTCGATGGGCGAACCGCCTATCCTGCAATCTTCGATGACCTTGGTCATCAGGTTGGAGATTTCTTCTATGCACAAGGGAGCAACCGCCAACTCGGCGACAGATTCATCGCCAAACTTGTTGACCACACGGTCGATCATTTGGGAACCCTTGACATCGTTGGGACTGCCATCCGGATTCAAAAACTCGCGCACGACCGTTTCCTTGAATCCGGTCGGCGCCCGGCTGTAACGGGCCAGAGCTCCACCGATCACTTCCGAATTCAGGTTCTCCAGGGCAAACACATTTGCATCGACATCCGAGACGTAGGGTTTTAACAACTCCCGTTCTTGGTCGGTCAACTCATCAGATCTTTTTGGTTTATCAGTCATAAATGGTTATCTGAATTCAAAATCAGGGGATGCGGACCTAGCGCAACGAAAACCAGTATCGTTGAACCGGACATCGGGCCGACTCCACCTGCGAAACGCACTCCGCAAGGAATCGGGAAAATTGACCCAAGACCCACCGCGAAGGGATTTAAACTCGCCCTCGGTATAGCCCTTGGGATTATTTTTAGGGCCTCGAGTATAATAGGTACGGTGATACCAGTCGTCCACCCATTCCCAGACATTACCAGCCATATCATGCAATCCATAAAGGGAGACTCCGTTAGGGTAACTGCCAACATTGGTCATGGTGAGGACCCCTTTCCATTTTCGATTAAAGGTGGCCCGGCCCTTGGGGGAGGCATTGCCCCATGGGTACATGCTCCCAGCGGGACCGCGGGCAGCTTTTTCCCACTCCGCTTCCGTAGGCAGACGCTTGCTCCGCCATTTGCAGTAGGCTTTCGCATCATACCAGCTTATCTGTGTAACAGGTTGCTTACGGATCATCCGAGGAAAAGATGCTCCCTCCCACAAGTTTCCTTCCCGGCACGCATCGGTGCTACAGGAATCATCTAAAGCAGGGGGGTGCCCGGTGGCTTTGACAAACTCCAAATATTTTTCATTGGTCACTTCATCAATATCTATCCAGTAATTGTCCAACATCACCAGTTTCTCTGAGTACTCATCGGAGAACCACCAGAGCTTGCAGGACTTATCATACCTGCGGCACATTTTAAAAGCCTCCTTGTTCCCTTCAAAATTGGAACCCCGGACAAATTTACCGGCTTGAATGAAGGACATATTTAAAACGTCATCGGGATCGAGTCGGGCGATGGAAGTTTTGGATTCTCCAGACTCATCATGCTCCACACCAGCATGCTTAGCCTGAACAGAAGAAACCCCAAAAAGAAAAAAGGCAGAACATACCAACACCCACTTAAGCGGAGAACCTCCGCTGGTAACTTGCAATATCTTTATCATGCCCTCAGTCGGCCTCTCGGCCCATTCCCCTGGGAGGGGTAAATTGGGCAATGGCTCCTGGAGCCGAGGACACAGTTGTCAGCAGTAATAAGCTATTGCTCATTGGCCTCACGCCCAGTAGCCCGGAAGTGGGCCATCTCCTTGCCGTTAATATAGAACAAGCTCAGACCCAGAATCATATTTACCGTATAAATCCAGGTCAGCTTGGAATGGAAACGATCGAATTGGATTTGTAGTCTCTGGTCGGCGGGATTGGCTTTCTTGAGTTGGTCCATGGCGTGCATCTCTGGCCTGAGAACGCTACCAATATACAAAGCCAAAACGATCATGACCGCCAGGCACACCTCGCGGGTGTATTTACGTTTTGTCACCACTTGCGGTTCATAACCGGCAGAACTGTATCGGGCCACGAGAAACTTGATCACCTCAGCCAAAACCATAAATGTGATGCAGGTATAGATGATATGGACATTGAAAACATCCATGACTTTGTTCATGATGGTACTGGCCACCTGTGGCTGGTCCTTCAAATTAATCCGCACCATGATTTCCACCAGAATACCCAACAGGAACATGCCCCCGACCCACAGGCAGAGAGAAAACAGGTAAAACCAGTTAGAAATAAATACTAAACGTTTCATGGAGGAATATCTCCGCAAACAGTTAGAAACAATTTTTTACCGCTACGCAAGTCGAAAAATCATAGGAGCGAGATGCTTCGAGATACCCCTGCGGGGCAAGAATTCAAAGGTCAAATATCACTAGCCCAGCATGACAACCTAAACCCCCTCATTCCCCCTTATCAGGGAGACCTTTGCGTAAGTAGAAAATGCGGAAGCAGAAATTTCCCCTCCCTTCATAGGGAGGGGCCAGGGGAGGGTTGGATTATGAATTCCGTAAAAATAATCCACACCCCTCCGCAGCTACGCCTTGCCTCCCCTCATGAGAGGGGAGGATCAATGAGAGTCTCTGGTTATGCAAAGCTCTCCTTATCAGGGGGAAATCAAACTTTCTTCTATCACAAGACTTGCTTTTTTACTTATTCAGCCGAGATTACTCTTTGCTGGCAAACAAAAGCTATTATAATTTGGGTCCAGCGTCACGCTGGCTAGTGGCCACCGGAGACACGTTTGCGCAAAGCTTTAAAACTTTCTTTAATTTCCTGTTCTTCTTTTACTCTGGCGTCAATGATTGCCTGGCTATCTCCTCCAAACCAGGTTTTAACGGTGGTCCCTGTTTTCTCCCGGTTGACAGTATTGAGAATTGACAAATAAATGATCCCGTAAAAAACTGCGATCCCATAAAGGATATAAGGGACAAACGACCGCAGACGCTGTTTCTCTTTCAGTTGCCTGTGATCCCACAACCGGTACCATAAGGATTCTTTTTCATTCTCGGCCATACCCACACCCCACTACCCAAGAGCCTTTAAAAACATAAAGATAATTGAACCGAACCCCTTTAGAAAATCCGATCATATCAGAATCCCCCAATCGAAACAACAGTCGGGCCCACTAGGCGTGGGGCTGTGGTATATTTCCTTACTTTAAACCCTCAATTTTTTTCAGACCTTGATAGAAATTAAGCCTGTACAGAATCTTAAAGCGACTGTCACCCTTCCCGGCTCTAAAAGTTATACCAATCGGGCATTGCTGATCGCCGGACTCACCGATGGAGAATGCCGTTTAGAAAAACCGCTGGTGAGCGATGACACGAAATACATGATCCGCGCTCTTAAAGCCTTCGGAATTCCGGTTCAGGAAGAAAAAGAAACCTTTATCGTTTCCGGAACGGGTGGAAAACTTTCCTCACCCGGCGAAGATATTTTTATTGGCAACGCTGGAACCACCATGCGGTTTCTCACAACCTTTTCTGCCCTGGCACCAGGGAAAACCCGGCTCGACGGTGATGAACGCATGCACGAAAGGCCTCTGGCAGACCTTCTGGATTGTCTCACGCAAATGGGAGTCCAGGCGGTATCGGCTAATGGCAACGGCTGTCCGCCGATAGATATTGCAGGCGGAGAAGTACCGGGAGGAGAGATCAAACTCGCCGGTGATAAAAGCAGTCAATATCTCACTTCCATTTTACTTTCAGCGCCTTATTTCAAAAACGACACCTGCGTTCATATCCAGGGAGACCTCACTTCCAAATCTTATGCCGACATTACTCTCGACATCATGAAGACTTTCGGGGTCCATGTTGAAAATGAGAGTTATCAGCGTTTCAAAATCAAAGCCGGAGACCGCTATAAATCCCAGACCTACCGGGTGGAAAGCGACTGGTCGAGCGCCTCTTATTTTCTGGCAGCAGCAGCAGTGACTGGTGGAGAAGTGACCCTCACCGGTATCAATCCCGACAGCGTTCAGGGAGACGCGCAATTCACTTCGGTTCTGGAAAAAATGGGGTGCCAGGTAGAAAAAAAAGCCAACACCCTGCATATAAAAGGAAACCCTTTAAGGGGAATCACCATCAATATGAATAATATGCCGGATGCAGTGCAGACCTTGGCCGTAACAGCTCTATTCGCCAAAGGGGAAACCGTGATTCAGGGGATCGGCAACCTCAGGATCAAAGAAACCGACCGCATCTATGCATTGGCGGCAGAATTAACCCGTCTGGGCGCGGAAATCGAAGCCGGAGAAGACACCCTCATCGTAAAACCGGGAGATTATTCGGGCACCGAAATCGAAACTTATAACGACCACCGCATGGCCATGAGCTTCGCGGTGGCCGGATTAAAAATACCTGGAGTCCGTATCAAAAATCCCACTTGCGTGGAAAAATCATTTCCGGATTTTTTCCGGCGATTCGAAGAGCTTTAGAAAAGACAATTCCACAACAAAGAAATGGTTGAACACACCTACACAAATTTACTCATAACAGAAAAAAGTCCTTATCTTCTGCAACACGCACACAATCCGGTTAACTGGCATCCGTGGGGCGACGAACCATTCAAGATCGCCAAGGAAAAAAACCTGCCGGTTCTGGTGAGCATCGGCTATGCCACTTGCCACTGGTGCCATGTGATGGAGAATGAATCGTTTGAAGACCCGGTTCTGGCGGCAGTGCTCAATGAAAGTTTCGTCAGCATCAAGGTGGATCGCGAAGAGAGACCGGATGTCGACAGTATCTACATGCAAGCGGTGCAGGCTTTGGGCCAGCAGGGTGGCTGGCCGCTCAATGTATTTCTGACACCGGACGGGATCCCTTTTTACGGCGGCACTTATTTCCCGCCTGAGCGCCGCCATAACTTACCCTCTTTTCTGGATGTCCTGCAGTTTCTCATCAATACCTGGAAAAACGAGCAGGACAAAATTGGCAAGCAGACTAAAGCTCTGGTGGACTATATCCGCCAATCTTCCACCCGCGAACCGAGCTCCGCCGAGCCGGACGATTTGGACTTTGCCGGGGAAGACAAAACCGTCGAGCTATTTGAAAAACATTATGACCGGCTCAACCACGGCTTTCAGTTTCAACAGCAAAATAAATTTCCGCCTTCGATGGGCCTGTCACTCCTGCTCCGGCAATATCACCGCACGGGACACGCCAACAGCCTGACGATGACAGAAAATACGCTCAAGGCTATGAAGTATGGCGGAATTTATGACCAGATCGGTGGGGGACTTTCGCGTTACAGCACAGATTACAAATGGCTGGTGCCGCATTTCGAGAAAATGCTCTATGATAACGCCCTGTTCACCACCGCTTTGATTGAAACCTATCAGGTCTCCGGTAAAAAAGAGTTCGCCGAGTTTGCCAACGACCTTTTGCAATATATTGACCGGGATATGACTTCCGAAGAAGGCGCCTTCTTCAGCGCTGAAGATGCCGACAGCGAAGGAGTTGAAGGCAAGTTTTATGTATGGACTCAGGAGGAAGTCGAAAAGATTCTCGGAAGAAAAACCGCAAGCGTTGCGATCTCCTATTACAACATCACTCCTGACGGAAACTTTGAAGGCAAAAATATTTTAAACGTCACCCGGGGACCGGAAACTGTCGCCAAAGAAGTGGGTATGCAGGAGGCCGATGCCAGGGCCGAACTTGAAAGCGCCCGGGAAAAGCTTCTTGAAGTTCGCAGTCAGCGCATCCGCCCTCTGCTCGATGACAAGATTCTCACTTCCTGGAATGCCCTGATGATCAGCGCCATGGCAAAAACAGGAAGGGTGCTGGACGATGTAGATCGGATACAGAAATCTGCACGCGCCATGGAGTTTATTCTCACCCGGTTACGCACGCCTGAAGGAAAAATCCTGCGGCGCTATCGCGATGGAGAAGCTCGCTATGACGGCTACCTGTGCGATTACACCGCCACTGCCACGGCCTGCATGGACTTGTATGAAGCCACTTATGAACCCCATTATATTCAAACCGCTCGCGAACTAATGCAGAGGGTGGAGGACAAATTCTACAATGAAAACGGCACGTTTCACGAGACAGCGAGCGACGGGGAAGAGTTGTTGGTGAGGCAAATCAGCGGCTACGATGGGGTAGAACCTGCCGGAAACAGCAACGCGGCCCTATCCCTGCTACGGCTTTCCGCCTATCTGGCCGACCCCGCCCTGTCCCAAAAGGCAGAAAAGATATTTTTAAGTTTTAATGACGAACTGATGGAGTATGGCCTCAACTCGGCCTTCATGCTCCAGGCTCTGCATTTATATCTTGGCGGACTCAAAGAGGTTGCCGTGGTGGGAAAAAGAAATGACCCCGCCACACAGGAACTGCTCGATACCCTGCGTAAAGGGTTTTATCCGAACGCAGTTTTTGCCTTCTCCTATGAGGACGAAATTGAAAGCGCCGGGAAATCAATCCCCCTGTTAAAAGACCGGAAACTGGTGAAAGGAAAAGGCACCGCTTATGTCTGTCGACAAGGGATCTGCCTCGCTCCCGTCCATTCTGCAGAAGAATTGGTGAATCTATTGAGTTATGAGTGAAGAAGCTCTATGATAAGGCCCTCATTTCAACCCTTAGAGAACGAAAAATTCAATGCGTAAAGAATTGATAGATTCTATGGTCGACACCGCCTTGAAAGGCCAATCGATTTCTTATGACCAGGCTTTACAACTGGAATCGCTGAGCCACGACGAACTGGACTATCTCTTTATAGGGACCAACCGCATTCGTGAGCAGTATAAAGGACAGGACGTTAAAATCTGCTCCATCGTCAACGCAAAATCCGGTCGGTGCGTGGAAGACTGTTCCTTCTGTGCACAATCGAGCTCGTTCAAGACTGATTCGCCTGAATATGAGCTCATGGATGTCGAGGAAATCGTTGCTGCCGCGAAAGAGGCTGAAGCGTTTGGATCTAATGAATTTTCCATCGTTGCTTCTGGAACTTCTCTCGATGACCGAAAGGAATTGGACCGGGTGATAGAAGCCATTAAACGTATCAAGGCTGAAACCCAGCTTGAAACCTGCTGCTCCCTGGGGCTGATGCCATTGGAACATTTGAAGGAGTTGAAAGCGGCGGGACTGGATCGGTGCCACCATAATCTGGAAACTGCAAAAAGCCATTTTGATAAAATCGTTACCACCCATACCTATGAAGATGAGGTCAATGCCGTACAAAACGCCAAGGAGGCGGGACTGCAAGTCTGCGTGGGCGGAATCTTCGGGATGGGGGAATCGTTCGCGCAAAGGGCCGAACTGGCTTTTTCCATTCGCGAGTTGGGCACACAATCTTTTCCTATCAATTTTCTAAAACCGATTGAGGGAACCGGGCTCGACCATCTGGAACCCATGGAACATTATGAGGCCCTCAGAACCATCGCCCTTTTGCGGCTGATCTTACCGGATATCGACCTGTTCGTCTGCGGAGGACGGGAAGAAGTGCTGACCGACCAGCAGGAACGACTGTTCTCTGCCGGGGCCAACGGAATTCTGGGAGGCAACTATCTCACGACCAAAGGCCAAGACCCGAAAAGAGATATCGACATGATCGAAGGCTTGGGACTGCGCCCGGTCTATACCTCTATTTAGCGGAGAACCTCCGCCCACTCGGCGGGGGCCAGTAGCCATAACTTTTGCTGGCGAGCAACGAGTTGTCTCGGCTTAACGGGTTCTTGCCCAGTTCCCCTCCTGCCAAGGAGCGTGGCCCGGTCAAAACAACAAAACCCCCTTTTACCAATCGGGAAAAGGGGGTTTATTTATTTAAACTCTTATGGAAAGCCAGTTGGTCTAAGCCAGCAGGTTTTCCTCGATGACTTTCTTGATTTCCGCTTTCGATTTTACCCCTACAATCTGCTGAACCACCTGTCCCCCCTTGATGAAAAGCAGAGTCGGGATACCGCGGATGCCATATGTGGTTGCGGTAGTGGGGTTATCATCCACATTTATTTTCCCCACCAGGATTTGATCCTCAAAATCCCCAGCAAGCTCTTCAACGGTAGGCGTGAGCATTTTGCAGGGCTGGCACCACTCGGCCCAGAAATCCAGCATAACCGGCTTGTCAGACTTTAGAACCGTTTGCTCAAATTCGGCGTCGGAAACCGTGACCACTTTGGCTGACATAAACAACTCCTTAAATTAGAAAGAAATAATCACCCTTTAATCGAATTCTTCCGGGAAAATATATATATTTTTATAGAATCAGTCTATTGCTGATAATTCATTTTGCAAGAATCGCCCTGGCTTGAAAATTATACCCATCAAACTGAAAATGACGACCACGTAGGAATGATTTTTTTGATACTATCATAATTTCCCCATGACCGGCAAGCTCTTTGCCGGGGACCCTGGGGTGAAATCAAATAAGGCCCATAAGTTAAATGACTTGGAACAGGAGTATTAATAATGGCTGATGTCATCCATTTTTTCGCGTACAACGAATTGATCAATGAAGATTATTTTAAGGAACAGGGACTGGAATATGTATTCAAATCTTCCGTAACGCTCTCGGCCTGGCAACTGGTCTTCAACAAAGTCCCCATCGATAACGGAGGACAAAAAGAACTAGGGTTAGCCAACATCGAGCCAACCAATGATAATGCCGGGATGATGCATGGAGAGCTTTATGCAGTAGAAGAAAGGTTTGTTCCTCAACTGGATAAAATTTTTGGTCACCCCGATGAATATCAACGCAAAGTCATGCGTTTTAACCGCCACGATTTCACCATGATTAGTGGACTGACTTATATCGCCCGGCCTGACAAAATCGCGAATGGACTCAAACCCAACAAGGCCACCATGAAAATTCTCAGGAAAGCCAAAAAGCTTTTTCCCATGCTTTATTTTTCCCGGATGATGAACACCCCCACCTGCGACTGAATCGCTGAAGGAAGCCTCGTATGCCCACGTTCACGGCATTAGTGAGAAAACCTGGCCTGAAATTCCCCCAGGCTTTATCGGAGCATCCGGGGAAGAATAATATCGACCTTGCAACCGCTCTCAGCCAACACGAAAATTATGTGGAAGCTCTCAAGCGGGCCGGATGCAAAGTGGAGTACCTGCCCATTCAAGATAACCTCCCTGATGCCACGTTTGTGGAAGACACCGCCGTTATCCTTGCAGATGAAATCCTGCTTTGCCCGATGAAAGAACTCTCGCGTCAGGATGAAGTCCAATCCACCGCTGCTGTGCTGAAAACATATGGGGACTGTGTAACCCTCGATTCCCCAGCGACCCTCGACGGCGGGGATGTGATGGACACTCCCGATGCAATTTTTGTCGGACTTTCTAAACGCACCAATTTGAGAGCTATCCATGCGCTTGCCAAACTCACCTCCAAAAAGATAGTGCCTGTCGCCGTGACCAAAGGATTGCATCTTAAAAGTGCGGCCACCTTTCTCGGCAACAACCTGTTGGTCATTGACCCCAAGCGGGTGGATGCTTCAAACCTGAAACAGTTTGACTGGATCGAAGTGACTGAGAACGAGTCCCACGCCGCCAATTGCCTGGCATTGGGCAACAGGGTCCTGATGCCCGCAGGATTCCCCAATATCAGCGAAAAAATTCGTGCACATGGATTTGAAACCCTCGAACTGGAAATGAGTGAATTCGAAAAAGCCGATGGCGGAGTGACCTGCTTAAGTTTGATCATTCCGCGGCGAGCCGCCCACTAGCCGTTGGGGCGACTGCAATACCTTTTTTGGGCTGGCAAAAAGTCATTTCGGCTTAATAAGTTTTTGTTATCTGCCAGCGGCGGTTCGCCGGTCAGTTCCAGCGGACGGAGTCGGGAGTGACGTTACGAACTTTAGAGAGGTGGACGAGATCGATTTTCATTTTAAGGAACTCGTGAAGGAACCGGGCGCGGCTTAGCACATCCTGTTCCTCAAGAAAGGATTGTTTTTGTTCCAGGGGAATATCCAACCTATAGGCAAACCGGTCGACAAACTGGCTGAGTTTTTCGCCCAGGTTCCAGTCGGGTTCCTCTTTCAACGCACTGCTCTCGGGAATCAGGCTGGTGAACTCTCTATATCTTTCAATCAAACCGTCGCGGGTGGTATTGGGTTCTTCACCGATTGCCTGTTCGTTCTGTTCTTCGAGTAGATCAATTTCGGCGCAACGGTAGAGTTTTCCTTTCACTTCCTTCACGATACGAAACCGGCGCAACCCAACCAGAGTAAAATTATATTTTCCGTCAGGATGACGGATTTCCTTTTCAATACTCCCGACGCAGCCTATGGGATAGATAGCCGGTTTGTCAAAATAGGTCGCTTCCCAATCCGGTTTTAAAAGAACCATACCTATTTTACGTTCGCCTTCCAGGGCATCGGCGGCCATTTTTCGGTATCGAGGCTCAAAAATATGCAGAGGCAAAGGAGTGCCGGGATAAAACACAGTTGAGGGCAACGGGAAAAGGGGAATGATTCCTGCCTGTTGTGAATCTTTTTCCATGGTTTCTTTATCTAAGTGGTTACATTATAAGGTGGATATTGTAACACCCTATCTGCTGACAGCAAATTTGACAATTAAGGTTTATTTTTTTAGTCTGAGGACGCATGATTGCCCAACCTGAAAACATTTGCACTGAAATCCAGACCTCGCTGACCCGTTCCGGCTTGTTTGCGGAGTCAGAAAATTCTGGAAACCGCTGGCGGATTTCGCCGGAACCGTTTTTTCTCTCTTCAGAAGACGCAGAGTTTTTCCACCAACTTGGCCCCCAACTCCTTAAATTCTACTCCGCCTGGAACAAACTTTATCTGGAAAGTGCCAAAGAAACCAAGTGGTTCTATCAGTATCTGGATGCAGGCAAACCTGCCGAGTTGATCGAGTTTGGCCGAATGAAGCGGTTTCGCCAGACCTTGCCATCTATCATCAGACCTGATGTGATTGTGACGGAAGATGGCTTTGCTGTGACGGAACTGGACTCGGTTCCCGGAGGGTTCGGCCTGACCGCTGAACTCATGTCCCTCTATAAAGACCCCTCATGGCAGATTATTGGCGACTCTGAGGGTGGAATCCCATCGCTGTTTTACAACATGGCCGAATCGCTGGCCAAGGGGGAAAATCCCTGCATCGCCATTGTCGTCTCTGATGAAGCCCATGACTATCGAAGCGAGATGGAGTGGCTGGCCACCCTGTTAAATGGAAAGGGTTTTCCGGCATACACGGTGCACCCCAAAGAGGTTCAATTTCGCGAAGAGGGGCTTTTCATCCAGGATGAAGGGAAATGGCTTCGCATCGATGTCCTGTATCGTTTTTTCGAGTTATTTGATCTCAAAAACATCCCAAAATCCGAATTGATGATGTATGCGGCAAAAAAGGGCCAGGTCGTGACCACCCCCCCTTACAAAACCTGCTTGGAGGAAAAACTCAGTTTTGCATTATTCCATCATCCTGCTCTGAAAGCGGATTGGGAAAAAGCATTGGGTTCTGAAACTTTTAACACCTTATCTCATCTAATTCCTGAAACATGGGTTCTCGATTCTCGTTCCATGCCTCCTTTTGGGGTGATTCCGGGATTGCAGTTAAAAGGCGCTCCGGTTCAGGACTGGCAGGAATTGATGGGTTTGACCCAAAAGGAACGCGAAATGGTGATCAAGCCTTCGGGTTTCTCACCGGAATCCTGGGGAAGCCGGGGGGTTGTGGTCGGGCACGATGTTTCTGGAGAAGTTTGGCGGGAGACCTTGACGAAAGGTTTGCAACAATTCCCCGACCAAACTTCGATTTTACAGAAGTTTTACAAGGGAAAACGGGTGCCGGTTTCGTATCTGGACCGCAATTCGGGCCAGATGGAAACCATGCAGAGCCGGGTGCGGCTGACGCCTTACTATTTTGTGGTGGAAAACACCACTCATCTGGCGGGAATTCTGGCGACGCTTTGCCCACAGGATAAAAAGAAAATTCACGGTATGGCCGACGCGGTGATGATGCCCTGTGCCATAAAAGACTCAAGGTAGTTTTATAATTATGAAACTCTATAATTTAGACGGATGCGGTTACTGCGCTATGGTTAGAGATGTTCTGGCGCAAATGAGTCTGGAATATGAAAAAATAGATGTCCCTTGGCCTCATCATCAGCGCCAGGAAGTTCACGAAATATCTGGGCAAACCACCGTTCCGGTTTTGGTGGATGGTGGTGTCGTCCTTGACGATGAATACGAAATCATCGACTATCTTAAAAAGACCTATCCGGTCAATTCTTAATCTTCCCACTAGCCGTGGAGGCAACTGGCAAGGGCTCGTTTGAGACATCATGGACGATTGCTAGCAAGCAAAAGTTATTGCAAATTGAGTCCAGCGTCACGCTGGCCACAAAAATAAGGAAAAAACATGGAGCCTTGGCAACAACAACTCAGCCAGAGCGCGGTGAAGATTGAAGACCTGCCGTTCATTCCCGAATCTCATGAATATAGGGAACGACTTAAGAAGGTAGGCGAACTCTACCCCATACGCATCAATTCCTATTTCCTGAATCTCATTAAGGGTCCCAATGACCCTTTATGGAAACAGGTGGTACCCACCCTCGAAGAGTTGGACGACTATATAGATGGAGAGACCCTGGTCTCCGATCCGCTTAATGAGGAAGGCGATATGCCCGTTCCCGAGTTGGTGCATCGCTATCCGGACCGGGTACTGCTGATGATCAACAACCAATGCCCCATTGTCTGCCGGTTCTGCACGAGAAAGCGGAAAATCGGTTTTCCCGGAATCGTCACCCGTGAAACACTCAGACAGGGCATTGAATACATCCGCAACAATCCTGAAATCCGTGACGTGATCATGTCCGGCGGAGACCCGCTTCTCGTCCCCGATAAAGAACTGGACAGAATCCTCGGTGAGCTGCGCTCCATCCCGCATCTGGAAATCATTCGCATTGGCACACGGGTTCCCGGAACCTTGCCAGCCAGGGTGACGGAAAACCTGTGCTCGATATTAAAAAAATACCACCCACTGTATTTCAATATGCACTTTAACCACCCTGCGGAGATCACTCCTGAAGTGGAAAAAGCTTGTGCCATGCTTGCCGACAGCGGCATCCCCTTAGGCAGTCAGACAGTATTGCTAAAGGGGGTCAATGACGATTCACAGATCATGAAAGAGTTGATGCTGAAATTGCTGAAGAACCGCATCAAACCTTATTATATTTATCAGGCTGACATGACGGAGGGGACCGACCACTTTCGCACCTCGGTAGAAAAAGGCCTCGACATTTTGCGAGACCTCATGGGCCACACCTCCGGCATGGCGGTGCCCTATTTCGTGATCGACGCCCCGGGCGGAGGCGGCAAAGTAAGACTGCTCCCCAACAGTGTCGTCGAGCACAACGAACATGAAGTGGTCATCACCAACTATGAAGGAAAAGTTTTCCGCTATAGCCAGCCTAACGGGAAAAATGGAAACTCCAAACGCAAATCGAATCACCAGGATATGTGCCAACTGCCCGCCTGAACAAACCCGGCTGTAAATACTTTTCGTTACTAATCCACATCAATACCAATAATCATTACAGGAACATCAATGTTTGATACCCCGCGCTTTTCCAAGTCCCAGACAAACTGCTCGAAGTAGCTAACACCGCTACTCATTTGGTCCGCCAATGCTTTCACCGGCAAAATAAAGATGCAGAGCGAGGCGGCACTTTTTGACATCCAAGTGAATTTGCTTTGTTGTACCATTATTTATTTGCTACCACATACCTGCATTAAAACCGAGAACAAGGATGTTGCTTTGAGGAATACAAATACATGAATAAATAAAAATATCCAAGGAATGAAGATTTCTATATGAGTAAATGGTAAGTATAGCTTTGAGTTTCTTCCTTCCTCTACATTCTTCCACTCCATGCCATATAGTTAAACAGGCAATAACGCCTCTATTTCACAGATAACCTTGAACTTTGCAGAATTCAAATCTCTATAAGAGCGTATAAGCCTGCACCACATAAAACATAAGGCTATGCCAGAGAGAGAAACTAGCCAATAAAATTCAGAAACTGTTTTACTCTCAAAGTTTACATATCCCACTAAAACAATAACTGCTGTATTAACTGACAAGAAAAAGGAATTTGCAGTTTGCCTTCTACTACTTATCCTATCAGCCATTTCAACATATAGCTTATATTGCTCAAGCAAATGAAGTTTATAAGCCTCACCATATTCATCCTGTGAGGCTACCACTGATTTTTACAACCCATTTATAAAGTTCCCAATAGCATCCCATGACCAGTTAACAACATTTTTATTTGCCAACTGTGGTGGGATTTGCCCTTTATCATCTTTATGAATATGTATGCCAATCATTGGTATTTCCTCATCATTTGCGCACTGCATTTCCCATTTAGCACCATCTGCATTTTTTGTATTTTTGCTGATTAGTGCAATAACACCATCGCACCCTTTAATTCGGGTACGGCAATTAGTTTTCCATTTACTGTCCCATGCTTGTTTGGCAGACATATCTGTATATGTAAATAGTGAAGTCGTATAAGTGACTGTCCTTTTAATAAATCACGATACTGAGAATCTTCAATCGCAAAGCTGATGAATATTCTTTTAGTAGCCATTCATGTATTCTCCTTTTCATTGGCGTAACACCTCGCATAACCGGAAATTTACGGGGCGCAACGTAGTAAATCATCTGCGTTAATTGGCCTTGTTATGTTTTATTTGTCTAGTATCTTTCTAATTGACTGGAACTTTTGTTGGCCTGTTTTTAGGCTTTTATAAAGATGCCACACCAAATCTTCAACTTCTTTTACTACAGCCTTACGCTCTTGTCTTCTACCAGTGCTGGTCAAGGTTGCCAAGCGGTTAGCTATAGTTCGTTTTACACCCAATACACTCTTACCACTACCATCATGCACAGCCTCATAAATTTCCCAATACTCATATTCAGGAAAATCTTGCTACATAATTTTTGAAAGTTGCTTTCCTTCACGAGCAAGTATCTGAATTTTAGTTTTATCTTTTTTATTCATTTGTACTCTTTATATAAAATTCAACGGGTCAAATTTAATTGCTCCTAAAGTTTCTCTATTTTCAATGAAAAATTCATCATTCTCAATCCAGACTACTTCGATATTTTCAGAGTGACAGAATTCAATTAAATCCGCATTAGGTTGTTGCGAATAAACAATAAATTCTTTCCCATTAGAAAATTTCATTTGTTTATAGATAATTGAATAATTGTAATATTTTAATTGCCCAACGCCTTTTATTGTTTGTTTCTCTTGATCCGAAGAACTATCTTTAATTGTCTTTCCTTCGAAAAGTAAGGCTTTTTCTGGCTTTAATGCCAAACAATCAAATTTACCCTCGTATAACTCAAATCTTCTTTTATCGCAGATCAGTCCTAATTTTCTAACTATCTGCTGATAAAGTGCAAGTCTATCCTGCCTGATTCTTATTGATTCTGCTAAATCTATACTAACAGTAGAAATCTTATTGAATATTGGGTCTTTTGCAATATCACCCGATAAAACTTTTCTGTATTGAGAATATAATATTCCTTGATCGTTTACTGCCTCATTAGGAATTTCTGTTATAATTTCATCCTCTGTGACAACAACTTCCCCAATTGGGGATGCTTTACCATTTTGCCTTGTAATATCACCAAGTTGTTCAGCAATTGCTGGTAATATTTTTACAGCATTTTTTGCCATTGAATTGCTTGTCCCTGTGCTATCAATAATTTCTTCAAGTGACTTTGCCGTAAGATTGATTATTCGTTTATACTCCTCATCAGAGTTATTCTCCGCTTCTAAAGCTAGCATCAATTTTTGGGTTTCTAAACCAGGTTTGTCCCGAACTAATTTGAGCAGAATCCTATATGGATGACTGATTTCTCCGTCCGTTCCTTCTAAGCCTAACTGCAAGAATGCGTTTTTCCACAACTCTTTTCTAATTTCACCAGATGGAGAAGCTAATAATTGAATTCCTACTACGCTAAATTTAGCGGACTTGTCTTCAAATACGGTTAAAAATCCCAATAGCTGAAACAAACGCCTAATATCTCTGGCAACAGTTAAATATCCTCTACTTGCTCTCGGCTTCGCCTCTTCCTGGGCTAAAAACTGGTCAATTGAGAGCACCTTATCTCGATAAGTATAAATCTGTTTACGAGCTAATAATTCTCCAAAATTATCGTCTTTTAAAGGTGTTTCGTCATCAATCAATTCCTTGACAACAAGAAGAGCATTAAATAATTTTTCTAAATCATTAAACTGATGTGGAAAATTTTCACATCCTTTTTATACCTACAAAGTCATTAATTATTTACCCAAACTGGTTTATTGGAGTAGGTCAGTGGCTTCGGCCAACCGAATATTGGCAATCTTGACGTATCCTTTGTTTGCCTCAAAAGCTATGAATTCCCTTTTGTTTTTTAAAGCACTAACACACTCACTTCCTGAACCTCCAAAAGGTATTAACACTAAATCTCCCTCATTAGAAAAATGATTGATGATTCTATCACAAAGTTTTAAGGGTTTTTGTGTCGGATGATTTACCTTTTCTTTTTCAAATCTTTTACCTGCAAGAACAGGAATATTCCAGACATCCCCCGTATGTCTCCCCTCTGGATGTGGTTTCCAAACTTTACCATTTTTTGTTATTTTATTTTTTAGTCTTTTTTGACTTTTGTATGGCTCTCTAATCTTATGATATGTAAATTTGTCCGACTTTGAAAACCACAAGATGGCTTCATAAGTAGCAGAAGGTGTTTTTTGATAAGTAGAAAACCCATTTTCATAATGCCAAATTAGTTGTCTTCTGTAATTTAATTCTTTTTCGTATAAATACACTTGGATGTAACATAGATAATGATGTATCCCATAAATAAAGATTGAGCCTGTTGGCTTCAACTTTGAAATACCAACATCAATCCATGCCTTTGACCATTTCAACCAATCATAGGTATTATTCCATCTCGCACTACTTTCGCCAAAATCTTTATTCAAATTATATGGTGGGTCAGCAATTATTAAATCAACAGATTCATTTTCAATTTTCTGCATTCCTTTAATGCAATCACCAATATGTATTTTGTTCAATTCGATCATTACTTCTTTCTGTTTTGGAATATCAGGACATTTTGGTGATGTAAATTCGGCACAAAAGAGAAAGGGTAACCGTACGGGTAAATGCTTTTGTGTCTTTGATATAATATTCTGATTCCTTTAATTTGAAAATTTCCTTTCTTTTCAATTTCTCTAGCAAGGTCTGCGTGAAAAATAAAATACTTATTTTTTTTCCTGAAGTCACTAACAATAACATTCAAATATTTATTCTTTTTTAGATATTTTGAACAGTTATTAAAAAACGAGGATAACTCTTCTAAAAAATTATTGTATACTTCAATATTTGCCAAGTCGTTTTTTTCTTCACTATATTTATGATCTAATCCATTTTCCACTCTCGCTCCATTTTTGTGATCAACAGTATCCAAGATATTCCAATATGGAGGACTTGTAATGATAAAATCAAAAAAATCTTTCTTGAATTTTTTTATCTCTTTCTTACTATCTCCGTGAATCAGACTTTGTTTATTTTTGTATTTGCTTGAATCAGATATTTCCTTTTCTATTCTCTCTAAGCCAAGTTGATGGTATTTCAAATTTAGTTCTATTCCATATCCAATTCTGTCATTTATGGCACAAGCCTTTACTGTAGATGCCACTCCTGAGAAAGGGTCTAATACTTTTTGATTTTCTTTAGTATAAAATTGTAAAAGTCTCCCAATATCTTGAAAAGAAAAAGGTGCTGGATGTTGTTTTTCAATTTGAGCATTTTTATGGTTTGCTCCTAATCCTTTTTGACTAAACACTGAAACTGTCTCAGGCAACCATTCCTTGGCTGTTAGGTCATTTAAAGTATTGTTTAGTGCAAATGTAGATTTTTCTTCAGGAATCATAATGGCATTAGCTTTTTCTATCTCACCTTGTGAATGAAATAATGCAACACTATCCCATTCATTGATAAATCTTTTTGGAATTTTTAATTGCTCCTTTTGTTGGTAGAAAGATTCTAATTTTTCTTTTGCCAGTTTATTTGAGCCTTTGTCCTCAACGGGCAGGACTTCTCTACCTTTCTTCCTATATAAAAAGTATCTCATAGCTTCTTACTTACTCCATATTCGATTTCTATCGCTTTCTTACACATAACATTCAGTATGAGGCACCACATCACCCTTATACCATTCGCTATGAATAAAATCAGGTAAAATGGTTGACAATTTTTCTGTAAAAACCATCTAAAGCGGCTCATGAAGAACTGGCGGTTCTTTTTTGACAGCCCTTTTTTCCGCTCCTATAATTGTAGTTGGAGAGCTTTTCACACGTTTCTGCCTAGAGTGAGTTGCATGAAGCATTTGAAAAATACAAAAGGCTTCACACTGATTGAGATTATCAGCGTGATACTGGTGATGGGAATTATCGGGGCCGTGGCCGCCCCGATGTTTGACACGTCAACCATTGATGTGTCGGTGGCGGGGGATACGGCTCGGGGAGACATCCAGTATGTTCAGGAACTGGCCATGATGCCGGAACCAGCCCCTGTTGCCTCTTTAACTCCGAAAAGCCAGCCGCAACGACTTTCGCACCCGAAATCGACTCAATGTCATTTTCGACACCATCGGAACCAAATATTTTTAAAAGCAGTGATTATTATTTCAATCAGGCTATTTTTTATCAGCAGTCACGAAATTGGGAAAAGGCTTTGACAAATTATTCCAAAGCCGTGAAACTCGATGCCAACAACCCCAACATTTACAACAATATAGGGGTGATCTACAAAGAATTGCGCCAATACGACCGGGCTATCGAAGAATTTCTCAGGGCTATTTATTTAAACCCCGATTACGCAAAGCCTTATAATAATATTGGCGTGGTATACTATGCCAAAAAAGATTTTCCTGGAGCTATTCGAAATTATCAAAAAGCGGTCTTGATTGACCCCGAGAATCTGGAGGCGTTGAACAACCTGGCAGTGGCCTATAAACGTATTGACCTGTTTGGAAGATCCAAGTCCGTTTTAAACCAGGCTCTCAAAATCAATCCAGCTCATGCGGGAACCCACTATAATCTTGCAGTATTGTACGAAGATGAAGGAAACATTAAATCTGCGATTCATTTTTACCAACGGTTTGTCGAATTGGCCTCAGTCAGTCATTCGGCATTATCCGTTCAAGTCAAAAAACATATTAAGACCCTGAAATAAAGGAAAACCAGGCCGCAGGAAATCCTCCATGTTCAAAAAAACATTCAAAAAAAATCTAATCGCCGGATTACTGGTAACCATTCCGGCAGGCCTGACCTATATAATCCTGTCCTTTGTCATCACTCGCGTAGACAGTGCCATGGCACCGGTGGTCAAAGGAATCTTTGGGCCTCAAGGCATGCAGTTGCTGGAGGAGTGGAATATCCCGGGCACGGGATTTCTCCTGCTCGCCCTGTTTATTATAGGGGTGGGACTGTTTGGCACAAACTTTATCGGAAAAAAAATTGTGGCCCTGGGAGAAAAACTTCTTCACCAAATTCCGGTGGTTCGGGTTATTTACACGAGTATCAAAAAGGTTGTGGACACCCTCTCCCTGACCGAGACAGCCAGTTTTCAAAAAATGGTTCTCATTACCTATCCCCGCGAGCCACTGAAAACACTGGGAATCGTATGCTGCAACACACCGGATGGTATCAAGGACGCGACGGATGAAAAAATGCTCAATGTATTTGTCCCCACCTCACCCAATCCCACGACAGGATTCCTGTTCATGGTTCCGGAAAAGGACACCATTGCCATGGAAATGTCCGTGGAAGAAGGCTTGAAGATGATCATATCCTTTGGCATGACCAATCCCGAATCTCCCGAAACCTCCCAAAGCTTGAAGAACTAAACAGCCCACTGCATTGGTCAACGAGTTTGACAACCTGCTAGTTGCCTGGAGGAGCGGATTCCCTCGCAGGCTTATCTTTCTTGCCAGCCATTTTTTCACTGATTCGCTTGGCAACTTTAACATCCAGCTTGCTTAAAACTTGTCCCGCGATTTTACTTTTCATTCCCGAAATAATTTGCAAAGCAAGCTCTTCATTCACAGCTTCAACCAGATTGGCCGCATCTTCCGGTTTCATACTGGAATAAACCTTGATCAGAGCCTCCACATTTTTCCTGGTCTTTTCATCTTGAACTCCCATTTGATGTTTCGACTCGGAAATACTTTGCTCAATTTTTTTTCAGGTCTTTCCGGACTTTGGCTTCCAATGCCTCCAGCCGAACTTCCTTGAGGCGTAATTTCTCTTCCCGTTTTTTAAGCTCGCGATTCTTATTTTCTATAGTTTCTATCATCCTGAACGTTTCAGGGCTGACCGCAGGCATCTGGCCCGGCAATTGGATTTTTTCTTTTTCCTCCTCTACGGGCAATACCTTTTCTCCTTCCCGGACCTCCCCAGCCTTTTCATCGAGCTGTTTCACTTGGGCATAAGCAGACTCCAGGTTTCCGGCAAGGTATGATCTTCCCGCCAGGATGAAACCTGCCGCAATCAAAAAAATAGAAATTAGTTTAAACTTCATCATTTGCCCATCAAAATTTTCTTATCCAGAGATTGGAAGCCACCTCATCATGGATCGCCGTTTCCTTCTTTTCCATGATTTTTTCTCTTTCAAGAAATCCCGTTCTTTCAATATTTCCATAGTCCGGCGCTTTCGCATAGCTTCAGCCACTTCTTCCTTCTTGGCCTCAAGCTTGGTGTTAATTTCAGACATTATTTTATCCTGTCTCTCCCCTTGAATCCTGGTTCCTCTGGCAAAATTGTCATACAAAATCATTGTTTCACTACTAACACCCGATCTTTTCTTCTGGTTCAGCTCATTCTTGCTATTCTCTGTGGCATCCTGCATCAGCAGCTTTCGATCCTGTTGCCGTTGATAGAGAAGGTTGATCTGCCCCATATCCTTCTGTAGCAGGTCTTCCTTATTCTTATTCAAACGAAGCATGGTCTCGCACCGGAAACTCAAGATTCATCCTCCAGAATTTTTTTCAATTCATTCATACTGGTTCGCCAGTCAACACTTTCTACAATTCCCTGCTTGAGGTAGGGAATCATAAGTTCGTATTTTTGAATAGCCTGATCAATTTTTGGATTACTGCCGCGGGTGTAAGCCCCGATATTAATCAGGTCTTCGGCCGATTTATAAGTCGCAAGAATATCCTTGAACTTCATGGCTAAACCATAGTGTTCCTTCATCAGATGGCTGACACTGTTCCAGGACATCAATGGCGGGATGATGGGGCTAAATTGATCACGGAATCTGAAGCCTTTGCTAAGTTGAAAAATTTGCGGATTACGTGACCGATGCATAGCCCCGGATTACCCCTGCAGGGCACGAAGTTTAAGGAAAAATATCGCGTCTTCGTCACGGTGCTCCTCAAGAATGACAAACCGGCGTTTCTTGTCATGTAACCGCTGCAGGCGGCAGGGCTAAAGTCCCGCTTCCCACTTCATGAGACCTTTGCATAAGCCGAAAAACCTGAAAATCGCGATGCTTCAATAAACTCAGCATGACAACCTCCTCTAGCAAGAGACCTTTGCATAAGTCGAGATTCTCATTGATCCTCCCCTCTCATGAGGGGGGGGGTGTGGATTGTCTTTGACGATCCATAATCCAACTGATCTTCCCCTGAATTGGTGGACACATCGAAAAGTGTGGATAATACACTTTTGGAGGTGTTTTTATGGGAACCAAACGCAGGAGTTTCAGTAAAGAATTCAAGTTAGAAGCGGTTCGATTGGTTATTGAAGTAGGCGATAGCATTGCCCGGGTGTCCCGGGATCTGGGAATCCGTTCTGCCCTTCTGGGTCGCTGGAAACAGGAGTATGAGGAGGATCAGGGGAATGCGTTTCCCGGCAAAGGACAGCTTAAGCCGGGAGATGAGTTGCAGCAGTTGCGGCGAGAAAACGCTCGCCTTCGTATGGAGCGGGACATATTAAAAAAGGCGGCAGTTATCTTTGTGATGTCCTCTTCATTTGTCTTCATGCCCCGAAGCAACTGTGTTAAATGTCAAGTGCTGGCAATGAGATTTTCATTCCAGAGTGTTTTTGTTTTGATCATGGTATTGATGATCGTTAATAACTTTCTCATGCATGCGGTAATGGCAACTTTAAAGGGTTTGCCCTTTTCGATGAGGCGTGTGTAAAAGGTACGAATCACGGGATTATGCTGCATGGCAGTGACGGCGGCCATGTATAAAGCGGCACGCACATTGGCGCGGCCGCCCCGGATACACCGAACTTTCCGCTGTCCCGATTGAGGGGAGCGAGACCGATGAGGGCGGCGATTTGCTTCTGATTAAGAACTCCAAGTTCCGAAACCCCGGCCAAGAGGTTGACAGCCAGAACGGGACCGGCACCGGGAACACTTTGTATGATCTGGTCGTGCTCACGCCAGGCAGAACTGTTTTTGATGGTTCTGGAAAGGTCGCCATCGATTTTTCGCAAGCGTTTTTTAAGAGATTCGATATGCTCCTTAATGTCTTTACATATCCATTTTGGAGCTTGTTTTAGACGGGTTTTTTCTTTGGTCAGCATCTCGATCAACTGGCGACGGCGTGTCACTAGAGCTGAGAGTTCAAGAGATTCTTCGTCTTTGATTTTCCTGACCTCAGGACGTACGGCCCTGGCAAAATGGGCCAGCACAAGAGAATCAATGACATCGGTTTTTGCCAGTTTCCCGGTGGCTTTGGCAAAATCACGAACTTGCCGTGGGTTGACCACGGCTACTGGCAGTCGACCCGCAACCAGGGCCGAAGCCAACGGGATCTCTAAGCCGCCTGTGGCTTCCAAAACGATCAATGGAGGATTTAAGGCGGATAAACTCTCGACCAAACCAGCAATCCCTTCTTCATTGTTAGCGGTTTGCCAGGTTTCTTGAGTCATGCTGTCAGCAACATCCAGATGGAGTTTAGAAATATCGATGCCAATAAAATGGGGTTTCTGATTCATAATTTGGTCTCCCAGCCTTGCCGATGCGGGCTCAGTGGCCCAGGCAACTGTTCGGGTTAATCAAAACAGGACACAACGATCTGCGCTTCGGGACGGGCTTAAAAGCCCAAGGGGTAAATAGCTTTTTACCCCTGAATGTTTAGGAAGAATATCACGTACTGCTAGCAGTCGATCTCTTGGCTTTAGGAGCTATTGCTGGTTACCTGCGGAGGTTCTCCGCTGAGTCGAAGGCTTTTTTTAACCGGGCCCAGTTGAAGGCTGATCCGGGATCGTGCTTGCACTCCAGTCCGTTTACGCCCTTTTGCACATGAGCATGGCCCAGGATACCGGAAAATTTAGAGTAGTTTTTTAATCTGTCGAGAGGGTGTCGGCCGGAACTTTTGTCGAATGGCACTTGCAGTTTAATCCTGGGTAGAATTTGGTTGATGCCGATACAGAGCTTGATCAGAGCTTGATACTGTTGCTCGGTAAAATCCCACATGCGGACCACTCGGCCATTGATCTTTTTGCTGAAGTATCCCCTTGTGCCGTAAGTTCGTGATGGGTTGGCCTGGAATCCGGCTGTGCGGATTTTTCTGCGGTAGTCATTGGGCAGTTCCAGCACCCACTGACCTCTTTTTTTTCGGTACTTATCCTGTCTGGAAGGGAGCCATTCAGATTCTTTAGCCAAAGCTTCCCATGAAAGATTTGCCATCTCGACATGGATTGCCCTTTCGTTGCCTTGCCGGTCATCGGCAGGTGCAGTATTGGTTTTCCAGTACAAGTCACAGGTCTGGTAAATGGTGCCATCGAGATCAAGATAGAAATGGCTACCCTTAAAAGAACTTTCCGTCATCACTTGGTGGCAGTGGTAGGAACTGTAGCAGGCATCGTAATGCAGAACAAACTGGTGAACGTGTTGCACCAGTTCTTTGTAAGCCGATTCGGGTTTCAGGATTTTATAGGCCGAATCTTTTCTGGATGGTGCGTCATTGAGCACGGGGTCGTGATGGGAACAGGCAGACCGGCCTCGCTTGTTGGGGCAAACAAAGCCTTCGTTCCATAAAACCACACGAGTTCCGATATCAATTTTATGACCGCAGGAAACAATATTTTGATTCATAAATTGAGCGACCCGGGTGTTAGCACCGGAGGGTAGGATTTAACTTTCTGTGGTGCTTCCCCAATGAAGTTTTTTCCTCAGGGTTTGATAATAGTTTTTTCCCGGAGCCTGCACCAACTTTACCGATATCCGGGCCTTTTCCGCTGCAAGGATATCTCCGGACTTCATATCGCAACCCATTTGCCCATCAAGCGTTATTCTGACATCTTCGTCTTCATGGCGTTTGGCCAGTTCCACTTTTATTTTTGAGGTGTCGGGAACCACAATGGGTCGGTTTGTCAGGTCAAAAGGACAAATCGGGCTCAACACCAAAGCCTGCATACTGGGATGAATGATGGGTCCTCCTGCCGAGAGAGAATAAGCGGTGGAGCCTGTTGGCGTGGCAATGATCAATCCGTCGGCTCGGTAGGAGGTCATGGGTTGGTCGTTAACCAGTACGGTAAGGTTTACGATTCTGGCTAGAGCGCCTTTGTTGATGACAATATCGTTCAACACATTAAAATCTTGTATTTTTTTTCCCTCGCGCCAGAGCGAGGCATTCAGCAACATGCGGTGTTCTATTTTACATTCTCCGTTTAAGGCGCTTTGAAGGGTGGGATAGAGGTTTTCAAGGGTGGTTTCGGTTAAAAAACCCAGGCTCCCGAGGTTGACCCCCAGAATAGGGACGCCGTGCGAGTGGGCGATGCGGACCACCTTTAACAAGGTTCCGTCTCCTCCAAGCACGATGATCAGTTCAGAGAGGCTGGGAATTTCTTCATGGGAGGCTGTTTCACCGGTAAACTCGGCGGTATTCTGATCTATATGAAGCTTGCAACCCCGCTCCCGCAACCATTGCACCAGGTCGCTGACTACTTTCGGGTCTACCGAGGGTCTTGGTTTGCAAAATAACCCTATATTTTTCACCGGCGTACCGCCGATAATATAATTGGCAAGAGTTGTTTTTGCATGCAATCGCTCATGACGGCTTTACTGGATATGGTTCTCTGCCAAGGGGTGGCTAGCAACAAGTTTTCTCGGCTTAACCGGCGTAGCCGCCGAAGGTGTGGAGTCTGTCCCCACCGGGCGTGGCTCGGTTGCCTCTCTCGTGTGAAATTTTTCCTTAGTTTTTACCATTTCAGGGCATGAATGCAAATGAAGAAATATTACACATGCCCCGGAGGGGTTGCTAGAGGGGCGCTCTCAAAGTTTGCCAAAGTCCTCTGGTTTTATATTGTCCAGCCAGTTTTTCCACTGCTTGTCATCATCCGTTTTAGTTTTTTGCGGATCGGGGAGGTCCAGGCTTTTAGCAGCTTCAATCACTTTCTCTTCAACAAAAATGGGTGCCTTGGTCCTCAGCGCCAGCGCGATGGCATCGGAGGGGCGTGAGTCTATAGCAAGGGTAAGGTCTCCGCATACCAGGGAAATGACAGCATAAAAGGTGTTGTCTTTTAATTCATTGACGAGGATATGGTTGACTTCCGCTTTCATATTTTGAATCAGGTTTTTGAGCAAATCATGCGTCATGGGGCGTGGCGTGGAGATTTTTTCTATTTCCAAGGCGATTGCGTTGGCTTCAAAATAACCCACCCATATAGGAAGGGCCTTGGAACCGGTTGAATCTTTCAAGATAATGATGGGCATGTTGGTGAGTGGATCCAGCGTAAGGCCCTCAACTTTCATTTCAACCATATCCTTGCCTCGAAAGAGAGTTATTATAATTAAATGATTTTATCAGGTTTGAGGTGAAAAATCTCAATATGTAGCTATATAAAAAATATAAATAAACCCGCGTGATTTGTCAATGTATTGTGCGCCGGGAATGTTCCTGTCTTTCCCCCTGCGATTGGGGAGAGAGGTTACTTCTTTTCTTCCTGGTTTTTATGCTCTTTTAAAAAACTTTGCAGGGTACGACGAACTTCATCGGGGATTTCAATTTGGTTCAAGATATCCCGACAAATAGTGGTTGTCGACTTGTAAGTGTTCAAAAAAGCAATGCAGGGGGGGCATTCCGCGAAATGTTCTTCAAGGGATTTACTGGTGTCCTGTTCCAGCGACCCGTCAATATAATCGTATAGCAGATCAATGCATTCTTTACAGCAGATCATGTTTCCCCCTTTTTGGAATTATATTCCTCAAAGTAGCCTGAAAGTTTTTTTCGCAAAAACAATCGGGCCCGGTGCAGTCTCGACTTTACCGCCGGAATGGTCAGGTCTAATATTTCGCCCACTTTTTCGGTTGAAAGGCCTTCTACGTCCCGCAATAAGAAAACCACTTTTTCCTTTTCAGGCAAAAGGCCAACGGCTTTGTTGATGACCTCGCGTGTTTCATTGGTGAACAACAAGGACTCGGTATTTTCCGACCAGTCCTGAATTTTTTCCTGCTGGAACCCAGCCCCGTTAAAATAGGGTAGTAATTCGTCAATGGAAACATTGGGTTCCTTTTTCTTGCTCCTCAGTTTCATATAACTGGCGTTCAAGGTAATGCGATAAACCCAGCTTGAAAACGCCGATTTGCCCTGAAACGTATTGATCCTCCTGAACAGAGTCAGGAGGACCTCCTGAGTCACATCCTGCGCATCCATTTGGTTGCGCATCAGATTGAAACTAAGGGCGTATATTTTCTTTTGATAAAGCTCAGCAATCTTGTCATAAGCATCAAGATTACCGGCTTGAAGATCCCTGACTAGAGCTTCTTCTATTTCTTTATCTTCTTTTTGCTGGGTGAAGGACATAAAAGAGCAAATCCAGTTTTATTTTCTGCTGGGAAAAGGCAGGGTTTCTTTTATGGGAACCGGCCGGGATTTGCAATTTCACCCTTTTTATTCCAGTTATCTTAGGATGCTTTTAAATACAAAGCGATTCGTCAAATAAAGGCGAAACCTCGTAAAAAAAAGAACCCGTCCTGGAGGGGGAGGGAACAAGGGGGAGTGATTTACTTTTCTTCCGGTTCGGAGGTAGAGGCCACAGGATTCTCAGCAGTCTCGGGTTCATTGCCATCTCCTTAGGACACCTCTTTTGCCGCATCAGCCGCTTCTGTTGCATCAGCCACTTCCGGAAGTTCTTCCGTACCCTCTTCGGCTTCCTTCATGGATTTTTTGAAGTTCCGAATGCTGTTACCAAAAGCACTGCCGATTTCCGGCAACTTTCCAGCCCCGAAAATGATCATGATAATGACCAAAATGATCATTAATTCTGGAAAACCTATTCCCATCATAGCGAAAATCCCTTTATTTATTTGAGAAAAGGCCGATTATAACACAAACAGATATGAAGACAAATGCAAATAATTGCCTGGAATTCAGGTGCTTTTATGTTACAATTCGTCCTTGATGAGCGCGATTGAATAGATTTTAACCTTCAGGAAACAGTAAGATATGAGGATTATTTTGCATGCGGTTCCTTGGCTTGCAGTTTTTTTGATGTTCAATGTGGCGACTGCGGGAGCTGACAACTTTTCACAAAGATTTGAGAAAGGAAGCTCCGATTTTGGCGCCCAATTGGGCTGGGTCTGGACCATTGACATCCCTCCCGGGCCAAATCGTACAGATCTGGGGGTTTTTTATTCTTTTTTCCGAACTGGCAATATAACCTGACTGGATTGATCGGCGATTCCTAGTATCAGGAGGCGTGGTTTTATCATGTGGAAGCCGGGCTCGCCTTTTCTGATCGCGATAAATACTTGGTTGGGTTTTCGCCGCTGATGGCCCAGTATAAATTTCTCAGTCCTGAAAGAAATTGGGCTCCGAACTTCCTCATTGGTGCAGGTTTTTCCCTGACCGACCGGAAAGATGTCGCCGAGCGCGAACTGGGTACTGAGTTTCAGTTTCTGCTTCATGGCGGAGCCGGGCTGGAATTCTTTAAAGAGGAAGGCGCCTATTCGATCAACTACCGGTTCTTTCATGTTTCAAATGCCGAAATTAAGTTTCCTAATATCGGACTCAATGCCCACCTCTTCACAATGGGTATGCGTTTCTAACTACTCGGCGTAGGGCCAGCCGGCAAAACTTTTATTGCTGGCAACGAGTTGTCTCGGCTGAACAGGCCACGCCAACTACCAGCGTCATGCCGGATTAAATGAGCAATGGCTAATTTAGGTGAGTTGGAAGTATCGATGGCCTCAAAGTGCTCTTGCTCATTTCCTGAATTGTAAATTCCATGTCATCCTCATCCGCTAATGGTTTTCTCAGCCGTTGCCTTTCTGCCATTGAACGATTTGCCTATCGGCGTTCCCTGCTTGTTGTTGTCGCATCCCTGGTTTTAGCCATTCTGTCTTTGTGGGTGACCGCGCAAAAACTCACTTTTAAAACGGGACGCGGCGATCTGGTCGCCAAAGGCCTGCCTTATGTCAAACTCTATAAAAATTATCGTGCACAGTTTGAAGACCTGAGCGGTATGGTTGTGGTGGTGGAAGGAAAAAACTCTTCCGACATGGCCGACTTTGCCGAAGCACTGAATAAAAAACTTAAAGCCCAGCCCGATCTGTTTTCCAAGGTTGTTTATAAAATCGATATCGATTACTTCCGCTCGCGGTTCCTGCTTTATCTCGATAAGGATGAATTGGAAACTTTGAGCCGCAAGCTGGAAGACCATCAGGGTTTTCTCGAATCGGTGAATGCTTCCCCCGGACTCAATCCGCTTTTGTTCAGCATCAATACTGAAATTAGTTCGGGCATGGTCGATTCCCTGTTGACCGATTTTCTCGGTGAGGAAGACGAGGAAGACAGCAAGGATGAGGGAGACCTCAACCTGTTGATCCGGCTTCTGGAAGAAATGACCCGGTTCCTGATGGGTGAAACCGGTTATCGCTCACCTTGGCAGGCATTATTTAAAGGTGGTAGCGATTCCCTGCGCGACAAGGGGTATATGGTCTCTGAAAACGGAGACCTGCTTTTCATACTGGTGGTGCCCAATGATGACGAAACCAGCTTCACCAGTTACAAGGATGCGGTCAATCAGGCCCGTCAATTCATTGCTGAAACAAAAAAAGGTTTTCCCAATGTCACGGTCGGGCTCACCGGCGAAGATGTGATATCCAGCGATGAAATGGTGACCACCCAGTCCGATGTCGAAACCGCATCTAAAATTGCTCTGACAGGGGTCGCCCTGTTGTTCATCATCGCTTATCGGGGGGTGGTCAAACCCCTTCTGGCCGTGTTCTGCCTTCTGCTCGGTTTGAGTTGGACGATGGGATTCACGACCCTGACCATCGGTCACTTGAATATTCTTTCCATTGTGTTCACCACCATCCTGATTGGATTGGGTATAGATTTTGGAATCCATATCCTCGAACGTTTTAAGGAGGAACGCCAGCAAGGCAACGAAATCCTGCCAGCCCTGCATAAAACTCTGCAAGGAACAGGCAAGGGAAACTTTTCCGGTGCCATCACCACCGCCATGGCATTTGGCGCCATGGTGCTGACCGACTTCATCGGTATTGTGGAACTGGGCTGGATCGCTGGATGGGGAATTCTTTTCTGCATGGTCGCCATGCTTCTGGTGCTCCCCGCACTGGTCACGCTGGAAGAAAAATGGCGCAAGCCCAGTTACGCACAGGCAAAATCAGCCGAACAAAGGGGGAGCATCGATAAACTGTTCGATCATTATTACCTCATCATCGGAGTGTGCATCGTTCTAGTCGTCATCGCTTCTTTGTCATTGAAAGACCTGCGTTTCGACTATAACCTGCTCAACCTACAGGCCAAGGGAACCGAGGCGGTTCAATATGAAATGAAAATTCTTGAAAGTGCCGGGCGTTCCGCCTGGTCCGCCGCCATGCTGGCCGACTCTTTGGAAGAGATTCAGGAAAAGGAACGTCAACTCAAGGCCCTGCCAACTGTGGCCCGGGTTGAGAGCATCACAGCGGTGATCCCCGATAATCAGGAAGAAAACGCACGCACCATCCGCGAAAACCTCGCGCCACTTTTGCGCGATCTCGAAGTAGAACCTGAAGATGCAGATTTTTCCTTAAAAGCGTTGATCAAAACTCTCAACCGCATCCAGTTCAAACTGCAGGGTAGGAAGGATGACCCGTTCGATCAGGTGCAGGTGGCGGGAGACCGTGTCAGGAATTTTATGGAAAAAAGCCGGAAGGTGGAACCTGGCCTGGCGGAAAAAAGACTCGAAAATTTCTCGCAGTTGCTGTTTGCCGATTATCGTTCTCTTATGGAAGAACTCCAAGCCAATGCCGAGGTGAAGTTGGTGCGGCTGGAAGAAATTCCCGAAACCCTGAGAAAGCGTTACATCTCGCAAAAAGGTAAATACGTGGCGCATATTTTTCCCAGCGTGGATGTTTGGGATCTCGATCAACGCCAGATATATTTAAACGACCTGAGATCAATAGACCCCAATGTCACCGGCAACGCCATACATATGTTTGAGTCCACCCGGTTGATGACAGAAGGTTATGTCAAAGGCGGAATCTACGCCATGACCGCGATCATTATTTATGTGTCTTTCCTGTTTAGGAATGTACGAACGGTTTTTTTCGTTTTGCTTCCGGTGCTGGCAGGGTCGATCTGGACCGTGGGCGTTATGGAACTGATAGGGCTCAGGCTGAACATGGCGAACCTCGTCATCCTGCCACTCATTCTCGGGATAGGCGTGGTCAATGGCATTCACATCACCCACCGTTATCGGGAAGAAGAAGATAAAAATGCCAGCGTTTTAGGAAAAAGTACCGGTCGAGCTGTTCTGCTCAGTTCCCTCACTACTATGATCGGGTTCGGCAGTATGATGGTGGCCGACCATTATGGAGTCTTCAGTCTGGGGCTGGTGCTGACCCTGGGCGTGTTCAACTGCCTCATCGCATCTGTCACCTTTTTACCCGCACTCCTGAAACTCAGCACCGCCAAAGGCTGGCGCGTCTAACCACTCGGCGTGGGGCCAGTGTGCAATAGCTCTCTTTGGCTGGCGAAGAGTCGTCTCGGATCAATTAAGCCCTTGCCCCGTTCCCCCCTGATAAGGGGGGAATGGGGGGTTGCTTTTTCTCCCTCTTTCTCAAAGTACCCGTTCCGGGCAGAAGGCCAGGGTGGAATACCACGAGGGTTGGGGTGTTTTACATTCAGTGCGGGTGGGCCAAAAGTGCCTTTAGTTTACGATTAATTGTTTTTATAGGGTTTTTTGGCGTACACTTCCTCCAAAAGAGTTTTTACACACTCAGTAGCTTCTAAACACTCTTCCTTCGATGCCGTTTTCCCGTTATGAAGAATATCGTTGGCTTTGTATACGATCTTTTTCAAAATATTATCTGCTAGTTCAGGTCTTACGATTTCCCCTTCCTCCTTCATATACTTAACAATTTCTGCGGCTTACACCTTTTCCCCACTAGATTTATTACTAAATTTTAAGAGCTTGACCCACGGTATTTCATATTTTCCAACGGCTTCTATAATGCCTCTCGAAAGAACAATGCATGCATTAAAATTTTCATAAATAAAACACCATCTTGATTCTGAATAAAGGGTTCTCATCCTTGGGTATGCTAGACCCGGCCCGGATATAGGGTGGAACCAATTCAAAATATCTTCTGATATGAGAGGGCCACTGGTCTAGCCCTTCATCTCTCCACCAGTCGTGCCAGTCGCTACAATCTTCATTAATCTTAAAAGGGTCGTCTTTGGTTGCTTGGATTAAAAACCTCATGCATTCTGCTAAACCAGGGTCTTGGTATTCTCGAAGCCCCACTCTATCTATTTTCAGCCAAGCCTCATGAAAATCAGCTTCAAGTTTCTCTTTCTCGTTGGGTTCAACTGAAAAACCCTCCGATTCAATAGCGATGAGTTCTCTGACCAGTCTTATAAAGTTTTTGTCCGCATCCGACATAGGCATAAGCACTCCATTTTGAGGTGTAACATTGTAAATATAAATACCTTTTAGTCTTTTAGAAATCCATCCCCGCACCGTTTTGGCGGAGCCAGTCTTGTCGTTCCCGATAACCGGACATAATTCTGTAATCCTCTTTGAAAAAGAGGGAGCTTTAAAATCAATCGGCTATCCGCGTCCATCGGTGTCCATCTGTGGTTGCGTTCGCCTGGCTTGCTTCGTTTCCTACCTCACCTGAAACCGTACAACATCAATCTTCTTTTTGGATTGCCGCATGCTTGCTGAGTCGTAGAGTGCTTGCATGCGTAGCAGGAAATCCATCTTGATGTCGAACGCTTTTTCCAGTCTCAGGGCCATTTCCGGGGACAGGCTTGTTTTGCCATTGACCAGATCGGACAGGGTCGCCCGTCTTACGCCAAGAACTTCAGCCGCTTTGCTGATCGAAAGTTCAATGGGTTCCAAAACATGTCTGCGAATAAATTCCCCAGGATGAGATGGCATCATTGCTGTATTGGACATCAGTGATAATCCTCCATATTCAAATCATGTATTTCGTCACTTTGTATTTCGAATGTGATCCGCCAGTTTCCAGAGATCGAAATGCTCCACATGCCTTTGCGCTGACCCGTCAATTTGTGAAGCCGCCACCCTGGTAATACCGGTAAATCTTTTAAGTTTTCCGCCACCATCAGAGCGGTGATAATGTCTCGAATTTTTTCAACTTTATAAGAGGGGAGGCCTTTGGGATCATTTTTCTCAATGAATCTCTTTAATCCCTTGTGGCGGATCCTCTTTATTATCATGGCAATATTGTACGCTAAAGCCGTACATTTGCAAGCGATTAATTCAGAGACCGCTCATTTATTGTTTTGGCCCTGAAGGTAATCTTTCCCAGTGTCAAGCGGTATGGTAGAATCTCTTCACCTCTGTAGGCTGGTGGTAGCGTAAATGGTTTGTTTGGGCCAGTTTGCACCCTTCAGGGGTTATTCAGCATCTCAAGAAAGAATACAATATTAAATAGATAAGTTTGGATATGGCGATTCAGTTCACAAAAATGAGTGGCAGTGGCAACGATTTCATCATCATTGATAATCGGGTGCCGGTACTAGACGATGACAAAAAGCTCGATTTTGTCCGGCGCGTGTGCGACCGCAAAATGTCTATCGGTGCGGATGGGGTGATCTTTGTCGAGAACTCGGATAAAGCCGATATCAAATGGGATTTTTATAACGAAGATGGTTCCTCCGCCGAGATGTGCGGCAATGGCGGTCGTTGTGTGGCCCGCTATGCGGTGGAAAAGAACATCGCTCCCGCCAAAATGACTTTAGAAACCCTGGCCGGGGTCATTGGTGCGGAGGTGAATGGAGCAATCGTGAAGGTCAAACTCACTGCGCCGGAAAATTTGCAGCAGGATATTGCCCTCGCCCTGAATGGAACTGAATATCAGGTGGACAGCCTCAACACGGGCGTGCCGCACGCTATTATTTATTCTGATAATGTCGAGAACGTGAATGTGAAGGAGACGGGTCATGGCATCCGTTTCCACGATTCATTCGCCCCGGTCGGAACCAATGTCGACTTTGTCGAGAAGGTTGGTGACCGGGCGCTTAAGATTCGCACCTACGAACGTGGAGTGGAAGACGAAACCCTGGCTTGTGGAACGGGGGTGGTGGCCTCGGCCCTGTTATCTTATTATAAAAATATGGTTCAGCCTCCTGTCGCAGTGGAAACCCGGGGCGGGGATATTTTGAAAGTGGATTTTGAAGCGACCAATGGTGACGCTGGCAAAAGTTCGGTGGTTTATCTGGAAGGACCCGCTCGCATAGCTTTTGAAGGCACGCTTGCGGAATATTAATCAAACTATCAGGTTCTCATGTTCGAAGGTTCGTTTGTTGCCATAGTGACTCCGTTTAAAAACGGAAAAGTAGATGCCTCGGCCTTACGCGGGTTGATCGAGTTTCATATAGAAAATGGAACCAACGGAATCGTGCCCTGTGGCACCACTGGTGAGTCGGCCACCTTAAACCATGCCGAGCATGCAGAGGTGATCCAGATCACGGTTGATAACTGCAAAGGACGGATTCCCGTTCTGGCGGGTACGGGGTCGAACGCGACCCAGGAAGCGGTGGAGTTGACCCAGCGCGCCCAGAAAATTGGCGCAGATGGAGCGTTGTTGATCACGCCCTATTACAACAAGCCGACCCAGGAGGGTTTGTTCCAGCATTTTTCTGCTGTGGCAAAGGAGACCGATCTGCCGGTTGTTCTTTATAATGTTCCCAGCCGCACCGCCATCAATATGGTGCCCGACACTGTTGCGCGTTTGAGCAGCATCAAGAATATTATCGGCATTAAAGAGGCTTCCGGTTCTCTGGTGCAGGTCAGTGAGATCATTGATTCCTGTGGGCCGGACTTTGAAGTGATTTCGGGTGAAGACGCGCTGACTTGGCCGATCCTCGCCATTGGCGGCAAAGGAGTGATCTCGGTGACGGCTAATCTGGTTCCCGGCAAGTTTGCCAAACTGGTCCAGGCGGCCCGGTCAGGGGATGTGGAAACAGCAAAAACTCTGCACTACGAGTTGTTGAAGTTGAACGACATCATGTTTATCGAGACCAATCCCATTCCGGTAAAAGCTGCTCTGGCACTCATGGGCCGAATTGAAAATGAGTTTCGTCCGCCGTTGTGTGCGCCTACAGAGGAACATCTGGCGCAATTGCAGGCAATACTTGCCGCCTACGCTTTGGCATAGTCTCACAGCTAGTGAGACTTTAATAAGCGTTCAATGAAGAAATAATGAAGGGAAAAATTTTTGACGAAGATTCTTGTAATAGGTATTGCCGGGCGCATGGGAAAGACCATTGCCGCATGCATTGAAGACATTGAGGGTGTGGAGCTGGGCGGAGGAACAGAGCGTGCAGGCAGCGAGGTTATCGGTAAAGATCTTGGTGAAGTAGCAGGGATCGGAAACAAGGGAGTCGTAGTGATGGATGACCCTGTAAAAGCTTTTGAAACCTGTGATGTGGCAATTGATTTTACCACTCCGGCTTCAAGTATTTTCACCCTTAACGCTGCTGCGGATAAAGGGAGGTCTGTGGTGGTGGGCACGACCGGGTTTTCTCCGGAGCAACGCGGAGAGATTGAGCAGATTGGCAAAAAAATTCCCTGTGTCGTGGCTCCCAATATGAGCATTGGCGTTAACGTTTTGTTCAAGCTGGTTGCAGACGCGGCACGGGTGTTGGGGGACGCATATGATGTGGAAATTGTTGAGGCGCATCATAAGTTTAAAAAGGATGCGCCCAGCGGCACCGCCGTGCGTATATCAGAAATCGTTGCCTATTCGTTGGGAAGAAACCTCGAAGAGGTTGGCGTTTATGGAAGAAAAGGCATTGCCGTGCGCACCCCGAAAGAAATCGGCATTCACACGTTGCGGGCGGGAGACATCATCGGTGAGCATCGGGTTTTATTCGGCGGCATGGGAGAAAATTTTGAAGTGTTCCATCGTGCCCAGAGCCGGGAGACCTTCGCCCGGGGCTCCATTCGTGCGGCGCAGTGGATTTTAGGCCAGCCCAACGGCGTTTACGATATGCAGGACGTTTTGGGTTTGCGTTGATTGGAGGAAGGGTATGAGTTCATCACCTTTTAAATTTGATCGCAGAAATTTCCTGAAAATATTTTCCCTGACTACTTTGTCGGCGTTGATGCCGAAAAAATCCGGGTGGGCAGACGATTTTCGTAACGACAAAAACATTCCCAAGCAATACGTCCAGAACCGGGATACTCCCGGTTTCCATATTCGCAGCGCTAATCCGTTTCTCGGTGTGGAGATGCAAAACTGGGGACTGGCGATAGGGGGGATGGTTAAAAAACCCGTCGGTCTTGCTTATGAGGATTTGTTCGGATTAAAAATGCATTCCCAGGTTTCGCGGCTCAAGTGTGTTGAATGCTGGTCCGCCAAAGCCAGGTGGGAGGGATTCCGCTTTGAAGAGCTGTTGAAACAGGTCCAGCCCGATCCGTCCGCAAAGTTTGTTTATATCCAGTCCGCCGATTCCTATTACGAAAGTTTTGCGCTGGAAGAATTGCTCCGGCCCCGTGTCCTCTTTGTCCTGCGTATGGATGGCCAGCCGTTGAGCCGCGATCATGGATTTCCCCTGAGGTTGATCATGCCTTTCAAGTATGGCTACAAAAATATCAAATACATCACCAGTATTAAATTTCTTGATTCGCGCAAGCGCAATTACTGGTCGATGAACGGACCTTATTCTGTAGATGGAACTATCCAGCCGGGTGTCGACCATCCCCTGGACTTAGACAAAACCCCCCTGCCCATCAACGGCGGCGAAGTGTTCCATTTTTTCGATGAACGTCCGGACAACCACTAGGCGTACCCCTCCGGGGCATGAAGGCTAAGGTGAGAATATAAACATGGGGCCAGCTGGCAATGGCTCTAATTGGCTAGCAAAACTTTATCTCGGCCTAATAGACTCTTGCCCAGTTCCCCCCTGACAAGGAGAGCTTTGCGTAAGTCTATAAAGCAGAAAAGTGAGATGCTTCGAGATACCCCTACGGGGCATGAAGTTTAATGAAGAGGATATCACATACCCCTACGGGGCAAGAATTCAAAGGTCAAATATCACTAGCTCAGCATGACAATAAAAGGCTATTTTGTCATTCTGAGGAGCTATTGCAACGAAGAATCTTGGGTTATGCAAAGGTCTCCCTGATAAGGAGGGCTAGGGGGGTTGCTAAAATGGCCATCATTGTAAATGGTCTCCCTACATGATCCGCTTTTTTCTTCTTTTAATTTTCCTGTCTTCCTGCGATTCCTATAGCGTTAAGCAGATATCTGTAGAGGTTCCTGCTGGGATCGTTGTTCCTGAGAAGATGGTTTATATTCCGGCTGGAGAATTCATCATGGGGGATGCGGAGGAACTAGGAACCCAGGGGGGGAAACCGGTGCAGTCCGGAGCTTATTTTATTGACCGGTATGAGGTGAGCCACGAAGCCTACAAAAAATTCTTACCGCAACATTCATTCAATCCTAAAAAGGCGCGTTGGCCAGTGGCGTTTGTGACCTATGCTGAGGCGGAGGCTTTTTGTCAGGCTGAGGGCAAGCGTTTGCCTAACGAAATTGAATGGGAGAAAGCGGCGCGGGGTACGGATGTGCGCAAGTGGCCCTGGAAAATTTTTATCGATCACCCCAACAACGGATTCTCAGGATTTATGCCGGAACCGGTGGACAAGAGGACGGACTGGATCAGCCCTTATGGCATTTATGGTATGGGTCATAATGTCTGGGAGTGGGTGACGGATGATTACATGCTTGTGGGGCAAGCGGAAAAATTCAAAGTCGTTCGTGGTGGCTTATTGCAAACCCATCTCACGATTAAGTTTTCACCTTCATGGTTTCGTAACTGGATGGCCCCTGAAGAGAAGTTGAACTTTATCGGCTTTCGTTGTGCCAAAGATATTTGAAAAGGAATAAACCAGGAATGGATAGGAGTCTTGCTTAATAATCGCCTCTCAAGTAGTCGGCGATTTCTTTGGCGGTGGTTTCATAAAGATTGTCTTCGGAGCCGCCGGTGATTCCTCCGGATACCCACGAGTCGATTTTCCAGGCGCCGACCATATCTCCGTTATCGTAAAGCGCGGCTTTCACCCGCAGTTGGGCTTTGGCGGAATCGGACATGCCCATAGTTGCGATTCGGGCCATTCGATTGCCTTCATCGAATTCCAAAACCTTATACTTTAGGTGATAGTGGGCGTTCTTTCCGGCCAGGATATAACCGGTGGTCTCAAGATTTTCTTCAATGGCTCCCTGCAGTCTGGATCCTGCGTCCATGAGGCGAAAATCTCTCGATGTCATATCGACGATCGAGACGGTGTTTTCGGAATTACTCCAGCGTTTTTTGGTGACGGAGTCCACTCCCGAACGAGACCTTTGCGTAAGTCTATAAAGCAGAAAAGCGAGATGCTTCGAGATACCCCTACGGGGCAAGAATTCAAAGGTCAAATATCACTAGCTCAGCATGACAATAAAAGGCTATTTTGTCATTCTGAGGAGCTATTGCAACGAAGAATCTTGGGTTATGCAAAGGTCTCCTCCCGAACAGGCCGGGAGGGCCAGCAACAACACGACGAGAATTTTAGATACCCAGTTCATGGTCACTCCTGGTGAAATCACTACTTCTCAGTCTTTATTTTAGCAAATATCGGTTCTGGTATTCAATGGCAGTTTATTGAACAATAGGAATTTCATATCCAGAAGCCTGAGGGGGCTTGTTTGCAGTAAAGGAACAGACCTTTTGGCTGCGGAGGCTTGCCCCGCTTATAGGAACCAGTGTAAAACAGCCTCCTCGAATTCGCTGAACCAGAGCTGAACTTCTATGGGGATAAGGCTATTGATATAAGTCATGTAGCCCGTTGCCAGAACGATGCCCAGTGCGATCAGCAGAATGCCACTGAACAGGTTGGTGGTATGGAGAAAAAAAGTTTTTCCTCCTATCGTGAGGTCCCAGCCTTTGCCGCGAAGCAGGGTCCAGAACAAACCGTCTTTGGGCAGATTGCCACACACTGTGGCAACGATGATGAGGGGAAGCCCCAGTCCCACCGCGTAAAAGAAGAGCAGGATCATTCCCTGCGAAACGGTTTTTTCCGAAGCCGCGAGCATGAGAATGCTGGACAGGATGGGCCCAACACAGGGGGTCCAACCTAATGCGAAGGTTGCGCCAAACAAAAAATACCCTATGAACGTGGAAGTGGGTTTGCCTTGAAAGGTGGCTCCAGAAAAACCCTTTCCGAAAAGGGTCATGACACCGAAAATTCCCACGATGCCTCCTCCGACCTGGGTGATCTGGAACATATAATCCCTGAGAACTTGGCCCAAAGCGCTGGCGGAGGCTCCCATCGCCACAAACAAGGATGCCAGACCAAAAAAGAAAGCCAGAGACATGAGGCCCATGCGGGTCCGGTCGGATTGAGCAGTCACCGCGAAATAAGCGGGAAGAATGGGCAGTGTGCAGGGGGATAAGAAGCTGAATACTCCTGCAATAAACGCCAGAAAGGTCAGTGCAATGATTCCAGAATCTGGCAGATTGGGTTTGGGTTGAAAAGGATTCAGGGGCGCAGACTCTGAAACGATTGGTTCCTCAAGTGAAGAAGAAATCGAGGGCGCGGCGTTTGTGAAAGACGCGCCTTTTTTGGTTTTCGCGAAAGCAGAGATTACCGCTTTCATAGCAGCGGGCTGGGTTGTGCTGGTGCATCGAAACCCTACATCTGGAGCGGGTTCGTCGGCACCTGCATATTGCCGGTAACCGCTACGGGCGAACATTTCGATGGCTTGGTTGTAGAGAGCACCGGGGAAATGCCCAATATCACTGGCGGAATGGCCGCGCAGGATTTTTAAGCCCGCCTGATAATATTCGCTTTTATATGTGCTTCCTTTATAAGGCTGGTAATCGTCATCTACCCATTCCCACACATTTCCGATCAGATCATGAACACCTTCAGGGCTGACACTTTTTGGAAAAGAACCGACGACAACTGGCTGGTTTTTACTTCCGGGCCGGTCCGAATGGTTGGCCCATCTTGCTTGAAATATGTTGCCCCAAGGATATTCCAAGCCTTCTTTACCTCTTGCGGCTCGCTCCCAAAGTTTTTCGGTGGGCAATTTTTTTTTCGCCCATTGGCAGAAGTTTGCCGCATCATACCAGGTGACATGCGTTACCGGCTCGTTATCTTTACCTTCCGGAAAATTTACGCCTTGCCAGTTTGCAGGAGGAACGGCTCCCAGATCATCGATATATTTTTTATAGCGTCTGTGGGTGACCTCATAACGGTCAATATAGAATTCTTTGAGAAAAATTTTCTGTTGCGGATTTTCGTCAGCATACCATGGTTTGGGGATACCCAGAGAAAGTGCCTCGGCGGCCTTGTCTTTTTTATTGGTGCCGAATAAAAAAGGGCCGGGCGGAATATAAACCATATCCCCTTCAAGGGAATGATCGTGCTTGGGCTGGGCCCACCCTTCATGAGGGCATAATAAAAGGAGGGTGAATAGGGTAATTACTTTTGCCAATATGGATAAGGAATCTCTCATGGACAACGGGCTCAGTTTGCCAAAAGGTTTTCAAAGTACCGGATGTTGTCCGGGCTGGCCCAGTCTTCCGCCCCTCTTAGTTCACCGATGATATTGCCTTCCGGGTCAATCATAAAAGTGGTGGGCAGGCTGACCACTCCAAATTTGTTGCTGGCCTGCAATTGCTGGTCGAGCAGAATGGGGAAGGAAAGATTGTGGGCTTTGACAAAAGGTTCTACAATCTTTGCTCCGAACATATCGTTGGAGATGGCAAGCAGGGAAAAGTTCTTCGATTTAAAACGCTGGTGCAGGGTTTCCAGTGAGGGCATTTCTATTTTGCAGGGACCGCACCAGGTGGCCCAGAAATTAACCAGAACGTATTTCCCCCTTTGATTGCTGAGACGGACTTCCTCCCCGCTAAGAGATTTGAGGGTGAAGTCCGGTGCCGGTATGGTTTCCCCGGGTTCTGCCAGGGCAAGCGTCGAAGAAAGCAACAGCACAACACAAGCAGATGTCAGATGGTAAAATAATGCGGGTTTTTTCTGGAAAATCATAAAGGTTCTGTCCTGGATGGGAAAAGATCGGGGATTAAGGTACCAGAAAAAAAATATGCCCCGATGTTCCGTCAAGGGGCCTTGGGTCAAATTGGAAAAGAGGAATAGTTATTCTACTGATTCAACGCAACGTACCATCGGGATAGCTTTTTTTAAGGCTTTTTCAATGCCCATCTTCAGGGTCATGGTGGAACTGGAGCAGGAAACGCAAGATCCCACGAGCCGGAGTTTTACAACTCCGTCGGTAATGTCCACCAGCTCGACGTTACCGCCATCCTTAATGAGCATGGGTCGCACACTCTCCAGAACTTCTTCGACTTCTTCTTTCATGATATCCCTTGCTCTTAAGATTTTTCCCCTTGTACCCCTCTGGGGCACGAAGGCCAAGGAAGAATATTACGCAGGGGGCAGATAGCAATAGCTGATCAAGCCGAGACAGCTCTTTGCTCAGAAGATAAAATTTTGCCACTGAGTCCAGCGTCACGCTGGGGTTAGCCGCCGTTTACGAGTGCTTCTTTTTTTTCAAGAAGCTGTTCTTCCGTTTCTACATGCTCCGGGTCTTTAGGAATGCAGTCGACAGGACAGACTTCCACGCATTGTGGGTCTTCATACCACCCCACACATTCCGTGCAATGTTCCCATTCAATCACAAAAATATCATCCCCTTCTGAAATCGCTTCGTTCGGACATTCAGGTTCGCAGACGCCACAGTTTACGCAATCTTCGTTGATGAGCAGAGCCATAGAGGATTTTCTCCCTGAAAAATATGTTGTAATAACGAACCCCGGATTTAATCCGGCGTCCGCTCAAAAATTTTTGTTTCCGGATTCCAGCTGAACAGAGCCTGCTCCCGGATTTTTTTATCATAAACGGAAACCACCAGATAGCTGGCCTCCGGGTAATTCGGTTCCCCGTCAAACAATGCCATTCTCGAATCCTCTTCCGAGAAATAGGCATCATGCTCGGGATGAGAATGATAGAAAACCTTGATCGGAAGTTGTTTTACCTCGACTTCCTTTAAAATTTTCATCAACTCCTTAGGATCAATATTATATGCCGTGCGGGCATCCCGAACAAATGTTTCGGGGTCCTTTTCATGGAGCTTGTTTTGAATGTTGGTGCAACGAAAAAGAACGTCCTGGTCATTTTGACCGATTTTTCCAATCACGATTCCGCAACATTCAAATGGATATTCCTCAACTGCGTGACGATGAATTTCGTCCAACTGTTCTTTCGCAAGTGGGGACATATAGTATTTTGTGCCGTTTGGGATTTGTTGTCAAATAGTTTTGGGCTATTTCAGGGGTGGGTTTTGACGACCAGATCGTCATTGACGGTGATCTGGCAGGCCATGCGGAAGTCTGCGGGCCTTTTGGCCAGTTTTTCCGTTTCGGTTTCATTGCGGGGTTCCACGTTTCCTGCAATAATCTGGACAGTACAGGTGGTACAAAGTCCCCGTCCCCGACAGTTCAGAACTTTGTAAATATGGTCATAAATACTGAATTTATTGCGGATTGCCGCTTGTCGAAGGTTTTCTCCGGACTCGACCTGAATGGTACGGTTTTCTCTCTCAAAATGCACTTTATACATGGCTGATGTCCGGGGAATTTAGGGTTTCCAGTGCCAAAGGGAGACATATCGAACTCGAATCAGGGATATTGCCCGTCTTGAACACGTTCGCCCTCTGCGTAGGAGTGGATCATACCGGACTCAATACCCGATTCGCAATCATTTTCTGCCCCACTCGGCGTGGAGCCAATGTGGCGGTGACGCTAACGCGACCGCCAAAAAGCCTCAATGAACCCCCTCTTTTTAAAGAGGGGGTGGGGTGATTTTAAAACTTTTATGCAATGTGAGGACTTGATGGCTGGGAAAGAAGTGTTTGCATCCCTCCCTTCATAGGGAGGGACTGAGGGAGGGTTGGATTATGAATTTCTTCAGAAAAATCCACACCCCTCCTGGCCTCCCCTCATGAGAGGGGAGGATCATTAGCCACCCTGAACCCGTCGATCTGATCTTCCCCTGAATTGGTGGACACATCGAAAAGTGTGGATAATACACTTTTGGAGGTGTTTTTATGGGAACCAAACGCAGGAGTTTCAGTAAAGAATTCAAGTTAGAAGCGGTTCGATTGGTTATTGAAGTAGGCGATAGCATTGCCCGGGTGTCCCGGGATCTGGGAATCCGTTCTGCCCTTCTGGGTCGCTGGAAACAGGAGTATGAGGAGGATCAGGGGAATGCGTTTCCCGGCAAAGGACAGCTTAAGCCGGGAGATGAGTTGCAGCAGTTGCGGCGAGAAAACGCTCGCCTTCGTATGGAGCGGGACATATTAAAAAAGGCGGCAGTTATCTTTGTGATGTCCTCTTCATTTGTCTTCATGCCCCGAAGCAACTGTGTTAAATGTCAAGTGCTGGCAATGAGATTTTCATTCCAGAGTGTTTTTGTTTTGATCATGGTATTGATGATCGTTAATAACTTTCTCATGCATGCGGTAATGGCAACTTTAAAGGGTTTGCCCTTTTCGATGAGGCGTGTGTAAAAGGTACGAATCACGGGATTATGCTGCATGGCAGTGACGGCGGCCATGTATAAAGCGGCACGCACATTGGCGCGACCGCCCCGGATACACCGAACTTTCCGCTGTCCCGATTGAGGGGAGCGAGACCGATAAGGGCGGCGATTTGCTTCTGATTAAGAACTCCAAGTTCCGGAACCCCGGCCAAGAGGTTGACAGCCAGAACGGGACCGGCACCGGGAACACTTTGTATAATCTGGTCGTGCTCACGCCAGGCAGAACTGTTTTTGATGGTTCTGGAAAGGTCGCCATCGATTTTTCGCAAGCGTTTTTTAAGAGATTCGATATGCTCCTTAATGTCTTTACATATCCATTTTGGAGCTTGTTTTAGACGGGTTTTTTCTTTGGTCAGCATCTCGATCAACTGGCGACGGCGTGTCACTAGAGCTGAGAGTTCAAGAGATTCTTCGTCTTTGATTTTCCTGACCTCAGGACGTACGGCCCTGGCAAAATGGGCCAGCACAAGAGAATCAATGACATCGGTTTTTGCCAGTTTCCCGGTGGCTTTGGCAAAATCACGAACTTGTCGCGGGTTGACCACGGCTACTGGCAGTCGACCCGCAACCAGGGCCGAAGCCAACGGGATCTCTAAGCCGCCTGTGGCTTCCAAAACGATCAATGGAGGATTTAAGGCGGATAAACTCTCGACCAAACCAGCAATCCCTTCTTCATTGTTAGCGGTTTGCCAGGTTTCTTGAGTCATGCTGTCAGCAACATCCAGATGGAGTTTAGAAATATCGATGCCAATAAAATGGGGTTTCTGATTCATAATTTGGTCTCCCAGCCTTGCCGATGCGGGCTCAGTGGCCCAGGCAACTGTTCGGGTTAATCAAAATAGGACACAACGATCTGCGCTTCGGGACGGGCTTAAAAGCCCAAGGGGTAAACGATCTATTGTGCCCTGAATCAAACCCTGTGAGCCTTGTGGAAAACACAAAACCGGCTTCCCACAGGGCTCACAGGTACAACTACTACAAATTCCCCTTATGAACAACATACAAGGGGGTACGCCTAGTGGCAAATCAGGTCATACACTTCCTGATATTTTTCTTCCACATTGCCCAGATTAAAACGGAACCGGTCCTTATCCATTTTTTCATTGGTGTCCCAATGCCACAGACGGCATCCATCCGGACTGATCTCATCCCCCAGAAGAACTTCGCCCTTGTGCCGGCCAAACTCCAGTTTGAAATCCACCAGACGAATTTTCCGGGCTTTAAAAAAGTCGATCATCAGGTTATTGATTTTAAGCCCTTCTGACTTCAAGGTCTCCACCTCTTGCCTGGTCGCCCAACCGAAAACATCAACATGACACTCGTTGATCATGGGGTCCCCCAATGGGTCGCTCTTGTAAAAAAACTCAAGAATGGGCTTTTCCAATACCCGCCCTTCTTCAATCCCCAGCCTTTTGCATAAACTACCTGCCGCAACATTGCGAAGCACCACTTCTACAGGGATGATATCCAGCTTTTTAACCAGCATTTCCCGGTCGTTGAGGCATTCAACAAAATGGGTTTTAATGCCCTCCCCTTCCAAAAACTGAAAAATCCGGCTTGAGACATGGTTGTTCATCACACCCTTGTCAATGATGGTTCCCTTTTTCACTCCATTGAAAGCCGAAGCATCGTCCTTGAAATACTGAATCACCAAATCAGCATCAGAAGTGGTGTAAAGAATCTTGGCCTTGCCTTCATAAAGTTTTTTCAGACGTTCCATAATTTATCTCTTATTTTTAAAGACCCGCTTGAAAATCTGGTCTATGTTTTTAAATTGGGTTTTTAATTTAAAAGTCTGTTCAATCTCTCCGGCGGATAAAAGTTTCCGGATGTCCTTATCTTTTTTCAATAGTGTTAAAAAATCTTTTCCGTTGGTCCAGCTTTGCATGGCGTTTTTTTGCACCCGTTTATAAGCTTCTTCCCGGGTGATGCCCTTTCTCACCAAGGCGAGCAAAACGCTTTGCGAATAAATCAGGCCGCCTGTTTTTTCCAGGTTGCGCATCATGTTCTCAGGGTAAACCATCAACCGATCCATCATCGATGTCATTTTCTTCAACATATAATGGATCAAAATTGTACTGTCCGGCCCGATCACCCGCTCCACGGAAGAATGGCTGATGTCCCGTTCGTGCCAGAGCGGCATATTCTCCATAGCCGCAAAAGCGTTTGCCCGAACGACCCGGGCCAAGCCACACATTTGCTCGGTAATCACTGGATTGCGCTTGTGCGGCATCGCCGATGATCCTTTCTGTCCGCTGGAAAAATACTCCTCCGCTTCCAACACTTCCGTTCTATGCAAATGGCGAATTTCCGTAGCAATTTTATCTATGGTCCCAGCAATAATAGCAAGGGTTGAGAAAAACTCTGCATGGCGGTCGCGCTGAATAATCTGACTGGAAACCGGGGCAGGCTTCAATCCCAACTTGGAGCAGACGTATTCTTCAACATCCGGGTCGATGCAGGCAAAGGTTCCTACCGCGCCGGAAATCTGCCCATAGGCAATGGTTTGCCGTGCCCGTTTGAGGCGGTCGAGATTGCGTTTAATTTCTTCATACCAGTTGGCAATTTTTAATCCAAAAGTCAAAGGCTCGGCGTGAATACCATGCGACCGGCCAATGATGGGAGTGAGCTTGTATTTCTTCGCCTGCCTTTCCAACACATCCTTAAACGCTGAAAGTTCTTTCAAAATCAGGGTTGCGGATTGCTTCATCTGCACCGCCAAAGCGGTATCCAGAACATCGGAAGAAGTCATTCCCATATGCATGTACCTGGCCGATTCCCCGACATGTTCCGCCACGCAGGTTAAAAACGCTATCACGTCATGTTTAACTTCCCGTTCAATTTCATCAATGCGCTCCACATTGAAACGGGATTTTGTTTGGATGTCTTTCAAGGCTAATTTTGGGATTTCCCCTCTTTTGGCCAGAGCCTCACAAGCCAGAACTTCTATTTTCAGCCAGATTTTAAATTTGTTTTCCGGCTCCCAAATGACCGCCATTTCAGGCAATGAGTATCGTGGTATCAAAAGTCAGGTTCCTTGAATAAAAGGTCGGGAATAAAAGTTGAGGTTGAATAAATGCAGGAAAATTCTTTAATTATGGTAAAAATATTTTGTGCATATCTTAAACTCAATTGTCCGGTAAATCAATAAATGAACTCAACGGTTGAAATCTGTTTTGTATGTCTTGGAAATATTTGCCGGTCCCCTGCTCAGGGTGTTTTTTTAGGCCCTCGTCAAAAAAGAAGGTCTCTGCCAGTCCTGAACGGATAAATAAGGCGATGTACAGCAACACGGGAACTCCCCTCTCGATTCCTCCGGAATCGCTTGTTGAAAGCCCTGCTTTTGATCGTGTTGTATTCGGTACGCTCGGACCGGATGTTCCGCGAATGACTGAAGGAAAAAAATATTTACATCCCCCCCCCCCCCCCCCGAGGGATATAAATATTGACGAGCTACAGGAAGGAGCTTTTCAGCAACCTGCCAGTTAGTCGTCCCTGAAAAATCTCGATTAAAAAAGGTAGGTCACAGCAAGGAATGGGTCAAAATAGCTGAACGAAGTTACTCTAGCTGTTCCTCCTATTTTTTCCTGCTCTAGATTAACAATAGCGGCACCAGCATTAACGATAAAATTTTTATTTAGATGATAATCAATGATGAAATAAGGTGCCACATAGAAACTTGATTTAATCTTTTCACCCGCCCGCTCCCCAAAATTGAAACCGCCACTAAGACCAAAGCCAAGATATGTCTTCTCTTCTACCTTAAAATTCTTTCTCGCGAAAATACCTATTTCCACTTCCTCCGTGCTTTTAGGGTTATCATCATGGCCCAAGCCAATACTGCCGCCAAACGCGTAACTAAAATTATCCCCGTAATGGATAATAGAAATATTGGCGCTGCTATCAAATTGAACCCCGGTTCTGGGTTCTGCCTTTAACGTGTCTGGAGAAATCCCAAAATAAATTGAACAAACGGCAAGAAACAAAATAAGCAAGTTTTTTTTCATTTTCATCTTTCCCTCTCCTCTAAGATTATTAAAACAATTTCCGAATTCAACTTGTAAGCGCGACTCGACTTGTTGGTGCAAGGGTAAACTGCGGTAACATCGTGGTTTTTCTCGCCGATAAGAGAAGCATCCATGATGCTGTGACACACTGCGGGGCGATGGTATCAGATTGAAGCTCTTTTGACAACAGGTCATAGCCAGATAATGATCGCTAATATACTTGCGGTCCATAAATCAACAATCAGCCGGTTTCGTTCTCAACTGGGAGACCGTTACGAAAAGTTACTGTCCCCGTTAAATACTCAGTTTGAGTCATAGGGATTCATAATCAACAGGGGACTCTGCTGGACGCCTAATTTGGAACATGTCTTTGGTATTCTCAAGAACCATTATCGGTCGTGGCGGACGTGATACATCGGATTAACGCGGACCGCAGTTCAGAGCACTTTGGCCCTTAGGCCATGAATATAATAGGAAGAATATCACGACCACCGGCCGTTGGCTGGTTAGAAGCCGCCGCCAATTTTGGCGATGAAGGTATTCAGTTCTCTTTCGATGGGACCATCCCAGTTTTTAATTTCCGTGGCCAGTGTGGCAAGGACGGCTTTGCCTTCACTTATTTCCATTGCGCTGGCAATGCTGACCAGGATTCTCGAACCATAACGGTCAACCAGGCCATGTTCTTCCGCAGCACGGAAAGCCATATCCGACCCTAGAATCATCGCCCAAGCCTGGATGACGGATACCTGAGTCGACTCTCTGAACCGGAGGGAATCCAATCCTTCCATATAGGTTTCCGCGTCCATCTCGCCCAACTCGAATTTCTCGATCAACTGCTTCAGATTTTCTTCTTTCGATTCCACTTTTTGGAATATATACTCGAAAAACTTGGCTTCCGATTTTTTCAATTCCGCCATGTTCCAGGGACAAGTAAAATCTACGTCCTGATCCCTGGACTTATTAATCCGCCGGTCTTCCCTCTCGATCTTGTAGAGGCATTTGGGACATCGCTTACCCGCGTCATGATTGAACTCGCCTCCGCACACACAGGGAGCCAGAACACTTTGAAAAGCCAGGGCCAGGGCCTCCCCTTTTAACCCCAACACCTCACGGAAGGCAATCCGCACCGGGTTATTGCCAGCCACCGATATACATCGAACGCATGAGGAACAATGAATCAGATAGGTTTTGTCCCCTTCCTCAGGTTCAATGACAGGCTCAAAAATCTCCGGGCAGAGAGTACACTGCACTTCTTTCTGAAATGTATCAACCATCCGTTTGTTCCTCAGAATGCATTAAAATTAATAGTTTGATTGTTTAGATGAGGGAAATTAGCCCCGGTTCTAAAAATATCACGTCTCAAACAGGCAAAAAAAAACCCATGACCCGGGGGCCATGGGTCCAATACATTTTCGAGGTCTTTAGCCGGAGTAGGCTTGGCCTAAAGCAGCCGATTCAGCTTCTTGACCACCCATAATAACCTTACCCGTTATCACGTCCACAGGAAACATTGTAATTGCATTATGGGTGCTACAAACCACCTTGCATAGGTCACAACCCTTGCAACGGGGTTCAATCACTATAGCCTTTGTCGTGGCCTCATCCAGCATAATGGTATCAGCTTCTGGACAGTACATGATGCACAGTCGGCAACCTTTTTCAGCGATACATTTATCATTATCTACCCAAGCAATGTTATACACTTCGAAACTCTCCTCAATTAAAAAAGGTTAAAACCAAATACCGACTGATTTAACTAAAAACGATTAAACTTCTACCAACTGCAAGTCCTGCGTCTTGGCCCATTCTTCACTTAACTTATAGGACTCAATGATGGTGTCCATATTGGCCTTTAGAAGCTGTTCTTTCTTGGCATATTTTTTCTTGATGGCTTCGTCAAGTGTTGCGGTACCCCCGGAAGCCACATACTTTTTACCAAAACGCTCCTGCAAGGCACCATCTAAAGCATCAATAGATACAATTTTTGTAACGCCTGCGCAGGCCCCGATCATTGCCATGTTGGTGGAAAGCTCGGTTTTCCCGATTTCCAGAGCCAACTTGGTCGCATCATGATTGAGCACCTTCACATTGAGGTCTTCCAGCCTTTTATGATCTTCATCGGTTAGGAGATCGGCCGGGGTATTAATAATGACCAGACCATTTTCCTTGATTCCGGAATAAAAGGGAGCCGTGTAACTTTTCTGCATGGTAATAACCTGAGCGTGAAACACCATGATGATATCTGGGAATACCAGCTCACCCCGGTCGTAGATACGCTCAGTTCCTATTCTGCAATAACTTTCGGCGGGTGCCATGCGTTTTTCAGCGCCAAAAAAGGGATTCGAAATAGAAAATTTACCATCTCGATTGGCAGCCATAGCCAATAGATGCGCGGCTGTAACTGCCCCCTGCCCTCCCAAACCGGAAATCCGGATATTCATCCTTGCCATAGTATTAACACTCCTATTTCTTAAGCGTTGACCGGCTTTTTAGCTGCTTTAGCCGCTTTTTTTCTTTCCTTGGTTTCTTCTTTAATAACATCCAGAAGCTTCTGGGCTTCCTCGGTAATGTACTCCTTCTGAACAAACCGACCACCAATGGTTTCGGAATCTTTCATTTCATCCAAACCTTCCATGCTCTGCTTGCCAATCTCAAGAATACAAGGAGTATAAAGTTGAACAAACGTGGGGCCTATTTCCCGCGCCACATAAATAGCATTTTTAATGACCTGCTCCACCCGGTTGGGTTTGCTGACTGTCAAGACAGCTACATAAGCACAACCCGCTTCCCGGGCAATTTCCGCCAAACGCACCTTTTCAAAGTTCTTGCCTTTCGGAGCCATCTTGGCGACAAAGCCTTTCTGCATCAGGCCGCTTTCCTGACCGCCCGTGTTGGCATAAAGTTCATTATCAAAACAAATGGTGGTGAACTTTTCCAGACGGAACCAGGACTGCATGGTCATGTCCAACCCGATATCAACGGTTGCCCCGTCTCCTGCCAGAACCACGACATCCTTTTCTTGATCCGGAAATCGGCTGGCCAAAGTCCGTTTCAAACCGGAGGCAATGGCATTCTGATTGCCAAACAAAGAATGGATGTTATGCACCGCAACATGTGGGAACACCAGGCTGGTACAACCGGTGGAACCGACAAATACCGTATCTTCTGGAGCCGGCAAACTGGCCAGAATATAACGGAAAGCGATGGACTCAGGACAACCCGCACACAATGAATGCTGCTCGATCAATTCTTTGGAGGAACCGATGTCCTTCCAGCCACGATCCTGATTGCCAAAAGTGGCCGTTGCAACCAGTTCCTGATACTCCGGCGGCATGATATCTGCCAGATCTTCACATATTTGGATTTTTTCCTTGCTCATAAATTCCTCTTAAATTAATTTCCCGATTTGGGAAAGGTAACTTTATAAAATTAGCTCAGGCAAACTACCGTTACATCCTGAGTTTCTCGGTTTCCATGCCCAAATGAATTTTGACCTGTTCCACAATAACCTCGCAAGGTAAGGTCATGCCACCGCAAACATGCGGCCCCTCATAAACCTTTTCGTTATCCGGGATGATGGCCTTGATTTCCCGAGCCAGCCAACCGGTCACATTAAATTCTGGAACAAAAATATGTTTCGCGTTTTTGGTAACCCGCTTGATCTCTTCAGTGGGGAACGGACGAATGGTTTTTATTTTAACCAGTCCCACCTTAACACCGTCTTCTTCAAGAAGGCGGATGGCTTCCCGGCTCTGCGATACTGCAGTTCCAGAGGCCACAATCAGAATCTCCCGGTCCGTGTTCTGTTCGTCAATCAAACCATCCAGAAGAGGAATGGTGTGCTTGCGGGAACGCTCAACCGCTGACCTGATTTCCTGTTGCCATGAAGCATGGGTGGCATAACTGATGTAATTGGATTTCATGACAAACGGATCGCGCATCATGCGGAACGGAGAGGTTTCCATATCCATAACCGGTTGCGGATTTCTGTACGGATCATAAGGAGTCAGTGTCAGGTCCAACGGAGGAAGTTCTACCGTATCCTTGGTGTGGGTCACGAAAAAACCGTCACAGCATACCGCAATCGGGACATGCACATCAGGTTGTTCAGCAACGATAAAACCTTTCAATATAAAATCAAAAAGGTCTTGCGCCGTTTCAGCATGCCAGACCAGCATTCCCGTCTCAAGCAGGTAATACATTTCCAACGTATCGGGCTGAATGCTCAGAGGAGAATTCACTCCCCGGCAAGTCACACAAACCTGAATCGGCAATCGTGCCCCGGCCCACATGGGGAAATTTTCCATGGCCCGCAGAGTACCCGGACCCGCAGTCGTAGTAAAAACCCGGTGTCCACCAAAGGCTGCACCTGCACATTGCCCCATAACTGCAAACTCACTCTCACCACGAAAGTATTCGTCCAGATAGCCTTCCGCATATATTTCGCCGATCAAAGCCGCCGCTTCACTCTGAGGAGTGATGGGATAAGCCACGGAAGTTCCCACACTGGCTCGTTTGATGGCTTCGCGAATGACTTCACTACCGGTCAGGAAACTGGGTGTTTGCTCAGCCTTATAAAAGATGTCATTAACATCCGTATAAGTCTGATTCATTCTGTTTTTCTGACCTAGTTTTTCATGGGTCGAAGCTATGATCCTTTTATTCTTAAGCTCCACTGTTTTATTCATAAAATTTACTCCCGTATCAAAGAGTGCTTTAAAATGATGAAAAAATTACTTTCTACAGATTTTCAACCTGGTATATATTTTAAGCCGGTTGTTCGATGACGCCGGACCGGCCCATTTTAAATTGCTGAAACGGAATGGCCTGAGATTCCACACCCTCCGATTTCAATTTTTTAATAGCTTCCCTAAGTTTGCTAATCATTGCCAGATCCGCATCACGAAAAGAGAGACACGCGTCTTCATGCCCGGCCATGGCGCACATTGCTATTGTATAACAACTCGTGCCCCCGCGGATAATCTTTAGAGATAAATTAGCCATATGGCAATGAACCCCAATAAAAATACAGACATCGATCTTGTTATGCCAGATGGTCAAATTCGGATGGTTGGGGTTGATCTCAAACTCCGCTTCAATCTTGGGATATTTGGGCCGATAGTCAGCCATGGGGATCAACCGCATCGGAACCTCATTAGCCAGCTCCCGAAGGCCTGTAGCTTTCTCCGCCACGTGATCGTTCCATTTCCACAGCACCAAAGGTCCTGGAAAAATAGTTGGGACTTTGGCCCCTAAAATCTTTCTGGCGGCAACTTCATAAGCCTCATCCACGGGCACAACCTTGCCTTCTATATGCGCTTCCCCAGGATCAGGCAAGACGTTTCCCATTGATGCTGCAGCAGGAGGTAAAAATGCCTCCGGCCCAGGTAAGACCTTATATTGGCTCATTCTGATAATCCTTAGTGTAAGTTAAATTTGAAGAAAAATAGCCTAATCATAAACCAGGCCAAAAAAGTTGTCAAACCTTAATAACTGAAATAGCTTAGGTCATTCTTAACTTCGTGTTTACCCAGTATATCCCGGCCCCTGCCTGCACCTGAATATAATTCCAAAATCCAGCCGAGCCCACAGGCCCCTCGGAGCAAGGATTAAAGTCCTTAAACCTTTATTTAGTAAGAGGTTTGGAAGATAAAAGGTACTAAATCCCTACAAACATTCGACAATTTCTGCAACTCCGCTTACATCGACAAGGGCTCAAAAAACCCCCATTCCCGGCTTATCGACAATTTGACGAGTCCTATAAGCTGGCGTTACCGTTTTATTCGCCCTTCGCCTCTACTCCGCGTACCCCTTTCGGGGCATGAAGTACCCGTGCCGGGCATGAAGAATAATGAAGAGGTCATCACAACCAAGGAAGTATATCACGGCTACTGGTAGCATGTGGTATCCCCTTCACTTGTTTCATGCCCCGAAGGGGTACGCCGAGTGGCGCCGGTTAGAGTTTCGTTTTCAAATCCTGCAACATGGAGAGGTGTTTTTTCTCCTCGACCAGCAAATGCGAAAAGATGACCTTCACATCCAGCTTCTTCTCTTTCTCCAACAAACTCTGAAGCATTTCAATGGATCTTCTTTCCGATTCAATGCCCAAGTCGAGAGCCTGCGTGTCGCTATCAATATTTTGCGTGGAAGAAACACTCACAGCAGGAAAAATTTTTCCCTCCAGTTCTTCACTAATAAAACGCGACAAATGCTCTTTGGGCCTGCTCCGACTCGCTATGGCCGGTTGCAGGTAGCGGGACTTTTCCTGCAGGGTCTGGATATGTTCTCTCTCCTCATCGGCCAAACGGGAAAACATCTCCCGGACCTTGGGATTCTGAACTTTCTTGCCCGCCGACTCATAAAAAAACAGGCCTTCCTTTTCAATGAATAGACTGATCTCAATCGCATCCATACATTGAAACGAAGCCCTGCCCGTATCCGCACTCTCTGTTTTTCTTTTTTCCATTCACATCCCTGCAATCTTAAGGGCACTTTAAAGGTTTCCGTTTGCGCCACCCCGGATCACAAAAAACAATTTATCACAGCTTTTCGTCCACTTCTTTTGAAGAATCGATAAAAAATCACAGGAATCAAATTTCTTCAATAAAAAGAATGTGTTATAGTTGAGGCAGAAAATCTGGAACTCGTGGCCATGTCTAAAAACAGGACTCCAATCCCGGTCAACACCATCCATTCTTATCAAGAATCCGAATCATGAAAAAAGTCGAAATATTTACCGACGGGGGATGCAAGGGCAATCCGGGTCCCGGCGGTTACGGATGCATCATTCAACAAAATGGTGACATTCAGGAATTCAAGGGGGGGCATCCACAAACCACCAACAACATCATGGAAATGACCGCCGCCATCGTCGCGCTCAAACAGCTCCAGGAACCCTGCGAGATTAAATTAACGACCGATTCGCAATATGTCGTAAAGGGAATGACAGAATGGATGAAAGGCTGGATCCGCAACGGCTGGAAAACGGCATCGCGCCAACCCGTGAAAAACCGGGAGCTCTGGCAGGAACTGGATAAGGTGAGCCAGCCCCATACCATCCAATGGATTTGGGTGAAAGGCCACAATGGCCATCCGCAAAACGAACGCTGTGACCAACTGGCTAATGAAGCCATTGCAGAACTTTAGAATACCCACTAAAGACACGGGTAAAAGAACCGATCATAAACTATAGATTTTTAATCGGACGATAGAATGAATTTGATCCCGCAACGGCCTCTTTTCAAAAAAAATTCAACTCTTCTCTTCATCTTTATTCTAAGCCTTTTCTTTTTAGTCGCATCCTGCTCCACCAAAGGACCGGGCTCCCGCACAGGCTCTTACCCGGACCGTGCCGGAAAACTTGGAAATCTTAAGGACTATGATTTCAACTACCGGAGAGACAGACTCCGGAAATTAGATAAGGAAAGCGAAAAAAGTCTGGAACAGGAGTTGGAATCGCTCAGCGGTCCGGCCACTCTTGACAACTTGGTAGGGTTCGCCGACGATTTGGGCCGCGCCTCGCTGGAAAAAGCCATCACCAACCAACTCCAGGCCATGTTTGAACAAGAGACTTCTACTCCCGTCAGGCTGGGGTCGTTCACCTTGACGCGCGGACGTCTTGTGGAAACCCTGGAAACTTTCTTAAATATTCTAAAGCGCGATCTGCCTTTTGAGGAATTCAACAAAAAGATTTCAGAAGAATTCGTTCTCTACCGGGTCGGCAAAGGAAAAAATAAAAAAATGCTGTTCACCGGTTATTACCGGCCTGTCATGCAGGCCAGTCCGGTGCGAACCCCCCTCTATCGCTACCCGATCTACCAGATGCCCCAACAAGGTCTGCCACAGGTGAAGTATAAAAACTGGATTCAACGGGTCGGCACCCATACCGGGATTAAAAAAGTCCGCGAATCTTATTTGAAAAAAAAGGCGTGGCAGCGTTTCACCCGCGAGGAAATTGACCGCAAAGGTGTCTTAAGAGGACAGGGACTGGAAGTCGCTTGGCTCAAGGACGATCTTGATCGGTTCTTCCTGCATATTCAAGGTTCCGGCCTGTTGGAGTTTCCCGATGGAAGCCGGCAGGGTGTGGGCTATCAAGGCTCCAACCAATATTCCTACACCGGCATCGGGAAACTGATGATTCAAGATGGGGTCATCGATATCTCGCAAGGTTCCATGCAAGGCATCAAAAAATATTTCGCCGATCATCCGCAGGATACCGCCAAGTACCTCTACCAGAATAAACGCTATATCTTTTTCACCCTCAACGATGATGGGCCGCGTGGGTCAGGAGGAGGAGAACTCGTGGGCGGACGTTCTATCGCCACCGACAAATCCATTTATCCGGCCGGAGGACTGGCCTTCATAAAAGTCCGGCAACCCGTGCTCGACAAGAACAACAAGATCGTCCGCTGGCAACCCATTTCAAGATTTGTGGTGGATCAGGATACCGGAAGCGCTATTCGCGGACCGGGACGGGGGGATCTGTTTTTTGGAACCGGGCAAGAAGCTGGAGCTAAAGCTGGTCACTACCATGAACGGGGAATCGTCTATTACCTGATCAAAAAAAGCTGATCAATCTTCGGAATCTTTTGGAAATACAAAGATAATTTTTGCAGAAGACATCCTATTCTAAAAACTCTTTAGCCTTTTTGGGATACTTTTGCACTAACCACTTTAATAGTTCAACTTGGTCCCCACCTTTGGCTCGTCTCACCTGCGCCAATAACTTTAAATCCGAAGGCCTCTCAAGGGTCAGGTTTGAAGCCCCTTCATTGCATACGGAACAAATTGCCCTAAGATTGGATGAATCATCAGTTCCTCCCTGAGATTTATCAACAATATGGCAAATATGTAGTCGAGTTTTTCTACTGCCCTCATAGGGATGCTGTTCTCCGGCTACAGCCCCACACATCTGACAAGTAAACCCATTCCTGTCCAAGACAAAAGTCCGCGTTTCCTTCGAAATCATACGTTCAAAGGCAGGCAAAGGGTTAGAATTATAAAGAACATATTGACCGGGTTTCAACTCGCTTCGGTCATTGTGCGTTTGAATTTGGTAGCCTTCCTCGGTACGTAGTTCCCGAACCCTTCTTGCCCATTCTGTTATTCCTCCGGCTACATCCCTCAACTCATCGGAACCCATAACTCTTCCAATATTGGATAGAAAATGTTCTCTTAATTTTGTCCGGGCGCCAACTTTTTTAACCATTCATGTGATCTCTCATCCTGACACGGCATAAATTTTCTTGGACGCTACACACTTGAAAATTTGTTCTGCCACCGCATGAGCAACGGGAGGAGGAAATGCATTCCCCACTTGCCGGTAGGCTGGGGTCTTTTTCCCCATAAACTCCCAGTCATCTGGAAAACCTTGTAACCGGGCAACCATTGACACAGTCAGTTTGGGCATTCCAACAAAATCTCTTTCCGGCGGTTCGTTGGCTATTTCCAAACCATCAACACCAAGAGTGGCCCAGGCTTTCCGTGCCCGGGTCGGGCCAAGATCGGGACCACCATGCTTTTTTGATCCGCCTACAATGGTAGGAGCAATGTCATCCGCTTGCTCTCGCCATCTCTTAACTCCTCTCCAGCCATTCACTCTCATCTGATCGTAAAGAAGGTTTCCAACGGTTGGCGGGTTATGTTCTCGTGCTGTTGGCCAGGAAACATTCTCCCATGAATCTTTTTTTATAGCGACTATCACAACCCGTGGCCGAAGCTGAGAAACGCCAAAATCAGAAGCATTCAATAACCTCCAATCCGTTTCATAACCCATCTTCTTTAATTGTTGTTTGAGATGGCATCGGTAGTCCTCAAACACTGCGTCCAGGAAACCACGGACATTCTCCAGCATAACCGCACGCGGCTTACACTCCGCCACCAGTCGAAGGGCTTCGGGGAAAAGGTCGCGATCATCTTGTTCACCAAGCTGTTTGCCGGCTTTGGAGAAAGGAGGGCAAGGTACGCCACCCGCAAGGAGATCAATGCCCTTAAACTGTCTACCTTTAAATTCTTTCAAGTCTCCTTCAACAACATTCCATTCAGACCGGTTATGCCGCAAGGTATCACAACACGGCCTATCAATTTCAACCAAAGCTTCTGGTTCAAACCCCGCTCGCTCTAAGCTGATCGCTTGGCCACCGGCACCGGCACAGATTTCTACGCAACCTAATTTCCGCATTCAGGATTGCCTCTTTTACCCTTCAAAAGGTTTGTCTGCTTTCAAAACAACCTTTTTGCTCATGGCCAAAGCACTTTAATGGCACTCTTTACTCTTCACTGTACAACGCCACCAGACGCTTATCGATAAAATCCATCCTCTCATCTGAAACCATTAACTGTTCTTTTTCCGGATCACCCTGTACCGCCGAATAGTCCAGGTTTGCGGGATTCCGTTTGACCATGCAGGCAAAGGTAATGGTCTCGGGCTTTTCTTCCACCTCCAGATAATCCACTGCACGGATGAAGGGATGCCCGGTGGTGACAATGTCATCAACAATCAACCAATGCGTCTCTGGAGGATAAGTCGAAGCGGCGATCTGGACGTAGTCCAACCGCTTTTTCGGCATGATATAAAATGGCAGGTTCATCAGCTTGGATAATCGGTGGCCGATGCGAATGCCCTGGGTTTCACAACCCACTACCACGCTGAACTTTCCGTGTTGCTTTTGCCAGGCTAAAAGTTTTTTCAGAAGAACCTCGCAATAAGCCTCGTTCATGGCATCCGACAGGTCTCCATACTCATAGGTATAACTCGATTTAACTCCCGAACTGAGAACAAAATTACCTTTCTTTATAATTCTGGAAAACACCGCGCACCCTCTTAAAAAAATTACCCTCTGGCTGAAGGAACCGTTATCCTTTGGGTCAAGCGTCACGCTTGCCAACCGTATTTTCCAATCAGCGGGACAAATTTACAATCGCCCAAATCGCGGCGGCTGACACGGGTTCCCGTTTTGGTCAGCACCACCAGTTTCTGATTGTCCGCCTCTCCGATGGGCGCTACCAGCCGACCGCCGTCTCCCAACTGCTTGACCAGCGATTCAGGAATTTCCTTGGCCGAAGCGGTGATCAGGATCGCATCAAACGGAGCCTGGTCAGGCCAGCCATAAGTTCCATCGAACATCTTAAAAACAATGTTCATATAATTGAGCCCTTCCAGAATCTTTTGGGCTTTTCTGGAAAGGTTGTTCAAACGTTCGATGGTAAAAACCTGACCGGCCAGTTCCGCAATAATAGCGGTTTGATAACCAGAGCCGGTGCCAATTTCCAGAACCCTTTCTTCGCCTTTCAGGCCAAGCGCTGCTGTCATAGCTCCTACGATATAAGGCTGGGAAAGCGTCTGGTTTTCTCCTATCGGCAGGGGGGTGTCGCCATAGGCCCGGTGTTGCAAGGACTCCTGAGCGAACAGGTGACGGGGCACCCGGCTCATCACTTCCATCAAACGCAGATCCTTGATCCCCCGCTCGACCAATTGTTCTTCAACCATTTTTCGGCGTTGCCCGGCGTGGGACTGGATCAATTCCGGAGACAAGCGGTTCATAACCTCTCCATCGAGGACGAAGTTTTATTTGTTAGAAAGCGGGTTTGTTCAGGATAGAAACCGATTGTCCGGGTCCATTTCCTCCCACCTGGCTTTACGAAACGGATTCATTCCAGAGAGTGAATAAGGCAGGGCATTCATCCTGCTGGGGTTCTGGTAAAAAACCCATTCCCAGTGGTTGGATCGCTTATCGTATTTGAGAAGGTAGATATTGTCATCATCCGCTTTGACTTTAAAGTAAGTAGAGCCTTCTCCATACCAGCGGTCAATAACCTCCTCCACCTTGTAACGGCTGTCTCTCAGTACGAAGGCCACCGGATTTTCTTGTGATTTTGAACCTGTATAACATTCCACCTTAAGCATGCGGTCATGTTATGACTTTCAATAATATTTGTAAAGAGTTAAAGTCCACTAGGCCCGGCGATCCGCTGAAGGCTGGGAACCTATTCCCTCCCACGGGAGTGGAAAAAAAGTACTGCCCGGAGAAAAACCGCCGCGATGACTGAACCGGACAAAATCCGCCAGCACCTCGAAAATCTGGTAGGAGAAAGAAACCCCTTCACCCGGCCCCAGCACCTTGAGAAAACAGCGCAATATATATCTGGCCAGTTTGAAGCGATGGGTCTTAAAGTCAGTCGAGAGACGGTGGAGTTTGAGGGAATCCAGTTGCAAAATATTCTGGCACAGATGCCCGGCGAGACAGACGACCTTTTCGTTCTGGCGGCGCATTACGACTCCGTTCCCGATTCGCCCGGAGCCGACGACAACGCCAGCGCCGTCACAGCACTTTTAGAAATTGCCCGCAACCTTTGCCGAGGCCCTTTATTGAAACCCCTCATTTTTGCGGCCTTCACTTTGAAAGAGTATGGGTTCATCGGCGCCAAACATTTTATCGACCACGATGCTGAACGAAAAATTCGGATTTCAGGGATGATCTCTCTGGAGATGGTGGGATTCAAAAACACACAACCCGGCTCCCAGTCCTACCCTCCTTATGTGGACCCCGACCAGTATCCGGATACCGGCGACTTTATCGCCGTCGTGGGCAACGAACCTTCGGCCGACCTGGCACAAAGTTTAGCCAGAGGGATGGTCCGCTCTGTCCCCTCTCTTAAAGTGGAGACCCTGATAGTTCCGGGACAAGGAGAAAATTTCTCGGAAGTTCGGCTGAGCGACCATTCCCCCTTTTGGGACGCAGGACTCCCCGCGGTCATGGTCACCGACACGGCTTTTTTCAGGAACCCGAATTATCACCAACCGAGTGACACACTGGAAACGCTGGATCTGGAATTCATTCGGGATAACGCGCAGGCAGTGGCCGGATTCCTGAAACAATTTCTCAAGCAAACAGGCTGAGGTGTAGCGGAAGAAAATAGTTTTTGCGCTATTTTCGACCTCTTTTCCCCTGGCCACCACCGCCCCGATTAGAACGACCTTCGCCGCCGCCTCGTTGACCACCACGTTGTTGGCTCATACCCTGTCTACCCTGCCCACCTCGCTCACCACCTTGACGTTGACCAAACTCGGAACGGCCTCGCCCCTGGGAATTACTTCCTCAATCCTGCCGTCTGTCCTGCCTAGCGTCTCTTCGCTCCTGACGGTTCTCTTGAAACTCATGCCGCCTTTGCTGAAACTCATCACGTCTTTGTTGAAGCTCGTCGCGCCTTTGCTGAACCCCACCTTCCTCAGTCTGGCTCCACGCCCAGTGGACTATTTTGGGGAAGATTTGCTGAGTTCATTCATGACCGATTCGGCTTCTTCCTCCACTTCCTCACGTTTCCTCCACTCCCAGACTTTCAAATGGGAGCCCATATAATAGGAGTGGTCCAAACGGGATTCTCCATCCATGACCCCCCACCTTCCATCTTCGACCTCGGTCAGTGCTTCATAAATAGGATTTTCTACCGAAGTATAAAAAAGTTCCATGTCCTCGGCACCAACAGGTTTCCCCAGCAGAACTTTGATGGTTGTATCATCCATTTCATAATCGTCTTTAATGGACTTCAACGCATCTTCACGGGAACTGCCCGCCTGCATTCTTTTTTCAATTTCATCCTCAATGGCTTTATTTCGCTTGGCGAATGGATAATGCGTGTAGCCAAGGTCATGACCGATATGAAAATCCAGATCGGGAAAATATAAATAAACCCAGTCATCAAAATCGATCTGAGCGCCCTCGGAAGTACCATACTCCTTGGCCTTATCGGGGGAATCCAAAACTATCTGATTGTAAATTTTCACAAACCGTTTCATGCCGTCATGAACCAACGCATGATAATAGGCATTCATACGGTACCAGTTATTGCTGGCGTTTTGACCATTGCTCAGTTTCCTGAGCATGAGCATGATCTTTTTCGCATCGCCAAACCGGTGGGAAATGGGGAAAGCCTTCTGAAGATATTTGCCCAGCTGCTCCTCATTGCCATCTGACTTCTGAATATTGAGTTGCAGATGGTTTTTGGCGTAATCCAGCGCATGATGGACCAATCGCTCGTGGTTCAGCTTGCGCTGATACTCCATATACTGCTTCAACTCATCGTCCTCAGACTCTTTCGAGTTTTTGGGCTGGTTCTGGGTGATATCTTTGGCAAAAGCTAGCATTTCTCTCTCTAAAATGGGTTAGGAAAACCTCATTCTGACGCTTTAGGGGAGTGATTTCAAGATAATTTAAGCCCTGCTCTTTTGCAATCTATTACGAGCTCAGGCTGGACCCTATTTATCCCTACAATTTATAGGTAATTTCTGCCATAATTCATACATCTACTATAGTGTAGGAAAGTCTACTTTTTTGAAAACCCACCTGATATTGTCAGGCCAAACCCATACGGGCGCCAGGGGCAATCACAGGTTTTATCTCGGCAGAGTTTTGTTTGCTCCAACCGGGTAGCAAGAATCAGAATATGAACATTATTTTAAATAGCTATTGTAATCTAAAATGTAATTACTGCTTTGCCGATGAGTATATGGAGGAAAATGTCAAAACTCCTGACAAATCCATGGACTATGGCTTTTTCCTGAACGAGCTTTTACCCCGGGTAAAAAACGCTTCACTCATCAATTTCATGGGCGGGGAACCCACCCTGCATCCTGACTTCAACGATATTCTGTCTCGGACCCTGGAAGGCATGCAGCCCTTTTCCTTTCTGGGAGTTTTCACAAATGGCTTGATGCCGGATAAAGTCCTCGACCTTCTTTTGCATACTGTCGGCCGGGGAGGAAGTATCGAGCGCCAGATTCAATTCTCTATTCTTCTTAACTGGCAGACCATGGAAAATATCTCGGAAAAAAATCATGCCCGTTGCCGGGAAGTCGCAAAGGCCATTCTCAGCAAAAACGGATTCGGACTCATGTTCAGCCTCAACCTGTATTCCATCGACCAGGATTTATCCACTCAATGCTGGGAGATTGATGAAATCTATCAGGCCCTGGGGTTGCCGCCGGGACAAAAATATAAAATTCGTGTCAGCCCAGCTTTCCCTATAGTCGGAGATGATAACCACGTGTCCTTGCCCATCAGAGATTATCCCAAAATGGGAAGGATGATGCTGGACATGGTTAAAGAATTTCCACAAATGTGTTTTCGTTTTGACTGTTCATTCCCGCCCTGCCTTCTCGACGAAATTGAAGAAGAGGAATATCCGCTGGTTGAGCGGTTCTTCTATCATGGCAGTCAATCCGTTCCCAATATCACGGAATGGAAAGACCGGGATTTTTATTTTGGTTGTGCGGATGACAGCCCTATGGACATCGATCCGAAAGGCGATTGCTTCAACTGTTTCCCGTTTCACAACAAGAAACTGGGAAATATCCAGGACTTCAAACAGATCAACGAACTTTCAATCACCAAGATGCATACCAAGTTTCTCGGCCATGTGTTTGAAGCACAGCCCAACGAACCCTGCAAAAGTTGCCCTCATTATATGGTGCGTTGTTCCAGCGGATGCTTTGCCTACAATTTCACCTGACCGGCGTACCGCCGGTGGTAATTGGAAATAGACTCATCTTCCTGGCATTAAAAAACTACAGCGGAGGTTCTCCGCCTTATGATTGACAAGACTTGAGCAGTCTGATAGCGTAACCCGCTAACATATGTCTAACTTTTTTGTGATTTAAAATATGCCCTGGGACGATTTACACGAGCCGAAAGGCCCCGAAGACCGATTTAAAGGAGGCGGTGGACAAGGTGGGGGTTCGCAAAAACCGCCTTTTGACATTCCACAATTCAAAGTTCCACAATTCAAACCCTCCATTATATTGGGGATCATCCTGCTCCTGCTTGTAGTATGGATTGTGCCGGGAACCTTTTACTTTGTCGAACCGGATGAAGAAGGCGTGGTCACCACATTCGGGAAATTCAGCCGCACCACTTCACCGGGCGTGCACTTCAAGTGGCCCTCCCCCATTGAGCATGCAGCGACCCCGGCAATTCGCCAAGTGCGAAGGGCAGAAATCGGATTCAGGACTTCGCAAGGAAGGCCTCTGCAAAGGGTTCCCGCCGAGTCTCTTATGCTGACCGGTGACCAGAATATTATCGATATCAATCTCGTTGTTCAGTACCGGATTATGGATTCGGTGAAATTCCTGTTCAATGTGAGACGGCCTCACAAACTGATTCGCGATGCCGCCGAGACGGTCATTCGCGGAATCATCGGTAGCAAAAATATCGATGAGGCGTTGACCACCGGCAAAGCGGAAATTCAGATTCTCGCCAAGGGTCAGATTCAGGTACTGCTTGATAGATACGAATCCGGCCTGCAGGTTGTGACTATTCAGCTTCAAGATGTGCATCCTCCGGAGCAGGTTGAAGCCGCGTTCAAGGATGTTGTCAGCGCCCGGGAAGACAAAGAGCGAATGATCAACGAAGCCCAGGGTTACCGTAACGCGGTTATCCCGGAAGCGCGTGGACAAGCCGCGAAAATTGTCCGGGAGGCAGAAGGGTACCTGGAAAAAGTCATCAAAACAGCCGAGGGTGACGCCAAGCGTTTTCTGCAACAATACGCGGAGTACAAAAAAGCCCCAGAAATCACCCGCAAAAGGATTTATCTTGAAACGATGGAAGAGGTTCTTCCTAACATCAAAAAATTCATTATGGATAACAAAAAGGGTGGCAGTGTTTTGCCGATCCTCCCGCTGGGTGGTAACTTGATGGGAGGCAATAGATAGCTATGAAACAAAATGCCCTGATTATAGGTGGCGTTCTTGCCATCATTTTGATATCGTCCTCCATGTTCACAGTTCATATGACCCAGAGCGCTGTGGTGCTGGAACTGCAAAAACCTAAAGAGATCATCACAGAACCCGGGCTTTATTTCAAAATTCCCTTCTTGCAGCAGGTTCGATACTTTTCCCGGCAATTGCTGGATAACGATTCTAACCCGGCTGAAGTTATCACCAAAGATAAGAAAAATATGTTGATCGATAACTTCACCATGTTTCGCATCGTGGACCCATTGAAATTTCTGGAAACCGTTCGCGGGGAACAGGGCGCGCGGGCTCGGTTGGATGACATCATCTACTCCGAGTTGCGGGTTGAAATCGGTACTCATGGCTTGCACGATATCGTCACGGAAACCCGGGATACGATCATGTCCAAGGTCACCAAAGAAGCCAACATCAAAGCCGCCGAATATGGCATTCAGGTTGTCGAGGTGCGCATCAAGCGGACCGATCTGCCACCAGAAATCGCCAACTCCATTTTTAACCGCATGCGCACAGAGCGTGAGCGCATCGCCATGGAATATCGGTCTGAAGGAAAAGAAGAAGCCACCAAAATTCGCGCTGAAACGGATAAGGAAAAAACCATTCTCATTGCCGAAGCCTACAAAGAGGAACAGACCGTTCGAGGTGAAGGCGATGCGGTCGCAACCAAAGTTTATGCGGATGCTTACAACAAAGACCCAAAATTTTATTCTTTCATGCGTTCCATGGAAGCTTATAAGAACTCTTTAAAAACCGACACCACTCTCCTTATGTCTGAAGATTCCGATTTCCTGGGATTCCTGAACAAATCCAAATAAACCTTTTTCCATGACCGGAGTGGCAAAAATCATGGAATATCATTATTATATAGAGTGAGAACCGTTCTCTTTACTTATCAGGTGGCATGAGAATACTCATTGTGGGTGCCGGCATAGTCGGATACAACCTCGCTCAGGAGCTTTCCCAGGAAGGCCATGATATTGCTATCGTGGATCAGGACCCGGAAAGAACCCGGCGCATCACTGACACGTTGGACGTTTTGGCGGTGGAAGGCAATGCCTGTTTCCCCAGTGTGCTCATGAAGGCGGGGATCAAGTCCTCCGAAATGCTGATCGCGGTCACCGAAAAGGATGAGATCAACTTGCTCGCCTGCTTCCTGGCCTCCCGATTTAATGTCCCCAAGCGCTTTGCCAGACTCCGCAACATGGAATTCACCGAAAACGAAAGTGTTTTCACTCCGGAAGAATTATGCGTCAACCAGGCCATCAACCCCGGCCAGATCATTGTCGAAACCATTCTGAAAATTCTCGAAACTCCCGGCGTGGTCAGCGTCGCGGAATTTGCTGACGGCGAAGTTCTTCTGCGCGAGTTTGACGTACCGGAAAACGCCCCCATTGCAGGCAAGACCATTCAAGACATTCGCAGTATCACGCAAATGGACTCGTTTCTGATCGTCGCCATTGTCCGCGACGGCGAACTGGTCATCCCAAAAGATCAGGATATCCTGCAGGCGGGTGACCGGTTTTACACTCTGGTCGACAAAGAATTTTTGCCTTTCCTTTTGCCCATGCTGAACCGAACCCTCGACCAGGTGGAAAAAATTATCATTTATGGCGCCACATCCACATCCACTCAGTTGGCCAAGGCCCTGGAAGAAGACATGCGTGACGTCTGCATCATCGAACCTTCCAGGGAAAAAGCGCACCGGGCTGCCGATAAGCTTAAACGCACCGTTGTTCAACATGGCAGTGGCACCGACATGGATTTGTTTAACGAGATCAACATGAAGGATGCCGATTTTTTTCTGGCTCTTTCCCACGATGATGAAAACAATATTCTTTCTGCCCTGTTGGCAAAAAAGTATGGCGCCAAACGCGCTCTGGTCATCACTCACGACCCGGAATACCTGCCCATCCTGGATTCCATCGGGATGGACATCACCATCAACCCGAGACTCATCACGGTCAGCGCCATCCTGAAACATTTGCGGAAGGGCCGGGTCATGTCGGTCTTCAAACTGATTGAATACGCCGAAGTGATGGAGATCGGGGTGGAAGAAGACTCTTCCATCGTCAACAAACAAATCGGCAAAATCAATTTCCCTAAAGGTGCGATCATCGGGGCTCTCCTCAGGAGGGGGGAAATGATACTCTCCAATGACGATGTCACCATCGAAGCGGGTGATTCGGTCATCGTGGTGGCCCTGCCCGGAACCATCGAAAAAATCGAGAAACTGTTCGACCGCAAAAGATCTTTCCTTCCCTTCAGATGAATATCCAATCCATTTTCAATGTCGTAGGAGTTCTGCTGGTCCTTCTTTCCGGTTTGACTCTGGTCCCCATAGGCGTTTCGCTGTATTACGGCCACGCTCCTATTGAGGGTTTCATGTCCGAGACCTCGGCGTTTGGCTGGACATTTGGACTCAGCCTGGCATCCGGCCTGATATTGTGGAAACTGTTTCCCTCCGGATTAGCAAAACTCCGGGATCGTGAGGGATTTGCCATTGTCACCGTTTCCTGGCTTTCCATGTCCGCATTCGGCGCACTGCCATTTTATTTGAGCGGAGCCTGTCCGGAGTTCATTGACGCGTTTTTTGAAAGCACCAGCGGCTTCACCACCACTGGTGCTTCTATTCTTCAGGATATCGACGTGGTGCCGCACGGCATCCTGTTCTGGAGAAACTTGATGCAGTGGATCGGAGGAATGGGAATCATTCTGCTTTCCCTGGCCATCTTTCCCATGCTGGGGATCGGCAGCTTCCACCTGTTCAAAGCAGAAATTCCCGGTGGGTCGACCGTGGAACAAACACAACCACGGCTGGTCGAGACCGCAAAAATCCTTTGGAAAACATATCTTGCTCTGACCCTCATCGAAATTTTTGCACTGCATTTTGCCGGTTTAGATTGGTTCGATTCGATTTGCCACACTTTTTCCACGGTGGCGACGGGCGGATTTTCACCGCATAACGGCAGTATCGGTGCTTTGAATAATGTTTATATCGAGAGCATCATTATTCTTTTCATGTTTCTGGGAGGAATCAACTTCGCCCTACATTTCCAACTGGTGCGAAGAAATTTTTCCGTCATCTTCAAGAACCCGGAGTTCCAGGCCTATTGTGCGTTGATTCTTGTAGGCATTCTGTTTGTCACCTGGGGCCTCACCCGCGTTTCCCCTACTGGTGATGTGGGCCAGGCCTTCCGCAGTGCGGCGTTCACCGTTGTTTCCATTAATACCACCACCGGTTTTGTCACGGATGATTTCAATGTATGGCCGGAGTACTTAAAACTTTTTCTTGTCGTGGTCATGATGGTGGGTGGGTGCTCCGGCTCCACCAGCGGGTCGTTCAAAGTCATTCGGTTTATCATCCTGCTGAAAATCATTATGCGGGAACTTAAAAACCTGGTGTACCCGCGCGCCATTTTCCACGTCAAAGTGGGAGATAAAAGCATTGACGCGGATGATCTTTCCAATGTGGCCGCCCTGACCTTCCTGTTTATGGGCTTTACAGCTTTGGGCGGGGTGCTTCTCTCAGCAATGGGGGTAGACCTCACCACAGCATTGTCGGCGACTGTGGCTTCCCTTTTCAATATAGGCCCGGGTCTGGGCAATGTCGGCGCGATGGCGAGCTATGCAGTAATCCCGGCTATGGGAAAGGGCATTCTCATCTTTTTCATGCTGTTAGGAAGGCTTGAAATTTACGGTGTCATGCTGCTTTTCCTGCCCATGACCTGGCGCAAATAAGATTTGATTTTGACCCCGCAATAAATTAAAATTTCGGGTTCCCAGCCTGAACTTTGCCCTTGGCAACACTAAAAACTCATAGGAAAAGACCTGGCTGGCTTGCAAGAAAAATCAGAGGGGAAACCGGGTCAAAATGAGTTTCGGGATGCTGGTCAGACATTGGTTTGTAGAACTTAATTTTCGGGTGCCCAGGGTCTCCCTGGCCCATAAAGGAATTTAAATAGCATGGAAACCAATCCACTCAAAATCACCGAACTTGTCTTGCGGGATGCACATCAATCCCTTCTTGCAACCCGAATGCGGACCGAGGATATGCTCCCCATCGCCGAAAAACTCGACCAGGTGGGTTTTTTCTCCCTGGAAATGTGGGGTGGAGCAACCTTTGACACCTGCATCCGGTTTCTCAATGAAGATCCCTGGGAACGCGCCCGGGCTCTCAAGAAAAAAATGCCCAACACCCCCCTTCAAATGCTGCTGAGAGGGCAGAACGCCGTCGGTTACCGGCATTATGCCGATGATATCGTCGAGCGGTTTGTCAAGCAATCGGTGGATGTTGGAATCAATATATTCAGGATATTCGACGCCCTCAATGACTTTCGCAATATTGAAACCGCTATCAAAACCGTAAAAAAATGCGGGGAAACCGTCGAAGGGTGCATCAGCTACACCGTCAGCCCGGTTCACAATATCGGGCTCTACCTGGAAATGGGGAAAAAGCTGGAGGAGATGGGTTCCGACATTCTCTGCATTAAAGACATGGCGGGCCTCCTGACTCCCAATGTGACCAAGACCCTGATCACCGAACTCAAAAAATCCATCAAGATTCCGATCAATTTGCACACCCATGCAACGACCGGACTGGTAGGCATGAACATGCAATGCGCCATAGAGGACGGAGTGGATATGGTGGACACCGCAATCTCTTCCTTATCTATGGGAACATCCCATTACGCCACGGAATGTCTGGTGGCGGGCCTGAAAGGAACCCCCCGAGACACCGGTCTCGATCTTGACCTGCTTGAAGAAATCAATGATCACTTCACTGAAGTGAAGAAAAATTATGCGGAGTTCGAAAGCGATTTTAAGGGTGTGGATATCAATATCCTCAAATCGCAAATTCCTGGCGGTATGATTTCCAATATGGAAAACCAATTAAAGGAACAAAACGCGCTCGACAAACTCGATGAAGTGCTCAAAGAGGTTCCCCGAGTACGCAAAGATATGGGCTACCCTCCGCTGGTCACACCGACCAGCCAGATCGTCGGCTCCCAGGCAACCTTGAACGTATTGACAGGGGAGCGTTATAAAATCATCACCAAAGAAACCCGACAATGTGTCCTGGGCAACTACGGAAAACTTCCCGCCGCAATCGATGAACAACTGATGAGTAAAGTTTCTGCAGATGGAAAGATCACCGACTGCCGTCCCGCTGATTTGCTCGAACCTGAATGGGATACGGTTTGCAAGGAATTGGGTGATAAATACACCCGCGAAGAAGACCGGTTGACGTATGCCCTGTTTCCAAAAGTGGCGCTTAAGTTTTTTGAGACTCGAGGAAAACCTCAACCGAAAGCCGCAGCCGCGCAAGCCAAAGCTCCGGCAAACGCACCGACCACCGCAGCCGCTCCAGCCACTGCAGCCGCTGTAGCCCCGGCTCCTGCAGGATCGGTAGTTTATAGTGTTCGGGTTAATGGAAAAGATTATACCGTTGAAGTTTCAACCGGAGGGGCGGTTGGCGCATCCCCGGCAATAACTGCGGCGGCACCTGCTACACCGGTTGCCGCTCCCGCAGCCAGCACTGCAAATGGTTCTCCGTTGGTGGCACCCCTTCCAGGGTCCATCTTCTCCATGAAATGCAAAGAAGGCGATTCGGTGAAGGAAGGAGATACCGTTCTTGTTATGGAATCCATGAAAATGGAATCAGAAATCGCAGCCCATCAATCCGGAACCATTCAATCTATCCTGGTTAAAGAAGGAGATAGTGTGCAAACCGGCGATGAACTGGTCATTATAGGATAATGGAATTCAGTTTTGGCGCATCCGCTACTAAAATATTAACCACCACCGGATTCTCCAGTCTGGAGGGTGGCGATGTGATCATGCTCGTGGTCGCTTGCCTTCTGCTCTATCTAGCGATCTGGAAAAAGTTTGAACCGCTTCTACTCCTTCCCATTGGTTTCGGATGCCTGCTTGCCAACATTCCCATGAGCATGATGGCAAGCACCGATGCCGGAGGGCTCCTCAATTTTTTTTATCAGGGCATCAAACATGAAATCCTTCCTCCGCTGATTTTTCTGGGAGTGGGTGCGTTGACAGACTTTGGTCCGCTTTTGGCCAATCCCGCAACGCTTATTCTCGGTGCCGCCGCCCAGGTGGGTGTCTATGTCACCCTCATTGGCGCCGTACTGCTCGGGTTCAACATGCATGAAGCCAGTGCCATCGGCATCATCGGCGGTGCAGATGGACCCACATCTATTTTTATAGCCAGCAAGCTGGCCCCGCATCTGCTTGCTCCGATTGCCGTAGCGGCTTATTCCTATATGTCCCTGGTTCCGCTTATCCAACCTCCGATCATGAAACTTTTAACGACGGAGAAGGAGCGGAAAATCAAAATGGCACAATTAAAGCCGATATCCCAAACGGTGAAGATTCTTTTCCCCGTGGTGGTGACCATCGTCTGTTGTTTGATGTTACCCGGCGTCACCACGCTTTTGGGAATGCTGATGCTGGGCAACTTGTTCCGCGAATCCGGGGTCACCGCTCGCTTGCACGAAACTTCGGAAACTCATTTGATCAATATCGTCACCATTCTTTTAGCGTTGGCCGTGGGTTCTTCCATGACTGCCGATTCTTTTTTGCGACTTGAAACCCTTAAAATTATTGTACTGGGCTTATTGGCTTTCTGTATTGCCACGGCGGGGGGGGTGCTTTTTGGCAAACTCATGTGCAAAATGACCGGAGGCCGGGTGAATCCGCTCATTGGTTCGGCAGGGGTCTCGGCGGTTCCTATGGCAGCAAGGGTTTCCCAGAAAGTCGGTGCGGAAGCAGACTCTTCAAATTTTTTATTGATGCACGCAATGGGCCCGAATGTCGCAGGTGTTATTGGTAGCGCCGTGGCCGCAGGTGTGTTCATCTCCCTGTTCGGGGATATCCCGGCAGTCACAGAACCACATGCCGCTATCGTTGATGTGATTGGCACAGTAGAACCCGGTATCAAAGCCGCGATGGCCCAAGTGGCCGACGTAGTAGCCGCCGGGGTAAACTAGCAAAAGAGAACTTTCTTTATGGAAGCTTCATTTATAGCAGCCGCCAACGTTTCGATCCTGGCCATTACGGTGATTTTCACCGTTCTGGTTATTTTGATCTTCACCATTCAGGTATTGGTGAAACTGATCCCCTATAAAGCTCCGCCTGCCGCAACCGCTCGCCCTCAAACCGCGTCTTCTGCAAGCGGTGACCAAGACGATCATGTTGCCGCCATCACCGCAACTCTGGCCATGCATATGGGGAAATCTCCAAACGAATTTAGAATCGTCAAAATTTCTCAGCCGTAAGCGGAGTACCTCCGCCCACTAGTTATATTTTTCATTTGCTTTCTTGCCCGGGAGGAGAGCTTTGCGTAAGTCTATAAAGCAGAAAAGCGAGATGCTTCGAGATACCCCTACGGGGCAAGAACTCAAAGGTCAAATACCACTAGCTCAGCATGACAATAAAGAGCTATTTTGTCATTCTGAGGAGCTATTGCAACGAAGAATCTTGGGTTATGCAAAGGTCTCGCCCGGGAGGGGCAAAGGCGTGGAGCTAATTATTTGCAGGGACTGGGGGGGATGGCGTCACAGCGAGCAGGCTGTCTGTGATAGGAGTCAGGATGTCCTGCGGAGTCTGGAAAATACCCTGAAAAATTCCCACGACCCTTTTTCCCAGGGACGTGAAAGGAATCGCGCTAACCTCAGGATCATTAAAATCCCCTTTCACCGTATAATAGTTTTTTAGCAGACTTTTTTCATCGCCGCCGGTTAAGATTTTCCCCACCAGTGGAATTTTCGTCAGAAATCGGTCGAGCCCAGCTAGAGGGGCAACCCCGACCACCGTATCCATCTGGTTGTTCACCAGATCAAAACTGCCGACTATGGAGGTTCTCCGGTTGTTGGTTTCGACCACAAAGTTCTCCGTTTTTAGGACCCCGCCTTTAGAAACAAACTCCCCGGAAATTTGTTTGAAGGAAGACGACTCATCTTTTTCCAAAGGATGGCTTTGAGGAATCGAACTGAACAATCTGCGAACTCCCCTTTTAAGCCTCCCCTTGTTTATGCTTCCGGATCGGATGTCCAGAAATATTCTGCCGGACAGAGATCTGGCAATTTCCTTCCAGTCTTTTCCACTGCCTATGAGCCGGGCATCCATCGTTTCAACTTTTCCACTTAAACCGTTTTTAAACACATCACCAAAAAAACCGAACAGGTTGTTTGTTTCCATATTCTGGGCTTGAACGCCTGCCTCAATATGTCCAATACCTTGAGGATCGATCAATATCCGTACGCTACTTTTGACAGATGCATTGGAAGCAAAAGTCAGGTTCTTCATTTCTATTTGCTTGTTTTCCAGCACAATGCTCCCTGCAACCTGATCCAAATTTAAAAGTTTGTAACCCAGTTGATCCAGACTAAACGTGATCTGGCCTTTACCTTTGGCAAAAAACTCAGACTGGTTCAGATGGTCTATGAGAGACATCTCTTTGTCTTGTGGTTCGGGAAAAATTTCATCCATCTCCAATCTCTTTCCGGCGAGATTCAGATCCAGGCTGGGGGAGTCGCCTCTTTGGTAAACGCCCGAAAATCTAAGTTCACTTTGATCAGCCTTGATATTTCCGGAACGAATGTCTATGCGGTCTTCCTTAAACTTCAGGCTGGCATCCACCGTCAATGGCGATGAAAAGTTTTTTAGCCGGATTTTTAGTTCCTTCAACTCCATCTCACCTTCAAATTTTGCATCCTGGAGATTATTCAAGTTACCGGAACCGGTAATTTTAAAATCGGTGCTTCCATCCATCTCCGCATCAAAGAATCGAAAAAACTGCTGGGGAGAATATGCCTGAAAATTATTGGCGGCCAAGCTGATGGTGAATTCAGGGTTGTCAAGATCAGGAATTCGAACGGTTCCTGAAACCTGATTACCGCCCAATTCATAAGACCAACGGTCGATGGTTAAGCCCCTATTTTTTAAAACACTGCCTTTGGCCTTGGATTTACTCAAGGCGTTGGGCCGTTTTTCCATAAAACCTGGGATTTGATATCCCACCCGTGCCAGATCGGCCTGATGTTCGAACTTGAAGGCATCCAGATTTCCATTCAGGCTCAGGGAAACGTGGGCAGGGCCTGAAAATTTCAAGTCCTTGAAAACGGGGATGTCCTTCAAGTCAGACTGCACAAGTCCCGGGAAGTTCAAGCGCAGGGCATACTCCAGCTTCTTGATATTTCTGCGGTCGATTTCTCCTTCCAACTGAACTGGTGAATCGCCATACCAACCATTCAAGTTTTCCAGTCTTATTCTTCCATCGCCATAGGAAATATTGCCGTTCAGGTTTATCATAGGCTGCAACCGGTCCGGATATCTCATTGAGAAGTTTTTCAACTCAATTTTCCCCCACTCCTTTTCAGTTTCCGGCTTAGTGGGGTTGCCCTGCGACCGGTAATTCATAATCAGTTCACCGGAAGTAAAGTCCAGTCCTTCCCTCAAACCCACCAGAGCATCTTCGGAATCATCAGACAGGACATAGAGCAAATCGCCGGACGCGATTTTGTAGGTCGCCGACATTTTCTCCAGAGGCTCTCCATTACGAAAACCCATCTCCCCGTTCATCTCTGAAAAGGAGCTTTTGGAAAAATTTCCGGAAAGGTTGTCATACCTGATGACCGGAATCCAGGAAGCGTCTTTGCGCTTTTCCGCCTCTGGAGTGTGGGTGTAAATAATTTCCCCATTGATGTTTTTCAGTCGTGGCTCAAACCCTTTCTCGTTAAGGGAAATGTTCTGCATGCCTATCTTCCCCGAGATCGCCAACCTGTCGAAATCATCCAACGGACCCTTCACGTCCAGAAGGACTTTCGCGGTTCCTTCAAATTCATCGTAAATCGCAATGGAATCGAACAAGGGGTGCCCCTTGAAAATCTTCTTGAGGGTTCTATGAAACTGACTCATTTCCACTTGGTTTTCGACTTTAAGATCCACTAATGGCCGTGTCATGAAGTTATTGATGGTTCCGCGAACATTGGTGATAGGTTGATTTTCATAACTGGCTTTAGAAATATGTAAAGTGGCGTTTCCCTTAATCACACTGAAAGCTCCCGTCACATTCTGTAATGCCGGCAAGGGGGACTGCCAGTTCACATGCTTCATTTCAAGTTCTGAAGAAATCAAACCCCGGTTTTTTTCTTGCGCCAGTTCCCGAAGCTGATCCAGACTTCCTTCGAATTTTAGTGACTTTATTTTTATCGAACCGTTTTTAAACCGGGATTGCACTAACGCATGAAACTCCTCCGGAAAAAACTTTAACGGCAAGTAATCGACACTTTTATTAACCTGAAATGGATCGGAAACCAGATCAATGGACACAGAAGGATCTTTGGAAAGAAAATTTGTGAGGGAAGCTCTGGCCGTGAATTTAAAAGGCTCTGATTCCGATTTCAACTCTTCAATATAAAGGGAGTCTTTTTCCAAGGAAATCTTGTATTCCAAGCCACCACGGTGAGGCACACGGGCATCTCTCAATGTTGCCTGCTTTTTATTTGAGTCGGAAGAATATTTCAGCGTGCCTTCCGTTTTCAGGAAACCACCGAGATTCCCTGAAAAGCTGGAGTCCAAAGACAATAAGCTGCCTTCAGGAGCTTTAGCCAGGACCTTTTTCAAGTAGGGCTTAAAGTTTGAAACATTCAGTTCATCGACCCTGACCTTGCCATTAATAGAAATGCCGGTAAAACCCTGGCCTTCAGAAAAATTGTCGAACGCTCCGGAAACCTGGAAAGCGGTGGGCGAACTCCCGCTAAGGATTTCCCCCTTCAAATTGAATTGAAAAGGGGAGTCGAGAAGATTTTTTCGCACGGAAAAATGAATATGCTCCAGGTCCAGCGGCAAAGGGCTTTCAGGAGGACGGTTTAAATAGTCCTGAAAATGTATGGCCCCATCTTCCACCATGAGCTGATTCATGAGACTGATTTTTAAAACTTTGAACAAACCGCTTTCGGCGGGTTGAGTGATCCGCTTTTTCACATCGCCTAAACTGAACCGCCCCTCGGCATTCCGAACCACACGGATGGATGCCCCCTGAATAATGATTTTCTTGACCTCAACCTGTTTAACCAGTAGCGGCAATAATTGGACCACCACCCACACACTGCGAGCCGTCAGTTCCGGTTCCTCGGCAAACCGAGACTTGACCGAGACATCTTTCAGGCGAACACTGAGGCCGCGGAAAATATCCATCTCCGCATCACCGATTTTCACTTCCCGCTGGGTCAATTCCTCCAGCTTCTCTATAGCAACCGTCTTGATCTCTTCCAAATTACGCAACTGGTAATAGGCCAGAGAACAGACAGAGATCACCCCGAGCACTAAGGTAAACAGGGAATAAAAAATTATCCTTTTGCGATAAAGCGGCATATGAGGTTTACGGATTGCAGAAAAAGGTTAAAATAGCCTTCGCGGTTTTTTCGCGGGAAAGAAAATTTTTTTCGAGGAAAAGGAGCAAAACCGGTTCATAACCGCTCAGCAATCACCGATGGATTCTGGCTGGCTAAATCCATTGTTTTCATAATATTATAGTTCATTTGTGGCTTTTCGTCCAGCAAAAAGCCCGGCACTCTTTTAGGCCTTATTTCATTTCACCGCCTTAGACCTTATTTCATTTCACCGCCAATGAAACCTACAGAACAATCTTTAATTGTTGGAATCAATCCCGTACGGGAGGCACTTTTAGCCTCTAAGCGGCGTTGCTACAGGCTCATTGTGGAGCAAGGCAAAACCCCCGCAAGGATCCAGGCTGTGATCGAACTGGCCAGGGAAAAACGAATTCCCATCGAGCCCTTGCCCAAGACTGCCTTCAATAATAAATTCAAAAACCAGGTGCATCAGGGGATCGCGGGATACTTTTCCATCATCACAACTCTGGAACTGGAAAGCTTGATCGAATCCGCGTTTGAAAAAACTTCCCTGCCGACGCTCGTCATTCTGGACGGAATTCAGGACCCGCAAAACCTGGGAGCGATCATCCGATCAGCGGAAACTCTGGGAGTTCAGGGGATGATCCTACCTAAACACGGAACATCGGCCCTGAACGAAACAGTGGCTAAATGTTCCTCGGGAGCCATCGAACATTTGCCCATCGCCTGGGTCACCAATTTGGCTCGCTGTATTGAACAACTCAAAGAAGCCGGATTCTGGGTCGCAGGTGTCATGCCTGATGGAGAGATGCCATGTTACCAATACAAGTTCAATACCCCGGTGGCCCTGGTCATTGGAGGAGAGGAAAAAGGCATTCGACCTTTGCTGAAAAAATCCTGCGATGTCACGCTCACGATCCCCATGAAAGGACAATTGGAATCCTTGAACGCAGCGTCAGCCAGCGCGGTAGTCTTCTACGAAAATTTGCGTCAGAAAAAAATGCAGGATGATGCCTAAGGGTGAAACACGTCCTTCATGATTTGAAGGCGGATGAAACTTAAAGCCGGTTGTAGGATCGTAGGCGACGCATGGCGGCTTTTCTTTTCTTCTTGGCTTCTTTTTGCTTGCGCTTTTTCTTTACGGAAGGCTTCTCATAAAACCTGCGGCGCTTAAGCTCTTTCAGCAGGCCTTCCTTGGTCATTTGACGTTTCAAGACTTTTAAGGCTTTTTCAACCTGATTTTGGTAAACTGTTACTTCCAAAAACCTCTACCTCCTACCCTGAGTTTTTAACCAGGTTGAACATCATTTTTGATGGCACAAAATAATGATTCGAACCCCCCAATGCTTCTGCGCCATGCAGAGAAGCCATCCTAATGCGAAGGTTGAGATTATCGACAAAAATTCACATAAAGTCAAGACCCTAAAATAATGAGCCTAAATCCGCTCACCCAAAGCCCCCGTATTGTCCTGACAACCTTGTTTTTATTCTGCTTATTGCTTTTATCCCGCGAGGGTTATGCCGAAGAATTTGCGGTGCCACATGCCGGGTCTCCTTACAAGAATCTGGCAGATCTGGACGTGGGCGAAATCCTCCATCTTCCGACCGGATTGGTGGTCAGCCGGGAACAGATGATGGACTCCATTTCGGCCTCCCGGGTCATTTACATCGGTGAAACCCACGACAATATCGAAGCCCATAAAGTTCAGTTGCAGATCATTCAACTTCTGGCAGAAAAATATCCGTTGGCAATCGGACTGGAAATGTTCCGTCGCTCGGCCCAAGAAAAACTCGACCTCTTTCATCAGCGGCGACTTTCTAACCGGGAATTTAAAAATCTCTTCCACACCAACTGGGGCAGCGGGTTTGGCCTCTACCAACCGATATTCGAATTCGCCAAATTCAAAGGCCTGCCTTTGATCGGACTCAAACCCACCCGCGAGGTGGAAAACCATTTTCGCTCAGGCGACGCGGCACCCGGCGACACGCTGTATCCGGAAATAGACGAAACCGACCCTTATCATCGGGCTTTCTCAATGTCCGCCTTCGGTGGGCACAAAGCAAAAGCGCTGGAAAAACCTTATAGCATGTTATTGCTGTGGGAAGAAACCATGGCTCAGACCGTGGCAGAATTTTTACGCCATCCCGCTAACAAGGATAAAAAGCTGGTGGTGCTGGCAGGCGGGTTTCATATTCAATATGGATTCGGCATCCCAAAACGCGCTTACCGAAGAATTCCTCATCAGTATTCCATCATATTACCCAGCATCACCCATATCCCAGAATCATTGAAAGACCGGGAAATGAAGGTGGAGAAAGTCTCCATCCCGCTTTACGCCTCAGACTATGCCTGGAAAGTGGAATACCGGGTACCCAGTCAGAATAAGGTAAAACTGGGAGTGCGCCTTACTCAGGAAAAAGGTGGTAAGGTGCGCATTAAGTTCGTGGGCGCAAACTCCAACGCCCAAACTGCTGGCATGAAATCTGGGGATCAGTTACTCAGCATGGACGACAAAACTCTAACGGGGATCGACGATGTGTTGGAACTCCTGCAAAGCAAAAACTTTGATGACCGCTCCACCTTCCAAATTCGCCGCGATGATAAAACCCTGACGGTCGAAGTGGTGTTTAAAAAGAGAAAAAAGTAAACCCAGCTAACCTGTTGCCGCCAAAATTAGCTATTGGTCGTTACTATCAGGCGTGGCTTGGGTCAACTTTAGAAAAACATCTTCCAGGTCGCCGTGCTGGTGTTCGGCCTGGGAGCGCAACTGGTCCACCGTTCCTATTGCTATCATTTTTCCTTTCTGGATGATGCCCACTCTATGGCACATGGTCTCGGCCACTCCCAAAGAATGAGTGGACATGAAAATCGTCGTGCCGTTTTCACATAAATCCTGAAACAATTGTTTCACTTGGCGCGCACCCTTGGGATCAAGCCCCACCAGAGGCTCATCGACAATGACCACCTTGGGGTCGTGGATCAACGCCCCTGCAATAACAAGCTTCTGCCTCATGCCATGCGAGTAGCCTTAGATCAGTTCATCAGCAAAGTCTTTCAAATCAAAAAAGCTGAAAAAATTTTCTGCCTTGTCGCGCGCCATGTCCTCATCCATGGAATACAGACCGGCGACAAACTCCAGATATTCCCACCCTGTCAGTTTGTGATAGAGGAAGGGTCGGTCGGGGATGTAGCCGATGATTTTTTTTACCTGAATGGAGTCTTGCTTCAGATCTATCCCATCGATATGGATGGTTCCGGAAGAAGGTTTGAGCAGGCCGACTAAAAGTTTGATGGTGGTGGTTTTGCCGGCACCATTGGGACCGATGAAACCAAACAGCTCCCCGGCGGGGATCTCCAGGTTGAGTCCGTCGACCGCCAGGAGCGTGTCGTATTTTTTAACCAGCCCGTTGATGGATATCACTAATGAATACTCTCAAAAGAGTTTAAGCCCTTAGGGTCGACCCACTCAATATCCAGAGCAGAGACCTCGGCCGAGGGTGTGCCCTTTCTGCACCAGTTGATAAACTGTTCAAGGGTTTCTTTTTCTCCTTCAGCATGGATTTCTACCGTACCATCCGGGCAATTTTTTGTCCAACCACATAGGCCCAGTTGCAAAGCTTGCTCGCGTGTGCCAGCCCTGAACCAAACTCCCTGCACCCGACCGCGCGCAATAAGATGGACACTCATCAACATGGCCCTTTTCTATCCGATCACTTGTTTTTGCGAAACGCGTCATCAAAAAGATGCTGGATTTCCCGGTAGACCTGGAACTTGCTCCCGTCTCCGATTTTTTCTCCGAACTTGCCGAGGTCGCGCATGATGCGCTGGAACTCCTGGGTCTGTCCCTTGAATTTTTCAATGAGCGGACGAAAATAGAGTTGCTCGTCCTCATCCAGCCGATCACAGATAACCCGAAGCCGGGTTTTTAACGGTTCAAAATCTCGTTCCATGCCTTAATACTAGCCTTCAATGTATGGGATTGCAATTGGGTAAAACTGGAGGAAAAATCTTTTTGTGATCGGCAAGAAAAACGCTATTACTTTTGTTTAAGTTGATTAATCATCGAAAAATCAACCCTTAAAGGATAAATCATTTTTACAATGCCGGTTTCCATTTGCAACACCCGGTTAATTCAGGCTTTCCGGTGTCATCGTTTGTTTGCCGGGGTATTTTAAATGCAGGCGTTTTAATTGGCGTTGCACATTTCTTACTCGGACATGGTTCCTTTTTTCAGAATACAGGTTCAGAGCAAGGAGCATGTGCTTGGTAGCATTGGGGCCATCCTTTAATAAATCGTAAGCCAGACTCAGATTATAATGCGCCGCAATGTATTTGGGGTTGAGTTGGATCGCCTTCTGATAGGCTTGCACCTCTTCTTCGTGCCTCCCCAGAGCGAGGTATGCTCTGCCCAGTTCAAAATAGGAGGCCGCATCCAGAGGGTCTTCGCGAATGATTTCCTTGTGCCGCGAAATTTCCGCCTGGGCTCCCTCAAGATAGGTTTTAAAGTCTACTGCCAATGCCGCCTGTGGCCCACCAATTCCGCTGAACACAAGAATAGCGAAAATTCCTTTTGCTGCAGGAATAAAAATGCTATGGCCGACGGAACAAAACAAGCGGTTAAGTGAATAAGGGTTCATCTCCTGAATTTATCATTTTTTAACGAGGCGGGCATGAAATACCGGACATTTGGCAATACCAAAGTTTCAGAAATTGGGCTGGGCGCCTGGCAGCAAGGAGGCGCAGGAAAAACAGGTGGCTCTCATCGTCCGCCTGCCGCTCGCATCAGGACTGCTCTCCGGCAAATTGAAAAGCGATTCGAGTTTGCCGATAACGATCATCGCAATTTCAACCGGGACGGGCAGGAGTTTAATGTCGGGGAAACCTTTGCCGGACTTCCCTCTGAAAAAGGACTCGAACTCGTTGACGACCTGAAAAAATTTACGCCGGAAAACCTGTCGCAGTTCGCCTTGCGATGGGTTCTCGATTTTGAGGCGGTGCGTGTGGTGATTCCGGGCTCTAAAAATCCCCAACAGGTGGCCAATAATTGCGCAGCAAGCGCGTTGCCTCCTTTAACCCCTGCCACGCATGAAGCCTTGAGCAAATTCTATAGTCATGAAGTTGCCCCCCCATATCAGGGGCCCGGTGTAGACACCGGGTGCAAATGGCAATATCTCTAACTTGCCCTCAATCGGCCACTCGGCCCAACGAGTTATTGCTATCTGCCTCCCTCGCTAGAGGGCCGAAAACAATAAATTATTTTCTTTGTGGATGTGCAGGTGCGTGTCTTCTTCCAGTTTCCTGAGCTCCGTATACAAAAGTTGAAAGAACTGGCAGTCATCTTTCGGCGCAACATAACCGTTCGCCAATGCCCTCATTTCTTTTAACAACTCTCCTGCCCTATCGTGCTCCTGACGCATGACCCGGATCGGACCCTCTGCGGCCTTCATTTTTAAGCCTAAAGAATCCCGCTCCAGTTTGCGTATCAGGGGAAACAAAACCCGTTCTTCCTTGAGCAAATGCGGTTCGAGGTCTGCACGCAAATTTTCAACGACAGACCGCAATGGTTTTAATTCGGGATATCGGGATGAATGCGCCTGAAAAACTTTTTCCATCAATGCTGTCAAACGCGGTAGCACCTCCTTCAAATAAACATGATGCGTGGACTCGATATGGGGGGTCAATTCTGCCGGTGTTAAGTTTGAAATGTTTGTATCGCTGGTGGGGGATTCCAATTCCATCAGACGTTGATGGACCTCATCAGTTTTAAGACCCTGTTCCTCACAGGCAGTTTGAAGAGATACATCGCCTCCACAACAGAAATCGATATTCAATTCCTCAAAAACTGCGGCACACCCAGAATCATTCTTCACAAAACTCTTGACCGGATCGGTCATCTTCATTTTTCAACCCTCTTCGGCATAAAAACCTGGTTTTAGGACAATCAACCCATAAAAAAGATACACTTATCTATTTATATTTTATATAAAACCTGTATAATCCTTTGTCGAGGTAGGAAAACCTGAACGGCAAAAAATTTGAACCCGATTTGCCCAGAATCCATCCTACCCCCGGAATCCATCCTACCCTAGGAAAGAAAGACTAACCCTTTAAGGAAGAGCCATGCAGGAAACCCAAACTTTTTCCGTTGTGAAGATCGAGCTGACCCCCAACCCTCGCTCGGTGAAATTTATTCTGGACCAGACCGTGGTCGAATCCGGCTCCAAAACCATTCAAGAGGGTGGCTTTCTGGAGGCTGATGCCTTTGCCTACAATATGTTCGCCCTTGATATCGTTGACATGGTCTATTTGCGCGAGAATTTTGTTTCGGTCACTCTGACCTCCGCCGACCTTTGGGTGGTTTTTAAGGACAAGATCAAAAATATTATCGAAGCGGATTTGGGGAAATATGCGGAAGGCGACGATGAAGTTTCTGCATCCATTCTTGATGATTTTGACATGGAAAAATATCCCCAACTTTCCGATGAAGAAAAAGTCATCATTGTTGAGGCCGTTCTTGACTCATCCGTCCGCCCTGCTCTGGCAAACGATGGTGGGGGCCTGGAAGTGATCGAAGTGGAGGGACCCATTGTCCGGATCCGTTATCAAGGGGCTTGCGGGGGATGCCCGAGTGCTACAGGCGGCACCCTGCGGGTCATCGAAAACCATCTCCGGGCTCAACTAGACCCCGCCATCAAGGTCCACACCTACACTTAGGATCTCTTGATCGCTGATCACCAAAACTATTTAAAAAATTGTCCGGTTGATGTGTTCAATAGCAGTTCAAGCGATATATCCTCCTGCTTTAAAAATCCCTGACGCGGCAGACTTCCCTGTGAAACCAGTTCAATGACCGCGCAGACCGACGCGGCGGTGGTCCAGGAAATGGCTTTCCAGTATCTTGCTTTTATCTCTCTGGGGAAATAACTGCGCACAAATTCATCCCGGGCCAGCTTGCCTTCCTTCCACCCCTCCACCGCAACATGGACGTAAACAACATCATCCTTGACCGGCGGCTTGGCGTGAACCAGAATTTCTCCCGCCTCTTTTCTGCGGTCTCTCATATATAGCTCGTTAAAGAAAAACCGCATCAACTGGCCATGCCCGGGATAACGAATGGTTTTATAGTTTAAATGGCTCATCTTGCCATCATAGGTTTCGCACAAAGTGCCCAACCCTCCTGAGGTGGTGAAGGCTTCGAGTTGCACGCCATCAATCACGATGGTTTCCAATCCTTCCATCGCAGGCACGCTGGCCCTTTGCCCATCCTGAATGACTTCGCAATCATTGAGGTATTCGTTGACCACTCCTTCCGCAGACCAGTTGAAAGCATAGCCGAGAAGTCCGCGCGGATGCTGTGGCAAAGCCCCGACCCGAAGTTCCATACTGCGCAGGCGTTCGAATCCCTTAGCAAGATGGGCGCCGCAAATTCCGACAAACCCGGGAGCCAGTCCACATTGCGGAGCCATGAGCCCCTTTGCCGATTTTTCCATTTCCCGGATGGCGGTTGTGGTAGGGATATCTTCGGTCAGGTCAAAATAATGCTTGCCTGCCTGGTGAACTTTTTTGGCCACTGCCAGATTCAAATGAAACGACAGACAGGTCAACACGGCATCGTGTCCTGCAATCGCCTGCTCCAACGCAGGTTCATCTGCAACCGACGCTGTAATCACCTCGAACGGGAAATCCTCATCCGGGCTGGTATCAAAACCCGTGACCTGAACTCCGTTCGACTGCAATAAGATCGCGGCCAGACTTCCTACGCGCCCAAGGCCGATCACTAAAACAGATTTGATGTTCTTTTCCATTCAAAGCCCTTCAATAATTCATCAACCACTCTATAATACAATATAGTCCCAATCAGGAAGAAACAGATCATGAATCATGAGGATTTACAAGCAAGGCCGGACACCCGTTTTGTGCTGGTGCATTTTACCGGAGAAGATGCGTCCACCTATGACAACATCAAGCAATCACACCTTGCTAAAGGTGAGCCTGAAATCGGTTACCACTTTATTATTACGGCGGAAGGCAAAACTTTGATGGGACGACACGTTTCCAGAATAGGATCGCACCACCCCGAACTGGATGACACAAGCATAGGCCTGTGCGTCATAAGCCAACGCGATGACATGAGCGACGAGCAATCCATCGCCCTCACTTTATTGCTGGAAAATTTGAAATCCGAATACCCGTCTCTGGAAACCGTCAAATACCTCTACACAAAAAATTAGCAGCGAACCGTTGCAGGTAACTATTTGGTTAGAAAAAAGTTATCTCGGCTTAACGGCATCACCCTGCTGCCTCTCCAGCGAGGAGTTGCAATCCCGTTAGGAAGAAAAGTCTTTCATGTTGAGCTTTTTAAAGTATTAATGGTTTGTCGGTTTACATGTAGCCCAAAGGTCTTAAGATGTCTTCCAAACTCTCCTGGTGGCAAAAAAAGAAACGCTCGATCATCAAAAGACTGCTGATAGATCTTGTCAATTCCAGCGACAGTTATGTGATCCAGCATCTGCCGGAATTTTTATCAAAGACGGATATCAAACTATCCGAATTTAGAGAGCATTGGATCCATCAAAATAAAGATAATAATGATAAGGACCTAATCCGCTTGTTATTCTTAATCACCACCGTGGAAGAGCTGAAAAGTTCGAATATTCCCGGGAGCTTGGCGGAGGTAGGAGTGTATCGCGGAAACTCCGCAAAGGTTATCCATTCACTTTGCCCTGAAAGAAATTTGTATCTGTTCGATACATTCACAGGCTTTGACAAGAGAGACTGCGAAACCGAGAATGCGACCACAGGAGGATTTTCCAGCACTTTAATTGAGCAGGTACAGGAGTTTTGTCGGAACCAAAGACAACATTCATTATTTCCAGGGTTATTTTCCTGAAACCACCAGCCAGCTAGACCCCGACACGCGTTTTGCACTGGTCCACCTCGATGTCGACCTTTATCAGCCAATGAAAGCCGACCTGGAATACTTCTACGAAAAACTGGAACCGGGAGGATTTCTTATTCTCCATGACTACGACAACCCGCACTGGCCTGGCATTTTGCGTGCAGCACAGGAATTTTTTGCCGACAAGCCTGAAAAACCCATACGAATACCAGACAAGTCAGGTAGTAGCCTGATAAGAAAAATATAACAGGGGAACACAAAGGCTACGGAAAACCTCTGCTAAAAGGTGGTGCCGAGGGCCGGAATCGAACCGGCACGGGGTTTCCCCCGAGGGATTTTAAGTCCCTTGCGTCTACCAATTCCGCCACCCCGGCTTTAGGTGTTCCTGCGTCTTAAAAATGTTCCGGCAGAAAAGGGGGGCCGCCGGAACTTGGCGAGACGAATGTTAGCAGTTTCCATTAAAAATTCCAACCGCCAACATTGCCGGGCATTCTAACTCCTCCTCCAAACCCGGATTGTATCCACTGGCAATTCCATCATAAAATAGAAACCTCAATCGAGGTAATGGAACATTAAGGAAGGAACAAACTTTTTGCGGGATCCTAAACGAATATTAAAAAAACTGCTGGGACCGGAAGCTGAAGTCGAACCCTTCGTGGGAACCGGTGAACCTCTGGAACAAACAGTCGAAACCTTTCGCGATGTGGTCAGATGCCGGAAAATCCGCGACTACGTACGCGATCAATTCGGTCTCGACCTGGCCCTTGCTCCAGGAGTTTTCCACAGCCTGCTGGATATCCCGCAGATTAATTATATTGAAACCACAAAAAGGGACCTGGAAGTGGAAACGGTTTCTTTAAAAGAAAGCCGGGCCCCTGACGACCCCGTCAGCATCGCCAATTTGAATTCGGTGCTACGCGAACTTTATGCCAACCTTTTCCTGATCAAAGAACGCGCCAGCAAAGATTTTCTCAACGCAGTTTTGATCAACGAAATGCGGGCAGAATATATTGATCGGGTCCAGCAAATGGTTCAATCCATTTCAATATTGCACGGCAACCTGACCGGCTATCTGCTCACCAGTTGGAAAGCAGCCAAAATCGAAAAAGAGTTCCTGTCCCTTTTTCCTGACTCGACCAAGGCCCACCCTCTTCGAAGCACCTTCCCGCTCATCGAGTATGAACTGGAACTGTACCGCGAAATTCTTAAAACTCAGAATAAGTGGAAACCTGTAGAACTCGACCTGTTCGCCCTGCTCCAGAATCCCCAAGGACTCAACCCACTGCTAGAAAATATTCAGGAAATGGGCAACCGGTTGTGGCAGATCATTTATCAGAGTTCCGAGATAATGCAATGCGTGGATCTTGCAGGAATTGACTTCGGGGATATCCAACCACTGTTCGACAACGATAAAGTGACACTAAATCCGCTGGGTTAACCCTCTAGTACCCCTTCCGGGGCATGAAAGCTAACGAAAAATTTAACACGAGGGAGGCAATGAGCACGTGATATTTGTCCTTGGTTTTCGTGCCCCGCAGGGGTAATAACGTGGATGGACCAACAAAAGATCAGCGCGGCTTAATAGGAGCAAGCCGCCAGAGGCTACGAGCAAAAACTCGTCAAGCCGAGATGCTTCGAGAGCCTCAGCATGACATTATTGGGTCCAGCGTCACGCTGGCGCCGAGTGGCGGCGGCTCGCCGCTAACCCTTCACCTGAAAACCTTCTACCTTGTCCAGTAGCAGGTGTTTGACAGCAGACACTTTTTGCGCTTCTTTAAGGGCGTCTTTTCCTTCATCCCTAAGCCGGTTGAGACGCAAATCCAGGCGCACCAGATTAGTGAAAAGAGGCATGAATTTCGCTAAAACCAAAGCCCCCTCATCGGTGATTTCATTATCAGTGAGGACCAGGTTCTGCAAACTCAAAAGATTATCGGATACCGCGAGATATTTGATCCCCTCGTTGCCAAGCCGGTTGTAAAACATATTTAACGAAGTCAGGTTAACCAGCACTTCAGACTGGGCAATATATTTCGCGCCCTTGGGACCACATAAATTCGTCCCAAATGCCAGGTTGGTTAAAGGCCGCAAAAACTCCATGCGGGCTATGTCCTTAGCGCCATACTCCTTCAAATAAGTGGCAGTAAGATCAAGGGTTTTGCCATCTTTGCTCAAATTCATCCGGACAATTGATTCGGTCTCAGCCATGACCCTTTCCTGGCCCATGGCGGTCTTGTTACCACTGTAATCCATAATTCCCTTTCTCAAACAATTGGCAACTACTAGCCGTAGAGGCAACTGAAAACCCACCCAACCCGGGTCTCCCAGTGTAGGTGTAAGCCTATGCCAGCTTTTGACGATGACCCGATTATACACCGGTTTAGGTCTCACAGGAAGGACTCATTGGGCCCAACATCACGCTGACGCGACCACCGAAGGCTGGGAGCCTACTCCCTCCCACGGATGTGGGTGGATTTTTTGCTAAAAATATTTTAGAATACAATATAAATCTCAATTAGGGAGTGGATAGCATGGCTGGACTATACAGAACCGAGACCGAGATGAGTCTGGGTAATAACGTGATCGTAACGCAAATGACCCAGGCCATTAACTGGGCACGAAAATATTCCTTTTTTATCTATCCCTTCATCACCGCATGTTGCGGAATGGAGTTCATGTCCGTGGCAGGTCCGAAATACGACCTTGACCGATTTGGTGCTGCATTTCCCCGGTTTTCACCGAGGCAGGCCGACCTGCTCATGGTCGTCGGAACCATCAGCCACAAACAGGCTCCTATTCTCACCAAGGTCTATAACCAAATGACCGAACCCAAGTGGGTGGTCGCTTATGGAGTGTGCACGGTATCAGGCGGATTCTACGACAACTACTCCACCGTGATGGGAATTGATACCCTCATCCCGGTCGATGTCTATATTCCGGGATGCCCGCCAAGACCCGAAATGGTGATCGACGCTCTGATGAAATTGCAGGACAAGGTGCAAGCGGAAACCCTGGAAGACCATGTCAAAGGTCCTGCTCTCATCACCCCCGCCAGCAGACTCTAACTGGCGAGCCGCCGCAGGTCGTGATATTCTTCCGTAGCTGTGATGTCCCTCTTCCTCATCTTTCATGCCCCGCAAGGGTAGCACGGGTAGACTTGCAGTAACTTTCACCGGCTAGCAATGATTTTCTCGGCTTGCTTTAACAACTCTCACTTCAATTTATTTATTTTTCGGCCAAAGGTTGCGTCACCGCCCGAACCTGCCCCCCCTGCGTCACCGCCCGAACCTGCCCCCCCAATGTAGCAAGGAAAAAGATTCATTATTAGCCCCCTCATCCTAACCTTCTCCCTCCAAGGGAGAAGGGATTTTTTTGCCTCCTCTCCTGAAGGAGACCTTTGCATAAGTCGAAAAATCAGAAAAGCGAGATTACCCGTTCCGGGCACGAAAGCTTAAGTGAAACATCACGTCTTCACTGCGTTCAGAATGACAATTACCCTCTCCTGTCATCGCGAGCGACTGGAAAGGAGCGTGGCGATCCAGGTTCTGGATTGCTTCACTACGTTCGCAATGACGATACAAGGCTGTTTTGTCATTCTGAGGAACAAGGTGACGAAGACGTGGGATTTTTCCTTAACCTTCGTGAGCCTGTGATATCCCCTCCGCTAAATTCATGCCCGGAACGGGTAGAAGGGGTAATCCCAGGTTATGCAAAGCTCTCCTCCTGAAGGGAGAGGATTGAGGTGAGGGTAGCTCAATGGACCAAATAAATAGCCCTGCAAAAAGATAACAATAACTTTAACATACTGAAATCATGAAATAAAAGACACCTGAAAATTAAAAACTACTATTTCTATTAACAAATAGAAATAGTAGATATAATATTGGAGTATTACATTATAGTTTGGAGGATGCTATGCGAACGATTGAAATCGATTTTGATGTCTTTAGAGAATTAACCTGTAGGCGCTCAACAGAAGAGTTCACCTGCAATGATGTCATTCGCGATTTATTAGAACTACCAAAAGTAGAAATCAGCAGTGAACAACAGGATGAAAAACCTTGGGTTGTAAAAAATGTCTCATTCCCCCACGGCACCCAATTTTATGCAAATTTCAGATGTACGGATTATAGAGCGAGGGTTGAAAATGGTGCCTTAGTTTTTAAAGGGAAAAGGTTTTATTCACCCTCAAGTGCAGCAATGGAAATAACTAAATACCCGATAAATGGTTGGATGTTTTGGGAATGTCTAGTTCCCGGAAGTTCTACCAGAAGACTAATTAACGATCTACGGAAAAACCGCTAAACTTTCCGGTTTTAAAGGAGGAAGGTTATGAGGTTGCGATATAAATTTCTTTTCCTTCAGTCCGCCTAAGTGCTGTTAGCTTTTTTCGCTTCACTATTAAATGGTAAATCTATTAAAGCACAAAAGCTTGTGGGAAAATATATTTAGGCAAAAACTTAAAAGTTTTTTTTGAGATCGCTTTAATGCAAGGCATTGTTGAAATTCTGAAAACTTTTAGAGCTTTATCCGGGGGACACCTGATCACGCTTGTGTCGTTAGCCGCGTTTGGTACTATGGCCATGGTATTACTTGTTGCCTATCAAATCTCAAAATAACAGCATTCCAAGACAAGGTAAAATTCCTTGTGATTGGGAAATTAAAACATTCAAGCTCCGCGCCTTACGGTGGTCGCATCACCGCCCCATTGCCTCCGGCGGCTCGCCGGGCGGAATATTTTCCAGCATTCTTAAGGCCCCCGCTTTCTCAACCGGCGTGAGTTTTGGCGAGTCTGCCATCCTGGCGATTTCGCGGCGTTTCTCTTCAACATACAGCTTAAAATCTTCCTCATCCGGCACCACCAGATTTACTTCTCCATCCTCTCCGATGAACCGTTGCTTTAAAAACCGAAAATAAATTCCCAACCGGGTTGCGGAATCCTTCAAGTGCAAATGATAGGTCATGGTCAACAGGGCCTCGCGTTTGCGGTCGATGCGGTAGCCCAACCGGGTGTTATCGAGTTTGCTGAGCTGAATTTCCAAAATTTCAAACGCTTCTTTGAGCGCCGAGGGAGCCAACTCCAATGGAGGGAGCGGCAGAGTTTTTACCGCCGCAATGTCGAGCAATAACGAAAACGCACGCGTCTGCTCACCCAGATAAGCCGACTTAAAAGGATAGGTCCGGTTTAGACGCGACACTTCCTTTAACACCGGGTCCAGTTTTTTTATGGCGATTTCTAACTTGCCCAGCGTATCGTCTTCAAAAGGCATTAAAAACCACTGCACCTCTTTAGGAACGGTCACCTCCTCTTTCACCTCGCGGGCAAAAAACCGGTTGAGGATATCTGGAAATTCAGGAATAAAAAATGCCGTGATCGTGTCGGAAAAATAAGGAAAATTTAAAATCAGAAATTTGGGATTGGCGCGAATATTCAACCCATACGCTTCCAGTTCATTGGCAATCCCCAAAAACGGCTGGGTCAAATGCAGGGACTCATGCAGGTGCGTGGCATTTCCGTACACACGGCTGTCTACCAGAATCGCGGCAGGAAAAATTCGGATCGTGTCAAAAGTGGTGTGGGCAAACTGACCGGGACGCAACCATTCATCCGATCCAGACTGGATTATAAACTGTTTGAACGATGGCGGGGGGAGATCGGGAAAAATAGAGTTCAGGCGATCCAGCGATTGCCGCATCCGGTCAATCGACTTGTCCAGCAGCTCGTCCGACTTATGGCACTCCCCGCAACCATAAGCTTCGAATCCGGGGATGGTAAAAACGGTTTCTTCACTTTGGGGCAGGAGCCTCGCTTTTTTGGAAGGACCAACACCTTCTTGAAATTTTTTCGGCAGGTGAAGCTGAATCAACCGATCCAGTTCACCCAGGCCCACCACTCCCTGCGGGGGGAACTTGCTAACATCGGACAGAAGCTTCTGGTTCAGGTTCGATGTTTCTCCCTTAGGGGCTACCGGCTCCTCTGCCTTTAACGGAGAGGCTACAAAAACAACGAAAATGGCAATGCAGAATCCTTTTATCAAGGTTTCGGCTTCTTAACATTGAAGCGTTGCCAGACGCTGATCACCTTGCGTCCGTTCCTGTCTTCCTTAACCCCATCCCAGACCGCGAAGGCCACCAACGCAGGGTCAATGCGTTGGGCAAAGTCCACATCCCATTTACCGGTTTTTGGCATGTCGCGGAGAAAAACCACGGTCCAGACACCGTCCTTCCATTCGCCAGCGCCTTCCACATTCTGGTTTTCAGGAGGTTGCGGCGTGACCGTGCCGAACCCTTCGGCATTCAGTTCTTCAACTGGATTATCTCCTGTCGTATTAACACGAGAGAAAGTTTCAGCAATAATATCGCCAAAAATTAACGCGTCCATATCCACTCCGCCGCCAGCATATTCCAGATCATCTTCGGCTTCGAGCGCTTCTTCCAGGCCGGCTTTCCAATGCCAGATATTTACCGGTTTGTTGCGGTTGCCCATGCCAAAAAACGGTTCATTATGCCCATGAGTGTGAAGCGTCACCGCCCCCAATGCAAATTGCACCGCCACTCCATCGCGGAAGATATCTGAACGCAATTCAGAAAACGCGTCATGAGTCGGGTCGTTCCACTGCAAACGCACCGCCAGCTGTTCGCCGTTATTCACTGAAGACACATTAATAAATTCCACCGCATCACGCCTCGCCGCTAGCGGACGCAATACCAGGTTTGTTGTGGCAACCCCTTCCCACACCGGACTATAAGGATCGGTGCTCAGTTCCACTCCCACAGGAAGTGAATAAAGATCCGTTTCAAACTCCGCTTCTTTAAATTCCTTCACCAAATTTGAACCAATATAATGCACCAGCGCCCAACGGTCTTTTTCGGGAACGTGAAGGTAGGAACCCATAGGGGTTCCATCCAATCCGACCGTGATGGTTCTGAACAGGTCTTCCGGCTTGTGCCCACTCTTGAAATAATGGGGGTTGGTGATGTCATGCACAAACACTGCGTGCTTCCAGGCATCTATGAGCGATTCGGCCAGCTCGCCATCCCCCTTTAAAGACTCACCGTGACAGCGGAAGCATTTCAATTCCTTAAAAAGTTTTTTGCCCCGGGCCACCAGCTCCGGCGAAGATTCAAGGGGTTTGGCAACCACTATTTTTTCACCCTGCGGTTCGTTTTTGAATCGCGGGGAAAAGTTTTTAATGTGATTGATCAAAGCCCAGGTGTCTTGGGGGCTCAACGCGTCTCCCCAGGCCGGCATGGATGTGCCGGGAACACCGCTTATGATGGTGCGGTATAAATCTTCATCGCGGGGAAGAGTGCCCGTCGGGGTGGAGCGGAATTTAAAAATTCCTTCTCTAAAATCTCTCGGCCAGGGATATAAAAATTCAACCGCTATGCCGCCCCCGTTGCCGTCTTGTCCATGGCAGAATACACACATATGCATATAAATGTTGCGGCCGCGGGCCAGAAGGCTTTTGGAGTCCATATCTTCAGGCTTGGACAGGTCTGGCTGATCATGAGATCCCCGGGTGCGGAATAAACTGTCCCCTTCTTCATGTTGCATGGCACCGTGATCGCCGTGGTCCATGGGCTCATCAACCCGGTATTCATCTCCGGGCGCAGAGTGATCCATTGCACCGTGATCCATCGCACCATGATCCATGGCACCGTCACCGTGATCCATTTTATGTTCCTGCGCAATCGCCAACGAAGCGGCGTAGCACAAACCCGCCAACACCAGTAACACCAACCCTGATTGGACAAACCGTGCTTTTTGTTTCATATATCTTATCTCCTAACCGGCGTACCGTCGGTGGCCAGCGTGACGCTGGCCACTCGGCGTGGGGCCAACTAGCCCACATATTACATGAGTGCTGCCAAGCCAAGATAACTCTTTATTGCCAATGAGCTATTGTTCTATTTCCACCGGGCACAAGACCCGACGCCTAGTGGTGGACCATTTTGACGCCTTGTTCCAGGTCTGCCATATCTTTCAGGTTAAAATAGTTTTCTTTATGGCCCAGGCCAAAATACCAGGCATGGTCCAGTCCGCGCTCGTCCCCGGTCCAAATATAATAACTGCCTCCGCCTTCAAATGCAGAGGGAAGCCCAAGGGTTTCCTCATCCTTGCTTTTAATCTTTCCTGAAGATACCCATAAACCGTTCAGTTCTTTCAAGGTGGGTAGCCGCCAACCATCGTTTCCCGCAAACTTTTCCAAATTTTTTCTGGAGATATACTCCAACGCCTGATACCAGTTGAGTCCCTTTTTCAACTCATGAAAAGAATCGTCTTTTTGCCAAACCAGGCCGGTATTCGAATCCGTTATGGTGCCATTCTGGTTGTCGACAAAACCCGCAACCGGAGCAACATTGAGAAAAAAAACGAGGCAGGTTGCTAAAACAAAATTTGAAAATGCTGGCATATGCTCATCCCTTTTTGCAATTAAGCGATTATCCATAGATTATACCGGAGAAAAAAAACGGAGTGAACCCCTAACCAGCAATTTCTGGGGAGCAAAATGTTTTCAAAGGGTTCCACCACTAACCGTAGAGGTAACTAGCAATAGCCCCTAAAGCGAAGGAACCATTGGGCGCAGGGAAAATCCCTTGTTTATGCCAGCGGAGGCACTCCGCCCACTCGGCGTACCCCTTTCGGGGCATGAAGTACCCGTGCCGGGCATGAAGGTTAAGGGAGAGGACATCATAACCGATGAGGGGTCATAACATGGGGCCAATATGCAAAACTTTTTACTGTCACCAACAATGTTTTCAGATAAATTGGCTAATACTTGCTAATAAAAGCTATTGTGGTTTCTGCAACTTGGGGTAAAATCTGAAATCCATTTTTAATCTGCAAGGTATTTCTTTGGACACACTCAAGGTATTTCTTTGGACACACTCATTGATAGTATTAAAAACTTTATCATTGCCCTACCGCCCCTGTTTCAACTTTTGGTCGGTATATTCGCCACTATCGGGGTCATCCGGCTGTTCATGTTCGTGGTGGACTTTATCGAAGACCGAAGAGAGGGAAAAAGTTAGGAGCCGAGTGCCCCGTTACAGTTCAAACTGCATGAGGTCCTGGGCCAGAACTAGTTCACCGGCATAGAGGCCGGATACGGTTTCGCGCATGGCATCCAAATCGCAGGGTGGATAAAAATGGGTGAGGCAAAGCGTTTTACAGTCGGCTTCTTTCGCCAGCTTTCCTGCCAGCGAGGGAACCAGATGTCCCGCCACTTTATCTTCATCGGGAAAGGCACATTCCAAAATCATAAGATCCGCCTGCCTACCCAGTTCGATCATGCCCTGGCAATAATCGGTATCTCCCGATAACGCCACCGACTTTCCCGCCGGGTTCTCAAACCGATAGCCCCGGCTCATCTCGATATGTTGGACTTTTTTGAAGATGACCTGATGACAGCCAAACTTTTTCGATCCCTCATCAATTTCCGTGATGCGGAGTTGATATTCAGTGGGGACAAGCCAATGCTTGAACGTCGACATGAGTTTGTCAAAAAATCCCTGAAACCCAGGCCCGGCAACGATTTCCAAATCTTTTTTTCTTGATGAGGGACGGTAACGGGCTCCGAATAAGAAAGGGATCAAATCACACATATGATCCGGGTGGTTGTGGGTGAAAAAAATCCGGTCAATATCGTGGTAGGTGATTCCCAAGTGCAAAAGTTGTTTCAGGGTTCCATAGCCGAAATCAACCAGGGTATTGATGCCCTGTTCCTGAATGAGCACACCGGACGAATTGCGTTCCAAAGATGGCACTGCGGTGCCGGAACCCAGTATTGTAACGTTCATGAATGCGCCTTATATGGCGGGGAAATTATAGATACTTACCGGGACTTTCGGAAAATTCCAAATGAACTGGTATAGCCATGTACAAACGTAGTCTTTCCCACCGGCCCAATCTCGCCGTTGCAGAAAAATCCTCCTAGAGGAATGTCCCCCAGTTTGCCACGAAACATATCGGTATCGTGATTGGCTTTGCCGTACAGATATTGACCGCGCCCCAGACAGGAAAACAACAGGGCTCCTTTGGCGTTTTCGGCGTTCCCCTGATTCAGATAGCGGGTCAACATCACATCCAGGTCTTCTGCCGACATCTTTTTATCGCGTAGGTGAAACTGCACCAATTGTCCGTTTCTTAACAGAGCGCCGATAGCCACGGCTCCGCTCTCCCGGTCAACCCCCATCAAATTGCGAATGAGGAAATCTCCCTGTTTGGGATTGTCTTTCATAGGGTCCATTTCTATTCCCAGAAACAGAGAGTTCTGAATCAGTTTTTTGTCAGCGTCTGATAAAGATTCTTGCAGTTCCTGCAGCACTTCCAACGGCGGCTTCCCCCCCAGTTCCTTCAGTAGATTGTGCTCACACTGGGTGATTTGCAGGGGTTCGCCAATGGGGCGGCACCCCTGGGCAACAATGGTATCGACCTCAATATCACCGCTCAGCGCGATGCCGATCAGCCCACTATTATAAATTTTGTCCTCGAGATACAGGGCATTTCCCCCTTGGGTCTGGGCGCCGCTGGCGAGGCCGCCGATCTTTTTACTATTGGGGTAGGCAAAATCCACCCCTGCCAAAAACTCTTCGCCGCGGAATGAAAAGGGGTCTGCCAGAAAAACAAAATGGGGATTGTCCTCCACATTCACCTTCAACCATTCGCGCCAGACAGAAGGCGAAGTGTCCTGATCCGGTAGATCGGTAGTCTCGAACTGGATAGGCTGAATTTTTACGCCAGGCAGTTCTGCACAAGTGATACTGACCGCCGCCTGTTGCTCTGCCTCTTCGCCATTGCCGATGATTCCTCCTCCTGAACAACCAAAGAGCAGACCGGGTTTTAAATAGCGACTGACTAATTCGGGAACCTTGTCATAAAATTCCTTAAACTGGGGAGAAACAAACACCACGGTCAAATCGGCATTGTTTTTGCCAAGTTGCTGGATGGCAGATTCGGCCGCTTCTTGCACAGCGCTGTCGATATCGGTTTGCCGGGAAAGGGCGGAAACCCACTTCATGAGGAACTCCTTTTTTTAATAGTTATGGACGTTAGATGCTAAGTTTTCGTTTTGGATTTTCCCACCAGAAACCGGATCGCTGACTCGGCCGACTGGGTTCCATTCTGGATGCAATCGGGTATGCCAATGCCGCGGTAGGCGCTTCCTGCCAGGAAAAGTCCTTCCTCCAACTCCTGCATGATGGCATCAATACGCTCGGAATGGTTCACCTGATACTGTACGTTGGATTTTCGGTTGTGAAAAACTTTGCAGAATACCGGCTCCTCCTGGATTCCCATTATTTCTCTAAGGTCCTGCTTGACCAGAGTGGCCATGGTCTTTTCGTCTTTTTCGGCGATATCTTCCTGCAAGGCTCCTCCCAGATAACAGCGGAGCATGACATAGCCTTCGGGAGTCCGGTGGGGGAACTTCGATGAAGTCCAGGTGCAGGCAAGAATACTGCGGCCTTCACATTTGGGCACAACAAAACCAAATCCATCCAGGGCGTGGGGAAATCCTTCCTTTTTATACGCGATGGTCACGGTGGCGGTGGAAACATATTTGATCTGCTTCAAAAGCTCAGCGGCTTTGGGGGTGACCGATTGCAGGAACCGGGCAGTGATATGGCCGGGGGTGGCTAGTATGAGCGCTTCGGCTTTGTGTTCGCCACCGCCTTCTAAACGTATGGACCAGTCACCTGCTTCCCCGGCAATGGATTCCACTCTTGCCCCGGACTGAAACTGGATATCAGGAGATTTTTCAATCACCGCTTCGACAATTTGCCCCAAACCATTTTTCAAAGTCATGAACAAACTGAAGTTACTTTTAGGACGTTTGCCAGCATTCAGAAGCATGGCTTTTTTTCTTGCCAGCATCCCCAGAATAAGAGATCTGTATTTACGTTCGGTCTCGACAAACATGGGGAAGGTGCTGCCAATGCTCATAGTTTCGGGATCACCGGCATAAATGCCGGCCAGCATGGGTTCGGCCATTTTTCTCAAGGCTTCCTCCCCCATCCTCCTGCGGATAAATGAAGCCAGACTTTCATCGCTTTCATCAGCTTTTTTCGGGATCAAAAGATCGAACGCCATGCGGATTTTTCCAGACAAGCTGAACAGAGGTGTCAGGGCAAATGGCAAAAACTTGGTGGGAATCATCAGGCTCAACCCATCCGGCATGGTAACCAGTTTACCGCCGGTATACACATAGGTGTTGGGGGTTTCTGGATTGGTTGAGACCAAATGGTCTCCAATGCCCAGTTGTTGGCAAAGTTGAATGGCGGCGGGTTTTTGCGAAATAAACGAGTCTGGACCCCGTTCGATGACGAATCCCTCAGACCTTTCTGTGGCGATTTTTCCGCCAAATTGGTCTCCACCCTCAAGCAAGGTGCACTCCAGTTGGGCTCCTTCTGATATCTCCTTCTGAATACGGTAAGCCGCCGCTAACCCGGCGATTCCGCCTCCTATAACGATGGTTTTTTTCATGGGCACATTATGTCAGGTTTCCCCTATTCCCGCAATATGACGCGGATCCGCCATCCGGCGGATAAGATTATTGCTATTTGGAGGAAAGAATTTGGTATATTTTTGATTTTCCATTAAAATACTATGATACAAGCCCATTAATTTTGTCAGGAGTCCCACAATGTCTAATTCTGCCGTGGCGTTGAAAGAAGCCGTCGAGTTTGAGAAAAAAGCCTTGGAAAAATACAAGGAAGCCACCGCTATGGTGAAGCATCCTGAAACCAAAGAATCCCTTGAAAAAATTACTGCCGAAAAAGCACAGACCATCGAGTCCATGCATTGGATCATCATGGCGGAAGCAGGAGAAATTGAAACTGAAAAACCCGCAACTACTGCCGAAGGCGAAGAACCCAAGAGCGGAGCAAGCAAATGTCCTTTCTCTGGCACCTTAGCGGAAATGGGCATTGATATTACAAAAATGTCTAAAGAAGAGGCCATGGAAAAAATGGGCGATATGTCAAAAATATTCCCCGACAGCTCAAGCTCATAACCCCGCCATGAACCTGGAGACTCCTTTCGACCTGTTGATGGAGTGTGGCGGTTGTGGGCTTGAAAACCTCATTTCCACATTCACTCCTGGTGCACCTGCCATCTGCAACCAATGCCGGGAAAACTTGATGGCTTACGATTTGGTCGGCACCCATCAAGGCCATACCTGCGACTCTTGCAAAAGGGCTTTGGTGCTCAAAAAAGAGACCGAGTTTGTAAATGGAGAATCGGAGTGCGAATGCGGGTGCCAGGATTTCACGGAATTGAGCATGAGGGATTTCGTAGATAGGGTAACTCAAGCCAAAAAAAAGGGTTCCGACAATACCGATGACGACCCCGATTTCGACTGGTGCCGCCCCGCACCAGATCATGCAACCAAAGAGGATTATAACGAAATATTTGATGACGACCCCGGGTTTAGCTAAACCCTTGTTTCTAAATTTGCATAAATATTGAGAATTATTAGATCTCCCTCTCTTGGGCAAACATTTTCCTTTACACCGAAACTGTAATTTAATTGTCAAGCCCTCAGACACCTTTTATGCTATTGACCTAAGTTTCAAAAATAATCTTTGCCAAAAGTCTTAATGAAAGAGAAAAAGCCCATCAACGGACCGACTTGGGATACCAACCTGAGCCATGCCATTGATTTAATAAATTCCAGCGACTGTTTTTTGTTCAGCGGAGATATTGATCCCGATTCGGTGGGGTCCATGTTATCCCTTTCCCTTTATTTGAACCAATTGGACAAAAAAGTTTTTATTGTTATTCCCGAACCGCTTGGGGACAATCTGGATTTTTTTGAAAAAATCATCCAATACAATTCTATTGGCCTTCTCAGAAATCCAAAAGAGATCGCAGCTGTTAAAGATGAAATTGAAGCTGTTATTTTTTGTGACACCGCCAACACAAAACTGGTTCCGTTTTACTCCTGCATTTCTGAAGACATACTTTCGAAAAAACCAAACGTCATAGAAATTGATCATCACTTCGGAGCAGACAGCGAGGAATTAACCGAATATGGCACCAAGCTATTCCGCAATGCCAATGCCAATACCGAGATCATTGGCGATATTCTGGAAACGCTTTACAATGAAAACCCGGAAAGACCCAACCCCTTCAGCCAGCGCAATATCATCCTGGGATTGATAACAGGAATGCTCTGTGACACCGTCGGGGGCAAAGTAATCCATTACAAGGAAGACTACGACCGCTGGATGGAAAAACTGGGGGAGCAGTTGAAAATTATTACGCGCTGGCGGGATTCTGCTGATAATAAAAGGGCCGAGGACTGTAAAGCTTCAAAGTTTGGTGATCCCAAACAAATTCTGGATTATTTAAACAAGCTGACAGAATACCAGGAAAGTTGCTTGAATTTATTGAACTCCAGTATTGAGATTAAAGGAAATACGGGGGTTTTAAACCTCCTGCCCTCAACTTATGAAGAAGTGCATGGAACCTGTCAGCCGTTTGAATCAGACTGGTTTGTCGATATCATGGGTTTGCTTTTGAACTCTGTACCGGAAAAATCCGGACACGCCGGAGTGGTTATTTTTGAAGGCCAAAATGCTGAGGGGGAAGATTGCGTTTTTATCAAGATTCGAAGGGCTGTGGATTTTTCCGGCGTGGATTTACGCACCGCCGAAGACAAGATCAAGGAATTGTTTGGCGATCTTTATATGGGCGGAGGGGGTCATGCCGGAGCAGTGTCCTTCCGGATTCACCGGCTTGAAGAAAAAGAACTCTTGGCACAACTGGAAAATCTCTTTGATTTTTTTAACAGCGCCATTGAATCGGGGTGACAGAAAACCAGCGTATGGTTCCCCGCAAAAACCCTCCAACACTTCATCATCAATAGACCCCTACCCCTTAAGGACATTGATATTAAAATCTCAGGGCTTCCAGATCATTGAATTTTGGAAAATCCGCCAGGAAGATAAGATCCGCTTCCTCAAGTTTGTTGCGTCGAAGATCCAGCTTTTTTAACTGGGGCAATTTGGCAGAATTTGCCAAAGAATCCAGACTTTCCCGGGTGATGGTGTTGCCCATGGATTCCAACTCTTCAAGGTGACTTAAAGTATCGGACTGAACCAGGGCCTGAAATCCGGAATCCCCCATAGGAATCCCGGAGACTCTTAGTTTAATCAGGTTTTTGAAGTTCACGGAATCCGCTAAAATACGCAGACCTTTTTCTCCCAGATTATTGCCACTCACATTAAGCTCTTTCAATCGACTAAGATGTGGAGATTGCGAGAGGGCAAGGATTCCCAACGAAGTGATCCCTGTATTTTCCAGATTCAAACTTTCCAATTGCGAAAGGTTGGGAGATTCCGCCAGCAAGAAAAGACCTTTGTCCCCCACTGCATTGCTCATCAAGTTCAAGGATGTCAGGTTTTTTAAAAACTGGGAATTGGCAAGGTCCTGAACCCCGTGGTAATCAAAATGGTTGTTCCTCAGTGAAAGAGAAACGATCCCGCCCAGTTTTTCGTATTGCGCCAAAGAAGCAAGGTCTTTATTGTCCAATCTCTGCTCATTAAGGTTGAGTATATTTTCGATTCTTTTCTTCTCAACCAAAATCCGAGATCGCATGACTCTAAGAGCGGTCTCTCCGGCCCGGCCATAATTATTATCCTGCATATAAAGCTGAACAAGATTATTCAAGTGCTTGGACCCGGCAATATCCAAAGCTCCGGGATCACCAATATGATTGGAATCGAGAACCAGAATTTCCAGACGGGTTAACGTGGGAGAATGCGCAAGAATGTTGGCACCCTGATTGGTGATTTGATTCCAGCCCAGATTCAGATGTACCAGTTTTTCAAAAGCGCCGGCCTGCGCCCAGTCTGCAAGACTTTCATCCCCAACAAGATTGCGACGAAGGTTGAGAACACGAAGTTTGGAAACCATTGCGCCGTCAGGAAACCGGGTCAATTTTTTCTGCCCCACCTTATTCATTTCCAAATCAATGAATCCAAGGTTCAACAGTGACTGAGACTTCACAAGGCTCAAAGCACCAAAATCGGAAATCTTATTATTGACCAGTTCTATTGTTTCAAGGTTGGGGAGATTTTTTGAAAGCGCGAGACTTCGGGCTCCCTCATCGCCAATCTGGTTGGCATTGAGAACGAGATGCTTGAGCTCGGCCAGCGAACCCATGCCAGCAAGAACAGCCAATCCTTCATCGGTGATTTCATTCCAGCTCAAATCCAGTTTTTGAACGTGAGATAAATCTTTATTCCGGGACAAAAAAACGATCCCCGCATCTCCCATTCGGTCATAGGAGAGATCCAGAACCGGGTCCTTGCGGATCAATCTATCATTAAGAGTCTGGATAAAATTCAGGTCTTCTATTTCAGGCCGCATCAATCAACCACCAATATGGGGATAGTCCGTTTTCACTGCATTCATTTCCCGTAAACGTTTGGACTCATTCAAAAGTTCCAGTCCCTGGGGATTGATCAGGTTATAAGACAGGTTTAAAGTCTGGAGGTTTTGCAATCCGGAGAGTTCAGCCAAAGCCTGCATTCCCCTGAGACCAATTCGGTTGGCATCAAGATGCAATTCCTTTAAATTTTTTAGATGGGTCGAGTTTGCCAGGGCTTCCGCTCCAACGTCTCCAATCCGATTAAACGAAAGGTCAAGCTTTTCGAGCTTGGAAAGACTTTTAGAGTTTGCCAAAGCCACGGCTCCTTCATCCCCAACTTTATTGGTATATAAACTAAGGTACCGCAACCGGGTCAATACTTCAGACTCGGCCAAAGCCCTGGCTCCATCATCGCCGATCAGGTTTTCATACATCCAGAGCTCTTTAAGCGGCTCAAAAAATTCTGACTGGGCCAATTCCTCCACACCCAGATCCTTTATTTTATTGGTATGAATATAAAGGATTTCAATATCAGGAAGCGCCACGTTTTCAGCCAGGTCCATGGCGGTCTCGTTATCAATGCCCCTGTTTGAAAAATCCAGGGTCTTCTTATCCTTACTCAAACCGCGCTTGATCCATTTTCTGATATAGGAAATATCTTCTGCCATGACCGTTACGGAACCAGGTAAAAAGCTCCATTCTATAAAGGTGCGGGGAAAAGTAAAGAATTAAATGATAAATCAGTAAATAATTAAATGATAAATCAGTGAAATTCTCTATTTTACTGGTTCCATCGGACTTATGACCAAAGATTTCCCATGCTATACCTGAGAATTAAAACTCAAATCCCGTTAAAAAAAGCTTCCCCTAACTAAATTCGAGTAATGGTGGCTATAATAGGAAAATTTGAATGCTTTCAATGCAAATATCAGGGAAATCCAATAGATGAAACCTGAAAATATGCGAAAACCTTCTATCTCTCTTTGTATTCCGATATTTGCCTATTTTATTTGGCCTTATCTGGCCTTATTAAAGTTATATGTCGGCCTGGAATCTGCTGATAAGGAAATAGTAATGGAGGAAATTCATTGGCCTCCCTTCAGGAAAGAGATTGAGAAAGACCTTAACCGTTATGTCCAAGAAGTTTTAAACAAAAATCTGAAACAGGAAAATATACAGTTAAGTTTTAGTTCCAACTCACTGACTCGGCAAATCGCCGAACAAATAGCTACGCCAGAGGGAATGATCTATTTTTACCACTACCCAGATAAATATGTGGACCAAATCAGGAAAATATTTGAGAAAGCTTCTGAACCAAAACCATTAAACCCAAAACAATTGAGCCCGCCCACAAAAGAAAAACCGCTAAAACTTGAAGGCCAAAATTTCCCCAACCTTTGGGAACGAATTAATCACCTTTTCTTTACAGACATTTCTCATTTCAAAGCAAGCTTCAATATTAAAAACAAACCTTTTACTATTATATGGAAACGGCAGGGATTTGATTGGAAAGTGGAAACCCTGCATTTGCCATTAATATAAAATGTGGCACAAAACCACCAATGGCTTTTAAATGAAATTGCAAAACACCATTTTTTCTTTCTGGTTACAGGTTGTAATTTTTTCGTGGGTTCTCACCGGTTGCAGTCCGTCTTCCCCAACGGACGAATCTGTTTTCCGCATGTCTATAAAAAACGAGCCCCCTACCCTCGACTGGACTCTGGCGACAGACAGTGTTTCTTTCACGATTCTCACCAACATCATGGAAGGGCTCACCCAGTACGATTCGGAATTGAATGCCCAACCCGCCATTGCCAAAAAATGGGAATACTCGGAGGACGGCCGAACCATCACTTTTTTCCTACGCGACGATGTTACCTGGAGTGACGGCAAGCCAGTCACCGCAGAGGACTTTGAGTATTCCTGGAAACGATTGCTGGCACCGGAGACGGCGGCCCAATATGCTTACTTCCTCTTCGACATCGAAAATGCCTCGCAATATAATTCGGGGGAAATTACCGATCCCAGCCAGGTCGGGGTGCGGACACTGGCGCCGGATGTTCTTGAAGTCCGCCTAAAAAAACCCGTGGTCTATTTTCCCAGCATCACCACGTTCATGGTTACGTTCCCGGTGCGAAAAGATATTGTCCTTAAACATGGAGACTCCTGGACAGAGCCTAAAAATATTGTCACCAATGGCCCTTACACACTTGAAGAATGGCAGCATGAATACAAAATAGTGTTGCAAGCCAACCCTCGCCACTACGAAGGCAAACCCGCTGTCGACGCCATCCGCATTTTTGTGGTGCAGGAACCCACCACTGCCCTGACCCTTTACGAAACCGGAGAGTTGGACTATCTCGAACTGCCGCCAGTTGCGATTCCGCATTATAAATCCAGTCAGGAATACCGGAACAAACCTCAGCTACGGGGTTATTACTACGGCTTCAATGTGCAAAAACCGCCCTTCGATGATGTGTTGATCCGGCGGGCATTTGCCCATGCCATCAACCGGTCCCGCATTCCTAAATTCCTCAAAGGCGGGGAACTGCCTGCTTCATCATGGATTCCCAAAGGCATGTTCGGTTATAACGAAAACATAGGATCAAAGTTTGACCCTGAAAAGGCCAGAGCCCTGTTGGCTGAAGCGGGCTATCTCGGCGGCAAAGGGTTTCCAAAAGTGACCGCGGTCTTCAACACCGGCGATCTCAACCACTTCATCGCGGAATTCATTCAGGCGCAATGGAAAGAACATCTGAATGTGCAGATTGATTTTGAAAGCCAGGAGTGGAAAGTTTTTCTCAGCCGGTTGGATCTCGACCCACCGCAGATTTTTCGGCTGGGATGGGGAGCGGATTTCCCCGACCCCGACAACTTCATGAACCTGTTCATTACAACCAGCGGCAATAACCGGCTTAATTGGTCTCACCCCCGTTACGACGAACTAATCGCCATGGGGTCTGCGTTGGAAAAACCGGAAGACCGGCAAGCAGTCTATGATGAAGCCCAAACCCTGCTCACCGAAAAAGAAGTTCCAATGATTCCGCTTTTTGTTTCGGCCCAGAACCTGCTGGTCAAACCTTATGTGCAAGGATTAAAGAATAACGCTATGGAACTTTTATATTTGAAACGGATTCGGTTGCAGAAAACAACAATGCCAGATTCTTCACTTCGTTCAGAATGACAAGAAAACACCATTTCCCCAATCTTAGGCAGATAGCGTGGCATTCTTCCCAAGCTTTCGTGCCCTGAAAGGGTACAATGGCTCGTTGGGCCGAGAAAACATTTGTCAGCAAATAAGGATATTGCAGGTCGCCAGCGGAGGCTCTCCGCATAAAAAAAGCCTGTCGGCAAATGCCGGCAGGCTTTTATAAAATTAAAATTTATTCGATGGCCAGGAATCCGCAGGCCTGGTAACAGGCATTGCAGTTGATGCACAAGTCCATATCAATGTGCGCCGCAACTTTGCGGGTTCCCCCGGTAATCGCCCCTGTTGGACACGGTTTGATACACGCGCCACAGGCCACACAATCCTCTTCTTTAACGTAATAACGATAAAGGCCCACACACCGCGCCGCGTCACAGATTTGGTCGACAATGTGCCGTTCATATTCTTTACGGAAATATTTTAAGCCGGTCAAAATTGCCTTCGGGGCCGTTTCACCCAGTCCGCATAAAGAAGTCTGGCTGATTTCCTCGGCCAAGGACTGAAGCTTGTCGAGATCTTCAAGTTTGCCCCGGCCTTCGGCGATATCCGTCAGTTTGTTTTTGATCAGCGTCAGGCCAATCCGACAGGGAGTGCACTTGCCGCAGGTTTCGCTTTCGTTAAACCCGATAGAAAAAAGCGAGAGATCAATCACGCAAGCCGAATCATCATAAGCCGAAAAACTGGCCTGCCCCATCAACACGCCCACGTCAAGCAGGCTTTCGTAGTCCGTTGGGGTATCGGCTTTTCCCGGGGGAAGGAATCCGCCCGTTACACCGCCGACATGGATAACCTTAAGCTCTTTTTTCTTTTGAATGCCGCCGCAATAATCGTCAATGGCTTCCCGGAGGGTGGTTTTCATATCCAGTTCCATCAAGCCGTTGTACTTGATGTTTCCGGCAATCGCCCAGACCTTGCAACCCTGAGCATTTTCATTGCCCATCGCCGCATACCAGTCCGCGCCTTTCTTGATGATCTTGGGAACCGTGGCCCAGGTTTCAGCATTGTTCAACACGGTCGGCTTGCCCCACAATCCGGAATCGCAGGAATGCGGCGGCTGCGCTTTCGGGAAAGGACGCTTGCCTTCAACCGAGGCCATCAACGCAGTGGACTCACCACCGATAAACGCATCAAGCCCTTCATGCACCCGAACATTGATGCTGAAATCTGACCCCATAATTTTGTCGCCGAGAAAACCTCGCTCTTTGGCCTGTTCGATAGCCATGTTCAAGCGCTTCACCGCAATGGAATAATCCGAACGGGTGTAGATGATCCCTTCCGTCGCGCCGATGGCATAAGCCCCGATCAATAAACCTTCAAGAACCTGATGCGTCGCTCCTTCCATGACACTGCGGTCCATATAGGAAGCCGGGTTGCCCTCGTCTCCATTGACCATGATGTAGCGGGTGCCTTTTTCGTCCGTCGGGGCCTTGGCCGCCTTCTCCCATTTGTTGGCTGTGACAAACCCACCGCCACCTTTGCCGCGCAACCCGGACTTTTTAACTTCCGCGATCACCTGTTCCGGCTTCATAGTGGTGAGAACTTTTTTCAAAGCTTCATAACCACCGACTTTAATGTAGTCGTCAATATTTTCAGGGTCGATAGCACCACCGTGCTCCAACGCCACGCGGGTCTGCTTTTCCAGATTCACATAATAATCGTCTTTAGATGCGGCCTTTTTAAACACCTTGCCGCCAACAATATGGTCGTTCAAAATGTTTTTGACCATCGTCGGTTTGACCTTTTCATAAGTCACACGATCTTCACCGGGAACATAAACGTCTACCAGAACATCGCGGCTGCAATAACCCCGACACCCGACCTGAGCCATTTCGCATTTTCGTTCACCGAGTGTGGCATCGGCTTCCATTTCGCCGATCTGCTTCTGAAACTCGTCATAAACGTCCTGACCACCTTCAGCGATTCCACTCAGGCTCAAACACACGGTTATTTTTATTTGGCCTTGTTTTTGAGCAACGGCCTGGCCTTTTTCTGCAACGGCTTCCATGGACGATCTCCCGTCGTTATTCGAAAATTTATTATTATGTGAAAATTTGCTGTCCGGCTGGGAAAAATAGCTCCTGCCAGATTATCCAATGTCTCATAAAACCCAGGAAAATTCCATCCATTCTAGTGACCCCCACACTGATTGTCAATCCTTGCTTTCTACCTGATTTTGCAAGGCTTTGGGGAATTTTTTAAAGCCCCTGTTTACAACCTGACAGCCGACCACACTAAGGGCCTCAAAACATGGCCCCAAACCGGGTTTCAAGCGTTAACCCTCTAATAATAAAGTTGTAAAACCAGTTGTGAGCGGAAACAACAGCCTCATTTCCAGAGAAAACTCACCTGACAATCCCTGCAAACGACCTCACCCCCTCTGGTACCCAAAATTCAAGGCACCAACTTGCCTATTTTATTCTGGTACCTTCCCCGGAAATACATTCACATTTCCGTGAACCAGACATTGCCTTCCTTGTCCAGCACCAGGTTGCTGGGGTGCGCACCCTTGGTCGGCAAAGCGAACAGTTTAATGCCTTTGGAGGTTCCCGGTTCGGCTTCGTTTACATCGAGCCTGCCAATGCTGTCTTTGTGGTTGGCCACAAACCAGACCCACCGCTTGTCGTAATCCACAACGAGATCGTGCGCTCCGGTTCTTTTTCCCGGAACCTGATAGTCAATCACCTTGGGCGGGAAATCTTCTGAAAAGTCCAAACGCGAAATTTTGTTGGCGAAAAACTGGGTGAACCAGATGGTGCCATCCGACGCGAGAAACATCCCGTGCGGAACCGATTTTGCTGGAGGGATCACAATTCCCCCGACTTTGCCCGTTTCAATCTCCAAATACCCAATTTTGTTGGCAAACACCTTGGCCCAGAACTTGCCCCCCTGCGTGTACCAGACGTATTCATCGTCGACCACCAGATCATGCGGGTGGCCTTCATGGACCGGGAATTCTTTGATCTCTCCCGTTATCGGATCGAGCCTGCCAATTTTGTTGGCTTCAAACTCGGTGAACCAGATCTTCCCATCCTCCGACTCAAACAATTGATGTGGTTCACTCTTAGGCGTGGGAATAACGTATTCCCTTATTACCCCAGTGGCAGGGTCCAGCCGCCCAATGCGGTTACCCCCTATTTCGCTGAACCAGACGATATCGTCGCGAGAAACTATAAGATATTGTGGCCTACTGTTGGCATGAGGCATCTCATACTCAATGATTCCGTCAGAGGTCCCCTCCTTCACCTTCCCCGGTGTTAGTTTGCCGACCTTGTTGCCGTTGATCTCCACAAACCAGAGGTTGCCTTTAGAATCGAAATCCAATCCCGCCGGACTGCTCGCGGCAGTCGGTGTCAAATACTCAATGATAGTTTCTGCCTGCGCCATGCCGGTGAGCCCCATCACCAGGGCGATGGCCATAAACCTTGAAAGAAAACAACTCTTCAATATGTTCATACGGCCCCCCATCTATAAAATTGAGGTTGATTGCGGTAGATCATAAATATAAACTCTAATCTAATTGGCGCAAGCCCTACTTTAAGGCGAGCCCCACTTTGGCGCAAACCCCACTAACAGCCTCTACCTTATAAGAGGAGACCATGATAAAAATAAACCAGAAATCCGATAGCCCCCTTAACCATAAAACCGAATGCCTCATTCTGCCCTGCCCGGAAGAAAAAAAACCGGGCGGAACTTTGAAGGACGTTGACACCGCCCTCAACGGCGCCATCACCACGGCATTTGAAAACAAACGCTTCGAGGGAAAATCCAACCAGACCCTTTTGCTGAGTTGTAACGGCAACCTGAAAGCCGACAACCTGCTGCTGGTCGGTATCGGAAAAACCAAAGACCTCACCGCCGAAAAAATCTGCAAAGCATCGGGGACCGCAGCCAAGCTGGCGGAAAAATCAAACTTCAAATCGGTTTCGGATTATTTAGGCTGTTTCGAGAAAATCGCCAAAGGTCCGCGCTATGGCGAATTTGCCGGGGCCGTGGCAGAAGGGGCAGGACTCGCCCTCTACCATTTCGACGAATACAAAAGCCAGGATGAAAAAGACGATCCGCCCAGCCGACTGCAAAAGCTGACCCTGGTTGCGGAATCAAAAACGAAAACCGCCATATTGGAGAAAGCCATTGACCGGGCCGAAAAAATCGTCAGCGCCGTGCATGCGGCAAGAAATTTAATCTCGCATCCCGGTAACACGGCGACCCCGACTTATCTTGCGGACCACGCAAAAAAAATCGCCCGCAAATCTAAAATCACCTGCAAGGTGCTGGGCAAAAAGGAAATGGAAAAACTCTGCATGGGTGCCCTGCTCGGCGTTTCGCGCGGCAGTCATGAACCGCCCGCACTGATCGTGCTGGAGTATTTCGGCACCGCTAAAAAGAAAGCCCCGACCGTCATAGTGGGTAAAGGCGTCACCTTCGACACCGGCGGCATTTCGCTCAAACCGGGAGCGGGCATGGACGAGATGAAGATGGATATGTCCGGCGCCGCCACAACGCTTTCGACCCTGCAAGCCATCGCCAGCCTGAAACTGCCGGTCAACGTCATCGGCATCGTGGCCGCGGCAGAAAATATGCCCGGTGGATCAGCCATCAAACCCGGCGATATTTTAAAAAGCATGTCCGGCAAAACTATCGAAGTGCTCAATACCGATGCCGAAGGCCGACTGGTCCTCGCAGACGCGCTGACCTACGCGCAACGCTATAAACCAAAAGAAGTGATCGACCTCGCCACTTTGACCGGTGCGGTGATCATGGCATTGGGACACCAGGCCGCCGCCGTCATTGGCACCAACCCTGCCATGATCAAACGTCTGAAAGAATCCGGCGATGCCACAGGTGAACGGGTGTGGGAACTGCCACTGTGGGAAGAATTTGATAAAGCCACCAAAAGCGATATCGCCGATCTCAAAAATATCGCGTCACCGGGAGTCGGCGCAGGCAGCAGCATGGGCGCCGCGTTTCTCAAAGCATTCGCGGGCGACCAGCCCTGGACCCATATCGATATCGCCGGCACCGCATGGGGAGAAGCAACCGCCTACACCCCAAAAGGCGCGTCCGGCTATGGCGTGCGCCTGCTCATCCATTATCTGGAACACCGCCGAACTAAATGACCAACGTCATCATCATTTTCATTCACCTGCTGGCAACAGGGGTCGCGTTGGGCAGTAGCATCTATTGCCTGAAGGTCTACCTGCCCGTGGTCGAAAAAAATCCGGGCGACCGCGATGAAAATTCGCCGTCTTATAAAATCCTCGACCTGCTGGCGCCAACCGTATTCGCCAGCTTGCTCATGCTCATAGGATCAGGGGTCTACTATCTGCTGGAAAACTATTCGGCGCAGGTCGGACTCAAACCCGGTTACTACAACCTGTTCGGAATCAAGATGCTGTTCGTGGCAGGAGCATTTTTCACCAGCATGTATGTCACCTTCTCACTGAGAATCCAGATCTCGGACCTCGACCTGAAGCCGGCTAACAAAGATCTGGTGTCGCCGAACCTCAAAAAGATGATCGGCCTGAGCAAAATGACCCTATGGATGATCGCCATCGCCCTGTTCCTCGGAATATGGCTCGCCCGCTATTAACCAGCGTGACGCTGGACTCAACTAGCAATATGTTTTTTCTGCAGGCAAACAGTTGTCTCGGCTTGAAAGGGTTTTGCTCCCTCTTTTTAAAGAGGGTGGGGGTGATTGACCTCCATGAGATTTGATTTAGTAAAAATTTTTAAGTAGTATGCAGAACAGAACGGAGACCTGAGCATGAACGAAGAACACCCCCCCCCCCCCCCCCAAGAACCGGAAGCAATCGTCAACGAAGAAGAGCAAATGCCTGTTCCGCCGCAAAGCACATTGCCGTTCCCGGAAACAGTGGACCTGAACGCAGTGTTCCCCGAAGAAGAGAGCGACCTGAACGACCTGTTCCCCGATGAAGAAACCAAAATCCTGCTGAAAAAAATTCAACGCAACAAAAAAGACCTGCACACCATGACCGACCGCTTCGCCGAAGAGGATTGGTCCGGCACCAGCAACGACACCAGCGATCCCTCTGACGAGGGAGGGAATGAGCCGCAAGAATCGACCGACACCCCACCCGCTTAAGAGCTTTATCTATTAGGCCTTTCGCAGAGAGACCTTTGCGTAAGTCGAACAAACGAAGAAGCAAGATGCTTCGAGACACCCCTACGGGGCAAGAATTCAAAGGTCAAATATCACTAGCTCAGCATGACAATACTGGGCTATTTTGTCATTCTGAGGAACAAAGTGACGAAGACGTGATATTTTTCCTTAACCTTCGTGCCCCGCAGGGGTATGTGATATCCTCTTCATTAAACTTCATGCCCCGCAGGGGTAATCCGGGGTTATGTAAAGCTCTCCCTCAAAGAGGGTGCTTCTTATTCTCCACTTCCAGTCAGGTAGGGTGCGTAAGGGATCTCTGATTTTTCAAGATTAGCTTGAATTAAAAGGGGGTCTATAGCGACGAACTGCTTGATATCCTCAGTAAGCGTTTTACATTCCTCAACAATTCCTTCGACATTTGGAGGAGGTACCAGCAAGCCTGAAGATTTTATGCGTGATTCTTCATCATTGACCGAGTCGATATGTTGGGCCAGTGCCGAATAGCGCTCAACAAATTTCTGCGCCTTGTCGAGGGTGGTCTTCGTCTGGTTGAAATCCAATTTGCGTTGGTGATTCGCCTCAAAATATTCAGCATACTTTGCCCATTCTTCAATCACCTCAATGGAATGGAAAAAAGCTAAATAATGTTTTATAAAACCCTCCCGCCCCATTTTTCTCATCATGGGGACGAGTTGATGAGTCACCTCGCGTACGGGCAGACCTTCCTGGTTTTCGCACAGGTAGTCTATGGTGTCTATGACGGAGGTTATTTTAGCGTCGGCATGAAGCCCCGCAATGGAATGTTTTCGTAAAGCCGCTCCATTCTCAAACAATTCCCATATCCCGCCACGGTCTTTAATCTTTTGAACCTGCTTTTCAAGGGGACGAAGCAGGTCATAGCATATTTTTGAGTTGTCAGCCTGTGCCGGGTTTAACAGCCAAGGCGCAACCATCACCATCTGGACAATCAGGAAAATTTTGAGGAATTTCATAAATCAAAACCCCAGAGTGTTTTTTTAAAAGAACCAGTATACCCGACCGATTATAACAAGTAAAATTCAAGGAAAAGACAGAGCCTCCATTTTACTTGCAGGAACAGATTCAGACTCTATGTTTAACTTTATACAAAATAGTAAAAGCCGAACTGAAAACGCGTGCCTGTTTGCTTCCTGTCTTTTTGCGTCGCTCTGCACTTTAACGGCAGTCCCAGCGGATGCCGACCTGATTGACAAAGGCAAATCGGACAGCGCCATCAAGATGCTGGTGTTTCCTCAATCCCTGCGGGTGATCGAAAACCGCGCCAGCCAAACTAGTGAAAAGGACGTAATCCCACCCGACCTCAAACAGATCCGTAAAACCCTGTTGAAGGTAGACCCGGCCCGCATTGCGCCCGCCAAAGCCGGGGAAGCTTTTACCGGACCGGTCACGCGGGATCGACTGCAGGAACTGGCTCAACAATATGATGAGGATGTAATCTTCATCTTCCGGCGAAACCTGAAGACCGGGGTCATCCGTTACGAGGGGCTGCTGTATCTGGCAAAACAGAAAAAGGTGCTGGCGTTAAAGAGCAACGAGAATGCAGATGAATTTTCCGGACTCAAAACCCTGGCCCAGGAAGCGCGGAAACTTTTACATTCGCATAAATTCGAAAAACGCCAATCGGCGTACTAAACCCTCCAGGATCTCTTCTACCCCTTCGGCCCTGGTTTAAATATTGCTTTGATACGTTGCCAAACTTCTTTACCCAATAAAGCAATAGCTGCAAAGAATGCCACCTCCGCTGCAATGATTAAAATTGTAGTCGCACCGGCTATCTGTCCTGTTGACAAGTCCAGAAATGGGAGGAGAGCAATGAGTGCCCACGGAACGAAGGACAGAACCAATAATATATAGCCTATGGTTTTCTTCAATTTAGGATTCCATATTTTTATTTTTTAAATGTCCGTAAGGTTTTAAGGGAAACCAGAAAAAAGAAACCCACACTCAGGTAAGGCACGAAGGTGGGATCAAAATCTTCCAGATAGATGATCCGGTTGAGCCAGCTTGTTATGAAAGACCCTTCATAGACCGGGCTTTGTCTCAACATCTCTTCCCAGATGGTCAAGGGACAGGGGACTTTCAGAACCATCAGCAGGGCGACCCCCGCCAGGGAACTAGCGTGGATGATGCGGAACAGACGGGAGTTAAAATACAGACCGACCGGCAACCCGAAAATGATAAACAGAATAATGACAAAATGAATGATAAGAAGAAGTTCGACCATAGCACTAAAATTATACGGTAATCGTGATAAGAAGAGTAAAGTGGCCACTCTTAATCAGTAGGTCCTTGGTTCGATCCCCATCAAGTCCATCATATATAAAGGGGTTAACTCGAAAGGGTTGACCCCTTTTTTAGTGGATTGTATTGTATCGTGGGAATTGAAAAGCCCAAATGAGTTGAAATTTTTAAAATTATTGTAAATCAAGTTTCGACGGAGGTGGCAGGATGCAGACTATTGAAGATCAATTGCTACTGTGGTTGCCAAAGCTGGGCATGGCAATAGCGGTCTTTTTTTGTTTTTGGGTCATCTCAAAAACAACCCAGACCATGTTAAGAAAATTTGGAGACCGATGGGGCCTGCAAGAACCTATAAGTTCTCTTGTTTCCGGAGTCGCAAAGGTAAGTATTCTGGCATTTGGTACTGTTACCGCTTTGGGAACTTTGGGAATAAATGTTTCTGCGCTGGTAGCCGGCTTGGGGCTTTCGGGCTTTGCGTTGGGCTTTGCTCTCAAAGATACGATTTCAAATTTATTGTCGGGGGTTTTGATTTTAGTCTATCACCCCTTTGATATCGGAGATTTTATTGTTGTGTCAGGAGAGGAGGGGAAAGTGGCCCATATCGATTTTCGCTACACCACCCTCGAAAATAATGAAAAAATTATTTTGATTCCCAACTCCATGGTTTTTTCCAAAACGGTAAACATCTTAAAAAAAAATGAATGATCCAGGATGAGTGCCAACTTGATAGATCGATTTCGCCAGGATCCCAGATTTAGATGGGAAATGATCGTCTTAGGTTGCATGTACGTGGGCTACGCGGCACTTTATATGTGCCGCAAGACCGTTGTGATTTCCGGCCCGGCAATGCTCGACGATCCTATGCTGGGCCTGACTAAAACCGCCTGGGGTGCAATTCTTGGCTGGGGTACAGCCGGTACGGTGGCTGGCAAACTCATTAATGGAGTTTTGGCCGACAGATTCGGTGGGCGACGAGTTTTCATTTTTTCCTTGTCCCTTTGCATGCTGGCCACGACTGTTTTCAGCACAATGTCAGGCGTGCTCTTTTTTTCAATCGCTTACTTTGTGGCGTTGTTTGGAAAATCTGCAGGCTGGCCTGCAATGGCCAACCTCATTCGTATTTGGTATCCGCAGAATTGGCGGGGTCGAATATGGGGTATCATTTCGTCCAGCTCCAGGTTCAGTTCAGTAGTCACAACACTGGGGCTAGGAAGCCTTTTTCTGGTGATATCCTGGCAAGGTGTGATCGCAACGGCAGTTGCGATAGCCGGTGTCGTTCTTTTGCTCATCATTTTCATTCTGAAACAATCTCCAAAAGATGCAGGGCTGGCGGCCACGGCTGAAGAAAAAGAGGTCGAGAAAAAGCCTCATCCTGTGGATGGTCTGACTTTGTCCCAGGCCTTGCTCTATTTTTCTAAAAGCCCTCGGGTTTGGCTGATCTGTTTAAGCATCACCTGCCTCACGGTTCTTTTTGAGATCCAGGGTTTTATTCCCATTTATCTGAAAGAAACATTTGGATTGACCGCAGGAATTGCAGTGATGACATCTTCTGCTTTTCCCATTGGTTGTTTGATTTCTGCGCTGTTAGGCGGATTTGTTTTCGACGTCATCAGCAAGAGAACCCGCATTTTTGTTCTCGGCGGCATGATGGTGTTTTCTGTATTTTGTCTGGCGGCACTGCTGCTGATTCCCTCATTGGGTTTGACCCATACCCTGGCACTCTGGACCACTTTGGCAGCCATCATGTTTTTTGGTGTGGCGATATCACCGTGCTATTACATCCCGATGAGCGTTTTCTCCGTTGAGTTTGGTGGCGTTCGCTGTGGCGTTTTGGTTGGAATTATAGATGCTGTGGGTTATACATTCGCCATGGCTTTTGATTTCATCGGCGGCGCGGTGGCAGACCGAGCCGATGGCTGGAGTCAGTTTTTAACTATCTTACTGGTTGTTTCGGCGGTCGGGGCGGTGGCACTAACGTTGTTTCTCATTCTCGAACATCGCGCCGATACAACGGAGTTAAAGAGGGGAACTAAATGAAACGGAGAGCAACAGGCGGGAGTTGTAAACCAACCTGATCGGAAACCCGAAAATGATATAAATAATAACGATAACCGGGCAACCTTGTACTACCCCCGCCAAACCTGTAAAATTCGAATGTGGAATAAGAACCAATGACGGGGCAGGAATGAGCTTGCCCCCTGGATTCACGCTGATCTTAAGACCGCAAACGACCCTAAGCGGACGTAACTCAGGCAAATATTGTTTATTATAATATGCTTTTATTTTACACAAACAACTCTTAGCCATTCTAGGATTGAACATTCAATATGAACAAACCACTTAAATACAATAGCGAGGGAACTGTCCTCGATGGATCTAAACCGGTCATCATTCTAGGTTCGAACGGTTCAGGTAAAACCCGCTTTGGTCTTGAATTGGCTTCGTGGAATAGCGCTGAGACGATAGCTGCCCTTCGCAACATTGCGTTGGATGAAAATATTCCTATGCAATCACTTGTCCAGGCCGAACAAGAATTAGCACAGCACAAGAAACAACGACGCAAACAGCCCTGGAACATATCATCAGAAATTAATAACCTTTTTGCCAAACTAATGGCTGAAGACTCTGCAGCTGCTATCGATTTTCGTGAAAAGTATAAATCGGGAACAACCGAACCCGAAACAACAAACCTAATGCGCCTTCAGAAATTCTGGCAGTTACTTTTTCCGGGTCGTCATATTAATTTCAAAGGTTACACGCCTAAAGTTACCTCTGAGTATGTTACTGGAGAAACAGCTTACTCGGCAAAGTCTATGAGCGATGGCGAGCGTGTGGCACTGTACTTAGCAGGACGTGTTCTTGATGCAAATTCAGGAATTATTGTGGTAGATGAACCAGAAGTACATTTTCATAGTCGATTAGCAATTCAATTTTGGGACGAACTTGAGCAGCTTCGTGCTGATTGTAGGTTTGTTTACATAACTCATGACTTAACATTCGCTCGATCACGAGACACAGACGATTATTTAATCATGCGACCCGGGCAGCAACCGGAGTTAATAAATACTGGGTCTGGTATTCCTTTAGATGTTGAAGAGGATATTCTTTCTGCGGCATCTTTCTCAATTTTTGCAGATCGATTGATCTTTTGCGAAGGCACTGAGTCCAGCTACGATCAAAAGTTTTTTCGGGCTTGGTTCAATGGTCGTAAGGATGCCGTTATCCCTGTAGGTTCATGTAGGGATGTCATAAAGTGCTCCTCAGCATTCTGCGAAAGCGAGATAATATCGGGGGTAACAGCGATTGGCCTGATAGATCTCGACTATTGGCCTAACCAGTTCTTAGATTCTCTGCCAGATGAAGTGACGCCGCTTCCAGTGCATGAGATAGAAAGCTTATTTTGTATTAAGGGCCTGTTTGTCGCTGTCGCAAACCACCTTGGCATTACCCCGTCAGAGGCGGACACTCTATATTTGGAGTTCAGTTTAGAGGCCGCAACTCGATTTCGTGATGGTTTACTGTTAAAACAAATATCTGAACGGTTTAGGGCGCGATGTATGGATCAGGTAAATAGATCGCTTAACAGCCTAATTGTAGATGGGTCAGAGGCTGAAGTTCGAGAAAATCATTGCTCAGCGCTATCATCGGATAATTGGAGTATTGCTCCAGATTCCATTTTCAACGAGGAAAAGGCAACAATAGAAAGTGCGCTTGTAGCGCCATATGACTCTCTAATAAAGCTACTACCAGGAAAAGTCTATTTCAATATTCTAGTCCACAAACTTGGTCTTAATAAACATTCGTATGTTGATCTGATTGTTAATGCTCTGAACGCTGCGGATAAAGAACCATTGCACATTCTAGGCGTGAAGATTCGTAAAGCGCTTGAAAATATCTTACCGACTGGCTAATTATTTGTGGTACCGGACGCGCAAACGCCGCCTGTGAGTCAAAGCTGTGTGAATATCCGCTATTGGCCGATAGCAGACCTTAAAAAATGATGGAAAAGGTAACTCACACAATCATGATCTGGTCGGCGGTGGCCAACACCACCATCACCACGCTCGCGTTTTTTTCTTTGTGGTTAAGGCGGTGGTGCAACGACCTTCCAAGAAATCAAGGCGTCCATATTGAACCTGATTGGTGTCGGCATTTACTGGTGCGTGGGCATCGGTGCTGTGTTCCACACGGTTCTGGGATACTGACCCCTAGCGTTCGATGAGTAAAGGTTCGTTGTTATATGGAAATAATGAACATAAGAATTGCAAAACCTAGGGACTTGGAAGCGATTGTCGAAATATACAATCAGTCAATAGCCATGGGTCAAAAAACAGCAGACATCACGCCCGTCACAACAGATGATCGAAAGAAATGGTTTGCAGACCACTTGCCTGAAAAATACCCCATCTTGATTGCTGAAGAAAGTGAATCGATTGTTGGCTATTTAACTATCAGCCCATATCGTCCTGGTCGTATGGCCCTTCGTCATACAGCTGAAGTGAGCTTCTTCATTCAATTTGAATATCATCGTCAAGGCATTGCTTCGCGTCTTCTGCAATATGCTATCGATCTTTGTCCTTCACTTCAGATAAAAACATTATTTGGTATCCTTATCGATAACAATCAGGGCAGCATCAGGCTTTTGGAAAAGTTTGGTTTCAAGAAATGGGGACATTTGCCACGAGTAGCAGAGTTTGAGGGTCTCGAGGTAGGTCACTTATATTTCGGATTGCGAATTGACAGATGCAAAGTTTGAAGGAACGTCCGCTATTGGCCGAAAGCCGACATTAATCCTGCCTGTGTAAACCGGTTTTTGGGGTGGGTTATTTAAGGGGCCGTTCTTCCTGGTCTTCGTGGTTGTGGGCTTTTTCGCCGAAGGGTGATTGCTCGGACAATGCCGTGGTGGAAAGTTTCTTCCATACTTTAAAGGTGGAGTTGATTCTTGGAAAGGTTTATGATTTCCGTCAAGAAGCAAAAACGAATATTTTTGATTACATTGAAATATTTTACAATCAGCAACGCCGCCATTTTTAGAAAAGGGAAATTTATGACCGAACATAATTTAGGGAAATGGCATCATGTTTTCGACGGCCATGGCAAAGCGTTTACTATCAACGACAAGAAGGTAGCGATGTTCATGATTGAAGGTAAACTTTTTGCTTTTGAGGATGAATGTCCGCACGTGGGAGCTTCTTTGGCCACTGGTAAATTGGAAGGAAAACTAGTGACCTGCCCAGCCCACTATTGGCAATTTGATGTCACCAACGGCGAATGTGTTTCCCTGGACTTATGTGATGATGGAGCCTTTGTCGAAACTTATCCGGTAAAGATAGAAAACGACGAGATAATTTTAAGTTTACCCTGATCGGCAATTTTTGTTGCCCCTTGAAGATTTTCAAAAATCCACCGTGGATCGCATTGAAAGAGATTGGACGCGATATAACAAACTCCTACTCCACCAAATAAGAGTCCCCTTTTGGCCGATCACAGACCTTAAAAAATGAGGACGATATAAAGGCTATGGAAAAACTCACTCACAAAATCATGATCTGGTCGGCGGTGGCGAACACCGTCATCACCACGCTCGCGTTCTTTTTCTTTGTGGTTAAGGCGGTGGTGCAATGACCTTCCAAGAAATCACAGCCTCAATATGGAATCTTATCGGTGCCAGCATTTACTGGTGCGTGGGCATCGGTGCTGTGTTCCACACCGTGCTTGGGTATTGATACCCCTGCGGGGAAGAAGATAAAGTATGATCTTCCCCTCCCTTCATAGGGAGGGGCCAAGGGAGGGTTGGCTTATGAATTCCATCAGAAAAAATCCACACCCCTCCGCGGCTACGCCTTGCCTCCTCTCATGAGAGGGGAGGATCAGTTTGTTATGGGAGAGAAAATTAAATAACAATATCCTTCGAGGGCCTCAGCATGACAGCCTCCCTCCATTACGTTTAAAGCAAACCCCTCCATCCCATCGAACAAAACGAGATTCTTCACGGAGCCTGTGCTGAGCATGGTCGAAGTATTCAGAATGACAAGAGAGTCCTGCTAGATCGCCGCGCTCCTTGCGGTCACTCGCGATGACGAAAATCCTCCCGTCCCAGCCTCTAGCGGTTCGCCAGCTAATCTGTGCTACACTCGTTAAAAACACCACCCTGGCTACCGAAAGACCCAAAGATGGATAACATGTTTTTGGCGCGCGTACGGCTTATCACATTGATCATAATTTTTACGCTGACCACAAGCTTTGCCCAGGCGATGAGCCCGGCCGCGAAACTGGGCACCGTTTCCTTCCCCACTTCTGGTAGCGGGCAGGCGCAACAGCATTTCCTGCGCGGTGTGGCCGCCCTGCACTCTTTCTGGTACGCCGAAGCGCTGGCGGCGTTTGAGCGGTCTACCAAGGCTGATCCGCGTTTCGCAATGGGTTACTGGGGACAAGCCATGGCCCACAACCATCCACTCTGGGAAGAACAGGATGCCGAATCTGCACAGGCCGCGCTGGCTAAAATCCCGAAAAATGCAACGTTAACACAGCGGGAACAAGACTATATTCATGCTGTCCGGCTGCTTTATGGGGACGGCAAAAAACCCATGCGCGATAAAGCTTATTCCAAAGCCATGGAAAAAATTTATAGCACCTATCCCAATGACCTGGAGGCCGCCTGTTTTTACAGCCTGTCTCTTTTAGGCCTGGCACGAAACGCGGAAAACAAATTGCCGTTGCAAATCGAGTCGGGCGCTATTGCGCTGGAGGTTTTTCAGAGGAGCCCCGATCACCCCTGCGCCGCGCATTACGCGATCCACGCCCTCGACACTCCCGATCTGGCGCGGCTGGCCTTGCCTTCCGCCAAACGGTTCGCCAAAATTGCTCCGGCATCGGCTCACGCCCAGCACATGCCGGCGCATATCTTTGTGCAGCTTGGCATGTGGCAGGAAGCGCAAACCTCCAATCAAAACGGGTGGACCACTTCTGTCGATTGGGTGGAAAGAAAAAACCTGCCGAAAAGCGAACGCGGTTACCACAGCCTGCAATGGCTGCACTACACCACCCTGCAACAGGGACTCTTGCAGGAGTCCGCTACGGTTTTTGCCATCCAGCAAAAAGATATGCGGGAGGGAATCGAGTTCAAATCCAATTTAAGAGCCGGAAAATATTATCCCCGCATGTTCGCCGCCGCCATTATTGAGACCGAGCAATGGGCAGAACAACTCGCTCCGCCAGAGGGATGGAACCCTAAAAGTTATTCCAAGGCCGCATATAGTTTCGTCCGCGGATTCGCCGCCGCCATGCAGGGGAAACAGGAAGAAGCCCATAAATATCTTACCGAATTAAAAAGCATCCGCGAAAAAGGGTTTCGCGAAAACTATTTCAAACGCCCCGAAAGCCTTGAAGTGTGGGAACTGGAAATCCGGGTGGCGATGAAGCTGCACCAGAAAAATTATGACGCCGCCATCGAACTCGCCAAACAAGCAACGTTGATTGAAGAGAAACTTCCGGCACCGTCGGGACCGCCGCGCATTCTCAAACCCACCTACGAATTGCTGGGTGAAGTTTATCTGCAAGCCGACAAACCGGTTCAGGCCCAGGAGCAATTTGCCATCTCCCTGTTGCGGCACCGCAACCGACTCCGCTCTCTGGTGGGGGCGGCTCGCGCCGCCAAAGCGAGTGGCGACAAATCCGCAGCAAAAGAAACCTATGAACAATTGCTCAGCCAGTTAAAAAATGCCGACCCGGGTTTTCCTGAACTTACAGAGACAAAGGAATATTTGAATGACTTTTAATGAATGGAAACCTTTAGCGGAAGAAGGAAGTGCCGAAGCCCAATATAACCTTGGCTTTTTCTACAGTAGAGGCCAGGACGTTGCCCAGGACTTTAAAGAGGCCATCAGGTGGTATCGACTGGCGGCAGAACAGGGATTCGCCGAAGCGCAAACCAACCTGGGGCTGATGTATGGCAAAGGCCAGGGAGCCGAACAGGATTTTAGCGAAGCGGTCAGATGGTATAAGCTCGCGGCCGAACAGGGGTTGCCTCAGGCCCAGCACAATCTTGGAGTCTTGCATGCAAGGGGCCAGGGAGTTGTGCGGGATTATATAGAAGCGATCAAATGGTTCAAGCTATCGGCCGACCAGGGGTATGGTCAGGCCCAATACAATCTTGGGTTGATGCATATGAGGGGTGAGGGAGTCCCTCTGAATGATAAAGAAGCGGTCAAATGGTATAGGCTTTCAGCTGAGCAGAGGATTTCCGGTGCCCAGTCCAACCTTGGCCTGATGTATGAAAAGGGCCAGGGCGTTGAGCAGGATTATGTAGAAGCTCACAAGTGGTTTAACATTGCCGGGGTGAACGGGAATGAAGTTGGAAGCAAAAATGCGGACATTATAGAAAAGAAAATGACCCCTGGGCAGATCATCACTGCGGTGGGGCTCGCCAGAGAGTGGCTGGAAAAACTTTAAAGAGGCGAAGCCCATGGGGCGACCCCTCATCCGCGGCCCTCTTCCTTTAACTTCATGCGGCATTGCCGCACACCCTCTACTCACAAAGATCTTCGTCCCACAGTTGGGCCAGTTTCTGTTGGTCCTCGGCCTGTTTTTTCTTCGCCAAATCTTTCCGGACCTTTTTGACTATTTTGCGCGGTTGACCTGGCTTAGTCGGGGTTTTCTTTCGGGTCTGTTTCATTTTTATTACCCCTGCATATTATTTCAGAGCATCATTTCACCCTGTTGAATGCCATTGTCACGACCATCCCCTCTTTGCCATCCGAATAACTTGTCCACTGCTGGGTCATCTTGTCATCCCCTTCAAACTCGATGGAAACAGCGTGAATATGCATCTCCCTGGCAACATCGATGTCACTGTCAGAAGAAAGGTCCATCGTCAGTTTGTTGCCGTCCATTTTTGCAAGAACCAGTTTAGGCTGGTTATGCTCGGCGCAATAATGGGTCATGACCAGTTTTTTATCTTTGTTGTCGTGGTAGACCGACACCATCTCATGCGGTGCGCCTTCATGCGTGGTTTCTATCAATACGCTTCCGGCGGAAGTCAGTTTATAGCTGGACTTCATCTTCATGACTTCCTCCCCCATTTTCATAGAGGCTGCCCAGTTTCCTGCCAGTTGTTTCATTCGCTCGAAGGCTTTCGATCCAACATAGGGTTTGTGTCCTTCTGGTCCAGCCGATGAAAATGTCGCCACGAACAGAAAGCAGAGCATGACCACAAATGTAAACAGAGTCTTGTTCATCTTTACAATCTCCATATCGAGAGTTTTGAGTTTATTGCCAAGTTTATCATTATTCCGAATAGGAAACATCGTCCAATGCAGAAATATAAATGATGGGGATATCACATACTGATCTTCCCCTGTTTTAGTGGACAGTTAGTTAAGAGGCATAGGCCTGTTTCTCGAATTCGGCAGGGCTGAGATAGCCGAGATATTAGTGACGGCGTTGCCGATTATAAAACACTTCGATATATTCAAAAATATCCTTCTTTGCTTGCTGACGGGTTTTGTAGTTCCGGTTATGAATGAGTTCCACTTTGAGAGTATGGAAAAAACTCTCCGCCACGGCGTTATCCCAGCAATCGCCCTTCCGGCTCATACTGCACTCTATCCCATGAACATTGAGCAAGGCTTGAAAATCGTTGCAGGCATATTGAACCCCCCGGTCAGAATGGTGAATCAATCCCGGTTTCATGCCGCCGTTCTTCATTGCCATATTTAAAGCTCTCATTACCAACCAACGGGTTATCCAACGATCCATGGCCCAACCAATAACTTTACGGTGGAATAAATCCAGCGTCACCGCAAGGTATAACCAGCCCTCTTGAGTCGGGATATAGGTGATATCCGAAACCCAGCATTGACCGGGCTCAGCAACATTAAACCGCCGTTGCAGTTTGTTTTTTGCCACCGGGTGATTATGTTTGGAATCGGTTGTCACCCTAAACTTTCTTTTGTGCTTGGCAACGATTCCATGCTCGCGCATAAGACGGGCAATACGATGCCTGCCAATGGCATATCCCTTGTCTTTCAAGTCCTCATGAATTCTGGGACTGCCATAAGTCTGGCGACTCTTCTTATAAACGGTTTTGATCTCATCAACCCATCGCTGCTTCTCACGGCTCCTCAGGCTCTCGGGGCGGCTCAGCCAGGCATAGAACCCACTTCGTCCCACTTCCAGAACCCGGCACATCGGGCTTACCGGAAATGCTTCTCGATGATCCCGTATAAACCGATATCTCATTGGGAACCCTTCGAGTACCCCTTGTATGTTGTTCATAAGGGGAATTTGTAGTAGTTGTACCTGTGAGCCCTGTGGGAAGCCGGTTTTGTGTTTTCCACAAGGCTCACAGGGTTTGATTCAGGGCACAATAGATCGTTTACCCCTTGGGCTTTTAAGCCCGTCCCGAAGCGCAGATCGTTGTGTCCTGTTTTGATTAACCCGAACAGTTGCCTGGGCCACTGAGCCCGCATCGGCAAGGCTGGGAGACCAAATTATGAATCAGAAACCCCATTTTATTGGCATCGATATTTCTAAACTCCATCTGGATGTTGCTGACAGCATGACTCAAGAAACCTGGCAAACCGCTAACAATGAAGAAGGGATTGCTGGTTTGGTCGAGAGTTTATCCGCCTTAAATCCTCCATTGATCGTTTTGGAAGCCACAGGCGGCTTAGAGATCCCGTTGGCTTCGGCCCTGGTTGCGGGTCGACTGCCAGTAGCCGTGGTCAACCCACGGCAAGTTCGTGATTTTGCCAAAGCCACCGGGAAACTGGCAAAAACCGATGTCATTGATTCTCTTGTGCTGGCCCATTTTGCCAAGGCCATACGTCCTGAGGTCAGGAAAATCAAAGACGAAGAATCTCTTGAACTCTCAGCTCTAGTGACACGCCGTCGCCAGTTGATCGAGATGCTGACCAAAGAAAAAACCCGTCTAAAACAAGCTCCAAAATGGATATGTAAAGACATTAAGGAGCATATCGAATCTCTTAAAAAACGCTTGCGAAAAATCGATGGCGACCTTTCCAGAACCATCAAAAACAGTTCTGCCTGGCGTGAGCACGACCAGATCATACAAAGTGTTCCCGGTGCCGGTCCCGTTCCGGCTGTCAACCTCTTGGCCGGGGTTCCGGAACTTGGAGTTCTTAATCAGAAGCAAATCGCCGCCCTTATCGGTCTCGCTCCCCTCAATCGGGACAGCGGAAAGTTCGGTGTATCCGGGGCGGTCGCGCCAATGTGCGTGCCGCTTTATACATGGCCGCCGTCACTGCCATGCAGCATAATCCCGTGATTCGTACCTTTTACACACGCCTCATCGAAAAGGGCAAACCCTTTAAAGTTGCCATTACCGCATGCATGAGAAAGTTATTAACGATCATCAATACCATGATCAAAACAAAAACACTCTGGAATGAAAATCTCATTGCCAGCACTTGACATTTAACACAGTTGCTTCGGGGCATGAAGACAAATGAAGAGGACATCACAAAGATAACTGCCGCCTTTTTTAATATGTCCCGCTCCATACGAAGGCGAGCGTTTTCTCGCCGCAACTGCTGCAACTCATCTCCCGGCTTAAGCTGTCCTTTGCCGGGAAACGCATTCCCCTGATCCTCCTCATACTCCTGTTTCCAGCGACCCAGAAGGGCAGAACGGATTCCCAGATCCCGGGACACCCGGGCAATGCTATCGCCTACTTCAATAACCAATCGAACCGCTTCTAACTTGAATTCTTTACTGAAACTCCTGCGTTTGGTTCCCATAAAAACACCTCCAAAAGTGTATTATCCACACTTTTCGATGTGTCCACCAATTCAGGGGAAGATCAATCTTTATCGCATTTGATGGATGCTTTGATGGTTGACCCATATACCAAAACAAAAAACAGCTAACAGGAGCCAGAACCACCATTTGATCTTTGCCTGTTTAGTTAGTTTTCGGTTTCCAATCGTTCATCTTTTAGCCTACCTCTCCAACTCCATTTATTGAGGTTGCCATTTGCGCTTCGGTATAAATTTTCCAAGCGGACATTTAAATTTACTCGTCTTTTACTTATATATTTTCGCCTGGAAATCTGTTCTTAAACCACTCTAAAATTAGTGGATAGACTGTATCACCCGTTGATATTTCGTAGTTCAACTCATCACTTAAGAGAGTCAGTGACATGGGTACCCTTTCTCTAAGCTGGACACCTATTATTGCCAATTTTGTATTTATTTTTTCCATTAAATCATTAAGCTTCTTTGGGTCATTGAGTTCTTCCAGTTCAGTCATTAAACGAATCTCCTCTATTTTCCACCCTACCTTACGGTAAACAATCGTTTGGACGAGATGTGTTTTCTAATCGTCTCAGTTTTCTTTACCACCTGTATTCTCTTGCTGCAAATTTAATATTAAAATTAAAATGACCCTGACTAGGACCTATTTATTTTATTAACTTTTTGTGTCACTCCCATTCACTGCAGACACACTCCCATGAATAGTGCTACATTGTACCGTAGGAGTTGGGTGCAGAGTAAAAAGGTAAATTATAACTTTGTCCTCATAAGCAATTTTGTTTCCCCAGCCCTCTCTCCTTCTCAGAAATGGACTGCAACGATATGCAACAATATAAAAAAGTTGAGTCGCCTCAAAATGAAGTTAAACCAGAACCAGCCATGAGTAAATCAGCCAAGATTATTTTGGCTGTTTTTATAGTTTTGGTGATTACTCTGTTCGTTTTAATGTGGAAGGGGTTAGGAGGTGGGCCAATCATAACTCCACGTTCGGCGCTTTAATGTCATATTCGACGAGTATCTGAAAACTTTTTAAATGTTCCCAACATTAACTTCTTGCCCCGAAGGTATATGTAATATCCTCAACCTTAACCTTCATGCCCCAAAGGGGTAAAAGGAGCGCGGCAATCCAGCCTTGCAATATTAATTCAATTCCCAATGAAAGAACCTGGGTCGCCACGCCGCTTCGCGATTCGCGATGACAAAACTCCGGGCGGTCAATCCAACCCTCCCTAAGTCCCTCCATATGAAGGGAGGGAATCTTTTGTCTCTGTCCATCGGTGTTTGTGGTGTCCCCAACATTAGCCTTCATGCCCCGCAGCAACTGTGTTAAATGTCAAGTGCTGGCAATGAGATTTTCATTCCAGAGCGTTTTTGTTTTGATCATGGTATTGATGATCGTTAATAATTTTCTCATGCCTGCGGTAATGGCGACTTTAAACGGTTTGCCCTTTTCGATGAGGCGTGTGTAAAAGGTACGAATCACGGGATTATGCTGCATGGCAGTGACGGCGGCCATGTATAAAGCGGCACGCACATTGGCGCGTCCGCCCCGGATACACCGAACTTTCCGCTGTCACGATTGAGGGGAGCGACACCGATCAGTGCGGCAACTTGCCGCCGGTTTAAGGTTCCTAACTCGGGAACACCGGCTAACAGGCGACAATACGGGCCCGGCGCCGGGCAAGCTTTGGATGATCCGATCGCGCTCATGCCAGACAGAACTGTCCCGGATAGCTATGGTCACCCTAGATTTTACGCAAGCATTTTTTAAGAGATTCGATATGCTCTCTAATGTCTTTACATATCCATTTTGGAGCTTGTTTTAGACGGGTTTTTTCCTGGGTCAGCATCTCGATCAACTGGCGACGGCGTGTCACCAGAGCTGAGAGTTCAAGAGATTCTTCGTCTTTGATTTTCCTGACCTCAGGGCGTATGGCCCTGGCAAAATGGGCCAGCACAAGAGAATCAATGACATCGGTTTTTGCCAGTTTCCCGGTGGCTTTGGCAAAATCACGAACTTGCCGTGGGTTGACCACGGCTACTGGCAGTCGACCCGCAACCAGGGCCGAAGCCAACGGGACCTCCAAACCGCCTGTGGCTTCAAGGACGATCAATGGAGGATTCAAAGAGGTTAAACGTTTGACCAAAGCTGTGATCTCTGCTTCATCGTTGGCGGTTTGCCAGGTTTCTTGGGTTAACGAATAGGCAATGTCTAAATGCGCTTTGGAAATGTCGATGCCAATAAAATGGAGTTTCTGATGCATAATTTGGTCTCCCAACCTTGTCGATGCGGACTCAAAGTCCCAGGCAACTGTTCGGGTTAATCAAAATAGGACACAACGATCTGCGCTGCGGGACGGGCTTAAAAGCCCCAGGGGTAAACGATCTATTGTGCCCTGAATCAAATCCTGGGAGCTTGTGGAAAACCAAAAACCGGTTTTTCACAGAACTCGCAGGAACAACTATTACAAATTTCCCTTATGAACAACATACAAGGGGTAGATCCAGTGGGGGGTCCCATGATTGAAATACAAACAGTTATTTTGCCCACGTTTTTAGCCTAAGTTCTCCTCCTGTTTGACAATATTCTCCTGTTGCCCAGTGTCACTTCATCCCCATCTTTTACTGAAAATTTAATTCTGCTCCTGGATCTGTCTCAAGAGGTTTCGGGCCTTGGTTTGCCAGTGCAGGTCGAGGTTTTCCTTGAAGATGCGGCTAGCTGTTTCGATATGTTCGACCGCCTTTTCGCTGTTTTTGGCTTGGCTGTAGGCTTTTCCCATCTGGTAATGCACCTTTCCATCCCCGGGTGTGATGAGCAGGGTTTCCTTGAAGGCGGCGATGGCTTCGTGGGGGCGGTCGAGCTCCAGGTATAGCTTCCCAAGGTAGAAATGGTAGAGGTAATTGTCGGGATCATTTTTGATCTTTTCGACGTATTCGTCATGCTTTTGCTGGAGGCGTTGTGCGGCCAGTTTCTGGTTGCGTGTTTCATCGATAGCGGCCTCGTCGATGTAGTTGCCTACCGAGTCGTAGCCCGAGGCCCCCTCTATGGCATAAATTTCCACCGGCCGGCCGAATAGCATAAGGCCCAAGATAAGAAACACCCCTGCTAAAAAATGAAAACTGCCTGGCTTCAATGTTCGCCCCCTTATTTTTTCGTTGATAAGCCAGATAATGCCAGTATTAATGCTCCTATAAATGTTCCCGCAATGGGTGGGATGCCTGCAACAAACCCTCCCAAAACACCTTTCACAAGGGCTATTGCCTAATTATCTTTAGCTAGTTTGATTTGAATAGTGAAAACCCCTAGTAGTGTTGTTGCAAATGCTAGTAGAGACATAACCGGTATACTCAAACCCAAAGTACCAGCTTCCACACCAAAAAATACCCAATCCATAGCAATAATTAAAGCGCCACTGTAGGGATGGAATAAAAAAAACCTTCTTTTTGAAGAAGAAATAGACTGTAGGGTTTCATTACTCATTTGTAGTGGTTAAGATTTGACGGATGGGATATTGTAAATTTTAGCTAAAATTAAAGTGAATTGATATGCTGAAAATTGGGCCTGCTTGAATGGAATGCCATGGAATGAGGAAATCTATTGGGAAAGTCATCTTAAATGGATACCCTAACTGCTTTAACACTGTAGTCAAAGTGTGGCAAGTCACCGGAGATATACGGACCCATGAAGGACCAGCATGAAAAAAAAATCCAAGCTTGCCGGAAAGCGGTCGAGCAACATCCCCAGGACGCGGAAGTTTACTTCCAATTAGGATTGGCCTGCCGCAAGGGGAAATTTCTGAAAGAGGATGCTGAGGCTTATGAAACATCGATACACCTCAACCCAAAAAATAAAAAGGCAATGCATGGGCTGTCCATTACCTACAGGAAGCTTAAGCGGTACGACGATTCCATCGCCATTTGCCAGGAGATTTTAAAGCTCGACCCGGATTATGCCAAAGTCTATTTTAATCTTGGTCTTATTTATGAAGAACAGGGAGAATGAGAAAAAGCCATTGAACAACACCGTAAGGCCCTTGACCTTAACCCAGATGATTTTCAAGTGCATTACAACCTGGCACGAGAGTACGACGCGGTAAAAAACGGCTCCAAGGCAATTGAACATATAAGAAAAGCCGAATCTATCGCCGACAGAGAAAACGATGAAAAGGGCAAAAATGATTCCAAAATCCTTTTGCTAGCCCTTTTGGAAAAATTAAAATGAAACTAAAGGGTGGGGCCTGCAACCCGCGACCACTGGAGTTGGCGTTATATTCCCAACCTTAACCTTCATGCCCTGAAAGGGTAATAATCCCAACCAAAGCTTTCGTGAGCGCATTATATTCCACCTTAGACTTCGTGCCCGGGAGGTATACGTGATATCCCCAACATTAACTTCGTGCCCAGCATGGGTAGATCCAGTGGTTCTACGATTTTTGAATTTGTTGAAGTTATAGCGCCCCTGTTTTTAGCCTAAAATTCCTCCCAGGCGTTTCCCATCACATTGACTTTTTATCCCCTGCTATGTACCTTTAATTGGAGTGCAAATATTTTCAACGAATTCTGAAAGAGTGTTTTGATGAGCAAACCGGCGGATGAGAATAAAGGAGAGGGGTCAAAGATTTTGGATGCTGCTTTAAAGCATGCCATTTCTTTAAATTTCGGATTTAAGTCTGAGAAGTTAGGGAGGCTGCTCATTGGGATTTTATCAACAAATGCATTATGCGAACTAGAAGACAAAGTTCTCAATCTCAATGATATAGATTCAAAGGAATTGGCAATCAAATTATTTTCTATAATTACCAAAAAATTTGAAAAAGATGGATTGGACGAACAAATTGAAACCTCCCTAAATGAATCAGATCTCAACCAATTAAGCGATGAAGGGCTTTTAGAAATTGCAAAAATTTTTATTGACATTCAATTCCAACTCGATGAAAAAGAATTCTATGTCGAAAAATCCATTGAAGAGGATCACTTACAGCATTTAAAAAATCTCCTCATAAAACAAAGACAACACTTTTCGGAAACTGCCAAGACATTTCGAGAAAAATTTAAAGGTCTAACGGAAGGTTTTTCCAAAGCATTTAAACCATCGGCATTTCAAGATTTATTATCAAAAACAACCAATCGGCTTTATAAAGAAAACCTTGATCTATCTGCAAGGCTAGGAAAATCTTTAGAATCTCCCATTCATTCTATTGTGCATGAAATGAAAGTCTCGCCACGGCCTCATTTGCCAAATATTACGCCTCTAATAAATCCTGTTCATGAAAGCAATGAACTCCTGGAAAAAATTGAAGCTCATTTAAACAAACTCAATGATGTAAATGATAATGCTTCCTCTTTAATAAAAAACTTAAATGATCTTGGAGTGGGAATGGCTAAAGACATTACCGAGGGCAATGAACAAAATGCAAAGCATAGCAAATGGATGCTTTTGATTGCCTTGTTCACTTTATTTTGCAGGGTGGATTCAACTAGTAAGTGCAACAGTTAGTAAAGTTTATTTTTTAAAGAATAGCTCATAAGGTGTTTTACAACCCAGTGTTTTTCTGGGTCGATGATTGAGTTGATCCATGATGGTGCTCAGTTTCTTTTCGGTGATGTTATTCAGGGGCTGTGATTTTGGTAAATATTGTTGAATGAGTCCATTGGTGTTTTCGTTCAGGCCCCGTTCCCAAGAAGCATAAGGATGGGCAAAGTAGATATTAGCCGACAGGGTTTGCGCCATTTTCTGGTGTTCGGCAAACTCCAGCCCGTTGTCACAGGTGATGGTGTGAACCCGGTTTCTATGAGGCCTAAGTCCTTGTTCGATGGTTTGGCTTGCCAAATCCGCTTGGGTTAGGTTGGCATGTTCCCTGGAAAACTTGATTCGTTTTCCTAATGAAATTTTTTCAAGAATTGTTCTTGACATTTTCGTCTATGTTGAATATATTCCGCATTAGCTGTGTGGAGCATATTCAACATCCCCCCTCTTAGTAAAAATGGGGTGAGCGACGGGACTTGAACCCGCGACCACTGGAGCCACAATCCAGAGCTCTACCAACTGAGCTACGCCCACCATGATTTTTCGATCTCGGCCAAATTAAGCAGAGGCAAAGTGTAATCTATCCTCAAACCTTTGTAAAGGATATGGTAACGGTCCCGAACAATTATTTGATGACTCGAAGGTGGCTGCGGTCGCGCTTGCCTTCGGTTTTGATGTCCTTGGAAGGTTTGCTGCTGGATTTCACGGATTTCAGTTTTGACTTGGGTTTTGCCGGCAGGTCACCCATCACCTGATCCGCCAAATTCATATCTTCCGGGATGCTTTCCTCCCACACCTGGCCGTTCTTCATTTTTGGGTCGTATATGGCCCATACTGCGTCAAAGGGCAGGGCGCATTTATGGGGTCTTCCATTGAAGGCCAGCGTGGCAAAAATCCCTTCTTCTGTTATTTCAAGCGGGCGCCTGAAATTAAGGTTGAATATCAGGTTCAGCGATGAATTATCTTTTTGGTCCGCTGGAACATCCACTTCCGGGAGCCGGGCGTCGAGGCAAACCATGGCGTCGCCTTCTTCCAACAGATACAAAAGAAAATCATATTTCTTTTTGCTCAAGGCCTCCATATCCCTAAATTAACATAATTGTTCAAAGGGTTAAAGGAGCGAGAAAGGCATAAAAACCGGGACTCTCATTGATCCTCCCTTCTCATGATGGGAGGCAAGGCGTAGCCGCGGAGGGGTGTGGATTATTTTTGACGATCCATAATCCAACCCTCCCCTAACCCCTCCCTATGAAGGGAGGGGAAATTCCTGCTTTCGCAACGAGCTTTTGCTCATTGCCTCCACGCCCAGTGGCGGCTAGTGGTTGCCGGGAAAGAGGGGAAATGCTACCATGCGCCTCGTTTCCAAAACAATTAGGTGTTAACTGGGAGATTGATATGGTGGGATTAAGATGGCTGGTCGGCTTAGCGTTGTTTGTCAGCGTTCTGGGCGGGGTTTGCAGCGCGGAAGGTTCTAAAACCGTTGAGGTGTGGAAGAACCTTTTCACAGTTGTGAATGGAGATGGGATAGATTCGAACACCACCTTTCTCATCACCCGTGACGGAGTCGTTGTGGTGGATACCCGGGTGACCCCGAAGAAAGCAGAAAAAGTGCTGGCAGAAATTCGCAAGCGAACCGATCTTCCCATCCTTTATACGATCAACACGCATTATCACGGGGACCACACTTTTGGTAACCAGATATTTAAAGACAGCCGGGCCATCATTGCCCATGAAAATGTTCGCAGGAGCCTGATGGGTTCTTCCGGCAAGGAGCATCTGGATTTTTTTAAGACCATGAATATTCCCGGAATGGATGAGACGGTCATCACTCCGCCAAATATGATTTTTAAGGAAAGAATGGAAATCTTTGTCGGCGGGTATAATTTACAGCTGATTCACGTGCGGGGGCACACGGATGGGGACTTGTTCATTTATATTGAGGAACTGAAGACCCTGATTACCGGCGATTTGGTTTTTAACGGAAAAATTCCGTACATGGGAGACGCTTATATAGAGGATTGGCTTTCTGCCATGAACAAGTTGGGCAACCTGGATGCGGAAATTTATATTCCGGGCCACGGTGAGCCGGGCGGCAAGCCGGTGTTCCTGGCGATGAAACACTACCTGTTTAATCTTAAAGGAATGGTTCTCAAACAGTTGGAAAATGGCAAGTCCCTCAAGGAAACTCAGGATGCGGTCCGGCCGGTTTTGATGGAAAAATATAAAGGCTGGAAAAACCTGAACTGGCTGGACGCGAATATCGAACGCGCTTATCTGGAATACAGTTTGAACCACTAGCCCTGGAGGGGTAAAAAGCTATTGCAATTCACCTGCGGAGGTTCTCCGCGATATTTTTAAGATGCTGGCTGAACCCCAGCATAAAGAGGGTTGCCCCTAACATTTCAAATCCTTCCTCAGCACCGATTAACAACTGTTTCCAGTCTGGCCCCATCGGGTATACAATATTTTTGGCCAGTCCTTCAAACAGAAGAACCGATACCCAGAGAGTTAAAGCTACAAACATTGTGGTAAGGATCCATGGGGAATAACGGAATTTCTGTAAAAAGAAAGCCGCTGAGAAAAACCACCACAGCCATAGCAACAGGGGCATAGAGCCATAACCATTCGTAAACGAAGTGAAAGACTATTGACTCAGGGAGCACGCTCCGGATCCATGAAATATTGTCGTGGATGCCGATACAATCATCCAGGCCGATATAAAAATAAACACTGGCGACCAGATACCAGGGCAGTTTTTCTTTCCAACCGGCTTCCTTGCCGTAATCGGCCCAAGCCGTCATCACCACGAGGAGACCCAGAATATAGAGCTGGACGGCAGAAAAATGGGTGCCGTAGCCCTGTTCGGCATCCAAACTCCAGCGAAAGTCGTCGGGAGCCGAGGTTAACCACATAATTTGAAGGGCTAATTGTATAATGATTAAAAAAGCGAAAAATAAAATCGATGAGGAGTCCCAGTAAGGTGGCGTTTACGAAACGGAACATTCAATGTCAGGCGTATGGAAAATAGCAGTAAAAGCAGGGCCAGTGGATTATTCAGCTTTTTCCCTGGAAGGGGAAAAGGGAATGAAACGCCAAACTGGCTGCTCAAAAAATACAACAGCAGGATGGTGAGGTCCACCCAGATCATAAACCGGATCAACGTATCGAGTTTATGTTTTGTTGCTTCAGTGAGTGGCATGAAAGTGTTCCGATTAAAAGAGTCAGGGTTTTCCCATGAGTTGACAGGCTTCGAAAGCCGCATCCACCTCAAAAATAATTTTCTGTTCAGGAAATTTTTTCAGCTAGGCCGGGCTACGCAATTTCATTCTTCCAGCAGACCTTTCTTTTTCCAGTAATCCCGAAGCGAGGTGGATGCATCCAGACAGGTATCCAGATAAGTGTGATTCGCTGGAATCATCGGCATGACATGTCCATGGGCTTTGTCGTTATAAGGATACTTCACATCCAGGACATAGGGGCCTTTGTGTTTGAGCATGCGCTTTAAAGCCGGAACAACATCTTTCTGATCGGTAATACTTTCAGACTTGATTCCAAAAGCGTGCGCTACTTCGGCAAAGTTGGCATCGCCGATGAAAGTATGGCCGCGAAGGGATTTGTAAAAACGGTCTTCCCATTGGGCCACCATTCCTAGATGAGCGTTGTTGAGAACAATATTTTTTACCGGGATATTTTCTATTTTCAGGGTTTGCAGTTCCTGAATATTCATCAGAAAACTTCCATCCCCTTCAATGTTGATCACCTGCCGGTCGGGAAACGCAACCTGAGCTCCCATGGCGGCGGGCAGTCCATATCCCATTGCCCCCAAGCCGGATGAACACAACCAGTTATTGGGTTTGTCGAAATCGAGAAACTGAGCCGCCCACATCTGGTGTTGCCCGACCCCGACGGAAAATATTGCGTCCTTGGCCGCGAGCTTGTTGATTTCGGCGACGACAGATTCCGGAACAATTTCGCCCTTCTTAAGTTTAAACCCCAGGGGGAATTCCTTTTTCCAGTCTTGTATTTGTTTGATCCATGGCTTGATATCTTTCTTGGGTTCGACATAGCCGTGGAGAATTTTCAACGCCTGCTTAACGTCTCCCTGAATGGGGATGTCGATCAGAATATTTTTATTTATTTCCGTTGGGTCGATATCAATATGAATGAACTGTGCGTTTTTACAGAATTCTGCAAGTTTGCCGGTGACCCGGTCATCAAAACGCACACCCATGGCGATAACCAGATCGGCGTGGTTGATAGCGATATTGGCATAAACCGCTCCGTGCATTCCCAGCATGCGTAAAGAAAGTGGATCGTTGGAGGGGATTGCCCCCAAACCCATTACCGTAGTGGTGACGGGGATGCCGGTTTTTTTAATAAAGGTCCGCAGGTCTTCCGAAGCCCCACTGCTGATGATGCCGCCCCCCGCGTAAATCAGTGGACGTTTTGCAGTTTGAATAGCGTGCGCCGCTTTTTTACATTGCAGGATCGAGGGCTTTACGTTGGGCCGATAGCTGGGAACATCAAACGAAACGTCAAAATCAGCGATGCCTTCCTGCTGTTGAATATCTTTAGGAATATCGATCAGAACCGGGCCGGGTCTGCCGGTCCGGGCAATATGGAATGCCTCATTAACGATCCGTGGAATTTCCGCGACATTCTGGATCATATAGCTGTGCTTAACCAGCGGGAACGTGGCCCCCATGATGTCGGTTTCCTGAAACGCGTCACTGCCTAGAACCATACTGGGTACCTGGCCGGTGATGGCGACAAGGGGAATGGAATCCATCTTGGCATCGATGATGCCGGTGATCAGGTTGGTGGCTCCGGGACCCGATGTTGCAAGGCAAACCCCGACTTCTCCGGTGGCACGGGCATAGCCCCCTGCCGCGAAGGAACCGCCTTGTTCGTGGCGGGGCAGAACCATGCGTATTTTCTTAGTCAGGGTCAGTCCTTGATGGATTTCCATGGAAGCTCCGCCAGGATAGCCAAAAATAACTTTGACTCCCTCATTCTCGAGAGCTTTAACCAGAATATCCCGACCTTTCATGGGGTGCCCTGAAGATTTCGGAGATCTCTTGATGGAAACCAGTTTCTTTGCGGAATTCTTTTTAGTAGTCATGGTGATGGAAAACCATATCTGAAATGGACCTTGAAGTCAAATTCAATCAACCCTCAAGCTCTTTTTAGTCAGCGTTTTATGGGAAATATGAGGTCAGTGTCAGGGAGCCCCGGCTTCTAAGGATTTCAGGATGATTCCTTCCCGCAGGCTGTATTCGCTGACTATCAAGGGATCGCATTGAAATATCCGCATGGTTTCCAAAACGATTGCCGTGCCCGCTATGATCAAATCTTCCCGGCCCTGTTCAAGAGGCTTTAACGCCAACCGTTCGTTGAGAGACTTTTTTTTCAGGTCCTGGATCAGGGATTCGATGTCCGACCGGGGTAATAATGCGCCATGAATTTTTTCGGGATCATAAGGGTAAATATTTTCTTTTAAAGCGGCTAATGTGGTGACGGTCCCCGCCGTACCGATCAATACCTGCGGCATGAAGACCGAGAGTTTTTTCTTGATCGCTTGCAATTCGTTTCTTAAGTGGGTGGTCAGGTTTTCGTACTCTGCATTATCAACCGGATGCTGGTGGATAAATTTTTCTGTCAGCCTCACCACTGCTAAAGAGCTACTGCAAAAGCCGACGATATTTTTTCCTTCAGAGAGTATGAACTCGGAACTGCCGCCACCGATATCGATAGTGAGAATCTTGCGGTTTTCATGTGGTATTTTCCAGAAAACGCCTTCCAGGGTTAGGCGGGCTTCTTCTTCCCAGGGGATGATTTCAATTTCGATGTTGGTTTCTTCTTGGGCAAGTCGGACAAACTCTTGACCGTTGGAGGCCTCCCGCACGGCACTGGTGGCCACAGCGTGTAAGGGAGGGTTGCCATGATCCAGGCAGTCCTGACGGAATGTAGATAAAGCCGAGAGGGTTGCAGATATTCGAGGCTCCATCAGTTTCCCGTGGATGTCCATCCCTTCACCAAGACGGGTGATCACCATTCGGGATGCAAGGATGCGGAAATCCCGGTTCTCGTCAAATTCCAGAATCAGAAGTCGAACGGTGTTGGAACCAATATCAATGGAAGCGATTTTTTTCAAATGAGCAATCCCGCTGCAAGTGGATGAGGTATCCTGATAAAGAGTAATTTTAAAAGACGTAGAAAGCCACGGGGAATAAAACCCATTTGTGGGATTCAACATTAAATCGGGAAAGCCTTTTCACTGTCCATGGTGAGCAATAAATAAAATCCAAGAGCTGTGAACAGCAGGTTGGGTCCCCATGCGGACAGAATTGGATCAAAGGTTCCCCCTCGGCCAAGAGAAATGCTGAGGGCGTAGAGGAAAGAGAAAGCAAACCCCATTGCCAGGTTCACCCCCACACAAAACAGCAGGCCTCCATGCCTGCTCGATCTCAATGATAAGGGAATCGCCAGAAAGGCTAAAACAACGCTGATGAAAGGATAAGACAGGTTGCGATGCAGATCGATCCATTTTTGCGAAGTGTCCTTGCCTTCCTGAGCATACAACTGAATGGTCGCGTACATTTCCCGAAGGCTCAGTTCTTCCGGTCTTCTTATTACCTTGGTAAAATCTTTCGGGATTTCAGAAACCGGAAACGACCGGCTCTCGAAGAATTCTGTGGACACCAGATCTTCCTTGTTAAAGTGACGAACGTATCCATCAATGAAATACCATTTGTCCACCGACCAGATAGCGCTCTGGGCATCGATTCTCTGTTTGATTCCAAAGCCTTCATCCGGCATTAAAATGATGACCCCCTGCAGGATGAATTTCTTCGGGTCAAAGGAGTCAACACTCCAAATAGCATGGTCCTTAGCTTTGAACCATAGATTCTTTTTTGCTATTTTCCCATAGGTTACATTTCCCCGAACCTTGCTATAAAAAATATAATTCATTTTTTGGTTAGTGATGGGGGCAAGATATTCGCTAGAGGCTAATACCAGGAAAGCAATAACAACCGATGCACCGATGATGGGGAATGTGATGCCGGTGACACTGATGCCGCAGGCTTTCATGGCGGTGAACTCATTTTGCCTTGACAGCGAGGCGAGTGTGATGACTGTCGCCAAAAGTACGCTTTGGGGTGCCATATAGCCGGCAATGAAAGGTATTTTGTAAACATAATAAGAGACAAGATCAATAAGCGGAGCGTCTTTCACCATGAACTCATCCACCCGCTCGAAAAAATCAATGATCAAATAAATCCCGATCAAACCACCTACGGTTAGCAGATAGACTTTTAGGAACATGAACAATACATATTTTTTGAGGATCATCATGGCGGATTAATTCCGGTATCTATGTTGAGTTTTGGAATCGCCTGCTTTAAAACCTGGCCGAGTGGTTCCAAATCTGGCCGGGAACGGATGGTGCCCCGGATGTATTGCAAAGTAGGATCAATGTAATCCAGGTATCGTTCATTCTTATGTTCCATATATTGAAACGCGAAGGTGCCGACGGCTTTCAGGTTTCTCTGGATTGACATCCAATCAAAAATTTTCAGGAAAGGAGAATGGGGAATTTTTCGGCCTTCTTCCTGCTCCATACGCTGAAGGTAATAGCTCAGCAATTCATTGCGGGTGTTTTCTTTCAGAACAACATACGAATCTTTCAAAAGGGATACCAGATCATATTGGCGTGGTCCCATCCGGGCATCCTGGAAATCAAGGAGCAGAAGGTCGTCTTTCAGGATCATCAAATTTCTTGAATGAAAATCCCGGTGAACAAAAACCTTTTCTTCTTCGGCCAGGGTTTCGCAGAGTCCAAGCAAGGCTGTCCGGACTTTCGACTCTTCGTCCTGATTTAATCCACGCTTCAGGAATCCCTGAATATAATGTTTTATCATGAAGTCCATTTCCCACATCAGTTTTTCAACATCAAACTTCAGCGCATAGGCAGGACAATCAGGCCGCATGTTCCGGGTGACGCGAGTCTGTAGGGCTACAATAATTTCTATGGCTTTCTGGTACCAGGAAATAATATCCCCGAGGGAATTGTGGACCAGATCCTCCAAATGCTTGTCGCCCCCATCTTCAAGGAAAAGCAGTCCTCTGTCGGCATCGTAATATAAAATTTCAGGAACCGGTATATCCAGATGTGTCAGGAATTTTTGCATGCGGTTGAAGTCCGGTTCATTTTCAGGGCCCTGTTTCTTCAATTGCATGACAATGATCGATGATGCTTCTTTGGAATGATGGAAATAGTTGATGCGGAAATAACTTCGGTCGGATGCATCGCCTTTCAGGGCGAAAAACTCAAAGCGGGAGATAGGTTCCTTGATAAGAGGTTCCAGCCATGATTTTAAATAGTCCCCGTCAAACCGATTTTTTGGGGAGTCCTCTTTCTTATCCGGTTTTGTGTTGAAAACTTTCATCAAAAAAACTATTCCCTTTATCAAACATCTAATGTAGCATTCTGTTTTTCAATAAACCTGAACGGAGATTTACTGATGCCGAAACCAAGTTATCATATTTTAGTGTGTACCAACAGCCGTCCGCCGGGGCACCCCAGAGGCTCCTGTGGAGAAGCGGGTTCCAATGCCATTTTTGAAAAGATAGCAATGGGGCTGGAGCAAAAAGGGTTGTTTGGCAAATGCATGGTTGCTAATACCGGATGCCTTGGCCCTTGTGGAGTAGGCCCTGTCGTTGTCGTTTACCCGGATGGTGTCTGGTACCAGCAGGTCCAGCCGGAAGATGTGGATGAAATTCTTGATCAGCATATTGCCCAAGGTAAAAAGATAGACCGCCTGGAAGTCCCGGACGAACTTTGGGGATAACGACTAGCGACCGAAGGCAAAACTTTTTGGGCGAAGCAATAAGGCAGAACTGGCACCCAATCATTACCCCTTCCCTTTTTGGGGAAGGGGTTTTTTATTTTATGCTTTGTATTCTATAATGCCTGGTTGATAAGTGCTATTTAACATCAAGGTTGCTCCCGGAGCCAGGACTGGTAAGCGGATGAGACTATTTCAGTGCCCACCATTTGTATCAGGGTTTTTGTGAGCCGAAACCGGTTTTTCTTTAAAGCCCAGGGAAGCTAAATCGTAAGTTTTATTTTCTAAAACCTGAATATCTTTGGATGAACTCAGGAGGAAAGTTTTTTCATACTTAGTAAAAACTCAGTCAAAAAGAAACAGTGAAACCAGAGCGCTTACTGCGAAGAGCCCCACATTTATCAGGAAATTGTAACGGGACGTGTGGACCCAACGTCGCATAAATTTATATTGCCTTTAGAATAGACGGGTTCTTAAAAATTAATAAGCCGACCTTGTTTTCAAAGAAGTCTTTGTTAAGGCTCACGGGCTAAGAAAGAACATCGTGGCCACCGGACGCATGGCTGGCGCGGGTCAGCTTTTGTAGTTGGGCCCAGAGTTCTTTTCTGCCCGTATGGTTTTTGCTGGAGTAGACCGTGAAGTCCAGAGCGTTTTTACCCATGAATGCGGCTTTAATTATTTTCACCTGTTTACTACGCTCCGAGGCGGAGAGTTTGTCGGCCTTGGTGATCGCCAGAATATAGTTTCTATCCAATTCCTCCAGCCATTCTTTCAAGGTCAAATCCAACTCAGTCGGTTTACGCCGAACATCAACGATGAACACGATGGCGGTGAGAGGTTCGCGCTGGGTCAGATATTCCTCGATCATTTTTTTCCACTGCTTCTGCAGGGCCGGGGGGACTCTGGCAAATCCATAACCCGGAAGGTCAGCAAACATCATGGCATCATTGATGTTGAAAAAATTAATTTCTCGGGTTTTGCCGGGGGAAGAACTGATGCGAACCAGCTTTTTCCGGTTGAGCAAGGATTTGATGAGAGAGGACTTGCCCACATTGGAACGGCCAACAAACGCGAATTCAGGAAGTGCTCCTTTCGGGTATTGCTTGGCCGAAACGGCCCCGGTTATAAACTCCGTGGATATAATTTTCATAGTCCAAATCTATTGATGGCCAACTCCCTATGATCGTAGACAACAATACTGAAAAATATTTTCATGGTCCGAATTTGTTGATGACCAGTCCCGATAAAAGTTTGGGATAGAAAAAGGTGGCCTTTTGCGGAAGACGCACACCCTTTTCCGCCAACCGGCGCACGTGCTCTATGAGAGTGGGGTTCATGAAAAATGTCACATCGTATTCGCCGCTATCTACCATTTCCATCGCTTCCTCAGAATTGACCTTGTAGGAAACATATTGTTGGCCGGACTTCTCCCGGGTATCGATCTTGAGGATGTGCCTGAAAAGAAGGGCGTGCAGTTGAGCGACATCAAGAACCCGCATGTCCTCGGGTTCGTCACGGTCTAAAAGGGACACAACGTTTTTGGGGTCCTTAACTTTCAAAATGAAGGTGTGGTCTTTCCCCATATAAGCGCAGAAAGTGATTTGCGCGTTCCCCAGTTCTTGTAGTTTGGATTTTACTTCTGCTCCATTTAGCGGACCAGACCAGGGGGTGATGTCAAAATATTCTCCGGCTTTTTTAAGGAACGACTCGCGGTCAAACGGTTCCGGACTTTTCACCACTCGATGAATGGGGAAGATCGACATGGAGTCCGAATCCATATTGGTCAGGAACATCATGACATGGGCGCAATCTTCTACTTTGCCTTGATTAGCTTCCGCGAAAGCCAGAGCGGTTTCATAACGGTGGTGCCCATCGGCGATATATATTTTTTTGTCACCCATCTGGTCAGAGAGTTTCCGGCAGATGGCGGAATTGGTCAAGCGCCAGATGCGGTGCACAACACTGCCGTCATCAATCACAGACAAAGGTTCCAGATTGCCTTCGTCCTTGAGTAGAGCATCGATTTTACCTTCGGGGTCGGAATAAAGCCCGAAAATTGGACTGAAATTGGCGTGGCAGGCATTGAGCAAACGGGTGCGGTCAGTCTTGGCTTTGGAAAGCGTGAACTCATGCGGAAGGATATTGCCTTCGCTGAATGCTTCCGTTTTGACGCGTGCGAAAAAACCCGTGCGGCAAAATTTTTCTCCCTCGAATTCATACTCCTGACTATATAAATAAAATCCCGGTTGCGAATCGCGAACGAGAACCCCCTCTGCCAGCCATTGTCGGAATGTGTCTGCGGAACGGCTATAGCGGTTGTCCATTTCCGAGTCGGTGGAAAACTCCCTGCCTAAAATCAGGCGCACGATATTATGCGGATTTTTCTGGTACAGAGACTCCTGAAGTGCGGGAGAAATCACATCATAAGGCGGAGCGGTGACCTCTTTGAGAGGTCCGGTGACCTTGGTGTTGTACAGCAGGCCATGGAACGGTTTCACTTCAATCATTATGGGGTCTCACTTTTTTTATAAGTTGTACGGGTAAGGATGGACTTCCTTTTATCTCAGAGAATGATTATAGCAAACCACTCGGCGTGGGGCCAACTAGGAGAAAGCTAATAAGCCAAGCACACTCATACGCAATTTAAAGTCAGACCCATTTACCAGCGGAGGTACTCCGTCCACTCGGCGTGGGGCCAACCGGCGAGCCTCCGGAGGCAATGAGCAATGACCCGTTGGGCCGAGAGAGCGTATGTCCGCAGGATATAGTTATTGCCAGTTGCCTCCCCTGTCAAAGGGCTAGCGGACTTCACACTGGCACAGTTCGCGGATGTATTGGACCAGAGAGTGGATGGTGCCCTCATTGAGAGTGTGGCCCCAGGCCGGCATGCAGGGAGCCCGGCCCACAGAAAGTCCGCCGAATTTGATAGCTTCAAAAAGTTGCTCATTGGTCCGGGTTTCGAGATATTCAGCTTTGGTGTGGTTGCGGGGTGGGACCGTGAGGAATTTGGCGTTGATGCCGTCTCCCTTTCCTTTCATGCCATGGCATTGGGCGCAATACCATTGATAAGTCTGCCGGGTGTTTTCCGTGACCTGAGCCAGCGCAGGTTGTGGATTTTGCGGAATGGTTTTCCCGACCTCCTGCTGTGTGGGAGGTTTGATGGTAGGGGCAACCTGCTCACTTTGTCCGCAGCCGGTGACCCATAGTGTCAGGAGCATTATTCCGGCGAGCAAATTTTTTTGATTTATTGTCATGGACTTATTTTATATTTTCTTTTTTCAGCATCATGAGAAACCGGGTGAACTGGTTCAGGGTGGCGGGGTCCATTTTGTAGCGCGGCATACGCCCTTTTGCCGTGTAAGTTTCCGGTTTGCTCAGCCAGTCGGCGACCCAGTTGGCCTGCAGTCGGTTTCCTGCGTTGACCAGCGATGGACCGGAAATGCCGCCACGGACTTTCCCAGCCAGATTCAAACTTTGATGACAGGAGATGCAACTGAATGTTCGCTCAAACTGATATTTGATTTTGGCGCGTTGCCCCTTCGACAGAGGCTCTGGAGTGACCGACGTTTGCTTGAGAATTTTCAAACCCATTAGCTCTGCCGCCATGGCATTGGCCTCTTCTTCAGGAAATGAAGGATGCGGCGGCGGGTTTTCGGAGTTCCCCTTTAAAAACCCGGGATCGGTGATGAATCTGCCAGGCCGGATGATCTCGGGGTTTTTCAGAAATTCGATCAACCATTTCGGTTGGAATTTGCTACCGGCATAATGCAGGTCCGGCCCGGTAAAACTTTTTTCTGTTTCTTCAGCGTTCAACCGGTGGCAGGAGCCGCAGTTTTTATCTTCCAGGATCCCTGCGTCGGCAAAGCGGAGTGCCTCCGCTGGCAACTGCATCTTGTCTTTCTCCGCGCTCAAGGGTGCCTGGTGGTTTGTCAGGCTATTGCTATCTGCCTCCACGGCAAGTGGGCGGAGTATAAAAAACCCGCTGAATATAAAAATTGCGAAAGTTTTCATGGTCCAGGTTCAAGGGGCGGCTGGTCACTCCCGTTATCGAGTGTTTCGTCGTCCTGGAAGAGATCGTATAAAAACTCTATGATTTTCTTTTGCTGAGCGGGTTCCGGGGTTCCGGGTTCCAGGGCTTCGGATTCCTGCGGCGTGGGTGGGATTTCAACCGCAGGAGCTTCGACTTTCACAAACTGGTTTTTTTCCACATTATAATAAAGGTCATCCTTTAAGGGTGGTGGACCCATACTATTTTCCTGCGCACGGTGCCGGGCGTCATAGGGGAATTCCTGCCGCGAAAGCAGGCGCGGGAAACTCAATTCGCGTAAGTTCAGGAAGCGGAACGAACGATAGCGGTCTGTCGTTTCCTGCAAGGCAGAGATTTCTTCCGCGTTTAGAAAACGGATCTCATCGCCGGGAAAAGCCGTTTGCAGGGGCTCCCCATTTTGCGTCACCCCCTGCTTGAGCTGGAACTGCGGCAGCACCTGGTTGTTGAATCGCAATTCATCAAAAAACGAAGTTGCGTTTTTAATGTTCTGCCGTAGAGGGTCGCCCAACCCGGCGGACAATTCGTTTTGATGGCAGGACTCACAACTGCGGACGGTCTTGCGAATCGTATGCGGGGAATAGGTGGTCCAGATCAGGCCTGCTCCCCCATCCAGAGTCAATGGTGGTTCGGCACGTTTGGTCGGAAGCCCCAGCGGACTGGTCTGGTCTGTGATTAAATACTGATAGCGGGGTTTTAGTATCGAATATTTCCCGCGATCATTTTTCCCCAATATCAGGTCCGACCATCCGGTCTCTGCGAACACGGACCACCAATATCCCCTCAAACGGTCTCCTTCTATTTTGTCAGGGTGGGATTTTGCAGTGAGCCAGTTGATCATTCCCGGTTGGCCAGATTCATTTGTTGAGAGCTGTTCCTGCAGATCCGGGTCGCTCAGGTTCCAGTCTTTCCACTTTTCCGGGGCGAATGTGTTTTCGCGAATGAGATGCATTCCCCATTCTCCTGCCGACCATCTGGCATGGCAGGCCGCACACTCCACCTCCTTCATATGTTTTGGAATCTGGTGGGCGATAGGCGGCTCAATATTTTTTAGAAGAGGAATAGTGTGTTTCTTTCCCGTTACTTTGGAAATCAAAATCCATTTGCCCTTCTCCTGCTTGATGTGTGTCATGGGCGAGAAGCTGGAATTCACCAGTACCGTATCTCCCGTGCGGACTTTCCTTTTCAGGTTGGGATTCAAATCAGCTCTCTTTAACAGTTGTTTGGTTCTGGGGTCCGATTCAATCAATAGCAATCCTTCGGGTGGTTTCGAGCGAGTGCCGTGGCAATCGGTACAGCGTATTTGAACTGCCGAACGCAGGCCTTCCGGTTCGATTTCCGGTTTCATTTCATCGCCGATGTGACAGTCGATGCAATGCATGCCCTTTTCACGGTGAATATCGGGAACCAGGAACTTATGTTCCTTTCCGTACAAAACCGGTTGTTCATCGTTGATGGATTTTGGAGCGGCTTGAGGTCGTGCAGGTATGGCAAACAAGCCTTCAAACTCTTGCCCCACGCCATTATTGTTATGGCAATGTTCGCATTGGACGCTGGGTATGGCGGTGGTGAATTTATGTAGCAAGGGATAGCCCCGGCGATTGCTCAGAGATTTGCTGGCGAAATTTCGTTCAAACCGGTTTTGTGTTTTTTCCTTTTCCTGCAAAGCCTGAATAGCCCGGTCGTGCGAAAGAGAAATACCGTCATTGGTGTAGACCATATGGCAGGCCGAGCATCCGGTTGCACGGTAATCCCCTGGCCGGTGCGGGCCGGGCGCATCGAGATGACATCTCAGGCATTTGGTTTTGAGAAACCCGTCTACCGCATGCTCGTCTCCCGATGGAGGGTAGGGTTGCTCCTGTTCTTCGGGATACAGGGAATAGGGCAGTTCATCGGCAGGTTGTGCGCCCCATGCAAAACGGGTGATGTTGATCATGCGTTTGGCGGTGGCCATCACCGAGCGGCCGATTTTATTGACATGGCTCTCATGGCATTTGCCGCAAAACCTGGGAGCGTTCTCCATGGAAGAGGGATTTGGCACCAGTCCTTTATGAGCTTTTGGCAGGGACTTGGCCCGACGGTTTCCGCCATGGCACCGAACGCAGGCCATCTTGTGGTTGGGGCTGAGTTCTTCGATGCCCTGATGGCAGGTGTAGCACCCGCCCCTTTTTTCCAAGTATTTAATTTTACCGAAAACTGCGTCTATAGAGAATCCTGATTCGCGATAAAACCGCTCAACGAATTTTCCGGATTCTCCGTAGTTCTGAAACCGGACTCCATCCAAAGTGGTTCCCGGTTGTAAAATTTTTTCTGAATTTTCCTGAAAGCCCCGAACCCGGTAGAAAGGATCGTTGAAATCGGCGGCGTCAAAATCTTTTTTCGAGATCGATTTCGGAATCTCAACCATACTCTTGGATTCAATAGCGGACGTACTGCCACTGCCAACATCCGATTCAAAAATTTCTTCGGATTCAGGCTGGGCATCGCCGTCAGGTTGAATGAAAAGATCGAGTAGTCCTGACGGGTTTTTCTCAGGTTCAGGGGATGGAGGGGGCTTTTCCTGTTCATCACTGCCTGGAAACTCGAATGGATTTTTGATTTCTAAATCCTGCCCTGAAGACAGAAAAGGAAAGGACCAAAAACTTCCTGCCAAAACCAGCAGGGCTGAAATTTTAAAGAAACGGTTCATTCAGGGGATCGCCTCAAACTCAATATTTTTTCCCGTAAGCGACGGTGGTCCATTGTACGTGCAAAGGCATAGCTTTGGTTGATATCCTGATAGACCGGATCATCATACTGGTCGTGGCAGGGTATGCAATTGCCAACTCTTAAAATCCGGATTATTTCTTTCTGGTTAAAGGTCCGGGCTTTTAGCTGATGGGTTCCTGCAAGGGGTTCCCCCCGCATTGACACTTTGGCTTGCGGATCAAACTGTGATGCCTTCAGCATTCTATCCGTCCGGTTTAAGGGATCGACAAAATCATTTTTCCCGGTGGAGTTTTTTCCTATCTTGAGATCGCCTTCCCCTAATCCTAAAGTTTCAGGAGACAAATGGCAACTGGTGCAAGAGCGGGCCTGTTTTTGTATGGAATGCGGATTCAGCGCATAAGCCAGGTTTGAGCCGGAGGTGCCATGCGGATTGGTAAAAGCCCACTGCCGATATTGCCCCTGTCTCTTTCCCATCCGCCCCAGAACGGGAATCAGATTTTCTCTCTCATCAAGAACGGTCAGGTGTCTTTCCGGCTGGGTCAGCATGGGGGCCACCTTGCCCCGAGGCCCGATCATTAACGCGGGTTCCCCGATATCCAGGAAATGGGGCGTGGGTATGGGTGCTTGGGTCTGGCTGCCCGTGATGGTCTGATGGCATCCCGGACAACGCACTACCCAGCGTGCGTGGCAAGCCGAACATTCTATACGGGACTGGTGTTGGGGAATGGAGTGGGCATTGAGAAAATCCTTCACCAGCGGAATTTCATGAACCTTGCCACTCTGCTTGCCAATGGCGACCATGCGTCCATCTTGAACTTTTACATTGGTCATCTTCCGACTGTGTGCCGAAACCGCCATCCAGTCCTCCACCTTGTTTGAACCGCCTTTATAATATTTACTGACCCGAATCGCCGCATCGCCGGGTTCGGTGATCTGTGAAATGGAGGGATAGGACAGACTGTCTCCATGGCATGTCTCGCAACGAATCTCTACTGCTTCATGTTGCTTGGAATAAAGATTCCCGTCCCCCATGATATCAAGTTGCGTATGGCAATCGGTGCAGTCCATTCCCTTGGCCGTGTGCACATCTTTTAGGACCTGGCCTTTTGCGGCAAACAAGGAAAATTCTTTAACGGTGTCGTCCTCTTCGGGTGCTTCGACCGTTGCATCTTCTATTTTTTTAAGGTCGAGGATGGTTGATAGTATTTCGACCATTGCATCCTTTATTGTCTCAGCATCCAGGGCGGTTGATGGTGTTTCAACAGGATTGATTGAATTGTCAACAGGGGTGATGTCCTCTTCCGCTTTGATTTCTTCCAAGACATCCGGTTCTTCGTGGGGTTTGGTGCCCAGAGTTCGCAATTCAAATGCCCGATGGCACTGAACGCAGGTGGCGCGTGAGGGAATGGCGCGGATTTTATGGAACCGGGCGTGGCCCGGTTCGGCACGTGAGATCGTTGGATCGTTGCCTTCATAGAGTCCGCTGGAAGAGTATTCAAAATGACAGGCGGCACAACCTTGCGAACGGTACTGGCCTTTGGCCGGTGGTGAATCGAGATGGCATTGGAAACATCTTTTCCGCAGTAGACGGTCTGCCGGGTGCCGGGACACAGGAACCGACATCTCCTTTTCCAAAACAGGTTGGGGAATTGTTGCGGAAGAAAAGAATGGCAGCCGTTCCAGTTTTTCCAAAGCGCCCTGGTTTTTGGGAACCGACCCGTCGATATCGGTAATAGAAAGGGTCCCATAACGTGCGGTTTTCCGGCTCTGCGCCGCCCATTGGTATCTCAAGCCCGAGATCACACCCGCCATCGTGTTCATCATGGATTTTTTAACACGGTTGACATGATTTCTATCTTCATCGGTGTGACCCGCATGGCAATATAATTGTCCGCAGGATTGTTCCACCACACTCAGGCTGGAAGGATTGCGTTTCCCGGTCCCTGCCTCGGGGTCATAAATCAAAGTCGCGTGCGCCTGATCCTTGTCTACCGATTCAGGTTCGCCGCCGTGGCAGACGGAACAGCCAAACTCGGGAGGATGGGAAGGGCTGATACTGGCGATGCCATCGTGGCAGGTGATGCACCGTTCCACCGGTCGGTTCCGGTAACTGGAAACCTTGATCCATGGGTAGTCCGGCAATGCTGCGGTGACACGAACCTCTTTGATATGTGGTGCCGATTCAGATGCAGAGATTTCATTGGAGGAGGACTGGAGGAAACGCTCCTGCCAATAAGTCCAGTCCTTTTCCTGAGCGAAAACGGAACAGACCCCTGAAAAGGCCAGAAAAAAAATTGCGAACCCCTTGAAAGATTTCAACACGGTTTAATGGGTGAGGGAATTGAGCGTGAAGTTATAAATAGTCGTTAACATGACCGGATCAATCATAAACCAGAGTTACCCGTTTAAGAAAGTCTGAAAGTTCGGCCAGCCCGTCTTTAATCTGGTCGGGGTTTTTTATTCTTGCAGCTTCCTCGATGGTGTTGCCGATTTTACTGATCGGCATGAAACCGTAGCCGCCTCCGGATCCTCTCATGGAGTGGGCCAGTAGGCGGATTTCACCAAAATCAGAAGTCTTGAGCGCTTTGTTAATAGCTTTTATATCTTTCTGGCGGTTTTGCAGATAACCGGGTATCAGGTCGCTGAGGTCCGGGTCAACATGGCCGATGATTTTTTTTGCCGGTTTTTTCATGAACAGCTCCTGAGTGGAGGGCTGACGAGCAATAACTCTTATCTGCATTCAAATCGTGTTAGCGGCTTAAGGAGCTATTGCTATTTGCCCTTGTGTTATCCCCTTCATTAGCTTTCATGCCCCGCAGAGGGGTACACGGCGAGTGACTCCAGAAGTTTCTCTCTGGCTATATTAGAGGGATGGAGCTTTTATTTCAACCACGTAGGAGGGGAAGCATGACATGCGGGGACTTTTTGTCATTCTGAGGAACAAAGTGACGAAGAATCCAGGGTTATGCAAAGCTCTCAGCGACTAGTGAGCAGGGAGCCTTTGCTTCGATTTTTGGGGCAGAACGGAGCTAAAACAACTCAAGCCTAGCGTACCAGTAATACCGCACTTTGGTACCATTTTGGGTGCTCTTACTTAATTTTCAGATCGTATCGGTTGAGCACAATTCAATCCAAGGCGTATGAACTTTTGGTAACTGTAAATTACCCTTCTTAGAAAGAATTCTCAATTTTGCTTTCGCTTTATGGTATTTTTGCCACATAGACTCCAATTTTTTATTTCCGAACTCAGCGACAACACCTTCCCTTGAATTAACCTCAACATTCAAAGGATTTATACTATTTTCTCGGCTAAAGTTAAAAAGAAGTCTGTCAAAGGTATTTGGCGGTACATGGTCAATGGAGTAGCTTTCTCTATTTATTATTTCGCCAGTAGAGGGACAAGTTTTTGCGGAATTTAGAGCCCTATCGCGAAAGATAAATATTTGAGATTGAATTGAAGTTCTTGCAGCACTCTTAAAATCAAGTAAACTCTGAGGAGTTAATTTTGAAGTACGGCTTGTAAGAATACATTTAATCGCATAAGGGAAGCCAATATCAATTTCACTTCCATTTTTTTTATTAAAACAAAGCAACGAGTTCCGTGCTCGGTGGTCTGGGTAGAAATATAACTAACACCACCTTCTGCTTTCATGTGCCATTCATTGTGATATTTGCAAAGGTCGAATAAAAACTCTGGATATAAATCATCAACAACTTGCCGATCTAGGGTGCCATCACGAATTTTCTGGCATTGACTAGTAATTTCAGATTTATTTGAGAATTCTTTACCGCCTATTTTATAAGCCATACTCACCCAAAGCTTCCCTTTCCTTAACTTGGTACCTTTCTAGGCTGTTTAAATGAAATAATTTTATATTTTCCAGCTTAATTCTTTTTTTCCGCACTTACAGAGTATCTTATCTTGACCTGACACATCTCTTTCTGTCGATACAAATGTTTTACATGCCCCACACTCAAATAATTGCTGGAATTCGTCAATATCCTCTAAAATAACATATACGTCTCCCAAGCTTGCGGCTTCCGGCCTATCATGAGATTCTTTTGTTCCAATTAAGTTGTCTGCCTCTAGTTTAGAATATATTTGGTGTTGTTTTAGGGGCACGCATTTTTTATTTATGGTTCCACGCAAGGCATTTAGCAATTCAGCAGACATTCTTTCTTCGTTTCGCTCGTTTGAACGATACGCCACTTTAACTTCTAAAGATTCGCAAACTTCCTTCAACAATCTTTCTAATAATTTTCTTAGATCGTTCCCTACCGATTCTCCGGACTTTCTTTTTTTTTCAATCAGATCCCGAAGGTTCTGCGGACTCAGGTCTAACAATATTCCATTCTCATTGTCCCACCTTACTTCGTTAAAGATCCAACCTTCTGGACCAAGTTCTTTTTTAATTAGCTCAAACCAATAGTACTCATGGGTTAATAAAATTACCTGCCAATCCCGGAATTCATCTCTTAGCAATCTTATTATCCTACGCCTGTGCCCTATGTCTAAACTTGTAACGACATCATCTAAGATAAAGTAATTGCTTCCCACGTTAAAAAGTTTAACTGAGGATAGAAATAATGCTATTCCCAAACTATTTAGATGAGACTCGCTTAAATATTTCATCGGAGGATGTCTTGTTTTTCCTTCAAAAGAATATTCAAACTCAACACCCTCTTCTCCAACAATGGCTAGCCTCACAGAGTCAACATTTTCTTCCGGGTGAAGTATTGAATAGAACTTCCCAATATCCTCCGACATCCTATTTAATGCTTCTTGCATAGCTTTATTCTGCACCTTCTTAAATTCTTCAAACACAAAAGATAGAGAGCTAATTTGTTCTTCAAACATCTGCTTTATTTCCAAATTATCTTGATAGTCAAAAAATGCTTTTCGAAAACTTGCTAGCTCTCCATTTGCATCAACAATTTTTTGCTGTTGCTCCGTAAGCTTTAATGCCTTTTCATTAATTTCAACTTTCTTTACCAGCAACCCAAATTCTTTTAATAAGACTTCTTCTTGTTTTTCTCTTAATTCCGGTATCTTTATTTCGCCGTACAAATTAAAGTTATCTACAACTATCTTGGATAGAGTGGAAGTCTCAGTGCAAAATTCAAGTACCAATTCTTTAAATTCGTCTGAAATATTCAAACCTTCCCACTTGAATTTTAGGGCGAAACACGCGTTGCCCACTTCATTCAAGGAGCTAACGTAAGAGTCCTTTTGAGTTTTTATTTTTTCAAATTCTTCTCGATTTTTTTTCAGGGCCAATAATTTTTTAGTTATTTCGACCTGTAGTTCTTCGAACTTAATCTCGTTCCCACAGAAAGGGCACTCTTCTTCTTGATTTTCATTCCCTTCCAAAATTTCCTTGCCCATTTTAAGGAAACCTTCAAGATTAAGCTGCTTTATCTTTTCTTTTTCTTTAATCAAACTTTCGTATGCCAATAAAAAATCCTTTTCATACTTTTTTGGCGAAGGGAGTATTAGTTCAATGCTCTTTAGTTCTTCCTTAAAACTTTGTAATTTTATTTTTTTCTTGGCCTTCTCTTCCTGATTTATGCCTTTATTTAATTCCAAAATACAGGCTTTATAGGAAGCCTTATCATTTGCTTTTTTATTAAGATTGAAAGAGCTTAGTTTTGAATTTATCTCTTTGTAAAAGTCCTTCTCTGTTTGAACTACTTTCCCGGCTAACTTAAATAGTTCAGCTACTTTAGAATCATAAATTTGCTTAGCAGTTGTGTATGATGTTTCTTTTTGAAGAGTATTGAGGGTTGATTGAATAGTGTTTCTGAATTGAATAATTTTTTCATATCCGATTATGTCTGCAATTTTGTCCTTTTTTTGGCTTTTAGTTTTGTTGATATCCGTCGTTAAATCGGCATTCCTCAAAATAAGTCTTTCTGAGGTTGTTTTGTCGAGATAGTTGTCTAGGTCCGGCGATTTATTTTGAATCTGTGACTTTAGCTTTGGACTTAGTTTTCTTGTTCCTTCAAATCCCTGTTTATTTAATTCAGTTTTTACATAGGACTCTTGCTTTTCGTCAATTTTTAGATTTCTTAGAGCCTCCTTTTTGCAATCTTCTCGCCAAAGGTGACCTACTTTATCTGAGAGAAACCATTCAATTGCATCTGTTATGGTGCTTTTCCCACTTGCATTTTCCCCAAATATTGCCATGCTTCTGCATTCCTTTTTGAAATCAAGAAAAAGTGGGAATCTGGCCCCTCTAAAACCAGATATTTCAATACTTTTTAATCTAAGCATTGTTTCTCCTCACGTTTCTTTCTCAATATTTCCAAAAGATTGGTCTTTGTAAGCTTATTATTTAAGTGCAGGTCCTTAATGGATTCCAAGGTTTCTTTATCAACTTTCTTCTCTTGGCCAATTGATTTTACAAACTCATCTACAACTTCCTGCCCTGTTTTGATATCATTTTGGTCCATACTTTTATCTTTCTAGAAAATGTTAAATAATCCGTTATCAATAAGCTTTTTAGAAAAATTCAGACTTAATGAGCAGTCAGTTCGGTTTGTTCAGGGTGCCATTGGTCTGTATTTTATTTACCTTGAAGATTGCCAAATTCCTTATCCGTTTAAGGCTTCTAGGTTGATTTATATTGGAATGAGCGAATCAAAACAAAATAGTATCGGAAGTAGGCTCAGAGGTCATTTAACTGGTCAGTCTGGTAATAAAGCTATCTCCAATTATGCCTCCAAATATACCACTTTATTTACCATACACATATTTCAGCTATTAAGAAACTTGGGGACGGATAATATTTTTGAGTTGGAAAGTTTTTTCCTCACGGATTTTCTAGAAAACCATGGGTCATTTCCCATTTGTAATAATCAATCTGGGACTTCTTTTCCTGAGACGCAATTGAATAGCAAAAACATAGAAGTTTCTTGGAATTATTTTTATTAAATCTTCTTTTCTCGGACTTTTGAATGTCGTTCAACTGTCTGGTTCCTGTCGTTCCAAATAGTTTTGAAATGGATTATCTTTTTCTTTTAAGAAAAAATTAAACCTTAAACTGTTTGGAGGCTTTTAATCATGGAAGCAACTATGAATGAGAAAAAATCGATTTCGCGAGCAAAATTGATTAAAGAATTACGCACAAAGCGTGGCTGGCCGCAGAAGCAATTAGCCGATATCTCAGGAATAAGTGAAAGGACCGTTCAACGAATTGAGCGAGGGGGGGCCGCTGCCTTAGATACATTGCAGGCCTTGGCTTCGGCTCTTGAAATCACTGTTGAAGAATTGCTACCAACGGAAGATCCCCAGGAAAAGAAGATTAGTGCACCAAATATTTTTCATCTCTCAAGGCTCCACACTGGGAAAGATATAATCAATATAATTAGTGGCTCTGACATGTATCAAAGCGACCATGATGACATTAATGACCAAACAAAAGCAAAGCTCATTGGAGATTTTCTACAGGAGATATCTGATTTTGGGGAAATTTGGGATGATATTGAACCCAAACACAAAATAGAAATTTCTTATTCTCTCAATGAAAAAATTAAAGAACTTGAAGAACTAGGGTTTTGGGTATTCGGCATTCAAAGAAAAGCATTATTTAGGTTCAATATCATAGAGGAAAAAAAGGATATTTTGATGAGGGTAGGCACCATAGTGTTAAAGAGATCAAATAGCCCAACCATTATAAAAGCTCAGCCCGGAAAAGAAGTATTTGCGGCGGTCTTTAAATAGTTCATAAATTTATACTCTTCTTTTTTATTGCATGACAATACGAAATCACCAAGTTATCCTGTCTACATATAGAAAAAGGTGTTATGAGAAAACTCACAACACCTTGAAATACTGGAGCCAGCTGGCGGAACTGAACCGCCGACCTACTGATTGCGAATCAGTAAACCGGGTTGTGGAAATAGTACAGGGCATCGTCTCCGGGATTTATGCTGTAATCAGGCAGACTGGAGCAATGTTCAAGCGATATCTTCCATTGTGAGCCTTCCCGGGTAAACATATAACTGCAGACGCTGTGTTGCCGCTCATCGGTATCGGTTGATTTGGAGGTGATGCTGATAATTTCATCGACCAAAACATAGCTGACATCTTTGCCGACTGTTCCGCTGAGCACCTGACGCTGGGTTTCGCATTTCATATCCCTGAAATCAGACATCATTTGGCGATAGTCCTTAACCCTGTTTTCCAGCAAGGCACGTTTATCATCCACCATGATCACCAGGTTTTTAGCGTAAAACTGCGGAAGCTTTTCGGGTTGGGTGCAGGTGAGCCCGTCAATTTTCTTGAGAATATTGGCGAGTCCATCAGTTTCGGCCGCGAAAGTCTGACTGCTGAATACCAGGGAAAGCATGAAAATTAATCTTGCTACGAAGTTGCGTTTTTGCATTTGAAAATCTCCAAAATATATTATCCACTCTTTTCGGTGTGTCCACAATACCGGGGGAAGATCAGGGTTTGATTTTCACTAAACTGAAACCAGCAAAGATAAAGCCAACCCTCCCTCAGTCCCTCCATATGAAGGGAGGGAAGAGAACCTAACATTGTTCGCCAGAGAAAGTTATTACCCCTCCAAGGCACATGTGATGCCCTCTTCACTTGCCTTTATGCCCTGCAAGGGAAAAGCTGAGGAAGAATACCACGTACACACCGGCCCCGCGCCTAGCGGGGTTAGGGAAAGTTTTGTAGATAAATTTCTACTGTTTCTCCATCCTGAGCCCAGCCGAAGGTTCCTGTTCCTGCAAAAGTGGAGATGGTTCCGTTAGTGTCCACTTTACGGATGCGGTTATTTCCCATATCAGAAATATATAAATTGCCTTTTGAGTCGAAAGTGATTGCCGAAGGACTTTTGAGCATGGCTTTGGTGGCCGGGCCACCGTCGCCAAAATAGCCTTGATAGTCTTTCCCTGCAACCGTCACGATTTTTCCATCCTTGGTAATTTTTCTTACGGTATTGGTGTTCATTCCGACAATATGCAGTTCGCCAGCCGGACTCATAGCCAGGTAGTCCATATTGCGAATTCCCGCTTCCAATGCCGGGCCACCATCTCCCGAGTTTTCGTGATTGCCATTGCCGGCGATGGTGCTGACAATGCCTTTGGTGTCTATTTTACGGATCATGTTATTGGCGCCATCGGCGATATACAAGTTGCCCTGCTTGTCGGTAGTCAGAGCGCTGGGGTCGCGAAAGGCGGCTTCGCTCGCCGGGCCGCCGTCGCCATAATAGGCCGACTCTCCGGTACCGGCGATGGTGGTAATTTCGCCTTGGGCAGACACTTTTCGAATTTGGTGGTTGAGTCGATCAGAAATAAACATATTGCCTTTATGGTCAAAGGCGATATCTGAAAAAGTGGTGATGACCGCCAGTTCCCCGGTTTGGACCCTGCCTTTGTATTTGCTCTTGGCAATGGATTCCAGATAGTCCTTATCTACCGTTCCCAAAACTTTGCGCATGATGTTCTTTTCATCTATTTTACGAATAATGCTGGTAAATCCGCTGGGGCTGACGATGAACATTTCTCCCTTGTTATTCAGCTTCAGGGATGTTGCACCATAGATGGAGGCTTTCAGGGCCGACAGTCCGTCACCGATGTTTCCCCGTATCCCGTTTCCGGCAATGGTCAGGATGATTCCGTCCGGTGAAACCCGGCGAATGCGGTAATTCCCCTTATCGGAAATGAGCAGGTTGTCATTTTTATCTACGATGATACCGTGGGGAAAACTCAAATTTGCCCCGGTAGCCGGGCCGCCATCTCCGGCAAACATCTTCACTCCATTCCCGGCAACAGTTATGACAGTGCCGCGACGGGGGTCTACCCGACGAATGCGGTAATGTGACCGGTCAGCAATCAGCAGGTTGCCATCGGGATCGAGAGCAACCCCAAAAGGCAGGTACAAATTGGTATCACGCGCTACTTCAGAATCACCGTTGTAATCCTGTTGTCCGGTTCCTGCCACGGTGCGGATCATTCCATGGGTGTCGACCGCGCGGACCCGGTTATTATTTCGGTCGGCGATGTAGAGGATGCCATTATCATCCACCACCACGCCGGTGGGTCCTGCGATGCTGGCACGATAGGCGGGTCCGTTATCTCCCATGAAAAAGAAGCTGCCATCGCCGGCAACAGTCGTGATGATTCCCTGAGGATTGACTTTTCGGACCCGATTGTTTCCGCGATCGGCGATATAGAGATTGCCTTTTTTGTCCAGGGCCAACCCGAAGGGTCTCGACAGTTGCGCCTGGGTGGCCGGGCCTAAATCGCCTTTATATCCGTCCATGCCATTGCCTGCGATCGTGGTGATGATTCCTTTACTGTTGACGACGCGGATGCGGTCGTTGGAGCGGTCGGAAATATAAATATTCCCCTTATCATCGATAGCGATTCCAGAAGGCAGGTTGAGCATGGCCTCGGTGGCTTTTCCGCCGTCCCCGCTGAACCCTGCGGTGCCATTACCTGCGACCGTGGTGATGGTGCCGCGTGTGTCCACTTTTCGAATCCGGTGGTTGTCCCGGTCGGCGATATAGAGGTTGCCTTTTTTATCGAAGGTCAGGCCGGCCGGTATTTTCAGCTTTGCGTCAGTGGCTTTGCCACCGTCTCCGCTGAACCCCGACTCGCCGGTACCGGCAAATGGGGTCATATTCCCTTGGGTGTCCACACGGTTTATGATGTTGTGATCGCGCATGGCAATAAAAATATTGCCTTTTTTATCGACGGCAAGTCCATCGACCAGTGAAATTTCAGTTTCAGTGGCTTTGACCGTTTTTGCCAACACAGGGATGGCAGACAGTGCCACCCACAGCAAAATATTCAGTGCGATCAAAACTTTAAGATTTTTCATATTCAAACCTCTTTATGGACGAAAAACGCCAGGAAAACCCCATTCCCCAGGAGAAAAACCAGAAAAAACAATGTGGGGGGAATTAGAATTTATGCCCTTTTTGCTATGGGGGGAAAACCCGGTTTCAGGATGGCTTCACCCTGCCAGATTACTGTGTCGGCGGGGCAGAAAGCTTTATGTATCGTATAAACAGGCAATTATACTTTGCAGGAAATTGATGTCAAATATTATCTTGTTGGGCTTGAGATAGTAAAAATGCTATCATTAACCCATCATGAAAACCTTGTTGATTTTTCCGGCACAGTGGTACCCCACGCAGCCGTATTTAAGCACGCCCTATCTTACGGCCTATTTACGCGCCAAAGGTTGGGAGGTGGAGCAAAGAGATTTTAATATAGCGTCCTACGAGCATTTTTTGTCGGCGCCCCTTTTGCAAAATGCTGAAAACCTGATGGCTCAGCGTTTGGAATCGCTCAAAAACCAGGGCTCTCTATTAATCAAGGAAAAATCTCATCTCGATGTTTTGGCGACGGGGTTAAAATTTTCCGACCGCATCATTGCCGGCGTCGAGGAGGCAAAGTCAGTTCTCAGAACTCCGGAACGGTTTTTCGATTTTCCCTCGTATCAGCAGGCGGATATGGTGATCAAATCCGCTCTAAAACTGGTTTCCGACGCGCACGCACCGGCGGTTTTCAGTCTGTCGACTTTTGAAAGCGGCACTCGCGCTGAAGAGTCTACCCATAGAGCGCATGAAGCCAGCCGCGACAAAGAGACTAACCCCTTCATTCATTTATATGAGAGCATTTTGATTCCCGGTGAAAACTGGTCAGACTATGACGTGGTCGGCATCTCTATTGTCGGCATCTCGCAGATCATTCCCGGGCTAACTCTAGCCAGGTTACTCAAGGAAAAATTTCCGCATCTTCATATCACTCTAGGCGGTCCGATATTCAGCGTCAACGCCGGGCAGTTGATCGGTCATCCGGAATTTTTTGATGATTTTTGCCATAGTATCGTGACCTTCGAAGGCGAAGAACCCTTGCATAGATTGCTCACCGCGCTCAAGGCCGGGGATGCGTTATCGACCGTGCCCAACCTGATACATCTGGATGGACGGGAAGTGGTGCAGAACAAGGAACGTGTGGAACTGAGGTTCGAAGATATTCCCGGCCCGACCTTTGACGGCTTGCCGATGCATAGCTACTTGTCGCCATACCCGATCATCCCTGTTTTACAGAGCCGGGGTTGTTACTGGGGCAAGTGCACCTTCTGCACACATAGTTTTGTTTATGGACACCGCTACGGCAAACAGAAAACCCACGCCATGGTCGATGAACTGGAAGCGTTGATGAAAAAATACAACACGAAATATTTCACTTTTTCCGATGAAGCGGTTTCGCCGCACGCCCTCAACGATGTTTCGGAATTGATGATCGAACGCGGGGTGGAAATCCGCTCCCTGGCATTGCTGAAGTTTGAAAAGGTCATGGACGAACAATTATTCACCAAAATGAAAAAGGCAGGATTCATTTTCCTGATGTTCGGATTGGAAAGCGCCAACGACCGGGTGCTGGCGCTCATCGATAAAGGAACCACCAGGGAAGTGGAACAGGACGTTTTGATGAAGAGCCATAAGGCGGGTATCTGGAACCATTCGTTTTTATTTTTCGGGTTCCCCACCGAAACCCGGCCCGAGGCTCAGGAGACTATCGACTTTCTGCGCGACAACATCGATTCCATTCATTCATTCGGGCCCGGAGTGTTCCTGCTGAACCGGGATTCAAGTTGCTACCAGTATCCGGAAAAGTTTTCCATCGAACGCATTATCGAAGACCCGGATAGAAACATTGCTATGAACCTGGATTTTGTCGCTAAAGAGGGGATGTCCCGCGAAGAGGCCGGGGAAATGAACAGCGAATGCATCAGCATGGCGGAAGAGTTGTTCAAGTCCCTGCAATTGTGGGGAACTTTGCCGCGCGAACATTTTCTGCTGTATCTCGACAAGTTTGGCAAAGAGTCGCTGAGCGGTAAACAACCGCCGGCGGAAGAAGAGGAGAAGGTCCTTTGTCGGGCCTGAAGACTTGTTCGTCATCGCGAGTGACCGTAGGGAGCGTGGCGATCCAGCTTTTATGGATTTACCCCTGCGGGGCACGAGAGCTAATGAAGGGATATCATGGCTACGTCGTCAATGCCTCCTCGCAATGACGGGTTACCCAAGGGTTTCAATAAGGGACAGCGAATTGCCTTTAAGAAAAGTTTTGAATGAATCAAGACAGCGCTTAAAAAATGAAAACATTACTCATATTTCCCCCTGACTGGTTACCTTCCGAGCCCTACCTGAGTCTGCCGTCACTGGCTTCAGTTCTGCGCCCGGCGGGTCACGACGTTTCGCAGCTGGATGTCAACGTCGAGATGTATGATCTGTTTTTCAGTTCCCGGTTTTTGGAACATGTCGCGCAACGCATTGCCAGCGAGCTCAGCTATCTTCAGGACAAGGAAAAAGAAGGCAGGCTCGATGAGGAAGAAAAGGAGTTGATGCAAAAGCTCATCACCTGCACCCCGGAACTGTTTCAACAATTTTCCACGGATGTCGAAAGGGCCAAGGGAATCCTGCGCGGCAAAGCGTTTTACGATATCGACCAGTTGGAGTGGGCGACGAATTGCCTGCATCAGGTTATGGCAGTGGTTTCGCTCGGTTATTATCCGGCGCAAATCTGTTTTCCACCCATCGAGACCGACATCGTTTACAAACCGTTCATGTCCTCAGAAATTCTGGAAGCGATTGATGACGACCAGATCAATATTTACCGTGACGTTTATCGCATGCTGGTCCGTCCGGTGATGGAACGCGAGCGTCCGGCAATGGTCGGCATCTCAGTGGTGCAACAGAAACAACTCATCGCCACCTTCACCTTCTGTAAAATGATCAAGGAAGAGTTTCCCGGAACGCATATCACCCTGGGCGGAAACATCATCACCCGCATCCGCGACACCCTGCCGGAAATGCAAGGGCTATGGGAATGGTTCGACACGGCGGTGGTTTATGAAGGCGAGTCGGCTTATCTGAAACTGACCGAAACGGTGAAAGAGAGCGGCGATTTTTCCCAGCTCCCCAACCTGATCTACAAAGACGATAGTGGCATTCACACGAACAAAGAAGTCTGTGCCGAAAACTTGGCCGAGTTGCCGCCCCCGGACTTTGATGGTTTACCGCTGGGAAAATATTTCGTGCCGCATCTCATCCTGCCCTACCTCGCGACAAGGGGGTGTTATTGGGGGCGTTGCACTTTCTGCGACCATTTTCAAGGTTACGTTGAAGGGTTCCGCACCAAGCAGGTCGACCAGATCACCGATGAAATCAAGCACCTCAAAGAAAAATACGGCACCCGGTTTTTCCATTTCACCGATGAGTCCTATCCCCCGGCACTGTTCCAGAAACTTTCGCGCCGCTTGATCGACGATAAACTCGATATTGCCTGGACCACGCATATGCGCTTTGAAGAATCCCTATTGGATGAACAAGTCTGGCAGGATGTCGCCGAATCGGGTTGCAAATATCTGCATTTCGGTTACGAGTCGGGCAATCAACGAGTCCTTAAACTCATGGATAAAGCGACCAAGCTCGATGCCATCGAAACTAATCTCCGTATGTCGTCCGAAGCGGGAATCTGGAATCATTTGATGGGATTCTTCGGTTTTCCCGGTGAAACCGAAAAAGAAGCCGACGACAGTAAAGCCTTCGTCGAGAAAAACTCGGCCCACATCCACTCACTCGGATTCATGACCTTCGTGCTGGGTAAATACAGTCCTGTCGCGTTTGAGCCGGAAAAATACGGTATCACTTTTTACAAAAATCCAGAATGGGATCTGGCACTCGACTACTACTTCACCACCAAAGATGGACTCAGCATTCAAGATGCGCTGAATGTGTTCGATGAGTTCGAGCGCAAGCACAACACGAAATGGGATCTAAGAACCTGTGTCCGTGAATACATCTTCCTGTATATCGATAAATACGGGTCCAACCACCTTCCTCAGTTAGAAGTCACCGAAGAACAACGCCAGCAAATGCAACACACCGCCATCGGCATGGTCTAACTGCTCGGCGCAGGGCCAGCGCGGCGGTGGCAATGGGGCGGAGATACCCTTTCAGGGCATGAAGTTAATGTTGGGAATATCACACGCACGCGACCGCCGAAACCTAAACTCTGAACTTCCCCTGTTTTAGTGGACAGTTAGTTAAGAGGCATAGGCCTGTTTCTCGAATTCGGCAGGGCTGAGATAGCCGAGATATTAGTGACGGCGTTGCCGATTATAAAACACTTCGATATATTCAAAAATATCCTTCTTTGCTTGCTGACGGGTTTTGTAGTTCCGGTTATGAATGAGTTCCACTTTGAGAGTATGGAAAAAACTCTCCGCCACGGCGTTATCCCAGCAATCGCCCTTCCGGCTCATACTGCACTCTATCCCATGAACATTGAGCAAGGCTTGAAAATCGTTGCAGGCATATTGAACCCCCCGGTCAGAATGGTGAATCAATCCCGGTTTCATGCCGCCGTTCTTCATTGCCATATTTAAAGCTCTCATTACCAACCAACGGGTTATCCAACGATCCATGGCCCAACCAATAACTTTACGGTGGAATAAATCCAGCGTCACCACAAGGTATAACCAGCCCTCTTGAGTCGGGATATAGGTGATATCCGAAACCCAGCATTGACCGGGCTCAGCAACATTAAACCGCCGTTGCAGTTTGTTTTTTGCCACCGGGTGATTATGTTTGGAATCGGTTGTCACCCTGAACTTTCTTTTGTGCTTGGCAACGATTCCATGCTCGCGCATAAGACAGGCAATACGATGCCTGCCAATGGCATATCCCTTGTCTTTCAAGTCCTCATGAATTCTGGGACTGCCATAAGTCTGGCGACTCTTCTTATAAACGGTTTTGATCTCATCAACCCATCGCTGCTTCTCACGGCTCCTCAGGCTCTCGGGGCGGCTCAGCCAGGCATAGAACCCACTTCGTCCCACTTCCAGAACCCGGCACATCGGGCTTACCGGAAATGCTTCTCGATGATCCCGTATAAACCGATATCTCATTGGGAACCCTTCGAGTACCCCTTGTATGTTGTTCATAAGGGGAATTTGTAGTAGTTGTACCTGTGAGCCCTGTGGGAAGCCGGTTTTGTGTTTTCCACAAGGCTCACAGGGTTTGATTCAGGGCACAATAGATCGTTTACCCCTTGGGCTTTTAAGCCCGTCCCGAAGCGCAGATCGTTGTGTCCTATTTTGATTAACCCGAACAGTTGCCTGGGCCACTGAGCCCACATCGGCAAGGCTGGGAGACCAAATTATGAATCAGAAACCCCATTTTATTGGCATCGATATTTCTAAACTCCATCTGGATGTTGCTGACAGCATGACTCAAGAAACCTGGCAAACCGCTAACAATGAAGAAGGGATTGCTGGTTTGGTCGAGAGTTTATCCGCCTTAAATCCTCCATTGATCGTTTTGGAAGCCACAGGCGGCTTAGAGATCCCGTTGGCTTCGGCCCTGGTTGCGGGTCGACTGCCAGTAGCCGTGGTCAACCCACGGCAAGTTCGTGATTTTGCCAAAGCCACCGGGAAACTGGCAAAAACCGATGTCATTGATTCTCTTGTGCTGGCTCATTTTGCCAAGGCCATACGTCCTGAGGTCAGGAAAATCAAAGACGAAGAATCTCTTGAACTCTCAGCTCTAGTGACACGCCGTCGCCAGTTGATCGAGATGCTGACCAAAGAAAAAACCCGTCTAAAACAAGCTCCAAAATGGATATGTAAAGACATTAAGGAGCATATCGAATCTCTTAAAAAACGCTTGCGAAAAATCGATGGCGACCTTTCCAGAACCATCAAAAACAGTTCTGCCTGGCGTGAGCACGACCAGATTATACAAAGTGTTCCCGGTGCCGGTCCCGTTCTGGCTGTCAACCTCTTGGCCGGGGTTCCGGAACTTGGAGTTCTTAATCAGAAGCAAATCGCCGCCCTCATCGGTCTCGCTCCCCTCAATCGGGACAGCGGAAAGTTCGGTGTATCTGGGGCGGCCGCGCCAATGTGCGTGCCGCTTTATACATGGCCGCCGTCACTGCCATGCAGCATAATCCCGTGATTCGTACCTTTTACACACGCCTCATCGAAAAGGGCAAACCCTTTAAAGTTGCCATTACCGCATGCATGAGAAAGTTATTAACGATCATCAATACCATGATCAAAACAAAAACACTCTGGAATGAAAATCTCATTGCCAGCACTTGACATTTAACACAGTTGCTTCGGGGCATGAAGTACCCGTGCCGGGCATAAAGATTAATGAAGAGGCCATCACAAAGATAACTGCCGCCTTTTTTAATATGTCCCGCTCCATACGAAGGCGAGCGTTTTCTCGCCGCAACTGCTGCAACTCATCTCCCGGCTTAAGCTGTCCTTTGCCGGGAAACGCATTCCCCTGATCCTCCTCATACTCCTGTTTCCAGCGACCCAGAAGGGCAGAACGGATTCCCAGATCCCGGGACACCCGGGCAATGCTATCGCCTACTTCAATAACCAATCGAACCGCTTCTAACTTGAATTCTTTACTGAAACTCCTGCGTTTGGTTCCCATAAAAACACCTCCAAAAGTGTATTATCCACACTTTTCGATGTGTCCACCAATTCAGGGGAAGATCACTTCGTATCTAAAGCGAAGATGGGGGAATTTTGACCGTGCGGCTTTTCAGCAAAAGCCCGGTTATAGTTATAGTGGGAACCATATTGGGGGGAAGTCGTATAAGGAAAAGTATGGAGATTCAAGAGAAGACCTTTATGTAAGCGCATTTCCCGTTAAAGATATAAGTAAGCAAGAATTGTTATTTCAGGAGCGTAAACTGTTGTCGGCTTTTATTTGTAAATATGGTTTCTCTGACTTGCTTAATAAAAAAACAAATAATTTTTAGTGTAATTCGATATGGGGTAAGTTGGTCTCTAGCAGGGATCACCCCTGAAAACACTTCAAAGCCGTGCAGGGTTCTATCTTGTCAAAATCGTTATCGTGGTGTAGAAGCGTCTGTTTGTTTTCGATGCAGATCGCGGCGATGATGCAGTCGACCGTGTTTCGGGAGATAGCGACAAAGGTTGCAGTTGATTTTAAAGGACTGGTTGATTAGAATTTACCTATAGTTTAGCGATCCCTTTTTAAATATTGGTCGTCATGAAGTTCAGAATTCTAATCGAAAAAGATGAAGAGGGTGTGTTTGTAGCGGAATGCCCGTCTTTGCCGGGTTGTGTTTCGCAGGGAGTGACCCGTTCCAAGGCCTTAGAAAACATTCAGGATGCCGTCAAGGGTTATCTGGAAAGTTTAAAGCAACACGATGAACCGATTCCCCCGTCTATTGAAGAAGAAATTGTTGAGATTCCCATTTGAGTCAATTTCCCGTTCTTTCCGGAAAAGAAGCCTGTAAGGCTTTCCAGAAACTGGGTTATGTGCTGGATCACCATCTTATCCTGAGAAAACCCGATCCGCCTCACCGAAGGTTAACCATCCCTAATCATAAAGAAATGGCAAAAGGCACCCTGAGGGCAATCGTTCGCCAAGCGGGACTGACCTTGGCCGAGTTCAAAAAACTTCTGTAGTTTTGGTTCGCCGGAATCAGATGGAGTGTAGCACTGCTACTTTCCTTTTTTGTAGGGAGCCAGATGGTTGAATATTTTTATGAATTGTTTTCCAGATTCAGGAATTTCCCCGGCCTGATTGGAAAGCAGAATGTTCTCTGCGGTTAGGGGTTTTCCATAATAAGCTTGGTTGGCATCGACGTCTGAGGTGATGACGGTGCCTTTCACGGAAATCCCCCCCAAAAATGCCCTTGGCTCTGGAATAGGAATAGATTTCTCCCTGCATGAAGACATCTACCGCCGCTTCTGCATGGCGGCCCACGGGTCCCACCACCAGGGCGATGTCTCCGCCCAACGTGAACTTTTCGCTGAGCAGTCCTTCCAATCCCCTTTGCGTCATAACGAGCAGGATCAGGTCTACCGCTTCTGCACCAAATTGAAAACCGAAACTGCCGCCGACGGTATAAAGAAAAGCCGGAGCGCCCCATTCACCAGATTCCTTGGCGCGTACCGAGGCAAACCCTTTGCCGTATCGTGCGCCGACAAAAAATCCCGCTTTCAACATAGTGGGAAAGACAATAATGGCCTTGGCCTTGGCGATCAACCCGGTGGGAATTTTCTGGTCGGGGGAATTCTGAATTTCTTCCAGAACCAGTTGTCCGGTTCGCAGCAGTTTTCGCTGCTGGGCGCCATCGCCATCCTGAGCCCAAGTAGTGGATGTAAAAAAGAGTGTGCGGATGATACTAAGGGTTTTCATGCTGGCTCCAGTTAAGTTATCTGTATCTACTATAAAGGAAGTCCGCCACATAATTCAACCTCGTTGAACCAGAGATAATCGACGTCTTTATTGCTGGCGTGCAAATATAATTTTGCGCTTTTTAAATTGTGCCCGTACCATGCACGGTCATGACAGCAAATCGGGTAGAAAACTATCTCGGTAAAGAGGGCATTCTGTCTTCACGGTTGGAGGGATTCGAATTCCGTCGCCAACAAATGGATATGGCGGAGGCGGTGGAGGAAGCATTCGGCAATGCCCGGCACCTGATCGTCGAGGCGGGTACCGGAACGGGTAAAAGTCTGGCTTACCTCATCCCTGCCATTTTATGGGCTGTGGAAAATAACAAGAAGGTGGTTATCTCCACTTATACCAAGACGCTCCAACATCAGATCCTCAATCACGACATCCCCCTGCTGCGCGACAAATTGGGAATAGCCTTTCGTTATGCCTTGTGCATGGGCAACGAAAACTACCTGTCGCTCAGGCGGTTGAAACGGTCGGCGCAGGCGGGGTTGTTCACCCAGCCCGATGAGGAAAACCAATGGGAAGGAATTTTCAACTGGGCCGGAGAGACGGAGACCGGGTTTCGCAGTGACCTGCCTTTTGAAGTGCTTCCCCAGGTGTGGGAAGAGGTGGGGCGGCAGAAAGACCTGTGTCTGGGGAAAAATTGCGAAACGCATTCGTCCTGCTTTTATTTCAAAGCCCGCAAGAAATGGTTCGGAGCCCATCTATTAATCGTCAACCATCATTTGTTTTTTGCCAACGTTGCCAACGCCGGTGCGGTGCTACCGGCTTTCGATGCGGTGGTTTTTGACGAGGCTCAGAATCTGGAAGAAGCGGCCACCCAGTTTCTGGGGCTTGAAATTTCAAATTCCAGTTTGATCTATTTTCTCGACCGGTTGCATAACCCACGCACCAAACGAGGGTTGTTGACTCGCATCGATCACGACTCGGTGCCGCATCTTCGCAAGTTGGTGATGTCCGCACGTCAGGCGGCCGATGTTTTTTTCAATCAACTTCTGGAAGAGTATGGAAAAAACGACCGGGTCTTACGGTTCTACAAACCGCCCGTGTTGGATAACGGTGTGTATGCTCCGCTCGAAGCCCTGCGGGAGGCCTTGAAATCTTTGGAAGGGGGTCTGCATTCGGAGGAAGACCGGGTTGATGTTTCATCCGCCGCCGAGCGTTGTTTTGAGTTCAATAACGCTCTATCTGCCATTCTCAACCAGCATATGCGCGGGTATGTTTACTGGTTAGAAATCACGCCCAGAAAACGTTTTGCCCGTGTGGTCTTGCGCGGGGTTCCCATTCATGTTGCGGAAGAACTGCACGCGCAGGTATTCGATAAAATTGACCGGGTGGTCATGACCTCGGCGACATTGACCACTGCCAAAGGATTCGATTTTATTAAAGAGCGTATTGGTTACCAGCCGGATGAGGAGTTGTCTTTGGAGGCACCTTTCGATTACCCCCGCCAAGCCCTGCTCTATGTTCCCGATGATCTCCCCGAACCGGGGGATGAAACAGGAGTTTATGTAGAGGGTATTGCTAACCGGTGCCGGGAACTGGTAGAGGCTTCCGACGGTAAAACATTTATCCTGTTTACAAGTTATGCGCTTCTCAATCAGGTTTATGAAAGACTGGACGAGCTTCAGTTCCAGCTCATCCGTCAGGGAGAAATGCCCACCGTCCAAATGATCAAAAAGTTCAAGCAGGAACCCTCAGTGATTTTCGGAACCAACTCCTTCTGGCAGGGAGTGGACATACCCGGTGACGCGTTGCAAAGTGTCATCATTACCAAACTTCCCTTTGACGTTCCCAAAGAACCGTTGACAGAAGCCCGCATTGAAGAACTGCGTCGGCAACATATCGACCCGTTCAGGCACTACCAGATTCCCCGGGCGATCCTTCAATTGAAGCAGGGGTTTGGCCGGTTGATCCGCAAGAAGACCGACACCGGTGTGGTTTCAATTCTTGATTCCCGCATGAGGCGGCGTGGGTATGGAAAACAGTTCATCGCATCACTACCTCCTTGTCCGGTAACAACTCACTTAGACGAAGTCCGAGATTTCTTCCCCACTAGGCGTGGGGCCAGCGAGCAATAACTTGTTGGGCCGCCAGTACGATTGCCCGCAAGATAAACACATTGCAACCTGCCCGCGGAGGTACTCCGCCCGGTGGAGATGGGCAATAGCCCTATCTGAAAAACAAACTTCTTCTCGGCTTAAAGTGCCGTTCGATGGCGTCCCTTTTTAAGCCGAGTTAACGGTTGCTAGCACTTAAGAGATATTGCTAGTTACCACCGGGCGTTGCCCGGTTAGTGGGCAGGTTCGAATTGGGGGGTGTAAACGAAATTGGCTTGGATGGATAACCTCTCCCGGTCAATGGTTGCCGGGAAGGGATAAAAGGGGGCCGCTTCCTTCACGGCTTTGAGCGCGGCCACATCCAGAATTTCATAGCCTGATTGATCCAACAGCCGCACTCCCAGAAGGTTGCCGTCCTTGGAAATTCTGAATGTCAAAGTGATATCCCCGCTGATGCCGCGTTGCGCCGCTTCGGTGGGATAAATCCATACCCGTTCAATCTGGTGCTTGATCCTAGCGAAATAAGAAGCGTATTTGACTTCTGTTGTATCGAGGGAAACCGGTTCGTCATCATCGATGTTTTCGAGATCCTCTGTGCTGAGCGATGCGAAGGGTTCGGGGTCAAACCCGTCCAGAAGAGCCAAGGCGCTACCTGTGCCTGCCTTGGGATTGGCGGAGGACATCGTGGGTTTGGGTTTTTCCCGGGTAACGGATTTATATTTTCCAATATCTGATTCCGGCAGGAGTTTTCTTCCCGGCTCAATCGCGGCACGTTTTTGCGGTTTGCGTGCGACTTTCTTTTCTCGAACGGGCGCGGCACCTGTTTTGCCCACCGACCCTTTCGATTTCGGCACCACGGTTTTTTTGCGCTGATAGGTTTTTGCAGTTTTCTTTTTGATATTGAAATGGGCTCGGCTGTCAAATTTTGCCAGCAGATCTTTGTTTTTGGGCTTCTCGATTTTTTTGGGTGGCGTCGGCGTATCGATGATTCGGCCACCTTTGGCGGCCAGGGGTTTCTCCGGTTCGATATATTTTATCCGGATAGGGGGAGGTCCCTTTACTTCTTCTTTCGCGACGGGGATCACCATGTAGGCGATCACCGATGTTATGTGAATGCCCACCGATAAAAGGATAAACCCGGATAATCGGGTTAGGTTCAATAAACTATTGCCCTGCCACGATTTTGGCATTTTTGGCTCGTTTGTCCGCGTGCTTAAATTTTACCCTGCAAAATTATAGTCTGTATTATAGCGTTATTTTCGGTTTGCAGAAAGCGGGTCTCGGCATAACGCCAGTGATTTTTCCGGTCAGGCCTGTTGTCGGTTCTCATGAGTTTGTTTCAGACGTGCACATTTTTGTTTATACCAGTGGTATGCGAACCCCACTTCTTTCAAGTTCGCGTTGGGCGAGATGTATTGGTTGTCCCTGTCAAAGGGCACATAACCCATCTTGAGCGTTTCATAAATAGAGTTGAGGTAGGAAGGAAAATCCCGATACATGGGAATCTCTGTTTTCAACTGAGGCATGCCCTTTTCACGAAACCGGGTCAGGGATTGTCCAAACGGGTGGATGGTCTCCAGTCCCTCCTGGCCATGGGTTTTTTCCGCATGATGGGTGAGAGACTCAAAATCTTCCCAATCTTCCAATGCATCGACATCGGAAACGAAAGCCGGGTCGTCGTGCAACGTGGTGGTCAGGGGAGTATTGAGCAAGCGGGAGATACCTTTATGGAAATTTTTTCGGGACATGCCGAAATGATACCGGTCGCCGGGTCTGATACGGTTTACATTTATTCGGAACGTCAACAGATGGTCCATGACATAAGGCAGAACTTTGAGTAAGCGTAAGGGTTTTTGCAAAGCGATTTGGATGCCCGCGTGAATTATTTGTCCGTCCTTGCGGGAAGAGTGCAGGCGGTCAATGATATCCGAATCCATCATTGCAAAGTTAATGGGATATAAGTTAGGTTCTTTAAGATCCAGCAGGCTGGCTTCATTTTCGCTGAAAGAGCGGTAATGGTAATTGCGTTTGACAAATTCACTGTCCGGATTCTTTGCAAAATCCGGGAACATCGTTTGTCGGGAGTTCAACCAGAGCACCAGGTTATATTTTTTGTTGTCGGGCAAGCACAATACTTTTTCCAAATCGTACAGGAAAGGCAGGTCGCCGGGTTGGAACAGAACCAGTTCATCGGGTGAAGGAGAGAGCAACTCCCGGCCCAGATTCATGGTGTGGACCAGATTGAGGTGTTGGGTATCTTCCCGGACAAACCGGATGGTTTTTCCGCAGGTGCCAACAATGTCGAGGAAGCGGTCCATAACTTTTTTGACTTCCTCAGAGCCGACGACCACGATTTCGCGCAAGCCGGAGTTCATTAGGTTCCCCAGCGCGTAACACATGATAGGAATTCCCCGGATCAAAAAAAGAAATTTCAGTCGATCAATGTCGTCATCCTCAGCTCTTAGAAGAAGATGGCTGATGCCATTTTTCCCAGCGGCAATTTCACGTTCTGCCTTGGCAAGGCTCACCGCATCGGCTTCTTTACGGGTGGAATATTTGTTATGGCTGAAACTGATGATGCATTTTTCGATAGGGGTTTTGTTGTTCGCAAAGGTCATAGAATCAAAAACTTGTTGTCAGAAATCACTTTCGTGTTAAAGGTGGTCTTGGTGCCACTTGGGATTATGCCGGGCTCTGTGGGAATACGAAAAATTTGAGCGAAAGTTTTTCAGGACAATAATCAATAGAAGCTTCCATCCTAATATAATGACAAGGTTTTCTCTACTAAACCTTTGAGAAAATTGACTTGATTTATAAAATTTTTTGTTCATACAATTGAGTTCACAACCAAAATAAAGGACTTATTCATGGGAGACCCGACCCATATTGTAGAGTTGATCGACCAGGTTTTAAATGAAACCCAGGATCGACCCCAATTGCAGGAAAAAATTCTTGATCTCAGGGATGCCATGTTTCAGGCCCAGCAGTCTGCCCAGCAGTATGCGTTGAAAATCAAGACCTTGGAGGAAGCCATTGAAAAGTTAAAGTCTCCCGCCCATCGCATCGGCACGATTCTTGGTCAGGGGGAGGACGGTCTGGTGCGTCTGGTTTCCGGAGGCACGGAATACCAGGCTGCGGTCGTCCCGGAACTTACGGAAAATGAGGGATTGAAAACCGGTGATCAGGTCGCGCTCAATGAAGGATTTGTGGTGATTGCCCTACTACCTTTTCCCACTCAGGGGGCACTAGCAAAAATTTCCGGAAAGCTTGCCGGTGGGCAATGGCTGGTGCAGGCGGCGACCGGCAATACCGAGACGATTGTTTTGGTCCGAGAGGGTCTGGATGAAACCGGGCTGAAAGAGGGGGAAGAAATTTTTCTCGACAGTAACCAAAGGGTTATTTTAGGAAAACTTTCTAAACGCGAGTCCCGCACTCTGGTCGAAGATGATTATGAACATGTGGAATGGTCACAGGTGGGCGGACAGGAAAAAGTAAAAGAAGAGGTGCGCAAAGTCCTCGAATATCCGCTCCTGCACAAAGAAATTCTGAGCCAGATGGAATATCAGGTGCCCAAAGGGTTTTTGTTTTATGGTCCTCCGGGTTGCGGAAAAACTCTCATAGGAAAAGCGATTCTCACCGAAGTGATCCGCAAACTTTCCGAGCAGGAAAATTCCGAACTGCAGGGCCGGTTTATTCATGTCAAAGGACCGGAGATCCTCAATATGTGGCTGGGGGAATCGGAACGTAAAATCCGTGAAATTTTTAAGAAAGCCCGGGACTATAAAGAAAAAGGTCAGATTCCTTTCATATTTATAGATGAAGCGGAATCCATTCTGGGAACCCGGCAGGCGTGGCGCGGATCGAACATCAGCAACACGGTGGTCCCCATGTTTTGCGCGGAGATGGATGGCATCCAATCCCTTCGCGAAACGGTAGTGATTCTGGCGACCAACCGGCCCGACCTGATCGACCCGGCTGTCATCCGGCCCGGCAGAATTGACAGAAAGATCAAAGTGTCGCGCCCCAACCGTGAAGAGTCTAAAGCTATCCTGCGTGTTTACCTGAAAGACGGATTGCCCCGTGAACATGAAGATTTTGACGCCATGGCCGAACCATTTCTGGATCGCCTGTTTGACCGCAGTTCGGAACAGGAAGTGCTGGTGTTGACTTTAAGAAGCGGCGGCACCAAAAAACTGTACTGGAACGATTTCATTTCCGGTGCGGTTATTGAGGGAATCATGAAACGCGCTAAAGAGAGATCCATTGAACGGGCGATTCAGGGTGAAACGCTGTGTATGACAGTGGACGATCTTATTGTTTCACTGGAGGCTGAATTTGAGGAAGGCAACCTGCTTCCTGCGGAATCCAATATGGAAGACTGGCTTCAGCTTTTGGATATGGAATCAAAAAATGTTGTGCGGGTGAGAAAGCCCAGAGAATCGGATAGGGCCACCGAAAACACGATTCGCAGGTCTATCATATGAGTGTTTCTCTCCTGGGTATGGAGACCGAGTATGGGATAGTCCGGGAAGATATGGAAAATTCCGACCCGGTTGAAGAGTCCATGAAACTTTTAAAGGCCTGCGAACGCAAAAGCGTGTTTGGCAAATGGGCCTACTCGCAGGAGAACTCGCATCTGGATATGCGTGGGTTTCGGGTGGGGTCTTTGGCTCAGGATGAAGAAGAAGATGCCTTTTGCGCCGAAGATCGTAAAAGGCCTTATTCTTATTTAGATATGAAGTGCGACCGGGTTTTGACAAATGGTGCCCGGTTTTATAATGATCATACTCATCCAGAATACAGCACCCCGGAATGCCGGTCGGTGTTATCTCTGGTTGCGCACGATGTGGCGGGCGAGCGGATTGTCGCCGAATGCGTGGCCATTCGCAACCGCGAGCTGGAGGGCAAACCGCTTCAGGTGTTCAAAAATAATACCGATTACAGCGGCCATAGTTATGGAACTCATGATAACTATCTCATCCCCAGAGAAACTCCCTTCGAAGATGTGGTAAAAGGGCTGGCTCCTTTTCTGGTGACGCGCCAGTTGTATGCCGGGGCAGGAAAAGTGGGATCAGAAAACGCTAGTGATTTTCAGGGGTTGCAGTTGGCCCAGCGGTCCGACTTTATCGAGACAGTTTTAAGCATCGAGACCATGACGAAGCGTCCCCTCATCAATACCCGGGACGAACCGCATGCGGTGAGCAGTCGGTATCGGCGTTTGCATTTAATTCTCGGCGATGCCAATATGTCCGCTTATGCCACGGCCCTGAAGGTGGGGAGTACATCGCTGGTTCTCAATCTGATCGCCCGTGAGGAGAAACTTCTCCATTTGGAATTGGCGGACCCAGTGGCCGATGTGTTAAGAGTGTCTCTCGACAAAACTGCAGTTTTACGTCGCAAGACTAGTGGTACTATCACGGCTCTTGAGATTCAGGAAGCGTATTTAGAGGCGGTAGAAAAAGCCTTTGCCGGAAAGGATCGCGAGTGGGACTGGATTCTTGCGGAATGGAAAAAGACACTGGATGAACTTCGGCACAGTCCGGAAAAACTTTCGGATCGCATCGACTGGGCGATCAAGGAAAAACTATTTACCGGGTTCATGCAGTCCGAGGGCATTGGCTGGGAGGACCCCTTGCTCAAGAGCCTGGATTTGGAATACCATAATCTGGACCCTGATCGCGGATTGTATCTGGGATTGCAGCAGGAGGGGGATGTTTATTCCCTGCTCAGTGAAGAAGAAATCGCCCGGGCTGTTGAGTCGCCTCCAACAGGAACCCGTGCCCAGATAAGAGGGCAGGCGGTGGCTCAAGGAGCGGAGAAAATAAAAAGCATTCATTGGACCGGAGTTGAGTTTATGAACGGAGAGATTCTCGATTTGACCGGAGTCATTGGCTCCGAAGAGGTTGAAGAGATTCTCAACTCCAGCAAACAACTGGTTTAGCACAACAGAGGAAGAGTGAAGGGGTTTTTAAGTATCCTCATTTTAAGGGAAAACTCGCTATGGGACTAGAGGGGACAGTTAAAAATGTTTGAAGAGCCGTATCGCTGGATGGAAGCGGTTTCCACCCGCCACAGTTATGTTCAGGAAAAGCTGAAAATGGGTCAGCCGGTATTGTCGGTTCCTTTCAATGAAGGGGTGCTGATTATGGGGTTTGCTCCCCAGCCGGGAAAAATATTCGAAGTCTATGACCGCATCGCCCTGGGCGGCGTGGGTCACCCTGCTGATGTGGAACGGCTGCGCATGACGCTTTTGGATATGGCGCATCTGGAAGGATTCAACCGTTCGGCTCAAGATGTGACATTGGCAAGGTTGCTGCAGTTTGGCATCGCTCCCGCACTCAAACAGAATTTTGAGGAAATCCAACGGGCTCCTTATATCATTCGCCTTCTTCTTGCTGAACTGGACGGTGATGGCCATCCTCACTTTTTTCGTGTGAACTATGATGGACATTGGGAAACATTTAAAAATGGAACCGTTATCGCCGGTAATGAAAAAGTCATGGAGGAGGTGCAGAAAAAAATTCAGGATACCCCCTTTGCGACGTTTCCGCTGAATAAAGCTTTAAAGGAAACCTGCCACCTTTGGGATGAAAGTAGAAAGCAGGAAGAAGACGATGAAAATATGCCCAAGACTTTGAAAGAGGCTTTTGATCAATGGTATCTTGAGGCCGCCGTGTTATCGGGAAAGGTGGAGCGAAGAGCCATTTACAGAGCGCTTACGAAAGAAGATATTGGTAAGTTAAAATCATCGGTCGGTTAATGCTCGGGTGAAGAGGCAGAAACGGCCTGGCAACAAAAGGAGTTGATCCCATGGAAATGAATGATCCCCTGAGAAGGGAAGAAAAAAAAGAAACCAGTCCAGATCGCGATGATTCCGGCCCTTCCAGCCCGGAACCTTCACGGCCGGGAAAGGATAATCTTTTGAAGCGGATGAAAAAGGTGGACCCGAAACAATCTGAAAAATACAAACAGAGAACCGGTCAATGAGTTTTCAAACAGATCCTCATACTTCGCCCGGAGATTTTTTCGAGCTACTGGAAAAATCCGGCTATCGCTGGCATACCCGCATTGATTCTTCGCAGGCGCCAAGCGGCATTGCAGTAACGCAGGGCACCACGGTTCTCGCCTTCCACTTTAGGAATGGCGTGATTGTTGCCGGGGACCGACGGGCCACGGCGGGCAACAGTATCATGTATGAACGTTGCGACAAGGTCATTCCCATCGACGATTATACGCTCATGGCGATTGCCGGGGTTCCTGCTACGGCTTTCGAGATGGCACGGGTTCTCACGCATAATTTTGAATACTACCGGCGGTCGCAGATGCAGACCATGAGTGTGGAAGGGAAAATCCGCGCCTTATCAAAACTGCTGAAAGAGAATGTCGGGATGGCGGTGCAGGGGTTGGGCGCGGTGAGTCCTATATTTGCCACTTATGATTTGAAATCTAAAAAGGCGGCGATACATTTTTACGATATGTTGGGAGCCGATTTCAGGATCAGCACCCATACCGCGACCGGCTCTGGTTCGCCGACCATTCGGGGAATTCTGGAACATGAAGACCTCTGGGGAGAAAAGCCTCTGGTAGAAAGGTCGGAAAGCGATGCGGTCACCTTGGCCATCCGGCTTTTGCAGACTGCGGCACAGTTTGATTCTGCAACCGGCAAAGCCCGTCCGGAAGATGAAATTTTTCCTACCGTGGCATTGGTCACCGAGGCGGGGTACCAGTTTTTGAACGATAAGGATCTGGCGAAACTATGTAAATCCTCTCTTAAGAGAGGTTAAATATAAAAGGCACCCTGAAATGAAAAAGCGCATCTACGGTATCGAAACGGAATACGGCCTGCTGATCAAAAATGATACAGAGTTCCCTCTCGATTCCATGGAAGTGGCCAACAAGGTCAAGAACCATGTTTTCTCAAAAAATCATGGTGTGCTGGACCTTCACTACCGCGCTAACGATGAGCCCCCCGGTAACGGCGGGTTTCTGCTTAACGGTGGGCGCTTGTATCTCGACATGGGGCATTTGGAATACGCCTCTCCGGAATGTTCCAATCTTGTTGACCTGGTGACTTTTGACCGCGCCGGCGACACGCTGATTCAGGAAGCGGTAGAGGAGTTGGGCTGGGCCGATCATGTTTCGTTCATCAAGAACAATGTGGATCTTGAAACCAGCGCGACGTTCGGCTGCCACGAGAATTATCTGGTCAGTAGAGGATTCCCTTTCGATGAGCGCGACAACCTGAAACTGCTTTCTTCCTTTTTAACCACTCGACTGATTTATTGCGGTGCGGGCCGCATCGGTTCCTGCGATCCCCACCCGTTTCGGGATTGGGATGGCATCACGCCTTATGAAAACCAGGGCGATGAGGTGAACTTTCAGCTGTCACAAAGGGCTGACCATATTCCCAATGAATTTTACCGGTGGGTGCAATATAACCGGGCGATTGTCAATACCCGCGACGAGCCATTGTCGGACCCGAGCAAATACCGGCGCATTCATCTTTTGGTTGGTGACTCGACGATGAGTGAGTTTGCCACCGCCATGAAAATGGGAACCACAACCCTCATGCTGGAAATCATGCAGTTGGGCGTCGCCAAACGGGAATGGATTCTTGCGGACTCGGTTTTTGCCATGCGTTCCATTTCCCGCGATCCGGATTTTAAATGGGAGGTGAAGCTGGCTTCGGGAAAATCTTCCACCGCTCTGGAGCTGCAATGGGATATTTTAAATACCTGTAAGGAACATCTGGCCGGGACAAATCGGGAGACCGGCTGGATTCTGGAGGGCTGGGAATCGGTCTTGGCCGATTTACCTAAAGGACCGGAAGCGGTGATCGGCCGAGTGGACTGGGCCAGCAAGTATTGGATGCTCAACGAGTTTAGAAACGAAGAAAACCTGGAATGGCATGACCCCTGGCTCAAAAGCCTGGATCTGGAATACCATAACCTGAATAAGGAAACCGGTTTGTTCTGGGGATTGGAAGCCAGTGGCGATGGTTACCGCAAAACTACCGATGAGGCTGTCGACTTCTCAAAAGTCAATCCTCCAAGAGGAACCCGTGCGCATGGCCGGGGAGAGCTTGTTAAAAGGCTCATGAACCAGCATTCCCACATGGGTTATCTCATAGACTGGATCGGATTTCGCCTGAGTAAAACTGACGAACCGTTTCTGATGCTCGATCCATTTATCTCCTATAAAGAAGAAATTATAGAGCATCTTGAGCAGTTTGATTCTCTGCCCCACCAGGAAAATAAACAGGATATAGGAAACCCGGAGCGACGCGGAAAAAAACCTTATGAGTGATTGCCTGTTCTGCAAAATCAGCGAGGGGACCATCTCTTCAGATAAGGTTTATGAATCGGACGCCTTGTTCGCGATCAATGATATTAACCCGCAAGCTCCTACGCATATCCTGATCATCCCTCGAATCCATCAGGCTACCTTGCTGGATGTCGAGGAGAAGGATCATACGTTGATGGGTTCGGTGATCAGTGTGGCAAACCAACTGGCGAAGGAAAGGGGCCTCGATAAATCAGGGTTTCGGTTGGTGGTCAATTGTGGTGCCGGGGCCGGGCAGTCGGTGTATCATATTCATTATCATCTTTTAGGCGGTCGCGCCATGAACTGGCCGCCGGGTTAGCCACTTGGCGCCAGCGTGACGCTGGACCATGATGAGCAATAGCTTTGTTTGGCTGGCAAAGAGTTGTCTCGGCTTAAAGAGCCATTGTTTGACTGCTTGTCCTTAAGCCGAGAAACCGTTTGAGGCAAGATAAAAGATATTGCTAGTTGCCAGCGGCGGTTCGCCGCCCATGCCGGTAAGGAAAACTTATGGTTACCGCAGAACAATTATACGAAAAGCTTAAAGATATTCAGGTGGGCAATCCTATTTGCAAGTTCACTCAGGAAAATTGCGAGTTGTTGCTACCCACCATCAGAAAGATTGAATACCTCAAGTGCGAAAAAAATGCCATCATCCTCGCGCATAATTATGTCGCGCCGCAAATTTATTACAGTGTTGCCGATCACACCGGCGACTCTTATGGCCTGTCGAAAAAAGCTAAGGAATCCAATGCCGATGTCATCGTTTTTGCGGCGGTGCGCTTTATGGCTGAGACCGCCAAGATTCTCAATCCTCAAAAAACTGTGCTTGATCCCAATCCCAATGGCGGTTGCTCCCTGGCCGACGGCATAACGGCAGAAGATGTCATAAGGCTCCGCAAAGAGTTTTCCGATCACACCTTCGTTTGCTACATCAACACGACCGCCGAGGTGAAAGCCCAGTGTGATGTGTGCGTCACCTCTTCGAATGTTTACTCTATTATTGAAAAAATTCCCAATAACAAGATTTATTTTCTGCCCGACCGGCTCATGGGTGAAAATGTGATCAACCATTTCAAATCCAAGGGTCTGAATAAGGATATCCAGCTCTGGGATGGCACCTGCTACGTTCATGAAGAATATCAGCCGGAAAGTATAGACCAGGTGCGGAGAAACTTTGAGGGTGTGGAAATTCTCGTTCACCCCGAATGCAGTTCTTCGGTGGTGGGTAAGGCCGATTATGTGGGAAGCACTAGCCAGATGCTCAACCATGTAAGAGAATCCAGCGGCGACTCCTTTTTTCTGGTGACGGAGTGCGGGTTGACCGGTGTTCTGCAATCCGAGTTCCCGCAAAAAACCTTTGCCGGAAGTTGTACACTCTGCAAATATATGAAGTCCAATTCTTTGGAAGGTATACTCAACGTCCTCGAAAACCCCGGTCCAGAAAACACCATCACCCTCGACCCGGAAACCCAGCAGCGCGCCCTCCAATGCGTCAACCAGATGTTCCATTACCACTAGGCGTGGAGCCAACTAGCAGGAACCCGTTAGGCAAAGAGAATTGTTGCTAGCGGTAAAAAGCCATTGCCACTACCCAGCGGAGGTACTCCGCCTAGGGGGTGGGAAAGTCATTGATTTAGCGATTGCTATAACCCTTTTCAAATAAAAGCTTACGGCCTTTTTCGCGGATGCCGTTAAGGATGTATAGGGCATGGAATAGCCCAATTTTAAACATCCTTTTGGTGGAGGGCGACTCAATGATCGGAGGCAGTGGAGGTCTCGGTTCAACCATTCTTAACAGTTTTACCCAGCGGGTTTATCGACAGTTCGTTCAGCATGAAGATAAAATGGCAGGCATTATCGCGGTGAGTCAGTTACTGGAAAATTACAAGTCGGAGGATATGTCGGGTTCTACAATCCGCGAATATATGGAGCCTCTGCTGACGATTAAGGACAGTGAATCTGAGGGCCAAGCGGCAGAAATCATGGCGGAAAATGATGTGGATTTTATGGCGGTGACCAACCAGAATGGGGTGTTTCTCGGAGTAGTTTCTTCGAGCAATTTAAACAGTCAGCCTTCCTCTTTGTGAGGAATCCCTTTCAATACATTTTCTTCAGAATAATGGGAAGCAGGATGGCGAGCACGACAATAATTCCTATAAAATTTTCCCAGTTTTGAAACATATCTTCCTCCTTTATCCCTTGGGGACGGTCATTTTTTCAGGGTCAGGTCCAATTTTCCCAATCGAATGTCGTGGATTTCCTGAAAGGGAACAATGTATCGCTCCTGTTCTTCCTTGGGGTGGTTCCCCAGAAGGCGGTCCTTTTTATTTAACGGTTCTCCCAAAAAGTACATTTGGGTGGTAAAAGGATGAAAATTGCGGGAGTGAACCGCAAAGTGAATATGCGGTGGGCGCGTCCAGAACCAACTGACAGGATAAGAACCAGGCTTTATAGTTTTAAAGCCATATTCACCTTTATCATTGGAAATGGCCTTCCCCAAATATTGGAAATGCGGGTCGAGTTCTGCGGAGTTTCGATCTTCCGGGTGATTATATTTTCCCGTAGCACATGCTTGCCAGATTTCTACTGATGCTCCGGGAACAGGTCGGCATTTCTCATCCCGAACCACTCCTTCGATAAAAATAATATCTCCCTGAGCTTTGTCTGCTTTGCTTTTCAAAAAAGTAAGATCATTATCGTAGTCCAGTGGAAATGTCCTGGGATAAAAGGGACCCGGAGTTTCCCATGGGGTTGGGATGCAAGCCGGAAAGGCGGGGAGCGGGTTCAGGAATTCAGCGCCGAGCAGGCTTCCCAGTGCCACGGAACTTTTTAGAAAATTTCTTCGGGATGGACTGAGGACATTTTTCATTTTGGGACCTCACAATTTATAAATCTCAAGTTATAAATCTCAAGCAATCCTTTATTTTGGGCCGGTCATTTTTTCAGGTCGCACTTTTTCGTCAAACTCCTCCGGCGTGAGCAGGTTCAAAGCCGCCGCCGCTTCTTTCAAAGTGCTGTTATCCTGATAGGCCTTCTTGGCCACCTTCGCCGCGTTGTCATAGCCGATATGCGGATTGAGGGCTGTGACCAGCATGAACGAGCCATTAAGATGTTTTTCGATCTGTATTTTATTAGGCTCAATGCCCACCACGCAATGGTCGTTGAAAGACCGGCAGGAATCGGCAAGCAGGCGAATGGACTGCAGAAGATTGTAAATCATCACCGGTTTGAAAACATTGAGTTCGAAATTTCCGGAGGATCCCCCGACATTGATGGTGGTGTCATTGCCGATCACTTGCGCCGCAACCATGGTCATTGCTTCAGACTGGGTCGGGTTGACTTTGCCCGGCATGATCGAGCTTCCCGGTTCATTGGCCGGTAAAACGATTTCCCCGATTCCGCATCGCGGACCGGACCCGAGCCAGCGAATATCGTTGGCGATTTTCATGAGTGAACAGGCGATGGTTTTTAAAACGCCGCTAGTCTCGACAATGGCATCGTGCGCCGCGAGGGACTCAAATTTATTGGGCGCGGTGACAAAGGGACAGCCGGTGAGATCGGCAATTTGTTTTGCAACTTTCACGGCGAAATCCTTGTGCGAGTTCAGGCCGGTTCCCACTGCGGTTCCACCCAGCGCGATTTGATACATTCTGGGCATGCAATTGTTAATGCGGTCGAGTGCATATTCCAACTGAGTCGTGTATCCGCTGAACTCCTGGCCCAGAGTGAGCGGGGTGGCATCCATCAGATGAGTGCGGCCGATTTTTATGATGTCTTGAAACTCGTCGGTTTTTTTACGGAATGATCCGGCTAAAGTCGATATAGAGGGGATGAGCGTGTCACGAATGCGCTCCACCGCTGCAATATGCATGGCGGTGGGAAAGGTGTCGTTGGAAGACTGGCCCATATTAACATGATCGTTGGGGTGCACCGGGTCCTTGGAGCCGATGGTCCCGCCCACTATTTCAATAGCCCGGTTGGCGATGACTTCGTTGGTGTTCATGTTGGACTGGGTTCCGCTACCGGTTTGCCAAACCCTGAGAGGAAAATGTTCATCCAGTGTCCCTTCGATCACTTCATCGGCGGCTTGGCAGATCAGGTCTTTGAAATTTTCAGGCATGAGCCCTAACTCGGCATTGACCATGGCAGAAGCCTTTTTCAGGATGCCCATTCCCCGGAGAATTTCGCGTGGCATGGTCTCGGTGCCAATATCAAAGTGGATCAATGATCGCGCGGTTTGAGCTCCATAGTAACTGCTGGCCGGGACATCGATCTCTCCCATGCTGTCGGTTTCGGTCCGGGTACTCATAATGCTCCTCCTCAGGTTTTAAAATAGTCTGCCGCTTCCGGCATTTTTTCTTCGATAAAAGTTTTAAATTTTTTTAATAATCTTTGCTCGGCCTGGCGCACCGCTTCTCGCGTTACCCCTCTTTGGTCACCGATTTCCTGCAGCGATAAAGGGTCTTCAGAAAGAACGCGCTGGTTGAGAATTTCTATTTCGTTGGCGTTCAAATCGGTTTTAAAGCTTTCAATATTTTTATTGAGAATTTCCCGGAACTGGTTGAGTTCCACATTAGCTTCAACAGATTTCCCGTCTGTAAGAGTTTGCGCTGGAGTCATCGTACTGTCGGGGTGGGAGGGGGTGTCGATGGAAATATCCATCGCACCAATGCTGGCCGAGACGTCTATGATCTCTCCTTCATCAACCCCAAACCGTTCGGCCAGTAACTTGGTGGTGGGGTCAAACCCCTCTTGTTCGAGCTTTTCCTTTTCCCTTTTCAGGTTGAACAATAGTTTTCGCCGTGCGTTGGTGGTGCCCACCCGCACCAACCGCCAGTTATCGAGAATATGTTTCAGGATATATGACTTGATCCACCAGGTGGCATAGGCAGAAAGACGCACTCCGCGAAAGGGGTCAAAATTTTTAACCGCTTTCATCAGTCCAACATTGCCTTCCTGAATCAAGTCCATCAGGTTCTGCCACTCGCGCTTGAAGGTCATGGCGATTTTAATGACCAGCATCAGGTTGGCGGTGGTCAGTTTATAGGCAGCCTCAAGATCACCGGTTTCTTTGTAACGGATGGCCAGCTCTTTCTCCTCCTCTTCCGTCAGCAGTGGGTATTTACGGACTTCCTGAAGATAAGCCGAATAAGGGTCGAGCGGGACCAGCGAACCTTTGGTCCGAACCGCCGGCAATCGGGATTTATCCGGTTTGTCTGTGGTTGTTTTGTCGGTCATAGTCAGAGCTATAATTCAATGATGCCTGTTCTTGCTAATTTCTGCCGGGTTGTATTTCGTGCGGCAAAACTTTAAAATGACCCTATGGTCCGTTTAGCACTATTTGGAATTGCCGTAGTTCTGCTGATTCTTATTGCACGCGCGATTTTTCCCTCAAAAAGTTCATCCGCGGAACAGGAACCTACAGAAATGGTCATGGACCCCAATAATGGGGTCTATATCCCGAAATCTGAGGCGATCAAAAAAACCATCAACGGCAAGGAATATTATTTTTCAAGCGAACAAAGCGCTGAAGAATTCATTAATAAGACCCCATAGGTGGAGCAAGGTCAATGGAGTCGAACTATTATAACAGAGGATTTGTCTCAAACCGGATAAACAGGAAAATTCATGATGCAATTAAAAAAGCAGCAATTCAGTGAGTTATGGCAGCGGTTCCGAATGCAGGCATTACCTGTTTTGATGGTTTTAGGGATGGTGGCTCCGGTGTTTGCCGAGGAAAAATGTGAACCCGTCGATCAAAAACGTATCAAAATTGAGGGCTATATTTCCAAATCTTATCGCAAGCAAAGAAAACAGGTCTTCAAGGAATTTGGTGAGATAGGTTCCACACGCGTGGCCTTGAGGGTGTATCCCATGGGCGAGACCTCAAAAGTGATTGCGGTGGGGCGATGCGTGCCAGCCTATATTGCCCAGCACATTATCAAAAAATCCATGGAATACAGCACCGGTGTCGAGAGTCTGGTGCAACAGCAGTTCGTCCATACCCATTGGGTAGGTGTTGGCGTCACTATGTTTGATGAACCTTCACAACAGATCGTTTCTGCCGAGCAGGTTCAACAACTATTGAAACAGGATATTTCGGATGAAGAATTCCATGTCCTGTACCGAAAATTGTCGGTGCCCAATAAGTTGACACCCTATTTTGGTTTGCAGGTTCCCAATGTCAAAACCGCCCACTAGCCGTGAGGCCAACTAGCAATAGCTTTTTACCCCTTCGGGGCACGAAGGCTAAGGAATAAATATCATGTCCGGCAGGCAAACGTAATTTCGGCTTGTGATAATCTTTCCTCAGCTTTCATGCCCGGGAGGGGTATAACGAGTTCTTGCCATCTGCTAACGGTGGCTCGCCGAATTAGTATTTTTCTAATTTTAATAGAATTGACGGTTACTCCGGGTATCTTGTATGCAGAAAAAAACTGTGTTTCCATTTCCCATAAGCCGGTAAAACTGGAAGCCTGGGTCTCGAAACGCTATGAAAAAGATTTAAAAAACATCCGCAAAGAATTTGCTGAGATGGGCAACACGGTGGTGGGACTTTTTGTTTACCCGGCGGAGAATCCATCGCGGATAGTAGCCATTGGCCGTTGCGTCCCCGCCTACATTGCCCGGCACATCCTTGCCAAAGCCGGAGAAACTCGCTCGGCACTACCCATTTGGTGCGTCAGGGTTTTGTCTCTTCGCATTGGTCCGGAATTGGAACCTCGCTGTTTTCGGAAAATTCGATGAATGCCATCACCCCGCAGCAACTGGTCGGGTTGATGGATGATTCGTTGGATACTGAATCATTTCACGAGATATACCGCAACCTGACCCGCCAGCCCAAAAAAGTCCCCGCCTTCGGACTTATGTTCGACAATCCAAAGTACATGACCCTCGAAGCGAGACCTTTGCGTAAGTCTATAAAGCAGAAAAGCGAGATGCTTCGACAAGCTCAGCATGACAATAAAAGGCTATTTTGTCATTCTGAGGAGCTATTGCAACGAAGAATCTTGGGTTATGCAAAGCTCTCCCTCGAAGAGTGATCCCAAAGCCAATCATTAAGGCTTCTGATTTTAAACATGTATCAATCTAAAATTTTTCCCATATCCAATGCGATTCTGCGTAGCATTTTAGGCTTGTCCGTCACAATTCCATCGACCCCCAGATTGATCAGGCATCTCATTTTTTTCTCGTCATTAAAGGTCCGGCTGATAATTTTAATATAATTGGAAGTACTTTTTTTGTAGCCATCACGAATTTTAAAGTCCAGAGTTAAGACATATTTGTAGGTCAGCCATGGGTCCGGGGTTGAGGAGTCAGGAAGGCCAGCATGGATGGGGAGCCCGATACCCGCATAGCTGTTTTTAAAATCCATGGCAGTGGGGACAGATGTGAAGCCATGATAATTTATGATCCCAACAGGGGGGATTTCCCGGTCATAAGAAAATAAAAATTCATCAAATCGATTTCTGATCAGGTTTAAAACTTCTTTATGCGGCGTTGACAATATGAATTGAAATTTTGGGGCTGGATAAATGCTGCCAATAACCAGCCTTATTTTTTTGAGCATGATCGGGGCTAAATGGCTTTCGTTCGCTGGAATTTTTAATTTCAATAACACCAGCTTGAGTTTATCCTGCTGTGTGGCCCATTCCATAAAAGCTTGCAGGGTTGGAATCTTAACATCCGATTTGGTGTTGGTGATTTTATCCTCATATCCGTAGTGTTCTATAAATTCGACCAAAGTAAGTTTGCTGACTTTTTTTCTCCATCTTGACTCCCCTAACGAGGGACCGGAAGGCTTGAGTTTTTCAACTGACTCGCTCTTCTCCTGCCTGATCAGCGCCATTGGACTGTTCGGATCCCAATCGTGCCAGAGAACAATTTTTCTATCCTTGGTCAGAGACAGATCGACTTCGAGAGAGTTGGCGCCATCCACGTTCAACGCCTCCTGAAAAGCTGGAATAGTATTTTCTGGGAATTTGGTGACCGAGCCCCTGCGCGTGATCACGGAAAAATGGTCCGGGGTAAAAATAGAACCCATTCTTGTGGGGCATTTTGCCAGGCTATCGCGGCTGGTGCAGTTTAGAAGTATCAAAACTGCCAAGAAACATAGAAAGAACCTTTTTTTCTTTTTACGGGTCATAAAAAGCCAACCCTCCCTCAGTCCCTCCCTATGAAGGGAGGGATGTAAATAGTAAGAGCTCGTTATACTTCTACGGGGGCATGAAGGCACTGGTCAAATATCACAAATAGATGCTTCGACAGGCTCAGCATGACACCCTCTGGTGGTCAATCACCCCAGCCCTCTTTTAGAAAGAGGGAGTTAAACCTGTTCAAGCCGAGAAGAAGTTTGTCGGTCAAACACCTTATTGCTAGTTGGCCCAACGCCTAGTTGTTGTCGCGGCGGACGAGGCGTGCCCCGTGGGAAATGGTTTGGTCGTCCTTTCTGTACCAGTAGGCACAGCCGTTCATGTAAAACATGATTTGTGCTTCCTTGCCGCGAGTGGCTGAAGTCCATGTGCAGTTGCCCGCACCGGCAGGAAACACAGAGTCGAGATGTATGTCGGCGCCCTTGAAATCTTTGTTCAACTTTTCCTTGTCAAAAATGGAGGATGCTTCATGGATGGAAGGGAGACGCCAGTCCGCATAGCCGCCCACTTTTTTTTCGTTCATTGATTTTACATATTCTTCCGTTTCCGAGTAAGAGACCTCTTTTTCCAGATCCAACCGTGAGTCGTTGGCCATCCAGGTGACGCTGGTCAGAGAATCGTAAATAGTTCCATCATCTCTTTTCAAAAACCGTGATTTTTCGTTACCCATTCTATTCCTCTCAAATAATCAGCAAGCAGTGAATGCTGATGAATGATGTGTAATATTTTTCAATTAAACTGTAGCCCTATTTTAACCTATGGTGAGGTTATTTCAAAACGGGGCCATTGTTATCTGTTAAGGGGGGTAGAGGTCTGTGCGGCGGTCGTTGAAAATGTGGTTGCGGGGGTTGAGGAATTTGTCGCGGGCCAAACTGAGGTCTAACTGGACCACATGTACCTCTTCATCGGTCATCGAGGCCCGGACCAAAATATTGCCATTGGGGTCTATCACCTGACTCTGGCCCATGAAGTTAAGAGGTCCTTCATCTAAACGGTCTTCCATTCCCACTCGATCGGCGGTGACAGCAAAGACACGGTTCTCCAGACAACGGGTGATCATGGCCTGCGGACAGTGGGTCAGCACCATATTGGAGGGATGTGCGATCAGGTCCGCTCCCAGAAGTGCCAGAGTTCGGGCGGTTTCGGGAAAGCGCCAGTCGAAACAAATCATGACCCCCACTTTTGCACCGGCGATATCAAAAACCTTAAGCGGCAGGTTGCCCTGATGGAAGCAGTCCTTTTCCGTATCAAAGAGATGGAGCTTGCGATACTTTCCGATATATCCATCCGGTCCCGTGATAACGGCGGAATTGTAGATTTGGTCGTCTTCGATCTCCGCAAGGCCGGCGATGATGGTGGCATTGGTTTTTTTGGCGATGGCGGTCAGCGTGCTGCTGGTGAGTCCTCCTGGAACTAGTTCCGCCAGGCTACGCGACTCTTCCATATCTTTGAACTGGTAGCCGGTGGCAAAAAGTTCGGGCAGGACAAACAGGTCAGCACTCTGACCTTTAAGAAGTTCTTCAATCCTGTCAAGATTTTCCTGAACCCCTGCAAAAATAGGTTTGTTTTGAACGAATCCAACTCTCATAGGGGTTCGGGTCAGGTCAGCCGGGAAGTCTTGTTTCTCAGCAGATGGTCAATCAGGGTCAGGGCGACCATGGCCTCGGCAATAGGAACGGCTCTTGGAGCGACGCAGGGATCGTGTCGGCCTTCAACGCGGATTTCAGATTTTTTTCCTTTTTGGGTAACGGTTTCTTGCGTCTTGTTGATGGATGAAGTCGGTTTCACCACCAATTTGACAACGATATCCATGCCATTGGAAATGCCACCGAGAATCCCCCCGGCGTTATTGGTTTTGGTCATCACCTTTTTGTTTTTCGTGACAAAAACATCATTGCACTCTGAACCGGTCATGGTGGCGGTTTGGAATCCTGCGCCAATTTCCATTCCTTTTACCGCAGGGATGCTCATGACCGCCTTGGCCAAGTCGGCATCCAGCCTGTCGAAGACAGGTTCTCCCAGTCCGGCTGGCACTCCCTGGGCAACCACTTCGACGATGCCTCCCAACGAGTCGCCGTTTTTTCGCGCCTGCATGATAGCGTCCACCATTTTTTCGGCGGTTTTTGCATCTGGACAACGCACGATATTTTTTTCTATTTCCTTGAAGTTTACGGTTGATGCTGTGTGGTGCCCGATTTGTCGGGTGAACCCGGTGATGGTGATTTTATCGCGGGCCAAAAGTTTTTTAGCGATGGCCCCGGCGGCCACTCTGCCTACAGTTTCCCGGGCGCTGGACCGTCCTCCACCCCGGTAATCGCGAAAGCCGTATTTTGCATCATAGGTGTAGTCCGCGTGACCGGGACGGTACAGGTGTTTGATCAATTCATATTTTGAGGAATCGGCATCTTTGTTGTCGACGCGCATGGAAATAGGCGTGCCGGTGGTTTTGCCCTTAAAGACACCGGACATGATTTGGATTTTGTCACCTTCCTTGCGGGTGGTGGTGACTTTACTTTGTCCGGTTCGTCGTCGGTCCAGATCTTTTTGGATATCAGATTCCTTGAGGGGCAATCCGGCCGGGCAACCCTCCACGACAACCCCGACGCCATCACCATGAGACTCGCCCCAGGTGGTAATTTTAAAAAGTTTTCCGAACGTGCTTCCAGACATAAATTTATAGGTCGAATGTAACTCTTTCTGTTGAAACCCGACCGGGTAACAGAACATTCACTCGCGTATTCTTGAAATGAAGTTATTGAAAACTAAAGACTAATTGTTTTCAGCTGGGGAAGGGGTGCGGTGTGGGCACCAATGGATCCAGTGGCCCCAGTTTTTTACGAATGAGGTGGGGGATTTAGCTTTAAAATCCCTTTTAGGGCTCTACCTCTTGAGCTTTTTCGTGCTTGTCCACCAGTTCCCTCAACTCTTTTCCGGCCTTGAAAAAAGGCACTTTTTTAGAGGGGACCTCCACTTTTTGTCCAGACTTGGGATTGCGTCCCACCCTAGCATTTCTTTGCCGGATTCGGAAACTTCCAAACCCTCTCAATTCGACTTTTTTCCCTTCTGCCAGCGATCCAGTAATGCTAGAAAAAACAGTATTCACCACGACCTCGGTCTGTTTCTTCGTCAGGTTGATCTGGTTGGCCACTCTTTCAACAAGCTCTGCTTTAGTCATTAAAAAGTCTCCCCCACCGGTAAACATTTTAAATGCTTTTGAAATCAGAATTAGCGGAAGTATAGCATTAGGTGGAATTAAGTCAAGCCCAATATTTTAATGGGTTTACCCGGTTTTAAGGCTCCGCTTTTGCGCTTGAAAAGTCCCTTTCAGGAGTCTGGATTAACGAGGTCGCATGACCTGATTGGGGGAGGGTGTATTAGTTTTTCTGTGTGGCACAAGGCGCCATAACCCATTTTTTTTTCATGGAAACCAGAGATATTGCAAGCGGGGGTAGGAGGATGGCATTAAGGTTTCGGCCAGTCCACTGGAAAGCGAACTCTGCAGGAGCCAGTCGAGGAAAGGAATTTTTTCTTTTTGTTCAATGACTTTAGGCCTTACTTTGATACCGAGCTTTTTTGCCAGCAGTTCGATGGTTTTTTCAAGTCCGCCCATCTCATCAATCAGTTTAAGCTTTAGAGCCTGTTGGCCAGTCATGATCCTTCCATCAGCAATCTTTTGAACCTGGGCAAGGGGCAGGTTTCGGCCTTTCGCGATAGCCTGCACAAATTGCTGGTGCACATCGTCCACGACATTTTGCAAAAGTTTTTGTTCCTCCGGACTCATGGCTCGCAGGGGGGAACCCATGTCTTTGAACTTACCGCTCTTAATGATATTGGGTTTAATGCCAATTTTTTTAGTCAGTTCCTCAATGTTATTAAAAGCCATCACGGCAGATATGCTCCCCGTCAGGGTACCGGGATTAGCCAAAACGTAATCGGCCGCGCAGGCAATATAATATCCACCCGAGGCCGCCACCGTTCCCATGGAGGCATAAACCGTTTTATGATCGGCCCGGAGTTTCATGATTTCGCTGTAAATCTCCTGTGCCGGTGCAACCGCTCCGCCTGGAGAATCAATGCGCAGGATGATGCCCCGCACTTTCGGATTGTGGCGATAGTCGGAGAGCTGGCGGACAATGTCCCGGGAATTCATCAGCACTCCCTGAACGTGGATCAGGGCAATTTCGCCGGAAGGGGATTTCCAACGATCCGGCAACAGGGCAGAGCCGATGCTTATCAATATCATCAAGACAAAAAGTCCCACCGCAAACCGCATAAAAGATTTGAAGAAAGATCGTTTAGGTTGGATTGTAGTTTCCATGTTCAAGATTCTGGACCCTTTCGGGTCCAGAATTTTTCAGGTTTTACTCTTCTTCTTTAAAGCCTTCCAGGTCTACCTGTTCTTTTTCGATCTGCGAAATGTCGAGGTTTTCCATATGGGCTTTAATGCTTAAAGCGATCTTTTTGTTAGAGGTATCCACTTTGATCACTTTTGCCTTGATATCATCGTCCACCTTTACCGCAGATTCAGGATCGGTAATCTTTTCAGAACTGAGTTGCGAAACATGGATCAGGCCTTCTAATCCGTCGCCAAATTCCGCGAACGCTCCGAATCCTGTCACCTTGATGATCTTGCCGGTGACTTTGGTGCCGATAGGATAGTTGGCTGCGATATCATCCCAGGGGTCGGGTTGCAACTGTTTAACCCCAAGAGAGATGCGGCAGTTTTCCTTGTCGATGCTGAGCACGGCTGATGTGACTCTGTCTTTTTTCCTCAGGATTTCAGAAGGATGTTTGATTTTTTTCCAACTCAAATCGGAAATATGGATCAGTCCATCCACGCCATCTTCCAGTTCCACGAAGGCGCCAAAGTCGGTCAGGTTGCGAACCGTGCCCTCAACTTCAGAACCAATGGGATATTTTTCTTCAATTTTTTCCCACGGGTTGGGCTCGATTTGTTTCATGCCGAGCGAAATCCGTTTTTTATCTTTATCGAGGGTCAGCACAATGGCTTCCACTTCATCCCCGATCGAAACCATTTTGCTCGGGTGTTTGACATGACGGCTCCAACTCATTTCAGAAATGTGGACCAGCCCTTCAATGCCTTTTTCGAGTTCTACAAACACGCCATAGTCGGTGATGCTGACTACCCGTCCCTTGATTTGTGTGCTGACCGGGTATTTGGAATCGACATCCACCCATGGGTCGGCACTGGTTTGTTTGAGACCGAGCGAGACGCGTTCTTTTTCTTTATCGTACTTGAGAACCATGACCGTGGCTTTGTCCCCAATGGAAAACATTTCGGAAGGATGGTTGACCCGGCCCCATGACATATCGGTGATATGAAGCAGACCGTCAATTCCGCCCAGGTCGATGAACACTCCGTATTCGGTGATATTTTTAACGATACCTTCAATGAGGCTGCCTTCACTCATTTTCTCCAGAGTGCCTTCGCGAATCTGTTTGCGTTGTTCTTCAAGGAGAATTCTTCGCGACAAGACAATATTGCCGCGTTTTTTATTCATCTTGATGATTTTCATGTCGAATTTTTCGCCCAGCAGTTTTTCCAGATTGCGAATCGGGCGAAGGTCGATCTGGGAACCAGGCAGGAAGGCTTTGAGTCCGATATCGACGGTTAATCCGCCCTTGGCTTTGGCCACCACCGTACCCTGAATGGTTTCATCCGCTTCATAAGTTTGCACCAGATCATCCCAGATTTTAATTTTATTGGCTTTTTCTTTGGACAAGACCACATTGCCATCGTTGTCTTCAACCTTTTCAAGAAAGACCACAACCTCTTCATCAAGCTGCAGGTTCTTGCCGTTTTCAGGGAATTCGGAAAGCGAGACCATGCCTTCTGATTTAAAGCCGACATCGATGGTGGCCAGTCCGTTGGAAATGGCGATCACCTTTCCTATGATGATCTGCGAAGCTTTAAAGCGGCCAAGACTCTCGTTAAAATAGCCCTCCATCTCTTCATAGGCGGCGATCTGGGTTGCGGTTAGCTCTTCCTGCTCCTCCTTGTCATCATTTTCCATTTGCTCTAGCAATTCCTTGGATATTTTCATGACCTCTTGATTCTCACTTTCTCTTGTGATGTTTAAAGGTTATTTATATTTTTAAAAACGTGATCAGTGACTTCTTCAATACTTAATCGAGTGGTATCAACTTCCAGGGCATCGTCTGCTTTGACCAGTGGAGAAATTTGTCGGTTGCGGTCTTCATGGTCGCGTTGCCGAATTTCTTCGACAATGGTTTTCAAATCCAAGCCCGGGTTTTTAGATTTCAGTTCCTCATACCTCCGTCGTCCGCGTTCTTCCGCGTTGGCAACGAAAAAAATTTTTTTGTCGGCCTGGGGAAATACAACCGTCCCAATATCGCGTCCATCCATGACAACATTGCCGGTCGCGCCGATCTGACGCTGCCGAGCCACCAGGACCTCGCGAACAAACTTTTGCGCCGCAACTGTTGCGGCTCCCCTTCCCACCGTTTCATTATTCAAAAGGGCGGTGGCATTTTCACCTTCCACCAATACCGATTGCCCTTCAGCGTCAGGAACAAATTCGATATTCAGGCTCAAGGCGATCTTGGCCATAACTGATTCGTCGGTAAGGTCCAGACCCTTTTTCTGGGCGGTCCAGGCCACGGCTCGATACATGGCGCCGGTGTCGATGTACCGGTAGTTCAGCCGTTTGGCGACCAGCTTGGCGACCGTGCTTTTGCCACTGCCTGCGGGCCCGTCTATTGCGATAATCATTCGATCAAATCACGTTCAGCCGGTATTTGTTCGCGGCTATAAATTCTTTTTTTAATTCCTGCCCGTCGCCTCTTTCGATGGTACTGCGAATTTCTTCCAGCTTGTTCTGGAACCGGTCGATCAGATCCAGCGAATGGTTGCGATTGGAAAGACAGATATCCCGCCACATAACCGGGTCGCTGGAAGCAATTCGGGTGATGTCTCTTAGTCCATCCCCTGAATAGGCGGTGACTTCACAACCATTGGGGGTTCTCAAGGCGCCAAGAGTGTTCATCAGGGCGTAAGCCACGATGTGAGGCAAATGGCTCACCGCGCCAAAAATAAAATCATGTTCTTCTGCTGACAAGCTGACGACCTCCATGCCGACCGCTTGCCAAAGTGCGCTGATTTTTTCCACAGCTTTTTTATCGGTGGCGTCTGTTGGGGTCACGATGCATTTTGCGTCTTGATATAAATCTGCTGTGGAAGCTTCCAGTCCGGAGTTTTCCCCTCCGGCGATCGGGTGCGACCCGACAAAAAAAACGCCTTTGGGAACCAGTTTGTTTATGCCCTTGACGATGGGCTCTTTCACCGAGCCGACATCAGTGATCAGCGTGCCAGGCCGAACCTCGGAGGCCAGGTTTTGCATCAAGGGAACAAGGGTCGAAACCGGTGTGCACAACACGATCAGGTCGGCACCGCTGACCGCCGCACCCAAATCAGCGGGGCAGTGATCGATGATCTTTAAATCCTTAGATTTTTCCAGGTTCTCACGGTTCCTGCCATATCCCGAAATCTCTTCCACCAGGCCGCGCTCTTTGCAGGCCTTGGCCAACGAGGCCCCCAACAGGCCTACTCCAATAACGGTCATTTTCCCAAACAGTTTCATGGTTGCCCCTGTTCGGGATAAGAACCCAGCACTTGCAAAAATAGAGTTTGCTTGCCCAATGTTTTCAAGACACGTTCGACTGTCTTGTCTTCAATGTGGCCAAGAAAATCAACATAGAACAAGTATTCCCAGGGCCGGTTGCGCAGGGGCCGCGATTGTATTTTCGATAGACTGATTTTGTTTTTGGCAAACAACTGCAGGACTTTGAGCAACGACCCGGATTCGTCGGCGATGGAAAACATGAGCGATGTTTTGTTTTTCTTGGCTCTTTTAGCCTTGTCTTTGGATATGACCAGAAACCGGGTGTGATTTTCGGCCCAATCCTGAATATTTTTCGCAACCGTTTTTAGGCCATAGACCTCGGCGGCCAGTTCCCCAGCGATGGCGGCCGTGTTTTTATTTTGTTCGGCCAGTTCTGCCGCCTGGGCCGTGCTGGAAGCAGGAACCTGCTCAACACCCGGCAAGTTACTGTTCAGCCAGTTTCTGCACTGCGCAAAAGGTTGTGGATGTGAATAGATTTTCTTGATCTTTTTCCGGTCAGTGACCGTAGACAAAAGAAAAAGCCCGATGGGTAGCCGGGTCTCACTGCAAATATTAAGAGGAGAATCGACAAAGCAGTCGAGGGTCAGGTTGATAACCCCTTCAATGGAATTTTCTACCGGCACGACACCGTAATCGGAGTTGCCCATCTCGATTTCCGAAAAAACAGTTTCAATATTTCCGCAAGGATTGAAGGTGCAGGAATGGCCAAAATGCCGGACTGCTGCCTGATGGCTGAAGGTGGTTTCCGGCCCGAGAAAAGCAATCTTCAAAGGCTTTTCTAGAGCGAGCGTGGCGGAGAACAGTTCGCGAAAAATGGATTCGATGGAAGAGTTTGGGAAAGGGCCTTTGTTCAGCTCCCTCAACCGTTCGAGGATCGCCCCTTCGCGTTGGGGAACGTGAAAGTGGTTCGTCTTCCCCTTACGGGATTTCTCATCGCCGATTTTCTGGGCCAATTGGCCACGGCGACTGATCAGCTTTACCAGCTGGTCGTCAATTTTGTCAATCTGCTGGCGCAGATCATCTAACTGGGACAAAAAACAAATACCGCCTTTACTTGGATTTCCCGCAATTGCTTGAATGGGATGGTTGATCATTTCATATTTCAGCCCTAAAATGCAAGTAATAAATTCCCACTCGGCGTGGGGCCAACTCGCAATGACTCGTTGGGCCGAGAAAACGTTTGCCCACGAAATAAAGAAATTGCAAATTACCAGCGGAGGTACTCCGCCTAGTGAATTTTGAGGACATGAATATGGTACTGCTTGAGTTCAGCATGAGCCCTATGGATAAAGGGGAGAGCGTCAGCGAACAGGTCAGCCGTTCCCTTAAAATTATTGACGATAGCGGTGTGCCGTATCGGTTGAATCCGATGGGAACGGTGCTGGAAGGCGAGTTCGATGAAGTTATGGGGGTGGTCAAACAATGTTACGAGACCATGAGGAAGGATTGCAAACGCATCACCTGCGGTATCAAGATCGATTATAGGGTGGGCAAATCGGGCAGGCTGGAATCCAAAATCGCTTCCATCGAACAGAAACTGGGTAAAGAGGTGAAGAAGTAGGAGAAGAAACCTATATTTCTGTTATCGAATTCCTGTTGACACGTTTCTTTTTTAGGAATACTATAAAGAATGATTAAAAGTTTCCGCTGCAAAGACACGGAAAACCTGTTTCGAGATGAATTGGTTCCACTTTTTCGAAATATCGAAAGGGTTGCCAGGAGAAAACTGGAAATGCTCGAAGCCGCCAAAGAGATTAATGATTTGCGGCAACCACCGGGCAACAGATTAGAAGCTTTAAAGGGAAACCGTAAGGGCCAATACAGTATCCGCATCAACGAACGATGGAGGGTTTGTTTTAAGTGGAAAGATGGTCATCCCCATGATGTGGAAATCGTCGATTATCATTAAATAGAGCGAGTAGATTATGAGAAAAAAACTGGCGCCGGTCACGCCGGGAGAAATTCTACTGGAAGAGTTTATGTTGCCCTTTGGGATCAGCCAAAACAAACTTGCGAGGGATATTGATGTCCCTGTAGCACGTATCAACGATATTGTTCATGCCCGACGCGGTATCACGGCCAATAGTGCTTTGCGACTGGGAAAATACTTTAAAACGACTGCCGAATTCTGGATGAATTTGCAGTCTCGCTACGACCTCAAGCTTGCCAGGCGAGATGATTGGCCCACGATGGAGAAAAATATCCGCCCGCTACCGCAGAACATGGTTTAATCCTGCTTGTAATTTGCAACCGTGTCTTATCAAGAAAACCTTTTTAGCCACAGATGGACACCAATAAACACAGATTTATGACTGTGGTGACAGGCTTTTTATTCTTCAAGTGTTCTTAGTTTTCTCAGAAACTTCTCCACCGGCTCAAATGCATTGCTGACGCGGATGGAGTATGGACCGCCCATCAAGTGCTCATGCATAACATTTACGGTTTCTTCCAGAATAAGGAAAAATTCTTCATCTTCTCCTTCCTCGAAGCCTCCTAAGACTTTTTCATCTAAATGTGCCTTCAGGTCAACGTGGGCTATGAGTTTGTTCCTTGCGATTGCGATTTTTTCTCCAAAGTCCATCAATCGATTCACTTTATTTTCAAGTTCGGATTTAATGTCACTGGGCCAATCAACGGTTTTCAATAAGTTGTTAATAGTTAGATTTTCTTTCCCGTAAGACTTATCACGGTCAGTTAGGCTGTATATTTGAATGTAAAAGTATTTAATCAATATGCGGTTAAGGTCTACAAAGAATTGGTGTGAAACTTTTTCGAAGAGTCTTAAATCGCTTTTCCTCCCTTCAAAAAGCTCTTTGTAATGTTGGTGCGTGATATACGCCCAGCAACATCTCTCTACGAAGCTTTTTAACTTAGCTTGATCTGTTGTCATCTGTGTCCATCGGTGGTTCCAGTTTCATCAGTTTTTGGCGGATGTAATGCACGACGGCGCGGATTTCTTCCCGAGTGAGGTTCGATTCCCACGGCATCATGGCGGTGTCTTTCCTTCCTTTTGTGACGGATTCAATCATCCGTTTTTCCATCAGTTCCTTTTTTGATTCTTCATCGGTGAAATTTTTTGGCGGTGGATTCAGCACATTGGCCGCAAAAGTTTTGCCGTCGCCTTTATTTCCGTGGCAGGCTTTGCAATGTTTGTAGAAAATGTCCCGCCCGGTTTCTGAGTCGACAGGCTCTGCCGACGCATGGGGCGTCCAACTGATGAAGGCTAGTAATAGGAAAGTCAGGCCTTTCCCTCTCTTTAAGTGTTGGTTCACGTACCCCCTCAATCCCCCTGACAAGGAGACCTTTACATAACACCTGATCCTCCTCATACTCCTGTTTCCAGCGACCCAGAAGGGCAGAACGGATTCCCAGATCCCGGGACACCCGGGCAATGCTATCGCCTACTTCAATAACCAATCGAACCGCTTCTAACTTGAATTCTTTACTGAAACTCCTGCGTTTGGTTCCCATAAAAACACCTCCAAAAGTGTATTATCCACACTTTTCGATGTGTCCACCAATTCAGGGGAAGATCAACCGGATTACCCCTTCGGGGCATGAAGGTTAAGGAAGAGGACATCACATACCCCTTCTACCCGTTCCGGGCATGAATTTAGCGGAGGGAATATCACAGGCTCACGAAGGTTAAGGAAAAATATCACGTCTTCGTCGCCTTTGGCTTCTCAAGGATGACAAGCTGGCGTTTCTTGTCATTCTGAACGCAGTGAAGACGTGATGTTTCACTTAAGCTTTCGTGCCCGGAACGGGTAATCTCGACTTTACGTTTTTTCGACGTATGCAAAGGTCTCCTTGTCAGGGGGAAGATCATTAAAGTATGTCCCGCTCCCACATCCAGAACCTGGATCGCCACACCGCTTTGCGGTTCGCGATGATGGCGCGGAGTCTCCCAGCCAACTAATGTGGGGGAATAAATTGGCCTCGCGCCTAGCGGACGTCTTCCAGTTTTTCGATCATCAAGGTCTGGATCATATGTTCCTTGAACCGGAGGATCACTTTATTGAGGTCGAAATTCGGACTTTTCAGAGACACGTAAAAAACATCGATGGCCCGGTCGCCCTGGGTGGAAATTTTGGCCCGGTGAATGCGAATGCCAAAATTGGCAAAGACGGTGGCAACTTTGTAGAGCATGCCGATATGGTCCCGGGCTTCAACCCGGATTACTGTGAACGGATTGTCCACCGTTTTTTCAACATGCACTCTCGGGGCCATCGCCACCTTTTTCTGCTCGCCGACGTAACGGGTTCGGGATTTCAGCATTTTCTGTAAACTGGTTTCCCCGGCAAACAATTGGCCCAGGGTATTTTTAATATCTTTCCAGATTTCGAGGTCATCGGCTGTGGCGTTGGCACCTGCTTCGACCTGTATAGTGACAATCACGATGCCATCCTGTTTGAGATAAATTTGTGCACCGAGAATATTCAGGCTTTTGGCAGTGACGGTTCCCACCAGTTTTTTAAACGATTCAATGCCGATAGGGCAACACAGGGTCAGGTTATGGTAGTTGCCTTCTTCATGGAACTGGTGATGCAGAACAAACAGTTTATCCTTAAAAGAACGGATGAGACGGATATGAAGTGCCACCTCTTCAGAGGATACTGTCATCAAATAATCTTCCGGCATCTGGCGAAGGTGCTTTTCGATATCGTTCGCGGGCAGTTCCCGATGCAAGGCTTTGAATACCCCCACTCGGGTGGCCCGGGGCTGTTGTTCCAGAGAACCTGGGTCTTCCAGATACTTCAGGGTCCTTTCATATAACTCCGAGAGCAATATTTTTTTCCAGGCGGTCAGAGTTCCCGGTGCCACCGCCCGCAACTCGGCATAACTGAGGAGATAGAGTCCCTTCAGCTTCTCCGGGTTCACCACGGTTTCGGCGAATTTCCGGATCACCGCAGGCTGGTGGATATCCTGATGCAAGGCCGTTTCGATCAGGGTGTAAGGATTAGCGAGAAGAAAAAGCAGGATTTGCACATCCGCCTCTTCCAGGTTCAGTCTTTCTGTCATGGATTTTAAAAATTCGCCCTGTTCACCCTCGCGCATTTCTCCTACCGATTGCAGAAGGGCTGATAACTTGAGAATCCCTTTCCGAAAGTAATCCTGATACAAGGCGGGCAGGTCGGTGGGATTGGTGATGCCGGTAATGGCCAGTTCATCGAGAAAGCGGATGACGCGCAGGGAATGCTCATCGGCGGTGTAGTGATGATAGAAATCATGGTTCACCTTGCAGTGTGCCAGCCCGAATTCCGGCAGGACCTGTTCCAGAATGTGTGTTTCATGCATCAGCCGCAGGATTTTCTCAGCGCCTTTGTCTTTCAGAATGGAGAACAGGAAATCCCGAGTCTCGTCCCCTTTCATAAACTGCGCGTTAATGAGACTTTTGCTCAGCCGCATTTGCCGCTGGAGCTTGTAATCCGGCGCGACCTTTTGCTTTCTGCAAAGCTCCAACGCCAGCAATAAAAGTGATTTATCTTTTTTGAAGTCCTCTTTCGCATCGCCCTCATAAATCAGGAAGGAATCTGAAATATGGAACCCACTCCCTACGGACTTTTTAGTTGATGAAGAGATTACTTTTTTGAGTGATCTTTTGGTTTGTCGGCAATGTTCAAAAAGGTGTTGCGAAAAATTATAGATATTGGTGGCGTGCAGGTAATAGTCGCGCATGAACTCTTCAACGGGTTGCCCGTGGGTGGAAGACCGGTAACCCAGATTCGCGGCCAGTTGTTTCTGAACGTCGAAGGTCAGGACATCGGTTTTTCTTTCGGTCAGATAATGCAGTTCGTTGCGGACGCGCAATGAAAAATCGACAGAATGGTAGAGCGACTCAATTTCTTCCCGGGAAAGCACATGGGTCTCTTTGATTTCGCGAAGCGAATGGCATCCATAGCGCACGGCGGTGGCCCACAGGGCGCTATGGTAGTCTCGCAATCCTCCCGGCCCGTTTTTAATATCCGGTTCCGGGTGGCACACCACGCCGTCCTCCTGTCCGTAGCGGGTGTATGTTTTTTTCAGTTTGGAGTTCAAAAACTGTTTCACATGTTTTTGCAAAACATTTTTATAGATGGAGTTGTGAAACTTGTCATAAGTGGTTCGATTGCCAATGAGGAACCGGGTTTCGATCATGGAGGTTTTGATGGTCAAATCCTCCCGGGAAAGTTTTACACAGTCTTTAATGGTGCGGGAGCTGTGACTGATTTCCATGTCGAACCCCCAAATAACTGACAGTGCGTCCTGAATAAATGTTTTTGTGAGAGGCTTGGTTTTTTCGGCAAGAAGAAACAACAGGTCGATATCTGAAAGCGGATTGAGTTCTCCCCGTCCATAGCCCCCCACCGCGATGAGGGAGAACCCTTCCAGAACGCGGGCGTAGGCATAAGCCTCAAGCTGTGTCATGGAAAGAAGGACGTGCCGGATGACCTCATCGACAAGACTGGTGTGGGCCTGGATGATTTCGCGTCCGCCGGTTCCCGAGCGATGCCAGCTTTTGATCCTGGCCTTCTCATCCTTCAATAATTGTTTAAAGGTCTGAAAATAGGGCAGTCTCTGCTTGGGATCGGCAGGGATATTCTGCACCTGGCTGAAATCAATCGCCAGTCGGTGGTGTTTTTCAGAATTTTCCATAGGGGGAAAATCAGCAGGGAGATCAATGAATAACCCCGCCGCGAGCGGACAGGGCATCCTAATAGAGTGCTATTTTTAAAAACGTGGCACAAAGCCACGGGCAATAAAACCCACTTGTGGGATTGGATGAAGAATAAGACAATTATATCAAATTTTAAGCATTGTTGTTTTTGGTCCTATTAAATATGACGCTTCCTTAGACCGTTTTGCTTGTGTTCCCTTGTGCTCCCTTTTTCAGTGTTTTGGTGGGAAATTGCCCGACCAAAATTGCTTGACAAGAAGGGGGTAATAATTTATCTTAAACCTTTATTCTAATAGACATTTTATGTTGCGCTTACCTGTTATCCCTGTCATTCGAGATTTGATAGTTTTTGTTATTCATTAATTAAACATAATTAAGTAATTTTTTTTGGGGTAAAAACGATGTCAGAACAGCCAGATATTATTTACACGAAAGTGGATGAAGCACCTCAACTTGCGAGTGGATCGTTTCTTCCGATCATACAAGCCTTTACCGGTGCGGCCGGTGTCAATGTGGGCACCATGGATATTTCGCTCGCGGGCAGGATTATTGCTCAATTTCCCGAGAGACTCAAACCGGAACAACAGCAACCGGATGACCTGGCTTTACTGGGTGAGTTGGTGCTTGATCCCGATGCCAATGTCATCAAGCTTCCCAATATCAGTGCCTCCAATCCCCAAATAGCGGCCGCCGTCGAAGAATTGCGCTCCAAAGGCTATGATCTTCCGGATTGCCCCGAAGACCCGAAAAGTGACGAAGAAAAGGCCATCAAGGCGAAGTTTGACAAGGTCAAGGGAAGCGCGGTCAACCCTGTTTTGAGACAGGGGAACTCGGACCGAAGAGCCGCCGTTGCGGTCAAAAATTATGCAAAGAGTAATCCGCACAAAATGGGTCAATGGTCGAAGGACTCTAAAACCAACATTGCGAACATGAAGAGCGGGGATTTTTGTGCCAACGAAAAATCTGTGACCATTACCGACGCCATGGCCGGAAACGGTAAGATTGAGTTTACCGGCGCAGATGGAAACACCAAGGTGTTGAAAGATAAAATTGCCTTTGAGACGGGTGATGTGGTCGATGCAACCAAAATGAGTTGCCAGGCTCTGCGAGCCTTTATTAAAGATGCTACTGCGCAGGCAAAAAGCCAGGGCGTTTTATTGTCGCTGCACATGAAAGCCACGATGATGAAAGTCTCCGATCCCATCATCTTCGGTCACGGGGTCACGGTTGTTTTTGCCGAGGTGTTTGAAAAGCATGCCGACACCTTTAAAAAAATCGGCGTCAATGCCAATAATGGTCTGGGCGATGTTTATGCCAAAATCAAAGACCTGTCCGCCGACCAGCAGAAAGAAATCGAAGCCGACATTCAAGCCTGTATCAAGAAGGGACCGGATCTGGCAATGGTGGACTCCGATAAAGGCATCACGAACTTTCATGTTCCCAGTGACATCATTATTGATGCTTCCTTGGCGGCGGCGATCCGCACTTCCGGAAAAATGTGGGGACCCGATGGCAAGGCCTATGACACTCTGGCCATGGTGCCGGACAGCAGTTATGCTGGTATCTATCAGTCGGCCATCGATTTTTGTAGAGACAATGGAGCGTTTGATCCCACCACGATGGGCACGGTTCCCAATGTGGGCCTGATGGCAAAAAAAGCCGAGGAATACGGCTCTCACGATAAAACTTTTGAGGCAACCGGGAAAGGCACCATCCGCATGTTGGATGGTGCCGGTAAAGTTCTGCATGAGTTTGATGTGGAAGAGGGGGACATCTTCCGCGGTTGCCAGGTCAAGGATATCGCGATCAAGGACTGGGTCAAGCTGGCGGTCAATCGGGCCCGGCTCTCCTCAACGCCTGTTGTTTTCTGGTTGGATAAGAACCGGGCGCACGATGCCGAGATCATCGAGAAAGTGGACCTCTACTTAAAGGATCACGACACCAACGGTCTGGACATCCAAACCATGGCACCGGTGGAGGCGATGAACCACTCCCTCAAACGTGCCAAAGACGGTAAGGATACTATTTCCGCAACCGGTAACGTTTTGCGCGATTACCTGACCGACTTGTTCCCGATCCTCGAACTGGGCACCAGCGCAAAAATGTTGTCCATCGTTCCGCTTATTAAAGGCGGTGGGCTTTTTGAGACCGGGGCAGGCGGGTCCGCGCCGAAACATGTTCAGCAGTTTGTCAAAGAAGGGCATTTGCGTTGGGAATCTCTCGGCGAATTTCTAGCTCTCTCTGAGTCTCTGGCCCATCTGGCCCGGGCAAAGGGAAATGCCAAAGCTCAAATTCTGGCAGATACGCTGAATCGGGCTACCGAAACGCTGATGGATAATAAAAAGTCGCCGGGTCGAGAAGTCGGGCAGTTGGACAATGCCGGCACCCATGTTTACGAAACCCTTTACTGGGCGCAGGAGTTGGCGAAGCAAGATGACGATGCCGATCTTAAAGCGCGTTTTGCTCCGGTTGCCAAGGAGCTTGAAGAAAAACTGGATACTATTATTAAAGAGTTGGACGGCGCTCAAGGAAAGCCGAAAGATATCGGGGGTTATTATCTGCCGGACCCGGCAAAGGTCGAGGCGGCGATGTGCCCGAGTGCAACCTTCAATAAAATATTGGACAGCTTGAATTAAGAGCTTCCGCTGGCTAATAACAGGTCAAACCGGGTTCAGGTTTGCCTTCATGTAGAGGAACGCTATGTCAAGCTCAAGGAAAAAAATCACGGTAGTGGGTGCGGGTCAGGTTGGGTCCACGGTGGCCCAGTTAACCGCTTATAAAAACCTCGGCGATGTGGTGATCATCGATATCGTCGAGGGCATCCCGCAGGGAAAAGCGCTGGACTTGCAGGAGTCAAGTTGTCTGCAGGTTTTCGATAGCCTGGTGACAGGAACCAACGACTATAAAGACACGGCCAATTCCGATATCGTGGTGATCACGGCAGGGCTGCCGCGCAAGCCGGGCATGAGCCGCGAAGACCTTCTCGCCACCAACGCTAAAATTGTGCACTCGGTGACCGAGAAGATCATGGAGCATTCCCGCGACCCGATTGTCATCGTGGTGTCGAACCCGCTTGACGCGATGGTCTACATGGCCAAGAAAACCGGCAACCTGCCCAAGAACAAAATCATCGGCATGGCCGGCGTGCTCGACTCGGCCCGGTTGCGAACCTTCGTTTCGCTGGAGCTGGGCTGCTCACTGGTGGATGTGGATGCGATGGTCCTTGGCGGGCATGGCGACTCCATGGTCCCATTGCCCCGTTACACTTCTGTGTCGGGCATCTCGATCACCGAACTGATGACTCAGGAACAGATCGACCGGGTGGTGGAACGCACACGAAAAGGCGGGGCGGAAATCGTCGCACTGCTAAAAACCGGCAGCGCTTTCTACGCGCCCGGCGCATCAGTCGTAAAAATGATCGAAGCGATCTTGCAGGACAAACGCCGCATCCTCCCCTGCACCGCTTACCTGGAAGGCGAATACGGCTGGAGTGGAATTTTCTTCGGCGTTCCCGTTATGATGGGCATCCACGGAATCGAAAAAGTCATTGAACTTAAAATGACCGATGAAGAGCAAGCCGCTCTCGATGCCTCAGCACGGGATGTGAAAAAAACCTGCGATGAAATTGACGTAATTCTTGCGCAATCCAAATAAAAGAAAACCACCTCAATTCCCCTTCACAGGGGAAAGATCACTGGCCCCCATGATAAGGGGGGATTCAGGGGGGTTCCATCATTGCGAACCACAAAGTGGTGCGGCAATCCAGGTATTAGCTTAACCCTCGTGCCTCTTCCTATCCTCTTCACTTGTCACCCTGAGGCCCTCGAAGGATCATGTCCTGCGGGACATAAAATTAAGGATGAGTATGCGAGAAATTCGAACCGAAATAGAAATTGCGGCTCCCATAGCAAAAGTGTGGAGCATCCTCACCGATTTCGATAACTGGAAGGAGTGGAACCCCATCTGCGATCAGGCAAGCGGAGTCGCGTCCCCAGGGTCCAAACTCAGCATGACCATGCGTTGCGGTGACGGTAAAGAAGGCAATAAATACACGCCCATTGTCACCAACGTCGAAGAGCCGAAGTTTTTTCGTTGGCGCGCGACCATGATGGCGGGTTTTTTATTCACCAACGACAAAATCTTCGAACTGGAAGAAACCGGTTCCGGCACCCGGCTTGTTCACATCGAAGCATTCAGTGGAATGCTCGTGCCCTTGTTCTGGGGGAAAATGGAAAAAAGTATCACGCCCATGTTAGAATCCATGAACGATGCCTTGAAAATAAAAGCTGAGACGTGATATTTGTCCGTAGCTGTGATGGCCTCTTGCTTAGCCTTCGTGAGCGTGTGATATCCTCTTCACTTGTCATCCTGAGTCTGTCTGGTCATCCTGAGGCTCTCGAAGGATCATGCCCCGCAGGTATAACGTGATATCCCCAACATTAACTTCGTGCCCCGAAGGGGTACTTTAAGAAAGAGGGGGTAGTCCAATTCCCCCCTCACTGCGGCTATGCCTTGCCATCAAGCCTTCAGACGATCAGGCTTGAGTCCCTCGGAGGGGAGAGGAACTTAATAGTTGAGGAGGACATCCACCTACGGAAAAATATAACAAGCCAAGATGAACTATTGCTCGCCAGCAAAAGTTATTACCCCTCCGGGGCACGAAGGCTGAGGAAGAATATCACGTGCACATTGGCCCCACGCCTAGTGGTTAATTTCAAATTCTTCATAAACCGTCACGCCTTGGGGCTTGTCGTCGCATTACAGGGGGATGTTGTCCCAGAATTTCTTTCGCGATTTCCAGCGCGGGTTTTGTTGGTCATCGGGATCATCGTTCACGCATACCCGCCAGACCGTTCCTTTCAAAATATCCCGCGAAATATCCAGAGTGACGAAATGGTTCATCAGCGCCCTTTTTGCCAGCGCGTCAAACACCTCTTTCGGCGCGGTGCCCTCCTTTTTATTCTGAGTGTCGGCAAAAGGTTTGAAGGTGGCCCCGCCGCCGCCTGAAACTATGTGCATCGTTCCGTCCCCGCTTTGGTATTTCCCAGATTCAGATTTGATCACCTTGAATGCCCCGTCCTCTATCGAGCTCATGGGATGAAACCGTTCGTAGGAGTGCTGGTTGCCGGCGAACACCATGTCGGGTTTTAAGGCATTCAACTGTTTGAGAACCGTGTTGCGTTTGTCCAGATACCAGGCGGTGGTGAGCGCCGGTTCGTGGACGGCAAGAATGACCCAGAGCCCTTTTTCTCTCGCTTTTTTAATACGTGGTTTCAGCCATTCGGTGGGGTCCTGCCAGGGATAGTTATGGATGATTCCGATCAAGGCGTTGCCCACCACCCGGGTGCCTTCAAAATCCCGTGCAACATTTTTGGCAGAGTTGTCGAACCCGGAATCGAGCGGATCGATTTTGTCCCAGTAACCCGAAGCCTTCGGCTTTTTCCGATGCGCCGGAAGATCGTTATCGCCCGCAACAAAAAGGCGCAGGGGATACGGGTCCACCAATGTTTTTTTGATTTCTTCTATGTATCGGCTCGGGCAGGAGTCGGGAAACGGTTCCGGCTGGTAAACGAAATCGCCAAGATGCAGTAACGCGTCCGGCTTGGTATCCCGCATGGCTTTTTGCACGGCGGAAAATCCCGGTGCGTAGGCTCGTTCACCGGTTCCGGTGTCACCGACGATGGCAATGCGCGTGGTGGTGTTTTGGGGAAACGAGGCCATGACCTTCTGGATGCCCGTTGCTTTGCGTGGTGCACCTTCACTGAGGGAATAGTTCACAAATAGGGCGAGAATAAGGAGAAAAATAATTTTCACCGCGAACCATTTCATAGAGATGTCCTAAATTTGTTTAGTGTACATATTGCATGAGAAGCTTTAAATCCTCCCAACCCCCTTCTACGAAGGAGACCTTTGCGTAAGTCTATAAAGCAGAAAAGCGAGATGCTTCGACACACCCCTCCTACCCCTCCGGGGCATGAAGTTAATGGAAGGGGATATAACAGGCTCAAGAAGGCAAAGGTCGAGTATCACTAGCTCAGCATGACAATAAAAGGCTATTTTGTCATTCTGAGGAGCTATTGCAACGAAGAATCTTGGGTTATGCAAAGGTCTCCTTCGTAGAAGGGGGAGCTTCAATGAACCCCTCTTTTACAAAGTACCCGTACCGGGCATGAAAGTTGAGGAAGAAATATCACAAGGGCTGGGGTGATTTGTCTTTTTGCCGACTACCACAAAACCTCCGGCAGGGTTTCGATGAAGATGCGGATCTCGTCCCGCACCCTGCGATAATGATCGAGGGCTTCCTCTTCTGTGTTTGCGTTTTGCGCAAGCTTGGGTGGATCATCAAATCCGAAATGCACGACGGTGGAGGAGCAGGTGAAAACCGGACAGTTCTCATTGGCGTGACTGCACACCGTGATCACAAAATCGAAAGGAATGGTTTCCACTTCCTCCACTTTCTGCGATTTCTGATCGGTGATGTCCACTCCGACCTCCTGCATGACTTGAACCGCGTTGGGGTTGAGCCCATGTGCCTCGAGTCCGGCTGAAAACGCCTGGATGGAGTCGCTCTTCAAGTGCCGCGCCCAGCCCTCGGCCATCTGGCTTCGGCACGAGTTGCCGGTACACAAAAATAGAAGCTTCAGTTTCGTTGCCATAGGGTTCAAGGATACCACCCCACTCGGCGTGGGGCCAGCGATCGAAGGCAAATTGCCCCATTTCCCGTCCGCGTTGCGAGCTTTATTTTCGTGTTTTTTTCGCTTATCCTGACATGCATAGGGAAATGAGGAGATTAAAATTATGTATCTCACCAAACGTCAGCGGGAGATTTATGAGTACCTCAAGGAGCATATCCATTCCAAGGGGTATGCGCCGAGCATTGTGGAAATTGGCAAACATTTCCAGCTCAGTTCCACGGCGACGGTGCACAAGCACCTGACCCATTTGGAAAAGAAGGGGCTGATTAAGAAGCAACATAATTTGAGCCGCGCCATTGAAGTGGTGGAAGAGCCCGCGCGGGAATACCCGGTGCTGGGCCATATTGCGGCAGGTAAGCCGATTGAGGTGATGGACCACCGTGAAGTGATAGCTCTGTTGCCCGATGCCGGAGACAAGGATATCTTTGTCCTCAAGGTCAAAGGCAATTCGATGATCGAAGACCATATTCAGGACGGAGATTATGTGATCGTGGAGCGGCGCGATGCGGCCGAAAACGTGGAAACGGTGGTGGCATTGATCGATAACGATCGGGCTACCTTGAAACGGTTTTACCGGGAAAAGGGCCGGGTGCGCCTGCAACCCGCCCACCCGGATATGAAACCGATCATCGTCCGTGAAGGCGACTTTGCCATTCAGGGCGTGGTCATTGGTGTGTTGCGCAAGTTTGATAAATGAATACGAATCTGCGTAGAATTTTGCATGTGGATATGGACACGTTTTTCGTGTCGGTGGAAGAGGTGCTCGACCCATCCCTGAAGGGAAAACCTGTAATAGTCGGTGGTAGCCCTGAAGGGAGAGGGGTGGTTGCGGCCGCCTCCTATACGGTGAGGCGGTATGGTGTTCATTCCGCAATGCCGATTGCGAAAGCGAAGAGGTTGTGTCCGCACGCGATTTTTCTGCGCGGTTCGCACCGGCGGTACAGCGAGTATTCGGCCAGAGTGTTTGAAATTTTAAAACGTTACTCCCCTCTGGTGGAACCGATGTCGCTGGATGAAGCGTTTGTTGATTTGACCGGATGCGAAAGACTGCACGGTCCGGTGCTGGCTTCAGCGGAAAAGATTCGCAACGAGATTCGTGAGGAATTGAGATTGAACGCTTCCATCGGTATTGCTTCCAACAAACTGCTGGCCAAGATCGCTTCGGCTTATTGCAAGCCAAATGGAATGTTGTGGATCGCACCAGGAATGGAACAAAGGTTTCTGGCTCCGCTCCCCATCCGCCGCGTTCCGGGTATCGGACCAAAAGGCGGTGCCGAACTACAACGCATGGGCGTTAAATCTGTGGGCGACCTGGCCCGCCTGCCGCTTGAACTTCTTGAAAAGGTCTATGGCAAATGGGGCGTATCTCTTTACCGCAAGGCCAGGGGGACCAGTGACAGTCCGGTCATCAGCGAAACTGAAGACCCGCGCTCGATCAGCCGTGAAACGACATTGGAGACGGATTCAACAGACCCGTTATTTCTGGAGTCCACACTCAGTTACCTGACCGAAAAAGCGGCGGGCCAGCTCAGGGAAAACAAATTGTTTGCCCGTACGGTGACGTTGAAACTGCGGTACTCCGATTTTAAGACAGTGACCCGATCAAAAACACTGGAGATGCCAACAGCGGAAGACCATACGTTATTTAAAACCTGTGCGGGATTGTTCCGCAAACTGTTTACGCGTCGTATGCAGGTGCGCCTCATCGGTATCGCGTTCACTTCGTTGACCGCACACCCTTATCGGCAGGAAGATTTGTTTGAGGGTAAAGGGGGGCAATGTTGGGACGGTCTGTATCAGGGCATCGACCACATCCGTCACAAATATGGTTTTAAGTCCATATTACGAGGGACGAGCCGCTACTCGGCGTAAGGCCAAAATGAATTTTGAAAATATCAAAGAAGAGTTTCCCGTCACGGGGGAGTTGATTTTTTTTGACCATGCCAGGGTGGCTCCCTTGCCCGAGCGGGTGCGTAAAGTGGTGACTGCATTTGTGGATGACGCCACCCGCCACGGCACGGTCCATTACGAAACCTGGATGGTGGGTATCGAACAGTCCCGGAAAAGTTTTGCCCGGCTCATCAACGCCGGGACGGATGAGGTGGCTTTCGTCAAAAACACCTCCGAAGGACTTTCCATCGTTGCCAATGGACTGGGTTGGAAGTCGGGCGACAATGTGGTCATCCCCGACATTGAGTTTCCTGCCAATGTTTACCCTTGGTGGAACCTGAAACGCCTGGGCGTTGAAACCCGCATGGTTCCTGCTGTTGAGGGGCGGGTGTTGTTTGACGATCTGGTCAAGCAGGTGGATGCCCGGACCAGACTCATTTCCATCAGTTCGGTGGAATGCAATAGTGGATTCCGTTGTGATCTCAACCGCATCGGCGCATTCTGCAAAGAAAAGGGCATCTTGTTTTGCGTCGATGCCATTCAAAGCCTGGGACTCCTGCCGATGGATGTGAAACGCGATCATATCGATTTTCTCTCTGCAGATGGGCATAAGTGGATGCTCAGTGTCGAGGGGCTTGGCGGATTCTATATTTCCAGGGGTGCTCTAGAAAAGGTCTATCCGGTAACGGTAGGATGGGGAAACATGGTCAATGCCGCAGACTTCATGAATTATGAGTTTGCCTTCAGGCCGGGTGCGCAACGTTTTGAAGAAGGTTCGCCCAACACGATGAGCATTCACGCATTTGGTGCGGCACTGGACCTGCTACTGGAAACAGGAATTGAAAATATCGAGAAGCGGGTGATGGCTCTGGGCGATCAGGTTCTCGAACAACTCAACCAGCGCGGACTAAAAGTTTACAGTTCCACCCGACCGGAGGAGCGCTCCGGAAATATTGCTTTCGTCATGAATCAGGATATCGGCCAGCTCTATGAATGGATGTTGGAGAAAAAGGTCAAAATCACGGTTCGTGACGGTCTGGTTCGCCTCTCGCCGCATTTTTATAACAGCGAAGACGAAATCCTCAAATTCTTCGATCTGCTGGATAGATTTGTGGCATCAAAACGGTAACCAAAGCCTTCAATGCCAGAAAGCCAAGCCGCAACTGTTTTTGCTGTATGTTCCAGGTCAGCTTTTTTGAAAGGAATATTTTCGGTTGAAACCTTTGAAAAACGAAGCAAGTCATCGATAAATTTTTTCATTCTATATGCGGACTTTTGCATTCGCTTAATAAAATCTCGGCTCTGCTCGTCTAAATTCACTGCTTTTTCTATTAAACGATCTCCAAAAGTGGTTATTTTGTGAAGCAGTTGCTGACCTGATGGAATTTAAGACTCTTGCTGTCAAACACATATATTTCATTGAAAGAATCATCCAGAATATGGCTAAACTTCGTTGAAAGATCTTCTGATCTCCGGCGCTGGGAAGAATATTTTTGGAACGTAATCAGGCCTGCGACCCAACTGGAGAGTATAAGTAAACTGGAAGCAAAAGTGAAGACGATCAGGCGACTGTTGTTGTCATCGATTTCTTTTTGATTTCCCAAAATAATTTCTTTAACAAAATCCTGTATGCCTTTTGAGAAGATCAGTTTCTGCTCTTCATAGTCCTTGTTGAATAAAACTTTCTTTGCTTGATCAGTCTTTCCTTCCTGAATCCATGAAAAGGCTTTTGCTTCCATATTCACCAGAATATTGTTAGCGCTTTCAGTTTGTTCAATGAAATTTCCTGCACCATCTTCCGAATTAATTTCGGGGCTGACCCAGATAACGCTATTCAGGTGTTATTATGGTGGTTGTGAGGAAGAGCCGACTAAGTAAGATAAAGCAGGATAGATGGATGGAGCATTTTGTAGCGGGAACGACAGTCCGCTGTGCCTCGGCCCTTGTCCGAGTCAATCCCAAAACCGCAGTTTATTATTTTCACCGTTTGCGAGAAACCCTGGCGTATGAACTTGAGCAAGAAGCGGATAGGGTTTTTAGTGGTGAGATTGAAGTAGATGAGAGCTATTTCGGCGGCAAACGGAAGGGGAAGAGAGGTCGGGGCGCAGCCGGTAAAACCCCGGTATTTGGGCTTCTAAAGCGGGGTGGCAAGGTCTACACGAAGGTCATTACCGATGCTTCGTCATCAACTTTATATCCCATTATTAAACGTAAGGTGGTGCCTGATAGCATCGTTTATTCTGACGGCTGGAAAGGCTATTAGGAAATTCCGAATTTGATTTCTGACCAATAGCCGATATCTTTAATAGAAAAAATTTCGTTGACCATAGGTTTAACCCGTTTGGATGGGGGTCACAAAGTTTTTCAGGTTTTCGTTTTTCTGGATGAGTTGGGCGAGTTTGAGAGCGTCCTTTTTATTTTTAAATCTATCCACCTGCACTTTGTAAATCTTGTTATGGACCACGAAAGCGTTGTAGCCTTTTTTTACCAGTTTTTTCAAAAGACTTTGAGCATAGGCTTTAGTTTTATAAGCCCCTACCTGCACGGTATATAACGCTGGTGTTGGACTTTTATTTAAGTTTTTGCCGGATTTAGCTTTTACGCGAGATAGATGGTCATTGATGCGGGGAGATGTGGCCGGGGTTGCTTTATACGCGCTCAAGGGAACGGGTGTTACAGTTTTTTGTTTTTTTGTTTCAGGAGGAGCAGTTGGATGCTGGGTCCTTTCTGCATCCGTGGCACCGACTTTGCGAACCACCGCTCTCAGCGGCACCTCGTTTTGAATTTTTCCTACTGGCGATAAAGAACTTTTTATCGGAACCATTACTTCTTTTTGGCTTTCACCTGATAAAACTTCCTCATCCAGAGCCAGCGCCTGGTTCCATTCAGCTCTGAGTTGCTGGATCTCTTCAATTTTATTCAAGTCGGTGGTGGATTTTTTTGCGATCACCGTTTTTTCAAATTGAGTCTCTTTTCCCGCATCTTCGGGTTTCTTCACCAGGGCGGTCAGCTTATCGACCATTTTGGAGGTCATCTTGCGCAGGTTGAATTTATTGGTCACAAACTGAATGGGAGCGAGCAGGGCGGCGAAGATTCCGGTTGGGATTTTGCCGATACCGGAAAAATCATGTTCCGTTTGTTCAGCTCGCCAGAGAATCTCTCCGGTGCGCGTGTCCACCATCTGCACGGAGACGCTGAGTTCGATAGAGGAATGCACAATAAAGTAACTGCGCTCCACTTTGTTGATCCGGCTGAACACAATGGCATCTACGCCCAGGATTTCACCAAACTGCATCGGATTGATAGCGAGAAAGCTTGCGGGATCGTTCAAGTTGTTCTGCTTCAGCAGACCGTCCACAATATATTTTTCCAGTAAATTGAATTTGGATTGCTTGAGGTTGGCATATAAACCTTGCCGGAACATTTTTGCCATTTCCTTTTGCCCCGCATTGTTTGCTTCAACAGGCAGGATGGCCACAGTCTGATGCTTGGACAGTCCATTAAGATGTCCGGACACCTTGGTTTGCAGGTCTGAGGCGCAGGCAGAAACCAGGGTTGCCAAAAGCAACATCGCAAAAGACCGACGAAGACTGGAAATGTGTTTAGCCAAAATCATAGTTAGTGTGTGGATGAACGATCAAACTGGGCCATGCCGTCTTTGTAGAACTTTTTTCCAGTGAGGCCGTTTTTGTTTTTCAGAGTGCCGATTATCAAAGAACTGCTTACATCATCAGAAGCTTTTACGGTGTAGCTTCCGGTGTAGAGTCCGGGCACGATTTCTTTTAAAGGTATGTCTGATTTCCAGCTTCCAATACCGAAGTACCCGGTCAGTCCTGGGTCGCCTTTCAGGTTCACATAGATCCGGTCATCGGGTTTCAGTTTCAGGCTCGGTTTCAAGTTGGTTTCAATGCTGATGATCTTCGGCAGGCGAATTTCCTCTTTCCAGCTGTCAGCAGGGTCGGGAATTTCCTTCATCATGTTGATCGAAAACATCTCGGCTGTTTTGAAGTAAGCCTGGTTTACTTTTACGTTGTCCATTTGACTCTGGATGATCTCGATAATCGTTGGGGAAAGGATTCCTGAATAGGTCATTTCCTTATGTTCCGTTTCCCAGAGAACATCTCCTGTTCTCAGATCAAGCATGTCAATTTTTGCTTTGAGGGAGGTTTCCGCATGAATGCCGCCGGTGAAATTGCTGGCGGATAAAACACGGCCCCGAATCACCGCGTCAACGCCCAGGATTTTCCGAAGCTTTTCAGGGCTCAACTCTAAAATCTTTTTATTGTCGGTCAGGCCTGCCTGCAGTAATTTTTGGTCAATGGTTTCCAGGGGGAGGTCAACATAACCGAGAAAACTGAAATAATTGTAAAAACAGTCTCGGAACAGGTCGTGAGGAGCAACTTTTTCATGAGTCGGCTCCTCAAGGGTGAAGGGCAAAATGGCTACCGATCGGGGTTGCAAGCCTGTATTTGTGCTACCGTGGCGAATTTCCAGGTCAACGGTGCCACACCCGGCAAACAGGAGTCCCAAAAGCACAAGGGATAGTTTCAGAAATGGGGGAATACGGAAATGGCCCACGATGGGATACCTTTCTAAATTATTGTTTTTTTGATCTTTTAGAGATTTATCTACTATATGAAATCCTGCAAAATTTGTCAATATTTTAAAGAATTTGTTAAAATTTAAATAAGTTATGATCCGGGGAGTTTTTCCACCCCCGCTAGCACTTCGACGGGTGAAAATGGGCCTGAGTCCCCTATGACTTATCGGCATTTTCCTGGGTTAAAATAAGTGAGGAATTATCTTAATGGTGGGGATGGCTGGATGCTTGATTCGAAATACCATATTTGTTAGAGTTGTTCAAAACGGCGGGGTGAAACTAACTGTGAGGATTTTTTGATGAACATAAAATATGCTTGGGTTTATTCGTTGATTGCGGTTTTTTTGCTTTTGGGTTTTGGGCAGGTGTTTGCGGGAACACAAATCACGGCGGACGTGAAGGGAACCATCGATCAGGTTCTGGAGATTGTTGCTGACGAAAACCTCCAGAAAGATCCGGTCCTAAGAAGGAAAAAACTGCACCAGGTGATTGGCTTGCGTTTCAATTATAAGCAGATGGTGATGCGCTCTCTGGCCAAGAATTATAACGACCGGAGCGATGCCGAACGCAAAGAGTTCACCGGACTTTTTAAAAGATTACTTGAAAACTCCTACGCCAGCAAAATTGAGAATTATCGGGATGAGACCATTAATTATGTGGACGAACAGGTTAAGGGGAAATATGCCCTGGTCAAAACCCAGATTGTTCGCAAGGATGGGGTGATTGATGTTGATTATAAAATGCTCAAGAGTAATGGTGAATGGCTGGTCTACGACTTTGTGATAGAAGGGGTTAGCCTGATTCGAAATTACAGGTCCCAGTTCTCCAAAATAATCAGTACCGAATCCTACGCGGCTCTGGTCAGTAAACTGAGCAAAAAGATCGACGAACTTGAATCCAGAACAAATACAGATTCAGAAAACCTCTGAGAGACCTGGGTCAGGTGCTCCGCATTAAAAGCTCTGCCCCGACCCGCATTGATCTGGCCGGGGGCACGCTGGATATCTGGCCTTTGCACCTGCTTTTTGATAATCCCCCTACCCTCAACGCGGCGATTGATCTTTATGCCACGGTTGAAATCATTCTCCGAAAAGACAAACGGATTTTTCTGACCTCACGCGATTTGGGTTTGAGCGACAATTTTCCCTCGCTGAATGCGCTTCCAGACAATCACCCTTTAGAACTTATTGTGCGCACGTTGAAGTTCTACGCGCCAAAATCGGGGCTGGAAATATTGACAGACTGTCAGGCTCCGCAGGGCTCGGGCATTGGCGGTTCTTCCGCTTTGAACATTGCTCTGCATGGGGCGCTCAACCGTTTTACCGGTCGACGTTACCGTAAGACCGAGATGATTGAAATAGCCAAAAATATCGAAACCCAGGTCATTAAGGTTCCCGCAGGATGCCAGGATTATTTTCCGGCAATGTATGGAGGAGTTCGAAAAGTCGTTCCCGGAGTCCAAGGCACCGAGACCGAAAAGTTTGCCATCAGCCCTGCTGAACTGACCCGGCATTTTGTGCTGTGTTATACCGGCAAACCGCGAAACTCGGGGATCAATAATTGGGAGGTCACAAAAAAAGCGGTGGATGGGAACCGGGCAGTGATCCGTCACCTGAAGTCCATTCGCGATTGCGCTCTGAAAATGGAACAGGCATTGAGCCGGGGACAACTTAAAAGTCTGGCCCCGATTTTTGCAAAGGAATGGAAAGCCCGAAAACAGTTGGCTCCCAACATCACCACTCCCGAGATGGACCGGCTGATTCGATCTGCCCTGAAAATGGGAGCGTTGGTGGGCAAGGTTTGTGGTGCGGGCGGCGGCGGGTGTATAGCCTTCCTCGTGCCTCCGGCTAAAAAACAATCCATAATAGAAGCACTCACCTCAAGGGGAGACCAGGTGCTTCCCTTCCGTTTTGTCTCCCGCCCACTGGACGTGAGGGCCAGTGAGCAATAGCTTTTATTTGCTAGAAATGTTTGTCTCGGCTTGAGGGGGTTATTGCTCGTTGCCCCCCTGCCGCGAGGATGGGTTAATCGGCTAAATTATGGCTATATTGCGGCTAGTCATTTATTAGCCAAGTGTGATTTTAGCCGTTGCTTTTTGGCTAATTTACGGCTAACTTATGGTTATGGTCTGGTCACCGCAATATACGATTACCGACAAGCTTTTGCTCATCATCCGCGAGATAGGGGAAGCCATTGGCGAGATCAAAAGCTTCAACTTCACGGGCAAAGCACTGGCCAAGTTGGAACTAAATGCCAGAGAACTATCTTCTTACGCCTCCACCAGTATTGAGGGCAACCCATTGCCTCTCACCGATGTCAAACGACTGCTGAAGGCCAAAACTACTCGCATTCGCGACACGGAACGCGAAGTGCTCAATTACAATCAGGCTCTGCAAAGGCTCTACAAGGCGGTGAAGTCGAAAACATTCAAATTGAATATTGCAACACTTGAAAAAGTACAGGCCCAAGTCGTTAGCGGCTTGATGGATAATCCTGCCGACTGCGGTCATTTGCGTAAAACGCCCGTTATCATCCGCAACCCACGCAAACCGGATGAAATTGTTTTCATGCCACCAGATGTAAAAGATGTCCGGGAACTGACATCTGATCTCATAGATTTTATCAATAAAAAGATTGGCAAGGTTGAACCGGTAATTCTGGCCGGGTTGTTTCATCGGCAAAGTGTCATCATCCATCCCTTTATGGATGGGAACGGGCGCACCACCCGGCTTCTGACCACCGCGATCCTGGGCAGGGCGGGTCTGGATCTGTTCGGGGTCTTCAGTTTTGAAAATTATTATAATCAGAACATCATGCGTTATTTTAAAGCTGTCGGGCTTCAGGGCGATTATTACGAATTAAAGGGGGCGATAGATTTTACCAAGTGGCTGGAATATTTTGCAGACGGTATTTTGGATGAATTGCGGCGGGTACGGAAAGTACTGCCCGAAAGCCTGAACCCCCAGCCGCGTTTGGAACCGCACCATCATCAAATTCTGGACTACATCAGCAAGCATGACAGTATCACGCAACGCGAATACGGAGTCATTTCCTCTCGTAGCCTTGCTTCCCGCAAACTGGATTTTGAAAAACTGCTCGATTCAGGCTTCATCGAAACTAAAAGCAAAGGACGCGGAACCTATTACGTGCAGAGAATAAAGGATTGATAACCGCACTAACCCTTGGGTAAAAGATAATCAGTTAAGTTTGTTTTTCACCTCATAAGGCATGTGGCTACCAGCGTGACGCTGGACGCAGTGAAAAAAGCCTCCCCCCATGATAAGGGGGGACTGAGGGGGGTTGAATTGTCATGCTGAGCGGTCGTGATATTTTTCCTTAATCTTCGTGCTCCGGAGGGGTAACCAGGGGGGTTGCTTTTAATAAAATCCCCCTCAAGTCACATCGAAGGGGCAGGCCTCGCCTCACTTACCTGGTAATACCGCACTTTAGTACCAGTTTGGGAACATCTTCCACATAAATAGCAATAAATAGTCTAAATACTTAATTTTTAGCATTGATACACGTAAATATACTGTTATACTCTTGAAAGAACTATAATCTTGGCTATGGGGGATCCACATGAATACAAAAAGCTTTATCAGCATTCCAATTGAAACGTCACAGTTTTTAAATCTAGCCGAATTTTTACATGAGGAGAAGAGTGAGTACGATCCAGTAGAAGCAATAGAGTTTGCTATTGATTATTGGGTACAAAATGCTTCATGGAAGGAAGAGTTGCTAGAACCGGCCAGACCAAGGCAAGCCGACAAAGGTTATCATTGGAAAAATGTGTTCATGCCAAACGGAACATTATTGAGCATGAAATATACAGGGGAGACGTATTATGCTGCAGTTCAGGGGAATCAAATTATTTTTGATGGGAAGGAAGTTAGTCCCAGCGAGTTTACCCGTTTGGTTACGGGAACAAGCCGAAATGCATGGAGAGATATCTATATCAAACGACCAAATGATCAAGAATGGATTTTGTCAGACAAATTAAGAGTTGCTGAATAGAAGATACCGTATTTGGAGAACATTATGAAATTGGATAAGACATTTGATGGGTTTGCCGAAAATCTGATGGAATTTGAAAAGACATGGGAAACTAGAAGAGGGGTACATTCTCTTAGAAATGCCGTTGAAATTCGTCAAGAACTTGTAGAATCTGAGCTTGGATCGGAAAGTATAACTAGATTCCATAATTTATCTATAAGATATGGTTTGTCTTGTGAAGACAAGGCTAAAGCCATCTTTGATTCTAGCGAGATTGAATCGAATCAATTTCTGAATTTTGATTTCTTAAAAATTCTCGAATATATAAAAATTTTATTTGAAGAGGCTCAAGTATTTGGGAACAACGAAGGAGAGTATTTGCGCAGCCATCTTTATATGTTGATATTTATTTTACTTGCCCAAGAGCTACCGGGAGCTTCTAATTGGTCAGTCGATGATGTTAGGGATATTGTGCTAAAGACGTGAACATAGTACCCAGCTGAGGATGATCCCCTTCCAACTACTGATGTAGCGTTCTGCAAGCCCACATATTGCATGAGAGGTTGTAAATCACCCCAGCCATCAAGCCCTCACACTATCGGGCTTGAGTCTTTAAAAAAGAGGGGTCCATGAATCCCCCTTTTACGAAGTACCCCTCCGAGGCATGAAGTTTTTGGAGGGGGATCAGCCCCCACGCCTAGCGGTTGCTAATTTCCACCGGGCGTCGCCCGGCCACTAACCGTGGGGGTAGCTGGCAATAACTTTGTTTAGCTAGAGAAAAGTCATCTCGTCTAAACAAACGAGCCCATGCTCATTGGCCCTCCCGCCGAGGAGCCGAGGGGGCGGAAGACAACAATCAAAAGTGGCAGCAGGGTGAGAGCGCCGATCAGGGCCACCACCATCGCTGTGCCGGTCAGCAGGCCGAAATAGATGGTGGGCATGAACTCCGAAAGCGCCAGGATAGAAAAACCAAGGGTAATGGTCACGGAGGTGTAGTACATGGCTTTGCCGATGCTGCCGTGGCACCGGTCCATCGCGGCCAGATAATTCTGGTCAACCTTAAATTCCCTTTGAAACCGGTGGATGTAATGAATGGTATTGTCTACTGCTATTCCTAACGTGATGGCCGCGATAGTAATTGTCATCATGTCCAGGGGAATGCCCAGCCAGCCCATGAGGCTCAATACCGTTCCTGCGGCAAGAAGGTTGGGAACGATGCCGATCAACGCCAATGACACACTTCTGAACAAAATCATGAACATGAACATGATGGCGAAAAAAACCACGCCGATGGTGAGTATCTGTGACCGATACAGGCTCTGCAGCATATTGTTATAAAGCACCACCATCCCTGTGAAATGGATGGTCTTGGGATCGAACTTTAATTCTTCAACAAGATGGGTGCGGATTTTTTCTATCAGTTGAGAACGTCTCAGGGTGGGGTCAGATTCGATCAACCTCATATTGATATGAATCTGGTTTGCATCTGGAGACAGGTAAGGGTTGACCAGAGAATCCTTAACATTATCAGGCATGAGTTTGCGGATCAGCGCCAGATCATAATCGTCTGGCTTCCTGCCCTTGTCCAGTTGCGTGAAGACTTTGACCAGAGTGGATATGGATTGGACTTTGCCCACCTCCGGCAGGCTTTCCAGGTAGTCATGAATTTTTTCTACCCGGTCGAGCATATTGGAGTTGAACCAATAATTGTTTTCCACTTCCTCCGATGCTTCGGCGAAAGGATCACCATCAAAAATGTCTTCTTCCTCTCTATTCTTCTCATTGGCTTCTTTGAGATAATCAAAATACTTCTGGTCTGGATTCATAACAATGTCGAGCGGCGTGGTGCCTCCCAACTGCTGGTCGATCACTTCCATTCCCCGATAGATTTCGGTGTTGCTTTTAAAATGGTCGATGAAACGGTTTTCCACTTCCAGTTTGGAAATCCCGATAGCGCTAACCATTGCCAGTAACAACGATCCAAAAAGAATTGCATTGCGGTTGCGATTTGAAAATGCCGCAATAGACAGAGTGAAACTTTTTGTTCTGTCCTTGCCGGACCCGGGAGGCTCAGGAGGCAATAAAACCAGCGCCGCCGGAAAAAATATAAAAATTAAGATAAAGGCCAGTGAAATTCCGCTGGTCATGATCCAGCCGAAATCGATCACCGGGCGAATGCCGCTCACCAGGAGGGAACAAAAAGCGACGATGGTTGTGATGGCAGTATAAAAACAGGGCTGAACCATGAGACGAACCGTCTGCCATACCAGCTCTTTCTGGCTTTGGCCCGGGTTGTTATCGTTTAAACCCTGATACCTCACGATCAAGTGTACGGTCAGGGACATGGTGATGATAAGCAGAATAGAAATGAAATTAGAAGAAATCACCGTGACCCTCCAATCCATTAATCCCAAAAAGCCTACCATCACCAAGATGGCTATGAGGCAACAACTCATAGGCAATACAACCCATCGTTTTTTCTTAAAAAACAGGCTGAGCATCAGGATAAGGAAGGCTATGACACCCAGACCGAAAGTTTTCAGGTCGTGTTCGATGAAGCCGATCATATCCGTAGTGATCATAGGGATCCCGCCAAGAAACATCTCTGCCTGATCGCGGTGCCGGTCCATGATGTCCCGAACGGATCTTATGAGCCGGTCTTCACTGTCCAGCACCTGGGCGTGATAATCGCGGAACTCTTGACGGGTTTTGATGTATAAGGCCTCTTCTTCCTTGTCGAGGCCAGACTCCTTTTTTTTGTCGCGTAGGTCATTGCGCCGATACATCAGGGAAAAGTATTTTTCGTCGCGTTCGAAATTGACACGGATAATCGTGACCTTCCCATCCGGACTTAATAATAGGTTTTTGTAAATGGGACTTTCCAGAAATTCTTTGCGGGCCATTTCCCGGTCTACACCGGCAGTTTCCAAAGTGCGGATATCGGTAGCCAGTTTGGATATTTCAACACGTGGGCTGTTCAGCAGGGGAACATTGAGGATGTTGTCTGTAGAGTGAACCCGGTCCAGTTTGGCAAGCTCATCGCTCATCGATTTTAAATCTGCCAGCACTGCATCGGACATCAAATCCTTGAAAGGTGCGTAAGTGATGATTAGGAAATCATCAGAACCATAAGATTTGCTGATCGTCCGGTAATATTGCAGGGAGTCATCGTTTTCCAGAACCAGGGATTCAGCGGAGGCATCGAGCTTGAAGTTTGGGATATGATAAGAAAAATAACCCACCACCAGCAAAACCAATATCAGGCTGGCGAGGGGTTTTTCGATCACCCATTTCTTATAGACGTTGGCAAATAAACTCAACACGAATTTAATTCCCCTCTGATGAAGTTTGTCTCGGGACAGGACATTTTTCAGGAAAGCGAGTCGATTGTTTTCGGTTGCGATGACCTCCAAACAAGCTGGAGGTTTCCAAACAAAGCGCGGAACAACACTCCGGATGAAAGGCGGATGTATTCTATACTCAACCGGTGCAATCTCCAATAGTCAAAATAAACCTCAAAAGTAGTCCAAAAAAACAATAAAAAAATGTATGTAAAACACTAACAAATCATCAGTTAGCCCCCTGGAAATATCGCGTTACCAATATTTTCCTTTGCGAGGAGGATCATCCGGCATCATTTAGGGCGGTTAGAGGTCAAAAATATTTTTGAGGCTGAGGACGGTGAGCAAGCTCTGGCCACATTGCGTTCAGCCAAAATGCAACTGATTATTTCTGACCGGTACATGCCTAATTTGAACGGACTGGAATTATTTTGTGGAATGCAGACCGACCCAGACCTGAAAGACATTCCTTTCATCATGATTACTATGGAAGATTGTAAAGAAAAAATGGAGGACGCGTCGAAACTGGGTATTTGTCATTATCTGGTCAAGCCGTTCGACGCCGAAACCTTTGACCAAAAAATTCATGAAGTTCTGCTGCAACCCATAGCAGGGAATTAGCAGGGGACCCTCGCAGGCCTGATATTCTTCCCGGGTCAATCTAGCCCTATTTCATGTTAACCTGATGAAACTTGCTTCCCCATTCATCAGGTATCTTTAATGGAATCTTTCCTCAAACCAGCGCTGAAATATTTCCTCATTGTTGTGGTGACGTTGACGATGGGGTTTGCTGTTTGGCTCCTGCCGCACGGGAAAAAGCAAAGAGATGAGTCCGTGTCCATCACCACCCCGATAGATGCCAAAGACGAGGCCGGGCGATACCTGCAACAGGCATCGGAAAATTTTTTCTACCACGAGTTTGACCACGCCATCGAGAACTATGGCAAGGCCATCACCGCCTATGAAAAAGAAAACCAACTGAAAAAAGCCGCGAAGATTTATGAGTCTTTAGGCGATCTGTATAAGTTTCGCACAAGAATTCAGGAAGCCGAGGTGCAATACATCCTCGCCATGAACTACCACCATAAAATCAATAATCCATTGGGTGAGGCCCGGGCCATGAACCGTGCTGGTGACTTGTTCATGGAGCGTGGCGAGCATGCTCCAGCCGGGGACTGGTATAAAAAAGGCGTGGAACTGGTGCAAGATGTTCCTCCGCATCAGATTCAGGCAGTCCTGTTCGAGAATATGGGGCGCATCTACTGGAAGAAAGAAGAAAATATTCCCGAAGCCATCCTTTGGTATACCCGCGCCCGCGAGACCTTCTCCGCCCTCGAAAATCAGATGGGTTACGACCATATGACCGCTGTCCTCAACAAATTAAGAGACGGCCAGAATCTGAACACGCACTAACCGGTGAGCCGCAGGCAGCCAAGTGGCTGTGGTAGTGGGTAATTGCCCGTCAAGCCACCCACACGGTTTGAGCGCATGAAGAACCTTTTCCCCCAATAAATTCAATAAGGGTACGCTTTTACCCCTCTATCTTTATCAGAGAGTTTGAATCCTATTTCTTGCCTTGCAACTCTAACTATAAAGGTGTTCAATACAGTTTTAAGCGCAACAGAAACGATACGCAATTCATCCACCATCTATTTTCTCTGGAGGCAAATATGTGCGGAGATAAAAAGATCCATTCTAGTGGCAGGAAATTAAAAAGTAAGTTTCAGCAAAGACGGCAGTCGTGGTTAGGGGTTGCCATTTTTACGGTTCTGTTCCTTTCGGTGGCGATGCCGGGAATGGCGGGTGAAGTGTGGGTCGCCAATATGAAAGGCGCTAATGTTCAGATCATAGATACCAGTTCCAACAAAGTCGTCAAGACCATAGCCACAGGTGCCGGGGCACACAATGTTACCTTCAGCCCGGATGGCAAGCTGGCCTACATCGCTAACCTGGGTACCAACAGCATCACTGTGATAGACGCAGTGTTGAAAGAGATTTTGGCCGATATCGTGACAGACACCAAAGCCCACGATGTCGCTGTTTCCCCCGATGGTAAGACTGCTGTCTCCTGCAACGTGGGGGCGGGCAACATCACCTTCATCGATGTCGCCTCAAAGAAAGCCGTTCACACCATGGCGACGGATAAGAAAGCCATCACTGCTGTATTTTCTCCCGATGGAAACACGTTGTATGTGGTCAACGCTGGGGCGGGGAATATTTCGGTGGTAGATGTGAAATCCAAAAAAGTCACCGGAACCCGGCAAGGTGCCAAAGGTGCTATGGCCATAAAACCGACTAAAAACTGGGGTCAGTTCTGGCTCACCGCTCCGGCAGATAATAAATTATTATTGTTGAACTCACGCACTGGCGCGTTAGAAGCTTCCATTGATGTGCCGGGGGAACCGCATGGGCTGGTCCACAGTCCGGACGGGAAAACCGTCTACGTTGGGCAACGAAAACTGGGCCAGATTGCCATGATCGACACAGCCAGTCGCAAGATCACAAAAACCACGGCACTGGGCCAACGTCCGGATATGATAGCCATTAGCTCAGATGGGAAAACGGTCTACGTCGCCATTCGCGATGAAAATAAACTGGCCATCGTCTCCGCCAGTGACCTCAGCCTCACGATGAAAGTCGATACCGATGGTGAAACCCATGGAGTCGCTTACAGGGATTAGACACAGATAGACTCAGATTCAGCCAGCACGATCGACGAGTGGTTGGGGGCGATTATTGAGAGTATGACGGGATTTACTCTGGAAGTTGTGACCTGTTATCTGCGAAGGTTCTCCGCCCACTAAGCGTGGGGCCAGTAGTTGTGATATTCTTCAAAGCTTTCATGCCCCGAAGGGAAGTCAGGAAAATGGTTTAGCAACCCCTGCTCCTGTCATCGCGAGCGACTGTGTGAAATTCTTCATTTGCCTTCATGCCCCAAAGGGGTAAAAGGAGCGCGGCAATCCAGCCTTGCAATATTAATTCAATTCCCAATGAAAGAACCTGGGTCGCCACGCCGCTTCGCGATTCGCGATGACAAAACTCCGGGCGGTCAATCCAACCCTCCCTAAGTCCCTCCATATGAAGGGAGGGAATCTTTTGTCTCTGTCCATCGGTGTTTGTGGTGTCCCCAACATTAGCCTTCATGCCCCGCAGCAACTGTGTTAAATGTCAAGTGCTGGCAATGAGATTTTCATTCCAGAGCGTTTTTGTTTTGATCATGGTATTGATGATCGTTAATAATTTTCTCATGCCTGCGGTAATGGCGACTTTAAACGGTTTGCCCTTTTCGATGAGGCGATTATAAAATGTACGAATCACGGGATTATGCTGCATGGCAGTGACGGCGGCCATGTATAAAGCGGCACGCACATTGGCGCGTCCGCCCCGGATACACCGAACTTTCCGCTGTCACGATTGAGGGGAGCGACACCGATCAGTGCGGCAACTTGCCGCCGGTTTAAGGTTCCTAACTCGGGAACACCGGCTAACAGGCGACAATACGGGCCCGGCGCCGGGCAAGCTTTGGATGATCCGATCGCGCTCATGCCAGACAGAACTGTCCCGGATAGCTATGGTCACCCTAGATTTTACGCAAGCATTTTTTAAGAGATTCGATATGCTCTCTAATGTCTTTACATATCCATTTTGGAGCTTGTTTTAGACGGGTTTTTTCCTGGGTCAGCATCTCGATCAACTGGCGACGGCGTGTCACCAGAGCTGAGAGTTCAAGAGATTCTTCGTCTTTGATTTTCCTGACCTCAGGGCGTATGGCCCTGGCAAAATGGGCCAGCACAAGAGAATCAATGACATCGGTTTTTGCCAGTTTCCCGGTGGCTTTGGCAAAATCACGAACTTGCCGTGGGTTGACCACGGCTACTGGCAGTCGACCCGCAACCAGGGCCGAAGCCAACGGGACCTCCAAACCGCCTGTGGCTTCAAGGACGATCAATGGAGGATTCAAAGAGGTTAAACGTTTGACCAAAGCTGTGATCTCTGCTTCATCGTTGGCGGTTTGCCAGGTTTCTTGGGTTAACGAATAGGCAATGTCTAAATGCGCTTTGGAAATGTCGATGCCAATAAAATGGAGTTTCTGATGCATAATTTGGTCTCCCAACCTTGTCGATGCGGACTCAAAGTCCCAGGCAACTGTTCGGGTTAATCAAAATAGGACACAACGATCTGCGCTGCGGGACGGGCTTAAAAGCCCCAGGGGTAAACGATCTATTGTGCCCTGAATCAAATCCTGGGAGCTTGTGGAAAACCAAAAACCGGTTTTTCACAGAACTCGCAGGAACAACTATTACAAATTTCCCTTATGAACAACATACAAGGGGTACTTTGAAAAAGAGGGGGCCATATTCATCTATTTAACGTGGGCGCGGATTTTTGCGCTCAGGGTATCGAGCGTAATCACCACAATGGCGATGGCGAGTAACGCCGTCCCCGCTTCGTTGTATTTGAGAAGATTGATCCATTGCTGCAGCAAAAACCCAATCCCCCCTCCCCCGACGAACCCTATGATGGTCGACATACGCACATTAATATCCCAGCGATAAAAACTGAGCGCCAGAAATGGAAGAATCACCTGCGGCAGAACACCAAAAAAAACCACCTGCAACGGTCTGGCACCCACAGCGGTGATCGCCTCCACCGGCCCGGAATCAATGCACTCGATCTGTTCCGAAAACAATTTCCCCAAAGCCGCGACAGAATGCAGCCCCAATGCCAGCACCCCGGCAAAAGGACCAATGCCCACCCAGACCACAAACAGGATCGCCATGATCAACGGCTCGATGGATCGCAAAACATTCAAACCGGTTCGCACACCATAATAGACAAAGGTACCCATCCGGTTCCGGGTCATAAGATTGCGGGCACCGAGAAAACTTAAAGGTAGTGCCACCAGCACGCCGAAAGTAGTCGCCATCAACGCCAGAAAAACTGTTTCCACCATCTTCTCAATGGTCAGGCTCAAAGTCTCGCTGACCTGCCAACCGCCCTCGTCCCAACTCAACACGGCCTTCACGGTCTGGCGCAGACCGCGCGCGCTGGGCGGCACGATGATCTCTTTCTGGAACGCGCCGGACACATCGGTGGTAAACATTCTCAGCGGGAACTCCTGCTCGATGGCATTGACCCAATAGAGAATGCCCGACTGCTGCGGTTTCAGGTTAAAACCACGAACCGTCAGGGTATCGGAAATTTCGCCCGACTGACTGGATAACACCAGCTTAGGATTTGCACCTTCAATATCCTGGGGAATATTTCCGCGTTGGTTTTGCGATAGGAAAAATTCTTTTTCAACAGTTTGTGATTTTTTCTCGCGGGTAAACAGGTCGGGGTTAGCAAGTTCTTTGGCAAGCGGTTTGACAAGATGGAAGTCGCGGAACAGTTACCCCACCTCAATTTCCGTCACCTTCCATCCATAACTGTACACGGCCAGCATAGCCAGAACGATAACCAGAAACCGGGTTTTTAAGAAAAAGGATTGGATAAAATACCTCCACCGATAACTTGCGATGTCTTTATTTTACCCCTGCGGGGCATGAAGCAAATGAAGCGATATCACATGCAACAATCCGTCTCGCGGCCTAACGGGATACTACTCATTGCCAGTGGGCGGGGGCCACTAGTCGAGTTCGAATTCTTCCTGCCAGTTGCTGTCCGCTTCGAGAGGTTGCTGGTCTTTTTTATCGAGCACAAAATTTTCCAGGACGGGCGTGTCCATTTCCGTGCGCATGAAACAGCGGTAGGCCTGTTCCGGTGTGCAGACAATGGGTTCGCCGCGAACATTGAAAGAGGTGTTGATCACCACCGCGCATTGTGTGGCTTTTTCCCGCTCAAGGGTTTTAAAGACCACAGGAGCGACAAAAAAAGAGAAAAAGATAATGCTGCCTATCCAGCAAACAAGACTTGACAGGTAAATAAAATTTATTAACGTGGAGTTGATCGTATTTCCTCAATGATTTTTTGCGCCGCTTCTCTTGGGTCTTGGGCATCGCGAATAGGCCTGCCGACCACAATCATATCCGCCCCATCCTCTATCGCCTGGGAGGGAGTTGCAATGCGGTTCTGGTCGTCACCCGAAACCTCAGCCCACTGCGGACGGATTCCCGGAACGACAATTTTGAATCCTTCACCACATTTTTGTTTGACCAGACTTGCTTCCTCTCCCGAACAAACAACCCCGGCACATCCGGAACTTTGCGCCCGCACCGCGCGATCCAGGACAAGAACGGCCGCATTAATATCTTCACGAATCCCCAGACTCGCCAGAGAAGACGCACTCGTACTGGTGAGCACCGTCACCGCCAGAACTTCCAGTCCTGAGCCTTTCACTTCTTCAGCCGTCTCAAGAATCGTTTCACCCTCTGTAGAGTGGATCGTGATGTACCGCACTCCCAATTTCTCGGCGGATCGCAACGCGCCCCGGACCGTAACGGGAATATCGTGCAACTTGAGATCAAGAAAAATATTTGCTGCGGAATGATCCTGAATCATTTTAACCACATCAGGGCCTTCACTGATAAACAGTTCCAAACCGATCTTGAAACAACCGACCACTCCTTCCAGCAATTGGACGTAACGCTTTGCCTCCTTTTTTCCTGGAACATCCAGAGCAAAGATCAACCGGTCTTGCGGATTCATTGTATTCATAAAATAACCACGAATGAGCGGTCAGCTTCTTTAAAAGAAGGCGCGAGTGCATCACTATCGGCGCAGATCAACTCAATGGACTGCTGGAGTTTAGCGTCTTGGAACGCCTGGATCAGGGAAACCCTCCAATGCGAAGCCAGAAATAGAATTTTTAAAGTTTCCATTTAAAGATGTTCTCTTTCCCTAATTTCAATACATCGCCAGATGTCCTATCTGGTTGAGAATCTTTGCCGACGCACCCCAGATTCTATGATGCTGAAACCAGTACATCACCCCTTGTTAATCAGGCTTGCTCCCGACATCCCGTTGTTGCGTGGCAAGCAAGGATGTGAAAGGAATTTTTAAAACTTCATCTACCTCATCCTCTGCAAGTTCATATTCGGGTGCAGAAGACATAACGGAAACAAAAGGGGTGATTTCAAATCCCAACCGCGTACTGACCAAAGGAAGTCGGCCTAGTACATTTTCAGGTTCAATTTCAATAGCAACTTCCTCCTCGGTTTCTCTTAAAGCCGTAGCCAGCAGGTCGCCATCCTCATCTTCTTCAAATACCCCGCCGGGGAAACCCACTTCCCCCGCATGATACTTGAGGTGCATGGCTCGTTTGGTCATCAACACATGGGTCTTATTGTGTCGAGGATAAAGCATGACCATCACCGCGGCCCACATGGGATGCGCGGGGGTCACTTCCCGCACCAGAGGGAAATCACGCTGAAGTTTGTGTTTGATTAAAAACAGGTCCATCGATCCCTACCAAACCTTTTTGTATTCTTCGATGTCGAACCCAACGGTGATTTTATTTTTATCCACTGCAATCGGGCGTTTGACCAACCTTCCGTTAGAGGCCAGCAAGTCTATCGCCTGGCTTTCGGTCATGGTCGCCAGTTTATCTTTGATCTTCAACTCGCGATACTGAACTCCACTGGTATTGAACAACTTTTTCATTCCCTTGGCTTTCATCGCAGCTTTAAGGATCTGCTTGGTCGGCGGCGTCTCGGTAATATCGAACAACTCAAACTTAACCTCTCTGTCTTCCAGAAACCGGATCGCCTTACGGCAGGTTCCACATTTATTATAAGAATATAACTTCATCTATACACCTCCTCCGCGACCGGCGTAGCCGCCGGGGGCTAATTGCAATATCTTTATTTTGTCCTCAACAGGCCTTCTCGGCTCAAAGGGGTAAATTGGCAATTACTTTTTAAGCCGAGACAACTCTTAGTTCACCAAAAAGAGTTATTGCCCATTACTCCCGGGCGTGGCCCGGGCACAATATGTTGTGGGCCATGATTTAAAGTATACCAAACATGGTATAATTTTACTTTACAATATCTCAGGATTGGGATAATCTTCCTTCCAGAATATATGACTCAAAAGATCCGATAATCCCCTGAGCCCCACCAAATATGTACCTGAAAAACTTGGAATTAGAAGGTTTCAAATCGTTTGTCGATTCCACCAATCTGGAGTTTGGAAACGGTTTTACGGCCATTGTCGGCCCTAACGGTTGCGGAAAGAGCAATGTCTCCGACGCGATTCGCTGGGTCATTGGCGAGCAAAGGTCCAAAACCCTGCGTAGCACCCGTATCACGGATCTTATATTCAATGGCAGTAGCAGCCGAAAACCGGTGAACCGGGCAGAAATCTCCCTGACCTTATCCAATGTACCAGCGGGAATCCGGATCGCCGGGATTTCCAATACAGCCGAAGATGTCAAAGTCACCCGTTGCTACCATCGTTCCGGCGAAAGCGAATTTTATATCAACCAGATTCCATGCCGCTTGAAGGATATTACGGATTTCCTTTTGGATGCGGGGATCAGCCCAAAAGTCCTGACCATTATTGAGCAGGGCCATATTCAGGACATCATCACTTCCAAACCGGAAGAAAGGCGTATTCTGATTGAAGAAGCTGCGGGAATCCTTAAATTCAAGCACCGCAAAAACGAAGCCATCCGCAAGCTCGACAGCTCGCGGCAGAATTTGGAACGGGTGGCGGATATCGTTCAGGAACTGTCGCGACAGGTCGAATCGTTAAAGCGCCAGGCCGCCAAGGCGGAACGCTATAAAAAACACAAAGCCGAGGTCAAGGAACTTTCCCTCAAGCTTTTCTCCATCAAAATCCGCCGCTACCAATCGCAACTACTGACGATAGAAGCGGAGTTAGAGGAACAAACAGAAAAGAAAACCGAGTGGAACGCCCGTCTCTCCACCTTCGAAAATCAAATCGCCCAACTCAATGTGGAAATCGAAGAATCGTTGAGCCGGTTGAATGAAGCGCGCGAAACCATTCACCAGTTGAACTCTCAAATCGGAAACAGCGAACAAAGCATTGCTTTCAAAAAAGAGCAGAAATCTGAAGCAGAAACGGACATCGAATCCGCCACAGGAGAAATTTCCCAGATGGAAGGGGAAATTAGCGGCCTGACAAACCAGATCGAAAACGAAAGGCAAAACCTTTCTGCCACCTCACAGGAGATCAACGAGCAGGAAATTGTGCTGGATCAACGCAAAACCGAAAACGAGCAGAAACGGGATGCGTTGCAGGAAATTCAGGAGCAAGTTCTCAGTGGCGAAAAAAATGTTCACAACTTATTCCAGCAAACAGCCCATTCAAAAAACCAGATGACCGCTCTGGATACCCGTATCCAGGGATTGGAAACCGGACAGAAAAAACTGGTGACAGAAAAAGAAGAAGTCCATCGCCAAATTCAGGAAAACCAGTCGGGCATGGAGCAAAGAGAATCAGAACACCAGCAGAAAACCGAGGAGCTTGCGCGTTTCAAAGAACAGCAAGAGACATTGCGGCAGGAAACCACCTCTTACTCGCAACAACTCCAAGCTGAAACAGACCGTCATAGCTCCAAAAAAGAGGACTATTTTCATAAAGCCTCCCTTCTCGGCACATTGGAAAAACTGAGAAGCCAGTTTGAGGGGTTTCATGAGGGTGTTAAATCTCTTATGAACAAACAAAACGGCGAACGCATTCCGGGAATCCGGGAAGTGCTGGTCGATGTGTTACAAACGCCAGCGGAGTATGAAGTGGCCATCGAAACAGCCCTGGGTGAAAAACTGCAAAGCGTTATTGTCAATTCCTATTCCGATTCGCTGGAGGCCATCGGCTATCTTAAGAATCATCAGTCAGGTCGGGGTCTGTTCGCTCCTCTCAATCCGAAAGCAACTCCTTCCGCACCTCTTCATATGAATGGCACACAGGGAATCGTGGGCAAGGCCCTCAACTTTGTCGAATGTCAGGAAGAGTATCGACCTGTTATCGAATTGCTACTGAAAAGCGTTGTCATTGTTCAGGATATGGATGTCGCCATGGAGATGCATCAGGAACCGGAGTTTCATGGAACCGTTGTCACCTTGAACGGAGAAATGATTGACGCTAACGGATTCGTCACCGGAGGCTCACTGGAAAATAATTCCTCAAGTCTGCTGGCCAGGAACCGGGAAATAGAAACTCTCACCCGTAGTGTCGGTAGCATTAAAGAAGAATTGAATGCCTCGCAGGAAAATATCGAAAACAAAAAACAGGGCCTTTCCCAACTTGAGTCCAACCTGAGGCAACTGGGCCAGCAAACCCATACCGACGAAATCGCAACGAATAACAAACTCCGCGATCTGGAACAATCGCGCCAGGAAGCAGAACGTCTTGGCAGCAAAAATTCCTCCATTGACAAGGAAATTTCAGCCATAGACATGGAAAGAGAAAAACTGGTCGCAGAAAAATCTTCACTAAACCAGCAATTGGAGTCGGCCGAGCAAAAAAGGATTGAGGAAGAAGCGCTTTTAACCGGCCATCGGGAGGAACTGGAACAGAGCCGGTCCGGCCTTGAGGAAATTTCATCCGAGATCAGCCGACTCAAAGTTCTGATCGCATCGCTGATCGGTCGGCGGGAAAACACACTCACAGAAATCAAGCGACTGGAACTTCAGCAACAAAACCTGAAACAGCAAATTGAAAGGCGCGAGTCGGACCGCGTTTCCAACCAGAACAGAATTACTGAAATTGAAGGCGAAATTTCAACCCTGGAAAGTAATGTCCTCAAACTTTCCCGCGAGAAAGATCAGCTGACCGAAACAGCCGCTCAGGAAGAAGAGTCTCTGCGACAGAAGGAAGAGGATCAAAAGGGTATGGAGCAGGACATCCGCGAACTTTCCCGAAAAATTCAGGAAATCACCGAAACCCTTTCTCAAATTGAAATCAAGCGATCTGAAAACCGCCTGCAAACCGCCCGCCTGGAAGAACGCGCTTACGAAGACTTTAACGCAACACAGGAAGAGTTACAGTCGGCCTACGACGAAACCATTGATGAGAGCGAAACGGACGAGCAGATTAAAGAACTCAAGGAAAAGGTGGCAAAATTAGGTGAGGTCAATCTGGCCGCGCTTTCGGATTTTGAAAAAACCAACGAGCGCTACACCTTCCTGAAAAAACAGCAGGACGATCTGGCCGAGTCCATCGAACTACTCCATTCAACTATTGAAAAAATAAACCGCACCACCAAACAACGGTTTCTCGATACCTTCGAATTGGTGAACGTAAATTTCAAGGAAATTTTTGCGCGTCTATTTCAAGGAGGAAAAGCAAACTTGACCCTGGTTGACGAGACCAACCCTATCGATTCAGGAATTGAAATCACCGCCAATCCTTTAGGAAAAAGTCTGCAAAGCCTGGCTTTGATGTCTGGAGGAGAAAAAGCCATGACCGCCATCGCCCTGATGTTTGCGGTATTCAAAGTCCGGCCCAGCCCCTTCTGCCTGCTGGATGAAGTGGATGCCCCGCTGGATGAAGCCAATGTGGTCCGTTTCCAGGAAATGCTCAAGGAAATGGCTGTTAACACACAATTCATTATCATCACCCACAACCAAAAAACTATGTCTTTTGCCAATGCCCTCTACGGCATCACCATGGAAGAACAGGGTGTCTCCAAAGCAGTCTCCGTCCACTTCAACTAGCGGAGTAACCACCGCTGGCAATAAGGCGGTAACACTACGCGACCGCCCAAGACATAAATTCATTGCACATTGCTAACCGGCGGCCACTTAGCGTGGGGCCAATGAGCAATGGCCATCGGGCCGAGCTAATCTGCTGCTAGCTTTTAACGTCATTGTTCATTGGCTCCACAGGGGTATCACTGCCCTATTGCTACCGGCGGCTACGCCGGGGTATAATCCGCTTCATATTAACTAATTGTATCTTGTTATGGCGGAAGCGAAAGACATTGACAACAGCTTGGAGTTCCTCCGGTATTTTGAAAAAAACACCGAGAACTCCGACCTCGGTACTCTCATCCGGGAGAAGTTGAGTTTCGACAAAAAATCTCTGAATCTTTTAGGTTGTCAGCTTAAAGAAGAGGATTTCAAAATCATCGCCGGAGCCAGCCCTCTTAAATCTCTTTCTTCCCTGAATCTTGAACAAACAGGTTTGAATTCTAGCGGACTGCAATCGCTCAGCGCTTCCGCCTGTTTTCGCAATCTGGAAAACCTTTCGCTGGCCAACAATAATCTCGACGACGAGGCCTTATTCTTCCTTTCCAAGTGCCGGGCACTGACGCTCCTGAAAGACTTGAGTTTATCCAGCAACGAAATCGGCGTGCTAGGGGCCAAGGTTCTTTCTTTGGCAGAGGGCATGAACAATCTGGAGCGGTTGAACCTTTCTTACAACCGTCTGGAACCACTTGGCATTAAATCGCTTGCCGACTCAAAACTTGGCCGCCAAATAACCGATATCAATCTTCGCGACACGGGGATTGGTGATGAGGGTTTAAATTTTTTAATGCAGACACCCCCTCTTAAAAAGATCCTCACGGTTGATCTTTCCGATAATAGTTTGACCCATGAAGGAATGGAGGCTCTGGCGCGGTCGCAGGTGTTTCCAAACCTCAAAGTTTTGATTCTGAACAACAACCATCTTGAAGATGATGGAGTCTATGCCATGGCCGAGTCTCCCATGTTTGCAAAACTCGAAACCCTGATCATGCACAATAACGGATTGACCACCGATAGCGCCATTTCCCTTTCCACCTCTAAATCGATCACTCAACTTAAAACACTGGACCTGAATAACAACGATCTTCGTGCCGAGGGAGTGAAGGCGCTGGCGGAATCCGCAAATATGAAAAATATCGAAACGCTGGATCTCGGCGAGAATAAAATCGGCCACAAGGGAGCAGAGGCCTTGGCGCAATCCCCTCATTGCGCCAGCTTGAAATCTTTGCGACTGAACAACAATAATATTGCCGACCAGGGGGCCACGGCGTTGGCCTGTTCTACCACCCTGACTCAATTGGAATCTTTATACCTGGAAAACGAAAACTGGATTCATGCACAAGGTACCAAGGCAATTGCCGAGTCCAAAAATTTGTCCAGCCTCCGCCGGTTGGTACTCGCCTTGAATGCCATTGGCGATGAAGGCGCAATTTATCTGGCCAATTCCCACCCACTCTCCGGCCTGCATTTTTTAAACGTAGCGGGTAGCAAGCTGAGCCCCAGAGGGGAAGATGCCCTGCAAAAATCTACAGCGCTGACCAATCTTCAAGTTCTTGAAATTGTTTGATAAACCGGTTTTATGGCTCCGACTTTGGTGGAAAAACGCTCGGCATATGGCACGGGTAGAAAAGTTTGACTCCCATTATGATATTGGGGTTTCGTTTCTGGAAATCAGTGATACGGATAATATTTTTTTATAAACTTCATGCCCCAAAGGAGTATGTGATGTCCTCTTCCTTTTTCTGTTTTTTTTCGACTTCCGCAAAGCTCTCTTTATCAAAGAGGGGCTGGGGTGATTGACCTTCCGGGGTGTTATCTTTTCAATAAATCAAGGCGTCATCTCGACTAGCTTATTTATGGTTTTTTCAATGCCTTCGGCCACTTCCGAGATGCTTTGCCCTGTCATATAGGCCGGGGTCGAGACGATTTTATTCTCCGCATCCAGCACAAAATCAGTGGTGGCGCATTCCTGATGTTTGCTGCCCATCATTTCGATCTTGCCACTGCATTCCTTGTCGTTACCGATGGTCAGAGTGGGTTTTTTGGGTGCGTCCTCATAAATTTTCGCCATCATGGCCGGGGCGATGCACAACACCGCCTGCGGTTTTTTTTTGGCGGCGAACTCTTTCACCAGCCGCATCACTTCCGGGTGGACGTCGCAGTTCTCGCCTTTGACCGCGAAGCTGGAGAGATTTTTTGCCGCGCCAAATCCACCGGGGAACACCAGCGCGTCAATATCATCCGCTTTGACTGTAGCGATATCTTTGATCTCGCCCCGGGCAATACGTGCCGTCTCAACTAAAACATTACGTTTTTCTCCGGCGGCTTCTTCGCCGGTGAGATGGTTGACCACATGCATCTGATCGACATTGGGGGCCATGCACACCGCCTGGGCACCCGCCCGGTCGATCGCCAGAAGAGTGATGACCGACTCGTGGATCTCCGCCCCGTCATACACCCCACATCCCGAAAGCACCACACCAATCTTTTTCATAGCGAACTCTCCAAAAATTCAACTCATTTCATACATGAGAAAAACGATATTTTGATCCTTAATCCGATTCTACCACCCTCAATGGGTGAGGTGCAATTGGCAATGGATCGTTAAAGGGAGACTAGTTTGGCAGGAGGCAAGGAGTGGATTCAACCCTAATTTTAGATCAGGTATCGGTTTCCCAACCAGTTCTAAAATTCAAGGCTCGGACAAATTCAAACGTATCACACCAAGTTACGCCAAGCCCATTGCAAACATCAGGTACATGGCGATTTGCCCTTTGAGCTTTAGGCTTTGAAACTTCAGTTGTTACAATGGACCTTTCTTCTTTCGACACTAAAGCATATGCAATAAGAAACGGGTCACGACCAATTTTCTCAACTTCATCATCACTCAGATCGGGTACATATTCATTGTCTATTATCCTAGAAACCAGAGAAACTTCAACCTCCTCCTTTAATAATAATGCTGCCTCGGTTTCGGGTTATTTAGCCCACATAGCAAGAGCATCTTTTCCCTCCTTGATTTCTTCATAGACCTCGAGTGGAATTTTCACATGACCGTTCTTTCCTATATTTAACAGCCCTTCCCAAAATTCGGGAACACGACTTATAGGATAATAATCTCGGTTTGCGTCAATTAGAACATTTGCGTCTAAAAAATATAGCACTGCTCTAGCCCACTCGGCTTGCGCCACTAGACGCTAAAGTATCAATGAGTGTCTGTACATTCTTAGCCTTAACACCTAATATTTGTCCGGCCTTAGTAGTTGTAAGCGCACCTCCTGACATCATGCGTTTAACAAGTGAAATCAGAGAAGCTCCAATTCTGTGACTTTTCACAACATAGTAATTTGGCCCACCTTCCTTTTTTTTGGCTGCACTCCGTTTTGCCGACTGTCCTTCAAACCACCATTTCTTAAAAGTTTCACTTAGGCGAAACCATGTATCTTGATCAATCAACCCATTACGGAAAAGTTTATAGGCAACCATAGAACTACTTAGGTTCCTAGCCCTTGCAAATTCACTTATGGTGCTTTCTGTTTCTTTAAGATTCTTCGAAATATTTATTTCAATTAATTCTTCACCGGGTAGAAGGAATTCGACCGCTACATCGTTGCAAAATTTTTCGATTTCCTCCTCTACACATGAACCACTTACCCCGGTTTGGCCCAAACAGATATGGGCTAGCTCGTGCAGAAGGGTAAAAGACCATGCTGCCCTAGAATCTTGATCATTAATGACGATAAATGGAGTAATATTATCTGCCAGAGCGAATCCTCTAAAGGTCTCTAGTCCAATCGAAGTGTGGTGGCTTCCTAGGTTACCTATTAGTAGGACAAATACGCCTGCAGCCTCTACCCTTGACCGGAGAAATGCAAACGCATCTTCCGGACTAATTCGTTCTCGAAAGGTGGTTAATTCAATCTGAGTAACTTCCCGGAGAGAGTGAAGAATTGTGGGCAGACCATCCTCTATTTTTACTGACCCAACAAATGGTAATGGTCCAACATTTTCTTCATCTTCTAGGGCAGCACGAATTAAGCTTTGCCTTGCTTGTACGTTTCGAATTAGAGCGTCTAGCAACGCATCATCAGTGTCGGAATGATCTGGGGGAAGGGTACGAAAATCTTGACCCCTATCTCCTTTTCGAGGCGAGGCAGACATGTAAAAGGTTAAGAGCGGTCGCCGATATTGTTTTGCCATCTTTACTAACATCGGTCGCGTCGGCTCGGTTCCGGATTCCAGTGCTTTGAGCCTTTCAATGCCGGTTACGCCTTTTACCTCCCCAAGACTAAGCTTTTTAGCTGCTTCTTCGTGTGTCAGTCCAGCAGTCTCGCGAGCCCAGCGAAGTATATCTGAATTGATCTTTGGCATAATATTCTAAAACTATACAAGATTATTTCTTTATTAAAATAGAACGCCCTCATACCAATTGGATCAAGTGTTTGCCGTCAGGCCAAGGTAATTATAAAGGTTATACCATATATCTATTCTTCAAATAAACCTGAGCATCTCAAACAGCTATGCGGTTCTCCCTGCTCCTCATTTGGGCCTTGCATGCACTAAAAGCACACCAACATAGTTAAAAATTTAGAGTTTGTAACGGTTAGTCACCGGCAGACGTCTGTCTTTGCCGAAGGCTTTGGGGGTGATTTTTACGCCCGGGGGACCCTGCCGACGTTTGTATTCATTAAGATCCACCAGTCGTGCGATGCGCTGGATTTCAGATTTGGGAAGTCCGTCCACCTTTATTTCGTCGACCGACAAATCTTCTTCGATATAACGCAACAAAACCAGGTCGAGCAGGTCGTAAGGCGGTAGAGAATCGGTGTCTTTTTGATCGGGCCGAAGTTCCGCCGAGGGTTCTTTGGTGAGAACATTGTTGGGAATGATTTCTGTTTCTTCGTTGAGCCAATGAGAAAGTTTATAGACGAGGATTTTCGGCACGTCTTTGATCACGGCGAATCCACCCGCCATATCGCCATAGAGCGTGCAGTAACCGACACTGACTTCCGATTTGTTGCCGGTGGTCAGCACCATCCAGCCGAATTTGTTGGACAGCGCCATCAATATATTGCCGCGAATGCGGGCTTGCAGGTTCTCTTCTGCCAGACCGGATTCTGTATCTTTGAATAATTTTTTCAGGGTGTATTCGTAAGCCTTCATGGCCCCGACGATGGGAAAGATGTACTTTTTTATCCCCAGGTTTTTCGCCAGCGCTTTGGAATCGTCGATACTGCCTTGGGAAGAATACAGAGACGGCATCAGCACACCAATTACGTTTTCGACGCCCAATGCCCCTACCGCTATGGCGGCAGTGAGCGATGAGTCAATGCCGCCGCTCAAACCCAGAACCACTTTGGAGAATCCGTTTTTGTGAATATAGTCGCGGGTGCCCAGCACCAGAGCTGAATAAACTTCTTCCTCTTCCGACCTATCCTGATAGGTATGCGCGGGAAGTGCTGGAACTTTTTTTGCTTTTTCTTTCGATAACGATGCAGGGGCCTTGACGCTGTTAATTCCCGAAGCCTTGGTCTTATTTGATTTCGGCGACAAGGTCACGTCGGCAAAAATGATTTCTTCTTCAAAGGAGTTTCCCTGTGTGATGATTTTTCCTTTAGCGTCCACCACCAGGCTCTCGCCGTCGAACACCAGTTCGTCCTGTCCGCCGACCAAGTTGACATAGGCGATCGGGCATTTATAACTTTTGGCGCGTTTGATGATCATTTGCCGTCGGGCTTTGCCCTTGCCTTTGTGGTAAGGCGAGGAAGAGATATTGAGCAGAAGGTCGATATGTTTGCTTAAAGTTTTACCCGGTCCCGATTCTTCCCAGATGTCTTCGCAGATGGTCAGTCCAATTTGCACTCCTTTCAAAGAAAAGCGCAGGGGTTCGTCGCCTTCGGTGAAGTAGCGTTTCTCATCGAACACGCCATAATTGGGCAGGAGCATTTTGCGCGCCGTTGCCACATGCTTGCCATCGTGTATCAGGGCGGCGGAGTTATAAAGGTGTTTGCCTTGTCGTTCGGCGAATCCGATCACGGCTGTCAGACCACGTGTGCAGGGAGCGATTTTTTTTAAAGTTTGTTGGCAATCTTTGATAAAACTTTTTTTCAGCAGTAAATCTTCCGGGGGGTAACCGGTGACCATCAGTTCCGGGAACAGCACCACATCGGCGCCCATTTTCAGGGCTGTGGCGCAAGCCGATTCCACCTTCTTGGCATTGGCCTCGAATCCCCCGACCAGTCCGTTAACCTGGGCCAACGCAAGGCGAAGGGAGATTCCCTGATCGGGAACCGTCTTCTTTGGCTTGGCAGTTTTTTTTGTGGCTTTAGCCATAATATATGAATGGGTGTTTTGGGTATCTATAGATTATACTATACCCTTGAAAAAACCCAATCCAATCCTGAGGTATCCTAAGAACGAACATGAGCGAAACTGAATCTAATCCTGCTGAAGAAAGCATCAAGCACTCCATTCGCAAGAACGGGTTTCCGGAGAAGATTGTCCGCCTGCCTTTCAAGCCGGTTTATGACGCCTGTAAAAAACACGGGACCTCGTTGTCGGATGTTTTGGACAAACTTCAGGATGAACAGATTTTCGGCAAAATCACGGGCAACTATCTTGAGTTCCGCTCGCGGGAGAAAATTGATTTCAAGGTCCCAGACGATAATGCTCCGGCCTCCGACGAGTTTTCATGGATCAAGGGTGCCGCCAACCTGAAAGGGTTTCAGGAAGCCGCCAAGAACGCGATGGGAGAAATGACACCGGAAAAATTAGCCGAAGCCCACAAAATGATTGAGGGCATGAGCGATGAGGAAAAAATGAATATGCTGAAAATGTTCGCCCAGCGCTTTGATCCCGGGAAAAAATAACCAAAGGAAATAATCAAACTATGTTGATCTTCGCAAAAGATATCAGTCAACGCGACCACCGGCACGCACTGGAAGACAAGCTGCCTGAATTGAAACAGTATATGGAATACCAGCGCAAACTGTTTCCCTACACGATAGTGCGGGCGGGGCTGGACCTGGCCTACAAGGAACTCGACGATATTATGAATTTTGTCGATAACGATTGTCGACCGCCAGCAGACTCTTCGAGGCAGGAATACCCCGCCGATGTCGATCAATGGTACAAAAGCCGGTTTCCCTGGTCATCGGCCTTTCTAAAAATGGAGGACATGCATTTCGCTTTGGTTGTTCTCGTCAAGGCGATGGATTCGTTTCGCACTCACGAATCGGTCAACACCTATCACTGGGCCGTGCTCTATGATTCCGTCCACAATATCGTTCAGGTTTACAACGACCTGATTCGGAACGACCCTGGTAATTCCCGCGACATTCATTTGAGCAACGCAGTGGAAGTTAACTTCGATGACTTCATCAACAACTACTGGCTTGATCTGGATTTCATGATTTTTTCCCAGGCCGATTACCCTCACGCCCGGCATCAGGAAAGAAAAGATTCTATAGAAGAAGAAATCAAGGACATCATGTCGGAAGGTGTGGAGCCTCTGACCGCCTTGGAAAAACTGGACACCCCGCTCGACGCGTCCACTTTAAAACTTCTCCGGCGCGACCCGGTCGAAACCCGGTTTCTGGAATTAAAAAGTGTTCCGGATACCGGCAACAATTTCGACAAAATCCATAAAGAATATTTGGAATACCCTCAACACGGCAGGTTGAGTGTTATCGATGCGGAATATCACAAAAGTTTTGGGTACACATCCACGCCTGTGGGAGGGAGTTAGCGTAGCCTTGTTACAATCTACCTGCGGAGTTTTCCGCCCACTCGCCGTGGAGGCAATGAGCAAGAACTCCTTAAGCCGCAAATAGTATCCCAGACGCAACCTCCGGGCAAAGCCGATTTGTCATCCTCGAGGAGCCGAAGGCGACAAAGGATCTCGCCTTGCACAAACCCGGGGATTCTTCACTGCGTTCAGAATGACACCCAAAAATAGTTTTTAAGCACCCTGCCAGTACTCAATTTGATGAATTTTTATACAACCTTTTCCCCTGTCACACACCACACCCAGGTTGAGTTGCGCTGAAGCATCTCCCTGTTCTGCTGATATTTCCAACTTCTCAATGTGTGCATTACCCATTTCTTTTGCACTTGAAACAGTTGCGCAAAACAGAAACAAAAAAGTTAGAGAGAGTAAGAATGTAAGTGGTTTTTTCATAAGCAGTAGCTACAAAATGAAATTATTGCCCAAGGTTCGGACATCTGTAGTGTAAGATGACCAACCCAAAAAAATGGGCAAAGTCCGATTGTCAGTTGAAATGGAACAAATGCGTCACGCCACTTTATGGTATTTTCTTTAAAATTCAAGTTTTTCATAGCCTCTTCGGGTTCCTTGAGATGGCGGTATCCACGTACGATTCTTGACTCCGGCTCGATTTCCTGTAGAGCCTCCGACCTGTTGTTGCCGCTAATCACGGTTCTTCCAGTAACTCACTCGATCCGTGTAAATTCCCCCCTGACGCATGATATTCCCGATACAGTTGCGGGTCTTGAAACGGATACCGGGTTTGGGGAGCACCCCAAAACGGTGCAGGGTTAATGTTTCTTCCATACCTTCTTCCAGGCTGCGAACGGCGGACGAAGCCAAAACCCTGGACCTGGAAAAGTTGAAAAACAAGTTTCTAGAAGCCGAGGCCACCTCGGCCCATGAAGAAATGCAACTGAGGATGATGTTCTGCTTGTTGACAGCCAAAAACTCCGACTTAAACAAAACATCTGCCCGATGCTATTTCGGCCAACTTGAACGCCCTTCTTTCTTTAAGGTAACTGACCCCTATGTTACAATCGCCGGGCCACAAGAAACCTCCGTATTTCAAAAAATTCTTATCCTTTCTGGCCCACAATTTCGCATGAAAACAAAAACAATTTTAAAGCAAAACCCCGTACCCGCTCGCCTGCAGGGTACCGATGGAGTGCGCCGGGAAATCAAATCGGCAAAGGATTCCGAATGCAGAGGGTGGACTCCGCAACAGGTGTTTCTGGAAAAAGGCTGGATCACAGAAGAGTTCATGGAGCTTTACGCCTATTGCTACGTCAAAAACCAGCCCAGGAAAAAACCAGCTTCCTCTAAAAAGATCGTCATCGGCTGGGACCCCAGAGACCCTTCCGGTATTTTTACCGAAGCCGTGGTTCGGGGTATCCGCAAAGCGGGGGGCAGAGCCCTGGTTCTGGGTGTCGTGCCAACTCCATTAATACCCTTGTTCATGCTCCATGAAGGGGCTGATGGAGGCATTATGGTCACTGCTTCCCACAACCCCAAAGACCAGAATGGCATCAAACTTTTTCTGCCTTTTCATGGCGTAAAGCCGTTGCCCGCTGATGATGCCAACCTGACCCGACACCTGCTCAAACAAAACTTCGGCCTCATTAAAAAAACTCCTTTAAAGGGAATAAGAACTGACTGTCGGCAGAAAGCTCTGGAACTGTTCCAGCGTTTTTCCCTGCACCCTGAAAACTCCTGGATCAAGTCTCGCAATACTTTACAAGCCCTCACTCTGGTGGTTGATCCCGCTTGCGGGGCGTTGACAGGAGTCGCCGCGAAAATTTTCCGGCTTGCCGGAATCGGCAAAGTCTATGAAGTCAACAAAAATGGCGCGGTCAATCACCGCTCCGGAGTCGCTGATCTGGAAGGATGCCCACGCATCACCGCAGACATGATCTTAAAACCCGGCGGACATTTCCATCGCCACAAAGCCATCGTCAAACTATTTGAAATCGGCCGGGCCAACCAGAAATCGGCAAAGTCCGGAAAAAAAAGAATTGCCGCTGCCATCTTCGATGCGGATGGAGACCGCTTCTTCCGCCTCGAGTACGATCCGTTTCAGGACACACTATGGGTCTTGAGCGGAGACGAGACCGCCATCCTGCAGGCACGGCATCTGGTTTCCCACGACAAGTACAACGGGTCACTCTATATCAATACGGTGGAAAGCGACCTCAATGCTTCTGCCTCCGCCGAGTCGATGGGGTTGAGTCCGCTCCTCACCGCTGTTGGCGATAAATGGATTCTGCTTAAAATCCGCCTCGCGCTATTAGAACAAAAACTTCTCACGGCAAAACTTGCGCCAAAAAAGCAAAGAGAACTTAAAAATAAAATTAAATCATTGCAAAAAAAAGGAGTAACGAGTGTAAACACCCTGCTGAATCTCGACACATCCATCCCTGAAAATCCTGACGTAACAAAAAGTAATTCAGAAGTTCTGGCGGTAGGCAGTGAGGAAACAGGACATAACATCACCACTGCTACCTTAACGCTACCCAGCAAAAAAAAGGTGTCGGTGTATTCCGGCAATGGATTAAAAAGCGCTCTCAACACCTTTGCCGCCACCGAACAGTTGGCAACAACCTTATCGCCGCAAAAGTATATCCAGTCTATCCGTCAACCTTTTTCGCCAGGTTTCAAATCCACTCTTTACACTTACTATATCCGGCAGGACCTATTCTGTAGAGACTCACAAGTGTGGAAAAAAGTAAAACGGCTTTTATTGCGGACCGCAAAACAAAACGGATGCTCCGGCAAAACCCGAAATTTCGCTGACGATCCGGATATGTTATATATTTCCCTTGCAGAGGGAAAAGCCGGTATCTTTGTGAGAAACTCCGGCACTGAAAATAAAATCAGCGTGAACCTGCGTGGCAGAAAATCGGATGCTGGCAAGCTAAAAAAAATCGGGCTGGAAATTCTACGGCTTTTGTTCTCCCTGCTCAAAGACCGTGACAACACTTTTTATAAAATGGAATTGTACGCCCTCAGCCAAATCGCGTCCCAACCGGTGACCGATGACAAGCTGGAAATAAAAAACCAATACAAGTCGCGACTGGTTGATGAAATGAGAAAGCAAGACCTGATTCAATCAAGCCCCGAGGGAAACCGCCTGACCCCTCTCGGCAAGTGGTATATAATCCATTAGGCATGGGGCCAACTAGCACTAGCTTTTATGAGCTAGTAGAAAGTTATCTCGGCTTTAGGAGCCACAAAAGTTATGAAGGATTTAAACCTGTTTTTTGCAAACCTGAGCGAACCGGAGATTTTTGCCGGATGCGAACAGGTGTGGGATCCTTTAAAAACATTAGGTCCACGGCTGGAAAAACTGATCCACAAAAAAGCCGGGTCTTATGCCACCCATTTACAGGGCATAAAGACCACTCTCGATTCATCCGGTAATCACCGTGGCGAGAAAGGACTTTACGTCGAGAACTGGATCGATCTGGTCGAATCGGTTTATTTGAAAGAGCTGAATATCTTCATCGGCAAGGGAACGCAGTTGGAACCTTCGGCCATTATCAAAGGCCCCGCCATGATTGGGGAGTCCTGCGACATCCGGCAAGGGGCCTATATCCGCGGCAACGCCCTGATTGGAGATCACAGTGTGATCGGCCATGCCACCGAGGTGAAAAACAGCATTCTCATGGATCATACCGAAGCAGGCCATTTCAATTATATCGGTGACAGCATCATAGGGAGCCATGTCAACCTGGGAGCAGGATCGAAACTGGCCAACCTGCAATTTAGAAGCATCGATGAAAAATTAAAAGACTATATCAAACCTATCCAGATCCCTCTCGACTCTGAAATCCTGAGTACCGAAATAGAAAAACTGGGTGCGATGATTGGTGACAATGTTGAACTCGGTTGCAACGTCATCGTCTGCCCCGGCGCACTGATCGGAAAAGATGTCTGGGTCTACCCCAACCTGACCGTCCCCAAAGGCTACTACCCTGGCGGAACTCTGCTCGTCCCGAAAGAACGCAAACCCAAGTCCATCCAGAAATAATGAACTGATTACAATCTATTTGGAGGTCTATTTAGTATTATTCAGAAGCTAATTGCCAAGTTTCGTCAATAGGCATTGGCAATCCAATTCGCATGAAATACCTAGCAAAAGATTGTGACAAGTGTTCTCGGTAGGGAGGAAGAAGTCTAATTCTTTGCTTATTTCTTTGAACTAGCAGAGAATGAAGAAATGAAATTGGAAGGGTAAAAATTTCCTGAAAATCAACTATTAAAGCTTCAGCATTTCTCTGGCCATTCTCATATTTATTGAGCATGGCTAAATTCCAAACAAACCCATCTCTTATATCACCGCACTGCCTTTTCCATGCTTTATTAGAAGGATTTTGTAACTTTGCCTCCATCTCTTTGGACCAAGAACCATAAAATTCCTTGAGATCGGACTTTATTATTTTCAAGGTCGCAAGCTTGAGTCATCACCACAACATTTGCATAAGCAAGTAATCGCGTTGCCTCTAGGGTTTCTCTTTCATCTTTTCCCTTATTTTTTGCCACTGTTAACTCATCTTGCTACCAGCCAAAAACCGGGCAATCATTTATTAAATCCCCTTGGGTAATCGGAGTTTTGGGCTCAACCTCCTCATACCAAACCTCACTCATCATCTAGCTCCAATCGTCTGATATCAATAAATATGTGAGGTTTCCAACGTGGGATTTCAGTACTATCTATGCTTAATTCTTTCTTCGAATGAACTTTGCGGTCATAATTCGGAGAAAAAACTCCTCTGTTTGCGAGCGTAGACCAAGAAGAAACTGATGTCAGTGACTTTTCAACCAATTCAATTTGCTCATCATCCAACTCATATGAAACCGTTGACCAAGAATCTTGCAGGCCTGAGGTACGGACAAAGCGAGATAAATTCTTAGGTAGCTTATTTGGAGTGGGCCATGGACTATTAAAGATTATTATACGTCCCTGCCAATTAGCCTTAGTTTCTAAGGAACTATTTGAAACATCTTGCCACTCATTCCAGCTTGCATTTGGCTCCCAATCATATCCACTTTGCATCGGATTCACTTTTTTCTCCTCCAGATTTCTTTTTGGATACTTTTATTCGTTATATCAGCAAAACCTCTTACAATCCACTCTCTAGCCTGATCAAACCATTTCCACATTGCTTCATCTGAAGCCCCCCCCCATGCCTTGAACCGTCAAATCAAGCCTCAGAACAGGTCTATCATTCTCTAATACACCAGATGTGGTTTGAACATGAAGCCGCCCTTCTTCATTAGGAAGATCAAAGGTGGTTCTCCAGTTAACATTAGAGATGCTAGGAAGAAATTCTTTTGAACCAGAATCCCAAGTATGATCCGCAAAAATTCCCCCAATATCATCCAGAGTCGACCATCCTTGCCCCATAAAAATATGATTTACATATGTAATCTCGAATTGATTTGGTTTCACAGCCCCTAATTGATTTTCGTCTATATATTTAACAAAAGAGCAAAAATGCCTTTTAAACATTTCAATAACTTTTGGATATCTTGGATAGTCATCCTCTGGCAGATTTTTCCTCCAATTATGCAAAAAACGGTATTGCTGAATTTGGATTATTCCATTATTTTTCTCATGCACAAACAAAATCCGAGGCAATGGGGGCTTGTCAGACAGTTTTAAAGTTATATCGGGGCTAGCTTTGAACTTTTCAATTTTAGGTGCAATAGGAGCAACTTCTTTAAACGAAGGATACTCGGTTTTATAACTTTCCCACAGTAATCCGAAGTGAGGCGAGGTAAAATCCTGAATCTCTTCAAACTGAACCCCGCAAACAACCTCGATAACCGGGGGTTTTTCAAAATCAGGAAGGGAATTAGGGGCCATTGTTTTAGGTAGGAAACTTTGTTAGAGGATTAAAGCTAGTTCCGAGGCATATTGTATCATATTATCTTTACTTTTAACGGCAAATTATTTTCAGAACTTTAAAATGTTAATCTTTAGATTAAGGTAGCCCTCCACAAAATAAGAGTTGATTTTGTATGAGTAATTCAAAAAATATCCGTGCTCAAAAAACCAATTTGGAGTTTTTTTTGATATGTTCGACGCGGTCGAAGATGATATTTCCCAGTTGGTTTCTGATGATAATTAAGAGGCAGCGGAAATCGGTGGGTATGAGTGCCTGTTCATCGGCTTCAGCAATCTGCGCCTGTATTGCGAAAATTCCGGGGTCCGTTTAGAACAGATAGAAGAACAATATCAGGCGCTCAAAGAATCACCCGCTAACGAAGAATTCGGCACCCTTACAGTTCATGAAGACCTGGATGAAAACAACGAGGTCGTCAATTTCTGCAAACTGCTGGAACAGATTGAAAACAGTTTTTCCGCTTTTGAACAACGCTCAAAAAAGAGCGGAGAAGTTTTTGACGAATGGGCCGGTGTCTTCATCATGTACTCCTATCTCAGGAATTATTGCGCGAAAGAAGAAGTCAATTTTGAAAAACTCCAGCAGGCAATCTCACGCCTCCACGCAGAAATGAAAAAAGGATGAAAATTCCCGAGAAACCCAAGATATTTGCAGAATCCGCTCTTATTAAATGATATATTGGATTTGGAAGTTTTCTGCGGACACACACCCACAAAATAGCTGAAAAATCCGGGGTAAAAACCAGAATAAACCCTTTAAAAATATGCGGATGTGGCGGAACTGGCAGACGCGCTGGATTTAGGATCCAGTGGGCAACCGTGGGGGTTCGACTCCCTCCATCCGCACCACCCTCTGGCGAGGGAGGCCGATAGTAATGGCTCGTTGCACCCCTTGCGGGGCATGAAAAGGGTTAGGAGGGATAGACAAGCCGAGGAAACCGATTGCCGCATGTGATATCACTTCATTGGCTTTCATGCCCCGAAGCAACTGTGTTAAATGTCAAGTGCTGGCAATGAGATTTTCATTCCAGAGTGTTTTTGTTTTGATCATGGTATTGATGATCGTTAATAACTTTCTCATGCATGCGGTAATGGCAACTTTAAAGGGTTTGCCCTTTTCGATGAGGCGTGTGTAAAAGGTACGAATCACGGGATTATGCTGCATGGCAGTGACGGCGGCCATGTATAAAGCGGCACGCACATTGGCGCGACCGCCCCAGATACACCGGCGGCCCCGGAACTTTCCGCTGTCCCGATTGAGGGGAGCGAGACCGATGAGGGCGGCGATTTGCTTCTGATTAAGAACTCCAAGTTCCGGAACCCCGGCCAAGAGGTTGACAGCCAGAACGGGACCGGCACCGGGAACACTTTGTATGATCTGGTCGTGCTCACGCCAGGCAGAACTGTTTTTGATGGTTCTGGAAAGGTCGCCATCGATTTTTCGCAAGCGTTTTTTAAGAGATTCGATATGCTCCTTAATGTCTTTACATATCCATTTTGGAGCTTGTTTTAGACGGGTTTTTTCTTTGGTCAGCATCTCGATCAACTGGCGACGGCGTGTCACTAGAGCTGAGAGTTCAAGAGATTCTTCGTCTTTGATTTTCCTGACCTCAGGACGTATGGCCTTGGCAAAATGAGCCAGCACAAGAGAATCAATGACATCGGTTTTTGCCAGTTTCCCGGTGGCTTTGGCAAAATCACGAACTTGCCGTGGGTTGACCACGGCTACTGGCAGTCGACCCGCAACCAGGGCCGAAGCCAACGGGATCTCTAAGCCGCCTGTGGCTTCCAAAACGATCAATGGAGGATTTAAGGCGGATAAACTCTCGACCAAACCAGCAATCCCTTCTTCATTGTTAGCGGTTTGCCAGGTTTCTTGAGTCATGCTGTCAGCAACATCCAGATGGAGTTTAGAAATATCGATGCCAATAAAATGGGGTTTCTGATTCATAATTTGGTCTCCCAGCCTTGCCGATGCGGGCTCAGTGGCCCAGGCAACTGTTCGGGTTAATCAAAATAGGACACAACGATCTGCGCTTCGGGACGGGCTTAAAAGCCCAAGGGGTAAACGATCTATTGTGCCCTGAATCAAACCCTGTGAGCCTTGTGGAAAACACAAAACCGGCTTCCCACAGGGCTCACAGGTACAACTACTACAAATTCCCCTTATGAACAACATACAAGGGGTACTCGAAGGGTTCCCAATGAGATATCGGTTTATACGGGATCATCGAGAAGCATTTCCGGTAAGCCCGATGTGCCGGGTTCTGGAAGTGGGACGAAGTGGGTTCTATGCCTGGCTGAGCCGCCCCGAGAGCCTGAGGAGCCGTGAGAAGCAGCGATGGGTTGATGAGATCAAAACCGTTTATAAGAAGAGTCGCCAGACTTATGGCAGTCCCAGAATTCATGAGGACTTGAAAGACAAGGGATATGCCATTGGCAGGCATCGTATTGCCTGTCTTATGCGCGAGCATGGAATCGTTGCCAAGCACAAAAGAAAGTTCAGGGTGACAACCGATTCCAAACATAATCACCCGGTGGCAAAAAACAAACTGCAACGGCGGTTTAATGTTGCTGAGCCCGGTCAATGCTGGGTTTCGGATATCACCTATATCCCGACTCAAGAGGGCTGGTTATACCTTGCGGTGACGCTGGATTTATTCCACCGTAAAGTTATTGGTTGGGCCATGGATCGTTGGATAACCCGTTGGTTGGTAATGAGAGCTTTAAATATGGCAATGAAGAACGGCGGCATGAAACCGGGATTGATTCACCATTCTGACCGGGGGGTTCAATATGCCTGCAACGATTTTCAAGCCTTGCTCAATGTTCATGGGATAGAGTGCAGTATGAGCCGGAAGGGCGATTGCTGGGATAACGCCGTGGCGGAGAGTTTTTTCCATACTCTCAAAGTGGAACTCATTCATAACCGGAACTACAAAACCCGTCAGCAAGCAAAGAAGGATATTTTTGAATATATCGAAGTGTTTTATAATCGGCAACGCCGTCACTCATATCTCGGCTATCTCAGCCCTGCCGAATTCGAGAAACAGGCCTATGCCTCTTAACTAACTGTCCACTAAAACAGGGGAAGATCAGTTGCTAGCAGATAAATATATTGCAAGTTGCCCCTACGGCTAGTAGCTAATGGCAGGCTTCGATTTGAACGAAACTGTGTAATTGGCCTTTGCCCCAGTAGCCGTAAAAGGCACTTCCGACTGTGGTGCAGGAGGTGGTCATGTGGACAAACTGTTTTTGTCCGTTGTCCGCTTTTAATACTCCGACTTGGGAAAACGGAGGGATGCAACCGCCGCAATTGGCGCATTGTGTGGAATAGCGTTCGCACAACTTGTGCAGGCAGGACTGGCAAATCACAGGATCGAACAGATAAATTTCTTCCCCTTTATATTCAATCACAGTGGGCACTGCGCTCACTGGGATTTTACATTCCTGGCAAACCGGGTTCATAACAATCCAAAAAGAGTGTTGAGCGGATTTTACCTCAACCCGATTAGTTGATACAGACTTTTTTCATATTTGGAAAATCATCGAGAATCGCTCCGGCTCCCTTGACAATGCTGAGGAGGGGGTCTTCGGGAATAAAGACCCTCAAGGTGGTTTTTTCTTCGATCATCTTATCCAGTCCACGGATGAGGGCACCGCCTCCGGTAAGGTATATGCCATTAGAGTGAATGTCGGCGGAAAGTTCCGGAGGAATTTTTTCCAGGGCGCGCATGATGACCGTGACGATGGTGGTCAGCGGTTCTTTGAGCGCTTCGCGAATTTCATCATCGCCGATGGTGATGGACATGGGAACGCCGGTTTTAACATTCAATCCTCTGACTTCGGTTGTCATGGTTCCCGCTTGCGGAAACGCACTGCCGATTTCCTTTTTGGTGCGTTCGCCTTCGAACACGCCGATATTAAGATGGTGCTGAAGCCGCATATAGCGGACGATAGACTCGTCGATTCCGTCTCCGGCGACGCGTGCAGATTCACCATGGGTGATGGCGGACAGGGATATGACTGCGACATCAGTGGTGCCGCCGCCGATATCGATAACCATGTTTCCTTCAGGCCGGTGTACGGGAATGCCAACGCCGATTGCGGCGGCCATGGGTTCTTCCACGAGATGGACTTCCCGGATTCCCGCCATGAGGGAGGCATCAATCACCGCTTTCTTTTCCACCTGGGTGATGCAGGTCGGTACGCCGACAACCATACGGGGTTTAAAGAACCGATGTTGGCTCAGAACTTTTTTAATAAAATACTGAATCATCCGGTTGGTCACATCAAAGTCGGCGATGACACCGTCTTTCATAGGCCGGATGGTGTTGACCCTGGAATGGGTGCGGCCATACATTTTTTTTGCTTCTATTCCAACCGCTTCCACCGAGTTGTCATCCACGTTCACTGCGACTACGGAGGGTTCGTTCAGCACGATTCCTTTTTCGGTAATGTAAACCAGGGTGTTTGCCGTGCCCAGATCCATAGCCAGATTGGTGGAGAACAAGCTGAAAATGCTATTGAATAGTTTTGTTATCATGCCATCGCCTTCGTTTTCCGGGTTAGCCGGTTGCGCGAAAGGTTGATGAGGTTGAACAGTTCTTTTCCTTCTTCGGGATAGGCAGAAAGTCACCATAGAGTCTGGGCCTTCATGGAATCTCCGTTGACATAGAGCGGATTGTATTCAAGCAGGCGTTTCAGTTTTGATCTCAAGAGCCCCGCATCTTTTTGGCTGCGATCCATAAGCAAGATTAAAAAACAGGTTTCCGATTCAGGAATGGTGCCGGGTTTAATCTCATTGACCCGCACGGCCTGGCAGTCGATGATTTTTTTTCTCCGGCCGAGGGCACTCTAAAAGAGACTCGTAAAATATCTCCATCGATGACGGTTCCCTTCACAGAAAAAACCAAACCGTTGATCGACATTTCCTGAATAGTGATTTTGTGAAGCTTGTAAAAAAACTCTTTCTCCCGTCCGATTTCCAGCTGCCCGGCAATTTTGACCCTTGCTCGTTTGCCCTTTCTTTTTCCAAGATCAGCGTCATATTTTGACCGGATCAACTCATCCAGGTTTTCTCTAATCTTAAGAAGGTCTTCAGTCGGAAGGCTCTCGAGAGAAGCCATGATTTTTTCTATCATGGTGCAGCAATCGGGGGTGATTCAGGTGAACTGGAAACGTTTGAGAAGAGCCCGAAAACCCTGTTTTCGGGCTTTAAAAATCATCTTATAGTGAGGGGAGATGGCTGTCAATCATTTTAAAATCAATCTGTTCAATATTTTACGGGAGATTTGCCGACACATGAAATCGCTTGACAGGGATGATGCTCGTTTATATACTCCCCTCCTCTTATGAAGAGAAGAAATCGTTCTGGATATTGTAGTGAGGGCAGAGAACCTCTGCAGGTGATGAGCTATGTTTTTTACCCCTCCGAGGCACGAGATCTAAGGAGGAATATCACGTCTGGCTGGCAAAAGTTACTTCGGCTCAACGAGTCTATGCCCGTTGGACCCTTGCCGTACCCCTTGGGGCATGAAGGCAAAGGTTAAATATCACAAGTGGGCGGGTAGCTCAGCTGGGAGAGCACCGGCCTTACAAGCCGGGGGTCACAGGTTCGAGCCCTGTTCCGCCTACCATTCGCAAAACGACCGCGGGGTCGTAGTTCAGTTGGTTAGAACGCCGGCCTGTCACGCCGGAGGTCGCGAGTTCGAGTCTCGTCGACCCCGCCATTTTTCTTCAGGGCCAGATTCTCTGGCCTTTTTTTTCTATCAGGAAATGATGTTCAGTAGATTGCCGGTGGTGATGTTGGATGGATTGAACCGGTTTGCCACCCGTCTGGCGAAAGGATTCGACTCATCCGAATCGTTGCCGCTTTCAGATTTGCTTTGGGATTCTTGGATTTCTTCCACCGATGAGGGAGTGTTTTCGGATTCTGTAGCCTCTTCATTTTCTTCAGCTTTTTCAGCCTGGACTTCCTGTCTTGCCTGGTTCTCCAACTGGGCCGCCTGGGCGGCTGCCTGCCGGTCTTGTGCGGAGGGGTCACTTGGGGCCAGGGCGGTCCGCTTTATAGTCTGAGCCTTGCGAACTGTCGCTTCGGGGTCTCCGGTGACCGGTGATGCGTCAATGGAAACTTCTCCTCCCACCGCATATTGCCGTCCATCGGGTCCAGTTTGGAACTCAAACGTCGGAGCGCCGTTGGCATAGAGAGCTTTGCATAACCTCTAGATTCTTCACTTCGTTCAGAATGACATTTTAAAGTCTCTAACTTGTCATTCTGATGAGCCTTTGGCGAAGAAGGGTCTCGCCTTTTTCAATGCGAATCAAATTGCGCAAAGTTCGCTTCTTCATTCAGCCCTGTGGGTTGACATACGTTATGCTTAATGATATATAACGATATATACGTTATATATTTAGGAATATAGTGAGGCGGGTGATGGCAATAAAGAAAGGGTTGGGCATATGGATGGCGCTATGGTTTCTGGGTCTGCCTCAAACGGGTTGGGCTGAAGAGGTGCATGTTGCGGTCGCGTCTAATTTTTTGAATCCGCTCAAAGAAATTGCCCAACACTTCAAACAGGATACGGGAAACACGCTGATCCTGATTTCCGGGTCGACCGGCAAGTTGTACGCCCAGGCCCGGCATGGCGCTCCCTTTGATGTTCTGCTGGCGGCGGATGAAAATAGACCGGCTCTGTTGGAGCGGGAGGGGGTGGGTGTTTCCGGTACCCGCTTCACTTATGCGGTCGGGGCCTTGGTGTTATGGAGTTTGGATCCGGATATAGTGCGGGGAGAGGAATCTTTAACTCAAATGAACAAGGGCAAACTGGCGATTGCCAACCCGAAAACCGCTCCCTATGGCAGGGCGGCCAAGCAGACTCTTGAACGGTTGGGCCTCTGGCAAAAACTGCGACCGTTTTTGGTTCGGGGGGAAAATATTTCCCAGACCCTCCAGTTTGTTGCCACCGGAAATGCTGCGCTTGGGTTTATCGCTAAATCACAGGTCGAAGACCCACGCTTCAAATTAAAAGGAAGCCGGTGGGAGATACCGGTCGATCAGCATGAGCCGATTTTACAGCAGGCCATTTTGTTAAAGCCGGGGTCTTCCAATTCTTCGGCGAAACAATTTTTAAAATATTTAAAGGGGCATGTATCAAAGAAAATTATTCAGTCATACGGTTATCGTTTTTTAGAGGAATGAAGAAATGGATTTTTCCCTGATTGATGCAGAACCCATTTTGCTCACTCTGCAATTAGCGGGAGTGACGGTGGTGATTCTTTTAGCTTTGGGCACGCCAATCGCGTGGTGGCTGGCGCAGACCCGATCCCGTTCCCGGGTGGTGGTGGAGGCAGTGGTGGCTTTGCCCCTGGTTCTGCCGCCTACGGTGTTGGGTTTTTATCTGTTGATCTTATTAGGACCGCATGGCTGGGTGGGCGGACCGGTTCAGGCTTTAACGGGTTCGGCGCTGTCTTTTTCGTTTGCCGGGCTGGTTTTCGCTTCTACTCTTTATTCCCTGCCGTTTGTGGTGCAACCGCTTCACAGTGCTTTCGAATCCATTGGAAAAGTTCCTATGGAAACCGCACAGTCTTTGGGTGCTTCTCGACTGGACGCTTTTTTTTCGGTCATCACTCCTCTGGCCCGGCGGGGTTACCTGACAGCAGTGGTATTGGGATTCGCCCACACCCTTGGAGAATTTGGCGTGGTGTTGATGGTGGGCGGAAATATTCCCGGCAAGACCCAAGTGATTTCCATAGAAATTTATGACCGGGTTGAAGTTCTTGAATACGCTCAGGCGCATATTCTTTCAGCCGGACTGCTCATATTCTCGTTTCTCGTTCTGGTGATAGTTTATGCCATCAACCGGAGACTTCCGGTGCAGGTGACATGACGGATATGCTACAGGCAAAATTTAAAATCGATTATCCGGGGTTCAATCTTGATGTCGAGTTGAACCTCCCTGCCAAAGGTGTGACCGTGGTTTTCGGTCCTTCCGGGTCGGGCAAAACCACCTTGTTGCGTTGCCTGTCTGGACTGGAAAGGGCTCCTTCAGGATATCTGAAGTTGGCCGGACAGGTTTGGCAGGATGAAGGCATTTTTCTTCCCATCCATGAGAGAAAGGTTGGCCTGGTGTTTCAGGAGTCGAGGTTGTTTCCCCATTTGAATATTCAGGAAAACCTGCTATATGGTTATCAACGCACCCTGCCTGCGGAGCGCAATCTCCATCTGGATGAAGTGGTGCAAGTGCTGGATCTTGATGCTTTGTTAAAACGCGCTCCGGAAAAATTGTCGGGAGGGGAACGGCAAAGGGTATCGATTGGTCGCGCTCTGCTCACCAGCCCGAAACTATTGCTAATGGATGAACCTTTAGCTTCGCTGGATATGCAACTCAAAGCAGAGATCATCCCCTTTATTAAAAGAATAGAAGATGAGTTTAAGACGCCTATCATCTATGTCACGCATTCAATGAATGAGGTTCTCCAACTTGTGGACACCATGGTGATTTTAAAATCAGGAAAAGTGGTGAACTTCGGGCCGGTGGAGAAGGTTTTCTCGGATGTCCGGTTGCGGGAAGCGGTGGGGGATGAGCAGTTGGGAGCGGTGCTTGAAACATCGGTCGCGGAACACGATGAGGAATTCGGGCTCACCCGGTTGGATTTTATGGGGCAGGCTCTCAATGTTCCCAGACAAAATATTCCCGTGGGGCAAAGCTTAAGGGTGCACATCCATTCCAAAGACGTGAGCCTTTCGACCGCACCACCAGCGGGAGCCACCAGTGTGCTGAATATTTTAAAAGCCAAGGTCGAAAAAGTTGGAATTCTTGATTCCAAAGGATATTCGGTCGACATTGAGCTGGATGCGGGCCGGCCGATTTTAGCGACGATCACGAGAAAATCTCTTGCCAATTTAAACCTCAAACCGGGGCAACCGGTCTTTGCCCACATCAAAGCCATCAAAATGGTTCATGAAAGCGACAATTTTTAGAGAGCGAAATAAAACTAAAAATGAAAATGTCTAAAACTATTACCGGCCAAATTTTTATTGCTCTGTTCGTTTTTTGGATCGCGTCCGGGTCACTTGCTTATGGCGCAGATTATGAACAAAGACCGCGGGCTCTGGAAGAGAAATATGAATCCAGGCTCGCAGTTTTGGATATTCTCAAAAGGTTTTCCTGGAAAGGCGATTTCCGTTTTCGATATCAAGTTGACAAGAGGGATGAAACTGCAGGAAAAACACTGGACCGTAGTCGTTGGCGCATTCGTTTTCGTCTGGGTTCCACAATTCACCTGTACGAGGATCTGGATATAGGATTTCGCATGGCGACTGGGGGTGTTGGTAGTCAGACTTCTGCCAACGCAACATTGGATGGGGGGTTCGGAAATAAATCTCTGAGTATTGACCGTGCTTTTTTCAAATGGAACCCAAAACCGTTTACTTTAGAGGGTGGCAAGTTTCCACCGCCTTTTATGAAATCGGAGTTGATCTGGGATGATGATGTCAATGTAGAAGGGGTCAGCGAGCAGTTTTCCCATAAAATCGGCAGCACTCACTTGAAACTTATAGCGGGTCAGTTCATCGTTGACGAGATCAATCCCGGTGACGATATCAAACTGTTTGCCTATCAGGGAGTTCTCCAGCAACAAACAGGTTTTGGTAAATTTGATGTTGCCCTGGCTTACTACGACTACGCAGATCATGAAGACCCGGGTTCTGCTCCAACCGGCAGCACGGTGTCTAACAACCACACGCTTTCGGAAGTCAAGGTGGTCAATCTCATAGGCCAGTGGTCTGGGTCTGTATATGGCAAGCCACTCAGGGTTTTTGGCGAATACGCGAAAAATACGGGGTCTCTGGCACCCGGTCAACCTGATTTAGACACGGCCTGGCAGGCTGGGTTCGCCTATGGGAAGTCAGGGCAAAAATTTGCCGATTGGGATTTGCGATTGATTTACCGTCTGGTCCAAACCGAAGCGGTGCTGGATGTTTTGGCGGATTCCGATTTTCACAGTGGATTGAACAATTCTCGCGGCTTCGAAGTGGGAGCAGGGCTGGGATTACGAAAAGGAATCAAACTGGCTCTTACTTACTTCAATACTCAGGAAGAAAGAGGTCGCAAAGACGAAAAGGAAACCTTAGAATTGGATCTAATGTTTAAGTTCTAGCCGCCCACTAGTTTAAATCCCTGACGGCACGGAGGGTTTTTAGCGGTTTGTCGCGAATCACATCCAGACTGCTCAAAATTCCGGTGGCCACCGTGATCAAAACCGCGAACCAAAATGCCCAGACCATCGTGACAGGCTGGATGTGCCAGTCAGATTTGATCATATATTTCATCACGGCCCAGGAAAGTCCCTGCGCCAACCCGATACCGACCAGCGCCGAAATGACTCCAAGTGTGGCGTATTCGATTCCCAGAATGGAGGCGACGACTTTGCGCCGGGCTCCCAATATTTTCAGTACCGCAGATTCCCTCAGGCGTCGGTACTTGGTAGACGCGATGGAACCGGACAGGATGAAAAGTCCTGCGGCGATGGCGAACCCCGACATGAAATCGACAAGGGTGGTCAGTCTGGATACGGTAGCCTTGATGGCGCTGACAATATCGCGGGTGCTCAAGGCGGTGATGTTGGGCAAGGCTGCGACGACGGCGTGTTGCAGTTCCAGTTCTTTAGAGTCGGGCACATTGACTGTGGCCACATAGGTGAGCGGCACACCTTGCAACGCTCCAGGCGAATAGATCATATAAAAATTCGTACGCATATTACGCCAGTTCACTTTGCGGATGCTGGTCACCGTAGCGGTGATGGGAATGCCCTGAATATCGATGGTGAGTTGCGATCCGATTTTGGCGCCCAATCTTTTTGCCGCGTCCTCTTCCAGAGAGACCTCGGCGTTTTTGCCTTCGTCCCACCACTTCCCTTCGATGACTGTATTGTCCTTCGGCGGCGGCCCGGCCATATAGGTTAAAACGAACTCGCGGTTGATGAACCATTCTTCCCGCCTCTTATCTTTATATTCCCATTGCGCGATCAATTTTTCATCGATGCTGACCAGACGCGAACGCACCAGTGGTGTGAGGGTACGCTCTGCTTTGGGTGCGACCCGGTCAAGCACTTCGGTGAAGATCTGCTTTTGATCGTGCTGGATATCGATGAAAAAATAATTTGGCGGGCGCACCTCGGTGTTCTTGTTCAGCATCGCCAGCATATCCATCTGCACCAGACGGACAGTGAGTATCAGCATGATGCCCATACCGAGACAGGTGATGATGGCGGTGGCCTGGTTGTTGGGCCGCCGGAGATTGGACATGCCATAACGGCGGGTCATGGAGCTCGGCTGCGGCAACGCTTTTAAAAGTTTTAAAATAAAAATGGACGCCAGCGCCAGCACCCCTGCTGAAATCACCAGCGCAGATAGAAAAATCAAACCGCGTTTGATGGACCCCGCCTGCCAGCAAATCATCGCCGCAAGGCCCAGCCCCAGTGTCAAAGAGGTCAGCCAGCCTTGCCATCCTCCTGCAGATTCTTCCTCCTCAAAATTTCTGCGGAACAGGCGCAGAGGCCGGGTTTTCACGGCGCGGATCAAAGGCCACAGGCAAAACAAAAGCGTGGTGGCGCAACCGAGAAGAAGCGATTGCAAAGCCGGAACCCAATAGAAGACCGGTTCCAGCTTTAAGTTGATCAGTCCTTCCATTTTTGACGGCAGCAAAAACGTCAGCGCAAAACCGAGACCCACACCTAACAAACTGCCAACAAGACCCATCAGCATGGATTGAAGGAGATAAACTTTGAACAAGGTTTTAGACGAGGCTCCCAGGCAATTCAAGATCGCCAGGGTGTCGAGTTTCTGCGTCATGAAGGTGCGGACGATCATGGCGACGCCGATTCCTCCCATGAGAAGGGCGATGACCCCGAGCGCACCGAGATAGTGGCCCATGCGTTCGATGGCACTGGATAAGGAGGACTGCATATCCTTATAAGTGCGGATAGAAATCGACTTGTCTGTCAGGCCTCTTTCCAGAAGTACCTGGGCTTTTATCAAATCAAAACTGTGGGGCAGTCGTATAAGAGTCCTGTGCTTGATCCGGCTGCCCGGCTGAACCAGTTCAGAATCATCCAGAGAAGTGCGGGAGATAAATACCCGTGGGCCGATGCTGAAGGCTCTTGAAATGCGATCCGGTTCCGAGAGTGCCACGCCGTTGATACGCACTTCGATTTTTCCCAGAGAAAAATGCTCGCCTTGTTTTAATCCGGTCTTTAACAGGAAAGAAGGCTCCACCACTGCGCCTCTCCTAGCCAATAATTCCTGCAACGGGTTATCCGGATTGCTTTTGAATTCTCCATAGAAAGGATATTGCGGGCCGGTGAGAGGGATGGCCTTGAGTTCAGTAATCAGGGAAGCAGATTTTTCTCCTGCCTTTGGGTTTTTAAACTGAGCCATGCCATGCAGCTCTTTGATGAAAAGGAATTCGGTTTCTGGCGGTAAAACTTTTTTCTGGTGGTTAAGGTCTTCCTGACTCTGTTCCCAGCTTCCCTTAATGGCGAGGTCGGCAGATAGGAGCCCCTTGGCCTGGCTCTGTATGGTTTCGCCCACCAGGTTGGAAAAACTTTTCACCGTCATCACTGCGCCGACACCGATGGCGATACAGAGAATAAAAAACAGCATCCTGCGCCATGCGCCGCGCAATTCGGCGAGCACCAATAGGAAAAGCTGCCGAAGATTTAATTGCGAAGTTTTCATGGGTTCATTTGATCCGAGATGATCTGTCCATCCGCCAGGATCAGGATGCGTTCAGAGCGTTCAGCGACATGGAGTTCGTGCGTCACCAGAATGATGGTGGCCTGTTTCACTCGATGCAGTTCGAGAATGAGTTCGATGATGTGGTCGCTGTTTTTGGAGTCGAGATTGCCTGTAGGTTCATCGGCGAGAATGATATCCGGTTCGTTGACAAAAGCCCGGGCCAAAGAAAGACGTTGCTGTTCCCCGCCGGAGAGCTGGGCAGGATAATGATGCAGCCGGTCGCTCAGGCCCACGGTGCCCAAAAGGTCATTGGCTTTTTTTGTCGCACCGGGGGTGTTGTTCAGTTCGGCCGAGAGCACAACGTTTTCCAGTGCTGTCAAAGTAGGGATGAGGTGGAAGTTCTGGAAGATGAAACCAAACCTTTTTCCGCGCAGGAGCGCGAGTTCATCCTCATCGAGTTTCGTGATATCCTGCCCGTCGATCAAAATTTGACCGTTGGTGGAGGTGTCCAGTCCGGCGATCAGGCTGAGCAGGGTGGTTTTCCCACTTCCCGACTCGCCGGTGACGGCTAAAAACTGACCAGTGGGAATGGTGAGATCAATGGATTTTAGAATTTCGACATCATGTCCGCCGCCATGCAGGGTTTTTACCAAACCGGTAATTTCAATCATACCACTAGCCGTGGGGGCAGATAGCATTGGCCCGTAAAGCCGAGAGAGCGTTTGCCCACCAGATAAAGATAGTGCTCATTGAGCCCAGCGTTATGCGGAATAAAGGTCGTTTGATGTCGCATGATTAGAAGTCTCTTAAGTTTATGTATATTGTAATATAAAAAGGTGTTCATGCTTTTGTTAAATTTTAAACATTTTACCCGGTTATTTTTGTTGCTCGGAGCGCTTTGTGTGCTGTTTCCGGCACCGGTTTTGTCGAAGGAGAAGGCTGTGGTTTTAGCGTTTGGAGACAGTTTGACGGCAGGGCATGGCGTGAAAGAAGAAGAAAGCTACCCCTCCAGATTGCAAGTGAAGATTGCCTCTGCCGGGTTCCCGCATAAAGTGGTCAATGCCGGGGTGAATGGAGACACGACCGCAGGCGGGGTGCGGCGCATCCGCTGGTTGATGAAGCATGAGCCGGAAATTGTGATCCTGGCGCTTGGCGCCAATGATGGTTTGCGCGGACTCTCTGTCGATGAAATGCGGCGCAATCTGGAAACCATGATCGGAATCTGCCGGGAACATAACGCCCGGATACTACTTGCCGGGATGAAGGCCCTTCCTAACTATGGTGAAGATTATATGCGGAGATTTGAAACAGTCTTCTCCGAACTGGCTAAAAAACACGGGTTGATTTTTTTGCCATTTTTACTGGAAGGGGTCGCGGGGGTGCGCGAGCATACTCGCCCCGATGGGGTACATCCTACGGGTTCCGGTTATCGCCTTGTCACAGACCTCGTTTGGCAAAAACTGCAACCCATGCTTGCGGCGAGCCGCCGCGGGGGTGGTAACTTTCCTTAGCTTTTACCCTTTCAGGGTATGAAGACAAATGAAGAAATATCACACGTGCCCCGCAGGGGTACAATGAGCAATGGCTTGATAGGGCGTTGCAATTGTGTTGGCGGCTTAGAAGTGATAGCTCTTTGCCTCCCACGCTAGTGGGCGGCGAGCCGCTGCGGACAATGAGCGACATCTTTGACTTGTGGGCAAAGAGTTGTCTCGGCTTGACGGGCCCATAGCTATCTGCCCCCACGGCTAGTGGTCCATTGCATGAGCGATTCATAGCAAGAGCCGGATTCCAGGACGGTCAGGGCCTGGTCAAAACCTTCCTGCGCGGTGGCAAACAATCCTGAAAGGTGAGTCAGTGTTCCCGCCTGACTGGCGATTTGCAGGCTTGCCGGTCCCTTTCCTGTTTTCAATGCTTCTTCTCCCATCTTCACCAGGGTTTCAAGATTGGATTCGATCGACTTTAATTCTTCATGGGCCCCGGCGATGCGTTGTGCCGTTTCTTCAGTGTACAGGGTTTTGAGGGACAGGTTTTTTTGTTGCGTGGACTTTTCCTGAATGAACATTTTTGCTTCTTTGTGAACGCCAAACAGGGTGGTGCCTTCCATTCCATTTCCGATGATCACTTTATCGAACTGGCTGAGCTTTGCGATTTCGGTGAGCGCTATTTCATAGCCTTTGTGGAAATAGGTGGTGGCGAGAATATTCTGCCGGGCCTTGACCGGCATCAGAATTTTTTCCAAAGTGGCCAGCATCGGGCGTTTGACAATTTCAGTCCGTAAAGCCCTTAAACTTTCCAATTGCGGCAAAGTATCGGCGGTGCTGAGATAACCGAATTGATATTTTTCCAGTAGCATTATACGTTGTTTTCCCCCGTCTGCGCCATAATGGTTCTGTAAAATCTGCTCAAAGGTGATGCCGAATTTTGGGGGTAACGGCAGGGACGAATGACCATAAACCGGCAGGCCAAGTTGGGCTATGGCCGGAATAGCGTAAAACCCGAAATAGGGTGTGCGTTCGAATCCATCAAAAGGATCGGCAATTTGTAGCAGCCGGTCGAGGTCTATCGTGACCGGGGAAACGCGGTTTTGCAGGGCTCGCCAATAACCGACATTTTCGGGCACGGTTTCCAGCTTCATGCGTGCGGCAATGAGAAAGACCCCGGCACGGACATTTGAAACTTTGTCGTCGAGAATGAGCGCCAGAGCGTCTTCGGCTTCCTCTTCCGTCAGGTCTTTGCTCAAACGGGGACCGGCGGCAATTTTTTTCAGGTAGTCCTTCATTCTTGTTTCGGGTTCTGGCATTTTTTACGGTTTCCTTTCTAAGGTCCGTCAATTAGGGTATGATAATAACCTCTTAAGAGAACTCTAACAACCGGCATTTTTTTAGCCCTTGCTTGTTTACCCTGGGCGTGGCCCGGGCAATTTTTTCTGGTGTTTATGCAGGTTTCTTGTTCATCTGAATCGACTCTCGACTCAACTCTGTCCCGCAACGACTTGCGAGTGCTTTTGGTCTACCCCAACACGCGCGATGTGGCGATGGCCAATTTGGGTTTCCAGCAGGTTTATTCTCTATTGAACCAGATTGAGGGAGTGGCGTGCGACCGTTTTGCCATGCCGCTTGGATGGAAGCCGGAAGCACAATCCCTGGAGCGCGAGGCGTTGCGTTCGATGGATTTGAAAATGCACCCGCTTGAGTTCGATGTCATCGCCTTTTCGATTTCGTTTGAGCCCGACTACCTGAACGCGGTGTTGGCCTTGAAATACTTCGGCATTCCGCTGGACCGGGATGAGCGGGACGCATCGTTTCCGATGATCACCGCAGGGGGATCGGCGGTGTTCATCAACCCTGAACCGTTGGCAGAGTGCATGGATGTCTTGTTCATCGGTGAGGGAGAGGGTATGGCCGAGCAGTTTTTCGGATTGCTCTGTGATAATGAGGACCGGGATCAGTTTTTTGAGCGCGCCGTTTCCATCCCTGGAATTTATTTGCCGCAACATTACCACCCCAAAATGGAGGCAGGCCTGCAAGTCGGAGTTTCGGCGTTGGAGGGAGCCCCTTCCCGTATTATTCGACATTGGGTGGAACAGGAAGAGTCGCTTTGTACGCACTCGGTTCTGCACGATGGAGATTCCACTTTTAAAGATATGGCGTTGATGGAGGTCACAAGGGGATGCATTTGGGCCTGCCGGTTCTGTACGGCGGGTTTCATATACCGTCCTCCGCGTCTCCCAAATCTAGAGAAAACTTATAGTTCGATGGAGTCTGTGCTCAATGGCCTTGGAAAATCGGCGAAGACGATTGGTCTGGTCGGTCCATCGGTGACCGACCATCCGGACCTTCCGGCGTTAGCGCGGAAAATTACCGAACAGGGCAAGAAGCTTTCGTTTTCTTCCTTGCGGATGGAAACGCTCACCGATGAGTTGGTGGACCTGATCCTGCAAAGCGGACAGAAAACTCTGACAGTCGCCGTGGATGGTCCATCCGAAAGAATGCGCGATGTTATCAATAAAGCCGCGACCGATGACTTCATCGTCGAGAAATGCCGGTTCCTGACCCGAAAAGGCATCCTGCATTTAAAAATCTATTCCATTATAGGGTTGCCTCATGAAACTGAGGAAGACATTGACCAGTTTATTCGACTGGTCGAGCGGGTGCAGGAGGGTTATGTCGAAGAATGTCGTAAGCTTGGGCGCATTGGTCGGGTGACGATCAGCCTGAGTCCGTTAGTGCCCAAACCGGGAACCCCTTTTCAATGGCACCCGATGGAGACTGTGAAGAGCTTGAAGAAAAAGTTTGCCCGGGTGAGAAAGGCTCTGGGCAAATTGCCGCATCTTAAAATGAGTTTTGGTTCTCCCAACGAAGCCTACCTGCAAACCTATTTGTCGCGGGGAGATCGGAATACACAGGCTTTTTTCAAAACTTACCTGAATAACGGTCACGATGCCAAGAGCGCGTTGAAGGAGCACCCCGTCGATCAGTATGTCTACCGGCAATATAAAAAGGACGATTACCTTCCCTGGGATATTATTGATCACGGTTACCGCGAAAACTTCCTGTGGGAGGACTATCAGCGGGGATTGAACGCGGCGCATACTCCTGTCTGCGACACCGCGACCTGCCACATCTGCGGCCTCTGCTAACCACCACTGGACGTGGAGGCTGTACTCCCCTCCAAAATATTCATGCCCTGAAAGGGGTACGACTGCAATAGCGTAAATAGGCTGGCAAAAGATTAGCGCGGCACGATTAAGTCTTTGCTTCGTTGCCTGTCCTGCAAAGGACTTTCCATGCCAGTAGTCCCAATGCGTACATGTTCATGAAAGAAACAAGTAGGATCAGGAATAGCTCCAGTTGATCCAGCAGGGAAAAAATCACCAGCATCACGTTGTTGGTGCATAGACACAAAGGGCTGATCCAGGCCAGAAATTTCCGATCGGAATACCAGGCTTCATCATTATTAGAAATCCGCGCGAAGCTTCGGAACAAGGTGTCTAATTTTTCCACCGCTTTATCCTGCCAGCCGTAAACCCAGACAAACAGAGTTTGCAGTCTAAGGTCCCAGGGGTCTGTCTGGCCTTCTTCTACCTTGGCCCTGTCTTCTTCCGTTATGCTTTCATCCACCCTGTTTTTTTCGTAGGAACCCACGCGAGAAGTGTAATTGACAAGATAGAAGACAAAAAAAGTGCTTTGCAGAAAGCAAGCCACCAGTCCAAGCAATCCAAGAACCCAGTACTCCGGCATTGCCGTGGTCCGAACCAGATACACGGTCACCGCAATATAAACCAGAACCGTGACGAGGAAATCGGTGAGCGAGTCGAGAAACCTGCCGAACCGCGATGTCGTGCCCCGCACTCGGGCAAGGTTCCCATCCACATTATCGAGCAGCACTTTTCCATAGAGAAAAATTGCTCCCCACACCAGAGCATCAGGAATTCCTGAAACATAAAATCCGGCTGAGGCCAGACCGAAAGCCAGGGAGAGAAAGGTGATCTGGTTTGGCGTCACCGATGTGGGATATAACAGGCGAATAACCCAACGGTTCATGAAATACCAGATTTCGTTCACATCGAAAAACCGCGCCTCGGGGGGAAGCTTGTTCATTTTTTCAATATCAAAAGTCATTGAAGAAGAATATCACATACCTATGGCGGCTAGTCGGGCTAAGGGTCGGGTAAATCTTGTTTAAGAGCTTTTTCGTAGCCGACCAGTTCGACATAGCCTTTTCCCGATACCGGTTTTCCTTGCAGTTTGCCTTTTATAGAGACACTTCCCTCCCAATAGGAACCGGATATGGAGCGCAGGTCATAAAGTTCCTGATCTGAAAAATCGGGCGTGACGTGGAGCTCCCCTTCGGGCAGGGTGAGCGTCCAGCTAGCGGGGTAGGTGGCTTGGGTGTGGGGACTGGTCCAGAACTTTTTGGCAGTGATGGAAAACTCGTGATGGAGGATGTGGCGTGACTGCCCATCGGGCGATATCAGAGTTCCGCTGGAATGGGAATCTTTGCTGCCGTTTTTGTCGCGCAACTGGTAAAGCATGAGTTCGGTCTGATTGCTGAGTTTTATGGAAAACCAGTCCCAGCCGACAAGGTTGTCGTTCAATTGGTTGCTGGAAAACTCATGGTCCATCCAACTGGTTCCTTTTACTGGGATCGCTTCTCCGTTCAGGAAAACCTGTCCGATGGTTTCCATACTCGGGAAAGAAAAATAATGCGAGGCATTCCCGGATCCACTGCCTTTTTTGCTGATCCCATCTTTGCCGTGCAAGACCCGATTTTTTATCGGGGTCAGTTTCAGGTTGAGCCCTGTTCCTTTTTCGATAGCTTTAAGGTGATGGGGCTCATCTTTTGCGGTCAGGCTCCAGTCTTCATTCCACACATGTAGTTGGCCGGACGCGGCACCGGCGTTATTCAGTCCTTTCCGGTTGATGCGTTCGAAGAAATGAAATTTCTTATCATGAATATCGGAAACCGTCATATGCGCGAAATAGAGATGGTCGATTTTCCAGGCAGAGGGATTATCGGTAGACTTGTCGAGTCCGATGCGGAAGAAAGTGAGCTGGTAGCCAAACGGATGGCCTTTTTCATCTTGCAGGTTGCCAGTGTAGTACCACCATTCGATTTGGAACTCGTCGTGCGAGAAATCATCGCGTGGGAACTGGTAGGAGTATCCGGGAAGCGCCTGTTTAAATGGAGTAGGGGTTTCAGCGCTGGCCGATGGCAGGAGGAAAAATAAGGCCAGAAATATAATGGCAAAACGCATGGACCGCAAATTCCTGAAAAAAGTATCGTAAAAATAAAAGGATATCATAGCTTCACTCTTTCGAGTCGTCTGGTTTTGTAGAGGAATAATAGGTGTACTGGGGTTGGTCGATTCAAGGATTGACAAAACCATCTGTCCCTCGGTGAAGTTAAATATTCTTCCTTTGTCTCGCGAAGCCCCCAACTGTTCTGATGAAAAAAGTTTCCGCAATTGTTGTGAACTGGAATGGCAAGGACGTCCTGTCCGAATGCCTTCAATCCCTATTGAAACAAAACTATGAGGCCCTGGAAATCTGGGTCAGTGATAATGGCTCGGAGGATGGCTCGCAAGCAATGTTGAAAGAATTTTATCCGTCCGTGCGTTTATTGGAAAATGGCAGGAATCTGGGATTTGGTTCAGCCGTAAACCGGGCACTGGAAAAAGCGCAAGGGGATTATTTTCTTTTTTTAAATAATGATCTGGCAATGGAACCCGATTGCGTTGGACAACTTGTGGATTTGCTGGACTCTGACCTCAAAATTGGAGCGGCAGTTCCAAAAATTCTTTATCACCAGGATGCCCAAAAATCGTCCCTGAACAATTCAGCGATGATCAACTCGTTTGGGATTTTAGTGAATTATACGGGAATAGCATATCCGAATCTGGTAGATCAGCAGGATAGGGATGATTTGTCTTTGACCGAAACCGCGTGTGGCGGAATTTTCATGTTTCGCCGTGAAGTGTATGAGCAGGTAGGCGGGTTCGATGAGGACTTGTTTCTTTATCATGAGGACCACGATCTGTCCTGGAGAATCAGACTGGCAGGATGGAAGTTGATGGTGACACCCAAGTCGGTTTGTTATCACCACTATAATTTTAATAAAGGTGTGCAAAAGTTTTATCGGTCTGAAAAGAACAGGCTCTATATCCTTTTAAAGAATATGGAGTGCAAAACCCTGATATTAATTTCCCCGGCCTTGGTTGTTGTAGAACTGGCCCAGTTTGTTCATGCCATGATGCACGGATGGTTGGGACTCAAGGTAAAAAGCTATTTTGAGATTCTTGGGCAATTTTTGCAGATAGCCCGAAAACGTCGGCAAGTACAATCTTTTCGGAAAGTGAGTGATAAAGAGATATCTCGGTTATATTTGGGGACTCTGGCAGTGAGTGGCATGAAGAACCCGTTGATGGACTATATATTGAGTCCTCTGCTCAGTGCATACTGGAAACTTATTCGGGGTTGGATTTAAGATCTTGAGCAAATATTTTTTCGGTTTGTTGTCTCCTAAACATGAAAATTTTCTCCAAGTCTTTTTTAACATAGGCATGAGCAAGAACATCCCCCGGAACCCATCCGGGGAGTTTATAAGCCACATTGTCGCGAATAACCGTGCCGCCCCTGTCTTCGTAAAATTCATGAGTGTGATGCCAGAAAGCATAGGGCCCTCGGGTTTGCAGGTCTGAAAACCGTTTGCCGGGAACCCAGTCGGTGATTTGAGACTGCCAGCGAAAGGGAACGCCGTGCAGTTTCAACCGGTAGTCCATGATGGTTCCTTCCTGAACTTTGGGGTGAGAAACTTTCACGATTTTGAAATGAAGAAAACCTGGAGTGAGGATTTCTAAATTTTTAGGATCGGAATAACGCTCGAAAACCCGATCAATAGGTTGCGGTACCCATTGCTCGGTGACAAGTTTGTGGCCGACCTGATCGCAAATGACTTTCAGTGCATTTTTTAGTTTTGGATAGACGAACTTGTAGCCGAGACCTATAGCCTTTTGGGCTGAAACATTCTGGCTGGCCAATAACACTTGTGACATTTCTCCGAAAAGAAGCTTCAGCGCAAAAGCCGGGACGGTAAAAAAAGCCGGACGTTTTAATATTCTCGCGAGAATGGTGGTGAACTCCCTGTTTGTGACCGGATACGGGCTGACTGCGTTTATTGGTCCTCGGTAAGCGGGATTTTCCAGGGCTGTAAGAATGAGCCCGGCTATGTCGCGGACATGAATCCAGCTCATCCACGAATCTCCTTTTCCCAGAGGACCTCCAAGCCCCATCCGAAACGGTGGCAACATTTTAGCGCTGACACCCCAGTCATGACCCAGAACAATTCCAAAGCGTAAAGCCAGGGTTCGAATTCCCAGCGCTTCGGCTTTAAAAGATTCTCTTTCCCAATCCTTGCAGAGTTCCGCCAGAAAGCCATTGTCCGGTGGAGAGTTTTCCTCCCGGGCGGGATGGCTGGAGTTTTTGTAGTAGCCAATGGCGGATGCCGAAATCCATACCTTGGGAGGGATTTTAGATTTGCTGAACAGGTTGAGTAAATTGCGGGTAGACAGAATCCTGGAATCATAGATAGCCTGTTTGCGTTTTCGGGTCCAACGTCCATCCGCGATTCCTTCCCCGCATAAATGGATCACTGCATCAATATTTTCAGGCAAATCTGGAAGGCCAATATGGGAAAGGGGGTCCCAGCGGATTATCTGGCCGGCAACGGGCAATCGTACCCCGGCGGTGTCCGGATTTCGGGTCAAGGCAACGACCTCATGCCCATTGTCTTTAAGCAGAGGAAGCAAGTTTCTTCCAACCAGGCCCGTGGCTCCTGTTACCAATATTTTCATAGGACCCCTTTGCTGTTTAAAGAGCTTGTAAAATGAAAACCCATTGACAACTTTAAAAAATTTTACAACCGTTCCCTTTTTAAAAACTTAAATAAAAGGATTATTCATGGCTTACGAAAACAGTCCTATTTTTACAGATGAGACCCAAGGCAAAAAGTTTTTCTGCACCTGCGGGGAACCTGCCACGAAACCTTATTGTGATGGTTCACATAGCTCTAAAAATACCGGTAAGTCCCCCAAAGAATTTACCATAGAGGAAGCCCGGCGATATGTGGTTTGTGACTGTGGGCGCACAGGGAATTCTCCTTTCTGTGACGGCACGCATTCCAAAACCAAGTAGTGAGCGGAGAGCCTCCGCAAGTGTCTTGCATATTTTTTGTTGGCGAGCAAACGCGTTCTTGGTTTGACGATTTATTACCCCTCCGGGGCACCAAGTATCCGTGCCGGGCATGAATAGTAATGAAGAGGTCATCACAGCAAATGAAGAATATCACGTTCTCATTGTCCCCCTTCCGGGGCATGAAAATTATTAAGGGGATATCACAGCACCACGCCTAGTAGGCGAGGGACCTTCTTAAGTTTCTGTTTTATGGTTACCCACAATACCCTGATTAATTTTGCCAGTCTGCTAACTACAAGTATTGTATTGGTATTTTTACGAGTATGTTTTGGGTGCCAACTTAATTTGGCATTTGCAACGTCTCCCCCTTTTAGGGCGACTTATTAAAATCATTGTTATTTAGTCAGTTAAACTCTTTTTTCCCGGGCCGGAAGATTTTGGCAGAGGCCTTGCAGTTAGAAGGTAGATGCGAATATTGACCTTTTGGGAGAAAAGCTATGTTTTACGAGGTGAAGATTTTCAATGCTCAAGGAAAAATTAAAAGGATTATTTCGGCTGAAGAACTCAGCAGAACGCATTGGAATATGTTTCAAACTGCTGAAGAGAACAAAACCCTGAACCCAAGCAGTCGCCAGCAGGTTCCAACTTGGGTGAAGAAGAAGCTGGATATGGAATATGTTGTTCCCCGGAATAACTACAATTCGGCGGCTTAGAAAGCTTTTTATGCAGGTTTATTTGCCTTGAGTGGTAAATGATCTCCTGGTAAGTTTTCAACATTAAGCCGAGTTGAATTTTTCGTCATTCAGCATCCATGTCAGCGTCTCCTCAATATGGAATGACTTTCTTTCTCCGATTAGCCTGTTGAGGCGACTGCTGGAACCTCTTAATTCACGCACTTCATTAGCGCGGACAAATTCAGGGTTTACCTGGATTTCGATGCTATGCCCGGTAATTTTTTCACACAATGCAATTATCTCATGCAATGAGTAGGTTTGGCCAGTGCATACATTCAGGGTGTCACCTGCAGGGCAATGCTCTAATAGTTTTCTGTAAATATTAACCACGGAACGTACATCCCCAAACTCCCTCCAAACATCGAGATTGCCGAGCTCGATAAGCGGTCTGTTTTCCCGAAAGTGAGCAACAATCTTGGGGATCAAAAACTGTTTTTTCTGCCCGATACCGGTATAGTTGAAGGGCCGAACAATGAACAGTGGTAGTCGCTCAACCCACAACTGGGCCATTTGCTCCATGGCCAATTTGCTCACGGCATAATCATTGGCTGGATCTGGTGTGGTTTCTTCGCTTAAAATATCCTCTGTATGATTACCATATATGTTGGCACTGCTCACCAATAAAATACTGCGCACATCGGGCGCGTGTTGGTCTAAACCTTCCAGCAGGTTTCGTGCACCTATCAGGTTGACCTCATAAAATGCACGGGCATTACCGTGGTCAATATAAGAGATAGCAGCAAGATGAACTACGGCTTCTGGTTTGAATTGCGAAATCTCGGTTGAGACAGCTACCGGATTAGTCAAATCGGCGTTTAATCCCTTGACGACGTGCCCTTGAGCTGCCAATTCGGGTTGGAGGTGACATCCGGTAAATCCATTGAGCCCCGTAACCAAAATTCGCATATCTACAGTGATTCTCCATATTCAATGCGATGTAAGTCAGCCTTAACCATCATAGCGCAAAGTTCTTCCAAGGTGGTTTTGGCCTGCCAACCCAATTCAGATTTGGCCTTTTCAGAGTTGCCGAGCAGGGAGGCAACCTCAGCGGGTCGATAAAACTGCGGATTAATTCTAATGATGCTTGCACCGGACTTATTATCGACAGCTATCTCGTCAGCTCCGGAACCCTGCTACACAATATCAATATCGAGCTCATTACAGGTCATTTCAACAAAATCCCTTATTTTTTCTGCTCTGCCACTCGCCAATACATAGGTATCAGGTTTGTCGGCCTGTAACATCCTCCACATACCTTCTACATAATCGCTAGCATAGCCCCAGTCACGTTTTGCATCTAAATTACCCAGTTCGAGATGGCTTTGTTTGCCAAGCTTCACTCGAGCCAGTCCATCCGTAATCTTACGCGTGACAAATTCCAACCCGCGGAGTGGTGATTCGTGATTGAATAAAATACCACTGACACCAAAGATATCGTAGCTTTCCCGATAGTTGACAGTCATCCAGTGAGCATAAGCCTTGGCAACCCCGTAGGGGCTACGGGGATAAAAGGGAGTGCTCTCATTTTGTGGAACTTGTTGCGCTAATCCAAACATCTCTGAAGAAGATGCCTGATAGAATCGAATTTTTGGATTGACGATACGAATGGCTTCCAACAAGTTTAATACGCCAAGACCTGTAATCTGCGTTGTAGAAACAGGCTCGAGGAAAGAGCTTGCAACAAAACTCTGAGCGGCCAGATTGTAAACTTCATTTGGATTGACCTTTTCAAGTAGCCGAATAGCAGAACCGGAGTCGATAAGATCGTATCCCATCAAATGCAGATTTGGGTCATTCCTGATTGCCAGCTCCTCAATGCGCCAAAAATTTATTGAAGAGGTGCGGCGATAGGTGCCATAAACGGTGTAACCCTTCTCAAGCAAGAGTTTGGCAAGATATGCCCCGTCCTGCCCGGTGATGCCCGGTGATGCCGGTAATGATCGCTGTTTTTATTTCTGATTGGCGCTTTTTCCTGCCCATTTTATCCTCCATGAACATCAAGTTTTTGACCCAAATTCTAACATAAAATATGGATCACTATGTTCAGTTTTCTAGGGGAGATCAAGACAATATCTGCGGAGAACTTGAATCCTTAAAAGAATATCGTTAGAGTGGCGCAAAAAGTTGTTAAATTAAAAAAAGATTGGTCCACCACGATGCCTAGAATATTAATTTGTGCTAATTCGTACCCCCCTCAGTTAGGTGGTTTAGCCACATACTCATCCCAACTTGCCCTGCCTCTGGCGAAATTGAATTTTAACATTACAGTGCTTGCCCCTGCGTCCCCTGCTCATAAAAGTTTTGATATAGAAAGGCCCTATAATATCTTAAGGTATTCTTCGAAAATTGACCTTTATCAAAAATGTCTATTCGAAATGCTCAGGGCAGACCTTATTTTTATCGTGCAAAGGGGTAACTATTTAACCATTGCATATCACATTAATAAAATTCTATGCAGGCCCTATGTTGTCGCATTACATGGCCATGAGGTTCAATCCAGGAAAAGAAAAAGCATTGTTAAAAAGATGAACCATGCTTCCGCGCTTGTCCCGGGAAGTACATACGCGGCAAACCACTTTAAGGGGTTAGGTGTTAACCCATCATTACTCACCGTCATCAATCACGGGACAACGCCAATAATAAAAAACAATGTCGATGTCCGCGCAAAATATAATCTTGATGGGAAGCTTATCATCTTAACAGTGGCCAGATTGACTAAGCATAAAGGGCAGGATCACTTGTTAAAATCATTGCCCAAGATACTGAAGGCGATTCCAAACGCTCACTACCTCATGGTCGGCGACGGTCCAGATAAGGAATACCTGGAAAACCTGGCTTTTCACCAATTGAACCTTAGGGAAAAGGTCACATTTGCCGGGGCGATTTCTAATGAAAATGTTGCGGCTTGTTATCATGAATGTGATGTTTTTGCGATGATAAGCCGTCAATACGAAAATAGCGTGGAGGGATTTGGCATTGCTTTTCTTGAGGCAGGCTATGCCGGAAAGGCTGTCGTGGGTGGAGACAGTGGTGGTATCCCTGATGCGGTTGAACGTGATAAGATGGGAATTCTGGTCAACCCGAACGATTTAGACGAAATAGCCCTAGCTATAATAGATTTATTGCAAAACAAAAATAAAAGAACTGAATATGGTAAAAACGGAAGAAATCGTGTTCTTAAAGGCTTCACTTGGGAAAAAGTAGCGAAAACTTATGCCAACTTGTTCAATAAAATTCTGGCAGCCTCAAAATGTAGTTAAATTAGAGGATTGCTAAGAAAGTTAGATGTTTGCATAGAGTGTTTCGGTTTGATTAGTTTAAGTTTTTGAACTTGAAAAATGGTTGTTGAAGGACTATAAGGTCAACGGGCCTTGGCAAAAACAAACTCTTGTTGCGGATTTGTCAGATGGTACGTATTCCCTACTTCTAACCCCTTTTCATAGGTTGCTGCGTAAAATAGAACTGCACAAATTATTCACAAGCGTAAAAGAGAACAACGATGTCTCGCAAATTTACTCCTTCCTCCTTCCGTTCCTTGTCCTCAATAAGGCAACTTTACAAGTGTGTTCCGTTATTACATTCAGTAGTAAAAAATGTAAGATGTTTTTTTCATAACCTTACAAATAAACCGGTTAGAAATCAGCTCGCAGAGCTTAAAAATTTGGTTCTCTTTGACCAAACCAAAACACTTCAGTCTAACCATCCTAATCCTCTAAATAGATTTGGCAAGAAATGTTTTTTTCAAGCCGATGAAGATGGAATTACATTAGAAATATTGAGGAGAATTGAACAGATTGACGACGGTGTTTATGCTGAATTTGGTGTTGGTGACGGGACAGAAAATAACACATTGATACTTGCAGCGCTGGGATGGAAAGGTTTTTGGGTGGGGGGTGAAAAATTGAAGCTTGATATTAACGGCGATAATCACAAAAAGTTTGCGTACTTAAGAGAATGGATTACGTTGGAAAACATTTCAGATTTAACGGAAAAAGGTTGCGCAGAAATTGATTCAGAGAAATTAGATGTTATTTCACTTGATCTTGATGGAAACGATATTTATTTTGTAGAAAAGTTGCTGGCGAATGGATTTAAGCCCAAGCTTTTTATTGTTGAATATAATGCCAAGTTCCCACCTCCCATAAAGTTCCAAATTGATTATGACCCGAACCATACTTGGAAAAGTGATGATTATTATGGGGCTTCATTGGCTAGCTTCAGTAATTTATTTAATGATTTTGGATACAAGCTCGTATGTTGTAATTCGCATACTGGTGTGAATGCTTTTTTTATTGATGCTACCTATTCGGACTTTTTCTCCGACGTGCCAATTGATATTAATCAAATTTACGTTGAACCCCGATACCATCACTACACGAAGTATGGGCACACGCAATCTTTGCGGACTATCAATAAAATAATAAATGGAAATTGATATCAAACCAACTCCACCGTAGCATGCACCTCATCAGGATAATTACAATCCGGTGGCTTAGAAAGTTTTTATACAATAAGAGGTTTATTTGCCTGGAGTGGCAATGATCTCCTGATAAACTTTCAACATTTCGCGGGTATTTTTCTCCACGGAAAACTGTTCGGCCAAGACTCGACCATTTTGGCTTATGGAATGGCGTAAGGTCGGATCAAAGAGGATGTTGATATTATCGGCAATTTCTTCAGCGGATTCGGGGTTTTCCACAATCAAGCCATTTAGTTTATGTTGGATGATATCGGCCACGCCGCAATGGCGGGTGGTGATGACAGGAAGCCCTGATGCTAAAGCTTCCAGATTGGCGTTTCCAAATGGTTCATAAATGGAAGGTAGGGCGAATACGTCTGCCGCAGAATAATATTTTTCAATTTCCGGAACCGGTTCCTTATAAACAATTTGACTCCTAAGGTTTTCGGGGGCAAACGGAAGATATTTGTTCCATTTACCTTTTCCCATTATTACCAGCCTCCAATCTCCAGAGCGAAAATATTGAGTTGCCTGAAGAAGTGATTTTAGTCCTTTTCTTTCAAATCCAGATCCCACGAATAAAATAAGAACGGAACTTTCTGGAATTCCCAGCTCCTTTCTGATGTTTTGCCTGTGCCTGTTTTTATTCTCAGGGTGAAAACGTGTCAGATCAACACCGTTATAGACCACTGAAATATTTTCCTCCGGGCAGTGATAATGTTTGAGGATGTCGTTTTTGACCATTTGGGAAATAGCGATGAATTTTCTACACCGCCCAGACTTGAACAGATTTTTTTCCAGCTTGAGAATCAACTGGTGAAAAGGATTAAAAGAAAGAAAAAATCCTTTCAGGTTTGGGAGGAATTGTTTTCTTTTCTCCAGCCATTCCCTGTGGCATCCATCGCCAACCCGGTATACATCCTGCTTCCAGGTTTTTTCATGACTCTGAATAATGTCAAAGGGTTCTTTTCCGACAGCTCTGGCTGAAAACCAGGCAAATGACAGGGTTCTTGAAAAAGAATTGAGTTTAAAGGACGGAACATGATGAAAATGTATATGGGGATGATTGGAAGGGGACCATTGGTTGGCAAAAATATGAATGTCATGTCCGTCTTCGGCGAGCTTCTGAATATAGCCTTGCACAAACTGCTCGGCACCTCCATAAAGAACAAATTTTTGCCGGATGATGGCTATTTTCATTGTGTAGGCAAACTGTAAAAATTAAGGATGTAAATCGTTCAGGACTTCACGATAAACGGCTATAGTTTGGTCCATCATTTTGTCAATGCTCAATTCATTTTTGCAGAAAGTGTAAGCTGTTTCAGCCATAGCCCGGGCTAATTCAGGCTCATTTAAAAGTTTTATGATTCCATTGGCCATGTCCTTTGGGTTTTTCGGTTCGACCAAAATGCCCCATTCGCCATTTCCAAGGATAGGCGGAATGGAGTCCATGCGAGTTGAGACAACGGGGGTCTTCATGGCAAAGGCCTGGGGGATGGACCTGAGTCGTTCCTTCTACAGCGAAGGAAGCCACGCAATGGATATCCAGTGCTGCCATGATTTCAGGAATGTCTTCGCGGTGACCAAGCATGAAAATGGTTTTTTCAAGGCCTTGGTTTTTGACTTTTGCACGGATGGATTCGTATCCGGGCCCGTCACTGATGATGGCAAATCGAGCATCGAGGAATTTTTCCAAAACCAAAGGGACGGAGTCCACGAAATATTCATAACCCTTCCAGTTGCGAATCACAGCAACTTTTCCGATCAAGGGTTGATGGGGAGCTACCCCAAGTTCCTGTCTTATTTTTCCTCCACTAATTTGAAAGTCAAACCTTCGAAAATCAACGCCTGCGGGGATAGAAATTATTTTATCAGTGGAGACCCCTGTATGTTCAGCGACCATTTTTACAATGCCCCTACCGCTGGCAATGACTCGGCTAGGGGCTTTTGCATAAAGCCACCGGCTAAAAATATGATTTCGTATTGGAATCATGACATGTCGGCTTCTAATAATGGGAATGCCCAAAAATGTTCCCGCCATAGCGATCAACCAACTGTCGATGGAGCTATGGGAGTGAAGAATGTCCGGCCGGGAACTTTTGATAATGCGTATCAGGGAAAACAGAGCCGATAAACTGAAGGCCCGTTTCATGGGCAAGGGAAAATAGTTCAGGCTAGGATGACTGAACCGGCTACACCTGTCCCCAAGCGGACTATCAGGCTGGCAAACAATGGAAACACGGTGCCCACGTTCTAACAATAACCGGCATTCTTGAAATATCCTGATTTCCTGCCCACCCCAACCGGGAGCCGCTTCGGAATGTAAGATGTGGAGGGTTTTCAATAAAGGAACTCAAAGGTAGAATAGTTATTTGCTGATATAGGGCTATACTATAATTTAGCATAACGGGCTATGCATGTCGATGGCGTGCGTTTTTCTGCATCCTCTAGAGATTTAGATGTTTTTTCGTTTCAGGAATCCAAAGCCCAATTTAGTTTTTGATTTTATAAAGTTATGAAAAGAGTACTTATAGTTAGCTCTACCGGAATGGGGGACTGTCTTTGGGGAACTCCGGGTATCCGGGCCTTGAAGAAGACATTTCCAAAAATGGCAATTGATTTGGTTGTGAATCGGCCTTGGAAGCCTTTATTCGAGTTTAATCCGCATCTAAACCAAATTTTTGAATACCAAAACCAATGGTACCTCCAACCTTTTTTAGGAGTGAAATTGCTTGGAAGGCATTATGACGCTATTTTTATTTTTCATTCCAACCGCAATTTTAGACGGATGCTGCCTTGGTTTCGTTCATTGCCGATTTGGTGTCTCCAAAATTTTGATTGGGTGCCCGAATCACATCACGTGAAAACTGATGACACTATTCATGAAATTCAGAGAAGGCTGATCATGCTGGAACAGTTTGGCGTAAAACCGGATGGCGGGCAGATGGAAATATTTTTTGATCAGGATACTCTGGATGAGTTGCAGAAAATTTTGCGGACTCATGGTTTCAGTCCCGGAAAATATGTTTATCTTAATTTGGGTGCCTCGGTTGAAAGAAAGCGATGGATGGTAGAGCGCTTCAGTGAACTTGCAAGTCGAATCCTCAGCACCACATCCTGGAATATAATTTTGGGTGGTGGAGGGCCGGATGATAAAAAACGAGCCGTCACTATTTTGAGCCAACTCAATAGTCGGCGGATAGCGGAAGACTGTAGCCATCCTCTTAAGGTAAGTGCCAGCGTTATCTCTAAGGCCGGGCTTATTGTAACTGCCGACACGGGCCCGATGCATATCGGGTTTGCCACGAAAACTCCAGTTGTGGCGCTTTTCGGAACCACTTCCCCCACTGTTTCCGGTCCATATGAAATCCCCGATTATTTATGCCAGGTCATGGAAATTGATTCAAAAGGAAAGAATAATGTTGAAGAATCCTGTCTGGAAGAGTCCCATCTCCGAAGTATAACCGTGGACATGGTTTGGGAGCAGGTAGAAAAAGTGCTGGCAGAAAAATCTAGCTCGTAGTATTCGCAGGGTAGACTTTGGAGATGGCTATAAGGATGTCTTCCACGGTGATGCGGCTTTTACACTCGGGTTTGCCATTCCAGCATATTTCCTTCCTTGTTTGCCGGTTGCAAGGTCGACACTCTATTTCTTTTGAAACGACGGTTGCGTTGTTTCCGGAGGGGCGCCAAATCTTTGGGTCCGTCCATCCAAACATACCTACCATCGGGGTTCCAAGAGCGGCCGCAAAATGCATATAACCTCCATCATGGCACACCACAAACCGCGCTTTTTGGGTTATATCCCCAAGTACCTGGAGGTCCGTGCTGATGAACGCATGGGGGGCAATTTTTATTTTGGGCGTGATCTCATCGACCATATGTTTTTGTCCCGGCCCGCAGGTCCATAAAGTTTTCATGCGGTGCTGGGAATAAATCGTGTCGGCGAGTTGGGCGAATTTCTCGGCTTCCCAGCGGTCATAAATCTTTGCTCCGGGGTGCAAAATGCAAAATGGCTCGTGAATGTCAATCCCTGCTGCTTGCAATAATTGGTCGGCCTTCATTTGTGCTGATTCTGAAATATGAATGGAGGGAGAAATTTTTCCGAACTCCACACCCATTTTCTTTATCAAGGCGACTTGATAATCAATAGGATGTTTAGGGCTCAGATCTCCAAATTCAAGCTTGACGTTGTACAAGAAAGATCGTTTGGCAAGCTTGTGTCCAACGCGGTAGGGAGCTTGGGTGACAAAGCTCATGACCGCCCCCCTCGTTCCCTCATGCATATCAATCACGACATCATATCGGTCTGCGAAAAGCCGATAATAAAACTTAAGCTGGTGCACCCAGGACTTTTTTTCAAAACATAAAACCTGATCCACATCAGGATGATGGCGAACCACATCCAGTGAAAAAGGCTCCACCAGTACCGTTAAACGGCAATCAGGAAAACTTTTTTTTAAAGGGGTGTAAACCGCCGTATTGTAAACCATGTCTCCAATGGAGCGTAGTTTAATAATAAGGAATTTTGGGTTTTTGGGTAATTTTTCCCGGGGAAAACTTAGCAAGGTAAATCAGAACTCCACAAGTAGGTTAATTTTTTATGAGCGGAAAAAATAATAAAATTGTCCTTGAAGATTATCATGGTTGCTTTATTTCTTCTATTTAATTATGGTTATGCTTTGGAAAGATAATTTTTCCTGATTTGGCTTGGCACAATAGGCTTTTTCTGAATAAATTTTTAAAATAGCTTAAAACTCAAATTGAGAAATTGCCAGTAATATGATGTGTGAAGACGAGCCTTGTTTTTTAATATCTTTTCCAGAAACCCTGTTTCATTCACTCCGCTTTGACTTATGTTGACCTTCCTTCAAGATCTCTTCAACAAGCTAACTGAAAAACAACTTGTATTCTTCTGGTTGATTTTTTGTTTTTTTGCATTGACTTACAAGCTCGGTGGAGTCCCTCCTTATCATAGTGATGAAAATTATTATGTCGAGTCCACCCGTAACATGGTTGAGTCGGGGGATTATCTGACTCCCATTTACCATGATAGAAAACGATTTGCCAAACCCATCCTGTATTACTGGTTGATGTCCGCTTCTTATAAGGTATTTGGCGTGAGCCTGGTTTCGGCCCGGTTGACTTCCGTATTTTTCGGAAGCCTCACAATTGGACTGCTTTATCTTTTTGTCAGCCGGTTGTTCGAAGGAAGAATTGCTTTGTACAGCGCTTTGATTTTGCCAGCCACTTATCTGCATTTTCAGATTTCTCGATGGGCCACTACAGACATCGTTATGAGTTTTTTCGTTCTCTTGGCGCTCTATTATTTTGTACGTTTATACCAGAGTGACTTTAAGAAAAAAATGGATGCCTATTTGTTTTACCTGGCAATGGCTTTGGGGTTCATGACCAAGGGGCCTCCAGCAATCATCATCCCTGGTGTGGTTGTGCTGATTTTTCTTTTTGGAACTAGAGGGTGGCGAGGGTTGTCTAAAATGCACATTGGACCAGGCCTCTTGATTTTATCGCTGTTGATTGTCCCTTGGTTTACGACGATGTTTCTTCTGCATGGCGACGAATTTAAGAACCATGTTATCGGGGCCGAGATCAAAAACAGGCTGGTTCATGATACCCCGTTCAGCTTTTATTACTTCGGGGTGTTGTTTCGTTATTACGTGCCCTGGGTATTATTTTTTCTCGCGGCGGTTCTCCATCAATCTGGCATTTACGGTTATTCCCCGGCCTTAGGATTGTCGGAATACTTCAGGCAGGCTCCCAATAACATAAAGACCCGTTTCCAGTCGTTGTTTGCCAGGGGGAATGAGCCGGTTCTGTTTTGTTATATCTGGGTTCTGGTATGCCTGGTTCTATTCACCCTTGTCCGGACAGAGCATAGCCGCTATATGCTGCCTGCCTCCTCTGCAATTGCAATATTGGTCGCAAAGTTTTTCGTGGATATGGAAAAAAATGAATTGAGAGGGTCGGTTTATCAAGTGCCAGCAATTTTAACGGGTGTTGTTCTTCTAGTGACTGCGATATTTTCAGGCGTGGCGCTGTATGGTCTTGATTTGATACATAACACTCCTGCGCACTTTTTCTTTTTGCCGGCTGTGTTTTTGGTAGCAGGTGTTAGCGTGTTCAGGTTTGATAGGAAACGGCAATATGGAAAACAAGTTTTTGTCATTTCTTTTTCTCTTGTTCTTGCATTTTCCTTTTTGAGTGGGGAAGTCCTTCCCCATGTCAATCGTTATCCGATGAAGCTATTTTCTGAAAAAATATTATCGGAAAAGATTTCCGATCCTATAGGGGTATACCGGTTGGGTAATCAAAGAGCGAGATTGGGTGTGTTGACAGGGCAAAAATCATTCAACCTGTCGCAGCCCGGACAAATTCGGCAGTTCATGAATGCGAATGAAAAGGTTTTGATTGTCATGCGGGAAAAAGATTTTTGGGGCAATTTTTCTGATGCCTCTTTAAAGGTGGTGGCGGAAGATACCATCTGGTTGAAAAGACGTATTGACGGGGAGAGGTTGAAAGAGCTTTGGGGAAAAGCAGAGTCTGCGGGTGTTTCAAGCCTCACGGAAAAGATCTATCTTTTATCGAATAGATAGATGGTTATTTGACGATGGGTAGGCGCATTGCTGAGAAATCATATCTGATGTTTTCTCGATTATTCATTGAAGTGAAAAAAGCATACTTGTTATTGGCTTGTACTAAATAAAACTTATTTGGATACTGGGCTGTCAATTTTCTGAATTCCCAAATGGAGGACAACCATGTTTTTGTTGGACTGGAAGACAGGGTCGTCGCTAATTTATCGGGATCGCGAGTAACATTTGATTCCATGACACGGTTGGAATAAAACCGCACCGCCAATTTAGGGTTCGACGAGGTGAGACGGTAATTGCCTATTGTCTGATTTTCCGGGGTGTTGAGATTTATAACAGCGGCCAGTTCCCGCACTTCTTTACTGCTTTGTGCCAGAGTAACTTTAACCTGAAAGGGCGTGGCATTCACGAACAGGATGGTTGCTGCAATAACACCGGTCATGGTGATCAATGCTGTATTTTTTTTATCAGGCCCCAGCCATTCAGAAATGGTTTTCGCAGTAATAATAGCGAGGGCCGGGAACATCATGAATAAATAACGGAGCGTTTGGTTTTTGCTCGTGCTCATCACCAAAAAGGTGAGCGCGGGCCACAGGAAAAGTAATAAGGAGGTCATATCCTTTTCTATAAACCCGCGTTTGCCAAATTGGATCAGGCCCACCAGCGCAAAAGGCAGCCAGGGCCAGTAATTCTTTAAAAAGTCTTTTGCGTATCCCAGAAAATAAAAAGGTTCTTTGGTTCCACCAAAACTCCGGTTTAAAATCAGCGAACCAAAATGAGCGTCTATGAACCCTTGTCCGTAGTGTTGCCAGTTAACAAGATGCCAGCTAAATCCTAAAAGAAGGGCGATCAGGCATCCCGACAAAAACCAGGGGTTGATGAGCTCCCTCCATTGTCGGCTGAAAATTAAAAAAGCGCCAGCGATGGTGAGAGGGAAAAGCCCAAGAACACTTTTAGACAATATGGCACCAGCGGTTGAGAAACCAAAAACCAGATACCAGGGTTTAAAATCATGGGCTTTAAAGAAAGCATAAAATGCCAGAGTGACAAAAAATGCCAGGGGAATATCGACCATGCCCCGACGAGATGAGTCAACAAACATTCCGGGAAAAAGCAAAACAAAGGCTGAGGCGAAAGCGATCCAGCAATCTTTATAGAGTAACAGGCTCAACCGGTAAGTCATGAGAACGATTCCGGTTGCGAACAGGGCGGAAGAAAAAACCGCTGAGTAACTGGAAATCCCAAAAATACTAAAGGCTATAGCGGTTAACCAGAAGGGAAGGGGAGGGTTGTCAAAAGCAGGCGTTCCAGCAAAGGTGATGAGCCAGAGGGATCCGGATTCCAGGATTTCTTTTGCCTTCTGGGCATAATAGGCATCGTCATAATTCGTGATGCCGGTATCCAATTGCCGACCCAGAAATATTAAAAGTGAAGCAAAAATCAGGAATGATATCTGAAGTTTCTTGTTGTTCAGTGCGGAATTCAAATTAGAGGGTCTGGGTGATTGAAGGGTGGAAGTAAAAGCCGGTGCTGAAAACCAAAAAGATGTGAGGCTTGGATGTGGTCATTTTAAGCATTGATTCAAATGTTTCCTGTCATCATCGTTCAATCCTTGGCTGAATAAAAACCCGAAGGTTTCGAGCCGCCAAACCAGAATGTCCAGTCCCTTAAGCATTTGAAACCAGTAAATCATGGCAGAAAAAAATGGTTTTCGTATCAAGCCATTTCTACAAATAAAAAAATTCCACAACTGTTTTTTTGATTTTCGAATAAGGGGCCAGTTCCCCCGTGTTTTTAAAATTTGGCAAAGCTTGAAAAGATTTTTTAGGTTTTGCAGCATATTAAATTTCAGAGGAGAAAACCCATACGACGAAAACTCTGATCAGGGACTGGAAAATCCTTGAAAACCCCTGTCACTGAACGGTTTTATACCATGCGTTCCATAAAGTAAAGAAAGCTTAACTGAGTCAATAAAAGCGTCCCGGTTGATCTTTTAAATATTTTAAGCGATCATGCCCTCCCTGGGGCTTACGTACTTGGCGGAGGGGATTCGAGCCCGCCACGAAGTCATTCTCAAAGAGGGCTGGGGTGATTTACCATTTCTATATCCCACGCAAAAACTATTGTCAGGGGGATTATCAGTCTCAATCTGGATATTGGCTTGGCAATGTCCAATGGCATCCGAACGGATTATCTTGACGACGAATTGCTGGAGTTGTTAAAAGAGGCAGGGCTTTATCCGGGGAGCATCGCAGTGGAATCGGGGAACACGGGTGGTGAGATTTTAAAAAAATGGAAGAAGGGAACCAGGGTCCACAAGATTCACCGGGATGTGAAATTGATAAAAAGCATGGCTTCGACATCGCCGCTTTTTCTATTCCGGGGTTTCCCGAAGAGACCCTGGAAACCATTCAGGACACCATAGACCTGTCAATGGAGCTCCCTATTGCCGAGGAGACCTTTGCATAAGTCGAGATTCTCATTGATCCTCCCCTCTCATGAGGGGGGTGGTGTGGATTGTCTTTGACGATCCATAATCCAACTGATCTTCCCCTGAATTGGTGGACACATCGAAAAGTGTGGATAATACACTTTTGGAGGTGTTTTTATGGGAACCAAACGCAGGAGTTTCAGTAAAGAATTCAAGTTAGAAGCGGTTCGATTGGTTATTGAAGTAGGCGATAGCATTGCCCGGGTGTCCCGGGATCTGGGAATCCGTTCTGCCCTTCTGGGTCGCTGGAAACAGGAGTATGAGGAGGATCAGGGGAATGCGTTTCCCGGCAAAGGACAGCTTAAGCCGGGAGATGAGTTGCAGCAGTTGCGGCGAGAAAACGCTCGCCTTCGTATGGAGCGGGACATATTAAAAAAGGCGACAGTTATCTTTGTGATGTCCTCTTCATTGGCTTTCATGCCCCGAAGCAACTGTGTTAAATGTCAAGTGCTGGCAATGAGATTTTCATTCCAGAGTGTTTTTGTTTTGATCATGGTATTGATGATCGTTAATAACTTTCTCATGCATGCGGTAATGGCAACTTTAAAGGGTTTGCCCTTTTCGATGAGGCGTGTGTAAAAGGTACGAATCACGGGATTATGCTGCATGGCAGTGACGGCGGCCATGTATAAAGCGGCACGCACATTGGCGCGGCCGCCCCAGATACACCGGCGGCCCCGGAACTTTCCGCTGTCCCGATTGAGGGGAGCGAGACCGATGAGGGCGGCGATTTGCTTCTGATTAAGAACTCCAAGTTCCGGAACCCCGGCCAAGAGGTTGACAGCCAGAACGGGACCGGCACCGGGAACACTTTGTATGATCTGGTCGTGCTCACGCCAGGCAGAACTGTTTTTGATGGTTCTGGAAAGGTCGCCATCGATTTTTCGCAAGCGTTTTTTAAGAGATTCGATATGCTCCTTAATGTCTTTACATATCCATTTTGGAGCTTGTTTTAGACGGGTTTTTTCTTTGGTCAGCATCTCGATCAACTGGCGACGGCGTGTCACTAGAGCTGAGAGTTCCAGAGATTCTTCGTCTTTGATTTTCCTGACCTCAGGACGTACGGCCCTGGCAAAATGGGCCAGCACAAGAGAATCAATGACATCGGTTTTTGCCAGTTTCCCGGTGGCTTTGGCAAAATCACGAACTTGCCGTGGGTTGACCACGGCTACTGGCAGTCGACCCGCAACCAGGGCCGAAGCCAACGGGATCTCTAAGCCGCCTGTGGCTTCCAAAACGATCAATGGAGGATTTAAGGCGGATAAACTCTCGACCAAACCAGCAATCCCTTCTTCATTGTTAGCGGTTTGCCAGGTTTCTTGAGTCATGCTGTCAGCAACATCCAGATGGAGTTTAGAAATATCGATGCCAATAAAATGGGGTTTCTGATTCATAATTTGGTCTCCCAGCCTTGCCGATGCGGGCTCAGTGGCCCAGGCAACTGTTCGGGTTAATCAAAATAGGACACAACGATCTGCGCTTCGGGACGGGCTTAAAAGCCCAAGGGGTAAACGATCTATTGTGCCCTGAATCAAACCCTGTGAGCCTTGTGGAAAACACAAAACCGGCTTCCCACAGGGCTCACAGGTACAACTACTACAAATTCCCCTTATGAACAACATACAAGGGGTACTCGAAGGGTTCCCAATGAGATATCGGTTTATACGGGATCATCGAGAAGCATTTCCGGTAAGCCCGATGTGCCGGGTTCTGGAAGTGGGACGAAGTGGGTTCTATGCCTGGCTGAGCCGCCCCGAGAGCCTGAGGAGCCGTGAGAAGCAGCGATGGGTTGATGAGATCAAAACCGTTTATAAGAAGAGTCGCCAGACTTATGGCAGTCCCAGAATTCATGAGGACTTGAAAGACAAGGGATATGCCATTGGCAGGCATCGTATTGCCCGTCTTATGCGCGAGCATGGAATCGTTGCCAAGCACAAAAGAAAGTTCAGGGTGACAACCGATTCCAAACATAATCACCCGGTGGCAAAAAACAAACTGCAACGGCGGTTTAATGTTGCTGAGCCCGGTCAATGCTGGGTTTCGGATATCACCTATATCCCGACTCAAGAGGGCTGGTTATACCTTGCGGTGACGCTGGATTTATTCCACCGTAAAGTTATTGGTTGGGCCATGGATCGTTGGATAACCCGTTGGTTGGTAATGAGAGCTTTAAATATGGCAATGAAGAACGGCGGCATGAAACCGGGATTGATTCACCATTCTGACCGGGGGGTTCAATATGCCTGCAACGATTTTCAAGCCTTGCTCAATGTTCATGGGATAGAGTGCAGTATGAGCCGGAAGGGCGATTGCTGGGATAACGCCGTGGCGGAGAGTTTTTTCCATACTCTCAAAGTGGAACTCATTCATAACCGGAACTACAAAACCCGTCAGCAAGCAAAGAAGGATATTTTTGAATATATCGAAGTGTTTTATAATCGGCAACGCCGTCACTCATATCTCGGCTATCTCAGCCCTGCCGAATTCGAGAAACAGGCCTATGCCTCTTAACTAACTGTCCACTAAAACAGGGGAAGATCAAATCTTAGCCACTACATATTATTGGTAATGGATATATTCATTAAATTCATGATTACGCTCTCTGTTTTTTGGGTAGCAGCGAATTTTTTTATGAAGTTCTTGCCACAATATGCTACTCAACTCCCGCTTTCTGTTTATTCATTTTTATATGCTCTAACGGCTCAACCCTGAATGATCCCGGGTGTCAATTCCTGTTATCGATGATTAAGAGGATGTGATACTGGGCAAGATGATTAAAGAGGCAGGGATGTTTTATAGGATGGAATTGGAGAAATTATCAAACACAGGCTGGAAAAATTGTTTGCGGAATGTGTCCGAATCCCAAGGATATACCGCCTGTAGGGTATAGTCATGGTCATTTTAAATTTAGTATTAAATTTTACGGCAAGAGAATACAGGTGGTAAAGACAACGATGGACGCGCACGACCCTACCCGCCTGCACTTCAACTTCGATAACAGCTTCGCCCGCAGCCTTGAAGGCTTTTTCAAGTTCTGCCAGGCAGAACCTGCGGTCGCCCCGAAAATGCTGCAGTTCAACCATGCACTGGCCGAGGAGATCGGCCTTAATCCGGTCGCGCTCGATTCGGAAGCAGGTTTAGCGATTTTCTCCGGCAATCTAACCCCCGAGGGCTCGGAACCGCTAGCCCAGGCTTATGCCGGGCACCAGTTTGGCGGGTTCAACCCCCAGCTGGGGGATGGACGCGCGCTTCTCCTCGGTGAGGTGATCGACACCCGACAACGACGCCGCGATATCCAGCTAAAAGGATCGGGCCGCACCCCGTTCTCTCGCGGCGGAGATGGCAAGGCGGCTGTTGGCCCGGTGTTGCGCGAATACCTGATCGGGGAAGCCATGCATGCGCTCGGCATCCCGACGACACGCGCCCTGGCGGCCGTTGCCACCGGGGATCCCGTCTATCGGGAAATCCCTCTGCCCGGTGCTATTCTCACCCGGGTTGCGGCTAGCCACATCCGCGTCGGGACCTTCGAGTTTGGAGCCGTGCGCGGTGACGTCGACAAAGTCCGTGCACTTGCCGATTATGCCATTGCGCGGCACTACCCCGACACAGCCGATGCAGAAAACCCATATCTGGCATTCTTCGCGGCCGTCGCCGATGCCCAGGCCGCCCTGGTGGCGCGCTGGATGAATATCGGTTTCATCCACGGGGTGATGAACACCGACAACATGACGATCTCCGGAGAGACCATCGATTACGGGCCCTGCGCTTTTATGGACAGCTATGCGCCGGGCACGGTGTTCAGCTCGATCGACCACCATGGCCGCTATGCCTATGCTAACCAGCCGGTGATCCTGGCCTGGAACCTGACCCGATTGGCGGAAACGCTGGTCCGGTTTGTCGACCCCGACAAGGACCGGGCCATCGAATTGCTGACCGAAACGATTGAGTGTATTCAGCCTCTCTATGAGACTTACTGGCTGGCCGGAATGCGGTCCAAGATCGGTTTGTCGACGGAAGATCCTCTCGACCTTGAACTGATCAACGATCTGCTATCGGTGATGGAAAATGGACATGCAGATTTCACCCTCGTCTTCCGCCGTCTCGCCCAAACCTTGCGCGGTGATAGCGACGCGGTACGACACTTGTTCGAAGAGCCTGGTGCCTTCGACGTCTGGGCGCAGCGTTGGCGGAAGCGCCTGGAGCAGGATGGAATTGCAGCGGAGACTAGTGCTGAGGCGATGGACCGGGTCAACCCGATCTATATCCCGCGGAACCATAAGGTCGAAGAAGCCCTTGCCGCCGCCAATCAGGATGACATGATGCCCTTCTCGAAACTGCTGGCCGTTTTAAGCCATCCCTTCGACGAGGTCGCGGGGAACAAAGCTTACGCCGCGCCGGCGCCGACCACGGACAGACCCTACCAGACGTTCTGCGGAACCTAATGGTTGAAGAAAGTACCTAAAATTGGAAACAGATTCAAAAACCTCATATTTCCAATGCAAGGTCAAGAGCTCGTTGCTTAATTTTGGCATTCGGACCAAACCAAGCCTGCCGCAGGCGATAGTCTTTAGTAGATCCGAGTTGGTGATCGATAATGTAGATAACCGCATTCAATAACCCCCAAGCGGTCATTTTAGCAGATTCAAGATCCTGTCCCGGTGCCTGAGAGAAAGCCTCAATAGCTAACTTTGTGTTTTTCTCCGCAAGTTCATCCAATTCTTTCTCACCGATTACAGAAACACCTTCAAGGGTATCCGGCTGAAAAACTTCAAACAGATACCTCCAAGCTATTGGTTCATCCCAATTTTTATCTGACAGGTCCCGAGCAACATTTGCAAAAGCAGTGATCGCCTCGCGCCCTGGAACGATGATGTCATTTACTTTTTGCTTCATCTTATCATCAAATTTTTGGCGCTTCTCGTTCTTAAATGGAAAGGTAGGTTTAAACGTACTTCTGAAAATATTTTTCATGTGGGATTTGGCATTGGAAACAATCTTTAACATATTATGACAACTTTCCCGCACGGTAAGAAACTGAATTTCAATTCTTTCCCTACCATCATCCCGCGAGGCCAGCAAGACGTAACCCCTTACCTTGTCTCCTCCCCGCAAAGTGAAATCTTCATTCAAACAGGCAAGGCTCCAAAGTATTCTTGCATTATCAAGGCCGCCTACAGTTTCTATTTCGGCCTCGGCGACCTCAAAAAAGGCTTTGAAGAACCTAATCGTTTCCTGATTGCCGTAGGATATTGGCCGCTGAGAAGGAACTCTTTTAACCTCCCAATCGAGCTTTGCCTTGTATAATATTTCAGCAGCGGAATCGTTTTTGTCAACATCCGCACCGATACCCTGCCAGGGTTTTTGATTCGATACTTCCATATTTATAATCCACAGAAATAAAAAGGCCGCAGTAGGACAAGCAGGAATAGAAAGAGAAGTTTCTCCACTAGCCACCTCGTTGTATTGGGAATACCAATGCTATTTCAGCAGGAGAATATTGTCAAACAGGGAGGATTTTAGAACAAAATCGGGGGAATTATAACTGCAAAAGAATAAGTAGCTGGACTCTTACTGGGTCTACCACTCCGGGGCACGAAGTTTAATGTTGGTAATATCACGAAGTCTGTCGCTCAACCCATTTTTTGAAAGAAATCCACAGGCTCAAACAAACGCAGGATGCGTTAGCGGAATTTGAAAAGAACAAGGTCTGCCAGGTGAGTCCCCATTGCTTCCCGTTCCAAAATAAAAACCAGAACGATTCAAACCTTAATCATTATTTACTTCTTCAAACAGCAACTCCTGTTATCTCTTGCAGTTGCTTTTTCCAAAACGGCCCATTTTGGCCGTAGTGATGCAGACTTGGCCTCCCTCTCCCGGCGACCAATCTTTCTGGCGGGATCGAACCGACCAAACATAGACTTTATAGATTGATGACCTGCTGGCATTTACATCTGCCCTGTGGTTCCATGCATAAAAAGTGTCTGGCATCCGTCTCCAACCGATGATGATGTTTTGGCCATCCACTCTGTACCAATCCACATTTTTGATGCCATCCAAAAACTTGATCTCATCTGTCAAACTTTTCTGACCAGCCCCCGCTAAAACGAGACCTTTGCGTAAGTCTATAAAGCAGAAAAGCGAGATGCTTCGAGATACCCCTGCGGGGCAAGAATTCAAAGGTCAAATATCACTAGCTCAGCATGACAATAAAAGGCTATTTTGTCATTCTGAGGAGCTATTGCAACGAAGAATCTTGGGTTATGCAAAGTTCTCCGCTAAAACCGGGAGAAACCAGAGAGCTAAAATCAAAATCCCCAGCGTAATTTTTTTTGACCTGTTCATGACCGTTCCCAATAGAAGATGATTGATAATAAAAGGAATATAGCTTTCCTTCACTCAACTATTTGAACTAAGGCCCTGTTCTTGCCAGCTTAGACCACACGAATTGAAACCCCTATTGATTGATAAATAATGGCAATAAAGTTTGTCCAGCTTTCCGGCCTTTTTTCTGTGATATGGGGGGATCTCAAGTATGAAAAACCTGAAGAGGATCGTAAAAAAAAAGGGGGGGGGGAGGACGGATGCAGACCATGAATTCGTTGGCAAAGGATTATTTTCTTTGGAATTATCTTGCTACGTATGGCATTTAACAGGGTAAGGAAAAATTAAAAATCCTCGGTGATTCACTTATCCTTCTCATCTTTGGGGGGCGGGAAATTTTTGGAGGAGCCGAGACGCTTGGCAACATTAAACAACAAGCCCAACAGAAAGCAGACAAATAATAATCCATACAGCATATAATTTTCATCAGTGAGTTGCATTTATCTTGCCTCAATCAGAACAATATTATTTCTCGATCTTGAAATGAACGCATTTCTCGAAAGGTTCTCAACCGGATGAGCGACTTTATCAATTCTACCCGCCTTCATGGCTTTTTCCAACAACAATGCCGGGATAGCAAAATGATGCGAAGCCTCCACTGGAAACGCGGCTTTGGCATGTGCCTCCAACAACACCATTCCCACCACCTCCTGCCGAGAGTTGAACAATGGACTTCCACTATGCACCGGGTCAAGGGCCATCTTTAATCCGATCAGCATCGACGAGGTGTCGGCGGATCCTTCGATTAAAACATGCTGGTCTTCCAGAGTGTTGGTCCACGGGTATCCCAATGTGAATACCGACTCACTTCGCGGACCCAATCCTTTTTCACTCAGTACTAGAGGCAGGCACTTTACTTTCGGCATTTCATTCAATCTCAATATCGCCAGGTTGCTGGCAGGATCGAGAAACATCACCTCCGCTTCAATATCATCTTCGTTGGGGAATTTGACATTCAGGACTCCCGCTTTTTTCACCAGATCATGATAGGTGAATACATGCCTCCCATCACCAACGAGGAACCCTGAGCCCAGCCGGGTCACAGGCGTGTTGAAGATCAGGAAGGCCAGCATAATTCCTATAAATATAAACGCACCCAATGCCTTGACCATTTTTTCCTCAATTTCCCTCTGACACAATAATTTTGGAAACACCCTGAATCCTATCCCGAAGCTCATCGGATCCAAAAATTATTTAAAATTTTCTTGTTCCCTTCTTTTGCAATACCATATAGAATGTCTTTCTTTAGCAAAATACATAAGGAAACATCCACACGTTTTCCATAACATATAGCCTTAAAATACATTGTGTTGTGGCTCCCGTGGAGGCGGATTAAAATCCTGTCGATCACCCCAACTATTTAAACATGCGCCCGTAGCTCAGCTGGATAGAGTTCCGGACTTCGAATCCGTAGGTCGCAGGTTCGAATCCTGCCGGGCGTACCATTACCAAGCGTAGGGCCAGTTGTGAAGCACGGCTTTACCTGCATTAAACTGGCAACTGCCCTGTTGGGCTATCGGAAAAGGTTCAGGCTAAAAAATGATTTGCCTCGGTCTCACCCAAAAGCAAGGAGAGGATTATGTTTAATCTGAAAATAAGACTGGTCATTCTGACTGCAACCCTGTTCTTCAGCCAAAGCGCTCTGGCTGCAACCGGAATGGACTCCATCGGCACCGGCAGTGCCGGCAGTTACAGTCATGGAGAGAAAAAAGCTGAGGGCAGTAAAACCAAAACAATGCCCCACCATATTTCCGGAAGCAAGGGCCATCATATATCTGGAAACAGTAGTCATCGTAAAGCGGAAGGAAGTGGCTCTAAAAAATCCTATTACCATCATAGAAAATCAAAGGGACATAGTTACAAAAAGTCCGAAGGAAGTTCGCACCATGCCCGATCCGGTCACGGTTATAAAAAAAGTTCACATGGAAGCCACACCAGCAAATGCCCGTTCACCCATTTGTTACGCTTCAAAGACAAACTGGGCCTGACCGAAGCCCAGGTGGCGGAAGTCAAGAGACTGCGATTTGAATACCGGAAGAAAAGCATTCGCAACAAGGCCGAGCACAAAATTGCGCATATGGAGTTCAACAGACTGGTCCATGCTGAGAAGGTAAATGCCCAAGCCATCCGATCAGCGGCTGGGAAAATTGCCGCGACCAAAACTCAAATGATCATGGCAACGGCAGAAGCAAAAATCGCTTTGCTCAACCTGCTGACTGAAGAACAACGGAAAAAAACACATAGCATGCATTCCGCCCACTAGTGATATTTAACCTTTGCCTTTTTGCCCCGGAGGGCTAAACCGTGGGGGCGATGAGCAAGAGATTTTATTTTATTAAAGTAAAAGTTTATAAAAAATTCGGGGCGTAGCGCAGCCTGGCTAGCGTACCTGCTTTGGGAGCAGGGGGTCGGAGGTTCAAATCCTCTCGCCCCGACCAGTAAAATAAGGACTTGCAGATTACTGTGAGTCCTTATTTTTATCCCCTATGATAGAATCTGAACTGTCTAACACTCGTATGCAATCTGTCAGATCCTTTCTTCTCAAATGTGCGTATCTGAGAGTAGAAGAAATGTCCTTATGTCCCGCCAGTTCCTTGACCTTGTAAAGATCAACTCCCCTCTGTACGAGCATTGTCAAGAAACTTTGATTTTGGCATGTTAAGTCCTTGTTAAAATTTTGTTTTTAAACAGTTTATTCTCCTAATCCCATCTTCAAAAAAAACCGTAAATACTTATAAGTAAAGGGGGTATAGATGTGCCTCGGCTAAAAACAGTCTAAATCTTTATAAAATAAAGCTTTAGGGAGAAAGTGTGCCTGGTTTCATTTCTAAATATATACGGGTTCTGAGAGTGAGTTACCTCGGTATTCTCCTGATTATGGCTCTTTTTTCGGCCTCAGGGGTCTACGCCGAGGAAGAAAAAACCGAACCAATATCGCAGGAAAAACCCCAGTCCCCTTCGATGGTCGACGATATCTGGGATTGGATAAAGTCCCCAAAACTTCCTGACGGTTCCTTGTACCTGGGAACAACGTCCAACTACGATAAAGAAAAATCCTGGCGGAAGTAGGTTAACTCCTGGCTTTGGGTCAAATTCCCAAAACTTCCCTCCGGCCCGTTGACTCTGGAAGAAAGTGTGGCCCTTGCCATGCGCTTTAACCGCACCATTAAAAGCGCCTATCTGGATCGAGTGACTCAGAAATACAGTCTTGCTGTTTCCGAAGACGAGTTTGTTCCCGATCTTACCATCACTCCCAGTTACAAAGTGAGTTCAACCGGACCAACAGCTATTGATGACACCCGCTTAGACATCCATACTTACGGAGCTAATTTTTCAGCTACTCAAAAAATAAAGACCGGCGGCACGATCACATTCGCCTGGGACAACAGCATCACCGATGGGGAATCCGTCGATGAATATTCATTGACCACCTCCTGGACATTGGGTTTTACGCAACCCCTGCCCAAAGGCGCGGGCATCGACATCAACACCGTGACCCTAAGAACAGCACGGATCGGTGAAGAAAATAATCTCCTCTCGCTTCAGTCCACTCTCATCAGCACCATCACATCCGTCATCACCACTTACCGCAGTTACCTGCAGACTTTCCAAAAACGCAGTATCGCCGCCGATTCACTGGAACGAGCAAAGAAACAACTCACGATCAACGAGGCTCTCGTCGAAACAGGTCGCTTGGCAGGGGTGGAACTGATCCAGAGTCAAGCCGACATCGCCCAAAAAGAATTTGATTTTCTAACATCAAGAAACAATCTCGATAGCAGCCAGCTTTCCCTCATTCAGGTTCTGGATGTTAACAAGGCATCGAACATCGTACCTGTGGAGGAAGATAAGTCCACCCTAAAGCTCATGAAGCCCGACTACGAAAAGAGCCTGCAGATCGCTCTGGCAAACCGCACGGATTACCTGCAGGCGCTCAACAATTATGAAGTGTCCAAGATGGGTTTAATGGTGGCCAAGAACAACCGCCTTTGGGATCTTTCACTGACCACAAGCACCAGCGTTAGTCGATCCGACACCAAATTCTCTAACGCTGAAAGAAAGTTGGCGGATGCAGGACGAGCCGACTATTCAGTGGGGCTGAGTCTCACCATCCCTTTTGGCGACCTGAGTCGGCATTCGTCCTATGTCAGCTCAAGCATTGGTTTGGAAAACTCAAGGATTTCCCTGAGGGAATTAAAAGAAGGCATTGAAATCGATATTAAAGACAGGATCCGTGATATCGAATTAAAAATCCTGCAACTCGTCCTGGCCCACCGGGCCAAGGTGCTCTCCAAGAGAAAACTGGAAGTCGAAATGATAAAACTCAAAGCGGGGCTCACTACCAACTTTCAGATCGTCACCTTTCAAAACGACCTGGTCACCGCCGAGAACAGCGAAACCGATTCAATCATCAACTACAAAAATGCCCTGACCAACTTCGACCAGGCACTCGGCACCACGCTCAAGACCTGGAAGATCAAGCTGGTCAACCAACCCGAGACCTGGACCTCCATCCTCGACAAGCTGGAACAAAACAAATTTTTTGATTCAGACTGATGTTCATTTCCTAAGATGCTTTCTTTACTTAAAACGATGGCGGATAAGATCGGCAGTAAAAAGAACCAGCAGGCTCCATAGAAACCAGTCGCCAAGATAAAAATAAGGAGACCGTTCTTCAGGAATAAACAAGGGGAAGGAAGTCACGGCTTCTTCAAACATTGGCGTCATCGAGCCTGCAACAATCTCACCTGTCGCTTCCACAAACGCCCCCACTCCAGAGTTGGTCACGCGCACCATCTGTACGCGGTACTCAACGGTGCGAAAAATCGACACCGCCATATGAACCATGGGAAGATCACTTCTACCCCACCAGCCGTCGTTCGTCATATTGACAATCAAATTTCCCTCGTTACGGATGAATCGCCGGGTGTGACTGGAAAACACAGACTCATAGCATAAAGACGGAATCAACCCCATGCCTCCCAGGTTCATCACCCGGTAATTATTGCCGGGAGTATAGCTGCGGTTGAACCTGAACCACTTCGGTAAAAAGGGAAACACCTCGGACAAGGGGAAGTACTCTCCGAAGGGAAAGAAGTGGTGGTGCACACTCACGAGGGGAAAAGCTTTGGCCTGAGAGTAGAACGTATCCTCGATATTGTTCAGGCAAAAATAAACCAAAAACGCGCCAATCAAGCTTTGAGCCTGCTGGGGACCATCATCACCCATAACGCGGTGATTGATGTAATAGATACCAAAATAGTTGTGCAGAATTTTTTAAAATCAAACCTGGAAAAATAAATTTTGCGCCCACAAATTCAGTGAGCCTGAAGGTAAAACCAGTGGGTTTGCTTTTTCCTTGGCCATCGGGCTTCTCGGCTATCCCCGGCTTTTTAGTCCTTCTACTTCATCCAAAATTTCCTGGCGCGTTACGATCCTCTTTTGTTCCAGCAAAGCAATGATGGCTGAAACTTGAAATATACTTTCCTGAACAGCCTCTTCCTCACTCATGACATCTTTTCCTGTGGTCTCAGACATTTTTTTCTCCCCGTATAAATTGTGCCTTCGTTTTACAGCCTACCTGGAAGTTCAGGCAAACCCTGCATTATCATCTATGCAAAGTATAATCGAAAAAAGCATAAATCCTAATGGAAGGTTGTGAAAAAAATTTTACAAACAGTACCCCTTCCACTCGGCACAACTAGCGGCAATGAGACCGGTAGCCCGGTGGGCTAGTTAGCCCCATGTCGGATCCCGTCCGGGGAAACGGGACCATGGTTGCTTAGGCCGAGACAATTTTTTGTTAGCCTTCTATAGCTATTGCTAGTTAGCCCCACGCTGAGTGGTGACAGATTCGCAAAGCGGGATACTTTGAGTGGGTTCGTTCAGAATCAAGGCAACGGTCGAGGTGCGAAATAGTTCTTCTATCATGTCAATCGAATCATTGACCCGTTTATGCAGTCGACAAAGATGGGTGCCATGGGTTTTCAGTTTCAAGGGACAACTCTTTATATGTTTGATGGGGTCCACCGCGTTGATGACATTCAGCAATGGCAGGTCTTCAGGGTCGTGCGCCAGCACATAACCCCCATGCAGACCTTTCTTGGAAAAAACCACCTCGTGCTTGGCTAGAGCCAGCAAAACCTTGGACAGATAATGCTCGGGAACCTTGGTCCACTTGGCAATTTCCGCTGTGGTGTGAGGCTTATCCGGATTCTGGGCCAGACAAACCACGGCCCGCAAAGCATATTCTGAAGTCTGGGAAATCATAGCACCTCTTTAATGGATAAATTTATCTTGACATCTACTTAATATATCATATCTTGGTTTTAAATAAAAGATAAATATATCTTTTTATCTCATATATGGCTTTTTGTCTGGATCTGGTTCTTTTTCGAGTCTTGGGCCGGCCACAGAAAATTTCGGGATATGAAGAGATTTTTTAATCCACACCCATATTTCATTTTCATTAACTGCTTTTTCAATACTTCAGGAGGATTGCTAATGAAAAAACTAACATGTGCTTCAGTCGTGTTTGCCCTGGTGGCCGGGTTCGGCGCCTCTGCGGCTTTCGCCGGAGTCACGGCAATTGACCCACGCCCCCAATGTTCCGCCCACCACAAAGCGTGGAGCCGATACCGTTGTGATCCATTTAGAAGCCAAAGAATATGTGGGTGATCTGGCTGATGGCGTGAAATATAGTTTCTGGAGTTTTGGCGGAACCGTTCCGGGTCCCATGGCACGACTCCGCAGAGAAAATAAGCAAGCGTTACCTTCCTGAAAAAAAACCGGGGCGGAAGCATCGTGCTTCCGCCCTTCCGGTTTTCCCTCATCATGCAGTATTTATAACTCCAATGCCTTCACAAATTTCCTTTGTAAGGAAACCACTAATCGATAGACATTGTACATGAGTGCGTTATGCAGTAAATTCTACCCTACGATTCTCATAAACCCTGATTCTGAAACTAGAGGTTCGTTCATGAAAGCATCTGACCTTTTTATCCGTTCTCTCGAACATGAGGGTGTGGAATATATTTTTGGCATTCCCGGAGAAGAGAATCTTGATTTTCTCGAATCCTTAAGGACCTCCAAAATCAAACTGATTCTCACCCGCCACGAGCAGGGGGCCGGGTTCATGGCCGCAACTTATGGAAGGCTGACCGGAAAAGTTGGAGTCTGCCTTTCTACATTAGGACCCGGAGTGACCAATTTTGTAACGTCGGGTGCTTACGCACAATTGGGGGCCATGCCCATTCTCATGATATCCGGTCAGAAGCCCATTAAAAAAAGTAAGCAGGGGCGCTTCCAGATCATCGACGTTGTGGAAATGATGCGGCCTCTCACCAAGTTCACCAAACAGATCGTGCATGGAAACAATATCCCCGTGCTGATTCATGAAGCCATGCGCATAGCCCGGGAAGAAAGGCCGGGGGCGGTGCATTTGGAGTTGCCGGAAGATATCGCCGCCGAAGAGTGTTCCACCGTTCCTTTCGAAACCGTTACTACCCGAAGACCCCAGTCTGATGAAAAGGCGCTTGATAAAGCGGTAGAAATGATTGACGCAGCAAAACATCCACTTTTGCTCATTGGTGCCGGGGCTAACCGCAACCGCACCTGCGGTGCCTTGACTAAATTCATCAAGAAGACCGGCATATACTGCTTCAACACCCAGATGGGTAAAGGCGTAGTGGATGAAAGCCACCCCCACTTTCTCGGCACCGCCGCGCTCTCCAGCAAGGACTATCTGCACTGTGCCATCGATCGCGCCGACCTGATCATCAATGTGGGGCACGATGTCATAGAAAAACCGCCCTTTTTCATGTCCTCCAATGGAGCCAAGGTGATTCACATCAATTATTTTTCTGCTAATGTCGATGAAGTATATTTTCCACAACTGGATGTCATCGGCGACATCGCCGGAAGCATTGACAGGCTGGCCGACAAACTGGAAAAATGTGCGGACTGGGACTTCAGCTATTTCGAACGGGTCAAAACCGAAGTTGAGTTACATTTAAAAGAGCGAAGTGAAGATGCCCGTTTCCCGGTGATCCCCCAGCATCTTGTCGCGCAAGTTCGGCAGGCCATGCCAGATGATGGCATTATTGCTCTCGATAACGGTGTCTACAAAATCTGGTTCGCCCGCAATTATAAAGCCTATCGGCCTAATACCGTCTTGTTGGATAATGCCCTGGCCACTATGGGAGCCGGCCTGCCATCGGCGATAGGGGCAAAAATTGTTCATCCTGATAGAAAAGTGATGGCGATTTGCGGTGATGGCGGCTTCATGATGAATTCTCAGGAAATGGAAACCGCAGTGAGGCTGGGGTTAAATCTTGTCGTGATGATCCTCCGCGACGACGCTTATGGAATGATCAAATGGAAACAGGCCGGAATGGGTTTCCCCGATTTTGGTCTGGATTACGGCAACCCTGATTTTGTTAAGTACGCCGAATCCTATGGAGCTACGGGGCATCGCCTGAAAGCCAGCGACCAACTGCCCGGGCTTCTCAATGAATGCCTCAATGCCAAGGGAGTGCAACTGATCGAAGTGCCGGTAGATTATTCGGAAAATGAAAAAGTATTGATCGACGAACTGAACGCAAGAACCTGTATTTTATAAACCGGTGTAACCACCGGGGCAATTGAGCACCCACTCCCTCCGGGCGTGGTCTGGCCAGCATCACGCTGGTTAATTTTAATGAGGACCGCTTCATGACGAAACGCTTGAAGGTAAACTCGCCTTACGACGGCCATTTGATTGCTGAAATTAATCTGGATAACGCAACCCGAGTCGAGAAGACTCTGAAAACCGCTTATCAATTGGCACAGGACTCGGACAAAATCCTTCCCGCTCCCAGGCGCATCGAGATACTGGAAAAAACCGCAGATATTGTTCAGTCCAAAGCCGAGAAGTTTGCCCGCCAGTCGTCGGAAGAAGGCGGCAAGCCATTGATCGATTCCCGCATCGAGCTTGATCGTGCGGTTCAGGGCATCCGTGAAGCAGCACAGTCTATCAGCCAGTTGACTGGGCATGAAATCCCCATGAACCTGACCGCTTCATCCATGAACAGGATGGCCCTGACCACTAGGGAACCGATTGGTGTGGTCGCCGCCATCAGCGCGTTCAACCACCCTTTCAATTTAATTGTCCACCAGATGATTCCGGCAGTGGCGGTGGGCTGTCCGGTCATCGTAAAACCTGCGCGCGCAACCCCTCTTTCCTGTCTCAACCTCGTTGAATGTTTGTATGAGGCGGGACTACCCGAGGAATGGTGTCAGGCACTCGTTTGCGAAAGTTCTCTGGCAGAAAAACTCGTAACCGATCCTCGCGTGGCGTTTTTCTCGTTCATCGGTTCGGGAGAGGTCGGATGGAAACTCCGGTCCAAGCTGGCCCCGGGCACTCGCTGCGCCCTGGAGCATGGCGGTGCAGCCCCGGTGATCGTCGATCATGACGCGGACCTGAAGGATGCCCTGCCCTTGCTTGCCAAAGGAGGTTTTTACCATGCCGGGCAGGTTTGCGTTTCCGTGCAAAAAGTATTTGTGCATGAAAAGCTTGTCGACAAATTTTCAAAAGGGCTGGTCAAGCTGGCTAAAAAACTTGTGGTTGGCGACCCCACTGATGAAAAAACGGAAGTCGGTCCGTTGATTCAGGAAAAAGAAGTGGACCGTGTTGATCAATGGGTGAAAGAAGCGAAAAAGAATGGTGCAAAAATCCTGACCGGAGGAAAAAAAATCGGCACCACCTGTTACGCCCCCACAGTCATCCTCAATCCTTCCGACAAGGACAAGGTCTCTTCCCAGGAAATATTCGGGCCGGTCGTCATTATTTATTCCTTTAAAGACCGTTTGAAAGCGATCAAAAGAGCCAATCAAACACCCTTTTCTTTTCAAGCCGCGGTGTTCACCCAAAATATCGACACCGCTCTGGACACCGCCAAAAGGATCAACGCCGCCGCTGTCATGATCAACGACCACACCGCGTTCCGGGTCGATTGGATGCCGTTCTATGGCCGCAAAACTTCCGGGTTAGGCGTTGGAGGAATTCTTCCCGCCATGATGGAAATGACAGAAGAGAAGCTGTTAGTGTTCCGATCAAAACTGATTTAGCGAAACAGGCCACCCATGCATTGCACATCAATTGTCTTTATCGTCTTTGCACTTTTCAGCTTTCCCCAGAAAAGTTGGAGCGAAGAGGCCATGATCCGCATTCCTGCGGGAAATTATAAAATTGGTTTCAAAACGGATAAGGCATTATCGGAATGCATCAAACATAGTGACCCCTGCAAAAGAAAGTGGTTTGAGGACGAAGAGCCTATTCACACTATTTATCTCGATTCCTTTTTAATTGATAAATTTGAAATCACCCAGGAAGAGTTCGCCGGAAAAATGGGGAACAACCCATCCGGGTTCAAAGGCAAGAGTTTGCCTGTGGAAAAAGTGACCTGGGGGGAAGCCCGGCAATATTGCAAGTCAGAGGACAAACGCCTGCCGACAGAAGCGGAGTGGGAAATCGCCGCCAAAGGAGGAGAAGAAAATATTTATTTCTGGGGAAATGAAGTTCAGTCAGGCAAAGCTAATTTTTGCGACCTTCATTGTGACAAAAGATGGAAAGCAAAACAGTTCAAGGATGGATTTGAAACCACCGCTCCGGTAGGGAGCTTCCCCCCGAATGGATATGGTTTGCATGACATGGGCGGCAATGTTTATGAATGGGTGTCCGATTGGTATGGAAAAGAATATTACGGAAACTCGCCGACAAAAAACCCCAAAGGCCCTTTGAAAGGTCAGCGCAAGGTCATGCGTGGAGGCTCGTGGATCAATTACGCCGTCGGAACGCGGCCTGCAGACCGTACCGACGCCAAACCTGGCAAACGATTAAACTTTGCCGGTTTTCGTTGCGCAAAATAATCAGGGCTTTATTATATCCCCGGCACACCTGAATCCATTTCCATCTGCCTTAAGCTGGAAGTGCGTAGCCTTGCGGTTGGCCGATCGCATGGCTGCAATACCCTGGTTCCAGGCCCCACCTCTATAAATCTTATAGGTGATGGAAATTGACCCGACGCAATTCGCCCCGCTACAAGCGTTTAGTTCTGGTCGTGATCCAGGCGGGTCTTGCTCCGGACTCATCTTATAATAGTTCACATCGACAGGCATCCAGTCCTGCACCCACTCGCTGACATTTCCTGACATATCAAAAAGACCAAAAGCGTTGGGAGGAAAAGACCCCACCGGAGCAGAATTTTTAAAACCATCCGTCAAATCGGGAATCCGGTTATTGAGATCGCAGTTGCTATCACAGAAGTTCGCTTCCTTACCGGTAATAGTTTCCCCCCAATAAAATTCTCCCTGCGTTCCTGCTCGGGCCGCATACTCCCATTCCGCTTCTGTCGGCAGTCGCAGGCCCAGTTTTTTGCAATAGTCTCTGGACCCTTCCCAAGACACCGTGTCGACCGGAAGATCTCCGCCCACGTACTGGGAAGGGTTATAGCCCATAACAGTTTGGAAAAATTTTTGCCTCACTTCATATTTCGCCACCTTAAAAGCAGAGATACAAACCTTATGGACAGGTTGTTCATCCGGGTCACCCACCCGGCTCCCCATTTGAAAACATCCGCCGGGGATATCAACCAGTTCCAACTCCGGTTTCGCATGGCTGGCCGAAATAGACTCTTTCATCACATAGGTCTTCAGAACCTCAATCTTTTCACGGGTGGCTGCAGGAATTCCGGAATACTGGATTCGGGTTCGACTTTTTCGAAAGAGTTTCATTTTCCCGGTTTTTTTGAGAAACACCCGGTAATGCGGGACGGGTCCCTCATGATCTTTTTTCAGAAACTGGCTGAACGCATCGTCACTTTCTCCGGACTCATCCACGGCCATCACAGTTTCATCCACCAGTTCGGCCTCAAGAGCGCCCTCTCCGGTATGTACCAGAACGTCCCGCCCAGTAGATACTGGCATGGCGAGAATTTTATCCAGCAGTTTTTCCGCTTCGGCAAATTTTTTCAGCTTTATCTTGGTGTTGGCCTGGGCTCTCAGCAAAATAAAATTATTCGGTTCTTTTTCCAGAAGGACGCTGAAAATATTTTCGGCTTTATCGTACTCCCCCAGAAAAAATGCCTTTTCCCCATCTGCCATGGAACCGGGATTTTCCTGGGCCAAGACAAGGTTTACGCCCCCCACAGTCATCAGGATAACCAGAGTTATTACTCGGATAGAGTTAGACATGAGCCTCTTCGTTAATTTAAAATCAATCGTCCGTAATTATTCCAAATCCTGGAATGCTGAAAGATCATTATACAGACCTACCATGCCGGATTATAGATTTAGACCATTTAAATGATTTAATATTTTAACCCGCAGTGGTAACCTTTCTGTCACCTGGAATACTGATTTAATTAATCCTGCTGACAAATACCCATGAAAACCCGGATTTTTTTATTAACAATAATTGTGGGATTCCCCGGTTGCACCCAAAACCTGGAAGAATCTCCCCTGACTTTACTGCCGGGAGCGGAACCTTCGGCAAAATCACGCAACGATCTTGGCATCGAACATTATAAGGCCGGAAGATATTTAGAGGCTTTACTGCAATTCAATCAGGCCAACTTTGCCGACCCGACCTCGGGTGAAATCCATTTCAACCTTGGCCTGGCTTATCTTCAGGAAGGAAACAAAGAAAAAGCCATCAAAAATTTTCGCAAGGCCAAAAAGCTGGCCAAAGGTAATCCGGAAATTCTCGGGGCTCCTGTCTTGAACAAGCTTTTGCAGAAAAATCAGGGATAATGAGGCTTTCTCAACTGTAACTTCTTCATTCTGGACAGCAGGGTTGTGGGGGGGGCACCCAATAATTGCGCGGCACCGTCCTTGCCGAATATTTTCCATCCGGTTTCTGCAAGTGCTTTTAAAATATTTTCCTGATCCAGCATTTTGATTTCCGCAAAAGTTAAAATCTCTTGATCTTCCTTTTTATCCCAATCCGTATCAACAGTCATTTTTTTATCGGCTACGCTTCTTGGCAAATCAAATTTTAATTTACCTTTTTGAGAAATAATCACGGAACGCTCGATCACATTTTGCAACTCTCTCACGTTTCCCGGCCAGTCATAGTTTATCAACTGGAGCACATTGGCTTGAGTCAACTGGGGTTCGCTTTTTTTGAACTTTTTTGCAGCAAGCTCTAAAAAATGTGCGGCCAACAAGGGGATGTCGTCTTTTCTTTTCCTGAGCGGTGGCACCTCGATGGGAAAAACATTTAAACGGTAAAAAAGATCTTCCCGAAAATTTCCCCGTTCCACCTCAACCTTTAAATCGCAATTACTGGCAGCAATAATTCGCACATCCACGTTACGGGTTTTTTCATCCCCCACCCTCTCAAAAGTGCCTTCCTGCAGGACCCTGAGCAGTTTGCTTTGCAAGTCCAGTGGAATTTCACCAATTTCATCGAGGAACAAGGTCCCCTGATTAGCCAGTTCAAACCGACCTATCCTGTCCCGAACCGCGCCGGTAAAAGCTCCTCGTATATGACCAAAGAACTCGCTTTCATAAAGCTCCCGGGGAATGGACGCGCAATTGACCCGAACCATTGCATACTTGTTTCGAGAACTCCGGCTATGAATCTCATGCGCAATCAACTCTTTTCCGGTTCCAGACTCCCCTGCAATGAGGGAGCTTGCATCCGTTGGAGCGACCATTTCAATTTGACTCAGAATCGCCTGCAAAGCAGGACTCTTTCCTACAATATCTCCGAAAGCCTGAAGCTCAACCACTTCTTCCTGCAAATATTCATTTTGCAGTTCCAACTCTCTCTTCAGTTTTTCGATTTCACGAAGAGCACAGGCTCTTTCCTCTTCGTTTCGCTTTCTTTCTGAGATATCCCTCGAAATGCCTACAGCAAATTCCTGACCCTTGAATTCAATAAAGTTGGCAGTGACCTCTGTGAGAATAGCCGTGCCATCTTTTTTCGTATGGGAATCCTCAAATTGCAGAACTTTTTCTTTTCGCAATTGCTTCCAGAACTTTGCCCATGATTTTTTATTGGAATCCGGGTTGATATCCTGAATGGTCCGTTCCAGTAACTCGTCCCTGGAATATCCTAGAAGTTTACAGGCTGCCCCATTGACCCGTTTGATATTTGCCGCACAATCGTGCCAGATGATCGAATCCGCAGACCGTTCGATGGTAAATTGCGCCAATTCCTGGTCCGTTTCGATATCCATTTTTTTTTGCATAACGCCCCTGCTCCTTTGATTGCGAACCTCACCCAATACTACTTAATATCGTCTTTATACTACCATAATTCATATAAAACGAAATCAAGTAGTTTTTAGATAACACATAAACCCTTTAAAAATAAAAGGTTTTCTGAAATTCAGAAATGGCACGATCCCTGCTATCTATTGGGTATTAACAAATTTAGAGGTCCATTCAGGAGTCAATCTAACAAACACATACAAGGAACTTTCTAAATGACAAACTCAACTATTCAATTCATTTTTCAAACTAAAATCAAACAATCAACAGAAAGGTTTTTATCATGTCCAGTAAACTATCCGTACTCATCATGGGAGCGACGGGAAACCAGGGTGGTGCCGTCGTCCGGCACCTTTTGCCCAAGGGGCATCGTATTCGCACATTCACACGCAACGTCGATTCCGCCAAAGCAAAGCAACTTAAAGAAAAGGGAGTAGAAGTGGTGAAAGGTGATTTCACCGATCCTGGTACCCTGGCCCAAGCCATGCAGGGTATGGACACCGTGTTTGCCATGACCACGCCGTTCGAGGCAGGGGTCGAGGCGGAGACCCAACAGGGAATCACTCTGGCCGATGCGGCCAAGCAAGCCGGAGTGGGACATTTTGTTTTCAGCTCGGTGGCGAGCGCCGATAAAGGCACAAACATCCCTCATTTTGATAGCAAGTACAAGGTCGAGGAATACCTTGTGAAACTTGGTATGCCATACTCGATCAGTGCGCCGGCTTACTTCATGGATAACCTGTTTACGCCCTGGTTTCTGCCTTCGGTGAAAGAAGGGACGTTGAAATTCGGGATGCCGACAGACCGCGTTCTGCAACAGATTTCGACAGACAACATCGGGGCCTTCGGAGCCGCCCTCATCGAACGGCGGGAAAGCGTGTTTGGCAAACGTTTTGATATCGCCGGGGACGAATTAACCGGTGCCGAAGCCATGAAGATCGTTTCACAAGCCAGCGGCCGTGGCATCGGTTATGAAAGTTTCGATCCAGAATTCATGCGCGCGGACAATCCCGATTTCGCCGAGATGTTCGTGTGGTTTGACCGTGTCGGATATTCGGTGGACATATCAGGATTACACCGGGATTTTCCAGAGGTTGAATGGGAGAATTACGAGAAATGGGCCAGGCGACAGGATTGGAAGGTAATCGGTAATTAAGGTTGCGTTGAGATTTCTTTCAAAGAAGCTGGGAGTTCATTTTCTAGATTAAACCTGAATTCTTTCAAGGTAAAAAATCATGATTAAAAATAAAACCGAATTGGATATTAAAATTTATCCTCCGGAATCACAGGGGGTGGGCCAGTTTGACGGCGGCCGTATCACCGAAATCAAGCCCATCGGGTTTCCCCGTGAAGGCCCAGAGATAAAAAACCTCGGCCCACTGTTTTACTGGGCCTGGGCCACGGCAAAAGGGTATGGCAAAATCGCCCTGCACCCTCACCAGGCATTTGAGATCATGAGTTACGCCTTGGAAGGAGAAATTGGACATTACGACACTTTAGGAAACCGCAGTCGTGTCCAGTCGGGCGGCGCACAGGTGATGCAAACGGGTTCAGGAGTTTCCCATGAAGAAGAGACGGTGGGCGACCATACCGATTTTTTTCAAATCTGGTTTGATCCCAATATCAAGAAAACAATCCATAATGAACCCACCTATAATGAGTATACGAATGAGGACTTCCCCAGCGAATCGAAGGACGGCGTTACCTTCAAAACTGTCATTGGAAAGGGCTCACCGGTCACTCTGGTTGCGGATGTGATCATGAAAGATGTCTCCATCGAAAAAGACCGGCAATTTCAATACCTGCTCGGCCAAGGGAAAACCCTGGCACTGGTGGTTATTTCCGGCAAAGGGTTATTGTTTGACATGCAGACCGGGACGAAGCACCATGTCAACAGGCAGGACTTCGTTTTGATTCATGCGCAAGAGCGCGGAGAGTTTTCAATGCATGCTGACTCCGGTTCTCCTTTGCGCGTAGCAACGATTGAAGTTCCAGCGCAGGTGGACTATCCCCTGTATCGAAATCGATAGAAAGGAATATCCAATGAAAGCTTTTTTTCAAACAGATGGAAGTATAAACAATCTTATCATTCGCGTGATGCTGGGAGTCGTCATGTTCCCCCACGGTGCCCAGAAACTTCTGGGGTGGTTCGGGGGATATGGGCTTGAAGGTACTCTGGGATTTTTTACCAACCAATTGGGAATTCCAATGGTCGTTGCCATGTTGGTGATACTGGGTGAATCTCTAGGGGCATTGGGGTTGATCACCGGGTTCCTGACCCGTTTTTGCGCGGCAGGGATTCTCATCATCATGACGGGTGCCATCGTCATGTCGCATGCAACCAATGGCTTTTTTATGAACTGGTCTGGCAAGCAGGGTGGAGAAGGTTTTGAATATCACCTTCTGGCCATTGCCTTATGTCTTCCACTTCTGATCAGTGGCGGAGGCCTGTTCTCTGCTGATGGCTTTATTGTAAAACGCTTTTCCTTTTACCAGGCGGGAGAGCTATAAATTAAAAAATAATTTCTTTAAGGATTCATCATGGAATTTTCAGAAACTGTTCAACAACGCCGGTCTATTAAGTCCTACCAGCCCGGCAGAGAAATCAGCGATGCGGAGTTAAAAGAGTTAATGCAGGAAGTGGTGTTGAGTCCGAGTTCCTTCAACCTGCAACACTGGACCTTTATCGCCGCTAGGGACACTACCCTTAAAGAAAAAATCAAGGGCGCCGCCTGGGGCCAGGAGCAGGTGGAAACCTGCTCGGTACTGCTGGTCATTTGCGGCAAATTGAATGCCCATGAGGACGCTCCCGAAATTTACCAGGGTGTCGCCCAGGGAATACAGGACAAGGTTCTTCCTATGATAAAAAATTTCTACGACGGCAAGGACCAGTTGCAAAGGGATGAAGCCCTCCGCAGTGCCTCGCTGGCCGCCATGGTGTTAATGCTGGCGGCTCACAACCGGGGCTGGGCCACCGCGCCGATGATCGGCTTTGATCCTGAAGCGGTTTCTAAACTGGTAAACCTCAAGCCTAATTATATCCCAGTCATGTTAATGGCCGTGGGATTTAAGAAAGAGGAGCCCCGGCCCAGGGATTATCGCCGGCCCATCGAGGAAGTGGCCAAAATAAACACGCTGGATGGCCCCGGTTTGATGGGATAGAGCAGTTCATGAATTTTTTTGATATACTGGTTTTTCATAACATCTTAAGAAAGGTGTGCAATGATCATCGTCATGGCTCCGGATGCAACCCCGGAGCAGGTAGAAAAGGTAGAAGACACCATCCGGGAACTCGGTTACACCCCGCATGAAATTGTCGGTGTGGAACATAAAGTGATAGGGGCCGTGGGTGATGAGCGCGGCAAAGACCGCCTGCAGTCTATAGAAACCATGGGTGGAGTCGAAAGCGTATTCCCCATTCTCAAACCCTACAAGCTTGCCAGCCGGGAAGTGAAATCCACTCCATCTGTAATTCGGGTTGGGGAGGTTGGTATCGGCGGGCCCACAATCGCCATTATCGCGGGACCCTGTTCGGTGGAAAGCGAAGAACAGATATGCACCACCGCGAATCTGGTTAAAGATGCCGGGGCTAATTTTCTTCGAGGAGGCGCATACAAACCCCGAACTTCTCCCTACAGTTTTCAGGGATTGGAAGAGGAGGGACTCAAACTGCTGGCCTCTGCCAAAGAGGCTTCCGGCTTGCCCATTGTCACCGAAGTGATGAATCCGCGCGAGATTGATCTGGTCGCAAAATATGCCGACGTTGTTCAAGTCGGAGCCCGGAACATGCAGAATTTTTCATTGCTGAAGGAACTGGGAAAGATCGACAAACCCATTCTTTTGAAACGAGGCATGATGAACACCATTAAAGAGTTCTTGATGTCCGCCGAATATATTCTTTCCGAAGGCAACCACCAGGTGATTCTTTGTGAGCGAGGCATCCGCACTTTCGAAACCGCAACCCGAAACACTCTTGATATAAGTTGTATACCGGTCCTGAAAAAGGAAACCCACCTTCCCATCATTATTGACCCCAGCCATGCAACCGGACATTGGGATATGGTTGAATCCATGTCGCGCGCGTCCATTGCTGCCGGTGCCGATGGCCTGATCATTGAGGTTCACCCCGATCCTGTCAAAGCCTTCTCAGACGGACCCCAGTCCCTGAAACCTGCAAAATTTGCCAGGCTCATGGAAAACCTGCGGCCCTTCGCCGAATTAATGGGTCGCACTCTCTAGCGAGAGAGGCAATTAGACAAAAGTCCGTTGGGCCGTCACACAGTTAGAGCACTTGATAAAGACATTGCCTTGTTCCAACCGGGCGGGGCCCGGCGGCCAGCGGCCGGTGGCAAATGGCAAGGGCTTCTCAAGCCGAGACAACTCTTTGCTCGCCAGATAAAGTTATTGCTCATTGGCCCTCCGCCGAGGAGCCTCTGGCCAGTAAACTCTTGAATTCCCAGGATTTTAGGTTTATCCTGAAACGGCTTTTATGGCTATGAATAACCTGTTCATGATCTCTTGATCAGGCTCAATGACTTTTTAGTTTGGTGCTCCATAATGAGTGATCTATATCAATCAAACCGCAAGCATGCAGAAACATACCGGCACCAACTTCAACAAAAAGTAGTTTCTCTCCATCAAGCAAGACAATCGTCCGACAACGGTGAAATCGATTCGCAGAAATTTTATTTAGACTTTAAAGACCGAGCTATTGATCTGGTCCATAAAGAAACCGACCTGCTTCAGAAAGAGTGCACCAAATCCGACAACTGCCACCTGCTATTGCTCAAGCAAACCGCGTTGGTGGACACGCTCGTTCAAGCCAGCTTTTATTCGGCAGTCTGGTATTTCAATCACCAGAATAACCGGAAGTGGACCACACAGTCCGTCCCCATAGCCATAGTGGCCCGGGGTGGTTATAGTAGAGAGGAAATGTATTTCCAGTCGGACGTGGATATCCAAATCGTTTCACAATCATCTCTTAGCGAGAACAACAAAAAAACCGCTGAGGAAATCATCCGGCATTTCGAGTACCTGTTTGTTTTTCAGGATATTTTCCCTTATTCCAGCAATGCCTGCTACACCGAAAACGAAACGTTTGAGCGGGATCTTGACCCTTCCAGGGTTCCCGAGTTTTTAGCACTTTTGGAACATCGCTTTGTAGCCGGAAACTCTCTGGTTTATAACGAATTTAAAAGTTCCATTAAAACGGTCAGCCTGCTTTATCACGACGAAATTCAAAAGCACTGCCTGAGCCATGAAGGATGCTATCAAGTCCAGAATACTGTCTTTCAACAGGAACCGAACATTAAGGAAGAAATGCGCCGCCTCTACTGGGCATTGGTTTCTGTACGTTTCCTGCGAAACCTGAAAACCACCAACCAGTTTGAACTGCTCAACGAATTGTTTTCCAAGAACTTGTTGAGCCCACTGGCTTATAAAAGCATGCAAAACGGGCTTCACCTTTTATCCCGGGTCCGTTTATTCCTGCACGCTTTCCAGAAAGGGACCCACCGGGATACCATGAGCTATGAAGTCCGGGAAAAGATTGCCCAGTCTATGGGATTTGATGTTAGGACCTTTTTCCAAAAATATTTTTTCGATGCTGTTTATCCCCTTAAGCGGTTCAGCCGGAACCTTTACTGGGAGAGCATGGCGGTAGACACCAAAAAGAAGAAAGGCCTTTCAGAGTTCTTCTCCCTCAATACGCAGAATCAAATTTACTTTGAGAAAAACCCCAAGAGCCTGTACCTCCAGGAGCCTTTATGGTTCTTCAAGGTTTTCATCTGGGTCGCTGAAAGGAATTATTATTTGTCCTACGAAGTGACCCGTGCCATTGAACAACATATTGATCAGGCCGATCCCATTTGCATGGATGAAGAATCCAAACTGGAAATCCAGAACTGCTTCAAACGCTATATCCGGGGGAAATATTTTTCAAAAGCCATCCGCCTGTTGCACGAGTTCGGAATATTAGGGGATTATTTCATTCCCGCATTTAACAACCTTAAAGGCATGCTACAAGATATTTATGTACATAAATTTCCAACAGACATCCATATTCTTTCCGCTCTGGATGTTTTAAACGGGCTGGAGTTTCGTGATACGGCCGACCCCTTCCTTTCAGAACTTTATCACTCACAAAGGGATAAAACAGCTCTTAAGTTGGCCGTTTTACTGCATGACATTGGCAAAGGCGCAAAAGTTGGCGATCAGAACGAAGAGTTGGTCGGCGCAAGAATGATTCCGCAGATTTTAAAAAACCTGGGTTACAACGACAAGCCCAAAAGGGTGGACAATGTTTCTTTTTTAGTAGAGAAACATTTGACCATGTATGACCTGATGCTTCTCGATCCAGAAGCCGACGATACCTACGATATGGTGCTCGACCTCGTCAATCATGACAAGGAAAGGCTCAAGATGCTGATCCTGCTCACCCACTCAGACCGTGGCGGAACCAAAATGAATATGTCCACTTCGCAGATCGATCAATTAAAACTTTTTTACCAATACACCCTTCACCATAAGAAAAGAAAAAGTGTCCCCAATCATATTAAACTGGAGTTCCTGAAGATGGTCCGCCTGCCCATGGAACTGCAGTCACAACTGGAAATCTATTATAAATTTACCGGGTCACAGGAACCTTTTTTGGCAGAAATGCTTTTTAAACCGGGACAACCTTTTGAATTGATCGTCTGCACTCAGGATGCCCGTGGATTTCTTCACAAAATTTCCGCAGTACTGGCGTTTAACCAGATGGATATTGTCGAAGCCAATATCCAGACCTTACGCAATAAGGTTTTTGATGTCTTCAAAATTATCGATTCTACCGGCAAACCCATTGACTACGGTGATTTCTTTTTCATCCAACAACGTATCCAGGACGACCTGCACCGAATTTTTATTGACCAGGAGCCGCTGGCATCTGTATTCAAAGGACGGTCGGTGGCTAATGTTTCAGAGAAACCGCATTTCCAGGAAGTAAAATTAAAAATGAAAACCATTGGGCGATCCGTTAAATTATCGACTCACAACCTGCCGGGAACATTCATGATGGAAACCAAAACATTCTCAGACGCCCACATGGAATGTCAGAAAGCCATCCTCCACACCAATCAGGGTTCTGCTTCCAATGTTTTTTACCTGCGCCCCGAAGATGTGGAAAAAATCATGAACCATGAAGAACACTTTATTCAAACCCTAAAAAAATCCCTACGGCCTCTGGTTACCGGAGAACCGTTATTTTTGCAGGAAGGGTTGACACCCAGATCATAAATATCCGCCATGATGTCTCATTCTCTTCGGTTTATAAAAATCGCCCTGTGTCTCTTCCTGTTGCCTTCCCTGGCTTTAGCTGGGGAACCCTACAAAGGCTCCCTGGAAAAAGCGCGGAGTCTGGATAAAGAAGAGTTTTTTGAAGATGCCGCCAGATACTGGCAAAAAACCCTTGAAGAAAATCCTCCCCCAAACATCATCCTTTATTCCAAGCTCAAACTCACCAACACCTATTCACGTCTGGGGCAATTGGACAAGGCCGTCGAGACATCCAGATCGCTTACAAAGTCCAATCCCGGTCACTACGACTCCTGGTTTCATTTTGCCAATTCCCTTGCAGCCATAAAACAATATTCCCCGGCCGCCGAAGCCTTCAAGAAAACAACCACATTAAAACCCGAAGAAGGACTGGGCATGGTGGGATTGGCCTTTGCATATTTTGGGGACCAGAAACCGGATTCCGCCATCGAAGAGTTAAAAAAAGCCATGAAAATTTTCAAGGCTAATAGAAATATTTCCTGGTATCGGGACTGCCGTCTCGCCATCAATCAAATAAAAGGGTTTGCCCGCTTCCCTCCCAAATTTGCCGACCTCTGGCTGGGAAAAAACCTCAAAAGAGTTCAGGACACTTATATGAACGCAGTTCTCGATCTGGACAGCCTGCTAAACTAGTGTCCGCCATTATCGAACCACCCACTAATTTTCTATCCTTCCCACGCCAAACCTTCTATATAACCCATTCCTATAACATTAAAAATTTTTAATACCGGATTAATACTTTTTTAATGCTAATTTTATAGAATACAGACAGTACTTTTCTCCTCCTTTCGGGGGGGGGAACGGATTAGGTTCCATGACCAAGTCTTTCCCGTCTCCTCCACATGAGGGGAACAGGCGGTTTTCCAAGTCCGCCTGTTCCCCTCATGTTTTTTTTGAAACCCAAGCTGACAGGAAAAGCATCTAAATAGATACAAGGTATTCTTGTTCGGAGGTGAGCAATGAACTCCCAATTTCTCATGTGCCCCCCGGATTATTTTGGGGTGGAGTACAGTATCAATCCCTGGATGACCCATAATTTGGGATGCGTTGACACTGATAAGGCCAAACAACAGTGGCACAGTCTATTTGAAACCCTGTCAAAATTCGCCAACATTGAATTGCTGAAACCCCGGCCGCATATCCCCGACATGGTTTTTACCGCCAATGCCGGTCTGGTTAGAAAAGAAATATTCATTCCCAGCCATTTTCAACATTTGGAACGGCGCCAGGAGGAAACTCATTTCAGAAAATGGTTTCTCAGGATGGGTTACCGTCTAAAAGATTTGGCTGACTCTGTCCGTTTTGAAGGAGAGGGAGATGCCCTGTTTCAACCCGGGAGTAACCTGTTGTGGATGGGATATGGGTTTCGAACCGATCCGCGGTCACAGGACCTACTCAAAAAATTATTTTCCCTGCGTATCATAACATTACAACTTGTTGATCCACGGTTTTATCATTTGGACACCTGCTTTTGTCCGCTTTCAGGAGGCCGGGTCATGTATTATCCAAAAGCATTCAGCGACGACTCCCTCCAATCTATTAAAGCAAATATTCCCGCCCAAAGCCGAATCGAAATAAGCAAAGAGGATGCCATTCATTTCGCATGCAATGCCATCACAATAGGAAACAACCTGATTTTGAATCATGCCAGCCCCACCCTGATAGACAGACTGCAATCATTGGGATATAGGGTTATCCTCAAACCCGTGGGTGAATTTTTAAAAGCCGGAGGTGGCAATAAATGCCTCGCGCTCTCTTTAACCAGCAATTAAAATAAACTCAACAAAGTCCAATATATTCATACATTTGCCTATTGAAGGGTTCATATTTTCATGAATTTAAGATACAATGCGTTCTAAATTCGCATAATTAGAGCGGAAGAGACCTTCTCAAAAGATGGGAGCCGCAATTTCTGCACCATAGCAAAATTATTTTGCCCAAAACAGGCCTCACATTGATTTAAACCAGAAAGTTTTTCCACCCCGGCAAAACTTCCAGGAAAAAACAGAACTGAATATTATGGCTCGAAAATCTAAATACAATCTGGTGTGGATAGATCTGGAAATGACTGGTTTGGACGCGAAAAAAGAAGTCGTCATTGAAATCGCCACCCTGATTACTGACAGCGAATTGAATATTCTTGAGGAAGGGCCTTGCATCGCCATTCATCAACGAGACGAGATTTTGGATCAAATGGATGAGTGGAACACCAAACACCATAATGCATCGGGGCTGGTCAAACGGGTGCGCGAATCCTTGATAGATCAAGAGGAGGCCGAGAAAAGAACTTTGGAGTTTATCAAGAAATACTGCCCCAAAGGCACATCTCCTTTATGTGGAAACTCCATCAATCAGGACAGAAAATTCCTCACAAAATATATGAGTGATTTGCATGATTTTTTACATTATAGAAGTATTGATGTGACCTCCGTCAAAGAACTGGTGAACCGCTGGTACCCGGACGGTCCCAAATTCCCCAAAAAAAGCAACGAGCATATGGCCCTCACGGATATCCGGGAATCTCTTAAAGAACTTGTCTTTTATCGACAACATTATTTTATCGGCAAAGAAGCCAACATAGTCCAGCCTGTAACCTGAAGACCAACAACCCTATTAGCTATGAATAAAGGCGCAATCATCACCCTGGTATTTCTGGCTTTCGTTGCCAGCGTTTCCATTGACCTTCTGTGGACCGGCAATAAATATCAATGCGAAGTCTGTATCAAATACAAAGACCAGATCGTGTGTCAGGAGGTAAAAGGCATGGCCAAGGACGACACAATCATGACGGGCATGAGCACAGCCTGCGCTAAAGTGGCGAACGGCATGACAGAATCTTTAGAATGCCAGGCCCAGCCGCTTGAAAAAATGGAGTGCAAGGAAATTTAAGCCCCTTGGCAGGGAGACCTTTGCATAAGTCGAAAAATCGGAGAACCGAGATGCTTCGACAAGCTCAGCATGACAATACTGGGCCATTTTGTCATTCTGAGGAGCAAGGTGACGAAGAATCTTGGGTTATGCAAAGCTCTCCTTGGCAGGGGCAGGCAGTGGGCAATAGCTTTTTACCGCTAGCAACGATACTCTCGGCTCACCAAAAGCACATTGGCAGCATGTTATGACCCCTCATCGGTTGTGATGGCCTCTTCATTAATCTTTATGCCCGGCACGGGTACTTCATGCCCCGAAGCAACTGTGTTAAATGTCAAGTGCTGGCAATGAGATTTTCATTCCAGAGTGTTTTTGTTTTGATCATGGTATTGATGATCGTTAATAACTTTCTCATGCATGCGGTAATGGCAACTTTAAAGGGTTTGCCCTTTTCGATGAGGCGTGTGTAAAAGGTACGAATCACGGGATTATGCTGCATGGCAGTGACGGCGGCCATGTATAAAGCGGCACGCACATTGGCGCGGCCGCCCCAGATACACCGGCGGCCCCGGAACTTTCCGCTGTCCCGATTGAGGGGAGCGAGACCGATGAGGGCGGCGATTTGCTTCTGATTAAGAACTCCAAGTTCCGGAACCCCGGCCAAGAGGTTGACAGCCAGAACGGGACCGGCACCGGGAACACTTTGTATAATCTGGTCGTGCTCACGCCAGGCAGAACTGTTTTTGATGGTTCTGGAAAGGTCGCCATCGATTTTTCGCAAGCGTTTTTTAAGAGATTCGATATGCTCCTTAATGTCTTTACATATCCATTTTGGAGCTTGTTTTAGACGGGTTTTTTCTTTGGTCAGCATCTCGATCAACTGGCGACGGCGTGTCACTAGAGCTGAGAGTTCAAGAGATTCTTCGTCTTTGATTTTCCTGACCTCAGGACGTACGGCCCTGGCAAAATGGGCCAGCACAAGAGAATCAATGACATCGGTTTTTGCCAGTTTCCCGGTGGCTTTGGCAAAATCACGAACTTGCCGTGGGTTGACCACGGCTACTGGCAGTCGACCCGCAACCAGGGCCGAAGCCAACGGGATCTCTAAGCCGCCTGTGGCTTCCAAAACGATCAATGGAGGATTTAAGGCGGATAAACTCTCGACCAAACCAGCAATCCCTTCTTCATTGTTAGCGGTTTGCCAGGTTTCTTGAGTCATGCTGTCAGCAACATCCAGATGGAGTTTAGAAATATCGATGCCAATAAAATGGGGTTTCTGATTCATAATTTGGTCTCCCAGCCTTGCCGATGCGGGCTCAGTGGCCCAGGCAACTGTTCGGGTTAATCAAAATAGGACACAACGATCTGCGCTTCGGGACGGGCTTAAAAGCCCAAGGGGTAAACGATCTATTGTGCCCTGAATCAAACCCTGTGAGCCTTGTGGAAAACACAAAACCGGCTTCCCACAGGGCTCACAGGTACAACTACTACAAATTCCCCTTATGAACAACATACAAGGGGTAAGATAAAGATATTGCAAATTACCTGCGGAGGTACTCCGCGCTAATCTTTAAATATTTGGAAAGTTATGAAAATCGAAATCGAAGACGTTGATTCCTGTAACAAAAAAATCAAGTTTGAAATCCCTCACCAGGAATACGACAAAAAGCTGAAGCAGTATTATCAGAAACTTGGGCGAGAGGTTAAGGTTCCCGGATTCCGCAAAGGAAAAGTGCCCATCGCCCTGCTGGAAAAACAGTTTGGTCCGGCTGTTAAAAAAGAAGTCCTGAGCAACCTGATCAGCGATGAACTCAATAACACCATTGTGGAAAAAGACCTGAGAGCGGTCGGCCAACCCCATCTTTTAGAGGTCAATGCCGAAGAAGGAACCGATATCTCTGTTTCCGCATCTATCGAAGTGCTCCCCACTGTAGAACTCAAGGGCTACTCCAGCATTGAACTGAATATGAAAACACCGCGCATCACGGATGACGATGTCAACCAAACTATCGAAGTGATGCGCCAGCGTAAAACAAAAAACGTCGATGTGACCGACCGCACCGCGCGAGATAAAGACTTACTAAAGATAGATTTTACCAGCAAGCTCGGCGATGAGCCCTTTGAAGGAGGGTCTGCCACGAACCAGATCATCCAGGCAGGGGGAGGGCAATTGATTGAAGGGCTGGACAAGGGCCTGATCGGCATGGAAATCGGCGAAACCCGCGACATTACGGTGCCGATTCCCGAGGATTACCACAATAAGGAGATCGCCGGCAAGGATGTCGATTTCCAAATTGTGCTGAAAAGTATTCAAGAGCAACAACTGCCGGGCCTGGACGATGCGTTTGCCAAAAGTGTGGAGGACAAGAATTTTGCGAGCCTGGATGATATGAAACAAAAAGTTCGCTCCGAACTGGAAGATTTCGAACGTAAGGAAGTCCGCAAATCGGTGAAAAAGAAACTGACAGAAAAAATCACCGAACAGAACCAGTTTGATGTTCCGGAAGGGCTGTTGAAAGAGCAGGTCAAGTTCATGGTCGAACAGGCCAGAAAAAAACAGGGTAGAGAAAGCCAACATGACCATAGCCACGATCACGATCATGGCCACGATCATGACCACGAACACGGTGTCGAGGTGACTCCTGAGTTGCTCGATCAGTATCGCGAACCGGCCATGAAAGCCTTGCAGGAAGAATTGATTCTCGACCAGTTGTCTCGCGACCTGGATGCACAAGTCAGCGAAGAGGAGTTGGAGCAGGAGGTCAAAAACATGTCCCAATTGCTGGGCGGGGGCAACCTGCAACAGATAAAACGGGAATGGGAAAAAAATGGGGTCCTGGCCCGCCTTCACAGTCGCATGAAACGGGATAAAACCCTTGACGCCGCGCTGGAAAAAATAACCATAACAGAAGAAATAGTTGACAGAAAAGATTTAATTGCTGATAATTAATACTCAACCATTATAAAGATATCCAATTATTTTTTAATAACTTACACGCAAAAAACCCTTTCGGAATTGCAACCGGATTCAGAAAGAAGTTTTTCCTTGCCGAATTTCTAATCTCGAGAAAACAATGACAGAAACTTACAGCCAGTTGGTACCAATCGTAGTTGAACAAACCAGTCGGGGCGAGAGGTCTTATGACATTTATTCACGCCTTCTCAAAGACCGAATCATTTTCATAGGAAGCGCCGTTGATGATCATTTGGCTAACTTGATCATCGCCCAGCTGCTGTTTTTGGAGTCGGATGAACCCGAACAGGATATCTATCTCTATATCAATAGTCCGGGCGGCCAGGTCAGTTCCGGAATGGCCATCTATGACACCATGCAATATATCAAGCCGGATGTACAAACCATCTGCATCGGCCAGGCGGCTAGCATGGGAGCCCTGCTTCTTACGGCTGGCGCTCCAAAAAAACGGTTTGCTCTGCCGCATGCACGCATCATGATCCACCAGCCGAGCGGAGGATTTCAGGGGCAATCCACCGATATTGAAATTCAGGCTAAAGAAATCACCAGAATCCGGGCCATCCTCGATAGCATCATGGCCAAGCACTCAGGGAAAAGTGTTTCCCAAGTCAATAAGGATACCGAAAGGGATCACTACATGACGAGCGACGAGGCCAAGGCTTATGGCCTCATCGACAACGTGATCAGCGAGCGGAAAGAAGTCAAGAAGGACGACAAGAGCAAAAAGAAAAGCTGATTAGAATCGAATAAGCATTCTATTCCAACCCCTTTTGGAGAGGGCTTTATGGCAAAGAAGAGTACCACCGGAAATTACCGCTGTTCTTTCTGCGGGAAAAGTCAGGAAGAAGTCAAAAAACTGATTGCCGGACCCAGCGTCTACATTTGTGACGAGTGTATTGAGCTTTGCAATGAAATCATGGTGGAAGAGTGGGCCCAGGAAAAGGGCGAAGACTTCCAGCGTCTTCTCAAACCCCATGATTTATACAAGCACCTCGACCAATATATCATCGGGCAGGACCGCTGCAAGAAAATCCTTTCTGTTGCCGTCCACAACCATTTCAAAAGAGTCGACTCTAATTTGGACATGGACGATGTGGAACTGCAAAAGAGTAATGTGCTGTTGATAGGCCCCACCGGGTCCGGGAAAACCCTCATGGCACAGACTCTGGCGCGAATCCTTGATGTTCCTTTCACCATTGTGGATGCGACCACTCTGACCGAGGCCGGTTATGTCGGCGAAGATGTTGAAAACATCATTTTAAAACTCCTGCAAAACGCCGACTACGATGTTGAAAAAGCCGAGCGCGGAATCATCTATATCGATGAAATCGATAAGATTTCCAGGAAATCAGAAAATCCCTCAATCACCCGTGATGTTTCCGGTGAAGGGGTGCAGCAGGCGCTTTTGAAAATCATTGAGGGCACGACAGCCAGCGTTCCCCAGCAGGGAGGCCGAAAGCACCCGCATCAGGAATTTCTTCAGGTCAACACCACCAATATTCTTTTCATCTGCGGCGGGGCATTCGTCGGACTGGGCTCATTGATTCGCGGCCGTATCGGCAAAAAAAGCCTCGGTTTCGGACATGACATCGTCTCCAAAAAAGAAATTGATGAGGAGGATATTTTTGAAAAAATACAGCCGGAAGACCTGCTCAAATATGGTCTCATTCCGGAATTTGTCGGGCGTTTTTCAGCCGTCGCCACGTTGAAAGAGTTGACCGTTGAAGCGATGGTGCAAGTTTTGATCGAGCCTAAGAACGCTCTGATTAAACAATATAAAAAATTGTTTGAGTTTGAAAATACAAAACTTAAATTCACCGATGCGGCTATCCGCACCATCGCCGAAAAAGCGACCGAACGCAAAACCGGGGCAAGAGGGCTCCGCGCCGTTCTGGAAGAGACCATGCTGGAAATCATGTTTGACCTCCCTTCCAAGCCAGATGTGGAAGAAGTGGTCATTAATGAAGAAGTAGTCCTCAAAGGCGAAAAACCCATGTTGGTTTACGAAAACAAAAAACAGGCAAGCTAAAGTCATGGGTTCAGAAAAAATCGCGTTACCGCTCCTCCCCTTACGGGATATCATTGTCTTCCCGTTCATGGTGCTTCCTTTGTTTGTAGGCAGGGAGAAATCCATTCTGGCCCTGGAAAAATCCATGGACGAGCAAAAAAGCATCTTCCTTTCCGCCCAGCGCAATCCCAACAACAACGACCCGAAACCCGCAGATATCTACGAGACGGGAACGGTGGCAAATATTCTGCAGATTCTCAAGCTGACCGATGGAACCATGAAAGTTCTGGTCGAAGGCTTGCAAAGAGGGCGCATTGAAAAGTTCGTCAAAAACCCCGACTATTTTGAGGTAGAAGTCAGCCGCATCCATGAAAACGACCAACTCACAGCAGATGTCAAAGCGCTGATGCGCAGTGTGGGAACGATGTTCGAACAATATGTAAAACTGAATCAAAAAATTCCTCTGGAAGCCGTGGCCGCCAGTTCCAATATCCTGGAGCCACACCGCTATGCCGACACCATTGCCGCCTATATGGTTTTTCAAACCCAGGAAAAACAGGAGTTGCTCGAAACCCTGAATCCGTCAGACCGATTGAACAAGCTTCTCGGCATTCTCAAATCGGAGATGGAAGTCCTTAAAATTGAAAAACGCGTTCATGGCAGAGTGCGAAAATCAATGGAACGCAGTCAGAAAGAGTTTTATCTCAACGAGCAGATCAAAGCTATCCAGAAAGAGTTGGGCAAACGCGATGAGTCCAAAACCGATATGGATGAACTCAAGCAAAAAATCAAGAAAGCCAAAATGCCCAAGGATATCCATGAAAAAGCCGTCAAAGAATTAAAAAGGCTGGAACTCATGCAACCCATGTCCGCAGAAGCCACGGTTGCCAGAACTTATATCGAATGGCTCACCGACCTGCCTTGGAAAAAAGGCGCCGGAGCCGAAAAAATAAAAATCCCCGAAGCCCAGAAAATTCTCGATAGAGACCATTACGGGCTAGAGAAAGTCAAAGAACGCATCACCGAACACCTTGCGGTGATGAAGCTGGTCAAAAAAATTAGAGGCCCCATCCTCTGTCTGGTCGGTCCACCGGGTGTCGGCAAAACTTCATTAGGGCAATCCATCGGCAAAGCCATGGGCCGGAAATTTGTCCGCGTCTCCCTGGGCGGCATACGGGATGAAGCAGAAATCCGCGGGCACCGCAGAACTTATATTGGCGCTCTGCCGGGGAAAATTATTCAAGGCATTAAAAAATCCGGTGTCCATAACCCTGTTTTCATGCTCGATGAGGTCGACAAAATGAACGCCTATTTCAGGGGCGACCCCTCCTCCGCTTTGCTGGAAGTTCTCGATCCGGAACAAAACTCCAATTTCAACGACCATTATCTGGAAGTCGATTACGACCTTTCCAATGTCCTTTTTATCTGTACCGCCAATGTCCTGCACTCTATTCCACAACCATTGCTTGATCGGATGGAAGTGCTCCGCCTGCCCGGTTATACCGATCAGGAAAAAATGGGCATCGCCAAAAGTTTTCTCGTACCTAAAAAAATACCCGAACACGGCCTGACCAAAAAGAATATAGAAATCACCGACAAGGCTCTCGACAGGATCATCCACGACTTCACTCGCGAAGCAGGAGTGCGAAACCTGGAACGGGAAATCGCCACACTCTGTAGAAAGGTGGTTAAAACCGTCGTAGAAAAAGGTAAGAAAACCAGCATCAAAATCACCCCGGCTGTTTTGGAAAAGTATCTCGGCATCCCAAAATTCAAAAAAGCTGAATTCGAAGGCCCGCTGGAAATAGGTAGCGCCACCGGCCTGGCATGGACAGAGTTTGGCGGCGAAACCCTCACCATAGAAGTCACCGTGCTTCCCGGTACCGGTAAACTTGTGCCCACCGGGCAACTCGGGGATGTGATGAAAGAATCGGCGCAAGCGGCCATGACCTATGTGCGCTCACGCGCCGGGGATTTAGGACTGCCAAAAAACTTCTACCAGAAAAACGATTTCCACATTCATATTCCAGAAGGTGCCGTTCCTAAAGACGGCCCCTCAGCCGGAATCACCATGGCCGTAGCCCTGGTCTCGGCACTGACTAAAACTCCCCTGCGTCCTGGCCTTGCCATGACCGGGGAACTGACCCTGACCGGAAAAGTCCTGCCCATCGGTGGGCTCAAAGAAAAAGTTCTAGCGGCTCACAGGTTCCGCATCACCCATCTCATTATCCCTGTGGAAAACGAAAAAGATATTCCCGATATCCCTGAAAATGTCCGAAAGGGGTTACAGTTTTATCCCGCCGCCACCATGGATGATGTGATCAAACACTCGTTCGACAAAAAAATCAAACTCAAGAAAAAACCCGCCCCGAAAAAAACCAAAACAGTTCCAAAAACGTCCAGCAAACAACCCGGCCTCCGCCTCAACTAGTCGGGACGGCCCGACAGCCGACTGCAATAGCATTCATAGGCTAACAACAGCTTAGCTCGGCTTGAGATAGGTTTTACTATTTGATTCCCTCCCTTCATGAGACCTTTGCATAAGTCGAAAAACCTGAAAAGCGAGATTACCCCTTCGGGGCATGAAAGCTTGGGTGAAACATCACGTATTCACTTCGTTCAGAATGACAATTACCCGCTCCCGTCATCGCGAGCAACTAAAATGAGCGTGGCGATCCAGGTTCTGGTTTGAGGAAAAGCTCTGGAGAAGGCTGTAGGCGGAAATCAAACCCTCACCTCAATCCTCTCCCTATGAAGGGAGAGGAAGTATTACTAAATCAAACCCTGGATTGCTTCACTGCGTTCAGAATGACAAGAAGAAGTACTTTTGTCATTCTGAGGAACAAGGTGACGAAGAATCTCGCTTTGCATAATCTGGGATTACCCCTTCTACCCGTTCCGGGCATGAAGACTAATGTTGAGGATATTTCACCCAAGCTTTCATGCCCGGAACGGGTAGAAGGGGTAATCCCAGATTATGCAAAGCTCTCCTGTTAGAAGCGGTGCGTCAATCTGGCAAAATAGTAGCCACCATTGAATCCGAAGGGGGCGGAACGCCGGGAAAATTCGAATACCCCGCTGGAACTGACAATCGTGTTGCCGTCCCCATCGATGATGGTGCCATTCCTGGATTGTCCGATTCGGTTTTTCTCCGGAACAACGTCAAACAGGTTGTTTGCGCCCAGACTGAGGGTGATATTACGAGGAAAGTTGTACCGCAACAACAGATCGGTCAGCACTTTCGCGCCATAGGTCTGGCTTTTATCACCGTCAAGCACCGTGTATTCACCAAAACGATTGAGCGCCAGAGTCATGCTGAAATCGCCCAAGGCATAATCCGCCGATAGATTGAGACGGGATTTGGGTTGCCATGACTCAATAATAGAGCTGTCCTGGGCACTGAACACCGTGTCAAGCGCAACGCCTTGGAGACTATCAGGAGAAAATATCCCGGTGATTTCGGTATCTGTATAACTGGCACCCAGTGAAAGTTCAAGCTGCCCCTTCGGGGGGCGTATCTTCCATGTTGCGACAATATCAATCCCGTTGGTTTCCGTATCAACGGCATTAAGGAAAAACTGTGCGCTCTGAACGCCATTGGCCGTAAGCGCGGCATCCAATGCCGCGTTCGCGCCGCTCTCAAGGCGTCCGCTGAGGACGATACGGTCATCGATAGTGATGCGGTAATAGTCAGCCGTCAGGGTGAAGTTTTTAAAGGGCTGAAAAACCACGCCAACCCCAAGATTATAGGATGTTTCTTCCTTCAGTTCGGGAATCCCGATGGCCCTGGCCAAGGCCGAGTCGTTGCGGAAGGTTCCGACCTGCTCGGCCGTTACGACCCCATTGATATCGTTGAACTGGGTGCTGACATTATTAAAGAACTGTTGTTGCATGGAAGGGGCGCGAAACCCGCTGCCGCCAGAAGCTCGAAGTATCAGCCAGTCGGTGAACGCGTAGCGGGTGGCCAGTTTAAAATTAAGGGTACCGCCAAAATCGCTGTAGTGATCGAAACGCAACGCGCTGTTTACCTGCCAGTCGGAGTTAACGTCATATCCGACATCGGCGTAAAGAGAGGCGATATTGCGTGATTCATCCACTTCGTTACTGGGTTGAAATCCAGGAAATACCTGGATGCCAGCAACAGCGGTATTGTCATTGATATCGAAGTCGGCGAAGGAGACCTCATCTCCAGCTTTTATGGTATAAGTATCGTGCCGGTATTCGGCACCGCCGGTGAGCGTAAGGTCGCCAAGGCGTTTGACCAAGTCGATGTTGGCGGTGGTCAGCCCAATGCCCAGTTCACCGGCATCGGCAGAGGTTGGCAGGCTGGCGCGTATCTCGTCCGAAGTGAGGATGCTGTCAGTTACCGCTTTCCGCGCCTGCGAGGCATTTACGGAGTTACTTATATTAAAGGCAAAATCATTGAGACCGTGGGTGATAGAAAAATCGGCATCAATCCCCCAGTCAAGCTTACGGCGGAACCCCGCGTTGATGGAAAAATCTTCGACATCCGTGTTGATCAAGGGCAAAAAACCGTTGGGGAAGAATGCTTCTCCATCACCAAGGACCGGATTGCTCTCTGTCTGATTGGCTCTGCGAAAGAACCCGGCGGACGTATTTTCACGGCCCGACCGGGTTAAAAAACCATAAAGCTCCCCGCCGCCTAGCTCAAGCTCAGCATTCAACACGCCGGAAAACTGCTCAGACTCCGCATCGCCGATGCGGAAGTTCTTCCGATTAAAATTGATTTCCCGCTGATCTGTGGTCTGCTGGATTGCTCCATTTGAGTTAGTACCCGCAGGCGTGCAAGTGTACTGGCATTCGCCGGTCAAACCAGCGCGATTAGTGCTTTTCCGGTTACGGTATTCCAAGCTGGCGTGGATAAAACCCTTCCCACCATTGAGCCGGAACCCCTGGCCTGCATTGAACAAGATATTTTCACCATCACCTTCCAAATATTGACCGTAGGAACCGCTGGCAAAACCTTCTTGCACGCCGTCCTTCAGCACGATGTTGATCACGCCGGCTATAGCGTCCGATCCATACTGGGCGGCGGCGCCATCGCGCAAAATCTCGATACGCTTAATGGCGGACGCAGGAATGGCGTTCATGTCCACCCCCGCCGTACCACGCCCGACCGATGTATTGACGTGTATCAAGGCACTGTTGTGACGGCGTTTACCGTTGATAAGGACCAATACCTGATCGGGGCTCAAGCCACGCAACGTTGCAGGGCGCAGGGCATCGGTCCCGTCACTTATACTGGAACTGGAAAAATTAAAGGAGGGTATCAGGCGTTGTAACATCCGGCCCACTTCGGTCTGACCCGTGTCACGCATATCTTCGGCAGTAACGATGTCAACAGGAACCGGCAGGTCAAGAACACTGCGCTCAGGGGCGCGGCTGCCTACGACATAAATACTTTCTAACTCGATAGGACGCGAGATTTCTGCTTCAGCGTTGACACTAGTGCTGGAACTGGAAAAATTAAAGGCAGGCAACAAGAGTTGCGAAACGCGGCCTTCCTCAATCTGGCTATTATCGTGTACCTCTTCGGCACTGACACTGTGGATAGGAGTCAGCAGGTCAAGGACACTACGCACGGGACTGCTGCCATTTACACCAACAATATTCTCATCGGGATTGTCATTCGATTCCGCAACCGCCTCATCCACAAAACCGGCTGCGATCATCAGACTAAAAAAAACGACCATCCCGATAATCAGGGACCCGCTACTCTTTTTTTTGAGACAAAAGCTTTGAAGCATGGCTACCCCATAACATTGTAAATAATAGTTTCACGCCAAGAAGGGCACAATCCGTCTAACAATCCGACTTACTCAGAAGCGGCCTCAACCTCAATAGGCGAGGACTTACTTTACGTCCACAACATCTGAACCGTTTTATCCGACTCTACGGAGCGCTTCATTATAACAACTGCCTTAACAACAAGGCAAAAAATAAAAACAGGGATATGGACGGATTTTTCATCGGTAAACGATTCGTCTGCAGGCGAACAATGGGTCATTGCTATTTTCCCCTGCGACGAGTCAGGCAAAGACTTGTCGAGCCGGACCCCTTGGCAGGAAAGGAAAATTATCATGCCTTCATTTTGCCTTTGCGGGGCATGAAGTTTGAGGAAAAGGACATCACAAGCTCACAAAGGCTAAGGTGAATTATCACGGTCACGCCGTTTCGGTTCGCAATGACGACTAAAGCAACCCCTCCCAGCCTCCCCTTGTCAGGGGAGGAGCATTTATACTGGCCTCACGCCAGTGGTTGCCACCGGCCGTTGGTCGGCTACATTTCGCCTTTGATATCCTCGAAGGGGAACACGTTTTCGTCCTGGAGGGCGAGCACCAATCGGGGATCAGTGCTGAAACTTTCGTTGACAACACTCAGGAGGGTAGCCCCTTCGGTGAGAAACGTTTGCAGAGCGGTGTCATCACTTATTTTTCGTTCCGAAAGCTCATCATACAAATCTACAAGCAGTTTGGCCTGGGCAATGGACTCGCCGATTTTGGGATAGGGGACTTGCCGGTTCTTGCTTTCAATGGCAAACTTGGCAAACTCGACCCATTTATCGACATCCCCCATGACTTCGCCTAATCCAATAAAGTAATTTCTATAACCCTCTTCGCCCATCTTTTTGAACCTTTGCACCGTCTGCACACCCCACGCGCTTAAATGGATTTCCTGAGCGTTCTTGCAAATATGCTGGAGGGAAAACACCAACCGGTTGGTCTGGCTGTCCAACTGCATACCATAATTGGAATAAGGTTTGGCTTTGGCAACTTTTTCATAAGCGTGCCAGACCCCACCACGCTTTTGCACTTCGGTGCGTTGTTGATCGAGGGCATTAGCCTGTTCTAAACATTCCTCTTGCGAATTGATAGGAAGGGTTGCCGGTTTTTTCAGTTTGGCTGCCAGGGCCGAATCAACAGGAACTTCAGCGCTCTTTTTGCCAGCGTTGGCAAACAAGTCATCTGTGGTTTTACGCACTGTTTCCTTGCGCACCCAGGTATTTTCCTTCATTGGCATCTGGAAGTTGGACTTTTCGACCACATCTTCATCATCCATCCCACCCCCACAACCTGAAAGCAGGAACCCCGCCAATATAAAAACCACCCACCGCTTGTATTGCATGCCTTCCTGCACCTCGAATTTTATGGAGTTTTAAATGAAGTTACATTTATACACTAAATCGCCTTTGCTTGCAGTGAATTAAGGCGGTGTAGCCACCACTGGCAAATTACATACGGCCCGTCAAATCCCCCTGGCCCCCTTGCGGAAGAGACCTTTGCAGGGGCCACCGGGCGTGAGGCCAGTGAGCACGTGATATTCTTCCTCAGTTTTCGTGCCCCGTAGGGGGTAAAGAAACTATTGCAATTTGCCACCGGCGGCTCGCCGGTAGCGGGACAAAGCCATCAGCGGGAAGAAATGCTGATACATATGGTATTTGATGAAGAAATGGATGGGAAACCCGGTACCGGTGAACTCATCCTCCCACCAGCTTCCTGAAAACTCCCCCGACTCTTTTTGCGTTTCGATTAAAAAGCACACGCCGCGTTCTACAACCGAATTTTTTTCCTCACCGGCAGCGATGAGCCCCAGTAAGGCCCAGGCAGTTTGTGAGGCAGTGCTTTGACCCCGACCCCGCAAGCTCGACTCTATATAACTTTGGCAGGTTTCACCCCAACCTCCATCTTCATTTTGGTGAGTTTCTAACCAGAGGACAGCTTGCCGGCTGAACCTGTCCTTCATGTCCTCACCGATGGCACACAAACCGTTCAAGGCTAAAAACGTTCCATAAATATAATTCACTCCCCATCGGCCATACCAGCAACCATCCACTTCCTGACGATCTTTGATAAACGCAATGGCCCGTTGAACCTGTGGGTGCTGTTTTTTAAATCCCCATTTTGCCAGCATCCAAAGAATCCGGCTCGTCACATCCACCGTTGCAGGATCCAGCAACGCCTTATGGTCGGCAAAAGGAACTTCGTTGAGAACCTCCCTATCGTTATCCACATCGAAGGCTCCCCATCCACCGCTTTTACTTTGCATGCTCAACAACCAGTCCATCGCCCGCTGGCATTCGCTCAACTTCCAGCGGTTGTCGGCGACCTCGATCCGATCGAGGAAAAGCAAAATCTCTGCCGTGTCATCGGTGTCCGGATACAGTTCATTATAAAACTCAAACGCCCAGCCTCCCGGCTCCGCTGTCGGATTCTTCACCTGCCAGTCGCCACGCTTGATCACCTGTTTGCCAATGATCCACTCACCGGCTTTCACCAGGGCCGGGTGGTCGGATGGCAGTCCCGAATCCAACAAGGCGTTGGCGCAGATGGCCGTGTCCCACAAAGGCGAGACGCAGGGCTGCATCCAGAGCCGCCCGTCTTTTTCCAGCATGAAGCGGTCCACCGCTTCCATTCCTTTCACACACGCGGGATGGTCTTCGGCGTAGCCTAAAAGGTACAACGCTAAAAGAGCATTGAACATGGCCGGTTGAATGCCGCCAAAGTCGCCCTCGTCTTCCTGGTGCTCCAGCGTCCATTGCTCGACTTTTTTAAGCGCTTTTTTGCGCAGAGGTTTAAAGGGGAACTGGCCGATAGCCTTGATAAAGTGATCGAGATATATGAACGTGTTTCTCCAGCTGGTGAAAGGCAGGCCATTGGGTTTGAAATCCAGATCCACATCCTTTTTGGTGAACAATTCCTGAACGTCCCGCCCTTCCGGAAGCTCATGCACCGGTTCGAAGGAACGCACGACAGAAAGTGGAACCACGGTACCTCTCGACCAGCTCGAAATCTCATAGATATTGAAAGGAAACCAGTCGGGCAACAAAATAATCTCTACCGGCACCGCCGGGCAGTCGCTCCAGGAAACCTGACCGAACATGGCGAGGAACATTTTTGTGAAGACCCGGGTTTTTTTGATACCCCCGTTGGCAAAAATCGCCTGACGGGCCCGCACCATCTCTTCCCGGTCGGCGGGCAGGCCGGCCATTTTGAGAGCCATATAGGACTCAACCGTCGAGTTAATGTCGCACAAGCCGCCATAAAAAAGCGGCCAACTGCCGTCCTCCCTTTGAAGATGCAGTAAATATTTTACGATCCGGTCTTGTTTGACCGGGTCCAGCCGGTCAGTGAAATGCATGAAGAAAATAAATTCGGCCGAAATGGTGACATTGGCCTCCAATTCGTCCACCCAATAACCCTCGGCGTTCTGGCAGGAGAGCAAAAAGTCCCGGGAGCGCTCAATGGACCGGTACAGAGCCTCTCCATTGACATCCCCGCTGGCTCGTGCAGATGCCAAACCTTCAGATTGAGCCATATTTTCCATATAGTTAGCTTACAGACCCAGAAGGATTTAAAATAGACAAATTTAGTCTATTTTCTCCAAAAAATAAAGTAAAGAAACTTTCTGGCAAATCCGTTATTAAAGGATGCTTTCTAGTTGACAGGGCCAGATATCTCTTTTATTATAGCCGGTTTACGACATTAAAAATAATATTGACTGAAACCGGAATATAATGAAAACCTTTTTTGCTAAACAGAGCGACGTTGTTAAAAAATGGGTGCTGATTGATGCTGCCGACAAACCGTTGGGGCGTGTGGCCAGCACAGCCGCCTCAATCATTCGTGGCAAAACCAAACCCATTTATACTCCCCACGTTGATACAGGGGATAATGTCATCATCATCAACGCCGCAAAGGTTAAGCTGACCGGTAAGAAATGGGACGACAAAATTTATTACCATCATACCGGTTGGCCGGGAGGAATCAAATCCGTCACGGCAAAACAGGTTCTTGAGAAACAGCCTTCTGATCTGCTGAAAAAAGCGATCCAGGGAATGTTGCCAAAAACGAGATTAGGCAGAACCCTGCACAACAATTTCAGAATCTACAATAACGACCAGCACCCGCATACGAGTCAAAACCCGGAAGCGATCGCTCTCTAGCGAGAGAAGCAATGGGCAATAGCTTATAAGCCGAGAGAACATTTGTCCGCATAATAAAGACATTGCAATTTTACCCCTCCGGGGCACGAAGATTTAGGAAGAATATCACGGCCGCCGGTGATAACGCCGGTATAACAAAATAATCAATTAAGCAAAATTTAAAAAAGAGAGCAGACACGATTATGGAAGGCACCATCGAAAAATTTTACGCAACGGGAAAACGCAAAGAATCTATCGCCAAAGTATGGATTCAAAAAGGCGACGGCAAAATCGTAGTTAATAACAAATCCATTAAGGAATATTTTTGCCGGGAAAGCCTCGAATGCATCATCAAGCACCCGTTGATCACGACTGACACACTAGAGTCTATAGACATCCAGGCCACCGTTCAGGGTGGAGGTCTTTCCGGCCAGTCCGGAGCACTGCGTCTGGGTATTTCCCGGGCTCTCATTTTGACCGACCCAGGTTTACGGGCACCCCTTAAAAAAGCTGGATTCCTCACTCGGGACTCAAGAACCGTAGAAAGAAAAAAATACGGACAGCCCGGGGCACGCAAAAAATTCCAGTTCTCCAAACGTTAAGCCCCGGGCAGCGCCCGAGGGAAACTGGGGCAACCGCCACCAAAATTATTCAAGCATAAAACAGAGTTTCAACCATCCGTTATGGTATGGTGGCGCTGGCCGGGCCTCGCCCGGTGCAAAATGGGCAATAACTTGTCGGGCCGCGATAGAGCTTGTCCACAAGACAAAGATATTGCAAGCTACCAGCGGAGGTACTCCGCCACATCCCTGGGATTATATCTTTCAATCAATATTAGGGGCAGAAAAACCCCCACTTAAACCGGCGCGTTTTACTATGTTTAAAATAGCTATAGCTGGAGCCAGTGGATACACCGGACTGGAATTGATTCGTCTTCTTGCCGGGCATCCGGATGTGGAACTTACGGCTTTGACCTCCGAGACTTTTCAGGGTCAAAACATCGCCGAGGTTTTCCCATCTTTGAATGGAATCGTTGATCTCAAGCTTCGGCCTCTGGATGACAACATCGCCAAAGATTGTTCCGTTTTGTTTCTGGCCTTGCCTCACATAACGGCCATGGACAAGCTTCCCGTTTATTTGCAGTCCGACTGCAAAATCATCGACCTGAGCGCAGACTATCGGCTAAAAGACCCAGAAGCCTACTCGGACTGGTACTCCGTCACCCATACCCACCCAGAGCTTCTTGAGCAGGCTGTGTATGGTTTGCCGGAACTGCATCGCCAGGCCATTCAAACCGCACGCTTCATTGCCAACCCGGGTTGCTATCCGACCAGTGTGATTCTGGCTCTGGCTCCGCTTCTTAAGACCGATTGGGTGGACCTCGATTCTATAATTTCCGACAGCAAGTCCGGTGTTTCCGGTGCCGGACGCAAACCTTCCCTGACCACAAATTACAGTGAGGTCAACGAAGGCATAAACCCCTATGGCCTTGCCGCCCACCGGCACACGCCTGAAATGGAGCAGGAGCTTTCCACTCTGGCGGGTAAACCCGTGCGCCTTACGTTTTCCCCGCACCTGGTTCCCATGACCCGGGGAATGTTGAGCACGGTTTATATCAACCTGAACGAAACCCTCAGCGATGAAAAACTGGTCGAGCATTACCGCGATTTTTATAAAGGCGAAAAATTTATTCGCGTATTGAATCCGGGCAAATTCGCCAGCAGTCATCATGTGCTTTCTTCTAATTTTTGCGATATTGGCCTCAAGGTCGATGCGCGAAACCAGCGCCTGATCATCACCAGCGCATTAGATAATTTAATCAAAGGCGCCTCAGGGCAGGCCGTCCAGAATATGAACATCATGCTGGGCCTGGATGAAAAAACCGGTCTCATGGCCCCGGCAGTTTTTCCTTAAGAGTACCTCTAAAAGTTGTTTTTGTACCCCTATGGGGCATGAAAGCTGATGAAGAATATAACAGCCACGAGCAGACCTTATGAAATAAGGGCCTGCGAGTTGCCACAGAGAAAATTACCGAATAAATAAAGGCCCTCACAAATCATGAAACTCTCAAAAAATCGCAACCCGGCAGTTCCCGGATTTAAAGCGGCGGGACTGAGTTGCGGAATCAAAGAAAAAAATATTAAAGATCTGGCATTGATCGTGTCCGATGTTCCGGCCATCGCAGCAGGCGTCTTCACCAAAAACCGGATTGTGTCTCCCGGTGTGACCTGGAGCCGTCGCGCCTTATCCTCATCCGGTGGTAGTTGCCGTGCCATTGTTGTCAACAGTGGCAACGCCAACGCGGTAGTCGGACCCAAAGGCATGGAAGACTGCGACGCGATCACAAAAAAAGTGGCAGAGGAATTGTCTATTCCACAAAAGGAAGTTCTCATCGCTTCCACCGGAGTGATAGGGGTTCCGCTTCCCTCCCATAAAATTTTAAAGGCCGCTCCCCAATTGGTGCAAAAACTGGGGCGGACTGTAAAAAACTGGATCGATGCTTCAGAAGCCATCATGACCACCGACCTGATATCTAAATCAGACAAGGTGAGTTACAACTTTAAAGGACACCGCATCGACATTGGAGGAATATGTAAGGGATCCGGAATGATCCATCCTAATATGGCAACCATGCTAGGTTTTTTATGGACCAATGCCATCATCGATTCTAAGACACTTAAAAAAGCTCTAAAAGAAGCTACCGATCGCTCTTTCAATCGCATTACCGTGGATGGAGACAACAGCACCAATGATTGTGTCATCGTCCTCGCCAATGGAGAGGCAAAAAATCCGACGATAAAAGCCAACACCTCAGGCTACCGGGAATTTGTGAAAGCGTTGACCACAATAAGCAAAAACTTGGCATCCAAAATTGTTCTGGATGGAGAAGGAGCAACCAAGTTCGTCACCGTTCGCGTTCAGGGAGGAAAAACACGCAAACAGGCATACCTCATAGCAAACTCTGTTGCCACCTCATCATTAGTCAAAACTGCGTTGTTTGGGGAAGACCCGAACTGGGGACGAATTTATTGCGCAGTGGGCAATGCCGGTGCACCCTTTAACCCTGACAAAGTTGATATATTGTTAAATAAAAATCTGCTGCTGAAAAATGGCACCCCTACAAATTTACCTTCCCAAAAACTGGTCAAAGCAATGCGGCAACATGAAATCAATATAACCATCGATCTGCATGGCGGAAAAGAATGGGAAGAAGTTTTGACCTGCGACTTGTCGTATGATTACGTTAAAATCAATGCGGAATACACCACCTAACCCACTCGGCGTGGGGCTGTGATACCCCCTCATTAGTTTTCATGAGCCTGTGATATTTCTTCACTTGTCTCATGCCCCAAAGGGGTAGGAGGGGTACAATGAGCATGACTCTGCTGGCAAAAAAAGAGATGTCTCGGCCTTATACGCTCTTACTATCTGCCCTCGGTCGCTGACCGCTCGGCGCGGAGCCAGAAAAAATCAAGATCACTTCTTGCTCATTGGGTCCAGCGTCACGCTGGCCACGCCGAGTGGGGCTGGATACGGGTTCCATTCTGTATTAAAATTGACCAGTGATTACTGATATCTCGGTGGATGACCGATAAGGTTTATAAACATGGCTTTGCTGGAAATAAAAAACTGCCTCGACCCTGTTTTAAGGAAAATGTGCCTGCCCATTGATGATATTGATGGCGAGCTGGTCACCCTTGCGGGAAATATGGTGGAAACCACCCTCGCCGCTCCGGGAGTCGGGCTTGCTGCCAACCAGATCGGGTTGCCCTGGCGCTTGTTTGTGATAAACATCGGTGTCGAAACCGATAAAGAAAACCTGGTGACCGTGATCAATCCGGAAATAACGTCTATGGAGGGCAGTGAACTCGGGGAGGAAGGTTGCCTGAGTATTCCTGATGTGATGGCAGAAGTGACCCGGGCCAGCCAGATTGAAATCAAGGGCTACGATCTCGATGGAAACGAAGTCCGCTATGAAGCCGAAGGGTACCTGGCGCGAGCCTTTCAACATGAAATGGATCATTTAAACGGCGTTCTTTTTTGGGACAACTTGGGAAAAGTAAAACGGGATATTCTAAAACGAAAATTCAAAAAGAAAATCAAAGAGCAGGATGCATGAATATTGTGTTTATGGGAACGCCGGAATTTGCGCTTCCAACCCTTAAGGTCCTGCACCATTCTTCACATTCCGTACTGACCGTCATCACCCAGCCCGACAAGCCGAAGGGCCGGGGACAGAAACTTCTTGTTTCCCCAATCAAACAGTATGCGTTGGACTCTAACCTTCCCATACTGCAACCTGAAACGGTGAATGACCCAGAGTTTATCGAGTCATTTAAAAAAAATCGGCCGGACATAATTATCGTGGTCGCTTTCGGACAAATATTGAGTGAGACCTTTCTTGAAATTCCCAAGCAGTTCTGCATTAACCTCCATTCCTCGCTTTTACCTAAATACCGAGGGGCGGCTCCCATTCATCGGTCCATTCTTAACGGCGATACCAAATCGGGAGTCACCACCATGATTATGGATAAAGGCATGGATACCGGAGACATTCTGCTCAGGCAAGAAACTCCTATCCATGTAACCGATAACGCACAAACCCTGCACGACACCTTGTCTGAAATTGGGGGGACTCTGGTAATGGAGACCCTCAAGAGGCTTGAAGAAAATACGCTGCTGCCTGTCCCACAGGATCACAACCAAGCCACATATGCGGCCAAACTGAAAAAAGAAGAAGGCCTGATCAAATGGGAGCAGTCTGCCACCACTCTTTCGAATCAGGTTCGGGGCCTGACCCCATGGCCGGGAACCTTCACTTTGCTAAACAAGAAACGGTTACGAATATTAAAAGTTCAGATCGCTGAGGGAGTTTCCGATGACATGCCGGGAAAGGTTGCCCGAGTTTCCGATATGGGCATTGAGGTGGGCACCGGGCAAGGACGACTGGTCATCACCGAACTGCAACCAGAAGGTAAAAAAAGTATGTCGGCTAAAAGTTTTCTAGCTGGCAATAAAGTTGAACGGGGAACTCTGTTTGATCCGGTTCCAAATCAATCATGAGGTGAATATGCCAAGAACATTGGTCACAGGCGGCGCAGGTTTTCTGGGTTCGCATTTATGCGAATACTTTCTCGATAAAGGCCATGAGGTGGTCTGCATGGATAATCTTATCACTGGTTCCAGAGATAATATATCCGGTTTAAAAAGCGAGAAGTTTCAATTTGTGGAACACAATGTCTCCGAATATATCAACCTGGAAGGCAAGTTGGATTATATTCTTCATTTCGCATCCCCTGCCAGTCCTATTGACTATTTGGAGCTTCCCATTCAAACTCTCAAAGTTGGCGCGCTGGGTACGCATAATGCCCTCGGTCTGGCAAAAGCCAAAAAGGCCACTTTTCTTCTTGCTTCCACCTCTGAAGGTTATGGCGACCCCTTGATCCACCCGCAACCTGAAGAGTATTGGGGAAACGTGAACCCCGTTGGCCCACGCGGTGTCTATGACGAAGCCAAACGATTTGCCGAAGCCATCACCATGGCTTACCACAGGACACATGGGGTCAACACCAAGATCGTCCGTATTTTTAATACCTATGGACCACGCATGCGGGTCAATGACGGTCGGGCCATTCCTAATTTTTTGAAACAGGCTCTCACGGGAAAAGATTTAACGGTCTACGGGGAAGGCTCACAGACACGAAGTTTCTGTTTCGTGTCGGATCTCGTTGAAGGCCTCTATCGCCTGCTGATGTCAGACCAGAATTATCCCATTAATATTGGCAACCCAAATGAAATGACGGTTAAAGAAATGGCCGATAAAATTTTGCAAGCGACTCACAGCGAGAGTAAGATAATTTACGTTCCCTTACCGGAAGATGATCCAAAAATCCGGCAGCCCGATATCACCCGCGCCAGAAAACATTTAAACTGGGAACCTGTAGTCAGTCTGGACGAGGGTTTGCAATCGACTCTGAAATATTTCAAAGAACATCTGCTTAGCTGAAAAATCTGAAATCCGGGATGTTGACATGCCAGGAAAAAACAAGTCTGCGATAAAGTACTGGCCGGAAGATGAGCGTCCGCGTGAAAGATTGATCAAATATGGTAGCAGTACCTTGTCGGACGCACATCTGTTGGGAATCCTCATCGGGTCCGGGGATCGACGCGCCAAAAAAAACGCGGTGGACTTGAGCCGGGATTTGCTTAGCGTGTTCGGCACCCTGGAAAATCTGGATCAGGCAACGGTCACCGAAATGTGTCAGGTAAAAGGCATCGGTGCCGCCAAAGCGGCACAAATCAAAGCCGCGTTGGAAGTGGGAAAGCGCATGGCTGCAAAACCAACAGGCATGAAAATAAAATTAAAGTCCAGCCAGGATTTTGTGGAACAGTTCTCCTCTTTTTTGAAAAATCTGAAAAAGGAAATTGTAAAGATCGTACTCCTGGACCCCAAGCTGCAATTTATTAAAGACCTGACTATATCGGAAGGAAGTTTGAATGCCAGCATTGTCCACCCCAGGGAGGTCATGATCCCGGCGATCCGGGAATCTGCGGCATCCTTCGCCTTAATCCATAACCACCCAAGCGGGGACCCCACTCCCAGCCAGAAAGACTTTGAAATCACCCACCGGCTCAACCAAACCGGAAAAATTGTCGGAATTCCTATGGTTGACCACATTATTATCGGAGGCAATGGGTTTTTTAGTTTTGCCGATGAAGGCTTGCTGTATAATAGTACCTGTATAATGTAAGATGTTTTACGAATCCCACAATCGGGTTTTATTCCCTGTGGCTTGCCACGTTTTTTAAAATAACACTTTCGTTAGGATTCCCGGTCCGCTTGCGGCGGGGTTGTACATTTAATTTTTTAGCACCACGGAGACCTATGCAACGCGTTAAAGATTTTCTTTATTCCAGCGCCGAATTGAAAAAAAAGGTCGCCGATACCCTTTCAGGCGATATTCTGGAGGCGGCAAATCGTATCAAGTCCTGCCTTGATAAAGGAGGGAAACTGATATTAATGGGCAACGGCGGAAGCGCGGCCGACTGCCAGCATATCGCTGCGGAACTGGTCGGGAGATTCAAAAAAGAACGCCGGGCCATGTCCGCAATCGCCCTCACGGTCGACACCTCTTCATTAACTGCTCTGGGAAATGATTATGGTTTTGACACAATTTTTGAAAGACAACTCGAAGCCCTGGCCCATGAAAACGACGCAGTGGTGGGAATCAGCACCAGCGGCAACTCGGAAAATGTTGTGAGAGCCTTGAAAAAGGCCAATGCCCTCGGTGCAGAGACCATTGGACTGGTGGGCAACAATGGGGGTAAAATAAAAGAGATCGCGAATTTATCTATCGTCGTTCCTTCCAACGATACGGCGAGAATTCAGGAAGTGCATATAACCATCGGGCATATCATTTGTGAACTTATTGAAGAAGATTTGTAAATGAAAGAAAAGTTTAAATTTTTTTTCAACAGCAATGAGCGGCCAAAAATTCTCGTTGTCGGCGATTTGATACTGGATGAATACATCTGGGGAGGAGTGCATCGCATCTCTCCCGAGGCTCCCGTTCCCATCCTGGAAACGCGCTCCGAAAACCTGGCTTTGGGCGGGGCCGCCAATGTCTCCAATAACCTTGTGGGTCTCGGATGCGAAGTCCATCTTTGCGGCGCCATCGGACAGGATGAAAAGGGCGATAAACTTTTACAAACCATCCATGACCGTTCTATTCAAACGGAAGGAATTTTCCGGTTCGTCCATCGTCCCACGACTTCCAAAATGAGGATCATCGCCCATAACCAGCAGATTTTGCGAGTCGACAAGGAAGACAACCGTCCCATCACCGAAGGAACTGAAAAAAAGTTGATTCAGTATATCAATCAGACTATTCCCGGAATAGATGGGATTATCTGCTCCGATTACCATAAAGGCATTCTGACTGAAAAAGTCATTAAGGCGATTATGCACCGGGCTCAGAAATCTAAAAAACCTGTCATCGTCGACCCTAAAAGCTCAGATTTCTCCTTATACAAAGGCGCCACCGTCATCACCCCCAATTTAAGGGAGGTCGCTCTCTCAGTTCCCATCAAAATCAAGGATAAAGAAGACCTGGGCCGGGCCGCCGAATACATTTTGAACCTGACGAAGGCACAGGCCATCCTGATCACACAGGGGAAAGACGGCATGTCGCTCTATCAAAACAAGGAGAAACTCATATCCATCCCCACCGTAGCCAAAGAAGTCTTTGATGTTACCGGTGCCGGAGACACGGTCATCAGTGTCTTTGGTATGGCAGTGTTTGTGGGTTTCAATTTTGAGGAAGCCGCATGGCTTTCAAATATGGCCGCCAGTGTTGTTGTCGGAAAAGTGGGAACCGCTGTCGTGACCCTGGAAGAAATTAACGAATTTCTGCACGAAGAGATGCTACGCACCTCTCATACCGTTCTTGGGCTCGAAGAGCTGAAAAAAATCATCGGCCTTGCAAAGAGCACGGAAAAAAAGGTGGTGTTCACCAATGGTTGTTTCGACATTATCCACGGGGGACATATCGAGTTCCTGCAAAAAGCAAAAGCCTTTGGGGATATTCTTGTAGTCGGACTCAATACTGATCAGTCCGTTAAAAAATTAAAAGGGGAAAACCGGCCCATTAAATCTGAAAAAGAACGCGCCAATATTCTTTCGGCTTTAAAATATATCGACTACATCACCCTGTTTGATGAAACCACTCCCGAAAAACTCATCCGAGAAATAAGGCCTGATATTCTGGTAAAAGGAGACGACTATAAAATCGATGACGTTGTCGGCCGGGAAATCGTTGAAGGCTACGGGGCAAAAGTTGAGATCATTCCCATTGTCCAGGGCCATTCCACCACACAAACCCTGGAAAAAATCCTGGAAAAACACAAAGCCAGTTGACCCCCCACAGTCTCCGCAAAATCGGGATTACTCAAGGTGCTTGTCAGGAATCAGGTAGTTTTTGACGTAATCTGAAATTCCTTCTTCTAAAGAAATGATCGTTTCAGCATATCCCGCTGAGCGAATTTTCTCCATTTCAGCACAGGTGTGATACTGATATTGGTTTCGGATAGATTCGGGCATCTCTATATATTTAATATTCACTTTTTTATTCATCGCCTGGAAGACAGCGGAAGCCAGATCATTCCAGTTTCTCGCCCTGCCCGACCCGATATTAAAGATTCCCCCAATTCCCTTATGCTCCAGAAAAAATAAGGTCATTGCCACCGCATCGTGCACATATAAGAAATCCCTTTCCTGCCCCCCATCGCCATATTCGGGCTTGCAGGATTTAAAAAGATTCAGAGCGCCCGCATCGCGCGCCTGCAAAAATCCCTTTCGGACCATGCTTTGCATATCCCCTTTATGGTATTCATTCGGACCGAATACGTTAAAATATTTCAGCCCCACGATGGTCTTCAACGCGCCCACCTCTTTGGCCCACAGGTCGAACCATTGCTTGCTGGCCCCATAAAGATTGAGAGGAACCAATGTTTCCAGATGGGATTCGTCATCGGAGTACCCGTTCTCTCCCGCCCCATAAGTTGCGGCACTGGAAGCATAGATAAAACGCACATCCTTTTTCAGGCAGAATTGAGCAAGGGATTGCGTGTACTCAAAATTATTTTCCCGCAGATAGGCTTCATTGGTCTCCGTCGTGGATGAACAGGCCCCCATATGCAGGATCGCTGAACACGCCGGAAGCCTTAACCCTGCGACTTCCCGCAAAAATTCATCCTTACCCATCCATCGCGAACAGGTAAGAGCATCAAGGTTCTTCTGTTTTTCAGGGTGGTCCACATCATCCACCACCCAGATATCCTCAACCTCTTTCTGATTAAGCCCGTGCACCAAAGCACTGCCTATGAATCCTGCGCCTCCCGTAACGACGATCATTTTTTTCCACCTCTGGTTCATCAATTTTATAGCTCAAAAAACTCCTCCCAACAAGACTGCATTCTATGGTCACCGTAAAGGAATCTTTAAACCTGATCAAGGGCCGGGTTGCTGAAGGGTTCTATTTCCAGGCTTTATTTCGTTCCAGTCCAGGTTTGGAAAAAGAGGCGTCCATGTTCTGTCTTCATGAGGCTTCATCTGCTTCTCCAACCGGGCCAGCCGGTTCTGGCCGGAGGGATGGGTGGAAAAATAAGAAGAAAGTTCCATATCGTTTTTTTTGGAAGCGGTTTTTTCCTTCGGCAAATCCTCGGACTCCTCTTGCATCAGCTTTTCAAAAATTCGAATCATTCCATGCGGATCAATATTGGCGGAAAGGATCAATTCCATGCCTTTCTGGTCGGCTTCTGCTTCCATTTCCCGGCTAAATCCCAGCGTTTCAAGTTCTCCCACTAGAGCGGCCATCCCTTCCATGACAGCATTCACATCCCCAATGAAAAGACTCAACAACATACTTTTGGCCATGCTGCGGATAATTCCTCGGGTGGAATGCCTGAGCAGGATATGCTGGATTTCATGGGCAATGACTCCGGCTAATTCCTCGGGAGACTCGGCCTGATTGAGCAAACCTTCAAAGACCACGATCGGCCCCCCTGGCAAAGCCAACGCATTGACCTGTTCTGTTGGCCAAATATAAATCTTCAGGTCATAAGGCTGATTGTCCGCGACAGACTGTTCCAGTAAGTCGACCGTGTCCTGCAAAACCTTGAGGACTTTTGGATCGGGTTCTTGCTTCACCGGAAGCATTTTTAATATGGACTGGCCCATGCTCATTTCCCATTCAACAGGAATTTTATCAACCATTCGGTCGGCCAGAAACGGAGGGATGATTTTAATAAAACCATACCCAGAAAAAATTAGAAACAGTATTCCCGCAGCATAAAGTTTCCAGTTAATATCCGTTTGCTTTCCGGTGGCAGAAAAACTGTCCGGTGCAATCTTTAAAACACTTTCATAAAAACCGGGATCTTCCACCACCAGGGTTTCCATGTTTTCGTCATTGTTATCGCCATGTTCAATATGAAAAGGGCTGACCGTGATTGCGGCCCATCGAAGGTTGGAATAGGACCAGTGGACCGGTTTCTGGCCGGGCTTTTTGAGAATTATTTCCCGTGGGGTGAGTTCAACATCGACAGGATGTTTTCCGGCGCTTTTACCATCAAACAAAGCACCTGCAAATTGCAATTTTCGGGCAGTCATGCCGCCTCCTAGCCGTCCACTAGCCCGCATATTGCATGAGTAAACAAGTAAAAAAGCAGGCTTGATCTTTATTATCCCCCTCATCCTAACCTTCTCCCTGCGCACAGCAATACTCATGCAATATCCGGGCTAGGCGTGGGGCCAATGAGCAATGGCTTTTTCTGGCGTGCAAAGAGTTGTCTCGGCTTAGCAAGTCTTTGCCAGTTGCCCCCGGTGGCTCGGCTGAATAAGGCCTTGCTTTTTTACTCCCTCTACCACTCCGAAAAATATAGTAATTTTTATGGGGTGCTCTTAACCCATATCAATGGGAACATCCATGGCATCCAGAGCTTCTTCTCCAAATGCTCCACTGTCTTTCATTTCCTGGACTATCCGGTTTAATTCGATATTCCCGGCAAGAGTCAGGTTGTCCGTCACAAACTTCTGATTGCGGACCACCACCCAGGGGAAACCCAACCCTAAGGTAAACAGGATAATGAAAAAATTAGCCACCTTTAAGCTCATATAATCTTTTCCCTTTATCGGGAAATGGAAGGTCGCCCCGCCAACATGGGTATGGGACCATAGATACTGCTTTAAATCAGCGGTGAACCAGAACAGATAAACCCCCAGCGTGAGCGGAGTGAGAATAATGGAGAGAATAAATTTTCCAAAAAAATCTTTTCCTGTCCCGGAAAAACGAAACTGCACATCCCCAAACCAGGAATTTTCTCGCCAGAACTTTTCAGTTTTCATTTTGAAGAACGGCCAGTAAAGACCTAAAGTCAATACTAATAAAATCCCCCCATTCTTTTCCCCCGGAAGGAAAAACGGATATTGCGCCAGGCAGTTCGAGAAAGCCGGTATCTCCAGGCCCCCACCATGAGCGCCGGAATCATAATAAGAATAATGAAACCGAGCAAGTCGGAAGCCAGTTCGCCTGCCTCAGGCCCAATGTTGAAGGTTACATATACCGTTGCCAAAATCAGCAGTATTAAGATTGAGCCAAACCGGATGGCCCCCTTCATTAGCTCCTTGCCAGTACCATGGTAGGAAAAACGGTCCCCTGAAAATAAAGTTTGGCTCCAGATATATTGGCGGACATTGGTTTTGGCCCAGAACCGGTAAATACCAAGAGTGAACACTGTCTTGATCAGGTTGACAAAACTGATATTCAAAAGGATGCGACCATCCCCCTGGAACTTGAACCGATAGCTGTCTTCGGGTGTGGAGACACCCGCCTCCTCTTTTTTGGGAGACCTTTGCATAAGTCGAAAAATCGGAGAACCGAGATGCTTCGACAAGCTCAGCATGACAATACTGGGCCATTTTGTCATTCTGAGGAGCAAGGTGACGAAGAATCTTGGGTTATGCAAAGCTCTCCTTTTTTGGGGAGCCGCTTCCACAGCAACGGCATCAGGCAGAGGCTCGATCTCGCCTTCGACAGATTGAATGTCCACGGCAAACCCCAGGCTCCGAAGATAGGTCGATGCACCATCCGCCTGACTATCGGGAATAGGCCGGTCGAAACGCCAGGGCATCCCCTGGCATAAATTATCCACAACAGCCATGGCCTTGTCGCTACCCAGCCGAAACACGCTGGCAAGCTTTTCGGCCGCCTCGGCCTTACTCGATCCCGACCAGGTGTTTAATGTAATTTGGTAACTCATGAAAGAGACTCATCTTATTTTATAGGTCGCTCAGCTTTTGTCCGTAAAACGCTACCATAAAAGCCTTTTTACGTCCATAACAGTCTGATTTTTAAATTAAACTCGCCCCTTGCCGGGTTCTTAAGGAGACCTTTGCGTAAGTCTATAAAGCAGAAAAGCGAGATGCTTCGAGATACCCCTACGGGGCAAGAATTCAAAGGTCAAATATCACTAGCTCAGCATGACAATAAAAGGCTATTTTGTCATTCTGAGGAGCTATTGCAACGAAGAATCTTGGGTTATGCAAAGGTCTCGTTCTTAAGGCCAAGTCTCGCACTATTTCCAACCATGGGTTTTTGCAACCATGGTCAGACACGAACAGGTTACATCAAGGCAACCGCCATCAAAGTCACGATTGTATAAACTCTATCCGGTCGCGGTGTAGCCAGCGCCCACTAGCCGTGGATGCAGATAGCAATAACTCGTTGGGCCGAGTAGCCGATTGAGGGCAAGTTAAAGACATTGCAATTTGCCAGCGGTGGCTACACCGTCGACCCTTTGTTTCTCAATAAGTTGGGGAAATGGCAAAAATTAAGTTATAATCATAACTTCCTGATTATGTTTGACGTCTCAATCCTTTTATCCCTAAAGAAATGAAGTACCTGGTTGTTATCGTGGCGGGCCTGACCGACAAGCCTTTCGCGGAAAAAGATAATAAAACCCCGTTGCAGTTGGCCGACACCCCTAACCTGGATGCCCTGACTAAAAATGCCAGCTGCGGGCCGGTCCAAACTATTCCGGATGATTTACATCCGGGGAATGAAATCTCCTGCCTGGGACTTCTGGGCCTTGATCCAAAAAAATATTCTGCAGGTCATGCTCCACTCTCTGCGATGGGATTGGGAATAAGACCAGCGCAAGATGAAGTCGCACTCTGTTGCGATTTAATAACGCTGCAGCCCACTCATGACGATATGGTCATGAAAGATTATACCGCCGGGCATCTTTCCCGTAGTGACTCCGGCCTTCTCATGGACACCCTTAAGGAGCAAGTGGTCGATGCTCCGGTCACGTTCTATCCGGGCGGTGGTTATCATAACTTGATGTTTATCAAAAGTCCGCCGATTGCGGAAAAGTTGTCTCCGCCCAACGAACTGATCGGCGAAGGCATCCGCCAGTTCATGCCCGAGGAAAACCGCGAACTGATCTTCGTGATGAATCAGGCGCAAATTATTTTGCATAACCATGCCTACAACAGAAAACGTGTTGCCGATAACGAAGACCCGGTAAACAGCATCTGGTTTTGGGGCAACGGTGAACTGCCCAATCTGCCTTCCTTCAGAGAACGGTATGATAAAAGTGCATCTTTAATCACCGCGTCTTTGATGGTCAAGGGCATCGGCAAACTCACCGGTATGGATATTGTAGATGTGGAAGGCGCGACCGGGTTTTCCGACACCAATTATTCGGCCAAAGTTTCTGCGACGCTCAAGGAACTGGAAAGCAAAGATGTGGTTTTCCTCCACATTTCAGCGGGAGAAGAAGTTTCACTCAAAGGCAATGTTGACGATAAGATTTTAATGATCGAAGATTTCGATACAGAGGTCATCAGGCCTCTGGCCCAAGCGATGGAGACAAATGAAAATATAAAAATGTTGTTGGTGGTCAACCATGTCAGTTCCGCCATGTCGATGAAATACGAACGTTCTCCGGTTCCTTATCTGGTGTATCCCACCCAATCGGGAGGCACCCACCAATATGATGAACAAATTTTAGAAGCAGGGAAATTATTCGATAACGCTCCCGATCTATTGACGGCTTTTTTGACAGACCAGTTATGAACAAATCTTTAATTGTACAAAAATATGGCGGCACCTCTGTAGGAACTCTGGAGCGTATCCAATGTGTGGCCGACCGCATCGCGAAAACCCGAAAAACCGGCATCGATATCGTTGCCGTGGTTTCGGCTATGGCAGGGGAAACCGACAAATTGCTGAAAATGGCACATAGCCTTTCTAAAAATCCGGCGAGACGGGAAATCGACATGCTCCTGTCATCCGGCGAACGCATCTCGTCCGCTCTGTTGACCCTCGCCCTGCAATCCAGAGGTATTCCTGCACTTTCCATGACGGGAAGACAGATTGGCCTGCAGACCGACAGCACCCATACCCGGGCTCGCATCAAGAGTATTGATGCCCAGCGGGCTCGTAAAATGCTGAAGGAAAATCATGTGATCGTGGTCGCCGGATTCCAGGGCATCAACCCGGAAGGCGATGTGACCACTTTAGGCAGAGGCGGGTCGGACACCTCGGCGGTGGCTCTGGCGGTTGCGCTCGACGCCCGGCAATGTGAAATCTATACCGATGTCGATGGGGTTTATACCGCCGACCCCAGACTCGTGCCACAGGCCAGAAGGCTGGATGTGGTATCGTATGATGAGATGCTGGAAATGGCCAGTCTGGGAGCCAAAGTCCTGCAAATCCGTTGTGTGGAGTTTGCCCATAAATACAAGATGCCCCTGCTTGTTAAATCGTCTTTCAAAGAGAAGGACAAGGGAACTTTGATCTGCGAGGAGGATCCAAAAATGGAACAACCGGTAGTTTCCGGAATCATGTGCGACAAAAACCAGGCAAAAATCACCCTGAAGGAAGTTCCCGATCAGCCGGGTATCGCCGCTAATATTTTTGAGCCTTTGGCGTCTGCGTCCATTTCTGTGGACATGATCATTCAGAATGTCAGCGAACAAGGGCATACCGACCTGTCGTTCACGCTGGAACGGGAAGAACTGAATGAAGCCATGGTTATTATGAAGAAAGTTGCAAAAAAAATCCACGCCACCCATGTCAGCTCCGATGCAAAAATTGCTAAACTTTCCATTGTCGGAGCAGGCATGCGCAGTCATTCAGGAGTCGCGGCACAAATTTTTAAAACCTTGTCTGCACATAAAATTAATATATTGATGATCAGCACCTCAGAGATCAAAGTGTCCTGCATCATTGAACAAAAAAATTCTAAACTTGCCGTTACCGCTCTGCACGATATCTTTAAGTTGGAGAACAAACCAGTTAAAAAGAACGCTAAAAAGAAAACCGCAAAAAAAGTGAGCGCTGTTTAAAAATGAGTTCCGTAAAAATTTATGACACTACCCTTAGAGACGGATCCCAGGCCGAAGGCATCTCCTTCACCGTCGAGGACAAAATCCGCATCGCCCACAAACTCGACGAGTTGGGAGCGCATTATGTCGAAGGCGGCTGGCCGGGATCAAATCCGAGGGACATCGATTTTTTTGAAAAGGCGAACCGCGCCAAATTTTCTCAGACCCGGATCACGGCCTTCGGCAGTACCCGTTATCCAGAAAAAAAGGTGGAAGACGATATCGTCATGCAGGCTCTACTGAAAACCGAGACCCAGGTGGTGACCCTGTTCGGAAAAACCTGGGACCTGCACGTGAAAGATGCCTTGGGCACCAGCCTCGACGAGAACCTGCGCATGATCTTTGAGAGCGTCGCTTATTTGAAAAAGCACCGCGAGGAGGTCCTGTTTGATTGCGAACATTTTTTCGATGGCTACAAAAATAATCCGGACTACGCCCTCAAGACGATCAAAGAAGCCGAATCCGCCGGAGCCGACTGGATCATCCTGTGCGACACCAACGGTGGCTCACTGCCGCACGAGGTGCGTTCTATCTTCGAAGAAGTTAAAAAATCCATTTCCGTTAAAATGGGCATCCATGCCCACAACGATGCAGAAGTGGCGGTCGCCAATTCTCTCACCGCCGTTCAGGCCGGTGCCGAACAGGTGCAGGGCACCATCAACGGTTATGGAGAGCGCTGCGGCAACGCCAACCTGGTTTCTATCATCGCTAACCTGAAAATTAAAATGGGCATCGACTGCGTCACCGATGAACAACTGCAATCCCTGAAAGACGCTTCCGCTTTTGTGGATGAGCTGGCCAACCGGGCGCACTGGAACCAGCAACCGTTTGTGGGAAAAAGCGCGTTTGCCCATAAAGGCGGTGTGCATGTCAGCGCGGTGCACAAAAATGCGCTGACCTATGAACACATCGAACCCGAAAAAGTGGGCAACCACCAGCGCATTCTGGTTTCCGACCTTTCAGGAAAAAGTAATGTGCTCCACAAAGCCAAGGAATATGGCATCAACATTGACGATAAAGACCCCAAGGTGGCAAAAATCCTGAACTCCCTTAAAGAGTCCGAGAACCTCGGCTTCCAGTATGAAGGGGCCGAAGCTTCCTTTGAACTGATGATGCGTGACGCCTTGGGCGAAAAAGAAGTCTTTTTCGATTTTATCGGCTTCCGGGTCATCGTTGAAAAACGCAAGGAAGATGAAGAACCCATCTCCGAGGCCACGGTCAAACTGCGGGTCAACGGCGTACAAGAGGTTTCAGCTGCCGAAGGCGCGGGTCCGGTCGACGCCCTGGATAAGGCCATCAAAAAAGCCCTGGTGAAATTCTACCCGGAACTCGAGGATGTCAACCTCTACGATTACAAGGTTCGCATTCTGGATGAACAAAAAGGCACCCGTGCCAAAACCCGGGTGCTGGTGGAATCCGGCGACCATCAATCCAAATGGGGAACCGTTGGGGTCTCAGAAAATATCATCGAAGCCAGTTGGCAGGCCTTGATCGACAGCATCGACTACAAACTCAATCAGGGCGGTGGCTAGCCGCCCTAAGAGTTTCCAGATAGATGCCGGTTCAAATCGGACTGCAAATATTTACCCTCCAAGTTAGCATTTAAAACAGCGGAAAGCTGTTGATATACCGTTTTTTGATCGGTCCAAATATCTATCTTCTTATCCGCCTCACCCCCCCCGCATTTTAAAGTCAATTATTTCAAATAGAAAAATTTTCTTATTCTTCCTATTCATATGTCAAATATTGAATTTGTTGATGGGGATTACCACGCGCACGCCGCGAAGGCCCTGTTCTCTCCGGCCAGCAGCCGGGGGCTAAGGAACGTTGAGGAGGTGGCCGATGGTTTTACGATAATATTTGCGGACCTGTCGCGTATGGCGATCATAATCGGTGAGCAAGCTGCTTGTCAGGGTTTCAGGGTCCTTACCCTCGTATCCGAGTAGCCGGGCCACGGGTGCCAACTCCTTATTATCTTTGGGAAGCGTGTTGGTGGGAGTCTGTCGAATGATTCGCAGGGCGCATTCCAGATTTCTTAGAAAAAGATAGCTGTCCCGAAGTTCTTCGGCCATATCCTGATCGACCAACCCGAGGGCGACGAAACTTAGCAGAGCTGAAAGGGTGTTGGTTTGTCGAAGACGCTCAAACTTTTTGCCGTGCTTCAACTGGAGAATCTGCATCGCAAACTCGATATCGGCCAGACCCCCAAATCCCAGCTTCACATTTTTTCCCTTGGTGGCTTCCTTTGCCAGCTCCTGTTCCATTCTTTCTCTAAGACGCGATATTTCTATGAGAAAAACATATTCAAACTTATCATGGTAGGCAAAATTGTGGGCGGACTCGATGAACTTTTTTCCCACCTCAGCGTTGCCAGCCACAAATCGTGCCCGCACCAGGGCCTGTTGCTCCCAGATTCTGGCTCGAGATTGAAAATATTTTTCGTAGCCATGGACAGAAAGAACCAGCACTCCCGCATCTCCCTCTGGCCGGAGTTCGGTATCAATTTTGTAGGCATAACCAGCCGGAGTCACTTCAGAAGTCAGTTTATAGATCATCTGCGACAGGGCTGAGTAATAATCCGCAAACCCTTCCGGCGGAGGATCGCTTTCGCCTTCATCGTAGACCAGCAGCACATCGAGGTCCGATCTAAAATTCAATTCACGCCCTCCCAACTTGCCCATTCCAATGATGCAAAAATCACGAAAGTTGCCATGCCTGGATTTTTTTTCGAGCTCGTCACAGGCGATTTGGTAAACGGTTTCCAGGAAAACATCCGCGAGATTGGAAAGATCTTCCAGAGTGCCGGAAAGGTTAGCTTCCTTGATCAGGTAGCGCACTCCGATACGAAGTTCCTCGGCCTGCTTGATACGCCGAAGCACCATAGACCTGGACTCAAAATTTGGAGAATTTTTTAGTGCCCGGTTTAAATCTTCCTGTATTTTTTCTGCTAGCTTGAAACGGTAAATACTATCCATGTCGGTCAGCACATCGACCAAACCAGGCTGCCTGATCAGGGTTTGTGACAGCATTCCACTGCTACCAAAAAGTATGAGCAATAACTCAAGAAATTTTTCATTTTCCTGAAACAGGTTGAGGAAAGACTCTCTGGCCCCGGTCGCTTCCACAAATCGGCACAGGTTTTCGATTGCCAAATCGGGCATGGGAACCTTTTCGCACTGCTGGAATATTTTAGGAATGATGCTGTAAAACTTCCGAATACTGCGCACGGAAGGATGTGAAAACTGGGCTCCATCACGAAAAGCTTCGAGAAACCGGTATGCGCTTTTCGGATTGGAAAGAAGGGGGATCTCCGCCAATTTGCTTTCAACAAACTGGTCCTCCCCCACCCTGGATCGATCCCATTCACCGGAGAGGGTTTCTGCCGCATCCCGTTTTTCTTTTTTGACGAATTGTTCAGCGAACATTGCGCCCACGAACCGGGTGTGATTTTCATATTCTTTCATCAGGTTATTGGCCAGACTTTTCTGGCTGTCACCCGGGGTCCTCATTTTTCTGGCCAGCACAGCCAAGTCGGTTTCGTTATCCGGAAAAAGGTGGGTTTGCAAACCAAAAGTGATTTGCACGCGATTTTCCAAATTGCGCAAAAAGATGTAGGCCTCACGGAGACGATCGTGGTCTTCTTTTGTAAGGATATTTTTTTCGCAAAGTATTTTCATGGCTCCCAGTGAATCGCGAACACGCAGGCTTTTATCCCTTCCACCCAACAGCAACTGATAAGCCTGAATGATAAATTCCACTTCTCGGATGCCACCAAATCCAAGTTTAATATTTCCCTTCAAGTGTTTTCCCTTGAGACTTTTATTGATCTGATGCTTCATGGACTTTATTTCTTTAATGGCCTCAAAGTCCAGGCTTCTTCGGTAAATAAACGACTCGATCATTTCAAAGAATTTCTTGCCCAGGTTCTCACTGCCCGCCGAAACACGGGCCTTGATGAGGGCCTGCCTTTCCCAGGTTCTCCCCCAGGACTGGTAATAAATTTCGCAACTGGCCAGAGAGTTCACAATCTCACCACTGTTCCCTTCCGGTCGAAGTTCAAGGTCCACTCGGAACACATTGCCGTCTGAAGTTATTTCGTTGAGAGATTTGGAGATTCCCAACGCCAGCCTGGTGAAGTACTCATGATTGCTGATACTCAAAATGGGTTGATCATTCTCATTTTCCGGGCGCGTTTCTCCCTGACTGGATGTATAAATATAGATCAGGTCAATATCGGAACTGTAATTGAGTTCGCGGCCTCCCAGTTTTCCCATGCCCAGGACAGTAAATTCTGATTCTTTCCAACTACCATCTGCATTCTGGTAAACAGGGCGGCCATATTTTTTTCGTAACTCCCGGTCGGTGTGCCCATAGGCGGTTTGCAGGCAAACATCAGCGAGGTTGGAAATATCCTCAACCGTTTCCTGGAAATCGACTTTCCCTAACAGGTCCCGCAATCCAATTCGTATGTATTCCCTTTTTTTAAATTTTCTCAGAGCAGAAAAAAGGTTTTTACTTTGAAATTCTTTCCCCGCCATTTCATAGAAGTCCCGCATCAGTATATCTTTTGATTTGGAGTTGATCAGAGTCTTCGGTCGGCTTAACCAGTTTATGTATGACGGTTCTTTGAGCAGAGCATCAGTGAGCACCTGACTGCCGGAAAACAAAAATACCAGGGCTTCAAACAGGGAAAACGATTCGATCAGTTGCGCGTATAAACAATCCTTATCCGAAATTTTTTCTGAAAAACGCTCGAAGTTGTGCAGAGCCATATCCCCGTTATACGAACTGGAAATCAGTTCCAGCAAGACTTTGAAAAAATCCGGGTATAGTTTTTCAAATTGGGCATGGCCAGCCAGGCCAACGAGGTCTTTCCAGGCGGTTTCAGGACCACGAAGACCAAAATCCTGTAAAGGTTTGGACAGGGTTTCGTCCCAAGGCTGACGTTGGTGAATTCGCTGGATAAGTTCTGCAGAAAAAGTCATGTAAGCTTTCTCATGGCCATTGGGGTTTTAACCTCAATATTGGCCCAATTTAGCACATAAAAAAACTCCATGGGAAAACCCGGGGGGTTTTAAGTTCAGGGTTCTCTCCTGATCAGCAATCGTAATACATTTGAAACTCCAGAGGATGTGGTCGCAAACGCAGAGGATCAATTTCATTTTCACGTTTATATCCGATCCAGGTTTCAATCAAATCCTGAGTGAACACATCGCCCTTAAGGAGAAATTCATGATCATTCTCCAGAGCTTCAAGCGCCTGATCCAAAGAGTGCGGCAGGGTAGTAACACCCGCCAACTCTTCCGGCCTCAGGGAGTAAATGTTTTTATCCAGCGGCTCACCGGGGTCAATTTTATTTTCAATGCCATCCAGGCCCGCCATGAGCATTGCAGAGAAAGCCAGATAACCATTACAGGAAGGATCGGGGTAGCGGATTTCCAATCGTTTTGCTTTGGGACTGGGTGAGTACATGGGGATACGGATGGCCGCGCTCCGGTTCCGGCTGGAATAAGCTAGGTTGACCGGGGCTTCGAAACCCGGAACCAACCGTTTGTAGGAGTTGGTGGTCGGTGCGGCAAAAGCACAAATCGCCCGCGAGTGTTTCAAAATACCGCCGATGCAGTGCATGCCCAGTTCGCTGAAACCCGCATAACTGTTTCCGGCCATCAGAGATTTGCCATCCTTCCAGATACTCTGATGAACATGCATTCCAGTTCCGTTATCACCATACATGGGTTTGGGCATGAAGGTTGCGGTCTTACCATGCGCCCGGGCAACGTTTTTAACAATGTATTTGTACCACATCAGGTTATCAGCACAATTAACCAGCGGAGCAAAACGCATATCGATTTCACATTGACCACCCGTTGCCACTTCGTGATGGTGGCACTCCATGTTGATGCCAACCTGCTCCATGAGCAACATCATTTCAGAGCGAATATCCTGAAGCGTATCGTTAGGAGCAACCGGAAAATAGCCTTCTTTATGTCTCGGCTTGTGGCCCAAGTTAGGCTCTTCATCCCTACCCGTATTCCAGGTTCCTTCAGAAGAATCGATCGAATAAAACGATTCATTGGCGGTGGAATCGTATTGAATATTATCAAAAATAAAAAATTCCGCTTCCGGCCCAAAGCAGGCAGTATCACCAATTCCGGTGGACTTGAGATAGGCTTCTGCTTTCTGGGCGATATTGCGAGGATCACGGCTGTATTTTTCTTTGGTGATCGGGTCCACAATATTACAAATCATACTGACCGTCGCATCTTTCATAAACGGATCCATGACCGTAGTGGCTGGATCGGGAATGGCCAACATGTCGCTATTATTAATGGCCTGCCATCCGCGGATGCTCGAGCCATCGAACCCCAAGCCTTCTTCAAACAAAGCTTCTTCCAATTCACTCACAGGCACAGAAAAATGCTGCCAGGATCCGAGCAGATCCGTAAACTTCATATCTACAATCCGAGCATTATTCTTTTTTGCGAAATCTACCGCCTCTTTGGGGGTCATTAAAGTATCTCCTGCAAAAAATAGTTAAAGATTATAAGCATAAAAAAAAGACGCAAAAAAAACGGGTACCGTCCCACGGTGTCCGTTTTATATATAAATTCCAGAAATCCCCGACAGGGAAATCTATGATAATTCTATTTAGAAAGAAGACGGTTATTCAAAGAATCCATGGATCAAATAGCATCTTCTCCGCGCTCTCCGGTGCGAATCCGCACAGTATCCTGAAGATCTATTACAAATATTTTTCCGTCACCGATTCTTCCGGTTTGCGCAGCCTGCACAATGGCGTTGATCACATCTTCGACTTGACTGTCACTGACGATGATCTCCATTTTAATTTTGGGAAGAAAATCTACCACGTATTCCGCGCCACGATATAGTTCGGTGTGACCCTTTTGTCGGCCAAACCCTCTTACCTCGCTGACAGTTATTCCTTTGGCCCCAATCTCGTTCAGCTTGTCTTTCACTTCATCCAATTTGAACGGTTTGATGATCGCCTCAATCTTTTTCATATAGTTTTCCTTTTAGCCAGTTTGTTCAAAAAAGATCCGGGCTGGTGAACGATTCTCCTTATGGCCGGAACCCTTGCCAAGCCACAACGACTCTTTTTCGTAAACCCCCTAACCGGTTACTTCAACTTACTTCAATATTCATGCCAATAAGGATTGCTAAATCCTTATGGCGAACCCTGCTAAAAATCCATAAATTTAAAGGGGTTTACGATACCGGCGAACTATACCACAGCCAATAGGCAAATTCAAACACGGATAGATGCCCCAATTTAAGGCAATTGGGGACCAAAAATGTTTAATTTTAAAGCGTTTTTCAGCTTTCGTCGCTGGCTTGGGTTATAAGATTGAGGGCACTTTCCAGCTCCAATCGCTTTTCCTCGATGCTTTGCTCAGACGATTTGCGGGGCAAAGAAATGGGTGATGAGAAGTTAAGGGCACAACGGGCAAAAGGCCAGGGGATGACAAACCGGTCCCAGCTATTTAAGACCATTTTATTTTTGGCTCCGAAGGTCATGGGGAAAATGGGCGCTCCGGTTATTCCCGCCAATTGCACCGATCCCGATTGAGCCACACATCGCGGTCCGCGGGAACCATCAGCAATTATAATAATCCTCTGGTTCCTGCGCAAAACTTTAATCAGGGATCGGGCTGCGGGAACAGCTTTTTTAAACGTCGACCCCCGAATCACGGAATAACCCATCAATTGCGCGAGCCGGGTCAGAAGATCGCCATCTTCACTCGGGCTGATCAGCAGGAAATAATCCGGGTGTCGACTAAGATAATAAAACAGGTAAAAGATTCTTCCATGCCACAAGGTGATGATATAGGGTCCGGTAAGATTCTTAATATGGTTTTCTTCTTCCTCGTTCAGGTTTTTTGAGCGAAGAGTCAGGCACCAGAGATACACCAATCCAAAAAGGAGATATGGGAATACGTAATTAAACAGGAGTTTTTTCATTGGCGCTCAATTTATCCATAAAATCGGCAATGCGTTTCGCGACAACCTTCATGACCCCGGGTTCTCCCAGAGTTTTTCTGATTTCAAGAAGACGCTCGCGAACAGCCTGTTCCTTTCCAGAAACCCGCAAAACTGCAAGCACCTCGGTAGAGATATTTTCTGCTGTCACTTTATCCTGTATTAATTCGGGCACCACCTCTTCCTCCGCCACAATATTCACCAGACCTACCAATGGAGCATCAACTAACAACTGTGCCAGCAAGTAGGTCAAGGGATTCAACTTGTAGATGATGACCATGGGGCATCCAAGAATTCCCGCTTCCAGCGTGGCAGAACCGGATGCAATGATCAACATGTCACAACTATTCATCACATCATAGGGTTCTCCCTCAACCAATTGGATACCCAGCGGGTTGGTACCCAGACGCTGGCGGATCAGATCGGGATCGATAGAGTCGGCAACGGGAAGAAGAAACTGGCAGGAACCCAGTTCATCGCGAATTTTTTCTCCCGCCTGAACCATCACATCTAAAAGGGAGTTTACCTCATTCATCCTGCTTCCGGGCAAAAGCCCGATGGTCCTGATCTCTGGATTTAAGGAATATTTTACCCGGCTCTCTTCACGAGTCCGGCTGGGATGGACCATGTCCACAAACGGATGCCCCAGAAATTCCGCGTCTACCCCGGCATCGAGATACAGTTTTTCTTCAAACGGGAGAATGACAAACATCTTGCTCACAGACGCCCGGATATTCCGGATTCTTCCCTTCCTCCAGGCCCAAATCTGCGGGCTGATGAAAAATAATACCGGGCAAGCAAAACGTCGTGCCTGTTTTGCCAATCTAAGATTTAGTGTGGGATAGTCGATGAGAATCACCGCATCATAACGGCGCGAGGCGATTTCCTTCATCAATGTCCGATAGACCTTGTAATAATGACCAAATTCTCCCAGCACCTCAACCACCCCGACCGCGCCCATACGCTCAATGCCAAAGAGTGTTTCCACCCCAGCCTGCCGCATTCTCGACCCACCCATTCCGCTGAAACGGACCTGAGGCAAAAGAGCCTTTAAAGCCGATACCAGATTCGAGCCATGCAAGTCTCCGGAGGCCTCGCCAGCAATAATTAAAAAATCCAGCGTGACGCTGGACTCAGGATGCAATGTCTTGTTACTGCTATCAATCATGCTCTCGCTCCATGGGCATTGCTCCTGCCTCCACAGCTAGTGGGCGGAGAACCTCCGCTGGTAATTTCCATTATCTTCATTTTGTTCTCGATCAGCATCTCGGGTTAACCGGCGAGCCGCCGGTGGCAGATTACAATGCCTTTATTTTACCCCTTCTGGGCATGATGCAAACAAAACTGGATCGCCGCGCCGCAGCTCGCGATGACGTTCCAGTGGAGTTTCTCAAGCCGAGATAACTTTTTGCCCAGAAGTTAAAGATATTGCCAGTTTACCCCTTGTATGTTGTTCATAAGGGGAATTTGTAGTAGTTGTACCTGTGAGCCCTGTGGGAAGCCGGTTTTGTGTTTTCCACAAGCTCCCAGGATTTGATTCAGGGCACAATAGATCGTTTACCCCTTGGGCTTTTAAGCCCGTCCCGAAGCGCAGATCGTTGTGTCCTATTTTGATTAACCCGAACAGTTGCCTGGGCCACTGAGCCCGCATCGGCAAGGCTGGGAGACCAAATTATGAATCAGAAACCCCATTTTATTGGCATCGATATTTCTAAACTCCATCTGGATGTTGCTGACAGCATGACTCAAGAAACCTGGCAAACCGCTAACAATGAAGAAGGGATTGCTGGTTTGGTCGAGAGTTTATCCGCCTTAAATCCTCCATTGATCGTTTTGGAAGCCACAGGCGGCTTAGAGATCCCGTTGGCTTCGGCCCTGGTTGCGGGTCGACTGCCAGTAGCCGTGGTCAACCCACGGCAAGTTCGTGATTTTGCCAAAGCCACCGGGAAACTGGCAAAAACCGATGTCATTGATTCTCTTGTGCTGGCCCATTTTGCCAAGGCCATACGTCCTGAGGTCAGGAAAATCAAAGACGAAGAATCTCTTGAACTCTCAGCTCTAGTGACACGCCGTCGCCAGTTGATCGAGATGCTGACCAAAGAAAAAACCCGTCTAAAACAAGCTCCAAAATGGATATGTAAAGACATTAAGGAGCATATCGAATCTCTTAAAAAACGCTTGCGAAAAATCGATGGCGACCTTTCCAGAACCATCAAAAACAGTTCTGCCTGGCGTGAGCACGACCAGATCATACAAAGTGTTCCCGGTGCCGGTCCCGTTCTGGCTGTCAACCTCTTGGCCGGGGTTCCGGAACTTGGAGTTCTTAATCAGAAGCAAATCGCCGCCCTCATCGGTCTCGCTCCCCTCAATCGGGACAGCGGAAAGTTCCGGGGCCGCCGGTGTATCTGGGGCGGTCGCGCCAATGTGCGTGCCGCTTTATACATGGCCGCCGTCACTGCCATGCAGCATAATCCCGTGATTCGTACCTTTTACACACGCCTCATCGAAAAGGGCAAACCCTTTAAAGTTGCCATTACCGCATGCATGAGAAAGTTATTAACGATCATCAATACCATGATCAAAACAAAAACACTCTGGAATGAAAATCTCATTGCCAGCACTTGACATTTAACACAGTTGCTTCGGGGCATGAAGCTAATGTTGGGAGTATCACAGCCACCGGCGGCTCGCCAGACCTAGTAACAAGTCACGACGATTTTTGCCGCATCAGCCAGTTCAAGAACTTTCTCCTGTTCCACCACCATAACTCGCTCTGCCTCCAGCGCCAGGACCGATCCTTCGCTCAGCATACGAATGGTTTGCGGTCCAATGCCGGGGCTGTCATAACGGTAATCCTGATTGGTTCTGCTGACCTTGATCACCACACATTCCCCCTGGGCTAGTTCACAACCTCTTTGAATGGCCTCATCTGTTCCTTCCAGAGCTTCAACGGCCACCACCGTTTTGTTTTTTACGATGAGAGTCTGACCGATTTCCATATCCGCCAGTTTTCGGGCAATAGGCAGTCCAAATTCCATATCCGCCAACTCCTGTTTGCTGGGCACCCGGTTAGTCAGGTTTCCTTTGGACGGAAAAATATCCGACAAAAATTCTTTTTGACTTAAAACTCTGAATCCTTCCTTTGCAAGTTCATCAATCATTCCTAACAGCAATACCTTATCTTCATGGGTCACAATATTTTTTAAGAACTTAAGGGCCTTAAGATCAAATTTCTGCAATTTAAAAATGACGCTTTTTTCAACCTTGCCGAGAATCAACAGATCTTTGACATTGTTCTTTTTAAAGGTCTCAAGAATTTTCCCCGCCTGGCCGACTCCAATCGAATAGCTCATTTCCGAAAACGGAGCCAGACCGTTTTGGATTTCCTCTGTGAAACCCACGCTGATAATTTTTATCCCCAGCTGGCTGGCTTTGCGTGCAAAATATACGGGAACTTCTCCCGCTCCGGCGATAAGACCTATTTTTTCATGGGTGGCATCCATAATGAAGGGCAAAAAGAAGATTTACAGAAGGTGCGGCCGTTGTCGCTATAGGCTAGCAGTAATTTATGGGCATGCGATGCGCTATTCGTTCAGGCCGCGAAACTATTTTTTTCTTTTTTTATTGAACTGATCCAGAATATCCAAGGCGATTTCCAGCGAATAAAGCTCATCATCCACCGCAACATTCCGAGTGCTTCCATTTTTCACGCAATCAATGAAATGCTGGAGCTCCAGCTTGAGGGGATTATCTTTGTGGACAAAAATTCTTTCGACCAGCGATTCCTGCTTGTACCGCAGTGAGCCCTTGCTCACTTGATGCTCCGAAGACGATTTGCGATGAACATAAATTTCCTGATCGGTGTAATCCAAAACCACGAAAGAATCTTTCTGAGTGACCGACAAAGTTCGAACCTTATTCTGTGAAGCCCGGCTGGCAACGATATTGGCGATGCATCCATTTTCAAATTCGAGCTGGGCACTCACCAGGTCATCTATTTCAGAAAAAACCGAAGCCCCAAGAACATGGCATGTGACCACCCTGGATTTGATCAGGTTAAGAATAATATCTATATCATGGATCATGATATCCAAGACCACTCCATCATCTATGATTCTTTCGGCGAAAGGCCCCATGCGCTTGCACTCCACAAAAAGTGGAGCTTCAACAATTTTGTGGAGTTCCTGCACCGCCCCATTAAAACGTTCCACGTGACCAATGTGCAAAGTCAGGCTCTTATCCTGAGCCAACTGAAAAAGCTCGTGGGCGTGATTGAGATCATTGGAACAGGGCTTTTCCAGTAGAACATGAATGCCATTATTAAGAAGGTCTTTGGTAACAGGATAATGCAACATTGTCGGTACTGCGACTACTGCGATATCAATCTGGCCAAAAATATCCTTGTGGTCCGCATAGTTGGGGATGTGGTAGGTATCCTGGATGGTCTTTCGGCGCTGAGAATCAACATCCACCACCCCGGCAAGATCTACCCCCTGCATCTCGGATAGCACTCCAACATGATATTCACCCATTCTACCTACTCCAACCACACCAGCTCTTACCTTTGCCACTATTTGGTCACTCCTCTGGAGGAATTATTTATAAAGTCGATGAAGTACTTAATTTCATCAAACATTTCAATTTCAGCTGCGATCTTTTCCATAGCCTGCCTGGTATTCAATTCCGGTTGGGCAATGAATTTCAAGGCTTTTTTTATCGCAGCCCGGACATCCGGTTTGAAGTTTGCACGTTTGAGTCCCGCCGCGTTGGCGCTGTAAAGCCGACCCGGATTTCCCTCCACAGTGGAAAAAGGCAGGACATCCTGAACAACACGGGCCATCCCGCCAACCATGGCATGTCGACCTATTCTGACATACTGATGGATGCCCACCAGGCCCGAAATAAAGGCTTTGTCTTCAACCATAACATGACCAGATAAAGCCGTGCTATTTACAATCACCACCTCATCGCCTATTTCGCAGTCATGGCCGACATGCGAATAGGCCATGAGCAGGCAACCCTTACCGACACGGGTAGCGCCATTTTCGAAACCTGATCGATGAACGGTGACATATTCCCGCACCACAGTTTCATCACCAATTTCCAGTGAGGCGGGAACGTTTTTAAAGTTAAGAATCTGGGGTTCTCCGCCCAGCGAGGCACCATGAAAAATCCTGCAGTTCCTGCCAATGATCGTCCCCGCTTCAATCAATACGTTGGGGCCTATAACCGTTCCCTCGCCGATCCGGGCCTTGGGGCCAATGGTGGTGAAAGGGCCCACTCCAACCCCTTGGGCCAATTCGGCATCTGGATGAATGATTGCGCTGGAATGAATGTTCACGTTCTCAAGGATATAGTCATCTTATGATTAGCCGGAAAAAGACGTGAAATGAAAAATGGTGAAGCCCACCCTTTACAATATCAGTCTTTACCGAGCATTGCCTGAATAGTACATTCAGTAGCCAAAGCATCGCCTACATACGCTTTGCCTTCAAACCGGAAAAGCGTTCCCCTTTGCTTGATTTTAGTCAACTCCAGCCGCAATTGATCTCCCGGGACCACAGGCTTCCTGAATTTGGCCTTATCAATACCAGTGAAGAACACAGAAGCCTGACCCTCCTTGTTCATAATTTTAATTCCCAAGATGCAGGCGACCTGCGCAAGAGCCTCGATAATCAGCACACCGGGCATGACAGGGAACTCCGGGAAATGACCCTGAAAAAAAGGTTCATTGATCGTCACATTTTTGATGCCGACAATTCGGGAGTCCGTATCACATTCGATAATCTTATCAACCAGCAGAAAAGGATATCTATGGGGTATGATTTTCTTGATTTCATTAATATCCATCATATCAGGAGTCCATTCTTACTGTTAAAGAGAGCTTTGCATAAGTCGAAAAAAACAGAAAAGCGAGATTACCCCTTCGAGGTTATGCAAAGGTCTCACTGTTGAATGCCTATGACTTTTCTGGAAATTTCAGCGAGTTCAAGCGCGGGAGTCGAGCAGGTTATTTTAGCTGGAGCATAACCAGAAACTATTTATTAGCCCTGTTATAGGCCCGGGTCGCAATGCCCGTCAAATCGTTTCCTTTATCGTGATATAGAACCGACTTCTGCTCCAGGATCATTGTATATTTCTTTTCTTTGCCGATTTTTTTTATGATCCCCATCATTTTAAGCAGGATTTTTTGGGCCATTTCTTTTTCTTTTTTACCGAACTCCGCGTTCTGGTCCTGGACATATCTTTCAAAAGCAACTTTTTCTTTTCTAAATGTGTCTTCTTTTTTCTTTTTCAGCTTCGGATCCAGAACAAAGCTTTGTTTATTCAAATCCTCCAACATTTTTTTGATCTTCCGTTCCTTAACCTTGATTCTTTTCTTCTCTTTGGTGAAATCCGTTTTAAATTTTTTAAACCTGGTTTTCCACTCCTTGGTACTGGAAACCGCTTTTTGAATATTCAGAAACCCTATCCGGCTATCTGCGGCAAAAGACGAAACTGCAAAAGGTCCGCAAACTAAAAAACCCAAAATGAGTAGTGGGCAGATGATTCTGAACTTCCGAAAAATTGTCAATCGCATAAATCTGATCCTTTTTAAAATTTAAAATGCGCTTCCTGCCGAGAAAGGATATCTATGGGGTATGATTTTCTTGATTTCATTAATATCCATCATATCAGGAGTCCATTCTTACTGTTAAAGAGAGCTTTGCATAAGTCGAAAAAAACAGAAAAGCGAGATTACCCCTTCGAGGTTATGCAAAGGTCTCACTGTTGAATGCCTATGACTTTTCTGGAAATTTCAGCGAGTTCAAGCGCGGGAGTCGAGCAGGTTATTTTAGCTGGAGCATAACCAGAAACTATTTATTAGCCCTGTTATAGGCCCGGGTCGCAATGCCCGTCAAATCGTTTCCTTTATCGTGATATAGAACCGACTTCTGCTCCAGGATCATTGTATATTTCTTTTCTTTGCCGATTTTTTTTATGATCCCCATCATTTTAAGCAGGATTTTTTGGGCCATTTCTTTTTCTTTTTTACCGAACTCCGCGTTCTGGTCCTGGACATATCTTTCAAAAGCAACTTTTTCTTTTCTAAATGTGTCTTCTTTTTTCTTTTTCAGCTTCGGATCCAGAACAAAGCTTTGTTTATTCAAATCCTCCAACATTTTTTTGATCTTCCGTTCCTTAACCTTGATTCTTTTCTTCTCTTTGGTGAAATCCGTTTTAAATTTTTTAAACCTGGTTTTCCACTCCTTGGTACTGGAAACCGCTTTTTGAATATTCAGAAACCCTATCCGGCTATCTGCGGCAAAAGACGAAACTGCAAAAGGTCCGCAAACTAAAAAACCCAAAATGAGTAGTGGGCAGATGATTCTGAACTTCCGAAAAATTGTCAATCGCATAAATCTGATCCTTTTTAAAATTTAAAATGCGCTTCCTGCCGAGAAATGAAATTCTGCCGCCTCTTCGCCAGTTTCCTTGTCCAGCTTGATGCCATAGGCAAAACCCAGTGGGCCAAAAGGACTGATAAAACGAATACCCGCGCCTACGCTGCTGCGCATTTTTCCCAAGTCAAAATTATCGGATGTAGTAGATGCAGTACCAGTGTCAGGACGACTGCCATAAACATTACCACGGTCATAAAACACAAACCCGCGAAAAGATTTGGTAAAGGGGTACTGTAATTCCAAATTCAAAAGAAGTGCCTGGTTACCCCCTACCGGATCGCCATCCCTATCTTTTGGCCCGACATCTTCAATCGTAAAGCCTCTGAGGGAAGTCGGCCCTCCCATGAAGTACCTTTCAAAACTTGGAAGCTTTTCTCCACCATACCCCGCCGCGTAATTAATCCGGGCGTGCGCCGCACCAACAAGCTTCCCCCACAGGGGGTGGTAGTACGTCACTTCATAAAAGGATTTGGTGAATTTAGCGCCTCCCAGGCCGGCGAGTTCAAATCCTACCACATGCCTCCATCCCCTGGAAGGATTTAAAAAATTATCCCGCGAATCATGAACATAGGTGGGAGCAATTCTGCTGGTCACGCGGGTCTCATTCTTAAAAAACTCCGTTTCATCGTCTGCGGCCACCCCCGTCACCTCTACATCCTCAAATCGGTATCTGAGGTTAACTGAATCATACTCAGAAATATTTTTACCCAGGCGAATACCGCCTCCGATTGATTGGGAATCGAAGCTGAGAAAATCCTGCTCCTCATTAAACGCATCGACTCCAAATAGTATTTCGGAATCAAACAAACGCGGCTCGGTGAAGCTTAAATTAAAATCCGAACGGATGGAGGACAACTGGGCATTCAAGCTCAGCCTCTGACCATTTCCGAGCAGGTTGTCCTGGGTGATGGAGGTAGTAAAAATCAAATTCTCAACCGAGCTAAAACCAGCACCTACTGAAAACGACCCGGTCGGCCTTTCTGTCACTGTCGTGAGGATATCAATGAGGTCAGGATCCTGGCCTCTATGGGTATCAATCTTGACATCTTCAAAAAAGTTGAGGTTGTTGACCCGTTGTTTACTCCGCTTCAATTTGGAACCGTCAAACAACTCCCCTTCCTTCAGCCGGAATTCACGGCGGATAACATTGTCCCGGGTTTTAATATTTCCCAGAATTTCAATATTGCCAACATAAACCTTTTTGCCTTTATCGACTTCAATGGACAAATCAACGGTGCGATCTTCATCGTTTAACTTGGATATCGGGTTCGCGTCAGCATAGGCATAACCTTTTTGGGAGTACAAATCAGTGATCGTTAAAATATCCTGACGAAGCTGGGACACATTGTAGATGTCGCCAACCTTCGTCTGAATGCTTTTTTGAATTTCATCCGGAGAAACCGCATCATCATCACTCAAGTCCAAAGTCTTCACGCGAAACTGCGGACCTTCCTCAACCGGGATAGCAATATGAACTTCCCTGGATTTTTTGTTGATCTCTATACGAGGCTCCAATACCTTGATCCTGAGAAAACCGTGATCGTGGTAAAAACCTTCTACCCGGAACATATCCAGCTTCAAGATATCTTTTTGGTACACTCCTGAATCATCTATAAAGGAATACCAGGTCCTTTCCTGAGTTTCCATCTGTTCACGGAGTTCTTTATCCGGAAAGGATCTGTTTCCTGAAAAACGGATCTTTTCAATTTTTACCTTTTCTCCTTCCTTGATCCTGATGGTAACGTTAACCATGTTTTCCTGACCGGACTGGGTATCGATATTTACCTGGGCAAAAAAGTATCCTTTCTCACGATAAAGCTTGAGGATTTCCTCACTGTTTTCCAGAACCAGGTGATCACTAAAAGTCGCTCCCCGCTTGAGCCTAATTTTTTCCCGGATGTCATTCGCGTCAACCCTGTCAGTCCCCACGATTTCAACATCCTCAATTGAAGGAATCTCTTCGACAAAAAATTCAACCTCCAGCCCCTTCAGGGTCTCGCGCGTTTCAACACGGATGTCCTTGAATTGCCCCAGGCTGTATATTTGCTCGATATCCTCACGGATTTGTTTTTTGGAGAAAACGGTGCCGGGCTTGGATTTGATGTAATAGAGGATCGTTGACTCGTCAATCCTCTTGTTCCCTTGCACCTTCACGGACTGGATGTTTTCACCTTCTTGAGCAAACACAAAGGGGACCGAGATAAGAAGAGTAAAACCAATCAGGGCCGCAAAAAAAATGTGGGCTTTTTTCAACATTCGGCCAGAACTATCTAAATTTTTTTGAGTTATCAGAGGTAAAACCTCACCTGCATTTCCAGGCAAAAAAAAGTACTAAGTTTCAGCAGTATGACCCACTGAAACTTAATACCTTAAATATTTTTTGTCGTCATTGCTTCCGTTTAAACAAAGAAAAATCCATCAACCGACATTGAGAGCCCCGGATTTTTCAACAAAAACCAGGGCGTCATCCTGCAAGCTAATCTCAATGAGTCCGTCGTTTTTGAATCGACCTTTGAGCATTTCATCGGACAAGGCATCTTCCAAATGTTTTTGAATTGCTCGTTTCAAAGGCCGGGCACCAAAATTAGCATCGAAGCCCTTTTCAGCCAGCCATTTTTTCGCATCGGGAGTCACATCAATGGTCAATCCCTGCTGAATCAATTGCTCATTGAGAATGTTCAACTGAACATCGAGAATCTCGACAATATTTTCCAATTCCAGGGGACGGAAGACCACCGTCTCACTCAACCGGTTGAGAAATTCGGGATTGAAGGTCTTTTTCAAGTCCTGCTTCAATTCCTTTTGCATCTTGTCGTAGTTCAGTTCATCGTCATCCTTGTGAAATCCAAGACTGGTTCCTTTTTCCAACATCCGGGAACTGATGTTGGAGGTAAGAATCACAACCGTATTCTTGAAATCTATCACCCGACCATAGCTATCGGTCAACCGACCATCGTCCATGATCTGCAACAGGAGATGGTAGATATCCGGATTGGCTTTTTCGATCTCGTCAAAGAGGACCACCGAATAAGGTTTACGGCGTACCTTTTCTGTCAACTGGCCGCCTTCCTCATAGCCGACATATCCTGGAGGTGCTCCTGTCAAACGGGACACGTTGAATTTTTCCATATACTCCGACATATCCAACCGGATGAGCGCGTCCTCATTGCCAAACAGAAATTCCGCCAGAACTTTTGCCAGCTCGGTTTTACCAACACCGGTGGGGCCAAGAAAAAGAAATGTGCCAATCGGCCTTTTCATATCTTTCAAGCCTGAGCGGGACCGGCGAATCGCCTTCGTCAACACCTTGATGGCCTCACCCTGCCCAACCACTTTACCAGCCAGTTCTTTTTCCATGTTGATCAGGCGGGCACTTTCTTTCTCCTCAATTCTAGAAAGCGGTATTCCGGTCATGCTGGAAACAACAGCGGCAATATCATCTTCTGTAATGCTGGGTTCACTGGTATCGCGACCTTTATCCCAGTCTGCCTTCACCACTTCCAGGTTTTCGCGTAACTCTTCTTCCTTATCGCGCAATTCAACAGCCTTTTCAAACTCCTGATTTTCGATGCAGATTTTCTTGTCGCGAACGACAACATCTATATCGCGCTGAATTTTTTTCATCTCAGGAGATTTGGTGATCTCACGCAGACGCACCCGGGACCCTGCTTCATCAATCACATCAATAGCTTTATCGGGGAGGAACCGGTCGCTAATGTACCACTCGGCAAACCGAACCGCCGTGACAATCGCTTCGTCAGAGATTTTTGCCCGGTGATGCAGTTCATACGGAACCCTCAACCCCTTGATGATCTCAATAGTTTCTTCCACTGTTGGTGGATTCACAATGATGGGCTGAAAACGTCTTTCCAACGCGCCGTTCTTCTCAATGTATTTTCGGTATTCTTCCAGAGTGGTGGCGCCGATGCACTGAATCTCACCGCGGGAAAGAGCCGGTTTGAGCATATTGGAAGCATCCACCGAACCCTCAGCGGCTCCCGCTCCTACCAGGGTATGCAGCTCGTCGATAAACAAAATGACGCTGTCATTCTGGATGATTTCTTTCATGATGCCTTTGAGGCGGGCTTCGAACTGACCGCGATACTTGGTGCCCGCAATCAGGGAACCCAAATCCAAAGAGACCACGCGTTTCTCAAAAAGCGTATCCGGTACTTCCCGTTCCACAATAAGTTGGGCCAGACCTTCGACGATCGCGGTTTTGCCAACACCGGGTTCGCCAATCAATACCGGATTGTTTTTGGTGCGACGGCTGAGAATCTGAATCACCCGCTCGATTTCCTTGGCTCGGCCAATGATCGGATCCAACTTCCCGTCTATTGCCATCTTCGTCAAGTCACGGCTGAATTCATCCAGCGTCGGGGTTTTGCCCACTTCGCGGCTGCTCTCGGTGTGTTCTTTGAACATTTCCATAATTTTTTCCCGGACATCATCAAAGAACATTCCGAAACTATTCAGTACCCGGCAAGCCACACCTTCTTTTTCCTTCAATAGTCCCAGAAGAAGATGCTCGGTGCCGATATAATTATGATTCAGAGCTCGCGCTTCCTCCACCGCAAATTCCAAAACCTTCTTAGCACGGGACGTGAAGGGGATATCCCCAATGATCAGCGAGTTTGAACTGCGAGGCAGGTTTTTCTCCAGTTCCTTTTTCAACTGAGTCAGATCCACTCCGCTTTTTTGAACGATGGCAACAGCAATACCCCCGCCATCTTTAATAACACCCTGCAAAATATGTTCTGTTCCTAGATATTCATGGCGGTAAAGCTCAGCTTCCTCGCGAGCAAGGACGATGACTCTTCGCGCCCTTTCTGTGAATCGCTTAAACATGATTCAACTTGCCTCAAAATTAGCGGATTTATAATCTGAAAAGAGGCCCACAGGAGTAAAAATTGACGGGCAATATCTCTGTTCTATATTCGGGTAAACTCCCATATCATCTTAACAAATGATGTCAATTATATAAAGGTTTTATTTCCCCCTACCCTTTATAGACCAAGGCCTTTTGTTTCATGGGTTTATCTTATCATCCCACAACCCGCCAAACCAGCAAATCCTGATCCGGCGAGTGTTTTCTTATCGGCTAAAAATTGCAAGGACTTGACCGGGCAACGCCCGGTGGAAATTGGGCGAAGACTTTTTAGGCCGAGATAACTCTTTGCCAGCTAATGAAAGTTATGGCAATTTGTCGGCGGCGGCTCGCCGGGGGTTAATTGTATCCGGCATCTTTGTGAAAACAGGTCACTGCGGCAGTGGTGCTGGGCGGGTAAAACTCATTCGCCGAGGTCAGGGTCACACCAATGTCCTCGGCCCCCAGAAGTTCCCAGATAACACGATTGTAAGTCAGGTCGGTGATGGCCGGGTAACCCGGACTGTAGCGCTGGCCCCGGTTGTCTTTTTTCGCCCCAACCCTCTGACGCAACAATTGATGGATGTATTCGGCCAGGTCTTCGGCCACGCGGTCGCTCAAACCCTGAAGGTATAACGCCGACTCGCTGTCATTCTGCGCCTTGAACTCTTCGATGCCCACTTCGACTTTGTCGCCCGCGGTCGATATCTGCAATCCAACCACATCCCACTGCCCGGAAGTTTTGCTATAAAAATACTGCCCCACCGAAAAGATATCTTTTCTTCCCTTGCCAATGCAGACATCGAATCGGAGCCGGGCCAATTCCTTCTCCCGGTTTTTCGGATCATAAATAATGACCTCATCGCCATCCGATTGCGCCGGGAAAAGTGCAAACCGGGCTTTAGGAACGACCCACCCTCTCTGCTCGGCTTTTTCTATCCAGGTTTTTTCCAAAGCCTGAAGTTGTTGCAGAGTCACTCCCTTATGAATCCAGCTTGATTTTTTACCGAACTTCCAATTCAGCGAATACAAACTTTTGCGATCCATATTTCCTGCAAGCTTATGCAGTTTGAACTCGACCTTGTGAATTCCGTATCCGTCTGATGGACTTTCATGATGCCTGAAATTGACCTTTCTTCTGGGCAGGGTCTGCAATAGTTTGTCTTTCTCTTTCTGAATTCCCTTTGCCTTGTGATATTCACGCAACAACTTTTCTTTATTTTCTTTCAGCAGACCGGAACGCTGATTTTTGTCCATGAGAAGTCCCATGGTGTTCACCCCATCCATTCCACTGCCGCAATAAAAAACATTATCCAGAATCGCTTGCGTATCATCTCCGCCATGCATGGCCACATACCCGGCGTGCCGGGAATTTACCGGAGCCCCGCCAATGAGAATGGGAATGGAATATTTCCGGTCGAGCAACATGCGGCTGATCGTTATCATGTGGTTGGAGGTTTGCACCAGTAAGGCGCTCATGCCGATGGCATCGGCGTTTTCTTGCTTGGCCGTGTCGATGAACCGGTCCAGCGGAACCTGCACACCCAGGTCAATCACCCGGTAACCATAATTTTCAAGCAAGGTTTTCGCCAGGTCTTTACCGATGCTATGCACATCCTGATAGACCGTGCCAATCACCACTACCCCCTTATAGTCAATCTCAGCACCGGGCTCGATGCCGCTTTGAAACCGCATGAAGCTTTCGAGAAACTGCATCACATGGCGCATGACATCGGCGCTCTTTAAAAGATGCGGCAGGCTCACTTCCCCACGACCAAAAGCATCGCCCAGCTCACGCATGGCAATCATGAGATGGCCGCTTATAAATTCCAAAGGCGCGTGGGTTTCTATGGCCTTGGCGACATCCTCTACAATGCGATCTTTATAGGGGAAAACCCCACCCGCTTTTTCAATGTTTCCTTCCTGCTTTTGCTTGAACCCGTCCTTGATGCGCTGGCAAATGCTTTCTTCCAAAGGAAGGTCTTCGTACACAACCTTGTTGGCCTGGACTCCTGTTTTCTTGGTCAACGCAATCTCCTCCAATTCTTCAAAGGAGGTCATGTCGCGATCGAAAATGACCTTGCGGGCCAGAACCACATCACTTTCCGGCAGGCTTTCAAGCGGAACATAATGATGCGGATTCAAAATGGCACAGTCCAACCCGGCCTTTCTAGCCTCATCGAGAAACACACTGGTCAGCACTTTACGCATATAGGGCTTGGCGGCAAGCCCGTTGGTCAGGTTGCCCACACCCATACTGGTTTTAAGATCCGGATGAATGGCTTTGATACGCGGCAGACATTTTAAAGTCTCCGCGCAAAAGTTGAGACCCTCGACGGATTCTGAACCGATGGGATAAGCATTGACATCAATAATAATCTGGTCGGGCAGAACATTAAATTTTTCCCCGGCCTGTTTCACAATTTCTGCGGCCAACTCATATTTTTCCTCAGCGGTCTGGCCTGGTCCCTCCGGTCCATTCACCAAAGCAATGTAGACCGGATTATGTGCCGCAGTTTGAGACAACACGGCATCCAGCTTGCTCACCCCAGCCTCATATTCTTCAAGACTGATGGAGTTGATGATCGGCCTGCCCGGATAAACTTCGATGGCCATCTTGAGCGCCTCAACCGAAAACGAGTCGATGCACATGACACCCTTGAAATCGCTGGTTAGTTCATAAATGATTTTGGTCAATGCCGCTTCGGTTTCAACGATGTTGCTGTCCATACAAACATCGATGATTTCGATTCCCAAATCCTTGACCTGCTCTTCGGTCACCTCTTCCAGCGTCGACATCTGGATACCATCGTCACGCTCCACCGCTTCGCGAACCTTTTTACTGCCCCTGACGTTCAGCCTTTCACCAATGCGGAGCAATGCCCCAGAACTGTCGAGAGCCACCGCCTCCTGCGGACCGGAGACATAAACCTGCTTCTCTATTTTTTTTCTATTGGGCACCACACCTTTCAAACGGTTCGACAAAGCGCGAATATGGTCCGGCGTGGTTCCGCAACAACCGCCGATAATGGCGACTCCAGAATCTTTCACAAACCGTTCGATATAATCCGTCATCTCTTCAGGCTGAAGCTTGTAACAGGTTTTGCCATCTTCGGAGACGGGTTGCCCGGCATTGGGCACGATAGATATCGGATGATGGCAAACTCGGCTTAGTTTTTCCACCGTTTTTTCCATCAGCTCCGGGCCGGTATTGCAGTTGATGCCGAAGGCGGAAATCCCCATGCCCTGCACCGCCACATAAGCCGCGTGAATATCAGTATTGAAAATCTGCATTTTGGAAAACCCATCCACCGTGACCTGGGCAATGATGGGAAGCCGGCTGTCGGCCTCAGTAAATGCCTCTTGGGCTCCAATTAACGAGGCTTTCAGTTCCAGGATGTCCTGTTGCGTTTCAAACAAAAGCACATCGGCACCGCCTTCGATCAAACCCAACACCTGCTTTTTGTTGTTATCCACAATCTGCGACCAGGTCGCTTTTTTGAGATCGGCTTCGGTCTTGGAAAGAACATAGTTGGAAGGCCCGATGGAACCGGCCACAAACAAGGGCCGGTCGTCATAATCCAGCGAGACTTTATAGCGGTCGATTGCCTTTCTGGCGATGCGGCAACCCTCAACATTCAAATGGTGAGTGATCGCGTCATAGTCCGACTCTTTAAGGTTCAACTCTTTCGGGATGGCTTTTATATCGGCCAGGTCGACATCCTTGAAATCGAATTCGGCCAGACGCAAAGGAGAAGCGCCGAAGGTATCGGTCTCAATCAGGTTAGCCCCGGCCTCTAAATATTTCAGGTGGATACCTTCCAGATCATCCGGGCGAGAAAAGATCAACAGATCGGTCAGCATTTTAAACGCGGGACCGCCAAAAGCAGAATCTCCCAACTCCAGGTTCTGGACCATGGTGCCCATGGCACCATCCAGAAAAAGAACCTGGGTTCCTAATACATCTTCAAAATTCAAAACGTTTTCTGACCTTAAATTTGCGAGTTAACATTCCGAACAAAACGGGGAATTAAACAGGATGATAATATTATACTACTCCATTAAAATCAGTGAAAACAACCACCATTTCAAGCAATTTTTTATACTGCCGTTTCTTTCGGCTCGGCGGATTTGATGCCAAAAACCCTTTCCATAAATGACGGGCGATCTTTGGCGCAACGAAAACCGACATCCTTTTTCCGTGCCAGCGGGTTGAGGTGCGCGCGGTAAGAAGCCCGGGCCTTGAGCGAGACAACCTTCAAAAAATCCTTTTTGCTGAAATGCCCCACACCCATATACGACAAGCCCCGCACCACGATCTCTTTCTTTTCATAGGCCGGATTTTTAAACCTGTTGCCAGGATAAGGCTGATAATATTCCCAGACCCATTCCCAGGCGTTGCCGATCATATCGTGCACCTTATAAGGACTGGCGCTTTTAGGGAAACTGCCGACCGGTTTCAATCCCTGGTCTGTTTTTGTTCTGGGAGAAAGACTGAGGTTGGCAACACCCGGTAAAAAATCATCGCCCCAGGGATAGATGAATCCAGCCCGACCCCTCGCCGCTTTTTCCCACTCCTTCTCATTGGGCAAGCGCTTGCCGACCCATTTGGCGTAGGCGCTGGCGTCAAAATAATTCACTTCCGTGACTGGGAGGCGCTGCTGCCCTTCGGGAAACTTTTCGCCCTTCCAATAACGTGGCGGTTTGTGGTCGCTGGCCTGGCAAAAAATAAAATATTGGAGGTTGGTCACCTCAAACCGGTCAATATAATAATCGGGGATGTCGATACGCCGCTGGGGCGACTCGTCGGCAAACCAGGGTTTGTTCAGCCCTAAAGAAAGCGCGTGGTTTTCCTCATCTGTCTGGTCGGTTCCAATGGTAAACTCTCCTGACGGAATCAAAACCATGCCTTGAGGAATTTTTTCCTGACAACCAGAAAGAATCAACCCCAGGGTGAGGGTCCATAATATTTTTTTGATCGATTGCATGAAAATCAAACTTTCTGATGTTTCCGAAATCCCGTTAACAGATGTCGACCCTGAATACCGGTTGACGGATTTCTCGCTGGACGGCTGCCCGGAAAAGTTAACGGACTCGATCAAAGTGATCGGCATCCGGCACCCTATTTCCGTCTGTCCATCCGGGAATCGCTATGCAATCGTCAGTGGACATAAACGTTTCCAGGCGGCCCCCCGATCAGGCTTAACCAGCATCCCCGCCTTCATCATACCTGAAATAGATAATGCATCACGATTGGTCATAAACCTGAACGAAAATTTCGGGCAGCGGCATTATAGCGACATTGAAAAGGGAATCATCCTTAACAAACTCACGCATTCTGGAGTTTCTGATGAAACCATTATTGAAGAGTATATGCCTTTACTGGAACTGGAACGCAGTAAAAAAATATTTTTAGACTTGTCCAGCGTCAAATCCTTAAGCCCCAAGATGCAAATCTTGCTGCACCGGGCCGGAGTTCCGGTTAAAACCTTCAGCAATTTTTATAAATGGGACCGTCTGGAGGAAGCCGAAAATTTGTTTTCTGCCCTCAAACCAGGGGTCAACAAATGGCGGGACCTGCTGGAACTCGTCGATGAAGTGGCTACAAGAGAAAACACCACGCCGGGAGAAATTTTGTCCCGCGATGAACTTCAAAAAATTCTGGCGGCATCGGATTTACAAGCCCCGCCAAAATATGAGCAGATTCACAAAATACTTTATGGCCTGCGTTATCCGGTTCTGTCAGACATGAGAAAGCGAGTCGTCCGCGCTCTCAATGAAATGGAACTGGACGACAAAACCAAGCTCCGGTTTCAGGATACGTTTGAGAGTAACGAATTGAAACTGGAACTGAAGTTCCAGAGCGAAAAAGAATTATCCGCACAGGTGGAAAAGATTTTCAAAGCCCTGCAATCCGGCTCGGTGAAGAAGTTGATAAAGATATTCAGAGATATTTAATTGGATTAGTGTTTTTGAATTTCTGTGTTTGATCGTTCGCAGAGTTTTAACCTTGGCTTTAAACCCAGCATCTCTGCTGGTTATTCTTAAAATCAATCATTGCAAGAGGGCGTTTGTGATATGTCTTGTCTTAAAACAAAATCGCCTAATAATGGAACGGCAAATGAATACCTGCCATATCTATTTTTATAAACGAGACCGTTATTGCTAAGAGTTAATAACATCTGATTTACGTGGCTACTGCTGAAAGGTTTTGGTAATTTCTCTTTCGAGATTTCAACAATATCCTGCACACTGAATTCTGTGTCGCAGTTTTCTAATTGTGCTATGACTGATAGTAACTCCCTTTGCCTGTCTGTTGCTCTCCCCCATCGGCCAGCAAAAAAATCTGTGTCTAATTTATTTGTTATTTCTTTCATTGGTACCGTCATTGATTTCCCCATGGCACGATTCTGTAAAAAAATATCAAACACTTCCCTGCAAATAAATTGAATGAAATAAGGATAACCGCCTGAAGTTTGAATGATCAGATTAATTGAGCCCTCTTTAAAAAAGGTTCCTGTATCAGGGTCTTGTTTCTTCAACGGCTTTATGATTGCATCTCGACTTTCTGGTTCCTTCAAGGTTGACAGGAAAACCACATGGAACATTCTTTCTGCGAAAGTTCTGGCTTCAACTAGTTGAGGAAAGAGTGTGGGAAGACCCGCAAGAACTAACATAAATGGGATATCCTTGGCTTGTATGGATTGGAAAACATCTAAAAGTAGTGACAGTGGATACTGTTCTTTTTTTTGATGATTAGACATCGTTTGTGCTTCGTCGTACGCAAAAATAATTCCTTTGATGCCTTGATCTTTTATGTTTTCCCAAATTAATTCCAGTATGTTTTTTAATTTATCAGATGGGAGACCAGGGAGTGTTTTGTAAAGCAGCACCAGATTATTAAAGTTCAAAAAGCGCTCTTTAAAAACTGCTTCTGAATCAAACCCGATCCGTCTAATTTGTTCCTTTTCAAACGGTACATTTGATGTAACCACAGACAAATCAGTGAACAATCTAAGAATAAATGTTTCCTCATTCACACTTGCTGATTCTGACAAATCAGTTCCAACCCATATCCATCTGTCTGCTTGGGCGAGGGGTTTGAATGTTCCCAGAAGAACGGTCTTCCCCACACCCATTAATCCAGTGAGCACCATATTATTCAGGATTATTTTTTGCTTAAGTAGGCTCCTGAACTCTTCTGTTTCTTCATTTCGTCCTGCCAAGTAGGGTGGCATATGCCCCGCACCTGGTTTAAATGGATTCAGCTCTGTCATTAATACACCTTTTCTTTTGAACAACTTTTATGAACTATTATCATTATATATAAATTTATAATATATTATAAATTTAGTCAATATCATAATAATGTATTGATCTTTAAAAAGTTTCACAGCTCAGAAGGGGGTGAAATTGTTAAGGAGTGGCCAAAATTGGCCCCACACCCCTTATTACCACTCATTGCCTCCGGCCGCCTGGCCGGTCAGTAGTTTTTGCTGGGGGGGGGGGGGGGGGGGGGGGGGGGGGGGGTGACTTTTTTTAATGTCTTTTAGCTTAGTATACACTTCACCAAACCGGCAATGAGCTTTCACCGTCAGGTTCTTGTCCAGCTTCAGGGCTTCTTTAATTTTACCCAAGGCCTCCTGATAGCGCCCCAGTTCGGTATAGCAGATGCCCATTGAAAGATGGGCGCGACCAAAGTCAGGGATGATTTTCACCGCTTCGTGAAAATGATTTCAGCCTGCCTCTGGCTCTTGATCCTCCCATAAGCGGTGGACAGGTTGCTGTGAGCCTGACAGAGTGCTTTTTTGACCAACTGACTTCCGGTTCGAGGCGCAGGGCCTCTTCGAGGTTTTCGGGGGCGGCTTATCGCGGCCCATTTGTAATAACTGGGACGGGGGAAACCGGGAATATCTCTTTTGCTATGATTTTTTTTAATATAATCCACTGACGGGATCAGGCCCCCAATATATGAGCCAGCACTCCGTCCCTGTATTCTGATACCAGCCGACCTCCATAATACAAAAACTCCTCCACTGAATTTTCTTCTTTACAGGCATGGTGCTGATATTGATAAGCTCCCTTTAAATCATTATTCAAACGTTTTTTGAAATAAGCGTCTTCTGATTTTGCCAGAGTTTTGGCCTCTTTTAAAACTTTATCGGACACCTGCCCCAACTTTTTTCGGAGACAGCAACCAGCAAAAACATCGCGCCCAAAAGACAACCCGTTATTTTTGAAATATCACCCATACACGATTGAGCGCAGATAAAAGCCACCCACTTCCGTGGGAGGGAACTGGCCATAGTCTTATCGGTCGAGACAACTCTTTGCCAGCAGATGAAAGCCATTGCTAGTTGCCCCCGACCGCTGGCCACTAACCGTGGGGGCAATGGGCAAAACCTCTTCAAGCCGAGACAACTCTTTGCTTGCCAAAAAAAGCTATTGCTCATTGGGTCCAGCGTCACGCTGGCGCAGTTTTTCTGCCAGAGACCGGGTGATGCCCGGCAGGCTGGTCAGTTCCTCCACCGAAGCATTGCGGATATTTTCCAGACTGCCAAATTGCTTTAAAAGCAGTAACCGGCGCTTTTTGCCGATACCCGGAATGTTTTCCAACGGTGAGATCAAAGCCTCCCTGCCGCGTAATCTACGGTGATAGGAAATGGCAAACCGGTGCGCCTCATCACGAATCCGTTGCATGAGAAATCGGGAAGGGGAGTTCTCTTTAAACAGCACCGGTTCTTTTTTGTCCAATAAATAAACCTCATCCGTATCAAGATTGTTGCGATATTTCCCCTTAGCGATGCAGGCCAGGTCGACCCGGTCGAGAAGTCCCAAAGCCTCAAAAACTTCCCGGCCGGAGTTCAAATGGCCTTTGCCTCCATCGATGAGCACCAGATTGGGCAACGGACTGCCCTCGTTGAGGAGTAGGCGATAACGGCGGGTCATCACCTCTCTCAGCATGGCGTAATCGTCAATGCCTTTTACCGTGGCAATTTTGTAGCGGCGGTATTTAGATTTTTCTGCCAGGGCGTTTTCAAACACCACCATCGAACCCACCGCGTGGCTTCCCGATATATTGGACAAATCAAACCCTTCAATCACTTCCGGGAAATGGTTCAGGCCGAGAGCCGTTTGCAGTTCTTCCAGCGAGCGGGTGCCAACATTGCCCTTGTCGCGCTCCATTCTCATGGCAAAACGGGCGTTTTCTTCCGCCATTCTCACGAGATCGCGTTTTTTACCGATTACAGGAGTTTCGAGCCTCACCTGGGTGCCTTTTTTTTCTGACAGCCAGTCGGCGATCAAATCGGAATCTTCAACAGGATGGGGCAATAAAATTTCAGTGGGCAGAACCACCTCTTCGGCGTAGTACTGTTTGAGAAAAGAGGACAGGGTTTCATCTTCTTCCATTTCGTTGAGCGATTTCAGCTTGAATATTTTTTCGCTCAGCATTTTTCCATCGCGGATGATCAGTACCTGCGCCATCGCCTGATCTTTTTCGGAACAATAGGCAATGACATCCTGATCCTGCAGAGAAGTGGAGATGATTTTCTGTTTGTCGAGCACCGTTTGCACAGCCTGGATTTTATCCCGGAAAATCGCGGCTTCTTCGTAGCGCGTCTCTGCAGACGCCGCTTCCATACCCGCCTTCAGGTTTTTCAGGAGCGACGCGTTTTTGCCTTTGAGAAACAGCTCCACATCCTCAACCACTTTCTTATAATCGTCGGGAGAAACCTTGCCGGCGCACGGGGCCAGGCACCGGCCCATCTGGTGGTTGAGGCAGGGGCGACGCATGGGTTCTCCACTCAGCTTGTCTTTGCTCTGGCGAAGCGGAAAGATTTTATAAATCAGCCGGATCGTTTCACGGACTTCCTTGACCATGGTATAAGGACCGAAATAAATCGCCTTGTCTTTTCGCACCCGGCGCACCACCTCCAGCCTTGGAAATTTCTCCTGCGTGGTCAAACGCAAATAAGGGTAATGCTTGTCGTCTTTGAGCAGGACGTTATAGCGGGGTTGATGCTTCTTGACGAAATTACTTTCCAAGATCAGCGCTTCGGCTTCCGTCTTAGTGGTCAAAAACTTGATGTCGCGGACTTTGTCTAGAAACATCCTCGTCCTGGGGTGGAGGGTGCGGGAATTCTGGAAATAAGAACGCACCCGGTTTCTCAGGACTTTGGCCTTGCCGATATAAAGAATTTCCGACCGGGAATCCTTCATGATATAAATTCCGGGTAGCTTGGGAATATTCTCTATGATATCTTTGATTACTTTTCTCAGAGGAAACCTCCCGGTTGCCAGCAACGAGTCATCTTGAAAATATACTCCCATTTAGATGAAGACCGAAAGCAATAATCAGCGCGGGTTCTGGGGCAGTCGCTGGGGGTTCATCCTGGCCGCTTCCGGTTCCGCTGTGGGACTCGGCAATGTCTGGAAGTTTCCTTATATAGTGGGGCAGAATGGCGGTGGGGCGTTTGTGCTCATTTATCTGGTCTGTATCTTCGTGATCGGTACGCCCATCATGCTGGCTGAGTTTACTCTGGGCCGAAAAACCAATCGCAATCCGGTCGGCGCTTTTGAACAACTGCAACCCAAATCGCCGTGGACCGCCATCGGTTATATGGGCGTGCTCGCCGGATTCTTCATCCTTTCCTTTTATGGTGTGGTGGGCGGTTGGACTTTCGCTTATGTCGCGAAATCCATCACCGGTTCGGTGCTGGCATTTCCCTCCCCTAAGGAAGCGGGCGAGTTTTTTGCAAGCTTTATAGGAAATTCCGGGGAAGTGCTTTTCTATCATGCGCTGTTCATGGGAACCTGCATCGCCATCGTCTTAAGAGGCGTGCATGGCGGCATCGAAAAAGCCTGCAACATCCTCATGCCGACTCTGGTCATCATCCTGATTCTACTAATGATGCGCTCCCTCACTCTCAATGGAGCGATGGAAGGCGTGGCCTTTTATCTAACTCCCGACTTCAGCAAGATCAGCGCCAATGTTGTGCTGATTGCTTTGGGGCAGGCCTTCTTTTCACTCAGCCTGGGAATGGGGGCTATGATCACTTATGGCAGTTACCTGTCGGAAAAAGAAAACCTGACCTCTTCCACCGTTTATGTTGTGATGTTCGACACCCTCATCGCTCTTATGGTCGGCATGGTAATTTTCCCGGCGGTGTTTGCGATGGGACTCGAACCTACCGAAGGCCCGGGATTAGTCTTCAGCGTTCTGCCTACCGTATTTGCCAGCATGCCTCTCGGCCATGGCGTGGCCGTGATCTTTTTTGTCCTGCTGGCCATTGCCGCCATCACCTCAGGCATATCATTGCTGGAGGTGGTCGTGGCCTATTTCATCGACCAGCGGGGATGGGAGCGAAAAAGAGCCGTGCTCATTGTCGGCCTGACCATCTTCGCGTTAGGAATTCCCAGTGGTTTGTCCTTTGGTGTTTTGGCAGATGTGAAATTGTTGGGCATGACCTTCTTCGATCATATTGACAACATTGCTTCCAATTACCTTTTACCGTTAGGCGGCATGTTGACCGCCATTTTCGTAGGCTGGGTCTGGGGCACTAAAAACGCGCATGAAGAAATCGAGAAAAACGAAAACGCTTTCGGCTTTCCTTGGGCACAAAGCTGGGAGTTCCTCATCCGCTACATCACCCCCGTTGCGGTGGGCATCGTCTTCATCGCTAAAGTGTTCCATTAGGGTGTGACTATAATATTCTTCCTCAGCAATGATGTCCTCTTCCCTTAATCATCTATAAATCAGTCGGATAGACCGCGAAAAACTTACATTTTTCCCATTCCAATATTAATTTAAAAATGGACAAAAATATTAAATCCTTATCTTGTTTTCCAACTCTAAACCTAGAAAGCAGGATCGAAAATTAAATAAATATAAAGCCTTTTGGCAGGAACCGCTAATAGAGGATTAAAAATGAGTAGTTTGAAATTAAAAGTTCGCAATATTTATGTATATACAAATCTGGAAGTACGATTGAAATCCAGAACCACTAAAGAAGAGGCCAACAAAGAAGTTGAAAGAATGATAGACAAAAAAAAATTATTCGAAGGTTATGAGTGGAAAATTGAAGGATGTGAGCACGGGGGAATCAACACTTTTGATGATAAATTAACAGACAACATCATAGAACGACTCGAACAGGATGAAACAGATGAAAATATCTTCTGGGATGGATTCACGGCTCATTATGATTTAAATGTCGGACATATTCCAGTTAACACCAATCTGGAAGCCCCATTAAAATCTGACACAAAAGAAGAGGCTATTGCCGAAGTTAAAAAAATGTGCGCCGAAAAAGATCTATCTGAAGGTTATGAGTGGAAAATAGAAAATTGCGATGAAGGCGGAATTAATGAGATAGGCGAAATCCTAAAAAATAAAATCATAGAAGTCATTGGCAAAGGTTTAGAGGCCTGCATTGAAGAATGTCACGAGTGAGCGGACCCCACCCTTAACTGCAACTGCGGTATCTCAGCTAAAAAGGTTTTTCGCTTTCTGACATACCTGTTCAGCCCATTCTTTATCACCCAGTAATTCACTCAGGCTGTCGGCCAGCCAGCGGTATTCAAAACTTTCTTCAGCTTGGTCTTCGGCTTTTTTATATAACTTCCTGGCCCATTCCTCATCACTCAAATTTTGCAACAGGCTCTCGGCCAGACAGCAGAAATCAGTGCTGTCCTGGGCCATGCTTTCGGCCTTTAAATAACCTTTTTTAGCCCATTCCTGATCGCCCAGCTTTTCTGCAAGGCTCTCGACCAGACTATGGAGGTCGCTGCTGTCTTGGGCCGTGTCCTCGGCTTTCTCATAGAGCTCTCTGGCCCATTTTTTGTCGCTAAGCTTTGCACAGACGCTGTCGGCAAGTTCATAGAAGTCGGAATGCTCTTTCGCCATAGCCTCGGCTTTCTTATAAACTTTTATTTGCCATTCCTGATCGCCGAATGTTTCAGAAATGCTGTCAGCGAGATCACAGAGTTCACGAATATTTTGGGGGTTGTTCTCAGCTTTCTCATAGAGTTTTATCGCCCGGTTTTTATCGCCCAGTGTTTCAGAAACACTGTAGGCCAGCCAGTTCAAATCCAGACTGCTTTCGGCCATGGCTTCGGCTTTATCGTATAATTTTTTCGCCCAGTCTTTATCACCCAGTGTTTCAGAAACACTGTAGGCCAGCCAATTCAAGTCCAGACTGTCTTCGGCCATGGCTTCGGCTTTTTGATAAACTTTTTCGGCCCACTGCCTGTCTCCTGCAGAGGCTAAATGACCGCCAAGCTGTTGAAGGTCACAGGCATCTTTAGCTTTCGCTTCAGCACGCTCAAATTTTTTAATCAGCATTTCGTCATTGCTCAAGATTTTTTCCTCTGCAAGCTCATTGGTTTCTTCTCGTGCAGAAGAAACTTTTTTCCCGGGTTGTCCCTTTGCCGCTAGTCGGGAATATTCCAGGTAATGGATTCTATCCCCAGCGTAAATAAAACTTTTTTCGTATTTCGTTTTGGGCAGATGGTCGCGGCGAAAGAGAAAACCAGACTCCTGACTTTTGTTTTGCAACAAAGGCTCAGCATTGAAATATTCAAGAATTTCATGGGCATAGGGCTCGCTGTCGGTGGCCAGATAAACGTGACCTTCCAGAGTCAGCTTCCTGGCGATCAGCGTGACCAATGCTGGTTTGATCAGCCGTCGTTTAAAATGCCTTTTTCTCGGCCAGGGGTCGGGGAAATTGATATAGACCATATTCAATTCGCCATCATGGAAAAGGAGAGGGACTTTTTCCCGGACATCGCCATAGACAACACGAATATTCTTTATTTGAAGGTCTTTTACCCTGGACAATAATTTGCGGATACCATCTTGGGAAAAATCTATCCCGACAAAATTGCTATGGGGTTCCCGGGCCGCCATTTCAATCAGGAAATCTCCCATTCCAAAGCCAATTTCCAGCTTTATCGGCTGGCTGTTTCCGAATTGGCCTTGCCAATCCGGGTGTTCATCGACATCGAGAAAATAGGGATCTTCCACAACGAATTTGGCGGAAGAAGGTCTGGCAGTCAATAAGCCCATTTTTTTCAAAGCCCGATTAGGTTTGGCATTATTCAAGGAACTAGAAAAGTTTAACGCGAGCAAACATTAATCCCGCATTCTCGGACAATTCACAGCTCTTTTCAAGATTGTAATTTAAAGATGGGGGAGCTCTGTTTAATAAGAGGCTCTTACTAGAATATCTGTATAGGAAAGATGTTTTATTTGTAGAAATATAAATGGGTGTTAGAATTTCGGCCTATCCCAGTCAGAAAATCTTGCCCTTATAAAGCAGGAGAACTTGCTAACAGAGTTTTATCTTAAATAGAAAGTTCTGGCTTTGGAATCCGGCTGGCCGACATCCAAAATTTTGGCGCCGCAAAATGAATGATAAGAAGAAAATTATATCGGGCAGAAACGTCAGAGACTACATGACGTCACCTATCCCATTTGTGAGTGATAACTCATCTCTCCAAGAAGTCGCAGAGTTTATGAGTTCGCATAAAACATCTGTGGTTCTGGTGAAAAACAAGACTCATGACTACATCGGAGTGGTGACAAATGCTGACTTCACTCGTAAAGTTGCTGCAAAAAAATATTCGGTAGATTCTACCACCGTTGATTGCATCATGTCGGCTCCCGTCAAAACGATCGAAGGCTCGACTATTATGGCCGAGGCCAATAAAATGATGCGCCTGTCAGGAGTTGGCCATCTTGCAGTCACAGAAAAGGGAGAATTTGTAGGATTATTATCTGCCATAAATTTTTTTACCTACTACGAAGATGTTGAGGAATACCTTAGTGATCTTGCGATTAACTATGGATTGACAGGAATATACAATCGTCGGTACTTTGATGAATTTCTAACAGTAGAATGGAAAAGGACAATGCGGGAAAAACCACCTCTATCATTAGTCATGCTGGACATTGATTATTTTAAAAAATACAACGATACATACGGGCATCAGGCTGGTGATGAGTGTCTGGTAAAGGTTGCGACTGCCATAGCTGATACATTGCGGCGACCTGCGGACATGGTGGCACGTTATGGCGGGGAGTAATTTGCGGTCATTTTGCCAAATGTTGAACCGGAGGATGTTTTCAAATTGTCCGAAAAAATTCGAGCTGCCATCGAGAAATTAAAAATAGAGCACAAATCAAGTAATATCAAACCCTTCACAACGGCAAGCTTCGGGGCCGCCAGTATTGTCCCAAACTCAAATTCGTCTTATAAAGAACTGATCGGGAGTGCTGATAAAGCACTTTACAATGCCAAGAGTAAAGGGAGAAATTGCGTTAGCGTTTCACAGGATTGACCTGTTGTGACTAGCCCCCTTTAAATTAGAGCATTTCTCTGATCCTCAACAAATCGCGATCAGCTTTTCAAATACACATTTCTTGAAAAAATGTTTATGAAAAAAGTTCTTTTAGTACAAATATTATTTTTGGCATCGTTTGTGTCCTCTGCCTATGCCCATGGAATGTCTGAAGCGGAAAAGCAAACTATTCTCGAGGGAGGGAATCTTGAATTTTTGAAGATTGGTGCGAGCCATACGTTGACAGGCTACGACCATCTTTTATTTGTCTTTGGAATTGTCTTTTTTCTCACCACCTTCATGGATGTGGTCAAATATATAACTGCCTTCACAATAGGACACAGCATAACCCTTATCACGGCAACCTTAATGGGGGTTACTGCTAACTACTTTTTAATCGATGCCGTGATTGCCCTGAGTGTTTGTTACATCGGTTATGAAAATATCGGCGGGTTCCGTAAAATTTTTGAAAAATCTCCGAATTTAATTTGGGCCATATTTATTTTTGGCCTGATCCACGGATTGGGGTTGTCCACAAGACTGCAACAATTACCTTTGGGAGAGGAAGGGATTGTATTACGAATCCTGTCCTTTAATCTGGGGATTGAATTAGGACAAATTGCGGCCTTATGTCTAATGGTTGCCTTGCTATATAGATGGCGACATACCCAATCCTTTCTACAAATAAGTACCGTCTCTAATAATGGGCTAATTGTTGCAGGAGTTTTTTTATTCTTAATGCAGATGCACGGATATTCACACAGCGTTGATCCGGATGAGTTTGGATTCCCAGAAGACAGTCATTCTCACGCCCATGAGAAGATGGAGTCGCGACCCCTACTACCGGGCAGTGAATATAGGACTGCCCCGGAAAGTGGTTCTCCTGAATTGCTTTCCAATGATCTATAAATTATAAAAACCCGCCCTCGAAATAGTAGGCCTGAAATCAATAGCTTTCGCTTCTGACTGCTTTTTTATTTATTTTAGGGTCAAGATATCCCAGTTTGGGCCGCCAATACAGGTATGGAACCTGTGAACCCGATAAACTCTCTTCTGAATAATCTGACTCCCGCGCAAAAACAAGAGGCCGATGCCATCGCCGGGGGAAACTTCTCTAAATTACTCATCGAACTGCAAATCATTAGGGCCTCTTTCAGCATGGAGCAAACAGGCTCCAATAAAAAAGGCAGCCTGCCGGAATTCAAAAGACCGCAGGATATTATGAATGTTTTCTTTTCTGAAGAACTGCAGGCCAGACAGGCGGGGGATGACCCTTATTTCCTGGAGAAAAAGTTTCCCTTCCCATGAATCCGAGTAACTCTAAAAGCGTTGGAACAAGATCGATGCTGGAAGCCATCTGCGATAAGCGGGGTGTTTTCTCGAATTTATGAAATCCTGCCGACTTTAAAATCAGAGGCACCTGTATTGAGGCATCGGTATAGCGAGCAGTGTGACCCGTACCTTTTTTGTAAAAACCATTTTCATAAAGCTCAAATAAAATTTCGCCGTGGTCGGACGCACCTTAGAATTTTTGCCGCAACCATGGCCGCCGCCTGCTTCGGCAGCCTGATCTGGGACCATATGACCGAGGCCGGGTTTTATCAAGGCATCGCATTCCATAGCCTGACCGAATCTGTTAAACAATGGCCTTATTTTGTTTTGCTCGGGCTGGGCATCACGGCCAGCGAGTTTTGGCTCCTGCACAAAAATAAAACAGCACGAAAACCCTGGACGCTCGATAAACATTTAGGGTGGGATGTTCTTTCAGCCTGCGCAACCTTGCAATACTACGCCTTGATCCACATTTTCGTCTACACCATAGACGAAGCCGCGCTTACCGATAACTTTCGATTGTTTTTGAAAGGATTAGGAGTTTATTAAAAGGGGTGCGGATATTGAGGAGGGGCAGGGTGTTTATGAGTTTAAGATCTCATTTAATTGCATTATGCTAAAATTGAAAAAATATTACCTGCATCTTCAATTGATTTATTAACGAAAGGGAAACAATCCCAACTTTCATCATAATCAGAATTATTTCTCCAATCTCTCAGGGACTGTAGTGTATTTGCAACACATTTTAAATTTTCATCCTTGTGATTCAGAAAATATAGCCTTACATTTCTGTGATCATCAGCTTTTTTTTCTGGCTTAAAAGCCCCTCTGGAATCTTTAACTGCAAAATCTCTAGCCTTGCAATACGCTCCAAAGTAGGAACGGCTTATCGCCGTTCGCCTTCCTGCGTCTAAAGTGGGTGAACTATTATCGTTCGCAAGGGAATCGGCTAAATGAATAAAATCTATCCACTGAAAAGCCATAAGCTTATGAGGGGCAAACTTTGTCAGTTGAAACGTGAATCCAGCCAGAAATACCCATTATCCAGCTCGATGATACTTTGGAAACTTCTTCAATCTTTTTAAAAATCTCTTTAGTGAACTCATCTGGTCGAATATATAGCTTAAGATGACCATCATCTATTTCTGGATCAACGTACATTTCTAAAGATAATTGAGCCTCAGTCTTAAACCTCTTTTTTGCTAATAGGCAAATTGCAGGGATTTTACCAGCTAAATCAAGGTGAGATATGAGGTAATCTCGAACCTTTGACCGTTGAGGAATTAAAATAGTGTTTTGGCTAAGGCAATCTAAAAGGGTTCCAATTCTTGAAGTTAGATCGGTTTCAGACCATTCTAGAACTTCGGCATTAGGTGTTTGTGTGCAAACCTCATTAAAATACTGGTTAAATTCAGCTATAAAATCATCTAAACCAAAATCATTTTTTAGGTTATCTATACTATTTTCATTTTCCTTCAGAAAATAATAATCTGGATCAATATCTTGCACAATTGAAGTTGAAGCGACCATTTCAACAGGTGGCTGAATCAAAGCTCCATCCGAGATTATAAATCTTGGTTCGGGCATTTATTTGATCTCCTAAAAAATCTCTCTCATTTTGTCAGTAATACATCCTTCAAACACCTCTCCAATTTTTTGATGTGCTAATTCAATCCATTCTAGCGGTTGCACATCAGTCAGTTCTTTTCCATCCATTGTAAAATAATCAATGTCTAATGTAAAATTGGAATGTCCAGGCCTTTCTTGTATATTTGGATTCATTTGAAATCTACAAACATCTTTATCCTCATTACATAAATCCTCGCACCCAATGACAAAGGTTTTTATTTTAGGTTTTAAGTCATTCCCAAAAGAGGGTAAGAATTGGAAATAATCACTTAAGTTAATGGTGGCTTCGGGAATCTCAATTTTATTAATATATCTCAGCCCTATTCTTTGAAGCTTAAAATCCCCAATCAAATTAACAACCTCATTAAATATGAATTTAATGTCTGGTTTGAAGTCTTCCCAATTTGGATAAGGTTTTAAACGATGAATCGATACAGTATGGTTTCCCACCTGTATAAATCCTTTTCTGTCTTTGGTGTAAAAAGAAATTTTATTAGATTGAAGTTTTAATTTTTGAGGCTGACCATGACTTAAAACTATGGGGCTTGAAGGCAAATCTGGAATCTGCTCTTTTTCAGGAAATTTTGATTTCGCAGCCCCAAAAAGCAAACCTGGGAAGGTCATATCCCAAGGGATTTCTGGAGACAGCCTAAATTCACATACAGCTTCATTTATGGGGGAGTATTTGTATTTTCTGCGCATTTAGTCTTATATGGGGGAGTATTTGTATTTTCTGCGCATTTAGTCTTACAAAAGAAGGGAAAACTACTCTCTATGTATATTAATATTTCTGGGTAAGGTAGTACAATATCATATTTAGAAGAAATTATCCTAATTATTTTATCGGAAAATTTGCTTGTAAGCTAAAGCTTCTCCTATATTTGACGACAAAACAACTAAAAAAACTTCACATCCCCCTAACCATATAACTCGAAACAAGGTATGAACCCGCTAAGTTGCCAGAGCCAATGGGCCTAATAAGATAAAAAAGTAAGTATTACAGATGTTTTCAACTGGTCTCCATTGCTGTGAGAATTTCCTCGTCACACACTTGTGAATTTACTGCCTTGGCCGGTAAGTTGTTTTTGTGGGAGAGTAACTTCTTTGCCTTGATGGCCTTCAACCTGCCCTATCACCTGACAGGGAAGGTCGTGATCTTTGCAGATTTCTGTGATGGCTTCGACTTCCTTCGTTCCCTCCACGATGAGACAGAAGCCCGTACCCATATTGAACACTGCAAACATTTCCGCTTCACTCACCCCGCCACGATCCTGAATGAGATTAAAAATTTCAGGAACTGGTTGCAAAGTATCAATCACAAAACGAATGTTGTCAGAGGCCACTCGATTGAGATTGCAGAATCCGCCACTGGTGATATGGACCATTGCCTTAAGGTCTATCTCTGCATCGAGCATTTCCATAACAGGTTGGACATAGATGCGCGTGGGTTCGAGCAGGGCTTCGCCCAGGGTCTGGCCTAAAAATTCTTCATAATCATTGACCCGCGATTTCTGCTCTTCGAGGCTGTCGCCCAACAACACCTTGCGGGCTAACGTCAATCCGTTCGAGTGCACACCTGCGGATGCCAGGCCAACGATCAGGTTTCCCGGTTTGATGCCGCGGCCGGTATTGACCTTGTCCAAAGAAACATGGCCGATGCAGGCGCCAATGAGATCGATGCCGGAGATAATTTCCTTGATCTGAGAAATCTCGCCGCCGGAAATGCTGATGCCCGCTTGCTGCGCTCCTTCAGCCAACCCCTGACCTAACTGATCAAAAACTTCAGGATCGGTGTGAGAGCAGGCAATATAATCCACCATACTCACCGGTCGTGCGCCAACGCAAATGATATCGTTGACATTCATGGCGACGCAGTCGATGCCGATGGTGTCGTAGCGGCCGAGCAGTTCGGCGACGATCACTTTAGTTCCTACCCCGTCGGTGCCAAAGGCAATGCCTTCTCCGTTACCCAGGTCGATGACGTTGGCGAAATAACCGATATCGGCAGCCAGCGGATAGCGTTCGCTGAATTTCCGCGTTGGCAAAACATGTTTGAGCAAACCAGAAAGCGCGGTCTCCGCACCCTGACTGGAAACACCGCTCTTATTGTATTCAGAAGATTCTGACATGGACTATTCTATTTGAAGAGTTATTCAGGCACGTATCATATCACGCACCGCGCCCAAGAGAAACGGGAGGAGTTGACAAATTATAGGAAAGGGAATTTTGCTTAAGACTGACCTCTCTGACAAAGTCTCCAAATCGAATTTCACGAGTCATAGTGCATCCTCAGAATCAGCCAGAAATAAAATTTAAGTTTCTATACTTACTGAAGAGTTTGCGCAGTTTAAAACATTTCATCCAACTCCATTTTATATGGTATCTCCGGAATTCTAATGATAGCCTCAAAAACCTTTTAGAAGTCCCTTGCGAATGAAGATCACCACCAAAAGGACCGTCAGAGAGATGGCCCACATAACCATATAGGTCACCATAGACTGATTGGCCTTTTGTTTTTCCAACCAGCTACGCGGTTTCACCCCGCGAACCCAGAATACAACCTTTGCGGCCAGATTCACACTGACGATATTGACCGCCAAAAGCAAGGCCGCACCCACAGCCAGCTTAGGCTGGCCGGCACCGATCATCAGTCCTAATGTAGCAGTAGGAGGTAATAAAGCCACCGCCACCATCACCCCTACCAGCACACTCGCCAAACCCGTTGTTAAAGAAACCACGGCGGCGGCTCCAGAAGCTAAAGCCAGGACCACCGAGTCCAATCCCACATCGGTGCGAGCCATCAATTCATGGCTGTCCAAATTGAGTGGATAAAGAAATCCGAGGACAATTGAAAGCGATAACGCCAATACGATTCCCACTATTGTGGTTTTTGTCGCTTTCCACATCAGGGCCATATCGCCCAAAGCCGCACCCAGAGCGAGAGCCATATTCGGCCCCAGAAGCGGGGCGATGACCATGGCCCCGATCACCACCGCAACATTGTCTTCCAACAAACCGATAGCCACAACCACCGTTGAGAGAAATACCAGCAAAAGATAAGTGGCGTCGAGATGCGCGTTTTTGACGATATTGTTATACAGTTCTTCGCGGGTGGTGGTGATCGTTTCCTTCGCTTCCGGATCAGAAGGCTCAGGTTCTTTTCTCGGGAGCACAGCTTCCAGCGACAGAACAAGAATCTTCGAAGACTCGCCCAACAATCCCTGCAAGGCATCCAGCACCGATTGCCGGTCCTCATCGCTGACAAGAAGGCGGATCAACTGCCTGCCCTCTCCATCCGCTGCACCCACCCAGTTGACTTCCGAATCATGTTGCCTGGCGATACTGGTGACCGGTTCATGGTTCTTCGCATCTGTGATCACTTCAATTAATTTCATAGAAGCGGAGTACCTCCGCTGGTAAATTGCAATGTCTTTAACTTGCCCTCAATCACTTCTTTGCTCCACAAGCTATTGCTCATTTACCCCTTCGAGGCACAAAGGCTAAGGAAAAATACCATGACCACCGGACCCACGTTTTTTGCGGTCACGTGTTATATCCCTTCATTTACCTTCATGCCCCGCAGGGGTAATAGCGTCACCGCCCCACTGGCTCCACGCCTAGTGGTTAGTTCATCTTTTTGGTTTCCAGTTTAGCGATGTTACGCATAATCTGTTCATTGCATTGCAGGCAGAAATACCCTTCCCCGGAAGAAATCCAGCATTCCTCTTCTACCCAGTGACACGCTTCTTCTTTGCTTTCACAAAATTCCCCCACCTGCACGCAATCTTCAGCGATTTTAATCTGGCAGGGAATTGCAAATCCCCCTTCTTCATTCTCTATATATGAAAGTTCATCTGACATTGTCTTTTCCTATTCTATTAAAGGCATCTTTTAAAACACCTGCGTATCCCACGAAAAATTTATCCGGAGGGTTTATGGGCTACAGCCCGAATCCCAACTCCGTAATTATAATAAACCTTACCTCATTATTAAAGCATCTGTTCATCGCCCAATGGAGTTGCTTGCCAAATCCGTCTGGATCAGGTAGAAGGGGAAGTAACTCATTATAAAGGACTAAAACCCCGTGTTTGTTTTTTCGCCAAAAGTTTTGGGCCGCACAACCATCGCCTTTGCCTTTTTACTGTTGTCCCTGGGTTGTGGGGAAAATAACGACCCCTCTTCCCAATCTCAAAATCCCCGGGAACTGATCCTAAGCGCCACTGAAAAACAAAGAATTGGAGCTTATGACGAAGCCATAGAAATTCTGCGCCGGGTGCTAGAGTTGGACCCTGAATCGGTGGTCACCTATTACCGGATGGGATTGGTCTATAGTGAAGCGGATCAGAGAGATGAGGCGATTGAGTCTTTTAAAAAAGCCCTTGAGATGGAACCCGAAAATTTACCGGCCCGATTGGGGTTGGGAGAAGTTTATTCGAAAATGACCCGGAACGATCTGGCCGTGACAGAATTCTTAAAGGCTGAATCCCTCAAACCGGATGATACAGAACTTCTTTTCAAAATCGCATTGGAACACTGGTACGACCAGAAAATCAAGGAAGCGGCCGAATACTATCAGAAAATACTCGCTATCGAGCCAAACCACATGCAGACCCATCTGAATTTAATAAGTGTGTACGAAAAATTGAAAGACTGGGAAAGGGCTATTGAAGAAATTGAAATCTCCAGACGACTGGGAGCAGAAACTATTAATGATCAGGCCATTGCCATAGCTGAAAGAAAGCTGGCTTTCATAAAAGGCCGAATGGATATGACCGACAAAGACTACAAACGCAAAACCCAGCCCCCGTTCGACTGAAAACCGCTATCTCCCGGTGGCCTTGTGAATATTTTCTTTTAGCGAAGAAGATTTGTCCGGTGTGGGATCGATCAAGGGCCAGATCAAAATAAAAATGATGAACCCGGCCACCACGATTCCAATCGCGGTACCAATCCAGTCCATCAATCCGTATTTTTCTTCGTCATCACTCATAAAAAAATCCGGGCCAACCCCGTGGTGTTCTGCCGAGATAACTTCTGGTAGCCCGACGAGCTATTGCCGGTCGCCTCTCCTGTGAAGGAGCCAGCGGGGCACCTTGCGTTTGTATTCCCGATAAGGTTCGCCAAACCTGTTTTCCAGATCAGGCTCTTCCCAAACCGGAATGAGAATCAGGCACAGCCCACAAAAGACCAAAAACCATACCACCAAGGGAACCGAACCAAAAGCTAAGGCCTCTCCCAACAAAACCAGCCAGACCCCAACCATCATGGGATTGCGCACATGAACATACGGCCCCTGGATCACCAATTTTCTGGGCGGATCAAACGGAGCCGGGGTGCCTTCACCCACCTCGGTGAACAGGGAAACCGTTTTCCAGCACAGTCCGGCTCCTGCACCGATCAACAAAATGCCAGCCAACGACCTAAAACTATTAAAACTATATGGGAAATGTTCGAGCACCCCGCCGGGCCGCGAACACCAGATCAGAAGGGCAGGAATCACCCCCATCACATTCACCGGAAAAATCAGAAATGCCTTGATCAAAGACAGGGATAACTTCATGTTCTTTTTGGTAAACCTTAACCGTAATCAAACACCAACAACACTATAAAACCTACGGTGACAATCACCGAAAACCACACCATAAATTTAAACATCATCCATTACCTGATTGGAGTGAAAGCAAAGAAGGCCTTAACAGGCTCCCCTATTCTAATCGCTCGCACGGACTTCTTCATAGAAAATATTGCAAAAACTTTAACTGCTTATCTGAAAAGAGGATATGGGCGACAGACACCTGGTTTGAGGAACCGGGTCACACCCGTTGGGCGTGATATTTGTGATGTCCTTTTCGTTAAACTTCATGCCCGGCACGGGTACTTCCTAAACTTTTACCCGTTCCGGGCATGAAGGCAAATTAAGAAATATTACATGTGCCCCGCAGGGGTAAAAAAATCTATTGCTCTGAGGCATGGAGGAAAACACCACAGGCCAGCGTGGCGCTGGACCCAAAGAATAATAGCCTATTGGGCCGAGAGTATTGTTGTTCGAGTGATAGATCATTGCTAGTTGCCCCCACGGCTAGTGGGCGGAGGTTCTCCGCACCAGGTGCCAGCGTGGCGCTGGTCTGTGAGGCGAAAATTAAAAGTCCCCCGGTACTTTAACCGCTCACCGCTGACCGGGAACTACGGCTCCGGGTCCTTTTTCCAGGTTTTGCTGAAAAATATTTTTTCCTGTTTTGGTTTTTTCCCGGTTTTCCATAGGAATTAGAATTGCGCCTGGATGAAAATTTTCTTCCCGCTGTATTCCCACGTTTTGGCCTTGAGGCAACGGATTCCGAATGATAAGGATGATCTGCCACCACGGTCACCGTCCTGTTAATGGTTCTCTCAATATTGTGCAGATAGCCTCTTTCTCCGGCATCACAAAAAGAAAGGGCAACACCCACCGCCCCCGCCCTGGCCGTTCTGCCGACGCGGTGAACATAACTCTCGGCCTCATTGGGGAGCTCATAGTTGATGACATGGGTGATTCCTTCCACATCCAAACCCCGCGATGCGATATCGGTCGCCACCAGTACACGGACTTTCCCGGCACGAAACTTTCTCAACGCTTCCATACGCGCCGCTTGTGATTTATTTCCATGAATCGTATCCGCCTTGATTTTGGCCTTGCTCAGATTCTTGACAATTCGATTCGCCCCATGCTTGGTACGCGAAAACACCAGTGCTCTATCGATGCCATCTCCCTGTAACACAGATTCCAGCAAAGCTCCTTTATTTTCGCGATCCACAAACAAAACACGCTGATCTATTCGATCCACGGTGCTGGCTGGGGGATTCACAGAGACCCGCACTGGGTCTTTGAGGAAATGCTTTGTCAGGCGCAGAATATCATCAGGGAGCGTGGCGGAAAACAGCATCGACTGACGGTTGCCCGGTGTCATCCCGTAAATTTTTTTGATATCAGGCAGGAAACCCATATCCAGCATGCGATCTGCCTCATCAAGGACAAGCACCTCTATTTTATCCAGACGAAGGCATCCCTGCTGATACAGGTCGATCAGTCTGCCCGGAGTGGCTACCAAAATATCCACTCCCCGCCTTAAGGCAGTGATTTGCGGTTTCGGACTCACCCCGCCATACACCAGTGCCTGCTTTAAATTTAAATGCCGACCATAAACCCGAAAGCTGTCACTGATCTGCGCAGCCAGTTCCCGGGTGGGGGTGAGCACCAGCGCGCGTGCGCCTTTGGATCCGGGAGCTTGACGCCCCTCGGACAAGTGATGCAAAATGGGTAATGCAAAGGCTGCTGTTTTTCCCGTTCCGGTTTGCGCGCACCCCAAAAGATCCCGGCCTTGCAAAAGATGCGGGATAGCCTGCTGCTGAATCGGGGTGGGAGTGTCATACTTCTCACCACGAACAGCGCGGCAAATAGGGTCGGCAAGATTGAGGGCGTCAAAGCCCACGGTTGTTGATTCCATTAACATGTTTTTCCTTTTAGAGAATGGCAGACTCCGAAATAGGAGCATCGGCCAATCCATTAGATGGCGCTCAAAGTCTATACTAGAGAACTTTGAGCTATAATTGATAAAAGAGGATTTGAGCTTAAATGAGAAAACGAGGGGAGAAAAATCAGACAACCGGCGGTTCCGGGAGGCTACTCAACCAAAACATTATAGTTCTGGCAAAACACCTGTCATTCTCTAGACGGCTAAATCGCTAAAGTATACCCCATTATAAAACAGATGTTTATTAAATACCAGTTCTTTTTTAACCGCTCCGGTTAAAGGGAGACCTTTGCGTAAGTCTATAAAGCAGAAAAGCGAGATGATCTTCCCCTGTTTTAGTGGACAGTTAGTTAAGAGGCATAGGCCTGTTTCTCGAATTCGGCAGGGCTGAGATAGCCGAGATATTAGTGACGGCGTTGCCGATTATAAAACACTTCGATATATTCAAAAATATCCTTCTTTGCTTGCTGACGGGTTTTGTAGTTCCGGTTATGAATGAGTTCCACTTTGAGAGTATGGAAAAAACTCTCCGCCACGGCGTTATCCCAGCAATCGCCCTTCCGGCTCATACTGCACTCTATCCCATGAACATTGAGCAAGGCTTGAAAATCGTTGCAGGCATATTGAACCCCCCGGTCAGAATGGTGAATCAATCCCGGTTTCATGCCGCCGTTCTTCATTGCCATATTTAAAGCTCTCATTACCAACCAACGGGTTATCCAACGATCCATGGCCCAACCAATAACTTTACGGTGGAATAAATCCAGCGTCACCGCAAGGTATAACCAGCCCTCTTGAGTCGGGATATAGGTGATATCCGAAACCCAGCATTGACCGGGCTCAGCAACATTAAACCGCCGTTGCAGTTTGTTTTTTGCCACCGGGTGATTATGTTTGGAATCGGTTGTCACCCTGAACTTTCTTTTGTGCTTGGCAACGATTCCATGCTCGCGCATAAGACAGGCAATACGATGCCTGCCAATGGCATATCCCTTGTCTTTCAAGTCCTCATGAATTCTGGGACTGCCATAAGTCTGGCGACTCTTCTTATAAACGGTTTTGATCTCATCAACCCATCGCTGCTTCTCACGGCTCCTCAGGCTCTCGGGGCGGCTCAGCCAGGCATAGAACCCACTTCGTCCCACTTCCAGAACCCGGCACATCGGGCTTACCGGAAATGCTTCTCGATGATCCCGTATAAACCGATATCTCATTGGGAACCCTTCGAGTACCCCTTCGGGGCATGAAGACAAATGAAGAGGACATCACAAAGATAACTGCCGCCTTTTTTAATATGTCCCGCTCCATACGAAGGCGAGCGTTTTCTCGCCGCAACTGCTGCAACTCATCTCCCGGCTTAAGCTGTCCTTTGCCGGGAAACGCATTCCCCTGATCCTCCTCATACTCCTGTTTCCAGCGACCCAGAAGGGCAGAACGGATTCCCAGATCCCGGGACACCCGGGCAATGCTATCGCCTACTTCAATAACCAATCGAACCGCTTCTAACTTGAATTCTTTACTGAAACTCCTGCGTTTGGTTCCCATAAAAACACCTCCAAAAGTGTATTATCCACACTTTTCGATGTGTCCACCAATTCAGGGGAAGATCAATTCCTATTTTTATATAGTTAGGACTTGATAGTAACTATAATGGAAATCTCCACAAAATATAAATCTTTGCCTCAGAATTGTTATGCCGAGCCCCCAATGGATAGGTCCTTTTAAAGTAAAAGTTTTATTAGAGAATTGCATGAATAAATCTCAAGAATGGCCTGCGAAAGATAATGGTGTATACGTGGTTTCTAAAGAGAAATGGCGAGGAGAGCCCAAAATAACAAATAAAATTTTATATGTTGGAGGAAACACTGGAAAAAGTGAACGGTTTGCCACAAGAATTGGCGACCTGATTGCTGACATGTTTGGTTTTTACGGTGGAGGAACCGGCCATCATTCAGGGGGACGATCTATAAACAAAGATTGTAAGAACGAAAACCTAAATCCATTAAATTTATATTTGGGTTGGAAAAAGTATCTTATTGATCCTGAATCAAAATCCAGTAGACCAGCCAATTGTCCTCGTTGCCATGAAAGGACACTTTATGATGACTTGAAGCCAAAATTAAATAAAAAAAAACCATCTAAATGTCCATGGCACAAGCTTTCCCTATAGTGGTGAAATCAGCGGCCTATATTGAAAAGCCAGTAGGACGGAAGCCGACCTTGACTATGATAAATTTATGATAGAAATTTCCTACCGGAGCAGATTTAACGGAATTGGCGGAAATAATGGTTTACTAAAAACCTTGAAAAAATAAACAGATAGAGGAAGCCAGCCTGAAATCAAAAACTTCCTAAAAACGCCAATTTGTAATTCGTAATCAGTAGGTCGGCGGTTCAATTCCGCCCGCTGGCTCCACTCCTACGCGGAGGGGCGAACTAAAACCACTGCTCGGCGCAGGGCCGATGAAAACCACTGCTCGGCGCAGGGCCGATGAAAACCACTGCTCGGCGCAGGGCCGATGAAAACCACGACTCGCCGTCGAGGCAGTGAAAAACCGGGCCACGTCCGGTAGGGGATAGAGCCGAATTTGCGAGATCGATCCTTCGAGAGGCCATATTGACAGGAGCCAACCTCTCCGGCACAATCTTGACGAAGATGACTGAGAACCCTGGCCCGGGAAACTAAGAAAGTTCTGCAGTCACACAAATTCGAACAAGCCAGTCGGTGTACAGACTCATATCAAACAAAATAGATTTTTGAAAGGATCATAAATATGGCAGGTGAAAAAATCGGGGTCGAGTTCCAGATTCAGGAAGATCTGGTAAGAATGCTGGAGTATGCCACAAAAAAATACAAGCTGGAAGATAAAGACAAGGCCCTGCGATGCGTCCTGGATTATATTGCCACCGATGCGGATTGGGATGAAATCTTCCAAAGTGTTCGTTGCATCCGTTGCGGACCGGATGGCGGTTGGACCCCCAACTAGGCGTGGAGGCTGTGTATCTCCTTCCCTTCAAGTGCATATGCCTGGATTTTTGAGGTGTTTGGCCCAATAATGTATAAAGGTTGGCGGAAATAAACCCGTTAAGCTGAGTAAGTCAGTAAAATCCTGGAAGATATGAGCCACGTGTAACCTATTGCCGAAGACCGGAAACCTCACAAGCTGTACCTAAAAAAGGAAAACGCATGCTTCGTACCCACCCAAAAAAATCATTGGTTCTTTTTCTCACCTTAATTTGTCTTTTGGGCTGGACTCCTGATGTGCACGCCTATTTTGACCCTGGAACCGGCAGCATGGTTTTGCATCTCTTAATTGCGAGCCTCCTCGGATTTCTTTTCACCTTGAAAATCTATTGGGGAAAATTTAAAAGCTTTGTAAAGAATCTTGTTGGCAAAAACAACACAAATGATCCCAGAAACTGAGAACAGTTCCTTTCGTGACCCAAGCGGCTTTGTTTTTTATTGGGAAGGAGTCTGTTACCGTCAAATCAATCCAGTTTATAAAGAAAATTTTGATTATTTTTTAGAATCGGGGCTATATGAAAAGCTCCGTAACAAAAGATTATTGATCCCTCATGAAACTGTTGACGCGAGCCACTTTCCCTTTTCTGATGGCTATCAGACTATTCGACCAGAGCCTATTCCATTTATATCCTATCCCTACGAATGGTGTTTCACTCAGTTTAAAAATGCTGCTCTGCTAACCCTGACTATTTTAAAGCGTACCTTGAGTCATGGCATGATTCTCAAGGATGCCAATGCTTACAACATCCAATTCTACCAGGGACAACCTATATTGATCGACACTCTTTCTTTTGAAAAGTATCAAGAGGGGGAACCTTGGGCTGGTTACAAACAGTTCTGCGAAAACTTTCTCGGCCCTCTGGCGTTGATGAGTTATAAGGACATAAGTCTCGGACGGATGTTACGCGAATATATTAGCGGCATCCCACTGGACTTGGTTTCATCGTTACTTCCTGGAAGGACGTACTTCAATTTTCATTTGGCAACGCATATTCATTTGCATGCCAGATACCAAACAAAACATGTCGAGCAAGCTTCAACAGCTGCCAGCAACCAGACCATGAGTAGAAAGTCCCTTCTTGGACTAACAGATAGTTTGGAATCTGCCATTAAAAATATGTATTGGAGACCTGGGAAAAGCGAATGGGTAAACTATTACAGCGAATGTGCCCATGTCCCAAAATTTTTGGAGCAAAAAATCAAACAGGTGGCAGGCTATCTGGACTTTTTAAAACCCGGTACCGTTTGGGATTTGGGAGCCAACACAGGAGTTTTCAGCAGGATTGCAAGTGACCGAGGCATAACCACGATTTCAATGGACACCGACCCCGGTTGTGTTGAGACCAGTTATCTTCAAACGCTGAAAAATGGAGAGAAAAATCTGCTTCCCCTATGGGTTGATCTCAACAACCCCAGCCCTAGTATTGGGTGGGAGAATAAAGAAAGAATGTCCCTTCAGGAAAGAGGGCCGACAGAAACCATACTCGCCTTAGCTCTGATCCATCATCTGGCCATATCCAACAATGTTCCGTTGGCTAAGATAGCCGGGTTTTTCAGAAACACCTGTCGATCTCTGATCATCGAATTTGTTCCAAAGTCAGACCCGATGGCGCAAAAACTACTGGCCTCGAGGGAAGACATCTTTCCCGACTATACGCAGGAAGCGTTTGAAAGCGAATTCCTCCAGTTTTTCAATATCATAAAGTCTGAAAAAGTCGGCGATTCTGAACGAACCCTTTATCTCATGAAAAATAAGAGCCATGCCTGAAAAAAGAACTCTGGTGATCCATCTCTTTATCCTGGCTATATTTACCCCATCCTGTTTTTTTTCAACCTCAACAAGCATGAATTGTGGTTTTCCGAAACCCTGGTTCCAATGGCGGCGTCCTTGGTTTCCACCCTAACGCGGTTCTGTTTTTGACCGATTCTTATGCGGCGGATTACACGGAAAAACAGGTTTTAAAAAATCACTATAACAATATGGTGATGGTCGGCCAAAGGCAGGGATGTGGTTCGAGTTATGCTTTGATTCCTGATGAGAAGAAAAGTAAAGAACCCAATGCATGATGAAACCTGTTATATGTTTTTTTGCAATTGGGCGAGGATTTTTGCCAATCTTTCCGGTTTCAGGCGAAGAAGAAGTCTGCGATGAGTGCAGGAAAAAATTGCGGCAACAGGTGATAAAGAGTTCCCAGCACGGCCAACTGCAGGAAACCCAGAACCCAAATCCATCTCAGACCTGTATTAGAGATATATTGTTCATGCCCAGCCCATTTTTGAATGACCGCAAAAAAGCTCCCGACATAAATACAGGTAAATACCAGGGCCAAGGCAATGGCTGCGCCCCCTCCCCATTTGAACATGGCCCAGAGAATATATTTCATGGCAAACAAGGCGGTGCAGGAAACAACGGCGAAAAGCAGAAAATGAATTGCGGAATTTTTCATTGAAGAAGTTGAGTCGGCAGGAGCGAATTTTTAATCATCGCGGAGCATTGTTACAATTTAGCGCCGTGGCGTTTAAGCAGATTGACAATATCTATATTCCCATTGGCGATGGCAATATGTAGTGGACCCCGACCGTCTGAGCCTTTTGCATTCACATTGGCACCGTGAACAAGGAAAAGCTTGGCCATTTTCTGTTGATCCCACCTTGCCGCTTCATGAAGTTGAGTGTGGCCATCGTTATCCTGATGATGAATCGGAGCGCCTTCAAGAATTAGAAACCTGGCAATACTCAGATAGCCCTTTTCCGCCACCCAGTGCAGAGCCGAACGGCCCAGCCTGTCTATGGCGCCGATGTCTGCCCCCCTTTTGAGTAAAAGTTTGATGAGCTTCATATTGCCCTGGGCGATGGAAGCATGTAGTGGAGTGTTGCCCCACTCTGAGCTATTGTTCACGTTGGCGCCTCTTTTGATCAGCGCATGGGCGACTTTGACACTGCCCTGGTCGGTGGCCAGGTGGAGAGGGGTGTAGCCAAAACTATCTTTGGCTTCCAACTCGGCCCCCTGATCGAGGAGCACAGGCACCAGTGTATCCAGATCCTCCAGTGCCACGACATGGAGAGGGCTCAGGCCTTCGTGGTCGGGGAGGTTGATGTCTGCCCCTCGTTCGAGCAATAAACGGACAAAATTAAACCGGTTGTGAAAGACAGACTTGTAAAGAGGCGTGATGCCGCGTTTGTCCTGCAAATTAATGTCTAAACCGGTGAGCAGTCTCTCGGCTCGCTCCAGGTCTTCTACCTCAATGGCGTTGAATAATTGTTCATGGGTAGCGGGAGATACCGAAAGGTCTTCGTCCCGGGTTGTAGAAATTACCAAAATCAAGTTAAGCGGTTTGGTTTTAGAGGGCGAGACCAAGCCGGGAGTCGCGAGGCTGAGTTTATCGAAGGAGGGAGTCGTCACCAGAGGAATTTTATCCATACCAGCAAAAGCCAGCCCCGATCCCAAAAATAACAGGGACAAAAATTCAGCAATCCCGATTTTCCATATAGAGCCCATGAAATGATTGTGCCATCCATTTAGAAAATAGGCAATACGTGTTCATTAACAAAAATAATGCAGATTAAATGGAAGCGATTTCTATATGTTTAGTTTTTTCTTTAGCGCAGTATTCAATTTTTTTAGTTTTTCATTTTCGGTTTCAAGTATTCGAACCTTTTTTTTGCAGGCGGCCATAAGGTCGTGGGCCCCCTTCCACATTTTGGCCGAGACCATATAGTCGTTCTTCAACTTATCTGCAGTATTTTTTAAAAGAAGTTCAATAAACCGATCCCGCAAATCGTGATCCTGTTCGGTAATGCCCCAGTCAATTTCCACCACCTCAGCATCTTTGCCTTCAGGCACTTCCACCGTGGCGGTTCGTCCCCTGGAAGCGGCAACCGTCCGCTCCGCCAAAACAGGTGACAGGTTTGATATGAGCGAGAATCTAGTCGCCGGAGCGGATGTGGGCCTCACCTTTTAGCATCTTTTGTGCCGTAAGTGGTTTGTCGCTGTGCCAGCATTTGAAAAATAATCCAGGCCGCCCCTCCGGCGAAAAGGTGTTTGAGGCTGTGCCCACTGATAAAACCAAGGGCTTGAAAGACCGCCGCATCAAAATGTTCAAATATTTTAGCCAGAATATAACATAGCAGGACTCCCCAGTACATTTTGCCGTGAGAATAACGGCTGGGAAATAAAAAAAGCATTAAAATGATTGCCAGCGTCGGGGCGAACTGGATCCAGAGATAAAGTCTCAAATCTCCGACCCCCGTTACTTCTGTCCAATACCACCAGATCACACTGAACATTCCAAGGCCAGCAAGAGGAAAGACCAGTAAATATCCAGCGCGGGCCGAAACGCGATCGCTGATGAGTTGGCAGAACAGCCCCATAAAGGCCCAGGTCATAGGAAGTCGATCCCAGACCAACCGGGCGTTATCCGGATTGAGATGAAACCAGGTGGAACCGAATCCGGTCAGGAATACACCGGTAAAAAAAATGGTTGGCGCTGCTTTTTCCCAGGAAAACTCGAAAGCGTTCCCCCCGTCATCGGCAAGACGAAACAAGAACCACAGGCCCATAAATCCAATAACGACGAAAGGAAGGTTGGAGAATATATCGCCAAAATTAGGGATGCCGAGCCAACTGCGGTGATCTGCAAAACGCGACCATTCCGGGTTTTGAGGAATTCTGTCCAGCGATATCAGGAGTGCGGTGGGAAGAGCAAGAGCGATAAAAAGAATAAATTTTGGTGTGAAATATTTTTTTGCCATTTCTTTTTATCCCCTGTTTCATATGAGGAGTTGTTTCCATAAAGATTCGGGGTTACTCGTCCCCTGCGGGAATACCCTGTTTCCAGACAACTTGATTGTCTTTGTTTTTGATATAGGCATATTCGTCATCAGATTTTTCATCAAGGGTGAGTGGATCGTTCACGTCCACCACCATGGCTGAAACTTTTTCCATGTTGCCACCGAGTTGTAAAAATATTTGATCGCCGTTCTCCATTTTCTGACTTTTATAAATGAATAGAAAATTGTAGTAATGCGAGAAATATAACGGAACATCATTGTATTTTTCGAAACCTTCATCTGCCATAAAAAATAACTCCCTAGCTCTTTTTTATTTTCAGGAACAGGGCATAAAGCATAAACCCGCCCAAGCTCAATTTAAAAATCAGGCTTCCCCAGGACTCAAAGGGATGGGTTCCCATGAGTATTTTCACTTCCCCCTCATGGACATCAAACGACCCCATCTCTCCGGTATAAAGCATTTTAAAACTGGAAAAGATAATAGTATTGCAAACGCAAAAAACACAATATTGACGGAACTTTTGCGGATGTCGGGCTCGAGAAGGTAGTTCACCACAAAGCCTAAAAGAAGAATAACAACAACGCTTGTGGTGATGAGAGTGGCCATGTCCATTTTTCCGGAATTAAGAGTGTTTTTATTACTGAACGAGGCCGGTTCTAAGACAGGCCGGGTAGAAGAACTTTTAATTCATCGGCAATGATCCCTATCGCCATGCTACCCAGGAGCAAACCCATGACCTGAGTGATGAATTTGATGCTCCCCTTTCCCAGGAATTTTAAAATCCTGTTAGCGAGTTTTAAAGAGATCCAGATCAGAACGCCTATCAGGACAAATTCTGCAATAGATATTAGTTTGGCCGACCATAGAGTGAATTCGGTGGATTGAATTATCACCAGGCTTATGGCAGCTGGCCCAATAAAAAGGGGAAAGGTCATGGGCATAAAAGCAATATCATCTTTAACGCCCCCTCTTCGGAAAGTGAATGGGAGGTCTTGTTGTCGGTAAGCATGGTGAAAGCGATATAGACCAGGAAAACCCCCCCCTATTAATTTGAATGCCGAAAAACACCACAATATATTTTCCGAACAAGAAAGATACGGTTAATAACGCCACCGAAGCGCAACTGGTTTTTAAAATTATTGCTTTATGCTCCGCATCGGTTTTATTGGCGGCCAGGGAAATGTAAATAGGAAGGTTCCCGATGGGATCGATGATGGCCAGTAAAATCACAAAAGTTTTAATCAACTCTGTAAGGTCATCCATTTTTTATAGATTTTCCTTAGAAGGAGGGATGAAGAGGGCCTCTATAAACCACCCCTCAGAGAGCAGATTCTTGCCAGTTGAAGAAAGCACTCAATCCGCAGAGGTCGACGGATCATAACTCCCCAGGCCGAACAGATTCATGTAATAAGAAAATGTATTTTTTACGGTGATAATGCCCACCACTTTGCCCTGATCTGTGACGGTGATATGCCGGGTAATGGTCCGTCATAAATTCTGCGGCTTCAAGAATATGGTTATCGCGGTCCAGAGTGTAGAGAGGGCAGATCATGATCTCGGAGACAAGAGTGGATAACAGGAGCCCCCCCACCTTGCGTGTAAAATCCCTTTCCGTGATGATTCCTAATATGCTTTTCATTTTCAGTGGTGAGAATGGCACTGGCATTTTGCTCATCCATCATGTGGGCGGCCTCTTGAACGGTGGCTTTCACATCGATGGCGATGACGGGGGTGGTCATGAAATCCCCTAACTTTTCTTTTGGGTGTTCAGATTGCGGAATTCCTGTCATGGGAGCCTCCTGAAAAAATTGTTGATGAGGCAAAAATTTTAGAGTTATCGATTTAAAACAAAAATCACAAATTATTTTTGCTTAGGATAATTTAAGAGCCTGTTTATGTCCATTAATGATTTTTTACGATCAGGTATTTAGAATCATTTTATCCCTTTTTGGGGTTGGTCCGCCAACTTTATATAACCAGACCCAGGCCAGGAAAATGCTCAACCAGCCCAGGTAAAACATAATGTTTGAGAGCATTTGATCGACGCCCCATAAATCAAAGCGATTGAACAGGTTGCGCCAGTCGTGTGCCTCCATATCTAGCCCTCCTATCAGGAGAGCTTTGCATAACCCAAGATTACCCTTTCAGGGCACGAAAGTTTTGGTGAAATATCACGTCTTCGTTGCAATAGCTCCTCAGAATGACAAAATAGCCTTTTATTGTCATGCTGAGCTAGTGATTTGACCTTTGAATTCTTGCCCCGTAGGGGTATGTGATACCCTCTCCATTAAACTTCATGCCCCGTAGGGGTATCTCGAAGCATCTTGATCTTCCCCTGAATTGGTGGACACATCGAAAAGTGTGGATAATACACTTTTGGAGGTGTTTTTATGGGAACCAAACGCAGGAGTTTCAGTAAAGAATTCAAGTTAGAAGCGGTTCGATTGGTTATTGAAGTAGGCGATAGCATTGCCCGGGTGTCCCGGGATCTGGGAATCCGTTCTGCCCTTCTGGGTCGCTGGAAACAGGAGTATGAGGAGGATCAGGGGAATGCGTTTCCCGGCAAAGGACAGCTTAAGCCGGGAGATGAGTTGCAGCAGTTGCGGCGAGAAAACGCTCGCCTTCGTATGGAGCGGGACATATTAAAAAAGGCGGCAGTTATCTTTGTGATGTCCTCTTCATTTGTCTTCATGCCACGAAGGGGTACTCGAAGGGTTCCCAATGAGATATCGGTTTATACGGGATCATCGAGAAGCATTTCCGGTAAGCCCGATGTGCCGGGTTCTGGAAGTGGGACGAAGTGGGTTCTATGCCTGGCTGAGCCGCCCCGAGAGCCTGAGGAGCCGTGAGAAGCAGCGATGGGTTGATGAGATCAAAACCGTTTATAAGAAGAGTCGCCAGACTTATGGCAGTCCCAGAATTCATGAGGACTTGAAAGACAAGGGATATGCCATTGGCAGGCATCGTATTGCCTGTCTTATGCGCGAGCATGGAATCGTTGCCAAGCACAAAAGAAAGTTCAGGGTGACAACCGATTCCAAACATAATCACCCGGTGGCAAAAAACAAACTGCAACGGCGGTTTAATGTTGCTGAGCCCGGTCAATGCTGGGTTTCGGATATCACCTATATCCCGACTCAAGAGGGCTGGTTATACCTTGCGGTGACGCTGGATTTATTCCACCGTAAAGTTATTGGTTGGGCCATGGATCGTTGGATAACCCGTTGGTTGGTAATGAGAGCTTTAAATATGGCAATGAAGAACGGCGGCATGAAACCGGGATTGATTCACCATTCTGACCGGGGGGTTCAATATGCCTGCAACGATTTTCAAGCCTTGCTCAATGTTCATGGGATAGAGTGCAGTATGAGCCGGAAGGGCGATTGCTGGGATAACGCCGTGGCGGAGAGTTTTTTCCATACTCTCAAAGTGGAACTCATTCATAACCGGAACTACAAAACCCGTCAGCAAGCAAAGAAGGATATTTTTGAATATATCGAAGTGTTTTATAATCGGCAACGCCGTCACTAATATCTCGGCTATCTCAGCCCTGCCGAATTCGAGAAACAGGCCTATGCCTCTTAACTAACTGTCCACTAAAACAGGGGAAGATCACAAGGCGTAGCCGCGGAGGGGTGTGGATTGGAATTCATAAAAGTCCCCCATTGTCAGGGAGACCTTTGCGTAAGTCTATAAAGCAGAAAAGCGATATGCTTCGAGATACCCCTACGGGGCATGAAGTTTAAGGAAGAGGATATCACATACCCCTACGGGGCAAGAATTCAAAGGTCAAATATCACTAGCTCAGCATGACAATACAAGGCCATTTTGTCATTCTGAGGAACAACGTGACGAAGAATCTCCGCATGACAATGCAATCGTTCAGAATGACGATACAAGGCTGGGGGTTGCCGGAAGCGCAGCTTTAGCCGCACCGCCCAAACACTCTCTTCGCGTCCTCAAATTAAAACCTAAAACCGAACCCTCAGCCCCAGATAACCCGATATGGATTCCGTGCCGCCCGTGCCATTGTGATATTCCACATCGCCAACCAGGTTGACATTGTCCCTGACAACATAACGCAGACTGGCACCCACATACCCGGCGGGGATGGTCTCGTTACCCGGCACCCGGTAAGAGATCGGATCACCTCCGCCCAGGCTGACATCGACATTGTCATCACCATAATGGGTGAGCGTAGCGCCGCCACGCAACTCAATCTCTCCCCGGTCGTAGGATTGCGCCAGCGCCAGTTGCAGGCGGCCGTCAAAAATATGCACATCCCGGTCATCGAAGCGTAAATCGGAGTTTGTCGTGCCGCTCACCGTAGTATAAGCAATCTGCGCGCTGGGCCGGAACTCAAGGCCGTCTCCCAGATCATGGTACCACGCAAGGGCCAGAGACGGACTGACATAGAAGCTGTGGTAACCCCCGTCAGCGGTTCCATCCCCTTCGAGGTTGTCGAACACGGAGCGGTCGCTGTTATGGCTTTCATAGCCGCCGACCACCGATCCGCTCAAGCCCCAGCCACCACCCAGAATCCGCTCTGCCCGTAAGCGCCGACAAACCCGCTGTTGGTGTCGGTCTCAATCGATCTGGCATCGGTTTCAATGTGCCCACGGCTGCCCCCGGCAAACAGACCAACACGCTGGCCGCTGTCCAGGCGGATGTCGTAGCCCCCGACCGCGCCAAAACGGTGGCTCGACCAAGCCTGCGCCAGGCCGTCAGCGTCACGCTCGCGCCCGGCACCAAAAAAAGTGCCCCAGCCCGACCCGCCGGTTGTCCCATCAGACGCACCGCTACCCATCCCCGCCGACTGCCGCGTGTCTGCCAACCGCTGAAACACCAACTGGTGGAGCTGACTTGTAGCCGTACCCAGCACCATGCGTTCGGCGGACGAGCCCGTCGGGTCGAGCACAGCCGCAGTATCGCCATCAGCATTCGCTACCCACGGCAGTGGAAGAGATATCTGCGCATTTCCCTCTCCTCTGAACAGGTTGATGGTCTCGGCCCCGCCGATAGTGTAAGTCGACGACCTTGAGATGTCATCCACATAAATGTTGGCAATATCATTATCGCCGCTGCTTTCTCCCAGACTAAACTCCCCGTTCGTCATCGCCCCACGAAGCAGGTTCAGCGTTTGATCTCCCGCATCGGAGCCTTTCACCACATAGGAACCCTCGCCACTGACAGACACACGGCCGCTGATGGTAATCTCCGTGCCACCACCCCCGGCAAAAATACCGTGAGCGTCATCGCCAGTCGTTGTGATTGTGCCGTCATTGGTGATGGCCGCGCCAGAGCCCACCGATAAAATGCCGTGAGCCTCTATCCCTGCGGTTGTGATTGAGCCGCTACTGGTAATAGTTGCGCCGACACCCTGCGAGAAAATGCCTTCAGATGTAGAGCCTGTGGTTGAGATTGAACCGCTATGGGTGATCATCGTATTATCACCCCTCGAAAAAATACCCTCAGAATCCCCGCCTGACGTTGAGATTGAGCCGCTGCTGATTACGCTCGCGTCATCACCACCCACAAAAATACCGTGAGCAACAACCCCTGTGGTTGATACTGAGCCGCTGCTGGTGATGGTCATGTCATCGCCATGTGCGGAAATGGCTTCGCCCGTCGCCGTTATTGTGCCGCTATTGCTGATCACCGCGTTAGCGGCATCCGAGTAAATGCCCTCAGAATGAACCCATCTCGCTTCTATTGTGCCGATGTTGGTGATGGTCGCGCCATCACCCGTCGAGAAAATGCCGGAGGAATCCGGCGTCATTATTGTGCCATTGTTGATGATGGCATCGTCAGTGCGCATTGATACAATCCGAGTCGTGTGAGTATCACCCTCGTCAATGGTGACGGATTGCGCCAGCACCTCCCCAACGGTCAGGGCAAGCGTACAGGCTACGGCGCAAAACAACCAAAATATCCCGCTCTGTTCAATATTTCTTCCTATCCTGCTATTCGATTACGACACAATCACTTACCTCCTAGTTTTGAAATCTGATTAACTCTAACTCTTTAATTACAAGCTTTGATGATTCTAGCATCAAAGGCATGTCTTTGCAAGCAACTCAAAAATCCTCTAACCTACTGTTTTATATTCCTTAATCATGCTGGTGGGGAGGGGGGGGGTAAAACGCCGCTCGGATTCCTTCAAAAACAGCCCGAAACCCGCAAAGAAAAAGCCAATCCTCCGAAACCTTTGCGTAAGCTTAAAAAAACAGAAAAGCGAGATGCTTCGAGATACCCCTACGGGGCAAGAATTCAAAGGTCAAATATCACTAGCTCAGCATGACAATAAAAGGCTATTTTGTCATTCTGAGGAACAAGGTGACGAAGACGTGATGTTTGTAATATCCCCAACATTAGTCTTCATGCCCGGCACGGGTATGTGATGTCCTCTTCCTTAAACTTCATGCCCGGAACGGGTAGAAGGGGTAATCCCGGCTTTACGCTTTAACGCTTGAGCCGATCCATGCCAACCGGTATGATCCCGTCAATGACCTCCGAAATAAAATCGGCTTATCTTGCGGCGGAGGGGTTCACCGAACCTCTATTGAAAGAACTTAATGGAGCAGTTGCGGTGCACGGCCAACTGGTGCTTTCCTCTCAACCTGCCAGGAAGGCGCACTGGGCGCAGAATATCTGGGAAAATCCTGTCGTCCTTGAAATCGACTCGATCAACGACGCCGCCAACAAACTAAAATCCCTGCAACGCAACTGGTGCCTCTATTCGCACACCCTGCACCGCCGCGCCAAACTGATTCTGGAAAAACTGCCGTCGGTGAATTCTAAACCCCTGAGTTTTCCTGCTTCTTTACCGCAAGTCCCGCCAGGGACCTTCACCCTGCTGGATGAAAACACCCTGCTCGCATCAGCAGAGTGTTCCAGTCCATTCCCGAACGGCGAAGCGCATTTTGTCGAAGACAAAAAGGGGCCGCCCAACCGCGCTTATTTAAAACTTTATGAAGCTCTCACTCTCACCGGCATGACACCGCAACCTGGCGAGTTCTGTATAGATGTTGGGGGCAGTCCGGGGGGCTGGGCCTGGGTGATTCAACAATGCGGAGCAGAGGTTTTGAGCATCGACCGATCACCCTTATCTCAATCGGTTGCCGAATTAAAAGGCGTCTCGTTTCAGAAACGCGATGCGTTCACGCTGGTGCCGGAGGAGTTTGAGGAACGGCCCATCGACTGGCTGTTCTCGGATGTGATCTGTTACCCGGACAAACTTTATGAATGGATTCTAAAATGGATGGAATCGGGCATCTGCAAAAACTTCATCTGCACGATCAAGTTCAAAGGCGAACCCGACCTTGCCATCGCGGACAAATTTGCCGCCATTCCTGATAGCCGGGTTCTGCACCTGTTCCACAACAAAAACGAATTGACCTGGCTTAAACCGGGTCACGCCCAGCCAGTATGACGCTGGGCTCAATAGGCAGTAGGGGCAACGAAAAATAATTTCTCCGGCAAGAAAATTTTTTCTTAGGACACTATGGGCCTTGACTTGCTGGCCCTGCGCCGAGCTGCCTAATAATCCGGGCGGCATCGAGAATGTCGGTTTTATTTAACGATTCCGCCAAAGTCACCGCTTCATCCAGACAAAGTTCAAACTGCTCGCGGTTTCCCAAAACTCGATACAAAACGCAACCAGAAAACAACGGCTGCAAAATTTTTAAAGGGTCTTGAAGCTCGCGCCCCATGCGCACCCGGTTCTGCAAAGTAGCAACGCCTCTCTCCAACGCTCCTTGCACCGACATGAACCTGTCATCAACGATCAGTTTATCCGCCTCGCAAAAAACATCGGCCAGGATTTCCAGCGCTCTTTGCCATTCGCATTTGCGCCAGAAAGTAATGCCCACCATCGCCAGAATGACTCGTTCCGCCGTCTTGTCACCGGACTGTTTAAACAGGTCCAGAGCCGGACTGAACTGGTCCAAAGCTTTTTGCAGCTGCGCCTTTTCCCAGAAAGCGGTGCCGAGCGCAGTCAAAACCACCGCCTCCTGACCGGCCTCTCCTTTTTCCCGAATTACGGATAACGCTTCCCGCAAGCAACGCACTGCCGAATCATATTTTCGAACCTGCTGGTAAGCATCGGCCAATGGAATGATCGCCGCCACCGTCTCAACCGGTGAAGCATTTTCTTTGGCGCTATTAAAAGATTTTTCCAGTTCAGAGAGTGGCATTTAATTGGAACTTTTTTTCGGGTTGGTCATCTTATATGTATATTGGTCATCCTATATATAGATGTCCGAACCTTAATAAAGGATTGCAAACCATGTTTAAGGAACTGGATCCTCACAAAGCACAGGCAATGGTTGAAGAAGATTCTGCGAATGTGGTCGATATCCGCGATCCAGGGTCTTACTCCGCCGGTCACATCCCCAACGCCGTTTCTCTGAACGATGGAAATGTTAAAGAGTACATCGAATCGGCGGACAAGGAAAAACCTCTGATTGTTTGCTGCTACCACGGCATCTCCAGCCGCAGTGCCGCCGAATACCTCTCACAAAATGGATTCAAAGAGGTCTACAGCATGACCGGTGGATTCGAAGCCTGGCCCCTCTGACGAGGGAGGCGACTGCAATAACATTATTGAGCATTCAACCGGTTATCTCGGCTTAAAAAATAATTGCTCATCCCCCTGGTGATACACGAGGCTAAGGAGGCATCTAACAGCCACCGGCGGCTCGCCGGTCACGGCTACTAGCCGTAGAGACCTTTGCATAAGTCGAAAATGCGGAAACAGGAATTTCATCAGAAAAATCCACACCCCTCCGCGGCTACGCCTTGCCTCCCCTCATGAGAGGGGAGGAACTAGATTCAATAATGCTTCCCCTCCCACAAAGGAGAGCTTTGTATGACCCGAGATTACTCTTTCGGGGTATGAAGGCAAATGAAGAAATATTACACGTGCCCAGAAGGGGTAAATGGCTCTATCCACTGGCAAAGAGTTATCTCGGCCTAATCAAGCCTTGCTATATTTCCTCCCACGGGAGTGAGTGGCGAGCAAACGTTTTTTCATCAGCTTTTCGGGTCTTGGCCCATTGGCCCTGCGCCGAGCAGGCCTTTGTCTTTGTAGCGACGCATTGCTTCCGGGCAATCGCAGGTACGTGGGACGCCATCCAAATTTTCAAACACTGCGCCGATCAGTTGAGGAAATTTTTGTATTGCTGCATCGACCTGCTTTCGTTCTTCTTCCGTCTGCATGCCTTCAAACAATTCCCCCTTTTTAAATTCTCCAGGCTTTACCCCCTCGGCATAATTGGTCAGGTAGCAGAACGGCGTGTAGCACATTTCCATTTCCCGAGCCAGGAAGGCTTCCGGGGCAAGGGTCATGCCCACCAGGTCGGCGCCCGACAGGCGCAGTTTGCGGATCTCCGCCGGGGTTTCCAGACGCGGCCCTTCGGTGCAGGCATAGACCGCCTGTTCATGATGGGGTAGTCCGCTCGAGTGCAGGGTGTCGTGCAGGGCGCTGGCGATCTGCGGACAGAAGGGTTGGTTCATGCGGATGAACCCGATTCCCGTATTCTTAAAAAACGTGGTCTCGCGGTTGCGCGTTTCATCGATGATATCATGCGGAACCACAAAATCTCCCGGCTTGAAGGTGGTGTTGATGATTCCCGGACCGGACCAGGAAATGACCCTCTCGACCCCGCATTTTTTCAAGGCGTGAATGTTGGCGCGGTAATTGACAAAAGGAGCGGTGATGGAATAATCGGTTTCACCGTGGCGGGATAAAAATAAAAAGTCCCGGCTTTTAGAACTGAAGTGATGAATCGGTGCGCTTTCGCCATAAGGGGTTTGAAGAACTTGACAGTCTTTTTCCTGACCAAGGACCTGCCCAGTGAGAAGATGATAGGCCCCACTACCGCCCAGCACCGCAATGGGAACCTTGAACGGGGCAGATTCAGTCATCCGTCTTAATCGAGGTAAGTTTCAATATCGCCGACATAATTGGCGGCCGATTCGCGGATACCGCGAATTTCTTCTTCAGTCAGTTCCCGTTTTACTTTCGCCGGCGTACCCAGCACCAGGCTCTTCGGCGGAATCTTCGTGTTCGGGGTCACCAGGGAACCGGCACCAACGATGGACTGTCCCCCCACTTCCGCGCCATCCATAACAATCGCTCCCATACCGATTAGACATTGCGAACCAATGGTACAGGCGTGCAGGGTGACGTTATGGCCCACCGTCACTTCATCGCCGACAATCAGCGGCAGGGTTTTGCGCGCCACATGCAGGACACAACCATCCTGAATATTAGTGCGCTTGCCGATGCGGATGTGATGGACATCCCCGCGAATCACCGCGTTGAACCACACACTGCTCTCTTCGCCAATCTTCACATCACCGATGACCTGTGCGCTTTCTACCACCAGGGAAGAATCGTCAATCTCCGGTTTCCGACCTTTAAAAGGATGAATCATGTTGAATCCTTTACAAAAAGTGGAGTTCCTCCACGGGTAAATGGCAATGGCTTAATCTTACCTTCAATCGGCATCTCGGCGCAATATGCTATTTAACCCTTGCGGGGCACGTGTGATGTCCTCTTCATTTGTCTTCATGCCCGGAACGGGTAAAAACTGAGGAAAAATATCACGGCTACTGCCCTTGTGTTATCCCTTCATTAGCTTTCTTGCCCCGGAGGGGTATGTCGAAGCATCTCGATTCTTCGATTTTTCGACTTATGCAAAGCTCTCCTTACCACCGGGCGTTGCCCGGCGGCTAGGGGTGGATGTGTTGATCGCGAATGGCCCGATAACTTTTTGCCGCCAGGGTTTGCCGATCTGCGCCCGCTGAAATTTCCGGCAGCACCGTTACCGTCACTGAAAGCCTGGGTGTTTTTAACAATGTCATAATATGGCTGATGAAACTATCTCCATAATAGGCAATCGTTGGCTGATGGCCGTCATGATAGTGAATCTCTACAGGCACAACAGGTCGGCCAGCAAGAACCGCTGCCTCGAAGACCGCCGACTTGAAGGGCACCACATCGGTTCCATCGGTCGCCCGGGCTTCGGGAAACAGAATCACGGAATGCCCGCTTTTTAATCGTGCCTCAATTTCCCCGATGACAGCTTTCACCTGATGGCGTTTGCTCCGGTCTGCAAAAATGGTCATCCCCAATCGGGCCAGCCAGCTGAACAGGGGCCAATCGGCGATCTCGGCTTTGGAAACAAAGAACCCTTTAAAGCATGCGCTCAAAACAAAAATATCCGGCGAGCCGACATGGTTGGCGACAATCAGCGATCCCGGTTTTATCTTTGCGTTTCCTTCAATCCGCACATGAATATTGAAGACCCTGCAAGTCACGCGGGCCCACCATTGCTCGAAGAAAACGATCCATCTTAAAAGTCGTGGTGGTGACATGAAAAACAAAACATGCCCGAACACACCGATCATCACGAACACAACAAACACAACGATGTACGCCCCTATCCGGATAATGGCAAGACAATGTCCCATAAAAGATCCCCGGCATCCTGAAATGCCAATAAAAATTTCTAGAAAAACCCTTTTGGCTTTTTTCTGATCCTCAGCATATCAGAAGCTATCAGGTGGTTCAGGCCCTGGAAAAGAGAAACTATCACGGAACCCGGACCAACATTCCCAGCGGAGGCCACACCCAGCGCCGAAAGCATTGCATCGGCAATACGCGACCAGGCAAGATGACTTTTTTGCAGGCTGTAGTGGATTTTATCCATGCCGCAGAATGCGCCCAGTCCACTCACACAATGAACCCGCTCGTTCTGCCGTGATTTTTCTTCAAGGTAATGATTTACCTTTTTTACCGCCGCATCGGCCTGCTCAAAAGTCACCGGACTTTTTGGATAAAAGATGGCCTTCAATAATTTGAAGGAGGCCTTTCCTATATCTTTGGACACATCCACATGAATGGAAGTCACAAAGACCTCGGCGTTCCATTGCAGGGATTTTTCGATCAGTCTGTCCAGGCATTTAATGAGAGATGGGTCGGGCACTCCATACATGATGTCATTGCCGATATCGGTCAATAGTACCGCTATTCGAGAACCACGTTCCGCATAAGCTTTGGCAGATTCCATGACCCGGCATTCACCAATGGGAGAATAGGTGAAATTAAACAATCCTCCTCGGGCGCAATAACCTCGGCCTGGTCCCATCGCGTTGACAAACTCGACTCGTGAAATATTTTGGGAAATTTTTCGGGTCAGGGCAGAGTAGCCCCGCGCCAGGTTGCTGGCCCCTAACAGGATAAAGAGAAAATCGTCCTGGTCAGCGGCAGTGGAACCTTGCATGGCTCACCAATTATGACGACGGCCGAAAACGGTTTGGCAGGCCGGAAGTGGAAGCCCTGAATAAAAGTTTCTTCTTCAGGTCCTTATAAAAATCTGCAGCCTTCTCCAGGCTCCCTGCCTTTTCATGTCCCTTGCGCTTGTAGGTTCTTGCCTGGGCAAAAAAACTCAGCAGGGACTTTTTATAATGATCGAACCGGCTTTTCCACCAGTTCCCCGGCTTGTCATCCCACGTCAGTTCGTCAGGACCCTGCAAAGGTTTTAAAGTGAGACGTTCGTTGACGCGGTCGATTGCAAAGCGTAAGTCCCCAAGAAAGCTCATTCCCAACAGTCCATCAATATCCTTGATATGGCTGTTGATAGACGCTTCAACCCACCGGGCTTTGGCGCCGCCCATCGTAACCGTTTCCAGCGCCACCAGCGGCATCCAATTTACTCCGCCCGCAGTGTTGAAAGGCATCTCGGCATTGTCGGAGTAAGGCGTGATCCCCAATTTAGCACCAATATCTTCAGTAAGGGTGATGAAGGAGGCACCGGTATCGAGCATTAACCGCGCATCGATATTTCCATTGATAACGATATCGACGAGAAAATTCCCACTACCAGTGGGAATAAGGGGAACCTGGATTTCTTCATTTGATGTAACCGCTCCCGGAAGTTCCATATGATGTCCTGAAGCGGAAGAAGTCTGGGGAGCCACTTTCCGCGCATCAGGAAGCTTGCGAACCCCTTTTTCTTTTTTGCGATACTTTTTGGGAATCTTGGAGAGGCTATCGACAAAATGGGTTTTGCCCTTGTCGTCCCGGTAGGAGTAAATCCCCGCAAAACTGACCTGCGTTGCGCAAAAAGTAACCAAAAGAAACAGCACCAGCAGGATAACCAAATTCTTTCCGAAAACCCTATTCAATTTTGATCGGGCTGACATAGACTTCGCGGGGTTTAACTCCATCAGATGGGCCCACCACCCCTTCTCTCTCCATGGTTTCAATGATTCGAGCTGCCCGATTATAGCCTATTCTTAATCGCCGCTGTATGTAAGAAATGGAAGCCTGCCGGTCTTTCGCAACAATGGCGAGAGCTTCATCATATTTTTCGTCAAACGGTTCTTCCTCTTCTCCTCCGCCCTTCTCTTCCTGAACCACCGACTCGAAAATATCTTCCTGATAATGCGGTTTCGCCTGCTTCTTGATAAAGTCCACAATGCGTTGAATTTCCGCATCGCTGACCATTACCCCATGTAATCGGTGAAGTTTGGAAGTCCCAGGAGGCAGAAACAGCATATCGCCTTTACCGAGAAGTTTGTCGGCACCCATAGCATCCAGAATGGTTCTGGAGTCCACCCGAGAGGTGACTTTATAAGACATACGTGCGGGGAAATTAGCCTTGATGATTCCCGTCAAGACATCCACTGAAGGTCGTTGCGTGGCCACGATCAGATGAATGCCGGCGGCCCGTGCCATCTGCGCCAGCCGGGTCAACGAGTCTTCCACCCCTTTGGATGCAACCATCATGAGGTCAGCCAACTCATCGATCAGCACAACAATGCAGGGGAGTTTCGTGGGCGGTTCCGGCATTATCTCCTCTTCTTCCTCGCCCTCATCATTTGTAGGCTTGAACCCTTTATTGGCTTTTTCGCGTTTTTTCAGTTCCAGTTCATATTCCTTTTGCAGTTTCTCCGCAAGCTCGTTGAAGCCGCCGATATTGCGCACTCCGCACTCGGCCATCATTTTGTAACGCGATTCCATTTCGTTGACCGCCCACTGCAGTGCGGCGGCAGCTTTTTTAGGATTGGTGACCACTGGGGAAATAAGATGCGGAATACCATCATAGATAGACAACTCCAGCATCTTCGGATCAATCATGATCATTTTGACTTCATCTGGCGTGGCATTCAAAAGGATGCTGCAGATCATGGCGTTGAGCCCGACACTTTTACCCGACCCGGTCGAACCCGCCATGAGTAAATGCGGCGTGGTCGCCAGATCCTGCACCGCCGGTTCGCCGGTAACATCTTTGCCAATCGCCAGAGTGAGGTTGGATTCCGACTCCTGAAACACATCTGATGTCATGACATCTTTAAAATAAATGGTCTCGCGCCGCAGGTTGGGAATCTCAATGCCCACCACCGGCTTGCCCGGTACAGGAGCCAGAATGCGGAGCCCTACACAACGCATAGCCAACGACAGGTCGTCCGCCAGAGATACGATGCGGCTGACCTTGACCCCCGGCGCCGGCTCATACTCAAACAAAGTGATGACCGGACCCGGCAGAACCTGAACCACCCGCCCCTCAATGCCAAAGTCGGACAACTTTTTTTCCAGAATGGCACTGCTGGCAAGAATCTCGTCGCGGGTTTTATCCGCCCGAACATCTTTATCCGGTGGAGGGTCTTCCAACAAGGAAAGTGGAGGAACCTGATATTTACCAGATGAACTCATGAAAGCAAAATGATCCTGAACAACAAACTCGACTTTTTCTTCCCTGGTTTTCTTTGTCTTCTCTACAATCTTCACCACCGGTTCAGGCCGGGTACGGGTGACGATCACCGGCGCCGCTTTATTAATTTTTTGCATCCCCTCTCGCACCGTTTGAAATTTTTCCATCAAAGTCCGGGTGGCCAACAAGCTTTTCAAAGTCATATTTTTTATTGCATTCGCCCCCAATATTGACACTGCAGCCAGGGCTTGGAATATTTTTCCGATCCACTCCACCAGAGCGTTGACCGGAATGCGCGTCATCACCAGAAAGGCCACGAACAATAAAGTGATCAAGGTCAGCACTGCTCCTGAAGCATTCAACCATGTCATCAGAAATCCACCAAGGCCATGGCCGACCAAACCGCCGACCGGAACCGCTGAACCAAAAAACGGATCGACCTCGAACTGGATCGCGAGCAGAGAACATAGTCCGATCAAAAATAAAACCCCCGAACTTAAAATCAACACCCAGTTGTGAAAATCTTTTCCCCGAATCAAAGCCCAACCTAAAAGCGCCGTGATCACCGGAAAGAAAAATGAACCACTGCCAAAGACGCGGACCAGTCCATCGGAAAAATAAGCTCCGACCCTGCCGGCAGAGTTTGCCACGTTCACCCCGGTAATGCTTTTATTGAAAGACGGGTCATCGGGGGAAAAAGTCGTCAACGCCATCAAGCTAAATACAGTGAAGGCGAGCGCAATCACACCAAAAAAATCTCGGATTAGTATATGTACTGTTTTTTCTTCACTCATGGGTCACAATTCTCGGGTTGGTTTTGGTTATCAATCGATGAACCGTACTCTGGAAAACCGTGTCCTGTTTCCAGTTCGCGTCATCGGGTTCCGGGTAGTCGAGGTTATAGTGCAAACCCCGGCTTTCTTTTCGGGTCATCGCCCCCTGAATGATCAACCGCGCCGTGATAGCGATGTTTCTCAGTTCCAGGGTGTCCTTGGTAATTTTAAATTTCCAGTAATATTCCTGAATCTCCTCCAGCAGAAGTTGAATGCGGCGCTCAGCCCGTTTTAGACGCTTGTCGGAACGAACAATGCCAACATAGTTCCACATCAACCGGCGGATTTCGTCCCAGTTGTGTGATACAACGACCGACTCGTCACTGTCCACCGCGCTTCCGGGGTCCCATTCAGGAATCCGCTCCAACGGGCTTTTAGAATTTTTGGTTTCCTTAAACAACTTCACCGCTTTTTCCACTGCACGGTGCGAGAGCACCAGTCCTTCCAGCAGGGAGTTGGAGGCCAGCCGATTGGCGCCATGCAAACCGGAGAAACACACCTCCCCGCTGGCAAAAAGCCTTTTAATATTGGTCTGACCGTTGACATCCACCACCAGTCCACCACACATATAATGCGCCGCCGGCACAACGGGAACAGGCTCCTGCGACATATCAAATCCGAATTCCAGACAGGTTTTATAAATATTTGGGAAGCGCTCACGAATGCGATAACCCTCAAGATGCGTCGCATCGAGAAGGACGTAGTCGTCGCCGTTCATTTTCATTTCGTAGTCGATGGCCCGCGCCACCACATCACGGGGAGCCAGGCAACCCAAAGAATGGTAATTCTCCATGAACGTGTCGCCGTTTTGCAAACGCAGGATTCCGCCCTCGCCCCGCACCGTCTCCGAAATGAGAAACGATTTCGCTTTCGGGTGAAACAGGCAGGTCGGATGGAACTGGAAAAATTCCATATTGGCGATTTGCGCTCCGGCCCGATAAGCCACCGCAACACCATCACCGGTAGCCGTGTCCGGATTCGATGTATAAAGATAAACCTTGCCCGCGCCGCCGGTGGCCATGAGAATGACCCGGCCCACCATCGTCTCGACCTTTTGCGTCGGGTGGTTCAGGACATAAAGTCCCAACACCTCGTCCTGGTCGCTACCCGGCTGAATTTTCTCCTCGAGCCTAGCCCGGGTGATGAGGTCGATAGCCATATGGTGTTCAAATATTTCTATATTGTCATGAGCGTGAACCGCTTTGATGAGGGTGCGTTCAATCTCCCAGCCCGTCAGGTCATTCGCATGCAGAATGCGACGTTTGGAGTGTCCGCCTTCTTTTCCCAGATCAAACTCGGCACCGCCCACGCGGTCGAACTGGGCGCCGAGGTCGATCAACTCACGCACTCGTGCCGGACCCTCGCGGCAGGCGATGCGCACGAAGTCTTCGTGGCAGAGTCCGCGCCCGGTTTCCACCGTGTCCTGAACATGCAACTCGAACGAATCGTCCCCGGCCATCACCGAGGCGATACCGCCCTGGGCATATTTGGTCGCCGACTCCTCCAAAGCGTCCTTGGTAACGATTCCCACCGAACCGAACTTGCAGACCTTGAGCGCAAAGGTCAGCCCCGCCACACCAGAACCAATTACAATGAAATCTTTTTCGATACCCATGCCCGGATTGTATCGAATTGCTCCTTTATTTTCAAATAGATAATTCCAGCCCCCCCCCCGCCTTAAGAGACCTTTGCATAACCCCGAGATTACCCCTGCGGGGCACAAAGTTTAAGGAAATATCCGTGCCGGGCATGAAGTTTAAGGAAGAGGCCATCACGAATATCACGTCTTCGTCACGTTGTTCCTCAGAATGACAAAACAGCCCTTTATTGTCATGCTGAGCTAGTGATATTTGACCTTTGAATTCTTGCCCCGGAGGGGGGTAATCCGGGGTTATGCAAACTTCCCCCTGATAAGGGGGATTGAGGGGGTTTATTTGATAAACCTCCCCTAACCCCTCCTTGTCAGGAGGGGAATTAAAACAACCCACAACCATGCCCGAACCCCTGACCCAGAAAGAAGCGCTTAACAAACTCGCTAGAGGGAATCGCTTTACGGAGAAGAGATCGGCGATGTCAATTTCAAAGGCCGTCGCTTCGAAAAAACACCGTAAAGCTCAAATGCTGGCGTGGGAGGAAAAACCTATATCCAACTATTTGCCACTTTTTAAATACCTGACACTGACACAACTTTACAAAATCGTCTCAGGCTACGGAGAAAAATGGCAACAGGCGCTAGTAAGTTTTATAGCGGTATGGCTGGTGTTCGCCTCTATTAACTGGGTCTGGATCGAGCCGAAAACCGTAGCACGTCAACAAGCCGCGCAAACGGAGAAGTGGTACCGCAATACCGTCTTCAGGGGGACGGGTTCCGCTGTGCTCACCTTGCAGGCGTTAACCCTGCAACGCTGGGACCGTGACTTTCAAATCAAGGGGGCATCCTCGTTGGGCCAAAGTTTATCGTTGCCCTGCAACACCTGATCGGTCCCACGATCATCGCCCTGATGCTCCTTGCCATCCGCCGCCAGTTCCGGGCGTTGTGACCAACCTTTACCGTCATCCTGAGCCTGTCGAAGGGTGGCTCTAAGTATAAAATTTTACGCATCGTTCTTCGACAAGCTCAGGATGACTCACGGGTGGAAGTGAGACGAGGCAGGGACCGGACGGTCTCGGGATAATCGCATTCATGCGACACGCCGACGAGGTTTTCCTCCAACCAGAGTTTTACCAGAATCTCTGTTGCCGAAGGGAGTAGACTGACCAGCTTCATCTTATTTTCCTTGCGGGTTTAAAAACAAACTCTATTCAACGAATTCATTAAGCCGCGCTAACCCTTTGCCTTCCATTCCTGCTACGGTACGCTACCCCTACGGCTAGTAGTAATAACATGAATGTCACGCCACTGATGGTGAGACCCATTCTCAGCCCTGCGGGTTCATAAGAAAATTTGATGTGATGGCTGCCCGGCCCTAACCGGACGGCCCGGTAAAAATAATTGGCACGGTGGATGCGCTCGGGCTTTCCGTCCACCTCAACCTTCCAGCCGGGGAAATAGGTATCGAGCAGAACCAGAAAGCCTTCTTCGTTCTGGCTGGTTTCAATATGCACCCGATTCTGGCCATATTCGATCTTTTCAACCTGGCCGGAAAAGTTTTTTGTTTGTTTCATCTCGACCGGCTCAGTCAACAGAACCTGCCGCAGCGGATTGAACGCCGCATTGTAATAAACATCGAGTAGTTTCCCCCTGTTCGGCACCGTTGCGGATTGACCGACCAGAAACGCACGTGGCAGGGCATCTTCAAACACGTTCACCTTTTTTATTCCTCTTGGGTATTGGTCTGAAGGAACCTGTTCGTAGTCTTCTGTCACCCAATATTTCACATTACTGCGTTTTAAAATTCTTTTCTTTTTCGGGATATCAGACAAAATAAACAATTCATTCCAATATAAACTTTCCTTCATAGCCATGGTGTCTATCCCTTGGGCATAAGCTACCCCATAAATCGCCCCGATGTTTGGACGGATCTCGTCACGCCCGGCCAGCTGAATACTCAGCCTATTATAAAGGGATTGCCTGGGTTGGGGCGACCCGGCTTCTGTCAGATCAGAAGAAGCCTTTTTGCGCACCGGTTTTTGCAAAAGTCTTCCGTTATAAATGCGGAATGAGTCAGCCTCTCCGCCCAGGCGTTTTGCCAGTGGAGAAGGCTCGCTATAGAACTTCCCGTCGATCATAGGCATCAGCATGGAGTTTTTGCCCATCAGGTCCATCACCATTAAAAGCAGGAGAAGAGAGAAGAATCCGGCGCGGTTTATTTTTTTTAAATACAGGGCAAAAATGCTGGTCGCCAGGAGCAATAAAATCATCAGGCTTTCGAGCCCGGCGCGGTTGGAGTGAGCCCCAAACATTCCAGCGACCATCATCGTAGTAGCCAGGAGAGCGAGCAAAAGTTTTTTCATTTCCGGTTTTTTATGGATAATAGCGTGGACAAACCGGTCCAGAGCAAAAGCGGATAGAAACACCAACGCATAAGCGCAAAAGAAAAAGAACTTTTGCGGGTAACCGAACATATTGAACAGGGGCACCCATTCATGAAACAGCGCATAGAACGGATTGAGCCTGCCCATGGCAAAAAATACCCCCACGCCAAAAACCACCAGCCAGAAGCGGATGGCTTTTTGCTCCCTGCCTACCAACAGGCAACCGGACAAAAAAAACAGCGGCACAATACCCATATACAAACTGTGTATAAAATAATTCATGGGTCCTCCGTCCCCTTCGAGAAAACGCATGAAATTTTCAGGCAGGAACAGGTCGAGCAAAGCATCGGGTGCTAACGACCATCGGGTACTGTTGAGGTAGGAAAGTCCCTCGCCACGCACTAATTCTTGCAGTAACTGATAGGTGGACACCCATTGCAGGGCCGAAAGAGCCAATGAACCCAGAATAAGCGCCAGTATGGCCAGGCTTTTTTGTTTGAACCCCCGTTCTTCGTCCTGCGCCAGATAAAGCGAATGGGCATAAACCAGCAGGACGGAAAAAATCGCGTTTTCCGGTCCGCCGCCTAAAACCTGAAAAGCCAGAAAAACCACAGCGCCACAAAAATATTTCAACCTGCCGCCAGCGGCAAACTTCTGCCACATCATAAGAATGAGCGGCAACCAGACAGCAGACTGGAACTGGTTGTAAACCGAGGCCAGCGACAAAAAGTAGCCTCCCAAAAGGACGGTCAGCGATGCCGCGAGGGAGGCCAGAATCGACCTGCCCCAATACCGGCAAAGGGCATAGACCGACCCCATCAGGACCAGATGATGAAAAAGAAAGTAAGCGTTGAAGGCGAAAGAAAAATTATCTAATAAAAATATGACCGAAGGCGGATAGAACACTCCCGGATGCATCAACGACATTAAAGGCATGCCCTGAAACAGGTAGGGATACCAGTAGGGCCACTCCCCCGCTGCCCATACCTGGGCAAGATACCATTTCATGGGATAGGCGAAATTCTGGATGTCCCGGAAGAAGAAAGTATTGCTTTCAAACAAAACCGGGTAGAAGAACAGGATAAAAACAGACTGGCAGCATGGGCACCCCATAACGGGACAGGATGTTTTCCTTCATTCTAAGAGAGCTTTGCATAAGTCGAAAAATCGAAATTCTGAACGATTGCGCTGTTATTGCGAACGTAGTGAAGCAATCCAGAATGGGGTAAATCTCGGGTTATGCAAAGGCCTCTCATTCCAGGACCGCCTTAACTTTCTGAAACGAAATAATACCGGATCGAGCAAAAAAATCCCCCCCCCCCCCCCAACGCGCGCGGGGGGGGGGGGGGGGGGGATTCCCGTCACAAAAACCTATGGGGTAATCACACCATTTGCATCAATGCTGTATGACGTAGAAGAGGCATCATCAGTGTGGACAGCCGAGACATTAAAGTTAGCCTCTGTGGTATTAGGAGTCGTGTAGCCAATATCTACTGACGTGGCATAACCATAAGTCGCGTTAGCAACACCGGTACTAGTAGGAGCGCAAGCCGTCGTGGGACCTTTATCTGCCCAATAAGCCTTGCAGGCCAGAAACAGGTTATGCAGATGAGCTTTTACATCCGATTGATAAGCCCTGTTCTTGTAAGCACTGAATTGGGGAATCGCGATAGCGGACAAAATACCGATAATGGCAATAACGATCAATAACTCGATCAGGGTGAAACCCTTTTCTCCTCGAACCCGTCTAAATTTGGATAGCATTTTCTACTCCTCCGTTATGTTTAACAAAAGAAACTTGGGATGGCAAAATTTACAGTTACCTGCTTACTCAGCAAGACCCATGCCTTCTAAATGACAATCGCGGTTATTTATTATAACCTCTTTACTTTGAATATGTTATAAATTTTTTCTTCTTCAGGGAAAATTTTAAACCTTGGTCCCACAATGAAACTGACAAAATTTGTCAGTTTCATTGCCAGGTTTTGTCAAAAGTGAGAGGGTTTCAAAAAAAATGGGCTCCATAAACTCATTATCCCTTGCCATATATAGAGGTTTATGAAACGATTTGCAATATGAATAGCGAATTAAAGCGAGTGGGATTGCTGGGAGGAACGTTTGACCCCGTCCATCACGGGCATCTGGGCCTGGCCACACAGACAATGCAACTCTTTGATTTACAAAAAGTTTTGTTCATCCCTGTGAGCCAGTCTCCGCACAAGCCGCATGACCGGCCTGCCTCTTCGCTTCACCGCGTTACCATGCTTGAATTGGCCCTTGAGCGGGAAACCGCGTTTTCCATTGATTTGCTGGAAATTGAAAAAGTGGGCGTTTCTTATACCATTGAAACATTATCCCGGTTAAAGGAAAGCCGTCCCGACTGGGATCTTTTTCTGATTCTTGGGGCCGATGCCTTCATGTTGATGGATACCTGGAAAAGCTTTGCCGATATATTAAAACTTTGCCACGTGCTGGCAGGCACACGGCCAGGCATCCAGCTGGTGCTTCCGGCTAAATTGAGCCAGGCACTGAGAATCAAAAAAAATCCTCTGGAAAATAATAACCTTCCTGTAACTTTGAATCCAGTTGCCGGGAAAACCATACAGCTATATCAAATTCCAGCACAAGATATTTCATCCAGAGAAATCCGGCTTAAGGTACAAGCAGGAAAAGAAATCAAAAATTTGTTGCCCCCTGCGGTTGATCATTATATTATGAAACATCAATTATACCGGACAGAGTCCCCTCCAATTATGGTTTGAATGAGAGAAAAATTAAGCGCTCTTCAACAGCTGGCCGTTGATTCTGCCGCGGAAAAAAAGGCTTTTGACGTTCTCATCCTGGACTTGCGGAACCGCTCGGACCTGACAGATGCTTTCATGATCTGCAGTGGAAACTCCAAGGTTCACGTTCAATCTATTGTTGATGCCATCCTCGACAAGTATTACCAGACCCGCAATAAACCCTTTGCTGTAGAAGGTTATTCGGGAGGCACATGGGTGGTGGTCGATCTTGGAGATTTAATAGTGCATGTTTTCCATAAAAAAGTCCGCCTTCACTACGACCTCGAACGTCTATGGGGTGATGTTCCTGTTATCAAGGAGACCTTTGTGTAACCCGAGATTACCCTTTCACCTTTAAACCACACCTATGAACAAAAAAAAATTAGCGCAATTTCGTTCCCAATTAGAATCCATCCGGTCCGAGCTACTGGGGGGTGTTGAAAAGTCGAACCATAATGTAAAAGAAAACGATATCGGACAAATGGCCGACATCAGCGACGATGCCGCGCGCGCTTACAACCGTCGGATGGAAGGGGAACTGGGCGAACAGGGATGGCAAAAACTCAAACAAGTTGACACGGCCATCGAAAAAATCAGCGAAGAGGAATATGGAATATGCGCCCAATGCGAAAGCGCTATTCCCGAAGCCCGGCTGAAAGTGGTCCCCTACACGGAATTCTGCACCCAGTGCCTGAGCGAAAGGGAAAAGAACCCCAAGGCCATCAGCATCAATGACGAAAACCCGCTCGAGGAGAACCAGGCGTGTCCTTGAAGCAAATCATCGTCTTTCTGATTTTTGCACTGCTCTCCATTTATACGGCGTTCCTGAATCCTCATGATTCGGTAATTCACATCACCCAAAGCCAGTCGCTGAAGTTACCCACCGTTCTGCTTTTATTGGGTTCTATCCTTATCGGTGTGATGGTTACGGTTTTCCTGTTTTGGACTTTTAATTTAAAAAACGCGCTGACGCGCTGGAAAATCGGTTTTAAAAATAACCGGATCGAGAAAAGAAACCGCCGGATTGAAACCCTGTTCGAAAAAGGAGAAAGTTTTTTTATCTGCGGCAAGACGGGCAAAGCGCAAAACCTCATCGAAAAGGTCATCGAGACCTCTCCAGAACATGTCGGCGCGCTCAACCTGATAGGGCGAATCCTGTCTGCCACAGGCAAACCCGGGCAGGCAGAAATTTTTCATAAGAAAGCTCTTGCCCTCGAGCCGCGAAACATCCATGCGCTCTTTGATCTGGCGGATACCTATTCCAAAACCGGCCGCCAAAGCGAGGAAATCGCGCTACTCCAGAAAATGCAAGAGATGAATCCGGGAACGGCCGCCCCCTTACTCCACCTTCGTGACATTTATTTGAAACAGGAAGACTGGAAAAAAGTTTGCATCCTGCAGAAAAAAGTTTTGCCTCTTCTACGGGAAAACAATGAAGAATGGGAAAAGGAGCAAACCAATCTGGGCCAATTCCTTTTTGAGCTCGGCAAGAAAAGTCTGCAAGCGGGAAACCGGGACAGCGCTATTTCCGAATTTAAACAGGCAATCCGCACTTCTGAACAATGCCTGCCGGCCTACTTGTCATTGGGCGATGCCTATCTTGAATCCGGAAAACAAAAGCAGGCGTTAAAAATCTGGAAAACCGGATTCCAAAAAACCAGTGATAGCGCCTGCCTGGTGCGTTCGCAAATCGCGCTCAGGGAATCCGATGACTATCAGGAACTTTTGCGCACCTATGAAGAATCTCTGGAAGCCGCAAACCCGAAAGACCGATCCCTGCTGGTGCTTTTATTGTCTACCTTTTATTTGGAACACGGGTTGGAAGATAAAGCCCGAGACCTGCTGGAGAACAACCTGCCCCAACACCCGCTACTTCACTCTTTGTTGCTGGAAAATGCGCGGCATTCAGGAAACGGCAATAACACTAAAACCTTTGAACTAGCCCGCGACGCCATCTTCGCCCTCTCCACTCGGCGTGGGGCCAGCTAGCAATAGCATTTCTGGCTGGTAATCTTTATATCGGCTTAAGAAGGTGTGCTGGAAAACTCTAGGACCCCTCTTTGTCAAGGAGGTGGTTAAACCTGTCCAAGTCGCGGTACGTGTTATGTCCCCTCATTTGCCTTTTTGCTCCGAAGGGGTGATCTCGTTGTCTGTCATTCTGAGCGATAGCGAAGAATCTCCAGGTTAGCGCAAGGCGAGATTCTTCGTCACGTTGTTCCTCAGAATGACAAAATGGCCTCGAGAAGCAACCGGGCAAGCCAAGAGTATTATTGCCAGCAGTCTTAGCTATTGCAAGTTGGCCGCGCGCCTAGCGCTTTTTGTAGAGTTGATGGCTGATGAGCTTGCTGTTTTTGGCGAAGACATGCGCCGAAACCAGCACGTTTTACTTGAGGGAAAAATACATTCCCCTTTCAGGGTATTTAGCCAGGCTGTCATTCATCGACTGGGGCACTGATCTTCCCCTGTTTTAGTGGACAGTTAGTTAAGAGGCATAGGCCTGTTTCTCGAATTCGGCAGGGCTGAGATAGCCGAGATATTAGTGACGGCGTTGCCGATTATAAAACACTTCGATATATTCAAAAATATCCTTCTTTGCTTGCTGACGGGTTTTGTAGTTCCGGTTATGAATGAGTTCCACTTTGAGAGTATGGAAAAAACTCTCCGCCACGGCGTTATCCCAGCAATCGCCCTTCCGGCTCATACTGCACTCTATCCCATGAACATTGAGCAAGGCTTGAAAATCGTTGCAGGCATATTGAACCCCCCGGTCAGAATGGTGAATCAATCCCGGTTTCATGCCGCCGTTCTTCATTGCCATATTTAAAGCTCTCATTACCAACCAACGGGTTATCCAACGATCCATGGCCCAACCAATAACTTTACGGTGGAATAAATCCAGCGTCACCGCAAGGTATAACCAGCCCTCTTGAGTCGGGATATAGGTGATATCCGAAACCCAGCATTGACCGGGCTCAGCAACATTAAACCGCCGTTGCAGTTTGTTTTTTGCCACCGGGTGATTATGTTTGGAATCGGTTGTCACCCTGAACTTTCTTTTGTGCTTGGCAACGATTCCATGCTCGCGCATAAGACAGGCAATACGATGCCTGCCAATGGCATATCCCTTGTCTTTCAAGTCCTCATGAATTCTGGGACTGCCATAAGTCTGGCGACTCTTCTTATAAACGGTTTTGATCTCATCAACCCATCGCTGCTTCTCACGGCTCCTCAGGCTCTCGGGGCGGCTCAGCCAGGCATAGAACCCACTTCGTCCCACTTCCAGAACCCGGCACATCGGGCTTACCGGAAATGCTTCTCGATGATCCCGTATAAACCGATATCTCATTGGGAACCCTTCGAGTACCCCTTGTATGTTGTTCATAAGGGGAATTTGTAGTAGTTGTACCTGTGAGCCCTGTGGGAAGCCGGTTTTGTGTTTTCCACAAGGCTCACAGGGTTTGATTCAGGGCACAATAGATCGTTTACCCCTTGGGCTTTTAAGCCCGTCCCGAAGCGCAGATTGTTGTGTCCTATTTTGATTAACCCGAACAGTTGCCTGGGCCACTGAGCCCGCATCGGCAAGGCTGGGAGACCAAATTATGAATCAGAAACCCCATTTTATTGGCATCGATATTTCTAAACTCCATCTGGATGTTGCTGACAGCATGACTCAAGAAACCTGGCAAACCGCTAACAATGAAGAAGGGATTGCTGGTTTGGTCGAGAGTTTATCCGCCTTAAATCCTCCATTGATCGTTTTGGAAGCCACAGGCGGCTTAGAGATCCCGTTGGCTTCGGCCCTGGTTGCGGGTCGACTGCCAGTAGCCGTGGTCAACCCACGGCAAGTTCGTGATTTTGCCAAAGCCACCGGGAAACTGGCAAAAACCGATGTCATTGATTCTCTTGTGCTGGCCCATTTTGCCAAGGCCATACGTCCTGAGGTCAGGAAAATCAAAGACGAAGAATCTCTTGAACTCTCAGCTCTAGTGACACGCCGTCGCCAGTTGATCGAGATGCTGACCAAAGAAAAAACCCGTCTAAAACAAGCTCCAAAATGGATATGTAAAGACATTAAGGAGCATATCGAATCTCTTAAAAAACGCTTGCGAAAAATCGATGGCGACCTTTCCAGAACCATCAAAAACAGTTCTGCCTGGCGTGAGCACGACCAGATCATACAAAGTGTTCCCGGTGCCGGTCCCGTTCCGGCTGTCAACCTCTTGGCCGGGGTTCCGGAACTTGGAGTTCTTAATCAGAAGCAAATCGCCGCCCTTATCGGTCTCGCTCCCCTCAATCGGGACAGCGGAAAGTTCGGTGTATCCGGGGCGGTCGCGCCAATGTGCGTGCCGCTTTATACATGGCCGCCGTCACTGCCATGCAGCATAATCCCGTGATTCGTACCTTTTACACACGCCTCATCGAAAAGGGCAAACCCTTTAAAGTTGCCATTACCGCATGCATGAGAAAGTTATTAACGATCATCAATACCATGATCAAAACAAAAACACTCTGGAATGAAAATCTCATTGCCAGCACTTGACATTTAACACAGTTGCTTCGGGGCATGAAGACAAATGAAGAGGACATCACAAAGATAACTGCCGCCTTTTTTAATATGTCCCGCTCCATACGAAGGCGAGCGTTTTCTCGCCGCAACTGCTGCAACTCATCTCCCGGCTTAAGCTGTCCTTTGCCGGGAAACGCATTCCCCTGATCCTCCTCATACTCCTGTTTCCAGCGACCCAGAAGGGCAGAACGGATTCCCAGATCCCGGGACACCCGGGCAATGCTATCGCCTACTTCAATAACCAATCGAACCGCTTCTAACTTGAATTCTTTACTGAAACTCCTGCGTTTGGTTCCCATAAAAACACCTCCAAAAGTGTATTATCCACACTTTTCGATGTGTCCACCAATTCAGGGGAAGATCATGTTATATTTTTCCGTAGGTGGATGTACTCCTCAACTATTAAGTTCCTCTCCCCTCCGAGGGAGACCTTTGCTCCTATTTTAACACCTTCAGCAAAGCTTCCCTTAAACGTGGGCAGAATTTCCAAAGCCTCAATCTGCCTTTTGCCATTCAGGGAATGAATAACGATTCCGTGGTTGGCGTACTCAATGGAAATGCTGTCGAGTTTGGATTCCGTTCCACGCTTGATCTTTATGGAGCCGGTGATGCCGAGCAATTTGATCGCCTCGCTCAGAGACATCCCTACTTTGAGGTTTTTGCCGATGACCAGGCCTTTCGGTTTTTTCTTTCTGGCCCTGGCAGGGGCTTTGGATTTTTTCGCATTTTTGTTAGCCGAAGTAGCAACTTGATTTGCCTTCTTTTTGGCTGGCTCTGCCTTCACTGGAGTGACAGGTTTTGCGGTCTCTACCTTGGCCATCGTGGCGGGTTTGGCTTTTCCAGCCTTAGCCGCAGGGTTTGCCGTTTCAGCTTTCACTGCAGGTTTCGCGATTTGCTTTTCAGTCGGCAGCGTATCCGCCAACACCCCTGTGGGGAGCGCCAAACAAAAGATAAATAAAGCTGCAACCTTAAAAATATTCACCAGGTTCTCCTTTCAAAATCAGAAAATCAGAAGGCAACGATCTAATAGTCAGCCAGAATTGGGATGCCTCATTATACCCCAAACGCAAAAAATTAAACATTTATTTTCAATCATTTAAGGGATTATGCCCGATCAGGGGGAGATTTGATTTTGCGCCAGTTTTAGGCTCGGAGGGGGCTAAAAATCGTCCGCTGAGGGGATATTTTTGCGGCGGTCCCGCTTTGACTTGGTTTTTTCCTTCTGGAATTTTCTCCATTCCGCCCTGTCCTCTTTCGAGGGGAGGGGAGCTTCCTCCTCATCCCAGAGATCCTGCAATTTTATCTGAATCCCTTTCTTCGTTTCTTTCGGCAGGTTGCGTTTGCCCTCTTCAAACTCCTTGGCGGTCAGCCCCGCTTCCATATCGAACAGGTCTTTTTGCTCCTTTTTCCTGCGCTGAACCGATAAAGCCTCTGCCCGCAGTCGGATTTCCCTGGCATTGACCAATCCGCTTTTCCAGGAAGCCGGGATGTTATCGAATCCATACAGCGCTCCGGCCCAAGCTCCCACCAAGGCCCCCAGCATTTCCGTCTCCCGCCCATGACCCAGAGAATGCGTGAGAGTGGAAGCGAAACCCGGCTCCGGCGGGTGAAGCACGCAGTACAAAGCCAGCGGCAGCAAAGTCATCACAAACCCTTGCGAAGGGTGACGGATTTCCAATTTGGTGAAAGAGTTAGAATATTCCGGGAGCCATTGCAAAAGATCCGGTTCGTTAAATTTTTCCTCCATTCCCTTAAGGGCTCCGCTAAAAGCGTTGGAGTCCTTAAGCCCACCGTCTTCCGATTCCGGGAATCTCGACTGATAGTCCGCTTCCGCCTGACGACATATTTCTTCCGCCTCCCGCAAAATATCAGATAGGGAAATCTCTTCGGGACTTAAAGCCAGAAACCGAGTCACTAAAAATCCGGTTAACACGGTTCCCACTACTTCAAACCGGTTCCGGCTCATCAACAGGCAAGCATCAAAACATTGCCTCGCCAGAGTTTTGGACCATTTGCCCTGAAACAAAGCCAGGGGAACGGCCAGATTGACAAACAGGGAGGTCGAAGAGTTCTGTTCCGAGACTTGCCCCTCCTCCCGGTCATCCAGTAGATCCACCGTCCGCCACAGGCAAGCCGAGTGGTTGCGGTAAACTCCGAAATAGCCTTCCGGCCCCGCTTTTGCAAGCTCCTGAAAGTTTTTCGCCGATTCCGACAGAAACTTTTTTTTGTTTTTAAGTAAAGCATCGCCCACCGCCAGAGCGCATTGGGTGGGAGCTCCATACAAACCTTGCATGCGGTAATTTTTAATCCCCTTTCCCATGATCGGGCGCACATCCTTGAAGTCATCCATCGCCCCAAAAATCTGTCGGATGGCAGCGGGCTTCAATCCTTTCGCAGATCGGCCCATGGCATCGCCAACCACCATGCCAAACCAACTGCCAATTACTTTATCCCGAATATCATTCATGAATTTTCACTGGGCATGGACAAAATCTCAGATAAGGTGACAAATGATCCTCCCCTCTCATGAGGAGACCTTTGCACAACCCGAGACCCTCATTGATCCTCCCCTCTCATGAGGGGAGGCAAGGCGTAGCCGCGGAGGGGTGTGGATTTTTATTACGGAATCATAATCCAACCCTCCCTCAGTCCCTCCCTATGAAGGGAGGGATGCGAACATTTCTTCCTCAGCCGAGGCAACTCTTTGTCAGCCAGATAGGGCCATTGCCAGTCGCCTCTCTTCTCGCTAGAGAGGCATTAACGGGGTGGGATGATTTTGTTCGGCGATGATCATTTCCGGCGTGTCCTGCCCCAGAGCCTGCCGGGCGGTGATCCGGGCCAGTTCCGGATGGTTGTTGGTCTCACTCATATGCATCAACACGACGAGCCGCAATCCGGAATGCTTGACCGATGACAACAGTTCGCCACAGGCTTCGTTGGAAAGATGCCCGACATCACTTTTAATTCTTCTCTTTGTGACCCAGGGATATGGCCCAGCATCCAGCATGTCTACATCGTGATTAGACTCGATGAGCAAGGCATCCAGCTTTTGTAGTTTGCTTGTAACTTCTCGCGTTACTTTCCCAAGGTCGGTTGCAAGGCCCAGACGCAATCCCCGATAATGGATGACAAAGGCCACCGATTCTTCCGCATCATGAGGGGTGGCATAAGGTTCCACCACCAACTCGCCGAATTCAACAGGTTGTCCGGCGCGGATCGGATTGAAACCGGGAACCGTTCCGATTGTAGAACTGGCTTGCTTAAAAGTCCCTTCAGTGGTGAAGAGCTGAAGTTGATGTTTCCTTAATAGTGGGCCCATACCACGGATGTGGTCGGAGTGCTCGTGCGTGGCGAACACTGCATCCAATCCCTTCAAGGATCGGTCGATATGAGCAATGCGTTGAGAGAGTTTTTTTTCGCTCAAGCCGGCGTCAATTAAAATACGCTTTCCGCCTGCCTCGATATAAACCGAATTGCCACCACTACCGCTGGATAATATAGAAAATTTCAAGCCACTTGGCAGGGGTGGCAATGAATCTTGACCTTTATGATTTAACAAGGATCGTTGCGTTCCGGATTGAGGTTTATAACTTTAATACCGCAGGCAGTGGCTACAAAAACGAGTAGCGGCTGGTAGTAGGAATTCTAACATAGAAACAAACAATCGTTGAATCAGGAATCTATCGATTGGCGCTTGCAAGTTTAATTCATCAATCTTCTATTTGAGCTTTTTGCAGAGTGCCGCTGTAATCGACAAACACCGATTTCCATTCGGTAAAAATTTCCAGCGCGGTGGTCCCGGCTTCGCGGTGACCATTGCCCGTTCCCTTGGTACCGCCGAACGGGAGTTGCACTTCCGCCCCTATGGTGGAAGAGTTGATATAGGTGAGGCCAGTGTCGAGTTTTTCAATGGCCTTGAAGGCTCGGTTCACATCCCGGGTATAAATCGCCGATGACAATCCAAACCTGGAATCGTTGACGATTTCCACCGCATTCTCCAGACTCTTGCATTCCAGTATGCTCAACACCGGGCCAAATATTTCTTCCTGCGCTATGCGCATTTTCGGAGACACCCCCGCAAACAAGGTCGGCTCAAAGAAGAATCCGTCCCGGCACTTACCCTTCTTATAAACATTGCCACCTATGAGCCGCCTGGCTCCTTCTTCCACACCGATCTTGCAGTAACTCAAAACCTTCTGCCGTTGTGCTTCGTTGATCAACGGTCCAACATCGGTCGTATTTTTGAGCCCATCTCCCAAGCGAAGCGTTTTTGTGCGTTTGAGGAGGCGGCTGGTAAATTTTTTAAGGACTTTTTTATGCACTATGACACGGCTGCAGGCGGTGCACCGTCGTTCCAAACGCTCCCCATACCACGCCCTCCACAGCGAGATCGAGATCGGCATCGTCCATCACGATGATGGCGTTTTTACCGCCCATTTCCAGAGAATATTGTTTCATGCTCCAGGCACATTTATGTGCCACCATCGCTCCGGTGTCGGTCGAACCGGTGAAAGAAACCAGATCGATGCTGTGATGCTCTGTGAGGGGTTCGCCGATTTCTGCTCCTGAACCGGTGACAAAGTTCAAGACTCCTGGTGGCAAGTCCGCCTCTTCAAAGAGTTTTACAAAACGATAGGCTGAAAGGGGAGTGTCGCTGGCAGGTTTGAACACAACGGTATTACCGCAAACCAGGGCAGGAATCAGTTTCCAGGATGGAATGGCGATGGGAAAATTCCAGGGCGTGATCGCCGCCGCCACTCCTACCGGCATTCGAACGGTCATGCAAAACTTGTTATTCAATTCAGAGGGAACCGTTTCTCCCAGCAGTCGCCTGCCCTCCCCGGCTGTGTAATAGGTCAGGTCTATCGCCTCCTGAACATCGCCACGGGTTTCGTTGAGAACCTTCCCCATTTCACGGGTCATGTCCCTGGCCAGGGATTCTTTATGTTTGGTCAGCAGTTCACCCACCCGGAAAAGAATTTCGCCACGTTTAGGGGCCGGCAGATTTCTCCACCCTTCCTGGGCTTTGACGGCGGACTTCACTGCTTTATTCAGATCATTCGTATTGGATTTCTGGAAACGTCCGAGAATTTCTTTGTGGTTGGCGGGGTTGATATTGTCGAAGGTTTCACCGCTGGAAGAAGCTACCCATTTCCCATCTATAAAGTTTTTATAGGTTTTGATTGCCATGGCCGGAATCCTCGGAAGGTTGAAGGAACATTAAAAAGAGCAGGGCGATCCATACCATCTGCTTGGATTAATTTAAACCCACAAATCAGGATTGGCAAGCCCCTTGGCAGGGAGACCTTTGCGTAACCCTAGATTACCCTTTCAGGGCACGAAAGTTTTGGTGAAATATCACGTCTTCATCGCGTACGCTCTTCAGAATGACAAGAAACGCCAGTTTGTCATCCTCGATGAGCTGAAGGTCTGGCACGTCCCTTTAGGGAGACGAAGGATCCAAGGTCTCATAATGTTTTTCGCTTAATAGCTGACGACCATTCCCGCAATTTATCCTTAAACGACATTCTAGCGTTTGCAGAGCTTGTTGAAGGAAGCCTGGAATACTTGATCTCAGACGGCATTGGCTGGAGGATTTTTTCATATGCCGTTTCTTCCTTCTTACCATTGAAAAAGACATATCTTATGCATGGGTGACTGCTATAAAAAGATTCAAAGTCGTTTGGAGTATCATCCTTTATCTTCCGATCAAGACTTCCTTTCCTTTCACACGACTTGATGACATCCCATAACGCTATTTTGTTTTTCGTTAATATTTCCGTTCTTTCTTTGTAGGTTGCAGTGCCTTCAAGCTCAAATAATTTTCCAATTATTTTCCAGAAGCTGTTTTGTGGATTTGCGTAGTACTCTTTTTTTCTTAACGATTCTTTACCAGGCACTGTACCCAGGATCAGAACTGTTGCCTTTTCATCGGCTATTGGCGAGAATCCATAAATTTTCACGGCAATAAGCTCCTCAGGTTTAGCACTTGGCAGTTCATAAGTATGGTTCTCCTGTTCAGTGTTATCAGGGTCAGCCCCAAAAGCAGTTAGTGGTTTTTGTGTTGAGGGTTGAGAGCAGTGGTCAGTTTTTCCAGAAGCAGTTTTTCCGTCTCGGCTTCACCCTTCAACCGGCTTATCAGCGTCTGGGTTTGGCGAGTCGAAGTAATGGTGGTCGGCATGACTTTCTGGGATTTTTCATCTGCAGCAATGCTCGGTTCCAGGAACCCGGCAATTGCCTTGAGTTCGGGAACATCGTGTTGGCTCACTTGTCCTAAAAGTCCCTGCTTTTCGGCAGTCGCACTGGCCATGGTCTGCTTTATCATACGAAACTTGCTCCGGCTGGGCGGATAGGTATAAAGTTTCTCGTATCGGGGGATATCCGCTTCTAGAAAATTTATCGCGGCTTCAACGGCAGAACGCTGTGCCTCCGTTAGACCTTCCTCCGGGCCTTCTTTTTTTTATTTTCGACAGGAGCTTTTTTCTCGGAGGTCTCCTCACCCTGACCCTCTTTTTCTGTGGACTTTGGAGTTTCTTTTCGGGATGTACTACCTTTTACAAAAGGGTTTTTGCGAAATGCTTCCGGAACTTTGGTGGGGTCATCGGTAAAATGGGTTTTTCCGTTTTCATCTTTCCACTTGTAAATAGCGGCATCCGCATCGACAATCCATAGCAATGCAAAAAAAATCAACACCGGTATTGTTTGTCTGGCTGACATATTTTAGTCCTTATAGCCAACTCAAAGCACTTTTAAAGTTTTCACCGTTGGCATTTCACCGAAAGTGTCGTCAGAACTTTCTTAAAGCACTTTTAAAATTTCCTCTTCCGGCATCTGGTCCACGATTTCGATCGAGCCGATTTCAGTGACCAGAATGAACCTTATTTTATGGTCTATGGTTTTTTTATCATGATACAAAGATTCAATCACGGCTGAGGAATCCAGACCCGGCATATATACCGGCAGACCCAGATTTTTCAGCAAGGCTTCCAGTCGCTTTGGGACTTCTTCGGAACATTTTCCTATTGAATGAGACAGCTGTGCCGCGCGCACCATTCCCATCGCCACCGCTTCTCCATGAATAAATCGGGTATATTTCGTCAATGATTCGATGGCGTGGCCAAAAGTATGACCAAAGTTGAGAATCATCCGACAATGGTTTTCCCGCTCATCTTTTTCAACCACTCCCGCCTTTATAGCGCAGGAGGTTTCAACGATATGGGTAAGGGATTTATGATCAAGGTTGAGAATTTCCTTATAATGAGTTTCCAGAAACTCAAAAAGTCTGGCATCGGCAATGACCCCATATTTGACCACCTCTGCCAGTCCCGCCCGGTATTCTTTCTGGGGAAGCGTCCTGAGAGTTTCCAGATCCGCCACGACCAGACGCGGCTGGTAAAACGCCCCAATCATATTTTTCCCCTTGGGATGATTGACGGCTGTTTTTCCTCCAACACTGCTGTCAACCTGGGAAAGTAAAGTGGTCGGCACTTGTATGAAAGGAATTCCTCTCTGATAAGTCGCCGCGACAAAACCCGCCAGATCTCCAATCACTCCGCCACCCAAAGCCACCAAAACGGATTTTCGGTCACAATTCAATTCCAGCAGGTGGTCGTATAATTTTTCCGCCTGGCTCAGGTTCTTGGAGAATTCGCCTTCGGGGACTTCGATGATGTCGGTGGTCCATCCCTGTGCTATAAAACTCTCCGCCACCTCCTCGCCATAGAGACCATTGATAGAGGGGTGGGTGATGACCACAACACGACTGGGTTTAAAGACAGGCTTGAGGAACTCACCCACCCGTTTTCTAAGACCAGGGCCAATAAGGATGTCATAACTTCTTTCACCCAGGTCGATGCCTAAACGTTGCATATTCCTATTATTTTCTTTAGATGAGAATTTCCGTGCGTGATGTTTTTCCCGACCTTAATTTAAACAGGCTTTAGCACAGAACTCAATTTGTTTCAATTATGGTGGGAGTGATAAACACCAGTAGCTCTGTAATCGTATCGGAATCAGCATAGCTTTGGAACAACAAGCCTAAAAGTGGTATTTTAGATAAAAACGGAACTGCCTTTTTGTTTTCAGTTGAAGTGCTTTCATAAATTCCGCCTAAAACGGTAGTCTCTCCATTCCCCACTAAAACTTCCGTATGCGTTTCCCTGCCGGTAATGGTCGGTATGCCTAATACCGTATTCGCAAAATCAGCGGCATTTTTGGTCGCGTCAATAATCATATAAACCTTATTGTCGGAGGTGACATGAGGCGTGACAGTCAAACTGAGCTCGGCATCAACAAACTGGATCGAGTTGCCCTCTGCCGAGGTAACCTGATAAGGAATTTTCTGTCCGCTACTTATTCTGGCTTCTTTATTGTCCGCAGTCGTGACTTTGGGACTGGAGAGAACCCGCCCTTTACCCTCGGTCTCCAGAGCTTCCAGCCGGATATCCAAATTCAATCCATGCCCTAAAATGCCTCCTCCGAAGATCAAGTCAACCCCGCTCACGCTTCCTGCTGTTATATTCGAATTTTGTGTCAAATCCACCAGAAAGTTCTGACCGCTGGTAGCAGTATTCGCAGTATTTGCACCATTAATGACTGTATTGCCATTACTCACAGTACCGTTCACACCCCATTGAACTCCCAGTTCCTGGATATATGATTTACTGATCTCCACAATCTTCGCCTCAATCAAAACCTGGGCTGTGGGAATATCCAAAACCTTTATGGTCTCCAGCATGTCATCCACATGCGTCCGCAGATCATTTAAAATGAGCGTGTTGGTGCGGCTGTCCACGGTGATTTTAGCGTCCTCACGGGTGCTCATTAAAGCGGTGAGACTTGCCAAAAGTTCGGCAATATATGCATGGTCAAGGCGAACCACCTCGGTGACCAGATCCGCTCCATTCCGTTCAGCGGCCTTCTCTGCTACAATGCGAGATTTTTCAGCAACTCGGGCACTGTCCTCAGACTCAAGAGTCGTTTTGCTGGCAACACGAACAATATTGTTCCCGAAGCATTCCCGTCCCAAACCGCTGTTAGAAAGAATGATTTCCATCGCCTCGTTCCAGGGCACATCCACCATTCTAATATTTACGGACCCCCCCCCACTTCAGGAGAAAGAATGACATTGAACCCACTGATCTCTGCGAAAATTCTAATAAAGTTGCGGACATCGGCGTCTTGAAAATCCAGAGAAATCTCTTCTTTCTTTCCGTAGAGCATAGGACGACACGAATCTTCAGCAACATCCACCTTTTTATCCCTGGTGGACGCGTCATTACCAGACTTGTCAGCAGTCCCATTGGACGAAGACTGGGCCATTTGCTGACCCGATGCCTGCTCTGAGGATCGCAAGCGAACGATTAATTTATTTTTCCCCGATTTTTTAATTTCATAGTCCACCGATTGGTTGAGAACGATTTCCAGACGCAATACGCCTGCCTCTTTAAAATGAATGGGGCGGATGGAATTTACGATCCCCTTATCAACTTGAATACGACTGGTCAGGTTTCCTTGATCCATTTCCGGGAAATCCAAAATCAGCCGGAGCGGATGCAAAAGTTTAAACGCAGTATATTGAACAGGGCGTGTGGACTCGATGGAAACAATAGCACTTCGCCCGTCTTCTTTTGTGTCGATAAAAACAATTTGCCCTAAGGGCCCATTCACTGAACTTCCGCTCTGGTTTTGAGCTAATGCCGTTAATGGCACCGCATTTTTTCCATCCTGGCCAATACCCGGCTCTTGAAGTAACGCGGACTCCAACTGATGGTCCCCAGGCAGCACCGCGGAATATGCTGGTACCACCGGCCAACTAACTAAAAATAGCAAAAGGCAAGTTATCTTTAAGTAACAGGATTTTTTGAACATTTGTTTTCTCATAAGTTCTAATTACCATCGTTAAGATGGGCCCTGATTAAATTGGATAATTTTCTGGTTTGTCAGGATATTACCGAGATAATCCCTGAACTCTTCGACCACAATTACCTGGCCATCCAGCACTTCTTCCACATATCCGAAAGAAGGACCAACCAGGTCTCCTTTTCTCACCGCATATCCGGTTGTGTCAATCTCAAACATAGCCACCGCTTCCAATTTTTTCAGGATAACTCCTGTCATTCGAAGGGAGTCATATTCAACTTGCAGGGGCGACAACTCCATTTGGATATCAGCAGACCTCTCCAGAACATTGCGATAGCTTTCTACGGAATCGGTATATTCCTCATCTCCGAGCTCTTCCAATTCTTCCCGGTTATTGAACAAGTGCCCAAAATGCTTCAATTTCTTATAGAGTTCCGGATACTGGTCTTCAATTTTCTCAAATACCAACAAGGCAAGCGGCGGAATATCTCCAAGCTCACCCCCGAACAAGCGAGCCATGGACTTTCGCTCAAATTCGGAGAAATCAACCAGTCCGCCCTTGTTGACCAGAGGTTGGAAAGGGTCGCGCCTTACAATCAGCAGGTGCCTTTGTCCCGGCGGGGCCAAGTCCCTTAACAAAGGATAGCCGGGTCCGCCAGAATCGATTTCCTTTAACAACTCAACCTGAATGAGGTCTGCCTGATAGGCTGTTTTTTTAATTCCATTCTTAAAACCCTTCAACGTTGTCTGGCTGAACCATTGACCAGCTTGGGAGCCTAAAAATTTGGCGTATTTTTCAAGGTCTTTATTCTTAATACCCCGGTAACTGAAGAGCAGGCTGCGCAAAACAACTTCCCGCATGGGCTCGGTAATATTTTCCCCTAAAGCTCTCAACATTTTGCGGAGCCTTCTCGCATCAATTTTTTTATTAAAGGGATGCATCAATGTGACGTATCCCAGAAAAAGTGTTTTCCCAGCCTCCGTCCTGTAGGTCGAGCTCTCAATCCTCTCCACCAGGCTTATTCGCTCTTCACTGGGGGGGGGGCTTCGATAACTTTTTCGTGAGCAATTTCATCGCCAGCTTATTGTCGGGATGACTCGCTTCATTTTCAAGTCTCCGGATTTTTTTCCCCAATGCGCTTCGGTGCCATTGAACCGCCGAACGAATATGTTGAGGTTTATAGTCTTCAATAAAGGGTCGCCTCAGAGCACGGTAAAACTTTCCAGGCGAATAGGCCTGGCGCATGATTCTCCTGGCAAATTCATCATGACCCGGCGCCAAAGCATCCTCATCAATATTCCCTGACATTTCCACAACAGATTCGATGTTCCCAAAAACATCATCAAGCCCACTGAGTCTGAATAGAATATTAAGTTTGTCGTTCCGGGAACGCAGGTCTTCCTGAACAGAAGGAGTCGTCGCAGAAGCCAAAAGAGGCTGGACCCCTATCAGGGCTACCCACAGGAAAAACAAAGTTTTCATATAAGACCTGATTCTCATCTTCGACATCATCCCCTCAAAAGCTTAATGACCACTTTTCTTTTTCTTCTTTGCCGACTTAGAGTTAGGCGGTGCCTTTTTTTTCATTCCGCGAGTTTCAGCGCCTTCCAGAAACGAGTAGGTTTTTGCCGTTAAAGTAGTTTTCAATGAGCCCACGAAAGCCCCCCCCATCCCCCACGTTAGAAGCGGAAGGCTTCTGGCCCTGCAATGTCAGGTTTTCAAAACTAACAAGACGCAAAAGATTCTGCACATATTCAATGAAATCGAGCGTGACCCATAGTCCCCCAGTAAGCTGAATTTTAAAGGGAATCTCTTTATAAAAATCCTCAACTTCACCTTCCTCCATAGTGAACGCAGTCATTTTGATATTCCTATGCTTGCCAAACGCCATTAATCTTTGCATCAAATTGGGGATCTCATCCTGGCTGGGCATTTGATTTTTAAACGCATCGAACTTGCCCTTAACGCGGACCATATTTTTTGCCACCAGGCCTTTCTTTGCCACAACAGTCTTGTATTCCTTAAGGGTTCTCTCCGCTCCTGCTTTCTGCCTGGTCAGCTGTTTAAATTCTTTATGGGTGGCACTGTACAAAGTGAAATAATAGGCAAGGAACAACACCAAACCAACACCTATTGCTCCTGCCAGCAAATGGGTCACCTTGATCCCCTCAAGATCATCGTAGGGTAATTTGTCGAAAAGTTTTTCCATAATCGTTATAAATTAAGCCGCTTTCTCCTTTTCCGGCATATGGCAATAAATAGTAAATTTATAAACCGCCTGACCCCCAATAATTGACTGCATTGATTTATGCAGGAACGTTGTTTCATAATAAGAAATTTTCTGCAGGCTTTGCATGTATTGCGCCACTTCCTTTTCAGTTAAGGCATAGCCCACAACCTCCACAAACTCTTTTGGGAGTTTTACTTTTTTCTTCCCTCTTTTCCTTCTCTTCTTCTTTGCCGGGTCATCAAAAAGGATGACGGGAACCTTCTTTGATCGAAGTTCATTCGTGTCTCTTTGTATGATGGAGACCAACCAGAGGCCCTCAGGAATTGCCATATTCAAATCGCTGACAATGGTGCCCGCAGGCATTTGTTTTTCTATCAAACCTTCAATTCCCGTAATAATAGTCTCCATGCGATTTTGCCTGGCCTCCATGGCACGGACCTTTTTAACCTGATTTTGTAAAGCCGCGACCTGAGATTTCACTTTGCTTGTCTCACTTCTTATCGAATCCAGGCGAACCTGCTCCACCAACCAACTCACGATGATTAAAAGAGTCGCGGTTATGATAATCGCGGCACATTTGACCACCCGCTTTTGGATCTCAATCTTTCTCAGATCATAGCGATAATCATGGAGATTGATTCGAATCATGTATAGTCAAACCTCCTTGTGGCCAAACCCAGGGCAACCGTGGACAACCCACTCATTTCATCGACTAACGATTGGTCAAAGTCTTTGGGATTGATTTTGATCCTCCGCATGGGATCCATAACCTCTACGGGCACCTTTAAATAGTCGGCAAAAAAGCCATCCAACCCTCGAATCATGCTTCCCCCTCCGCATAACAAAACTCTCTCAATCTGGTGATTGGACAGGGTGCTAAAATATTTGAAAAAATTTTGTACCTCATCTAAAACTTTCTTATAGGCTTGGACAATGGTTTTGATGACCTCCTCTTCCTCAACCTCCGAAGAAAACTTGCCTCGCTTTATGTCAAGAACCTGTTTAAAAGAAACCCGGAATTTTGACATGAGCATACTGGTTAAATACCCTCCTCCAACAGGAATATCCCGGGTATAACCCATTGCCCCATCCTGAATAATATTGACATGGGTGAAGGAATCCCCCAGATCAATCAGCGCGATAGTGCCCATTGAGGACAAATCATTGGTCAGCCGTGCCGCGTTCATCAAGGCAAACACATCCAGATCAATGATGGCCGGTTTCAAACCCGCCTCCAGAAGAATATCCGTCCTCTCATCAATGACATCTTGTTGAACCGCCACCAGAAGGGCTTCCATCATCACCCCCTCCACCTCCTCACTGGAGTCCTCTTTTTGTTCATCGTTGCCCTGAGATTCTTCATTAAATCCAGATTCTTCCGAACCTTCGTATTCCTCATTAACAGTTATTGCGCCCAATATCTGGAAGTCGAGTGCCACATCGTCAATATCGAAGGGAATATATTGCTCCGCTTCCTGGGTTATTTTTGCAGAAAGCTCCTCTTCCGACATTACCGGAACTTTTATTTTTTTTATAAAAACCGCTTCTCCAGCAACCGCAGAAACGGCATAATGGCTTTGAATTTTTTCGGCTTTGATTAAATTTTTCAGGGTCTGTGCTACCAGCCCGGGGTTTTTAACCACCCCCTCCACAATGCATTCCTCAGCCAATGGCATCATTCCAAAATGGGTCAGTTCATACTGCCCTTCCTTGAACTCCGTCAACTGAACCAGCTTGATGGAAGAAGACCCGATGTCGATGGCCACTAATGGACTTTTTTTCGATAAGAACATAAAATCCCAACAAAAATTTCTTTACTATTCACCACTAAAGGGCTTATCAATTCTTTGAACAGCAAACCCTGTACCAAACCCGCCTTTTACCTACAACCTCTTTAAAAATGAGGTGTTTAAAAATTATTGCTCAACGGCCCCTCACCAATAAGTGAGTGATTTTTTATCACTTTTCATAAAAAATCACTCGAACCCATGTGTAAACTTTTTTTCAGCATGACACTCAAGTCCTCCGCGCTGGTTCCGATAAGCGTTAAGAGACAACTCAATTTAAACTCCCACATTCTCAACATGTGAACCCGCCCTGATCTTCACAATAGAAACCCCATTAAATAAAGTTCAGATTTTTTTTGACTTTCCTTTTCCCGGTGCTGGAGCAGAGTTGTCATTTCCGGAATCAAAAATCCTTGTCCGGTCCGCGAGCTTATACCCGAGAGCCAAGATGACCTTTCGCTTGGTATCGAGCCGACAATCGTTTCCCTTTTCAATACGATCAATCGTTTGAACGGTCACGCTAGCCTTTCTAGCCAGCTCGGCCTTGCTCATCATCTTAGCTTCCCGAATTGCCCGGACGCTATTGGTTTTGGCCACAGTAAATCCCCCTAAGAAAAAAATAGTTCCAGTGCTATTCGGTCTGACGGCTATCTAAAATACTTTTGGGTCATGACCCCGCTTTTTTATGGAATACCGCAATCTTATTTCAAATACACCAACTTTTCAACAAAATTATGGGAATTTTATAGATTAACTATTAATTTATATAAACTTATTGTTTCGGCCCTTACGGGTCTTTTGCCGCCTTTTCTGGCTTCAGCTAAATGGCAGTTGCAAAGGCCGAGCGATTCCCTTACATTCTCCCTTATGAAACAAGTCTATTTGGATACTTTTGGCTGCCAGATGAATGTCGCCGATACCGACAGGATGGAACTCATCCTGTTCCATTCCGGCTACCGGCGCACCCAGGAAAAAGAGGATGCGGATCTGATTCTGGTCAATACCTGCTCGATCCGGGAAAAGGCGGAACAAAAAACATTTTCCTTGTTTGGTGGGCTAAAGCCTTTAAAAATGGCGAATCCGGACCTGATTCTGGGCTTGACCGGGTGTTTGGGCCAACAGGATGGGGAAAAACTGTTGCAACGCATGCCCTATCTGGATTTCGTCATGGGGCCGGATCAGGTAGACGGCATTGCCCAGGCCGTGGATCGGGTGCGCGATACTGGAAAATCTTTTGTCTGGACCGGGTTTGACCGGGAAAAAGCCTATACCATTCCCGAACTGCCCATGCCCAAAGCCCCTGGACCCAGCACTTTTGTAAATATCATTAAAGGTTGCGATAAATTTTGCACCTTCTGCGTGGTTCCGTTCACAAGAGGCCGGGAAAAGTCGCGCGAACCAGAGGATCTCTATAGGGAAATCCGCCATCTGGTGGAACACGGCGCCAGGGAAATCATTTTGCTCGGACAAAACGTGAATTCTTACGGCAAGCGGGGCCTCAATAACCCCATACCGTTTCATGAACTTTTATACGGCGTCGCCGAAATCCCCGGAGTGGAAAGGTTGCGCTTCACCACCAGCCATCCCAACGATTTCACCCGCGAGACGATTCGAGCCTATCGGGACATCGACATCCTGATGAACCACCTGCATCTTCCCGTTCAGAGCGGCAATAATGAAGTGCTCAAAGCCATGCGCCGCGACCACATGATTGAGGAGTACCGCGATTTACTGATGGAACTGAAATCAGAAGTGCCGGACATCGCCCTCTCCACCGACATCATTGTCGGCTTTCCCGGCGAAACCGGGTCAGCCTTTGAGGACACGCTGAAAATTATGCAGGAGATCGGCTACAGCAGCAGCTTCATGTTTGCCTACAGCCCCAGACCCGGAACCCCGGCCAATGAATTGACCGACTCAGTGCCCGAAGAAACCAAAAAGCAAAGACTGCAGGAAACCATCGCCCTGCAAAATCGTTTGACCGCCGAACAGGGCCAACCTCACATAGAAAAGAATGTTGAAGTGCTGATCGAGGGCCGGTCCTCCAAACCCGGCTATATTTTCAAGGGAAGAACTCCACAATACTGGAACGTGAATATCGAAGGGGGGGAGGGCATGAAGCCCGGAGATACGGTAAGCGTAAAGGTCGAACAGGTATCAGGCCACACTCTCAACGGCAAAGCCCACTAGGCGTGGAGCCAGCGTGTCGCTGGGGGCAGATAGCAAGGACCCGTCAAACCGAGCGTGTTGTTCTAGCCAGATAAAGTGCAAGCTCATTGGCAGCATGTTATGACCCCTCATCAGTTGTGATGTCCTCTCCCTTAACCTTCATGCCCGGCACGGGTACTTCATGCCCCGAAGAGGGGTACGCCAAGGGCTCTAATAAATAGCCAGGCGGGAATAGACTTCCTCTTCCACTATTGACAGTTGCGGCAGCACCACTTTCAAAGCCACCCGCAAATCACGGACAAATTTCAGGTCTGGCGGACATTCCCTCTCGGCAAACCGATGCAGGGTATCGGTACAAAAATGATCCAGCTCGATGATCTGGTTCAATAAGTCCGCAGGCAAATCTTCCAATCCAATTTCCCTGTCTTCGAGAAACCGTAATACCCCGACCAGACTGAACTTGATATCCACACATTGTTCCCGCAAATTCGCGATCAAATGCGACTCGCGGGTTTTAAGGTCCTCGCAAATTTTGAACAACAGTTCGCGCAGATAACCGTAAAACGCCTCATGCTGTTTCTTATCGGTAAACAAATCTCCCTGACCCCCGAACAGCAGAAAAAAGACTGCCTCCAGTTTGTACTTGTCCGAAGCCATGACCGTATAAAGCATAGACTTGAATTCCAACGCATCAAAAGCCAACTGTAAATCCTTAAATATTTTGTTCAGCGACCCCAATTCGCCATTCACGGCCCGGTTGGCATTCGCACGAATGAAAGGCCCGGGATCGGTTTGCCATGCAGGTACCATTTGCACCCCGCCAGCCTCACGCCCAACAACCGTCCACTCCTTGAGGGACTCCAAAAATTCCGTCACAGAAAAAACATCCACCTCGCGAAACACTTTCGCGTCCATAGAAAAGAGAATTCGCAATAACTGTTTTTCCAGTCCGGTCGAACAAAATTTTTCATCCTGACAAAGTGGGTCCATCTGGGTCGCCAAAGCGATATAGAGCGCCCGCATGCGCAACCGGTCCAACCGGTATTGCCGCGAAGAATAGGGGCGAACCCGATAGATCCCCTTTTCATAGTCAACCAGATCGATCAACAGAGCATCCCCCGGTCGGGATGAGAAGTTTTTATATAAGGATTGCATGTCCCAGACCGTAACCGTCATACAACTTTTTCCGGGAATCCATTCATTGATCTTGATCTCTTCCGGAAAACGCGAGCAGTACTGATAAAAAGGGACAACATTCTGAATAAAATAGGATCTTTTCAGTTTTGGGATTTTATTCCCATCCGCATCCTGAAACGTCAACTCACTCTCTTCAAGGTTCGGCGGCAAAAATGGAATCAAGCGATGTCCGGGAATCAGGATGCCCTGCTTCAACTCCCAGGCACCTAACTGCACCGACAACGAAACATGACCGATTTTTTCGACCACCGCGCGAAAGGGAATGAAGTTTCTGTCATGAATCCCGATCAAGGATGAATGGTTGAGCAAAACTTTCTTCAACCGCTTCATGGCGGAATCAGAAACTTGCTTTTGCCAGCGCCCTTCCAGACTCTTGGCAAAATCTTCCGTGCTGAATGGAGTGCTCGATTCTTGAATGAGTGTTTCTGCTAAACGGTTGAGGGATATTTGATTTGTCATGATGAGAAAAAAATAATAGTGGGACAACCCAGAAAGGGCGGATAAGACCGGGTAAAACGGTAGCTAAGGAATCATCCACCGTGTTACCGAGCATAGCCTAACATAAAATTTCCAAAGGGAAAACATTGATTTACTTGAAACGAGCCTAAATTGTTTGATTTTGGATTGCCAGAAAGTTAAAATTCTAATACTCAAGAATTGATACAAATATTTAGCAGGAGACGTTTCATGGCACTCAATCTGGAACCCGTTTATCAGGAAATTTTCACCAAGTTTAAAACGCGGAAAAAGTTCGTGATAAAGTCCGTAGAAAATAATATGCTAACCGTTGAACAGGATGAAGAAATTTGCGGACAAAAAGAACCCAAGGTGTTTGACTTCAAAAGTCCAAAGGAGTTTGAAGAATTCGTCCGAGTAGAAAACCAATTCGAGACCGATATTGTCAAACAATTGCAAGGCAATAAAATGCCTTACAGGTGAGCCACCGGCGGCAACGAATGACAGACGCTCGCTTCGCTCCCGAGCCACAAAATCGCAAGAATAATTCCTCTCCTGACAAGGGGGGATTGAGGGGGGGGGGTAGCTTGTCTGCTAAGCTACGTCAAAGGGCAATTGGAGAGTTTACCGCAGTAATTCCTGCATAGCCTCTTTACAATTTTCGGGATAAGATAAATTTCCTTTTTCGTCAAACCAACAAAGATTGATTTTTCTATCCTCGCATAAATAATCAATTAACCAAGGAAAGTCATCGGGACTTTTTTCTAAAACTAAACATAATTTCACGTCTTTATTCAATTTATCTTTATACCTATATCTATATTCATAAAGTTGCCCAATTCCTTTTATAACTTGATCAATAAGCTTTTCGCCCGTACTTTTCATCTCGAACAAAAAAGAACCGTCATCTGGTATTTTTCCATATAAATCAATATGCGCATTTTCCATCGGTCTAGCACCACGCTGTTTTAATAATTCATGCATATTATCTACAAGAATTTTATGCGCCAAATTTCTACGCTCCCTCTTAATTCGAGTGACTTCAGGGTCAGCAAACTCGTTTTTTCGATTAGTTGGTTTTGGGGCAGAAGGTCTTTCCCCTCTATTTGACAGTGGATATTTAGTTGGGGTAATTTGGATATCAATTATTTTTTCCCTCGTGGACATTTCTTCTGTTTTTTTGATGACATCTGATTCTAAAATCATTACCTGTTCAAGCTTTAATGTGTTTAACCCATCAAAGTATTTTGACCATTCTCCCGACTTTATTTTTTCAACTAATTTTTCCTTATTACCCACTCTATCAAACCCCTTAAACTTATGGGTTATTTGGCTAATGGTTTCAAATTTGGACTTAATATCCGCCTCGTCCAATTCATTTGCCGGTTTGCGAAGGCGAATTTGTTGATTGCCAATTTCAAATATCTCCAAATGCTTTAACAGATGAAATCTGCTTTCAAATCGTTGAGGCGGCTCTATCCTTCCGTCTCTAATCTTGTTAATTGACTTTTCCACATCACCAATAGAAGGCAAAGTTAAAGTATTCACATTGGGATCATTGGCTAGTGCAAAAATTTCTTTATAGGAAATTTGCGCGTCAAATAAGGAACATTTTCTGATTTTCGAGTCAGCCTTTAGGGCGATCACTATTAAACGTAGGGGAGATAAATGGATATTCTCATTTATATATCCTAGAGTTTTTCTACATGTATTTGCCTGGACTCGAATTCCATCGCCTCCCGAATAATATGTTGCTCCCATACCATTTGGGTATTGGAACAAGGTCATTTGAATTCTTAAAAAAGCACCTACATCGGGTTCTTCTTGTATCAAATACCTTTTAGCAGTATCACTCAACCTTATTATCCAAACACCATTTTCTAGCACTTGGTGATATAAACCAAAATATGCTGGATATGCACTATATTCATCTCTAAATTTTGACGCGTCCCTGGCAACAAAGGAATATCTAGGGCTAATTTCTTTTAGGCGGGATTCAATTTTATCTCGGTCATAAGGTTGACCGTCAAACTCATTAAATAAAAATGCCAGTTCTATCAGTTTATCCGGCCAATCATCTCCTCCAGAATGAATTTTATGGCTGAATAAATCCTTTATTGGCATTTATTTTAAGTGGTTTAATTCTAATTTATCTAACAGGTCATCGTAATTTTGTATTTTTTTACATTTAAACACATATTTTTTAATATGTTCAGCAAGTTGGGCAGCAAATAATGGAGGGACCGCATTCCCAACTTGTCTTATTACGTGCCTTCCTGTGCCAGAAAATTTCCACCAGTCCGGAAAAGTCTGAACACGGGCGGATTCTCTTGGTGTAACCTCTCTAGGTTCTATTGGATGAACATGCCCTTTACCTCCACCAGCATCAGAGCCAACAATAATTGTAAAGCTTGGTCGGTTCGGATCTAATTTGTTGATTCTGGTAATTGAATCTCGCTCACCAAACCTTAAGTTTTTATATCGATTGATGATTCTCAAACTATGCTTTCGCCCAACATGATTAGGGAAACTTTTGGAAATTTCCAACTTAGGTAACCCTTTCAAAGCCTTTTTCACTGTCACAAAGGGATTAATATCAAATAAACCTACTTCCCCATGGCTTTGAACCATAGGTGGAATTCTTTTACCTTTTTTCCAACCAATAAAAAATATTCTGTTTCTAAATTGAGGTATCCCAAAATTTGCCATTTCATAGTTATGGTCAGAAACGACATACTTCCCATCAATGGTTAATGATTCAAGTAGGTTTTGATAAAGAGTCCCATTATGTATAGTTTTTAAGCCCACAACATTTTCAAAAATGAATACTGTTGGGTCAACTTCTTTAATAATTCTAATAAAATCCCACACAAGGTTTCCGCGAGGATCATTTACCCCTCCTCTTCTTCCAAAGACAGAAAATGCTTGGCAGGGTGGACCTCCAATAACAACGTCAATCTTTTTCTTTTTTGTTTTAAATCCTGATAATAATTTATCGGAGTTTGTTTTGGTCAAATCGGCTTGGGTAACATTCAAATGATCAAAAAATTTCTTTTTCCCAGCATTGAGCCTTAAAGTACTGCAAGAATAAGCATCAATATCAATAGAAGCAAATATAGTATATCCGGCAGCAGCAAACCCTAAATCTAGGCCACCACCACCAGAAAACAAAGATAAAACATTTAGTTTTTTCATTAACAAAAGACGTTAAAAAATTTTGGTTCTAGAATAGAAGAGCTAATTTTAAGGTATTTATTATCAATTTTCTCAAGTGAAAATAATATTACTATAGGCAGACCTTCTCCAAATCATTCACGCATATTATAAGCATTTTCCAGAATTTCTCTCTGTATATTTTTTTTAAGGAGGGATTTTACAGGTTTGGCACAGGGAACGGAAGGGGCACCCTTCGAGGGCCTCAGCATGACAAGCCAACCCTCCCTAATCCCTCCCTATGAAGGGAGGGAATCATTTTTGCGGTTTTATGGCTCGGGAGGGGAGCGAGTGTCAGCCGCTCGTTGCATCCCTCGCTAGAGGGCTAGTGGAACTTTTTCAGGACGATGGTAGAATTTTTTGATCCGAACGAAATGCAATTGCTGATCGCCACATTCAGCCTGTCTTCTCTTCCTACATTCGAAACATAATCCATGTCGCATTCCGGGTCCGGGTTTTCCATATTAATGGTGGGGGTCAGGATGCCGTTTTTTAACGACAGCGCCGAGACGGTCACGCCCAATGCTCCCGACGCGCCTTGCGGGTGCCCAACCATGGACTTGGTGGAACTGGACGGAATGTTCATGGCATGACTGTTAAAGGTGCGCTTGACTGCGAGGGTTTCGACTTTGTCGTTGAGCAACGTTGAGGTGCCATGGAAATTGATATAGTCCACTTCATCTTTGTTCACCCTGGCGTCCTTCAAAGCAAGATTCAAAGCTCTTGAGGACTGCTTGCCGTCGGGCATGATGGCGACTCGATGGTAGGCATCGCAGGTGGTGCCATAGCCCACAACCTCGGCGATGATTTCTGCCGCGCGCGCTTTGGCGTGTTCGAGTTCCTCCAGTATGACCGTCCAGGCACCTTCGGCCAGAACAAATCCTTCCCGATCGCGGTTAAAAGGACGCGACCCGCGCGTGGGAGAATCGTTATAGTTCATCGGGTTGACTTTCATTCTTTCGAATCCCTGCATCATTGCCGGGGTGACGCAGGATTCTACTCCACCCGAAACGAACCAGTCTTCCTGCCCGAACCGGATGGTATTGAACGCGTAACCCAGAGCATCGGAGGAACTGGTGCATCCGTTGGAGATGACGTGGCTCCGGCCCTGGAAGCCAAAGTGCATGGAAATTTCGCTCGATAGCATGCCGACCAGTGAATTAGAGATGGCATAAGGACTGATCTTTTTTTTCTGGTTGGAAAAATAAATTTCAAACTGTTTTTCGGAGTAGTCGAATCCGGACCCGCCACTACCGACCAGCACCCCCAGCCCTTCAAAATCTTCTTCCGAAAAAGAGGCGAGATCAATCCCTGCATTGACCAGGGCTTCCTGGGTCGCCGCCACGGCCAGCGGGACGGAACGCGGCAGTTTTTTTAAATCTGCTACAGAGAAATAAAGCGACGGGTCGAACAGGGTCACCTCACCGGCGATTTGACAGGTCAGGGCGGAAGCATCGAAGCTGGCGATACGGTCAATACCGCTGATGCCTTTGCAGGTATTTTCCCAAAAAGTTTTTAATCCGATGCCGTTCGGGCTGACTGCCCCAAGACCGGTGATGACGACTCTGCGCAACATACATTCCTTATTTATGACGAGTTATTAAGTTATGGTAACATACGGGTGCCGAACCGGGCAACGCTGCCCGCTCGCCGCAACGTTTTGGGCCAATCTGGCTTGTTCATCAACGCTACCCTGACTTAAGACTCCTTTTGCTTTCGCTGAAACAACAGACCGGCCAAATGATTGTATCAGGATTTGAGGGGACCTCCCTCAACGCCCGCACCGAAGAACTGATTGTTGAGCAGGGCATTGGCGGTTTGACTTTGTTCGAGCGCAATTATAAAAATCCCGACCAGCTACGGCGATTGATAACCGACCTGCAGTCACTGGCCGCTAATAATGCAGAAATCCCCCCGCTTTTCATTTCGGTGGACCAGGAAGGCGGCAGGGTGGCCCGGCTCGGTGAACCTTTCACCCAATTCCCCCCCATGTCGTGCCTGGGGCAGGCCAACTCGGAGGACCTCGCTTACCGGTTCGGACTGGCAATGGGGAGAGAAATGCGCGCGGTCGGGGTTAATATGGATTACGCACCGGTTCTTGATGTCCACTCCAACCCCGATAATCCTATAATTGGGCACAGGGCTCTGGACAGCGACCCGGGAAAGGTGGCGCGTTTGGGGGCCGAAGTGATTCGCGGATTTTATGACGCCGGGGTCATTCCTGTGGGCAAACATTTTCCCGGACATGGGGACACCTCGCAGGATTCGCATCTCACTCTGCCTAGAGTTGAGCAAACACGGGAGTCATTGGAACAAACCGAATTGATCCCCTTCGCCCATGCCATCAAGCAGGGACTGGAAGTTATCATGACGGCGCATGTGGTCTACCCGGCCTGGGATGCCGAGCGCCCCGCTACGTTTTCCCACTCTATTATGAATGATGTGCTGAGGAACTCTCTGCACTTTGAAGGCCTGATTATGTCAGACGATCTGGAGATGCAGGCCATCGAAGATAAACTGGAGTCCATCCCTGAACTGGGAACCCAGGCCGGCATCGATGTGTTTCTCATTTGCCACGATCTGAAAAAAGTAACCACCCTTCAGGATTCGATGATTCACGGCATTGAAAGCGGAAGAATTCCCCGCGCCAATATCGAGCAATCTCTGGCTCGAATTTTCAAGGTGAAAGAAAAACTGAAAGCCCCGAAAAACGACGATCTGAATTTTGAAAATATTCTTGCGGAAAACCAGAGTCTCGCCCGGGAGATGCGGGCGTTTTTCAAAGAATAAAAATGAATAATCCTTCTGAACAGACCGCTGTCAAACGATGGGGCCGGGTCTCTCTACTCTATCTGGCCTTGGCGGCCTATTTCTGGTCTTTCTCCAAATATGGATTGAATATTTGGGACGAAGGAATGGTCAGCAACGCGCATGAAGTCTGGGGGAATCCGTTTCCAGAAATTTTTCCTTTTATTGTGCTTTTAAATGTAGAAAATTATTTCTTTCAGGAAGAAGCAGGTTTTTTCCAAATCCTTCTACCCAAAAATTCCTCCTTACCTCTGGACTTTTAGATACATCCATAAACACCTTCCGCCTCGCCATATTTTCCTTTACATCCATGTAAAAATTTTAAAACGCCAAAAACCAGAAAAAAGATTGACGGTTGCAATATTTTGGGGAATTATAGAAGTACAAACGATTGCAGGGTTGGATATCCTTCCAATATTTTGATCTTACGCTTTCCCGCTCGAACCTGGTTATACGCTGAAGAATGGGGGAATCAGGTTCTTGAGTTTTCCTATAGGACTAGAATAATATCGCGTTTTTGGCACATAATTGGCACATAAATGGTATTCGCCAGGAACTTAACTGTAGGCTTCGGAGGACCTTAAATTTTTCAAGGCCGCAATTAGACATTGTCAATCATAATTTGGTATGCCGTATAATGCAAGAAAAAAAATCAGGAACAGCTAAATTTCTAGGGTCCCGACTCCGCCAGTGGAGAAAATCTTTGCCACTGAAATCTTTCGAGTTGGCAAGATTGATCAAAATCTCCCAAGGTTCTTTATCAGATATCGAGAATAACAAGTCTTTACCTTCGGCAGACACGATCGCAAAACTTTATCAACACACGGATCTCAATATAATCTGGCTGCTAACGGGGAAGGGGCCTATCAAGAAAACGCAACACGCTCCCGGCGGTGAAGAGCCCTGTGTCAACGAGGCTATAGAAACTTACGGAGAAGACCCGACGTTAAATGAGCTGATTCAGAGATTGGTGCGCACTTATTATCGTGGTGACACAGAGAAAAAAGCTCACTTGATCGGATTTTTAATTGGCGCCGACCCGGGAGAATAACCCCCTCCGCCATTAATTCAAAACTCGATCCTATTTTTGCAAACGGAATTATAAATCCACTCCTTCATGCGCGGTAGGCTCGAGCATTTTCAAAGTATACAGGTTGTGGTACAGGCCCTTTTTATTCATCAAGTCCTCGTGTTGACCCGCTTCAACAATGCTTCCCTTATCCAGAACCATAATCTGATCCGCTTTATGGATGGTGCTCAGGCGATGCGCGACGACAAAAGTCGTGCGGTGGGCCATTAAAGTTTCCAAAGCATCCTGAATGAGGGATTCGGACCGGTTATCCAAAGAAGAAGTCGCTTCATCCAGAACCAGAATTTTCGGGTCTTTTAAGATGGCCCTGGCAATGGCGATCCTCTGCCTTTCTCCCCCGGAAAGTTTTGTTCCCTTCTCACCAACAACCGTATCGTAACCTTTTTCCATATTCATGATGAATTCATGCGCGTTGGCTTTTTGCGCGGCTTCTTTAAGTTCTGCCTCAGTCGCATCGAGCTTGCCATAAAGAATATTTTCCTTCACTGTTCCCCCGAACAATAGCGTTTCCTGGGGAACCAGAGCAATCTGGCTGAGAAAACTTCGCCGGTCCAGAGTGCGGATATCGTGTTCGTCCAGACGAATGGCCCCGGAATACGGATCGAAGAAGCGGAACAACAGTTTGATGAGGGTGGACTTGCCGGCCCCACTGGGACCAACCAGAGCAACGGTCTGCCCCGGGAGCACATCAAAGCTGACATCATGAATCACCTCCGCAGTGTCCCGATAACCGAAAGAAACATTTTCGAATTGAATGCGTCCCATTAAATTCCCAACCGCGACCGGGTTCTCCGGATTTTGAATCATCGGCTGGGTATCGAGAATCTCGTAGACCCTGCAGATGGAACCCGAGGCTTCCTGAATCTGCGTATACAACCGGACAAACGTTCCGATCGGTCCCGCAATGATCAGGGCGTACAGGAAAAAAGCCGCCAGTTCGCCAGGGGTCGTCGTCCCTTGCATCACCTGATATCCGCCATACCAGATCAATAATGCGGAAACCAAAAAAGTGAGCCCGAGTATGGACGGACCAAAAAAAGCAGACACTTTGAGTTTGTCCACCGCTCTTTCAAAGGCCGTTTCAATTTTGCCCTGAAAACGGTTGCGCTCATAAGGCTCGCGGGTGAAGGACTTGACAATTTTAATAGACGATATCACTTCCTCAAGAACCACCACCGCCTGCGCCACTTGATCCTGCAGTTTTTCCGAAAACATTTTTAACCGTCGCCCAAACACCCGCGCAAAAATCATCAGGGGAGGCAGTATAAGTAAAATGAGTCCGGTCAATTTCCAATTCAGATACAGAATGATCGTCATGGCCCCGAGCAAGGTGATGCTCTGGCGTAGCAGGGCAACAGGAATAGTCACCAGGGCATTCTCGATCACAGATATATCGTTACTCATGCGGGATAAAATTTCTCCCACCCGGCGTTCCTGAAAAAAGCGCAATGAAAGGGATTGAATATGGGCAAAAAATTCGATGCGAAAATCCGTGGTCATCCTGTGACCCACGAAACCAAAAATATAATTATGCGTGACCGCAAACGCAGCCTGCAGACCAATGATGATGATTAAATCCCATGCCAGGCCATCCAGCACCTCGCTGTTTTTTAATACGATCAAAGCGTTGATCATATTGCGGACAATCAAAGGCAATACCAGGTTGATCAACGAGGTCAAAGCCAGGCAAAGAAACGCGAAAATGAGGCTTTTGGCATACGGCCTGGCATATTTCAGGATTTTACAAAATTCTTTCATTCCACAATAAACGGCGTTACAAGACCCTATAAATTCAGATAAAACTCCCCGAACCACTTTGTTTTCAATTATTTTTCAAGCCGGTATCATAACTGCTAAAGAGGTTCAATTCAAGCCTTATCGAGCCCGCAAAGACCTTATCCAAAAATAGGGCACGATTTCACTGTATTTCTTTAATGTTTTTCTAAAGTTAATCCTCAAGTTACCGTTAAGAAGAATGCGTGTACTGGGCAAAAAATGCACCACGCAAGGGGATAAGGAAATATATCCTTTTTTCAATAGTTTAAAGAGTGCTCTTATTAATAAAGAGTAGAGGAAATGCACATGGATAGCCAGGCCGTTAACGCAGCTGGAAATCCGAAAGCTCCTACATCCAAACCGCAGCCCTCTTCGGGGGACACGGGGTCTAAGTCAGTTGCAGCTCCTGCACTAAAATCAGCAGGAGACTCTGTTGACCTGTCTGCTCAAGCCAAGGTTTTAGCAGAGGCAAGCAGCGGACAAAGAAAATTTTCGGTCACGGAGAACAATGATGTGGTTCTCCAGGTCATCGACCCGAAGACCCAAAAGGTGGTTAAGTCCGTTCCCTCTGAAGCAGAACTACAATTGAAAAACGCTATTCGGGACAGTGTTAGCGATATCACGGAATAGGTTTGCGCCGAAAAGCTAAACAGATTTTCTAATAAAGGGGAGATGCGTTATGAAAGTTTCAAGCCTGGGAAATTTTTCTGCCGCTCAAAAACAGACCACAGAAACAAGCGAAGGAAATAAAGACGCTCGTCCGGCAGCATCGGCGGAGTCTCAAGGCACGACCACAGAGGAAGCTCAGACCAGTCCTATTCCTCCCGTCAACCAAGCTGCTGAACTGAGTGGCGAAGCGGGCAATACGACAGCACCGGAATCATCGTCGGGCGCTGAAGTCGATCCTAGCCTAGCCCACTCCCGTGGGAGGGAGTTGGCAAGAACCCATCAAGCCGAGACAACTCTTTGAATGCCTATCAATTTATTACCCCTTCTACCCGTTCCGGGCATGAAGTTTAAGGAAGAGGACATCACATACCCGTTCCGGGCATGAATTTAGCGGAGGGGATATCACAGGCTCACGAAGGTTAAGGAAGAAAATCCCGTGCTAGTGGTCCCCGGTCACTGACCGCATGAAACGTGTGGTAATTTCTTCCGGTGTGTGTGTCACGCGTCCTGTTTTCGGATCGAAACATGGATCCACCTTGATCAACAGAAAACCCGGCCCTTCGGAATTCATCAACTTTTCAAACGCCGGTTTGATTTCCTCTCTTTTCTCGACTCGCATGGCTTGCCGGTAACCGGAGCTTTTGGCAACTTTCTCAAGAGCCACCGCATTAGAAATAGAGCGCTGCCTTCCTGTTGACTCATACACTTCATTGTCGATCACAACGTGCACCAGGTTTTTCGGGGCTTCTGCCGCAATCATGGCAAGCGTACCCATAGCCATCAACACGTTGCCATCTCCATCCAACACGATCACCTTCTGCTCCGTCTTGCATAAAGCCACACCCAGTCCAATAGAAGAGGCGAGCCCCATGGAACCGATCATATAAAAATTGGCTTCCCGGTCTTTTAAGGAAAACGACTCCCGACAAATATATCCATTGGCGTGTATCACGGGTTCGTCTCCCAACAAGGGCAGTAACTCCTGAAATGCCTCAGTGCCTTTCATCAAACAACCCTTTCTTAACAAGAAGCGTATAAGGAAGTTTTTCCACATTGATTTTTCGCATGGCGGTTGCGAGAACCTGATCGCAGTTGTCCGGCTTTAACACCGCGTAGTCCATGCCAGCGGTTTCGAGAAGCTTCTGATTGATGTCTCCCATGATGATGTGTTCGGGGGCATCTTTTCCTCCCTGACCGCGCCAGCTCATAATAACCAAAACAGGAATACGGTAAATCAGGTTGAGCGAGGTGAAGGCGTTGAGGCAATAACCCAGTCCCGAGTTTTGCATCAGCAGGACGGGCAGGGAGCCGGAAAGATAAGCACCCGCGCACAGACCAACCGCAGCATCTTCTCGCACTGATGGAATGTATTTAGCTTCTTCAACTTCTTCCAGGTATGAAATCAGGCCTGATAACAACGAGCAGGGAACCCCGGTAAAGAATCTAAAATTTTCATGGATCAACCGGTCGATGAATGCCTGGGATGTGAGCGACGACACGTTTGGTTCCTCTACCAGTTTTGAATGTTTCGTTCGCCACCATATTCGCCATGAAGCTTATGGATGAGTTTGATATATTCAACAATGCGCTCTTGACCGGGAAACTCAACCCCAAGGTCTTTTGCCGCCTGATTGGACATCGGCACGCCATCTTCCCCCATGACGCCTTCAACTTCGCCGAATGAATCGATGGTATCCACAATCAGGTTTCCAAGATCCATGTTATGAATATGCCCATCGATCAGATGGTAGGTTTTGCCGGATGCCTCCGCGTTTCCCATGACCTTCTGTATAGCCTGCACCACTGAAGCCACCGAAACATATTTGGTACTGCCCTTAACGTCCACGTTGTAATTTGTGGCGAGGAAATCAATAGTTTGAAACCATTCGGACTTGTCAAGCTGGGGCCGCACTCCATACACAGTGACCGGCCGCAGGATGGTTAAGTCAAACGCCCGGCTTTTGTAGTAATAGTGGCAAAACCCTTCGATCGAGGATTTGATGGAGCCATAGAGACTACTGGGCCAAACCGGGTGGTTTTCATCGAGTGGGTGTTCCTTATCAACCGTGGGGAGAATTTGTCCAAACACCGTGCACGAACTCATGAAGATCACCTGCTTGACTTTTGCCTTTTTGGCTTCTTCCAACAAATCAAAGGAACCGTGGACATTGACCTTGACCAATTCATCATAAGCTTGAACCGGACCAGGGAAATGGGCCAGATGCAGCAACACATCCACATCCTGCACGAGCTTTGCAAGGGATTCCCGATCCTCTAAACCTCCGATAATATAATCCACATCCTCAAAGGTTTTTAAATGTTCTACTACACTACCTTCGCGGATAAGAGCCCTGATGTTATAGGAGGAACCTTCCGGGTTATCTTCAACAAGTTTTTTAATAAGATGGGAACCCACCATTCCGGTGATACCGGTGAGCGCTATTTTCATTCCTAACCTCCAGACGGAGTAACTGGTTATTTAAAATGGCACTGGCCCCTCAATGGAGCAAGCGGCCAGTCTTTCAAATTAAAGAATTTTTCATTATGGTGACCGGCAAAAACGAAGTCAACCTTTTTCCCGGCATTTCACTCGTCCCACATAAAACCCAGCGTTTAACTGTCTTCCTGAATAACGGCTTTTCTTCATAGAACCCTCCTCAAAAATAAAGCTTAATGACCTTCTCCCCATAAGTTGTACGGTTTAAAAGTAGCATTTTCCTGTTAAGTGAACTTCCCCTGAATCAGTGGGCAGTTAGTTAAGAAGCATAGACACTTTCTACCTTATCAATTTCTTTTTCCCGATCACTCTCCAAGTGAGCCGTTTTCGCATATGATGTCGTACGATCCCACCGGTCATCTACCGCGCCACACCGGAGCTTGGTTAAAGAGCTGCTTCCTGTTGCAAGGGGGGTCTTTTTTTAGAGCCGCTTTTGAACTCCATTTTGACATCCATTTCAGGGTCCAGCTTGTTTAGAATAGTCATCAAACGGTCTATAGTAAATCTTTTAAGGTCTGCGTTCCGGATGCGGGAAAAATCTGCGGCCTGTACTTTGGTTAGAGTCTGGGCTTTACGTACGGATAATTTCCGGCTATTCAGGGCTTTAATAATTTCGGCGCTCAAAAGTGCTTTGGCCTGTTCCACATCTGGATTGGGAAACCCAACATCGCGGAAAACGTTCCCACTTCCGCGCACGATTTCAAAATCTTCATTTTTATCGGTCATTTCCTTTGCTCCTTTAAAAACTTAATGCGAGTCTTGATTAAATCAATCTCTTTTTTCGGGGTTTTAATTACCTTTTTCGATTTCTTCTTAAACGCATGCACCACCCATATTTTTTTATCAAACTGAACCGCATACACAGTTCTATAAGCATCCGTTCTGTATTTCAGGGCCACCTCAAAAATGCCTGCCCCTAGCCCTTTCAGGTTTGGCAATATCGGCAGTTGTACCTTTAGCCGCATCGGTTAGAGCTACAAGAATTTTTCGTTTCGCAAAATCAGGAAACTTTTTAAATTCCTTAAAAGCGGCAACAATCCATTCAATATCTCTTTCAGTCTCTAACATAAAACCATGTTGTCACTTATGACAACACCTGTCAACTCCCCCTCTCTTTTCCATCTTTGTATAAATATCCTGGGGTGAATTGACCCGTTAGGATCAAGAGAGACAAATCCCTGAAGCGGCCATAAGGAAACGTTGGAACGAATATAATCGGAACCTTTTTCCCGGCATTTCACTCGTCCCACATAAAACCCAGCGTTTAACTGTCTTCCTGAATAACGGCCTGGGCAGCGGCGAGTATGGCAGTGGGAACCCGATAAGGGGAACAACTGACGTAGTCCAAACCTAATTTATTAAAAAAGTTGATCGATGCGGGATCTCCTCCGTGCTCTCCGCACACCCCCAAGTGAATATTGGGTTTGACCTTTTTGCCTTTTTCAACCGCGATACTGATCAATTGACCCAACCCCTCCTGGTCCACCGTCACAAACGGGTCATGAGTCAGCAGGCCTTTATCGAGATATTCGTTCAGAAAACTTCCGGAATCATCCCGGCTGAGCCCAAAGGCGGTCTGTGTCAGGTCGTTGGTTCCAAAGGAAAAGAAATCCGCATCCACCGCAATTTCATCTGCCGTCAGGGCGGCCCGGGGGAGCTCGATCATGGTACCGATTTTATAATTCAGGTCCACACCGGCTTTTTCAATCGCATCCTCAGCCACTTCGACAATGAGTTCACGAACAATTTTGAATTCATTAACATGCGCTACAAGCGGCACCATAATTTCCGGAAAAACTTTAATGCCCTTTTTGGCCTGCCTGCAGGCCGCTTCAACAATCGCTCGAACCTGAATTCGGTATATATCCGGGAAGGTGATTCCAAGCCGACAACCGCGATGCCCAAGCATGGGGTTGACTTCCTTCATCGTTTCGATTTTCTTACCCAAAGCCGCTGGCGACACTTTCATCTCCCTGGCCAGGTTTTTAATGTCCGCCGGGGAATTGGGCAGAAATTCGTGTAAAGGAGGATCCAGCAACCGCACCGTGACCGGAAGCCCATCCATAACCTTAAAAATTTCGGTAAAATCCCCGCGTTGGATGGGAAGCAGTTTCTTCAAGGCCTCGTCGCGAACTTTGCCGTCCTCGGCAACGATCATTTTGCGTACCAGGAAAATGCGTTCCTCATCAAAAAACATATGTTCCGTACGGCACAACCCGATCCCCTGCGCTCCAAAATCCCGCGCCATCAATGCATCGTGCGGGGTATCAGCATTGGCCAGAATTTGTAGAGATCGGACTTCCCCCGCCCAGGTCATCATGCGCGTGAAGTTACTGGTCAGCCTGGACTGGATTAAAGGCGCCGCCCCCTGGATCACCCTGCCTGTCGCTCCATCCAGAGTGATCGAATCCATCTCCTTTAGCTGGACATCCCCAAGCGTACATTTTTTTCTTTTCACGTTAACATCCAGGGTGCTGACTCCGGAAACACAAGGCTTGCCCATGGCCCGGGCCACCACTGCGGCATGTGAAGTCATGCCCCCCTTGGCGGTCAGTATTCCCTGCGACACACTCATTCCATGAATATCTTCCGGCGATGTCTCCATGCGGACAAGAATAACTTTTTCTTTTTTCTCAGCCATTTCCTGGGCACGCTCGGGAGTGAATACAATTTTCCCTGCGGCCGCACCGGGGGAGGCGCCCAAACCCTGGCCCAGCAATTTCAATTTCGCCTTGGGGGAAATCATCGGATGAAAGATTTGATCCAATTGGTTTGCCGGAACACGCATCAGGGCTTCCCGTTTACTGATCAACCCCTCATTCACCATATCAATCGCCACTTTGATGGCCGAGGCAGCCGTGCGTTTGCCAGACCGCGTCTGCAATAAAAACAGTTTCTGGTTTTCAATGGTGAACTCCAGATCCTGCATATCCTTGTAATGGTTTTCCAGTTTCTGGTAAACCTTCACCAGATCCTGATACACCTCCGGCATGTCCTGCTCCAGCATTTCGATTGAGCTGGGCGTCCGGACTCCCGCGACAACATCCTCACCCTGAGCATTGATCATGTATTCGCCATAGAATTTCTTTTCCCCTGTGGCCGGGTTGCGAGTGAACGCAACACCGGTGGCGGAAGTCTCCCCCATGTTGCCAAACACCATGGACTGGACAGTGACCGCCGTGCCCCATTCGTGCGGAATTCCATGCAGTCTTCTATACGTTCGCGCACGATCCGTGTTCCAGGAATTGAACACTGCCTCAATCGCCATGCGCAGCTGTTGCATAGGGTCTTCTGAAAACTCTTCCCCCGTCACTCGAACCACCAAAGCTTTGAATTGCCGGATGAGCGCTTTCAACTCCTGAATGGTAAATTCCGTATCAAATTCGATTTTACGTTTTAATTTTTTCTTGGTGAGGATGGCCTCGAACCGCTCTCCAGGAACCCCCAGCACCACATCCCCGAACATGGAAATGAAACGGCGATACGAGTCGAGGGCAAACCACTCGTTCCTGGTGCTCTTGGCCAAACCTTTGGTGGCTATATCATTCAGCCCCAGGTTCAGCACAGTATCCATCATCCCGGGCATGGAAACCCTTGCTCCTGATCGCACCGAAACAAGAAGAGGATTGACCGGGTCGCCAAATTTTCTTCCCAGAGTCTTTTCCAGGTCTTTCAGACGGGTAAGAACTTCATCCCACAATTTAGAAGGGAACGTATTTTTGTGTTTGAAATAGTAAACACAGGCTTCTGTGCTTATGGTGAATCCGGGGGGGACTTGTATTCCCAGCGAGGCCATCTCAGCAAGGTTGGCACCTTTCCCTCCCAAGAGGTCTTTCATTCCTGCTTTGCCTTCGGAGTTTTCATCGCCGAAGGCATAAACATATTTCTGTGTCATAAAAAAACCTGGCCTCTCAACCAACTGAAAACAGGGGCTAAAACAGCCTGCAAGTGGAGTGAGCCAGACTATCCGATGGTAAAAGGGTTTTCAACCTTTTTTCAAAATGATCCGGGAAAAATCGGCAAGCCCCGAAAAAAGACCGGAAATCTGATACAGAAGGTGAAGCCGGTTATTACGCAATGAAACATCTTCCACCATAACCATGACCTCATCAAAAAAACCGTCCACCGCAGGTTTTATTTCTACAATTTTTTCCAGAGCCTGATCAAATTCCTTGTTTTGAATGTGCCGGAACACCGGATCCCGAACCTTCAAATACGCTTCGAACAATTTTTTTTCAGCAGGTTCATTTAACAATCCAGGATCCACTTCGCCCTCAGCCTCATCATTGAGGATGCTGACAACCCGGCGAAAAGCAATGGCTAAAGGTTCGAAATAGGGTTGCTTCTTCAAATCGGAAAAAGCAGAAACCTTTTTCCTGATATCGACAATGGAATCCAGGCCCGTGGACAACACACAATCAATCGCGTCATAAGGAAACCCCTCGGCGTTCAAATGGGTTTTATACCGCTGAGAAAATAAATCCATCACATGATTTTTAATGGCTTCGGGTTCCAGTTTGAGTTTCGAGCCCACCAAGCGCAGACCTTCTTCCACCAGGCTGTCCAGCGATAGCTGCCAACCCCGATTAAGAAAAATCTGGATGATGCCCAGTGCATTTCGTCTCAAAGCATACGGGTCTTCAGAACCAGTGGGGATCAAACCCACCCCGATACAGCCTAAAATAGTATCGAGCTTGTCCGCAACTGCGATGACTGCTCCCAACTCACTTTCGGGAGGAGCATCTCCGGCAAAAGCAGGACGGTAATGTTCCTGGACCGCCTGCGAGACTTCGGGCGCCTCTCCAGAATGGGACGCATAATATCCGCCCATGATGCCCTGCAATTCCGGAAACTCATAAACCATCAGGGTCACCAGATCGGCCTTGCATAAACGCCCGGCTCTCAGTGCCTGGGATTTCTTATCCGGACAGACATGAGCGGACAAAACTCCGGCAAGACCGCAAATTCTTTCCATTTTTTCATACAGCGTTCCCAGTTTTTTCTGGAACACAACGCCTTTTAATGCGTCCACAAAATCATCCAGCTTTTTCTTTTTATCTTCATTATAGAAGAACCTGGCGTCCTCCAACCGGGCACGCAAAACCCGCTCGTTGCCACTTTTTATTTTAGGACCTTCAGGCATATTGCTGATCGTGATAAAGCAGGGCAGTAAATTTCCTTTTCCATCAGAGACATGAAAATATTTCTGGTGGTACTTCATCGTCATCACCAATAGCTCCTTGGGCAATTCCAGAAAATCGGCATCAAAATCTCCCCGAATGGCTATCGGATACTCCACCAGATAATTGACGGTATTCAATAAGTCCGGGTCATCTTCCACCAACCCTCCTGCCTCTTGGGCGAGGTTTTGCACCTGCTCAAGAATTTTCTGTTTCCTTAGCTCCGGGTCGACCATTAAAAAATGGTTGGCGCTCTCCTCTAAATAAGAGGCCAGGTTTTTCACCTGGAATTTATCGGGTTTTAAAAACCGATGTCCCAGCGAAAAATCACCACACCCAATACCATCAAAACTGAACTGCAAAGGCTTTCCATCAAATATTGCGGTGATCCAATGTAAAGGCCGTGCGAAGGGGCGGGTCTTGTTTTGCCAGCGCATTTTTTTAGGAAAGGGGATATTGCCCACGAACTGCGGCAGGAATTCATTGAGATAGTCAGGAGTAGGGCGGCCTTTTTTTTCTACACGGGCGCAGACCACTTCTCCTTTTGCAGTGTTCTCCCGGGTTAAGGCGGAAACATCCAAACCCTTACTACGGGCAAACCCAATTGCCGCCTTGGTGGGTTTTCCCTGATCGTCATAAGCCACAGAGACACTGGGGCCATGAAAAAGATCCACGCAATCTTCCTGCAAGGCCTGCACTCCTTTGACCGATACCACCAACCTTCTGGGCGTACCCAGAATTTCCGGAATCTCGGCCTGAATCCGGTTGCGAGCAAAAAAGGCCGCCAACTCCTCACGCATATATTCGAGGGCAGGCTGAACATATCCTGAAGGGATTTCCTCAGAACCAATTTCTAGAAAAAACTCGGGCATATCGTACCGTTCAGTTTAAAGCCGTGGCAAAAGGTGACCAACTTGAGCAAAAACGGGTATTATCGAATAAATACCCACAAAGTCAACCATCAGCAAGGAGAGTCCCCCTTTGGACCCCTGATCATCGCATGTCCAGTGATATCAAGGCTCAAATAGATAAATGGTCCGGAGGGGATTGATTGTTTCAGGCTTGCAGATTGCCCTGCTTTTTCAGCAAGGGGAACTCCATCGCTTCCCTCTGTTGCACATAGCTTTCAGCGCATAACCGGGCCAGGTTCCTCACCCGGCCAATGAACCCGGTTCGCTCCGTGACACTGATCGCTCCGCGGGCATCCAACTGATTGAAGGTATGCGAACATTTTAAAGTGTAGTCATATGCAGGCAGAACCAGTTCCTGCCCCAGCAAATCTTTCGCTTCCGCTTCATACATATCGAACCACTGAAATAATCGTTCCTTACCCGACGCTTCAAAATTGTAACGCGAGAACTGCTTTTCTGTTTCAAGATGGACATCGCCATATAAAATATTTTCATTCCACTTAAGATCATAGACGTTGTCCACATCCTGCAGATACATGGCGATGCGTTCCAGCCCATACGTCAACTCGACCGTGATCGGTTTCAGGTCTATGCCCCCCACCTGCTGGAAATAAGTAAACTGGGTGATCTCCATGCCATTCAGCCAGACCTCCCATCCCAAACCCCAAGCCCCGAGAGTGGGCGACTCCCAATCGTCCTCCACAAAACGAATATCGTGTTGAAGCGGATCCACTCCCAGTGAAGTCAGGCTGTCGAGATAAAGGTTCTGCACATCTTCGGGCGATGGCTTTAAGATAACCTGAAACTGGTAATAATGTTGGAGACGGTTGGGGTTTTCCCCATACCTGCCATCGGTGGGCCTGCGTGAAGGCTCGACATAGGCGGCACTATAAGGCTCCGGACCCAATACCCGGAAAAATGTGCAGGGATTAAACGTCCCCGCTCCCACTTCAATGTCATAGGGCTGGTGCAGGGCGCATCCCCTGGACGACCAGTAGTTTTGCAGATTGAGAATGATGTCTTGAAAATGCATAGTGGTCCGGGTGTATCAAAGTTAGGTGGATAAAGTCAACCCCCACTAGCCGTGGGGGCAGATAGCAAGGGCCTATTGCCCCTGCGGCGAGCAGCCAGCGGCTACGCCGGAAATCTGTTAAAATTAATGCATCAACCAAAAACAGGAGATGATTGTTGCACACCGTTTACAAGGCGCTTGCTCCCGAAGATGTCGAACGCATTATTGCATACTGCCAGGAACACACGATCCAGAAGGGCGGATTGTTCGAGGTTTATCCCGATCCAGACGACACAGTAACAACGGTTGTCGTCAACTCCCGCCTGGAAGATGAACCGATGGAAAAGTTCCGCCCACTGGGAACGTTTTACTGCAACTACCTCGGCCCCGGCATCATCTCACTGGAAGAGGAAGACCCGCATCACGATGGCATGCCCTCCGCAAAAAACCATATCAAAGCTATCAAACAAACGATTGATATTCTTCTTGAACAAGATCGCCTATGACTACGAACTTGAGGCCAACTCCCCAGGACAGGTGTAAAACTCTGGCCGAGTTCAAAAAGAAATACAAATGGCGAACGCTGAAAGACAAAAATGCAAGAGACAGCCACAAAGCAAGAGAAGGGTAAATTGTTTACTGGAATAATTCTCCCAAATACGGGTCATCCTGGCGAAGATTGCGGGTGCCGGTGCTGGCCCGAAGTATGAGTTTCCGCGTGTAGAGAAAGCCCTGATCAATCCCTGTCGAATAGCCGCTTTTGGGTAAGAGACAGTTAAAACCCAAACCCCTCCTGACCTCCACTTATCAGGGGAGGAATTTTCTATCGGTGTCCATCCGTGTTCATCTGCGGTAAAACCAGCCCGGATTGGTTCGTTCGCGATTGTTAAAAGTCTCATGCAGAAGAGAGGCTCATTTACAAGTCGTTCAGCGGGACATTGGCCTTCCTTAAAAAAACTTCGAGGATTTGTTTCTGGTAAAGCACGACGGCAATATCCATCATGCCATCAAGGTTGAAGTCTGCGCCAGTAATGGAACGGGGCTGGGAACCCACGACATAATTAAAATGTGGATAAATAAATGTTCCGTCACCTCTCCCTGGAATCACAGATATGGTCCCCCCTCTGCGGTTGCACACCACAATATCGGGAACCTTGTCGCCGGTGAAGTCCCCCGCCACAATATTATGCGGCCCTTTTTCTCCGGCAAAGTCTTCCAGTTTGAAGAACGTGCCTTTTTTATCTCCTATATAAATAGTTAGGCTGTCCCTCATCGGGCTGGATGCGATCAGGTCTGTCTGCCCATCCAGGTTCATATCGTGGTGAATGATGAACGAGGACTGGTTACCACCGGCAATTTTTTTGGGCGGCAGGAAAGTGCCGTCTCCATTGCCTAAAAACATTTTAATATGCCTCACCTTGACTGCGTTGAGCGCCATAGCAATGTCCTGATTGCCATCGCTGTTGTAATCGTCAATGGTAATGTATGCGGGAGTGGGACCGGCCTGATAGGCCTCGGCGACTTTAAAAGTGCCATCTCCCACTCCAAGAAGGATGATCAGTTTATTGAAGCGCAGAGTCACGGCGAGGTCGGTTTTCTCATCGTTATTAAAATCGCCCGCTTTAATCGCGATGGGAAGCCGCCCAACCTTCACATCGGTCTTCAGCTTGAACAACCCGTCTTTCTGTCCGAGGATGATAGAAACATTTCCATCACCATAATTGCATAAAGCAATATCAGGAATGCGATCGCCATTGAAGTCCGCCACATCCAGGGCAAAAGGTTCGCGCCCGGTTTCAATAGTTTGCGGGTCTTTGAAAGTGCCGTCTCCGAGGCCTTCCAGGAAATTCAGGGAATTGTCCCCCGAGTTGACTACCAGAAGATCGGGGAACTCATCGTTGTTCATGTCATGAGCTAACACCACTTCAGGTTTTTTCCCGACCATATAGGAAACCGGCAGAGCGAACAAATCCGGGGAGGGCTGGCTTTGTCCGCAACCGGATAGCAAAAGGGCTCCTGATATGGAAAGCAGAATTTTTATATCTAACCGTACCGACTTTTTCATCGTAGTTTTTCCCGATTCTAAATCCCACCACTAGCCGTGGAGGCAACTGGTAATAACTATTTACCCCTTCTACCCGTTCCGGGCATGAATTTAGCGGAGGGGATATCACAGGGGCACGAAGACTTAAGAAAAATATCACGTCTGGCTAGAAAAAATTATCTTGGCTTGTGATATCCCCATCATTAGCCTTCATGCCCTTGCCGGTTGCCAGCGGAGGCTCTCCGCTAAAACGATTTTTCGGTTATACAGGATGCTGCGAAACTTGTAAACGAATTTGAAAAAATGCTACAATTTTCAATAAGTTAGAGCATATTCAAGCCCCTATAAAATGTCCTGCCATCATTATTACAAATCAGTTTTTTTTATTATCATTTTATTCCTTACGGGATGCCAGAGTTTCCAATTCGATCCCTGGCCCGAAAAGGGGGAAGGGGTGTACCACACGGTACAAAAAGGCCAGACCCTGTACCGCATTGCCAAAACCTATGATCTGGGTGTGGAAGTTCTGCGGCGCGCCAACCATATAAGAGATCCCGCAAAACTCCGGGAAGGAATCCGGTTATGGATACCGGGAGCCCGCCGGGTTTTAAAGGTCCCCGATAAACCTGTATCCCGTACCGCAAAAAAGAAATCATCGCCCACCGTCAAACCCCGCAAAGGTTTTCTCGTCTGGCCGACGAAGGGAACTCTGACGTCTCGATTCGGGATGCGAAACGGGCGCAGGCATGAAGGAATCGATATTGCCGCACCCAAAGGAACTCCCGTTCATGCCGCTGCCGCAGGTGAGGTGGTGTTTAGTGGCTGGGGGCCCACCGGCTATGGGAAAATGGTCATCATCAAACACAGACATCATCTGACCACCCTTTATGCGCATAACTCAAAACTCATCGCTAAAAAAGGAAGCCGGGTCAAGCAGGGACAAAAAATATCTCTGATGGGAAGCACCGGCCGGTCCACCGGATCCCATCTCCATTTTGAAGTGCGAAACGACACGCATCCCAAAGATCCTGTAAAATATCTGCCTCTCAAAAGATAAGGTTTTCTTTTTATCCAGATCTTTGATAAAAAACCAGGGTCACAACTCAGAGCAAATATGAATTTTAAGCAAGGTGAGACCGCTGTGAAACAAATCATCCGCGATGTTCCAGACTTCCCCAAAGAGGGAATCATCTTTAAAGATATCACGCCGCTCCTGGGCGACCCTGTCGCCTTCCAGAAAACCATTAATTCCCTGAAGGATCGTTACGCAGATAAGCGGGTAGACGTGGTGGTCGGCGTGGAAGCGCGCGGGTTTATCTTTGCCTCAGCCCTGGCCTATGCGCTGGGTACAGGAGTGGTCATGGTTCGAAAACCGGGCAAACTGCCTTACAAAACTTTTCAGGAAACCTATTCCCTGGAATACGGAACCGATACCGTCGAAGTTCATCAGGATGCATTCCGGCCAGGACAAAATATCCTCGTCATTGATGATGTGCTGGCCACCGGAGGAACCCTGGCCGCCACCCTCGATTTGATCCAGAAAAATTTTAGCAATGTAACAGTTGTGGAAGCCGCCTTCTTGATCGAACTAGACTTCCTGAAAGGCCGGGAAAAACTCAAAAACACCCCCGTTCACTCCATGATCCATTATTAACGGGCCACGCCCACACAAGACCGTTGCAGACGGCAGGACTGGCAGGGTTGCCGGAAGTGCGGCTTGAGCCGCGCTTCACTCAATGACCACAACCGGGTTAAAACCGGATATCGCCCTTCAGCATGATGGCGTGATCGGTGGTGTTGCTGTTGCTTTCACTGCGTTCACCGGTCAGGTTCAGGTCAAACAACGCATCAAGTTCCCATCTCATCCCCAGGCGGTAGCTCCTGGAAGAGCCGCCGAAGGTCATCTCGCTGTAGGGAGTCAGCAGTCCCCGTCCGCCGGGAGCGGTCAGCCCGTAACCAAGACTGGTGTCCAACCGCACGCCGTAATCCCGGCTGATCTCGTCACGCAGACCCTCCTGCCATACTTTTTGCGTGCCGCTGTCTGTACTGCCGTAGCCGGGACTCAGACTGAACGACAGTCCCCGCCCGTTTCGGCCCTGCTCCAGAAGAATCAGGCCGGAAACGCCCCATTCCTCATAATTGTCCCGTCCCACCAGAGTCCGCGCCCTGCCTTCCAGAGTCAGGCCGACGGTCGGATCGGTGTAACGGAAACCGGCACCCAGCTCGGCCCCGAAACCGGTTTCGCCGTCGCCGCCGTCATACCGCACTCCAGCCTCCAGGCTCGGCTCCACATAAGCCCCGTCAGACAACATGTGCTTATGGGCCCCTTCCAGGACCATCCGAAACAGGCTGGCCTCCACATCCAGCGCTTCTATATCATCGCTGCCATCCACTTCCAGCTCGGTCAGCAAGGCTGAACCCTTGAGCCGGAACGTGGTTGATCCTATCTGCGGCAACTGATAATCACCGCCCACACTCACAGTCCGCGTCTCGACATCACTCGATACACGGTCTAGCCCGTCATTGGCGATCTCAAGGTCACCCCAGCCGTAGCCCGCAGTGGCCCACAGGTCCAGTTGTCCGGCCAATACTTCCCAGCTCACATAGGGGTGGACGCTGGTGAGGTCCAGCTTGTGCTCGCCGTTCAGGTCGAGGCCTCCTCTGTAGTCAAGATCGCTCTGGCTCCAGGACGCCGCCAGACCGATCAGCAGATCGTCGCGCGGTCGGGCGTCCAGTCCCAGATGGGCGCTGAACAGGTCGCCGTCGAAGTTCACGCTCCCGCCGGAACTTTCGAAGCTGCGGTAGCCGCCCCCGCCCCATAAGGTCAGGGAGGAGAGCATCCCGTTGTCCATGCCGCCCATATCATCCAGCGGCAGTACAAAGTCGGAGTTACCCAGTACATCCTTCAGACTCAGCGTGCCATCGGCTATGGCCTGCCCGTGGGCAGATGCCGCCCCGGTCAATGTGGACTGCCCGGCGATGGTGACACAGAACGGGTCGTACCATTCCTGGCCTGACCAATACGTTCTGTTATCGCACCCACCGTCTGGTCTGCTATGGCACGCGCCACTTCCGGCAGGACCGCGTTATTGAGGTCGGCAAACCTCGTCACATCAGCGGTGACGCTGATGGTGCGAATAACGGCAACGGCCGGGTTGTCCGCCGCATCGGAGACCGTGTAGGTGATGGTGTAGACGTCAACCGTACCGGTATCGACCGCAGCGATCACAGCACCGCTGCTGTCGGTAATGGTCGTTGTGATCGAGCTGGAAATATCCCCGTCAATGTTGTCTGTGGCGCTTGCCCCGTCGTCCGCATAGGTAGAACCCAGATCGATGGAGACCGTCGCCATACCGTTCAGGGTAATGACCGGAGCAGTCCCGTCCGTGACGACGGTGATGGTCACGGTGTCGATGGTGAATAGGCTTGGCTGGCCCGGCTGCGGACTATCGGTCACAGTCAATCTGAACTCCAGCTCCGTTCCGACAGGGAAGTCGGCCGGAATGGTGATTTGAGGGCTTATTTCTTCAGAGGAGAAGGCTCCTTCGGCCAGAATATCCTGACCAAGAACCTGGGTCCAGAGGTAGGCCAGGGTATCGCCGTCGGGATCAAAACTGCGGCTGCCGTCAAGCGTGATCAGAACGCCGCCGTCAACGCCAGTGATGGGGGGGGGTTGACTATGTCCTCCGTTATCAACGGGCTTGGGGTCTGATCCGCAAGCTGCACGACCACGGCGGTCGGAGCCTGGTTGACTATGATGGCGGGGTCGGGATTAACGGTGATGAAAACACTGTTGTTAACGGTGTCAGCATCCGCGTCGCTGACCTCGTATGTATAGATAGCTCTCTGGCTAACGGCGGTCGGGGTGCCGCTGATTGTGCGGGTGACAGGATTAAAGCTTAGCCCCGCTGGCAGCGTCTCTATTATGCTGTAGGTCAGGGGCACGTTGCCGCCACTGGCTACGTGCAGGGCGGTCATTTCGCCAACCAGTGTATTCTGTGTAAATATAAAAGTCCGGTCGGAGATTGTGGCCGTACCGAAACTCAGGACAGTGTTCGGAACTACACTGACCACCACCTCGTAGGTATCCGAGGAGGTACCATCACTCACGGTCAATTCAAATTCCAGTTCCACGGCGGTACCCGCAGTGAAGGTTGGTGAGATTGCCGCAATGTCGTCTAGCACGACTGGGAGAGCGGTCTCAGTACCGGCGGTCTGCCTCCATTCATAGGTCAGCGCACTGCCGGGGCCGGAACTGTCACCGCCGTCAAGCGTGACGAACGCGCCCTCTGCGACGATCTGATCGTCCCCGGCATTGGCGGTGACTTGGGCGCTGGCAACGGGGGCCATGAACAGCAGGACAAGGATGGCGACTGTGCATAACCGGACCAGGGACGGGCATGAAGCCAGGAAATGGCGGAAGACTTTCTTCGGTAGTGCGGGGTTTCTCACAGCGCATAGGGCGTGCCCCTCACCCGACGAACCAGAACTGGACGCAGACTGCACAGCACTCAATACAGCACGGCTTTTCAAAGTAACCACTATCCCCCCCCCCCGTTTTAATAAACATGCAACGGATTTTAGCTAAGTCATCTGCTCGTGTCAATCTCTAATGCGGGGAAGTTAGACTCCTATTTGAAAGATTCCGGCGTCGCGGGAGATATATTTGCTCTGTTTGAGGGGAACCACAAAAATTTCCTCCGAGGTGGTCACCTCGAACAGTTCCAGGTCATCGCTGAAACCATGCTTTTGGGTCGTATCGAGAACCAGCTCCTGATTATCCACGAAAACAATTTTGAGCTGGTACTGCATTCCCACCTCCTTACTAAAACTCCTTCGCTTGCTCACCATAGACACACCTCCAAAAATGTATTATCCACACTTTCAATGTGTCCACTCAACCAGGGGAAGTTCAGGATAATGCATTGCTTTAATCCAGCCCTCCCCAAACCCCTCCATATGAAGGGAGGGGATATGAAAAACAAAAAAACAATGGTAAAAATTTTTAATAAAAATACAGAAAAAACCAGGAGAAAGTCCTTGCGCAAAGAAATGCCCCCAGCGGAAGTGGCTTTGTGGCAGTTTTTGCGAAACAGGCAGGCAAATGGACACAAGTTTCGGCGGCAACACAGTGTTGATCGATACATTCTGGATTTTTATTGCCCATCGGCAAAACTCGCGATTGAAATCGATGGGGATTCTCATTTTAGCGAAGAGGCTGCACAATCGGACCAGGTCCGACAGAAGGTTATCGAAAATATGGGAATACGGTTTCTGCGTTTTACCAACCAGGATGTTTATGAAAACCTGAATGGAGTTTACGAAAGGATTTTAAAACATCTGCCTCCCCTCCCTTCATAGGGAGGGGCTGGGGGAGGGTTGGCTGGCCTTGAGCCTTGTGAAATAGTTCAGTGTTACCAAGGTTGTAAAGAGATCATTCACCCCTCCCTTGACAGGGAGCCCTTTGCATAAGTCGAAAAATCGAAGAATCGAGATGCTTCGACATACCCCTCCGGGGCAAGAATTCAAAGATCAAATATCACTAGCTCAGCATGACAGACCTACAAACTCAGAATGGCAAGTGATATGGAAAAACTATTATACCCCCCCTACGGGGCATGAAGTTAGTGATGGGAATATTGCGCACACAATCATGATCTGGTCGGCGGTGGCGAACACCGTCCTCACCATGCTCGCGTTCTTTTTCTTTGTGGTTAAGGCGGTGATGCAATGACCTTTAGAGAAATCAGCCGCAGTTTGGAACCTTATTGGTGCCGACATTTACTGGTGTGTCGGAATTGGTGCTGTGTTTCATACGGTTTTGGGGTACTAGCAACTGGATTGCTTCACTTCGTTCGCAATGACGACAAACCCCCTTCTTGTGGTCAATCACCCCAACCCGTCGAACAAAACGTCTTCCTATTGTTCGAGTTTGAGAAAGAGGGAGTTAAAAAATCAACCCCCCTCAATATCCCTTCGGGGTACGAAAATTTAGGAAAAATATCACGTCCACCTGTCAGGGGAGAAGTTTTTGCCCTCGGCGGCTCATCAGGCCGGGCTAACCTATTGCTTGCCAGGGAAAGCTATTGCAGTCGGCCCCGCGCCTAGCGGGTGGGCCGAAGCATTTCGCGGGCGTGATTGAGGGAGGCGTTGGTGATGTTTTCTCCGCTCGACATGCGGGCCAGTTCTTCAACGCGTTCTTCATGTTCCAGTTGGCGGATGGTGGAGCGTGTGCGTTTCCCTTTTACTTCTTTTTCTACCCGGTAATGGAAAGAAGCCATCCCGGCAATTTGTGGCAGGTGAGTGATGCAAAAAACCTGTTTGGTACTGGCGACTTTTTGTAATTTGGTTCCCACCTTTTCTGCCACTCTTCCACCGATGCCGGTATCCACTTCATCGAAGATCATCACCGGGATGGTGTCCTGGTCGTTCAAGATAGATTTCAAAGCCAGCATCACCCGCGATAATTCACCGCCTGAGGCGATTTTAGCCAGGGGGCGCAGTTCTTCACCCGGATTCGACGAAAACAAAAATTCCAGTGTGCCCAATCCGGTTGGTGTGGCTTTCATTTTTTCTTTGCGGAACAGGATGAATCCCTCAGGGTCGGTCGGATAATCAAAACGCACGCCAAGCTGGACGCTGCCCATGCTCAGTTCTTTCAGCTCCTTCTCAACACTGTTGGTAAGGTTTTTGGCGGCGGCTTCTCTTTTTTCAGCCAGGCGGATGCTGAGTTCGGCAAGCGCCTTTTCTTTTTTCTTCAGTTCTTCTTCCAGGGCTTTCATGTTTTCATCATTGGAGGCCAACTGCTCCAACTCCTGGGCGATCTGTTCCCGGCGCTTTAAAATTTCTGCGATGTCGTTGCCGTATTTTCGTTTTAGTCCGCTTATCTCGGCGAGCCGGTCTTCAATTTCTTCCAGTCTGTTCGGATTGAACTCCAAAGATCGGTCATAGTTTCGTAAAGACTCCACCACCTCTTCCAGTTCATAGAAAGCGGAACGGGACCGTTCAACCGTTTCTTTCATGCTGGGATCGATGTCGAGAACCGATTCCAGCTCTTTCAAAACCTGCCCCAGGTTTTCCAGTATGGAGCCGCTTTCATCGGTCAACAGCGACTGGCTTTTTTGCAGGCCTTCGCGAATTTGTCCGGCGTGTTTCAGTTTATTGCGCTCCGCCTTGATTTCTTCCTCTTCTTCCTCCGAGAGCTGGGCCTGATCAATCTCGTTGAGTTGAAAGTTCAGGAACTCCTGTTTTTGTACCAGCTCCTGCTCATCCATTTTCATGGACTGCAATTTTTTCGTCCCAGTCTGGTGGTCCGAGAACTTCCCGGAGAACTCATCGCGGAGTGTCCTGCATTTGCCGTACAGGTCTAAAAGATCGACGTGGACTTCAGGATGAAGCAGGGTCTGGTGATCGTGTTGCCCATGCAGATCGACCAGGCGGTCACCAATTTTTGCCAGGGTGGAAACCGTGACCGGACTATCATTGAGTAGGCAGCGATTTTTCCCAGCGTTGGAAATCTGGCGTTTGACAAGAAGTTCTCCATCCTCTATTTCGATGCCGAATTCCAAAATCAAGTCGAGAGTCATGGGGTCGGTGACTTCGAAGGCTGCTTCCACAAAAGCGGTGGTTTCTCCGGAACGGATGGAATCGGTATCGGCCCTACCTCCTAGCAGGAGATTCAGCGCGTCGATGATGATGGATTTACCCGCGCCGGTTTCACCGGTCAGCACGTTCAATCCTTTCTCAAAGTTCACCGCAAGATTTTCTATAGTGGCAAAATTTCGGATTCTAATTTCTTTAATCATAAGGTGTGGGAATAATCAGTGGTCAGCTTTTTCATCAACTCCTGGCCTTTTGTCCTGAGTTTTAAAAGGTCCTCATTGTCCGCAACATTATCGGTCAGACTAAGTAGGGTGGAAAGCGATTTTCGCGCGGAGGTGAAATTATTTTTAGCATAATAAGCCTGGGCCAGCCCAAGGTGGTTTTCTGCGTAATCAGGACTCAGGCGAACTGCTTCTTTAAGGTGATAAATCGATTGATCTGTGCTGCCACCTAGAAAAAAGGGCAACTCCAAATAAAACTTGCCCAGCGCGCGGTTCGGGCCGCCGTTCTGGATAGCCGGATCCAGCTCTAACGCTTTTTTCATATCTTCTTCAAAAGGATCGATGATTCCCAGGCTGGACCACATGTCTTTCATCTCCCCCTGTTTGCCTCGGCATATGGCACGGAAAAAATAACCGATGGCCGAGTCCGGTTGCATTTCCAGAGTCCGGCTACTGTGCTCGATGCACAGGTCGTATTGCTGGTTTGCGATGTCTTCGTCCTCCGTTCGTTTGGCGATGGCGTAATGGGATCGAGCCAGTCGCCATTGCCATTGGGGGCTGCCCGGTTCTTTTTCGAGGGTTTTCCGGATTTCTTCGGCGATGCGTTCAAACTCTTTCAAGGTTTTGGCTTGCTGATACTGTTTATCGATCTCGGCCGGCCCGGCAAAGGAGGTTTTCCCGGTTAGAATCACGAGAAATACTGCCAGTAGGAAAACCCGGCCCTTTAAAAGTCTCTTTGTTTGGGATGAGTCTTCAGCCATGTGTCGTTTTATAAAGGGATTAAAATTTGTTAAATGAACTTGCGGTTTGCGTTATAATTTATGAGAAGCCCCCACTAAATATGCAATGCTGAACCTATCATAGACGAATATGAAAAAAACCTTAAGTGCTGTTCTTTTTATTGTTTTGACCACCAGTCCGCTCTGGGCAGAAACCAAAGACCCCCAGGATTCGGTGAAAAAGTTGTTGGGAGAAATTCAACAGATTAAAGCGGATGTTTCGGGTTTAGAAGAGGCAGACAACCAGAAGCATTCCCAATCTGCTCTTGGTTTGCTGAATGTCGCAGAAATCAGCAAAAAAGCTTTAGGAAAACATTGGGCTAAGCGCAGTGATCCCGAGCGAGAAAAGTTTAAAACCCTGCTCGGGGACCTGTTCGTCCATGTGGCATTTCCCAGTTCTGCGAAATTTTTTGCCGAACTGGATCTGGAATATGGAAAAACCAAAGAAAAAAAGAAAGTTGTTGTGGTTCCCCTGACGGTGATTCATGAAAAGGAAGGGGAAGTCGACATCGATTTTCATCTGACTCTGGCCGGAGGTAAATGGCAGGTGGTGGATGTCATTCTGGACGGGATCAGCATGCGGAACAATTTGCGCAGTCAGTTTTACAAGGTGATTAAAAAAAAGAGTTTTGATGAACTCATTCGCAAAATGGATAAAAAGTTAACCGCTCGGCGTACCCCTACGGGGCATGAAACAAGTGAAGGGGTATCACATGCTGCCAGCACTGCATTGCCTATAAAGCGGACCAAACGCTCAAGCGCACGTGATACTCTTCATTAGCCTTCGTGCCCCGGAAGGGTAATACTTAAAAGAACTTCCCCCTAAGAAGGAGACCTTTGCATAACCCAAGATTCTTCGTTGCAATAGCTCCTCAGAATGACAAAATAGCCTTTTATTGTCATGCTGAGCTAGTGATACTCGACCTTTGCCTTCTTGAGCCTGTTATATCCCCTTCCATTAACTTCATGCCCCGGAGGGGTAGGAGGGGTATGTGATATCCTCTTCATTAAACTTCATGCCCCGTAGGGGTATCTCGAAGCATCTCGCTTTTCTGCTTTATAGACTTACGCAAAGGTCTGCCTGACAAGGGGATTCAGGGAGTTAAGACAGAGAATGAAAAAAATTGGCATGGTGAGTTTGGGGTGTCCGAAAAACACGGTGGACACCGAAAGGGTTCTGGGCGATCTGGTTTCTTCTGGATTCAGCCTCACCCAGAATGAAGAAGATGCAGAGGTAATCATTGTCAACACTTGCGGCTTTATAGAGTCTGCCAAAAAGGAATCGATCGACACGATTCTGGAAATGGCCCGGCACAAGACCGAGGGGGAATGCAAACAGTTGGTCGTCACCGGTTGTCTGGCCGAACGGTATAGTCAGGAACTGCTTGATGAAATTCCAGAAATCGACCACCTGCTGGGGGTGGGCCAGTACCCTCAATTGAAAAACATCATTGGGGATACAGACCCGTTATCCAAAAACCATGTCGCCACACCCGCCGAATATTATGAGTCGTACACCGACCGGTTGTTGAGCACAGCTTTTTATACTGCTTATTTAAAAATCTCCGAAGGTTGCTCCAACCGTTGCGCGTTTTGCATCATTCCGAAAATGCGTGGGCCGATGCGCAGTCGCTCGCCGGAATCCATTCTGGCCGAGGCCGAGAACCTGGCCAGCAAGGGAGTCAAAGAATTTAACCTGATTTCGCAAGACACCACCATGTACGGTTTTGACTTGGGAATGAAAGACGGACTGGTTCGCTTGCTGGCAGAAATGGCCAAGGTCGATGGGTTGGAGTGGATCAGGCTTTTATATTGTTACCCGACCTTTTTGAACTCGGAGGTGATTGAGTTCATCGCCTCAGAGCCCAAAGTCTGCCGCTACATTGATGTGCCTCTGCAACATACGCATGACGAGATGCTTAAAAGCATGAAACGGCAGGCGGGGTGCGGAAAATGCTCGAAGAAGTTCGATTAAAAATTCCCGATGTGGCGCTGAGAACCACGTTTATCATCGGATTTCCGGGGGAGACCGAGACGCATTTTAAACATACGGTCCGGTTTCTTTGTGAAATGGAATTCGACCATGTTGGGATTTTTACTTATTCGGATGAGGAAGGCACCACTGCCTTCGATTATCCCGACCGGGTACCGCAGGAGGTCAAAGAAGAGCGCCGCGATATCCTGATGGAATTTCAAAAAGATATTGCTCTCAGAAAAAACCGGGAGCGCGTGGGCAGGGTGGAACCGGTTTTGGTGGAAGGTTTTGACCCGCAGGAAAATTATTTGATGACGGGAAGGCTCGCCTCCCAGGCACCGGATATTGACGGACAGGTCATCCTCGAAAAATGTGAAGCCGAACCCGGAGAAATAATTCCGGTAACCATAAAGCACGCGGCGGATTATGACCTGATTGCGGAACCTGTAACTGTTTCCCATGGGCCTTAAACGTGTTGGCATTCTGACCGGCGGGGGAGATTGCTCGGGACTCAATGCGGTCATCCGGGCGGTCACCCGATCCGCGATCATCACCTATAAAGCTGAAGTCATTGGCATCGAGCAGGGTTTCGAAGGCTTGATCTTTGACCGCAACTGCAAGCTCACCGTAGCCGGAACCAAGGACATCCTGACGTTAGGGGGAACCATTCTCGGGACCACCAATAAAGGAGATCCTTTTGAGTACCGCCAATTCGATAAAGACGGCAACCTGACCACTCAGGACTATTCCCAAAAAACGATTGAAAATTTCAAGCGCCTTGAACTGGACTGCCTGTTTGTGGTGGGCGGGGATGGAACCCTGCAGTTGGGGCACAAATTTTTTGAAAAAGGGTTGCCGGTGATCGGCATTCCCAAGACGATTGATAACGATCTGGTGGGAACGGACTACACGTTTGGTTACCAGACCGCCGTGCAGGTTGCTTGCGATGCCTTGGACAGACTGAAAACCACTGGCGAAAGTCACCATCGCATCATGATCCTGGAAGTAATGGGCCGGAGTGCCGGATGGACCGCTCTGGAAGCCGGAATTTCCGGCGGAGCTCATGTCATTCTTATTCCGGAAATCCCTTACAACCTTGAAAAAGTCCGGGAAAAAATCCGCTTGCGGGAAGAAGGGGGCAGTCCTTTCAGCGTGATCGTGGTGGCCGAAGGTGCCAAAGAGATTGGCAAGGAAGCCATCACCAGTGAGGCGGCATCTACCCGATTGCAGGGAGTCGCTCAGTTGGGAGGAGTGGGCAATTATATCGCCAAGCAATTGAGCGATCGAATCGATTTGGAAGTGCGTTGCACGGTTTTAGGTCATACGCAAAGAGGTGGCACTCCTTTGGCTTTTGACCGGGTGCTTGGTACCCGGTTGGGAACCCAGGCGGTCGAAGCCGCCGCAGAAGGGAAATTTGGCACTATGGTGGCTTTGAAATCTCAGGATATTGTCTTAGTTCCGCTGGCATCCCTGGCTGGAATCGTCCGTCAGGTACCCGATGACTCGCAACTGGTCCGTACTGCTGAGTCAATCGGCATTTGCCTGGGACGATGAAGCTAAATTAGCGACAACCGTTCCCCGAAAGACCCGGCCTCTTTTAATTCCGCCGTATTTTTATCCAGAATGATCCACAATAGATAAAAATAACAAAATGCCATTTCGTGTCGGAGACTGGGAAGGCGATACCCTCATCGGTAAAGGTCGGCGTTGTTGCCACTCTTGTGGAGCGCAAAACTCAATATACGGTTCTGACCGCATCGAAAACCAAACAGGTCCCACAGGTCCGCCAACGCATCGAACAGGGGCTTGCCCCTCACCGGAACCGGGTTCACACCATCACTTATGACAACGGCCTGGAGTTTGCCGAGCATCAAAAAATGACTCAAACCCTCTCTGCCGATATCTATCCCTCCCTTCATAGGGAGGGACTATAAAAAAAGTACTTGAGCCGCCTCCAGCCTCAAAGCAGACACAAAAATTATTTACACCATCTTCAACTATTTGTTAACCTGTTTTCAGGTTCGGATGCTAACTTTGATCCAACCCTCCCCCAGCCCCTCCCTATGAAGGGAGGGGGGCTTGGAATGTAGAAAGCTATGGTAAAAATTTTCAACAGAAACACAGAAAAAACCAAAAGAGAATCCTTGCGCAAAGAAATGCCGCTAGCGGAAGTGGCTTTGTGGCAGTTTTTGCGAAACAGACAGGCCGGTGGATATAAGTTTGGGCGACAATACAGTGTCGACCGATACATTCTGGATTTTTATTGCCCATCGGCAAAACTCGCGATTGAAATCGATGGAGACTCTCATTTCAGTGGAACGGCGATCCAATCGGATGAAATCCGGCAGAAAACCATCGAAGATATGGGGATACGGTTTCTGCGATTTACCAATCAGGATGTTTATGAAAACCTGGATGGAGTTTTTGAAAAGATTTTAAAACATCTGCCTCCCCTCCCTTCATAGGGAGGGGCTGGGGGAGGGTTGGATTGCCACGCTTCTTTTACCCTCTTGTAGTCAAGAAAAGGGCCTGTTGCCCAAAGGGTTGCCGTGAAGGGTTGCTGATATTAATTTTGTGTATTTCTTACGAATTTTCTTTTCTAAATTGAAATCCCAAAACCCAGATTCATTCCTCCCCAAGTTGAAGCCTGCAAGCAGTTTTTGAATCGTTGTACGACCTTCAGTGCATGACTGTGAATCGGTTTTTTCAGGTGTTGGATCATTCGTTTGATGTTTTGAATGGATGCGGTCAGGTATTCTTGAATCTGGATCAGCCATAATCTTCGCCACCGTGCCCTTTTGAATCCCAAGGGCACCGAATATGCGAATGACCGTTCCATAAGATGCTGTCTCGTTTTCAGGTCTTGTTTTCCTTTTGGGGTCTTTGCCATTGCGCGCATTTCTTCGAGGTCGTCCTGACGATCAACCCGTTGGATCGTGCGTCCGGTTGCACTACGTGTGCATTGGGATTTTAGTTCGCAGGCATTACCGTCGTCTGCTCTGGCGGCGTAATACATACGCTGCTCTTTTAACCGGCAGGTCTTCAGCCGCAAGCGTTTGCCCACCGGGCAGATATAGGTATCGCTTTCAGGGTCGAATGTAAATGCGCTGTTGGAAAATATTCCATGACGTTTGCCGTCTGTTTCCTGACTCTTTTTCAGGTCGGGCATATGGGGTTGAATGCCCATATCTTTGCAGGCAAGAAAGTTTTCCACCGTACCGTATTTACTGTCGGCCACTGCGGTCTTCGCTGACATCCCGGTATTTTCCTGGTGCGCTTCCAGCATGGCACTGAACCGATGCGAATCGTCTACATCGCCACGTGTCACCTCAGTCGTGGTGATCACTTCCGCCGCCGGATCCACCGAACGATGTACTTTATAACGCAAACGCGAACCCCCGCGCGGCACAATCGCCGCATCCGGAGCGGTCGTAGAACGGTAACGAACATTAACTTCTCTGCGTACCCGCCGATTATTGGATTCCTCCGGTTCGCCCAGTCTCTCACAAAGTTTCTCGTAACCCTTGGTTTCGATAATACGCTGGGATTAGGAATCACAGTGTCCAGACCATAACCCAGAAACCAGAGCCAATCCATCCGCTACGGAAGCGTACGCATCAACTCACGTTCGGAACGAACGTTGTAAAAGATGAGCAGCAACATCAGTTTTAGCATCACCGGAGGCGGAACCGATTCGTTGCCATTGTGGCCGTACTTATCCTTTACTTGTTCATACACAAAATCCAGGTTCAAAACGGAAGAAACTTGCCGCAACTCGTGATCTGGAGGACTCCGATCTTCAAGATTCACGGCCTAGTTAAAGAATACGCTCTGGGACGGGGTTTCGCGTTTCATCATGGGAATGACTCCCGGAAAAAAAGATTAAAACTGTAGAAGAACAAAAACTAGCCAGATAAATTATAATCCTTATAAACCCACGCTTCTATCAAAAGGTTTGGGCAACAGGCCCAAAAGACTTGACAGGGAGGGAGGTCAACACCGCCGAACTACAGGAGTTTTTTAGCACCCTGCCAGTGGGCGGAAAGGGATTTCCCTGGAGAGTGCCTCCACCAGGCAACGGGTATCTTCCAGATAGTCGGGAGAGATTATCAGCTCAATGAGTCCACGGGAAGCATCCAGCGTTCGCACCACCGCCAGATTATCATATCCGTCAAAAATGCTGACAATGTATGCGATGTCTTTTTTATCGACTTCGATCTGCCATTGAATAGAATCCGTATGCACGCTTGCCTTCCGGGTCATGCCTTTGGTGGGCGCACCAGCGTCACGACCCCATTATCACCAGTTGTGGGCCGGGAGTGGAGTTTCTCTAGGAGTATCATAATCAGGCTGATGGCTGAGGGAGTGATTCCGGAAATACGCCCTGCCTGCCCCAACGTAACCGGGCGAATTTCTTCAAGTTTCTGCACCACTTCGCGAGAAAGTCCGGAAACCCCCTGATACTCAAACTCATCGGGTATGCGGTAGTGCTCCAGTTTCTTTTGCCGGGCTACCATCTGGTTCTGCCGGTTGATGAATCCTTCATACTTCACGCGAATCTCTACCTGCTCGCCGACCAGTTGCGGGACCTCACCACCATCAAAAGCTCTTAGCAAACTATCATGCGACACTTCGGGACGACGGAGCAGACCCCCCAGTGTGGTGGGATTCCTCAACTCCTGAATACCCAGTTTGGACAACCGGACAAGCGTTTCCGGATTGGGCGCAACTGTTGTCTCTTCCAGTCTTTTTATCTCTCTGTCCACCGCGCGGTATTTATTCATACATTTTTCAAGCAGGTCTTTATTCACCAGACCCAGTCCATGACCCTTTTCCATCAGCCGCTCGTCGGCGTTGTCCTGCCTTAAAATCAACCGATATTCGGCGCGTGAGGTGAACATGCGGTAGGGCTCCAACGTACCTTTGGTCACCAGATCATCAATGAGCACACCAATATAACTATCCATGCGGGTGAGCAGAAATGGCTTGCGTTTTTGCGCCTTGAGGGCGGCGTTGATCCCTGCCATGATGCCCTGGCCCGCCGCTTCTTCATAGCCGGAGGTGCCGTTAATCTGACCTGCGTGGAACAACCCGCTCACCCGTTTAGTCTCCAGAGCAGGAGTGAGCTGCGTGGGTGGGACATAATCGTATTCCACAGCGTAACCCGGCAAAACAATCTCGGCCTGCTCCAGACCCGGGATCGTGCGCACGAACTGTAACTGCACCTCTTCAGCAAGACTGGTGGAAATGCCGTTCGGATAAATCCAGTCCGACTCCAAACCTTCCGGCTCGAGAAAAATATTATGCGAATTCTTATCAGGAAACTTAACAACTTTATCTTCTATGGAAGGACAATAACGCGGACCGACTCCATCTATCACGCCGCTGTATAACGGGGACAAATGCATATTGTCGCGGATGACCTGTGCGGTTCGTTCATTGGTGGCGGTGAGGTAGCAGGGCACCTGCTTCCGGTCAATACCGGAGGTCGAAAACGAAAAAGGCCGCGGCACCTCATCCCCGGGCTGCGGGGTACAGCGACTGAAGTCGATACTTCCGCGTTTCAAACGCGGCGGGGTTCCCGTTTTCAAACGACCCAGTTCAAAGCCGACAGCCAGAAACGACTGCGACAATCTGGTAGAAGGTTTTTCTCCCACCCGGCCAGCCGGTCTGCTTTTCAGCCCAAGATGGATGAGCCCGTTTAAAAAAGTTCCCGTAGTGATGACCACCGATACGGCCTTAATTTCGGTTCCCGATGCCGTCCGTACCCCTTTAACGGCAGAGCTCTCAATAATCAGTTCATCGACTTCTTCGAAGAGCAGGTCGAGATTATCGGTATTTTCCAGAACCCGGCGCATGGCATTTTTGTAACGGTCCTTGTCGGCCTGAGCCCGGTAACCATGTACGGCCGGCCCTTTGGAAGAGTTCAAAACCCGGAACTGGATTCCTGTCTCGTCGATGATTTTGGCCATCTCACCCCCGAGCGCGTCTATTTCGCGCACGATATGGCCCTTGCCCACCCCGCCAATAGCGGGGTTGCATGGCATCAGGGCGATTTTGTCCGCTTCCAGGGTGATCATCACTGTGGAGCACCCCATACGTGCCGAGGCCAGAGCCGCTTCGCAACCCGCGTGCCCACCGCCAATAACAATTACGTCAACCATTTTCATCGAATTCAAACCGGACTGGTGAATGAACTAACTGCAAAAAATCTCTATTTATTCGGTAATTTTCTCTAAGGCAACTCGCAGACCCTTATCATAGAGAGCTTTGCGTAACCCCGGATCATTCGTCGCCGTTGGCTCCTTGAGGATGACAAACCGGCGTTTCTTGTCATTCTGAACGCAGTGAAGAATCCCCAGGCCTATGCAAGGCGAGATTCTTCAACAGGCTCAGCATGACCCCGAGAGAAAAACCAAAACCTGGATTGCCGCGTCGGCTAAAGCCTCCTCGCAAAGACGGCAACCCCAAATCCCCAAGCCTATGCAAAGCGAGATTACCCGTGCCGGGCACGAAGGGTAAGGAAAAATGTCACGTCTTCGTCGCCTTGTTCCTCAGCATGACAAAATGGCCCAGTATTGTCATGCTGAGCTAGTGATACTCGACCTTTGCCTTCTTGCCCCGGAGGGGTATGTCGAAGCATCTCGATTTTCGACTTATGCAAAGGTCTCCTTGTCATAATGGCCGCTCGTGGCTGTTATATTCCCCATCAGCTTTCATGCCCCACAGGGGTACAAAAGCAATTTTTTGAGATGCCCTGTATTACAACACAATTCAGAAGGTCCGCAAGGAGGCACTCATAACCTAGACAATCAGGCAGGGGGCAATTCCCCATCCAGTTCATCGAAAAAAGCCGGTCAAACTTTTGCTGAATAATTACCCGGGTGAGCCAACAGTCTAATTAATTGAAAAATGGTGCCGAAGAGAAGACTCGAACTTCCACACCCTTTCGGGCACATGAACCTGAATCATGCGCGTCTACCAATTCCGCCACTTCGGCATACATTTTCAGTCTGTTGGCGTGAGCTCTTACTCACGAAGACATACAATATTTATTTGGGCAAAATTTAAAGCGGCATTATAGCAAATTCCTATGGAATTTGAATGCCTGTCAACTAAAGAATCACTTGTTCGGGATTTCTGTCTGCTCCAGTATTTTTTTGGCTTTATCAATATCGTGCTTAATCTGAGCGACCAGATCGTCGGCGGACTTGAAGGATATTTCACTACGAATGCGCTCTACAAACTGAACTTCAATTTCATGATGGTAGATCACTTGATTAAAATCAAAGATATGCACCTCAACACTTAATCGGTCGCGATGAAAGGTTGGATTAAACCCGATATTGGCCACTGCATCATAAGGTTTATTTTCATAGACAACCCGAACCGCGTACACCCCCGTCCCCGGTATCTGGACCTTGCTGGTATCAATATTAGCGGTGGGGAACCCGATGGACTGCCCGGTTTTATAACCGGAAATAACCGGGCCTATAATGGAATAATCCCGGCCCAGGAATTGACTCGCTGTTTCTATCTGCCCGGCCTCTATCAGTTCCCGCACATGGGAACTACTCACAGTATGCCCCTTGAGCTTGAAGGGCTCCACCACATGAACCTGAAACCCAAACTCCTCTCCCATCTTTTTAAGGTAGGGAATCGTCCCCTCCCTTCCACGGCCAAATGCGTAGTCGAACCCGACCACTACCTCCTTCACCCCTATCTTTTCAAAAAGAATATTTTTTGAAAAATCACGCGGCCGCTGGTCTGCGAATTTACGGGTGAAATCGGCGCAAATGACCAGGTCGATTCCAAAGGATTCCATCAACTCCATCTTTTTATGGAAATTGGTCAGCAGGGGGGGTACTTTTTCCGGCGCGATGATCTTTAAGGGATGCGGCTCGAAGGTGAACGCGATAGCAGTGCCCTCATGCACCAATGCCAACTCAGCCGTTTTACGGAACAGGGTCTGATGGCCCACATGCACTCCGTCAAAATTGCCAATCGCCATCACAGGATAGGGAATGGCACCGGTTATATTTTTTGTTCCTCGAATAATTCTCATAAATTGGTCTTATACTACCCCAAACCACTTTTTATTCAAGATCAGCAGAAAACCATCCGGAAAAATCCTGATTCCAACCTGATGCATTTACCCCTTTAATCTGCTAGAATGAACCCTATCGCAACAAGATTGGAGCATCTGAATGTTTGATATCGGATTTTTTGAGCTGATGATTATTATGGGCATCGCCGTAGTGGTGATTGGCCCACAGAACCTGCCTAAACTCGCAAGAGCCATTGGTAAAGGTTGGGGCGAATTCCAAAAAACTTTCAGCGGCCTGAAACAGGAGGTCATGGATGAGGCGGAAGGACTCAAACAAACCGTCAACATCGATGCCCTGGAACAGGATATCAGTGCCGCCACCAAAGTGGACGTGGATGTCAACCTTTCAGAAGCCGACCTCGATCTTGCCGGCGACATTGTCGGCGACCTGAGAAAAAAAGACGACTGACCGGCGCCCACTAGGCGTGGGGCCAGTAGGCCGCCACTTTATCTGGCAATCGCAAAATTGTCTCGACTGGATGAGTCCCTGCTCCACCACCTAACCTACCCAATCAAGAGTTTCTCATGCAATGATCAGCTCCGTATCGTTTCACCCTTTCATTTCCCATTTTTCTCCCGCCTTATTTGTTGCCGGACTGGCCCTGCTTTTTTTGGCCCACAAAAAAAATGATGAAAAATTAAAAGCCGCAGGAGCTTTTAATCTGAGCCTGGGCCTTCTAGCCGCTGTGGTCGCCGATTTTTCCGGCATGGTCTCTGTCGACATTAACTTGCGAACCATTGTGGAGGTTGAGGGGCACCAAGGCTATGCTTTTTTGTTTACCATCCTCTATGGATTCTCTGCCGGCTACGCCTACACCAATACCTTTTCGAGAACCGCGACAGGATTTTATTTGGCAGGACTTCTGGTAATGGGCATCTGCCTGTTTTCAGGCTACCAACTGGTCTTTTAGGAGACCTTTGCGTAAGTCGATAAAGCAGAAAAGCGAGATGCTTCGACAAGCTCAGCATGACAATAAAGGGCTGTTTTGTCATTCTGAGGAACAACGTGACGAAGAATCTCGGGGTTATGCAAAGGTCTGGTCTTTTAGCGGAATGTTTTACGATAGGTGATACGAATTGGCTCCTTCACTTAGCGCGTGGAAACTCCGAAGCGATGAACCAGTTCTCCGCCGAAGTAACCTGTGGTAAGAACACAAATTCCCCCTGTGGCAATGATCAGTAAATACAAAACCCTGCCCCAAGGTTGGCGAAAATATCTGGAAACCAGCATGGCCAAAATAAATACTCCGGCAGTGGTGAACGCAAACTTCAAATGGCTGGACAGAAAGTCCCTGAACTTTTCCGTGTTTTCCAGGCTGAGCATTCCCAGAAACCCCACCAGCAGAACAGGAAACAGACACCAGAACCCAAACCGGATATTAAACCGGCCTGCGGTTGCAACCACCTCCTCGTTGCGAAGCACTCCATAAATTTCAAACACCACTCCACTGATTAACAAACCCACTGGAAAGTGAACGATCATGGGATGGAGTTTTGCGAAGAAAATCATGAACCAGATATATTTTTTTTGCGGGTTTTTCTCCGGCGGCCGATTTCCGCCAGAATGATTCCAGCCGCGACCGATACATTGAGAGATTGCAGGGAACCCTCTCCGGGAACCCGGACCACCTTATCGCATTTTTGTTTGACTCGACTCGAAAGTCCCTCCTGTTCATTTCCCATCACCACCACAGCAGGAAACTTGATTGTAGCGTCGAAAAGGGTTTCTTTCGCGTTTGCATCCGCACCCACCACAAACCAGCCTCGCTCCCTGCAATCTCTTAATGCAGAGGGAAGGTCACTACTGGTAAATATCGGGACTTCTTCCAGTCCTCCTTCCGCCATTCTCGCGGCGGAAGAGGAAACAACCTTTCCATCTCCGGGAACCAGCAACCCCCGCACACCAAAAAAAGCGCAGGTCCGCAAAATTGCTCCCCGGTTATGCGGGTTATCAATTCCGTCTAACGCCACGACCAGTCCCCTGTCGGGCATTGTTCCCCGGATCAGTCGATGCGCGGATTCCGGCAGGCGGGGCCGGACAACCATCACCACTCCTTCATGGTGAACACCAGACGCAACTTTATTGAGGGATTCCTGATCCAATTGCCGATAGGGAATTTTATTTTCTCCGCAAAAAACCTTGATCTCTTTCAACTGAGCGGAACGGGCGCGGCTGAAGAACATGCGCAAGAGACTTTCCGGTCTCGCCTTGAACGCGCTCATGCAGGAGTTCCAGCCATAGAGGGTGAACTCTTCCCGCTCTTTATACTGCTTACGCACCCGGTCGGGGCGCGTTTTTTCATAGGCTGTGATTCTCTGGCTCAATTATGGGGCCGTTAAATAAAAGAACTTTGGGGGGATTTGAATGATTTTCTTTTCAGTTTTGTTCAGGGCCGTTTTTATTTTACCACAAAACCACAAGTAATAAATTCCTACGGCCCGGCAAAAAGGTGTTCAGAAAAATTAAATTTTCAAAGAAACCTTATTTTTGCCCGAATTAAATTGCACCAATTTGTCCCAATTAATTTCACCTTGGTCACAAAAATGATTCATAAATGATTTTGAAAACTGGTTTACAATCCTGGCATAGTGCTTGTCAAAATCCTCATTTCTCTTTTTAGCCTGATATCCAAGAGGTTCAATAATTTCCGTATAAATATTGTCATTGCCGAAAATGAAAGCCCAGAATTGCTGCCCACATAATTTATGGTAGTCCCCCTTATCCTCCCTGCCACCTCTACCATAGCAACAACCATTTATCGCCCTGACATGGAGTTTAGAGTTTCCTGTACGAAGAATCTTTTGAGCTTGTTTAAAATTCTCTTTCATTCGCTTAATCTGGCTACTGTTTCCCCAATCAGGTCCGGACTTAATGGAAACAATGTAATGAATTCCCTCACGGTCAAACTCTAAATCTATACCATCTGCAGAAGATTTTTTTCCAGCATAAACTTGTTGATTGATAAATATCGCGAGTTCCTCGAGAAAGTCCCCAAAAATAGTTTCTTCTTGTGAGGACAGGTGGGCATCCAACAAAGTTTTGACCAATGCCTCAGAGGTAAGTATATTTTTAGATTTAAAAAGGTAGGGATTTTTACGTTTCAGGATTTTGCCTAACTTCAACTTCTCCAAATTTTGCAACCGCTTTTTATGAAAATGACCAATATTACCCCTAACAAATTCTCTGACAACATCAAGAACGATTTGCGACATATTTTTTGGACTCTTCCATTAAAAAATATTGTCTTTCATCCAAATCTTCTAAAATATGATCGTAATAGTCTTTATTAACTTCAATACCAATCGCATGCCGATTCATTCGCTTGGCAATTTTCAGAGTCGTTCCTGAACCCGCAAAAGGGTCAAGCACAACATCATTTTCCGAAGTAAAAAGCTTGATAAACCACTCTGGCAAAGTAGGTGGAAAAGCGGCACTGTGGCTTTTATTGCTACATTCCGTTGCCATTTGCAAAACATTTGTAGGATAGGCTTTATCCCTGTTCGTCCAGTTTGAAATATTTTTTCCAAAGCCACTACCCACTTTTGATTCGTCACGGGTCTTATCTGTCTCGCTCAGTTTTTTAAGCCGGGTCTTGGCCCAATCTCCCGTTGGCACCATGACTTCTTCTTGAAACATCTTAAATTTGCGATTTTTGTTAAATTGCAACAAACGCTCCCAGGAATCTCTAAACCGATTGGGCCATTTGCCGGGATAACAATTTTTCTTATGCCAGATAAACTCTTCTGTCCACAACCAACCCTGTTTGCGCATAGCAAGGATGAGTTCTAAAACATAGGTATGGCGCTCACTATTTACAACCTTTTCTTTTATGTTGAGGATAAAGGTCCCCGTAGGCTCTAGTACTCGTAATAGCTCTGCGGAAACAGGCAAAAACCATTCAACATAATTGTCTGGCGTGATACCACCGTAGGTTTTACTCCGTTGGTCGGCATAAGGCGGAGAGGTAACGATTAAATCTATAGAGCTACTGTCAATATCTTGCAACTGTTCCGCACAGTCTCCCAAGTATATCTGTGTGAACGGAGTATCTATTAAGGGGCTTTCACCTTTTACGGTATGAACTTTTTTTCTTTTTTCGGATGCCTTCATCTCAAGTATATTTTATAAAATTAATGCTCCATTTACAACGACTAATCCTCAACACTTCGGTTATTTTTCCCTGGAGGCGGAGGCACTCCACTAACCATGACCTCCCATCATAAATTCTTCACTGTCTTCAAAAGCCGGAACTGGAAGTTCGGCAACCTGGCTGAAAAAGTTTTCCGCCTGTTGCATGACCTCTGATGCGGTATGGCACTCGAACATATTTTTTCTAAACTTCGCCGCGCCGGGATAGGCGAACGCCAACCAGGACGAAAACTTGCGCAACAAAATCAGCGTCGATCGCAAATCGTAATTTTCGCGCAACCCATTTAAATAGTGGTTCAAAAGTTCGAGACCGGCACGCTGGACAGACAGGCCGACACATTCTTTAAAAATCCAGGGATTCCGCAAAGCTCCACGACCGATCATCACCGCATCCACTCCGGTTTCCTGCAATCTTTGTTTTGCCTGGGCGGCACTGCGGATATCTCCGTTACCGATGATCGGCAATTTCGCCCGGTGTTTGACTTCAGCAATAAGGTCCCAGTCCGCTTTGCCCTCATAACCCTGAGCGCGAGTACGCCCATGAATGGCCACCCACTCGCAACCTGACTGGTAAGCCGCTTCGACACATTCATGGATGGTCAACTCATTTTCATTCCAACCCGTTCTCATTTTGACGGTGAGGGGCAGACGAATGCCTTTTTTAATCGTAGTCAAAAATGTTTCCACATAAGCCGGGTCGCGCAGCAATGCCGCCCCGCATCCTTTTTTGACCACTTTTTTTACCGGGCAACCCATATTGATGTCGACAAAATCTGCCCCCGTCTCTTCAACCACGCTCACCGCCTGAACAATATCCTCCGCCGACTCACCAAAAAGCTGAACCCCGACAATGGTTCCGGGATTTTTATGAATGCGCATCATTTTCCGGGTCTTCCCGGAATTAAATAAGAGCCCTTTCGCTGACACCAGCTCTGAAATCAAAACACCTGCCTGCATTTCATCCATCAATTGGCGAAAACAAACATCGGTGATCCCCGCCATAGGAGCCAGCCAAAACGGACTCCTGGCGCGCGCTATCAGTTTTCCCTGACTCGCGGGTGCATCCGATACAAGTGATGATTGCAGTAAGTCCATAAACTTTTTCTATCAAAATCTTCCCAAAAAGATTGGAAATGTGGAGGAGGAGCTACTTCAAACTCCAGATAGCGGTCAAAACAATGGAAACTCAGCTTCCAGGCATGCAGTCCATACTCATAACTTTCCAGGTTCCCTTCTCCATAAACCTCATCATTTAAAATTGGCAGGTCCTGACTGGATAAATGCACGCGAATCTGATTGGTTCTGCCAGACAAGGGAACCACTTTTAAAATAGAATGAGTGTCGGTGGAGGCCAACCATTCAACCTGGGTGGTCGCGGCTTGCGGTTTCCTGATTCCCTCTCCCACGCCTCGTTGCACCCCGGCCACCACTCCAATAGGGGCTGTCAAAGTGAACTGCTTTTTCTCCGGCTTGCCTTTCACCAAGGCCAGATATTCTTTCTGCACTCGATGGTTTTGAAACTCTTTCATTAAGAATCCCGCAGCCTGACGGGACCGGGCAAACACGATCAACCCGGTGGTGGTTGCGTCTAACCGTTGCACAGGACGTGGAACCTCCTCCGGAAACATTTCCTTCAAGACTTCGGTCATGCTGTTTTGAAAATACCGGCCACTCGGATGCACGGGAATGGGTGCCGGCTTGTTGAACACCCGGATATGCCTGTCTTGATAAACAACCCTCAACCTGCGGTCCGCCAGAGGTTCCTGACGAACCCCCGCATGAGTGATGATGCTGTCCCCCTTATGAAGGATACACCCGGGTTGGGCCTTTTCTCCGTTTAACCTGATGTCTCCGTTTATAATCTGCGCCACCCACGCTTGCCGGGTCTGATAGGGAAATCGTAAGGAAAAATACTGTTCGATAACAAAACCGTGGTATTGCGTAGGAATTGTGGATTTATAAATTTGCTGGGTTGCCGGAGGCCGGTGAAAGTTATTACTCATTGTACCCTGCAGGGCATGAAGTTAACGTCAGGGGAAATCACAGGATCATGAAAGCTAAAGAAGAATAAAACATCCTCTCACTCGGGCACGGCAACCCCACTGGAGGTCAATCACCCCAACCCATTAAGCCGCGACAACTTTTTTTGCCGGAAAAAGTTATGGCTATCTGCCCCCACGGCTAGTGGGTTAGTTCCATTGTGGGTTAACGGGGGCTTTGATCAGGTATTCGTAATCTTTGCCCATGGACTTCACGGCATTTGCCCAGACGCCCTCTTCATTTTCCTGAAACACAAATTCGCTTTGCGCTTCACAAGTCAACCAGCTGAGCCGGGTCATCTCGCCCACAAGCTGACCTGCGCCCCAACCGGAATAGCCCATATAAAACCTGATATTTTTTTCCGGATCTTCAACCCGCGTCATCAAATTATCAAGAAGTTCCCAACTCATTCCCAGATAAACTCCATCACAAATGGCATCCAGTTCCAGCAAAGGAGTTTTTGAGTGGCAAAGGTAAAACACCTGCGAGGGGGACACGGGACCACCTAAATAAATTTTCCCTGAGGGAGAATTTGAAATGCCCATGCCCTCAAAAATCTCTTTGGCGCTGGCAGGGGCAGACCGATTAATCACCAAGCCAAACGAACCCTGGTCGTCATGATTGCATAACAACACCACCGTTCGGGAAAAACTAGGGTCCGGCAAAACAGGATTAGCGATCATAAAATGACCTTTCCCATAATCTTGGTTAGCTTCTGACATGATATTTTAATCCCACGAATGAGTAAGCGGAGTGCCTCCGCTGGCAACTAGCAACCACTAGGCGTGGGGCCAATTGCAATATCTTTAACTTGCCCTCAATCGGCTACTCGGCTTAACGGGTTCTTGCACGCTGAGTCCAGCGTCACGCTGGCGCCTAGTAGTTACAGGTTGAGGGACTGGAGCTTTTTAAAGTTAGGGCCGACTTTGGCCTCTTCTTTTCCTTCAGCAGAAGAAAAATTATTGTCCAAAGCGATGCTCACCAGTTCAGGAAATTTTTTCGACCGGGAAAGAGCCAAAATGCCGTCATCCCCGATCTCATTCTGAGCCAGGTCAAGATCCTCAACTTTTGCCAACTGGTTCTCATTAGCAAGAATAATCGCCCCCTCGTCCTTAAGGTAGTTGCGATAAAGATTGAGGGATTTGACCTTTTTCAATGCATTTGAACTCGCCAGGGAACGGATGCCATCCGGCCCAATATCGTTCCCTCCAAGCTCCAACCAGCTGACCTTGGAAAACAACTCCGCCTCCGCCAATAGCTTGACCCCGGCATCGCCAATGCGGTTGCCCCCCAGGTTTAATCGTCGCACTTTGGCAACACGTTCGTCACGGGTAATGATCGTCATGCCATTTGGGCCAATGCAATAGCCTTTCAAGTTCAAGTCTGTACCGTCTGGAGTGAGCGTTTCGGAGATTATTTTCGTCATGACTTCCCGCAATTTTTCACCGGTATAACTACACGGCTCCGCAGGTTTATAGATTTCAAAATGGGTGATCGAAGGCATAAGACCTCTTTCAAATAGGATCAAATCGTTTAATTCCCCATAAATTCAACAGGGGAATGTCGCAAAACAAACAAAAAAAACAACTAATTCGGTTTCAAACAGGCTATTATAAGGCTGACATAAAATCAATTATATTTTAAATTTTCAAGCTTCACCTTGAGCCAGTATTTATTGGGTTTTTACCCAATAATATGAATGTGCCATTTCGGTCTTCCTCAATACTGGAGAAGTTTCAGGGATTCAGGTTCTGACCCCTAATTAGTCTCAAATTTAAGCGCATTTTCACTGCGTTATCACGTATTGGAGAAGGTTTATGAAATTGGATTTTGATAAGATGGGCGGTCTGGTCCCGGTCATCATTCAGGACGCGGAAACCGGCAAGGTTCTGATGCTTGCGTACATGAACACCATTGCCTGGGGAAAAACCCTGGAAACCGGAAAAGCCTGGTTCTACAGCCGCTCGCGCGACAAACAATGGATGAAAGGTGAAGAAAGCGGTAACGTGCAAATCGTTAAGGAAGTTTTTGTCGACTGCGATGACGACACAGTTCTGCTGAAAGTCGAACAAGTTGGCAATGCCGCCTGCCATAAAGGCTATACCAGTTGTTTTTTCAGAAAAGTTAACGGCGACGTGAAAATCATCGAAGAAAAAGTTTTTGATCCAGAAAAAGTTTATAAAAAATAATCCGCCCTTTTAAATAATTTTTCTTTAGAAAGAAGCCAATCCATGAGCGGTAACGTATTGAAGTTAGGAATTCCCAAAGGAAGCCTGGAAGAAGCAACCGTTAAACTTTTCGCGCGCGCAGGTTATAACATCACCATTAAAAGCCGGTCCTATTTTCCCAGCATCGATGATGACGAGATCGAATGCATGCTGATCCGCGCCCAGGAAATAGCCCGTTATGTGGCGGATGGAGTGCTCGATGCCGGTCTGACAGGCAAAGACTGGATTCTTGAGAATCGTGCCGATGTTGAAGAGATCGCACCTCTGGTTTATTCAAAGGTCTCCGCCCGGCCAGTACGCTGGGTGCTGTGCGTCCCCAACGATTCTGCCATCCAATCAGTTAAAGACCTGCAGGGCAAACGCATCGCCACTGAAGTGGTTAACCTGACCACCGACTGGCTGAAAGAAAAGGGAGTGACCGCGAACATTGAGTTTTCCTGGGGAGCAACAGAAGTTAAAGCTCCTAAACTGGTGGATGCCATTGTTGAAGTTACCGAAACCGGGTCTTCTCTGAGAGCTAACAACCTGCGCATTGTGGACACCTTGATGGAATCGACAACCCGCTTTATCATGAACAAGCAAGCCAGCCAGGACAAGTGGAAAAGAAATAAAGTGGATCGCCTTGTTTTGATGTTGCAGGGAGCCATGGCCGCAAACGGCCGGGTAGGGCTGATGCTGAACGCCCCGAAAGATAATCTTGATGCCATTATTAAAATTTTTCCGCCGGGGAAAAAACCCACCATCTCCGAACTCAGCGAAAAGGGCTGGGTTGCCGTGAATGTTATTCTGGAAGAAAAACTGGTGCGGGATATTGTACCCGACCTTAAAAACGCTGGCGCAGAAGATATTGTCGAATATCCCTTAAACAAAATCATCCACTAGTGGCGCACCGCCACGGGAAAAAGGTTGGTACGTTATAGGGCGAACGAGGGTCATTGAGCTTCTGGATGAAGTTTTTTCCAGTTGCCTCCACGGCGAGTGGACGCCGCACCGCCTCTGGAAAATTGCAATATCTTTAACTTGCGCTCCATTGGCTGCTCGGCCCAACGATTTATTGCTATCTGCCTCCACGGCTAGTGGTCTTATGCAAGAAAACAGCGAATCAGAAAAACCGCAAGACTCAGACTCTCTAGAAAAAGAAGAAGCTCTCCCTGTTGCGGTGGAGACGCCGGAAGATTCTGAATCCGATCCCGGGTTTGAGGAACAGGAGTTTCTGCCTCCAGAAGAAAAGAAAAAATCCGGCGCAGGGAAAGTCTTTTTGCTCCTGGTTCTTGTTTTGATAGGTTCGGGCGGCTATCTATATTTCAACAACCTCATTCCCGCTGAAATTTTAAACTTCGTTTCCCCAAAATCAGCTCCTTCCAAACCACTGGCATTGGTCACCCCAACACCGCCCTTTATGGACGAGACGGTTGCTAAAATTTCAGAACCCGCTGAGGTTCCTGAGGCTGAAATTGCCAAGCTTGCTACCGTCTCGCCTCCTGAAATTCAGGAAACACGTATCAGCGGCCCACCGTCCACATCAGCGGCCCACCTCTCTGGCAACGATTTTGATCAGACTCCCGAAGAGGAAGATGTGGCGGAAGAACTGCAGGAAACCGCAAGCCTCGAAGAACCTGAGCCGACTTTAAAACAGAATGTAGCCGAGGCAGTGGTGACTGAAGTGATCGCTTCTCCAGAACCTTCCTCATCAGAGCCGGACGAACCACAACGCACTGAAGCCGTCCAGGCTTATCTCGACTTCGTTGAATCTTCTGTGCAGAAATTAGGCCAGTTTATTAAAGAAGGGTTTAATTGGGGTTGGGATTATTTAAAACAAAAGCCGAGTTGAGTTTTCGGAGCCCATCCTCAAACAAACTTTAAGGGAAATTTTTGTGGAATCAGGTCGGTCTCGTGGCAAAGGGACTGAAAATGCACGAGCCCTTCTATTTCCTCTTCGCCAAAATCGTAACGAATTTTATTTTTGAGATAGTCCTGCAATAAAGACACAGGATGATCCGTTTTCTTTGCCTGACTCTCGGCAATCGTATCCAGGTTTTCCATTCCTTCCTGCTTTGCATCCAGCAGGGTTTGAATAATTCCACCCTCCACCTTGACACCTTCCCGAACTGCCATCACGGCGTGAACAAAAGTTTTGCCTGTCTGGTTGAACCACTCTTCGCTGAGGTCATAGACTGACACGCCTTCTTTGGAAAACCCCAGAGCCTGATCGCCAATGATCAATGCGGCATCGTGATTTTCGAGCATCTTTTCCGGATCGGGCTCCTGGCTCTCCAGTTTGAGTCCGGTCACAAACACTTTCGAGTAAAGCACCTGGATCAACGCGACCGAAGTTCTCGAACGGTCATCCAGTGCCAAAGAGCGGATAGAATTAAGAGGAACCTTGGAGACCAGCAAAACGGTTCCCACCTTGTTTCTGGAGGCTATGGAAATGTTCGGTAAAAGTCGAAACCGATCGGCCTGCTTTAAATATTCGATGGCGGGAATCATGGCCATATCCAGCTCTCCGCCAGATAATTGATCGGCCAGCCGCGCCGGGGAGTCGGTACGGATATCCAGAGCCCGTTTCCTCAAAGGCTCCAAAAGAGGCTGTGAATTTATAAAGTCATGAATTCCTAACAGCACGAAACAGACTCCTTTCTAAAAAGAAAAGGGATGGGGGCAAGCCCCCATCCCTTTAACTTAAACCTTATTTCAGTTACAGGAAAAACGGCGCCATCACCAGGGAGACGATAGACATCAATTTGATCAGGATGTTCATCGCCGGACCCGATGTATCTTTCAGCGGATCTCCAACCGTATCTCCAACTACTGTAGCGTGGTGAGCAGGGGAACCTTTACCACCCAGGTTACCCGCTTCCACATATTTTTTCGCGTTATCCCAGGCACCGCCACCATTAGACATAAACAACGCCAGCAAAACGCCAGTAAGCGTGGCACCCATCAGCATACCTCCCAGAGCTTCTGCTCCAAGCACTGAACCGACAATGATGGGACTAAGGAAAGCCACTACACCCGGGGCGACCATTTCTCTCAAGGCCGCCTGAGTGCTGATATCGATACAACGGGCACTGTCTGGTTTTGCCGTGCCTTCCATCAACCCAGGAATCTCTCTGAACTGGCGGCGGATTTCTTCAACCATTTTCATGGCCGCCTCGCCCACCGAAGTCATGGTGAGAGCGGCGACATAGAAGGGAATCGCCCCACCCAAAAAGACACCAATGATGACTGTCGTTTTGGTAATATCAATCGAATCAATGTTTGCCGCCTGGGTGAACGCGGCAAACAAGGCCAGTGCCGTCAGAGCCGCAGAACCAATGGCGAAACCTTTACCGATAGCGGCCGTGGTGTTACCCACTTGATCTAGTCCATCAGTAATCTTACGGGTTTCTTCCCCCAGCCCAGCCATTTCAGAGATTCCGCCTGCGTTATCCGCAATCGGTCCGTAAGCATCGACCGACATGGTGATGCCTACTGTTGCCAGCATACCCACGGCCGCAAGCGCCACACCATAGAGACCGGCGAATTCGGCACTCACAAAAATCGTCAACGCAATGATCAGGATAGGCACAACACAACTTTCCATTGCTATCGCAAGACCCGTGATCATTACTGTCGCAACCCCTGTTTCACTTGCCTCTGCAATGCGGATAACTGGTTTGCCAGCCGTGTAATACTCGGTGATCAGGCCAATACCAATACCTGCCAGACAACCAAACAACAAGGCGACAAAAACGCCAGAAGGCAGTCCCATAACCTTAATCAGAAAAAAGGTGACGAACAACATGGCCCCGGCGCTGATAAAAGTACAATTGCGCAGTGCGGCGGAAGGATCCATGTTTCCCAAAGCACTCATGGCCCGGATTCCCAGGACAGAAGCCACCAGGCCGATCATGGCAACCAGGATCGGCAGGGCCATGTATTCAAACTTCATGGTTGCCATGCCTGCACCGAGAGCAATGGTAGCAATCATGGAACCGCAGTAGGACTCAAAAATATCTGCTCCCAAACCTGCAGTATCGCCCACACAGTCTCCGACGTTGTCAGCAATAACCCCCGGGTTTCTTGGATCGTCTTCCGGGATTCCCGCTTCCACTTTACCAACCAGGTCGGAACCAACGTCGGCAGTTTTGGTGTAGATGCCTCCGCCCACGCGCGCAAACAGCGCGATGGAACTGGCGCCCATGGCAAATCCGCTGATGACTCCGATAGACTCTCCACGGCCAAACAGGGTGAACAATCCGCCAACCCCGATCAGGCCCAAACTCGCCACACAAAGTCCCATCACCGCACCGCCGTTGAAAGCGATGTTGAGGGCTTTAGCCTGACCGCCATCCAAAGCAGCCTGAGAAGTTCGTACCCCGGAGGTGGTCGCCGCGTTCATGCCGAAAAATCCGGCAAGCATGGAACACCCAGCCCCTACTGCATAAGCAATGGCTGTCCACAGACCGATCCACAAACCACTCTGTACGGAAATCAAAACCAACAGCAGAAGGAACACCCCTCCCACAAAATAACCCAGTATTCTATATTCCCTGGCCAGGAAAACCATTGCACCTTCATGGATGGCATCGGCGATTTCGGTCATTTTTTCATTGCCGGCCGGTTCATCATCCACGCTTTCAAAAAGTTTCCAGGCTATGACGAGCCCGAATAACCCAAATAAGACCGCCAGATAAACAAATTTCTGCGACACATCAAAAGCGGCCATCACCAGATACAAGATCATGGCAAATCCGATGAAAATCATTTCACCTTTATGTTCCGTTAACATTCCGTTCAATCCTCCGTAGATTTAGATCGTTTATTGAGTTCTTTGAGCGCCGCTTCTACCGCTTGCACCGCTTGTTCCATAGTTTCATTTATCAGGCCCGAATCTTCTTCTTCAAATGGGGACAACACATAATCAACAATATCGCCTTTATCCTCGGGCCTACCGATCCCCACTCGAACTCGCGCAAATTCCCCGGTCCGTATGGATCGGATCGTTGATCGGATTCCCCGTTGCCCGCCATCGCCGCCCTTGAACTTTTTCTTAACCTTGCCAAGAGGAAGATCAATGTCGTCATGAATCACCAGCAATCGCTCTGGGGAAAGATTAAAAGCGGAAAGCAACGACTTGGCCGCTTTTCCGCTTTCATTCATATAGGTCATCGGTTTCGCTATAACAACTTCGAGTCCATCCAATTCTCCTTTTCCATACAAGGAGAAATATTTGTGGCACCCCAGCCGGATATCATATTTATCGGCCAGGTTATCCGCCACCCAAAAACCCGCGTTGTGCCGTGTCAATTCGTAGCGTGGCCCGGGATTGCCCAGACCCAAAATCAAGAACACTATTTATTTTAACCGTCTTCTTTTTTACCGGCAGCATCAGCCGGTGCATCTGCGGTGGCTTCAGCGCCTTCATCAGTCTCGCCTTCTAGGACTTCTTCGCCTTCCTCGCCTTCAGGTGTCTCTTCTTTCACTTTTTCAACATGAACGGTCACCACAGCATCACTGGGGTTGTTGAGAATTTCCACATCTTCTCCTACCGTAAGATCGGAAACATGAATCACATCATTGAGTTCCACTCCACCCATCTGCACCTCAATTTTTTCAGGGATATTCAAGGGAACACTCTCCACCTCAATATTGCGAAGGATGTGGTTGACCAACCCGCCCATTTTTACGCCGGGTGAATCACCCACCAGCACAACAGGAACCTTGACCTTGATTTTTTTAGTAACATCCACTTCCAGGAAATCCGCATGCACCCAACCCGGCTTTAAAGGGTGGGCTTGATATTCTTTCACCACCACGCTGCGTTTGGAGTCACCTTCAATTTCGAGTTCAATCAAGGCATTGCGGCCCTTTGCTTCAAGGAGCTTTCTCAATTCCTTGGGGTTAACCGTCAGGCTGAGGTTGTCTTTCAGTCCATATAGAACTGCAGGCATGGTCTCATCGTTTCTAAGTTTCCGCGTGGCAGACTTGCCGGTTACTTCTCTTAATTTTCCCGCTAAAGCTGACATTCTATACTCCCATCCATTAGATAAAAGCTATGAGCGCACTACGCATAATATGCAACGCCAAAGCCTGATTTTTTATTCTCGGGTTGAATCGAATAACGAACTGACCGAGGTTTCTTCGTGAATTCTTAAAATAGCTTCTCCCAACAACGGCGCGACCGTGAGCACCTTGATCTTCGGGTTTTTTTCTAACCCGTTGGTTAAGGGAATGCTGTTTGTCGTCACCACCGACTTGATCCGAGAATTACTGATTCGCTCCCCCGCAGGACCGGAAAGAACCGCATGAGAACAACAGGCATGAACCTCGCTAGCGCCCACCCCCAGCAACGCATCGGTCGCTTCCATGAGGGTTCCCGCAGTATCAATCATATCGTCCACAATAAACGCTACCTTGTCCTTCACGTCACCAATAATATTCATGGCTTTGGCTTCGTTCGGAATATACCTGCGCTTATCGATAATGGACAAAGAGGTATTCAGCCTTTTGGCATATGCCCTGGCCCGTTCCACCCCTCCCGCATCGGGTGAAATAACAATCAAATTTGGTAAAGCAAGTGTGCGGATATATTCAATCAGAACATTCATGGCAAACAGATGATCCACGGGAATATTGAAAAAACCCTGTATCTGTCCGGCATGAAGATCGAGAGTCAACACCCGGTCCGTTCCAGCCGTTTCCAGCAAATCGGCAACCAGCTTGGAGGTGATTGGCACCCTGGGTTCGCATTTGCGATCCTGGCGCGCGTAACCATAATAAGGGATCACCGACGTGATCCTTTTTGCTGATGACCGGCGCAAGGCATCGATCATGATCAGTAATTCCATCAAATTGGTATTGCCGGGATAACAAGTCGGCTGAATAACAAAAACATCTCCGCCGCGAACATTTTCTTCGATCCGCACATAAATCTCCTTGTCGGAGAAATCACGGACCACCGTTTTCCCTAAAGAAACTTTAAGATATTTACAAATATCCTCCGCCAGGGACGGATTGGCCCTACCTGAAAAAACAAGCAACCGCCCATTATCGCTGGAATACATTCTATAAATAATCCCCGTAAAAATCTGGCTGGGGCGGGAGGACTCGAACCTCCGAATGCAGGAATCAAAATCCTGTGTCTTAGCCACTTGACGACGCCCCAAAGTATAAAAACCCAATCCGCACCAATGCGCTAGGGTGGTCGTTAACACAACATTTCCTCAGGATATAATTCGGATAAACTGGCAACGCTTTCAGCTAAAAACAGCCGGAATTCCCCTCTCTCCAACCGGGCGTACGCACTTTTCGCTGTTTCGGGATTGTCGAAAATACCAAAGACAGTGGAGCCACTTCCTGAAAGGAGCGCCCCCTTTGCTCCCAAAGCAAGCATCTCTTTTTTTATCTCAGAAATACCCGGATGCTCTTGAAATACAACGGGTTCCAAATCATTGGACCAGGCCGCCCCCAATTGGGCAAACTCCGACTGCAAGAGAAAATTTTTCAAAATGTTAATATTATTTTCCCGCTTTGTCAAATTCAATTTTAGATTTCCATAAACCATCGCCGTGGACACGGCAAACCCCGGGTAAACCATTAAAACATAAAATCTAATGGAACTTTTTACCGATTCGAGAATTTCTCCCCGACCCCTTCCAATAGCGCAGGGGGAAAGCAGGAAAAAAGGCACATCCGAACCCAGTTCGGAAGCTATAAGAATCAGGTCTTTCCGTTTTATTTGCAAATCCCACAAAAAGTTGAGTCCCAGCAAAACCCCGGCGGCATTGCCACTGCCTCCCCCCAACCCGGCCCCATGGGGAATGTTTTTCTTTAAATGGATTCTTACACCCTTACAGCGATCAGAATAGTGCGTTTCTAACAGGCGGACGGCTTTTATAGCCAGATTGCCTTCATCGGCAGGAATATCCGGCTGGTTGCAGACCAACTCCAATCCGTACGAAAGACGTTCCAACTTAATCTCGTCACACCAGTTCACCATTTGAAACAGGGTTTCGAGTTCATGAAAACCGTCTTCACGCTTGCCAAGAATATGGAGCCCCAGATTCACTTTTGCCGGGGTCTTAAAAGAAACGCTAGACGCTGTCATCAACTTCTCGAAGCAGGTAAAGGGAGTTGAAACGTGTCTGCAGGCAGTCCCTGGTTGATGATCGGATTTTTATATTTCACCCTGATCGTTTCCTGTTTTTCAGGAAATGTTAACGTCACCAGATGAGGAAAGTCATGCTCCCCCACTTTTGCGTATTCCTGCCATGTGACCGAATAGACGGCGCGCCCTCCCTCCAGATAGCGAGTCATCGCAAGAGGAAGCAAAGTCGTGGCGGAAAATTGCAGGGTCACGCGACCACCCCGCAGGATATCGGTCAATTGCAGGATGTATCGCGTCCGGTCTAAATTCAAACGCGATTTTAAAACCTTAAGCAGCTCAAGTCTTGGGATATGGCCGATAAAAATTCTGAGATGCTCGTAAAAATCCACTTGTGTTCCCAGCATTCTCTCCATCAGGGATTCCACTTCTGCCCCGCAATAAATCCTGCCTTTTGCCGGATCAAAAAACGTGGTCTTGCCCTCATGGTGGGTGAAAACACCCAGAGCCTGACCAAACAAGCCATAGGTATCCACCCGAATAGACTGGCTACTCTGAATCAATAAAGACTGACGGAAACTTTGCTTCCGCTTAGGACCTAAAAAGCTGGTGCGGGTGAATGATTTAAGGTTTTTAATTTGCCCCGCCCGGTCTACCTGCCTTTTTAAAACGTAATCGGTGGTGATTGAATCTTTTAAAAAATGCGGAGCGATTGGTTCGACACGAGGCTGACATCCCCAGCCCAACAAAACAAAAATTAGGAATCTGAAAAAATGAGGGAGGTTGGTCACACGCGTTAACAGGTAGGAATTCAACGGACCTTCTTAATAGCTCTTTTGTAAAAGCCTTTTCGATTTATTAATTTTATTCTTAAGTGTTTGCGGGTCCGGCGCTTCTCCACCCAGGTCGTCTTTTGGATTCACAGTGAGAAACAGGCTGTTTCTCCATGCCCAATTGGCTTCATCGTAATTTTCCAGAGAGAACAGAATATCCCCAAGGTGGTCATAAAGTACCGGGTCCGGCTCGGTGTAGATCAAGGCCTTCTGAATTTGCGTTAAAGCTTTTTCCGATTCGCCTTTTTTGAAATAAATCCAACCCAGGCTGTCCAGGAAATAGCCGTTGCGAGGCTGGATGGTCAGGGCCTTTTTCAGATGCTCAAGGGCCTGGTCAAGGTCGTGTCCTTCCAGCGCATACATGTACCCCAAAAAATTATGTGCGTTATAGTGCAAAGGATTTAACTCAATCGCCAGCCTCATATTTGCAATGGCCCCTTGGTAATCTCCGGCTTTTTCCATCAGGGCGCCCAGATCAAAATAGTAGGAATCTTTTTGAGGGTTCAAAGCCAAAGCTTTCCGCATGGTTGCAATGGCCTCCTCATTTTTTTTGAGGGCCATGTAGGCCAGTGCCAGAGAGTGATGTATCTGGTCGTTCTCCGGTTCTATTGCAACGGCCTCATTGAGCAGACCCACCGATTTTTGTGTTTTTTTCATCAAGCTATAGAGCCGGGCCGTATAAAGGAGAAGGTCCAGGGATTGCGGTTCCAGCTTTCTGAGTTTTTCAAACTCCTCAACGGCTTTGTCCAGGCGGCCGTGAGTTTCATAAATCCGGGCCATGAGAACATGCGGATCCTTGTAATCGTGTTTGGCCAGAACAAGCTGAAACTCATCCAATGCTCTCATATATAGAGTTTGCTCAAAATATATCGTTGCGATACGCATATGGATATCGGGTTGCTCTGCCAAGCCGGAGGGAATGGCTTCAAAACCCTGCGAGGGGCTCTGACCCAAAGAATCCGAAGAGTGAAGCTGTGAAACCCGATTTTTAATATATTCGTTATCCGGTGTCAGCTTTAACAATAGCCCATATTCTTTCAACGCTTCAACGGTTCTGCCCTGACGTTCGAGCACCCAGGCTAAATGGTGTCGGGCCTGGAGAAGGTTGGGCTTCAGGGAAACTGCCGTTTCAAGACTCTTTTCGGCCTCCGGCAACTGGTTGGCCCGCAAATAGGCCCGGCCCAGATAAAACTGCACCAGAGGATTTTTCGGCTCTATCAACGCCGCTTTCTTATACTCTTCAAAAGCCTGGTTAAATCGCTCCAACCCCTCTAACAAAGAACCTTTCAGTAACGGAGCCCGGGCATTTCCAGAGGCAACCCGGCTAATCCGGTCATAATACGTGATGGCCTCTTCCGCTTTCCCCTGACTGGCCAGAATATCCCCCAGGACCATCAAAATTTCCTCGTTGTTGGGAAAACGGGCCAGTGCATTTTGACCGGCTTCAACGGCCTCATCCAACTGACCGGTACGGAGCAACAGGCGAACCCATTTTTCATGGAACCTTTCTGTTTCCGGATCATACTGGACCACTTCTTTATAATGCACAGCGGCCTGATCCATCTGGTAGCCCTTTTCCGCCTTCAGGGCCAGCAGGTAGTGGTAATAGGAGCGGGGATCCCGCGTATCCAGTTTCCCGGAAAGTTGTTTTTTCTTTTCGAACGACAAAACCGCATAGGAAGAAGACAAGTCAGAAGTCGTTGAATCCGGGACTCCGGGTATTGTCGTGCAACTCGCCAGGAACAGGAGCATGAATAAACCTGCAGCGGAGGCTCTCCGCCCACTAGCCGTGGAGGCAACTGGGCAATGGCTTGCCCAACCGGGAAAATCATTTCTAGCCAGGGAAAGATATTGCAATTTGTACCCCTCCGGGGCACGAAGGCCAAGGAAAAACATTACGCCTGCGGAGGCTCTCCGCTGGCTGATTCTGCAAATAGACTTTAATTCACAGGCTATAGCTTTCATCTTCTGGATTGCCCTGACATATAGAAAATTTTTCTTTAGAGCATATCAGGCCACTGCCTTAAACACAATACCGTTTAACAACGGTTCACCTGCCCTGCTATTTATTTCCTGCACGATTTTGCTTTTTAACAGATCCAAAACTGGCACCCACTCCTTACCCTCTACCCGTACATGGAGTATCCCCCGCGCCACCTTGTCAATGGTGGAAACCCCTGAAATTTCTTTTCCCACTACCAGGTTCCAATGATAGGTCAGCCATTCCTGTTGATTCGCCTTGGAAAACATTTCATCAGGAAGAGACTGAAAAAGAACCGACCTAATTTCTGACCAGTTCCCGCTTGAGCTTTGTTTTAGCTTTCTGTCCATAAACGAGATATTGGGGAAACGGTTTGACCCACTATCACATTTTAGCTATCTTAGCGGCTAAGTTAAAGTTATTTCTCCACCACTCGGCGTGAGGCCAACCGGCGAGCCGCCGGTGGCAATAAGAGTAACCCATCAAGCAAGCAACGAGTTATCTCGGCCTTACAAGTCACCTCTCCTGATATGGAGGACCATGAGTACAGATAAAGACGCATTGCCTTCCACAGATTCACGGCTGGCCCAAATGGAACGGCGGATCGACCAGTTGGAAACCTGCTACAAAATCACCTCCCTGATCAATTCCGAACCGAATCTCGCCAATCTTCTCGACACCATCATGAATGTTGCCAAAAAAGTCATGAATGCCGATGCCTGCAGTTTATTGCTGGTCGATGAGGGTGCATATGCAATACAGCCAGGAAGAACATTGCCTTAAAAGCGGGGACGAGATTCTTATTTTCACCGATGGAGTGACCGAACCCAAAAACAAACAGCAGAAGGAATTCGGAGTCGATCGGTTGAAAAACCTGTTTGCCGACAATACCGCCCAAGCGAAAGAATTCCTGCAAAATCTGGAAACCTCCATCAAACAATTCATCGGCGACGCCCCCCAGTTCGACGACCTCACCTCCCTGACCTTTAAAGCCTTATAAAGCAGCAAGGCGCCACAGACAACTAACTCGACTTTTTCAGCCTTCAACAACACCTGACCGCTTTATACCTATTGCCCATTGCTCCCCGCGTCAGTGGGTGATATGATTGAAATAACGGGGGTTTGATCGTTATAATAGTTTTAAATTAATACCAGCGAGGACCTATGCCCCAACCCATCAAACTTTCTATACCGAGTGACCCGAAATACCTGGGATTGATTCGTAAAGTTTTGCAGGAGCTTTTGGACAGCCATGATGTGCCCGAGGATACAGCCCGCCGCCTGATCCTTTGTGTCGATGAGGCCTGCGCGAACGTGATCAAGCACAGTTACGAAGGTTCCTGCGATGAACTGATTGAGGCCACCTTCACCATTGAAGAGGATAACTTCAAAGTTCAGATTCGCGACTACGGCAAACAATGCGATCTTGACCAGATAAAACCGCGGAGCCTGGGGGATGTAAAACCGGGTGGACTGGGCACCCATTTCATGAATGAAATTATGGATGAGGTCAGCTATTGCACCAACCGGGCCAAGGGCACATTGCTGACCATGATAAAAAAATTAAGAACCGGACTGACGTCGACACAGGACAAGAGGTAACTATGAGTATAGATTTAAAACTGGATAAAGCCGGGGATACGGTGACCCTCGAAGTTACTGGCGATATCGACATGAGTTCTTCGACCAAAGTTAGAGATGCTTTGGCTCCTCTTTTTCAGAACAACAATAAGGTCATCGTTGTGGATTTATCAGGAGTTTCCTACATTGACAGCTCTGGCATCGCCACTCTTGTGGAAGGCTTGCAATGGAGCCACAACAGCAAGAACAAATTCCGCCTTGCGGCTTTGAACCCCGGCGTCAAGGACGTGTTTGAGATCGCACGTCTGTTAAGCGTGTTTGAAGTTTTCGACACAAAAGAACAAGCCCTTACGGAGTAGCCTCCGCAGGCAGTGAGTTGAGGCCTTTTAGAGCGAACAACATTTGTTGCGCTTCTAGATGAGGACCTTGTACGTGAGAATCGTGATGCGGGTTCGTTAACCTTTTGTTCCATTTCTAACGGGCATTAGCATTTTCATGGTCAGATCATTTTTCGGGTTTATAGGGAGAAGGGGATTCGAGCTCACTGATGTCTTGGAAAATTTTTTCAAGGAAATCAGCGGGTTGTATTATCTCACCCGTTCCACTTTATATTGCACCTTCATAGAACCCTTGCGCGGCAAACCCAATAAATGGCGTCCGGTGTGGACACAGATGGAAGAGGTTGGGGTCAAGTCCACCACCATTGTTTTTCTGGTTTCGTTTCTGATCGGGGTCATTCTTGCGTTTCAGTCGGCACACCAGTTGAGCCGGTTGGGGGCCTTGGAGTTTGTTGGCGCATTGGTGGGGGTTGCCATTTTGCGTGAGCTGGGGCCGTTGATGACGGCACTGGTCATGTCTGGACGGGTTGGGGCCGCGTTCACCGCCGAAATGGGGACGATGAAGGTTTCCGATGAAGTGCTGGCCCTTGAGATCATGGCGTTGGATCCCGTTAAGTTTTTAATCACTCCCCGGTTTATCGCTCTTTTAATCATGCTCCCCTGCCTGACCATCATGGCAGACTTGATGGGGATATTAGGCGGGTTTTTGATTGGCGTCACCACGTTGGGAATCGACCCGGTGACCTATGTCAACAACTCCCTGGACGCCATGGTGATGAAGGATGTCGTGACCGGGCTGATCAAGAGTGCAGTATTTGCTGTCATTATTGTCATGGTTGGCAGTTATATGGCCTTCGTTATTGAAGGCGGAGCGGAAATGGTCGGGCAGAACACCCGCACGGCCGTGGTGGTATCGATGATTTTGGTGATCATCGCCGATCTGATATTTACATCCTTATTTTTCTTTGTACTCTGATGATACAAATCAAGAACCTGAAAAAATCGTTTGGAGAAGGCGACCAGCGCATCACTGTTCTGGAAGATTTCAACGCGCACATGGAGAAAGGCCAGATCACTTCCATCATTGGCGGCAGTGGCAGTGGCAAAAGCACCGTCCTCAAACATTTAATAGGGGCTTATCGCCCCGACTCGGGAGAAATTTGGATTGATGGCGAAGAAGTCAGCCAGTTCAAGGGCGAGGAGATCAATCGTGTCCGCAAAAAGTTTGGCATCATGTTCCAAAGCGGAGCCTTGTTCAACTCCCTGACGGTGGAGGACAATGTCGCCTTGCCCATGCGGGAGCATACCGACCTCAACGAGGGCACCATTCTTATCATGGTTAAGATGAAACTGGAAATGGTCGGGCTAAGAGGAGCGGAGCACCTCAAGCCAGCCCAACTTTCCGGCGGCATGATCAAACGCATTGCCCTGGCCCGGGCCATCGCTCTCGATCCAAAAATTGTTTTTTATGATGAGCCATCGGCGGGACTGGATCCAATTTCCATTGGCGTGATTGACAAGTTGATCATGGACCTCAGCAGGAAAATGGGCATCACCTCGGTGGTGGTCACGCACGAAATCCCCAGCGCCATGCGTATTTCGGATAAAATTATTATGCTCTTCAAAGGCAAGATCATCGCGGAGGGTACGCCGGAGGAAATCAGGAACAGCGATGACCCAAAAGTGATCCAGTTTATTGAAGGCAGTCCGGACGGACCCATTCCGTTCAGCAAAAGCCAGACAGATTATGGGGAAGAACTTAAAGAAATGAGTCGAGCCTGATCTATGGAATATCGTTCCTCAGAAGTTAAAGCCGGGTTTTTTATTTTCGTCAGCATGGTGGTTTTGATCGTAATGATCTTCGTGTTGGGCGATATTAAGGATTATTTCAAACCCATGAAGATGTTGCGTATCGTGTTCAATTTTACGGGTGGGATGGAAGTGGGCGCGCCGGTACGTTATGCCGGGCTCGATATTGGCTCGGTCAGGGACATAGAATTGCTAGGGGATGATCAGGGCCATGACCGAGTGGTAGTGATGGCCGAAATCAACCCTCAGATCATCATCAAAAAGAATTCCGTCGCCATGATCAAAACTTCCGGACTGATGGGAGGGCTTTATATAGACGTGCGGCCCGGTACGCAAGGGTCACCACCTTTAGAGGACAATGAGGAGTTGATTGGGGAGGACTCGTTTGAAATCGCTAAAATTGGCGACATGGCTACCGAGGTGGTGTTGGAGATCCGGCGTTTTACCCAACTGACAGGGGAACTTGTTACCGATGCCCGTGCCACATTAAAAGATGTTCGAACCTCTCTCGCAAATGTCGATACGATCTTGGAAGAAAACCGCAAATATATCCGGGCCAATATGGAAAATGCCCTGGAGATTTCCGAAAAGGTTTCCGACATGCTGGATAAAAACAGCGGCAAACTGCAATCCACTTTCGACCATGTGGCTTCGGTTTCAGAAAAAACCGACAAGCTGTTCACCGACAAGGATAAGGACATCCGCAAAATCATCGATCAGATTCATAACCTGACGCGGGAAATGGAAATCCTGCTTGCTGACACGCGACCGGGTGTAACCAGTTTGATCAATAGTATGGAAACGAACGCACGGGAAATCACCATCGATATAGACCGCACCGCAACGAGCGTTGAACAGACTCTCGGCCAGGGCAACTCCATCATGGTGGAAAACCGCAGAAACCTGCTTCAACTTATCCAGAACATGAACGAAACATCGCAAAACCTGAAATCCCTGACCGAAGACTTGAAACGGAACCCCTGGAAACTGATTCGCAAATCTGATGAAGTGCCCGTTCCACCCGCGGAGGCCACTGCTCCCGGACAAGCCAACATCCGGATGAAACGGCTGGACAAAGTATCCGGCAATTAGACAACGATGATTAAAATAAACAACGGGGTTATAATAGCGGCTTTATTTTTCTTCGGCTGCGCCAATGTTCCCGCTCCTATCGACAGCCACTTCAACAAAGGCGTGGAGCACTACGACAATCAGGAACTGGCCAAAGCCATTGAAGAGTACAACCTGGCACTCCGGAAAAACCCCAACGACACCTTCTCTATGTACAACCTGGCCATTGTATATCAGGACCAGGACAAGACCGACCAGGCCGAAAACCTTTACCGGGATATCCTGAAAATCACCGAAGACACTTTCAGCCGCATTAACCTGGCGGGAATTCATTACAACAAGGGAAACCGGGACGAGGCTTTCAGGCAACTTGAAACTGCGGCAAATAAAAATCCTGATTGGGAGAGTTCAAGGAGCGGGAAGGAAAGTTTGCCGAGGCGGAGCAAAAATATCTCAAGGCCTTGAGTATTGATAGCCGACATGCTCTCACCCACTATCGGCTGGGGCGGTTGCACCTGAAACGGGAAAAGTTTGCTCAAGGCATTGAGCACCTGAAACAATCCATTGATCTGGAAGCAGAGAACCCTGCTTATCTGGAAGCTCTGGCTGAAGAATATAAACGGTCGGGAGATTATTTTGAGGCCGCGAACTATTTTGAAAGGGTTTCAGTTCTGGAACCAAAGCGGTTGGAAATTTATGTCAAACTCGGGGACTTGTATAAGAAGAAAAAAATGTTCCGGGAGGCCCTTTCCCGCTACTGGTCTGCCCTGGCCTTGAAAAATGACGATCCCTATGTACACCGAAGCGTTCTGGATATTTATAAAATTCTTGCAGATCAAGAAATCGAAGAGTTGAAAACCCTGGAGGGGCAGAGCTCTTTTGCCCACAATCCCTAGCCGGGTATGCGTTCCCGACTCCCTATCCTGTTAACGGGGACAGCCAGCCTCCTGCTTTATGGTTTCCTGACCCAGCTTTCCCACCAATTCAACTGGGGAGAGGGATATTCAGAAAGACCCCTCCTCACTTATCTTGTTGTTTATTTTTCCCTGTGTACACTTTATGGCCTCACTTGGTATATCGTGCGCAAGCGTCCCGGAGACGCAGGCAGTTTTTGGATGATCATCGTGTTCGGCCTGTTGTTTCGTGCCGCCATCCTCCCCTCTCAGCAGATTCAGGAAGATGACGTCTACCGCTATTTATGGGATGGAAAAGTATTCGCGAATGGAATCAATCCATTTGAATACGCCCCCGCCGAAGCGCACGACTTCAAGGCGCTAAGGATTCAGAATCCAGAAAGCTATTATGAAACTTATGTTGAACGCAACGAGCGCGAACTGGAACAACTGGATGCGTTGAAATGGGCGTCTCCCCAATCCCTTAAATACTTGGAACGGGTGAACCATCCAGATGTGCCCACCATCTACCCACCGATGGCGCAGTTTGTGTTCCGCCTGGCGCATCAGATAAAACCCGACAGCATTGTCGCCCTGCGTTCCGGATTTTTAATTTTCGACATCATGACTTTAGTTTTTATCGTTGGCATTCTTTCGAGGTTGGGGATAGATAAATCCGCTTGCCTGATTTATTTCTGGAGCCCTCTGATCATCAAGGAAACTTTTAACTCGACCCATTTGGATATCATCGGTATATCCCTGCTCACTGGCTCCATTTATTTTTTGCTTTGTCACCGCCATACCTTGGCGACCCTGTTTCTGGCCTTTGGCCTTCTGGGAAAACTGTACCCCGTGATTTTGCTTCCCCTATACCTCAAGGCCGGTTATGAAAAAATGCGCCAGTCGGGGGGGAAAGCCTGGCTGACTCCTTTCGGCAATACCAGTCTGTTTCTCGGAGTGGCCATTTTGGGGTATCTACCCTTTATGGGGATCGGATTGCAGATGTTTGATGGACTCAAAGCCTTCAGCCTGTACTGGCAGAGCAACGACAGCATTTTTGCTATTCTGGTTTTCATCTTTAACAATGTGTCGGGTGGGTTCGCGAGTGAAACGATTTTTTCCAATCCCCTGCCAATTTTTCTGAGCAAGGTTACAGTGGCCCTTACATTAATCGGGGTTTTATTCTGGTTACTGGTTAAGGGGGCTTCTCTCCTTCAACAACCCGAAGAATTTGTTCGCGGGCTTTTCTGGATCATGGCTTTGGTATTTCTCCTCAGTCCGGTGCAGAACCCGTGGTATCTCTGCTGGGTGGTGCCATTTTTGTGTATCTTCCCCGCGCGGTCGTGGATGGTATTGACCGGACTGGTGGGCCTTTATTACCTCGACTTTTATTTTGATTATCAAGAACTTCAAGCATTTAGCCCATGGATCCCCTGGGTGGAGTATCTCCCTTTTTATTTTTTATTGGCTCTGGAATTCCGGGAAAAGCAAAAAAAAAACGGTCGGCATGACCTTCGCATCTCTGGTCAGTAGCAATTTGAGGGAGGCCGACCTCAACGCCGTCTCTTTCCATGGGGCGGATCTCTCCAAAGCAGACTTGACCAAAGCCGATACTAAAGACGCCAGCTTTAAAAATGCTAAACTGGATGGCATAAAAGGCTATAAGGCTTAAAAGCCGCCTATCCACTTTCCCCGCTTCACAATTCAGCCGACGGATTCAGTTCTCTAAGGGAAGCAACTTTCGTCACTCCCGCCAAGTCAAAACGGTTGTCCCGGTCCAGCAGGATAGGATGTATACCAGCCGCCTGGGCCCCATCTACATCGGTTCGCATTTCATCGCCGATATGGCAGGCTTCATGAGGCTGGACACCACTTCGTCTTAACGCTTCCTCAAATATTTTTTTATCGGGCTTTGCCGAACCGACCACAGCAGAGGGTAAGATAAAATCAAAATACCGCGCGAGACCAATATTTTCCAGGGTGGAGGTCAACCGCGAGTCCCAGTTAGAAATGACCCCCAACACCACGCCTCTTTTTTTCAGAGTTTCGAGAATTTTTGATTCGATCACATCTTCATAAACGCGCCAGTTGGATTTCTCTCGAAACGCCTCAAAAATGAGATCAAAGTATTCTTCAAACCGGTCGAGCCCTCCCAGCGGTTGAAACACCTCATAAACCAATTTGCGCCAAAAATTTCTTTCCGCTTCGGCTCCGCTCTGATTGCCCAAAGACTCGATACCCCCCATTTTCTTCCATTGCGCGCGAAACTCTTCGTTTAAAACCTCGACAGAACCCGAATAGCCGAAGGGGCGGGCGTGTCGGGCATAGACATCCCCGACCGACGGGTGAACGTGGATCAGAGTCCCCCCGACATCAAAAAAAACCGCTTTATAAGACGATAAAGGCAATGGAAAATTTCCCAAAATTAAATTTTATAACTGGAATTTTATACTGTAAATAAGATGGAAAGCCAACGGGAAAAGATTTGAATCATTTCCGTGATAACCATTTTGAATCTGGAGAAATAAATGTCTTATTTAATTGTGGCCTGTAGTCTCAACCCTGAAAGCCGTAGCCGTGTCCTGGCACAACAGGCCGAGGAAGCACTACGTCAAGCAGGTGCAACGGTAGATTTTATGTCTCTAAAGGATATTCCCTTACCTCTTTGTGATGGAGATTCGGCTTACGCACAACCGGAGGTAATATCTGTTGCTGAACGAGTTAAAAAAGCTGAGGGGATTTTGCTTTCCGTCCCCATTTATAACTACGATGCCAATGCCGCCGCGAAGAACCTGATCGAGCTTACCGGAAAAAGTTGGGAAGATAAGGTGGTGGGGTTTCTTTGTGCCGCTGGAGGACAAGGCAGTTATATGTCCATCATGAGCCTGGCTAACAGCCTGATGCTGGACTTTCGATGTATCGTCCTGCCCCGATTCGTTTACGTTACAGGTGCGGCTTTTGAAGGAGACAACCTGGCCGATCCTGAAATCGAACAGCGCATTCGCAAATTGTCGGACCAATTGATCAAAGTCTCTAAGTCGCTTCAAAGTTAGGGATCAAAACCGGTTTCCTTAAATCCTGGGAACCACAATTAAAAAGTAAAAAAGATACCAATAAACAAAAGTTTTCGGGAGGACTTGGGAGAGATGTATCTAACCTTTTGTATTTAAAGAGGAAATTTTTCTTAAAAACTGAGAAAAAATTTAAACAAAAATTTAAATTTATCCAAAAACTGATAAATTATTATAATTAATAATATAAAATGTTAAAAATCATACAGTTTTTTAACTTATTTGTACTTTATTAGCTATGGGAGCTGGTATTGATCCGGGTGGGATTGAAAGCGCTTCAATGCGGTGGAGTAGTCCTCTTGGGTGTCTATTTCAAAACAGCCTTCTTCCTCAACGTTCCAGGGATGCAGGGAGGTGTTTCGGGCAAACTCGGTGAACGGGATTTCCCAAAGGACGGGTCGGTAGGCGGACTCATTATTTTCATACAGGGCGACAAACCGGGGGACATCTTCCTGGCGCAGCATGAAAAATCCTATAGCCTCGCCACCAAAACTGAAACCGGATTTTTCCTCGTCGGTCAGTTCTCGTTTGGTGATGAAAGCGTGGATGGTTCCTGATGGATTCAACAATACTTTCGCGCATTCAGCGTCGTCGATATCAGCAGGTATCAACGCAAATGAAGAGCGCGACGCTTTTTGGACATAATTGAGCAGGGCCTCGGGCGGATACAATACATCGCCATCGAGAATCAATGTTTCGTCCTGGCAGTGTTTGAGTCCCATCACCATCGACAATGTGTTGCCGGTGGTGCGGTAGACCGGGTTATCAATGAAATGTACCGGCAGATCGAGGTTGAGTTCCTGCACATAGGATTTCAGCACCGGAGCATTATGACCCAGGATGAGATGGGTTTTCTGAATGCCCAGAGCTTTGAGGCATTTCAAGTGGCGGGAAAGCAGTGTCTCCTCGCCGAAAGGCAGCAGCGCTTTATGAGCAAGATCTTGCCGATCCAGACGTGAGCCGTAACCGGCAAGTAATATGATTGCTTCCACAAAAAACCTCTACCAGCTTGACACCCCTTGACAGGGAAACCCTTGCATAGCACGTCATTGCGAGGAGCCAACAGCGACGAAGCCGAGATATTCTTCCCAAGCTTTCGTGCCCTGAAAGGGTAAATCCAGAAGTCTGGATCGCCACGCTCCTTTTACCCCTTCGGGGCATGAAGGCAAATGAAGAATTTCACACAGTCGCTCGCGATGACGAATACTGAAGGGGTTATTTAGAAAAAGCCCAGAAATCGGACATCGGTTTGCTGGAGCAGTAGCGCCGGTATTTGAGCAGGGTATCCAGTCCATCTGCGCTGCGTTCCACGTTGCTCGGTTCCTCGGGGAAGTCTCCCCAGCCCTGCTCATTTTTAATATCGATCAGCCAGCGCACCCCTTTTTCAATAATCGGCGTGTATTTTTCCTTATCCTTGAAGGTGTCCGACACCAGCATCAGGTTACGACAGGCATCCATGGTGTGGTCATTATTTTCATTATCCCAACTGCCGTTTGCGGCTTGTTCCGCCACGAGGGAGTCGGCCGCCTGCATGCACATTTTTCCGGCATACTCGATTTTGTCCATGAAGTAGGCGGGAACCAGAGTGTACTGCATTAAATGCGCCGTGGTTTCGATACCTGCCGGATGGAACGTTTCATCTTTCCAGAGTCCTGAATCCTTTTGCCATTCCTTGATAAACTCGAAGCCTCTAACACGAGCTTTGTTGATGCGTTCGTCATCGGTCTTGTCCTGAGTGACCTGATAGATGGTCAGAAAGCACGTGACCGAACAGGTCGTATCCAGATGAGACCATTCAGCATCGGACCAATGCCCGTCTTCTTCCTGCATGGACAGGACATATTCCAGAGTCTTATCAACGGTCACTTGAATTTCCGGATCTTTGAGAGCCATATTACCCCGGCAGAGTTTGAGCCCAACAAAAGTCGTGATCCACATCGAAGTTTTTCGGTGTGGGATTCTTTAGACCAGCCGCCATCCGGGTTTTGCACCTTGACGCACTCTTTGAATTCGCGGGGTTTTTCTTCGGTCAAATCCATATGCAGGATACAGCGCAAGACATGTTCCAGCACTTCCATATCCTGTTTCCCTTCAAGAAGGCTCCACTCGCCTCTTTTGGATTCCAGATAATCCCACTCGCTCTGGATCAATGCATCCAGTTCTTCCTTATCAATCGTTGCCATAATTCTCCAAATAGTTCGATATCTAAATTACCTGCCAATAACGGATTATATTCATGCGGTCAAACCGGGTCAACTCGAATCACAGCAAACAACACTTCTGGATAACATCCAGTAATGGATGGAGGAATCAGCTAATTGGATGAAGGGGGTTAATTTACCAGCCGGGAATATTTTTTGGAGATCCAGCCCTTCTTGCCTTTTTGGTACTCAATCTGGAACCACTTGTCGGTATCCTGAAAAACCGGCACAACCGAATTTTTGGGGATCTGGGACATCACTGTAGACCGGGCATCCGGTTTTGCCCACACTCGAAGCGAGGCATTTTGGGTCGTGACCCGCACCCGTTTTGTTGGCACAGGTTCCTCGACCGGAGCGGCAATCGAAGGTGTTTCCCGTTTCATTTCCATATCCGGATCCACAATCGGTTCGGTTCTTTGAGGCCGCTCCATTGCTGACGATTTTGGCGTAGCTTCTTCCACCACAGGTTCCAACCTCTCATCCAGTGTCTCCTCGAAAAACTCTTCCTCATCAACAGACCGTTTTGTTTCCGCCACGATTTCTATCGATTCCCTGCGCACAGGCGCGGAAGCAATAGGAACACGGCTCTCTCCCATCGGCTCGGGGACAAAAACCTCCTCTCGGGTCTGGGTGGTTCGTTGCACAGGGTCGGGCAACATGTCTCCCTGCATTTCCGGAAATTCTCCCAACAGGGATTCTTCCGGCTTAATTTTGGCAATCAGACGCCGGGCCTCATCAGAGTTTTTCGGGTTGTCGGGATATTTCGCCACAAACGCTTCATAATCTTCCAACGTGTTGGCCCGCTTGACCTGCTCGTAGATAAGGTCCTGGAGGGTTTCTATCTTCAGCGCCACTTTCTCTTTTCCCCCAAGATCGGTGAGTTTTTTCACCCTTTCGAGATGCTCGATAGCTGTTTCAAAATCCTTGTTCTCCCGCAAAATTGTGACCTGAAACCGTAATGCTCTTTTCAGATTATCCTTGATCTTAGTGTCAAAAGGTTCCAGAGCCAGAGCGGTTTCAAAAGAGGTCACGGCGGGTGCCAGTTGGTCACTGGAATAAAACGCCATGCCAAGGTTGTTATGGCCCCTGAACGACCTCGGGTTGTTTTGCAAAAACTGTTTCCAGAGATCAATCGAGTTGTCGAGTTGATTGTTTTTTAGTTGCGCCATGGCGCGGTTATACAGCTCCAGCTGCGCTTTAGGCAGATTCTCGGGTGGCATCTCAAAATGGGGATTTACAGGCGCCGAGCGGGTGACGCAACCACTGATCCCAAAAAGGAGAACCATTAACAAAACGCGCAACAGGAGTGTGGGAAACATAATGTGCATATTACTCTTTTTTATTTTTACGTCAATAATTGTTGACTTGTAGGAAATATGAAATAACCTAGACTCGTCACGAACACTGGGGGCGTTTTTGAACTGAGAGTCCTAAAACAGGACGACCCTTTGAACCTGATCTGGATCATGCCAGCGAAGGGAAGTGAGGCCATCTTACAATAGATACGCTGCATTTCCTCCAAGGTTGGGATGCGGCTTTTTTTATGTCCGCCCTTCCTTTAAGAATCCCTCCTGCATTTGATCCGCGATTTTAGTCTTGTCTTATTGATTTAACGGATATTTTGGACTGGACCTTGTCCTTTTTCTGGAGCGTATCCTATGAAACTGACGATTAATGGCGAAAACCGCGAAATCCTGAAAAGCCAGAACCTTGAGGACCTGGCTCGCGAGCTCGATATTCAGGCCCCAAATTTCGCCATGGCCCTTAACCAGCAAGTCGTTCCAAAATCCAAATACGCCGCAACCCCGATCCAGGAAAACGACGAGGTTGAAATTGTGCATGCCGTCGGTGGTGGAATTTAATTTTAATTTTTTAAAACTGGCAATATGAACACAAAACAAGAATTCATGAAAATTGGCGACAAGACCTTCAAGTCCAGGCTGATTGTAGGGACCGGGAAATATAAATCCTTCGACGAAACCCGACAGGCTATCGAAATTTCCGGCGCCGAAATTGTGACGGTCGCCGTTCGCCGCATTGAGCTGGACAAAAATAAAGACTCCATACTCAATCATCTCGACCCAAAAAAATACACTTTTCTGCCCAACACCGCCGGATGCTACACGCTGAAAGAGGCGGTGATGACTTGCGAACTGGCGCGGGAAGCGAGACTGGGAAACATCGTCAAGGTAGAAGTCATCGGTGACGAGAAAACTCTGTTCCCCGACAACGAAGCCACGCTGGAGGCTTCTAAACTATTAGTCAAAGACGGCTTTCATGTTCTGCCTTATTGCACCGACGATGTCGTGCTCTGCAAAAAACTCGAAGACATCGGTTGCGCCGCAGTCATGCCACTGGCGGCGCCGATCGGCTCCGGCCTCGGCATTCGCAACCCGTATAACATCAAACTGATTTTAGAAGCGGTCAAGGTGCCGGTCATCATCGATGCCGGGGTTGGCACCGCCTCCGATGCCAGCCGCGCCATGGAACTCGGCGTTTCAGGAATCTTGATGAACACTGCCATCGCCAGCGCGAAAGAGCCGTACAAGATGGCATTAGCTATGAAAATGGCGGTGGAGTCCGGCCGACTGGCTTATGAAGCCGGACGCATCCCTAAAAAACTTTATGCCTCAGCCAGCAGCCCGCTGGATGGCCTGATTGAGCTGTGATCTTATGATGACTTCTGTGCCGCCAAAAACAAGAACTTTTTATAACCCGTCATTGCGAGGAGCTAACCGCGACGAAGCAATCCAGAAACCCGGATCGCCGCGCTCCTTTTACCCCTTCGGGGCATGAAGGCAAATGAAGAATTTCACACAGTCGCTCGCGATGACGATTTGTTCATCCAGCAGCCCGCTGGATGGCCTGATTGAGCTATGATATCGACTCCTTTCAAGACAACGCAGAGTCTGGACTTCCTGCAGGTTTATCTCATCACCGACCTCATGCGGATCGGCCAGAGCCGGTTCCTCGGCGCGGTGGAAGAAGCCCTTGAAGGCGGCGTGCGTGCCCTGCAACTCCGGGAAAAAGATTTAAACCCGAAAAACCTGTTGGCCCTGGCGCTCGAAATCAAACCTCTTGTCAATCGCTATAACGCCAAACTGTTCATCAATGACCGCGCCGATATTGCCATCATGGCAGGGGCCGATGGCGTACACCTGACCGAAACCAGCGTTCAAGTCAACGAAGTCAAAAATAATTTTCCTGATCTTGTCATCGGGGTCTCAACACATTCTTTAGAAGGAGCGCGCCTTGCCGAAACACAAGGCGCAGATTTCATCACCTTCAGTCCGATTTACGAAACACCCTCAAAAGCCGGTTACGGTCCGCCACAAGGACTCGACCCACTCCGTGAGGTGACCCAAGCGGTTCGCCTGCCGGTTCTGGCGTTAGGGGGAATAACACTGCACCGCGTTCCCGAATGTCTGGAACATGGGGCCTTCGGGGTCGCCGTGATTTCCGATATCTGGGACTCGAAACATATAAAACAACAATCATCTGAATATACGCAGAACTTTGGAGGCAACTTGTTATGACGCAATCAAAATCTAATGGCAATGGTAATCGGCATGGAGCCACCGACGAAAAGGTCGAAATATCCACCGACCCGATTTCACCCAACTCGAAAAAAGTTTATGTAAAGGGAACCTTGCATCCCGATATCAAAGTCCCTTTCCGGGAAATTTCTCTGTCCCCCTCTACAACGATAACCGGTGATGGCAATGGTAATCACATGGAAAACGACGAAACCTCCATCCTCGTTTACGACACCTCCGGACCCTACACCGATCCGGAAGCGTCGATCGATATTCGTGAAGGTTTAAAACCCATCCGCCTGTCGTGGATCACAGGCCGTGAAGATGTCGAGTATTACGATGCCCGAACTATCCTGCCTAAGGACGACGGCTATCGGGAAGGGGAAAACCCCAATACCGAGCGTTTCCAAAAAACTCGCGAGCAAGTTCTGCGCGCTAAGCCAGGCCAAAATGTCACGCAGATGCATTACGCCAAAAAAGGAATCATCACTCCCGAGATGGAGTTCATCGCCATCCGCGAAAACCAGAAACGCAAACAATGGATTCAGGACGAAGAACGCGAACAGCGACTTACGGGAAATTCCTTCGGCGCCAATTTGCAAGAAGAAATCACCCCCGAGTTTGTGCGTGATGAAGTAGCAAGAGGACGCGCCATCATCCCGGCCAACATCAACCATCAGGAATCGGAACCGATGATCATAGGCCGCAACTTTCTCGTCAAGATCAACTCCAACATCGGCAACTCAGCAGTCAGTTCCTCCATCGAAGAAGAAGTCGAGAAGATGGTCTGGTCAGCGCGTTGTGGGGCCGACAATGTTATGGACCTCTCGACCGGAAAAAACATCCACACCACCCGCGAATGGATATTGCGCAACTCTCCGGTACCCATCGGCACCGTGCCCATTTACCAGGCATTGGAAAAAGTCAATGGCAAGATCGAAGATCTCACCTGGGAAATTTATCGCGATACCCTGATCGAACAATGCGAACAAGGGGTCGACTATTTCACCATCCACGCCGGAGTGCTATTGCGCTATGTACCGATGACGGCAAAACGTGTGACCGGCATCGTCTCACGCGGTGGCGCGATTATGGCAAAATGGTGCCTCACTTATCATAAAGAAAACTTCCTCTACACTCATTTCGAGGACATCTGCGAAATCCTGAAAGCTTATGATGTTTCTTTTTCATTGGGAGACGGACTGCGCCCCGGCTCCACCGCAGACGCTAACGACGAAGCCCAGTTCGCCGAACTGGAAACTCTCGGTGAATTGACGAAGATCGCCTGGAAACATGAAGTGCAGACCATGATCGAAGGTCCTGGCCATGTTCCCATGCACATGATCAAAGAGAACATGGAAAAACAACTAGAGCTTTGCGGGGAAGCGCCATTCTATACATTAGGGCCGCTGACCACCGATATCGCGCCGGGTTACGACCACATCACCAGTGGAATCGGCGCGGCGATGATCGGCTGGTACGGCACCGCCATGCTCTGCTACGTCACCCCGAAAGAACATCTGGGGCTGCCCAACCGTGATGATGTGAAAGAAGGCGTCATCACTTACAAGATCGCGGCACACGCGGCCGATCTTGCTAAAGGTCATCCCGGAGCAAGAATGCGCGATGATGCATTGAGCAAGGCGCGGTTCGAGTTCCGTTGGGAAGACCAGTTCAACCTGTCGCTCGATCCGGAAAAAGCGTTGCAGTTCCATGATGAAACTTTGCCGAAAGATTCCGCCAAGGTGGCGCATTTCTGTTCCATGTGCGGCCCGCATTTCTGCTCGATGAAAATCACACAGGACGTGCGTGACTACGCCGAACAAAAAGGCCTGGAAGAAAAACAGGCCCTCGATGCAGGCATGAAAGAAATGTCCGAATCCTTTAAGGAAAAGGGAAGCGAGATATACACAAAACCAGCATAGCCGCATAGATCGCCCAGCTCTAAAACCCTGCCTCCCATTAGGGAGGCAGGTAAGCAAAAACAGGCAATCCCCACCCCTCCTCGCCTCCCATTCCCCTGGCAAATCAAGATAGTTTTCCTTTAATTTTTAATCGTTTATTAGCTCCTTTTTTGCTGCACAATTTGTTTTTAACTAGATATCTATAGGAAATGTTGAATATATTAAGTTAATATAAATTAAAAATAAACTATAAATATATTTGTAAAATATTTTATAAATTCTTTTAAATAAAAGACTTATTAAAACTTGACTTTAAAATAAAACAAAAATATAATGTTAAAAATGATTAAATATAACATGCCCGAAAACTGGATCAAATATGACTCTCAAGCCATATCAAATGCCTTGGTAAATGCCAAGGCTGCCGTTATTTCCCTTGGCGCTATCCCGTACCAAAAACGATGGGTGGATTCTTTGCAAAAAATGGAATTAAAACGGGAAGTGGCTGGGACCTCCCGAATTGAGGGCGCGGATTTTACCGAAAGGGAATTAGAGGATGCACTACAGGAGTCCCCTGAAGAGCTAATCACCAGATCACAACGGCAGGCCCATGCCGCTTTAAAGGCCTATCAATGGCTTACAAAAGTTCCAGATGAGCAACCCGTTAATGAATACTTGATAACTGAAATACATCGGCTCATTGTGACGGGTGCAGACGATGATCATTGTCCTCCCTGTGATCCGTTCCCAAGACCAGAATGTTAATTTTGGGTCTCCAAAACATCGTGGCGCAGATGGAGGCAAAGAATGTGAAGCGGCTTTTTCCTTATTAGTAAAAGCAATCAACCGAGAATACTCCGAGCACGACCTATTAGTTCAGGCCCTTGCCGCCCATTTTCACATGGCTTCTATGCACCCTTTTCTGGATGGAAATGGTCGTACAGCGCGCTGCCTTGAGGCATTGATGCTGCAAAGAGCAGGACTGCGTGACACCTGTTTCATTGCCATGTCGAATTATTATTACGATGAAAAAAATAACTATTTAGCAACTCTGGCAAAAACCCGGGCCGAAAATTTTGATTTAACTTCCTTCTTGATTTTTGGGTTAAAGGGCATAGAAATTCAAAGCAAACGTCTGCTCTCTCAGATTCGCAAGGAAGTTTCCAAAGAGCTTTTCATGGGCATGGCATACACCTTGTTCAAGCGGCTTCATTCAAAGAAAAAAAAGTGCTCGCCAAGCGCCAGCTAAATGTCCTTACAGTTTTATTAGACGAGCCATTGACACTGGTAGAGGTGATAGACAGGACGCTAATTTATTACGGTAAACTCACTTCACCTTACGCAGCCCTGGTAAGAGATTTAAACAACCTGATCGGGCTGAATGCAATCAGTGCCAATAAAACTAATGATGGCTTTTTATTGAGTGTTAATTTAGATTGGCCAACAAAAATTACCGAGACCGAGTTTTTCCAGAAAATAAAGGATCTTCCAAAAGGAAAAGGTTATTCATTTTTAAGATAAAAAAATGTTGTGGGTGGTAGCCGTCACCCTTTCAACCCATGAGCCCAATGCCTAAATAAGGGGAGACAAAGGAGCCTCAGGGGTGGCAAGCCAAATTTCCGAGTTTAATTTGAAAGGAGTATCGTATGACTTGTCGAAAAGTTGCACGAACCGTTCGAACTACTCGAAAGCCTGGCCCGAAAACGGTTCCGGTAAAGCCACATAAGCGGACTAAACCGAAATCGTGCCAGGTTAAAGTAGCCTGAACAACAGACGACCACCACCTTTTAGCATAACTGGAGTGATAATTACCAAGTAAAAATAGGGTCGCCATTTTCCCTCTTGTAAGGAGGACGATCAATTAAAGTATTGCGCTTGAGTGTTCCGTCCGCTATACGAGCAATGCAGTGCTGGCCCTACGCCCAGTAGGGGCTTGACCAAATGAGCAACTGCATTTAGAATAGCCTTCACTGATTTTTCAGGCGCGTAGCTCAGGGGTAGAGTACTTGCTTGACATGCAAGGGGTCGGCGGTTCGAAACCGCCCGTGCCTATTTTTTAAAGACCTTTACAAAAGGCAGAAAAGCGAGATGCTTCGATAAACTCAGCATGACAATTAAGAGATTTTAGTATGTCATTCTGAACGTAGTGAAGAATCTGCGGGTTTTAATTTTTTAATCGGCCTCAACGGCCTAAGCTGGGCATCATGCCGGTGCGTATGGTGCCTTTTCATTTTCCGGACATCGTCCCGGGGAAATGAAAAACAATTCAATCGTCATTGCGAGGAACCACCGGCGACGAAGCAATCCAGGTTCTGAGTCTGGAATTTAAACCTTTGGTTAAAACCTGGATCGCCACGCTCCTTAATTAGTCGCTCGCGATGACAAACAGGATTGGACCTCCTTGATTAAAGAGGGGGCCTGGAAACTTTAAAAAATGTCGAGCAACCCAAACCAGGTAGATTTGGAAACGCTGCGGCACAGTTGCGCCCATTTGATGGCGCAAGCGGTTCAGGAACTGTTCCCCGGTACCCAGGTCACCATCGGCCCGGTGATCGAAGACGGTTTCTATTACGACTTCTCCCGCGACAAGGCTTTCGTCCCGGAAGACCTGGAAAAAATCGAAAAGCGCATGAAAGAGATCGCCGCGAAAGATTTAGAGATCGTGCGCACTGAAATTTCCCGCGATGAAGCCATAAAAAAATTCACCGACATGGGGGAGAAGTTCAAAGTCGAGATCATCGATAGTGTAGAAGAACCCATCTCCGTTTACTCGCAAGGCGACTGGTCCGACCTTTGCCGCGGTCCGCATGTGGAATCGACCAAGCAGATCAAGGCATTCAAGCTTCTTCACACTTCATCCGCCTACTGGCGTGGGGACGAGCGCAACCCGGTTCTGCAAAGAATTTACGGCACCGCCTGGAACACGGAAAAAGAGCTGAGGGTCCACCTCAAAAGGTTGGAAGAAGCCAAGAAGCGCGACCACCGCAAACTCGGTAAAGAGCTCGACCTGTTTTCTGTAGCAGACGAAATTGGACCGGGACTCATTCTCTGGCACCCGAAAGGCGCACGCATCCGCCACCTGATGGAAGATTTCTGGAAGAAGGAACATTTCAAAAACGGTTACGAGATGGTGATCAGTCCGCATACGGCGAAGATCGACCTGTGGAAAACCAGCGGCCATACCGAGTTCTATAAGGAGAACATGTTCTCCAATATGGATATTGAGGGCAAAGAGTATGTCATGAAGCCGATGAACTGCCCCTTCCATATCCAGATTTATAAAAGCAAGTTGCGGAGTTACCGGGACCTGCCAATACGATTTGCCGAGTTGGGAACGGTTTACCGTTACGAACGATCCGGAGTTCTGCACGGTCTCTTGCGCGTACGCGGGTTCACGCAGGATGACGCTCACCTTTTCTGTCGTCCTTCGCAGATTGAAGAGGAGATCACCAAGGTTCTCGAGTTGATCGTTTATATTCTGCAGTCGTTCGGATTCTTTGAATACAAAATTTATTTGAGCACCAAGCCGGACAAATATGTCGGCGCGGATGAGGATTGGGAAAGCGCGACAAAAGCTCTGGAAAATGCCCTGAACAACAAAAAGCTGGATTTCGAGGTCGACCCCGGCGAAGGGGTTTTCTATGGCCCGAAAATCGACATCAAAATCAAGGACAGCCTGAACCGATATTGGCAGGTTTCAACGGTGCAGGTCGATTTTAACCTTCCCGAACGCTTTAACATAAGCTATATTGAAGAAGATGGGCAGCGCCATCAGCCGATCATGCTCCACCGCGCCTTAATGGGTTCGCTGGAGCGTTTTTTTGGTTGTCTGATCGAGCATTATGCTGGCGCGTTCCCGCTTTGGCTGGCCCCGGTGCAGGTCATTATTTGTACGATCACCGATAATCATGCCGAATATGCTGAAAAACTGGCCCAACGGTTTGAAGAATCGGATATTCGGGTAGAAAAAGACTTGCGAAATGAGAAGATTGGGTTCAAAATACGCGAGGCCCAACTACAAAAAATCCCCTATATGGTTGTTTTAGGGGACAAAGAGGTTGAATCCCAGACTCTGGGTGTTCGCAAGCGGCGTTCCAAAGAAACCCGGACCCTCGATTTTGAGACCTTTCTGAATGAACTGAAATCCGGCATAGATTCCCGGCTGATAGAATCTGAAGATTAATTTTTTATGGAAGGTTGTATTTAAATTAATAAGAAACAGCGTATCAATAAGATGATTCGGGTGCGGGAAGTATCCGTGATTGGTGATGACGGGGAACCGATTGGCACCCTGCCCACAGAAGAAGCTCTGAGCATGGCTCAAGATATGGACCTGGATCTTGTGGAAGTTGCCCCGACCGCTAACCCGCCTGTTTGCCGCATCATGGATTACGGCAAACACAAATACAAGGACAGCAAAAAGGCGCACGAAGCCAAGAAAAAACAAAAAATCATTCATGTCAAGGAAGTTAAGTTTAGGCCTAATACCGATCAGCATGATTTCGATTTCAAATTGCGGAATGTGCAACGGTTTCTGGGAAACGGTGACAAGGCCAAAGTGGTGATTTTCTTTAAGGGCCGCGAAATCGTGCATCGCGAATTCGGAATGAAGGTGCTGGAACGGGTTGCCGATGCAACCGAAGAGACGGCTGTCATTGAACAACAGGCCAAGCAGGAAGGGCGTACGTTGGTCATGATTCTGGCGCCAAAAAATTCTAAAACCAAAAAAGGGGGCTCGGTTAAAGCGCAACCGATTGCAGAACCGGCAGCAGTACCCGCCGAGGAACCCAAGCAGAAATAGACGAAGCTAAAAGAGGGACGGTTAGGGCATTACCGGTTACAAACCGTTAAAAGTACCCGCCGAGGAACCCAAGCAGAAATAGACACGGAGTAAATTTAAAATGCCAAAAATGAAAACCAATAGAGGTGCCGCCAAGCGGTTTCGTAAAACAGGCACCGGAAAAATTCGCCGGAATAGCGCTTTCACCAGCCATATACTGACAAGTAAAACCACCAAAAGAAAAAGAAACCTGCGAAAAGCCAGCATTATGGCGGCCGGAGACGCAAAACGCATTAAGACTTTGCTGCCTTACTGAGACAGGTCATCTGAATACTAGGAGAATTTCAAAATGCCACGAGCAGTAAACGGGACCGTATCCCGCAAACGACGTAAAAAAATCTTAAAACTAGCCAAAGGCTATCGCAGTATTCGTAGCGTCGCTTTCCGCAAAGCCCGGGAAGCTGTTGAACATGGTTTGTGCTACGCCTATCGCGATCGGAAAAACCGCAAGCGCGAGTTTCGCCGACTCTGGATTGCCCGGATCAACGCCGCCGTCAGGGCCGAAGGCCTGAACTACAGCCAGTTCATGTATGGACTGAAAAAAGCCGAAATTGAGCTCGACCGCAAGGTTCTCTCTGAGATGGCCATCCACAATCAGGACTCCTTCAAAGCCCTGACCGAAACCGCACGCGCCCAACTCCGCTAGGCGCGGGGCCAGCGAGCAATCGCTTCCTCTAGCGGACAACCATTTCCCCGGCTTGAAAAATTTTTGCCAAGTTGCTCCTGCGGCGAGCAGGGGGTCCCTAGCTGAAAAATGATTGAAACCAAATTCATCGAAAAGCACCAGCAAGATTTCGACTCTCGCATTAGTGCTATTTCAGATCAAGAATCCCTCAAACAACTCCGTATAGACTTCCTCGGCAAAAAAGGCTGCGTTCAGGCGCTCATGAAAGACCTGCGCCAGGCTTCTCCGGATGAGAAACGGCAGCCGGGTAAACTCATCAATGACTTCAAGCAGCATGTCGAGAACCTGCTGGAAGAAAAGCAGGAAGAACTGGGGAAATCCGCCAATCGCCAGCCTTCTAAAAGTGAAACCTTTGACACCACTTTGCCGGGACGAAGAGAAACCACCGGAACCCTGCACCCTATTACCCAGGTGATGGAGGATATCACCACTATTTTTATGGGGCTGGGATTCCAGGTCGAAGAGGGACCCGAAATTGAAACAGACTATTATAATTTCGAAGCCTTAAACATTCCCAAAGACCACCCCGCGCGCGATATGCAGGACACCTTTTACGTAGAAGGGGAAACTGTTTTGCGGACCCACACTTCACCGGTACAGATTCATGTGATGGAAAACCGTGAACCACCATTGCGTATTATCGCGCCGGGAAAAGTTTACCGTTGCGATTCCGATGTTTCTCACACACCGATGTTCCATCAAATCGAAGGACTTATGGTGGATGAAAATGTTTCTTTCAGCCACCTCAAAGGCATTATGAATATTTTCCTCCAGGAAGTATTCGGTAAAGATACAAAAGTCCGGTTCCGCCCCAGTTTCTTCCCCTTCACCTGTCCCAGCGCGGAAGTTGATATTCAATGCGTGATTTGCGGTGGCAAGGGGTGCCAGGTTTGTTCGCAAACCGGGTGGCTGGAAATTCTCGGCTGTGGAATGGTCGACCCGGCAGTATTAAAATGCGTCGACTACGATTCAGAAAAATGGACCGGGTTTGCGTTTGGACTTGGTATCGAACGCATCGCCATGCTGAAATACGGTATCAACGATATCCGCCTGTTTTTTGAAAACGACCTGCGCTTTCTCAAACAATTCTGATCCACTAGCATGGGGGGCACTGGTGGGAAAGATGAGGGTATCGTTCTTTAAAATAATTTTTTTCCACTCCATCTTCTTATCTTCAACCCTGTTAATGCATTCCACAGCCTATATATTGAATAGCTTTGAATAGCGACCACAACATATTGTATTAAAAAATTCCTTATTTTATAAATACTTCACTGTATTCCCCGGCTTTACAATATAGCTTCAAACACCTTCCCATATTTACCAAAATGGTAAATATGGGAAGGTGTGCTAATATTCTACCTAGAACTTCATGGTATTTTACAAAAGTAAAGCAGCGGAGATTTTGCATGAATACATATTTGATTGCCCATACCCTCAATAGCAATATGGTCAAAAAACATCTAAGTTGCACCGCTAAGTCTGCTATTTCATTATTAAATCAATTTTTAGCAGAAGGAATTTTGGAAGAAATAACCGGGGGAAAAAGAAATCGGGTTTTTGCCTGTTCACAATATTTAAATATGTTTCAGAACTAAACACCAGTGATAATTAAGGTCTAATTTTTCAACTTAAGGGCCAAAGGTTATGAGAACCTGAAGGTCGGTTGCGGATTCTGAAAACGACCTGCGCTTCCTCAAACAATTCTGACCAGCGAGCCATCGGCAGCCCGGAAGGAGTCTATCGCGTTTCCTGCCATCCAATGTTTGTGAACTTTTAAAAATGGAACTTTAACCACACTTGGGTGAAAAAATTATTGTTGCCGTTGCCAAAAAATTCTTCCGCCGCTTTTCCCGGAATTACATAGCCAGCCCCAACATGGGCAAATACATGGTTATTGACTTCGTAGTCGATCAGCAAATTCCATTCATCCGCGTAATCATCGCTGTTCAGGGCTTGTCTTCCTCTTGAGACTCCAAGGTACCGCTCATCCAAATAATGCTTTAAAAACATAAAAGCCATTTGCATTCTCGGCATTGGCGAAAAGCCGGTTTCCACAATGAAAGCATACTTGTTCGTATTGGCAAGTTGAACCTCACCAACATGCTGCCCGATCAACCATTCATTCCAAACCCTGCTGGTGATAAACATGGGGTCATAATCTTCCGCTTCATCGTCCTCAAGGTCTGAATCCCCGGAAAAAAACACGTACATGAATTTCAGGTAAGGGTTTGCGGAGTGGTTGAAATTATACCGAGCTTGGGCAAAACCGGCATGGGCGTCCCGGCTTAATTCCTGGCCACCGAGGCGTCCGGCATCTCCCGTTTGGTAAACAAATTCTCCAGCAAAATGAAAAGACCCAACCGCAGTGTCAAACCCTATATCAAACGCATTAGTGTTATTTTCAGAGAACAGGTCTTGTCCGCCGGGGGAAAAGTTGGCAAAGGTAATATTGCTCTCATCTATTTTTCTGTAATATCCCCCATATAAATAGGCGGTTTCTGAAAAGTCGTAATGTATATTTATTCCCGCAAAGGAGACACCCTCCTTTCCTCTTTTTCCCGCCTCTCGCTGATCACCCTGTTGCGAGTAAAGCTCAGTATCGGCCCAGAAAGCAAGGGTTTTTAACTTTCCGAAATCTCCATCTACTCTTACGGCAAAGGGAAAACTTTTATGCGCGGAAATCCATATCGCCGCGTCTTCGGGATTCGCGTCTCCTGAAATAAAGGATTTTTCAATGAAGATATTCTGGCGGCCGACCTTGATGTCTATAGGGGATTGATTGATTTTTTTGAGGATCAAAAAGCCTTCATTCAGATCGCCCTGGCTTTCGTCATCTGCAATTCCATATACATCCGCATTGATGGTGGACATTAATACCCCGCTGACACGGCCTTCCAAAACCGTCCATGGCATTTTTTTCTCAAACGTGAAACCCAGCTTGGCCACTGTTTCCCCAAAAGTCGTTTCTGCCCGTCCCCTTGTGTCCGCAGGTACCCCAAAAGAGGGATTACTATCGTGTCGAAAAAATACATGAAACTGGCCGTCCACAGAAAACTTATCGAATGTATTGGTAAAGAGATTCAATTCTATCTCGCCATAGGCTTGATCTGCCGGGCTGACAACAGTGATAAAAATCAGGAAGAAGAAGTAGTGAAGCTTCAGACAGGCTTTATACATGATCAGGACTCCCAGGTGTTTTTCATCAGTCGAATTTACTAATGGAACCATCACAGATTCCCGTTTCGTAAGCTTTAGTCTCACGGGACAGAACCCCGCTTAAAAAGATGAGCCCAATCAGGTTGGGTACTGCCATCAAGGCGTTCATCGCGTCTGAAAGATTCCAAACCAACTCCAGTTCGATTTGGGCACCGACAAACACAAAAATCACCCAGGCATAACGATATAAGGGGATATATTTCTCCCCAAAAATATATTCAAAGCACTTTTCACCATAATATTCCCAGGCAAGAATGCTGGAAAAAGCGAAGGTAATGGTACCCAGAGCAACCAGAGGTTCTCCCCACACGGGAAGCCCCGCAGTAAAAGCCTGAACGGTCAATGCCACGCCGGTTGCACCCGAGGTCCACACCCCGGTAGAACTGATCGCGATCGCGGTGATGGAGCAAACGATCAAGGTGTCGATAAAAGTTCCGGTCATGGAAACTAGGGCCTGTTTGCCGGGATGATTGGTTCTTGCGGCGGCGGCAACGATGGGCGCACTCCCCATGCCGGATTCGTTGGAAAAAATTCCGCGTGCCACGCCGTAGCGAATGCAATTCGCTACAGAGGCTCCCACAAATCCCCCAGTCGCGGCAGTTCCTGTAAAAGCATGCTCAAACACCAGCCTCATTCCTGAACCCAGTTGGTCCAGGTGATTGAAAATAACGATCAAGGCGCCGGAAAAATAAATCGCAACCATGAATGGAACCAGATAAGAAGCGACTTCGGCGATTCGTTTGAGTCCTCCGATCACCACCAGCCCGGTTAAAAACGCGAGGAGCGCGCCTATAACCATTTTACTGGCCCCGATGGAGCCCTCCACCGCGATAGCGGTAGTATTGGCCTGCACCATATTGCCGATACCGAAAGCCGCGCAAGCGCCGAATACGGCAAAACACATTGCCAGCCATTTTCTTTTCAGACCCTCTTCAAGGTAATACATCGGCCCGCCGGATATTTCGCCTTTATCATTGACCCGGCGAAATTTAACAGCCAGAAAACATTCGCTGTATTTGGTCGCCATGCCCACCAGGCCCGTGACCCACATCCAGAAGATGGCACCAGGTCCGCCCAAGGCAACTGCCGTGCCGACCCCGGCTATATTACCAGTGCCGACCGTCGCGGCCAAGGCTGTCATCAAAGAGCCAAAGTGAGAGATATCGCCTTGTCCTTGCCGCTCCTTCGAGAATGTCAAACGGAGAGCATAGAAAAGACTGCGGAATTGAATTCCCCGAAGCCGAATCGTCAACCAGAAACCGGTACCCAACAAAAGCGCAAGAAGCCAAGGTCCCCACATCAATTGGGCAAAATCAGCGAAAAAGCTATTCATAAAGAATTATTTACCTTTAATGAGTTTCAGACTATACTATCACATTATGGAGATGATATCCATATAAGATGGTTGAATATCACATATTCCTTCAGGGCATGAATGTCACGAAGAGGTGGGAGTGGATTTAATCAATTCCTGATCAAAATAGTTGATGGACATTCCAGCATCGAGAACCAGGCCCTGAGCATTGATCCCGCTGGCGCGTTCGCTCAATAAAAATACTGCGGCATTGGCCGCCTCCTGGGTGGTCAGGGCCTTTTTCCTCAATGTTGCTTTTTCGGCATGCAGGTAGGAGTCGACATAACCGGGGATGCCCGCTGACGCCGATGTCTTGAGCAGGCCGGGATTGATGGAGTTGAACCGAACTTTAGAAAAAGCGCTGAACGATTTTGCCAGGAAACAGAGGGTGGAATCAAGCGCCGCCTTAGCCGGAGCCATATAGCCATAATTTTCCGCCGCCATTCGCGTAGTCGAAATCGATACCGTGACCACAGAAGCTTGCTGGTGAAACAAGTCCTTAAAAACGTTGGCTAGATGGATCAGGGAATAACAACTGATATCGATGGACTGAAGAAAATCCTTTTTCGGCGTTTCATGAAACGGTTTCCAGCCCTCTGAATAATTGGCAAAAGCTATCGAGTGGACGAGTCCGTGCAGAACCTTACAGTGTTCAGCAACCTGAGTCTTTAAACGTTCAACCTCTTCCTCTTTTTCCACATCACAAATGACAACGGTTTTACCTGCCAGAAGTTTTTCCAGTGATTTTTTGCGGTCTTCGGAGCGGACGCTGTAAATGACCTTTGCGCCTTCTTCTTCCAGCGTCTTCGCAATATGCCAGGCAACACTTTTCTTGTTTGCCACTCCGGTCACTAAGATGCTTTTATCTTCCAGATCCAAAAAACTCATTGCGTCTCCTCAACCAGCATGGCGGAGAACTCCAGGGTGACTGCGATTTTACCGTTGACGCTGGCTTTCCCCGTCATATAGGCGGCGCTACTGACCAGGTCTTTGAGGGTCACCTCAATCTGCATGGTGTCTCCGGGATGGACGGCGTGCTTGAGTTTGATGTTGTTGACCCGGGTGAGAACAGGAATCCTGCCTTCCTTGGCGATGCGTTTGCCCATCATGATTGCACCGGACTGAAAAATAGATTCAAAGATCAATACTCCCGGCATGATCGGTCTTCCAGGATAATGTCCCTCAAAAAAAGGTTCTTTCGGGTCGATCTTTTTTTCCGTCTTAATGGTGTCGTCACTTTCTTCAAGCACCCGATCGACAAATAGGAAAGGGGGACGATGGGGAATGTATTGGAGAAAGTCCTGTGGCATTCTATAGTCCCCCGGTTACCTCTAACACCGAACCCGTGATGTAAGAAGATTCTTTTGAGGCCAGAAACAGCACCGGGTAGGTAACATCTTCCGGGGTCCCGAAACGTTTCAGGGGAATCTGGTCTTTATAGGATTTTCTTTGCTCTTCCGGCAGATCGCCAATGAAATCCGTATCAATGAAGCCTGGCGATACACAATTCACGGTTATTTCCCGGCTCGCCACTTCCTTGGAAAGGGATCGTGTGAATGCCACCTGTCCAGCTTTTGATGCAGCGTAATTGGCCTGACCGGCAAACCCTAACTTGCCAATAGGAGACGTTAAAGTGATGATCCGCCCATACCTCTGGCGCATCATTGCCTGCACCGCCAACTTGCATAAATTGAACGTTCCCGTCAGATTGGTGTCGATGACACGGTTCCAGTCTTCTGCTTTCATCATGCCAACAATGGAATCAGATCGAATGCCCGAACTAACAACGAGGATCTGAAAGTTTTCATATTTCGCTTCAATATCTCTATAAAACTTTTCCACTGCTTCATAATCGGTGACATCGAATTTATGAATGTCGAGACAGCCGACGTGACCGGCATTGGCGCGTTTAAAGTTCTCCGCCTCCTCATCGTTGCCCCGATAAGCGGCGATGACTTTCGCTCCGGTTTTAAGAAACGCCTCGGAGATAGCCCGGCCTATGCCGCGAGTACCGCCAGTGACCAAAGCTGTTTGTCCTTTAAAGTCAAATTCCATCCACTCGGCGTGGGGCCAATAGGTCAATACCCATTAAACTAGCAGGTGCTTTTGCCCCTTTAACAATAGTTATCATGTATTTTCTCAAGGTATGATCCGCAAGACAAGTGGGAAGAAAGGTGTTCAGGCCGATGTCGTCACCAGGCTCGGGCTCAGCTGGCGGAGGAATTTGTCGGTTTCGTTGGCGACAATGACCCCATAGTTCGCCGCTCCCAGCCAACCTGACATGATGATCCCCACCGAGCCGGCATGGAACAGCCCATTGATCTGTTTAGGAAGATCCCGGCTTATTTTGAGTCCTTCAAACTTGGTTCCAAACGAGGTGCCCGAGGGGTGCAGGGTATAACGCTTGAAAGTTTTCGGGGTTGAGGCTTCCACATGGTCCACTTTTTTGCTTATGCCCGGAACATATTTTTCCAGCGCGTCGAGAGTCGTTTGCTCCAGATCGTGCTTATCTTTTTTGTATTGGGATTCACTCAGGTTGGCCCAGTCCTGATAGCGGGCGTTGGTCGAAGAAACGATGGAGTAACGATTGGTACCGGGGCGGATTTCCGGGTAATAAAATGAAAACGTGCGGCTGGTAACATCTTTACTCAATATTTGATCTGTGCAGTATTCATCGGCCACGGACGAGAACAACAGATCGCCTACATTCGGCACTGTTTCGCCTGTTTTAATTCCCATATAAACCTGGCAACTGGAATTATTGAGCCTAACTTTTTTGACCTCTTTGATAAATTCAGCATCAAAATGTTCCTCGCCGGTCAGCTGTTGGATGGTGGTCAACAGGTTGGAATTGGAAAGCACCGACTTGCACTGGATATCCTGACCATTGATGCGAACCCCCTGTACGGTTTTATCCTCCACATAAATTTTTTCGACCATGCAGTGCGTGCGAATGTCTACGCCGTTTTTCAACAGCTCCTTCTTCATTTCCTTAATCAGGTGATCGGTGCCGCCCTGGTAGGTAAAAACTCCCTTGTCCATAAAGTTGGAAAACACAATGCCGTAAGTGATTGCCGGATCATCAAGGGTGGAACCATTGGCATAGGTGATCGGCTCCATGAGAAAACGCCAGACATCAGTGCGGCCGGGAAAATATTTTTCAAAAAGCTCGCGGGTGGTCATGACCACTTCGTCATAAAAATTCATGTCGCGGACGGTCAAAAAGAACTCGTCGATCACTTCTTTCAGGATACAGAAACGCTCACGCAGAATATGGGTGAAATCTATTTTGTCGAAAGAGGTATTGAGAGAAAACTGCGGGTTGTCGAAACGAATATTTTTGAGCTGGATGACCCGGTTCGAGATGTCCTGGGTCCAGTATTTTCTGAGGGTCTTAATCATCCCACGGGGGAACCCGTGCAGGGAGATATCCATAATATGCCCGCCCTTGCGTTTGAACCAGGTGGCCATGCCCCCCATATTATAATGATGCTCGGCCAGCAAAACCTTGTGTCCCAGCTTGGCCAGAAGATTGGCCGACGTCATTCCCGCCAGACCGCTCCCAATGACGACCGTATCGTAAGCCGACAAAACACCCTTCAACCAGTCTCTCTTGGGTTTATTCATTGATGTGATTGTTTATCGTAAAAGATGCAGGTTGGCCATGGATATTCCACTCAATGTGGCCCCAACAATACCTAAAAACCCCTGATCTGTCCCGCATATATACAGGTTTTTGACAGGGGTTTTTCCGTTCTTAATCTTCTCCGGCGATCCATAGACAGCCCCGTTAATATGGTCTGTATATTTCTTTATGGTCTTAGGCGTAAACGAGTCTAAAAATACCACATTATCGCTAAAATCGGGGAAAAATGTGAATAACTCCTGCAAAGCCCGGCCTCTACACTGCTTTTTGGCGGCGATATAGTCTTTTCTCACCAGACTGTCCCATTTCCCGAAACTAGCCAGGTTGGTCAGCCGAATCAACCCTTCTTTAAGAGGTTTAGGATATTTGAAATTATTACTGCAACACAACACACCGCTGGAAATGTCGATCAAATCCTCCGGTACCTTGTACGTGAACTTTGGCTGAGTGGAAAAAAAGACAATGCTCCGGTCATAACCCAGGTCGCGGGGCTCCTTATCCACCACAAAAAGGGATTCCATAAACGACACCTGCCCAGTCTCCAAACTTCCCGCTTCAGCGAGCTCGGGCTGGCAGCGGTTCATCGTTTCCACATAACCCATGGAAGAAAGCACTATCGCGGTGGCCAACTCTTCCTCATTTTCCAGCGTCACCGAAGCGACCGTTCCCTTGCTGGCGTTGATGGATTGTACCCCGCACCCCATCTTCAACTCACCGCCCAGTTTCTTGTACTTGTCAGCCAGGAGGTTGAGAATGAAATGCATGCCTCCTTCCGGCTTGGAGAATCCTTCTACAAAAATGCTCTTGAACATAATGACGAACTGATAGAAATCCATGTCGCCTTCACGGGCGTTGCCGTAATACATTAAGGGACAAAATAACATGTCGATCAACACCGGGTCGCTGATGAATGATTCCAATACAGGCCGAGAAGAAAGACATTCGCCATCGTTAAGGTTCAGCTCGTCAAAAGCTAGAATTTTTTCCACCAGCTTGTTGAATCCGTCTATCTGGTCGGGGAACTGTTCCGCCACTTCCTGGCGCATGAACTCAAAATCGTTGGTGAAGCGAAGGGATTTCTCCGGGAAGCGTATCTCCGACATCTCCTGCTGGCACAGGCGGAAGTCGTCATGACTGAATCGCAGTTGTTTGAGAAGTTTGCCCAATGGCGAAGACCGGACACCCTTAGGGCTAAAGTTGGTCATCGCGTGGAGTCCCACATCAAAGGTGCGGTTTTTTCTCACATAAAAAGAGTTCAGTCCGCCCAACTCAACATGCTTTTCAATAATGCAGACCTTTTTATCAAACATGGCCAGGCGAATGCCAGCGGCCAATCCCGATAGCCCCGCACCTATTACAATCGTGTCATAACGCATAGCGCGAATTATACCACCCAGCGTGACGCTGGGGCCGTGATATTCTTCCTCAGTTTTCGTGCCCCGGAGGGGTACAAATGCAATAGCGTTTTACTGCTAGCAATCGTTTTTCTCGGCTTGATGGGGTGCTCCCTCTTTTTCAAAGTACCCGTACCGGGCATGAAGTTTATGGAAGGTGATATCACAAGGGGCTGGGGTGATTTACAACAAGGGGTTGTCATCGCGAGCAACTGTGTGAAATTCTTCATTTGCCTTCATGCCCCGAAGCGGAAAGACTGGATCGCCGCGCCCCTTGCAGTCGCTCGCGATGACGAATGGAGCACCGCGATAATAGTTTCCTCAAGGCGTAGCCTTGCAATGTGTTTAGTGGGGATGTAAGGATGCTGTCAAAAAAAGAGGGGCTAAAAAAACCTAAGTGGCCAACGGTCGGTCTTTTAATAAGGGGGTGAGGTAAGAAATGCAGCCGGCCATAGTAGCCAGATGTTCGTAATCTTTTTCCGGCACTTCTATGTTGAAGCGTTTTCTGAGTTCCATGACGATATCGAGGAAATCCATCGAATCCAGGTCGATCTGGTCGCGCAATTTGGTGTTGTCGTCAATAGAACTGATATCCTCATCCGGGGCAATATCAGCAAGGATATTAAGAATAATCTGCCGTACTTCTTCAATCGTCATTACTTTCCTCTCACAAGTCTCCGTCAGCCTTGATTTTAATGGAAGATATGACCAATTTCAAGCCTAAATCCACTCGCCGTGGGGGCAAATAGTTATATCCCAATGGGCAAAAAAGACTGTTTGTCCGCTAGAAAGAGTCATTGCAAGTTCCCAGCGGAGGGACTCCGCACTATGAGGACGGAATTGATGCCGAACATGCCGAAGGAGTTGTTCATGATGAGGTCGACGGAGGGGAGTTTTTCCGGTTTGTTGGCGACGAGGTGGTTCAAGGCGCATTCCGGGTCGAGGTCATCCAGATTGATGGTGGGGTGGACCAGGTTATCTTCAAACGTCGGCAGGTTGCCGGAGAGTTCCAGCGTGCCCGCCGCACCCATGGTGTGACCGATAAAACTTTTGGTGTTATTGATGCGCGTTTTACTGTTATCGCCAAACACTTCGCGGATGGCCTTGGCCTCCTGAATGTCTCCCATCTGTGTAGCGGTGGCATGGCAATTGAGGATATCGATGTCGCCCGGTTTGAGTCCGGCCTTATCCAGCGCCATGCGTATGCATTGAGCCTGTCGGCCCGGGTCGGGCAGGATGAAATCGATCGCGTCGGAGTTGGTGGCGTAACCGACGATTTCACCGTAGATTTTTGCGCCACGTTTTTGCGAATCCGATAATCGTTCAAGCGTGTAGACGGCACCACCCTCTGAACAGACGATGCCGTTCCTGTTTTTATCGAACGGACGGCTGGCTTTGGTCGGGTCTTCGTGCTCGGCCAGAGCCCCCTCACTTTTGAAACTGGCAAAGATGCCGAAGGTGTGGATACTCTCAGACACCCCGCCCACCAATGCGAGATCGACTTCCCCCAGCCGCAACATCTGCAGACCCTGAATGACGCCCATATTCCCGGCGGCGCAGGCCGCGCCAATGGTGTAATGCGGCCCGGTGATTTTCATGTTCAAGGTCACTTCGCCGGCCGGATTGTTGGACACTGTGCGGGGATTATGATGGTGCGACCAGAACTTGGTGTCATAACCATACTGGCTGATGTTGTAGACTTCGTTCTCGGTCTCGACATTGCCATGCTCGGTCACGCCGAGATAGACACCGACTTTAGAACGGTCGATCGCTTCGAGATCAATTCCGGCATCGGCAATGGCTTCCTGCGAACAGTAGATGGCGACAGAGCCGGCCCGGGTGCCGCGACGGCGTTCTTTTTTCTTCTGGTATTTCAGTTCATCAAAATCGCAGACTCCGGCGTGGACCTTCCCCATATAGCGGGTTTCGAAATGTTGCACTCCTGAGACCCCGTTCAGCAGGTTTTGTCGGAATTCTTTCAGGTTGTTGCCGTTGGGGGAGGTCAACCCAATTCCTGTGATTACGATGCGTTCGTTAAGGTCAGACATTTTTTACCAGTAAGGCAACCGCGTAGGCGGTGATGCCTTCTTCCCGCCCGGCAAACCCAAGCTTTTCAGTTGTGGTGGCTTTAATATTTATCCGGTTCGTTTCTACATCAAGTGCCGCAGCAATATTCTTTTTCATTTCTGGCAGATGCGGAGAAAGTTTAGGCTTCTGCGCCACGATCACGGAATCGGCATTAGCAAGTTCAAACCCTTTTTCCCGGCACATGCGCATGACCTCTTTGAGTAGCAGCAAGCTGGAAATGCCTTTCCACTTCGAATCGGTGTCCGGAAAGTAGGCACCGATATCCCCCGCCCCCAGCGCCCCCAGCAGGGCATCGCACAAAGCGTGTGCCAGGGCATCGGCATCGGAGTGCCCGTCCAGTCCCATCGAATGCGGAACATCGACCCCTCCAAGGATGAGTTTTCTTCCCTCAACCAGACGGTGCACATCATAACCATTGCCAATGCGAATATTCGGTAAATTCATTTATTAACCAGCGTGACGCTGGATTCAATGAGCAATAACTTTCACTGGCGAGCAAAAAGTTCTCTCGGCTTAACGGGTCATTGCCATATTTCCACCGGGCGTGGCCCGGTCAATGGGTGACTGTTATTAGTTTTGTAGTTTCTTCGCGAGCCCAGCGGTCGGCTTCCAGAACATCTTCCAATTCCTGCAGGGGGACCGGGCGGTGATTTTGCATGACCATGCGAATGAGTTCTGCAATATCTTTATAGGGGATCAGTTCATCGAGGAACGCCTGCACTGCGATTTCGTTAGCGGCATTGAGGACTGCCGGCAGGGTCTGGCCCATTTCCATGGCATCCATAGCCAGTTGCAGGCAGGGAAATCTTTCAAAGTCTGGAGCCTCAAAGGTCAGGTCACCCATTGCTGCCAAATCCAGAGAGGGCAGTTCACTTTCAAACCGGTCCGGATAAGTCAGGGCGTAAGCGATGGGAACCCGCATATCGGGAATGCCCAACTGCGCCATGATGGAAGTGTCGACAAACTCGATCATCGAATGAATGATGCTCTGTGCGTGAACGATGACCTCGACGTTGGTCTCCACGCCAAACAGCCATTTGGCTTCTATATATTCGAGGCCCTTGTTCATCATGGTGGAAGAGTCGATGGTGATTTTGGCTCCCATACTCCAGTTGGGATGATTGAGCGCCTCCTTCACCGTGACGTTTTCCATCTGCTTGAGGCTGAAAGTTCTGAAAGGTCCGCCAGACGCGGTCAGAATAATTTTTTTGATGCGCTCTGTTTTCTCTCCGTTCAAAGCCTGAAAAATTGCGCTGTGTTCGCTGTCGATAGGAATGATTTTAGTGTTGGTCCGCGCGGCTTCTTTCAGCGCCAGTTCGCCAGCTATAACAAGCGTTTCTTTATTGGCAAGCGCCAGGTTTTTTCCGGCTTTGAGTGCAGCAAGGGCTGGGAGCAATCCGGCGCTGCCCACCACTCCGGAAACGACCAGGTCGGCTTCCGGAAAAGAAGCGGCAGAAACCGAACCTTCCGGACCGGAAACGATTTCCACATCCAAATCGCCAACCAGTTCCTTCAAGGCATCCACTTTAGTGGAATCAAACAGGGCGGCGAGTGCGGACTTGAATTTTCGAATCTGGCGGGCAAACAGTTCTACGTTGCTTCCGGCGGAAAGGGCGCAAATCTGAAAATTTTCGGGATAGCGCTCTATAACGTCCAGCGTGTTGACGCCAATGGAACCCGTCGAGCCCAGAAGGGATATCTTTTTCATGAAGTTGTCCTGACGGGGTTTGACTATGTCCCCAGGAACAATTGGTAATAACAATAGAAAGCCGGGCCAGCGAACAACAGGCTGTCAATACGATCAAGAAAACCGCCATGGCCCGGAATCCATGAGCCTGAATCTTTCACCCGACAATTTCTTTTTATCAGCGATTCCGAAAAATCCCCAAACTGACCGATGATACCGCATATAAAGGCTACAATCAAACAATGCGTTAGCGAAAATTCCTGAAAAAACCATAACTTGATGATTAATGCGGCCAAAAGGGTTCCCAGCACATTGGCGATAGCCCCTTCCATCGTCTTGTTGGGACTGATCACAGGCATGAGTTTGTGTTTGCCCAGGTTCTGGCCGGCATAATAGGCTGCCGTATCACCAGCCCAGATCAGAAGCAGGAGGAACACGATCATCTGGCTTCCGCCTTCCAAATTGCGGATCAACAGGAAGTACCCGCCCAATCCCGCAATATAAAAAACCCCGAGAACCGTATAAGCGATCGGATCCAAAGCCACTTTCACATTATTTTCCCTGAAGAACCAGGTCGCGAACAAAATGACGGGAAGCAGGGCTGCAAATAAAAATAAAAACTGGGTACCCAGATAGAAACCCAGTAAAAGCAGGAAACTCAACACCCCGCCCTCAATGGGAAAACCCTCTACACCCGTATTAGAAGTCATGGCAAAGTATTCGTAGCTGGCGAGCAAAACAATTGCCGTAACAAAACCAAAGAACAAGAGGGGAGAGCCGTACAACACAATTCCCAGCACAATGGGAATGCCTATGGCTCCACTGATAACGCGTTTCAAGAGCCAGCTCCTGTTGGGTTTTTATGAATCCTTGTGGGAACGTTTAAGATCACGGGTGTGGGTTTCTCAATAGGAATGGTCAATGATTGAGGTCAGGCTTTGACAATTTGTTCTTGCGTCATTCCAAAGCGCCGGTCTCGGCTTTGAAAGTCAATGATCGCGTTCAGGAAATCATCATCCGAAAAGTCCGGCCACAACACATTGTTGTAGTGCAATTCGGTATAAGCACTCTGGTACAAAAGAAAATTACTGATCCTTCTTTCTCCGCTGGTCCTGATAATCAGATCAGGGTCGGGAAGAGGGTGTGTGGAAAGAAACGATTCAAACAGGGCCGGATCAATTTCTTCCGGCCGGATCCGTCCCGAGCGAACCTGCTCAGCAATATTTTTTACCGCATCGATGATCTCCTGCCTGCCGCCATAACTCAGCGCCAGGGTGAGGACCATACCGGCATTATTACGAGTATCTTCTATGGAATGACGGATCAATTTTTGGATCGCCTCGGGCAAGTCCTGAACACGCCCAATGGTATTGAAGCGGATATTCTCATCTTTCATCCGCTTCAATTCCTTCTTCAAATAAAAATCCAGGATTTTCATGAGCGTGTTGATTTCTGTGGACGGGCGGTTCCAGTTCTCATCGGAGAACGAGTAGAGGGTCAAAGCTTCCAGGTTGAGTTCGCGGCTCAGGGTGACAATGCTGTCCACGACCTTGACGCCCGCCCAATGACCTTCAATACGGGGGAGGGAATTATTTTGCGCCCAGCGCCCGTTGCCATCCATAATAATGGCAACATGCCTGGGCAAACGATTGGAATCTATTTTTTCCTGCAACGATATATCGACCAAGGAGGCGGCTCCTGATTAATTGGCCAAACCCACCGGTAAGAAGAGGGGCTTTCTGACAAACATACTACCTGCATACTGAAAAGATACTACAAAAAAACTGCTTCATACATCCATCATATCTTTTTCTTTAGTCTGGGCGATTTTATCAATTTCGGCGACAAACTTATCGGTCATTTTCTGGATATTGTCCACGGCTTTATGGCTTTCGTCCTCCGAAATCTCATGATTTTTTTCTGTTTTTTTCAGCTTATCGTTAACTTCTCTCCGCACATTCCGGATCGCCACCTTGCAGTCCTCAGAATACTTTTTTACCAGCTTGACCAATTGTTGCCGACGCTCATTGGTGAGTGGTGGAATGGTGAGGCGGATCATCTTGCCGTCGTTGTTGGGAGTTAGGCCAAGATCTGATGCCTGGAGAGCTTTCTCGATATCCTTCAAAATCGATACTTCCCAAGGTTGGATCGTCAGGGTCTGGCTGTCCGGGGTGCCCAAAGTCGCTACCTGATTTAAAGGAGTCGGGTTTCCGTAGTAATCGACCTTGAGATCATCCAACAGCGCAACCGAAGCCTGACCTGTCCGCAACTTCCCTAACTCATGATGCAGGTGGTCGACCGAGATCCCCATTTTCTTTTCTGCGCTATGGATTAAATCAGCAATCATTTTAAGACTCCCACTATGGTGCCGAGTTTTTCACCCAGCAGAACCCGTTTAATACTATGTTTATGGCGAAAGTTAAATATGATCATCGGCAGCTTGTTATCCATGCAAAGGGATATCGAGGTCGAGTCCATAACCTTTAAACCCTTCTGCAGCACATCCAGATAAGACAGATCCTCGAATTTCGTGGCCGACTCATCGGTCATGGGGTCCGCAGAATAAATTCCATCAACCTTGGTGGCTTTGAAAATCACCTCCGCGCCAATCTCCATGGCTCTAAGAGATGCCGCTGTATCGGTGGTGAAATAGGGGTTGCCTGTCCCGCCTGCAAATATAACCACACGCCCTTTTTCCAGATGACGAATCGCACGGCGGCGCACATAGGTTTCCGACACCGCCTGAATTTCGATCGCAGACTGCACGCGGGTGGGAATTCCAACGTGTTCCAAAGCATGCTGCAACGCCAGCCCGTTGATCACTGTCGCGAGCATCCCCATATAGTCGCCAGTAGTGCGCTCGATTCCTATAGAACTCAAGGACGCACCTCTTAGAATATTGCCTCCTCCGATGACAATAGCAATTTCAACTCCAAGATCTCTGGCCTCGCGGATTTCTTCCGTAATATTTGTCAGAGCGCCCTCGTCCAGACCAAATGCGCCTTCTTCAGCGGCCAGGCTTTCACCGCCCAGTTTCAACAATACCCTTTTATAAATCGGCTCGCCCATTAAATTTCAAATCTGGAAAATTGACCAATATTGATATTTTCACCCAGCAGGGCGATTTTCTGTTTGATCAAATCGCCAATAGTAATATTGGTATCCTTGATAAACAGCTGCTCCAGCACGCAGTTTTCTCCGTAGAATTTTTCCATTTTCCCGGTAACAATTTTTTCAACGATGTTTTCCGGCTTTCCTGATTCCTTGGCCTGATGGGCAAAGATTTCCCGTTCTTTTGCAAGAACATCTTCGGTCACCTCTTCGCGGGTGGCAAAACGTGGTCTGGCCGCCGCAATATGCATGGCAATATCCCTGACCAGTTCCTGAAAATCAGGGGTGTTGGCCACAAAATCCGTTTCGCAATTGAGCTCAATCATCACGCCAATCTTGCTACCCTGATGGATGTAGGAACCAATGACTCCTTCAGCGGTCTGGCGGCCGGCCTTTTTATCTGCCTTGGCCAATCCTTTTTTTCTGAGAAATGTGATCGCCTCTTCCACATCGCCCCGGGTTTCTTTCAGGGCCGACTTGCATTCCATAATTCCCGCGCCCGACTGAGAGCGCAATTCCTTAACCATCGCAGCAGTTATTTCCATTCCATTTCCCTAATCAAAAATTGTTTATTAAAATTCAAGAATACTAAAAATCAAATTTTGCCATGGGGCGGCGAATTGCAAGCTCACAAAAGTTCTTTAGAGCTTCCCTTAATTTTTCCGTCGCAACCGGTTTTTCAGACTCCCGGCTTCAGCCCGGATACACCTAGACTCTTTCCTTAAAGGATGTTCTTAACCTATAGGAACCCGGGGAGATGTTCAGTGGTTCAGGCAGGCACAGAGCTTTCACTGCTCCCGTTGTCACCGGCAACCGAAACCGGTTCCGGCGAATCGCTGGGTTCAGGTTTTTTGTCCGCCTCTTTTTTAGCCTGGCTGGCCCTGTTCATTTCCTGTCCTTCCAGACAGACATCCGCAATCCGCTGGGTAAACAGCTTGATAGAACGCATTGCGTCATCGTTTGCCGGGATGGGATAGTCCACGCCGTCCGGGTCGGAGTTGGTGTCGACCATAGCGATGATTTTAATGCCCAGCTTTTGACCTTCAGCCTGCGCGATTTTTTCTTTCCGTGTATCAACGATGAAAAGAGCATCCGGCAAATCCTTCATATTTTTGATACCTCTGAAGAATTTATTCAGTTTGTCAATTTCTCTTCTCATTTTCAAAGCTTCTTTTTTATGTAAAAGATCGAACTGGTTTTCTTCGTCCATTTTTTCCAGTTCATGCAACCGGGCGATGCTCTTGCGAATGGTGGCAAAGTTTGTAAGCGTACCGCCAAGCCATCTTTGGTTGATGTAGTACATCCCGCAACGGGTTGCTTCTTCGGCAACCAGTTCATGCGCCTGTTTTTTGGTCGCCACAAAAAGGATCTTCTTGCCAGCCCGAGCCAATTCCCGGACACATTTTTCAGCTTCCTGGAAATGAACCAGGGTTTTCTGCAGATCAATAATATAGATCCCGCTACGTGCCCCATAAATATAGGGTTTCATTTTTGGGTTCCAGCGATTGGTCTGGTGTCCGAAATGGACCCCCGACTCCAGCAGTTGCTTCATGGTGATTTCAGACATGCAAACTCCTTAAAAATGAATGGGTTGTACCTCCGCCTCCATCGCTTCGCACCAAGAACCCGCAGGCCACCCTTGGCTTGATCCGGAAACGTGAGAGATTTTTTGGGAAGTCCCCAAAAAGGGAACCAAATTGTAGCTCAGACTAACATATTCAATATAGTGTGACAATACGAAACCCACCAAAATAAGGCCTGACGAGTCGGTTTTCCACTAAAAACCCGTCTTAACAGGAAAAAATCACTTGCCACTCTGAAAAAGGGCAGAAACCTCTGGAAATAGACCGCGAATCAAGCTCAGAGGATGCTCGAAACTTGGGAGATCGGGCTTGAGGGGGTATAATTGGACTAATTCTCCCCAGAATTAAAGCTATTTTTTGTGGGACAGGAAGGAACCTCCTGAAAAACTCACCAACTGTCATTTTGTCGATTTACTTTTAATCTTCAATGCAGACCGTTATTCGCCTCAACCCTGCTGCGGACCCATAAAATTACCTCTGGAAACGAGAGCTTTGCATAACCCGAGATTACCCCTTCTACCCGTTCCGGGCATGAAGTTTAAGGAAGAGGATATCACATACCCCTACGGGGCAAGAATTCAAAGGTCAAATATCACTAGCTCAGCATGACAATACTGGGCCATTTTGTCATTCTGAGGAACAAGGTGACGAAGGCGTGATATTTTTCCTTAACCTTCGCGAGCCTGTGATATCCCCAACCTATAACATCATGAGCGTGTGATATTTCTTCCATCGGTTCGTGCCCCGCAGGGGTAGAACGGGTATGTGATGTCCTCTTCCTTAAACTTCATGCCCGGAACGGGTAGAAGGGGTAATCTCGGGTTATGCAAAGCTCTCCCTGTCAAGTCTTTTGGGCCTGTTGCCCAAACCTTTTGATAGAAGCGTGGGTTTATAAGGATTATAATTTATCTGGCTAGTTTTTGTTCTTCTACAGTTTTAATCTTTTTTTCCGGGAGTCATTCCCATGATGAAACGCGAAACCCCGTCCCAGAGCGTATTCTTTAACTAGGCCGTGAATCTTGAAGATCGGAGTCCTCCAGATCACGAGTTGCGGCAAGTTTCTTCCGTTTTGAACCTGGATTTTGTGTATGAACAAGTAAAGGATAAGTACGGCCACAATGGCAACGAATCGGTTCCGCCTCCGGTGATGCTAAAACTGATGTTGCTGCTCATCTTTTACAACGTTCGTTCCGAACGTGAGTTGATGCGTACGCTTCCGTAGCGGATGGATTGGCTCTGGTTTCTGGGTTATGGTCTGGACACTGTGATTCCTAATCCCAGCGTATTATCGAAACCAAGGGTTACGAGAAACTTTGTGAGAGACTGGGCGAACCGGAGGAATCCAATAATCGGCGGGTACGCAGAGAAGTTAATGTTCGTTACCGTTCTACGACCGCTCCGGATGCGGCGATTGTGCCGCGCGGGGGTTCGCGTTTGCGTTATAAAGTACATCGTTCGGTGGATCCGGCGGCGGAAGTGATCACCACGACTGAGGTGACACGTGGCGATGTAGACGATTCGCATCGGTTCAGTGCCATGCTGGAAGCGCACCAGGAAAATACCGGGATGTCAGCGAAGACCGCAGTGGCCGACAGTAAATACGGTACGGTGGAAAACTTTCTTGCCTGCAAAGATATGGGCATTCAACCCCATATGCCCGACCTGAAAAAGAGTCAGGAAACAGACGGCAAACGTCATGGAATATTTTCCAACAGCGCATTTACATTCGACCCTGAAAGCGATACCTATATCTGCCCGGTGGGCAAACGCTTGCGGCTGAAGACCTGCCGGTTAAAAGAGCAGCGTATGTATTACGCCGCCAGAGCAGACGACGGTAATGCCTGCGAACTAAAATCCCAATGCACACGTAGTGCAACCGGACGCACGATCCAACGGGTTGATCGTCAGGACGACCTCGAAGAAATGCGCGCAATGGCAAAGACCCCAAAAGGAAAACAAGACCTGAAAACGAGACAGCATCTTATGGAACGGTCATTCGCATATTCGGTGCCCTTGGGATTCAAAAGGGCACGGTGGCGAAGATTATGGCTGATCCAGATTCAAGAATACCTGACCGCATCCATTCAAAACATCAAACGAATGATCCAACACCTGAAAAAACCGATTCACAGTCATGCACTGAAGGTCGTACAACGATTCAAAAACTGCTTGCAGGCTTCAACTTGGGGAGGAATGAATCTGGGTTTTGGGATTTCAATTTAGAAAAGAAAATTCGTAAGAAATACACAAAATTAATATCAGCAACCCTTCACGGCAACCCTTTGGGCAACAGGCCCACTACTTGGCTATATCTTTTGATTTATAGTTTTTAGAATTGTAGTTCCTGTTTTTTAGAAGTGCAACAATTACTTCCCGTCTTTCATCCGGCATTATTTTATCTGAAAACCTCCGGCAATGCAATGAGGGCTAATTACTAAAAAGGGTTCGAAAGCGGAGGATTTGCTACGGACTGCGCTCAATCCTGTTTAATTCTCCGAATCAGTATGGGATTCATCTCCCTCGATGACGCTAGACACTTCCATGGCATTACCTATTCCAAAATCACCTAAGAAAGCTAAAAAATCTGTTCCTTTAAATTCGTTATCTTCTTTATTTGTTTCGATAATAAAATCTTGCGCTTTTTCAAGCTCGACCTGGATAGCTTCACAAGTTAAATAATTCTTTTCGGAATTGGTAACGTGTTGCAGACGTCCAAAGCGTTCGGTTGCGCAGCCGATAAACAATAGTGCTAGAATTATAGCTAGTAGTTTTGACATACCCATCCCCTTTTTCGTTTAATTTAAAACTTCCGATTCTCGATTTTGAATGCCGATTGTATCTGTTTGGCGGGGGGTAGTGCAAGGAAAAGGGGGCAAGCTTTCACTTTGTCATCGCGAGCCGCAAAGTGGCGCGGCGATCCAGGCTTTCTGGATTGCTTCACTTCGTTCGCAATGACAAAACCCCTTGAGGCAAATCACCCCAGCCCCTCGTGATATTGTTCCAAAGCCCTCGTGCCCGGCACGGGTACTTTAGAAAGAGGGGCCCTTTGAGCAACCCCCCTAGCCCCCCTTATCAGGGGGGAATTGGGCAATTGCTTATCAAGCCAAGACAACTTGATGCCCACCCATTCCGCTACTGCTAATTTCCTCCGGGCGTGGCCCGGGCTTGGTTGGCGACGGCTTCGGCGGCTTTTTTAGCGGCTTCGGGGTCGCCCAGATAATAGTGATCGGTGGGTTTTAAATCCGCATCCAGTTCATAGATCAGCGGAATGCCGGTGGGGATATTCAATTCCAAGATATCTTCTTCGCTGACCTGATCGAGATGTTTGACCATGGCTCTCAAGCTGTTACCGTGCGCGCAGATCAAAACTTTTTTTCCGGCTTTGATGAATGGCACGATTTGGTCGAACCAATACGGCAGAAACCGGTCCACCGTATGTTTTAAAGCTTCCGATGCGGGCAACTTGTTTTGGGGTATCCCAGCGTAACGTGGATCTTTGGACGGCAACCTGTCGTCATCGTCAGGGAGCGGGGGAGGGGGAGTGGCATAACTTCTGCGCCAGATTTTTACCTGCTCCGCGCCATGCTTTTCTGCGGTCTCGGCTTTGTCCAATCCCTGCAAGGCACCGTAGTGGCGTTCGTTCAGATACCAGGAGCGGGTGACCGGAATCCACATCAAATCCATTTTATCCAGCACGATCCATAAAGTTCGAATCGCCCTTTTGAGAACAGAGGTGTAGGCTATGTCGAAAGTATAACCTTCATCGAGAAAAAGTTTTCCCGCCGCTTCGGCTTCCTGTTTTCCCTGCTCGGTCAGGTCAACATCGGTCCATCCGGTGAACCGGTTTTCCAGGTTCCATTGACTCTGACCATGCCTTAAAAGGACCAATTTATACATTTTTTAGACTCCCGGCTAAAGAACTCATCGATTCGACCGTAATATCCCATATAAACAAGGCAATGGGGGAAATTTCAACCCCCTTCCACTAATTTTCGCAAAACATTACAATTCAAAGCATTACAGTTACCCTCAAAATTTAGTGAGTCTAAATTTTTCCCCCGCAAACGAGAGCTTTGCATAACCCGAGATTACCCCTTCTACCCGTAAACAGCAGCAGCAGCAAAAGTCTCTGCATCCCGATCAGCGGGTAATACCCCGTCGCCCAATAAAGAAGCGGCGGCCACCGCCTGATTGTAACTCTCGCGAATAAACCTTTTTCAACCGTCGGGTGTGCAAACACACCCGATTTTTTTATGCCCTTTTTCTTTCCATTTAAATCTCTTAGCTTTACCCCACCCATTGAATAAGGGTAAGATAGCTCTTCCCAATTCTTTAATGGAGAATACCCGTGTTTGTCGAGGTCGATTCCAACTCCAACACTGAACGGAGTTTCAATATGATTTTCCGGGATATCAGTCCTCCCCGGGAGTTGTATTGCATCAAATACCCGGTAAACGGTGAGGAACAACCGGTTCAGGTCACCGGTTGGGACGCAGATTCCAATACACCTTGTCCAGCCTATGCCTGCAAGGTGGAAGAATCCGGAGACGGAGTTGCCCTGCTCATTTATGGCGGATCGGGCGGCGTGCGCATGAAACCCCTCGAAGACGAAACACAATGGGACCCGGGGGCTTCCAAACAGTGGGGGGACACCCACTTGGTCTATCCCGCAGATTGTTTCATCGTCTATAAAGACGAACTGTAACCACTAGGCGTGGGGTCAACGAGCAAACATTCTATAGCTACCCACACTTTCAGAGCGCATTTAACCGCTATTGCCAGTTACCTGCGGAGGTTCTCCGCCCACTCGGCGTGGGGCCAGCGAGCAATCGCTTTACTTGCTGGCAAAGAGTTATCTCGGCTCAATTAGGCCCTTGCTATTTGCCCCCGGCGGCTCGCCGGGTGTCAGGACTAGTTGGCGGATGGCCTCTTCCGCAACAGGTTTTCCGTAAAAACCGTGTACGCAATGAACCAAAAATTCTCGGTTGCCTTTTTGTCCGGTAATGGGGGATTCTGTTACCGCTGTCACCGCCCAGCCTTTTTCCTCAATAAAACGGTTCAAGTCGAGTAGTACCCGAATATGCTTGGCCGGGTCTTTAATGATGCCGCGGTTTTCCACTTCCTCTTTCCCGACTTCAAACTGAGGTTTGACCAGGGCAACCAGCTCTCCTTCAGGCTTGAGCATTTCCAGCAAGGGGGGTATGACAATCTGGAGCGAGATGAACGACACATCGATCACAGCCAGGTCCAGCATTTCCCCGATATCCTCTTTGCATAAGGTTCGGGCATTTTTCCGATCCAGGCAAATGACCCGGGAGTCGTTACGAAGCTTCCAGTCCAACTGCCCGTAGCCGACATCCACGGCATACACTTTTTCAGCGCCATTTTGCAAAAGGCAATCGGTAAACCCGCCCGTGGAGGCTCCCACATCCACAGCAGTTTTTCCTGAGGGCAAAACATGGAATTGTTTTAAGGCGTGATCCAGCTTCACCCCGCCCCTGCTGGCAAAGGGTTGGGGTTCACCAAGAATAACGGGAAGACAATCTTCAGGAACCCGTCGACCAGGTTTATCGGCAACGGTATCGTTTATTCTTACTTTGCCCGCTAGAATGATGGCGTGGGCTTTTTCTCTCGTGCTGGCGAGTTTTTTTTACCAATAACTGATCGAGGCGGATTTTCATATTTTTATTTGTCATTTTATTCTTCTACGGGAAAAAGTTCGGTCGTCAATTTCCCCTTCTGATCGCGAGTCAGCTTTTCTATTTTGGCTTCAGCTTCGCTCAATTTCTTCGAGCAAACACGCGACATCTTTATCCCTTCTTCAAAAATCTCGAGAGACTTATCAATGTCCAATTCTCCCGTTTCCAGGTCATCGACTATTTTTTCAAGCCTTTGTATGGCTTTTTCAAATTTTATTTCACCCATAATCGGCCTCTTTGAAAACAAGTTTATATTGACAATAAACTGTTAGTAAAATTATATTAACTATTATCTCTTTTTTTCTAAAAATATTTTTGGTGTGACCATGGAAACTGTTAACGATCGCATGACAAACCCTGTCTTAAGTATTGAGCAAGATGAAAGCGTTAATAACGCCGCCAATAAAATTTATGATAATGCAATCGGGTCGCTTCTTGTAACCCGTGACAAAAACTTTGTCGGAATACTATCCACAAAAGACCTGCAATAAAATTCGTCTTAGTTTTCCTCTATAATTTTTTTTACGGTGCAATCCAGGCCTCCACGAGAGAGTCTTATTTTAACGTTATCTCCCGGATTGACCCCTTCCGTATTTTTCAGAGATTCTTCATCTTTCGAGCAAATACTATACCCTCTTTCTAAAATAGCCAGTGGATTGATGGCGTTCAGGTTTTTTAATATTCCTTCAAAGCGTTCCTTATTGAAACGCACCTGGGACTGGATGATATGCAACATTCTTTTTTCCAGCATCATCCGATTTTCTTTCATATGTTGAATATGCTTTTCGGGTGAGGCTTGAAATAATAGATGTATTTTGTCCTGCAGTCTCTGTTGGTGGGACACCAGGCTTTGCTCAAGTCCCCGGAGCAGCCGGACATGCAGATCATCCAGGCGCTGAATTTGCAGATTGAATATTTCTTTGGGTTGGTGGAAGAACCGCCTGTCCATCAGCCTTTTTAATAGATCACTATAATATTCCAGCTTCTTTTGCAGGGTTGTTATCAATGCTTCATTCAGGGAGCGAATTTCTCGAACCGTATCTTGCAGAAGGGGTACGGTTAACTCGGCCGCCGCCGAAGGGGTCGGCGCTCTCAAGTCGGCCACAAAATCTGCAATGGTAAAATCTATTTCGTGTCCCACCGCAGAAACAACAGGGATATGGGATGCAAATATGGCACGAGCCACTACTTCTTCATTAAACGCCCACAGGTCTTCCAGCGAACCTCCTCCGCGCCCGACAATGATCACCTCAATATCTTTTCTTTGGTTTAGTTCTTCAATACCACGGGCGATTTCTTCAGCCGCTCCTTCACCCTGGACTTTTGCAGGGCATAGTAGTACAGAAACTTTCGGATTTCTCCTTCTTATTATATTGAGGATGTCTCTGACGGCGGCACCGGTCGAAGAGGTGACGACTCCTACCTTCCAGGGAAATTCAGGCAGGGGTTTCTTTTTATCTTCATCAAACAAACCTTCCTTATCCAGCTTTTCCTTTAACTGCTCGAAGGCTTTTTGCAGGGCACCCAGTCCTCTTGGTTCCAGGGACTCGGCAATGATCTGGTATTCGCCCCGGGCATCGTAGACACTGATCCGACCAAACATTAAAACCTGATCGCCATCTTCCGGTTGAAATTTTATTCCTGCCAGGTAACCTTTAAATAAAGCACAACGGATCTGAGACTTTTCGTCTTTCAAAACAAAATAACTATGACCAGAAGCCACGGTTCTGAAATTGGAGATTTCCCCCTCCACCCACACCGAGTCAAACGCCGCTTCCAATATGGCGCGAATATCCCGGGTCAATCCGCTGACACTGTATACCTGCGGATTTTCTATCGTGGGATGGCTCGGCGTCTCAGCCGGGTCTTCGGCTAAGAGCGGTTGCGGGGCTTTGCGGCTTTGCCTTTTGCGGATCATAAAATTTTCAGGACAGTTTTGATTTACCGTATTTTCCTATAACGAAGCTTTAAAGGCTTTTAACGTATTTTCCATGAGGAGCGCAATGGTCATGGGTCCCACTCCACCTGGAACGGGAGTGATGAACCCGGCTTTTTCAGCGACCGGATCAAAGTCCACATCGCCGGTAAGTTTTCCGTTCACGCGGTTGATTCCCACATCTATCACCACCGCGCCTTCCTTCACCATATCAGAATTGACAAAATGGGCCCGGCCTACCGCAGCGATCAATATATCCGCTTGATGGGTAACTTGTTTCAGGTTCGTGGTTTTTGAATGGCAAATAGTAACCGTGGCGTGCCGTTGCAATAACAAATTTGCCACGGGTTTGCCCACAATATTGCTTCGGCCAAGAACAACCGCATGCTTACCGGAAATTTCGATACCATAATAATCCAGCAAGGCAATGATTCCCGTTGGCGTGCACGGAGTGAGGAGGGCAGTACCAATGGCCAGCTTACCGACATTGATGGGATGAAAACCATCCACATCTTTTTTTGGATCAATGGATAAAAGAATCTTTTCCGAATCGATATGACTGGGTAGCGGCAATTGCACAAGAATGCCATTCACTGCGTCATTTTCGTTCAGCTCCTTGATGAGGCCTAATAATTGCGTCTCGGTCGTTTCCGCAGGCAGGTTTTGTTCGAAAGACTGAAATCCAACCTCCTTGCAAATCTTATTTTTATTACGCACATACACTGCCGAAGCCGGGTCCTCACCAACCAGAACAGTAGCCAGACCCGGCGCACGATCTGTTTTATTTTTTAATTCCGCCGTCTCCTTTGTCAGGCGGCTGCGGATTTCTGCGGATACTTTTTTACCGTCAATCAGAACCATAATTCTCCTTCTACTCGGCGTAGGGCCGACTGCAATAGTCTTAATAGCAGGCGACTGGTTAACTCGGCTTAATGAGCCCTTGCTATCTGCCTCCACGGCTAGTGGTGGGCAGTTTAGCAGAATTTCCGATTTATCGAAGAGGAGTCTTTTATTTAATTCCCAATTCCTTGATCAGCCGGGAACGGTAAATCAATATCTTTTAATTGGCCCATATTTTTTCCGGAAGCCTGGTAAATCGGACCATTAGTGAGCGCCCGGCAGAGTGGGTGATTGAAAATTTTGCTGACTTTATGGTATATTCCGGTTTCAGCAAAGTCAAAAAGAGCAAAAACCTAGAGTGCCGGAGTGGTGAAATTGGTAGACGCACAGGATTCAAAATCCTGCGAGGGCAACCTCGTGTCGGTTCGATTCCGACCTCCGGCACCACCCTCTGACGAGGGAGGTTGTGATATCCCCGTCCTTAACTTCATGCCACTGTTATATCTCCTTCCAATTTGGATTTTTACTTCGAAAGAAATAAAAATATTCAAAAATCATTAGGATTTTTCAGTCATTTTATCCATGGAATCCCCGATTTTTTTATTCAATACAAAATAAAAAGTTTTCCCCCTTTTAATAAGCTCCATCATATTCTTTTTTGATAAATCCAATAAATCGGTTCTCGCGGTTTGGTAGGTGACTCCATGAAAATTTTTATGCTGTTGAATCGTATAAGAAAACCCGGAATGACTTAAAGCATGCTTCAATATATTAACCTGCCGCAAGTTCAAGTCTGGATGAGTCTGTAAAGCTTCGGAAAAAAAACCGATGGTTTTCTGTCTTCGAGAAATATAAACTCTTAATTCCTGAAAAGCCAATCTCAACGACTTTAGATGATATGAAATAAAATAAGTAAGATCTTGATCATCCATCTCCGTATACAAATATGCTCGGGCATATTGTTTGGCGGACTTTAACAGGATTCTTGAAATAGAAATATACTCCGTCATCCAATACCCATTTTTTAACATAAGCCAATAAAAAAGAGCTCTGGCAGTTCTTCCATTTCCATCATTATAAGGATGTATATAACCAATGCCAAAATGCAAAATAATTGCTTTGATCACTGGGTGAATAAAGTTTGCTGAAGAATGATTTTCATTTGCAAACTCTATCAGCTCATTTACCTGCCGCTCAATTTCATTGTAATGGGGTGGAATATACAAAATTGTGCCTTGATCATCCATTACTGAAACAAGCTCATCGTTTTCATTCCTGAATCTTCCAGAAATACCCGGATCATCAAATGTGTCTTCAGTAATTAAATGATGGAGGTCATTAAGAATCTCCACCGTAAGAGGCTGGTCTTTAAGTTTGCGCAACCTTTTAATCGTCCTGTAATTGTTATAAATCATCCTGTCTGCATGGGAAACTGGCTTTTTCCCAGATAGCAACATTTGCTTTGCCTTTTTTCGGGTAGTCGCCGCCCCTTCTAACATGCTAGAGGAAATAGCTTCCTCCATGAGAGAAGAAATTAGATAACGATCCGGCGATTCTTGGTTTATAATAGGCTTATCGAGAGAAATCTGTCCTCCCGCATATTTATCCACAAAGTGCAAATCTTCCTGAATTTTATCTGGCAACCAATAGTTAAAATATTGATCTGCTTGATCCCTTAAGGGAATTCTTCTCGCTTGAGCCACACGAGTAAGTTTCAAATAATGCCAAGCGAGACGAGGGCTAACCACATCATGCGGAATACAATATTTAAATTTTTCCCAATATAAATAGCGGCTATTAGCCTTTTTAATTAGTGAAATGAAATCTTCATTCTTCGCAATTTCAGTTAAATGCTCGTAGTCAGCCAGAGCAATACTGCTGATATCCGGGGCTTTTTCGGGGATTTTCAAGAATCTTTCTCCATCAAAATCTATCTACTAACTAATTATATTTTAGTATTTTAAACATGTCAATCATTAATTACTAGTTTAGTAGATATTAGTATATTACTAGTATTTCAAAATGAAGAGCCCAGAAGCTCCTCAATATAGATTAACAAGCTAAATTCTTTGCTTTAGCAGGGGTGGGGTAAAGGTTGAATACCATACATTCAGAATACATCTGTGTTGAGTTTTTTAGCAACCTGCCAGTCATTTGGATATTGTCAAAACTCTCGCCGTTTTGTTAGGCTTTAGCTCGTTTATTTCAAACCCTTTTCGAGAAAAATCAATGAGCGATTCTCACAGCCCCGAAGCCAAAGCCTACTGGAAAGAAAATATCCGGCTCGTCCTTTCCCTTCTATCCGTCTGGTTCATCGTCTCCTTTGGCATGGCAATCCTGTTTGTTGATGTTCTGGACCAGTTTCGCTTCTTCGGCTTCAAGTTCGGTTTCTGGATGGCGCAACAGGGTTCCATTTTCTGTTTCGTCATCCTCATCTTCATCTATATCTACAAGATGAACAAACTCGACCATAAATATGGGGTGGATGAGGACCGGGACCATTTTGCCTCTGACGACTCTTATTACCACGATCAGGAACCTAAAAAATAAAGATGGATGTTCAGACTTTAACTTTTATTTTTGTTGGGGCCACCTTCGCGCTTTATATTGGCATTGCCATCTGGGCGCGGGCCGGGAACACCGACGACTTCTATGTCGCCGGTGGAGGCGTTCCGCCACTCGCCAACGGCATGGCGACAGCCGCCGACTGGATGTCGGCCGCATCTTTCATCTCCATGGCGGGCATCATCTCTTTCATCGGCCGCGATGGCGCCGTTTACCTGATGGGGTGGACTGGAGGCTATGTTTTGCTCGCATTACTCCTCGCGCCCTATTTGCGCAAGTTCGGTAAATACACCGTTCCCGATTTTGTTGGGGACCGTTATTATTCCGACATTGCCCGGGGGGTCGCCGTTGTTTGTGTTTTATTTGTTTCGTTCACCTATGTGGCGGGCCAAATGCGCGGGGTAGGAATCGTTTTCTCCCGTTTTCTCGAAGTGGAAATCACCACCGGTGTTTTAATTGGCATGGCCATTGTATTTTTTTATGCCGTGTTTGGTGGCATGAAGGGAATCACCTACACCCAGGTAGCGCAGTACTGCATTTTGATTTTTGCGTTTCTGGTTCCTGCCATCTTCATATCGATGATGATGACGGGGAACCCCGTGCCGCAATTGGGATTCGGCGGTACTCTGGCCGACGGCACCTACCTTCTGGACAGGCTCGATCAGTTATCTGAAGAACTTGGATTTGCAGCTTATACGGCGGGTAATAAATCCACCATCGATGTGTTCTTCATCACCGCCGCGCTCATGGTGGGCACTGCCGGTCTGCCCCACGTCATTGTAAGATTCTTTACCGTTCCCAGAGTCCGAGATGCCCGTATCTCTGCGGGGTATGCGCTGATGTTTATTGCCATACTCTATACCACGGCTCCGGCATTGGCCTCTTTTGCCCGGGTTAATCTCATCAACACCGTTAACAATGCCGAATATCAGGCAACCCCTTCATGGTTCAGGAACTGGGAGAACACCAACCTCATCGCCTGGATCGATAAAAATCAGGATGGAAAGATCCAATATTCTGCGGGAAAAGCGTTCGACGGGAAGCCGCAGTTTCTGGAAGCACGCGGCCCTGAAGGAGAAAGAAAAATTTCAAATTCACCAACCGATAATGGCAACGAGCTCTATATCGACCGCGACATCATGGTTCTGGCCAATCCGGAAATCGCCAATCTGCCCAACTGGGTGATCGCGCTGGTCGCGGCAGGGGGACTCGCCGCAGCACTCTCCACCGCCGCCGGGTTGCTGCTGGTCATCTCGACTTCCATTTCTCACGATCTTTTGAAAAAAATGTTCTTGAAGAATATTACTGACAAGCAGGAACTTCTTTTTGCCCGGATGTCGGCGGCACTGGCCATCACCATCGCTGGATATTTTGGTACCCACCCACCCGTATTCGTCGCGCAGGTGGTGGCGTTTGCCTTTGGCCTCGCAGCTTCGTCATTCTTCCCGGTTATTTTAATGGGAATCTTTTCGAAGCGCATGAACCGAGAAGGGGCCATCGCCGGAATGGTGACCGGACTCGCCTTCACCGCCGGTTATATCATCTATTTTAAGTTCATCAATCCCTCGATAAATTCAGCGGAAAACTGGTGGTTTGGAATTTCTCCTGAAGGAATCGGAACTTTAGGGATGGTGTTTAATTTCGTGGTCGCTATTCTGGTCAGCCGCGTCACCGCCCCACCCCCGGATGAGATCAGGGATATGGTCGATGATATAAGAATCCCGCAAGGTGCCGGTGCTTCCTATCACCACTTAAAACGTAATTGAAGCCGAGGCATCGACTATTTGTCTCCATGGCTAGTGGGTGGAATTCGCCACTCTTCGCCAGAGGGGCAATGAACAACCATTCATCAAGCCAAGAGAACTTATTGTTCGCCTGAATGTTTTACTTTTGGGTCCAGCGTCACGCTGTCTAGCGGCCGTTGGCCACCTTGAACATTAAGAAGGTCATATCGTCGAACTGGGAAGCGCCTTGAGTGAACTGCCCGATGGAATCGGTGATTTTTTTTAGTATCTCTTGTGGTGTCCCTTCTAATTCCAGAAGGATGGACTGGATTCGTTCTATGCCGAATGGTTCCTTTTCAGAGTTCACCGGCTCCACCGCGCCATCCGAGTAAAGGAACACCAGGTCTCCCGGCAAAAGAGAAATTTCTTCTTCGATGTAATTGCTATTTTTCACAATCCCCAAAGGAATTCCCCCTGCTTTACCTGCTTCGAGGATTGTTTTGTTCCGCCTTATCATGAGGGCATGGTGACCCGCATTACATATTTTCAGTTTACGGTTCTTGACATCCAATAATAGATAGGAGGCGGTGGCAAACATCCCCTTTCGAGACCGCTTGACCAGAATATTATTCATATTGAAAATGACCTGAACAGGTTCAGGATCAATCAGCGATACGTATTTTATATCGCTCATCAAGCGCGCCATATATAAAGCAGCCGAGACACCCTTACCAGAAACATCACCGAGGATTATTCCCAGACGGTTCGAATCGATTGCAATGAAATCATAAAAATCTCCACCAACAAATTTTGCGGGAACAGTATGGGCGGAAAATTCATAATTTGGAAAGGTGGGGGGAGCCTCTGGCAAAAAGCCTTCCTGAACCAGCGTGGCCAATTTCACTTCACCTTCGATCCGGTTTTTTTCGACGGTGATTCTGTTCAACTCCTTCTCGGCCTTACGTCTCTCTGTTATATTTCTACCATAAATATTGATATAACCAGATTCGATAACGGGCATGAGTTCAAAGGTGAAAATTCTTTCTTCAAGCTCCACTTCCATTTGCTGATTTTTTTCCAGCTTCATAGCCGCAGCAGTCGGTTCATGAAAAACTTCCGGAAGGCTGCTACCCACCTTGATGCTCCAATCTGCCAGAACGGTGGTGGCCGCCTTATTGGCGTAAAGAACCTTTCCGTTTGCTCCAGCGCGAAATACGGGATTGGGATTTTCACCGGGAAGCTTTGAAATGTCCTCAATCTGTTGAATATGTTTTTTAATCTCCTGCTCCATAGCGCAGAACGATTTCGCCAGTCTTCCAACCTCGTCGGTCGAGTCTATCTGCGAAACGAGGTCACATGTTTTTCCAATTACCATCTGCTCCGTCGCATTCGACAAGACACCAAGAGGCCGGGTGATAGACCGTGCGATGAGCCAGATGGCAAGCAGTAGCAGCGCCATTCCACCAGCGGCAAAGGCCTGCAGTTCCATCTGCAGTTTGTTGATACCCGCCAGCAATTCATCCTGAGGGAAAATGACTCCCAGCGACCACCCGTTAGAGGGCAGGGGGGCGTGGAACAGCCAGGCGTCCTCTCCCGTAAACAGGTGCTTCTTGGAAATGAAATTCGTTTCGCCGTTGACCATGCTTTGCCCCAGTTTATGAAGCTCTGGCTGGTCAAACTTATCCGCAAGACTGAAAATAGTGTGATTCATGATCAGGTCTTGCATGGGATGGGTGACAAGGGTTCCCTTTTTGGAAATGAGAAAGGCAAAACCTGTTTTGGCAATTTTTATGGAAGACACCATTTCCTGCAACCACGCAAGCGAAATGTCGGCGGTCACGATTCCCCATAATCTTTTTTCTCCTTTTACATTGCGGTAAAAGGGAACCGAATAAGTGGACATGACAATATTTCCGGCTCCTTCATCAAAATAAGGTTCGCTCCACATGGGTTTATTTTGCTCTTTGGGAAGCTTGTACCAGTCCCATGAAAAGTACTTGTAGGACTCGTCCCCGATAAAGGTGAATTTTACATCATCCTTATGCTTGTAAAAATAAGGCGCGAAATAGAGTGAGTCGGGATCAAACATATAGGGTTCAAATGCGATGGTGGACCCATAAATTTCAGGATTGTTTTCCACAACCTGGCGAATGAGAAGCAGCAGATCCTCCTTGCTGTGGGAGGAACCTTCCAAAGAAATAGCAATTTGTTGGGGAACTTTTTCGACGGCCTTAAGAATCGATTCTATTTTATTTAACGTGGAATAGGATAAATTCTCTGCTGATTCCCTCAGGTTACCTTTGAATATAGAGCGAATTTTCTTTGAGTTATGGTTACTGACAATCAGGAAGAATAAAACCGAGACGACGAGAATCAACGATGTCAGTTTAAAAACTATGCCTCTATTTTTCATTTAGGCGGTCTATTTATTTAAAAATAACAAAAAACAGTTTTATACTATGGTAAATACATGTGTCGGTTTGCAAGTTTGAGTTTCATAATTTTAAGGCATTTTTCAAAGACCCCTCATTAGTTATGAAAAAATCCAGCCTCATTTCCATTCTCCCACAGATCCTCCTGAGTCATAAGGAATGGTTTGAATCAAAAGGCAAGGACGGCATATTCGCCGATCTCAGCGGCGAAGACTTAAGGGAAAGCAATTTTAAAAATGCTGTTCTGGTGGAGGCCAATTTGCAAGGCACTGACCTTCGTGGAGCCAATTTTGAAAATGCCGACCTCAGGGGGGCTAACTTGCAAGACGCCCAATTGCAGGGCACCTGCCTGAAAAACGCCAACTTAGAAGAAACCGATCTGATGTGGGCTAATCTGGAGAACGCCGACCTGCAAAACACCCGCCTGGGTGGGGCTTATCTTCAAGGCGCCAACCTGCAGAACACCTGCGTCACTGATTCGCAACTTGAAGCTACCCTCACCGATGAGGACACCCAGCTTCCTCCCGGAACCCGCTTGTGAATTTTTACCATAACCTTCATGCCCCGGATGGGTACTGGCCGCTAAAAATCGGCAACCCGCTCCACCAGTTCCGGCTGATCGATGAAGGGATTACGGTTTCCCTGGATAACCTCTATCAGGTCATTGCGTTTTTCCTCCCACTCATCAGGAGGATCTTCAAAATGCCACATCCGCAATGAATTTTCCAGGTTCTCATCCAAAGGAATTTTAAATTGAAACGACATATATAAATAAGCCCTGGACGCATTGCCGCTAATCTCTTTTCTAAGCGTGCCTTCTTTTTCACAATAACGGTATTCCCACATACCGGAAAATTCCTTTGTCGCAACAGGAGTTGCCGGTTTTTCAATCATAGGAAAAATATTATGCATATCGGATTCTCTGGTTTTAAACTTTGGCGAAATTTCCGAGCAACATTGAGCTCCCTTGATTTTTTTCCCACCGGGGCGCGTACACAGGGTCTTGCTCCAGCACTTTAACGATCTGGCAAAAACACTTGGCGGCATCAAAGATGCCCAGATCAGCTTTTTCGGTTTGCCTTTTTCAAAAACTGTCCTGGCATTACACAAATTGGGAAAGACCTGTTTTAACCTGTCAAACACGCAACCGCAATGGAACGTGCGTTGCTTTGCGGATGTCAGGTAGATTTTTTGGAGTTGTTTGCGTGCAATTTCACTGCTGACCAAAGAGGAGGGTTGAAACAGATCAGGGTTTAACTGCTGCGACATTCCAGGAATGGAAATTCCAAAAATTATCATAGTCAAACAGATTGCCGTTACGGATTTGGTTCGCATAACGCCATTATAACAGTTTAACAAGACAAAGATAATTCAGGGTTCCAAGCCTCTATCAATTTTCCCCAGGGTTTTAATTCTCTCTAAAGCGGGTAACGCGTACCTAGGGTTTTTCCCGGTCATTGTATAAGAATGCTTTGCTTGCCCCTTCTTTCCTTGAAAGTTAAAGGCATCTCCTTCAGCAAAATAAAATCTCGAACTGTATGGGTTTCGAATAAGAGCTTCGGAAAACTCTTTTCGCGCTCCCTCTAGCAATTCAGGATCTCTTGTTCTTTTGTACTCTTCCAATTTTAAGAAACCGGATAAATAATGAGGCCCCCCGCACTGCTTACATAAATTTTTGGCAAGTCTTAATTCATATTCCGCGTCACCCAGGGTTTGGCTGAAAGGAAGTTTTTTAACTATAATTTGATTATATTTATAATAATTCGACAAGGCAAATCCTGTCAAAAGGACAGCAAAAAGCATAGACGGTAGCATAAATGTTTTTTTTCAAGAGCGGCAAATTATTATAAACTTGCGGAACGCTTTCTCTGCACAAGAGTCCCATTGATGCAACCAGAAATACAAAATAGTAAATAAAAAGGGAAGTGAGGCAGTTATACTCGGAAATGTTGTGCACCAGGAACCCGAACACCGAAAGCAATAAATAAAGGGTCATGACCAGAACAGAACTAACCGTGTAGGGAACACTGCATTACCCGAAAACAGGAAAACCCAACTCCCCTCAGTCCCCCTTTATCAGGGAGAGCTTTGCATAACCCGAGATTCTTCGTCACTTTGTTCCTCAGAATGACAAAACAGCCTTGTATTGTCATTCTGAACGCAGTGAAGAATCTCGCTTTTCTGTTTTTTTCGACTTATGCAAAGGTCTCCTTAAAGGGGGGGAAGTTTTTTGCCACCGGTCGCTGGCCAGGCGCAGCGGAATCCTTGCCAAATATTGAATTGATCGGGCCGTTCGTTAAAGCGGTAGGTAGTTCTCAAATAGTAGGCCTTGTAATACCAATTGCCCCCCCGTAATACCTTGCTGATTCCGGTTTCAGGGCCTTTAGGATCTTTGGATTCGCGATCTTCATAGGTTCCTCCACCAAACCAGTCGGCAACCCACTCCCAGACATTACCCGCCATGTGATGGATTCCATAAGGGGAAACCCCCTGGCTCATACTATCTACCAGTTCCATCACTTCAAAACCCAGTTTAGAAAATTTACGCCGAAAAGTGACGCGGCTATTGTCGGGAAATTCGTTTCCCCAGGGAAAAATTCTCTGGTCGGTTCCTCTTGCAGCCTTTTCCCATTCTGCTTCAGTAGGCAGGCGTTTGTCTTTCCACTGGCAATAGGCATCGGCACCATGCCAGGAGACCCGGTTAACAGGCAGGTTCTCCAGCCCGGTCCGGGGTTGGTATTTTCCCTCTACAAACTCAACCGTAACGCTTGGAGTGATTTCCATGAACTGCCGGGCAGAACCTTGGTGAGAGTTAAGAAATTCGGCGAAGTCAGCACTCGTGACCTCATATTTATCCATCCAGTAAGCGCTGAGCGTAACTTCATGAACCGGGTCTTCATCCATATCTCCCCATTCATTATCATTTTCTATAACAAAACCCATGGTAAAGGGTCCTTCGGCAATGAAAACCATATTTTCAGGAGTATTTTTTTGCAGGTGGGTGGCACATCCTGATAAAAAAAGAACCATTATCAACCCGGCCAGGATATTTAAAGCTTTCAAGAAACTGTTCTCCATTTAGGGGTAGTGTCGGTTATTTTTATGGGTCCCTCTCCTGACATGATCGATTTCCTTTTTAGAATTTTTTAATACTAATGGGAAGACAAGGGGACAGGTTTTTCACTTTCCTGATCGGGGAAAAAAACCGTGAATAAAGTTCCTGTACCGGGGGTGCTTTCGACATCCATAATCCCTCCGTGTCGGTTGACGATTTGATATGCGGTTGCCAGTCCTAAGCCGACTCCATCTTTCTTACTGGAATAGAAAGGATCATAAATATTATTGATCTGATCCGAGGCAATGCCACAACCCTCATCTTGGACCTCAAGAACCATGCCGCGGTGATTAGCTTGAAACTCTCCGCTCCGGAATGAAAAAACCTCCTTAAGCGACAAGGTCAGGGTTCCCTGGGACATCGCTTCCAAAGCATTGATACACAAATTCCACACAACCTGTTTAATTTGTTCCTCATCTCCATGCAGGATCAAATGGTCAGTCGTTCCTTTGAAAACAATCTGTTTTTTAGAGCTCAAGGCCTCTTTATTCTTTAACAGGATGATTACATCCTGAACAAGTTGAGTCAAATCTATAATGGTATTATTGCTTTTTTTGGGTTGGGAATAGTTGAGAAAATCTGAAAGAATGCTATTCAGACGATCCGTTTCCTTCATCACTATTTCCATGAGTTTTTTATAGGCGTCTTCAAGTTTAAGACCTCTTGCCAGCACCTGAATGGAACCGCTCAGTGAAGTCAGCGGGTTTCTGATTTCGTGGGCAAGCCCTGCTGAAAACCTTCCCACCGCCGCTAACTGTTCTGTCCTCAAAACCTTTTCCTGCATTTCTTTTACTTCGGTGAGATCTTCAAATACCAGAATGAATCCCGGTTCATTGAGGTCAGCAAGATGGCTGATTTTTATCCGGATAAAAATGATCCTTCCGTCTTTTCGTTGGTATTCCCCTTCAATCTGTTTTGGAAAAACAAGTGTTAAATCTTTGGAAAACAGGTTTTTCAATTCGGCTAAAGGTATCAACCGCCGAATGGGATTCTCCAGGCTCGCTTCAACAGAATAACCCGTCAGAACTCTCGCGGCAGGGTTGATGGATGTGACCCTGCCTTCCAGGTTAGTGGTGATCAACCCATTTCCCATGTTCTGTATAATGTCCCGGTTGAAAGCCCTTTGCTCTTCCAGATTGATACTTGCGCGAGCCAGTTTCTCTTTAACCATTCGCAGTCGATGCGAGAGAAAACTGCTGAGGTAAGCCACCGTATAATAGGAAACAATGTTTAAAAAAATTACATAAAAAACATAACCGCTTGCAAAAGACACCTTCGATTCTGGAAACAAATAAACCGGAGTAATGATGCCAAAATACTCCAGATCCACCAGCACTCCATAAATGATAATGGCGCCCGATGCCGCCAGATAGGCTGCGGCTCTGGGCAGAGTGACACTGGATGCAATAATTACAAATAAGAAAAGTAAGGAAATGGGGCTGTCAATACCCCCTGTGGTGAAGAGAATGCCGCCCACCAGAAGCAAGTCTCCCACAACCTGAAGCGAAGCGTTTTCCGCCAAAGTCAAAAATCTGAAAAGAACCGCATAAATCAGGGACATGAAAAACCCCACCCCAATAACCATGCAGAGAGGTTCTATGGGTGCGGTGATTCCCAAACTCTCTTGAAAGGCAAGCAACAGGGCCACAAACCCGGTCAAAAAGAAAACCCTTAAGAGCATTATTCTTCTGACTCGCTGCTCTAATTCCTGATCCTGATTGTGGATTTCGCGTGTCATAGCGCGGCCGGATCCGCCAACGAATTTAATCTTCGTCTAAACAGCGTCTCCCATTTTAAATATGGGTAAGTACATGGCAATCACAATAAATCCGATTACAATGCCCAGGAAGACCATGAGCGCGGGTTCCATCAGGGTCGTTAGACCGTCAACCGCAGCATCAACTTCTTCGTCATAGAAGTCTGCGATTTTAGTCAGCATTTTGTCGAGGGAGCCCGAGGCTTCCCCAACGTCAATCATTTGAACAACCATAGGAGGAAAAACATCTTCCCGCGAAAGAGGGGCGGCGATCGATTCACCTTCCTTGATAGACTCAATGGTTTTGAACACGGCCTGTTCCACAATTTTATTTCCCGAAGTACGTGCGCAAATATCCAAAGCTTCGATCAAAGGCACGCCGCTTGATATCAGGGTTCCCAGTGTCCGGGTAAATTTTGCTACCGAAACCTTTTTAATTAAATCTCCAAACACAGGGAGTTTTAAAGCAATCCGATCTATTTCAATATTTCCCCGCTCGGTGGCGTAAACTTTTTTAAAGATAAAGATAAAAGCAGCCGCCCCACCTATCATGACCCACCACTGGTCTCTGAAGAAGTCGCTGACATCCATAACGATCTGTGTGGGTCCCGGTAGTTCCTGGCCTCCCCCTGCAAATACCGAGGCAAACGACGGGATAACAAAGACCATTAAAAACGCTACGACGACAAAAGCTACCGTCATAATGGCTCCTGGATAAACCATCGCGGTTTTTATTTTCTTCTTTAACTTTTCCGCTTTTTCAATATACGCTGCCAGACGCCTGAGGATGATGTCCAGGATTCCACCCACTTCTCCCGCTTCAACCAGGTTGCAGTATAGCGAGTCCCAAATCTTTGGATGTTTTTTCAGGGAATCCGACAGGTTGTTCCCGGCTTCAATATTTGCCTTGACGCTTAAAATCTTTTCCCCCAATGTAGGATTGTCAGACTGCTTGCCAAGAATGTCCAAACATTGGACCAAAGGAAGCCCGGCATCGACCATGGTGGAAAACGTCCGGGTAAAAATAACCACGTCGCGGGTGGTGATTTTATGGACTTTGGGCCCAAATAAAGCGCTTCCACCCCCTTTTCCCTTGACGGTGGTAACACGAATTTTCTTCAATTTCAGCTTAGAGATCGCGGCCTTTTCGTCTTCCGCTTCCACTTCTCCGGATTGCATTTTGCCCCGGACCCGCGCTTTGTAGGTAAAAGTAGGCATAAGTTATTTGGCCTATTCCTGTTGTTTTAAAGTATAAGAGTTAATTTTATTTTTTGTACTTTCAAGCTCCAGTCCAATGCGTGTCAGAAAATGAGTTGTGATCCTCAGGCGCTCTACCAATGCTGGAATGATGGTGAATCGGTGTGTCTTGCAGCTTCATGCTTTCCCCATAGAGTGAAGAGCTTCTTTGAATACCTTATAAAATATTTCATTTTCGGAAATCGATTTCTTCAAAATATCTCCCAACTTATCCATGTCTTTTTCGTTGATCACGATATTGGCACTTTTCTGAAAGGCCTGCTTATTATTCAGGGTCTTAAAGTTCGTCCCCGGCAACGCAAAAAAAATGTTCCTTCGGGCCACCATAGGCAATTCGATCAGGGTTTTATAAACAACGTTGTTTTCCAGACCCTTGCCTCCATAGTTTTCATGCAAGACAACAAAATGGAAGTGGGTAAACTTCATTTTATGTACTGCATGTTCGGGTGATTTGGCGTATTGAATTTTATAATCCTTGTTTTCCAACACCTTGGTCCAGGCAGACTGGTTTTTTTCATCCAACACCAACGCCAGCTGATCACCTTCCTCATAAATAACCAGTTCGTCATCATCTTCAAATTCTTCGTGCTCCACGACCATGCCCGGCGCGTCCAGCACCTCTTCGGGTTTGGAGGGTGTTGGCGGTTCCGGGGTTTTCAGGTGCTGATCTACCTTAATCTTGTTTTTGCATCCCGGGCAAGTGATGGAGAAGGCCTAGTCCTTCGGCAACTTATCATCCGGAATGTTCATGGAACGCTGACACTCATCGCACACTACTTGCATCTTGGTCCATCCCTTATTATTTTTTAACTTGAGCCCCATACTCATCGTCCATATCAAGCCCCTCAATATAGGTTGTTTTTTCTCCTTTAGCCGATTTGAGGGTGTCAATGCCACGCCCGACTATAGCCTTGCGGGAAGCATATGCCATAGCGGTTTCTTCTGTGATGAGACCCTCCTGATAAATTTTCAATATATGTTGATCGAAAGTCCACATGCCATATACGTCACCGTTGGTAATGATTTCGTAATAAGTTTTGCCTTCGGATTCGCCATTGATGATGGTGTCTTTCACCCGCATATTGGAAGACATAATCTCAAGCAGAGCCACCCGACCCCCACCCACTTTGGGAAGCAAACGTTGACAAATGATCCAGCGAACAGCGTCTGCCAGACGAATGCGTATTTGCTGTTCCTCTTCCTGGGGAAACATGCCTACAATGCGGTTGATGGTTTGCCCGACATCAACAGCATGCAGAGCACTCATGACCAAATGGCCGGTTTCCACCGCGCTAAGACCGATCTCTAGCGTTTCCAGGTCACGCATTTGCCCAACCAGAATAACCTTGGGTGCTTGACGAAGGGCAGCCCGAAGTCCGCTGGAGAATGCGTCATAATCGTTTCCCAATTCCCGCTGGTTAAAGGTAGCTTTTTTATGGGGGTGCACAAATTCCACGGGATCTTCCAGGGTAATGATGTGAATGGATTTTTCCTCGTTCATTTTATTCAACAACGCGGCAAGCGTGGTCGATTTATCGCTTCCGGTCGCCCCTGCAACCAGGATAAGGCCATGTTTTTCTTCGGCGGCTTTGGCAAGCTGGCCCGGAAGTTTCAAGTCCTCAATGGAGGGTATTCGTGCCTCCAGTTTTTTCAATATGATAGTATAATTTCCGCGCTGTGAAAATATATTCACACGGAACCGGGCTTTGCCCACCAGAAAATAGGAACAATCGCAGGAACCTTGCTGGATTAAAATTTCTGTTAGTCTTCTATCCGCGTTGATCAGATTCAAGGCAAATATTTCTGCCTGGAAAGGTGTGAACTCCTCGATGGGAGGTTCTATGGGAACCGCCGTCAATCGCCCCGACGACTCTACCTGGCAGGGTTTTCCCACCGTGATATTAAGATCGGAAATATCTCCGAACGCCTCCAGCATGGTGGTCAAAATATGATCAACTTCCGCTTTTCTCATAGGTCACTCATAAAAAATCTGGCGGTGTTTTTAAAAACTGAACAAACCTCTCTTTAACAATGGCCTTGTCGTAAGCATCTTCGGGGCTGATTTTTTTCTCTTCCAAAGCTACAAGAATGGCATCGTCCAATGACTGCATGCCATATTTTTTCCCCGTCTGGATTGCCGAAGGAATTTGAAAGGTCTTGCCCTCACGAATCAGGTTGGAAACCGCCGAAGTTACTACCATGATTTCCAGTATTGCCGTTCTGCCTTTTTTATCGACGCGTTTGAACAGATTCTGAGCTATGACTCCTTTCAAGGATTCAGAAAGGGTGGTGCGAATTTGCGGCTGTTGGTGCGCCGGGAAAACATCGATAACTCGGTCAACGGTTTTTGCCGCGCTCTGAGTGTGAAGCGTACCAAAAACCAAATGGCCCGTGGAAGCAGCTTCCAAGGCCAGCTCAATGGTTTCCAGATCCCGCATCTCGCCAACGAGAATGAGATCCGGGTCTTCGCGCAAGGCTCCGCGCAGGGCGGACTTAAACCCTTGTGTGTGCACCCCCACTTCCCGGTGATTGACAATACAACTTTGGTTTTTATGAACAAACTCAATCGGGTCTTCAATAGTAATGATATGGCTTTTCTTATTTTTGTTAACGTAGTCCATCATAGCGGCAAGTGTTGTGGATTTGCCGCTTCCCGTAGGCCCGGTGACCAGAACCATTCCCTTATGCAACATGGAAAGTTTTGTAATGACTTTGGGAAGCTCCAGTTGTTCGGAAGTCAGAATTGTGCTTGGAATTTCCCTGAAAACCGCTCCGACACCCCATTTCTGCTGAAAATAATTCGCCCGGTAACGGGCCAGATTGGGAATTTCATAGGCGAAATCCACATCTCCGGTTTCTTCAAAAACCTTGATCTTGTTTTCCGGGGCAATTTCATACAGCATCGCTTTCAGTTCATCATTTTCCAGCACTTTGTATTTGATTCGCTCCATGTCTCCATGAACTCGGAGTATGGGTTGCGAACCGGAAACAAGGTGCAGGTCTGAAGCTCCCTGTTCATTCATCAGCTTGAGGAAGGCATCAATTTTAGCCACGGTTCACTCTACCAGCTTAGAGTTAATAATAAAGCCCTTGACCACGCTGTCTTCACTTTCCGGCAAAGCTAAGACCTTGCCGTTTAACAATAACTCCACTCCTGTCTTATTCCCCACCGTCAACCGAAAGGCTTCATTAGCCCAGAAGGTCTTTGCGGTGCCTGCGGGGAGAATAAAATCCTCATCCCTGAAACCATCAATGGTCATATTAAACCACGAATTTTACTTTGCCCGAATTGTAAGTTTTAAAGATTTTTCCACGCCCTCGGGATTTTGAGGACTCGGAGCAGCCCGTGAAGCACTTGAGGTCTGTGCGTTCAGTTCGATCGGCTCTTCGGGGGATAAGACTTTTTTCTCGTCCAGTTCTTCGGCAAGTTGATCAGACAGATTGACGGATAATGCAGAGGTCTCAGGCTCGGCAGAGCCCGCTTCCTGAACATCCATATTTTCTTCCACAATCCGGTTTTCGGAAATATCGGAACTTATTGGAGGCTTCGATATAGTTATCTCCTCTTGCTCTTGCATTGAAGGGACTTTTACCTGCTCCGGGTCGCCCCTTTTTTTTATCAGGATTCCCACCCAAAACAAGAGACCGACAACCACCAGCATCAACAGGCCAAATGTCAAAAGGGTTTTGGACCGTGTTTTAACAGAAGGTATTTTGATGGGGATATTTTACTGATTTTTGAACTCCACAGATTCTTTATAGATATTGAGCATTTCCTCAACATCCGAACCGATGATGTTGGCATAGGACCGGATATATCCTTTAATAAAAACTTCCCCCGGAAGTTCATCAAAAGAGTTGTCTTCAAGAGCCTTAAGAAAACGAATATGAATTTTGGTGGCCCTGGATATTTATTCCAGAGGCACCCCCCTTAATTCGCGTTCATGTTTTAAATAAGAACCAAAGTTTTCAACCATCATTTTTTATTCCGGATAAACCAATGTTATATATTCTTTGGATTTTTTAGCCAGGTTCCCTCTGGGGGAATAAAGAATCACTTTTTTAAAATGATTCACTGCCTTGTCTTTTTTTTCTTCCTTTAAATATAATTGTCCCAACTCAAAATGGGCTTGAGAAAAACGCGGCTTGAGAGCCAGAGCCTTTTGTAAAGAGTCCTTAGCTTGATCAAAACGCTCCTGATTAATATAAGCCAAGGCCAGGTTAAGCCGAATTCCCGCATTATCTTTTAGGTCAAGAGCTCTTTCCCACTCGACTTCCGCTTCATTCTTTTTTCCAAGATTATAAAAACACAGCGCGATCCAATTATAAATCTGTTGGGGTTGCGGGGTTCCAGGTCGCGCCAGGTCTTCCCGAAAGTAGCGAATCGCCTTTTCCCACTGCCCCTTCTGCATGTAAATCAAACCCAGCTTCCGATAGGCGTCCTTCAAATTATTGTTTAATTTGATGCTTATTAAATACTCCTGTTCTGCTTGTTCGATATCTCCCTGTACAAAATAAGCCCGGCCCAGGAAAAAATGGAGTTTCGAATCCACAGGATCCAGCTCCAGGGCTTCTTTAAGCAAGACCACCATTTTATCCTGCTGATTCAAGGAGCCTGCCTGCAGGGCCTCCTTGAATTTTTTCTGCGCCAAAGTTTTATTTTCATTCGGCAGCCGTTCGGTGGTGGCGCAACCTACAGAAAACATAAATACGAGCATACAAATTACAGCCCCACACCATTTTTTAGGTACCCGGGTCCTGGCTGGCAAAAAGCTCATAAGTTTTTAACTTTTATAAAGTTATTTAGATATGGCGGCTAAAAATTATACCAAATGGCTAAGACTTTCTCAACAGAGTAAGTAACAAAGAATCAAAGGCCAAGCCCAAAAAAGATAAAAATTACAAATGAACCGGCGAATTCAACTTACCCGAACAATCTGGGAGACAGCTATCGCTTAAAAGGCGATCTGAAAAAAGCTAAATAAATCCTTTTAGGGTCCATGGAGGTCGATACAAATGGAATGCTCACTCATTTCAATTTAGGAGTCCTTTATTAAACAGAAGGAAAGTTGCAAAAGGCTATTGACTCATTTCAAAAATCATTGAATATCAATCCGTCTTATGTGGAGGCGCATTACCAGCTTGCCAACACCCACCTCAAAATCAATAACAAGGAATCGGCCAGGCAATCCATGGGAAAAGCACTTCAGGCTGATCCTGGTAATTTAAAGTTCCAGGAACTTTATAATAAAGTATTGGCTTCGTAAAAATTTGCTCGGAATGAGGCGGGGGAAACCTTCCGCTTCATAATTTTCCAACAGGAAAACTTGCAGTCCTAAATTCTCCGGATGTACAATACCGGAATGAGCAATACCGATTCCAAAACTTCCAAAGCAAATACACGCTCCATCTCAGAACTGAAGACGATCCTTTCCAACCACAAAACCTGGCTGAAAACGGATGGCCGTGATGGAGAACCGGCAAACCTGAAAGACTGCCATTTAAAAGGGGCCGTGCTGGTGGGTGCTGATCTTAGCAACGCTAGCCTTGAAGGGGCAAACCTGTATGGAGCTTATTTAAAAAATGCCAACCTTGAGAACGCCAACTTGCGGGGAGCCAACTTGCGGGGAGCCAACCTACGGTGGGCCAACTTTAAAAATGCTGATCTAAAAAATGCTAATCTTGTCCGTGCCGATTTCATGCAGGCCGAAATAAAAAACGCCCGGCTCGAAGGGGCCAACCTGAAAATGGCAGAAGGGCTCACACCCGAACAACTGGCAGAAGCCCACACCGATGAAAAAACCACCCTCTAGCGAGGGAGGCCATTAGCAACAGCTTTTGTTGGCGGATGGAAGGTTAGTTCGGCTTAATGAGCCTTTGCCCAGTTCCTTCTCACGGGAGCGAGTGCCGAGCGGGAGACATAGACGGCTCAACGAGCCCTTGCTAGTCGGCCCTGCGCCTCGTAGTTATTGAAAAACCACTTTAGCGGAATCAAACATACCCTTTAAATTGGATGTCGCATCCTCAACCGCTGTCGCCTCATAACCACAATGAGCCGTGCAATCCGCACATTTCCGGTTATTTTGATGACCGTAGTTTTCCCACTCGGTGGTTTCCATCAATTCCTTATAAGTTTCTGCATAACCATCGTCCAAAAGGTAGCAGGGCTTCTGCCAACCCAGCACGGAATAATTCGGGTTTCCCCAGGGCGTACAGGAGTAATCCTTTTCCCCACGCAAAAACTCTAAATAAAGCGGCGAATGATTCAAATCCCAACGGCCCTTTTTATTTTTCGCCAGCAATTTGTCGAAAAATTCAAATGTGCGCCGACGTCCGAAAAAATGATCCTGATCGGGAGCATCCGGGTAACGAAATGCCGAAGCCATGGTCACTCCGTCTATCCCAAGACGGGCTAAATAATCCAAAAATTCCTCCGCCATCTCTACAGTCGTATCTTCGAAAAAGGTGGTGGCGCTGGTAACCCGGAATCCTTTTCGCTTCGCTTCTCGAACCGCTTCGATGGCCAGGTTGAAAGTTCCCCTCTGATCAACAATGCGATCATGCTCCTCTTCCATTCCATCCAGATGAACGGAAAGGGTCAAATAAGGGCTTACTGGCAATCGATCCAGATGATCTTTAAGCAGAATGGCGTTGGTGCACAAATAAATAAAACGCTTCATAGCGATCAGGCCTTCAACGATTTGCACAATTTCCGGATGCATTAGGGGCTCGCCGCCCGCTATGGAAACTACAGGGGCGCCACATTCTTTGGCGGCTTTAAAGCACTGCTCCGGAGTCATATTCTGTTTCAATATTTCATTGGGTTTTTGAATTTTTCCACAACCAATACACTCTAAATTGCAACGGAATAAAGGCTCCAGCATCATCACCAGTGGATAACGCTTGTTGCCCTTTAATTTTTGCCGAAAGACATAAGACCCAATTTTCAACGCTTGCATCAGCGGGACAGCCATGAAATTAAATACCGATTAAATTGTTTAAAAAAATTACCAATTGCACCAAAAAGATTTCTTGCTAAAATTCCAGAATAAAAGAACCTTATTATAAAACCAGTATGTTTGGGGAGCCAAGAACTTTATCCTTAGCCGGGAAAACAACATCCATCAAATATATTGGTAAAATCAATCCATATCGGCAGGGGACCCATTAATCGGAAACCGATCTTGAAAAAATTTATTTTTTTTCTAATCTTTATTGTGGCAGCAATAGCCTTTGATGGAGCCTTGGCTAAAGATATTTTCGATTACGGAATCGATACCCTGTCTGGCTGGTTAGGGCTGGCTTTGGTTGTTGGTGTTGTTCTCACCCTGTTCTGGGCGCAAACCACCAAAACCCGCCATGACAAAAACAACCGTGAGTAAATAAAATTCCCGGTTGACTTTAAACGGTTTCAGCCATTTTGGCCTTCTGCAACAGGCTTAACAGTGCGAACGGTTCTGCCTGCCGATCAATTCCAATCCAGATCGTTCCATTTCCTCCGTGTGCGACAGTTGCTTTTTCCCCGGTGCTTGTTTCCATAGCATCAATGGAAAATTTGAATTGCCCGCTGGGGGAAATATATTCCACCTCATCCCCCAGCTCGATTCGGTTTTTAACTTCTACCTCCATCCAACCCGGCCGCTCATTCACAACCTGCCCACCAAAAACCTGGGCCTGATCTTTCTCCTGCGGTGAATCAAACCGCTCGGTGTCCCGATTGGAGGCGGATATTAAAAACGCGGATGTGAAACCCCGGTTCGCCGTCTTATCAATTTCTCCAAGTAATTCGGGATCGAATGAACGTCCTTCTGCCAGATCTTTAATGGCCTTACGGTAAGCCCGGGTGACCATGGACAAATAATAAATGGATTTCGATCGGCCCTCTATTTTAAATGACATGACACCGACTTCATGAAGCGGTTTTAAAAATTCCACCGCCCTCAAGTCCTTAGAGTTCATGATATAAGTACCGTGCTCGTCTTCATCGACAGGCATCATTTCGCCTTTTCGCGAAGTTTCCTCAATGGCATACTGCCCCTTAAGCGGCTGATACTGTTCGGTTTCTTTTTCTACTTCCTCCTTAACATTAAATTCCCATCGGCAACTGTTGGTGCATGTCCCCTGATTGGCATCGCGGTGATTGAAATAATTGGATAACAGGCACCGGCCAGAATAAGCAATACAAATTGACCCGTGCACGAAAGCCTCCAGTTCCATATCCGGGACCCGGTCATGGATCTCCTGAATCTCTTCCAGGGAAAGCTCTCTCGATAAAATGACCCGCTTAACTCCAAGGTTGTACCAAAATTCCACCGAGGACCAGTTCATAGTATTGGTTTGCACCGAAAGATGAACCGGAATCTGGGGAAACTCCTTGAGAGCAAACTGAATCATCCCCGGATCAGCCATGATGAATGCATCCGGTCCCAATGCGGCGTGTTGAGCCAGGGATTTTTTGAAGGATTCAATTTTCCGGTTGGGCGGGAGAATATTGGCCGTAACATAAATCTTCTTGCCCTTATCGTGGGTGTAGGCAATGGCCTCTTCAAGCAAATCGTTTTTGAAAGGATTCTCTCTGGCCCGCAAGGAAAACTTGGGAATGCCCGCATAGACCGCATCCGCACCATACGCCAAAGCGTATTTTAATTTCTCAGGGCTGCCAGCAGGTGACAATAATTCGGGAATCATGACTCATTACCGTTTTTGTTATAGAGCCCCCCAGCTTACACCAATGGGGTGTTAAACCGCAAGCATCTTGAACAGTCGGCGGATATTTTGAGTTAAAAGAAATACGGGTAAAACGGGAGAAAAACCTGGAAGCGGTCAACCGGCGGAAGAAGGGTTTGACTTTCGTCTGAGGCATATCAGAGTTATTCCCAAAACCAAAAAACCAGCAAAGAACAGGCCAACCCTCCCTCAGTCCCTCCCTTACGAAGGGAGGGATGCAAATATTGGCGAACAACAGTTATATGAGTCTTTCAGCAGCCTGCCAGTAAAGTTTATGTGAATTATCAAAATCATCTATCGGAGAATGAAGAAGACCGCCGCTCTATCCGCCGCCACTATTAAGGCAGGCTATGTTTAATCATGAACCGGACATCGTCATTGGCATTTATGTGTTCAATTTTTATTCGGGGGTGTTTGGACTGAAACACGCGAAACACTTCATCGACAAAGCCCTGTCCTACAGTAGAAATACCTGTGAAGTCTAAATCCACATGCTTGAACTTTTCCAGTCCCAAACAGATGCGCCGTGCCTGGGAACGGGAAATATAGCGTTCATCACCCAATTTGCTCAGTTTCACTGCAATATGGGTCTTGTCAAAACTTTGGATTCCGTCAGAGTCATCATTTTGAAATTGCGCATAAACTTCCTGCATTTTTCTTTTTGAGCCCAGAGCGATTTTCATTATTAAACCTGTTCCGGATACATTCTCATCCTTCGTCGTTTCCACAAACCAGTCTTCATCCCAATTATTTCTTGCATAACCCATTCCTCTTGAAGTTATAAGAAATTCATCGAAGGCCCGGGAAGAAAAAAATATTCCCTCTCCGGTATGGTTTTCCGGGTCGGTGGTGAACTTTCCCTTTGAGAGATGCAGGGCGCTCTCGCGCTCATCTTCCAAGCTCAGCGCGTTCTTGATCTTTCTAAAAATTCCCACACCATCATCGCGAATAGCTAGCATAATTGAGTCAGATGCCCACTCTGTTTTTATCACTACCCCTGTTCCCTCTGAATGGTCGATGGCATTGTTGAGCATTTCCAGAAAACCGTATTCACAAATATTCCGCACGTTTTTGGGGAGCGTTTCAAAGTCCTGCAAAAAGTTTTCTTTCCAGACTTTATCCTCCTCAACTCCCGGTTCCAGAGGAACAAGAATTTGTTTGTTTTTTTCCGACTTTAAAAAGTATTGCGCCTGCCTCGTGGTGCCGGTTTTAATGATCGCTCCATTGCGGAGCAGCCGGTTCAGGTGCCGGTGGACGGTGGTGCGGCTGCACGAAAAAGCCTTCGAGGCTTTGGCGACGATATTTTTCGGGTGCACCGGTATTTTCGCTAAAAGATAGGCGCGAATTTCTTCTGCCTGGTTCTTGACCATTTTTAACCCTATATTACCACTAGTTGTAAAGTTTATTATAACTAGTGGTAATATAGTTGTCAACCGGGATCATTGGCGGAGGTTTTAATCAAACTACGCGATATATGGTAGGTTTTATATTTATAACTATTGCGGTATCGGTTTATAACGGGTTGCAATCGGGTGGGGATGAAGTCCAAAGCTGAGTGAATGTTTAACCCCCCTGACCCCCCTTCTCATGGGGGAATTGAACTTCTCCCTGTCGAGAGAAAAGTGGCTTTGCTAATTACTACCGGGCGTTGCCCGGCGGGACCGCAGAACCAGGTAAAGTCCGCCAGCGAGCAGAAACAGGCTGTAAAAACTGCCTCGGCTGAGGTCCATAATAAGCGGAGCATCGGGTTCTCTGAACTGTTCGCCGAAAACGCGCACCACCGCATAGATCATGAGAAACTCGCCGGTCAATCTGCCGGGCTGATTCAGAGCATCGGTTTTCCACAACCGCCACTGGCTGTATATCAGCAATAAGGCTCCCTCCAGTCCGGCTTCATAAAGTTGCGAAGGATGACGCGGAGCGATCTGTTCCAGAGGAGTTCCCAGCATAGCGCTTTGCGGAAAGATCACCGCCCAGGAAACATGAGTGACTTTACCCCACAGTTCGCCGTTGATGAAATTTGCAATACGTCCCAGCAAAATTCCCGGTGGTACTAAAGGACACAACAAGTCGCCGAGTTGCAGAAAAGAAAGTTTCAGTTTTTTTGCCACCCACCAGCAGGCCACAAGCACACCGATGAACCCGCCGTGACTGGCCATTCCGCCTTTCCAGATTTGCAATATGATCCAGGGTCGGTGCAGAGTGTTGTCCAGCGCGTAGAACAGTGAGTACCCCAAACGTCCGCCCAGCAAAACCCCAATCATCATGGCGGTAATGGTGAGCGACTGTTGTTCGGGCGTGAGCACCGCTTTGCCATGCTTGCAAAAAAGGTGCAGGAGCCACATCCCGGCAAGAAAGCCCAGCGCATAGGCCAACCCGTAATAGCGGATGCCAAAATTCTCTGTAAATTGAAATAGAAACGGGTCCAGATCGTGAACCCAGTAATTGGGACTTGCCATAGTGTCGGGCCTCGCCCGATGGAAGCAGGGAGATTGTTAAACCATCAACCGCGAGATTTCCGAATTATTCTGGCAGCATCAATGGCGCCATAGGTGAAGATCATATCTGCTCCGGCGCGGCGCATGCTGAGGAGCGACTCTATCAGACAGCTGTCATAATCGAGCCAGCCTTTTTCGGCAGCGGCTTTCAGCATGGCATATTCTCCGCTGACATGGTAAGCGGCAATGGGGAGCGCCGAATGCTCGCGCGTTAATCGGATGATATCCAGATAAGGCAGGCCCGGTTTGATCAGCAACCAGTCTGCCCCTTCTTCTTCATCCAGCAAAATTTCCCGTATCGCTTCACGGGCATTGGCCGGATCCATTTGATAGGTTTTTTTATCGCCCTCTTTCGGAGCAGAATCGAGCGCATCGCGAAACGGCCCGTAAAACGCCGAAGCATATTTTGCACAGTAACTGCAGATCAACACATCCTCAAATCCCGCCTCGTCCAGAGCCCAGCAAATGGCCTCGACCCGGCCATCCATCATGTCGGAGGGCGCCACCACATCGGCTCCCGCTTCGGCCTGGACCACCGCCATGCCAGCAAGTAGAGGAAGCGTTTCATCGTTCAAAATTTTTCCGTCTTTAACCAGTCCGTCATGCCCGTCACTGGAATAAGGGTCCAGCGCCACATCGGTAATCACCAACATACCGGGAATGGTTTTCTTTAACTCCTTCACCGCGCGTTGCAGAAGTCCGTTAGAATTAAGACTTTCCTTGCCCTCGGAATTTTTTAAAGATTCATCCAAAACCGGGAAGAGGGCGACCGCCGGGATTCCCAGATCAAAGGCCTTTTGGCAATCGGCGGCAAGCTGGTCGATGGAAAGCCTTGAGATGCCCGGCATCGACACGATCGGAGTGCGAAGGTTCTTGCCTTCCTGCACGAAAGTGGGCCAGACCAGGTTGGCCGGGTTCACTTGCGATTCCCGGATCAGCCCACGAACGGCCGGATTCAATCTGTTTCTGCGCGGTCTTTGAATCATAAGTGCCTCTTATTGCAGAGGTTTACCAACATGAAGAAGAATAACGGATCAATTTGACCTTTGCAACCTAAAGCAAAACCCGGTAGTGGGTTCGACAGGGTTTTGTAATCTATGCCCCTGAAAAAGGAGACAAAAACTGGCTCCGGTGAGAGGATTTGAACCTCTAACACATCGGTTAACAGCCGATTGCGCTACCATTGCGCCACACCGGAATGGTTTTCTTGAATTGGATTAAAACACTTAAATTTAATTGTTTTGTAACATATTGTCAAGTGGATTTCCCCCACCAGGCGTGGGGCCCACTAGCTATATGGTATTTCTGCTGACAAACTTTTTCTCGGCTAAATTTACCCTTTGCCCATTTTTTGCCAAGCATATTATGGTCCTGCCATTTCCTCAAGGCGTAGCCTTGTTACGTCATTTCCATGCGGCCTTCCAGCGATTTCAACAGGGTCACGGAGTCGGCATACTCAATATCCGAACCCACCGGCAGGCCCCGGGCAATGCGTGTGACCTTAACTTCACCGTAAGGTTTTAAAACCTTTGAGATATACACGGCGGTGGATTCACCTTCCATGTCCGGATTGGTCGCCAGGATGACCTCACGGATACCCGGCTTGCTGACTTTTTCTTTCAACATTTCGATGTTCAGATCATCGGGGCCAATTCCATCCAGCGGAGAAATCACCCCCATCAACACATGATAAACGCCTTTGAAATAACCCATGTTTTCCATCACATAAACGTCGTGTGGTTCTTCCACCACGCAAATCTGTGAATGGTCGCGGGAAGTGTCTGAACAAATATCGCAGGGGTCAGACTCGGTGATGCCATGGCAAATCGAACAGAGGATAATCTTTTCCTTAAGATTCTGAATGGCTGTGGCGAGTTTATTGGCCTGCTCGGCTTTTCCGCGCATCAGGAAAAACGACAAACGTTCAGCGGTTTTCTGGCCAATGCCGGGAAGCCTCTTCAATTCATCTATAAGGTTTGTAACTGCGGGGGGTCTTTTCACGGTGAGACGACTAATGGAAAAAGTTAATTTTTAGCGGAGTACCTCCGCTGGTAATTAGGTGAACAATCCGGGAATTTTCAGGCCCCCGGTCAATTTGGACATTTCACCCTGCGCCAGATCTTTCACTTTCTTATGAACTTCGTTCATGGCGCCGGTGATCAGGTCTTCGAGCACTTCCCGATCGTTCATGTTGATCAATTCGTCATCAATATGGACCGAGATAATTTCGTTGAGTCCATTAGCAACCACCTTCACCATACCGCCACCGGTAGACACTTCCACCATTTTTTCAGCGAGGCCTTCCTGAATTTCAGCAAGCTTGGACTGCATGTCCTGAGCCTGTTTTAATAACGAGAACCATCCTTTATCATCGCTCATTTAAACACCTGTTGTTCGAGGAATTTTTCATTTCACCACAATGCCCCCGAAAATATCCAGAGCGTCCTGAATGATTTCCGACTCTGTTTTCTGCCGACTCTGGTTTTCGTCATTTAAGTTTTTTTTTACCTGTCCGCTTGAAGGAGGGCCCGATGGTGTGGGCTTTACCTCGCCCTGTTTCAGGATCACCTGCACCTCATGACCGCTGGCCGATTTAACCATATCTTTGATGAACTGAACATTTTCCGGACTCTCAACCATTTTAAGGGTGAAGGAATCTGAAAACATCAGCTGAATTTCTTTTTCATTCAGCACAAGAACCTGGCATTTATCCAGATAATGTTCAAAATCCGGTCGTTTTCGGGAAACTTCCTGGCGGATCTTGGTCCAGGTCGAAGAATCGAAAGAACCGTTACCCGGTTGGGTTTTTGCGGGAGTTGCGCTCGAATCTTTTTGCGCTGTCGGTGACGGCATAACCGGCTGAACTTCAATTTCCGCCTGATTGATCTTGTGAATGAGGTCATCGATATTTTTAAAAGGCCGGGTTTCTGTCAGCCTCAGAATAGCCATTTCAAAAACCATCTGCGCCAGCGAACTTCGTTTCATTTCCGCATCGGCACGGGAAAGAATGGTGAACATTTGTTGCAACTCGTCGGCATCGAATCCTTCTGCCTGTTTTTTCAAAACTTCCAAGTTGCAGGTATGTGCGTTGAGCAGATTTTCCGGATTGCGCGAAACTTTGACCATCAGCAGGTTTCTTAAATATTCCATCACGCTCCGGCAAAACAAGCCCAGGTCTTTACCCTGATTGGCGACATCCTGAGCCAGAGTGATCAGTTCAGCCGGTTCCCGTTTTATAAGACGTTCGGCGAAAAGCTCGAGAGTGGTTCCCCCAACAATACCGAGCACCGACTCTACCGAATCGGTATCGATATTTTTGCCGCTATAAGCAATGACCTGATCCAGCAGACTTTGCGCATCACGCATACTGCCAGCACCAACTTTGGAAATTTCTTCCAACCCTTTTTCATCAATTTGAATTCCTTCCTGCTCGCAAATCAGTTCCAGTTGTTTGGTGATCTGGACATTGGATAGCGGTTTGAACTCAAAACATTGGCAACGCGAAAGGATGGTGTCCGGAATTTTGATCAACTCGGTGGTGGCAAAAATGAAAATAACACGGGGCGGTGGTTCTTCCAGCGTTTTCAACAAAGCGTTGAACGCGCTTTTTGAAAGCATATGAACTTCATCGATAATATAAACTTTGTAACGGGCAGAAGATGTGGCGTATTGCACGTTGTCGATAAGATCGCGCACCTCGGCCACCCCATTATTGGAAGCACCATCGATTTCTTGAACATCGATGCAGTGGCCTTCGGTAATTTCCACGCACATACTGCAGGTACCGCAAGGCTCAATGGTCGGCCCTTTTTCGCAATTGAGAACTCGCGCAAGAATCCGCGCCGTGGTGGTTTTACCCACACCACGTGTTCCGGAAAACAGGAACGCGTGCGAAACACGGTTCAGTTCAATGGCGTTGGAAAGGGTTCGGACAATATGCTCCTGCCCAATCAATTCGCTGAATTTCTGGGGGCGCCATTTTCGTGCTGAAACCTGGAAGTCCATTATTTCAGAAGACCGACCATTTGCAGGCAACCGCTGATCGCGGGTCGCCCGGGGATGTTATTTAAAGGCAGAATTGTTGGGGAACTCACAGCACACATGGAATTTTGCTACCGCTGCTTCCTTCCGGATCTGACGGGTTTCACAAAGCCACGTTGCGTGAGGCCCAACAAAACTGCCAATACTTTTCAATATGCAATTGCTCGATATGGCGAGCAACCACTCGGCGTGGAGCCCACTAGCTATATAGTTTATAAATTAGCTAAAAACTTCTTCTCGGCTTAACCTGCCCCTGCGGCGAGCGGAGTTCCTCCACAGAAAATAAGCAATCACTCGATATGGCGAACAACCACTCGGCGTGGAGCCCACTAGCTATATAGTTTATAAATTAGCCAAAAACTTCTTCTCGGCTTAACCTGCCCCTGCGGCGAGCAGTGGCGGAGAATCTCCGCTAATAAAATGCAATATCTTTATCTCGTGCCCAATTGCCCTCGCGGCCAAACAGGCTATATCAATTTGCCTCCATGGCGAATGGTGGCGGAGAGGGAGGGATTCGAACCCTCGGTAGGGGTAAAACCTACACACGCTTTCCAAGCGTGCGCCTTCAACCGCTCGGCCACCTCTCCAACGAGCAATCGCTCTATCTGGCAAGCGAAAGTTTTTCTCGGCTGAATTGAGCTTTTGCCCTATCAACACTCGGCTAACCTGAGCCGTTCACCAAAGCCCTATTCTAACAAAAAAAGTCGAGAAAACGTCCGCTATTAGATTAGAGAGCTACCGACGTTGGTCCCGACCACAACAATTCTAAAAATTAAATTGGAAACAATATTTATCGAACCCTTAGTTTGGCTTCCTTGTTTAATTCTTTACAAATCTCCATTTGTCCATCTTTTGCCTCTGGCCAATTTACTATCACCGCATGGAGCGGGTGTGTTGAGGTTTCTGGTATCACATCCAATCTCTGCTTATTTCTAATTTGTTTTGCTGTTAGGACAGCTATAGCTTTTGGGGGTTTTCGCTTCAAACCTGCAAAAGCATCTCCTAACGCCCATATTTCTTTATCTTGCTTCAAAGTAGATGTCCTGAATATTGAGGTTTCCAATCTATCAAGTTGCTCACAAAATATGGGCATCAATCTAGTCCATCGGATATTTCCTGAGCTTTCTGTAAAGTCCTGATTGTTAAAAAGAAATCTAGACAATTCTTCTTGATCTGAAACTGAATTTAAATTCAAATTATTTCCCTTTTATGACCCGTAATATATTTTTACTAATGGGCTCGGGAAACCAAAATCTATTAAAAATTTCAACACCTCTTTGTTTAGCCCCATTTGAAAAAAGCCCCGCAAAAAATAATTCGTCATTTGGGCCAAAACTGACCGCGAAGGAAGTATCTGCGTTTACATTTTCCCAGTCTAAGGCAAAAGAACCATCTGGTTCTAAAAGAACTGTCGGCATTATTTCTAATAACGGCCCTGACATTAAATAAATAAATTCACAAATGTTTCTGAAGGAATTAGTATTACCTGCTTTACCTCCATAGTTATCAGCGTTTCCCGCTTGAGAACCAGCAAAAGCTTGATCAATTTCTTCAAGAAGTAAATGAATTTTTTCTCTAACGGCAAATGAATTTGGCTCCCTGCCGGGAGAATCCTCAATCAATTTTTCTAAATCAGTTGTGACCACTGAAGAACGGGAAAAGCTAATTTCGTCTGGCTCAAAAGGCAACACGCTTCTTTCTTTCAGAGCAATCATTGATATAGCTCCATTCCTTTTGGTGTAAGGGAATTAAAAAATATAGAGTTTTTAAAAACTCTTAATTTATTCAAATTTTCATTAATTTTAGTATTTTCATTTGGAATTATATCCAGGCTAAACACATCAATATCAAAGATAACCGGGAGTTTTGGTTCTTTTATTTCATTACGGTCTAATCCTAAACAAACAACAGCAGAAACAGAATTATTGTCATCGTAAAGGGTCATTTGATTTAAAAACCCTGCCATCTCAAAACTTGTGCCTTTTGGAAGAGTCGGGGAGTTTACTATAATTTCCTTTAATTCTACATTTTGGGGAATATTAAGATTATTAATAAACCTGGAACCTGTTCTAATTAAAGCCTCTCTTTTCAATATTTTATCTGCTTTATTCCAAAGCTCCAAAGCTTTTGATGAAAATTCTTCCCATTTAGAATATTTCCCTACCCAGCTGAATGAAAAGCTATCCCTCTTTAACTGAATTATTTTTTTCTGATCAGCAGAAGAAAAAATAATAACTTCTGGGCCCATATCCTCGGCTTGTAAAGCGACTGGCTTATCTTTCCTAAAAGTAACGTCCACTTTTCCACGGTGAATTATTTTCTTTTCGGGGAAGTCCTTTTCAAATACTGAATAAACAGACTCAAGGGTTTGGAATTCCGTTACTTTATCTTGGTACCTAAACTCTATGGCCGCTTCCGTTATCGGTGCGTTTTTCAGGTTAGGGTGTTCGGTCATTTTTTATTGGTCTCAAGAGAAACATTTATCAACACCTCATACTATATACTCAAAGTTAAGGTGTAACACCATTGGACAGAAAATGAACCATTCTTCTCGACCGAAAAAACCCTTGCCCTATTTCCACCGGGCGTGGCCCGGTGGCGGAGAGGGGGGGATTCGAACCCCCGGTACCCTCACGGGTACAGATGATTTCGAGTCAACCGCCTTCGACCTCTCGGCCACCTCTCCCTACTAGCCGTAGTGGCAACGAGCTATATAGCCCTGCCGTGTCCAGCTTTTATCTCGGCATTACAAACCCATGTTTGCCCAATGTTGCCCTCACGCTCAAACCATGTTGGCGGCTTGACAGGATATTGCATTATCCCACCGGGCGTGGCCCGGCTAGCCGTCGCCGAGCTGGTTGAGTTCGACAATGGATTCGGGGGTGACGAGTCCTTCAGGGTCGGACCCTAACATCCAGGGTTCCCGTTCATATTTTTCTGAAGCTTCGACATGGGCTATATAATCGGTCATTTGCTTCTGGTTATCCTGTAAAAACTTACGGAAAACCATTTTTGGTCGTTTCTCTCTTTTAGCCATTAAAATTTTTCCTTTCGTTCTCTTAGCTTAATAAGCCATTGCTATCTGCCCCTGCGGCGAGCAGGAGGGAGAGTTTTTGCAAACCCCCCTGTGTGTTACCCCCCTCCTTGGCCTTCAAGAGCCTGTGAATCTTCACTTGTCTCACGCTCCAAAAGGGGGGTACACGGGTAATGGTGCGCCCAGCAGGACTCGAACCTGCGACCTACGGTTCCGCAAACCGTCGCTCTATCCAGCTGAGCCATGGGCGCATAATTGGGTTTTAGCGGAGTACCTCCGCTGGTAAATAGCAATATCTTTATCTCGCGTCCAACCGTTCTCTTGGCTCAACAAGCTATATCAATTTGCCTCCCCTGCGAAGGAGAGCTTTGCACAACCCGAGACCCTCATTGATCCTCCCCTCTCATGAGGGGAGGCAAGGCGTAGCCGCGGAGGGGTGTGGATTGTTTTTGACAGAATTCATAATCCAACCCTCCCCTGGCCCCTCCCTATGAAGGGAGGGGGGATTTCTGCTTCCGCTTTCGACTTACACAAAGGTCTCCCTGCGAAGGGGCGACTAGCGGGTCAAGAAACATCAATGGGTATGTAATCCATCAACTGCAGAGCAAAATCTTCGTGCTCGAACGCATACATCGTGGGATATTTCGCGAATGCCCATCCTGTATAAAGGGTCTTGCCGTTTTGTTCAACCACTAATTGAACAGCAGGGTTGGTCAGTTCGTTTCCGCCAGATGTATAAGCCTTCTGGCTCATCACAAAACTTGGTAAAAACGGGCCCACTGTAATTCTGATTCCCGAATCTTCCAATTCAAAACTGGAGCCCAGGGCGATGGTTTTCATTTCGTTACGTTCTTCGTCTTTCTTGTTCTTGATCAGAAGCTTGACCGCTTTCCACTTACCTTCTGTCTCCTCGGGCACGACAATCGCTCGTTGGATTTTCACTCCCTCTTGAACTGTGGGGTGACTTCCGTCAGGCGCATAGCTGTCCGAACCTTCTTCCAATGAAGCTTCAATCTGCTGGACGGGCTTGGACCGGGATCCTTCAAATTGGGAAACATTCAGTTTGCTGATGTCGGTCTCTTTCAGGCCAGCGATATCTTCCTTGCTTTCGTAAGTGCAACCCGCTATGAGAACCAGTGCCAGCAGGGCTATGTAATTTAAACGTCTCAAAGTTCTTACCTTTTGGGCCCCATGTTATGACCCCTCATCAGCCTTCATGCCCCGAAGGGGTGCGGCGAGTGAAGTTCCTCCACAGAAAATAAGCAATTGCTCGATCTGGCGAACAACCACTCGGCGTGGGGCCCACTAGCTATAAGTTTATAAATTAGCTAAAAACTTCTTCTCGGCTTAACCTGCCCCTGCGGCGAGCAGTGGCGGAGAGGGAGGGATTCGAACCCTCGGTAGGAGTAAACCTACACACACTTAGCAGGCGTGCGCCTTAAGCCAGCTCGGCCACCTCTCCAATCTATATAGTTTTTATCTGCCCCTACGGCTACTAGCCGTAGGGGCAACGAGCATTCGCCCAGTCTGGCAAGCAACGATTTATTTCAGCTCAATCGTCTATTGCTATTTGCCTCTCTCGCTAGAGAGTGGCGGAGGGAGTAGGATTCGAACCCACGGAACTTTCGTTCAACGGTTTTCAAGACCGCCGCCTTAAACCACTCGGCCATCCCTCCTGAATATTGTGAGCCCGTTTATATTTATCTACTTGCGGGAAAATGTCAAGGGACGGTTTCCTGCTTTAAGTCAATGCTTTATGGCGTAATAAAAATCCACTATCAGCGCGAACACAGCCTTTAAATAAAGGTTACGCGAATGGCCAAAATAAAAATTATAGATTTATGGATGCCCTGCTAAAACTTCCTGCCCGTGCAAATAGGGGCGCAACACTTCCGGCACCACAACCGTTCCGTCTTCCTGCTGGTTCTCTCTCTCAAAGTCGCCAAAAGACCGCCATGGCACACTAATGGCACAGTAGGAGAAGCAATACACACACTTCAAAAGAGAAAGACCAAAAATGGAGCGATAGACGCTGATACCCAAGCAATACCTTCCAAAATTTCACTTCATAATTTCCCTCTGCCGATATATAGTGGTTCAACTAAAACCTTCCAAGGAGCTTCCATGCGCTTAATCTCCTCTTTCTCATACTACCCATCATAACACCTATTCGATGTTATCTAGGACAGCCCCAAATTTATTATTTTGTCAGGCAAGAAGTTAAAATGGGATGGATAAGTGCAAGGTCAGATATTTATCTGGTTGGGAATGAGGAAGGCAAGGAGGCCATTAAAGACTGTAAGCTGATCGCAACTATTTAATTAATGGGAACCTGGAAAATTAGCAGGAAACACAAATAGTTCTATATTTTGTATGCTCTTTAATCCTTAACACAATATCTTGTGGCTTCACCCTTCTATTGGTAATATATTGAAATTAAAGGTTTTGGATATGTGGCTTTATGTCGAATTTTTTACTTAACTTCGATGTGTTTTGCTAATCCATCGAAATTTATCTTATTCCTCTGCTATATACTACCCTCCAATATGTTGAAATATTCTAATAAAATCGATACATCGCTGTAATATGTCGAAATATTAAAAAATATTCGATATTTCTGGTAGAATACTTCGAAGAAAACATCATTTACCAGAACAATGAATTTTAATCCCAATCAACCACATAATTTAAAGCTGTTGCCACCCCAGATAGATTTCGACGCCACTTCAATACTAAAGGCACTTAATTCTGCAAGCCGGGAGATAGGAGAACTGAAAGGGTACTGTACTAGTATCCCAGACGCAAAGGTTCTAATGTCCGTGGCCATGACTAAGGAATCCGTAGAAAGCTCAGGTATTGAAGAAATCCATACGACTGTAGAAAGTGTTTTGAAGAGCCAGGTTCTCCCGGTATCGGAGCAAAAAGGCCCGGACAGAGAAACTTTAAGGTATCAAGAGGCGATCCATTGGGCAATGCGGCATATCAAAGATTTTTCAATATCAACAAGGTTGGTTTTGGGAATACACGAAAAACTGATGCAAACCAAAGTTGGTTACAGGAAACTACAAAATGGGATACAAAACAAAAAAACCGGAGAGATTACATATACACCACCCATAGCTTCAAGGATAGGCGAGTTAATACAAAATTGGGAACATTTTGTCAACAGGTCGGACAATCTGAAAATTGACCCACTGATCAGGTGTGCCATCGCCCATTATCAGTTTGAGGCAATTCATCCCTTTGGCGATGGAAACGGAAGGACGGGAAGAATATTACTGGTCCTTCAGTTAGTGCAGGAGGGTTTACTGGATTTTCCAGTTTTGTATACCAGCGCTTATTTTAACAGGAATCGTCCTCAATATTACCAAACCCTGCAACTAGTAACAGAAACTGGGGATTGGGAAACATATATTTTATTCGTGCTGGAAGGATTCAGGTCAGAAGCTATTAAAACAAAAACAAAAATTTTTCAAATGATGAGTTTATATCAAAGGTTGACAGAAACTATTCGCAAAAATCATTCTAAGATGAATGCGATTGAAACTGTGAGTCATGTTTTTTCATTTCTTTTTACAACGCCAACCCAATTTTCCACGGCCCTGAAAATTCACCCTCAAACCGCCAGTAAGCATTTGCACGAACTCAAAGAAGCTGGAATCATGGGCGATCTTTGGTTGGGAAGGCATCACTTGTATTACAATGTAGAACTTTATGAAATGATTAAAACTTAGTTTCTTTCATAATTTGTTTGAACATTGGTGGGATTTAGTTGCAGTGGCCAACATTCACTTGTTTCAATCCCTGCCGCTTCCACAAAAGAGTTTTATAGCAGTGCATAATTTTTAAACAAATACCGTGGCACAGTAGGAGAAAAATAGAGAGATCAGAGGAAGACAGGGGGGTTGATAAATAAGGGGGATTGAACTGAGGTTAGGTTAATTTCGGTTTTCAAGACCGCCGCCTTAAACCACTCGGCCATCCCTCCTGAATATTGTGAGCCCGTTTATATTTATCTACTTGCGGGAAAATGTCAAGGGACGGTTTCCTGCTTTAAGTCAATGCTTTATGGCGTAATAAAAATCCACTATCAGCGCGAACACAGCCTTTAAATAAAGGTTACGCGAATGGCCAAAATAAAAATTATAGATTTATGGATGCCCTGCTAAAACTTCCTGCCCGTGCAAATAGGGGCGCAACACTTCCGGCACCACAACCGTTCCGTCTTCCTGCTGATAGTTTTCCAGCAGGGCCACAAACAATCTGCCTGCAGCCAGGCCTGAACCGTTCAAGGTGTGGACAAACTCCGGTTTACCACCCGTGCGTTTTTTACAGCGGATCCGGGCCCGCCGAGCCTGATAATCAGTAAAATTACTGCAGGACGAAATTTCCCGATATGTATCCTGACTGGGAAGCCACACTTCCAGATCATAAGTTTTAGCTGCAGAGAAACCCAAGTCACCGGCACATAACTCCATCACCCGGTAATGCAAGTCAAGTTTTTTAAGGATGGCTTCTGCATTCTCGACCAAAGTCTCAAGCTCTGCGGGTGAATCCTCCGGTCGGCTAAATTTGACCAGCTCTACTTTGTCGAACTGGTGCTGCCTAATCAATCCCTGCGTGTCTTTGCCATAGGACCCGGCCTCTCTCCTGAAACAAGAGGTGTAAGCGGCATAACAGATGGGCAACGACTCCTCTCCCAGAATTTCATCACGATGAAAGTTCGTAACAGGAACTTCGGCGGTGGGGATGAGGTAAAAGGGGTCGTCGCGGGTGGCGAATAACTCCTCCTCAAATTTGGGCAATTGCCCGGTGCCCTGTATGCTCTCCTTATTGACCAGGAAGGGTGGATACAATTCCTCATAACCGTTTTCCCGGGTTTGCACATCGATCATAAAATTGATCAAACCACGCAACAGTCCTGCTCCTTGTCCTCTGTATACCGCGAACCGGGCTCCGGAAATTTTTGCGGCTCTTTTTAAATCGATCAGGCCGAGCTGTTCGCCGATTTCCACATGATTTTTTGGTTTGAATGAAAGTTCCGGCTTCGTTCCCCAATCGCGCACCTTTCGGTTGGCGCTTTCATCGGCACCATCAGGAATGGAGTCATCAGGAGTGTTGGGGATGCCAAGCAGTTTCTCTTGCACCTGTTGTTCCAGGGTTTGAATTTTATCGTCCAGTTCTTTTATGGAACTGTTAATGACTTTGACCTCTTCCATAAGCTCCGAAGCGTCCTGGCCATTTTGTTTGAGCTGCCCGACCTCTGCCGAAAGTTTCTTTTTTTTATTTTTCAGCAATTCCGATTCCTGAAGTCCCAACCGTCGGTCTTCTTCGGGCTTGAGCAATTCATCCAGTTCCTTGAAGTCACCGCCCCGACGTTTGAGACGGGTTTTCACTGCATCAGGATTTTCGCGAATAATTTTTAAATCGAGCATCAGTGTTTCTTTTTCATCCTTTTTTCAATGCTCACCAGTTTCATTTTGAGTATGGCAGGGTAAATATAATGCCCCTCCAAAACCTTAAACCGGTTGTAAGCTTCTTGCAGATGCCCCTCTTCCTCCAAGCAGGAGGCGACAATAAAGTCCATGTCTTCTTTAAAACGGCTTTCTGAATATTCCAGATTAAAATGCCGATAGTGTTCTCTTGCCTCGGGACACCGGCTCAACGTATAAAGAATTTCAATAATTTTAAATTTGGTTTCTTCCGCCCAGGAGCTCTTGGGGTAGTTTTCTAATAAAACTTCCAGTTCTACCAGAGCCTGCTCGTAATTTTGTTTTTTATAATAAATCGAGGCAATGCGGTATTGATGATCGCCGGTGTCATTTTTACCGGTATAATGATTGATTAAGTTCTGGTATTCGATGATCGCCTGATCATAATCCTTCAAACCAAATTCGGCGATTTCCGCAATATATTTTTGCGCTGGATAACTGAACTCTCCACCTCGATTCATTTGCCGGACTTCTTGAAAATAGACCAGAGACCGCGAACTGCTGTTTAAGCTTAAGTGGTGGATTTCACCAAGGCGAAACAGGGCTTCTTCCGCCAGTGAGCCGGAGGGATGCTCTTTCAGCACCTCATTGAACATCTCGATAGCGCTATGGTTTCGGCCTTGGATCCATTCTTCATTCGCCTTCTGAAGAAGAGGGTCCATCTGTTCCGAGCAGGAAACCAGGAAGATCCACCCCAGAAAAAAAATCCCCGCCCACAGTTTGTTCCAAACCGCCGGGTTAGACCATATTGGAGCAGGATAAGTCTGGGAGGTCACATCCATAGGAGGGATTTTATTCGACCAGTTTTTCGATGCTGACAACCTGATTGCCTTCGCCGGTACCCACTACGCGAACGCCCTGGGTGTTTCGGCCTATCACGGATATTTCGCTGACACGCATGCGAACAATATTACCATCGGAGGTGATGACCAGAAGCTGATCTGCCTCATCTACCTGTTGCACGCCCACCACGGTTCCTATTTTTTCATTACAGCGGATCGTCATAACACCCAGTCCGCCCCGGCCCTGTTGAGGATACTCTTCTATGGGCGTTCGCTTTCCATAACCGTTTGAAGTTACCGTGAGGAGTTTGGTGCCGGGTTGAACGATTTCCGCACCTACGACCCGGTCTCCGTCTTTGAGACGGATGCCGCGAACCCCTCTACCTGTGCGGCCGATGGGGCGTACTTCTTCTTCGTTAAAACGGATAGAAAATCCTCTTTCGGTGGCGAGTAAAATATCGCTTTTCCCGTCACACAATTCTGCGCCGATAACCCGGTCCCCTTCGTTGATCGTCAGCCCGATAATGCCGCCCTGTCGAGGCTTCCTGTATGCCATCAAATATGTTTTTTTAACGATACCGCGTTCTGTGGCGACCATGACAAATTTATCTTCTTCAAATTCCCTGAGGGAAAGGATACTGGCTATGGCCTCTCCCGGCTGGAGACGCAAAAGATTGGCGATGGATTTTCCTTTGGCAATCCGGCTCACTTCCGGAATAGAAAATACCCGCAATGCGTGAATCTTTCCGATGCTGGTAAACACCAGGAGATGGCTCAGTGTTGAAGCGATGAAAAGTTTTTCGACAACATCTTCTTCTTTGAGATTCATCCCCCGAATGCCCTTACCGCCTCTTCTTTGCGCCCGGTAATTATCAACGGTTTGCCGTTTGATATAACCCCCTCGGGTATAAACGACCACTGCATCCTCATCGGCAATGAGGTCTTCAATGTCTATATCGCCCTCATCATCCGTATCGGCGATTTCTGTCCGCCTCTCATTGCCATACTTGTTTTTAATTTCCAGCAATTCTTCTTTGATGATCTTAAGCTTGACTTCCTCATGGGCAAGAACATTTTGCAATGCTTTGATCTGTTTGCGGGTTTCTTCCAAGTCTTCAACTATTTTTTGCCGCTCCAGTCCGGTGAGACGTTGCAAGCGCATTTCAAGAATGGCTTTGGCCTGGATTTCTGACAACCCGAACTCTGCCATGAGCCCGTCGCGGGCGGCGGTCGGATCCTCAGCATTGCGGATAAGCTGAACCACTGCATCCAGGTTATCCAACGCGGTGGCCAATCCTTCAAGGGTATGTTCTTTCTCGCGGGCCTTCTTTAAGTCAAACTCGGTTCTTCGAGTCACCACTTCTTTACGAAACAGGATGAAATGGTGCAAAAACTCTTTCAGGTTGAGAACTCTGGGTTGCTGATTCACCAAAGCTAACAGGATGACCCCGAAAGTGTCCTGAAGCTGGGTATTTTTGTAAAGGGAGTTTAAAACCACCTGCCCCATGGTGCCTTTTTTCAATTCCACCACGACGCGGATTCCGTCCCGGTCCGACTCATCCCTCAGGTCAGAAATTCCTTCCAATCGCTTGTCTCTAACCAGTTCGGCGATCTTCTCCACCAGCCTGGCCTTGTTGACCTGAAACGGCAACTCGTTGATGACGATGCGTTCCCGGTCACTCTTCTCCATGGTTTCAATCTCAGCACGACCACGAACCCGGATGATACCTCTGCCAGTTTTATAAGCGGACCATATTCCATTTCTTCCCTGTATGATTCCCCGAGTGGGAAAATCGGGACCCGGCATAAGCCCAATAAGGTCTTCCACCGAACAATTGGGATTCTCAATAACGTAAACCGCGGAATCGATAACTTCTCCCAAGTTATGCGGAGGAATATTGGTCGCCATACCCACGGCGATTCCTGACGAGCCGTTAACAAGCAATTGCGGAAAACTTGCAGGCAACACAGAAGGCTCTTTCAGAGAGTCATCATAGTTGGGGGTGAATTGAACGGTGTCTTTTTCCAAATCCCGGAGCAGTTCACCGGTGATCTCTTCCATGCGAATTTCTGTATAACGCATGGCGGCGGCTGAATCGCCATCTATCGAACCAAAGTTTCCCTGGCCATCGACAAGCGGGTGTCTTTGGGAAAACTCCTGCGCCAAACGAACGATTGTGTCGTAAATTGCCTGATCTCCATGCGGATGGTATTTACCCATCACATCGCCAACGATGCGAGCGGATTTTTTGTAGGGTTTGTTCCAGACATTACCGGTCTCATGCATCGCATAGAGGGCGCGGCGGTGGACAGGCTTCAACCCGTCTCGGACATCCGGCAGGGCGCGTCCAATGATTACGCTCATTGCGTAATCAAGGTACGAGTTTTTCATTTCATCGTCTATATTGATCGGTTCGATCGTTCCCGGCATTCAAATACCTTTCTGTGCTTAAAATTTCAGAAGTGACAAAAGGAGAAAGATGTCATCTATAAGAGGTTCTTCCTAAACATCTACATTTTTGGCTTGCAGGGCATTTTTCTCGATAAATTCACGTCGGGGCTCTACCTCTTCTCCCATTAAAACGGTGAACAGATCTTCCGAGGCTACCAGGTCATCAGCCCTAACCTGTAAAAGAATTCTGACCTCCGGATCCATGGTTGTTTCCCAGAGTTGATCAGCATTCATCTCACCAAGACCTTTGTAACGCTGAATGTAAATTCCTTTTTTAGCCATGTTTAAAACGGCCTGCAATAAATCGTGCTTGGAGCCGACAGTGGTACTTTCTCCACCATTGTGTAAAACTAAAGGCGGGTGATCGCTTTCCCTGATGGGTTCATAGATTTCCAGGATATTTTGGATAATCACTGACTCCATAAATTCCACATTAAATTTTAACTGGAAGTCCCTCCCGTTATTAGAGCCGAACATTACTATTTGGTAGTGCACTGTCTCGGGCTCAAACTCCAGTTGAAAATGCACATCTTTCAGATCCTGATTCAAGTCCATCTTTTTAAAGTCATGGGATGTTTTGGCAAAAACCCCGGTGGACTCACCCCGATCTATTTCTATTAAAAATTCTTTTAACCGGCTTTCCTTTTCAGTATTGAGGTCAACACTATTTGTGAACTGAATAGGAACATTCAGGTATTCTGACTTATATTGGTATTTCCCTCGATTTTCTTCATCAATTAAAGAATCGAGAATCTGAATGATCACCCCCATAACCTGTTCAAGGCTTGCAAAGGCTTCACTTTTCACATTCAGCCCAACTAACACATTTAGAACGGCCCGTGGAATATTGTTTTTTACAACTCGCTCAAAACATTCTTCAAACCGGTATAAATTATTTATAAGTTGATTAAGCTCCGGCCCGATTATTTTATGACCGTTTTTATGAGTAGTGATCTCTAGTTTTTCTGTGCCCTGTTCCATTAGGAATTGAAAAAGGAGTTTTTCATCCTTTAAGTAATTCTCCTTTTTCCCTTTCTTGGCTTTATAAAGTGGGGGTTGAGCAATATATAAATAACCCTTTTCAATCAATTCTGGCATTTGGCGGAAGAAGAAAGTAAGAAGCAGGGTTCTGATGTGGGCTCCGTCAACGTCGGCATCCGTCATTATGATGACTTTGTGGTAACGGAGATTTTCTATTTTAAAATCATTCCCAATGCCTGTTCCCAGCGCGGTGATAAGCGTACGAATTTGTTCGCTAGCTATCATTTTCTCCGTACGGGCTTTTTCCACATTGAGTATTTTGCCTCTCATCGGCAGAATGGCCTGGAATCTTCTATCACGGCCTTGCTTTGCGGTGCCTCCCGCCGAATCTCCCTCTACGATATAAATCTCAGAAAGCGCCGGATCCTTTTCTGAGCAATCTGCCAGTTTTCCCGGCAGAGCGCTCACTTCCAACGCACTTTTTCTTCGGACCAGGTCTTTGGCTTTTTTCGCGGCTTCCCGAGCCTGTGCAGCACCTATAACTTTGGCAATAATCTTTTTAGCTATTTCTGGCTGCTCTTCGAAGACCTGTCCAAGCTTATCATTGACAATCTGTTCGACGATTCCCTTTATATCTGTGTTACCCAGCTTGCCCTTTGTTTGGCCCTCAAACTGCGGCTCAGGGATTTTTATGCTTAATACCAGTATCAATCCCTCCCGGGCATCATCACCCGTCAGAGCAACTCCCGCATTTTTTAACAGGTTATTCTGGGCTGCATAACTATTAACGGTTCTGGTTAAGGCTGATTTAAAACCACTTAGATGGGTGCCCCCATCGCGAGTATTGACATTATTGACAAAGGTAAACACTTCTTCGGTATAACTGTCATTGTATTGAAGCGCCATTTCTAAGTCACAGTCATCTTTACTTCGCTCAATATAAATAGGGTCTGGATGGATGGTTTTTTTGTTTTTCCCCAGATGCTCTATGAAAGAACGTATTCCCCCCTCAAACAGGAACTCATTATCTTTTCCATCCCTTTCATCATGAATATGTATTTTTACACCCCTGTTTAAAAAAGCCAGTTCCCGAAGTCGATTGGATAAAATCTCAAAGCGAAAGTTTAAATCTTCAAAAATTCCTGAATCGGGTTTAAAAACTATTTTAGTTCCCGAAGAACCCGTCTTTCCAATCACCTCTAGCGCTGTAACAGGTTTTCCCCTTTCATATTTTTGGATGTGAACTTTCCCGTCTTTTTTTATTTCCAAACTCAGTGATTCGGATAGAGCATTGACCACCGATACTCCCACACCGTGCAATCCCGCTGATACTTTATAAGTATCTTTGTCGAACTTGCCTCCAGCATGAAGCACTGTCATCACTACTTCTGCTGCTGATATCTTCCTGTCTGAATGCATATCTACAGGAATCCCCCGCCCATTATCTGCAACGGTAACCGTGCCATTAATATGCAAGACAATATCTATTTCTGAACAAAAACCAGCAATTGCCTCATCCACACTGTTATCCACCAATTCAAAAACCAAGTGGTGTAGACCGCCTATACCGGTTCCACCGATATACATGGCTGGCCTTTTTCGAACAGCTTCCAGTCCTTCTAAAATTTTAATATTGGAAGAATCGTATGCGGTTTTTTGGGGTGTATTCATGGATGTTTAAAGAGTAGCTTTAAAGAGTAAAATTATATTTATATCTTGTAGTAGTTGTAGGGCCTGAAAGTATGTGGAAAAGTTGTCTAAGTTTTTAATTTTAAAGGTAGATTTTAAAGAAGAAACTGTTGTTAAAAATGCAATTTTTTGAGTAAAGGTAGGGTAAAAATTTACTCTTTTAATTATACCTTGTTTTGCTGGTTTTATTCATGTTTTTTTAATATGTTTTACCCAGGTTATCCTTTTTCAACAAGCTTGACTATTTCCCGGATGGAAGCTTCTAACTCTCTGTTTTCTTTGACTAAACTAGATATCTTTTTATAGGAGAAAATCACTGTTGTGTGATCTTTGCCGCCAAACTGACGACCAATTTCAGGAAGCGAGGATTTGGTGTGTTCCCGGCATAAAAACATGGCTATTTGACGGGGTATGGAAATATCCCGAGTGCGCCTTTTAGATTTAAGATCGGACACCTTAAGATCGTAGTATCCGGCAACAGTTTTAAGGATATTGTTAATGGTGAAATGCTTGTTTTTATCTAGCGTAAAATCTTTCAACACTTCTTTAGTTAACTCTAAATCAAGCTTTCGATGCGTGAAAGAGGAAAATGCGATGACCCTAAGTAAAAAACCTTCTAGCTCACGAATATTGGATTTTATGTTGCCAGCAATGAAAATAGCGACATCTTGCGGAATAGTTTTTTGGTGAAAGTCAGCCTTTTTGTACAAAATAGCAACCTTTGTTTCCAGATCGGGAGGATTGATATCAGCCACCAACCCGGATTCAAACCGGGATCGTAACCGCTCTTCCATCTTCTGAATATCTTTAGGATACCTGTCGCTGGAAATAACGAGTTGTTTGTGTGATTCGTAAAGAGTATTGAAGGTATAAAAAAACTCCTCTTGAGTCCTTTCCTTGCCGGCAATGAATTGAATGTCATCAACAAGCAAAACATCCAAAGGACGATACCTTTTCCGGAATAGCGGCATTTTGTCTTTTTTAATGGATTCAATAAGGTCAACGGTGAAGCTTTCAGCAGAAATATAACGGACCCGAGATCTAGGGCTGTTCTCGCAAATTTTATTACCAATAGCATGTAGAAGGTGTGTTTTGCCCAATCCTACTGCCCCATACAAAAATAAGGGGTTGTAGGCGATGGCGGGGCGGGTGGAAACAGCCAAAGCCGCTGCATGGGCAAACTGGTTGCTCGAACCAACCACAAAATTTGAAAAATTGTATTTAGGATTGAGAGAGGATGAAACGCAAAGGCTCTCAACCGGCTCAATAACCGGGGCTTCCTCAACTTCTTTGTCTTGATCCGTTTGGGCTATAATCTCAGATTCTATGCAAAAATCTACCAGAATTGGTTTTTCTGTGACAGATTTCAAAGTGCTTTCGATCAGGTCCCGGTAATTCTCTATGAGGCACTTTCTATAAAATTGATTTGGAACCGCGACGGTCATCAAACCCTCATAAAGGGTCCTCGGATAGGTGGGCGAAAACCAAGTGGTATAGCTTTCGGGCAGTATTTGCTCCTCAATTTTTTCTAAGCATTTTTTCCAAATGGCTTCTTTGACTTCCATGGTTTTTGGAAACAAATAATGAGTTGTGGAGAGAAATTGGCGTTCAATATATAAAAGAAGAGCCCTAAAAGCAACCTCAAAAACCAGGAATGAGATCAAAGTCCCCCAACTTCAGCATTAACAAAAGTTTTCAAAACAGATTTTTTTATATGTGATCTTCCCCTGTTTTAGTGGACAGTTAGTTAAGAGGCATAGGCCTGTTTCTCGAATTCGGCAGGGCTGAGATAGCCGAGATATTAGTGACGGCGTTGCCGATTATAAAACACTTCGATATATTCAAAAATATCCTTCTTTGCTTGCTGACGGGTTTTGTAGTTCCGGTTATGAATGAGTTCCACTTTGAGAGTATGGAAAAAACTCTCCGCCACGGCGTTATCCCAGCAATCGCCCTTCCGGCTCATACTGCACTCTATCCCATGAACATTGAGCAAGGCTTGAAAATCGTTGCAGGCATATTGAACCCCCCGGTCAGAATGGTGAATCAATCCCGGTTTCATGCCGCCGTTCTTCATTGCCATATTTAAAGCTCTCATTACCAACCAACGGGTTATCCAACGATCCATGGCCCAACCAATAACTTTACGGTGGAATAAATCCAGCGTCACCGCAAGGTATAACCAGCCCTCTTGAGTCGGGATATAGGTGATATCCGAAACCCAGCATTGACCGGGCTCAGCAACATTAAACCGCCGTTGCAGTTTGTTTTTTGCCACCGGGTGATTATGTTTGGAATCGGTTGTCACCCTAAACTTTCTTTTGTGCTTGGCAACGATTCCATGCTCGCGCATAAGACGGGCAATACGATGCCTGCCAATGGCATATCCCTTGTCTTTCAAGTCCTCATGAATTCTGGGACTGCCATAAGTCTGGCGACTCTTCTTATAAACGGTTTTGATCTCATCAACCCATCGCTGCTTCTCACGGCTCCTCAGGCTCTCGGGGCGGCTCAGCCAGGCATAGAACCCACTTCGTCCCACTTCCAGAACCCGGCACATCGGGCTTACCGGAAATGCTTCTCGATGATCCCGTATAAACCGATATCTCATTGGGAACCCTTCGAGTACCCCTTGTATGTTGTTCATAAGGGGAATTTGTAGTAGTTGTACCTGTGAGCCCTGTGGGAAGCCGGTTTTGTGTTTTCCACAAGGCTCACAGGGTTTGATTCAGGGCACAATAGATCGTTTACCCCTTGGGCTTTTAAGCCCGTCCCGAAGCGCAGATCGTTGTGTCCTGTTTTGATTAACCCGAACAGTTGCCTGGGCCACTGAGCCCGCATCGGCAAGGCTGGGAGACCAAATTATGAATCAGAAACCCCATTTTATTGGCATCGATATTTCTAAACTCCATCTGGATGTTGCTGACAGCATGACTCAAGAAACCTGGCAAACCGCTAACAATGAAGAAGGGATTGCTGGTTTGGTCGAGAGTTTATCCGCCTTAAATCCTCCATTGATCGTTTTGGAAGCCACAGGCGGCTTAGAGATCCCGTTGGCTTCGGCCCTGGTTGCGGGTCGACTGCCAGTAGCCGTGGTCAACCCACGGCAAGTTCGTGATTTTGCCAAAGCCACCGGGAAACTGGCAAAAACCGATGTCATTGATTCTCTTGTGCTGGCCCATTTTGCCAAGGCCATACGTCCTGAGGTCAGGAAAATCAAAGACGAAGAATCTCTTGAACTCTCAGCTCTAGTGACACGCCGTCGCCAGTTGATCGAGATGCTGACCAAAGAAAAAACCCGTCTAAAACAAGCTCCAAAATGGATATGTAAAGACATTAAGGAGCATATCGAATCTCTTAAAAAACGCTTGCGAAAAATCGATGGCGACCTTTCCAGAACCATCAAAAACAGTTCTGCCTGGCGTGAGCACGACCAGATCATACAAAGTGTTCCCGGTGCCGGTCCCGTTCCGGCTGTCAACCTCTTGGCCGGGGTTCCGGAACTTGGAGTTCTTAATCAGAAGCAAATCGCCGCCCTTATCGGTCTCGCTCCCCTCAATCGGGACAGCGGAAAGTTCGGTGTATCCGGGGCGGTCGCGCCAATGTGCGTGCCGCTTTATACATGGCCGCCGTCACTGCCATGCAGCATAATCCCGTGATTCGTACCTTTTACACACGCCTCATCGAAAAGGGCAAACCCTTTAAAGTTGCCATTACCGCATGCATGAGAAAGTTATTAACGATCATCAATACCATGATCAAAACAAAAACACTCTGGAATGAAAATCTCATTGCCAGCACTTGACATTTAACACAGTTGCTTCGGGGCATGAAGACAAATGAAGAGGACATCACAAAGATAACTGCCGCCTTTTTTAATATGTCCCGCTCCATACGAAGGCGAGCGTTTTCTCGCCGCAACTGCTGCAACTCATCTCCCGGCTTAAGCTGTCCTTTGCCGGGAAACGCATTCCCCTGATCCTCCTCATACTCCTGTTTCCAGCGACCCAGAAGGGCAGAACGGATTCCCAGATCCCGGGACACCCGGGCAATGCTATCGCCTACTTCAATAACCAATCGAACCGCTTCTAACTTGAATTCTTTACTGAAACTCCTGCGTTTGGTTCCCATAAAAACACCTCCAAAAGTGTATTATCCACACTTTTCGATGTGTCCACCAATTCAGGGGAAGATCATGTTATATTTTTCCGTAGGTGGATGTACTCCTCAACTATTAAGTTCCTCTCCCCTCCGAGGGAGACCTTTGCATAACCCGAGATTACCCCTTCTACCCGTTCCGGGCATGAAGTTTAAGGAAGAGGCCATCACAAATATCACATCTTCGTCACCTTGTTCCTCAGAATGACAAAATGCCCCAGTATTGTCATGCTGAGCTAGTGATATTTGACCTTTGAATTCTTGCCCCGTAGGGGTATGTCGAAGCATCTCGCTTTTCAGGTTTTTCGACTTATGCAAAGCTCTCCTTTTTTAGGGGAAGGGGAGTTTTTTTGGACACCATATATGAAAATTAAAATGCTCAAAACCCGGCAAGGTTCTCCAGACGGGATCGCCGTCAACACTTATATCAGTGGTGAAACGGTGGATGTTCCGGCCGAATTGGCGCGTGTTTTCATTCAGCAACGCTGGGCGCGCAAGGTTACCAAACTAAGCGCGAAAGACCGGGGCAAGGCCCCTGAAAATAAAACCACTGGGAAAAAGACGAAAACCTTAACAGAAAAATAAAATGGCTTTAATAATAAATGTTCCGCCTGCTTCGGAGCCGGTTTCTCTGGCCAAGGCTAAAAACTATTTGCGTATTACTGATAGCGACGATGATGCGTTGATCAATTCTCTGGTGACCGCTATTCGGCAAAAAGGCGAAACCTGGACCCGGCGTTTGTTCATCACTCAAACCTGGACCCTGTGGCTGGATTCGGCACCGGAAGGCGCGATGTTTTCCATCCCGCTTTCACCTTTGCAGTCTGTAGTCGATATTAAACCCTACGATTCCGCCAATATAGTCAGCACTTTTGATGCCAGTAAATATCTGGTGGATGCTGCATCCACTCCCGGTCGTGTTGGCTTGAACGAGGGTCATACATGGCCCAATTCTCTTCGAGAAATGAATGCGTTGGAAATTGAGTTTGTCGCTGGTTTTGGGGATGCCTCCAGCGTTCCGGAAACGATCAAGCAGGGAATTCTGCAATGGATCAAACTGTTGTTCGCCAATAAATCCAAACTATTTGAATCCGATGAATCCACCTCAGGGCTTCTTGAGTTGAACCGGGTACCCATTCCACCTGCTGTGAGGGTTTTGTGGGAACCCTACAGAGTTTTCAAAATATAACCCAAAAGACCTGATGACAATTTCTATCCGTTTTGATTCGTTTGAAAAAATCAAGACCCGTTTTCTACGTTTATCACAAGGCGTGAAAGAGGCAACGCGAGAAACTGCTCACGCATTAATGCTTCGCGCTGAACATCTGGCAAAGGCAAGGGTTCGATCCACAACCCGTAAACCCAATATGGGAAAGGGTAATTATTTCCGCTCCATAAAATCTGATTTTCTGGATGGGGATGGGTCCTTCACCTCAAAGCTGGAAAGCAACTCGCCCGTGGCGGACATCATTGAGTTTGGCAGTCGTCCGCATATGATCAGGCCTAAGGGAAATAAACTTTTATTCTGGCCGGGGGCAAAACACCCTGTGAAAGAAGTCAAACACCCTGGCACTCCTGCATTTCGGGTACTGGGGGAAGCAACAGAAGAGGCGGCGGAAGAAACTGGAAAGATTTTTCAAACTGCGCTCAAGCGGAAATTTAATTAAGGAGAGCCTCGGTGACCGATTATACCGTTCTTGGCAATGCCATTAAAACAACGTTGGAAAACGATTCCTGGGTGGGTAATTCCGCCAATGTTAAGACTCTTGAAACCCATAAAAGGGGATTTTCCATTCAGGATGAAAAGGACGCGCGGTTTTTTGCCCCGGCCGACCTGCCTGCCATCGCCGTGGTGCCCAACGCCGAGGCCAAACAGCAGGAGCCCGGAGCCACTAACGAGATTCGCGAAACCGTGCCAGCCCAGGTGATCGCCGTGACCCGGCAAAGGGACGCCCAATTGGGGTTGGCGGCTCATCATACCCTGGTGGCGAATATTGAAAGGGTCCTGGATAAGCAAAAAAGCTCCAGCGACGATCTTGGCATCGGGGGTTTTGTCCGGGAAGTCAGCACAACCGAAGAACAATTTAAAAAAGGGGAATATTATTATTTTATTTCCATCACCACTGCCCAAATTGAATTGACCGTTAATTTTTGAGGACATTTTATGACGACCAAACGTATTACCACAGGATGGCGCGGATTTTCCACTGCTAAAGAAGCCAGTTACGGAACCCCGGCAGGAATTTCCACCGCTTTTAATTTTGAAGGTCCCATCACCGATGTGCAACCGAATGAGGTGCAGACGGATGAAAACGAGACCACCGGACTCAATGAACCCTCCATTCAGGAAATTCTTAACTGGAAACTCGATGGTACCCATCAACAGCGAGCTATGCCGCACAACCTGGCATTTTTTCTTGCACTGGTGATGGGAAAAGTCACCACCGACCAGCCAGATAATACCAATGATCCCACCGTTTATCGGCATTTCATGGAGCGCGATCTTGCTAATATTGCTCTGCCCTCTGTGACCCTGGTGGAGTATGACGGGATTGCCAACAAGCGCTATTCCGGATTGTTTGGGAAGTCCGCCAAAATCAGCGGGTCGAGGGGCGACTTCGTCAAACTCGAGGCGCAGTTTGGCGGCAATGGAAAAGAAGAACCCAATTCCGACTCCAAACCAACCGTGGTTGGAGAATCCTATTTAAGATATGGCGATGTCAATTTTAATCGCGGGGGTTCTATTTCTGGTTCGGTTGCCGGAGGAGATCTTGCGGTTGGCGGTTCGCCGACATCCTTCAAGGCAGATTTGCTGTCCTTTGACTGGACGATGGATAACCAGGCGCAAACATTTTATGAAATGGGTGACAGTTCCGGATATGTAACGAGAGCTGAACGCGGCGACCGGTTCCAGCAAACTTTAACCGCGACTCTGGAAATGCAGGACGACAGCCATAAATCCGGCTTGGTCAACGGCACCGAATATGTGTTGCACATTCCCGTTACCGGAGCGGTGATCGCGGGAGGTTCCGGTTTGTTCAATTACTCCTGCGACCTTATTTTCCCCAAGGTGGTTTATAAAGAAGCCAAAAAAGACCGGGATGGGGAAGTTGTGACCGTGAATGCCGAGTTTTAGATATTGGAAGACACGACCTACGGCTCGGTGATTGTGAAAGTGATCAATGAGCAAACAGGATACTTAAACTAAAACACCATTTAATGAATAGAGGTATGAATGGCAATAAATATTAATCCAGGGATTATAAAAGTAGAAATTCCTTATTGCGGGGAAACGGTTGTTCTGGTTTTGCGGGATTACACGACCGAAGAGTTTTGCCGGTTCCAAAAAAACCGGTTCAAGTTTGTCTCTCCCGGCAATGTCGATGACCACTCCTCGCAGGCGCGTATTGAATTCATCGAAACAATTTTAATGGACATTAAAGTTAAAACTAAAGAGGGCGAAGAAGAGGTTGTTTTTACCGACCCTGCTACAGGCGAGGAAAAACCTTTGACCCCTTCAATTCCAAACTGGAAAAAGTATGTCCAGGCCTCATTCAAATGCGCGGCGGCAATGGTGTTTGAAGGCACCTCCGCCAACTTGGAACACGCCACACTAAAAAACTGATCGCCTACTTCCAGGACGATGTGCCGGGACTGGAAGTAGAGTACCAGAAATTCCTGCAATGGGTTCACGAAGAAACAGATGACCCGCAATGGAATATCGAAAATCACCCGGCACGGAAAATTCTCAACCGCTACTCTGAAGGGTTCGGCAAATGGGTGTGGTATCTGGAAAACCTTCTGCTGTTAAAACAGGGTGGTTACCCTTTTGCAAAAAATGATCTGGATCTTGTCGAATGGAAAGCCCTGGCCTTATTGGAAAAATATCAGAATCGCCAGAGGCCCACCGACCACGGTTAATGGTTTGTTGCCCGTTACCTCCTCCTTGACGGGCGGCAACCCCTCGACCCCTATGACTCCATGAGTTATGGGGAAGGGGGGATTTTTATTAGTTATTTTTTTGGAACAGGTTCCACCGTTAGGATGAGTTACCGCTTTATCGCTGATTTCTTTTCCGCGCCCAAAACAGGGGATCAAAGCCATGGTAAATACTCCATATTGGTTGACCGAATTATACCATAGCTGATTTAAAGTTTTAATCGACTATATTTAAGGACTTTATATATGGCAAATGTAGAAACACAAATCATACTTAAACTTGATGACCCGTTTACTGTGCCAGTAATGCAGGCAATGGAAAGTTATAAATAATTTTATTGGGAGTTTTGCAGGATCAAAAACCGTAGACCTTTTTAAAGTTGTTTGGATTTAAATAAGGTGGAGTTTATGAAAATAAGAAACTAAATGTTTTAGGAAATAAAAATTTGGTAAAAAACCACACACAAAACACGATGAGAAAAAACAAAGAAATAGTTTTATTTGATTCATGGAAGGGAAAATAGGTGCCGCAGGTTTTACAAAAATTCTGACCTGCCGACTTGATGGGAAATCGGCATTTTCTACAAACCGCTTGAATTTGTCCAAAAAGTCGACCAAAGAAAAGAATAAAGTCACTTCTCTTTTCTTTTTTAATTGGAATTGGAACTCCACATTGGGGACAGGTTACGGCTTTATCGCTGATTTCTTTTCCGCACTCAAAACAGGGAATCAAGGCCATGGCTGTTTCTCCATATGGGTCTGCGGAACTATATCATATTTAATTTATAGTTTTAACGGCCTGTTTTTTAAGGATTTTATAGATGGCAAATGTAGAAACACAAATCATACTTAAACTTGATGATCAGTTTTCCATACCGGCAAAAAAATCTTTGGATGAAGTCCAGCAGGAGGCAAATTCTCTGGCATCGTCACTTCGTAATATTGAAAAATTAAAGAAGGCCTACGAAGAGGTGCAGCAGATTGAAAATGAATCAAGGCGACCTTTTAAGGAAGCGATGGATGGATTTTTTACTGGCCTGGAGGATGAAGTTTTAGGATGGGAAACTATTGAAGGAATTCTTAAAATAGGGGCTTTGACTGGTGTTATTGTTAAATGGCCTTCGATATTTGGGGCTGCTACAGTTGCTTTAGGAGCTTTTTATATTGCATGGAAAGAACAGCAATTATTACAAGAGTGGCGAGTGGCCGGTCAACCGATTGAAGAATATGTAGGAGGTGTGAAAGAATCGCTGGAGCAGCTTGGCAATGCTGAACCTCCGGCGCTACCGCCGGAGACGGTGCAGTCGCTTGAAACCACCAAAACCTGCCTCGAACAGATCCAGAATATGCAGGATGTTTTGATCACGATCAACCTGCTGGATAACGCCACCGAACAGGCCAAGGCCATTCGTGCAGAAATTGAAGCAATATTCTCCCAGGACATCACTCAAAGAATCACCATTATCGAAGAAACAATCCGCTCAGTGGCTCCTTCCGGTTCATCCAACTCCTTTTTCGATGATGGCCTGCCAGAGTTTCTTACTTCGAGTCCGGATTTGACAGGGTTCAGCAAGTCAGTGGACTCCACCACCAATCCACGCCTTCCCAGTTTTGACAGCGGTATCGACCGGGTTCCCAGGGACATGATCGCCATGATCCATAAAGATGAAGCGGTTTTGTCAAAAAACAAGGCCGATGATTTTCGCCAGAGTGGGGCCAATGGAATGAGCATTAATAATCTTAATTTCAGTTTCAATGTTCCCAACGGCAGCAAGCTCGACCGGGAGGAGTTCCGCAATATGGCTTTCATGATGTGTGATGAACTCAAACGTCTTGACCGCCGAATCAATTAGCCACCAGGCTGGGTTGCTACCCTGTGCGTCATCGCGAGCGACTGTAAGGAGCGCGGCGATCCAGGTTTGTGATATTTCCTCATTAGCCTTCATGCCCTGCAAGGGTATTCTTGGATTGCGTCGTCGCCTTTGGCTCCTCGCAATGACGACCGGGCCATGGTTTTTTATTGGAAGAAGTTTTTTTATTTAGTGATTTGGAGAATGTTTTATGAGTTTTGGTTTTTATTATCCGACAAAGTCCGCGCCGTCGGCGCAATGGGTGCCTGTCACCCAGCCGGAGTACCCGGCGGGGGAGGTGCTGGACTATCCGGAACAGATTAGTTCTGCCACTGCGGGCGGCACGCTTTATGTCCAGGAAAAAGGCGGCCAACGGCAGACCTTCCAGTTTAATTTTGTCCGCATCAATCAATCGGATCGGGACAGCGCCCAGAACTTTTTTGATACCGTTAAAAAATCGTTCAACACCTTTGAGTTGGAGGACCGGAACGCAGCTCTTCATACCGTCCGATGGATGAACGGATTTAATTTTCAACTGGTCCTCTTTGGCAAATATTCCGGGACTATTGATCTTAGAAAAGAACCGGCGTAGCCGCCGTGGGCAAATTGCAATAACTTTTCCAGGCGAGCAAAAAGTTATCTCGGCCTTGAAATCTTTGCCCAATCACCACCGGGTGCTGCCCGGCCAGCGTCACGCTGGTCACGCGGTTTTCCGCAAATAGATAAAGGAGACGAATATGATTGATTGGAGCCAGTGCCAAGCTGAGGAATTCAACCTTGTGGTGGAGGGTGAGGAAATTCAGCAAGTGGGGCAGACGCAATTGTTCCCGGTCCGGGTTTTTTATAAGGGGGAGACCTTTGCTTTCCAGAAATCCGTTCCTCTTCGGGCCGAGTTTTATGCCCAGTTGAGATATAGGGAGGACTGGAAAGAACAGTTGATGAAAATTCTGAAAAACCGGGTGCGGGAGGAGATTGATGAAAAGATTCGCTCAAGCCGGATAGGCATTGATGACAAGTTGGAGTTGATGGCTATGAGTAAGAACCCGATTGGCTGAAATAATTTTCATGTGGGACTTTGTGAAAGTTTGCAAGGATTAGAGAGCCCTTTATAAACCTATTGTTATTTTATTCGTCATGCGAACCGATTTTACATCCGGATTTAACACTTCCAGAAACAACAAGAGCAATGCACCGGTCAACCTGTTGCAAATTGACTGGTCTGCCATGAATGGGTTGTCGGCGTTGACGTTGAGGCTGACCGACCGGGAAGGGATCACGATCAACTCTCTTTACTGGTACCCGCTGGTGAATAATATGGGAAACCTTGACCGGCTGGTATCCCCCGATCAAACCGATAGCAATTCTTACCCCAACCTCACGGTGAACGTGGTGAATGCGCCGGTGGACTTGTTCAGTCCGGTGGCCCGGTTTTCAAATTTGTTTCGCCATCGTCCCCCTGAATCGGCTGTGGTGACTCTTTACCAGTGGTTTGCGGATGACGGGTTGACCGACGCGGATATTGGCGTCCTTTTTATTGCCCGCATTGGAGACCCGATCCAATATGACGAGGCGATTTGTACTTTTGACCTGGTGGATATATCTCAGGGTTATGGTTCAACAGTGATCGGCAACACCCTCACTCTTGCTGATTACCCGAATGCTCCGGAAGCATCGGTTGGAAAAATCAGGCCCATCGTTATTGGTAATGTCGATGAAGCCCCCGGGACTCTGGTACGGAAATCACAAGAAACGCAATTAACGTCGGTGGCGATTCCCGGCGGGTCTTTGCTGGACGTTGCCTCCACTGATAATTTTTCGGCGTCCGGGACGGTTATCGTCAATGATGATGAAATCAGCTTTACCAGTTTGAACTCCACCCAGTTTTTGGGTTGTTCCGGGATCAATGAATTTCATTATAGTGGGGATGCGGTTCTCGAGAAGGTGACAGACCATCGTTATTTATTCAGTGACCCTGATTATCCTGTTAAAGAGATTTCAAACGTCAGTGTCGGGGGCCATCTGGCCGATTCTGGAGATTTTTCGGTAGATGTTGCTAAAGGGGAAGTGGTGTTTTCCTCGAAGCCTAAAAAGTCCGATTCCATCGACACCAAATTCTTACAGGCGCAGAACGATGTAGTGGGCGCGGGGAATACGGCTGTTAATCCGACCAACGCCAACATTCCCAACAGCCCCACGACCTATGCCAAAATCAACCAGAGCACCAATGTTCTATCGTTATGGCAAACCGATTCCCTGGCTAATATTGGAACCATTGGTAAAGTACTTTTTCGGGTCGAGCATTTTGTTGAGGAGAAACTTCCCAATGACAATATGACGGCCCATGTTACCGGGGTGGGCCAGGTCGGCACCTTGTCTGCTCCGGCTGTGGATGATGTGGTGCTTTCGAGCGGGACGACGGATATCACTCATACGCATTTGGACTCGTTCGGGTTCCCCATCAGTGATCCACAACATCAGCATACCGGAGCGCTTCCTCCAAAGATAACGCAAAGTGCCCTGTCCGGGGTCGGTGGGCAAACGATCGGCCTGAATAGCGGACAGCAACATATTATTACTTTTCCCGATCCGGGTCCGGGTACCTGGGCAACAGCGGAATATGGAATTGGATTTGAATGGTCAGGAACTATCAATGGACCGAATACCGTGGATGTTTATGCAAAAAATAATGGAGGGCATCCCTCAGGCAGCTACAGGGTGTGGAGACGGCAAGGAACGACGCAGACCTATACCACAGGCGGCAATATCAATACAGACACGAACTCCATTCGTCTCACTCATAACGCAACATTTATTGTTTTTAAGGTGACTTTTGCCACGCGGGTCGTGACCATGAATGCACCGCTAAGCGTGAGTACGCAAGGGACCAATGTTTCCACCTCAAAAACCGGGTCCTTGACCCAGCATTCTTCCCGCCCGGCGATTAATTCCACGGCTGAAAAAGCCACTCGCAGTGTGGTTGATTTTTTTGATATCACAACCCATGTGAATGGAGACTGGAACTGGTTCACCAACCGGGAATCCCAAATTCAATACAATGGCTCCAGCGATGGCCGCACTGCCTTTATCGTTCACCTTGCTTATGAAATTGAGTACGCCCGAAGACGAATCCAGTTCACCGATGAGGTCAGTGCTGATATCCAGGGTGTGAAGGATGATTCCAGTGGAACCCTGACCGGGATGGCCGGCTCCCTTGTTGAAAGACCGGATCATGTATATAAATGGTCGATTCTCAAAGCGTTAAATTTCAGCAGCTCGGTCTTGGACTCTGCATCTCTGGATCAGGCGGGCGGTTTATTTTCCGGTTATTTGTTGGCCGGGATAATAGCCAATAAGGTTTCAGCCCGCGAACTCTGGAATCAATGAGGCAAGGAAAGTCGTTCTTTTTTTTATTGGGATTTGGGATTGGCAAAAATTCTGTTTCGTCGATTAAACCTTGTGAATACCAGCACCATCGCGGATAAAATCATTTTGGACAATATGGTTTTGTTGGATTCCAAAAATCAGGTTCGGTTTAAATCCACGCGTAATCCTATTGAGGATGTGGTGAATAAAATTGATCTGAAATACCGCAAAAACTGGTCCGGCGAGGGCTATAAATCGGTGGAAAGCGCCAACGATGTCGAATCGATCAATCAGTTTGGGCAAAAGGAAAAGCCGACTGATTTTGAGTTCAATTGGATTCGGACCGAGGCCCTTGCGGCGGATCTGGCTTTATTTTATTTGCAGGAACGCGGGTTTCCCCGGGATGTTTATGAGATTGAATTGCTGCTGGATAATATGGAAATTGAGCGGGGCGATATTCTTGAAATCAACCCTCCTACGCATGAATTGGAAAATGTCAAAGTCATGGTTTTAGGTGCCGGCAGGTCTATGGGTTCGGGAATTGCCCAACGTATGGATACGGTTCCTGTAATCGCCCGGCAAATGCGCGGACTTGTCGGCAATGCGGGGTTTGGGCTGCAGGGTTTTGGGGGCTCGGGTTTTGGCGGTGCAGAAATAAATTAAAGAATTTTGATTCATACCAGCGTTTGGCCTTGGATTTAAATTTTGGAAAGGAGTTTTATGGCTAATACTTTTACAACGAACCTTAATCTTGCGGTTCCCTCCGCCGGAGATTTAAATTGGGAAAATGAATATTCCGATTTTTCCGAGGCGGTGGATGATCTTGGTAATTTGTTTTGTTTTACCGTTCCCGTTCTCGACTCCGCTGCTAATGGGGTGATATTTTATGATGGGTTTGTTCCGCAGGAAAATATTACGGTAAAGGCAATCGGCCTTTTTGCGCAAACCGCTCCCACTGGCCAGGATATGAAGGTCGATGTTTTAAAAAATGGAAGGGCCCAGACCAACCCCGGAACATTAACGGACGGAAGCCAGTTTGGAAAAACGGTTTTAGGTTCTTCAATCGGGTTTTTGGTGTCCGACCGGCTGGGTTTAAAATTTACTCAAGTCGGATCGGTTGTCGCAGGGGATAAGATTGTGGTGACCCTTTATTACCCGAAAGAAGCAATACCCAGCCCTTAAAAAAGTGAACACCTCCGCTGCAAGCAGACAGGGTATCCTGACAAAGTGTTATTTTAAAGGACGTGGCAAGCCACGGGGAATAAAACCCACTTGCGGGTTCAGCATGAGAAGCTTGCGATGATTTCTCGAATTTGTGAAACGACGGTTTTGATGTCCAGTGGCTTAGTGATGATTCCGTTCATCCCGGATTTTAAATATATTTCATGGTCGCTTTGTTCATTATTGGCGGTCATGGCTACGATAGGAGTCGGTGGCCGGGAAGGTTGGGAAGCTTCAAATTCGCGGATTTTGTTTGTGGATTCTAAACCGTCCATGGCGGACATATGGATATCCAGCAGGACAACATCAAAGGAGGTTTCCTTGAAAGTTTCAAAAGCCTGGAGGCCATTCTCGACCGCAATAATATCGTGACCCCTTCTTTTTAATAATTTTGTCGCCAAGGCAAGGTCAACCGCTGTGTCATCGGCGACTAGAATTTTGAGCGGGGGACCGAGTTCTTTTTTCTTGTCGGCTTCTCTTGGTTTTTCACCACCCTGACCACTCATAGCCTCTATTATGGATTATCGAGGCGGAAATTGTAAAATCAAATTGTCTGGATTGTGGAAGGAGTTTAAAGCTCTTTCCAGGCACCAATAACGCGGCCGACAATGGGGTCGGGATGCTCGTTGAGGTTGATGATTTGTACCTGAGAGTTGGGGTTGATAGGCCTGAGAATCAACAGGTTTTGTTGGGATTCCACATATTTTGCTGTTAAACCCTCATCATAGAAGATGGCAAAGATACGGTTTTTCAATAATTTTTTGTCATCCCGGTCAATGACCACAATGTCGCCCGAGTGCAACATGGGCTCCATGGAATCCCCGTCTACCCGGCTGGCCACCAGATTTTTCTTTTTGCCTGCCGCCCGTATATGAAGCAGAACATAATCCTCAATATTATTTTCCTGGATGATGGGTTGTCCGGCGGCGATGGAAGAGGCCGTGAGAGGAATGGAGATATAGTCTTCCCCTTTAATGGCTGGAGCTTCTGCGATGCTCCTGGGTTGATAAATTTTCAATTCCGGCACTTGCACCGGAAACGTGTCCCCTTCCTTCAAAAACTCGTTCGGCGGAATATTCATTTTTTCTGCCAGGTCGTTGAGCAAATCAGGGGAGATGGACCAGTTTCCATTTTCGTAGTTTTGTAAAACCTGCGGAAGGAGAGAAACGCGCTTGCCCAGTTCTTCAAGGGACCAGCCATTCTTTTTTCTCAAACGTTTGAGCTTTTTACCAATTCTCTGGTTAAGGGGAGAGGAAGAAGTGATGCCCGTAATCAGCCATCCCAGGTCCAGCCTGAAATGCCTGGCGATTTTTTCCAGGGTTATGGAATCAGGAGGTCCATTGTTACGCCTATGGCTCTTCTTGAATTTTTCATAATTCAAGCCAACCTTTCGACAAAAATCGGCAAGGTTGTTGTTCCCCGGCAAAGACCCTATTCTTTCCCAAACCCGTGTTTTTGGCATGACGGAGTGAAAAAGCTCTTGACATAAGAGGACAAATGTCCTATATTAAAAATTAGAAAAAGGAATAAAGTCCTTATTCCGAATTCGCTGTTTTTTTGTAATTTGCTCTTTGGCGAAACAGTTTCACTTTATTGGCAGTATGGCTTGGTTCGAATTCTGCCTTTCCACTAATTATACCATCTTGATCAGGTATTTTGGGAATAGGGAAAATGAACAGACAAAATAATTCACCATTTATCAATTAATTACAGCAACTACAAAATGGTTATTTTAATGTGCAAAATAGCCGAAACGAATGGCCCCCCGGCTTTCCTGCGATATGGATTTGCCGGATAAAACTCAAAGGGTCAAGCTGGGGACGTGGGAATTATAACAACTCCTGTCCGGACAATGCAATCGGTAAACGAAAAATATCCGGAAAATAACAGGAATGTGCTTGGCTGGGGTTGGCTGAAAATTTTGGGGCTATCAAATCAATCCTGGCCAGATGGGCACTGTACTTCGCCGGATCAGCAGGTTTGATGAAACAAGGTGTCAGGTAACTACTTTAGAGGAGGGGTGCCGTGGAAAAGATACGGATAACGCGTTCGGGTCATAACGCATCTGCCAGGAAAAGACTCAAACTTTGTTTGCGGGTTTCTTATGTATTGGAAAGCGGAGAAACTCTTCAAAGGGGTTGCGGTAGAAAGGGATTGCACGAAACCGATGTGGGTTGGCATTGCCTTTATTGTGGAAATTATTTATATCGTCGGGAACCTTCGCTAAAAGCACTGTGGTTTCATTTCAGGGTGGGACGTGAATATTGGCGGACGATGTTCTCCCGGGACAAAGTTTTTATTAATGGTGTTCCCGTGATGGGTTTGCCCGATGGTTTGCCGCGCAGTCTTTTTGCCGATTTGCTCGAGCCCGATCCGCCTCCCTGGTTTTCCTATTTTATTTTCTATGATGGTCCTCAATTTCTAAAATACTTGGAGAATCACGAGCATGTCTGAACCCTGCAAAACAAATGAATGAAGGTATAGATTATGGATCGGAGAATGACTATCACTTGAGGTTTTTTCCTCCTGATGAGTTGGAAATTATCCGCAATGCCCAGAATTTCGGAGTTGAATTTCAGGATTATCGTCCGCACTCAGAGTTTTCCTACTTAAAGGAAGGTTTCTTGAACCTTGAAGATATGGGATTGACGGACAGGCAGTTGATGGCTGTCTCATTGGTGTTTAATGGGGGGCTTAAGAAAAAACTCGCTGCGCGTATCATGAAGATCAGCAGCCAAGCCCTCTCCGACCACCTCAAGGCCGGCCTCAAAAAAATGACCCTGACTTTAGGGTGAAGTCAGTCGATAATTTCAGGGCGACAAAGTATCTACCGTCTGAGTCCTTGGATAAACTTAGTACAATCTGTCTGTACGGAAGTGATAACATGGCCCAACCTGAGAGGAAGATAAAGCCAAAGTTACGGGCTCTAAATTATGCTAAGAAAGCTGGAAGTTTCTCCAAAACCTCCAAATTAGAATTACCTTCTATTTTTCCGGTTTGTGGGGGAGGATTGCAGCTTGAGTGGAAATATGGGAAAAGAGATTTGGAAATGGAGTTTAATGAGGAAACTATTTCTGTTCTAAAAACCGAGGAACTAAGCGCCGATGAAATTATGTATTTGGAAAAAGATAATGTGTCAAATGATGAGATCCCTGACTTGATCCGATGGATAGAGAATTTGTAGATAAAAACGGAGAAAAGCATGTTGATGATCCAACAATTTCTTGATGAAGAGGGATTCCTGAGAAGAATGCCAGTAGAATATTGGAGGAACGGAGAAGTTTCGTCAGTTGCATTTGGTCCAGGAGGTATTTCATGTTGCTTGGAAAGTCTTATTAGTCCGTTGGAATTTCACGATGAATATCCCGACCAAGGCTTAATTAGATTGCGTGCTGGAAAATTGAGAGGTGAAAGAGAAGCTTTAGAAAGAGACCAATACGGCGCCATAAAATCAACTTTAGCACATACGCTGTCATGGGGAAAAAGATCAAAAATGAATAAGAAAAGGTTAAAACGAATGGCCGAAGTGATATATATGGTTTAAGAACCATTACAATCCCATCTTTTCCCGGGTACTGAAGTCGTATTTGCACAATTCATCAATCAGCCTCACCTTAAAAGTATCACTATTAAATCCTCACAGATTTTTACCCAGTTGTGTTGGTGACAATTTGGCGGTTTTACAAATTGCCGCCCTCTGCGACAATATCCAGGTTAAGTTAATCGTGCTTGAGGATTATGAAAATCATCGTTTGTGTCAAACAGGTTCTGGACACTGCTGCTCAAATCCAGATTGAAAATGAAAGGGTGGTTTCTCCCGGGAGTTCCCGCATCATCAACCCCTATGATGAGTTTGCGATTGAAGAAGCGGTGCGCATTAAAGAAAAAAAACCGGATACCGAAATCACCCTTTTATCGCTGGGGCCCGAAGGATTTAAGGATTCCATTAAAAAAGCTCTTGCTATGGGTGCGGATAAGGCCGTGCATTTGATGGATGCTAAATTTGAAGGACTGGATTCTTATGCATTGGCCCAAATTTTGGTCCGCGCGATTAAAAAAATTCCCTACGATTTAATTCTTTGCGGCAGGCAGGCTGTGGATGTGGATCAGGCCCAGACCGGCCCGGCCCTGGCTACTTTTCTCGACATTCCCTTCGTCACTGTGGTGACAGGGATTGAGCTCTCCGACGACTTTCAAAATGCTAAAATAACCCGGCAGGTCGAAGGCGGCAGTGAAGTTTGCGTATTGCCGCTTCCCTTGTTGCTGACTTGCCAGAAAGGTCTTAATGAACCTCGTCTGCCCTCGCTTAAAGGTATAATGGCCGCTAAGAAAAAAGAAGTTTTAACGCTATCTGCCCTTGATGTTGAGACGCTTGACATTGGTGACAACCGGGTGATTGAGGAAAATCTATGCTTGCCCCCGGAGCGAAAAAAGGGAATAATTCTGCAAGGATCTGAAGAAGAAATAAGCGGCGAGCTGGTTCGCTTGCTGCGTGAAGAGGAAAAAATCATTTAATCAAGAAAATCTATCCTATGAATGAAACTCCTGCTCCCGCGGACAGCGGACTAAAAAGCCTGGCACAGAAATATAAAGGTCAATTTGGCATTGGTCTCCTGGTTCTATATGTTTTTCTTCTCGGACTGGGAACCATTGGCGAAATCTGGGAGATTGAATGGATATTGGATCTTCCCCTGTTTCGCCCACCCGGTAAATATTGACCGTACTGTGGTTTCATATCCCATTAAATGCGCCAATCAGGCTACGCCTAAAAAGGCAATAAAACACATTTTTCTGGCGTTCGTGATTCCGGCCACCCTTTTTATTTTTTTTCTGGAGTTTTTTTGTGAGTGTTGATCGTGTCCTGGCTGTGGTGATCGAGCATGACCAAGGTAAAACCAAACCGGTATCGTTTGAGATTCTAAGCGCCGCCCGGAAACTGGCGGACCAGATCTCTGGAAAGGTGGTTGCCTTTTGTTTTAGCCATGCAGCGGATTTTGAGGCCGACCTTTTTATTCAATACGGCGCCGATGAAGTGCGTTTTCTCACTCATCCCGACCTGCAGCACTATGTCCACGAAAATTATGCTTTCGCTTTATTGCGGCAGCTGGAAAAATCTGAATTCGATTATTTATTGTTGCCGGCGACCAATAACGGCAAGGAATTGTCGGCGGTTCTTTCGGCCCAGTTAGGGGTAGGGGTGGCGACCGACTGTATTTCCCTTTCTGTTAGCGGTGGTGAGGTGGAGGCGGTACGGCCGGTTTCAGCCGGAAAGGCCCACTCCTCAGTCCGCTTTAAGGGCAAGAAACCGCATATACTTTCCCTCAGGCCGAATGTATTTCGCGATCCCCCGCTTTCACGGCAGGGCGACATTATTCAGGAAGAAATCGAATTGCCGGAATTTTCCCAACGGGTCCGGGAACTGGTCAAACAGGTGGGTTCCCAATTGGATGTCACCGAAGCCCGGATTGTGGTATCGGGTGGACTGGGGATGCAGGGGCCGGAAAATTTTAAACTGCTGGAAGACCTGGCAGAAGTCCTGGGTGGGGCGGTAGGGGCTAGTCGGCCTGTGGTAGATAATGGTTGGCGCGACTATTCCAACCAGGTGGGCCAGACCGGGCGAACCGTTTCCCCGGATCTTTATTTCGCCTGTGGTATTTCCGGGGCGGTACAGCATTTAGCCGGAATGTCTTCGTCACGATGCATTGTAGCCATTAATTCCGACCCCAATGCGGCTATTTTTTCTGTTGCCGATTATGGGTTAGTTGGAGATGTTCTAAAGATCGTCCCTATTCTTACCCGGGAATTTAAAAAGATTCTTGCTTCCTGAACGCCATTTTGCCCTATGCAAAGGCCTCCCATGCAAGGTACCATTGGACATATTTTGCAGGACCCCCGGCTGGCTCTGGATAGTGGGCTTTCTAGCCTCGCGGAGCCTCAGATTCAGCACTATCTGGATCTTCTGGTCAAATGGAACCACAAAATTAATCTCACCGCAGAAAAAGACCCCGAAAACATCCTCAAAAGACATATATTCGACTCTCTACAGTATTGCCGGGCGCTCAAACCGGATTTCCGGGCCATGGATATAGGCAGCGGTGCTGGTTTTCCCGGGATTCCTTTAAAAATCATTTTTCCTGAAATGCCATTGGTTTTGGTGGAAAGCCAGCGAAAACGCTGCAGTTTTCTGGAAACGGTCATCCGGGAGCTCGAGCTGGATCAGGCTGAGGTGATCAATGCCAGAGCGGAAGACATTCCGGCCCAACAGGAAGGCCAATTTGATGCGGTCATATTTCGCGCTGTATCGGGTGTAGAGCCTTGTCTGGCCCTGGGCGAGAGGTTTTTAGCTCCCGGAGGCAGGTTGGTCCTGAAAAAGTCCCCCGACGAAACCCTCCCGGAATCCAGTATTCCTTTAAAGGACGAGATCACCATAACCAGCTATCAGGGACGGGTCTCCAGCCTGCTGATTTATGAAAAATGTTCCACGTGAAACATCCGGCGAGCCGCTACAGGTGTGATGACTTACCAAAACCTTCATGAGCCTGTTATATCCACATCCATAAACTTCATGCCCCGCAGGGGTAATCTCAGGTTATGCAAAGGTCTCTCTTTGAGAAAGAGGGGGACAACCTGAAACCTTCTGGTGGTAAATCACCCCGACCCTCTCTGAAAAAGGCGGAAGCAGAAATCCCCCTCCCTTCATAGGGAGGGGCCAGGGGAGGGTTGGATTATAAATTCCGTAAAAATAATACACCCCTCCGCGGCTACGCCTTGCCTCCCCTCATGAGAGGGGAGGATCAATGAGAATCTCAGGTTATGCAAAGGTCTCGCCCCGCAGGGGCAAGATTAGCAAGGACTTAGCCGAGAAAAAAGGTTGCTTGCCAGAGAGGCTATTGCCAGTTGGGTCCAGTGCTACCCTGGCCGAACAGTGGTCCAAATCAATTTATATATTGGCAAAGAATTGAAAATATGGTAATTTGAGGCGGTTGTCCGAACTGTTCCCAAGAGGTTTCATGGGCAAAATCATAAGCATTGCAAATCAAAAAGGCGGGGTGGGCAAAACCACCACAGCCATCAACCTTTCAGCCTCTATAGCCCTTTCGGGCAAAAAAGTGTTGTTAATCGATATTGATCCTCAGGGCAACGCCTCCAGCGGGTTGGGGATCGATGCCAATTCCCGGGGGGTTTATGAACTCTTGATGGGTGAGGCGAGCCAAAAGGAAGTCATTTGCTCCACTGAAATTGAAACGCTGAAAATCATCCCGTCGAGGGTGGATCTTACCGGTGCTGAAATCGAGCTGGTATCCAGGGAAGCCCGGGGGAAAGTTTTGAAGACGGCGCTCAACGGAGTGCGCGAGGAGTTTGAGTTTGTGGTTATAGATTGTCCGCCTTCTTTAGGTCTTTTGACTTTGAATTCCTTGACGGTTTCCAACTCGGTCTTGATTCCGATGCAATGTGAATATTACGCTCTTCAGGGTTTGAGCCATTTGCTGAAAACTTTAAAGCTGATAAAGAAATCCATCAACCCGGATTTAAAAGTGGAAGGCATTTTGTTGACGATGTTTGATGGCAGAACCCTGCTGGCCTCACAGGTGAAGGACCAGGTGCAAAAATATTTCAGCGACTTCCTGCTAAAAACAATCATTCCAAGGAATGTGCGGTTGAGCGAGGCGCCCAGTCATGGCAAGCCGATCATGCTGTATGCCGGTCGCTCACGCGGCGCGGATTCTTATGTGGAACTGGCTAAAGAAATTATATCCCGATCTAAAACCGAATAACGAACCCCACTTTCAGGCTCGGCGGCATGAACCGAAAAGCATTAGGCAAAGGCATTAACGCATTGATCCCGGACTTCGAAATGGGAGTTCCCGAATCCGTCGAAAGAGGAACGACCCTGGGAACGGAATTACTGATCGATGAAATTTCACCCAACCGGTTTCAACCGAGAAAATATTTCGATGATGACAAGCTTGAAGAACTGGTAATGTCCATTCGTGAAAATGGAATTCTGCAACCGGTGATTGTGCAAAAAGCGGCAACCGGTTATAAGTTGGTGGTGGGTGAAAGACGATGGCGGGCATCAAAAAAAGCGGGACTGAAAAAAATTCCCGCAGTGATTCGCGAGGTCAGCGACAATCAGGCTCTGGAATTGGCGATCGTTGAAAATATTCATCGTCAGGATCTCAACCCCATAGAAGAGGCGGAAGCTTATGCCCGCCTTTCCGATGAGTTTGCCCTGACTCAGGAAATGATCGCTAAAAAGGTAGGTAAAAGCCGGGCTGCGGTTGCCAACATTTTGCGGCTTCTCAAGTTGTCCAGAAATATCAAGGAAGATTTGATTTCCGGAAAACTTTCCATGGGCCACGCCCGGGCTCTCCTGGGGCTGGACAATGCCGGACAAATGCAAGCTCTGCGTAAAGAAATTTTCAAACAGGATCTTACGGTACGGCAAACAGAAAGCCGGGTGAACAGGTTAAAACAATCGACGCCTACAAAACTCGTCCCTGCTAGTAAAAAAAATATTTTTATCAGGGACCTGGAAAAGGAGTTGGAGCGCAAGCTGGGGACCAAAGTTGAGATTAATCCAGGGAAAAAAGGTGGCAAACTGGTGGTGACTTATTACTCGGATGACGATCTGGATCGCATCCAGGAATTGATTGGCCAGCAAAAACATTAAAACGGGACAGGTGGTTTCTCATGTGGAGAGAGAAAAATATGAAAAAAGAAGACACGCAAATTAAAGCCTCTATGAGCGAAGACACGGTTTTCAACGGGTCGTTATATTTTGACGGGACTGTTCGCATTGATGGCAAGTTTGAAGGCGAGGTCCACACCGATGATACGCTGGTTGTCGGGGAGACGGGACATCTTATAGCGGAAATTTCTGCGGGAACGGTTGTCTGCATGGGTCGCGTAGAAGGAACCATCATTGCTTCCAAAAAGGTTGAGATTCATTCGGGCAGCCGGGTGGTGGGAAATATTAAATCCCCTGCTTTGTACATTGAGCTGGGAGGGGTATTGGACGGTTCCTGCGATATGACGGGAAAAGAAAATAAAATCATACCTCTGGTAAAAACCGAAGAAAAAGAAAAGAAAGTTTCCGGCCAGTCCGCGAAAGGGTAACTGAAAATCGGTCCTGCTTTTCCTAACGAAGGGTTGAGTTTTTCAAAACCGGAGACTAAAATAAATATTCAATCATGGCTGTTGTGCAACCGGGGTCAGTGGAAGCGGGCAATTTATTTGTAGTGAGCACCCCAATTGGCAACTTGGGTGATGTGACCCATCGCGCTATAGAAACCCTTGATGCGGTTTCCCTGATAGCGGCTGAAGATACCCGCCGGACAAGAATTTTGTTGAACAGGTACCAAATCCAAACGCCCCTTTCCAGTTACAACAGTTTTAACAAAATTAAGAAAGGCAGGGAGTTTGTCGAGCGGCTCAAAAAAGGCGATGACCTTGCTCTGGTTTCAGACGCCGGAACGCCCGGAATTTCTGACCCGCATTATCATTTAGTGAACAGCGCAATCGAGGAGGGGGTTTCTGTTTACTCCATTCCTGGTCCATCGGCATTGCTGGCGGCATTGACTGTTTCCGGTTTGCCCATGGACCGGTTTGTTTTTGAGGGGTTCCTCCCCCGCAAAAAAGGGCGCACGACGATGCTGGAGAATCTGGCGAATGAAAAACGCACCGTAGTTTTATTTGAATCGCCGAACCGCATTCAAAAAACGTTGCAAGACCTTTACCGGTTTTTTGGAGATCGCAAGGTGGCTGTTACCCGCGAGCTGACTAAAATGTATGAGGAAGTGATTCGTGGCAGCCTGAAAGAGCTTTCCACCCTGACACGAACCTGGAAAGGCGAAATCACCGTGGTGATCGCCGGCTCAGACGAGAAAAAGAGGAAAAGTTAGTAGTATTTTCCATTAAAAAGTTTTTCATCATCCCGTTTAATAATGGGGAAGCTATCCAGGATATGCGGAACGCCCGATTTATTTCATAAAGAAAAAAACAGGGCATCCGGGCGGGTCTTGTGGTGGCTCCTCTTCATAACGGAACCGGTTTTCCAATCAACCCGTCAAGCAAGTTAAAATCATCCACAGATGGGGTGGAAGCCAATGACCTGATAGCCTTGGCGAGGTCAGGGTTTATTTTTAACGCTCCGGAGCCGCATATCGTTACGGGCGCATGGACTTATAGAATTGAGCATCCTGTCGAACATTTAAAGGTAGTCTTTGAAGTTGTAGACAAAAGAAAATCAAAGATAAGGCTTATAGCAATTATAAGAAAAAAATGATCTTGATACCCTTGGAGCGCGGTAAAACATAAAAAAATGGAGAGATGGGCCTAATCATGAAATATTTAGAGTGCGGTAAAACGCAAAAAAAAGGCAAAGGAAATTTCAGGTATACTCAATCCGGCCTGGATAATATAATTCTTGAGGGCGTCCCTAATTATATTTGTTTGTCATGCAAGAGTACAGAGTGGGAAGTTCCGTGTTCGGAAGGGTTGCACCTTATGATAGCTTTCGCTTTGGTATTTAAGCCCAAAGCCCTAACCGGAAGGGAAGCCCGGTTTTTAAGAAAACATCTCTGTTATACAGGGGAAGAGCTGGCCAGAATTATGGGCGTTAAAAGAATGACCGTAACGAGGTGGTAGGGTGGAAAAACAAAAATTACAGGGAGCAATGACAAGCATATTCGCCGCATATACTTGGAAAAAAAAACAGACGAGATTATAAAGACTCCCGGCATTATGCGAATTGTAAAAACGATGGTAGGTTTTTTATCCTTGGATAATAGCCCACCGAGCAAAGAAATAAAAATCAGAAGAGAAGATTGGACGGCTTGCGAAGCCTGAACAGAATACGGCACCAATGGTACAACGGATCCGCTTCCCGCTCCCAAGGGAAGAACCATGAAGCTACAGTTCGCTGGCGAAAATATTGTTGAGAAAAAATGACCCTCGCCCAAATAGCCGATGCCCGAAAACCGGCTCGCAAGTGGAGGTCAAGAACCTGGAGTAAAGAAATATCACAGCCTCACGCCTGGTGGCGGCTAGCCGGGGGGAGGGGAATTTAAAATGAAAAAACCATGGAGCGGCCGGTTCAAACAATCGACCGATACGTTGATGGAAACCTTCTCGGCTTCCATTTCTTTTGATAAGCGGCTTTACGCCTGTGACATCGAAGGAAGTATCGCGCATTGCAAAATGCTGGCGCATTGTGAAATAATCTCCCCGTCCGAGTCGCAGAAAATCCAGAAAGGGTTGAAGCGGATTTTAAAAGAATGCAAAACGGGACGGTTCCAGTTCAGCGACAAGCTGGAAGATATTCATATGAATATCGAAAGCCGCCTGCGTGAAATGATAGGACCCACCGCCGGCAAACTCCACACCGCTCGCAGTCGTAACGATCAGGTTTGCCTGGACATCCGCCTGTATTTGCGAAACGAGGTGGATGAGGTAGTAAAGGAAATCGACCGGTCGTGCAAAACCCTGGTGACTCTTGCCAAAAAGAATATCGACCGGGTGATTCCTGGATACACACATTTGCAAAGGGCACAACCGGTTTTGTTGTCGCACCACCTTTTGGCTTATGTGGAAATGTTGCTTCGCGACAAAGACCGTTTTCTGGATGCGCGCAAAAGGATCAACGTTATGCCTCTGGGATCAGCGGCATTGGCCGGCACTAATTTTCCCATCGACCGCCAATACACCGCCAAAATTTTAAAGTTTCCGGAAATTTCCCATAACAGCATGGATGCGGTGGCGGATCGGGATTTCGCCGCAGAATTTTGCAGCGCTTCGGCTTTGCTGATGATGCATCTCAGCCGGTTCTGTGAAGAACTGGTCATTTGGAATTCCAGTGAGTTCGGGTTTGTAGAGTTGTCCGACGCTTTCACCACCGGCAGCAGTATCATGCCGCAAAAAAAGAATCCCGACGCAGCAGAACTGATTCGGGGAAAATCCGGTCGTGTGTTTGGCAATCTGGTTTCCCTCCTCACATTAATGAAAGGATTGCCGCTGGCTTACAATAAAGATTTGCAGGAGGACAAGGAACCCCTGTTCGATTCGGCGGATACGATCAAAGTCTGCCTGAAGATTTTCAACGATATGATGAAGTCGGCAAAGTTCACTTCGCTTTCAGACGAAGAACTGGAGGCCAGTGGGTTTTTAACTGCCACCGACATGGCGGACTACCTGGTCCTGAAAGGGGTTCCCTTTCGTGAGGCCCACGAGATTACCGGAAAAACCGTCGCCTGCTGTCTGGATAAGAAAAAAACCCTGGGCAACCTTTCGTTGGGCGAACTTCGCAAAATTTCCAAACGGTTTGAAAAGGATGTCATTGAGCACATTGCTCTTAAGAACTCAGTGGACCGGAAAAATGTTCACGGGGGGACGGCAAAAAAACAGGTGAAGGCGCAGATTTCCCGATTGACGAAAAAACTGAAATAAGGCCGGCGAGCCGCCGGGGGCAAAAAACTTCCCCCTGATAAGGAGAGCTTTGCATAACCTGAGATTCTCATTGATCCTCCCCTCTCATGAGGGGAGGCAAGGCGTAGCCGCGGAGGGGTGTATTATTTTTACGGAATTCATAATCCAACCCTCCCCTGGCCCCTCCCTATAAAGGGAGGGGGAATTTCTGCTTCCGCCTTTCTTAAAGTACCCGTACCGGGCATGAAGGCAAAGGTGAAATATCACATACCCGTACCGGGCATAAAGTTTAGGGAAGAGGACATCACAGCCGGGGAAGAATATCACCGTCATGTGCTTAGTGGTTGCCGTAGAGAAAATTATCAACTAAATAAAGGCCCTCATAGGATATGAGTATGAAACTAAGAACAATTGTGCTCTTGTTAGTGATCCTGGCTTTTCTTGGCGGTACGGTCGGTTGCGGCAAGAAAGCCCCTCCTGTTCCTCCCCCAGGCGCATCGATGTTTTAAAAAACCGGGAAAATACGCTTGAATCCGCTAACCGGTTTCGTTTAAAGTAATAAGTATACTTTCCGATATACAAGTAATACAAAACTGTGTGCGCTCGATGACTTTTAGAATGAACAGGAAAAATTCGGGTTTGTGGAAGTTGATCTTTTTGGGGATCATTATTCCGCTCTCTTTGCTTCCGTTCATTCATTACCATCCTGAAACCGAGCATCTCCATGATGAACACATAGACGCTCACCAGCATCAGGGGCGCTATCATTCCGCGACTTTGGAAGCTTATGCCCATCTTGTAAACGGGCATTTTTCCAATTCCGAACTCGACGACCATTTTCACCATTCGCATTCTTCCCAGGATGAGGGTGAAAACGATTCCGATTATTTTGTCCTGGCTAAAAACTCCAAGTCCTTCAAGCAGGGACTAGTCTTTAAACAGGATTCTTCAAAACACTTTGAATTTTTCAATCCTCTGGTTTTTGTTCCTATAGGCTCTGAAACCGTTTCTTTCCAATCACGTTTTAGAAGAAGTCCAAATTCTTCACGCGCCCCTCCTTCGTTGTTTCTTTAAATCCATCACCACAAATTTAGTTCCTTTTAAATTTCCGGCGTCATGAAACCTGTTGCGTAATGGTTTGCATCTGGGCTTGATTTTTATGTGCCGGAAAAGCATCGAGGATAAAGCAGATGAAACGCGCGTTAAAAACCCTTGGGGTTTGTCTAGCTCTAAGCTTTTCTATACCAGGCATCTCCTGGGCGGAAGGAGAACAACAGAAAGCCTTAACCGGGACCATTACTCTGACCCAGGTCTTACAGATGGTCTTGTTGCAAAACCCTGACCTGAAGGCTTTTTCGTATGAGGTTCGTGCCCGAGAGGCCGAGACTTTGCAGGCCGGGTTGTCTTTTAATCCTCAACTGCATGTGCAGGTGGAAAACGCAGCCGGATCGGGAGACTTCAATGGCTTCGACCAATCTGAAACCACGGTTCAATTGAGCCAGCGACTGGAACTGGGAAGCAAGCGCGATCTTAGGAGAAGTTCCGCCAACTTATCGAAAGAAATTACTGGGTGGGATTATGAAGTCCAGCGTCTGGAAATATTGGCCAGTGTTTCGAAAGCTTTCACTCATGTGCTGAAAGCCCAGCAAAAAGTTTCTTTAGCGGCCGAAGGGGTGCAACTGGCGAGGAAATTTTTAAACGCGGTTTCTGAGAGAGTTACAGTGGGCAAGGTCGCGGCGATAGAAAAAATCAAGGCGCAGGTGGCCCTTGCCAATATGCGCATGGAAAAAGCACGGGCCCAACAGGAACTGAAAAATGCCCACAGGAAATTGTCCGTACTGTGGGGGAACGCCGAACCCCGGTTCGACTCGGCTCAGGGAGGTTTTTTCACAATTTCGGACAAGCCGTCAGTAACAGAACTGTCCGCCAATCCGCGTCTTTCCAGATCGGCAACGGCTCTGGCCCATCGGCAGGCAGAGTTGGATGTGGAGAATTCTAAAGCAATCCCTGATTTGACACTCAGCGGTGGTTACCGTCGGTTGGAGCAAACGGATGATAACGCTTTGGTTTTTGGTGTAACCGTTCCTTTGAACTGGTTCAACCGTAATCAGGGCGGAATTGCCAAAGCCCGTCACAGGCTGTATAAAGCCGAGGAAGAAAAAAAGGCAGAGGCATTGAGAATGCAGGAAGCTCTGTTAAAGGCCCGTAGCGAAGTGTCTTTTTCCCACGCAAAAGTAACTTCAATCAAGGCCGAGGTTTTGCCCGGAGCAAAAAAAGCATTCGATGCCATCAGCGAAGGTTATCGTTTCGGAAAATTCGGTTTGTTAGATGTGCTGGATAGCCAGAAAACATTTTTTCAGGTTCAAAGCCAATACCTTGATGCGCTGGCCGAGTATCACAATGCTGTTGCCGATGTGAAACGCCTGATTGGGGTAGATCCATTTGCCAAAAACAAATCTCTGGAAAACGGGAAAGGAGAAAGCCAGCCATGAACAGAAAGATTTCTTTCGGCGCTATTGCCATTCTGGTTGTAGGAGCGGTTCTGGCCTGGGGCATTTTAAATATGGATAAGGCAAAGCCCGGGCTTGATGAGCCGGACTCATCGCACGCTCAGGGTAAGAATGGTGATCCCTCTGTTCAAAGGGGAAAACACGGCGGTTGGTTGTTTGCCGAACAGGATTTTCAGGTGGAGGTAAAAATTTTTGAAGACGGTATTCCGCCACAATTCAGGGTCTATATAACTTCTAGTGAACCTGTCAACCTTAACGAGATTAATTTGAATATCGTTTTAAAGAGGTTGGATAGGACCGACACCATTGGCTTTAAACCTTCGGGAGATTATTTGCTGGGAGACCAGGTGGTTGCCGAGCCGCATTCTTTTGAAATGATTGTCAACGCAAAATGGAAAGGGCAAAACTTTCAGTGGCAACTTTCTCAAATTGAAGGCCGGGCAGAATTTTCCCCAGAGGCGATTCAAAACGCGGGACTGGTTTTTAAAAAAGCCGGGCCGGAAAAACTGGTGACAACGATACGTTTGCCGGGCGAGATCGGACTCAACGAGGAAAAGGTGGTCCACATCGTTCCAAGGGTTGATGGAGTGGTTAAAAAAGTATTTAAAGATTTGGGAGATCAGGTTTCCCGTGGTGAGGTCATCGCCATACTGGAAAGCCGGGAACTGGCCGACGCGAAGATCGATTACCTGACCAACACCAAGCAGGCTGGCATGGCGAGGGCAGACCTGGACCGGGAAACACAGGTCTTCGAAAACACCCAGCGCATGCTGGATCTGCTTGAGCAGGATTTGGACCCGGAAGAAATTTATCGTCAGCTTAAAGACCTGGTGATCGGAAAAAGCCGCGAACTGCTCATTCCCGCCTCTGCCAAATTACAGCTGGCAAAGTCCATTCACCTGCGTGAAAAAGGATTGCTGGAAAAGGGCATCTCATCCGAATCGGAATATTTAGTCGCTTTGGAAAATTACAAAAGCACCGAGGCTCGTTATATCGCTTTGCGTGAAAAAATTTCCTACGATGGCGCGTGGTCTCTCCGGCAAAAGAAAAAAACTCTGGAGATCGACCAGCTTAATCTGAAAACCGCCAACCAAAAACTGCTGGCATTGGGACTGGCCCCGGAGGAAGTGGATTATTTGCTGGAACAGGATGAACAGCATTTCACCCGGTATGAACTGCGCGCTACTTTAGACGGTACGGTGATCCAGAAACATCTAACCACCGGAGAGGCGGTCAAAAAGGATGATGACATTTTTCTCCTGGCCGATCTTTCAGAGGTCTGGGTGAATTTTGCCATTCCGGAAAAGGAACTCAAAAAAGTTCGCCTCGGGCAAAAAGTGATCTTTGAGGAGGGACCCAAGACCCTGCAGGCGAAATTGTCTTATCTCAGTTCGATCATTGATGAAAAAACGCGAACGGCGACAGGGCGTGTCGTGATTCCCAATATGAAGCGCGATTTGCGTCCCGGCGGTTATGTCACGGTGAAACTGGTCCTCGACGAACGCAGGGTTCCTGTGGTGGTGGAACCGGATGCCATTCAAAGTTTCCGCTACTGGTCGGTGGTCTTTGTCAAATACGGATCTCAACTGGAAGCACGGCCTCTGGAGCTTGGAGAAAACGATGGTAGCCGGGTGGAAGTTCTGCAGGGTTTGAAAGCCGGAGAACAGTATGTGGCAAAAAACAGTTATGCGGTGAAGGCCGAGATTGAAAAGTCTGGCGCCACCCACAGCCACTAGGGAAAAGCAAATCCCCCCGACCCCTGTGGTATTTAACATCAGCCTCCATGCCCCGCACGAGGGCTTTGGAACAATATCACGAGGGGCTGGGGGGATTTACAACCAGAAGGTTTCAGGTTGTCCCCCTTTTTCTCAAAAGGGACCTTTGCGTAATCCGAGATTCTCATTGATCCTCCCCTCTCATGAGGGGAGGCAAGGCGTAGCCGCGGAGGGGTGTGGATTGTTTTTGACAGAATTCATAATCCAACCCTCCCCTGGCCCCTCCCTATGAAGGGAGGGGGGATTTCTGCTTCCGCCTTTCTTAAAGTACCCGTGCCGGGCATGAAGGCAAAGGTAAAATATCACATACCCGTGCCGGGCATGAAGGCAAAGGTAAAATATCACGAGGGGCTGGGGGGATTTACAACCTCATATGTAATATGTGAATCAGGGAAAAAAATATGTTAGAAAAAATTATCGCATTTTCCATTCGGCAAAGATTTTTTGTGATTGCCGGGGCTTTGGCCCTCATCGCGCTGGGTGGGTATAATTTTACAATCCTTCCTATTGACGCGGTTCCCGATGTCACCAATATTCAGGTGCAGATCAATACCGAGGCCCCGGGCTTCACGCCGCTGGAAGTCGAACAGCGCATCACCTTCCCGATTGAAACCACTCTGGCGGGCATGCCCCGATTGAAGCGCACCCGTTCGCTGTCCCGCTACGGCCTTTCCCAGGTCACGGTGATTTTTGAGGATGGAACAGATATATTTTTCGCCCGGCAATTGATCAATTCCAAAATTCAGGAAGTGAAAAGCCACCTGCCTGAAAACGTGGAACCGGTTATGGGTCCGATCGCTACCGGACTGGGGGAAATCTTCATGTGGTCGGTGGAAGCCGAAGACCAAAATCGCAAACCCTATTCATCTTCTGAGCTGAGAACCATTCAGGACTGGATCATCAAGCCGCAACTGATGAACATTCCCGGGGTGACGGAGGTCAACAGCATCGGCGGATATGTCAAAAATTTTCAGGTGTCGCCCGACCCGCAAAAACTGATCGCCTATGGTTTTTCGTTCAGAGATGTCATCGAAGCTTTGAGCAGAAACAACCAAAACACTGGTGCGGGTTATATTGAGCATAGCGGTCAGCAATACCTTGTGCGAACCCCCGGTCAGGTATCGGGCCTGGAGGATATTAGAAATATTGTCATCGGTTCCCATCAAGGGGTTCCTGTTTATATTAAGGATGTGGCAGACGTGGACCTGGGCAAGGAGTTGAGGACGGGAGCCGCAACCAAAAATGGCTGGGAAGTGGTGCTGGGTACTGTGTTCATGCTTAAGGGAGAAAACAGTAGAACGGTTTCATTAAGGGTTGCCGAGAAAATGAAATTGATCAACCAGACTTTGCCCGAAGGCGTGGTGGCACAAACCGTTTATGACCGTACCCATCTGGTTAACGCCACTCTCAAAACCGTCCGTGACAACCTTCTGGAAGGAGCGCTTCTGGTTGTCGCCGTTTTATTTTTGTTGCTGGGCAATTTCCGCGCGGCGGTGATCACGGCGCTGGTGATTCCCCTTTCCATGTTGTTTGCGGTAACGGGGATGGTGAGCAACCGGGTCAGTGGCAACCTGTTGAGCCTGGGCGCTATTGATTTTGGCATCATCGTCGATGGTGCGGTGATCATTGTGGAAAACTGCAGTCGCCGCCTTACCGAGAAACAAAAACAGTTGGGGCGAATATTAAATCAGCAGGAACGCTTTGACATTGTGCAAAGTTCTGCCTGCGAAGTTTCCCGCCCCAGCATCTTCGGGGTGTTCATCATCATGATCGTTTATCTGCCCATACTCACCCTGACTGGAATCGAAGGCAAAATGTTTCAGCCCATGGCTTTCACCGTGTTGATGGCTCTTGCCGGAGCATTGATTCTTTCGATCACTTTTGTTCCGGCGATGATGGCTCAGTTTGCATCTTCTTCCATCTCTGAAAAGGAGAGCATCATTTTAAAAGGCGCGGACCGGTTTTATTCTTTCCTGCTGGACGTCACCGCCAGGAATCGCGCCTCGGTGATCGCCTTTGCCGGGGTTCTGGTTGTGCTCAGTATTTTATTGATCCAGAAATTGGGCAGCGAGTTTCTCCCGACTCTGGATGAAGGGGATTTCGCCGTTCACGCCCTTCGGGTTCCCGGTACCAGTATTTCTCAAGCCGTTTCCATGCAGGACACGCTGGAGAAAAAAATAAAAGAACTGCCGGAAGTGGATTATGTTTTTGCGAAGATCGGCACGGCGGACATTGCCACCGACCCGATGCCACCCAGTGTGGCCGATGTGTTTGTGATAGTGAAACCCCGTTCTGAATGGAGTGACCCCACAAGAGAAAAATCAGCTCTGGTGCGGGATCTGGAAAAGAAGTTGGCCGAAGTGCCCGGTAACAAATATGAAATCACCCAGCCGATTGAGATGCGGTTTAATGAATTGATTTCGGGCGTGCGCAGTGATGTGGCGGTTAAAATTTTTGGCGATGATCTGGACAAGCTGCTGGTCCTGGCCTATGAGGTCGAACATGTTCTGGCTGATATCCCCGGCGCGTCCGATGTGAAAGTCGAACAGGTGACCGGACTCCCGGTTCTTACGGTAGAGATGGACCGCCCTGCAATGGCCCGGTTGGGGATCAACGCCGCCGATGTTCAGGAAGTCGTCCAAATCGCCATTGGAGGAAAAAAGGCCGGACAGGTTTTTGAAGGAGACCAAAGGTCTGACCTCATCGTGCGCTTGCCGGAAGACATCCGCGAAAATATGGATTTGCTCAAAGAGATTACCATCCTGTTAGCTCAGGACGAAGAAGCGCATTCGGGGACGAGTTCACATTTCCCCAAATTCATACCACTCGGAACGATCGCGGAATTTAAAGTTATCAAGGGGCCGAATCAGATCAGCCGCGAAAACGCCAAGCGCCGTGTGGTGGTGACCGCTAATGTAAGGGGCCGCGACCTGGGTTCTTTTGTTGCAGAGGCACAAAGCGCCCTTAACCTCAAAGCCGAGCCGGGTTATTGGATCGAGTGGGGAGGTCAGTTCGAGCACCTGATTTCCGCAGCGCAAAGATTGTGGGTGGTGATTCCCCTGACCCTTGTGCTGATTTACTTATTACTGTTTGCGGCGTTCGGTTCCAACGCCAACGCTCTGCTGGTTTTTACCGGAGTGCCCCTGGCGCTCACTGGCGGATTCCTCTCCCTATGGCTGCGGGGAATTCCCTTATCGATTTCGGCGGCGGTGGGCTTTATTGCTCTGTCGGGAGTCGCGGTGCTGAACGGTATGATGATGATTTCGTTCATCGGCAACCTGCGCGACCAGGGGGTTCCCCTGGATGATGCCATTCGACAAGGGTCACTCACGCGTCTTCGTCCGGTTTTGATGACGGCACTGGTCGCTTCGTTGGGATTCATCCCCATGGCTCTGGCAACGGGAACCGGCGCCGAAGTGCAACGTCCGCTGGCAACGGTGGTGATCGGCGGCATCCTCTCCTCGACCGCGTTGACACTGGTGGTCCTGCCCACCTTATATAAGTGGTTCCACACCCCCTCTAATACCCCTCCGAGGCATGAAAACTAAGGAAAAATTTCACACGAGGGAGGCACTCCACGTTCCGGTAATCCTATAACTTATTGATTTTATGTATTTTATGTTTGTTAGGTCGGCGAGTTCTGTGGTATATTGAGTCCTTTTTCAACATACTCGAATAGGAATACTTCATGAATAAAGACCAGATCGCTATCTATCTTAATGAGCACCTCGAGTTTTTCAACGAATACCCGGAACTGCTGAAAAAGATAAAAGATATTAAAGACGAAGACCTTCCTATCGAGCCCATGACGACGTTGAGTCTGGCGGACCGGGTCATCAAGCGGGTTCACGATGATAAAGAACATCTTAAAAGCAAGCTGGAATGGTTGTTCGAAATTTCCCGCGCCAATGAAAAAATTCAGGATCACTTGTTTGAAATCGAAAGACTGGTATTGACCAGCACCAACCTCGACCAAATGGTCCATCAACTACAAAAAGAAATTCCCAACCGGTTTGGCATTCCCAATGTCAAAGTTTGTCTGGTGAAAGGCTCCGACCCTTGTATGGAAGACCGGTTGCGGCAGCGCTATAACGGCACCCTCGACGAAACAGTGAAATTCATTTGCCAGGAAACGGCTGAGAGCTGGTTTGAAAAGGGACTCAAACCCATCCTTCGCAGTGAGATCAAAGACTCCGAACTGTTCGCTAATAATGACAGCATTAAATCAGAAGCGTTGATTCCCATCATGGCGCAGGATGTCATGGTCGGGGCGATTGCCTTTGGCAGCCCCAATCCCTTTCACTTTCATGACGGACTCAGCACCGAGTTTCTCGAACGCATGGCCGACAAAGTTTCCATCTCCATCAACAACATCCTCCTCATCGACCAACTCAAAGACCAACTGGTTGTCAACTCCTAGGCAGAGGGCCAGCGATCAAATACTAGGTTTTGCAGGGTAATGGTGAAAAGCGTGGTTGTTATCGCCAGCTTAAAAATTCTTAATACCTTTGTTTTCAAAGGTATAAAATATGGCCATGCCTTCAGAATTTTTTTTCTTGAATGCTATTGAGTATTTTTATAGATAGCCTAAAATTAAAAAGAGAATTTAAGAATAATCAAAAGATAAATCATTCCGAATGAAATCAAAAAAAATAAAAAGAAAAATAGAAATAAATGACCCAATGTCTGGTGGATTTTATTCCGCTGCAGAGGCAGGACGGCTTTTACATATTAAATTTCCAGGAAAATTAAGCCATTGGCTGACGGAACATCCAACGGATATGGCACCATTAATAATTAGACAGTATGAAGTGATTGATGGGCAACAAACGTTAGGTTTTTTCGATTTAATGGAAGCAAGATCTATAAATTATTTTCGAGATAAAGGAGTTTCTCTTCAAGCCCTAAGAAAGGCAGCGTTTAATTTACGAAAAGAATTAAACGTTGACCATCCATTTTCTACTAACACCAAACTAGTGACGGACCGTAGAGATATATTTTTACATTCCGCCAAAGAAGCTGGAGATGATATTCTTCTAAATCTAGTAACAAAACAGTTCAATATTTATCAAGCGTGGGAGCGGTTCCTGGAAGAGGGAATAACTTTTAACATGGATACAGGGCTTCCAAAAAGTTGGATTCCAATTCCTAAGGAATTTCCCAATATTATTGTTAATCCTCGATTTGCATACGGGCATCCAACGGTATCAAGAAAACATGTCCCAACAAGTGCTTTATTCAATCTTTGGAAGGCGGAGAAAAACTTTAAAACAGTAGGAAATTGGTTTGGAGTAAATCCATCTTTAGCAAAACAAGCTGTCAAATTTGAGCAAAGATTGGTTGCGTGAAAATTCGTGCAGATGAGCATGTTTCAATAAAGGTTATTAAAGCAATACGGGAAGTGGGATTAAAAGAAGGAGTGGAACTTTCTCACGTTGAAGAAAAAGGTCAACGTGGCCATCCTGATGTTAGCTGGGCAACAGCATTTCGAAAAGATAACGGTACGGCTATTTTAACAGCAGACCGAGGATTCACTAAAGGCCACCAAAGAAAAGCAATTCAAGCAACTGGTCTTCAAGTAGTTCTCCTTCCTAAAAAGTGGGCAGAATCATTAGCTCACGTACAGGCGGCATTTATTTTATTTTGGTGGTCTAAAATTGAAAAAGCCGTTAAAGAAGGGAAGAATTCCGATATCTGGACAATTGATTGGAGTTTTAACGAAAAGGGCCAGTTGAAAAAGCACCAAAAATAAAGTAACTCGCAATATCTCCATCTTTCTCATCTGATTCAATCCCCTTTTATCAGCAATATTCAGTAGTTAGAAGGGTTCCCCTCTGTTAATTGTCATTGACTAAATTCGCAATCTCCCTTATACTGACCAGTCACCGTTCCCGGTTCCCGGTTCCCGGAAAAAAGTTTTTTTAATCATCGATCGATATTTCAACGGTAAATGATTTTTCACTGCCCCCACGGCCAGTGGCGCCGAGTGGCGGGTTTTTTTTTATTAAGGTTCCTTGTATATTACGAAAAGTTATATATGTTACGAGAAGCTAAATATGAGGATGCGCAGGCCATCCAGAATTTGATCTGTTGCTATTCCGAAGACGGTAAAATGTTGTTCCGCGCGTTGGCAGAAATTGAACAGAACATTGCCGATTTTCTGGTCTACGAGAAACACAATGAAATCATCGGCATCTGTAGCCTGAAATTTGGTTGGGACCGCCTTGTGGAGATTCGCTCACTCGGTGTCGACCCGCGCTATCACCGGCAGGGCATTGCCACCGAGATGATTCAAGGCAGTGTGGAACGGGCTTTGTTGCGGGACGACTGCGACACGGCCTTTGTTCTCACTTATGCGGTGCCGCTGTTCACCCGGTTCGGATTTGAAGTGGTCGATAAAATGCAACTGCCGCAGAAGGTGTGGAACGATTGCCAGGCTTGCCTGCATAAAGACAATTGCGATGAAACGGCGATGAGCCTTTCATTATTACCGTTGAAAAATTTGCCATTGGCACAATTGCCATTGGCAAATCCGGCGGCCTTGAAAGATTCTGCAGAAGTCCTATATTGATTGGGATAAGGGTTTAAGGAGGATTTAAGCCATGTTAGGTCCTATATTCAACGCGTTAACGGGATTGAAAAACGCGTCCCAAAGGCTGCAAAACAGCACCAACAACATTACCAACATCAACACCGCCGGATTCAAGAAAAGCGATGTCAACAGTGTCGAACTAAAATCGGGCGGCACCCGGGTCAGCGATATTTCCAGATCCAATACTCATGGCGGACTGATTCCGACTGGCAACCCCCTCGATTTTGCCATTGATGGCAATGGTTTTTTTCAGGTGACGAATCCAAACGGCGGCACCAGATTCACCCGCTCGGGTAGTTTCAAACAAGACGGCGCGGGGAATATTGTTGATGCCAGTGGCAACGCCTTGGTCCCGGCGATCAATATTCCGGGAAACAATACTGGAATCAGTGTCGATGCCACTGGACAGGTTTCTGCGCAGGTAGGTGGACAGCCTGAGGTCTCCGGCCAGATCACCCTGGCTAATTTTCAGAATCCATCAGGGTTAACTGCCGCAGGCGGGAACCTGTTCAACGAATCGGCTGCCTCCGGTGCGCCGGTGGCTGGCAACCCGGGAGCAGGCGGACTGGGCACGGTGTGTTCCGGCTTTCTCGAAGGTTCCAACGTCGACATCACCGAGGAGATCGTCGATCAGATCGTAGCGAAGGCGGCGTTTAAAGCCAGCGTCAATGTCATTAAAGCGAATGACGAATTGCTGGGCACCATCCTGGACATTAAGGGGTAACTACCTGATAGCGTGAGAAGCAAATTGCAAAGCACTCTTGAATCACCCTGATCCTCTCCTTTCAAGAGACCTTTGCATAAGTCGAAAAAAACAGAAAAGCGAGATTCTTCACTGCGTTCAGAATGACAATACAAGGCTATTTGTCATTCTGAAGAGCGCACGCGATGAAGACGTGATATTTTACCTTTGCCTTCATGCCCCGCAGGGGTACTTTGAGAAAGGCGGAAGCAGAAATCCCCCCTCCCTTCATAGGGAGGGGCCAGGGGAGGGTTGGATTATGAATTCCGTAAAAATAATCCACACCCCTCCGCGGCTACGCCTTGCCTCCCCTCATGAGAGGGGAAGATCAATTCGTGCCCCGCAAGGGTAAGGCCAGGATGAGGGGGGGGCTGATATGGATAAAATTCTTTCCTTTATTTCATTAATTTCGTGAATCTTGAAAACCAAAACTATCTTGTCACTGTTGAACAGTTTTTTCTTGCCCTGAAAGATTCTGGCTTGGCACTTTCCGCCACTGATTACGATTTGATTCAGCAATGGGAGAGCCGGGGCATTCCGGTCAATGTGGTTTGTCGCGGCATTGAGAACGGGGTCGTCGAATTTGACAGGCAGAACACCCGGCAATCTTCGAGAGTGGGTTTGAGTTATCTCGAAGTATTTGTCGAAGCGGAAATGGAACGGTCTCATTCATGAAAAGTACAACGGCCAACTCGATAACCTGCAGCACCTGCCGCGATCATCAGTATGTGGTGTCCAATCAAAAAGGCAAAGTCCACGCCGAAGCCTGCAAATGTTTTGCCTGTGAAAGTTGTCAGGGAACGGGAAGAATTTTAGAGGAAGATGCGAATGGCATTTCCCGAATCCACGAATGCCAATGCGCCGACTTTAATAAAAGATTAAAGCTATTCAATCAAGCTGGGATTCCGGGCAAGTTTGTGCACGAGGGTCTGGACAATTTTGAGGTCACACCACCCCGGCACAGGTCGCTGAAAGACGCTTTAACCCGGTCCAGAACCTTCATCAAAGAGTTTGTCCAGATGCAGGGTCAATACAGTCAGGGTTTGATTTTCATGGGCGAACCCGGCCTGGGCAAAACCCATCTCGCCGTATCCATCATCAAGGAACTGATTTTAAAACATGGCATCGAATGCAAGTTCGTCGACTTTTTTGAACTGTTGCGCGACATCCGCCACGGTTATGGAGAAGATATCTCGGAAGGCGAATTCATCAATCCCTATGTCGGCGTCAAGGTATTGGTGGTTGATGAGTTGGCCAAGGGCAGGAACACGGATTGGGAGCTCACCATTCTTGATCACTTCATCTCCACCCGCTACAACGATGATGACAAGGTGACACTGGTCACCACCAACTTCAATGACAAGTCGGCAATCGACGGCAGTAAAAAATCCGCGCCTTCCTACACTCTGGAGGAGAAAATCGGCCCACGCATTTTTTCCCGCTTGATGGAAATGTGCAAGAAGGTCCGCCTTGAGGGCAAAGACTTCCGCCATGTTTAAGCAAATCCCTTCCAAATTAATAGCTTAGCAACCCTGCCTTGCCGATTTTCCTTTTTGACTTATATTTAATAAGAAATCGGGGAGGTGTCCTATGCCTGGAAAACCAACTACCGATTCATCCAGGAAATTGTCCGCCGAGTCTATGCCCATTTCCGGGTCCAGCGTCACGGCCCTTTTCAGGGGACGAAGTTGGGCAATAACCCACGAGGTTGCCGCCAATGTCATCTGCCAGCCAAAATAAGAATTTGCACGCTGGCTCCACGCCTAGTGGTGGGCCGAGTCGGGCCGAGTTGGCAAAGGTTCATATTGCCAAACGCGATTTGAAACTGACCGACCAGTTGTATCGCGGGTTTTTGAACGTGTTGTTTGGTGAAACCTCTGCCAAGGACCTCACCCACGAACAGATCGATGAACTGCTCGATCATTTTAAAAGCCTGGGCTGGGAAAGCGGCTACCCTTCAGCGCCAGCAACGGGGCCTGCTGTTAAGACTAAAGACCCTGACCGATTGAAACCCCCTCACCCCATTGCTTCCTCCGGGCGCAAGCCCGCCACCATGGCACAACTCAGTTTGATCATGTATTTGTGGCAGCACGGACCCGGCATTCGCAATGAATCGCTACAGGCGCTGGACCATTTTTTGAATCACCATTTTCATGTTTCTCAACTAAGCGAAGTGAAAGCGGGTCAGGTGCCAGGCATTCTAGGCGCGATCAAAAATAGGGGAAAAGTGTAGTTTTGCTATTTGAGTACGTGCTGGAAGATGGTTTCGAAAAAGTAGCAATAAATAAAAATGGGAAGAGGGAGCCCGATTATCGTTCCCAGGATGTAATGGCTGAATCGAACGTTTGCCATGGCCAAAGCATAATTCAGCGCCGGTACGGTTTGGAACATCAACCTCAACAGCTCTATGGAGTAAATCGGGTATTGGTCCAGTTTTGAAAATATTCTATCGGCATATTTGTTGTTGAAGCTGCGAAGAGCATTCCTGCCTATCTTATGAATGAGGAAAAAACTAATTGTGGAAGAGGTGAGAGCCGCAATATAAGTGGCCAAACCTCCTCATTCCTTACCAAGAGCAAAAACCGCTCCCAGCAAAAAAATCCAACCAGGAATATAGAGCAGGTTCCCGAGGCTGAAGCTTATGCAGAATATCAATATGCCCCAAAGCTGGAACTGTAGAAATAATTCTTTGATGTGTTGAGGAGAAAGGCTTGCCCGAAGACCTGTAAGTTCTGCTACTAAAAAAACTGTCACTAATAGCGCGCAAATTATTAATAGCTTTATTTTTGGGTTCATTGGACTAAGGACTAAAAAGAGATCAGCACGAGTATCCCAAAATTTTTACCCTGATGAAGCCGAATATTTTTTATTGAGTAGATAAACGATAGCCGCTTCGGTTTCCTGGTAACGACCTTCGCCGAAATGCATGTATCGGACTATCCCATCTTTGTCTACCAGATACATAGCCGGCCAAAACCTGTTTTTGTATGCTCTCCACAGTTTAAACTTATTGTCGATAGCAACTGGAAAAGTCAAACCAAACCGTTTCACCGCTCCGATTACGTTATTCAGTTTTCGCTCATAATTAAATTCCGGAGCATGAATGCCCAAGACCACCAAGCCTTGATCCTTATAAGCTTGATGCCATTTTTGTACATGCGGTAAGGTGTGGATGCAATTAATGCAACCAAACGTCCAAAAATCGATGAGAACGACCTTTCCTTTTAATTCGTCCATAGAACGAATTTCAGAAGAGTTGATCCAATTGGTCAGGCCGGTCATGTGCCCAAGCCTGGTAGAAATAAAACACTCCGGTCAGTAAAATAACAATGAGAGAGACGCGTTTGATTGATTTCATGATAAATGGGTTCTAAAACAAGCAGCGCTAATCCTCCGAGAAAGAGAGGTTTCAAGACGGGTCGGATTCTCCAGTTGGATCTTACACCCGCACCAATATTTCTGCATCTTTAAATGTAAGGTAATGTCTTTGTCCAGGACTTACTTGAAGCGTTTCTCGAAAACAACCCCTGAACGACCTATCCATATGAAAAATATAAAACGTACCAAGATATTCGATGCTGTGCAGACGGCGGAGATAAGCGAAGACGAAAAAAAGGAACGCGAAAAAGCACTGAGAGCCACCCGCAAGCGGTTGGGAAAGTTTAACCAACCCAATCAATTTTTGGGTTCTCGCAACTCGATCGGGTGTGTATCGGTTGAGATCAGCCAACGATGCAACTTGAGTTGCTCTTTGTGCTATTTGTCCGAAAATTCCAACGACGTTACTGATCTCCCTTTATCCGAAGTATTTGAGCGGTTGGAAGGTGTGCGCCGGAATTTTGGTATCGGGACCAACGTCCAAATCAGTGGCGGTGACCCGACTATGCGGGACCGTGCCGAGTTGGTTCAGATTGTGCGATACGCGCGTAACCTGGGATTGCATCCATCGCTGCTCACAAATGGAATACTGTGCCCCCGGGATTTACTGGTCGAGCTGTGCAAAACTGGGTTGAGTGACGTGGCGTTCCATGTAGACCTGACCCAAAAACGAAAGGGGTTCACCACTGAAAATGAACTGAACACCATTCGACTCGAATATATTGAACGTGCCCGGGGCTTACCTTTGATGGTCATGTTCAATACGACCATCTTCACGGATAATTACCATGAACTTCCAGACCTGGTGCAGTTTTTTATCGGGCAATCCGCTGTGGTGGGTTTGACATCGTTTCAATTGCAAGCGGATACCGGGCGCGGCGAAGTGCGGGGCCGACCGGACTGCATAAGTTTGGAATCCGTTCGCAATCAGATCAGCCTGGGGGCAGGTTCTGAATTACCCTGGGAGGTTGTTCTGGTCGGGCATCCCCAATGCCAAAGTTATTTACCTGCCCTGGCGGTGAACGGAAAAGCATTCGGCCTGGTGGACGATGCGAATTTATTTGCCGGATTTTTACGTGAGTTCGGTGATGTCATGCATGATCGGAGGCAAAGTGCTTCGGCGATCGCCTGGTCCTATTTTAAAGTCATGCTACGCAAACCCCGTTGGCTGTTAGAGATGTTGAGATATGTCCTGACCAGATTGTGGTTCCTTCGGCATCATTTTTGGGCGGCTGGAGGAAAAGCTCGACCGATTATTTTTTTCGTGAAAAATTTTATGCACGCAGACCATTTAGATCAGGAACGAATCGACGCCTGTTCCTTTATGGTGATGACGCCCGACGGTCCGGTTTCGATGTGCGCACACAATGCTGAAAGGGATGAATATATTTTGCGTCCACTGGAAATCGAAACCGATCATGGTAAAGAAATTTTTTATCCGCTTTCTTCCGCAAAAACTTTGATAAAGGACCCCGCCGCTTGATCCTCAATGCACGACATCTATTTTATCGTTTTGTCTTTCTTTTGTTCGCCCTGATGGCTATGGGCGTTCTCCAGGGGTGCAGTAAGAATATTAAAATACCAACATCTTCTGAAACTCAGAAGGACTGGACACCAAAGCAAGCGGATCGATTATGGGCCGTCATTTTGAAACAGGCGGTGGATGCTCAAGGCCAGATTGATTTTTCAGGTTTGGCCCGAAACCCTGGCCGCCTGCGTGCCTATGTGGCATACATCGGACACAATGCGCCGCACAATCGTCCCGATTTGTTTCCCGGCCCGGATAGCCGGTTGGCGTATTACCTGAATTCTTATAATGCCCTGGCTATGTACGGGGTGGTGAAGCTTGAGGTGGAAGAAGGATTCGAAAGCCTGCTGGAGCGCGCAAAATTTTTTAAACTCACCCGGTACGTCGTTGGCAAAGACTGGATTTCGCTATTGGATTACGAAAACAAAATCATCCGGCCCTTGGGAGACCCGAGGGTTCACTTTGCTTTGAATTGTATGGTTGTGGGGTGCCCCCGCCTGCCGCAGGTTCCGTTCAAGGCGAGTCAGTTGGACAGGCAATTGGAACGCGTCACCTATGAATTTTTAAATCAATCGCGCAATGTCAAAGTCCTTAGAAAGAAAAAAGTAGTCTACCTTTCGGAGATTATGGATTTTTATACCGAAGATTTTGTGGATGACCAACGAACCCCTACATTAATCACTTATATCAACAGGTACCGCAAAACCCCGGTCCCCGAACATTATGACATCAAGTTTATTCCTTATGACTGGACGCTTAACCAACAATAAAATCTTCGGTCGTTTTCTGCGGTTTTTTATCGCGGCCATTCTACTGACCACGGGATTGGGCAAGGCTCTGGATATTCCGGGTTTTGTCGAAGTCCTGATCACTTATCAGGCGTTTGCAGACTGGATGCTCTATCCTGTTGCCGTGGGCATGATAGCCGCGGAGCTAATTTTGTCTTTTTGGTTGTTCAGTGGGCGCATAATATTTTGGGCGGCGTTTAGTTCATTGGGGTTGCATACGGTGTTTACGCTTTGGGCCTCAGTGACGGTTATGAGAGGACTTGATATTCCCAACTGTGGGTGCTTTGGTGTGTTTTTCGCCCGACCTTTGGATGGTTGGACCATCGTGGAAGATCTGGTTATGGTGGCATTTTCCGGATTGTTAATGGTTTCCGCGCGGATGTTGGAGCGTTAGATTATTTTTTCAGCCTGGATTTGACTTTATTGAGTTCTTCTTTTGTCTGATCTCGGGTGTTCAACCCTTTTCTTTCAAGAATCATTAATACCAGTTCAACCTCACTCATTATATTCTTTGAAACTTCAGAGGGTTGAACCTCGGCAACAAGAGTTTTTTGAATTTGTTTCAATCATATGGCGATGGATTTTTCATCATCAACGATCAATATTTTCTTTTTTGATTCTGCCATATCCTTTTTGGCAATATTGGAATATGAATTTAGAAAGTTACAACATCATCTGTGATGATATCGGAGTTTGGCTATTTTTTAGATGCGGTCCGCAAAACGGCGCATTTAGGGGAGGGTGCTTCGCTAACGGGTTTTAAAGTTGGGGGGATGAAGAATTTAGGGCACATGGGAGGCAATTCCTCCTGGAGTCGCCTCCCATGTATGGGGTAATTGCAATTGTTCCAACTCTACCTTGGTGGAGGATTAGGAGTCAGCCAGTCATCAAAATTATCCCAATAAAATTGTATGGGCTCCGTCACCGGAGCTGAAAGTTCAAGTCAATCAGACTATTCAAGATTTTCATCGTCGCAATCCACGTTTTTCTGCGATTTTCGTCTGCGTCCCTTCGCTTTCATCGATCCGCTCAATGGATTGTTAAAAAACGAGTCCCAGTACTTTGTGCTGAGCTTCTCGCTGGAAAGGACCTTTTTGACTTTGCCCTTTTTATCGAATATTTTGACTTCGTGAAACATGTTACACTCCAAACTTAAGGCCGACCTGGTCGATTTTCGCCCCGGTTTGGAGGTTTGAATATATATTGAAGCGCCTACGCCCGGTTGATAGATCAACGTGTTGGGTCGGTTTCAGCCCTTTGGGCCAAATGAAATTATTAACTGGGTATTGTAGTATTAATGAAATCTACTAGTTAGGATGTCAAGCACCTGCCCAGGATTTATTTCTTCGGCCTGTATGCTCTTATCGGAGGATGATTTTGAAACGATTAGCGTTATTTTTCTATTTTTTGGGAATTCTTGGGCTAGCGGGGTGTGATCGGGACTTGAAAGAGCACCCTCTGCCCGAAAGCCTGAAAAAAGAACTGGCCAGAAAGGCCGATCCGACGATTCACCTTAATGACGTTTCTGGTACTATTGTACTCGACCCTGCGCTGAAGGTGAGTTTGAGCCCGAGTGCCGGATTGTTCATTTTTGCCCGGCCCGAGGGGGTGGATGCCGGGCCACCGCTGGCGGTCAAACGCCACGGTGTTTTCCAGTTCCCCTTTGAGTTTAAGATCGGGCAGCTGCATACCATGATCGAGGGAACCCAATTTGAAGGAACCATGAACCTGACGGTCCGGCTTGATCAGGATGGCAATAGAAAGTCCAGTCCGGGTGATGTGGAAGGAAAGGTGCAAGTCACCGCCGGACAAAAAGGCGTTCAACTGGTGCTGAACAACAGGATAAGCGCCGATGCTTACAACATCCAGGGAACGGTCAACGTGAGCGAGGCGCTCAGGAAAAAGATCCCGGTCAATGGCACCCTGTTTATTTTTGCCCGGTCTGATGGCGTGAAACGCGGCCCACCGCTGGCGGTCAAGCGCATCGCCGACCTTCAGCTTCCTTATGAATTTGTATTGGGACCGCAGGACATCATGATGCCCGGAGCAGCTTTTGAAGGCCCGATGGTGCTGGCGGCAAGAATAGATGTCGATGGTGATGCCCGAGCCGGGCCCGGTGATATCGAGGGCTTTGTCGGCGCCAAACCCGGCGACCGTAATGTGCAGTTGCTTCTCAATCACCTGACGGGTCCCTGACCAGGGAGGCAGATAGCAAATTTTCTGGCTGGCAAAAACTTGTTTCGGCTTAGATGAGGCTTTATCCCCCTTTTTCAAAGTGAACTACATATTTTACTAGATACTGTGATCTTCCCCTGAATTGGTGGACACATCGAAAAGTGTGGATAATACACTTTTGGAGGTGTTTTTATGGGAACCAAACGCAGGAGTTTCAGTAAAGAATTCAAGTTAGAAGCGGTTCGATTGGTTATTGAAGTAGGCGATAGCATTGCCCGAGGTTTCGGGCCTGAATGGAAGCCGATTGAAACGACTCCACCAGATCACCCACATCCTTAATATTTTCAAAGTCGACCGGAGCAATCCGGGTATTTAAAATTTCTTTTTTCTTCTTCTTTTGGCCCTCATCCAAGGGTTCAGGCATATAAGATTCTTTGTACCCCATTCTTTGCTCCAGAAATTTAATGAAAAAGAATCATAACGCCCTAACCCGGCTCCGTCAACCCACCAGGCGTGGCCGACGAGCCGCCGGTGGCCGTGATATTCTTTCATAGCTGTGATGTCCTCTTCCTTAAAATTCATGCCCGGCACGGGTATGTGATATTTTACCTTTGCCTTCATGCCCGGCACGGGTATCTCATGCCCCGAAGCAACTGTGTTAAATGTCAAGTGCTGGCAATGAGATTTTCATTCCAGAGTGTTTTTGTTTTGATCATGGTATTGATGATCGTTAATAACTTTCTCATGCATGCGGTAATGGCAACTTTAAAGGGTTTGCCCTTTTCGATGAGGCGTGTGTAAAAGGTACGAATCACGGGATTATGCTGCATGGCAGTGACGGCGGCCATGTATAAAGCGGCACGCACATTGGCGCGACCGCCCCGGATACACCGAACTTTCCGCTGTCCCGATTGAGGGGAGCGAGACCGATAAGGGCGGCGATTTGCTTCTGATTAAGAACTCCAAGTTCCGGAACCCCGGCCAAGAGGTTGACAGCCAGAACGGGACCGGCACCGGGAACACTTTGTATGATCTGGTCGTGCTCACGCCAGGCAGAACTGTTTTTGATGGTTCTGGAAAGGTCGCCATCGATTTTTCGCAAGCGTTTTTTAAGAGATTCGATATGCTCCTTAATGTCTTTACATATCCATTTTGGAGCTTGTTTTAGACGGGTTTTTTCTTTGGTCAGCATCTCGATCAACTGGCGACGGCGTGTCACTAGAGCTGAGAGTTCAAGAGATTCTTCGTCTTTGATTTTCCTGACCTCAGGACGTATGGCCTTGGCAAAATGGGCCAGCACAAGAGAATCAATGACATCGGTTTTTGCCAGTTTCCCGGTGGCTTTGGCAAAATCACGAACTTGCCGTGGGTTGACCACGGCTACTGGCAGTCGACCCGCAACCAGGGCCGAAGCCAACGGGATCTCTAAGCCGCCTGTGGCTTCCAAAACGATCAATGGAGGATTTAAGGCGGATAAACTCTCGACCAAACCAGCAATCCCTTCTTCATTGTTAGCGGTTTGCCAGGTTTCTTGAGTCATGCTGTCAGCAACATCCAGATGGAGTTTAGAAATATCGATGCCAATAAAATGGGGTTTCTGATTCATAATTTGGTCTCCCAGCCTTGCCGATGCGGGCTCAGTGGCCCAGGCAACTGTTCGGGTTAATCAAAACAGGACACAACGATCTGCGCTTCGGGACGGGCTTAAAAGCCCAAGGGGTAAACGATCTATTGTGCCCTGAATCAAACCCTGTGAGCCTTGTGGAAAACACAAAACCGGCTTCCCACAGGGCTCACAGGTACAACTACTACAAATTCCCCTTATGAACAACATACAAGGGGTACTCGAAGGGTTCCCAATGAGATATCGGTTTATACGGGATCATCGAGAAGCATTTCCGGTAAGCCCGATGTGCCGGGTTCTGGAAGTGGGACGAAGTGGGTTCTATGCCTGGCTGAGCCGCCCCGAGAGCCTGAGGAGCCGTGAGAAGCAGCGATGGGTTGATGAGATCAAAACCGTTTATAAGAAGAGTCGCCAGACTTATGGCAGTCCCAGAATTCATGAGGACTTGAAAGACAAGGGATATGCCATTGGCAGGCATCGTATTGCCCGTCTTATGCGCGAGCATGGAATCGTTGCCAAGCACAAAAGAAAGTTTAGGGTGACAACCGATTCCAAACATAATCACCCGGTGGCAAAAAACAAACTGCAACGGCGGTTTAATGTTGCTGAGCCCGGTCAATGCTGGGTTTCGGATATCACCTATATCCCGACTCAAGAGGGCTGGTTATACCTTGCGGTGACGCTGGATTTATTCCACCGTAAAGTTATTGGTTGGGCCATGGATCGTTGGATAACCCGTTGGTTGGTAATGAGAGCTTTAAATATGGCAATGAAGAACGGCGGCATGAAACCGGGATTGATTCACCATTCTGACCGGGGGGTTCAATATGCCTGCAACGATTTTCAAGCCTTGCTCAATGTTCATGGGATAGAGTGCAGTATGAGCCGGAAGGGCGATTGCTGGGATAACGCCGTGGCGGAGAGTTTTTTCCATACTCTCAAAGTGGAACTCATTCATAACCGGAACTACAAAACCCGTCAGCAAGCAAAGAAGGATATTTTTGAATATATCGAAGTGTTTTATAATCGGCAACGCCGTCACTAATATCTCGGCTATCTCAGCCCTGCCGAATTCGAGAAACAGGCCTATGCCTCTTAACTAACTGTCCACTAAAACAGGGGAAGATCACTGATTATCCTAAAATATTTGATGCAATTAAGAGATAATTACAGAATTAAAAAAGATTTACTAGGGCTTGCGTCTGAGGGGTTTTGGGTTGTGTAAAAATATTGAAATGGGGATTTGCAATTAAATGGGAAAAATAGCTAAAATGTATTTAGAGTAATCACTTTTAGGAAGAGCATTATGCATTTTACATTCAATGAAAGAAAGGCGGCTCAAACAACGGCTTGGTTCATTCAAAAAAAAGGCGGGGTATTTAATTACCAAGCCCTATTGAAATTACTTTATTTGGCAGACAGACAATCTTTAATAGAAAAGGGCCGACCTATTACTAGAGATACTATGTACTCTATGAGGCAAGGACCCATCCTTTCTGTAATTTTGAATAGATTTCAGGGTGAAATATCAGAAGAAACTAAAGACTGGTATGAATACGTGACAGAAGCGGATAATTATAATGTGTCTTTAGCCAAAGAGAATCCAGAAACAGACGAGTTATCTAAGTATGAGCTTAAGGTTTTAGAAAAGATATTTACAGAGCATGGGCATAAGAGCCGACATGACCTAATTACGTTAACTCATGATTTGCCGGAGTGGAGATATCCTGGGGGGTCGAGTCGCGTGATTAATCCTGAAGAAATTTTAAAGGCCGAAGGTGTTTCTCAAGAGACTATAGATCGTATGTCCGAAGAAGCTGAAGAAATATTCAACTTTGAATATTGCATGAAAAAATAATGGATGTGGGACAAACTTTTCGGAGTCTTTCTGGTGATAGACTTAGTCATTTATGGGTAGTTGTTTCTAAAAGTGCGAATAAGGATGTAGTATGTTTTAATGTTACTACCTACAAAGATGATTCTGACAAAGCATGCATAATTGAAGCAGGAGAGCATGACTTTATTAAACATAAATCAGTCATTTATTACGCAGAAGGTCATGCCTACCCAGAGCAAACATTAGACCGGGTATTGAAAGGTGATTTTGTTGTTGGTTATGTTTCAGATGGGCTTTTGAAGAGAATACAGCAAGGCGCATTAGATTCAGAAGAAACCCCTCAGAAACTCCAAGCTCTAGTACAAGCTTACCTGAATGATAGTTAATACCCTTTTCGAATAGGGTTGGGGTGATTGACTTCTAGGGTTTTTCACTGCGAGTGATTACCGGTCAGTTCTTTTCTTTGCAAAAATGGCAGAAGAAAGGTCAGCCCCAGGCACAGCCAGCTGAACACATCGCCATAGGTGCTGTAGAAGGTGAGTCTGCCTTGGCGCGGGGTGATTTTGGTGATCTTGGCGGCTTCGACAAAAAGTTCTGTTTCATCTTGAAGGGCGCCGCTAGCCGTGATGGCTCCGGAGATCCCGGTATTCGCCGCACGCACGATGGGGATGCGGTTTTCCACCGCCCTTAGTGCTCCCATGCTCATATGCTGGTAGCTCGCCGCACTTTTGCCAAACCAGGCATCGTTGGTGATATTGATTAAAAAATCGGCGCCATTTTTAACCGCCTGCCGTATCAGGTCGGGGAAGATTATTTCATAACAGATTGAGACCCCGGCCTTGTGTCCTGCCACATCGAACACTATCGCTTCCTCACCGCGGCCGAAGTTGCCGATCATCTCCACCATTTTTTCCACGAAGAATAATATTTTCCGGAAGGGAACGAACTCGCCAAAAGGAACCAGATGGATTTTGTCGTAACGGTTTTGCGGGACACCTGATTCAGTTACCAGGTAGGCGCTGTTGTAGTGGATGCTGTTTTCTTTGTAGGGACTGCCGAATAGAATGGGGATTTCGGTTTGCCGCGCCAGGTCGTTCACAAACTGGGTGCCGGGTGCGTGCTGGGAGTAGAAAAAAGGTGTGGCGGTTTCCGGCCATACGATCAATTGCGGATTTGATTGCGCCGCCTTGAGAGTCAGGTCTCGGTATTTGGCCATGACCACCTTCTGGTAAACCGGATTCCATTTCATGGCCTGCTCGACATTGCCTTGAATCAATCCCACCGTCAGGCTGGGGCCATTGACCGCGCGGTTCAGGGCAATGATGCCTAACCCTACCCATAGCGCCAGAACAAGAATCGTGACCGATAAAAACCGTGCTCCCATATTGCCCCATGACTTCCAGGCCAGATAGAGTCCGACATTGACCAGCATGATGAGCCACGAGATGCCATACACACCGGTGATCTCGGCCATCTGAATGACCGGCAGGGTTTGGAATTGGGAATAGCCAAGTCCTAACCAGGAAAACCCGTATTCGGAGTGGGTCGAGCGGAGGTACTCGAAAGATGTCCACAGAACCGGCGCGAACAGGAAAAGCAGTCCCCGATTATCTTTGCAGACCCTCCTTATCAGATAGCAAAAGAGTGCCGTATAGAAAGAGAGATAGGCGGCTAAAAGCCCTAAAACCATGAAACTCACGATTTGGGGAAGGTTGCCGTAGTTGATGAGAGTGTTGTTGACCCAGCTCAAACCCCAGGCATAAAAAACCATGCCGGTGATGAATCCCAACAACGCGGAACGTTGAGGGGTTTTGGTCTCAATCGCTGAAAAAAGAGGGATAAAGGCGAACCAGGCAAGAACTTCAAAATTAAAACGCGGGAAGATCAACACCAGAAGAATCCCGCTCAAAGCGGAGAGTAGAAGTGGGCGCGGTTCTTTAAGAATTAGGTTTTTCACCAATGCTGGTTTATATTAGGGTGGAAGATAAGGTTCAGAATGGATGTTCAGGTTTTGTTAAATCGAAACTTTAAGGGTAGCTCCACAAAGCGGTTTTAAATTTTGGTGCCCTTAAAATACTATCTTTAAAAAAAATACAATCTGGCGTAAGGATCATAGCCGGAACCTAATATATTTTGGAAGCAAAAAAACAATTTTTAGATAATCTCAAAAAGGTTTGCCTGTGCCGAAGCATCAAGGCGGGAACAATTATGACCGCTATTCGGGAAGGGACCTTGACCTTTGAAGGTTTGAGAAGAAAAATCGGTGTGGGAACGGGCAATTGTAGGGCCAAACGCTGCCGTTCAAATATCGAAGCACGAATCAAGGGCCATAAAGATAGCTTGAAAGAAGACGCTGTTGAGTCTGAAGCATCCAGCGGTCCGGCCTGCTGACCCTTTCCCACTCTCGTAGGTGGGCGTGATATTATTCCTTAGCTTTCGTGAGCCTGTGATATTTCTTCACTTGTTTCATGCCCCGCAGGGGTAGGAGGGGTATATAGTGCAAGAATCCGTCAAGCCGTTCACTTCCGCAGGAGGGAAATAGCAGGGGCCTTCGAGCTTTCGACTAGCTCAGCATGTGAGTTACCCCATCTGGTCGTCATCGCGAGCGACTGTGTGAAATTCTTCATTTGCCTTCATGAGCCTGTGATATCCTCTTCGCTAAATTCATGCCCGGAACGGGTAGAAGGGGTAAAAGGAGCGCGGCCATCTAGACCGTTGGTTCCTCACAATGATGGGCAATGCAGACCCCTGCAAATCACCCCGACCCTTGTGATATCTCTTCAATTGCATTCATGCCCGGCACGGGTACTTTAAAAAGAGGGGGCAAACCTCTTATAAGCCGAGACAAATCTTTTCCAGCCCAATAAAGCCATTTACCCCTGCGGGACATGAAGTTTGTGGAAGAGGGTATCACAGCTACTTGGCCCCACGCTTAGTGGTGGAGTTTGGAAATGGCATTTTTTATTCGTTGGACACCCGCCTCAATGTTTTCCAGCGATGTGGCAAAAGACAAACGTGCGTGGTTATCGGCTCCGAACGCAATTCCGGGCACGATGGCAACCTTCTCGGTCGATAGCAGATAATCGGTAAAATCCAACGACCCCTCCAGCGCTTTCCCATTCATATCCTTTTTGCCATAGACGCCGGAAAAATCCGGAAAGGTGTAGAACGAGCCGTGTGGTTTTTTGCAGGTGACCCCGTCAATCTGGTTTAAGAGATTGACGAGGATGTCCCGGCGTTTTTCAAATTCATCCACCATGGCATAAATTTTGTCGAGCGGACCGTTCAGGGCTTCGATGCTGGCCGCCTGCGATACCGAGCAGGGATTGGACGTGCTTTGTCCCTGCAGTTTGGCGACCTGTTTGACAATCTCGGGATCTCCCACCGCGATATAGCCGATCCTCCAGCCTGTCATGGCGTAGCTTTTAGAAACCCCATTAATCACCACACATTGTTTTTGCACTTCCTTGCTTAAAGAGGCAATGCTTATGTGTTGGAATCCATCGAACACGATCTGCTCATAAATTTCATCTGAGAGGATCAACAGCTTGTGCTTTAACGCGCACTCGGCCAGTTTTTCCAGTTCATCTTTGTTGTAGGCGGAGCCGGTCGGATTGGAAGGCGAATTGAGCACGATGGCTCTGGTGTTAGGAGTGACGGAATTTTCAATTTGTTCGGCGGTGATTTTGAAATCCTGCCCGGTGTGGACGATGAGGGGGCGGGCTCCCGACAGGATCACTATGTCGGGAAACGAGACCCAGTAAGGTGCCGGGATGATGACTTCATCTCCTGCCTGCCAAAGCACCTGGGCCAGGTTGTAAAAGGAATGCTTGGCTCCACAGGAAGCGAGAATCTGGTTTTTTTCATAGACCAGTCCGTTGTCGTGTTGCAGTTTTGTGATGATGGCTTCTTTTAGAATATCACTGCCACCGACCGAGGTGTAACGGGTTTCGTTATTTTCTATCGCCCGGATGCCGGCCTGCTTGATGTGCTCCGGGGTATTAAAATCGGGTTCGCCAGCCCCGAAACCGATGACATCCTCGCCCCGGGCTTGCATTTCCCGGGCTTTGGCATCGATGGCCAATGTCATGGATGGATTTACATTTTGAATACGTTCGGAAAATTTCATCAGATAATTTTTTTCAACTCCTTGATCACATCGCGAGGCACAAGTTTTGTGACATCGCCCTCGTGCCGTGCGATCTCCTTAACCAGATTGGAACTCAGGAAAGAATATTCCTGGCTGGGAATCATAAATAAAGTTTCGACGGACTCGTCGAGTGCCCGGTTCATCAGTCCCATCTGCAGTTCAAATTCAAAATCACTGATGGCCCGCAGTCCTTTTATCACTACAGAAGCTTTTTTAGAATGCGCCAGCGAGATGAGCAGATTATCAAAGGAGACGACTTCAATCTTGCTGAATTTTTTTGTGGCGTTTCTAATAAACCTGACCCGACTATCCAGAGAAAACGCAGGATTCTTTTTTGGGTTGAGCGCAACGGCAACGATGAGTCGGTCAAAGAGTTTCATGGCCCGGCGCATAATATCGATGTGGCCAAAAGTGACCGGATCAAAAGTTCCCGGATAAAGAGCGATACGATTCTTTTTCATAAGTAAGCCTTGAGGAAAAAGCAGGATTATATCGCCAAAATAAAATTTGGCAAATTTTTAAAGAACGGTTTTTGGGCCAGCCCGGCTTAAGCTGTCCTTTGCCGGGAAACGCATTCCCCTGATCCTCCTCATACTCCTGTTTCCAGCGACCCAGAAGGGCAGAACGGATTCCCAGATCCCGGGACACCCGGGCAATGCTATCGCCTACTTCAATAACCAATCGAACCGCTTCTAACTTGAATTCTTTACTGAAACTCCTGCGTTTGGTTCCCATAAAAACACCTCCAAAAGTGTATTATCCACACTTTTCGATGTGTCCACCAATTCAGGGGAAGATCATGTTATATTTTTCCGTAGGTGGATGTACTCCTCAACTATTAAGTTCCTCTCCCCTCCGAGGGAGACCTTTGCGTAAGTAGAAAATGCGGAAGCAGAAATTTCCCCTCCCTTCATAGGGAGGGGCCAGGGGAGGGTTGGATTATGAATTCCGTAAAAATAATCCACACCCCTCCGCGGCTACGCCTTGCCTCCCCTCATGAGAGGGGAGGATCAATGAGAATCTCAGGTTATGCAAAGGTTTCCTTTTTTGAGGGCAATATCGGGCAAAAAAATGGATTTTTTTTCATATTGTCCTGAAATTTTACAAATTTTTGAAATTTCGGTGGTTGTTGCCAGTTATAGGGAAATTAACTGTAAATTATCAGGCGGGAGATAATCGGCAAAACTCCTTTAAATATAAGGGCTTTCTAAGATTGTAAATTTTTTTATTTTTTTGCAAAAATTACGTGAAAATCTTGTTTTCAGGGGCCATATTTATGGGGGTACTTCTGGTGATTTTACCCGCTATTTTTTCTTTTTTTAAATCTCATATTTTCTTGACATTATGCTGGAAAACTCATATAACATAGCCTCATCTGGAAAAAGGGCAGAAAGTTTGATTCGAAATACAGGGCAAAATATGAGATTTAAAAGCACGATTTGCCCCTTGATATCCACGTTGTTGCGGAGAAGTTTTTATTAGGGACGTTTATTTTTTTCTCAGTCTTTGTGCCTGTTGTGATGCCATTTGGCGCGGGTTTTAGCGCGTTAGCTATTTTTGTTTTGTTAGGTTGTTGTGTGTTTGTTTTAGAGTTGAGTAAGGGTTTTAAAGTTTAGCAAAGTGGTACGAGTAGTAGGTTAGTTGGAGGTGAAAAGTCGCGAGGCTGGGAGGCTCCGAAGAAGTTAGTAGAAGTGTAGTAGTGAAACAGTTGTAATTGGGTTCGGATAAGCCGGGTCCGCAATTACCAAGATTCACAAGGAGGTTCTATGAGATTAAACAGACGTAAGTTCTTGCAGGTAAGTGCTGGTGTAGCGACAGCTATGGCATTGACGAGCAAGAGGGTTGGAGCTCAGCTGAAACCCGTAGTGAAAGTCGGGAATCCGCTGGAAGCTTATCCTGACAGACGGTGGGAAGAAGTCTACCGTGACCAGTATAAGTATGAGCGTTCTTTCACGTATTGTTGTTCTCCGAACGACACCCATCAGTGTCGCGTACGTGGATTCGTACGTAACGGCATCTTGATGCGTATCGAGCAGAACTACGATCATCACAAAGTTCGCGATCTGTATGGTAACCAAGCTGACGCTGCGTGGAATCCTCGCATGTGTCTGCGTGGTATGACGTATCCCCGTCGTGCTTACGGCCCGTATCGGAATAAATATCCGATGATTCGTGTTGGCTGGAAGCAGTGGGCGGATGATGGATTTCCTTATCTGGACAAGGAAAATCGTGAAAAGTATAAGATGACAAGCCGGGGCACGGACGAATTTGTTCGTATGACCTGGGATCAGACTTTTACGTACCTCGCAAAGGGTCACATTGCGGTCGCTAAGGCCTACAGTGGAGCTCGTGGTGCGCAGCGTCTGAAGAATGAAGGCTATCAGCCTGAAATGATCGAAGCCATGAGCGGATCCGGTCCACGTACTTTTAAGTATCGCGGCGGTATGGGTCTTCTTGGTGTAGTTGGTAAGTACGGTGTATATCGTCTTGCTAACCAGGTTGCTCTGTTGGATTCAATCATTCGTGGTCGTGGCCCTGGTAAAGTGTTGGGTGGACGTGCATGGTCTAACTACACTTGGCATGGTGATCAGGCTCCTGGTCATTCCTGGACACATGGAATGCAGACCTCTGATATCGACTTCGCTGACCATCGGTATGCGAAGATGACGATTCAGTGGGGTAAGAACCTGATTGAGAACAAAATGCCTGAAGCGCATTGGTACACAGAAATCATGGAGCGTGGTGGTACGCTGGTTGCAATCGCTCCTGAGTACAATCCGCCTGCAACTAAAGCGGATTACTGGGTACCGGTTCGTGCAGGTCTATCTGACATCGCCCTTTTCTTGGGCGTTGCCAAAATTATCATGGACGAAGGTCTTGTGGACATCGATTACGTAAAGGACTACACAGATATGCCTCTGTTGGTTCGTACGGATACGCTGATCCGCTTGCATCCGGATGATTTCATTCCGGGCTACAAGGCTCAGTCTTTGCCGAAAGACGGCTTCACCACTAAGTGGATGAAGAACTTCAACCGTGACATGATGCCTGACTACACCGTATGGGATGCCAATACGGATAAGCCGGTCGCCATCACGCGCGAAGACATCGGCGCCAAGATGAGAAAGAAAAATATCGATCCTGTATTGGACGGTGTTTTTGACATTAAACTTGTAAGCGGCAAAACCATCACGGTCATGCCTCTTTATGAGATGTATAAAGTTAATCTGAAGGATTACGACATTGATACGGTCAACCAGATTTGTCATGCTCCGAAGGACTTAATCGTCCGCTTGGCTCGCGACATTGGTACGATCAAACCTGTTGAAATCCATTACGGTGAAGGAATCAACCATTACTTCCACGCAACGATGCACAACCGTGCGTCTTATGTTCCTCTGATGCTGACAGGTAACGTCGGTCCTAAAGGTTCCGGTTCCCATACTTGGGCTGGTAACTACAAGGCTGGTAACTACCAGGGTTCGCATTGGTCTGGACCTGGCTTCGCGGCCATGGTTGCGGAAGATCCTTTCAACATAGTCATGGACCCTTCCAAGAATATTGACTGGAAGAATGTTAAGGGTTACCTGAAAGGTGAGGAAGTCAGCTACTGGGCGCATCGTGATAAAGCGCTGATCGTAAATACCCCGCGCTATGGCCGGAAAGTATTTACGGGACGTACGCATATGCCTACGCCTACCAAGCTGTGTTGGTTTGTTAACGTTAATGTTATAAATAATGCTAAGTGGTTCTACGAGCTGGTGTTCAACACCAACAACAACGTAGACATGATCGTAGCTCAGGACATCGAGTTCACAGGTTCCTGCGAATACAGTGACATCGTATTGGCTCCGAACTCATGGGCCGAGTTTGAAAGTTATGAAATCACTTCTGCATGTTCGAATCCGTTTCATCAGATTTGGGGCGGCACGGGAATCAAACCTATCTTCGATACTATCGATGATAACTTGATGCATCGTGAGTTCTCTCGGCGGATGGCTGAGGTAACAGGTGATAAGCGTTTTATGGATCATATGAAGGTCTATGAAGGCAAAGCGCCGAATCGCACCAAGGCTATGATTCGTCGGTTGTTCACGACGTCTACAACGGGTATGGGTTACAACATCGACGATATCATCAACGGCAAGTATGGTGAGCCGGGTGCATGTCTGTTGCTGTTCAGAACCTATCCTCGGTCTCCCTTCTGGGAGATGTATACGGAGTCTAAACCATTCTACACGCCTAACGGCCGCATCCAGTTCTACAATGATGAGCCGGAAGCGATTGAGTATGGTGAAAACTTCATCGTTCATCGGGAAGGCCCAGAAGCAACGCCTTACCTGCCGAACGTAATCGTGTCCACCAATCCTTACATCCGCCCGGATGACTATGGAATCCCGGAAGACGAGCAAGATCCGGATCTGCGTCACGTTCGGAACATCAAGAAACCTTGGTCTGCTGTACGTACGACCAAGAACTTCTTGTGGGAAAAAGGATATCGGTTCTACTGTGTTACACCTAAATCTCGCCATACGGCTCATAGTTCCTGGGCAACCACTGACTGGAACATGATCTGGAACAACAACTTTGGTGATCCTTATCGAATGGATAAGCGTTCTCCGGGTGTTGGTGAGTGGCAGGTACACATGAATCCGTTCTTGTGTAAAGATCTTGGAATCAACGATGGTGACTATATCTATTGTGATGCGAATCCTGCGGATCGTCCTTACATGGGTTGGAAACCTTCAGATCCAAGGTATAAAGTGGCACGGCTGATGCTGCGGGCGAAGTACAACCCGGCATATCCGTATCACACCACCATGATGAAGCACGCAACGTGGATCGCCACCGAGCGTACTGTTAAGGCACATGAAGAACGGCCTGACGGACGCGCGATGTCAATGACCACTCCTTACCAGAGTAACTTCCGGTATGGTGGTCAGCAGTCCATCACGCGGTCCTGGTTGATGCCGATGCATCAGACTGACAGTCTGTTCCATAAAGCAAAAACCAAGATGAAGTTCAAACACGGCTATGAAGCTGATAACCATGCGGTTAATGCAGTACCGAAAGAAACGCTGGTTAAATTCTCCAAAGCTGAAGATGGTGGTTTGCATGGTAAAGGACTCTGGGAGCCCGTACGAACGGGTTACACCCCAGAATCACCGTTGAAAGACCGTTTTGCCGAGATGTATCTGGCGGGTCAGTATATCCGTGTGAAGATCTAAGCAAAATGGGGTCCTCCAAATTTCGGGAGGGCCGCCATTTGGTATTTCAACGTCTAACCAATGTTAATAAGGAGGTACGATAATGCCTGAAGTCTATAACTGGCAGCTAGGTCGGATGTCTACATACGTCTACGACGAAAAGCATCCGAAAGAGCAGTTCACGTTCGTATTTAATACGAATCGTTGTATTGCTTGTCAGACCTGTACAATGGCCCATAAATCTACTTGGACCTTCTCGAAGGGCCAGGAGTATATGTGGTGGAATAACGTAGAAACGAAGCCTTACGGTGGCTATCCTCAGTTTTGGGATTGGAAGATCCTGAAAATGCTGGAGCAGTCTAATCCCGGACAGAATGTCTGGAATGTACGTAAGACCTCTAACAAAGCGATCCATGGTGTTTACGAAGGTGTTACCATCTTCGAAGCTCCTGCCAAGATCGGTTTGAACCAGCAAGCAATCGGTTATGTACCGACTGATGAAGAGTGGCGCTTCCCGAACTTCGGTGAAGATACCGCTCATGGTCGTGAGTTCACCCAGTCCCGCGAGGGAACATTCGGTGGCGACAACGGCACACGGTCAGTATTGCCGGAGCATAAAATCTGGTTTTTCTATCTGCAACGCATTTGTAACCATTGCACGTACCCGGGTTGTCTGGCGGCGTGTCCTCGAAAGGCAATCTACAAACGCCAAGAGGATGGCATCGTTCTGATCGATCAGAGTCGTTGTCGTGGTTATAAAAAATGTGTAGAGCAGTGTCCTTACAAGAAGCCTATGTTTCGTGGTACGACACGAATCTCTGAGAAATGTATCGCCTGTTATCCCCGTATTGAGGGTCTTGATCCTCTGACGGAAGGTGATCAGATGGAGACGCGTTGTATGGCGGCCTGTGTTGGCAAGATCCGTTTACAGGGTCTGGTCAAAATCGGCAGCAATGGCGAATGGGCCCATGATCCGGATAACCCACAGTACTATCTGATTCGGGACCGGAAAGTGGCCTTACCGTTGTATCCGCAACTGGGTACGGAGCCTAACGGATATTACATTCCGTCACGGCACGTTCCTCGGGCGTATTCTCAACAGATGTTCGGACCGGGTGTTGATCATTCTATCGATCAGTACATGGTTCCCGATCGCGACCTGTTGGGCGTTCTGCAGTTGTTCCGGACGACACAGCGTATCATCTTCAAATGGAAACGTGAGCCAGGTCCGAAAATTTTCGAGACCAACATTCACGGTAAGAAGTTTGAAATGTACAATGATACGGTTATCGGGTTTAACCGGAAAGGTAAAGAAATCATCCGTGTTACGGTTGAAGAGCCTTTCTATGTACGACCCGAAGAGCATCCGGGCGCAATCTAAGGAGCGATACGACGCTCTGAAGATAGCAGCGTAAATAATTTGGAATGGGCGGGGGTTTTCCCCCGCCCGGACCAATGCGTTTGCGATGTGTGGGGCGTAAATTTTAATTGCCCGTAAACGGTAACAACGAGGAGGGATTCCTGTGAGTAAAAAGACTATTGTATTTATGATGTTGTTTGCTTTCGTTCTGGGTATGTCCAGCGCGAATGCGGCCACCATCAAAGCTGTAAAAGTTCAGGGGAATATTCCGATCAATGCGGATGATCCTTTCTGGACTCGTTATGGTCCTACTTTCCACAAGCACGTTGTTGTGGATCTGGATCCTCAAATGATCACCAATCCCATGTGGCCCGCTCCGGCGACCAAATGGGTGAACGTTCGAGCCGTAACTAACGGTAAGGAAATCGCAGTTCGTCTGAGCTGGACAGATTCGACTCGTAACGACATTATGGTTCAATCTCAGCAGTACAAAGATCAAGCAGCTATCATGTTCCCTGTGAACCAGACTGGCGAAGAGCCTCCGTTCACAATGGGTGGTGATGGCGAGCGTGTTAATATCTGGCAGTGGAAAGCGACCTGGGATAAAGAAGGCGCTGGAAAATCTGGCAACATTGGCATGCTGGACATGGAAGATCAATATAAGTTCATGGCTATGGGTTCCGGTAGTTACTATATGTATGAGCCCGGAGGCAAGCTGACTGGTAAAGATTTTGCTACCAATACTGGCTCTAAACAAACTGCAGGAAAGACCCAGGGAGCTGGCAATATCAGCAAGCGTAATTCTTATGTTGATTATGGCATGGGTAAAAACGAGGGTGTTTTTAATCCGGCGCGTGCTACCGGTAACATCCTCGCTGATGCAGCCATGCGTGTTTCTTCTGTTGAAGATATGAATGCAGAAGGGTTTAGTACCCTGACCACTCAGGCTCATCAGGATGTTGATGGAAACGGCAACTGGTCTAACAACCGTTGGTCAGTTGTTTTCAAACGTTCTTTGACCACAGGCGATTCTAATGACTCGCAGTTCACCAGCGGAAAAACTCCGATGGCGATTGCGGTTTGGAATGGTCAGAACAAAGAAAGAAATGGTCAGAAGGCTGTAACGCAGTGGAATGAACTGCAGTACTAAACGCGGAGTAATCCGCACAGACCAAAAAAATAAACCCAGGGGAGAAGCCGCTCACGCGGTTCCTCTTCCTGGGTTTATTTTTCACTAAGCGTGGGGCCAACTAGCGATAGTTTTATACCCCTGCGAGGCACAAACTTTAATGAAAAATATCATGTCGCGCTAGCAAAAGCTTATCTTGGCTTAATGAGTTTGTGCATCTGCAACCGGCGGTTCGCCGGTACTTACTTTTGCACCGGCCAATTCATCTCCATCCAGCGTTCCATACCTCCATTTCCCACACAAACAATATTGTCCAGGCCGGCATTGATCAATGACTCGGAAGCCATTTTGGCTCGTCCGCCCATTTTGCAATGGACATAGATGTTGTCGTAACTTTTCAGGTCTTCCGCGATAGTGCTGACTTCTTCATGGGGAGTATTTTGAGATCCTTCAATATGCCCTGTTGAATACTCCTCGGGGTACCGGACATCAAGAATTAAATCGTTTTTACCCATCTGTTGGACCTTGTCATGCAATTCATCGATAGAAATAATCTCCATCACTCCCTCACCAAAAAAGGGTTAATAAAATTTGGTAATTTCCCAAGTGTTGGATTATATCATGAAGAAAAAGATTATAAATCCAAATGAAAATAGGCCTGACCCCCGAAGGGGCAATCTCGCCTTGCATAGGCTTGGGGATTCTTCACTGCGTTCAGAATGACAATACAAGGCTATTTTGTCATTCTGGGGAATAAAGCTAAAATATTACTTATTCGGACCTGCTTTTGACTTCTTGAATAAACTTTTCCCGTTCGATTCTTAATTTGTCTTTAAACTTATCAACACTTCCATATTTATTGATATAGTGGCTCCTGATTTCATCAACGGTTTTAATTTCTGACCCTGCATCACCCACCAGGCAACGGCCTTTTTTGTCACAGGTCCAAATAGGACAATCCTTCGCAACCTCTTTTTTTAAATCATCGGGAATATTAGTAGAGTGCGGCAGGCTGGAATAATTGGGGTCCATCCGCTCTTCAATACGGTCGATTTCTTTTATCAGGTCATCAATGCATTCCCCATCCCAATCGCCGATATGGTCATCCCCATCTGCTGAAAAAATTCGGTTTTTAAGTTTCGGGTCAACCGACACCTTGTCGAGAGAAAAACGCCTTCCTATTTCTGACATCCCTAGGATTCCTGACTGTTAATGTGATATTGAATGGGAATATAACATAGAACTATATAATATGGCTAAAATGTTTGATTTTACGTCAGTAAAAATGACACACTGACTTCCTTGAAAGCAATATTTCTGTGCAAGTTAGTATAAATACCAAGAAAAATGGGTGGGGTAATGGCGAAATATTCGAGTATGAATTTTAGACAGTTTTAACTCAAAACCTGTCATGAACCATTGAAAATTTGGTGATTGCTTGTAAATTAAAAGCAGGTGGAGGCAGCGCCCAGGCGATAAAATATTAAATTATGAACTTAGAGCCGGGTATAAAATTCTGGGTGAGCCAATCACAAAGAATTTTTTTAAGTTGTATAGATCAAAGGTAGTGTGCTAATTCTTTACTTGGTTTTGAATACAACAACCTTAAATATTAGGAGTTAAACATGGCAACGCATGAACAAATTACTTCTGCTTACGAAAACTACCTTGCGGAAAATGAGAGTTTTGAAACTAAAAATATAAAATACGCCGCCGCCCGTGCTCGTAAAGCTTTGGGTGAGCTTGGAAAACTTGCAAAGACCAGAAGAGCTGAAATTCAGGAAAGGAAAAATAATTTATAGAAAGCTATGGTCATAGAGCCCCGCCATTTGCGGCGGAGGCCAGCGTGACGCTGGATTCAGTGGAGTACCTCCGCGGGTAACTTGTATACCTTTTGCCGCGCTCAAACAATCTCTAAAATAAGAGGAAGGGACAGCCAGTTGTAGCCGTTCTCCCCCTACGGGGCATGAAGTTTAAGGAAGAGGCATCACAGCTACGTAAGAATACCACGCCCCTGCAAAGAGCACCTTTTACATGGGAGGAAATAACTGCAGACCAGAGTTGAGTGGGCAATACCATCTGCAGGCTTGGTGTGCATTGACCTATTGCCCCTGCGGCGAGCAGCCACTAGGCGTAGGGCCGATTAGCAATAGCTTTTTACTGCCAGCAACAATCCTCTCGGCTTAATAGGTCATTAAACTTTGCCCCTGCGGTGAGCAGTGGTGGAGGCGGGGGGAATCGAACCCCCGTCCGAAAGGTTTTAAGCAAAGGCGTCTACATGCTTATCCTTTGTTTTAAATCTCGCTTCGACCAACTCCCAAGGCAGGATTAAGCCAAAGCCAGTTCCTAAAAATCTCGTTCAGCCCGCCCGGAACATACGGCCCAAACCAGTTCGCTGAATGACGTCCGACCCGCTTCCCGCGAACATGGACGCGGCGGACGGTAACCGATTAAATTAAGCGGCTACAGCTACATCATAATCGTTGGCGATTATGTAAAAGCCGTTTTTTTACGGGCCAACGGCATCCCGTGCATGCAACCTTTGTATCAGCTCTCCCGTCGAAACCAGAGCGCCCCCAAATTAAAGGTAAGAATTTACCACTACAATATATAGTATAACACCTAGGGATTCAATGGGAACGATCTTTGCCAAGGTACCCCCCGGAATCCTAAATCTGGTATAAATTACGGGGTCTGGTCAGTCGCTGATTCAGAAACTGGAGAACAAGCAGCCGACTTAGGGAAACAGGATGCGGTTTCGTACTATATGCGGGATGCCAAAACGCATATGTAGCAATTCAAGTTTGACATCTTTTCCCCCCGCCTGCGGGTAGTTTTCATGATTCGTTGAAAAGAAAGCTTTTTCTGCGTTAGGGTACTCGTTGAAGGTTTGAGTGGTTGTTGATGGATCGCCAACAGGTAAAAAATCCTTCAGCTTGTCATCCCAGTTTCGGATTGCCAACAGAAAATAGTCCTCTGCGGCCACTTTTTTCTCACCTTCCAATGCGGTATTCATTCTTCCCTCCTCCCCCGGTTGAACACAAAAATCCTCGTTATTCTTAATATATAATCTCTCCAACTTGATGTCACGGAATACCTGAAAAATACCACTAGGCGTGGGGCCAGCTGGTAATAACTCTGTTTGGTGAGCAAAGAGTTATCTCGGCTAAATAAACTGTGTCCTTAGATTTTGAGTCCAGCGTCACGCTGGGGCTAGTGAGGCCGGTAGCGGGATTCAAGTTTGTGTACCAGGCGGGAAAGTAAAAGGGTGAGAAGCAAGTAGGTCAAAGCCACATAGGTATAGGTCTCAAAATAATTGAAGTGTTTGGTGGCATATTCGTTGCCGACCCGAAGGATATCGGAAATGGCCAGCACCGAAACCAGGCTGGTGTCTTTCAACATACCCAGGGTCTGGTTGCCAATAGCGGGAATAATAGTACGCAGGGCCTGCGGAAGAACGACCTGAAACATGGCCTGTTTTTCATTCATGCCGAGACTGCGTGCGGCCTCGCCCTGCTCTTTGGGAACCGCTTCAATACCGGCGCGAAACACATCTGCCATATAAGCTCCATAGCTGAAGCCGAATCCCGCCACTGCCGCAACCAGTGCCGGCATATGAATGAATTCTCCCAAGGCATAATAAATATAAAATAAAAGCACCAGCAGAGGAATACCACGTAACACCTCTGTATAAAAAGAAACCGGGATTCGTATGAAAGGATTGTCCGAGAGCTTTCCCAGCCCTACCAACAATCCTACCACGATGGCGCTGGCACTGCCCAGCAGGGTGACGAGAAGTGTGTAAAACACACCAGAGGGTAAAAGCAAAAGCAGTTCCAAGTAACCGCCGGTTTGCTCCTTGCCTATGAAGGTTTCTTTTGTGGGCAGATAAAGCAGAAAAATAAAGCTCATCATGACCGCAAGGTTCCAAGCCCAGTTTTGTGTGTTTTTTTGTTGCAAGAGATTTTTGGTTTTCGACAGGTACCGAAGGTTATTTAATGAATAGCCTAACTTTAGCACTCATATTTATAAGGGGAAATTAGATAAAATGAAACCTCCCGATTCGTGTATTTTCTCATAATATATCGGTGCATTAAAACGAATAAAAAACGAAAATATAGAGAGAAGGGTGGATTCTTAGTTAAGAAACTCTAGATTTACTTAACCAAACTAAAGTTTTTAATAAAAAACTAACAAAATAAAGAATTTTATAGCACCATTAGAGACATTTCCAGCAAAAATAATTTTTAATTCGTTGAAAATATTGGTTTTTGTTGTTTTTTCGGCTATTTTCTAGTGCGTTACTTAATAAAAATGGCTAAAACTAGCAAATTTTAATTATTTTCCTGAGGAGCTTTAAAATTGGCTGTTTATAACCCTTTTAATCCCAACTCAACCGTAGCCCCCACTTTATTTGCAGGTCGCTCAGACCAAACGCTTCAGATTATCAGAAAGCTTGCCCAGGTAAAAAGAGGAATGTCATCCAATTTTATTTTCCACGGGGAAAGGGGAATTGGGAAAACAGCTTTGGCAAGGCTAATTCTTCATATTGCGGAATCCAAAGATCAAGGATTGGAAAATTTAGATTTTCTTACAAGTTATTACACGGTAGAAAAGGGGCAACATTTTAGAACAGTTTTGCAGGCTGTTTTGAACCAGTTGACCGACAAACTGCCCAAGCCCTCAATTGATCGGCTGGCAGATAGATTAGGAGACTTATTTAATAAAGGAAAGTTTTCATTTGGGGCATTTGGAGTAAGTGTTGCGGTGGATTCGGGGCAAATGGGGTTGCCATTAGATGATGGTAATATTGAGCAGTATTTTAAGGATCAGGCTGTTTCAGTTTTGACCAATATTTTATTAGGGCTCAAAGAAGTAGAGGAACAAAGTAAATATGATGGATTATTAATAGTTTTGGATGAAATTCATAATGCGAAGTATATTCAGGGAATCGCACAATTAATACGAAGTATAACCACAACTCTGGATGTGAATGGCCTCGGGAATATTTCATTCATTATTATTGGATACAATGAAGCCATTCAAAGTTTTTTCGAGGGCGATCCTTCGGCCAGAAGAAGTTTTGACTCAATTCCCTTAACAGGAATGCCGTATGGAGAAGCCAAAGAAGTTTTGGTCAAAGGGTTTGATGATGTTCAGATCGAGTATAACCAGGAAGAGCTGGATGCAAAGGTTAAACTTGCAGGCGGATACCCTTACTCTTTACAGGTTCTGGGGCATAATTTGATTGAGGTTGACACGAACAATCTCATAGATGCCGATGATTGGGGGGAGGCCATCAGTGAAGCTGCCAGAGAGCTTCAAGACAAAGATTTTTTGAATCTATATAACTTCAAGGGGAAGCAGAAACTCCGAGAAGAAATAATGAATATCCTGGCGTGGGTTTCGGCCCCCATTCCTAAATCAATTCTTTATAAAGAGTTCCCAGGTAACATCTATTCTAGTTCTTGCCTTCCCGAATTAAAGAAATCCGGAGCAGTAAATGAAGATCCCGAAACAGGTAATCTTTCTTTGCATTCCAGTTTGTTTCGGTCAGCAATATTACTTCACACCATTAGCAAGCCTGGTTTTATGGACGAAAAATGGATGAAAATTAGCAACAAAATAAATAATATATTAATGCCCAATGAGAAGGAAGAGTGAGATATTTATTCCGGTACTTGGGCGGCCTGGCCCAGATCCCATTTTTTGTGGAGCCGGGTGGCTGTTCCATTTTTTAAGACTGTCCGCAAAGCAACATTAACCTTCGCCAAAAGCTCCGTGTCGTCTTTATGAAAAACGATGGCGTAATATTCGTTGGTCATGATTTCGCCGACCATTTTAATTCTTTCAAACAAAGGTTTGTGCTGGTTCCGATAGAAAAGTGTTCCGGTGCTTTCCCCCAGTACTGCGTCAATTTTTCCGTTGATGAGGTCGGTCACGACGTGGTCATACATTTGGTAACCCTTTTTACGAACGGTGGGATCTTTTTCCAGAAAGAAATAAGCCGTGGTTCCGATTTGGGCGCCGATTAAAAAATTATTTTTTTTAGCGTCGGCAAATGAATTGACACCTTTCTGATCCTTGCGGATCACTAAAGCCAGACCGCTTTTAAGATAGGGGTCACTGAAGGCCATGCGTTCTTTACGCTCTTCCAGAACGGTGACAGAACTGATCACCATATCGAATTTCCGGGTGATGAGTCCGCCAAACAAACCGGCCCACTCGACATTGACAAGGCGGATATTGATTTCGGCTTCTTTCGCCACAGCCCGCATGAGATCAGGTTCAAATCCGGTTATATCGTTGCCGACACTCATGAAAGACATGGGCACGAGGGTGGCGTCGGTCGCGACCAGATAGGTTTTGCCGACAGGGGAGCTGTCGCAGCCGGTCATTAATAAAACATAAACTATTATCAGAAGTTTTTTCATTTTAGAAGCACTTATAATTTAACGTGGTTCATTCCCGTGGCGGGGAATTGAAAAAGACTTTTTCAGCCGGACAAGTTTTATTTCGCCTGATAAAGTCATTGCTCGCTGGCCCCGCGTCTGGCGGTGAAGACATCGGACACCGCGAACAAAACCCGAACCGAGTCGCCAATGGAATATTGGGCGGTGTGGGATTTGCGGTGCTGGGTTGAAAGGGTCAGGGTTTGTCCGCCAGCAAGTTTCAGTTGATAGCGGGAATGACTGCCGAAAAATTGTATGTCCCGCAGCGTCCCCTGTAAAATATTAACGGGCTGAGTTTGAGGTCGGCCGGTATCAAAAAATAATTTTTCCGGCCGGACGTAACAGGTGATGTTTTGATTCTCCAATCCAGGAATTTCAGAAACACATTGAATATTTCCCGAAGCTCCTAATGAAACGGTGATCTGGTTACCGGTTCTTTGTTCAACCTTGCCGGTAAGCCGGTTTACATCACCGAGAAATTCAGCGATAAAATCGGTTTCGGGTCTTTCATACAATTCGGCGGGTGTGCCCACTTGTTGCAGGCAACCTTTATCCATGATTCCCATACGGGTGGCGAGACCCATTGCTTCTTCCTGATCGTGGGTGACAAACAGGAAGGTGATTCCCAACGCTCTCTGCATTTCGACAAGTTCCTCGCGCAGGTGTTTACGCAGGCTGAGGTCGAGCGCAGACAGGGGTTCATCCAGCAAAAGAATTTTCGGACGGTTGATGACAGCACGGGCCAGGGCCACTCTTTGCGCTTCGCCGCCACTGATTTGTCCTGGGTAAACATTGCGCAAGGCTTTAAGATGAGTGATCTCCAGAAGCTCATCGATTCTTTTGGCAATTTCTGATTCAGAATGCTTGCGGATGCGGGGCCCGACCGCGATATTATCGTAAACGCTCATATGGGGAAACAAAGCGTAGTTTTGAAAGATCAGCCCGACGGGCCTTTTTTCAATGGGAAGAGGGCCGACATCCTGTCCCTCAATGGCAATGGTTCCGCTATCGGGGGTCTCGAATCCGGCAATCATACGCAAGAGGGTGGTTTTACCGCAACCGCTCTGCCCCAGCAGGGTGAAACGCTCACCCGCCTCGATCTCCAGCGAGATATTTTCTATTACGGTTTTTCCGCCAAAAGATTTGCTGATCGAGTCTAGTCTGACCATTTTAATAAAGACCTTACTTTTGCCCAAGGCTGCGAAAGAGTTGCAACATGGGTGCATTTTATATAAATTTCAGCTTGAATCATACAAAGTAATAAGGAGAGAGAATGCGGGTACTGGTCATAGGGGGAGGGGGAAGAGAGCATGCATTGGTCTGGAAAATCAGCCAGAGCCCGAAAGTCACCGATATCTATTGCGTACCGGGCAATGCGGGGACTGCTGAAATCGCCAAAAATGTACCGATAGCCGTAGATCAGATCGATCAGCTTTTAGAGTTCGCCGAAAAAAATGCGATTGGACTCACCGTGGTGGGACCGGAACAACCTCTCGTGATGGGGATCGTCGACCGGTTTCAGGAAAAAGGGCTGCGCGTTTTCGGTCCGACCGCCCGCGCCGCCGAACTGGAAGGAAGCAAAGTCTTCTCCAAAAACATCATGAAAAAATACGACCTGCCGACAGCGGAATATAAAACATTCACCTCGCATGAGCTGGCCCGCAAATATTTCGATAAAGAAACCGGCCCCATTGTCGTCAAGGCCAGCGGACTGGCGGCAGGTAAAGGCGTCATTTTGTGCCGCAACGCAAAAGAAGGACTGAGCGCGGTGGACACGATTATGAAAGACAAGTCGTTCGGCGAGGCGGGGGACCAGGTGGTGATTGAGGAGTTTCTCGAAGGGCAGGAAGTTTCGGTGTTGGCATTTTCCGATGGCAATACCGTGCTCCTTATGGATTCGGCGCAGGATCATAAAGCCGCGCTGGACGGGGACAAAGGACCCAACACCGGCGGTATGGGGGCCAATTCACCGGCTCCGGTGTTCACCGACATTATGCACCAGAAGGTGCGCGACAAAATCATGCTCCCCCTGGTTCGCGCCATGAAGAGCGAGGGCCGGTCTTACCAGGGAATTCTTTATGCTGGATTGATGCTCACCAAACACGGTCCGAAAATTCTCGAGTTCAACGTCCGCTTCGGCGACCCGGAAACGCAACCGCTCCTCGTCCGCATGGAAAGCGATATTGTCCCGCTCTTTGAAGCCTGCATCGATGGCAACCTCGACCAATATGATTTGAAGTGGAAACCGGAATCATCTGTTTGTGTAGTGATGGCGGCAAAAGGTTATCCGGGATCTCATGAAAAAGGAAAAGAGATATCAGGATTGGACGAAGCCGGGGCCTTGCCCGATGTGACCGTCTTTCATGCCGGAACTATAGAGGAAGGCGGTAAAGTACTCACCAGCGGCGGGCGGGTATTGGGGGTCACTGCAACCGGAGCCGACACCCCTTCAGCGATTAAAAAAGCCTACGAAGCGGTATCAAAAATTCAATGGGATGGAATCCACTACCGCAAGGATATTGGCTACCGGGCCAGCAATTAAGTGGAAGCCGGAAAATGGAAAAACTCAAAATCGGGGTCAGCAGTTGTCTGCTGGGTCAATCGGTTCGTTATAACGGGGAACATAAATATAACCAAGGCGTGATCGACCTTTTCGACGTAGACGATCGGTTCGAAGCGGTGCCGGTCTGCCCTGAAGTGGAAATGGGAATGGGTGTCCCGAGAGAAAAAGTTCAAATCGTGACGGGCGATGAATGCCTAGCGGGAGAAAGTTCGAACTCAACTCAAAAGCTGCCGCCCGGCATCAGCAAGCTCCCTCCACGGGTAGTGGTACGCATGGTAGGTGTCGAATCGGGAAAAGACTAGACGGATGCGATGACCAACTTCAGCTCTAAAAAGCTGGAGGAATTAACGCGACTGAACGTATGTGGATTTATTTTTAAAAGCCGTTCCCCTTCCTGCGCAATAAAAGATGCCCCTGTCCACAGCGAAACGGTTGAAAAAACCTCCGGACTGTTTGCCCGGGCCTTCATGAAACACTTTCCTGACATACCTGTTATTGATGAAGAACAATTACAGGACGAACAAGCCAGAGAAAAATTTATTGCCGCCACTAGCCGTGGGGGCAATTAGCCATAGTTTTTTTGGCGAGCAACAGTTCTTCTCAGCTTAACAAGTCCTTGCCTTATTCTCTCCTCCCTTCATAGGGAGGAGCTGGAGGAGGGTTGGATTATGAATTTCGCAGAATATCACAACGATGCTTTTGGTGGTCGCAAGTGCGTGTGATGTCCCCACTTTAGTCTTCATGCTCCGCAGGGGTATCACCGCCCCGTTGCTACCGGCGGTTCACCGGTTAATCCAACTGCGGTTCTTTATCTTCGACTTCAACATCTTCCATTTGTTTATCGAAGAGCCTGTGGGAGAGATACCAGCATCCCCACGCGAAAAGAACAACGGTACCGATGCCAACACCGGCCCCCAAGACTATGTTGCCGGAAGAGGACATGGTGCGAAAAAATAAAAATGCGCCTAGAGGCAGGGCCATGACAAACCCGAAACAGGAAAGTAGCATGGAACTACGGGCATAATATTTTGGCCGCACATCGATATTGAGTTCCGTCAGATATTTTTTGTTCTCGGGCAGGGCGGCATCGAGCAGTTCAATTTCGCCGGGACATATCGGACAATACTGTCCGCCCCAGAACGCGTTTTTGCACTGTAAGCAAAACTTAACCATTGGTTTTCTGTTTTTTTTTGGTTGGCCTTCAGCTTACCTCATTTATAATACACGCACAACTATTGACCTCAGTGTTTCAAAATTTCTATCAAATATTCTCATGACAGATAAAAAAAAGATCGTAGTTTTAACCCACGGTGGGGCCGGTTCCGATCCTGCTCATGCCGATGGAACCGCGATCGCAGGGCAAATGAGCATGATGTCCCTGCAAACGGGTGAGCCCATCATCGATGCGGCCTGTCATGCTGTCGCCAGTCTGGAAGATGACGGGCGTTTTAACGCCGGAGTCGGATCGCATAAACGCAACGACGGTTCGGTGGAGATGGACGCTTCGTGTATGGACAGTTCCGGCACTTTTGGCGCTGTCGCCGCGTTGGAAGGATTCAAAAACCCGGTCCAGGTCGCGTGCATCGTCAGCCAGTCGGAGTACCGCGTTCTGGCGGGAAGAGGTGCGGCGGAGTTTGCCCAGAACCAGGGATGCCAGACCCTTTCCCCAGATGAAATCGCAAATACAGGAAAAGATTTTTCCACCACAGACACGGTCGGTTGTGTTGTCCGGTCGGGGGACGAGTTTGCCGCAGCGCTCAGCACCGGCGGTATTGACAACGCCATCCCCGGTCGCGTGGGCGATGTTCCCCTTATCGGGTGCGGACTTTATGCCGGGCCTTTAGGAGCCGTGGCCGCCACCGGTGACGGCGAGGCCATCGCCATGCAGGTGACTGCCTTGCGCGCTTATCAACTGATCGAACAGGGTATGGACCCGAAAGCCATTGTCCCCACCGCCATCGGGTGGTTCAAAGAAAGCACGGCTTTTGGAATTATCGTTGTCAGTAAAATCGGGTTCGCCGGGGTTCGAATCGCAGTATGGCCTGGACGGCCAGTGAGCTAGCCCTCTAGCGAGGGAGGCAACGGCAATAACCCTCTCGGTTTGGCGGCAGGTTTTCTCGGCTGAATCAGATTTTTCAATGGGTCCAGCGTCACGCTGGCGGTTCGCCGGTTACTGGCCCCACGCCGAGTGGGGGGTTGATTTTTGCCGGGCAGAGCGTGTAAAGTACGTCATTTCCAACCTGAAAAGACCTATAGGCCAGCGTAGCTCAGGGGTAGAGCAACTGATTCGTAATCAGTAGGTCGGCGGTTCAATTCCGCCCGCTGGCTCCACTGCTCGGCGCAGGGCCAGATAAAAAATCGGCACCCTCGCCGGGGAGAGTGAAAAGCAATCCCACAGACAGGGAAAGTTTTTAATCCCCCTCTTTCTTAAACTTGAACAATAGGAATACGTCTTGTCCGACGGGTTGGGGTGATTTACTGCCTGTTGGCCTTTTCGACTGTCATCTCCCCCCCCTGTGTTATATGTGATCTTCCCCTGTTTTAGTGGACAGTTAGTTAAGAGGCATAGGCCTGTTTCTCGAATTCGGCAGGGCTGAGATAGCCGAGATATTAGTGACGGCGTTGCCGATTATAAAACACTTCGATATATTCAAAAATATCCTTCTTTGCTTGCTGACGGGTTTTGTAGTTCCGGTTATGAATGAGTTCCACTTTGAGAGTATGGAAAAAACTCTCCGCCACGGCGTTATCCCAGCAATCGCCCTTCCGGCTCATACTGCACTCTATCCCATGAACATTGAGCAAGGCTTGAAAATCGTTGCAGGCATATTGAACCCCCCGGTCAGAATGGTGAATCAATCCCGGTTTCATGCCGCCGTTCTTCATTGCCATATTTAAAGCTCTCATTACCAACCAACGGGTTATCCAACGATCCATGGCCCAACCAATAACTTTACGGTGGAATAAATCCAGCGTCACCGCAAGGTATAACCAGCCCTCTTGAGTCGGGATATAGGTGATATCCGAAACCCAGCATTGACCGGGCTCAGCAACATTAAACCGCCGTTGCAGTTTGTTTTTTGCCACCGGGTGATTATGTTTGGAATCGGTTGTCACCCTGAACTTTCTTTTGTGCTTGGCAACGATTCCATGCTCGCGCATAAGACAGGCAATACGATGCCTGCCAATGGCATATCCCTTGTCTTTCAAGTCCTCATGAATTCTGGGACTGCCATAAGTCTGGCGACTCTTCTTATAAACGGTTTTGATCTCATCAACCCATCGCTGCTTCTCACGGCTCCTCAGGCTCTCGGGGCGGCTCAGCCAGGCATAGAACCCACTTCGTCCCACTTCCAGAACCCGGCACATCGGGCTTACCGGAAATGCTTCTCGATGATCCCGTATAAACCGATATCTCATTGGGAACCCTTCGAGTACCCCTTCGGGGCATGAAGACAAATGAAGAGGACATCACAAAGATAACTGCCGCCTTTTTTAATATGTCCCGCTCCATACGAAGGCGAGCGTTTTCTCGCCGCAACTGCTGCAACTCATCTCCCGGCTTAAGCTGTCCTTTGCCGGGAAACGCATTCCCCTGATCCTCCTCATACTCCTGTTTCCAGCGACCCAGAAGGGCAGAACGGATTCCCAGATCCCGGGACACCCGGGCAATGCTATCGCCTACTTCAATAACCAATCGAACCGCTTCTAACTTGAATTCTTTACTGAAACTCCTGCGTTTGGTTCCCATAAAAACACCTCCAAAAGTGTATTATCCACACTTTTCGATGTGTCCACCAATTCAGGGGAAGATCATTGCCTCCCCTCATGAGAGGGGAGGATCAATGAGAATCTCAGGTTACGCAAAGGCCTCCTTGACAACATGGAAGGAATAAAGTATAAGGCTCAATTCACTATTATTTGTTGCCCGGTCCGGGACGACAAGTTTTCAACATTCAACATAGAGGGACAGTTTTTGGCTAATCATAAATCTGCATTGAAGCGCAACCGGCAGAACCTGAAGAGAAATGAAAGAAACAAAGGTTACCGCACCCTGGTCAGGACGTTATCCAAAAAAGTGCGTACCGAAGCTGAGGCAGGTAACAAAGAGCAGGCCCAGAAAGAATTAAAGATCGCCGAGAAAGTCATCGCCAAGGTTGGCGGTAAAGGCATCCTCCACGCCCGCGCCGCGTCCCGAAAAATTTCCAGCCTCACCCGGTTGGTCAACTGCACCCCCTAGCCAGCGTGACATTTGCATAACCCCGGATTACCCCTTCGGGGCATGAAGGTTAAGGAAGAGGACATCACATACCCCTTCTACCCGTTCCGGGCATGAATTTAGGGGAACGGGTAGAAGGGGTAAATAGCTCTTCCAGCCGTGCTAACCCATCGTCCATTCATTAATGTTATTGCCTATTGTGCCCCCCGCGGCTAGCGGCTGGCCGCACGCCCAGTGCAGAGGTTGAGGATCAGAGTTTGCATCACTGCCAGGGGGTCCTGCGAAGTGGACTTCAAGCTTCTATCGGCTTTTTCCAATTCCAAATATCCGTTGCGCAGTTGTTGTGCGCTGAACCGGCTAGTGTGTTGCGAAGCTTTATTCACCACATAAGGGTTGGCTCCCATAACTTTCGCAATCTGACCTGATGGCAGGTTTTTTTTCTGATAATGTTTTACTTCCCAGATCATTCGAAACTGCCAGGCAATGGTGCCGAGGATTTTTATGGGTTCTTCCCCGTGACCAATTTGATTGTTGAGCAGATGGAGCGCTTTCTCCGGATTTTTTGTTTTCAATGCATCGGTGAGGGCAAAAACATTTTCCAGCTTGCTTTCTCCCACCACTCCAGCGACATCCTGTTCTGAAACAGATTTGTTTTTGCCAACAAAGAGGAGAGTTTTTTCCAATTCCTTTGCCAGAATCCCCGGCCGGACTCCCACCCTGTTTACCAGAAAGCGTGCCGCATCAGAGGACAGCGAATAGCTTTTTTCCTCAGCCCGTTTCCGGAGCCAGTTTATCAGTTCATTTTCTTTAGGAGCCTCGCAGGCGACTGCGGTTTTTAATCCTGTCAGCGCTTTAAATAATTTTCTTTTGCGGTCCACCTTGTCAGCGGTAATGATGAGACAGGCTTCAGCAATGGGAGACTCGGCGTAGTCCATGAGGGTTTGGGCATCCTGATCCTTAGGGACGGCCTCGTGCAGATTACGCACCACCACCAGTTTTGTTCCGCCCAGGAAAGAGAGAGTTCTGGCAGACCCCAGCCAGTGGTTCACCGTGCTTTCACGAGCATCGAAGGTTTCCAGATTTAAGTCTCGGTTATCATCGGTGATCCATTGTTGACGCAGCGCCTGGATGACTTCGGTTTGGTAAAAGGTTTCCGTCCCGTAGAGAAAATAGAAAGGCTCTGTTTGGCCTTTGGAAATTTTCAGGATTAAGTTGTCAGGAGTCACGATGGGACAACGGATTAAAACTGGTCAATGAGCAGGCTCACCAGTCGGTTGCCCAGTTCGTTATAAGCCTCTTCCAAGGCGGCGAACCGGGCAGATTCTGTATCGACAATATCAGAGGAGGCCTCGTAGTCCCATTTGGTTTTGAATTTTCGTTTCAGGTAGGGTTTGTTATTAACCTTGTCAATCACTTCAATATCCACACCCAGTTTTACGATGTAATCTGAAGCAAAATCATCGGAACTGAATGAGACCGCCTCCAATTCGTAATAAAAAAGGTTTCCCTTCATCACCATATCGGCCTGACCTTTGCGGACAACTTTAAGCCTTCCATCCATGATGTAGGAATCAATAATGGCACTTGTCAATTCCCGGTGAATTTCTGGTTCCGTGGAGCTATTGGTGAACACGGGGATGGAGAGGGTTTTTAAATGCGGTGGCAGGGAGGAACCGGCTCCTACCAGATGATACCCGCACCCGCTAAGGAGCAGGGCGAGCAATATCCAGAATTTAAACGGTATTCGTCTCATTGGATAACGATGTTCACAAGCTTTTTGGGAATGACGACAACTTTTTTGATTTCTTTACCCTGGGTCCATTCCAGAATTTTGGGATCTTTCAGAGACCGGGTTTTTAACTCGTCTTCGCCGATGCCGGATGCGACAGAAATTTTCTGCCTCACCTTACCATTGACTTGCAGGACGATCAACATTTCATCGGTTTGCGTCAGAGTCTCTTTGTATTGGGGCCAAGCCCACTGATCTAGAACTTTAGCAGGCTCCATCATAGATGCCATTTCCTCGGCAATGTGTGGAGCGAAAGGTGACAATGTCAGGACCAATGTTTCCAGAGCTTCCCGCACGGCCAACTTCGTTGTTTCATCCCGGTTGTTTTCCCACCATTCCCTGAAGCTGAAGAGATGGTTGACCAATTCCATAATCGCGGCAATGGCGGTATTGAACTGCATCCTTGTTTCAATATCATCCGTCACCCGTCTTATGGTGATATGGGTCATTCGCCGCAGGGCTTTGATTTCGGGAACGGCGGTGGTGAAAGATTCTCCCGGCAATGTGACCGATTTAACGTCTCCGATGAATTCGCCGAAAATGCGCCACACTCTTTTTAAAAACCGCGAGCATCCTTCCACGCCCTGGTCGCTCCATTCCAAATCTTTCACGGGTGGAGCAGCGAACAGGATGAAAACTCGGGCCGTGTCGGCGCCATAGCTATTGATGATTTTGTCCGGGTCCACGACATTGCCTTTGGATTTGGACATCTTGGCGCCATCCTTAATGACCATGCCTTGTGTCAGCAGGTGGGCAAAAGGTTCCGAGACCTCGGTCAACTCAAGATCGTTCAACACCAGGTTGAAAAATCGGGAATAAAGCAGATGCAAAATGGCATGCTCGATGCCGCCGACATATTGGTCGACCGGCATCCAGTAGTTATTGTTCTCTTTGCTGAAAGGTGCTTGCGTCGATCGAGGTGACGTGAAACGGTCAAAATACCAGGAAGAGCAAAGAAAGGTATCCAGTGTGTCGGTATCGCGGCGGGCATCGGCTCCGCATTTTGGGCAGGAAACTTTATAAAAGGATTCCAGAGTGTGCAAAGGAGACTGGCCTTTTTCTCCCAATTGTGCGTCGAGGGGCAGCTCGACCGGCAGTTGGTCTTCGGGGACGGGCACGATTCCGCAATCTGAGCAATGGATAGCTGGAACGGGTGTTCCCCAATAACGTTGCCGGGAAACTCCCCAATCGCGAAGCCGGTAATGGATCGTGGCTTTTCCGATGCTTTCTTTTTCCAGATGCTGGCAAACGGCCCTGCGCGCTTCCTGACCGACCAGGCCATCGAAAGAACCGGAATTCACCATAGCGCCATCGGCGGTGAACGCTTGGGTGGCTGCATCTACCGGGCCGGTTTCATGTTGAATGACCGTGCGAACGGGCAGATCGTATTTGCGGGCAAAATCCAGATCCCGCTGGTCGTGAGCGGGAACAGACATGATCGCGCCGGTACCATAATCCATGAGCACAAAGTTGGCTGTCCACACAGGAATGGATTCTCCCGTCAGGGGATTCACGGCGTAAGCGCCGGTGAACACGCCTTCTTTTTCGCCGCCTTCGCTGGTTCGGGCGATGGTGTCTTGTGTTTTTACCTTTTGCACAAAAGCATCAATGGTTTTTTCCTGTTCGGTTCCGCGCGATAGTTTGTGGGTGAGTGGGTGTTCGGGAGCCAGTAGCATGAACATTGCTCCATATAAAGTGTCGGGGCGGGTGGTGAATACTTTTATGACCTCATCGCTTTCCTGGATTTTAAAGTCCACTTCTGCGCCAAAACTTTTGCCGATCCAGTTGGTCTGCATGGTCAGAACTTGTTCCGGCCATTTTCCTGCAAGGGTTTTACAACCTTCCAGAAGCCGATCCGCATAGTCGGTGATTTTGAAAAACCAGCCTTCCTGCTGTTTCTGCAGGACTTCGTTATCGCACCGCCAGCAACAGCCGTCCACAACCTGTTCGTTGGCGAGCACTGTTTGGCAGTCTTCGCACCAATTGATGGTGGAGTTTTTTCGGTAGGCGAGGCCTTTTTCGAGGAACTTTAGAAAAAACCATTGGTTCCATTTATAATAACCGGGATGGCAGGTGGCAATTTCGCGGTCCCAGTCGTAGCTGAGTCCCAGTGCTTTAATCTGTTTTCGCATGGTGCGGATATTTTCAAACGTCCATTTGGCAGGGTGGGTCTTGTTTTTAATGGCGGCGTTCTCGGCTGGCATTCCAAACGCGTCCCAGCCCAAAGGGTGAATGACGTTAAAGCCTTGCATGCGTTTGAATCGGGCCAGCGCATCGCCGATGGTGTAGTTGCGCACATGGCCCATGTGGATTCTCCCGGAAGGATAGGGAAACATTTCCAGCAGATAATATTTCTTTTTGGAAGAATCCAGTTCGACTTTAAACGATTTATGTTCTTCCCAGTAAGCCTGCCATTTGGCTTCGATGGAATTGGGTTCGTAGGGGGTCATAGAATGAGCATTATCCATAAAGAAAGATTTAATCAGTAATGAAAAAAAGAATTCTAACATATTCCTCCACTCTGCTTCCAAGCAGGAAGATCGAATCCCCCCAACCCCTGTGGTATTTAACATCAGCCTTCATTCCCCAAGGGGGTACTTCGTGGAAGGAGACCTTTGCATAAGTCGAAAAACCTGAAAAGCGAGATTCTTCACTACGTTCAGAATGACAATGCGATCTCGTTCAGCATGACAATAAAGAGCTGTTTTGTCATTCTGAACGTAGTGAAGAATCTCGGGTTATGCAAAGCTCTCTCTTTGAGAAAAAGGGGGACAACCTGAAACCTCCTGGTGGTAAATCACCTTGGCCCTCCCTGAAAAAGGTGGAAGCAGAAATCCCCCCTCCCTTCATAGGGAGGGGCTGGGGGAGGGTTGGATTATGAATTCCTTAAAAATAATCCACACCCCTCCGCGGCTACGCCTTGCCTCCCCTCATGAGAGGGGAGGATCAATGAGAATCTCAGGTTATGCAAAGGTCCCTCTTTTCCAAAGTACCCGTGCCGGGCACGAGGGCTTTGGAACAATATCACGAGGGGCCGGGATGATTTACGACCCCTGCTAAGGAGCGCCGAGTGGTATGACTGAACTATCCGGAACCATTGCTATTGTTTTCACTTTGTATGTGCTGGCCATGCTGGGCATTGGTGTGTGGACGGCCAGGATGACCCGTTCGCCGCTGGATTTTTTTCTCGCCGACCGGTCGCTGAAGGCCTGGGTGACGGCGATTTCTTCCACTGCCAGTTCCGAAAGTGCCTGGGCCGTGCTGGGGACTGTGGGCCTGGCTTATAAGGATGGTTTGTCGGCAATCTGGTTCCTGCCCGGTTGTCTGTTGGGTTATCTCATCAATTGGTTGTTCCTGGCCGAGAAACTGCGTAAACATTCTGAAGAGAATCACGCCATCACCCTTCCCGATTATTTTGAAAACTATTTTGACGACAAGACTCATGTCTTGCGCATGATTTCGGTTGTGATCATTTTTTCCTGCATGATGGCTTATGTGGCGGCGCAGTTCACCGCTATCGGAAAAACCTTCGACGCTATTTTTGGAATTCCCCATATCGTTAGTATTTCTGTGGGTGGAGCGATTGTGCTCATCTATACCATGATGGGCGGAGTGCGTGCCGTGGCTTGGACCGATTTTGCCCAAGGAATCATTATGGTAATAGGACTGGTCCTACTTTCTTTGGCGGCGTTGGCCAGTCTGGGAGGTTTTTCCGGAATGCTGGTGGAAGTGGGGAAAGCGTCTCCCGAAACATTAGAGTGGATGGGCGGGAAATCCACTGCGGCTTTTTTTGGTTCTGCGGTGGGCCTGTTAGGAATAGGACTCGGCTACCCCGGCCAACCGCATGTTATCACCCGATACATGGCGGCGAAAAATAATGAGGCCATCAAAAAAGGCACCTGGATCGCTTTAGGCTGGGGCTTGATGGTTTATTCCTCATCCATTTTGTTGGGCATCTGCGGACAGGCTTTGTTTCCAGGGCTGGAGGACCCCGAACACCTGTTCCCCAAAGCGGCAGAACAATTATTGCCAACTCTGTTGACGGCGGTGGTTCTGACGGGAGTTCTGGCCGCCATTATGTCCACGGTGTCGGCACAGATTCTGGTTGCGGCCTCGGCGGTGGCGCATGATGTTTATTCCAAAATGCTTAAGAAAACCCTTTCGCATGAAAGTATTCTTTTGGTCAGCCGGGTAACGGTTCTGGTGCTGGGGCTGGGGGCCATGTTTATTGCGCTGGGCGAGACCCGAGTCATCTTCTGGTTCGTCCTGTTTGCCTGGTCGGGATTGGGAGCGAGTTTCGGTTCGCTCATTTTATTTACCTTGTACTCGAAAAATATAACCCGGCAGGGAGCTATGGCAGGAATGCTGAGCGGATTTTTGACGACTCTTATCTGGAAAGCCACCGGCCTTTCCGACAGCTTAATTTATGAACTGGTTCCAGCTTTTATTATTGCCACACTGTCCATTTATTTCGTCAGCAGAATGACCGCCAAATAGTCCGGTTTCAAGTTAGATACTTGTTCACCGTGTCTAAAAAAGGTGCGACCTTAATAGGGTTTGGGACATAATCGGTGAAACCCGGTTTCAATGGTCCGGACACCCAGATAGCTTGCGACAAATATGAAAGCGCCTAATATTGCAAAGCTTAAAATGATGCGTGTGCCTACTTTCATAAACCAGGATTTCCCATTTGAATATTAAAATTCGTAGAAATTAGTCCTGATAAGGCGAACCTTCTTTTGTGCCTTGTCGTATCAGTTTCACGTTAAAGGTGTAGGGCTTATGGCTCTTTGGTGAAGAATATAGTGTAAAGAGTTTTTTACGGAGGGGGAATGGTTTTTTTTATGTAAAACATTAAATCGCCAGGACTTTTGTGATAGTTTGGGCCATTTTTTCAGAGGCGCCTTGTTGCTCCGTGATGAAGGAACGGGCTTTTTTAGCCAGTTCCTGGCGCAGGCTTTCATTTTCCAGCAGGGTTTGCACTCTTTCTTTTATGTCTCCAGAATTTTGTACCGGTAAAGCCAGTTCCTGGGCTTTGTCGGCGACATGGCCGATATTCTCGATAAAAGGCCCGTGCATGACTGGCAGTCCATAAAATAGAGGCTCAATCAGGCTGTGGCCTCCACCCGGCTGGATCAGGCTTCTGCCTACAAATGCGATTTGCCCCAGTGAATAAACCTTAGCCAACTCACCCATCGTGTCAAGGACGACGACAGTTTTTGCAGGTTGCGGCGATGATCGCAGGGTGAAAGCAATGTTTTCCTTTTTAAGCAGGCTGACCACCTCTTCCACTCGCTCCATTCTTCGTGGTGCAAGAATCAAAACCAGGTTGGGGTGATTCGCCATCAATTGCCGGTGCGCGTCCAGAATAATTTCTTCTTCGCCGGCATGGGTGCTGCCTGCTATCCATACTGGTGTGTCTGCCTTCAGCTTGAAACTCTGGCGTAACCGTTCTTTCTCCTCGTCGGTCATGGGTCGCAGTGCGTCGTATTTCGGGTCACCCATCACCTCGACAAGCTCTCGGTTCACACCCAGCGCCAGAGCGGCTTTTTCTCCATTGGTGTTTTGCATGCCGAGTCGGTGAAACTTTTGGAAAGTGTCTTTGAAAAGGGAGCCGGTGCTGAGATACCGCCGGGCAGAGCGTTCCGAGAGGCGGCCGTTGCATAGAAGAGCCGGGATATTTTTTCTATGTAACAGATCGATCAAACCGGGCCAGAATCCGGTATCCATGACGACATAAATGTCCGGATGGATCCGGCTCAAAGCCAGTTGGGTGAATGGCAGGCAATCCAGCGGATGAAAAAACACGCTGTCGGCGAACCCCGAATTGAGGGCTGTCGCATAGCCCGAGTCGGTGGTGACAGAAAGCGCGATAACCAGTTCCGGGTTCTTCTCACGGACCCGTTGAAGAACTGGTGCCGCGGCTACGACTTCTCCCATCGATAGAGCATGCAGCCAGAGGATTTTTTTGCCCGGCGTTTTCGGAACCCATCCGAAATGATGGACCAGTCCTTTCCACTTGTGTTTGGAGAACAGGGTCGTGAGTGTGAATAACGGTATGAGAAGGACGGCAACAAAAAGGGATAGAAAGTGATAAAGAGTAATCATCAAAACGGGTGTCCCGTCAAGAAATCCTAGGCTTATGTTGATTGGATGAGTTCAATGTTCCTTCTTAAGGCGCCGCTGTTGGCTTTGACGGTTTTTTCCGCAGACTGTCCCAGCGTCTGGCGTTCGTCCGCATTCGTCAGCAAACGTTTTAAAACATCGTAGAGTTCTTCTATGTTTTGCAGTTGCAGGCCACCCCTGGACTGAGTGAGAAGTTTCGCTTCTTCTTCAAAATTATTCATGAACTTGCCGAACAGCACCGGCTTTCCCAATGCCGCGGGTTCGAGAATGTTGTGGCCGCCAAACCGGGGATTGAATCCGCCCCCGACATAGGTCACGATTGCGCTTTTGTAAAAGGCGTTGAGTTTTCCCAGGCTGTCCACCAGTAAAACAGCGCCTGTAAAGTTTATCAGATCATCCTGTTTGGAGAGCAGGGCATAGTCCACTTTGAATTCTCGAACCAAGTCTTCAACTTCCCGGCATCTTTCCATATGTCTGGGGGCAATCACCCCGATCAGGGCGGGAAACTCTTTTTGTAATTCAACCAATGCTTCCATGATAGGGCCTTCTTCCCCCGGCCGAGTGGAACCAAAAACCAGAACCCGGGAATCTGACTTCCATTCAGTATGGTATTTGTCCCCGGTTTCGATGGAGGTCACATCGAATTTTATATTTCCCGTCACCCGGACTTTTTCTTGCGCCACGCCCAATTGTAAAAACCGGTCTGCATCAGTCTGGGACCGCATTGAAAATTGTTCGATCGCATCCGTCATCCATAAAAGGAAGGCCGGAAGTTTTCCATAGCACTGAACCGATTTTTCCGAGACCCTTCCGTTCACCTGAATGACGGGAATACCTCGGCGTTTACACTGGCGAAGCAAAGCAGGCCACAACTCTGCTTCGATCAGGACTAGTTTGGAAGGTTGTAAACGCTCAAAAACCGGATTCAGCCAGATGGGAAAATCCAGCGGCAATTTGAACACGTTGGGAAGTTTTTCCTCCAGGGCCAGCGCATAACCGGTGGGAGTAAAAGTGGAAAGGGCGATCGGTCGGGATTCCCCTTCCTTTATAAGGCCCGCAATGAGGATTTTAGCCAGGCGGACTTCTCCCACCGATGAGGCGTGAATCCATAATGTATCTTTTAATTCTGGCAGGGATCGGGCTCCCGCCATTTTCCCCCTGATCTGATCGCGGAAAGAAGAAGAGACAAGTGCCCTTAAAATAAGAAAAGGAGAAGCCAAAAGCAGTAGCCCTCCTGTCAGAATATAATACAAAAAATCCATAAGCTGGGAGTATACTCCTAATTCATTGTGGATTCGGCTGAAAAATCATGTCTGAAATTTTCTATAAAGTCATATCGCCCGATCGCAAATGGTATTGGTTTCCGGTTTTTGCAATCCTGAAACTCATTTCCTTTGTTTATTTACTGGGCCACCATTTTCGTCTCTGGGCCTACCGATGGGGGGTATTTCCCAGCCGCAAACTCGACTGCCGGGTGATCAGCGTTGGCAACCTGACGCTGGGCGGAACAGGAAAAACGCCCTTTGTCATGATGATTGCCGAAACCCTCAGGGGAAACGGACTCAAGCCCGCTATTCTCACCCGGGGTTATGGCGGAAAATCCGGTGACCCGGTCAATGTGGTCTGCGATGGAAAACAAACGCTGCTTTCTCCTGAGTGGGTCGGAGATGAAGCGGTCATGATGGCGGAAAAACTCAAAAACATTCCGGTTTTAACCGGGCCAGACCGTTATCAGACAGGGCAGTACGCGCTCGATCATTTTGGTGTTGATACTCTGGTTCTGGATGATGGGTTTCAGCACCTGGCTTTAAACCGCGATCTGGACATCCTGCTTTTTGATCATTGCAGGCCGCTCGGTAACGGTCACCTTTTTCCGGCGGGGGAGTTGCGTGAACCGGCAAGAGAAACAAGAAGGGCAGATATGGTTTGCTTCACCCATTATTCCGGCGGTTCCATCAATTTTGATTCACGCCTTTTAGGTTCCGTTCCCCAGATCAAAACGCACCTTCGTCTGGATTCCATAATTCGCATGGATGATGAGGAAGTGTTGGAGATGGAAATATTAAAGAATGAACCGGTCGCCGCATTTTGTGGGATTGCAAAACCGAAAGGATTCAGGCAGATTTTGCTGGACTCGCAGATTCAACTAAAATTTTTCAAGTCCTTTCCCGATCATCATCCTTATACCTTGCAGGATATTAAAGAACTGGAGTCCCGCGCAGTAAAAGAGGGCGCCCGGTTCCTTCTGCTTCCAGAAAAAGATGCGGTGAAACTCAAAGAGATGAAATTCATCTTGCCTTTTTTTAAAGTGGTGATCGAACTTGAAATTCTGGAAGGACGTGAAGCCTTCAACAAACAACTGCTCGGCCACTCGGCGTACCCCTCCGGGGCATGAAAGCTAAGGTGGGGTATATAACATGTGGCCAACCGGCGAGCCGCCAGAGGAAATAGGCAATGAGACCTTTGCGTAAGTCGAAAAAAACAAAAAAGCGAGATTACCCCTTCGGGGCACGAGAGCTTAAGTGGAATATCACGTCTTCACTGCGTTCAGAATGACAGCGCAAAGCCGGTTTGTCATTCTGAGGAATAACGTGACGAAGACGTGATATTTTTCCTTAACCTTCGTGAGCCTGTGATATCCCCTCCGCTAAATTCATGCCCGGAACGGGTAGAAGGGGTATGTGATGTCCTCTTCCTTAACCTTCATGCCCCGAAGGGGTAATCCGGGGTTATGTAAAGGTCTCATAGGCAATAGTATTGAGCCGAGAAACCGATTGGGCACGAGATCAAGACATGCCATTTCCCAGCGGAGGTGCTCCGCTGGCACACTGGTAATTTACAATGATTGATTTTAAATCCCTCAGCTCAAACCAGAAGTTTATGTTGAACATTCTGGTTCCGATGTTTTACCTGGTTCCTTTGGTGCTGGCTTACGTGGGGCCGAAAAATTTTGGTTTCGGTGTGCCCGGTCTGGTTTATGCGGGACTGTCCATCGGGGCGGTGGGTGTTCTGCTATGGATGGTTGCAATGTGGTCGCTGGGTTCTTCGCTCGCCGTTCTGCCGGGAACAGACCATTTGGTCACCCAAGGGATTTACCGGGTTTTTCGTCACCCGATTTATATAGGAATCGTTTTAACGTTGAGCGGATTGTTTGTGGCCTGCGGTTCTATCCCTTGTCTGGTTTATGTGTTTGTGGTGGTGATCCCATTGAACATCGTCCGCGCCCGGGCCGAAGAGAAAGTTCTGTTGGAACAATTGGGTTCTGCCTATCAACAGTATAAGGATTCTACATACTTTTAAAAATCAGGCTATGAAAATTAAATTCCGGGGTTTGCTGACAATTTGCGGAGACCCCGTTGAAAACGGTGAGTTGATTATCGAAGGCGGCAACATTGTCGAGATCTCAACAACCCAATCGGGCAATGATGATGTGGATCTTTCCGACTGCCTGCTCATGCCGGGGTTTGTCAACGCGCATTGCCACCTCAGTTTGACCGCCCTTGAAAAAAAACTTTCTCCTTCTGACTCATTTGCGGATTGGATACGTGCGTTGATCCCGCTGAACTCCGCTCTCGATAACGAGAGCCGGGTCCGGGGAATTTGCGCTGGTGCTGAAGTGATGAAGCGTTCCGGCGTGACCGCGCTGGGAGACTATGTTGCCGAGCCTGAACTGTTGCCTGTGATTGGCGGGTTGGGTTTTCGCTCCGTGTTGTTCTTGGAGACGATAGGATTTCATTCCGAAAAAGCGCAGATGCTTTGCAAAAACCTGGAAGAGGTTTTACAACGTGAATGCGTTTCTCCGCTTTATCAGTTGGGCTTGGCGCCGCATGCGCCTTATTCTGTTTCTCCCGATCTGTTCCGGCATCTTTCGCAACTGGCCAAGAAATATCATTGCCCGCTTTCCTGCCATGTTGCGGAAACCAAAGAAGAGTCCAGGTTTCTTGTGATCGGTGACAATTCACTGGAAGAATTGTTAAAGGAAAGGTCTGCCTGGGACCCCGAATGGCAACCTCCCTATAAAACGCCGATGCAATATCTTTCTTCACTTGAAATTTTGGATTGTCTTATCGCTGTGCACTGCAATTTTGTCTCAGACGATCTGGATACTATGGAAGAGAAAAAGGTTAGCGCGGTGTTTTGCCCCAAGAGCACCGCGTGGTTTGGCCGGACGCAATTCACGCCGGTTCGCGCTTTGCTGGATAGGGGAATGAATGTGGCTCTAGGAACCGATTCACTAGCCAGCAATGATTCTCTCAATTTTCTCGACGAGTTGCGTATGGCTGATAAACTTTTGCCCGATGTCAGCCGACAGGAAATACTTACTATGGCAACTGCTGGGGGTGCAGAAGCTTTGGGGTTGCAGTGCGGCACCCTCGCACCTGGACAAAAGGCAGATTTGATTGGATTCCGCGTTTCTCCTTCTTATTCAGGGCCTTGGTGGGATGTGCCCTTCGAACCTCATCGCTGTGAAGTGGATTTTTATAGGATGGACGGGGAACCCGATGCCCTTTTCCCCGCATCCCAGCAAATTAGCCCCAAAGCTTGACGGGAAACAGGGATTTTCGTATAATCTATTGATATAAAAAGAATTATTTGATTTGTGGTCGTATGCCAAGGTTGTTTAAAATCATTGGGACAGCGGGAATGGTGTTTTTTCTTTCCGCCTGTGGAATCAAGGGTGGAAGCAATTCCCCACTTTGTCTCCTCCCAGGATGAGACCTTTGCATAACCCAATATTCTTCGTTGCAATAGCTCCTCAGAATGAAAAAATAGCCTTTTATTGTCATGCTGAGCTTGTCGAAGCATCTCGCTTTTTTGCTTTATAGACTTACGCAAAGGTCTCTCCCAGGATGCGCAGAATTCGGTCGATTACTATAATTTCCGTTAGGCTCATTTCTGCAAAGCCAAGCTTCAGTCGATCCAGGAAATGCAGGACAAAGAGTATTTAAAGAAACCTTCCGGGAAGCGGAAAATAGCTCGCCAGGGTTCTGGCAGGAACCAGTTTTGAAAATGGCTCGTTTGGGCGGGAAGATGTTTTTTTTTCGGAAATTGAGACAAGAAAGAAAAAAATCTAGTATTTGGGAATTTTCAGTGTTAAAATTCTTCGCTTAATAGTGCAAGTGGGGCGTTTTTTTCTATTAAAAGACATTCGCCCATGCTATAGTGCGTCGCAATATCACCCTTTCGCGGCAATACATCCTGTTAATCTTAATGAAATAGCTGAAAACCTCCAATTGGTATTGAAACTTTGAAAATCAAAGTGTAATATGGGGGTTTTTTATTTGCTGAGCTGGCGTAGCTCAGTTGGTAGAGCAGCTGATTTGTAATCAGCAGGTCGGGGGTTCGAGTCCCTTTGCCAGCTCCAGTTTTAATTGACTGGTTTAAAAAGGATTCCGGTGCCCTGCTATGGAGGCTGGGCGATGACCGACTGTGGGGTTGTGATGGTTCACCCATAATGACGGGGAGGTTCCCGAGTGGCCAAAGGGAACAGACTGTAAATCTGTCGGCTCAGCCTTCGGAGGTTCGAATCCTCCCCTCCCCATCCTGAATTTAGGTTGGATGGACTTGCGGGAATAGCTCAGTTGGCTAGAGCGTCAGCCTTCCAAGCTGAGGGTCGCCGGTTCGAGTCCGGTTTCCCGCTCCACCACCTTTGACCGGGTATTGGGAGTCAGTATTTAACGCCCACGTAGCTCAGTGGTGGAGCACTTCCTTGGTAAGGAAGAGGTCATCGGTTCAATCCCGATCGTGGGCTCCAGGTTTCCATTGGGTGGTTCCTGGGTTTGATAGAGATTATAAATGTCTTGCGGCCGGTAGGGGGTGAGGCTGTCGGATACAAAGGTTGAGTAAATAATCATGAGAGTTATCGTTCATTTGGCATGTTCTGATTGTAATCGGAAGAATTATTCGGGGACTAAAAACAAGAAGACCACCACGCAAAGGTTGGAATTCAAGAAATACTGTAGGTTTTGCAGAAAACACACCCCCCATAAGGAAACCAAATAAAGAAAAATCGGACGGTTGGGAGTGAGGGCGAATGTCCGGGCGATCGGGCAGGCGGAAATATTCCTCCCCTTCCTATAAACTGGCGCGGATTCCGAATTAGGTCAGTAGCTCTAACGGTAGAGCATCGGATTCCAAATCCGAGGGTTGGGGGTTCGAATCCCTCCTGGCCTGTTGAAACTTGGTTGAGGGACTATGATTGAAAAAGCTTTTGGGTTTTTGGCCGAGGTGAGAGCTGAGGTCAAGAGGGTGACTTGGCCTACCCGTGCAGAGGCCATGGGCGGTACCGCCGTAGTGGTTGTGGTGGTTTTGATAATGGCCTTGTTTCTGGGGATTGTCGACGCGATTCTCTCGAAGATTGTGCAGAGTATTATATGATATCTGACGGAGGTACCTTGTCCAGGCAATGGTTTGTTATTCACACCTATTCCGGCTTTGAGCGGAAGGTGAAGTTAAATATAGAAGAGCAGTTCGGGCATTCCAACTACAGCGAAAACTTTGGTGAGGTGGTTATACCGACCGAAGAGGTGGTTGAGGTGCGCAAGGGTAAGAAAAAAGTTTCCTCAAGGAAGTTTTTCCCGGGATATATCCTGATCAATGTCGAGATGAATCAGGATATCTGGTACATGATCAAAAATACTCCCAAAGTCACCGGTTTTTTAGGTGGGGGAGACGAGCCTGTTCCTCTGTCGGAGGAAGAAATTAAGTTGATCATGAATCAGATTAAGGGAGAATCTGCACGGCCCAAGCCGAAATTCTCTTTTGAGAAAGGTGAGAGCGTGAGGGTCATAGAGGGGCCGTTCCTGAATTTCAATGGAACTGTTGAGGATGTCAATCATGACAAGGGTAAAGTCAAGGTCATGGTTTTGATTTTTGGGCGTGCCACTCCGGTAGAATTGGAATTTCCCCAGATCGAGCGGGTTTAATCAGTAATCGTGCAATATATAGCAGATAAATAAGGGGATCAGATAGTGGCAACAAAACAAGTGATGAGTCAGATCAAGTTGCAAATTCCTGCCGGGCAGGCCACCCCGTCACCGCCTGTTGGGCCGGCATTGGGTCAGCACGGTGTGAACATTATGGATTTCTGTAAATCCTTTAACGCCAAAACCCAGGGCCAGGAAGGCAGTATCATTCCTGTGATCATTGATGTTTATAAGGACAAGGGCTTTTCTTTTATTACAAAATCTCCTCCCGCTTCGGCTTTGTTGAAGCAGGCAGCGGGGATCGCAAAAGGTTCCTCGAATCCGAGTAAGGAGTTTGTCGGCACGGTGACCGAGGAGCAGGTTCGAGAGATCGCAAAAGTTAAAATGGAAGACTTGAATGCTGGAGATGTTGAAGCCGCGATGCAGATCATAAAAGGCTCGGCAAAAAGCATGGGTCTGACCGTTGAGAATTAACCGCAAGTAGGCAGGAATAAAATTATGGCAAAGCATGGAAAAAGGCACAGGGCCGGCGCAGAAAAAGTTGACCCTGATACCCGGTATGAATTGAAGGAAGCCTTGGGGTTGGCGGTTGCTGTTAAATGCGAAAAATTTGATGAGTCATTGGATGTGGCTGTTCGGCTGAGAGTTGATCCCAGGAAAACCGATCAAAATATCCGCGGTAGTGTTGTGTTGCCCAAGGGGACCGGAAAGAAATTTCGTGTGCTGGTATTCGCGAAAGGTGAAAAAGAAAAAGAGGCCAAAGATGCCGGCGCCGAAGTGGTTGGCAGTGATGATCTGGTCGCGAAGATCCAGGGCGGGTGGATGGAGTTTGACCGTGTGGTGGCCACGCCCGATATGATGGGTCAAGTAGGCAAGCTGGGAAAAATCCTGGGTCCTCGGGGGTTGATGCCTAATCCCAAAACGGGCACGGTGACTTTTGATGTCAAGCAGGCCATTGAGTCTATTCAAGCCGGCAAGGTGGACTACCGGGTTGATAAGAGTGGTATCGTCCACGCCTCTTTAGGTAAAGCCAGTTTTTCGGTGGAAGCTTTGGAGGAAAATTTTCATACCCTGATGACAGCTCTTGTGAAGGCCAAGCCGGCCTCAAGCAAGGGGCATTATGTCAAGGGTGTTTCAGTGTCAACGACTATGGGTGTTGGAGTTAGAGTGGCTTATACGCCCAATTGATGGATAAGTTTTTCGTTCCTTTGGGGCGGAAGACGGAATGAGAGGGGTGGCTGACGTGCCAAACGCAGAAAAGATAAAGAAGGTTGAAGAATTAAACGGGCTGTTTCTAAAGGCCAAGTCGGCCGTTCTTGCGGACTATCAGGGAATCGAAGCGCCTCAGTTGACCCAGTTACGCAGTCATATGCGGTCCAAGTCTGTGGACTTTCGTGTGATTAAAAATACCCTGGCCCGGCAGGCCGCGAAAAACACCCCTTTTGAGTTGCTGGATGAGGAGTTTAAGGGCCCGGTTTCTCTGGTGGTCAGCTTTGAGGATGCGGTGGCTCCTGCCAAGGTTCTGGCGGAGTACGCGAAGTCCGGAGTTGAGAAGAGCCCTAAAGTGATTTGCGGTGTGATTGAGGGGAAGAAGATTTCTCCTGCAGAAGTTAAAGCTCTTGCGGACCTGCCTTCCAGGGAAGTTCTTATTTCCCAAATGCTGGCGGTTTTCAATGGGCCTGCGACAAATTTTGTCGGTGTTTTCAGTAGCCTGCTGAGAAAGTTGGTGGGAACGCTGGACGCGGTTCGCGAGAAAAAGGCATCCGAATAAACCGGCCTGTAGGGGGCCGTTGTAAGATATTTTTTTAAATTAAACCAGGTTTTAGATACCACAATTATCGAAAGGAGGGCGTAATGGCCGTCACAAAGGAGGAGGTAGTTTCCTTCATAGATACTATGACTGTTTTGGAAATGTCTGAGTTCGTAAAAGAATTAGAAGATAAGTATGGTGTGACTGCGGCGGCACCTGCGGTCGCGGTTGCAGCACCTGCGGGAGGCGGAGAAGCTGCCGCTGAAGAGAAGACAGAGTTTGACGTGATTCTTACTGTAATAGGCGATAAGAAAATCCAGGTTATCAAGGAAGTCCGGACCATTACAGGCTTGGGTTTGAAAGATGCTAAGGATTTGGTAGAAGGTGCTCCCAAGGCGATCAAAGAAGGCGTGAAGAAAGAAGAAGCCGAAGAAATTAAAACGAAAGTTGAAGCGGCGGGTGGAACGGTGGAGGTTAAGTAACGGAAATCCGGGATAGTAACTTTACCCACGCCTTAACAGGTAAATTTTCCGTTAATCTTTCTTTTAGAAGGATGTAACCTTATGTCGAAGAACCGTTCCCAGAGAGTGCTAGGCAATTTCAGAAAAAGAAAAAACTTCGCCCGGATTCCTACGGTCATAGGTATTCCCAATCTGATCGAGATCCAGAAAAAATCATTCGAATATTTCCTGCAATGGGATGTCGCCCCCGGCGAACGCGGGTTGAGAGGATTGGAAGAGGTCTTTAGTGATGTCTTTCCAATTTCTGACCTTAATATCAATGCTCGCATCGAGTATGTCGGCTTTGAAGTCGGCATCTGGGAGTGCGGTTGCGGCGAGTTCAAGGAACTCGGCGGCCTGGCTGTGGTGTGTTCCACCTGTAAGCAGGAAGTCACCTATAAAGAAAAGCACAAGCTCAGCGAGTGCAGGCAGAAAGGCCTCACCTATTCTGATCCGATAAAAATAATGGTCCGCCTGGTTCTTTTCGATCGGGAAGCGGTGGATGTCAACGCCCGTAACTTAAAGTACTTGCGGGATAAAATTATTGTCGAAGAGGTCAAGCGTCCGCAGACCACGAAAACTCTGATTTCCGCAAAAACGCCAGTCACCGATGATATTCTGAAACGTTTGACGACCGAAAAGGTTTCCCAAGTCACCGTTAACTCTGTCAGGGAAGTCAAGGAGCAGAAAATATTCCTCGGTGAAATGCCGATGATGGGTCCGACCGGAACGTTTATGATAAACGGAGTCGAGCGGGTCATCGTCAGCCAGATGCACCGTTCCCCGGGTGCGTTTTTCTCACACGATAAAGGCAAATCCCACGCCAGCGGCAAGATTCTTTTCTCGGCGAGGATCATTCCTGACCGGGGTTCATGGGTGGACTTCGAGTTTGACATTAAAGACATTCTGCACGTCAAAATTGACCGCCGGCGCAAATTGCCCGCGACCATCCTGCTTCAAGCCTTCGGCATGGACAACAAGACCATTCTGAAAACCTATTATGCGATCGAGAAAGTTAGTATCAGTGGTAAGGATTCTCGATGTTTCATGAGCAGCAAGAACCTGTTGATTGGGTTCAAGGTTAAAGAGGATGTGATCGATTCCAAAACCGATGATGTTTTGCTCAAGTCGGGCAAGAAAGTTACGGTAGCCGTTGCAAAGAAGCTGGGCAAAATGTCTCGGTCGGTGAAGGTTGAGATTGACCCTGAAAGTTTGATTGGCCGGTACCTTTATGACGAAATCATTGACCCCGAGACCGGCGAGATAGAGGTCGAGTCAAATCAGGAAATCACCGAAGGCATTTTTGAGGTTATAAAAAAGAATAAGCTCAGTGAAATTCAAATTCTTCATATCGATGAAGAATCTTCTGACACTGTGATTCGCGACACCATGGTTGCGGCCAAGACCCAGACTCAGGATGATGCTATTCGTGAAGTTTACAAGAGGCTTCGTCCGGGAGATCCTCCGACACCTGAAATTGCAAGGTCGTTGTTCGGCAATTTGTTCTTCAACCCCAAGCGATATAATTTATCCGTTGTTGGCAGGATCAAGATGAACCAGAAGTTCGGGTTGGACATTTCTCTGGAAAACCGGTTATTGACCTTGGAAGATTTAGTCGCTGTGGTGAAATACATTGTCGATCTCAGAAATAGCATTGGTGTTATCGACGATATCGACCATCTCGGCAACCGCAGGGTTCGCGCTATGGGAGAATCGCTGGAAAATCAGTTCCGCGTGGGAATGGTGCGAATGGAGCGGGCTATCATTGAGCGCATGTCTATCCAGGATCTGGATGTTTCCATGCCGCATGACCTGATCAACTCCAAACCTGTGACTGCCGCAATTAAAGAATTTTTTGGCAGCAGTCAGCTGTCCCAGTTTATGGACCAGACCAATCCCTTGTCCGAGGTGACGCACAAGAGGCGGTTGAGTGCTTTGGGACCCGGCGGTTTGACCCGGGAGCGGGCGGGATTCGAGGTGCGGGATGTGCATCCAACGCATTATGGACGTATATGTCCCATTGAAACCCCGGAAGGCCCGAATATTGGGCTGATCGCTTCCTTGAGCACCTATGCCAGGGTGAATGATTATGGTTTTATTGAAACGCCCTACCGTAAGGTGGAAAATTCGGTTGCGAAAGACGATGTGGATTTCCACACCGCCTTGATTGAGGATAAATTTATTATCGCTCAAGCCAACGTAGAGTTGGATGCAAAAATGAAATTCGTCCAGCCTATCGTGCCGGCCAGAAAGGGCGGCGATTTTATCTTATCTCCCAGTGAAAAAATAGATTATATGGATGTGTCCCCCAAGCAGTTGATCAGTGTGGCGGCATCTTTAATCCCTTTCCTTGAAAACGATGACGCCAACAGGGCTCTTATGGGTTCAAACATGCAGAGGCAGGCGGTGCCCCTTTTACGGGCCGAAGCGCCTCTGGTGGGAACCGGTATGGAAGCGATTGTGGCTCATGATTCCGGAGCAGTGGTGATCGCTGAAAATAATGGCACGGTCATCAGTGCCGATGCGACCCGCATTGTTGTGCGCACCGAAAAGAAGTCCGAAGGCAGGATCAAGACCAAGCGTAGTCAACTGGCTTCTAATGTGGATATTTATACGCTGAACAAATATCAACGGTCGAACCAGAACACCTGCATCAACCAGCGTCCCCGCGTGTATTCAGGGGACAAGATCAAGCGTGGTGACGTGCTTGCGGATGGGCCTTCTACCGATCATGGTGAGCTGGCTTTGGGCAGAAATATCCTGGTGGCGTTCATGCCTTGGGCCGGGTACAACTTTGAAGATGCCATCATCGTCAGTGAAAAGCTGGTTAAAGAAGATGTGTACACCTCTATTCATATTGAAGAGTTTGAGGTTGAGGCCCGTGACACCAAGCAGGGTAAAGAGGAAATCACCCGAGATATCTCCAATGTGGGCGAAGACGCTCTGAAAAATCTGGATGAAAGCGGAATCATCCGCATTGGTGCCAGCGTAAAGCCTAATGACATTATGGTTGGTAAAATCACCCCCAAGGGTGAGACCCAGCTGAGTCCGGAAGAAAAACTTCTCAAAGCGATCTTTGGCGAAAAGGCCGGAGATGTGCGCGATACTTCCCTCAAGGTTCCTCCCGGAATCTATGGAAAGGTGATCGACGTCAAGGTCTTTTCCCGTAAGGGGATCGATAAAGACTCGCGAACCCTTGCTATAGAAGAGGAAGAAATAGCGCGCATTGAAAAGGACTATGGCGATGAAATAAAGATCGTAAAAAGTGAAACCGAGAAAAGTATGCGTTCCCTTCTTTTGGGCCAGGTAGCAACAAAGTCCACAACAGTAGGGCGGGTCACTTTTAAGAAGGGGCAGGAAATTGATGAAACGTTGATCGCCAAAATGAGCATTAAGGATCTCGCCAAAGTCCCGGCCAAAGGGGTTGATGGCAAAGTACTTCTGGAAATGGAGAGCACTTCCAGGGATCAGGTCCAGATTTTGAAGTCCATGCTGGAGGAAAAAGTTTCGCGTATGAAAAAAGGCGATGACCTGGCTCCGGGTGTGATCAAGTTGGTCAAAGTATTTATGGCCATGAAACGCAAATTGCAGGTGGGGGATAAAATGGCAGGACGCCACGGCAATAAGGGCGTGGTTTCGACCATTGTCCCGGAAGAAGATATGCCCTATATGGAAAGTGGTCAGCCGATAGAGTTGATCCTCAATCCCCTGGGTGTGCCTTCGCGAATGAATGTTGGTCAGATTCTGGAAACCAATTTAGGTATGGCTGCTAAGGCCATAGGTGAGCACATGGCTACACCGGTGTTCGATGGTGCCCACGAAAAAGAAGTCCGGCAACTGCTGGTCGAGGGCAAATGTTCTGAATCAGGAGAGATTTCTCTTTATGATGGCAGGACCGGAAAGTATTTCCGCCAAAAGGTGATGGTGGGTTACCTCTATATGCTCAAACTGCATCATCTGGTCGACGACAAGATCCATGCGCGGTCCACCGGTCCGTATTCCCTGGTGACTCAGCAGCCTCTTGGGGGTAAGGCTCAGTTTGGTGGGCAGAGGCTCGGGGAGATGGAAGTCTGGGCACTGGAAGCTTATGGTGCGGCTTATACTCTGCAGGAAATGCTCACGGTAAAATCTGATGATGTTGAAGGTCGCAAGCGCATGTATGAAGCGATTGTCAAAGGAGACACCCATTTGAATCCCAGCCTGCCTGAATCGTTCAACGTTCTGGTTAAAGAGTTGCAGAGCTTGGCCATTGATGTTGAATTGATCGAGTCGGAAAAGTAGGTTCCTCACATAGTTATTAAAGCCGCCGGATGTTGATTCCCCGGTGGTGTGGATCATATAGAGAAATTTTTAGCGGTTTGCGAAAACCTTAAAAAGGAGAAGTCCCTGGTGGATAGCCTGACATATTTTGATAAACCAAAAAACCCCATTATGTTTGATGCCCTCCGCGTGCGGATTGCGTCCCCGGAGAAAATCCGTTCCTGGTCTTATGGAGAGGTTAAGAAACCGGAAACGATTAATTACCGGACTTTCAAGCCGGAAAGAGACGGACTGTTCTGTGCCAAGATTTTTGGGCCCGCCAAAGACTGGGAGTGCACCTGCGGCAAATATAAAAGGATGAAGCATAAGGGTGTCATTTGCGAGAAGTGTGGCGTTGAAGTCATTCTCTCGAAGGTGCGCCGGGAACGTCTGGGACATATTGAACTGGCCAGCCCGGTTGCCCATATCTGGTATTTCAAGGGCTTGCCCAGTCGTCTCGGGCATTTGCTGGATATTCCCCTGAAAGATCTTGAACGTATTATTTATTTTGAAAATTATGTGGTGACCGATCCCGGTGACTCGGAGATGGAAGTCGGGCAGATTTTGACCGAAGAAGAGTATCGGGAAATGGAGATGGAGTTCCCCGATACGTTCCGAGCCATGATTGGTGCTGAAGGAGTTGCGGAACTTCTCAAGCCGATGAATCTGGATACCCTTTCAGTGGACCTGAAAGAGGAGATGGTCACCACCAAGTCGGTGATGAACCGAATAAAAGTCGCCAAGCGACTGAAGATTGTTGAGGCGTTTCGTAAGTCAGGCAACAAGCCGGAATGGATGATCCTTCAAGTTGTCCCCGTGATTCCGCCTGAATTGCGCCCCCTGGTTCCTCTGGATGGCGGACGGTTTGCCACCTCTGACCTGAACGATCTTTACCGGCGCGTGATCAACCGGAATAACCGGTTGAAACGCCTGCAGGAATTGAAGGCACCGCAGATCATCATCCGAAATGAAAAGAGAATGTTGCAGGAAGCCGTTTCGGCCCTGTTCGACAACGGCCGTAGAGGCCGTACCTTGCGCGGAACCAACAAGCGTCCCTTGAAATCTTTGAGCGACATGCTCAAAGGTAAGCAGGGTCGGTTCCGGCAAAACCTGTTGGGCAAGCGGGTGGATTATTCCGGCCGTTCCGTTATCGTTGTCGGGCCTCATTTGAAATTCCACCAGTGTGGATTGCCAAAGAAAATGGCGCTCGAGTTGTTCAAGCCGTTTGTGTTCAACCGACTGGAAGAAAAAGGTTATGCGGCAACGATCAAGACCGCGAAAAAAATGGTCGAACAGGAACGCTCCGAAGTCTGGGAGGTGTTGGAAGAGGTGGTGAAAGGCCATCCAATTCTGCTCAACAGGGCGCCAACACTGCATCGATTAGGTATTCAGGCGTTTGAGCCTTTGCTGATTGAAGGCAAGGCCATTCAGGTGCATCCGATGGTGTGTACTGCTTTCAATGCTGACTTTGATGGCGACCAGATGGCGGTTCATGTCCCGCTTTCCATGGAAGCGAGAACCGAATGTAAGTTGTTGATGATGTCTTCCAATAATATTTTGTCTCCTTCAAACGGGAAACCCATTGCTGTTCCCACCCAGGACATTGTTTTGGGTTGCTATTACATGACCAAGATTCGCGGTAATGTGAAAGGGGCAGGCAAGGTTTTCTCGGGTCAGAAAGAAGTGGTGGCGGCTTACAATGCGGATGAACTTGATTTGCAGGCTCAAATTATGGTTCGCATTGAAGGGGTGTTGACCCAGACCACAACGGGACGGGTGCTTCTCGGTGGAGTGCTTCCAGAAGGGTTGCCGTTCGAACTGGCGAACCGACTGATGGATAAAAAATCTTTGTCTGATCTTTTCTCCAAGTCTTTCCTTATGGTAGGGCGGGAAAAAACTGTAACCCTGTTGGATGAAGTCAAGGAGTTGGGATTCAAATACGCCACCGAGGCGGGTCTCAGTATTTCTATTGACCAGATGCGCATTCCCAAAACCAAAACTCAGTTGGTGGATAAAACCAATGATGAGGTTCTCAGGGTCCACAAGCAATACCGGGATGGGCTCATCACCAATGGTGAAAGGTATAACAAGGTTATTGATATCTGGGCGCACGTCACGGAAAAAGTATCCGAAGAAATGTTTAAGGAACTGGAAACAGAAGACGAGGCCACCGTTATTGGAAAAAACAACAAGGATTTTAACTCGGTTTTTATCATGGCGGACTCGGGAGCCCGGGGAAGTGCGCAACAGTTGCGGCAATTGGCCGGAATGCGCGGCTTGATGGCCAAACCTTCGGGAGAAATCATCGAAACGCCGATCACCGCTAACTTCCGCGAAGGTCTTTCGGTTATTCAGTATTTCATTTCTACGCATGGAGCCCGCAAGGGCCTGGCGGATACCGCGCTTAAAACGGCAAACTCGGGTTACCTCACCCGCCGACTGGTGGATGTGGCGCAGGATATGATTGTTCAGGAAGAAGACTGCGGAACCTTGAAGGGCATTGATGCGATATCTCTGGTGGAAGCCGGTGAAATCATCCAGCCTTTGGGAGAAAGAATTTTAGGGCGGACGGTTCTTGAAGACGTGGTCGATCCTTTTACCGGGGATGTGCTGGCCAAGGCAGACAGTCTGATTGTCGAGGAAACCGTGCTGGATATTGAAAATGCCGGTATCGAAAAAATTAAAATGCGATCTTGCCTGACCTGTGAATCCAGGCAAGGGGTTTGTATCAAGTGTTACGGGCGCAATATGGCTACCCTGCAATGGGTGGAAGTGGGCGAGCCGGTAGGTGTCATTGCGGCGCAGTCTATTGGTGAGCCAGGAACACAGCTTACCATGCGAACTTTCCATATTGGCGGAACGGCCAGCCGGGTGGTTGAGCAAACGACTTTGAACACCAAGCGGGGAGGACTCGTCAAGTATATGGGTCTTCGCACCCTCAAAAACCGTAACGCAGAAATCATTGTTATGAATCGCAACGGAAGTCTTGTGATTCAGGATGAAACCGGCCGTGAAAAAGAGAAGTTCTCGGTTGTGTATGGAGCCAAGCTTAAAGTTAGTGACGGGCAGGAAGTGCAGGAAGGTCAGACTTTGGTCGAATGGGATCCTTATACTAACGCTATCCTGACAGAAGTTTCCGGAACTATTGCTTTCGGCGATATTATCGAAGGCGTGACCATGAAAGAAGACTTCGATGAAATTACCGGTCTCTCCACCAAAGTTATCATCAGTCATCGTGATGAGAAAAAACAACCGCGGATTTCGCTTAAGGATGAGAAGGGTGGCACGGTGCGTCGCTATATCCTGCCTGCCGGCGCCAACATCAATGTCAGCGAAGGCGATGTGGTGAGTGCTGGAGACTTGATCGTAAAGATTCCCCGCGAATCGGCGAAAACCAAAGACATCACCGGTGGTTTACCGCGTGTGGCCGAGCTTTTTGAAGCTCGCAAACCGCATGAGCAGGCGACGATCACTGAAATTTCCGGTACGGTGAAGCTTGGCGGATTCGTTAAGGGCATGCGTAAGGTCATCATTGTGAGTGAATCCGGCGATGAATGCGAATACCTGATTCCGCGCGGCAAACATATCAACGTCCACGAAGGTGATCAGGTGGTTGCCGGCGAACCGCTGATGGATGGCGCTTCCAACCCGCATGATATTTTACGGGTATTGGGAGAAGACGAATTGCAGAAATATCTGGTGAACGAAGTGCAAGAGGTTTACCGTCTCCAGGGCGTGCAGATTAATGATAAACATATTGAAGTTATCGTCCGGCAAATGCTCAGGCATTTAGTCATCGAAGATTCAGGCGATACAGAATTTCTGGTTGGAGAACAGGTGACGAAGAAAGTCTTTAACCTGGCCAATCAGGAAGCCATCAAGAATAAGAAAAAACCGGCAGAAGGTGCCGCAGTGCTTCTGGGAATTACTAAATCGTCGCTCAGCACGGAAAGCTTTATTTCGGCGGCATCTTTCCAGGAAACCACTCGTGTCCTCACAGAGGTGAGCGTGGGCGGCAAGCGGGATAATCTGGTCGGTTTAAAAGAAAATGTGACTATGGGAAGATTGATCCCGGCAGGTACAGGATGTCGGGCATATAGCGGAATTCGCATTGAAGAACCTGAAATTGAAGGGGCTGAAAAGACGGAAGATCAGGCCCCGGTCGCGGCGGAATAAAAAACAGGAAAAGCCCTTATTTTTCGCTTGACTAAGTGATTTTCAATGCTACAATTACAGCTTTTTCACGCCTATATCTAACCTGATATAACCCTTTGTTTTCATTGACATCATTGGGTATTTTCAGATTTATTCGGTAGCTCTTTTGCGTGATTGCCTTTTTGGGAGGTATGTTTTTTGCCTACGATCAATCAGCTAGTAAAAACCGGTCGGAAAACGCCGGTTAGAAAAAGCGATAGTCCTGCTTTAAAAGCGTGCCCGCAGAAGCGGGGAGTTTGTGTTCGGGTTTACACATCTACGCCCAAAAAGCCAAATTCGGCTCTCCGAAAAGTGGCCCGGGTGAGGCTGACAAACGGAATGGAAGTGACCACCTATATTCCCGGCGTGGGTCACAATTTGCAAGAGCATTCCATCGTCATGATTCGCGGAGGCCGAATTAAAGATTTGCCTGGGGTTCGGTATCATGTAGTCCGCGGGAGTCTGGATACGCTTGGTGTGGAAGGTCGGATGCAGAGCCGATCCAAATATGGCACGAAGAAACCTAAGAAATAGTCATCGATAACTATTATGGCAAGAAGAAGAGAAGCTCAGAAAAGAAAGATCATTCCTGATCCGAAGTTTAACGATCTCCTGGTCGCCCGCTTCATCAATTGCATTTTGCGCAAAGGCGAAAAGGGGAAGGCTGAAAGCATTCTTTATCAGGCGCTGGAAAGTGTAGCTGAGAAGAGTAAGGAGGAGCCTTTACGGGTTTTTCGTAAGGCGGTGGAGAATGCAGCGCCTTTATTGGAGGTGCGGTCCCGGAGGGTCGGGGGTGCCACTTATCAGGTGCCCGTCGAGGTGAAGGAAAGTCGCAGGCAGGCTCTCAGTATTCGATGGATGATCCAGAATGCCAAGGCGCGCTCCGGCAGATCGATGGATGAAAAATTGACCGGTGAGATTCTGGATGCTTTCGGAAATTCGGGCGGGGCGGTTAAGAAAAAAGAAGAAGTCCACCGGATGGCGGAGGCGAATAAGGCCTTTGCTCATTACCGCTGGTAATTGGAGATTATTTTTTTTTAATGGGTAAGAAAATACAACCTGAGAAAACCCGGAATATAGGGATCATCGCTCACATCGATGCCGGTAAAACCACCACCACCGAGCGGATTCTCTATTACACGGGCAAGAGCCATAAGATTGGCGAGGTGCATGACGGTAATGCCACGATGGACTGGATGGAGCAGGAGCAGGAGCGGGGAATCACGATCACATCGGCCGCGACAACTTGTTTCTGGCAGGACCATCAGATCAATATTATTGATACGCCTGGTCATGTGGATTTTACGGCTGAGGTGGAAAGGTCTTTGCGGGTTCTCGATGGAGCTGTAGGCGTGTTTGATGCTGTCAGCGGTGTGGAGCCTCAGTCTGAAACGGTTTGGCGTCAAGCCAGTAAGTACAGTGTTCCCAGAATTTGTTTTGTCAATAAGATGGATCGGGCGGGAGCAAATTTCCTGGGTTGTATCCAGCAGATGGTGGACAAGTTGGGCGCTCACCCTGTTGCCATTCAGCTTCCTTTGGGGACTGAGGCGGATTTTCTAGGTGTGATTGACCTGGTTGACATGAAAGCCAATGTGTACTCGGATACCATGAACAAAGGAGAAACCTTTGATGTGGTGGATATCCCGGCGGAGTACCAGGATCAAGCAGAGGAGTACAGGGAAAAGCTGATCGAGTCGGTGTCAGATGTGGATGACACGATTATGGAAAAATTTCTCGGTGGCGAAGAGGTGTCGCGGGAAGAAATTATCGCGGCCTTGAGAAAAGGAACCCTGGAATCCGAGTTCACTCCGATTTTATGTGGCGCCGCATTTAAGAATAAGGGTGTGCAACAACTTCTGGATGCCGTTGTCCTTTACCTCCCTTCCCCGCAGGAACTCAAAACCATCACTGGTAGCAATCCCAATACTCAGAAAGAAGAAACCCGCAAGCTGTATTCCAAAGATCCGCTTTCCGCTCTGGCTTTTAAAATCATGACCGATCCCTTTGTGGGTCAGTTGGCATTTGTGCGTATTTATTCCGGCCAGTTGACCAGCGGTTCTTATATCTATAATTCGACAAAGAATAAAAGAGAGCGTGTGGGTCGGCTCTTAAGGATGCACGCGAATAAGCGGGAAGAGGTTGCTTCGGTGCAGGCTGGCGATATTGCCGCGGTGATTGGGTTGAAGAAATCTTATACTGGGGACACGCTTTGCGATCAGGATCATCCAATTATTCTTGAAGCGATTCAGTTTCCTGAACCTGTTATTTCTGTTGCTATTGAGACCAGAACTAAGGCGGAGCAAGACAAGCTCTCCGACTGTCTCGTTAAACTCCTTCAAGAAGATCCTACGTTTAAAGTCCGTGTTGATCCGGACACCAATCAGACTGTAATTTCGGGAATGGGCGAGTTGCATCTTGAGATTCTGGTTGATCGGATGCGTCGTGAGTTCTCTCTTGATGTGGATGTGTCCAAGCCTCAGGTGGCCTATAAAGAAACCATCACCAAGGCCGTCGAACATGAAAATAAATATGTCAAGCAAACCGGGGGTCGTGGCCAGTATGGTCATGTCGTTATAAGGGTCGAGCCGAGAGAGGCTGGATCGGGTTTTGAGTTCGTCAATAAAATTGTTGGCGGCGCGATTCCTCGTGAGTTTATTCCGGCTGTTCAGAAGGGTGTTTTGGAGGCGATGAGCCGGGGCATTATGTGCGGATACCCCACAGTGGATGTTTCGGTGACGTTGCTGGACGGATCGTTTCATGATGTTGATTCTTCGGAAATGGCATTTAAGATTTGTGCTTCCATGGCTTTTCAGGAAGCTTGTAAAAAAGGATCTCCCCAATTGTTGGAACCGGTTATGGATGTGGAGGTCGTTACGCCTGAAGAATTTATGGGCGATGTCATCGGCAAGCTGAATGCCAAGCGCGGCAAGATCAAAGATCTTGCAGATCGTGCCGGTGCCAAGGTGATTCGAGCGGAAGTTCCTCTCTCTGGGATGTTTGGGTATTCCACCGATCTTCGGTCGGCAACTCAGGGGCGCGCGAATTACTCAATGGAGTTTGCCAAGTATGATGGTGTTCCCGCCGCGATTGCCGAGGAGTTGATGGCTAAGGCAACCGGGTCTAAAGAGAAATTAGCAGTTTAACTAAAAATTATTTGAAAATACTTTGGAGTGAACCAGCATGGCTAAAGAAAAATTTGTTCGAAACAAGCCACACATAAACGTTGGAACCATTGGTCATGTTGACCACGGAAAAACGACTCTCACCGCGTCGATTACGGAAGTTCTGTCTAAGAAGGGACTCGCTGAGACAATCGCCTTTGATCAAATTGACAAGGCTCCTGAGGAAAAAGAGCGGGGTATCACCATCGCGATTGCTCACGTTGAATACAATACTGAGAACCGGCATTACGCGCATGTGGACTGCCCGGGTCATGCTGACTATGTTAAGAACATGATCACCGGTGCGGCGCAGATGGATGGCGCGATCCTGGTAATTTCTGCCAATGACGGCCCGATGCCGCAAACTCGCGAGCATATTCTGTTGGCTCGACAGGTGGGTGTTCCGAAGATCGTTGTGTTCATGAATAAATGCGACATGGTTGACGATCCTGAACTGCTTGACCTGGTTGAGCTGGAAGTGCGGGAGTTGTTGACCAAATATGAATTTCCCGGAGACGATGTTCCTGTGATTCGCGGAAGCGCTCTGCAGGCGCTGGAAAATCCGGATGATGAAGAAAAAACAAAGTGTATCTGGGAGTTGATGGAAGCTATCGATACTTATTTCCCGGTTCCGGATCGTCCGGTGGATAAGCCTTTCTTGATGCCGATTGAGGATATTTTCAGTATTTCTGGGCGTGGAACTGTTGCGACCGGGCGTATTGAGACAGGAATCATCAAGGTTGGTGAAGAAATTGAGATCGTTGGGTTTAAGGAGACAATGAAGACCACGGCTACCGGAGTGGAAATGTTTCGCAAACTTCTTGATGAAGGGCGCGCTGGGGAAAACGTGGGTATTCTGTTGCGCGGAACCAAGCGTGAAGAAATCGAGCGTGGTCAGGTTCTGGCCAAGCCCGGGTCCATCACCCCGCATACTAAATTCAAAGCGGAAGTTTATATTCTGACCAAAGAAGAGGGCGGAAGACATACGCCGTTCTTCAATGGTTACCGTCCGCAGTTTTATTTCCGGACCACCGACGTGACCGGTGTTGCAACCTTGCCGGCGGGTGTTGAAATGGTAATGCCGGGAGATAATGTCGCGATGGAGATAACGCTTATTACGGCTGTGGCCATGGATAAAGAACTCCGTTTTGCTATCCGGGAAGGCGGTCGTACAGTTGGGGCAGGAGTTGTGGGCGAGGTTGTTGAATAATGATTGACCAAAAAATAAAAATTCGGCTCAAGGCTTACGACCATAAACTGCTGGATTGGTCGGTAGGGGAAATTGTGGAAACCACTCGGCGTACAGGTGCCAAAGTGGTGGGCCCGATTCCATTGCCTACAATAAAAAACAAATGGACTGTTTTGCGTTCTCCTCATGTGGATAAAAAATCCCGCGAGCAATTTGAAATCCGAACGCATAAGCGGATTCTTGAAATCCTCGAACCGACCCCTCAAACCGTAGATGCGCTGATGAAGCTGGATCTGTCGGGGGGCGTTGATATTGAGATCAAGCTTTAACGTAGAGAAAATATGAGTGCTTTAATTGGAAAAAAAATCGGCATGACCGAGGTGTTTACGGACAAGGGGGATTGTGTCCCGGTCACCGTAATACATGTGGAGCGTTGTGTGCCGGTTTTGAAGCGGACTGAAGAGAAAGACGGATACCAGGCTCTCATGCTGGCGTATGGAACCCGTAAGCCGAAACATACTAATAAACCTTTGCGGGGGTTCTATGACAAGCTTAAGGTGGAACCTGCAAAAATTCTCCAGGAGTTCAGGGGGCAGGATGTGGATGACGAAGCTATGGGCAAACCGCTTAAGGTGGATATTTTCAGCGAAGGCGACAGTGTGCAGGTGGTGGGTGTCACCAAGGGAAAAGGGTTTTCAGGAGTTTTCAGGCGATTCAATTATGGCGGGGCGCCGGCTTCTCATGGTCATCATGAAAGTTATCGCGGAACCGGTTCGATAGGTATGCACACTTATCCGGGGCGGGTTCTAAAGGGCACCGGTATGCCAGGGCGAATGGGTGGTAAGAAAGCCCACTTGAAAAACCTGAAAGTGGTCCGGGTGAATGTCGAAAATAATGTGTTGTTGCTCAAGGGGGCAGTCCCCGGAGCCAATGGCGGAATCGTCAGTATATTTAAATCTTAAGAAACGAGTTTTTGGTCATGCCGGCAATAGATATTGTAGACAGTAAAAATAAAAAGGTGGGGACGGTAGAGGCTCCCGACAGTGTCTTTGAGAGTCGGGTTCGCGAAGAGCTGGTGCAAAGGTATGTGACCATGCAGTTGGCGGTCCGCCGAGGCGGAAACGCGGCGACCAAACAGAACAAGGGAGAGTTGCATGGCAGTGGTGCCAAGCCCTGGAGGCAAAAGGGGACGGGCCGTGCTCGTGCGGGGAACACTCGATCACCCATCTGGCGCGGCGGCATGACGGTTTTTGGGCCCAGCCCGAGAAGTTATGCATTCCAGCTCTCCAAAAAGTCTAAAAAGCTCGCGATCAAATCGGTTTTGACGGAAAGGCTCAAAGGGCAGAACTTCACGGTGGTTGATTCGCTGAACCTTGAGAATCCCAAAACCAAAGACGCGGTAGCTTTGTTGACCAGTCTGAGCCTTCCTGCAAAAACGCTATTTCTCGTTTCGGAAAAAAACACCAACCTGCAACTGGCAGTTCGTAACTTGCCCCAGGTGGATGTGCTTCTGGTTGATGGGCTCAATGTATTTGACCTGTTGGTTCATGAGCGGATTGTTTGTACTCCCGAAGCGCTTAAAAAGATTGAGGAGCGGTTGAACTAATGGACATGTATCGAGTTATAGAGAAACCGCTGGTCACGGAAAAAGGCACGGATATGCTTGCCGATGGAAACTGGGTGGTGTTCCGGGTGAACCTCGAGGCCAATAAAATCCAGATCCTGGAAGCGGTGCAGAAAATTTTTGATGTAAAAGTCCTTCACGTCAATACCCAGGTTGTGCGAGGTAAGCGCAGACGGTTTGGTAAGGCTATGGGCCAGTCGAAAGCCTGGAAAAAGGCCATGGTTCAGTTGAAAGAAGGCGATAAAATTCAAATTTTTGAGGGAGTGTAAGCGGTAATGCCAATCAGGAAGTTAAAACCCAGATCACCGGGCGTGCGGTCCATGACTATTTCCGGTTTCGATGAAATCACCAAATCGACTCCCGAAAAAAGTCTTCTTGTTGCTATTGCAAGAAAAGGCGGACGCAATAACCACGGTCGTATCACTGCCAAAAGGCGGGGTGGCGGGCATAGAAAGCAATACCGGATTATAGATTTCAAGCGGCGGAAGGATGGCATCCCGGCGAAAGTCGTGGGCATTGAATACGATCCCAACCGTAGCGCGCGCATCGCCCTTCTGTCTTATTCGGATGGCGAGAAGCGTTATATCATTTCTCCCGCTAAGCTGAATGTGGGGGATGTGTTGATGTCTGGCGAGAAGGCTGAGATCCGCATCGGCAACTGTCTTCTCCTGAAAGATATTCCCGAAGGTACCTTGATTCATAATGTAGAGATGCGCCCCGGTAAGGGAGCGCAGATTGCCCGCAGTGCTGGTAGCGGCGTCCAGCTAATGGCTAAAGAGGGAGAATATGTAAACCTCAAGCTCAAGTCGGGGGAAGTCCGGTTGATTCATAAAAACTGTCGGGCAACGATCGGCACAGTGGGTAACGCCGATCATGAAAATATTTCCATTGGTAAAGCCGGGCGCGTGAGATGGATGGGGCGTCGGCCTCGTGTTCGCGCGGTGGCGATGAACCCGGTGGATCATCCTATGGGTGGTGGTGAAGGCAGGTCTTCAGGAGGTCGGCATCCTTGTAGCCCCTGGGGGCAGAGTGCCAAGGGATTGAAGACCCGTAAGGTTAAAAAAGTATCGGATAAATTTATTCTCAGTCGTAAGAAGAGAAAATAAACTGTTTGTAAACTGAGGTTTTGGAATGGCTCGATCATTAAAAAAAGGCCCGTTTGTCGATTCGCATTTGCAGGACAAAATCGAAGAGATGAACCGGAAGAATGAAAAGAAAGTGTGCAAGACATGGTCGCGCCGGTCCACCATCACTCCGGACTTTGTTGGGCATACCATATCGGTACACAATGGAAAAAAATTCTTTCCTATTTTTATATCGGAAAATATGGTTGGCCATAAATTAGGTGAATTTTCTCCTACGCGGACATTCAGGTCGCATGGGGGTAAAACCAAAAAAGCGGTCACCAAGTAATATAGGGGCATCATGGAAGTTAGAGCTTCACTCAGACATACGCGAACGGCACCGCGCAAGGCGCGGTTGGTGGCCGATTTGATTCGCGGAAAAAACGTGAACGACGCCATCAATATTCTTACGTTTACCCGCAAGCGGGTGGCGGAAAAGTTTCAAAAGCTGCTGAAATCTGCGATCGCAAATGCGGAAGAGAACCATAAGGTTCTTGATGTGGATGATCTGGTGGTTAAAAATGTTCATGTTGATCAAGCCACAACTTGGAAGCGGAATATGCCGAGAGCAAGAGGAATGGCAACCATGATTCAAAAGAAGACCAGTCATATAACTTTGATACTGGAAGAAAAAGAATCTTAAGGAGATAAAAGCGTGGGTCAAAAAGTTCACCCTTACGGGTTCAGGTTGGGATTCAGCAAGACTTGGATATCTAACTGGTATGCCAGGAAAGGATATTCTGACCAGTTGCTTGAGGATATGGCTCTTAGGAAACATATCTTCAAGACGCTTTCGCATGCGGGCATCTCCCGGGTGGAGATTGAGCGTTCGGCAAACCGCGTAAGGATCAATATCCATACCGCGCGTCCGGGCATCATCATCGGGAAAAAGGGTCTTGAGGTTGACAGGCTGAAAGAGGAATTGCAGAAGGTTATGTCTGGAACGCAGGTCAATCTCAATATCAAAGAGGTGCGTCGTGCCGAGCTGGACGCGGCTTTGATCGGACAGAATATCGCCCTGCAATTGGAAAAAAGAGTTTCGTTTCGTCGGGCAATGAAAAAGAGTGTGATCTCGGCGCTGAGGTTTGGGGCCAAGGGAATTAAAATCCGGGTATCGGGTCGGTTGGGCGGTGCGGAAATTGCCCGCAGTGAATGGTACCGGGAAGGCAGGGTTCCTCTGCATACTCTGAGGGCGGATATCGATTATGGGACCGCGAATTCCCACACCACCTTTGGGATTATTGGGGTGAAGGTGTGGGTTTATAAGGGAGATATTCTCCCGGGTAAGGAGATTGAGCGGCCCAAAGGATTCCAGGAAAAAGAAAAGGGAAAAGCTTCGGCCTGATTTGTGTGGGGTCTGAGTTCGGGCGTTATGCCTGGCGATAAATGTTTATTGGAGAAAATGCATCATGTTGATGCCTAAAAGAGTTAAGTATAGAAAGCGTCATAAGGGGCGGATGCGTGGCACGGCCTACCGGGGAGGTTCCATGGATTTCGGCACTTACGGTCTGCAGGCTTTGGAATGTGGTCGCATCAGCAATCGGCAGATTGAGGCGGCCCGTATCGCAATGACCCGCCATGTTAAGCGTGGAGGAAAAATCTGGTTGCGGATTTTCCCTGACAAGCCGGTTTCCAAGAAGCCGTTGGAAACAAGAATGGGTAAAGGTAAAGGCAATCCAGAGTTCTGGGTGGCCGTTGTAAAACCGGGTCGTATGCTTTATGAAATGGAGGGTGTGCCGGAAGATGTTGCTAAGGAGGCGTTTCGCCTGGCGGCGCATAAGTTATCAGTATCTACCCGGTTTGTTGTCAAGCAAGCCTAATTGGAAAAGTGAAAAACATATTATGAAAGCTGAAGAAGTCCGAGGTCTTTCCGAAAAAGAGCGGGAAGAGAAAATAGTCGACATCAATCAGGAAGTATTTAACCTGAGATTGCAATTGGCCACGGGAAAGATAGAAAATCCCAGCCGCCTTCGATTTCTTAGAAGAGATATTGCCCGGTTGAAAACGATCCAGAAAGAAGCCCTGGCTTCTGAGAAAAGTTCAGCGAAGCAAGAAAATAAAGCAGGTTCTGATAAATAAAGCTCGGGTGTAATCCCGAACATTAAACAGGAATAGGAAAAGCTTTTGCAGAAAACGACTAGAAAAACCCTGATGGGCCTTGTGGTGAGTAACAAAATGGATAAAACCGTTGTCGTGCGGGTGGAGCGCAAGTTCATTCATCCTAAATTCAAAAAAGTGGTGAAGAGTTCCCGCAAATTCAGCGCTCACGATGAAAAGAACGAATGCTGCCCTGGTGATTTCATCAGCATCTGCGAAACCCGGCCTTTGAGTAAGACCAAGCGTTGGCGTTTAGTGGAAATCATCAAGAAAGGCGAGGAGGCAGATAAAGCGTCATGATTCAACTACGAACTGTATTAGATGTGGCAGACAATTCCGGAGCCAAAGTGATTCAGTGTATCAAGGTGCTGGGGGGCTCGCGTCGCCGTTATGCCCGCATTGGAGATATTATTGTGGTCGCGCTCAAAGAGGTCGATCCGCAAAGCAGTCTTAAAAAAGGTGAAGTGAAAAAGGCTGTGGTGGTGAGAACCCGTAAAGAGATCCGCCGCTCTAATGGAACTTATATCAAGTTTGATAATAATGCCGCAGTTCTCATCAGTGACACTAAAGAGCCGGTGGGAACGCGAATTTTTGGTCCTGTGGGCCGTGAGCTGCGTGCCAAACGCTATATGAAAATTCTTTCGCTTGCTCCGGAGGTGCTGTAGTGAAAAGGGCTCCTTATAAGCTGCACCTGAAAAAGGACGATATCGTTCAGGTGATTGCCGGAAAGGAAAAGGGGAAGAAAGGAAAATTGCTCGCCATTTTCCCGGAAGAACAGCGGGTGACGATTGAAAAGCTCAATATGGTTAAGCGCCATATGAAAGGCGATGGTAAGTCCCGGCAACCCGGCATTATAGAGAAGGAGGGCAAGATTCATATCTCCAATGTTCTGCTGGTCAGCGATAAGGTAGGCAAAGGAGTGCGAACCAAGCTGAAAAAGATTGAAGATGGAAAACGAGTCCGCGTTTGTATGAAAACCGGTGATGTCCTGGATAAGGTGTAGCATGGCAAATTTGAAGACAGCCTATTTTGAAAAACATCAAGCCGTCATCCAAAAGGAGTTGGGTCTTGGTAACGTGATGCAGGCTCCCAAGATGACAAAGATTACTGTCAATATGGGGTTGGGTGAGGCATTGCAGAACTCCAAATTGATCGAGTCGGGAATCGATCAGTTGCGCGTGATTACCGGGCAACATCCCATAATCACCAAAGCGAAAAAATCCATTTCCAATTTTAAATTACGGGAGGGGGTTTCCATCGGCCTTAAAGTAACCCTCAGAGGAAAAAGGATGTATGAGTTTTATGAGCGGTTGGTCTCGTTCGCGCTTCCCAGGGTTCGAGATTTTAAGGGTTTGCCTCCCAAGGCGTTCGATGGGCGAGGCAACTACACGATTGGGATTAAAGAGCAATTGATCTTCCCGGAAATTGAGTTTGATAAGATTGAGAAGGTAAAGGGAATGAATATCACGATCACCACCTCAGCGCAAAATGATGAGCAGGGCCGGTGTTTGTTGACCCATATGGGACTACCGATTAGAAAGTAAAGGAATATGGCAAAGAAATCACTAGTCGCCAAGGCGAAGCGGGAACAGAAATTTAAGGTGCGCCAGTATAATCGGTGTCACATTTGCGGCAGGCCGCGTGCGTTTCTCCGTAAATTCGGCATGTGCCGGATTTGTTTTCGGGAAAGAGCCTTACGCGGTGAAATCCCAGGTGTTACCAAGGCGAGTTGGTAGTTTAATGTAATTATTTTTTTTGGGAGTATAGTTCCACATGATGACCGATCCCATCGCTGATCTGTTTACCCGTATTCGAAACGGGTTGATGGTCAGACATCCGAGGATTGATGTCCCCGGCTCAAAAATGAAAGCCCGTATCGTGGAGATTTTGAAGGACGAGGGTTATATCAAAAATTTACGGATCTATGATGATAATTTGCAAGGGATCATCCGGGTGTATTTGAAATATAAAGATGACCAGTCGGTGATTCGCGGGATCAAGCGAATCAGTAAACCCGGGCGGCGAAACTATGTCAAGCGGGACGCGATCCCCAAGGTTCTTAACGGACTGGGGCTTGCCATCCTGTCCACCTCTTCGGGGGTGATGACCGATCATGAATGCAGGGAAAAAGGGGTTGGGGGAGAAGTGCTGGGTCACATCTGGTAAATCCCTAAGACTCTTGTGGGAATTAATCCTCCCTGGTAGAAACTGATATTTAATTAAAACCGACATTTTATAGAAGCGTTAATATGTCTCGAATTGGAAGAAAGCCGATCAATATACCCTCCGGGGTAGATTTAAAAGTCAACGGGTCAAACGTGGCAGTAAAAGGACCCAAAGGACAGTTGCAGCGCGACTTGCATCCCAATATGAAGATTGAGTTGAAGGATAGCGTGGTGAGCGTGATTCGGCCGACTGACGGAAGGCTGGATCGTTCCCTGCATGGGCTGACGCGTACCCTGATCAATAATATGGTGGTAGGGGTTACGGATGGTTACTCCAAGCAACTCAATATTGTCGGAGTGGGTTATAAAGTGGATCTCAAGGGTAAGAACCTGGTTTTAAACCTTGGGCATTCGCATGCGATCAACTACCCGGCACCTGAAGGTATTGAGTTTGATGTGGACAATAAAAAAAATACGATTGTTATAAAAGGAACCAATAAGGAACGGGTTGGGCAAACCGCCGCGGAGATCCGCAGTTTCCGTCCGCCGGAACCTTATAAGGGAAAAGGGGTCATGTACTCCACGGAAAGAATACGCAGAAAAGCCGGTAAAGCGGCAGCGGCAAAAGGATAATTTTATGAAAACCTCTGAACGGGAACGACTGCGACTGCAAAGAAAAAGAAGGATTAGGCTCAAAGTACAGAAACAAACGAGCCGACCCCGGTTGACAGTGTTCCGAAGCACAAAACATATATACGCTCAAATTGTCGATGACAATGAAGGTAAAACCCTTGTGGCAATGTCAACACTTTCGCCAAACTTCAAAGAGCAGATGAAGACCGGAGGCAACCTCAAAGCAGCAACGTTGGTGGGTTCTCTCGTCGGTGAAGCGGCGGCAGCCAAGGGCATCAAAGAAGTTTATTACGACCGCAACGGATTTTTGTACGCCGGGCGCGTCAAGGCTTTGGCCGATGCGGTTCGGGAAAAAGGAATAAAATTTTAATCCATAACGCAGGAGGAAGTGTTGCGACAACGGGACCAGGAAAAACCCACAGATTTTGTTGATAAGGTTGTCAAAATCAACCGTGTAGCCAAGGTTGTGAAAGGCGGTCGCCGTTTCAGCTTCAGTGCGCTGGTGGTGGTTGGCAATCGGGATGGCAAGATTGGCTGGGGTTTGGGAAAAGCCAATGAAGTTCCTGAAGCAATACGCAAAGGCATGGAAAAAGCCAAGAGGGCCATGGTAACAGTGAGTCTCGAGGGTTCTTCCATCCCCCATGAAGTGATAGGGGCTTATGGGTCGGGCCGGGTCTTAATGAAGCCGGCGTCACGAGGTACCGGTCTAATAGCGGGTGGCGCTGTCCGCGCGGTTCTGGAGGCGGTTGGTGTTCGCGATATTTTGACCAAATGTTTGCGCACCAATAACCCGCATAACGTGGTCAAGGCGACCATTCAAGGATTGACCGTTTTGCGCGACGCAAAAGAATGTGCCCGCATGCGCGGCAAATAATGGGCCCCGAATTTTACTGAGGATTAAGAATGTTGCATTTATCAAATTTGAAGGGACCGGACCGAAAAGATAGAAAGCGGATAGGCCGTGGCATTGGCTCCGGGACCGGAAAAACTTCTGGCAGGGGACAGAAGGGGCAGAAGTCTCGTTCAGGCGGAAGTCCACACCCGTGGTTTGAGGGTGGGCAGATGCCGCTTCAACGGAGGTTGCCCAAGCGTGGGTTTACCAATATCTTTAAGAAACAGTTTGAAATCGTTAATGTGAGCGATTTGGCTCGCTGTGCCGGGGCTGACCCGGTGACCCCGGAAGTGATGAAGGAAAAGGGGTTGATCAAAAAAACCGGATTGGTGAAAATTCTAGGATGCGGCGAGTTGAAGGAATCGTTAAATGTTCACGCACATAAATTCAGCGGCTCGGCGCAAGCCAAAATTGAAAAATCCGGGGGAAAGGCTGTTAGCCTCTAAATGAGCGGCGCTGAGAGTTTTGGCAATATTTTTCGTGTGCCTGAGCTAAAAAAACGGATTCTTTTCACGCTTGCACTTATAGTTGTTTATCGGATCGGTGCTCATATTCCGACTCCGGGAATCAACTCTGTGGCGTTGGCAGAATTGTTTGCTCGGGCCCAGGGCACTATCCTGGGGTTTTTCGATATGTTCTCCGGCGGCGCATTGAGCCGGTTGACGATATTTGCGTTGGGCATCATGCCCTATATCAGCTCATCGATCATCCTGCAGTTGATGACGATTGTTTCTCCCACCCTGGCAAGATTGAAAAAGGAAGGGGAGCAGGGGCAGAAAAAAATTACCCAGTACACCCGGTATGGAACGGTGGTGCTGAGTACAATTCAGGGTTCCGGCATCGCTGTGGGACTGGAAGCAATGAAAAGCCCGAGCGGGGGAATGATTGTCCATGAACCGGGTTGGTCGTTCCGAATGATGACGGTTTTGACCCTGACCGCTGGAACTTGTTTTTTGATGTGGTTGGGTGAGCAGATTACCGAGCGGGGGATCGGGAATGGAATTTCCCTGATTATTTTTTCCGGAATTGTTGCCGGAACTCCGGCGGCAATTTTTCAGTCGATGGATTTGATGGGTACGGGCGAAATGTCGGTGCTCGTTATGTTGTTCCTTCTGGTTTTGATGGTTGTGGTGGTTGGGGTCATCGTTTTTACGGAAGGAGGGCAACGCAGGATTCCGATCCAATACGCGAAACGGGTGGTGGGTCGGAAAATGATGGGTGGGCAGGCAACGCATTTGCCTTTGAAGGTCAATACGTCGGGGGTTATCCCGCCGATTTTTGCTTCGTCCATCATCATGTTCCCAGCGACGATTGCTCAGTTTATCAGTCATCCGTGGATGCAGACGGTTTCGGCGCTGTTGACCCCTGGAACCATTGTGTACAGTCTGATTTTTGTTGGAGCGATATTTTTCTTTTGCTATTTCTATACAGCCGTCATTTTCAACCCGGTTGATGTGGCGGACAATATGAAAAAGCATGGGGGGTTTGTGCCGGGAATCAGGCCGGGAGCCAAGACTTCCGAATACATCGACACGATCCTTTCAAGGATCACGTTTTATGGGGCCATGTATCTTTCTTTAGTCTGTATTTTGCCGGACTATTTGATAAAATACTTTAACATCCCCTTTTACTTTGGTGGAACAAGCCTGTTGATCGTTGTGGGTGTTTCTTTGGATACTATGCAGCAAATTGAGTCTCACCTGGTCATGAGAAATTACGACGGTTTTATGAAAAAGGGGCGATTGAAAAGCCGAAGAGGCTGATTGATGAGATTGATTATTTTAGGCCCGCCGGGAGCCGGCAAAGGCACCCAGGCTAAAATTCTGAAAGAAAAATTTCAGGTCCCGCAGATATCCACCGGTGATATTTTGAGGCAGGCGGTTAAGGATAATACGAAGCTGGGCATTCAGGCCAAATCGTTTATGGATGTGGGTCAACTGGTTCCAGATGATGTAGTGATCGGCTTGATAAAGGAACGTATCAAGCAGGCCGATTGTGAAACAGGATTTATCCTGGATGGGTTTCCACGGACCATCGTTCAGGCCGAAAAGCTTTCGGAAACATTGACCGAAATGGGCTTGACGATTGACAATGTGGTGGATCTGGAAGTTGATTCTAAAGAGGTGATCAGCCGGTTGACCGGACGAAGCACCTGCCCGGATTGTGGTGCCATGTTTCATGAAGAATCTCGACCTCCAAAAGTTTCGGGGGTTTGTGACGGTTGCGGTGCTACCTTGGCCCAGAGGCAGGACGATAATAAGGATACGATTTTGAAGCGGCTGGAGGTTTATCAGAAGTCCACCGCGCCCTTAAAAGAATTTTATAAGAAACAGGGGAATTTGAAAACAGTAACAGCTAGAGGGTCTGTAGAAGAAATTTTTTCCCGCGTTTTAGAAATGGTAAAGTAACGGATGTCTAAAGAAGAATCTATAGAAGTAGAAGGCACCATACTTGAACCATTGCCGAACGCGATGTTTCGGGTGGAGTTGGATAACGGCCATAAGGTGCTGGCCCATATATCCGGGAAAATGCGGATGCATTTTATCCGTATCCTGTCCGGAGATAAGGTGAAGGTGCAACTTTCTCCTTATGATTTGACCCGGGGACGGATCACCTATCGGTATAAATAAAAAGAGGATGGAACCATGAAAGTCAGGGCATCGGTCAAGCCAATTTGTATAAAATGCAAAGTCATCCGCCGTCGTGGAGTTGTGCGGGTTATTTGTGAGAACCCGAAGCATAAGCAACGACAGGGTTAATTTCCTAAAGGAGAAGCAGTGGCAAGAATAGCGGGTGTAGATATTCCCAAGGATAAACAGGCAAGAATCGCCCTGACCTACATATATGGAGTGGGGCCAAATATTTCCCGGGATATCCTGAAAAAAGCCCAGGTTGGGGAAGAAATCAGAATGAAGGACCTGACCGAAGAAGAGGTGACCCGAATCCGTAGTGTTATCGATAAAGATTACGAAGTAGAAGGTGACTTGAGACGCAATGTCAGCATGAACATTAAACGTTTGATGGACATAGGTGCCTATAGAGGGCTTCGCCATCGTAAATGGTTGCCGGTCAGAGGGCAAAGAACGCACACCAACGGCAGAACCCGAAAAGGCCCCAAGAAAACTGTGGGCGCACGAGCAAAAAAATAAGGATAAAGATTAATGGATAAAAAAGCAAAAAGCGGTAAAAAAAGGCAAAAGACGGTGCCGGAAGTAGGGGTGGCCCATATTCAGGCCACGTTCAATAATACTATTGTCACCATTTCCGACATGTCCGGGAATGTGGTGTCCTGGTCCAGCGCTGGTGCTCAGGGCTTTAAAGGCTCAAGAAAAAGTACCCCGTTTGCAGCACAGGTGGCGGCCGACAAAGCCGCTGTCAAAGCACGGGATATGGGAATGAAAAAACTGGAGGTCCATGTTAAAGGCCCTGGATCGGGACGAGAGTCCGCAATACGATCTTTGCAGGCTGCGGGAATGGAAGTTCTTGTTATTCGTGACAAGACCCCGATTCCGCACAATGGTTGCCGCCCAAGAAAACGCCGTAGGGTTTAATTGCGCAAAACCGAAAGGAGAAGCTGAATTTGGCCAGGTATACAGGTTCTGTTTGCCGACTTTGTCGGCGAGAAGGCATAAAATTATATTTAAAAGGTTCCCGTTGCGAGACGGCAAAATGCGCTATAGAAAAAAGACCGTACCCGCCAGGCCAGCATGGCCAAGGCAGGAAGAAGTTCTCGGAATATGGGGTGCAGCTTCGTGAAAAGCAAAAAGTAAAGCGGATTTACGGCGTACTGGAAAAGCAATTTCGTAATTACTTTTTTGCGGCAGATAAGAAAAAAGGTGTCACCGGTGAAAACCTTCTGCAAAATTTAGAGTTGCGGATGGATAATGTTATTTATAGGATGGGACTGGCCTCATCCAGGAGTACAGCCCGCCAGTTGGTTAGCCACGGCCACTTTACCGTTAATGGGAAAAAGATGAATATCCCCTCCTATGCTCTTGGGCAGGGAGATACGATAGCTCTGAATCCCAATAAGGTGAAAAAAGCGCCGGTTAAAAAAGCGATTGAGAATATTAAGGAAAAACCCCTGCCGGATTGGCTATCGTTTGATGCGGATAGCAAGCAGGGTGTTGTCCAGGCCTTGCCTGCAAGAGAGCATGTAACTATGCCGATTGAGGAGCAGTTGATCGTCGAACTCTACTCACGCTAAAACTGGACTTGATCCACATCACAAGAAACTAATTAAAAACTGTTTAAGACCCCAATCAAGAGGTCGGAGGATTCATGTTCACAGCCCAGGGAATCGTTAAACCCAAGCGATTAGAATTTGATAAGAAAAATAAGTCGGAATACTACGGTAAACTCAGCGCGGGTCCTTTCGAACGCGGATATGGAGTGACCATTGGCAACTCTCTAAGAAGGATGCTGTTGTCATCCATTGAAGGGGCCGCCATTGTGGCCGTAAAGTTTGAGGGAATCTTTCACGAGTTTTCCTCCATTCCAGGTGTGGTTGAAGATGTTACGGAAATTGTCCTCAACCTTAAACAGGTCAACCTCAAGCTGACCGGTGAAGCGGACTCTAAACGGGTTTATATCAAAGCCTCGAAATCGGGCACCATTTGTGCCAAAGATATCACGGCTGACCCGGATGTGGAGGTGCTGAATCCCGATCTTCCCATTCTCACCATCGACCAAAACGGTGAGGTGGAAATGGAGATTATTGTGAGAAAAGGTCGGGGCTATGTTCCTGCCGACCGGCACAACATTGAAAATGAATCGGTGCAGATGATCCCTGTGGATTCCAGTTTTTCCCCGATCGAAAAGATCACCTATCATATCGAGAATACCCGGGTCGGGCAATCGACAGATTATGATTCTATGGTCATGGAATTGTGGACCAATGGAGGCATCACACCTGAAGATGCGGTGGCACATGCCGCCAAGATTGTTAAAGAGCACATGCAGATTTTTATCAATTTTGATGAAGAGCCGGAACCGGTACAACCCCAGGTGGATGAGAAAAAACAGAAGGTGCTGACCAATATGGCCAAATGTGTGGAAGAGCTCGAGCTATCGGTGCGCTCCTACAATTGTCTTAAAAATGCCAACATCCAGACTATTGCCGAACTGGTACAAAAAACTGATAGTGAAATGCTGAAAACTAGAAACTTCGGCCGTAAATCGCTGAATGAGATCAAGGAAATCTTAGAGGACATGGGACTTCATTTGGGAATGAAAGTCGATGAAGAGGATCTCAAACAGATCCTTCAAGCCCAGAAGAAAAAAGAAATAGATACCGAAATCGAGCTGTAGCAGTCCTGCTCGTTGAAGTCATAACAGGAGTGATAAACAACCATGCGGCATTTAAAAGCAGGTAGAAAATTCGGACGAACCTCTGCTCATCGAAAAGCATTGTTCAGAAACCTTGTTGGGGCTCTTATTCAAAGAGAGCGCATCAGCACCACTTTGGCGAAAGCTAAAGAACTGCGGGGCAAGGTGGAAAAAACAATCACGCTGGGCAAAAGAGGTACGCTTCACGCTCGTCGCCAGGCTTTCAAGCTGGTTCCTGCTAAAGGTGCAGTGCATAAGGTGTTTGGTCCCCTGGCGGAGCGTTATGCTAATCGGCCCGGTGGATATACCCGGATCATTCGTATCGGTCACCGCAAGGGAGATGATGCGCCCATGGCCTTTATCGAGCTGGTAGACCGCGAAGGCGAGGTAAAGCCTCCTGCCAAAGCCGCGCCGAAAAAAGCAGCGAAAGACACCCAACCAAAAGTGACGGATAAAAAGAAAGCCGAACCCAAAAAAGGAACGGCCAAAAAAGCAACCGCTAAAAAAGACAAGCCCAAAGAAAAGAAGTAATCCCCACTTGGCGCCGGGCTGTGATATCCCTTCCATAAATTTCATGAGCCTGTGATATTTCTCCACTGACTTTATGCCCGGAACGGGTAGAAGGGGTAAGATCAACACATTGCAACCTGCCCGCGGTGGCTGACCCCCCACGATTGCCCGCAGTAGAAGGCTTCCACCCCGGGCGAGGCCCGGACAACGTCAGCTGATTACAAGCAGTTTGGCGGCACTCCTGTGGGTCCCTGCTTAAACCTGAAGTTGGTATTTTCCTTGATATAAATCAAAAGGTCGTCATAACTCTTGAAGTGCTCGGTGAAGCCGTAATCGTCGCCAGTGTATTCGCATGATTCCGTACTGTGTTCGCGGCACATATAAGGCCGGTGCTCGTAGATAGCGCACTTGTTATCCGGCATTAAAAAATTGCAGCGGTTGTGGATCATGATGTACCAGTCTTTTCGATAGATATAAATAGAAACATTTTCGTGCGCGAGCTTCCACAATAAACTTTCATACTCACGCCGGTCCTCAGGTTCATCAATTCCAAACGCAAAATAATTACAACAATAAGCCGGAAGGCATTTTTCGCACTGGCTGGTGTCGTCTCGTTTGCTCTTTGTCTTGTTTGCCATGAATACATCCTTACTGGGTTAAGAATAAATTTTTGGAGAGAAGTGAATCCGGTTTTCAGGGAGATTCTATCAACGGCTATTTTGCCTTGTTGACTCCGCAGAGTCAACCCATCACTCGCCGTGAGGGCAGACAGCAATAGGCTGTTGAGCCGAGAACGCGGGGCTGCTAGCAGTAAAGGGCCATTGCAATTTCCAAGCGGTGGCTACACCGCTTAGCAGGGGAGGCAAGGCAATGGTTCATCAAGCCGAGATGAATGGTTGGCAGCGGTTTAAAGGCTTCCACCCGGCGAGGCCCGGCCAGCGTCATGCTGGCGAGCGCTGGTCGAAGCGGTGCAGGCCTTTTTGGCAGGCGGTGGTCTTGGCAGTGACTATCTCGCTGGAAGTGGGGCGACGGTTGATCTCGCCATATTTTTTCTCGCTCACTATTTCGGGGAAAGGGAGGATACGGAGCATGGCCTATCTGACCCGGAAAATCTCCCCAGACACCCGTATCGATATCTTCAAGGCGATTGACTTCGCAATCTCTCGGACACACCTTGCAGTTTTCCAGATGGCGCAGAGCCTGCCGGGACCGGCGGTACAACTCGCCGGTACGGAACAATTTCATGTAAGCCGGTTCAAACTCTTTTGAAGATATAAGCAATGATTTTGATGATTCAGGCATTGGATAATTTTTTAAGAGGCTATTACCCACTGAGCCTGGCATGGTGGCGCTAGCCATATAGGAATAATTGTTAGCGGACATGCAAGACGAATAAAAAACGAAAATATAGGGTAGTAAAAACCCCAGTCAGCTGCTTTGTTTGGACCTCCCATGCCACCTCGATCAGGTTTGCTAATATCTGACTTGCGTTTTGGAAGGGCTGGAAGTCCGCAATATGGGTCGCCCCGAGGGGATAGAAATTTGCGGATAAAAGAAGTTGACAAAAAGTAGAGAACTGGATACAGTGGATAAGCCCCGAAAGCTCCCAAGACAAAATCCCTGATAAAACCAATTAATTATCCAGCTAAATTTTTTCGTGCTTTCGCCGTTAATCATAGAACAAACTCTGCAATCTTATAAAACACCCAACTATTATTGAATCTTCCCCGTCTTTGAACCTGAGCATCATTCCAAGGGCGTAACTATTTACGAGACAAGCATTCCTAATCTCCCTCAACGAAGCCACAAACCATGACCCAGATGAACATAGAAGAACTCAAGTCTAAAACCATATCCGAACTCACCAATATCGCCAAGGATCTGAAGATTCAGGGCCATAGCGGGCTTAGAAAACAGGACCTGATTTTCAGGATTCTGGAAGCCAAGACTGAAAAGGATGGTCTGATGTTTGGACAGGGGGTGCTGGAAATTCTCCCCGATGGGTTTGGTTTCCTGCGGGCGCCGACTTACAACTATCTTCCGGGTCCTGATGATATTTATGTGTCGCCCTCGCAGATTCGCAAATTTGATATGCGTACCGGTGATACCATTTCCGGGCAGATTCGTCCGCCCAAAGACAGCGAGCGTTATTTCGCCCTGTTGAAGGTGGAGGCGATCAACTTTGAGAATCCGGATAGGACCAAGGACAAAATTTTATTCGACAACCTGACGCCGTTGTATCCCGAAGAGCGGATCCGGCTGGAGACGCCAGGTGGCAAAGACTATAGTGCCCGGGTCATGGACCTGATGACCCCCATCGGCAAGGGCCAGCGCGGGTTGATCGTGGCCCCTCCGAGAACCGGAAAAACCATGTTGCTGCAGTCCATTGCCAACAGCATCAGTACCAATTTCCCGGAAATCGCATTGATTGTTTTGCTCATTGACGAGCGTCCGGAAGAAGTGACTGATATGGAACGTTCCGTTAAGGGCGAGGTCATCAGTTCCACTTTTGACGAGCCGGCGCAAAGGCATGTGCAGGTTGCTGAAATGGTCATTGAAAAAGCCAAACGGCTCGTAGAGCACAAGCGAGATGTGGTCATTCTGCTTGACAGCATCACCCGTTTGGCACGAGCTTACAACGCCATTGTTCCTCCCAGCGGCAAGGTCTTGTCGGGTGGTGTGGATTCCAATGCCCTGCAGAGGCCCAAGCGATTTTTTGGTGCGGCCCGAAATCTGGAGGAAGGCGGAAGCCTGACCATCATCGCTACAGCGCTTATTGACACGGGAAGCCGCATGGACGACGTTATTTTCGAAGAATTTAAAGGAACGGGTAACCTGGAAATTGTTCTCGATCGCAAACTGGCAGACAAGAGAACCTTTCCTTCGATCGATATCAACCGCTCTGGAACCCGAAAAGAAGAGCTTCTGTTGCCCGAAGAAGACCTCCAGCGTGTCTGGTTATTGAGAAAAGTTTTGCTCCCTATGGGCATCCATGATACGATGGATCTTCTCTTACAGAAGATTAAAGAAACCAAAACCAATGCCGAATTTATGGCGACTATGAACTCCTGACGGTGAGATAATGAAAGACAGTATTCATCCTGAATATTATGAGACCTTGGTGCGGTGTGCATGTGGAAGCGATGTGCAGACCCGTACAACTCTGAAAGACCTTCATGTGGAGATTTGTTCCACATGTCATCCCTTTTTCACGGGAAAACAGAAGCTCATGGATACTGCTGGTCGCATTGAAAAATTCAAACGCAAATACGCCAAGGCGAAGCCTGCCGGCAACCAAGAATCACCCAGTCACCAATAAGCGCGTTTGTCTTCTTTTTCCTTCTCCGGATCCCTCCCGGGATTTTCTAGAAACCACCCATGTTTGATAAGTTGAAATCGGTTGAGAAACGTTCTAACGATCTTAACCAGTTGCTCAGTGATCCCAAAATCATTTCCCAGCAGTCCGAGTTCCAGAAGTATGCCCGGGAGCAATCTGAACTGAGTCCCATCGTCCACCGGTTTCAAGAGTGGCAGAAGATCAGCCGACAGTTGGAAGAGAGTAAAAAAATCCTGGATGAAGAGCAAGATCCGGAGTTGATGGAAATGGCCCAGGAAGACATGGCTGATCTGGAGACTCAAAAGCAGAAAGCGGTAGAGGATCTAAAAATTCTTTTGCTTCCTAAAGATCCCCGCGATGAACGCAACGTTATCGTGGAGATTCGTGCCGGTACAGGGGGCGAAGAGGCGGCACTTTTTTCAAACGACTTGTTCCGCATGTATTCGAGATACGCCGAGGAGAAAAAATGGCCGGTGGAAATTTTAAGTTCCAGCCTGACTGGCAAAGGCGGATTCAAAGAAATCATTTTCAGCATTTCGGGAAAAGGGGTTTATAGCAAACTGAAATATGAAGGAGGCACTCATCGGGTGCAACGGGTTCCGGATACAGAAAGTCAGGGACGCATTCATACCTCTGCGGTGACAGTTGCGGTTTTGCCAGAGGTGGAGGACGTGGATATCAAAATTAATCCGGCGGATATAAAAATCGATGTCTACCGTTCATCCGGGCCGGGTGGACAGAGTGTCAACACGACAGATTCGGCGGTCCGCTTGACTTACATCCCTACCGGAATGATAGTGACCTGTCAGGATGAAAAATCACAACATAAGAACCGGGAAAAAGCCATGAAAGTTTTAAGAGCCCGGTTATATGATGAGGAACAAAGAAAGCAGCAGGAATCCATGGCCAGTGACCGCAAGCAGCAGGTGGGTACCGGTGACCGTAGTGGACGCATTCGCACCTATAATTACCCTCAGGAGCGAGTGACCGACCATAGAATCGGTCTAACCCTGCATAAGCTGTCTTTAGTGATGGAGGGAGACCTCGTTGAGATTCTTGATGCGTTAACGCTTCACTTCCAGACGCAAGCTCTGAAAGGAGAATAAGGTGGAGGTTCTTGAGGAGATAAAAATGGACCAAACCCTCATCTCTTTTCTCGCTTGGGCTCAGCGCAAACTTTCAGGGGTGGCATCGCCCTGGTTGGATGCCGAAGTCTTGATGGCACAGAGCCTTGATATCTCGCGAACGGAATTGATGACGTATCCTGAACGGATATTGAACCGCATCGAGGCGAAAAATTTTTGTTCAAGAATCGAGAGAAGAGTTCTGCGCGAGCCGGTTTCTCACATTACTGGAGTTCAAGAATTCTGGTCGCTCGAGTTTGCAGTGAATGAAAAAGTTCTGACACCCCGGCCGGAAACAGAAATCCTGGTTGAACAATGTTTGAAAGCATTTTCGAAAACATCACCGGTTAAAATTTTGGATCTTGGTACCGGGTCAGGAATTCTCGCGATTGTTTTAGCAAAAGAAATTCCCCAAAGCCAAATCACGGCGATTGAAAAGTCGGACTTACAGGTCGCCAGGAAAAATGCCTTGCGGCATGCTGTGGTAGATCAGGTCCGCTTTGTATCCGGTGATCTTATGAAGGTCGACTGGCAAGGGCCGTATCACCTTATTGTTTCCAACCCTCCCTATATTGAATCGGAAAACGTGTCAAAGTGTATGCCCGAGGTTCGGCAATTTGAACCGATCGAGGCTTTGGATGGAGGCAGAGATGGTTTGGACTATTACCGCTTCATCGTTCCGATGGCATGGGAAAAACTGGAAGAAAATGGTTTGCTGGCATTGGAGGTCGGGCACACCCAAGCCGCAGTCGTGGTCGCTTTAATGGAAGGCAGCTATCAGGACATTCAGGTGGTTCAGGATTACTCCGGTTATGACAGAGTGGTGTTGGCGAGGACTCTGAATGGATAAGATTGTTATAGAGGGCGGTCGGCCTTTAGAGGGCACTGTTAAGATCAGCGGAGCCAAGAACGCGGTTCTTCCTGTACTGGCGGCAACGCTTCTGACCCGCGGGCGGAATGTTATTGAAGGGGTTCCAAAAGTTAGCGATGTGGCCACCATGATTCAGCTTCTTAAAGATTTGGGAGCAGAGGTTGAAAGCAATCGCGGTGAAAAAATTGTTTTGGACACGTCTGCCGCAGACAACCCGGAAGCACCCTATGATCTGGTTTCTACGATGCGCGCTTCCTGTCTGGTTCTGGGACCCTTGTTGGCCAAGTTAGGCCGGGCCCGGGTTTCCCTGCCCGGCGGGTGTGCCATAGGAGCACGACCTATTGATCTCCATATTAAAGGATTGGAAGCAATGGGGGCGAAGGTCTGGCTGGAACAAGGTTATGTGCACGGAGCCGTCGATGGTCTTAAGGGCACTCAATTCTATTTTGATACGGTTTCGGTAACGGGTACCGCGAACCTGATGATGGCGGCATCTCTAGCGGGAGGGGAAACCATTCTGGAAAATGCGGCCAAGGAGCCCGAGGTTGTATTCCTTGCGGATATTTTGAATCAGGCCGGAGCAAAAATTGAGGGTCAAGGCAACGATATGATCACCATTCAAGGGGTCTCATCGTTAAAGCCGATCGAGTGCCAAATTTTTCCTGATCGCATTGAGGCCGGTACTTACATGATCGCGGCCGCTATCACCCGGGGAGAAGTATTGATTGAGAATTGTATTCCACAACATGTGGAACCCATCACCCTCAAACTTCAGGAGGCTCAGGTTGATGTGGAAGTCGATGGCTCCTCGATTCGAGTCCGGGGTGGTCGCCCCTTGACTGCCGTCAATGCCAGGACTCATCCTTTTCCGGGATTCCCTACTGACATACAGGCCCAGTTCATGGCGTTGATGACTTTGTCGCGCGGACAGAGTATTATCATGGAGACCGTATTCGAGAATCGGTTTATGCATGTTGCGGAATTAAAAAGGATGGGAGCTGATATTACGCTGGATGGGCATACAGCGATCATCAATGGGGTGCAAAACCTTTCGGGTGCTCCTTTGATGGCTACCGATCTTAGAGCCAGTGCTTCACTGGTGCTGGCGGCTCTGGCGGCCAAAGGCCAGTCTGTCATTTCACGTGTTTACCATATTGACCGCGGATATGTGAGCATGGAAAAAAAGCTTTCTAACCTGGGTGCCCGAATAAAAAGAGTTAAGTAAACCGCCCACTTAATAGCCGGGGTTATGGACATGACACGCCTCCTTCACAGTCAGGATATCCAAAGTTTTTTGTTGTGGATGCCCAACTGGATAGGCGATGTGGTGTTGACGCTACCGGTAATACAATCCTTGCGTCGTGCTTACCCCGTGGCCCGCATTTCTGTGGTCGCAAAATCTCCTTCCAACGAATTGCTTCTCGGACACCCTGCCATTGATACGGTTTTAACTTTGCCTTCTGGACCGGAAATTGGTTTTTGGCAAAGAGTTAGCTTTGTCCGCGACTTGAGAAAGTATAATTTTGATGTTGGAGCGGTATTTCCCAATTCCTTTGGTTCGGCGTTTCTTTTAAGCCTGACAGGAGCGAGATGCCGATTGGGTTATAACACTGAGGGAAGGGATATTCTGCTCACTCATCCTGTTGCCACAACAGCGCATTTAAAAAAAGCACAATACCGTGTTGAATATTATTTTAAAATCCTTTCATCCCTGAAACTGGATACTCCCGACCGTGATTTTGCTCCGCTTATTTTACAGGAAGGAGATATCACAACTCGGGAAGTACTGCTGGGTATGGGTATGGATGAGGATGAGGACTTTCTTACCCTGCATCCGGGGACGTCGCAAGTGGAGCGGAGTTGGCATGTCGAGAGATTCGGTATCTTGTGCCAGAAACTGATTAAAGAGGACGGCAAACGGGTGGTTCTTTTGGGTACGGAAAAAGAATCGGAATTGCTGAATCGGATCAGAAACTTTGGCCAATCAGAAACGATCAAGATCATTCCTCCGGTTAATTTAAGGGTTTTGACAGGACTGTTACGAAAAAGCCAGCTGTTCATTGGCAATGACAGTGGAATGATGCACCTTGCGGCAATGGTCGGGGTTCCGGTCCTGGGAATTTTTGGGCCGGGAAGCCCGGAATCGACTGGCCCTTATATGGCCGTGGAAAAGCAGGAAATGGTGACACGGAATTTTTCCTGTTCCCCCTGTAAACAGAAATTTTTTAAAGAGTGTAAACCTTCTCCCCTTTACAAGCCTTATTGTCTTGAAGATATTACGGTGAAAGATGTCCATGAGGGAGTGCACCGACTGCTGAAGCGGCTTGAGAATTGATTCCCGAATTAAATTGCCATCATTTTTCCTGATTTTTTGAGGGAATGGGTCTTTGCAGTGGCAGGCCATAATAATCACGTATCAATTCTTCTTCCACAGTTGTCATACTCATGATATTGATGGGAGTTGGCGCCCCCAGCATGGACTCTTTCCGCCACTCGGTTTTTACTTTTCCTAAATCCTTCACCTCGCAGATTTCAACAGGAAGAACCACAACCTTTCCCCTTACTTGCAGAAAGCCTCCCAGGTTTATGACCATGTAGTAGCTATGATAGATTTGGCTGTCGACCAATACCGCATCAATTCGGGCAATAGATTCATCAAATTTGTCATAGAGGTAGAATCCGATGACGCGGTCTTTTTTTCTCAGTTTAAATATATTTTCTGTTATATGAGCCAGAGGTGTCATGTCGAGGTCGATAGAGTTCTTATCCGTTTTGAAAATTATATCAAACGGGGATAATCCCGGTGACAATAAACTTGTTTTGTGAGCCTCTTGAAATGCTGTAGAATAATAGTATGTGGAGTTGCCCGAAATGTGAGGAAAATTTTCCCGACACGCATTCCCTTTGTCCTGATTGTAATGTAGAACTTGTGTCGGAGGTAGCGGAGAAGGAGGCTCCTGACCTGGTGATCCTCTGCACGGTTTTAAACGAAGCCAAGGCTCATATCATGCGGGGCTTTCTGGAAAACGAAGGCATTCCCTGCCAGTTGGAAAACATATCTTTTCACGCAGAGCCTGCACCGGTCGCGGATCTCATGAAGGTTCGTCTTTGGACATTGAGAGAAGATGCGGAGCAAGCCCGTCAATTACTGGAAGAACGTGAAAGTGTTCAGATTTGCTCCGTCTGTGAAACCCAGGTGGCTGAACAGGATGTCGTCTGTCCGCATTGCGGGGAGCGGCTGGAGGAGTGTTAAACGGAAAGGATCAATCCAAAAACCTGAATCTGAAAATATACCAGATGGCAGCGAAGCCGTCTTTCCAGGTGGTTTTTTTTCCTTCTGAATAGTCTCTGCCATTGTAAGAGATGGGGACTTCATAGACCCGGAATTTATTTTTTGCGACCTTGGCGGTGAACTCAGGTTCAAAGCCAAAACGGTCGCACTTGAAGGCCAGGGTATCGTTCACTTTTTTTGTGAAGACCTTGTAGCCGGTTTCCATGTCGGTCAGGTTCAGGTTGGTGAATATGTTCGACAGGGTGGTGAGAAATTTGTTACCAAGGTAATGCCAGTAGAACAATACCCGGTGAGGACCTCCCAGAAATCAAGATCCATACACAACATCGGCCCGCCCATCCAGAATGGGTTCCAGCAATGTTCCGTAGTCGGTAGGATTGTATTCAAGATCAGCATCTTGAATGATGATGATATCCCCCTGGGTTTTGGAAAAACCGGTGCGCAATGCGGCGCCTTTGCCTTTATTGCGGTCATGGTAAAGCACCTGAAAATTTTCCCGTCCTTCATATTCTTTCAAGACATCCCGTGTTCCGTCTGTGGAGAAATCATCGATCAGGATGATTTCCTTCTCGTAGTCGACAGCTTCGACTTTGGAAACCAGGGTACGAAGCGTATCGCGTTCGTTATAAACTGGAATAACTATGGAAAGTGTGAGCAAGTTAAGGTCTAGAATAGGGTGTAAATAAAGGGAGCAACGGCGCTACCTTCTGTTAGAACTATAAGCAGGCTCATTAGCAACATGATGAAGACAATAGGTCCCAGCCACCATTTTTTCCGGGTTTTGAGAAAATCCCAAAATTCTGCTAACAAGGCGATTTTGCTGTCTGGATCAGAGGGGTTATTCACTTAAGGACTCCAATTATCATTTATGTTCTGTAGATTTTAGAACAAGAAAAATCCAAAGTCTAAAATAATTTTATCGGGATTTGTCTGTAAAACCTTTAATGAGCCTGGGAATGCTTAAACGAAAACTCCATTTCCCGGGATAAAAGATTTCCGGCCATTCCGGTCAAAATGCCGGTAATCAGAGCCAGTGAGAAGAAAAAGGGCAGTAGGACGAAAAAGGAAGTCTGTTTTATAAGAAAAAAATAGACACAGATTGCCGTGATGAAGGTATGGGTGTAGGCTCCGCAAACACTGACGCCAACAAGGCTGAACGGCCCCTTTCCGTTGTTGTAAACTCCGCACATGACTGCGGTGCCGGCCAGGCCTCCTGCCATACTGAGAAAAAAGGTCGGTCCCAAGAATGTTCCCGCAAGAATGGAGCCCAGTATGACCCGAAGCAGGGTAACTATAAAAGCCTCGCGGGTTCCTAAATAAACCAGGGCCATCAAGGTCATCAGGTTGGCCAGTCCCAGTTTGACCCAGGGTGTGGGTAAGGGGAGCAGGGCTTCAAGGCGATGCAATATCACCCCCAAGGCCACCATTAAAGCCATGGTGACGATTCTCTTGTTGGGCGCAATGCTATCAGACATTCCAGGTTTCATTTTCCATGGTCGGGAGTTAATAAGGTTTGCATGTGAAGTCGGACTGAGTCGCTCAACGCGTCATAGTCGTAGCCGCCCTCCAACATGGAGAGTAACCGTCCCTCGCAAACATCTCCGGCAACCCCCATCAATAACTCGGTCATTTTGCCAAAGCAATCTGTGGTCAATTGAATCTGGGCCAGAGGATCATTCTGATGAGCGTCAAACCCGGCGGAAATAATAATCAGGTCGGGTTTGTAGCGTTGGATTTCCGGGATCAGTTTGTGTTCAACAACGGATAGATAGTCGTCATCCTCTGAGTAGGCGTCCATCGGCAGGTTCAATGTGGTCCCCAACCCGTCGCCGGTTCCGGTTTCTTCTTTTGCTCCGGTACCTGGATAAAACGGGTATTGATGGGTGCTGCTGTAATAGATAGAAGGATCACTATAAAACGAGTGTTGAGTGCCATTGCCATGATGAACATCCCAATCAAAAATGAAAATTCTATTTAACCCTTTTGCCTTTTGCGCATACCGGGCGGCAATGCCGACATTGTTGAACAGGCAGAAACCCATCGCACGATCCTGTTCGGCATGATGGCCTGGCGGTCGTACAGCACAAAAGGCATTATGGATACTGCCATCGATGAGTTGGTCAATGGCATTCAGTCCCGCTCCGGCGCTCAACAACGCGGCATCGTAGGAATCGGCGGAGATGACTGTGTCCGCGTCCAAATTGCGTACCCCGTTAGCGCAACTCTGCTCAACGCTTGCCACATAGCCTGCATCATGCACCAGAGCAATTTCTTCCGGAGTGGCCTTGCGGGGTTGTATTGCAATGAGGTTATTGTAGAATTCAGAGGACTCCAGCCGATTCTGGATGGCGGTTAACCGGCCGGGGTTTTCGGGATGCGGTTCAGTTTCATGCCTAAGATAAAATGGATCTGATGCGTAACCGGTTTTATTCATCATAAGAACTTTTCCGTTTCAAAACCACTCGGCGTGGGGCCAGTAGTCGTGATGCCCTCTTCCTTAAATTTCGTGCCCCGCAGGGGTAAATAACTCGTTGGGCCGAGTAGTCGATTGAGGGCAAGTTAAAGATATTGCAATTTGTCGGCGGAGGTGCTCCGCCCACTAGGCGTACCATTTCGGCGTGCCCTGCATGGGTACAACGAGTCCTTGCCTGTTGCCACTGCGGCGAGCAGCTTGAGAGTATCAGAATCGCTAGATTGGATCAACTTCCTTAAAGCTTATGAATTCTGCAGAAAAAATAGAGAAGTTAGCAGGTCTTAAGTCATTCTCCGAGATTTTGGGGTTTGACGGATTTGGAGTTGCTAGTCCCGAATTAGGCCCGGCTGGAGAGAGGTTTGGAAAATGGATGGACGCGGGTTACGACGGTGAAATGGCCTATATGCGGCGCGGCCAGGAAAAGCGAAAAAATCCTGATCTCGTATTGGAAGGGGTGCAAAGCATTCTATGCTTTCGCACCAACTACTATGCAATGGAAAAGGATATGAGTTATGTCGAGCATCGTGATGTTGCGGATATTTCCATTTATGCTTTGAACAAGGATTATCATGATACTGTTACGCCGCGTTTACGTCAGATGGAGGAAAAAATCAAAGAGGAGTTTGAGGGATGCCGGACCCGGATTTATGTGGATACAGGGCCCATTCTCGAGAAGCCTTTGGCCCAACAAGCGGGCCTGGGGTGGATCGGAAAGCACACTAATCTTCTCACCGAGGGCATGGGGTCCTGGTATTTCCTTTCTGAAATCCTGACGGATGTTGCCCTTCCTTCATCCCAGCCAGCTGAAGACCATTGCGGCACCTGCAGAAGCTGTATAGATATTTGCCCGACAGATGCCATTATTGCTCCCTACGTTCTGGATTCGAAACGATGTATTTCTTATCTCACTATTGAGTTGAAAGGGGTCATACCCGTTGAGTACAGGAAGGCAATCGGCAACAGAATTTACGGTTGCGATGATTGCCAGATTGTCTGCCCGTGGAATTCCTATACGGTTAAAACTGATGACCCGGACTTTCAGCAGAAGCAGGACACGCTCAAGCTGATGGACCTGATTCAGATCAACGGAGAAATGTTCAGCCGAAGATTCAAAGGCAGTCCGATCAAACGGATCAAGAGAAGAGGTCTGCTCAGAAATGTGGCCGTTGCTTTGGGCAATTCCGGCAACCCGCAAGCTATCCCTGTCCTGATTAAAGTTCTGGATGATGAAGAACCGTTGATTCGGGCGCACGTGGTCTGGGCTCTGGGTGAACTTTCAGGGTCCGAGGTACTTCCTCTTATTCGTGAAAAATTGAATAACGAAAAAGAAGAAATTGTCCTCGAAGAACTGGCGAGAGTGGTGGCCCGATTTGCCTAGAGGATGCAAACATTAACGGGTATCTTTAAGCAAATTTTAATTCCACAGTAGGAAATTATGGAGCAAACTCAGCCGCGACCTTTATTAGTTCTTTCGGGACTTTTCCCGATCGCTTTGGCTATTCGCGGTATTTGGAAACCTCAGCCAAAGAGGGCAAACATCTTTCGATTCAGGAGCGGTTGCAATTTTATTCTCAACGGATGAGGATGAGGAGCCTGCCAAAGCAGATTTTCGGCCTCTCCGGGGAGAGAGCTTTGCATAACCCAAGATTCTTCGTTGCAATAGTTCCTCAGAATGACAAGATAGCCTTTTATTGTCATGCTGAGCTTGTCGAAGCATCTCGCTTTTCTGCTTTATAGACTTACGCAAAGGTCTCCTCCGGGGAGCAAAATCGGCACCTCTATAAAATCTACCGGAATATGAAAGTGGAATTGGGCTGATAAAGCGGATTCCAGCGCAGCAATCAAAACAAACCGTTGATCCCGCATGGGTTCCCGTCCTATAATCAATAAATTTTAACTGCTAGCCACAGGGGCAATTGGCAAGGGGTCCTAAAACCGAGATAGCTCTTTGCTCGCCAGAGAGAGTTATTGCATGCTGGTGGTCCCACGCCGAGTGGAGGTTTATGGACAAGTCAAGCGAGTACCGTTTTATAAAAGCCTGCCGGGGTGAACCGGTTGATAAAACTCCGGTCTGGTTCATGCGCCAGGCGGGTCGGTATATGAAAGTTTACCGGGACCTCAAGGAAAAATACACTTTCCTGGAACTGTGCAAGAACCCGGAATTGGCGTGTGAGGTCACGTTACAACCTCTGGATGTGCTGGGGGTGGATGCGGCCATAATTTTTGCAGATATTCTTCTTCCTTTAGAACCGATGGGGACGGGTTTGGAATTTTCAGCGGGAGATGGCCCTGTGATTCCGCGTCCGGTCAAGGACAGAAAAGCCGTTGAAAAACTTATGCCGGTCAATGTGGAAGAGCAGTTGGGTTTTGTTGCCGACGCGATTCGTCTGGTGAGAAAGGAGATCAACATTCCATTGGTAGGTTTTGCCGGAGCTCCGTTTACCCTGTGCAGTTATATGGTGGAAGGGGGAAAATCGCGGGACTTCACAACCACTAAAATGATGATGTATGAGGCCACCGATGTGTGGGAACAGTTGATGGGCAAGGTGTGCACCATGCTGGTGGATTATTTAAAGATGCAGGTTTCTGCAGGAGCCCAGGCTCTCCAGATATTCGACAGTTGGGCAGGGTGCCTTGGACCCGGCGATTATGAAAAATATATTCTTCCTTATTCCCGCCGTGTTTACGAAGGACTCAAAGATACCGGAGTCCCTGTCATCAACTTCAGTACCGGAACTTCTACGATGCTGGATCTGGTGCAAAAGGCTGGCGGAGATGTGCTCAGTTTTGACTGGCGAATCCAGATGGATTCTGCACGAGCCCTGCTGGGAAAAGACCAGCCGGTTCAGGGTAATCTCGACCCAGTGACGCTTTTTGCTCCCTTACCGGTGATTCGAGAACGGGTTCATGACATCCTCAAGCGCGCTGTAGGAAGAGGGTATATCTTTAATTTAGGGCATGGTATTTTGCAACACACCCCGGTAGAGCATGTCAAGGCAGTGGTGGACATGGTCCATGAATACCAGCATGAATGATCCCGCCGAGCCGCTGATCGGTGTTTTCCTTATGGCGCATGGGGCTCCCGAGTCCGTTGATGATATCCCGGAATATTTGAGAAATATTCGCGGCGGAATGGAGTCCACTCCAGAAACCATCCAGATCATCCGCGACCGTTATGAGCAGATCGGCGGAAAGTCTCCCCTGCGGGAGATCACCCAGGAACTATGCGCCCGGTTGGAGTCTTTTCTCAACCAGCAGGGATCGCAGTTTAAAGTCTATTGCGGAATGCGCAACTGGAGTCCTTATATCGGTGACGAGGTAAAAAGGATGAAGGAAGACGGGGTGAAAAAAGTGGTGGCACTTTGCCTGGCCCCGCAATTCAGCACTTGGAGTACGCGTTTGTACTTCAATGTTTTTAAGGAAGCGTTGAAAAACTGCGATGCAGAGAATTTGGATGTGCGCTACATTGGTAGTTGGGTGGACCATCCACTTCTCATTGATGCGTTTGAAGAAAAATACCGCACGGCTCTTGAAAAACTGGGACCGAATGTAGAAGAATCGGTTCACACGATTTTCACAGCGCACAGTATCCCCTCCGAATCTTTAGAGTTTGGCGATCCTTATCCTGAAGAGTTTGACAAAACCGTTGCAAAGCTCGTGGAACGGGTCCAACCGTGGCACTGGTATAAAGCTTACCAGAGTCAGGGGATGATACCGATTCCCTGGTTGGGGCCCACGGTGGAATCGGTTTTGGATAAGATCGCAAAGCGGGGCTCAAAAACAGTTTTAATGGTTCCGGTTGGTTTTGTTTGCGATCATGTAGAAATTTTGTTCGATATTGATATAGAATTTAATAAATATGCCCGTGAACGCCAGTTGAGTTTGCACCGCATCGAATCGTTAAACCTTTCCCCGACATTTGTTGAGGCGCTGGCTTCCGTGACCTGGGAAAATTTAGTTTAATCCCACTAGCCGTGGAGGCAGATAGCAATGGCTCATAGGGCCGAGAGAACGTTTACCGCATGTTATAGCCATGCCCCGAAGGATGAAATAAAGACTTTGCAATTTGCCATCGGAGGCACTCCGTGGATCTTGAAAATTTGAATCCGCAGCAGTTACAGGCCGTGCGCCATAATGAGGGTCCGCTGATGGTGGTGGCGGGAGCAGGCTCCGGGAAAACACGTGTCATCACCTGCCGCATTGCCAATTTAATTAAAGAGAAAGGGATTCCTCCAGAAAGTATTCTAGCGATAACCTTTACCAACAAAGCCGCAGGGGAAATGAAGGAACGTGTCCGGAAAATGCTGGACCTTCGTGGAGCTTCCCCCTGGATCAGCACCTTTCATTCTTTTTGTCTGAGAATTCTAAGAATGAATATTTCGGAACTGGGTTTTTCCAATGATTTTGCTGTCTACGACGCGCAGGACCAGTTGACTTTGATCAAGCAGTGTATGAAGGTAGCGGAAATCAGTGCTGACGCATTCCCTCCAAAAACCCTTCTCGGTCACATCAGCGGATTCAAAAATGATTTTCTCATGCCCGAAGATTTGCAGCCGGATGCGATGCCTTATGGTCACCAACTCAAGGCGGCGGGTCTTTATCTTGTTTACCAGTCTGCCCTGAAAAAAAATAATGCTTTAGATTTTGACGATTTGCTGGTTTTTACAAGCAGATTGTTTCAGGAGTTTCCTTCTTTAAGGGCTCGTTACAACGACAGGTTTCAGTATATTCTGGTTGATGAGTTTCAGGATACCAATGCGGTTCAGTACAGGATGGTACGTCTGCTGTCGCAATCGCACAATAACATATGCGTTGTTGTGGATGATGACCAGAGTATTTATCGTTGGAGGGGGGGGGCAAACATAGAAAATATTTTGAAGTTTGAAAAAGATTTCCCCGGAACAACGGTGATCAAGCTTGAGGAAAATTACCGGTCCACACAAAATATTTTAAATGCGGCAGGAAGTGTAGTGAGAGAAAACAGAAATCGGAAGGATAAAACATTGTGGACGAAAAATGAAGTGGGTTCTCCAGTGTTGTGCTACAGGGCTGAAGATGAAACGGATGAATCGGAATTTGTTTGCGAAAAAATCCAGGCTTTGAACCGTGACGAAGGCTTTAGCTTTAATGATATGGCCGTTCTTTATCGTACCAATGCGCAGTCCCGGGTATTGGAAGATGTGTTGATGAGAACCGGGTTGCCCTATCAGGTAATAGGAGGCCTGCGTTTTGATGAAAGAAAATAGATCAAGGATGTGCTGGCGTACATGCGGGTTGTTTTAAATCCGAGTGATTCAGTTTCTTTAAAACGAATTATCAATGTTCCTGCCCGGGGAATTGGCAAGACCTCGATGGAAAAGGTTGAGCAGTATTGCCGGGAAATGGGATTGTCGCTCCAGGAGGGTTTGCGCCGGAACGAGCAGGAAAAATTGACAGATCCTGCAGCAGGCAAGAGAATTGCCCAATTCTTGCAAATCATCGATCATCTGGATTCCATGAAGGATGACCCGCTGGCACTTCTGCAAGAGGTGGTAGACCGAACGGGTTATGGGGAAATGTTGAAAAAAGAGGATACCCGCGAGAGTAAAGGACGTATGGAAAATCTGGAGGAATTATTTTCCGCAGTGGAGCAGTCCATTGAGAATGGGGAAGGTTCCCTGCAGGAGTTTCTGGATTCGGCCTCTCTGGTGGCGGATCTGGATAACCTTGATGACGAGCGTGGGGTTCTTCCATTAATGACCCTGCATACCTGTAAGGGGTTGGAATTTTCTTCGGTATTTGTAGTGGGTATGGAAAATGGACTCTTCCCGCATGCCAGTTCCATGTCGGACTCTGAGCAATATGAAGAAGATAGAAGGCTGTGCTATGTAGGTTTTACCCGAGCCCGGAAAAAACTGTTCGTCACTTATGCCAGGCGTAGGAGAATCTATGGCACTACTTTTAATTATCTTCCATCAGATTTTCTGCTTTCTATTCCCGATGAAGTTATGATCCGTGAATCCAGCAGGTTCAGCAATGAAACCGCACCTCAATTTATCAGCACACTTGGCGGAGCTCTTCCTTATCAGGGAAAAAGTGGGGGTTCCTATTCGATTGGAACAAAGGACGGTACTTATTCTATCGGGACAAAGGTTTTGCACGCTAAGTTTGGGTCGGGAATTGTGATCAACCTTTCAGGTAGTGAAGAAAATTTGAATCTGGAAGTGTTTTTTAAAGCCCCTCACGGGAAAAAGAAACTTTCGGCCAGCCATGCCAAACTGATTGTTCTTTAGAGATCAGGTTTATAAACCCGGGGCGATGCGAATGTATGTCAATCGGGTTTTATAGATCGTTTCAAAATGGATTCCAGTTTAGCTTTTGCCCTTGGAGAAAATCGGACGATCTGGATGCAGACGCCTCTTTTGCTCCAATCACCTGCTTAACAACCATCTCTGGAGAAAACAAACTGGTCTGATGCTGGGCTGCAATCTTCGCCTTAACGACCTCCGCCAGTTTCTACTGGTGGAGCTGTTTACTCAATTAGCGCCTTTACTTATTTCCTTTTCTATTCAATAACGGGTTGTATTTTCGTATTAAATATTCTTCAAGCTCATACCTTCCATAATTGATTGAAAATGGTTTAATAATACATTCTTTTAAAAAAGTAGTTATTTCGTCATTTTCTGATTTCGAGAAATATCTTTTACGATTGTTAATTGTCTGCAAGTTGAAACCAAGAATCTTTTCTCCAATATGTCGTCTTAATGCTGAAAAATAAGTATCTCTAGAATGAGTACCATATCTTTCGTAGATATTAGAACTTTCTCCAATATAAATGAGTCCTTTCGATTTGTTTTCAACCCAATATAGTCCAGCAGTTGAAGGTATTTGTGGTTGAAACCAATTATAACTTTTTAAACCCATTAATTTCTTTTCTTCTTGTTCGAGAATTGAATGGAAATTGCTCTGAGTTCCGTTCCAAATTTCAGTATCAACTTTTTGTTTAAATCTATTCCTTTTCCGTTTTTGGAATTTATTTAAAACAGCAGGAATGTTTACTATTCCAAATTCCTCAAGTTCTTTCCGTCCTATTTTAGTGTTAATAGTTCTAACTTCAAATTGACTAATTTTAAGACCTTTTGGATAATTGCAGAAGTCTTTTTCAAGCTTTTTATAGTTCTTATAGAATGTAGAAGTCTCTTCTTTGGAGTGCTGTTTTAATCTTTTAGAAAGGTTTTTTGCTTCTCCAATATAATTCCATTCCTTACTTTTATCGGAAATGAGATAATTACCATAGTCTTTTGAGAATTCGCTATCGAAGTCTTCTATAGTGTCTTCTTGTAATAAATTTAGACCGGAAGCAAGGATTGAATCAGAATTTTTTTGACAATATGCCCAATTAATTTTTGTCATTTATCGTATTGGCGTTAACACGTCATCCCGGTGTGGGTTTTATAGATCGTTTCAAAATGGATTCCAGTTTAGCTTTTGCCTCCGGAGAAAGCCGTAAGCTTAATGCAATGCCGTTGGGGTTGTAATCCTCCTTCAACACCAGGGCATGTTTCCGTATTTCCTGAATGAGCATGGTCTGGGAGTGCTCCAGTTCGAGACGGTACGGTACCAGATTTTTCTCATAATGGCAGGCCATTTGTTGGCGGAGCGAATCGATGCCTTGTCCCGTTTTGCAGGAAATACCGATTGCAGAAGGATAAGCATGAAGGACCCGATCCAGAATTTCGGTGTTCGACAACGCATCAACTTTATTGAAGACGGTGAGAATATCGATATTGTCCACTCCAATTTGCTGAAGAAGGTCATCTGCGGTGCGCATTTGTTCGGCATATTTGTGATGACTGAGGTCCACGACATGAATCAGTAAGTCGGCATCACGCACTTCGTCCAGGGTGCTCTTAAACGAGGCGACCAGATCATGAGGCAATTTGTTGATCAGTCCAACGGTATCTGAGAGCAGTACCGGGTAGGGAAAATTTTTCTTTATCTTGCGCACGGTCGCGTCCAGGGTCGCGAAGAATTTATCCTCGACCAGCGTGTCAGCACCCGTCAGGCAATTCATCAGTGTGGATTTTCCTGCGTTGGTGTAACCGACCAACGCTACTTTATAAGTTCCCTGCCTGTTTTTTCTCTGGGTCTTTTTTTCCTTATCGATTTGAACGAGTTTTTTTTCCAGTTTGTGGATCTCATTGCGGATCATTCGGCGGTCCAGTTGGATCTGGGTTTCTCCCACATCCTTCATGCCAATTCCGCCTCGTTGCCGGGAAAGGTGTCCCCACATTCCGGTAAGACGGGGAAGGGCATATTTCATCCTTGCCAGTTCAACCTGGGTTTTCGCCTCCCGGGTTCGGGCGTGGTCGCTAAAAATTTCCAGGATGACCCAGGGTCGGTCCATGACCCTGCATTTCAGAATATTTTCCAGTTCCCGGTTTTGTCGGGGCGACAGTTCTTCGTCAAAAATGACTGCTTCCGGATAATGGTACTTGACGGCTTGCCTGATCTCTTCCACTTTTCCACTGCCTAAAAAGGTTTTGCAGTTAATCTCTGCTAAGTGCTGGGTCAACGTGGCCACCGGCTCATAATTGGCAGTGGTTGCAAGACCTTCCAGTTCTTCAAGTGAAATTTCAGTGGACGGGGATCGGATGCCCGGCATGCTAACCCCCACCAATATGGCTTTTGGTTTTGAGGTCTGGGCGTTTATGTGAATCGTGTTTTTGGGTTCCATAGGTCAAGCGGATTATAGCGTATATCAGCAAGCAGCAGAAGTGTGGAGGGGGAAACCTAATAAAAGCAGGAATCCTAAGAAAACGGTTCGAGCTGTTGCGCCAAAAACAGTCGAGCGGCCAGAGCCCCGTGTGAAAGAGGTGTTTCGCATTGCTGGAACTATAAGGTTAGAGGTTTAATTATAACAACTTATCGGTAAAATTAAGGCAAATTTGACCTCGGCTGGCATGTTTCATGGCAAAAACACCAGAAAATATGAAATTATTGCGGAAATTTATGGGGTATGCAGAGGTATCATGAGTAAAATAGCAAGATATTTTTATGCAGACTCGATGTGAAGGAAATAATAAACGATGAAAATCAGACTATCAGAACATGTGGGAGCTCATTGCGCGTCCATCGATGATGGGCAGAAGGTGTACTCTATGCTTGCTCCAGAATTTCAGAAAGGCAACCCGGTGGAATTGGATTTTGAGGAGGTGCAGTCTATTTTGACCCCGTTTCTCCACAATTGTATCGGTAAATTGCTGAACGATTACCAAAAAGAAACTGTTATGGAACGGTTGATATTGTGCAATTTGTCGGCGGAACATTTGAAGCAGTTGAACTTATATATTGACCGTAAAGACCAGGAACAATTTCAAGACGATTCCAGAAACTCCCTGATGGAATTGTTTGAAGAGGACGAGTTGGGCGATTCCGGTCTTTGAGTTGTATGTTGAGATTGTTTTAAAAGTAATGGTACTGAAGAACTGAGAGTCTGGAGTGAAAAATTGTGTTCAAAAAAATCTCTTTGAGCGCAAAGAATTTAAAGAACCAAGCATAAAAAATGTTCGGAAAATTTTTTGAGAGCAAGGAAATAAAGGAACTGAGAGCCCAGGTGGAATCCACGCCCGATGATCCGGCGGCGCATTTTAACCTGGGCACGGCCTATGAAAGGGCGGACAGGGCGGAAGAAGCGGTTCGCGAATTTGAAGAAACTTTAAAGGGCAATCCAAAATCTGCGGAAGCGCATTTTAACCTGGCGGTTTTGTATGAAAGCATGAGCAACGGAGAAAAAGCCATTTTGCATATTCTTAAAGCCGGCAACCTTTTTGGCAATAAAAACGATCAGGTGAATAAGGTGGAGGCCAGAGGGTTGTTGCGGCAGTACTACCGAAAATTCGACGTTAAGCCAGAAGATTTTTCTCAGGTTGATCCGGGTGTATGAGCCAGATTGTTATGGAGCAACTCGGCTGGTATTTTTTTGAGGCTTAGACTCCCAGTTGTCGGATGGCTTCGTAAACAGCTATGCTAACTGCATTTGCAATATTGATAGACCGAACCCGTTCATCATATTGTGGGATGCGATAAGTGGTATCCTGATTGGATTGCAGTAAACTTTTTGGTAGCCCCTGAGTTTCACTGCCAAAGAACAGATAGGCGCCTGGTTGAAATGCATGTTGGAAAAAATCCTTCTTCCCCTTGGTGGAGAAAAATACCTTTTGGGCAGAAGGGAGAATGCTTCGAAGAAACATTTCAAGGCCGGGGTAGGTTTTGACATTTACGTGTTTCCAATAATCCAGACCCGCTCGTTTAAGCTGGCTGTTGCTGATTTCGAATCCCAGCGGTTCTATCAGGTGCAGGGTGCTCCCTGTCGCAAGGCACAACCTCCCAATCGTTCCCGTATTCATGGGAATTTCCGGTTCGACTAAAACGACATTTATTTCGTGAGGCATAGGGCTATGGATGTTTCCTGTTGAATTGCAGATTTTATAATAAAAACGGTATAAATCAATAACTCCTTAAAATTCGAGAAGTTATGGTCCGCCTTTTGCTATTGTTTTCAGCCCCTGTCTTGAGGTATTTTAAGGGTCTTAAAAAGAGCGAATCCCCGGCCTTTGTCCGGCATCCAAGAATTATGGGCATCATGGCACCTTTTAAATAAGGAGGAGGAACATGGATGAAATCGGCGATTATATGGTATCCCCCGTATTGAGTATAGACATAGAGTCTACTGTTCAGGAAGCCGCCTTGTTTATGACGGCAAATAATATCGGGTCTTTGCTGGTGAAAAAATTTGACGAGTATGTGGGTATTGTGACCGAAACGGACCTGACCCGAAAAGTATTGGGTAAAGGTTTGAACCCGGACGCCACTCCGATTTCGGAAATCATGACAAGCCCTGTGCTTTCGTTGGATTGTTATTTGCCTATTGAAGAGGCGAACCGATTTATGCATAAAAATAAGATTCGGCATTTGGGGGTTACGGAAGAGGATAAAATAGTGGGCATCCTTTCGGTGAAAGACCTGGTATCCTATTTCTCCAAAGATTTTCGTATGCAGGAATAACTGAATCGAGCATGGAGCAGGTCGAACAATTTTTTAACTGCCCGCATTGTGGTCAGTCCATTTCCGTCCTCTTGGATTTGTCGGTGCCGCATCAGGAATATATAGAAGATTGTGAAGTCTGTTGCCGTCCGATAGAAATAAGATATGCAGTGGGTGCGGATGGCGAGATTCAGTTTGAGGAAGGCCGGGGTTGATAGAAGGGTTCTGGTTTCTTTAGAACAAAATATTGATTAAGCAAAGACGATTTATTTTTTTGCTTTTTCCCGCCTGGATTTTTTCTCAGTCACCTTTTGTACTTTGAAGTTATCCCTATCTTCCCATATTACTTCGAGGTAAGGAGGGAGTTGGGTGGCCTTGTCGATTTCGGCGGATTCGATTTGTTCCGGCGTAAGGTTCAGCGCTTGAGACAGATCAATCTCCTTCAAACGTACATCAATCAGGTTTGTCTGGTCGAAATTTGCTCCGGTCACATTGGCCAGGTGAAGTCGGAGGCGACCGGAGTCGCTTCGGTAAAATCAACTTCCAGCAGATTTGCTTCATTGAATCGGACTTCGCTTAAAACAGCCCAACTGAAATCTGCTCAGCGCAGGTCGGCCTCGGAAAAATCTGCCGCAATCAATTGGGCATCGGCAAAATAGGCATCATGCAGGTCGGCCTTTGACAAATTGGCTTCTGTCAAATCTGCTTCAATGAAATTAGCATTGCTCAAATTGGCCCCACTCAGATTGGTGTTGTTGAGGTTTGCTTTTGCCATTTTGGCGTCATGCAAATCTAGTCCTTCCAGGTCCAGATCGGTCAGGATCGCCCCAAATAGATTGTCTTTAGAGCCAAGCACCTTTTGTTGCTCGGCTTGTTTCTTGGCTTCCAGGCGTTTAAGTTCTTTGATCTCCGATTCACTGAGTTCAATTTCCTGAGACCCGCCAGGCTTTTCTCGGTCTTCTTCTGCCATGAGTAATTTTGCAAAATTAAAAGTTACAGGGTTTTCCGCCAAACCCAACCATCAGGTGACGGTATAGCTCTTCAGGCTTTCTTCCAGTCTTTGGGGATTCAGGTTCTGGCCCGATGAACACCATTTTGTTAAGGGGAGAGTCTGCCCCCCCCCAGAGCTTGTCAAACCGTCCCTCAAACATCATGTAAACACTTTGAAAAAGGTATCGTTCTTCAGAACCCTAGACATTAAGTATTCTTTTGGCCCTAAAGACACTCATGCCTTCATTAATCAGGAGCATTGCCATTCTGCGCAATCATGTTGATGAGTTGCGGCCTTTGGCATTAAAAAAATCACCGCCTTTTAGTTTTTCGTCATCGGTTCCCCAATGAATGGTTTTATCTCTTTTTTTCATGAGAGGGATATGTTTGGAGCAGTGGATATAGGCTTCTTCTACTTCGACCTTGATCCATGCTATGGGTTTCCGTGAACCCGAATTTGTAAGTGCCTGTTTTATTTTTTCAGACAAATCGTGACTGGCCTCCAGTTCCTCGTTGGAAAGGATTTCTGCATTTCCATTGACATGCAGTCCTATAGAGCTTCGGTAGAAATCAACAAAGACCATTCCTATATGCGGATTTTCCGCAATGTTCCCCATGCTGGCCAGAACTCCATTGCCTCGGTATTCGGGAAAGAGCAGGGTTTTTTCGTCCAGGACTTCCACGAAACCGGCATGGCCAGCACGGAAGGAGGCGTCACACTCACCTTTTGAGTCAGAGGTGGAAATGAAAACCATTTCCTGCTCAACAATAAACCGGCACATTTCAGGATTAAGCTGGTTGAGCAATTGGGAATTATAAAAGGCTGACGCGCGTTTCTCAGCTTCAAATTTTTTTTGCAGATTATGCTCGCCCTTTGATCCGGGTTTTTTCATAACGTAAGAGTTTAAAGGTTGGAATTATGCGGCAGGGCCAGATTCAGGTATTTGCCCCGCTCTCCATAAAGGAAGCCTTTTTCTTCAAGATAGGCAATGGCATTTTCGGCCAGATTGTCTTCAGGCTCTTGCTCCATTTTTTCCCGGAAATATTGGCGAATTTGTTCCACGGATTTTGGTGCTTCGTTGCAGCAGATGAATGCCCAGGCATGTGGTCCTTCCAATCTGGTTTTGATGGATTCCAGTGACCTTTGGTCATAAACGGTCACAAAATCCATGGCCTTGGTAAAAATCAGGTAAGGCAATTGTTCTGACTGGTGTCTTTGTTTCCATTCTTCCGCAGTTTGAAATAACTCCTGCTTCAGTTGCGGGTCAATCCGGTTACTCGTTTCAAATTCAAAATCATAAGCGATTTTTAAATGGTCGACATCGGGATGATCATAAACAAAGGGATAGGCTTCCCCCGGTGCCGTGATTTTTATTCCATATTCTTCCGGCCGCTGGAAATAGGGGCTGAACCTTTCGAGCCATAGGCTGCCGACGCACTCGGGCGGAGGCAGATGGAACAGTAGTTTAATCAGGTCAATCTGCTGCCGGTAATCGTCATCTGTTTCGCCAGGAAACCCGATCAGGATATTCCAGTTGATCTCAATGCCATAATACATCGCCCATTTCATACAGAGAATGTTTTGCAGGGGCCGGACGCCCTTATCCATTTCCTGCAATTGATTACTGCTGAAACTCTCAATGCCTGGCTGAATTGCTTTTGCCCCACCCTGAGCCAGAGTCTTGATTTGCTTTTTAGTCAGGTTACTTTTGACTTCAATAAAAAAATGCAGGTCATAGTTGTTTTCAGCCAGGGCACCAAAAACTCCGTCGATATATTTCATTTCCAGGATGTTGTCGACCAGTCGGAAGCGAAAGGTGTCGTATTTTTTTGAAAGCTGGGAAAGATCGGCGTGAACCTGCTCGATAGGCTTGGACCGGAACTTCATGGTACTGGCGTTCAAACCACAAAAAGTGCAGTGATGTTTCTCCCCCCACCAGCAACCCCGCGCGGTTTCATAAAGAATAACCGGGTTTTCCAGCAGAGAAGAATTCGGATCTATCTCCCGCAACTGATCAAAAAAATCGTCGTAATCGGGAGCCGGGTAATCCTGAAAGTTGCCGAACATAGCCTCGGGCTCCTGATAAAGCACTTCCCCTTCACAGCGGTGAACCACGCTGCGGGGAACCGGCCCGCCCTGTTCGAGATATTTGACCAGTTGTGGCAATACATCTTCAGCTTCTCCGGGTACTACATAATCGATCCATGGAAAGACCCGGAAATATTCCAATCCCATATCGGATTCAAAATTGGACCCGCCAAACAGGATTTTTACATGGGGATATTTTTCCTTGATCCATTTAGCCAGAGTCAGACTGGCGATGTTTTGATTGAAGGTCGAAGAAAAGCCTACGACATCAAAGGCTCCCCAGTCGCAGGAGTCCCGGGCCCACTGAAGAAATTCGGGGACCATTTTGGTCTTTACATCGACTAAAAACTCCCTTGGACGCTCAATGGATTGGCAGACATCTTCAATATGCGGGTCAAAATGGTTCATGTAATCCTGGTTCCTGGCATTGTCCCCGAAAAGGGGGTGGGAGAACAGCCACTCGCCAATCAGGAAGCGTTTTTCACAGAGTTGGTTGTAGACCGGCAGGCCGAGCTGATGCGCAAAATGAAGGTTCAGGTAATGGCTCTTTACCTCGCAACCGTGGGTTTTCAGTAAGGTCGAGAGAGTCCCCAACTGGATGGATGGATAGATATGGAACCCGAAGGGCATGTTGATCAATGCTATTTTCAAAGGCATGACGGTATTGTATCAATAACAAGGTGGCGTTCCACCATAAAAAGCGAATCAGGAAGCTCCACAGCTTCCCAGGCCTGGCTTGTCTGCTAATTAGATAAGGGGGGGGCTTTACCCCCTAGCGGGGATTGAACTGAGGCTCAGTATAAATCTGGGGGGGGGCGGTGACTGGAACTTTTACAGTGTAGAAAATGAATGCGGAAAGGAGCCCCAAAGCTCTGGGGTTACCTTGTTGAAGCGGCCTTGGGATCCTTTTTCTCAACTTTGACCATCGGCTTTGCCTTGCGCCATTTCTTATTGTACAGGGAAGGCGACTTGATTTGCTGGTCAGACCTTTGTGTAAGGGTTTTAACGGAAATGATTTTTTTCAAGTTACCAGAACTGTCATAAACTTTTACTTCATGCATAGTCTTTCCTCTTTCTAATATGTCTTGTACGCAATTGGGTTAGTGGCCGAAACTTAACCGGCAGAGTAAAAACTCTGCCGGGGAAAGACACTTGAAACTGCTTTATTTGGGGACAACTTTTGAGGCTTGCGGTCCTTTTTGACCCATGGTCTTTTCGAATTCCACGGCCTGTCCTTCATGGAGGGTTTTGAAGCCATCACCTTGAATTTCTGAAAAATGAACAAAACAATCTTCACCATCATCGGACTCGATAAAACCATAACCTTTGCTTTCGTTGAACCATTTTACTTTTCCTTGATCCATGCTAAATGCTCTCCTGCAAAATAAGCGGGAACTTTTTTCCTGATCCGGAAATCAGGGTTTCCCAAATTTGAATTTAGGTTGGCATTTTGCCTTTTGTGGAGCAAAAAAAACCATACATGGTTGTGCTTGGACGGTTTGGGAAATAAAGCCCATCAATTTGCGCTCCGATTTATCCTGATAGTTTTCCTAAAAAACAGTCATCAACTAACGTCAACCCATTTGCTCGGGGATTGTATCATAAAGTGTGTCTGAACCCAACCTATTTGCTGAAATATATAGTTCCTGTTTGCCCGTCGGGGACGCGGGATATTGGTTTTTGCAGGGTCTATCCCCCTGAAATTTATATAACTGTTTGTATTTTTAGTGGATACTTGGTCCTGGCAGATGAGGAGTTCTGCTTGATACGGATAGGAGACTAGAAAAAAATCTAAATTCCTAAAAAAATGGGGTTTTAATAGTGAGGAAAAAGTGGGAATATATGCGTCCTGCAAGTATTCTACTCAAGAGTCCCTACTGGGCGAAATTTTGTTTCTGGATACTGAAGAAGGGGATCAGCGCCAGGAGGAAAGAAGAGACTTTCCTGGTCGAAGGAATGAAGACCGGAGACAATCATTATTGACCATTGCCCTCGATAAACGCGAGGCTTCCCGCCGGTCAGAAATGCGAAGAGACTTTTCGAGCGAGAGAAGGGGAGCCTGACGCCGTAACCCCTCGCCTGGTTTTATCTTTCGCGTACTCCGAATCCACTGGATCCTTTTGTCAAGCAGGTCAAAGAGGAGTTTAGCTTGAAGCAGGAATGCCTGGATAGCTTTTATCTGTTTACATGTTCTTGAACCTATTTTACCCTCTGTGGTGAGGAAGGCTGGCTTTGCAGATTCTTCCCATTGATATTACCGGTTGACCCACCATTTTTTTCAGGAGCACAAAAATACAGTCCACGCAATCCACTAGAAGTCCCCAAAGTACATATCTGTTATGGATGGCCGCGATTTTCCTGGTAAGCATCGTTTTGGTCCGGCTCCGACTTTTGGGAGTTCCCCTTGAACGTGATGAAGGTGAGTATGCCTATGTGGCCCAGCAGTTGCTTCAGGGGGTCCTGCCTTATACCGAAGCCCACAGCATGAAATTTCCCGGCATCTTTTTAGTGTATGCCGCAGTTCTGGCAGTTTTTGGCCAGACCCCTGTTGCCATTCATTTGTCCTTGTTATTTGTAAACCTTGCCACGGCGTTTCTTCTGTTTTTACTGGGGAGAAATTTATTGAGCCTGTCCGCGGGTATTGTAGCAGGGGTTAGCTTTTGTGTTTTAACCTTGACTCCATTCCTTCAGGGTTTTTGGGCAAATTCAGAACACTTTGTCCTGCTTTTTGCCATCGGCGGGATTTGGCTATTGCGGATAGCTCAGGATCAACCCGCACGGTTTTTCTTAAGCGGACTTCTGTTGGGGTTTGCTCTGCTGATAAAGCAGCATGCTGTCTTTTTTTGCCTTTTTGGCGCGGTTTATCTGAGTTACAGAGTTATCACCCAACCTCTCAAAAAACCCCGTCTGACTTTAGGGTTGTTTGCGGCAGGCGGGTTGGCACCGGTGATTCTTTCAGCCTTACTCTACCAGGTTACCGGAAATTCTTCTGATTTCTGGTTCTGCACATTTCTATACCCTTTGGAATACGTTTCCATGGTTCCGCTGGATCAGGGTTTTGAAAACTTCAAATGGGTTTTCGAACAAATTTTAGAGTCCAATTTTCCGATCCTGTTGTTAGCTTTGTTGGGACTGGTATCGGTAGGCTGGAGAAAGGATGTCAGGCGGGAATACAAATTCTTGATCGGATTCTTTGTGTGTTCATTTTTAGCGGTGACTCCCGGGCTCTATTTCAGGCCACATTATTTTTTGTTATGGATGCCCGCCGTTTCTCTGCTTGTGGGCGCAGGTTTCGAGAGCTTGAGGTTTCGCGGAATTAAAACTGCAATCCCTGTGGGAATCCTGACTGTGATTCTGGGGTTTCCTGTATTGAGCAAGACGGATTTTTTCTTCACCCTCCCGGTCACCGAAGCGACCCGATCGATATACTATCCGAATCCTTTTCCGGAGTCTCTTGAGATCGCTAAATACATTCGCGACCATTCACAAAAAGATGACAGAGTTGCCATTTTTGGGTCGGAACCGCAGATCTTATTTTATTCAAAAAGGAAATCCGCGACGCGGCATCTTTATATGTATCACCTGGGGGAACAACATTCCTACGCCCGCCATATGCAGACAGAGATGATTCTGGAAATACAAGTTTCCCGGCCTGAATTCATCGTGCTGGCGAATATTCACACATCCTGGTTGTTCGATTCAAATTCACAAACCCTGTTGATAGACTGGGCTCAGGGTTTTGTGGCCAGAGGGTATGAGATTTCCGGAGTGGTAGATATCCTTTCCCGCGAGGAGACGCTTTATAAATGGGGTGAGCAGGCGAGGGGTTATCTTCCCCGATCCAACCATTATCTTCTCATCTATAAAAAGCGATCATGATCCGTGTGTCGGATGAGTTTTAGTAAAGGCGGTAAACCTTATGCGAATTGGGATCAGTCTATTTCTGGCGGTTCTCCGCTCAATTTCCAAAGAGTCCTTTCATGGCATCACCGACCGGGTTTTTTTCAATCAGGTCTTTGCTGTTTTCAATCATGCTCTTACCGCTTTCAATCATATCTTTGGTCGCGCCTTTTTCCAGCATGTCTTTAACTCCGGAGGTACCTTTCTCCAGCATATCCTTGGCTCCGGAAACGACTGAGCCCACCACCTCTTTAACCTGATCCAGATTCAGGGGTGTGACCGCTCCATTGATATTTTTTTGCAGGGCGGCCATTACTTTGTTGACCACCTCTCCCGGTGTTGCGCCACCTTTGCTTTTGCCAATGTATTTCAAAACAATATCGGGAATATTTACCGATATGGTTTTGCCTTGCAGAATCGCGGCGCTGACATTGGCTTTGCCGTTGAGGATGGATAGTTTTTCGATGATGAGCTTTTTGCTGCCAGTTTTCTCTTTGGATCCCGTTCCCAGATAAGAGTCCACATTTCTCTTAATCACATCAATGTTGCTGCCACTGGAACTATGTTCGTAAGTGATCCTGGGGCCGGAAATGGTTATATCTTTGACGACTATTGTGTCTTCAGTAATCGTTTTGATGTTCAACGTCATGCTGATTTCATCAAACTCGACAGCGCTTTCGGTTTTAAAGTTTGCCGGATTGGTCATTCTGAATCCGCGCAGAGTCCCCTTGCCATCGGTGGGCGAAATTTTTGTTTCCTTCAGGGTGACCCGGGTTTGCGTGATTTCCGAACCGAACTTTTCAACAGCGCTTGTGATAATCGTATCCAGCGATGAGTATAAGAAAAATACCGCGATAGCGACTAAAACCAGTAATCCACCGCCTATGCCAATCATGCGCTTCATGGAATCACCTCAATTAAAAGTTGATCAGGATTTCTTATTCAAAAAATATTTTACCTTGGACTAGGCTAAGATTTTGCCATTTCCGAATCACTAAATCAATCAATGAGGTAATGTAAATATAAAACGTGTGATCAATGGCTTTTTTGAGAGGCGGGGGTGTTTTATAAGATGGAATTAGATCAGGGGGAATAACTATCCCAAAACGATAAACCCCTACCAAGAGAATAAACCATAAGCTTGGCGGACTCTTGGTAGGGGTTTATCGCGGACCCCCTGGCACCCGGGTATACCCATTGAGGTTACCCCCCTTCTTGTTACTGAACAATTCCTCTATTACATTTTTTGGACGATGGCGCCCATCTCGTCCTTGCTAAAGGCCCGAGAGGTGCTGGTCTTGATGAATCCTTTTGATCCCGCCTTCAGGAGCAAGGTAGTGATCGCAAGGTCATTTTCAGCGTCAGCAATGCAGAATACATCGTGATCTCCCAACAACCACATGAGTTCCTCGATCTCCACTCCACATTCTTTAGCCATCTCTTTGAAGCGCTCCCCACGTTTGATGGTTTCTTCAACGTTTCTAATTCCCTGGTCTGTGAAATTGCCTAGCATTAGATAACTGGCCATTGTCTGTCCTCCTAAAAAATATGTCAGTCTTTATCTAATAATATATGCCTTGCCCGAATCCACGCACCTTCAGCCACAAATGAGAAAATTAACAGGCGGGAAATCGGGGAAATTGCTGAAAAGTAGCGGGAGTAGCGGGAGTAAGAAGCCTGTCCGCTTTCCCCTGTATGAAGTTTTATCCCCTTACTTTTCCCTACCGCCTACTATGTGCCGACTAAAAGAAAAAGGTCTACGGGAGGAAACCCATAAACCTTTGTTTTAAATGGTACGCCTGGTAGGACTCGAACCTACGACCTACGGATTAGAAGTCCGTTGCTCTATCCAGCTGAGCTACAGGCGCATACTATTTGAAATTAGATTGCTATCCAGACAGACCTATTACTTTTCACCCTCGGCTCCGCGCCTGGTTCCTTCGTAGAGGATGATTTTAACTTCTTCTTCGGTGATCAATCCTTCTTCGATCACGTCGTCCAGTTTCGGTTTGACACGTTCGATATTTTCTTTCCGGTCCACCACTTCCACCACGATCGGCAGGTCATCGGATAATCTTAGTATGGATGTCGTGTGCAGTTTGCTGGATTTCTCGAATCCGCTGATCCCCCTCAAAACAGTGGCTCCAGCCAACCCCTCATTCTTGAAAAATTCCACCAGATATTTGGAAAGCGGCACGCCCTCATATTTGTCGGACTCGCCGATAAAAATTCTCAGAAGAATGGCATCGGATTCTTTTTTCATTTTATTTAAGTCCTATAACGGTGATCAAAACTTTTCCCATGTAAACGGCCAGCAGGCAGAGCGTGACGGTTCCCACCAGGTTAAGTCCAAACAGCATATGCTGGTCTTGTTCCAAAAGTTTCATTGACTCATAGCTGAGGGTCGACATGGTGGTGAACGAGCCGAGAACACCGATGGTCAGGAACACCCGTGTTTCTTCGCCAAAAAGGCCTCGGTATTCGGAGGCGTACATGACCAGCGCCAGCAGCAAACTGCCAATAAAGTTCACCCCGATAGTACCAAAAGGGAAGGTGACGAATCCACTCTGAATCCACCCACTGACCCAGTAGCGTAAAATCGCCCCGATAAACCCGCCAAAACCCACGATTAACCAAAGTGACATGCTCTAAAATGTCTCCACTGTTTTCCCCGCCGAAATTGTACCATCGGCGAGCCGCCGAGGGCAATAGGACGATACCCGTCAGGCAGGCTGAATACGATTGCGCCCTTTACAAGAGTTTCCCAGCATCTCCGCCTCATTGTTGGTGAATCGTAGCGGTATCTTAAGCCGAGATAACCTGTTGCTTGCCTACCCGGTTATTGCACATCGGCCCCACGCCTAATGGTGTATTCGTGGTTGGCTAAAAACTCATGTTGTAATTTAGAAGTTTCTCCGGTGGACCAGGTTATTTCTATTTGTTGGAGGGTTTTATATTTTCCCAAACCGAAGTGGGCGATGGGTGCATCGTAGGAATGGAACCCGCCGCCGGTTTTGATCTCGCGCATCTGGTGGCGTTTGCCATCCGGCCCGTAGCGGATGATGAGGGTGCACCCGAGGCAGAATCGATTGCCCTGTTCATCGATCAGCTTGACCGTGATGCTGTTTCCCTGGGTATTGTTATTGGTGTAGACCTTAAACGCTCCATATAAGGTGTTGGCGATGATATCGAGATCTCCGTCACGATCCATATCGATATATGTGTAGGAAGAGCTGTGGTCGTGGTCATCAAGGCCAAACTCTACCTGGGCCTGGGTAAAAGACTGGCCGCGCTGGTTGTGGAAAAAGTTATTCGAGGCAAACTCCTGCGTGATGGGCACGCCATTGACCACATAAAGATCTTGCCATTCATCGTTATCGAGGTCGGCGAACCGGGCGTTCCAACTCCACTCGGCGGTGGAGATTTTTGTTTGCTCAGAGACATCCTTGAAAGTGTGATTTGCTTGACCGGATAACAGCAGGTTGAACTGGGTCTGCATAGGGATTTCATTTTCTCGGGAAATTTCAACATGCTCGGCCTGGAAAAATTTTTGGCAATAAGTTCGATTGAGAGTAAACGGATCCAAAATTTTATCGCAGAGGGAAGCAGACTTCCTGCTCGACGCCACGAGGACCATGCGTGTGACCATGCATTCTTTAATCCATTGCGGGTCTTCCAGCCGGGTACAGTGTTCGGTGATATCCTGCTTTTCCGGATTCAACAAAGTGGTCAGTTGGTTGAACTGGTGGCAGTTCTCGCGGTCGAGCACGCTTTTGCCGGTATCGCAAAATTCCAGTCCTGCCTCCTGCATGGTAGCGCCAAAAATATTGGAGACCACATCCAGCCCACGTGACATCCCGATATTGGCGAGATAAATATCCGGGATCAGGTCATTGTTAAAATCGCCGGTATCGATACTCATGGTGTTCTGCGTGGTCAGGGGGACGACCCCGTCCTGTTGGCGGATTTTTTTGAATCCTGCATTAGAAATTCCGAAATAATAAGTGTCCGCAACCCTATAGTCATTTGCGATCATGAGATCGGCCTGCCCATCGGCGTTGATATCCGATAGCAGGACACTGTGAGTTTGTCCGGGGATCCCCTCAAGGGTTTGCACTTTGAATTCAAGGTTGTGATTGAGAATCCATTGGTTGACCGCTTGTTTGACCGGAGTGCGGGTAAATATGCCCAAAAAATAATTGCCGTTGACGATATCGGGGAACCCATCGTGGTTGAGGTCGGCGAAGGCCGAGGCGCTGGTCAGCAGAGCCCCTCCATTGGGAACGGGAAGAACGGTCACCCGCCCTTCATCAGGTAGAGGATTGAGAATGACAAAGTTTCCTGCATTAAAAGTGGTCAGGAAAATATCGAGCCAGCCGTCATTATTCAAGTCTACCAGTGCGATGTTGATCGCCTGTTTTCCGTTTAACATTTCGATACCACTGAATATCTTTTTGAAATGGGTTCCACTCATGTTCTGGTAGAGCTCGAACCCATTATCAGTGGCCACGGCGATATCGGGCCAGCCATCGAGATTGAAATCTCCGGAGGCAATGCCACGGCCGAAAAACAACGGGTCAAGAAAAATTTCCGGTGTCAGGGAATTGGAATAGGTGATTCCCAGTTCCGTTCCTATCTGTTGTGTGAACGGTTTGCCGGTTGGTTTGTTGCGGGGTGTGTGGGCCAGGGCTTGAACGGTCAGGTTTTCCTGTTTGAGAATGATGGGGGCGGCATGTCGGATCATCGGTACAGGAGAATAAATTTTCTTGGGAACGGTTCGTTCTACCTTTGGTGACTTGATGCCAGACTTGTTTTTTGGCGCTTCGATAATTCGGTCATACTGTGCCAACCATTTAACGTGTTTGTATTCCAGAAAACTGTTGGAGGCATATCCCAGTCCGATGCCGATGGCAAAGACGATCACAAACAATTTTACTGCCAGAAAAAAAGAGAAAGTTCGATAGATGATTAGGGCAGAATAGATGCTGAACGTCCCGAAGGTGAATACCAGTGTGGTGACGAAGGCGGGGGAGAACCCTGACATCATCATGGCCTGTGCCAGCATCAGGTCGAAGGCGATAGGCAGAGGCATCAGCGTTCCCATAAAGGAGAGCAAGCTGAGGTTGGCCAGATTGACCGGCGCTCCGATCAGTTTGTCAAAGCTCCATAGATGGCTGGCCAGTGCCCCGAACACTCCTGCCAGTAACATCAGCGGCACGGTGCGGGTAAAGATGTAGGCAAAACTTTTCCAGTAATCCTGGCTTGCTGATTTGAAAGATATCGCCCAGGATTCCTGATCGGAGTTGAGGTCGCAGGTTGTGGCAGGATCGACTTCCAGGACCTGTTTTTCCGGCGCGGTTCGGGTTTTCTCCGAAATCAGCGGAACGATGATAAGGATCAAAATAAAAGTCGCCAGCAGTTTCATCAATGCCATGTAGAAGGGGAAAATCGAGAACAGCATGGTGAGCACAACGATGTTCAGCGTGGGAGAACTGAACATGACGGCCAGGGCCGTTTCCATTTTGCTGCCGCCTTCATACATGCCTTTGGCGATTGGCGCGACGCAGTTGACACAGACCCCGAGCGGAGTGCCGACAAACATTCCCATGAAACTGTTGCGAAAGCGCCGGTCCGAAGACTGGCGCGGGATATATTTGAGCAGGGTGTAGAATCCTGCCGCGAGAACCAGGCCAAAGGCCATTCCACGCCAGTTGGTTTCGTACCAGTTGATAGCGGTATAGGCTACACGTGTGACAAAGTTCGCCTGTCGGGGAGCGTGAAAGTGGGCCTCGTGGGTGAGCGGGTCTTCAAAGGCCTCCATGCCAGAGAGGGCGGCTTTGCTGTCTAAAGCGGGGTAGCGTGAAACCAGCCAGAAGCTGGATGCCACCCCGATCATAAAAATCAGCAGAATTATAAATTTGCGATTACCGGTCATTCAAACGTATTATCTGACATTTAGGAAAACCCCCTTCTACCCTTCCGGGGCATGAAGGCAAATGTAAAATATCACATCAGCCTAGCCCCATCGAACAAAACGTGTTCCTAAAATTTTGTGTTCCGTGAGTCCAGCGTCACGCTGGTAAGGAGAAAAGATTTTGCAAATAGAAGATTCTGAATCCTCGACCCATTTTATCCAGGATATTATCGAGGAAGATTTAAACACGCTCAAGTTTGATGGGCGGGTCCATACCCGCTTTCCCCCTGAGCCTAATGGCTATCTGCATATTGGTCACGCCAAATCCATTTGCCTGAATTTCGGATTGGCTCTGCAGTATTCGGGGAAATGTAACCTCAGGTTTGATGACACCAACCCCAGCAAAGAAGAGGAAGAATATGTCAAAGCCATTATAGAAGACGTGCGATGGTTGGGGTTTGACTGGGGCGACCGGTTGTATTATTCCTCAGAATATTTTGACCAGCTTTACCAGTATGCGGTCCGGCTGATCGAGAATGGCAAAGCTTATGTGGATGCGTTGAGTCCTGAACAAATTCGTGAATACCGAGGCACGCTCACCGAACCGGGACGGGACAGTCCTCATCGCGACAGGCCGGTGGAAGAAAATCTGGATTTGTTTGAACGCATGCGGACCGGCGAATTTGCGGAAGGTGAAAAGGTCTTGCGGGCCAAAATTGACATGGCATCGGGCAACCTGAATTTTCGGGATCCGGTGCTGTATCGGATTTTGAAATCGGCTCATCATCGCACGGGAGATAAGTGGTGCATTTATCCCATGTATGATTTCACGCACGGTCAATCGGATTCGCTGGAGCAGATCACCCACTCAATCTGTACTCTGGAGTTCGAGGACCACCGCCCTCTTTATGACTGGTTCCTGAAAGAACTGGATATTTACCGTCCCCAGCAAATTGAATTTGCCCGTCTCAACCTGAATTACACGGTATTGAGCAAGCGTAAGCTTTTGCAGTTAGTGCAGGAGAAGCATGTGAGCGGATGGAATGACCCACGCATGCCGACTTTATCGGGCATGCGCCGCAGAGGTTACCCGCCTGAGGCCATTCGCGATTTTTGTGAACGGATCGGAGTCTCTAAAAGCAACAGCACGGTAGATTTTGCCCTGCTGGAACATTGTGTGCGCGAAGATTTAAATAAAACGGCGCCTAGGGTGATGGCCGTGGTTCGACCCCTGAAAGTGGTGATTGAGAACTACCCGGAAGATCAGGTGGAAGAGCTTACTGCCGAGAACAATCCCGAAGATTCCGGCGCCGGATCTCGCAAGGTTCCTTTTTCCCGGTTTCTTTATATTGAACGGGATGATTTTATGGAAGACCCTCCGAAGAAGTTTTTTCGTCTCGCTCCGGGCCGGGAGGTGCGGTTGAAGCATGCCTACATCATCAAATGTGAACGGGTGATTAAGGATAAAAAAACGGGAGAAGTGGTGGAGTTACGCTGTACTTATGATCCGGAAACCAAAAGCGGCTCTTCCATGGAGGGCCGGAAGGTAAAAGGCACTCTGCATTGGCTCTCTCAGGCCCATGCCCGGCATGCCGAAGTCAGGCTATACAACCACCTGTTTCTCAAGGAAAATCCTGCGGACGAAAAAGAATATCCTGAGTTGATCTCAAGTTTGAATCCCGATTCTCTTGAGGTTGTCAAAGACGGGTTCATTGAACCCTTTTTGGTGGATGCGGTGGCGGGCGACCGGTTTCAGTTTTTACGGCTGGGGTATTTCTGCGTGGACAATGAGGACTCCGCTTCTGGAGTGCCAGTTTTCAACAGGACTGTAACGCTTCGCGATACCTGGGCGAAAATTTCCCAAAAGTCCACTTGACCGCTGCACACAACTTTAATGAAGGGCAGACTGCCGCTTGGGAAGAGTGACGATGAATTCGCTTCCTTGTCCCAGTCGGATATTTTTCTCAAGGGCTCTTGCAAATCGTGCGAGGCGATGTGGGCGAAATCTTTTAAGTCGTTGTTGCTGCTCTCCAATTCCTTTGCATAATTTTTCAAATCGTCCTTCACATTAAAATTTTGTATGGCCAAAGAGCAGTACAAGTTGGGCGTCTTTTAAATTCCCTGAGGTCATGTTGCCAGACCAACCTTCGTTTCGAGACCAGCATCTTTGCTCGGCTTTCATAAATACCTCCGAAAAGATAAATAACTTTTTGGATATTTTGTTAATACAGCAATTTTATGAACATTTAAAAAGCTACATTTATATGCTATTTCCACCATAAAAATTTTTTCGAATTATGGTTCATTTTTTCAATGTATTCCAGCTTTTGGGGCGTATGCAGATGACTAAAAAAATACTTTAAGTGAAGAGTTTTTATAGCGATTTTCTTTGCAAGGTATGTGGCTTTGTGGAATCGTCATTTCTCTTTGACAGGTTTTTGCAATTGTGCTAAAAATCTTCAAGCCTGAAAACCGGCTTTTACCTACTTTGAAGGAGTTTTATGGAAGTCAGAATAAGTCGGGACGTCCTGCTGAACGGGGTGCACAAAGTTCAGGGAATCGTGGAACCCAAAGGGGCGATGCCCATTCTTTCCCACCTGCATCTTTCCGCTGATAAAGACACCATCTGCATTCGTGCCACGGATTTGGAAATCGGGACCTTGGGCCATTACCCTGCGAATGTGACTGCGCCCGGTGCTGTGACGCTCAATGCCAGAAAACTTTTTGACATTGTCCGGGAACTCCCGGATGAAGAAATCTATCTGAAAAAAGAAGAAAATAACTGGATCACTTTAAAGTGTGGAAAGTCCAAATTCCGTTTGCCTGGGCTTCCCCCTGATGATTTTCCTCCTTTGCCCGAATACAGCGAAAAACCACTGTTGGAATTTGACAGCAAAATTTTGCAGGAAATGATTCGCAAAACCTTTTTCTCGGTTTCTCCCGATGAGACCCGGCAGGCGTTGAACGGTTTATTGCTGGAAGCGGAAGGAGACAGCGTGAGTCTGGTGGGTACGGATGGGCACCGGTTGGCGATGATTTCACGACCGGTCAAATCAAACGCGGCAAAAGGGGAGGTCTTGAGTTTTCTTTTGCCCAAGAAAGCGTTATCTGAATTGATGAAACTGATGGAAGACGAAGATGCAACGTTTGGGTTTTCTTCCCAGGATAATCACTTGGCTTTTATTTGCGGCAAGCATGTGATTGTGTCCCGAAAAATAGACGGAAAATTTCCTAATTACCGGCAAGTGGTTCCGTCAGACAATAATTTGAAAGCCAAAGCTGATAGGGATGGTCTGACCCATGCGTTGAAACGTGTGGCTCTGCTGGCGGATGAAAAATCCAAAATGGTTCGGTTTGAAATCAAGAAAGGCAGCCTGAGCCTGATTTCAGACAATACGGATCTGGGAGATGCCCATGAGGAAATGTCCCTTGAGTATGAGGGTGAAGAGGTCTCTATCGGGCTTAACGCAAAATATGTTCTGAATATCCTCAATGTTATTGAGGGGGATTCGGTGACGCTTAATCTAAAAGATCAAAATCACTCCTGCCTGTTTACGGTGACGGATGACGACCAGTATAAGAGCATCGTCATGCCCATGCGTCTCTAAGATTTTCGGTCAAAGGTCAAAAAACTGATCCAGTTTTTTATCACTCCTTGGCGTTTTTCCCGTTACGCCTTCCCAGATTTCCCGGGTCTCCATACAAAGATAAATGTTTAATTCTTGCGAGCGGGACATAAGATATCCGCGAATGGTTTCGTAGGCTTGGTTCCTTAAGGGGCGAAGGTAGCGGAACTTGCCATCCTTGCTGGGCAGGTGTTCGCTGGTGAACAAGCGGGTTTCCGGATGGCGGTTTTTGATGATCAATTTCAGACTAGGGCGATATCGAAAGCTTCCCAGGCTCACCCACGCCACCTTATCGATAGGTAGGGTATCGCATAAAATATTGACAAGCTCTCGGTAGGCCTCCTCCCAACCGGGTATCAAAATGATTGGATCAAAATGAAATCCGATGCGGTAACCTTTATCCAGACATGCTCGGGCAGATTCAAGCCGCTGGGCTAGCCCCGGTGTCCCCTTTTCCTCCTGATCAATGATGGTTTGTGGATTCAGTGACCAAGATACAATAATATTTGTAGGATCGGGATGGTTCAATAGATTCGCAATCTGGTCTGACTTAGTTTTTAACTCCAGCACGGCGTTCGACTGCCGGTTGAAAAAGGGGAGTAGGGTGGCGGTGTAGGGGACAATGGTATCCAGGGCCAGGCTGTCGGTCAATTCTCCCGTCCCAACCCGAAAATTGCGATCCGGATATTGTGTGAACACTTCTTCCAACTCGCCAAGCAGGTCTTCAACATTAACATAGACCACCTGCATGGGGTTGTTGCCTAAAAAATCCTGTAGGAAACAATAAGAACAATCGTAAATGCAGTTTTTCGATAAGTTCACAATATAATAATTGCAACACACCATACCCGGGCTGATACCCGGACACTTCTTCAGGAACGAACCCTTAAAACGGCATAACGCCAAATGCTTTTTTCCTTCCCCAAACACATCGTACTGTGAAGATTTCATCTGTTCCGTGAGAAGAGAAATATCCTGAAACGTTTGCAGGGGAACTCCGGGGAGCCGCGAGAGGATTTCTTGCACCAGAGGATACTCGCTCACCCCGTCTTCCAGGAACAGAATATCGGGCTGGTATTCTTTGGGGATGAGGGTGGAGCCTATTGTATTTATTGGCATTGCTTTATATAATGAGGCAGGTTTTGAGGCCGACCCGGCTACTCGCCGTAGAGGGGGGCCACGAGATAATTTTGTGAATCACTTTATCATTTAACTGAAGGAAAGAAAATGCACATTCCTACCTCCTCGCTTTCTGACCAGCACATCCAAAGGAAAAATAAATTTCGCTTTGGATTTGTTTTTCTCTTCATTGTTTCGGTGGGACTGAATATTTTTCTCCTCTTTTTTGACCAGCAAAATAATGTTGCGGTTGCGTCTTTGCCGCAGGATACCGGGATAGTATCGCAAATCTCTGTCAAACCGTCCGAGGTATTGGAAGTGCCTCAACCTGCTACTATCAAGCCCGTGTCATTCACGGTTCCATCCGAGAGGGCTCTTGAGAGCGAAGCTATCCACTCGCTGAATTTTAAAATCCGGAATTCCCTGAACTTTACCGTGTGCAGAATGATAACCCGGGAAAATGGCTGCGCCGCGCTTTCCGCACACCTCGGGCGTCTCATGGTGTGGTTCATGGACATCAAAAAAAGCATGAGAAACGGCGACTCTATCGATGTGGTGTACCAGCAACTGGAAGGACCCGAGCAGTTTAAAATTCTCAAACTTTCCTATAAGAGTCAGTTATTTGGCAAAACATTTGAGGCCTATTATTTTGATGAGTTCGACCAGGGCAATGGAGGCTATTTTGACAGTGAAGGAAAAGAGATTGCCCAACGTATTGTCGAAGCCCAGAGCCCCATCCGGCATTATATTGAAATCACTTCCCTGCCTGGCGATTTTCGCAAAGGGGTAGGAGGGCATTCCGGGACAGATTTTAAAGCCAAGGTGGGGACGCCCATTTATTCAGGATTTGCTGGAAAGGTCACGCGGGCCAACTGGAATGTGCGGGCCAACGGTTATTGTGTTGAAATCGATCACCCTAAATTGGGAATAAAAACTCTCTACCTCCACTTGAGCCGGGTCAAAGTGAAACGGGGCCAGACTATCCAGGCGGGCCAGCAGATCGCTGAATCGGGAAACACCGGAAGAACCTTCGCGCCCCACCTGCATTATGAGATTCAGAACCGGAAAAATAAAAAAACCATCTATAATCCTTTCACCTTCAAGCACCATAAAAGCTATACCCGAAATATCCCTCCCCAGCATTACCAGTCCTTCCAAAAAACTGTTAAGCTCTATAGCTCTGTGATAAAGGAAAGCTAACCACTAGCCAGTACCACTCCTACGGGGCATGATGGCAAGTGAAGGGGATACTACAGCCGCCAGCATTTTTGCCAGCCAATTCAAGCTATTGCGCATTGGTTCCACGCTTAGTGGGGAGGGATACCTGTGAAAAAAAAGAAAGTCAGGTAAGGGCAAAAAGCCCATCCGCATTCGTGTCTGGAAAATTGTTTTTGACCTTTTGTTGTGTTTTGTCGCTCTTACAATTGCCCCTGTCCTGCTATACAGATTTGTGAACCCGCCCACAACACCTCTGATGTTGATTCGCTGGGTGGAAAGTGGGCAGAATCTTCCTCTATATCTGAATTCATGGAGGTCCATTGAAAAAATTTCCCCGAATATTATGAAGGCGGTCTTAGCTGCTGAGGACCAGAAATTTTTCGCCCATCATGGGTTTGACTGGCTGGCCATCGAGCATGCAATCACGACAAACCTCACGACAGACCGGAGGGTGGGAGCCAGTACGATTTCCATGCAAACCGCTCGCAATGTATTCCTGTGGCAAACCCGAACCTAGTTTCGCAAGTTGCTGGAAAGTTATTTTACCGTACTGATTGAATTTTTTTGGAGCAAACAGAGGATTCTGGAAGTCTATTTGAATGTGATTGAATGGGGAGATGGTATCTTTGGTTGCGAGCAGGCGGCCCAGACCTATTTCCGGCATTCGTCAAAACTTCTTTCGCCGGTTGAGTCGGCATGGATGGCGGCTGTCTTACCCAATCCCCGGCATTGGACGCAAAGACCCACCCCAAAACATGTGCAGGCCCGACAAATCAAGATTCTCGATACTCTGCCACACATGCGAATTGCCCATTAAATGATTAAGATCCAGATATCCAAAACACTACAAGGCAAAATCCGCAAGGGGTATCCCTGGGTTTTCAAATACCAGGTTCAAAACCGCATTCTTGAAAGTCAGCCAGAAAACCTGGGAGTGATCTACGATCACAATAACCGTTTTTTGGCTCTGGGTTTGTGGGACCCGGATGCTGATCTTTGTTTTAGAGTGTTGAACCTGGGAAAACCAAGGGAAATCAATACGGGCTTTTTTCTGGAGCGTCTGCAGTCCGCAAAAATAATCAGGGAGGAGCTGGAACATCAGGGCACAACGGGTTATCGCGTCATTAACGGTGAAAATGACGGGCTTCCCGGGCTTGTGTTGGATCGTTATGAGGACACCCTGGTTCTGAAACTGTACACCGCAAGTTGGTTTCCGTTTCTGGATGAACTCTGTGAATTATTTCAGAAGGAATTCAAAAGTCGGCAGGTGGTTTTGCGATTAGCCCGTAACATTAGCAAATCATTTGGGGTCCACTCAGCTTACCGGGACGGACAGATCTTAGTTGGAGACGGGAACTCAAGCTGGGTGCAATTCAAGGAAAATAGGCTGAAGTTTTTGGTGGATGTTGTTGAGGGGCAGAAAACCGGCTTTTTTCTGGACCAGAGGGACAATCGGTTAAAAATACGGGAAATGGCTAAAGACCGATCTGTATTGAATGTTTTCAGTTATTCGGGGGGATTCTCGGTATACGCTTTGGCTGGCGGGTGCAGGTCGGTGGTGGAGGTGGACAGTAATCCATTTGCATTGGAGACATCATTGCGAAACTTGGAATTGAATTTCCCTGGAAAATCATTTCCATCTCAAAATTTTTCTCAAAAGGAGGGCGACGCCTTCCAAATACTGGCTGGGTTAAAATCCGAAAAGCAGTTTTTTGACTTGGTTATTTTGGATCCGCCTGCGTTTGCCAGAAATAAGAAACATAAAGCCCAGGCTTTAGTGGCTTATGCAAAATTGGCTAAAGCGGGTGCAGAGGTTGCATCGGGGATACTATTTGCCGCTTCTTGTTCGGCGCATGTGCCAGAAAACGACTTTTATGATGCGGTCTATCGTGGAATTGGTTCTGCAGGAATAAAATATGAAGAGATCGCTAGAACGGGGCATGCTTTGGATCATCCGGTAACGTTTGCCGAAGCTTTTTATCTAAAGTCGGCCTATCTCAAGGTAGGCCCATAAGGGCAGGAATAACAAATGGTTGTGTGGGCGAGCGGTATTGGTTGGGCGCTGAAACGATATGGGTTAATACGTTAGAAATTGAATTGAGAGTGCTTCTGTTAAAACCAGCTTTAGCTGAGAAGAAAATCAAACCATCTTGATTATCTTTTTCTAGCTTTAGCTTTTTTCTTAGCTACTTTTCTTTTTGGAGCTTTCTTTTTAGCTTTTTTCTTAGCTACTTTTCTTTTTGGAGCTTTCTTTTTAGCTTTTTGCTTAGCTACTTTTCTTTTTGGAGCTTTCTTTTTAGCTTTTTTCTTAGCGGCTTTTCTTTTTGGAGCTTTTTTCTTAGCGGCTTTTCTTTTTGGAGCTTTTTTCTTAGTTGCCATCAAGATCTCCTTTCATACGTCAATCGGTATTCGTTTCAGCGCCCAAATACTGTTTATCATCTTATGACATAAGCGTTTGATGTCAAGCGAATATTAAGAAAAATTAATGCTTTAGAGGGGGCATTCAGTTGCAGCGAAAATTATGAATACGATATGTCAATGTTCTATTTTTATGTGACCCAATGTTCTATTTTTATGTGACCCGATGAAACCTGCACAAAAAAAGGGGGAAACACCTTGCTTGGTTTTTTTAATTTTTTACGAGTATACTGAATTTGTTTTCTGAGTGTTTTAAATGGGTTGGAAAAAAATAAATTTTTTTATGAGTATTTTGCTCGAAAAGTTAAAATTTGGTCAATTTGAAACATTTCCGGAATTGGTCCATGCCGTCAGTCCTCGTTGCTTCGAAAATGAACAGGGTGAAATTGAAGAATTTTCTTTCCGGAACAATAGTGAATCTGGAAAAGCAAGAGAACATGTGAAATGGTTTTTAGAATCGATAGGGATAGAAAACCGCAGCCTGTTTTTGGTCAATCAGATTCATAGTGATAATATTTTTGTTTTGGATGATCCAGGTCTTGCGTTTAGTGAGGCCGGAAAAATTTCTGCCGACGCCTTGTTGACTCAAATTCCTGGAAGGCCTATCGGAATTTTTACAGCAGATTGTCTTCCCATTTTAGTTTATGATCCGCGATTAAAAGTGATTGGGGCCATTCATGCCGGAAGAAGAGGGTCCGAGAAAAGCCTTCTTTTTAAGGTGATTGGGGAGATGGGTCGGGTGTATGGATGTCGTCCCGCAGAGCTGGTAGTGGGGTTTGGGCCTGCAATTGGAGGGTGTTGTTATGAGGTGGGTGAGGACTGTGTTCAACCTTTTAAAGAATTATTTCCTGATGACAAGGGGTGGTTACGGCGCGGCCCGTCTGGTAAATACTTTCTGGACTTGATCGCGGTGAATAAAATGGAAGGTGAAAAAGCCGGCCTTCTCCCGGAAAATATTTCTTCGATGGATCATTGCACTTGTTGTTCCACCCGAAACCTGTATTCCTATCGACGCGAGGGAGAGACAGGAAGAATCCTTACAACCATCATGTTGCGTCCATGAAGCGTTGTTATGTTTTTCTAATTTCATAATCATGATCGATAAAATTGATAGAGAAAATTCATATATAGGGGGAGACCTGTCTTTTCCCGTGGATTGGGTGAAAACCCAGCCACGCAAGGTGGAAGATATTTTGTCCGGACTGTCGGTGGAAGAACAGGCGCGATGTATTCTTGGACTTGACCCACATCTGCAACAGAAACTCCTCATGCTTTCCGAAAAAGCGGTCGAGGTGACTCAGTCCCTTCCTGTGGAGGAGGTCTATAATTTGATTAAGGAAGTGGGTAAAGAGGATTCCCTTCTGGTGATATCCATGTTTTCGCCGGACCAACTGCAATATGTTTTTGATGTGGAATGGTGGCAGGGAGACAAGTTCCAACCCAAGCGGGCTTTGGAGTGGATCGTTTTGCTGGATCAATGCCATGACCCTGAAACCCTGGAATGGTTTTATGGGGAGGATTTTGACCAAAAGGTGATGCTCCTTCAAGCCTTTTTTAAAGTCTATAAGAAGGATGAAATGACGGATTCCTACGAAGGGGTGGAGGGACTTGAACATTTTACCCCCGATGGAGTTTATGATATTTTTTTCAAAGTTGAGAACAGTAAAGAAATCAGAAAACTTCTGCTTTTGCTTCATGAAAAGGATCAAAAGCTTTTTTATAACCTGCTGGAAGCGGTGATTTGGTATCCCGTTACTCTTACAGTGGAGCAGGCCTATAACTGGAGAGTGAACCGAACCGCCGAAAGAGGCATCCCTGAATTTCAGGATGCGGTGGGTATATACAGCCGTTTGGATCCGGAAACTTTAAAGTTAAAACTGCCTTCACTGGAAGAACTCCCCTCGAGCCCGTTCAAACTTTCTCCCCGATATCCCCTGGCTCAGTTAGATGAGACTCTTTTTTTCACTCAATGCCTGGCCATTCTGGAAAACGAAAGCCGCCTTGAAACCCTGCGTTGGGAACTGGTTTGCCTGGCCAACAAAGTTATTGTTGCCGATAGGCTGGAGCTGTCATCCAAGGATGTCCGCCAGCGGGCTCTTAGAAAAACACTGGGGTATATAAATATAGGTCTGGAGTTGGGGGCAGAAAACGACCTGAAAAAGGGAGCGGCCTTGCTGGATCAGGTTTGGATGCAGTCGTTTTTTCAAGTGGGCTATGAACAATTAAGACAGGTTCAGTCTCTGGCAAGTTCTTTCATTAACGAAAATGGTTCCTATATTGAACATTTTATTTCAGCGGGGGACAAGGAAAGGCTGGGTGCTTTGGTTTTTCGTTTTCCTCAGGTCGCGGAAAAAAACGAGGATTCTTTCAATTGGCGGGATCTGAAATCCATGAAAGATGTTAAGGCCGTTAATGACTTTTTAGCCCGATGGAAATTTTACAGCCGCTTTGCCCGGCAGGGATTAGGATTGAGCGAATCAGCATTTTCGTCTTTACACGGTGATGGCTCGGAACCCCGTGAATCCTCAAACCTGTTAACTTTGGTGACCACAGCCTTGGCGCAGTACATTTTATTCAGTCGGTTATCCTGTGAGCCGATTGCTGATGCGGCGGCAAAGAGTTTTCTGGAAATGATCTTTCTACCGGGCATTTTCCAGGAAGAGGCAAAGCTGTGCAATGAAGACCTCTTCGCGGCCTTCGAACAGGAATTGCTACAGGCTCCCATGGCTTGGACGGACTCGGATAAGAAGTGTTTACAGGACTTGCTGCAAGAATGCGCTAAAAACCTTGAGACTCAGTTTGGCAGCCTGGATCTCACCCGCCCGATTGACTGGAAATTTACCCATGGCCTCTCAACCACTAGGCATACCCCTCCGGGGCATGAAGGCTAAGGTGAGAACGGTCAACCAGCAATAACCGCCTTGGGTTAGCAAAAGGGTCTCTCGGCTGAAGAAACTACTATTCATTGGGTCCAGCGTCACGTGTGGTGCCCCCTCATTTGCCTTCATGCCCCGGAGGGGGTACTGGTGCCAAGTGGCCGGCGGATTTTTATTTAAAAATTAGGGGAAAAAGTGTAGACTTCGCATTTCATTTGTATTCCGAACCCTTTTATCATGGAGAGGTGAGTGATGACCGATCCCAAGAAAACTGCACCCCAACCCCAGAAAGAAGAACCCGCGCTTTGGGAGTCCTACGGCTCTTTTCCGGTCTGGTTATTGAAGCTGATCAGTGCGCTGACCCCGGGTTTTCTGATATCGAAGTCTCCGGCTCCCAAAAGAAAACTTCCCCAATAAACTTAACATTTTTCTTTATTTGATGAAACCCATTCAACGGGCATTGATAAGCGTATCGGATAAGACCGGTATATTGGAGTTCGCTCTCGAACTGCAGAAATCCGGTGTCGAGATACTTTCCACCGGTGGCACGGCGGACTTATTGCGTAAGGGTGGAGTCCCTGTGATTCAGGTCTCCGACTATACCGGTTTCCCGGAAATGATGGATGGCAGGATCAAGACGCTCGATCCCAGGGTCCACGGCGGGATTCTGGCTCGCAGAGATGTGCCGGAACATGTCAAGGCAATGGAAGTTCATGGAATTCGGCCCATCGACTTGGTGGTGATCAACCTGTATCCATTTGAGCAGACGGTAGCACGCAAAGATTGTTCTCTGGAAGAGGCCATTGAGAATATTGATATTGGTGGTCCTGCGATGATTCGCTCGGCGGCGAAAAATTCCGAGGATGTGGTGGTTCTGGTGAACCCGGACGAGTATGGTCCGGTTTTGGAGGAAATAAAAGCTGGAGTCGTGACCCTTGAAACACGCAGGCGGCTGTGCCGGGACGCGTTTGCGCACACTGCCCGTTATGATTCCTTGATATCAACTTATTTAACCGGAAAATGGCAAGAAGATGCCAACTTTCCACCTCTGCTGAACCAGCCGTTTGAAAAAGTGCAGGAACTGCGCTATGGCGAAAACCCTCACCAGTCCGCCGCATTGTATAAAGAAATGTCTCCATTACCGTCAGAGATTGTTTCTGCCAAACAGCTTCAGGGTAAAGAACTCTCTTTTAACAATTTTATAGATTTGAATGCTGCCTGGGAGTTGGTCAAGGAATTTGATAAAGGGGCGGTAGCGATTATCAAGCACACCAATCCCTGTGGTGTGGGGAAGGGCGAGGACCAGTTAAAAATGTTTATCGTCGCCCGGGAGGTGGACCCGATATCTGCGTTTGGGGGAATCCTTGGGTTCAATCGGCCGGTTACTGTCCAAACTGCGGATGAAATTGTTAAAAACTTTGTCGAAGCCGTTGTGGCGCCGGGTTTTGATCCGGAAGCTTTGAAACTGTTTGCCGCGAAAAAAAATGTTCGGCTTATGCAGATGCCGGAAATGGGATCGACCGAGGATGCCGGAAAATTTGATTTGAAGCGGATTGGCGGCGGCCTGTTGGTCCAAAGCCAGGACTTGTTGACCTATGTCGAGGACCAACTCAAGGTGGTCAGCGAAAGAAAACCCGATGACCGGGAAATGGAGGATATGAAATTCGCCTGGATCGTGGCCAAGCATGTTAAATCCAATGCCATTGTTTATGCCAAAGACCGGGAAATTCTTGGTATTGGCGCGGGGCAGATGAGCCGGGTCGATTCAGCCCGCGTCGCCATCGAGAAGGCACGCAAGCCTTTGCAGGGTGCGGTCATGGCCTCGGATGCGTTTTTCCCTTTCCGGGATGCCATTGACGAAGCTGCGAAAAATGGCATCACTTCCATTATTTCCCCGGGCGGCTCCATTCGAGATGAAGAAGTTTTACAAGCGGCAAACGAACACAAAATAGCCATGCTGTTTACCGGCACCCGCCATTTCAAACATTAAGAAGACCCCACTCGGCGTGGGCCTGTGATATCTCCTATATAAGTTTCATGCCCCGGAGGGGTACAACTGGCAAAACTTTTATTTACTGGCAACCGTTTATCTCGGCTGAACAGGCCAAGTCTTTTCATGTTAAGGAGGCTCAGCAGCTCTTTAAGGAAATTGAATCCATGACACGCGGGGAGGTGATCCTCCTGCATTATGAAAAATGGAAAGAAAAAAGAAAAAATGATAAGAAGTTTGCGGAGGAATCTTGCGATGACGAATTGCAGAATCGAATCGAGGTCAAAAAAGCCTTCCAAAAAGATTACCTATCCCGTATGGATGAGCTCCGTGAGTTGCAAGAAGTCCAACCCGTCAAAATTCGATTTGAGCAATGGAAAAAAACTGAACCCTGGAAGCAGAGGCTCGTCCTCCATGAAAAATGCGTGAAGTATATAAAAATGGAAATAAAGGACCGGGAAGTTTTCCGGCGGAATCTGGGGATTTCTAAAGTTTCAACCCTCATGGCCCGGCTTTCCAATGAACCGCTTCCTGTGGAACTGCTTTGCAACGATCTGGTGCCGGTTGTACAGCCGAAGATCCAGAAGGCGATCCTGCGTTTGAAAGAAACCCTGACCTTTAATACTATGTTCAGTTATTGGAGGAGGTGGGCATTCCTGGAAGAGAGGTCTTACGCTTCAAAGACGAATTGAGCGGCAAGGTCAGGGACCACAATGACTCTTGAGCCAAAAGGCTTCTTGTTCGCTCAGGAAGGTAGCTGTTCTTTTTCCGAGGAGGCAGTCTGATTCAGGCTTTCTGTTAATTGTGTGATGGCCGTTGCCAACTGTTTGATTTCGGTATTGGATTTAATTTCGGGAAGTTCGGTTTTCCCCCGCTCCTCTGCAAACCTCACCAGTTTTTTCAAGGGTTTGATAATCATGCTGACGGTATAAAATCCGCCAATAATCGAAACCAGACTCCCTACAATAGCCATTCCGACCATTTCATTTTTTAATTGCCTGGCACTGCGAATGATCCGGTTCTTTAATAACTCCATTTGATCAGGTGTTAAATTCTGCGTGTCCATGGTTCCCACAATTCTTTCAATCTGCCCAAGTTGGATGTAGAGAAAGAACGCAGCGTATCCCAGGCAGGAGATGACAACGATGTAGCCAGTCATTAACAGATTGATGATGCTCTTCTTTTCTCCCGGAAGTTCGTCCCGAAAAATGGAATTTCGTTTCATAATTTGACAGACCTTTTCAATATTTCATGGAAGGCACCAAGCTTCTCCCAAACCGTGCTAAACGTCAACCCAAAACTCCCCACCAGCGTGACGCTGGACTCAATAGCAACAACTTTTTCTGGTAAGTGAATAGTTTTCTCAGCCCTATATGCGTTCGATTGACTTTTCGGCGCAACGAACTATAGCTCATTGGCAGCATGTTATGACCCCTCATCGGTTGTGATGTCCTCTTCATTTGTCTTCATGCCCCGAAGCAACTGTGTTAAATGTCAAGTGCTGGCAATGAGATTTTCATTCCAGAGTGTTTTTGTTTTGATCATGGTATTGATGATCGTTAATAACTTTCTCATGCATGCGGTAATGGCAACTTTAAAGGGTTTGCCCTTTTCGATGAGGCGTGTGTAAAAGGTACGAATCACGGGATTATGCTGCATGGCAGTGACGGCGGCCATGTATAAAGCGGCACGCACATTGGCGCGACCGCCCCAGATACACCGGCGGCCCCGGAACTTTCCGCTGTCCCGATTGAGGGGAGCGAGACCGATAAGGGCGGCGATTTGCTTCTGATTAAGAACTCCAAGTTCCGGAACCCCGGCCAAGAGGTTGACAGCCGGAACGGGACCGGCACCGGGAACACTTTGTATGATCTGGTCGTGCTCACGCCAGGCAGAACTGTTTTTGATGGTTCTGGAAAGGTCGCCATCGATTTTTCGCAAGCGTTTTTTAAGAGATTCGATATGCTCCTTAATGTCTTTACATATCCATTTTGGAGCTTGTTTTAGACGGGTTTTTTCTTTGGTCAGCATCTCGATCAACTGGCGACGGCGTGTCACTAGAGCTGAGAGTTCAAGAGATTCTTCGTCTTTGATTTTCCTGACCTCAGGACGTATGGCCTTGGCAAAATGGGCCAGCACAAGAGAATCAATGACATCGGTTTTTGCCAGTTTCCCGGTGGCTTTGGCAAAATCACGAACTTGCCGTGGGTTGACCACGGCTACTGGCAGTCGACCCGCAACCAGGGCCGAAGCCAACGGGATCTCTAAGCCGCCTGTGGCTTCCAAAACGATCAATGGAGGATTTAAGGCGGATAAACTCTCGACCAAACCAGCAATCCCTTCTTCATTGTTAGCGGTTTGCCAGGTTTCTTGAGTCATGCTGTCAGCAACATCCAGATGGAGTTTAGAAATATCGATGCCAATAAAATGGGGTTTCTGATTCATAATTTGGTCTCCCAGCCTTGCCGATGCGGGCTCAGTGGCCCAGGCAACTGTTCGGGTTAATCAAAACAGGACACAACGATCTGCGCTTCGGGACGGGCTTAAAAGCCCAAGGGGTAAACGATCTATTGTGCCCTGAATCAAACCCTGTGAGCCTTGTGGAAAACACAAAACCGGCTTCCCACAGGGCTCACAGGTACAACTACTACAAATTCCCCTTATGAACAACATACAAGGGGTACTAGAAGGGTTCCCAATGAGATATCGGTTTATACGGGATCATCGAGAAGCATTTCCGGTAAGCCCGATGTGCCGGGTTCTGGAAGTGGGACGAAGTGGGTTCTATGCCTGGCTGAGCCGCCCCGAGAGCCTGAGGAGCCGTGAGAAGCAGCGATGGGTTGATGAGATCAAAACCGTTTATAAGAAGAGTCGCCAGACTTATGGCAGTCCCAGAATTCATGAGGACTTGAAAGACAAGGGATATGCCATTGGCAGGCATCGTATTGCCTGTCTTATGCGCGAGCATGGAATCGTTGCCAAGCACAAAAGAAAGTTTAGGGTGACAACCGATTCCAAACATAATCACCCGGTGGCAAAAAACAAACTGCAACGGCGGTTTAATGTTGCTGAGCCCGGTCAATGCTGGGTTTCGGATATCACCTATATCCCGACTCAAGAGGGCTGGTTATACCTTGCGGTGACGCTGGATTTATTCCACCGTAAAGTTATTGGTTGGGCCATGGATCGTTGGATAACCCGTTGGTTGGTAATGAGAGCTTTAAATATGGCAATGAAGAACGGCGGCATGAAACCGGGATTGATTCACCATTCTGACCGGGGGGTTCAATATGCCTGCAACGATTTTCAAGCCTTGCTCAATGTTCATGGGATAGAGTGCAGTATGAGCCGGAAGGGCGATTGCTGGGATAACGCCGTGGCGGAGAGTTTTTTCCATACTCTCAAAGTGGAACTCATTCATAACCGGAACTACAAAACCCGTCAGCAAGCAAAGAAGGATATTTTTGAATATATCGAAGTGTTTTATAATCGGCAACGCCGTCACTAATATCTCGGCTATCTCAGCCCTGCCGAATTCGAGAAACAGGCCTATGCCTCTTAACTAACTGTCCACTAAAACAGGGGAAGTTCAGGGTTCGGCCCATTTATGCACGTCGATAAAAAGCTACTTAAAATCTGTAGACTTAAAGGCATCATAAGTTAAAGATATCCCATAATGTGTAATTAATCCTCTCCAGAGCAAATGGGAAAAAAATCACTAAGAAAACCCAGCAAAGAAATAACGAAAATTCTTTCGGAAAACATATGTGCCTACAGAAATAAAAAAAACATATCCCAAGAGGAGCTTGCTGACCAATGCGATCTGCACAGGACGTATGTTGGCTCTGTGGAAAGGGGCGAGAGGAATGTGACTCTTAGTACATTAGAAACCTTTTCCACGGCTCTCGGTGTAAGTGTTCAAAAACTCTTAACCAAGAGAGGTGGCAAAGATGGCAAATAATTCGGATACTGGGACACGATATGTTAAAGCCATCAGACGGAGTGGTTTATCAATATATGACCCTATTAAGATTGGCGACTCAAACCTTTGGGTTCCAACCATAGTACTTGAAAAAATACTAAACAAGAAGCTCAAGGGAATCTCGCTTCATGGTCTACCCCTTAGGACCCGCTCTAAGGTGGTCAAGGAATATATTTGTCAGGCACTTGGCTATCCGGTACCACTATCCTTCAAAAAAACAAAACCGCGTTTCCTAGGGCAATTTTTCGATACCTACACCAAAAAAAAGAATAATCTCCAAGTCTGGAATGAAGAGATATCATCTATTCGACGTTATGTAATTATACGCATTAGTGATGACAATATTATTTTGCGGGTAAAGGTGGTCACAGGAGACATTTTGGCAGCTTTGGACAAAACTGGGACCCTGACTCAAAAATATCAGGCACGCTTGATTATTGGAAAAACTTTAACGGAACTTATTTCGAAAAAAGATACGGTGTTGCTCAGGCCTTTTGTTGTATCCTCGGTCGATTTAAAAGGTTCTGATAGTCCTACCGCTCAACCGGAGGGAAACCGACTCTTAACAATCAAGGTAATTTTTGAACGGTTGGGTACCCTTGTAGGCCGAAGATTTTCCTATAGCGGTCATGATCAAGAAAGAAACCGGGGCGCAGAACTTCACCGGCTTATCTGCAAAAAGCTTGGTTATTCTGATTATCGGGATGATGAACAATTCCCGGATGTGAGACATCAATTGGTTGAAGTAAAACTTCAGACCTCCCCGACAATCGATCTTGGTTTGGTGTGTCCTGGCAGTGTAGAACCTCTGGACGTGCCTAACATCGGAGGAAAACAAATCCGGCACCGCGATGTGCGGTATGCTCTTTTTTATGGAGAAACAGATGGTAGGGAAGTGACTTTAACGCATTTTTTTCTAACAACCGGGGAAAATTTTTTTGATCGATTCCCTCAGTTTCAAGGAAAGGTTTTGAATAAAAAACTACAGATACCATTACCCGCCAACTTCTTCGAAGACTAAACCGAAGGATTGATACACTAACCGATTTATTTCCTTTTCCAGTTTGTACACCTCGGCTGACGGGGTACATTGATAAATTTGCTTAGCTTTCTTGATAATAGCCAATGCAATAGGGCTGGTCGGGTCAGGTAAAGGAAACTTTTCAACGTATTGCGTAATGAACCTCCGTCGCCCTGCATAAAGCTTGTTGTGAAATCGGTAGTCGTAAAATGTCTCAATGAAGGTAGAGTTACCTACCGCTACTGCCAGCCAAAGAAGGGCTGCTTGGGATCTATTCAGACAAACAAGCCAGTAACAATCCCCATTAACGACTGCTCCCCCTTGATCGATCCAGAATGTTGGTTTTTCTGAAATATCACGAAAAACAAGTTTAGGCTTATCCCAAGCTTCCGGGTCCTGAGGAACCCATATTTCGTACCATTCACGCCCGGCCTCAATGACGTAATGACGGCCTTCCAAGGCCAGTCGGTGGCGTTCCAAGTATGTTTTTGTACGTGGGTAATTTGATAAATTAATTGTCTGCCGTTGCTCTTTCACAATAGTGTGCGGGTAAAGGATTTTCCTTGTTTTTTTCGGGACCAAACCCTTAAAGCGACGCGCACTGTGGTGCGTAATCAGAGGCCTTAGAATCTCTGGGGTTTCTTCATCTGGTATATCCTGCCAATCGGAGCGAATAAATATTTTATCGGCACAGGTTTTAACACCAACCCGGATTTTTCCAATATCCCCAAATGTCCCCCACGTGTGGGATTCTACAATAGCCAGCCCGGTATTAACTGACTTCGTAGCCACCCTCCATACACCATCGAAGGTTCCATCTGTTTCAAGCTTTCCATGTTGTACAAGAAAACTTCGGCCATCTGCGAGCCCGACAATACCTTCTTTAGATAAGGCATCGATAGGGTTGGAAACCCTTTCCTTGCCAATTTCTGTTGTCTGATAAATGGAAGTGACGGCAGGAGTTTGTGGCTTTTTGCCGTTTCTACCTTCAACCAGAAGAACAGCGGGTAGAACAGCAGCACCAAAAATTTTTGTATCTCCCATATCCCAGATGTGTCGGAGATTAAACAACTGTTGCAATGCTTTCCGCACAGGGCCGCCAGATTTGGTAGTCATAAAGCGGTTTGAGACAATAATTCCGGCGATTCCGTTGGGCTTTAAAACCCAGGCCATACCAAGAATAAAGGCGTAATACAGATCAACCCGGCCCGAAAGACCAAACTGTTTTGCCAATAATTGTGCTTGCGTCACTCCCATAATTTGGGTTCGAACATAGGGAGGGTTCGCAATGATAAGGTCGTAGGCTTCTGACACTTCTGTTTGAAATAAATTTCCGTTTCCACCCTGCCCAAAATTCTCAAGAACATAGTTTAGAAAATTCCCAAGCTGAAAATGTGTGTCTACTGCAGGAAATTTTTGTTTTATACGGGAAGTAGCCAGATTAAGGGCTTTTTGATCCATCTCAAAACCAAATATTTTGATTTGCCGATGGATTGGGTGAGGAATCTGTTCTAGAAGGCTGATGAGTAACTCTCCGTCACCAATTGCTGGATCAAGGATTCGAATCGAGGACCCAGTTTTTAAATTCCCGGTTATTCCCATAATTTTTTTTGCAACAAAATCAGCTAATATTTTAGGGGTATAGGTGGCACCACCGGCCTTTTTATCCGTAACGATTTCATATCTTTTAATAATTTTTTTTGAGGAATGGGTTGCATATAATATTACTTGCTTCTATTTAGATAGATCATTATAGATACTTATAGTCATCTTTAATGGTTGATTTGTCAAGTTTAAATTCTTTTAAATTTCCATTCCAATTGTTAATATACAGTATAAAGTAAAAAGAGGTTAAGGGCTCAATCCAATATTGCTACACGTTAATTCCATTACATAAACCTTTGTTAGCTGGCCCCACTCCTAGTGGGCAGTTATTTGCCGATGCAGAACTGGCCGAAGATTTTGTCCAGCAGGTCTTCTTCAAAAGTTTTACCGAGCACGGCACCCAGATGTTCCATCGCCAGAGTAACGTCTACTGCTATGAGTTCTTCGGAGAGATTGTCGGTGAGACTTTCGCTGGCTTTTTGCAGAGCTTCGGCGGCTTGTTGCAGGTGGTCGCGATGGCGTTCGCGGGTGATGATGACGGATTCACCGGTTCGTTCTCCACCTATAGCTTTCTGGTAGAGCGCTTCTTCTAAAGAATCGAATCCTTCAAGAGTTTTGGCGGATAGAGCAATCGGTTTTTCTTCTGCGAGAAAGTTATTGAGTTGATCCGGTGGCCAGGAGGAAGGCAGATCGGATTTGTTGAGCAACACCAGCCGGGGTTTTTCTCCCACTTCGTTCATCAGTAGTTCGTCGTTATCGTCAAGGGGCTCGGATTGGTCGAACACAACCAGTACGAGGTCGGCTTTTTCCAGAGCCAGACGGGTTCTTTCAATGCCTGCTTCTTCGATCACTTCCGGGTTGTCGCGCAGTCCGGCGGAGTCGATGATAATGATATGGATGTCTTTGATGCGGGCTCGTTCTTCGAGGGTGTCGCGGGTGGTTCCCGCGTAGGCAGTGACGATGGCGCGATCTTCCCGCAAAAGCGCGTTGAGCAGGCTGGATTTCCCGACATTGGGTTTGCCGACCAGGGCAACACGCATTCCTTCCCGAACAATCCGTCCCTGTCGAAAAGAGCGAACCAGTTTCCTTAAATCTTTTTCAACTTGTTGAATTTGGTTTTGTGTGGCTTCCCGCGACTGGAAGGTGAGGCCGTCTTCTGAAAAATCTATTGCCGCTTCCAGTTGAGCCTGGGCGTTGAGCAGGGTTTCGTGCAGGGTGTTGAGTCTGCGGGAGAGTCCGCCTTTGAGTTGTGCTAGTGCGGAACTTAAAGCTTTGTCGGAAGCGGAGTCGATGACATCAGCGACGGCTTCGGCCTGGGTTAGGTCGAGCTTGCCGTTGGTGAAAGCGCGGCGGGTGAATTCCCCCGGTTCTGCCAGCCGCGCCCCTTGCCCCAAAATTAGTTCGAGGATTCGTGAGGTGATCCATGTCCCACCGTGGGCGCTGATCTCGATGACATCTTCGGCAGTATAACTTTTTGGTCCTTTAAAAAAAGTGAGAAGAACCTGATCGATGCACTGCTTAGATTCGGGATCGCGCACCTCACCGAACAAAACCTTTTGAGGAGCAAGCTCCTTTATCTTCTCACCGGATGCGGGATGAAAAAGTTGCAGGGCGATGGCCAGAGCGTCCTTTCCGCTTATGCGGATGATGCCGATGCCCCCTTCGCCGGGCGGGGTGGCGATAGCTGTAATGGTGTCGTTCATAGCGAACTATCGTCCTTCTTTCAGGTAGAAAAAGCAACCCCCTCAATCTCCCTTCTCAGGGAGAGGTTTAAACACTGGCCCCACGCCGAGTGGCTAGTCTTTCTGGACGTGGTAGATGTAGTATTGCTGGGAGATGGTCAGGATATTGTTGACGGTCCAGTAGATGACGAGTCCGGACGGAAACGAAAGGAACAGGAAGGTGAACACGATGGGGAGGAACATCATGATTTTCTGTTGCATGGGGTCGCCCATCGATGGGGTCAGTTTTTGTTGCACGAACATAGTGGCACCCATGAGTACGGGATAAACGTAGTAGGGGTCGGCGACGGAAAGGTCGGTGATCCAGCCGATGAACGGGGCGCCGCGAAGCTCGATGGAAAAGAACAGCGCGTGGTAGAGGGCGATGAATACGGGAATCTGCAGCAGCATGGGCAGACAACCGCCAACCGGATTCACTTTGTGTTTTTTGTACAGTTCCAGCAGTTCTTCATTCATTTTCTGCCGGTCATCTTTATTTCTTTCCTGGATGATTTTTACATAAGGCTGAACTTTCTGCATCCCCTTCATGGACTTGAAGCTTTTATGGGTCAGCGGGAAAAACAGCGTTTTAATGATGATAGTCAGGAAGATGATTGACCAGCCGTAGTTGCCAGTGAGCCCATAGAAGAACGCCAGAACCTTGAGAAGCGGTTTGACCAGGAAGGCGAATTTGTTTCCGAACCAGCCGTAGTCGATCATCCTCACCAAGTGGTGGCCTTTTTCTTCGAGGGTTTCCAGTTCCTTGGTGCCGGCATAAAATAAATGTTGAGCGTTGGCGGAGGATTGAACGGATTCAAATTCCAGCCCGACAAAGGCCTGATCTTTTTCTTTGAACACCAGTCCGGCCTTGGTGCCTTGTTGGGGAATGAGGGCAGACCCGAAATATTTGTTCTGGAAAGCCACCCACTTCAGGTCTCCTTTGAAATAAGAAGTGTCGTGGATATCTTCAGGCGGGTTTTCGATCCTCTCATTATTGTTGAATACGGTTGCGCCGGAAAAGACGATGTAATCGGTTTGTGAAGATATTTTTCCGCCCATTCCGGGCCCCAACACCACTTGGTATTGCAGATTCCTGTTTGCCATTGACGCTGCGTTAATCTGCGTACTCATTTCAACCATGTAATCTTCGAAGTGGAACGTGTAGTTGCGGGTGACCTGTAATCCGGACGAGTGATTCAGAGTCAGGGTCAGCCGTCCTTCCGGATTGTTTTCGTCCAGAACAATAGAAGTTGTCGAAGGCTCATAGTGTGCGTACTGCAAAATCGCCGTGACCTCGGGGTCGTTGGCCTGAAGAGCCAGAGCGGATGTCAGGTGATCGGGGTTGTCGATCAAGTCGATAATGTCGCCGGCATCATTTTTAAAGCGCGGCAATTGCAGTTGTTTCAGCACTCCGCCGCGATTGCTGATGATGAAGTGGGTTTCCCCGGCAGAGACCTGGATGAGAACTTCTTTTCCAGGGAAAGGATTGACAGGAACGGGGGCCGGAGCTAAAGGTTGTGATAATTGCGACTGGGGAGCCACTGGAGCCGAACCTGTGGGCGGAAGAGCCCGAGTTTCTTGGCCGGGAGTCTCAATGCCCGATTCTTGTACCGGCAATGGACCCTGCATTTGCGCCAGGAAATAGCCCCATCCTACAAACACCGCCAAGGACAAAACAAAGGCGAGCAATAATCTGTTTTCCAAGTCGAATCTCCGATTCCAGGCTGTTCAGCCCTATTTTAACGGGTCAGCCCCACCGTCGTGATAGGGGTGGCATTTTAAAAGTCTGTTGAGGATCAGTCCTGCTGCTTTAACCAGGGAGTAGCGCTTTAAAGCCTGGGCGGCATATTCTGAGCAACTGGGATAAAACCGGCAAGCCGGAAAAAACAGGGGAGAAATCCACCGTTGATAAACGCGTACTAATTTAAGGAATATCTGGTTTAACATGGAGGTCGGATGACTCTAGCATTTGATCCGGTTTAGGAATTCACCTTTCAGTTAGAAGGGCGTTTGAAAGTTCTTTTTCAATCACTTGGTAGGGAAGTGTGACCATGTCCTTCCCTGATATAACAACGATATCCAAAGTGGGCTTTATGCGGTGTTTGATTTGGCGAAAAGTTTCCCTGATTCTTCGTTTCACCCGGTTTCGGGCCACTGCGTTTCCGACCTTTTTCGAGGCGATGATTCCCAGCCTCTTTCTGCCCAATTTATTTGGGAGGGAAAAGATAATGCATAATTTCCCCACCCGCTTTTTCCCCCCTTCCGCCATGACCTTGTCAAACTCGGGCCGTTTGGCCAGTCGTTCTTTTTTTTTGAAAGAGAAATTTTTCATCCACCCACTCGGCGTGGAGCCAGAGAGCAATGGCCCGTCAAGCGACCAAAACTCTTTGTCCGCAAAATAAAGAGATTGTTCATTACCAGCGGAGGTTCTCCGCCCACTCGGCGTGGAGCCAGAGAGCAATGGCCCGTCAAGCGACCAAAACTCTTCGTCCGCAAAATAAAGAGATTGTTCATTACCAGCGGAGGTTCTCCACCCACTCGGCGTGGGGCCGACGAACATGGCCCATCATACCTCTTTGCCGCCAAAATTTAGACCGTCAAGCGTTTTCTGCCTTTGCGCCTGCGGTTTGCCAACACGCGTCTTCCGCCAACGGTAGAACTTCGTTTGCGGAAACCGTGCACACGTTTTCGTTTAATATTACTGGGTTGAAAAGTCCTTTTCATAAAGCTATCCTAAAAAAATAATCCTGCAAAATGCAAAAAATCCCGCCTTACTCTCACCTAATCAGATGCTTAGACAACCGGGGGTAATACGGGACCGGGGGTAATACGGGAAGGTTTGGAGGATTATTTCACCGGCGAGAGCCCATGTCAAGGGATAATCCCTACGGGCTAATCTCTCCACTTCCGTGGGAGAGCTTTGCATAACCTGGGATTACCCCTTCTACCCGTTCCGGGCATGAATTTAGCGGAGGGGATATCACAGGCTCACGAAGGTTAAGGAAAAATCTCACGTCTTCGTCACCTTTTCCTCAGAATGACAAAACAGCCTTGTATCGTCATTGCGAACGTAGTGAAGCAATCCAGAACCTGGATCGCCACGCTCCTTTCCAGTCGCTCGCGATGACAGGAGAGGGTAATTGTCATTCTTAACGCAGTGAAGACGTGATGTTTCACTTAAGCTTTCGTGCCCAGAACGGGTAATCTCGCTTTTCTGTTTTTTTCGACTTATGCAAAGGTCTCCTTCCGTGGGAGGCAGATAGTAAGGGCTCGATTGGTGGGGGCCCATGCTCGGGCTGAAGTTTGAGGAAGAGGACTTCACAGATGAGGAAGAATATCGCGCCAGTGGAGGCTCTCTCCGCTTTTAGCGAGGTTCACCTAAAAAAACCTGAGATTTTGGCATAAAATGGTGTAACATATTTATATTCAACTAGTAACTTGATTTCTGATTGCTCGAACCGGGTGGGTAATGCGGGTGGAGGCATCCTTATGGCTAAAGGCTTTTGCGTATACCGGGTCTTTGCTTCGGTCTAACTTTTGATGGGGTTATTTTATGAAGACGCTAATTTCATTGGGGTTTTTGCTTATTTCGATTTTGTATGCGGGTGCGTTTGTGGCCCAGTCGGCATGGGGAAATGGTTTAAAGATCACTTTTGAAAATGAAGTGGCCGGGGTCACTCCGAGTATGGAGATTCTTCCCTCCAAAAAAGGTATGCTTCTGGAAAATGGAAATACAGAGATGGCAAACACCGGCCATTATGCCAATTTCAAAAGCCACTCCAAAGAGAAGAGCCCCGAATATTATGCCCAAAAACAAATTACGGCAGAAAGAAAATATGCTAGTGCCGGATTTATTGTGCCGGACTCGACTCCGGTGGGCACCGTTACAAAACTGTTTGAATTGAAGCTGGCAGCGCTTGAACCCGACTTGGTCTTTGTGGATATCGGTAAGCGCCAGGGAGTAGAAAAAGGCGACCGGTTCACGGTCTATACGCTGGACCGTTATATCTATCACCCCGTGCTACCAGGGCACGGGTTTGAGAAACTGGAAGAGCATACGCGGCGAAACGGCTTTGTAACCAGGCTTGTGCCTCATCCTGGAAAACCTGTAGGACATCGGGTCATGATTCGTGGAGTGCTTGAAATTACAGAGCCGGGCGACAAGGTTTCTTATGCCCGCGTGGTGAAAGCGTATGACAGTATTAGGGTCGGGCACCTGCTCATGCCCTATAAAAAATTTGAAGACCAGACTTCCGCGTTCCCACAGACAGACAAATCCATCGAGGGTTATGTTATTGCGTCCAGGGGCGACGTGATAGGTATCAAGTATGATGACATTATATACATCGACAAAGGCTGGGATGACCAGGTGCGGCCCGGCGATCATTTTGAGGTTTATACCATTCCTCAAGTTGAGGAAGATATCTGGTACAGGTTAAATCCGAAGAAGACACCTATGCTACCGTTCGTACATGGAGAGATAAAGGTCATCGACACGCAAAAGAAAACTGCGACGGCGATCATTGTGAAAAGCGAGAGGGGTATGGAAATCGGCGACCCGATTCGGTTCAAACGTTCTCATCATCCAGGTTGAATTTTCAGGAACCGTTTCTTGCCGACTTTGATGAGATATTCTTTGTTCCCAGGCAGTTCCTGATTGACGTCGGAAATTTTTTCTCCATTTACCGTTACAGACCCCTGCTGGATCAGACGGCGAGCTGCTGAAGTGCTGTCGGTTATTTTGTGGTCTTTTAGGATATTGCAAATACCTCGCAACTCCTCCCCCCAACCTTTTGCTACCGGGATGTCCTCGGGCAGGTTCTTTTTCTTGAATACATTTTCAAATTCAGCCAAGGCCGTTTCCGCGAGTTCGGGAGAATGGTATCGCGCGACGATTTCTTTTGCCAGATTCATCTTGGCGTTTTTGGGGTTCAGGGTTCCCGACTCGGCCTCTTTCTGCATGCCTTCCAGTTCCTGAGCGCTGACCTGGCTTAACAACTCGTAGTAACGCCACATCAATTCATCCGAGATGGACATGATTTTTCCGAACATCTCGTTCGGGGGATCGAAGACGCCGATGCTGTTGCCCAGGCTCTTGCTCATTTTTTGAACCCCATTGGTTCCTTCCAGAAGAGGCATGGTGAGAACAACCTGAGGTTTTTGCCCGTAGGCCCGCTGGAGGTCCCGGCCAACAAGGAGGTTGAATTTCTGGTCGGTGCCGCCCAATTCCACATCAGCTTTCAAAGCCACCGAGTCGTAGCCCTGGATCAGGGGATACATCAACTCGTGAATCGAAACCGGTAGATTTTTAGCGAGACGTTTTTGAAAGTCATCGCGTTCCAGCATTCGGGCAACGGTATAATGCGCCGCCAATTCGATCATGTTCACCGAGGTGAACTTGTTCATCCATTCGCTGTTATAGGCCACTGTGGTTTTTTTAGGGTCCAGGATTTTATATACTTGCGCGAGATAAGTTTTTGCGTTTTCCTGGACTTCCTGAGGTGTCAGGTTTTTACGGGTCTCAGAACGGCCGGTCGGGTCGCCGATCATCCCGGTAAAGTCACCGATCAAAAATATGACTTCGTGGCCCAATTCCTGAAACTGCCTCATCTTGTGCAGAAGAACTGTATGCCCAAGATGCAGGTCGGGAGCCGTGGGATCAAACCCGGCTTTCACCTTGATGGGTTTCCCAGAGGCCAGCAGTTTGGCGAGATCCTTTTCGTCGATGATCTCCGAGGTGCCTCTGCCAATGGTTTGAAGTTGTTTGTCGACAGGAAGCATGTTTTTTAGAGAAGGCAGTTGGCAATAGTTTAGTGATAGACTGAGAGCAGGGATAACATACCGTCAATGAATCTGCAACTGCCGAGGTGGTTGCTCCCTTTTATCTTACATTGAAAATGGAAAACGAAGACTTTCAATCCACCGGGCAAGAACCTGTTATGCCAGGAGGAGTGGTTGTGAGCGGAGGTTCTCCGCTAAAAAATCTTGAAGACAGAACCCGGAAGTTCACCCAGGCCGGATATGGGTTTCTTGTCTTGAATGTAGCTTATCTTGCTATCGCCATGATGTTTATTCCCCCCTTCAACCTGGGGTTGTCGGCGGTCCTTTCACTGGTCGCTTTTTTACTTCTTATGGGTGTGCTGACCTATTACCTGCTGAAAGGAAAGAAAAGACTGGCCCAGGTTCTGGCTGTTATTTATGGAGCCCGATCCATATTTTCGGCTTATTCCCTGATGGGCGTAAGCACCTTTCAGGCGGTGCCGTATTTGCTGCCTTGCCTTCTGGTCACGTTTTATTTACTCGGACGGGCAGGGTGGAATTGGCCCTGAACCCTCACTAGCCGTGGAGGCAATGAGCAAGAACCCGTTGAGCCGAGAGGAACGGTTGCTAGCAGTCGTGATATTCTTCCTCAGTTTTCGTGCCCCGTAGGGGTAAAAAAACCATTGCTAGTTACCCGCAGAGGTAATCTGCCCTCTACGAGGGAGGCCGATAGCTATAGCTCGTTGGGCCGAGAGAGCGTTTGCCCATAAGGTGAGGATAGTGCAACTCGCCAGCGGAGGTACTCCGCCCACGCCCGGTGGGGAATGGGGCAGCAGCCTTTTAGGCCGAGGATGTCGTTGCTAGCAGTCGTGATATTTGTAATATCCCCAACATTAGCCTTCATGCCCGGCACGGGTATTTCCTCAGTTTTCGTGCCCCGTAGGGGTAAAAAAACCATTGCCAGTTACCCGCGGAGGTACTCCGCCTGCTCAAAATAAAATATCGAATTATTCAGGCACCTTTTATATGTCTTCCCCTTCAATATTTATAAAATCCACCGACCAACTTCCTCTGGTCACTGATGTGGGGCGAAAGTTTCTCGGACTGGAGGATACCAAGTCCCCGGAACTGGCACATCGAGTGCAAACCGTTTTCAAGCTTTTGAATGGCAAGCTGGGCTTCCCGGACACCGTGCCAGGTAGGAAAAACCAGGAAGTTTTTAATCTGTTTCTCTGTATGGTTTATCCTGAAATATTGATCGATCTTGCAGACTTGTTATATGTCCAGCATGAGCGCCCGGCAGTTTTTCTAAACCTTGACCACATCCACATCAACCTTCGCAAGGACCGCACTTCTTTATCTCAACCGCTGGAGCAGGTGGATGAAAAGTTTTCCAGCCTTTTCTATGAACTGGTCAGCCTGATTAAAAAAGACCCGATTCTTTATAATGATCCGGAATGGGTCACCCTGCTTAGTGAAAGCTACAGCTTTTATCTGCACCAGACCGAGAACTTCCCTTGGGACAATCCGATGGAACGGGTGCCGCATGACCTGAAAGCTCCGCTGATGGATGTGGCGACGGGGCTTGCGGGATTCCGCTTGATCCATGACTGGCCGAAAGACTTCCCCCGATTGATTCTGGCAGACAACATGCCTTTTATTATTAAAGGGCTGACCCATTTTGTAAAACTTTCGGGCAAGGAGAACATAGAAGTCCTGAATGTTGATTTTCCCGGCGGGCCGGTCGGTAAACACTATGGCTGTATTCTCGCCAACAAGTTTCTGCATCATTTGCAAAGAACAGAGCGTCAGCAGTTTCTGCGTTGGGCTACAGAAGCGCTGGAGCCGGGAGGCTTCCTGATGATTCTGGATACTGACCTGGAATACCAGATTTTAAAACGTGCTGGTGACCTGGAGTACCGAAACAAACTGACCCGCGGTTATTTTGAAACACTGGTGGAGATAGAAGAGAAGTTTTGCGAGACCTTGATTCAGGATGTCCGGAAAATCGGTTTTGACGTTTCACATTTTGATTTTCACGAATATGAAGATGAAACCGACGCCTACAGCCAGTTTCCCGGAGAAAATTTGTCGATAAAATTTGTGGGACTAGAAATTGTCGCCTCCCGGCCAGCGACCGGTGGCAATGAGCAATAACTTTCATAGGCGAGTAAAGAGCTGTCTCGGCTGGATAGAGTCGTTTTGAGCTTAAGCCCTTTCAAGAGTAAGTCAATAACAATCTGTCAGTTACGTTTTCACTTTCTAATATTTGTCCTTCCATTTGAAACCTTTTAAGCATGGATTTTCCAACATTCACGCATATTTCTTTCTCAAATAAACCATCCGGAATTTGGAGGTCGCATAAATATTCCCCAGATTTTTTTGTCCCGTCAATACTAAGCACAACAAATACTCCTCTCGCTTTACAGTCATTTATCGTTTCAAGTAGCTCTTGAAGTTTAAAATTTTGCCCACCATAAATAATATCCTGACTGTGCACATATGGAGGGTCACAATAAATCAAATCGCCTTCCTTCGCTTTGTTCATGGCATATTTATAGTCAAGCAAGCAAAAATCTGCGTGTTTTAACCTCGAATGCCACAAATCAACCCGATGCTTAAAGCTAGATGGTTTAATAGGCTCATGGACTCCACACGGGGTTGACATGTGTCCATCTTCTTTTCGGAATCTTACGACCCCTCCGTAGCAGGATCGGCATAGAAATAAGAAATCAGCACCATTTGGTTGTTTATTAAACGAGGCCTTAATGCTTTCATACCCTTCTCTTTTTGATTCTCCGTGGGCAATTTTCCACCTCTCTTCGTACCATTGCTTTAGTTTTTCTGGGTTATTTTTTAGAGCTAACCAAATTTCCATCAGTGGTGGAAAAGCATCTGATGCCAATGCATTTTTTGGCGCAAGGGTAGCAAGAACGCCACCACTACCCAAAAAGGGTTCAAAATAGCGGTTGTACGCTAATGGAAATGCGCCCACAATTTCATTGGCAAATCTTTGTTTGTTTCCAATCCATTTCAATAACTGAGTTCTGAATGGTTGAACGTCAACATGGGGTATCTCATCAAAGAGCGATTGTTGAATTATGGGCAAATGTTCTTCCTCACAACAGCTATGTTTTTATTTAACTATATTCTATTTTGGGATATTTGGCAATCAGATATATAACTCCCTCATGAGAAACAACACAGAAATCAAGGGAGCCAAATTAAGGCAACTTCTGCGTGATATCAGGGAAAAGTCTGGTATTCGCCAAACTGATCTGGCAAAAAAACTTGAAAGACCACAATCCTTCGTTAGTAAATACGAATCTGGAGAGAAGACCCTTGACTTTGTTGAGGTTGAAGAGGTCTGTCGTGCCTTGAATGTATCCTTTTTAAAATTCATCAAACAATATGAGGATGCGTAAAAATGCAACCAAATAAAAAGTTTTTGGATCTTGATAAGTCATTTTGGGCATCTGTTAGAAGCGTAAGCCAAACAGCGGGGTATTCCATTAGAGGTGAAGGTACAATCAAAGTGCCTTCAGTTCAAGAAATAAAGGAAGCATTTGCCGACCTGCACCTAGACCCAAAGAAGATTGAAGGAAATGGAAACATTTCTGATTTAGCCAAGACTCTTATGAGTTATTTTAAACATAGGGCAGATGTGCTGAATAATTTCGTTGAACCACGTTTGATGGATGCGGTTCTTCTAAAAAACAAAGAAGGTAAAACACTCAATGCCCGTGGAGCAAAAACTTGTAAAGCCAGAAAAACATATGAGAGTTTACGTAAAAAATTAAAACCAAATTGTCCTCTCCCGATGAATAAGCAGAGAGGAAAAAAGAAAGCAAAAGCATTCTTTACGTGCATGATTAATATGCTGATCGAAGCAAACGCAGAAGGATTGCCTTGTGATTATGACCCGATGAAATTAGCCACGATTACCCAAAGCGGGATTCCGTTAAGAACACTTGCAAGGCGTCTTGACGGTGCTTTCCCAAATATCGTGAATCCACATGCCGTTTGGGAGATAAAAGAATATTATTATACAACTACATTTGGTAGCAGGGTTGCGGACGGCGTTTATGAGACTTTGCTTGATGGGATGGAACTACAGGAGCTTTACCAAAACGAAGGTGTGAAAGTCCTGCACTATTTGATGGTTGATTCTCACTACACTTGGTGGGTTTCTGGTAGATCATATCTCTGTAGGATTATTGATATGCTTCACATGGGATATGTTGATGAAGTTTTATTTGGTTATGAAGTGGTTGAACGACTACCCAACCTTGTAAAGCAGTGGGTGAAAATAGAAAAGGGAAATAAGAAAAGAGTAAGAGGAGATTCAGGAACCTCTTAGCTTGAGCAGGTGGAAAGAGGTTTGTCTCGGCTTGATGGGCCATTTATCCCTGCGGGGCACGAAAGCTGAGGAAGAATACCACGGCTACTGGCCCCACGCCAAGTGGTTGCTAGCTACCCCCAGCGGTTCGCCGGAGGAGTTTTTGCAAGGCTTTCCATTCGTTGCGGCTGGCGGTGTCGGCTTTTTTTTCCATTTTGCGATAAAGCTGGATGACTTTTTCTCCGGCGGGAGTCAGTTGGGCTCCGCCCCCTCCTTTGCCTCCGGTTACGCTGATGATCAGCGGTTCCTTGAAGCACTGGTTCATGGTGTCCACCATGTTCCAGGCACGCCGGTAGCTCAGATGCCTTTCCCGGGCCGCTTGGGAGATGGACCCTTCCCGGCCAATCGATTCGAGCAAATCGACTTTCCCTTGTCCCAGAGCGATCAAATCTCCGGCCATTATTCGGAACCGGGACCGAACTGAATTTTTCTTTTTCTCCGGCAAATTGCACCTCTTCTATTTTTCAAGACGCACCAGACCCAGCACGTTCGGGACCGGGTGGGGAAAAGTATTTTCGTCATGCTCCCTGGAGCCGCTGGAATAACTGCCGATGAATTCGTGCTTCTCTTTTCCTGTGTTGATGTACAACTGGGCATCGGCCCCGCCTTCAACATACATGGCCTGTTTCAGGCCGATGGGAAGTTTGAGAAGCATATTGATCAAGTCGTGGGTGGTGTATGGCGACCGAACATGAATGAACAATACCCGATCCTGATGATCCAACCCAATGGCGGCGGTGCTCCACATTTTTGTTTGCGTCTCCACATATTTTCCCCCTGACAGGAGACCATGCGAATACTCTGGATCAAGGTGCCATATAACTTTCTGAGCTTATCAAAATCTTCGCAATCCCGATCAATGATTCGCACCGGGGGCAGGCTTTTATCAGTAGGATCGAAAGCGAGGATGGTTTTATCCTTGGAAACCCAGGTGCTGTTGGTGTGTTGCCGGGTTTTCATATAAGAAACACTGGACATCATGTTCTTTTGGTACATGCTTGCGTTTATGGCGGCAACCAGCCCGTTCTTGTTGACCAAGTTTTTCATGGACCGGCGTTTGCCCTGATCCTTGGACGTGGCGTTTAACAGCCGCAAAGAAAAATAGTTGGTGTCCGCTCTTAAAATACGAATTAACGAGTCGCCCAAGGCGGATTTTTTCGGAGCCTTGAAAATGCCTAGTTCCAAACCTTTCTCAAGGTTTCTCCAGGCAGAAGACTCTGCGGATTCAGGGGTTTCCGGGCTGACCGTCAGTGTTATAGTCCCAAGCAAAAAGATAACTGGAATAAGCAGATATTGGAAACGTTTCAAGGTTTTTGGCTCCACCGTAAAACATTTGTAGAAAAATTTAACCGCCCTCTCAGGAGGAAGCCGGACCTGTAATCAGGCGGAACGAATTATAGCCTTCATTCTCCGGGTTGTCCCTGATTTTTCCCTTTAAACCGCTGGCTTGGTTTGATAAACCGCTGAATTTTGGATTCAAATAACGTTTTTTTTGCAAAGGTTCGATTGATTTTATCGATATTTTCCGCCATAATAAACGAATCTACCCCTACTTGAACTTGTTGATTAGCTGTGATTCAGTTCATCGTGTGAGGGGCTGGGGCGAATGATGGGCTGAGGCAAAATATTTTTTTGTACGTACTTTATTTGGAATTTTTTCGGTCGAATTTTTAATCCGGCCGGTTTTTTTTGGGGTTTTTTCGAGAGTATTATATTCATTAATGTTTTATTTTTTTCAATAGGAATTTATGAAGATCATTTCTAGAGTTATGGCATTGTTGGTGATGGCTTTGTTTGCGGGTTGTGCGGCTCAGACCGGAGGCGGCAGTACGGCGACTTCCAGTACGGGCAAAGCATTATCGATCACTAAACCGGCTACGTTGTCTAACGTCAGCAGTCCGTTACAAGTTTGTATGGCAACCAATGGCTACACCGTAGAACCTGCTAAAAATGGTGTGAATCCCGGTAAAGGCCATCATCACCTGCTCATTGATGAAGAAATTCCTGCGGATTTGAGTATTTCGATTGCCAAGGATGACACTCATATTCACATGGGTGACGGGTCTAAATGTAAAACCATCAACCTGACCAAGGGCCAGCACACCATCACGGCTCTTTTTGCACAGGGTAACCACGTTTCTTATAATCCGCCGGTCATGGATTCCGTAACTGTTACCGTGGTGGGTACAAATTAATTCGGAGTAATAGATTTAATGGGAAATTCCACCTCCAATTCGGGGGTGGAATTTTTTTGTTTTTTTGTCTCTAAGGTTGTATTAAACACCATTGAGTTCCACCTTCAGGTTTATAAGAAGACAATGTCAGAATTGATTAAAACTCCAGTCTTTGCGGACGACAACTTGATCAACCTGTACCACTTGAACGAGTTGTATCAGAACGTGGCTACGGAAGTTTCCCGGCGAATGCGGGAAGCTCACCAGATTGATATTCCCATCACTTCAGGAATCTGGGGCGGCACCTATCTTATTGCCCGGCCCAACGGCCTGTCTAGAAGGCGCATCTGGAGGCTTTATTGCATTGTTAACCTTCCGCAAAACACCCCCTTGGATAAACATCAGAACCTGGAGAGGCTGGTCTCAATTTATTGTGATGTGTTCACAGAGGCGTTTTCTCCGCAGTTGCAGTTAAAACTGAAAATGTGGGGCGGGCGCCTTCCTTTCAGCAATTCTATCAAGCCCAGCCTGACTCTACACATGGAAGACGCCACCGAAACAGTGAGGTGGCTGAGAGTGTTCTTCGTCTGGAACCATGTGCCTTGGGAGGAGTCGATCATCAGTGATACAGCAAGGATCATCAAGGAATATAAAGAATTTTTTGATCTGGATAAAGGCCCGATCGTAAAAGATCCAAAAGAGATCAAATACCTTCTTCAGGACATAATTATTATTTACCGTACTCTGCAAAATGCCTGCAGCGAAGATTTTCAGGAACACGCCAACCCGATCATCGCAAAAATGATGGAACGGTTTATGGCAGGTTTGCATGATTCAGGGGAAATCGTTGAGCTTTATGAGAGGGTATTTAAAAACGCGTTGATTTATGGTTTTGAGGAAAGTTTGGAAGGGCCCTTTTCAAAAGCCGGTCTCGATATCCATAATTTGGAAAGCTGGCCGGTGGAAAAAATTAACTGGGTGCCCGATGAATTGAAGGAAAAGATCATTCCCCCCATTCAGAAATTGTTTGCAGGATTCAAAGCGGAACTGGAAAAAGAGAAAGTCTAAAAACGGAATGCGGAGGAAGGTTTCAGGTTTTCAATGCAGAACTGAAATCTTCAAGACTTTCGAAGATCAGTTCTGCGCCGTCAAAATTTATATTGCGATTCAAGGGATTTCTGAGAATGATGCAGGGCATTCCTGCTTCTCTAGCTGCATTGAGTCCTTTTAGTGCGTCTTCCAGAACGAAGCATTCACTGGGAGTGCAGCCCAGTTTTTCTGCGGCATTTAAAAAAATATCGGGATGTGGTTTTTCCCGGATCGCCGATTCCTTTCCCAGAATAACCGGGAACAGCTTCAATGCGTCAGCATTTTTGAGAATAGCGCGAATGTCCTTGGCCCAGGACCCCGAGGCGATGGCAAGCTTGTGATTGACCGACAGGCTTTCTGCCATGCTCTGTGCCAACGGAAACAATTTGATCTCTCCACTCTTGCAAAAACGGGAATACACCTCGAATTTCTGATTTCTCAAGCCGACCGGGTCCACATCCAGTTTAAGGTTGTGGCGTTCGATCTCTCCGGCTATGCCTTTTCCTTTCGAGGTCCATTCCACCCAATATTCTTCCTGATTCAGGGTGTGTCCGTACCGTTCAAAAACTTCGTTATAAGCCCGGTAGTGGTAAGGTTCCGAATCGGCCAGCAATCCGTCAAAGTCGAGAATGGTGGCCTTGCAGTGAGTGAGCAGGGAATGCAGCCTGCTTTTTAATGTGGAAGGTTCTGTCATGCCGGGCTATTCCAGAATTTTTCCGAACCGTTCAAACCGAACCCAGCTTTCAATTCGATCCCAGGACCAGTAAATCATAAGTGCCTTGCCGCGAATTTTTTTAACATTCAAATAACCCCAATAGCGGCTGTCATGACTATTCTCCCGGTTATCGCCCATAACAAAGACATGGCTTTCCGGAATAGGAATGGGGCCGAAGTCATCCCGAGGCACCAATGCACTGTCTGAGGGTGATTCGGTATGGCGGGCATGGGTATCTTCATAAGGCTTGCCATTGATATAAACTTTTTGCCGCCGTACTTCCAGCAAGTCCCCTGGCAGGCCGATCACGCGTTTTATGAAATCCCGGGTTTCATCCTTAGGGTATTTGAAAACGATGATGTCTCCTCTTTCAGGAACTTTTGTAAAAAAGACTATATCGTCAAACAGTTTGATATTAAGGAAAGGGATTTCGTTAGGGATATGCGTGCCATAAGGAAACTTGGAAACCAGGATGTGATCACCGATAAGGAGTGTGGTTTCCATGGAGCCAGAAGGAATTTTAAATGCCTGGATAATAAATGTGCGGATCAATAAGGCCAGAAGCAGGGCGATTAAAATGGCCTCGGTATACTCGCGGGTCAGGCTTTTTGCTTGGACTTTGGTCTCTGCGGCCGGAGCGTCAGGGTGGGTTTTATTTGTCATCAGTCCTCAATATTGCGAGAAAGGCTTCCTGGGGAATTTCCACGCTACCCACCTGTTTCATTTTCTTCTTACCCTCTTTTTGTTTTTCCAGTAGTTTGCGTTTGCGGGTGATATCACCACCGTAACATTTTGCCAGAACATTTTTCCTGAGCGCCTTAACCGTTTCACGCGCAATGACTTTACTGCCTATCGCCGCCTGAATTGCGACCTCGAACATTTGACGCGGTATCTGCTCCTTGAGTTTTTTAGCCAAGTCGCGGCCCTGATAAAACACTTTATCTTTATGGGCGATCAAAGATAGTGCGTCGACCAGCTCTCCATTCAAAAGAACATCCAACTTTACCAGATTGGATGTCCTGAAATCTATAAATTCATAGTCGAACGAAGCGTAACCTTTGGTGTCTGATTTGAGACGGTCATAAAAATTCAGGACGATTTCGTTAAAAGGCAGTTCATATTCCAGCAGGACCGTTTCCGGGTTCATGTATTCCATTTTTTTCTGGACTCCTCTGCGGTCGCGGACCAGTGCCATCACCACCCCGATATATTCTTCCGGAACGATGATGGTTCCTAAGACGTAAGGTTCCTCAAAATGGTCGATATTTTTTTGTTCTTGCAGTTTGGAAGGGTTGTCGATCATCAACGTTTTCCCATCAGCGGTGATAATTTTATAGATGACGGTGGGCGCGGTAGTGAGAAGGTCAACCTTGTATTCACGTTCAATTCGTTCCCTAATAATTTCCATGTGCAGTAAACCCAGGAATCCACAACGGAACCCGAAACCCAGGGCCGTGGAAGTTTCTGCCTCATAAGAAAACGAGGCATCGTTCAACGTGAGTTTTTTTAGCGCATCGCGCAAATCTTCATAGTCGTCACCGCTGATCGGATACAGTCCGCTGAAAACCATGGGTTTAACTTCTTTGTAACCGGGCAGGGGTTCTTCGGCGGAGTTCCTGGAATGGGTGATGGTGTCTCCCACCTTGGTTTGATCCAGTTCTTTGATATTGGCGACCAGGTAGCCCACCTCTCCCGCCCGGAGTTCGGTGCTTTTCTCCTCCCTGGGATTGAACGTGCCTAGCTCTTCGATCATGAACCGGTTTCCCGTTGCCATCATCATTATTTCCTCACCCGTCTTCAGGCTCCCCTGCTGTATCTTGACCAGGATGATAACCCCCCGGTACGCGTCATACCATGCGTCGAAGAGCAGGGCTTGCAATTTTCCGGAAGCGTCCCCGGTCGGTGGAGGAATCTGCCGAACCACGGCTTCCATCAATTCATCGATCCCGATTCCTTCCTTGGCACTGACCAGAACGGCATCTGTGGATTCTATCTGCAAGACATCTTCCAGTTGTTCTTTTATAAAGTTCGGGTTTGCGCTGGGCAGGTCGATTTTATTGATCACCGGTATGACGGTCAGGTCATGTTGCAAGGCCAGGTTGAGGTTGGCGATAGTTTGTGCCTGAATGCCTTGTGTTGCGTCCACGACCAGCAATACCCCTTCGCAGGCGGCAAGACTGCGGGATACCTCATAGGTGAAATCCACATGACCCGGAGTATCAATCATGTTGAACACATAACCCTGTTTATCTTTGGCGTTGTATTTCAGGCGTACCGTTTGAGCCTTGATGGTGATCCCGCGTTCCCGTTCCAAATCCATATTGTCCAGCACCTGTTCTTTCATTTCCCGCAGGGGGATCGCCGAGGTGGCTAGGATCAGCTTGTCGGCCAGGGTGGACTTGCCGTGATCAATATGGGCAATGATGGAAAAATTTCTTAATCGGTCCTGTGTCATAACGTATTTAATATCCAAAAAGCATGCTCAATCCACTCGGGATGGCATGCCGGTGCGGAGAACCTCCGCTAGTAATTTGCAATAGCTTTTTTACCCTTGCGGGGTATACGTGTGATGCCCTCTTTATTTGTCTTCATGCCCTGAAAGGGTAAAGTTAATGCTGGAAATATCACAGCCTCTGCGGTTAGCAGTCAGTGCGTGGGAGAAGGTCGCGCTATTTCCTCAGTGGGAGTGGTGCGGGAAACCTCGTAATTTTCGGTAAAGGTTGGGGATTTTTTATTTTCTCGCAAATATTTCCACCATTCATCAAAACGGGTCTTCATAGCCTCATAGTCTTTAGCGTTATCAATATCCAAAGCCGCTGCCGGGTAGGGAACTTCCAAAGCTACAAAACGGGTTTTCATGACAGTGGAGATGCTTTCTTCCAGTTCTTTTTTAGGATTCAAGTTGCGAAAATAATCGACCAGGAAATCGAGCCCGAGGCTGGTAAAAAACAGGCATAATTGCAGGCCGATATAGTTTTTGTAATGCTGAACCTTGCCTTTTCCAAAAAGCGATAAAGCAAAAAGCACCAGGTTTTTAAAATTTCTCTGGTAGCGGTACTGATACATTTTCTGGATATATTCCCGGTTCTCAATGCGCAAGGGTTTAACCAGATGCAGATTGTTAATCCGGAAGCTGTCTTCCTTAATATGAAGGTAGGCCATTTTTATACCCGGTTTCTTTTTTTGCGGATAAAAATATTTCAGCTTTTCACGAGAAACCAATCCCAAAACGTGATCGTGATTTTCCATGTCCGCATGGGAAACAAAATACTCCACTTCCTGCGGGGTCATCAGCGGAGCGTCACAAGGTACAATCAGGATTGCTCGATCGCGATGGGACTCGGTGTTCGGCGCTTTCCCATTTTCATCCTTTAAGGACTGCAGGAAAGTATGCCAGACGTTTTCGTAAAGATTGGTTTTTTGTTCGACAATGTGAATACGCTTGGGAGATTCCAAGTCGACCCGTCCCGAAAGAAAAACCTGTTGCAGTTTTTCTTTGTGACCCACGACATAAATATCCTGAATAGATTCTACCTGTTGTAGAGTCTCGACGATGTAATGAACAATGCACTTTCCATTGATGGTCAAAAAAGCCTTGTTCTGATGATGGACCTTGTAGCTGGATTTTCCTTCTCCTGCAACCAGGACCACGTCATATTTTTTATGGCCGTTCGTTGAACTCATACAATAAGAATCCTCTCTCTTTCGACTATAATACCTTGCGCTCTCTAATGAAATTGGTTATACACAGAGTTTATGTTCTTCATCCAAAATACCAGATTTTTTGAACATGTCTCAAGAAACTTCCTCAAGCCTGAAAACCACCCCTTTGACCAATACCCATAAAGAGCTCGGGGGCAAGCTGGTTCCTTTTGCGGGATGGAAAATGCCCATTCAGTTTCAAGGGGTCATTCAGGAACATCAATGCGTCCGCGATGGCGTTGGCATATTCGATGTCAGCCATATGGGCGAGATCGAGATCCAGGGACCTTCTGCCAAGAGCCTGATTCAAAAACTGATGACCAATGATATTGACTCAATGCAGGACAATCAGGCCCTTTATACCCTGATGTGTCTGGAGAACGGCGGTGTGGTGGATGATTTGCTGGTCCACCGTTTTTCTGAAGATCATTATTTCCTTTGTGTGAATGCTGCGAATACGGAAAAAGATTTCCAATGGATTTTAAAAAATACCGGGTCTTGCGATGCCACCATTCGAAATACCAGTTATGAAACCGCGCAACTGGCGATACAAGGGAAACACTCTGAGGCCCTGTTGCAAAAATTATGTGAAGCCCCTTTGAGCGAAATCAGATACTACCATTTTAAAGAAGAAAAAATCTACAATTTTGCAAGTATCATCGCGCGAACCGGATACACCGGTGAAGATGGTTTTGAGATTTATGTCGATGCGGTCCACGCTGAAACTGTTTTCAGGGCCATACTCAATGCCGGCAAAGAGTTTAACCTTCAGCCTATTGGCTTGGGAGCCCGGGATACTTTGAGAATGGAAATGGGATACGCCCTTTACGGTAACGAAATTAATGAGGAATCCAGGCCGCTGGAGGCTGGGTTGGGTTGGGTCATCAAGCTGGGAAAGCAGGAGTTCATAGGGCAGGCAGAGCTTAAAAAACAAAAAGATGCGGGGAATAGACGCAAGTTGGTAGGGATTCGTCTGCTGGAGCGGGGAGTGCCGCGCCCGCATTACCGGGTGTTAAAAAATGGGGCTCCCGTTGGTGAACTGACCAGTGGAACTTTTTCCCCCTCCTTGAATACAGGGATCGGATTATGTTATGTATTCCCTGAATATGCGAAACCCGGAACGGAATTGGAAGTGGAGATCAGGAAATTGAGCGTGCCCACTGAGGTCGTCAAGCCGCCTTTTTTACCGACCCGTGTCAAAAAAGATTAATCGCTAATTAACGGAGGCGTCATGGAGGTTCCCCAGGATTTAAAGTATACGCAGGAGCATGAATGGATCCGCGTTGACGGCAAGAAAGCTGTGATCGGTATCTCCGAGTTTGCCCAGGAGCAATTGGGAGATATTGTTTTTGTCGAACTGCCGGAAGTGGGTAGCCAGGTTGAACAAGGAAGTCCCTTCGGAGTTGTGGAGTCCGTGAAAACCGTTTCCGACCTTTATGCACCGGCCGACGGTAAGGTCACCGCTGTGAATAAGGATTTGGAGACCAACCCGGAAAAGGTCAACAGCGAACCCTACGGCGAGGGATGGATTGTTGAGATCGAGCTTTCTGACGAAACCAATCTTAAATCTCTTCTCGATGCGGATGCTTACAGCGAACAATGCCAAAAGGAGATGGAGTAAAACCCCTTTTCCCGGCCTATGAGGTATATCCCCCATACAGAACAGGATATCAGGCTGATGCTTGCCGAAATCGGCGTGCAGAATATCGATGAACTGTTCGACAGCATTCCCGATTCCTTACAATTGGGAGACAGCCTGCTGGGACTGCCTGAGAGTCTGTCCGAAAGCGAGCTGACCGGATACCTGAAACGACTGCAGAAAAAAAATGCCACCGCCGAGGACCATTCTATCTTTCTCGGTGCCGGAGCCTATCACCATTTTTCTCCCGTATTGATCGATCATCTGATTTTGCGTGGCGAATTCTCCACCAGTTACACGCCGTATCAACCGGAAGTCAGCCAGGGAACTCTTCAGGCCATTTATGAATTTCAGACGATGATCTGTCTGTTAACCGGGATGGATATCGCCAATGCCTCGATGTATGACGGGGCTTCGGCCCTCGCCGAAGCGGTGGTGATGTCTAACCGGGTCAATCGCCGCACAGAATTTCTAGTTTCACGAGGGGTCCACCCCGAATACCGTAAGGTGACCCAGACCTATACGAGCCGAAGCAACTTCAACCTCAAAGAAATCCCTTTTGACGAAAAAGGGAAAACCGATCTCTCTGCCATCACCGAGAGCTTGACCGAGAACACTTCTGCCGTTGTTCTGCAATCGCCAAACTTTTTGGGAACGGTGGAAGAATATGCCTCGTTAAAAGAAAAACTCGCGGAAAATGGAACGCTCCTGATCGTTGCTGTGGCAGAGGCTTTGTCTTTGGGGATTCTACAGGCGCCGGGAACGCATGGTGCGGATATCGTTGTGGGTGAAGGGCAGTCGCTGGGACTGCCGGTTTCTTATGGCGGGCCTTATGTTGGATTTTTCGCCACACGCGAAAAATTTTTAAGGCAAATGCCGGGACGCCTGGCCGGGGAAACCGTGGACCAGAATGGGAAACGTGCTTTTGTCCTGACCCTGTCCACCCGGGAACAGCACATTCGGCGCGAGCGGGCCACGTCCAATATCTGCACCAATCAGGGACTGTGCGCCCTGGCCACGGCCATTTTTATGTCTACTCTGGGAAAGCAGGGCTTTCGTGAACTGGCGGTGCTGAACTTGAGAAAAGCCGACTATTTAAAAAACCGGCTGGCTCATGTGCCGAATTTTAAGATCCGTTTCTCCGCCGACACGTTTAATGAATTTGTTCTCGAATGTCCCCGCCCGGTAGAGGAAGTTTTAAACGCTTTGAAACAGGAAGGCATCATCGGGGGTTATGCTTTGGAGTCCTATTACCCGGATTTAAAAAACTGCCTGCTGATTTGCGTGACGGAATTGAACAGCCGCGAAGAAATGGACCGCTTGGCCGAAAATCTGGAAGCGATGTAGTTGTCAATGGTCGGGTAATTGTTCAAGCAGTTCTTCAGCAGGATAGGTCAGGATTTCTGCCAGGGTAGGGTGATAATGCGGTATTGCTGCAAGGTCTTTTACCGTGCCGCGAAAATGCATGAGGGTGATGATCTCGTGAATCAGTTCCCCCGCTTCCGGGCCGACAATATGTCCCCCCAACACTTCTCCCGAAACAGGATCGCAGAGTAATTTTGCATGGCCATGCGTTTCTCCCAGGCACATCGACTTACCGTGATCGTCAAAAGAATGGGACGCCGCCAGATAAGCGATATTGCCGACCTGACATTCTTTTTCGCTCAACCCCACGCTGGCGACTGCCGGGTCGGTGAAAACCACTGAGGCCTTGAGCCGGTCATCGACCTCACGCTCACTTTTGGGATGCATGGCGTTAAAACCTGCCACCTCCCCCTGCTGAATGGCGATATGCACCACTTCATGAACTCCATTCACGTCACCGACAGCAAAAATATGCGGTTGATTGGTTTTCATTTTTGCGTCGACAGGAATGCGGCCTTTTTGGACTTCGACCCTTGCTGACTCCAGTTGGAGTCCGTCTATATTGGGTCTTCGTCCCAAAGCCTGAAGGATGATCTGGGCACGGACTTGTTTTTCTTTTCCTTCATGCTGGAAATAAATAGCAGAGCCTTCCGATTCCTTCTCCGCCCGGAGGATTTTTGTTTGGGTATAAAGATCCATTCCCTCTTCGCGAAACCGGGTTTCGACCGGGCGCGCCAGATCTTCATCGCCTTTCGATAAAATGTGCGGACTTCTTTGCAGGAGCGTTACCTTGACGCCGATGCGCAAAAAAAACTGGGCCAGTTCCACCGCCACCGCCCCGGCACCCAGAACAATGATCGACTCGGGTGCCTCTCGCATTTTTAAAACATCATCGCTGATGACGAAGCCGGTTTCCTCAAGGCCCGGAACCGGATAGTCGGCCACCACCGAACCGGTGGCGATGATGAAGAATTTCGATTTGAGGGTTTGGTCTCCGGCGCGGATTTCATGAGGCGAGATGAACTGGGCCGGTTCCTGAATGAGGGTGAACCGGGAGTCTTTCAGTTGTTCGATTCGATAATCGGCAAATTCTTTAATGAGTTTATTTTTGCGGTCGTTGATGTCAGAAAGGTGGGCATGCGGGTCAACCGGCTGGATGCCGAATTCCTTGGCCCGGCGCATCAACGACATGATGTCGGAGGAACGCAGGATGGTTTTGGTCGGCATGCATCCCTTGAGAATACATAAGCCTCCCAAAGGGCCGGGATCAATAATGGCCACCCGGGCTCCCAGCGACTGGGCGGTGGAAGCGGAGGAATAACCTGCCGAACCTCCGCCAATAATGGCGACATCAAAATCCATATAAATTTTAGAGAGTTTGGCAGTCTTCAGGGGTCAGGTTGAATTCCCTGCCGCATTCCTGAATGAGGTCGTGGGCATTTTTTTCCATAAACTCATCGCCCGTCCCCTTAAAAAGTTCCGCCGCCCTGGTAAGATGATGAATGGTTTCTTTACCGGATTTAATTCCATAATAGAGCATGGCAATATTGCTGTGGGCTCTGCCGAAATCTGGGTTGATGCGAAGGGCTTCTTTATAATGCTTGAAGGCTTCTTCCATCTCGCCGATGAAATTGCTGACCACAGCCAGGCTGTAATGAACCATCGGAGCCTCGGGTTTTAAACGCAACGCCTCGCGAAAGTATTGCGCGGCCTCCAGGTTCATCCGCAGTTTTCCATAACGTATTCCAATATTGAAATAGGCCAGAAAATGGTTGGGATCGAGCTCAATAGCCTTCTTGTAAGATTCGAAAGTTCTGCGGTCATCACCCAGCTTGCTGAATGCCAGGCCATCATTAAAATGTTCTTCCGCAGTTTTTTCCGCTTGCTGTTCTGACGACATAAATCTCCTCTAACTTTCTAAAAAATTAACGGTGTTAACGACAAAATTGATAATGGATCGGTACTTATGCTACCTTATTGCCCACTCACATTGCAACCACTCGGCGTGGGGCCAGTGTTTAAACCTCCCCCTGACAAGGAGAGCTTTGCATAACCTGAGATTCTCATTGATCCTCCCCTCTCATGAGGGGAGGCAAGGCGTAGCCGCGGAGGGGTGTGGATTATTTTTACGGAATTCATAATCCAACCCTCCCCTGGCCCCTCCCTGTGAAGGGAGGGGGGATTTCTGCTTCCGCCTTTTTCAGAGAGGGCTGGGGTTACAACCAGAAGGTTTCAGGTTGTCCCCCTTTTTCTCAGATTCTTCGTCACGTTGTTCCTCAGAATGACAGCGCAAGGCCATTTTGTCATTCTGAGGAACAACGTGACGAAGACGTGATATTTTTCCCTAAACTTTGTGCCCCGTAGGGGTAATCCGGGGTTACGCAAAACTCTCCCTGACAAGGGGGATTGAGGAGGTTTGAAAAGACCCGTGATTTTGTTTTCCCCCAAGGAAATGTTGTTATGGCAATAGAACCAGGAACAGATGAAGAAAGGCTCATGCTGGGCCAGTGGATTAAAAAAGGCCAGAAACTCATTGTAGGGACTTCGGCGTTGGGCGACTCCTATTTAGACCCTAATGTGAAAAGGGAAGAGGACATCGAGAAAAAATCACAGGACTATGTGGCGTTTGACCACCAGGTCGCCGAAGACCTCCCTCACCTGAAGGGAAGGTTCCGCTGGGATCTGGAAAAATATTATCGTGACCGTTTTGGTCCATACCTGCCTCAGGACTGATCATGTCTAAACTCAAGGTTTCAGAGCTCAACGATGCTCCGCCAGAAGGGACCGGCAAACAAATTCATTTTAAGCACCTTTATACAGAGATTGACTACGTTCTCGCGTTGTTTCAGGTCGAAGGCAAATTTTATTGCCTCACCGACCAGTGTCGCTGTTGCGAAGGCAGTCTAGGACTGGGTGTGTTGAAGGGAATGTTTGCTTTCTGCGGTAAAGAGGAATGCGGCTGGAATATTAGAAAAGGATATTGCAAATTCAACCGCTCCGACACCACCCCCACCTATAAAGTTGCCATCGAAGAAGACGGTCTTTATATTGAGATTTAGTTCCCTTCTGCGTTGTCTGTCATCGCGAGCCGCGACGCGGCGTGGCGATCCAGCTGCTTAAATATTTTTTCTTTTTCAAAGAGGTGTGTCATGAGCCTGGACTTAAGCAAAAAAGTGGTGACCGTGCGTCCCGATCAAACTATTGAGACCAAACAGAACCTGCCTTATTATGTCGGCATCTCCACAGAAACGGTAGGGGCGGTGGGGCTGTCGATGAACCTGGTGGTGATTCCTCCGGGCGGGTCGCCCAAGGCGCATTACCATCAAGATTTCGAAACGGCGATTTATTTGCTGAAGGGCAGGGTGGAAACACGGTTTGGTGAAAACCTGCAAGAATCGGTGATCAACGAAGAAGGCGACTTTGTTTTCATCCCTCCCGGGGTGCCGCATAAACCGGTGAACCTGTCCGACAGTGAACCGGCCCTGGCGATTGTTTCACGCAACGACCCCAATGAGCACGAGAATGTCGTGCCGTATAATCAGTAGCCAGACTGCCTACGTCAAACTATCCATCATATTGTGTTTCTTTTAAAATCAACAGTTTTTGGGCTAATGTTGAATGTTTGACGTTTTTTGCTCTCACCGAGACCATCACAAACTCTTAAAAAATTTGATAGTCTTTCTGTTTTGGTTATAATGGGGCCTGTTATGAAGATAAAACTCGACACAGACAGTTTCAGCATTATTGGTGAAAGTCCACAAATTCGCGAGGTTTTTGACATTGTGGGCCGGGCCGCAGGTTCGCAAAGCACCGTGATGATTTATGGTGAAAGTGGAACGGGAAAGGAACTGATTGCCCGGGCATTACATTTCAACAGTCCGCGCGCCTCCAAACCTTTCATTGCCGTCAACTGTGCCGCTATTCCTCATGACTTGTTGGAGAGTGAATTATTTGGTTATGAAAAAGGCTCGTTCACGGGCGCTGTGAATATCCGTATCGGTCGGCTGGAACTGGCGAATCAGGGAACCGTTTTTCTCGATGAAATCGGCGACATGCCTCCGACCTTGCAAGTAAAGTTATTAAGAGTTCTGGCGGAAAGGGAGATCGACCGCATTGGCAGTACCAAGTCCACGCCGATCGACATCCGGGTGATCACCGCCACGCACCAGAACCTGGAAGTTGCGATTGAAGAAGGCCGGTTCCGGGAAGACCTGTATTACCGGCTCAACATCATTCCCCTCAACCTTCCCCCGTTGCGCGACCGGAAAACAGACATTCCGCTTTTGGCCCAGCATTTTCTTGCGCAGTTCAATGGGTCGGGCAGCCCTAAAACCATTAGCGATGAAGCGATGAACGTACTGGTGAACTATTCCTGGCCGGGAAACATTCGCGAGTTGGCGAATTTCGTTGAACGCATGGTTGTGCTGAGCATTGGCTCTACCATCACCCCAAGAGATTTGCCGGATAAAGTTCTGGGTGAAGTCCCCAGAGAAAAGTGGACTCCTCTTGCCGAAAAATCTCAGCCGGAAGGGAATCCCGCTCAGATTTTGCAACAGTCGCTCAAGCAATCCTTCCATGTAGGCATCCCCGATGAAGGCATCAACCTGAAAAAACTGGTGGAAGATTTCGAGAAGGAACTTCTCATCGAAGCGTTGGAAAAAACCGGTTGGGTCAAAAACAAGGCGGCAACTTTGTTGAACCTCAACCGCACCACCCTGGTCGAAAAACTCAAAAAACTAAAAATCACCAACCCCTCCTAGGCGGAGGGCCAGCACTGCATTGCCCGTAAAGCAGACTAAGCCCTCAAGCGCAATACTTTAATAACTTCCCCTTGTCGGGGAGAGTTTTGCATAAGTCGTCATTGCGAACGGAGTGAAGAATCCCGTCTTTTGATTTATAAGGGACTTCGATATCCTTCGTCGCCTTCGGCTCCTCGATGATGACAACTTCGGGAGTTTTTCAGCACCCTGCTAGGCGTGGGGCCAGCACTGCATTGCCCGTAAAGCAGAATAAGCCCTCAAGCGCAATACTTTAATAACTTCCCCTTGTCGGGGAGAGTTTTGCATAAGTCGTCATTGCGAACGGAGTGAAGCAATCTAGAAGGTTTTGCTGTTGAATTCTGCGAGTTATGCTTATTATTTGTCTTTACCTCTGCTACCCGTTCCGGGCATGAAATTTATGGAAGGGATATCACAGGCTCACGAAGGTTTAGATAGAATATCACATACAGCTAGCAAAGATGCTTTAGGCTCAATGGGCTATTGCTATCTGCCCGTCCTTGCTAAGGGATTATTCGATGCGGGCGTTGGCGAGTTCTTGTGCGACTTTGGTGATATCTTTGACGAATTTTTCGAAGGCTTTGTCATCGTCTTTATGTTGGGTTTGCCTGCGGATTTGTTCCCCATCGGCGTCAATGACAAGATCCAGTACATTGACCCCGGGAGTCACGTGATGTTTTCTGATCTCCACTCTAATTTCATTGACTTCCATAGGTTAATCTCCAAATTAAACGATAGACAACGACAATAAATTTTAATGATACTTCTCTTGTCAGGAGAGTATTTAATATCATTTCGGGATAAGAGGGTCAAGTCCCCCTTTAAAGAAATCGATTCAGTGCGGCCGATAGCAAAGAATTTTTCAGCCGAGATAACTCTATTCTTGTTTAAATAATACCATTGCATATTGGCCCCACGCCGAGTTGGTGTGGTACTATCCTTCCTTATGGTTTGAGAATATTTTTTATCGGTTTCCTCTATGATTTGTGTCCCCATTGTTGGCCCCTCCATGTCCAAAGCCATCGAGCAGATCACGTTGGCCTCTGCGATCGCCGATATTCTGGAACTGCGTCTGGATTTGATAGAGACTCCCGACCTGAACCCGTTGCTCCATTCGGCCCAATTGCCGGTCATTGTCACCAACCGTTCCAAACACGATGGCGGACAATTTAAGGGGACGGAGGAAGACCGCGTGCAGTTGCTTCGCAATGCCCTGAATGCCGGAGTCGATTATGTGGATATTGAAGTCTCCACGCCCCGGGAATATTTGCAACCCTTCCTGGAAGAAGGCGACCCCTCAAAAATTATTATTTCTTATCACGACTTCTCGCACACGCCTGAAGATTTCAATCCGCTTTATGAAACCATGCGCGAACTGCCGGGAGAGATCATCAAGATCGTCACCTACGCCCGAGACCTTAGTGACAACCTGAAAATGTTTGAACTGCTTAAACGCGCCCGGCAGGAAAAGCAAAAACTGATCGGACTCTGCATGGGTGACCTCGGGGAAATCAGCCGTATCCTTTCACCTCTCTTTGGCGGATACCTGACCTTTGGCAGTCTAGAAAGCGGACAGGAAAGTGCTCCGGGTCAGATTCCCGCAACAACGCTCAAAGATATTTACCGAGTCAACACCGAGCGTTCTGATTTTAAAATTTATGGTGTTATTGGCAATCCGGTATCGAAGAGCCTGGGCTATCTGGTGCATAACCGGGCTTTTCAGGAAAAGGCCTCTCTAGACATTTACGTTTCTTTTCTGGTCGACAATGTGGAAAATTTTTTCAACGATTTTAAGGATTTCTTTAACGGACTGAGTGTCACCATGCCGGGCAAGGAACAGATCATGCCCCTATTGGACAGGGTCGATGAAACGGCCAAAAAAATCGGCGCGGTCAATACGGTGGTGAAAGAAGGGATAGACTGGGTGGGCTATAACACTGATTGCTCCGGTGCTATTTCAGCTCTTGAAGCCTGCACATCGTTGCAGGGTAAAAATGTTCTCATCATCGGCTCCGGCGGAACCGCCAAGGCCATCGGTTTTGGCGTGAAAGAAAAAGGCGGCCTGTTGACCGTCACCTATAATAAAAATAAAGAACAGGGCGAAAGCCTGGCAAAGGAGTTGGACTGCGAGTTGATCCATGCGCGTGAGGCGGGAACCTGTGCCATAGATGTGTTGATCAATTGTTCGCCGGTCGGTATGAGTCCGAACATCAACGAAACCCCGTTTTTGGCCAGAGATTTCAAAGAAGGCATGGTGGTGTTCGACTCAGTTTATAATCCTCTAGAGACAAAACTTTTGCGCGAAGCCAAATCTGCCGGGTGCAAGGTTATTCCTGGTAGTGAGTTGTTCATCAATCAGGCGGCACGCCAGTTTGAGCTGTGGACTGGCCAACCCGCTCCCATCGACATTATGCGCCGGGCAATGCCCGGTGGTAACTTGCAATAGCTTTTTTTACCCCTCCGGGGCACGAAAGTTAAGGAAGAATATCACGACCGCTAGCAACGATGCTCTCGGTTTTACGGGCTCTTGCCAGTCGGCCCCACGCCGAGTGGGGGCTAACCTGAGGATCGGTAGCGGGGCACGGTTGGGTCGACCACCTGTGACCATGCATCGATGCCGCCGACCAGGTTGTGGGCAGTTTTGAATCCGCTTTCGATCAATTCGCTGGCGGCTCTTTGCGAACGCTCGCCATAGTGGCAGATCACCACAATTGCTTCTTCAAAGATAAATTCCTGCTGTCGGTCAATGACCTCGGCCAGAGGAAAATTTTCCGATCCATCAATGGCGGCGAGGGAGAACTCCCAAGGTTCTCGCACATCGAGCAGAAAAATGTCTTCGCCGTTATCCAGCTTCTTTTTCAGCTCAATCGCTTGCAGTTGTTGGACGGAAGGCATCGGCGTGATTACTGAAAACCGACCATCGGCCAGTAGAACATGAGAAGTAGCAGATAGAAAGCCATGCCCAGCAAGCTGAGGATACTTCCTGACCAGATCATTTCCCTCAAAGTCAGAAACCTTGAAGAATATGCCAGCGCCGAAGCGGGGGTGGCGATCGGTAAAATGAAGGCAAAGTTGCTGGGCAGGATCACCGTCATGGTGGCCAGCGCTGGATTAATGCCGTAGGCCGGACTCATGCTGATAGCCGTGGGCAGAAGGATGGCGATGACCGCTGAATTGCTCATGAAAGTGGTGAATAGGGTTGACAACAACGCGATGACCAAAAGGAAAACGGTGCCCGATTCAACCCGTCCCGAAAATAGTTGTTCAGCCAGCCATAGGGCCGCTCCCGATTCCGACATGACTTCTCCCAAGCAGATGGCGCCTCCATACATCAGGACAATGGCCCAGTTTATATGGCCTTCTACCATTTTCCAGGTGATGAGGTTGAACACGAACAACAGGACGATGGAAATGATGGCGATGTTGGCGATGCCCAACTGGTCGCCATAGCCAAACCAGCAAAAAAGTGTGGCTCCCATGACCAGGGCGATGCCCTTTTCCTGAAAGGTCAACTTCCCCATGACCACAGCTTTTTGCTTCAGCGCTTTTCGCGCTTGATCGATGTTCTGAATGTCCGGGGGAAACAAAATTTTCAAGGCCGCCCACCCAACTGCGAAGAGGAGTAGCACCAGCGGGAAACTCAACCGGGTGTATTGCAGAATGCCAAGGGTTTGTTGTCCGGCGGTGGCTTTTTCCAGCATCTCTACGCCGAGCGGCACGCGTCCCCCGCCAAGCACAGTCATGGACCCACCGATGATGCATCCCCATGCCATGGCAAAGTACAGAGACTTGCCAAAGACGGAATTGTCGCGTTTTAAATTCAAGGACTGCACGATTTCATGGATGATTGGAAATAATATGACGGCCACCGCGTGCTCGGACATGAAACACGAGCTGATTGCTGCAAAGCAATAGGTAGAGGTGACCAGTCGCCCGGGTGTGTCGCTCCAGTGTTCCATGACCCAGATGGAAATGCGGGTGCTGAGTCCACAGGCGATCATTGCCGCTGACAGAATGAAGACCCCCAGTATAAAGAAAACCGCTTTGTTACCAAAATAACTGTAAGCCTGGGTGGCTTCCATGATTCCCAGTAGCGGAACTGCGGCGATGGCCATCAGGCTGGTGATCGACAGGGGAATGAGATTGGTCGACCAAAGAAAGACACAGAGAATAAAAAGGCAGAGAACTTTATAGCCTTCCGGTGACAGGTCGCTGGGGCCTTCCAGTCCTAACAACAGGGCAAAAGTACCGAAAAACAGGGCCAGTAAAAAGTAGCGGCGCAGACGGTCAAAAAGTATGATCCATAGAGGGCGTCTATCGATAATGATCTGCGGGTTATTTGATTGGGAATCGGTCATGACAATTTAAAAAGGTTAGACCTTGAAAACAAGCTCAGCTAGCGATGATAACCGGTTGATAGTTAAAGAGCTATAATAAACTTACCTGCGGTCAGGATAAATGCTGTTTTTTGTCGAAGGCCTATTTTACCAGTAGGGGGTCTGGCAAACTGGCAGGTTTGGGTTTTGCGGGTTCGGTGCCTGAAGGGACCTGATCGATCATCTACAAACTGCAGGTGCCACAGTGGAATTTTATGCGTATTCGGTCGAGGATTTCTTTGATGAGTCCGATCATTTGGTTTCCCGCGAAGGGGTTGTCCAGGCGGCTTGTTGAGGCCTGTATAGATTCATTTTACGCACAAAAAACCGTGAAATAAAAATTTTATATGGTTTGGTCGTTTTCAATGGTATCTTACCTATTCATAGCCTTTGCGGAAGTTTAAAAGAAAAACTGAAGCACCTTGCGGAGCTATTTCCGCTTTGGAGGAACTTGTTTGATGGAAATGACGATTACAGAAAAGATTTTGGCTGCGCATGCGGATAAAGAGTCTGTTCGGCCCGGCGACAATATCTGGGTGGATGTGGATGTGTTGATGACGCACGACGTTTGCGGTCCGGGTACTTTCGCGATTTTTAAAAAGCAGTTTGGCGAAAATGCCAAAGTATGGGACCGGGATAAGGTGGTGATCATTCCCGATCATTTTATCTTTACCAAAGACACCCATGCCAACAGAAATATAGACATCCTTCGCCAGTTTGTGAAGGAGCAGTCCCTGCCGCATTATTATGATGTTGGGACGGATAATTATAAAGGCGTGTGCCATCTCGCTCTGGCCCAGGAAGGTTTTAACCGGCCCGGCGAAGTGTTGTTTGGTACGGATTCCCATACCAGCACCTCCGGTGCGTTTGGCATGTTTTCCACTGGCATCGGTAATACCGATGCGGCGTTTATTCTGGGTACCGGCAAGCTCTGGGTCAAGGTTCCGGAGACGATGTGCTTTGAATTTACCGGCACATTTCCCGAACATGTCATGGCTAAGGATGTGATTCTCAATGTTATTGGCGACATCGGGGTGGATGGCGCGACCTATCGGGCGATGGAATGGAGAGGTGACGCGGTCATGAGCCTCTCGATGGAAGAGCGCATGACTCTGTGCAATATGGCGATTGAAGCAGGCGGGAAAAATGGCATCATCGAAGCCGATGATGTGACTCTCGACTATGTTCGGCAGAGAACGGATGCGCCTTACAAAATTTATAAGTCTGATACCGACGCGCAGTATTTCTTCAAAAAAACCTACAATGCCAGCGAGATGGAACCGATTGTGGCCAAGCCGCATTCTCCTGACAACAAGGCCAAGGTCAGCGATTGTGTCGATGTGAAACTCGACCGGGCTTATATAGGGTCTTGTACTGGTGGCAAGCTCACCGATTTCATGGCGGCGGCCCGGCTCATGAAAGGCAAGAAAGTAAAGATTGATACTTTCATCGTACCCGCGACCCGTGAAGTTGAGCAGGATTTACACAAGGAAAAAATGGACGGTGAAACGCTGATAGACATTTTCAAAAATGCCGGGGCCTACCTGGGCGACCCCTCCTGCGCAGCGTGTCTGGGCGGACCCAAAGACACCTTCGGTCGGGCCAAGGACAATCAGGTGGTGATCTCGACCACCAACCGGAACTTTCCCGGACGCATGGGTTCCAAGCAGGCGCATGTTTATCTGGCTTCGCCTTATACGGCAGCGGCTTCTGCTCTGACCGGGCACATTACCAATCCTGCAGAATTTATCAATAATTAAAACCATAAAAACAAAATGGATAAAGTGATTGAAGGTATTGCCTATGTCCTGGGCAATGATATTGATACGGATCAGATCATTCCCGCCGAGCATCTGGTGTACAGCTTGAGTGACCCTGAAGAACGCAAGAACTATGGCAAGTTTGCTTTGTCAGGAGTGCCTGTTGACCAGGCAGGCCTGCCGGATGGAAAAGTTCCTTTTACTGAAAATGGGCAGAGCGAGTCGAAATATTCCATCATCGTAGGCGGGAAAAATTTTGGTTGCGGGTCCTCCCGCGAGCATGCTCCGGCTTGTATGGAGATCGCCGGGGTTCGTGCGGTCGTTGCGGAATCGTACGCGCGTATTTTTTACCGCAATTCGGTGGATGGTGGATTCTTCATTCCGTTTGAATGTGTCACACGCATGGTCGAAGAGATCAAAACGGGGGATGATCTGGTCATTGATTTGAATGCAAGTACCCTCACCAACCGTTCCGCCAGTAAAACTTATGGGTTGAAATCGCTGGGTGAGGTGATTGAGATTATCGAAGCGGGTGATATTTTTGAGTATGCCCGGAAAACGGGAATGATCCCATCCACTAGCCGTGGGGGCAGCTAGCAATAGCTAGTTGGGCCGAAAGACCGTTTGCCCACAGATAAAACCATTGCAAGTTACTAGCGGAGGTACCCCGCAGATGAAAGTGGGTTCTGAAAAAACCCTTAAAAATTCTGTATTCAAGACTTGGTTGTTTCTGTTGGTTTTTCCACTTTTAGGTCCCGGTGTCACCGGAATTTTAAAGGCGGAAGCGGGGGAGATGGTTCAGGTTCCTGAAGGTCCCTTCATAATGGGAAGTTCTGAGGAAGATATCCTGTGGGCGGTGAAGAAATTTCATTCCGAATCGCTGGACTGGTACCGCGATGAAACCCCGGCGCATAGTGTGACTCTGCCCACATTCCAGATTGACAAGTATGAGGTCACCTTTAGGGATTACGCGGTATATATGGAAGCCACGGGCAAGCCGCCTCCACGTGAGTTTGAGAATTCACGTTTGAACCATCCTCGCCAGCCGGTGGTGAGTGTTTCCTGGCAGGATGCGAAAGATTATTGCCGTTGGGCGAAGAAACGTCTGCCAACAGAAGCGGAATGGGAAAAGGCGGCACGGGGCACCGATAAATGGCATTATCCCTGGGGCAACGAAGCGGATGCGCTCAATACCAATATTCGTGGCAAGGGGGACAGTTATCGCAATACCAGTCCGGGAGGCAAATTTCCGGAAGGGGCCAGCCCTTATGGGGTGATGGACATGTCAGGCAATGTCTGGGAGTGGACTGAAAACTGGTATCAACCGCATCCGGATAACGAACATTCGAACGATTTCTACGGCGAAAAATTTAAAGTGATCAAGGGCGGATCGTGGAATTCCAATTTGGACCTGGCTCGCCCTGCGGTTCGTGGTAAAGCGTTTCCAGATCAGAAAAAAAATTATATTGGGTTTCGTTGCGTGGCCTCGAAATAAAAAAGGAGAATTTTATCGTGTTGATTCATAAAAAAGTAGTACAGGGAGTTTTGGTATTGGGTTGGTTGGTCTGGTCTCTACCCGCAATTGGGGCGGGGAATCATTCGCCTCATGAAGGCAACCAGCATGATTCGGAACAACACGGTGGCCCTGATGATGCGGCAAAAAAAGGACATGGTGGCGGGGGAAAACATAGCGGACATGGTTATGGCCGACCAAAGGGGCCGCCTGCAGATATCCCGGCTCACATCATGGGGAAGTTGGATCAGGAGGGCACAAAGATCAATTTAAACCGGTCATTGATCGGTGTGAAGGGGATGCAGATTCTCGCTGACATGCCGGAATTGAAAAATGTGAGGTCTCTGGCGTTGCAGGGAAACAAGTTGGGGGATGAAGGAGTGCGTATTCTCACCACATCGGAAACCTTCAAGCATACCGAGAATCTTTCTTTGTGGGGCAACAAGGTTTCTGCACAAGGAGCAAAGATGATTGCCGAGTCGCCCAATATGAAGAACCTGAAGGAACTCAAGCTGACCCGCAACCAGATAGGCGATGAAGGGGTGGAGGCACTGGCCGCATCGGAAAATTCTTCAGCCTTGACCTTTGTAGATTTTAGTGCCAACGAGATCAGTGACCGTGGAGCTTTGGCGATTGCCAACTCTCCTCAATTTTCCAACCTGAAAAGGCTGGATCTTTATAACAACCGCATCACCACAAAGGGAATGAAGGCTCTATTGCAATCCAAAAATCTCAAGAGTCTGGAGATGCTCATTCTGGTGCGCAACGAGATTGATCTGGAAAAAGCCGATGAGATCGCCAAAAATCCGAGCCTGCCGAATTTAAAGAGGTTGGAACTGGAATAATAAAAAAGGTTTCTTTAAGAACAGAGCAGGGTTGTTAACGATACCGGCGGTCGTTATATTGGTCTATTTTTTCCTGCACCTGGCGGGCGCCCCGCATCAGGGCGTCCAACATTTCCTTTAACGCTTCGACTTCCTCCGCAGGAGATTCGGCGGCCTTTAAATTTTCCGCCTCCTCTTTCACTTCCTCGATAATGGTGTCGATTTCTTTAAGCAATTCCATAGTTTTAAACCGGGTTTTTGTTCATCATAGCTTAAAAATAAATGCCAGAAATAGAAACAGTAAAATACATGTGATAAGAATTGTGAATAGACTTGCTACCCAGCCGTCAGCAGCTTCGTGTCGGACAATGTTTGGGTTTTTAAATGGCTTCGGTTTCATTTTGGTTTTTTCTTCGAACTGATAGTCTCTTTTGTCGCGCCAGCACTTAAGCACAGCCTCATAATGGGCGGCGGCTTCGCGTGTTTTAAATGGGCTTGATTGCCATACTTTCGTTAGATAGCCGCTAGCAGTCTGAGGTGAACCGTTTGCTAAATGTGTGCGAATCCGGGCTTCTATATTTCCTGTGTGCCCGACATAATGTCCGTAATCGGTTTCAAGAATGTAAACATAGAATGGGCGGTTATGCTGTGCATCAGAATTTTCAAAAACGGAATGATCTTCTGGGTTATGCCATCCACCACGTTTTCGAGCCTCATTGCACCGGTAACATCTGGTGTAATGAGCTTTAATTTCTCGCCCACAAACAATACAAGCATGGTATGAAAACATGTTGGCGAATAACCTGTATCCCATTTTGCGTTACTTTTGATTTAATGATTGTTCTTTACTGAGATAATGTTTGAGTGTTTCGAGAATGCCCCAACCGAGGGTTTTGGGACTCCGCCGTATCGTTTTTCGCTGTTTGATCTTTGCGATAGTTCGTTCATTTATCATATCCCAAGTTTTGATTTTCTTTTGCCGCGGCCTGCGCTTTTTTTGTCCACTCTGTAAGTTCTGCCATGTCCAGCGACCACTTTATCATTTCGTCCGTTCCGCTTTTGGTGTCTTTCGCAGGGATCAGCAAAGCCCACGCCGGCGTGCTGAGATTCCAGAAATCGGTTGTGCGATTTTCGCAAATCCATTGGACGAAGGTTTTGTCGCCGGTTGTTTAGCACGCTGGCTTAACTTGCTCGTTGGAGTCATCAGCGACTACCTTTTCTAAAGGGTCTTCCGTATCACCGGATTGTAGCATACCGGGGTGAGAGAGGGAACTACAACCGAGTTGATATTTTGTCAGGGAATTATATCCCTGGCGATCCTAAAGTCTGCCTTGCGAAGCAAACCTATTGGAAACTTCCCTAGTTGGATTGAGAGTAAAAAAAGTGGTAACGCAAAGGAGTAATCGTGGGGGGCAGGTTTGACCGGCAAAGAAAAAGTGGTGGGACGGGACGGAATCGAACCGCCGACACGAGGATTTTCAGTCCTCTGCTCTACCGACTGAGCTACCGTCCCAACACGATTTTGTTGCAATCAAAAGAGCGAAAATTAACACAATCGCCCCAACCCTGTCAATTGGGATTGGGGCTGTAAATTATTATTTTTTCAGAGCTTTTTTGCTATAATGGAGTTTGTAATAGATTTTTATCAGCTTTCCTTATAAGCAAACCTGGAACGGACCCCGCCCATGCTTGTTCTCACCCGAAAAATTGGCGAAAGAATCAAAATTAATGAAGATGTCAAAATAACCGTTACAGTTGTTGCTATTTGGTAGCGACGGCTCGCCGCTGGTTCAGGTAGGCGGCCAGTTGCGTGTCATCGCTGTTGGCATCTATATAGAGGTAGGTGTTGCGGGAACTGGAATTAAGGGCGAAGTTGACCCTGTCCAGTTGCATGCCATCGACAAACATGAGGGTGTCCCAAGGCGCTTGCACCCGGTAGTCGCGGTTCTTCTTCACGAAGCGAATGAAGGTTTCGAAAGAACTGGCGCAAAGATATGACCGCAGACCTTCCAGATCGCAGACCGCTCTTAGTTGAGTCGAATTATTTTTGGTTTGCCCTTCAAGTTTTACAGCCAACGTAGTTTTTTTCGCTGCCTGGGTTTTGAGCGCCTTGCGGGAAAAATATTTCCGGATTTCTTCCGGCGGTAGATCGTACCGGATGAAGGCGTGAAAATCGTCCTGAATAAGCGTGTTGTAGCGGTTGAGGGTAACCTGTCCCCAATGCCGCATCCTGAAATCGGTGCTCTGGCTGGCTTGGGCAAGGTTGCTGGCTCCCTGTTCGCATTCGTCCATTGAAATATCTACAGCGCAGATCAGATTTTCCAATTGCAGTTTGTTTTTAAAAACCGTGCCATATTTTTCCTGAATTTTTTCATACATTTTTTGCCGGGGATTCCAAGTCTTAAACGGATCTTTTAGCAGGTGCTCCCTCATCTTGGCAGGAGAATCGTTAAAGCCCAGAATCAGTTTTCTAGGACTGTCCGGCGCAGTGTGGGAGTGAGTGATGACGATTTCCTGCCAGCCGATGGTTTTGAGTCTATCGGGGAGTCTCATCGCGGCCAGATTTTCGTATCCATTCAAGCAATCGTTGTTGGAAATTTCCTGCGAACAATAAAACTGTTTTATCTTGAGCTTTCTGGAAATGTCCTGTTTCAATCCACGGATTTTATCCAGGAAGGCTGTTTGCTCTTCATGACTTGGCCGATTGTTTAGGAATTGAATAATTTCATCTTTAGTGGCGTTCCAGGGGATCAAGATGGTGTGAAACCCGGCAGTTTTTAAAAACTGATTGCTGATGCCAATAACTTTATAAGTGGAATTTCTGGAATTGACGAAAGCTTCCTTCAAGATACGAGTGCCGGTCAGGCACTGTTTGATAAGTGGAATCTGGTCTTCCGTGAAACCTATTTTCTTTATAAAAGGGAAACACTCAAGCGTTTGTACGCCGAATTGTTTTTCCAGCGCCTGCTTTTCTTCAAGGAGGTAGTGAAACGCGTTAGCGGTAGCAGGAGGTGGAATAAATAAGAACCCCACCCAAAACGCTAAAAAAATTCGTGACAAAAGTTGTAGTGCCATGCTCCATTTATACCACCCACTAGCGTGGGAAGCAATTGGGCAATAGCCCGATTAGCAACCAACACTTTTGTCCGCAAGAAACAGATATTTGAACTTGCCGCCGCCGGTCGGCACTTTCAGGCAGACATGCGGAATTGGTTCACCGGATGCCGCAGTGCGGGAGATGTATTCGGGAATTGCGATATTACCGTCTTGTGAAATACCGGGGAGGCTGTTTTGGTCTTTCAATTCTCGCCATGCGGCACTCGGATAATTTTTTTAATGTTTCGGGAACATCAACCCCAGATTCCTCAAGGACTTTGCCCACTTTTTCACCTTTCAGCCGTGCGTCCTTGAGCGCGTCAAGCCAGCGGTCTAACTGCTCAATGGCTTGTTGCTGGTAGTTTTTGAGTTGCATTTTCCTATATTGTCTGATTGCGTTTTTCCGCAATGACCATAAGTTTTTTTCTGTATACTGTTATGGAATGATCTGAAAGAAATTTCCCCCATGGCAGCTTCTTCATTACCCATCCTTTTATTCTGTACAGGAACCCTACAGAATACAGCAGTCTTACATCATTATATTGACCACTAGAGCAGTTTGTCAGGTATCGCATATTGCCACCATGGATATAGCCGCTTAATTTTAATACCTTGGAGCTAATGGCTTCCCCGACTGATGGAATAAATTGACATATCCAGCTAAACATGGTCATAAGTTCTGTCCCAGGTGGCAACATGGTCACGCAATCAGCCGCATTAACCAGCCTGTAGACAGGTGTCTTGATATCAGCTATCCATTCCTCATCGCCCACTCTCGGTGATCCGAAGGTGTAACACGCGGCGATACCGCCTTTATGTGACAATTTTTTTGCGGCAACAGTCGCCAACGCGCCACCTAAGCTGTGCCCGGTGATAAATAAAGGCTTGGCTCTTAATGCCTCTTCATTTAACGTGTTTTGAATATCCAAGGCTACCTCGTCAAAGGCCTTCTTAAATCCGGTGTGAATTTTCCCGCCTGTTTCACATTGCATGGTTTGTGCTTTCATATCTGATTTAATGTCTTTTATGCTCGTCGCCTCAGTACCCCGAAATGCTAAGGCAATGAACGTATCATTTGAGACTAATATGGCTTGAGTTCCATTGCTGTCAAATGTTTCAATAAGATTGACTCCTAAAACATCCAATTCCGTGTTTAGCTTTTTCTTCTCTGCGAGATGGTCATATCCTAGCAAATCAATTAATTTGAGTAGAGACGATTGCTTATTTTCATCAATCAATTTCGATAAATTATCGAGAAAATGCTTTTTATGTTGATCGTGGGAAAAGATCGGATTGAATCTGATATAGGCTAATTCCGACAGACAAGCCATAGCCCAAGCGGTTCTATCGCTATATGCTTTCCTGTAAACCGGAGGTCTGCCTTTATCTAGTAAACCTTTAACTCGATTTAGGTCTATCTGTGAATTAGCAAGTATGTTGGTCATGATTGCCTCTCGGTATATTGATCATAAGTAGTTTGGGTTGCCTGCTATATCTTCGCTCACCGCCGTTTATCATAATGTACCATACGGCAAGCCGCAAAATACGATCCCCATTTCCGTCAATTCTTTCTGCCCGATAAACTTGTGGGTGGCGAACACCACTGCGGTTTTATTTTTTGTCTTTACTTGTTTGGCAATGCGTTCGGCGCGGATGCTGTTCAGGGCGGAACCCATGCTACGCAGAAAATCAAGGTTCGGTTCATAGATGAGGTAGAACAGTCGGTCTTTGGTTTCATGGAAAAACCCGTCTTTTCCTTTGGCTTTGCGGAGTTTGTCCGGCGATTGCCCGGTTGCCATATAGACCAGATGGCGGGCCAGTGTTTCGTAGTCCGGCAGGTTCTTGCCCGTGAGCATTTTTTCAATGCTCATTTCCTCGCCCAAGGTGCAATAGGCAAAACTGCCACCAAGCCCATTTTTCAGGTTTTCATCTTTTGCTTTTGGCACACCATTTATCACGCGGCGAACACGCTCGGCGGTGATTTTGCTGGCGTAATCCTCACACTCCACCAGAATAAACCTGCGGTTGCCGCCGTCTTCTTTATTCAGTGCGAGGACGGCGTGGGCAGTGGTGCCGGAACCGGCGAAGGAATCGAGAATGATAGCGTTTTTATCCGCCGCTATGGTTAATATTCTCTGCAACAATCCCAACGCCTTCGGGTTGTCGAAGGGTAACTGCTGGTCGCTGAAAATCTCCTTCAGGAGTTTACGGGTGCCATCCGTATGTCCTACCTCATCATAAGTCCAGATGGTCAAAGGAACTATGCCTTGTTGCACCTCTTTCAAATAACGCTTTAGCCGCGGAACACTTTTACCTCCCAGAGGAAAGAAAATGCGGTTTCCCTTCAGCCACACCTGCATTTGTTTTTTGCTTGTTCTCCAACACGTTCCCTGCGGCTTGTCGGCGTGGTTGGCCTGGTTAGACCGTAATAGTAGTAGCGCCGATGTCTTTGTAGGCTTTGAGGGAGCGTTTGTGGCAGGTGAGGGCCAGGACCTGTCGCTGTTTACTGAATTTGCTGAGAATTTTTATGATGCGTTCATTGCGTTCATCATCAAAGTTCACTAAGATATCGTCCATCACCGCAGGGAGCGGTTCGGAGCGGGTTTCATATTCATTAATCAGGCCGAACCGCATGGCCAGATAGAGTTGTTCGCGGGTTCCCCGGCTCATTTCCAGCACTCCTTTTCTCTGATGCTGGTCGTTTTCTATCAGCACTTCATCCTGATTGATGGTTTTGATAATGCGACGGTAACCGGTGATTTGAGTGAACAGGTTTTCCGCTGAGCGGATCACCTCGGGTTGCCGGGTTTTTTCATATTCCTGCTTGGCGGCATCAAGGAGAACCAGAGCCCCACGGTAAGCGGCCCACTCTTGCCCTAGGGATTGCAGTTGTTGTTTCAGAAACTCCAGTTCCGTTTGTTTTGCGATCAAGTCGTTGTTGGAGGCCAATTTTTCAATTTCGTTGCGGGTTTCGCCGATGTTCTGTAACAATTGTTCGCGGCCGCCGTGCAGTTCTTTCAGCTCAACCTGAAGACGGCTTAGCTTTTGTTTGATTTCTTCAAGCGGAGCGGTTTGTATGGCTTTAATAAATTTATCGAAATGCGAGCCCAGCCCGATATTGGATTGAATGATTCCGCGTTTCTGCGCGATTTTTTCTTGCAGGGATTTTCGAACATCCAGAATGGATTGCTTGCGCAGAAAATCCATAGAATCTGCGGCTCCCGATGAACGAATAAACTGTGCCAGGTCGTTGGAAATGTTTTCCAGTTGATTTTCAAGATGCGTGAGTTTGTCGGCCTGATTCTGGTATTGGTTTTCCAGCAGGTTGCTTTTTCCCCGGTTGGCTCTACTCTCATCAAAAGCATGGCCGATGATCTCGATATTTAGAGGGAGGTTATTTTTCAATGAAACGTTTTCAACCATGGGTTCGAGTGAGAGAACACTTTCCCGGGTTTCCTTGCAGAGGGTTTTCATTTGCAGGATACGTTCATCGAGCCTTGCCCGCTGAGCGAGCATGGTTTTGACCTGTCGGGCGGTTTTGGCGATGTTTTTTGTGGTGATGGGGGCAATGCTGGGATCCAGGCTCCGTTCCTTCAGCCACTCTCGCCATTCACCAAACTTATCGTTCAATTCTTTTTCTTTTTGTTCCCATTGGTGGGCAAGATTTTTCTCGGTAAGGTCTTCCTTGGTGAAATCGTCCGTGCTTTTTGTGGTCATCTTGAAAAGAAAGATACCTCCGGCAATAAGAAGCAGGGCGCTGGCTAAAAGAGGGATGTTCATAAAGTACCCACTAAGAATCACTCCCAATGCGCCGGTTGCGGTGAATCCGTAATAAAATAATTTCAACCAATCGGGAATGTTCCAGCCTTCTGACATTTTTTCAGCTTTTATCCTGCGGTGGCTCTCCAGATGGTCCTGATACAAGTCCCGGTCTTTTCTCAAACTCTCAAAGCTGTCATAAAAACTGTCGATCTGGCCTTTTTCCGCTTCTGTTAAATCAAAAGCCATTACGGTTTTTTCATCCCAGTCCCGGTCGATGGATTTGATTTCTTCGGCAATATCCATGTCCATGTTTTCCCGTTCGAACTGCACTCTGTCCAGGTCCTGCAGGGCAGATAGAACGGATTGGGTGGACTGTTGCAGTCGATGAACATTTTCTTCCTGTCCAAGCAGGTCATGGTTTACGGTCAGGGCATCGCGGTTATTTTTCAGCGTTTGCAGGGCAGACTGTTCTTCTTCAATACGCAGGATCAGGTTTTTCTTTTCCTGCTTCATGGACTCAAAAGTCTTCAATCCATTTTCAGGGAACTGCGAGAGGTCTTCCAGTGTTGCCAGTTTATTTTTGGCTTCCAGGAACTGGATGGTGTCTTCATAAAGCCGGACCTGGGTTTCCAGGGTTCTTTTGCCCGATTCCAGGTCTTCCAGGGAATTCTGCACGCTGAGTTTTTCTGTCAGCAATCTGCCGAGTTTTTCCTGCAACTCGTCAAACAGAGTCAGGTTTTTCTGGGTCAGCAGAATTTCCTGCTCGTTGGTTTTTATTTTTTCCAGCAGGTCTCCCATTTGCGAGGGGCACGCGATTTAAAAATCTGCTTGCAGTGAGTTTCCAGTTCTTTTTCTATTTCTTTCAGCGAAACATTGCCGAGACCCAGTCCAGCACCATAGATGCGGTTTTTGACCTCATCGCTGTTGAGAGTGTTGAAGTCATGCAATTCATCAATGGTGAAAGCGTAGATATTTCTATAAATATCCTTGGAGGCGTTTCCGAGAAGGTGATTCAAAGCGGATTGCCCCTGCAGGACTTCGCCGGGTGTAGAAATCCTCACCATTCCTCCATGCGTGCCGGGGCTCCTTGAAATGATCAGACCCTCGCCGTTTTGCAGTATCACCTTCAAACTACCGCCCAGCGACCCTCCCTGCACGGAAGTATAGAGGTTGGTGTTATCCCTTTTGGTGGGAAACCCGAACAGGATTCGCCGGATGAATTCGAGCAGGGTGGTCTTGCCAAATTCATTTTTGCCATAAATGATATTGATTCCGGGAGCCAGCCCGGTGATCCGCTTATTGGCGAATATTCCGAAGCCGTCAATATGAATTTCGCGTAATTGCATGGCGTTTCCTATGGGTTCTCGCGGTTGACCAGTTGATCGAGCGCCAGATTGCGAGCTTTCAGAGTGATGGTCTGAATATTTTCACCGTCTTCCAAATATTTTCTTCCTGCCCAGGATTCGAATACAGGTTTCATGGCTTCCTGAATTTTGCTTTGCAGTTGTTTGTCCTGGTCGTCTTCGCAAAGATTTAAAAGGTCGGCGATAAAATCCTTGCCGTCCTTCAGAGAGTCAATGTCATAAGTGCCTGCGGTTTGAGTGGAAAGGTCCACCAGAATCCAGGGCGAATGTCCTTCAAAAAATGCATGGATCTCTTCGGCCAGAGCTTTGGTGGCCCCGGGATTTTGCAATTCATTGTGGACCGCAGTTCGTCCTGTTAAAACCAGTCGTACTACCAGGCCTTCGCGGGTCAACGATTCTTTGGCGAGATCTTCCACCTGCGACTGAATGGCTTGCAATACCTCATTAATACTGGAGGCGTTGCTGACATCCACTTTGGCGGAACGGTAGCTCACCACATCGGTGGCGACGAACCGTATATTGGCGGACGCGCTGGAATTCAGGGTGACGAGACAACAGCCTTTAGGGCCGGTTTCCTTGAGATGCCGGGCCTGGGTGTTGCCGGAATAAACGATACACGGTTTATTCTCGCGCAGAATTTTGAATTCATGGATATGGCCCAGAGCCCAGTAATCAAAATCGCTGGATATTAAATCCTGCAAACTACAGGGGGCGTAATTATCATGTCCGGGATGTTGCCCGACATTCGCGTGCAGGAGCCCCACTGCAAAACCCTGCTCCTGATCTTTCTTGAACTTTAACGCCAGGTTTTCGTTCACTTCTCTCTGAGGATAGCTGATTCCGTAAATCCAGGCCAGCGTCTCACCTTCCCGGATTACCGGGATGCGCTCCACTTTATTCCCGGGGAAAATAGTGGTGCTCTCCGGCCAATCCAACATGTGGGACCAACTGTTAGAAGGGTCGTGATTGCCATGTACAATAAAAGAAGGAATGCCTTTCTCGGACAGTTCCAGCAGGCCGCGACGAAATTTTAATTGTGCTTGCAAGCTTCGATCGGCGCCATCAAAAATATCCCCGGCGATCAGAACAGCATCCACCTTTTCTTCCACGGCCAGTTTCACGATATTGTGGAAAGATCGGAAGGTGGATTCCCGCAGTCGTTCCGTGAGAGACGGCACCTGAGATGCCAGGCCCTTGAAAGGGCTGTCAATATGGAGGTCGGAACAGTGAATAAAACGAAAAGCAGTCATAATATATTATTGCCAGGCTGTGTTTCAGCCTCGGCCCTTCTGCTCTTTGGGTTGTAAGCTAGATACTTCAATAGTATAGACCGTCTGTTTTGCCGCCTCAATGATTTTCTGGTGAGTCTGGCCCCGTAAAACCTTTTAAGGAAGAGGTTGGCAACGAATTGAGCCAAAAACCATCCTATTAACTATGGAATATCGTCGGTTCGGAAAAACAGAAGAAAATATCTCGGTGATCACCCTTGGGGGAATGCGTTTTAAAAATGGGTGGAATCCTCCACACGCGCATCTTCCTTTGGAGTCGGTTAAAAACTGTATTGAAATCACGCGTCAGGCCCTTAAGCTTGGGATCAACCATATTGAAACGGCTCATGGCTATATGAAAAGTGAAAACCTTTATGGCGTGGCGCTTAAAGAGTTGGGCGTGCCTCGCGAGAGTTTTAAGATGATGACCAAGGGGGCTCCGATGACCGGGGAGGAAACCCGCGCACTGGTTGAAGAGCAATTGCACAGTTTAAAGTTGGACTACCTTGATTTTTATGGGTGGCATGGGATCAATAATGAAGAGAGGCTGAAAGCGGCGGTTAAGCCGGGAGGGCCGGTGGAGGTCTTGCATCGACTGCGCGAAGAGGGACTCATCAGGCATATTGGTTTTTCCACGCATGCTCCTCTGGATATCATTCTTCAGGCCCTGAATACCGATCTGTTCAGTTTTGTGAACCTGCATTATTATTATTTTTTCCAGCGCAACCTTACCGCAGTGCGATTGGCGGGGGAGAAAGATATCGGCGTGTTCATCATTTCTCCCAATGAAAAGGGAGGCCTGCTGTGGAAACCCTCACGAAAGGTCGAGGAGACCTGTCACCCTTTTACCGCGATTGAGTTTAACGGACGGTTTTGTTTGAGCCATCCAGAAATCACGACTTTGAGTATGGGGATTCATGAACCGGAGCATTTTAGGCAAAACCTTTCCATCCTGAATGATGAGGGTTCTTCGGCGATGAGTGAGACTCTGGCGAAGATGGATGCGCCGCTTTCCGAGATATCTGGTCTTTGCACATTGTGCACAGAATGTTTACCTTGCCCTGAAGAAATAAATATTCCCGAAGTGTTACGTTTCCGCAACTTGCTGAAAGCCTATGAAATGGTGGACTACGGCAGGTTCCGCTACAACATGTTCGAGGGCGAAGGGCATTGGTTTCCGGGAAACTTTGCTTCTAAATGTACGGAATGTGGGGATTGTTTGCCGCGTTGCCCGGAAAAGCTGGAAATTCCAAACCTGTTGAAAGAGACACACAAAGAATTATTCGACCGCAAAGCCTGGGCTAAAAATCAGTTTTTCCAGTTGGCGGTTTCGATGGCCAGATTTTTGCGTAAATTTATTCCCGGTCTTACCTGACCATGGATTGTTCTGCAAGACGGCTGTTGTCGGTCATGCGATAGACTTTGAGAATGTCCGCGGGTTCGTCGTCTGGAAGTTCTTTGACGATGTGGATCATTTTTGGGAGTGCTTTTTTGAAAGCCTCGACGAGTTTAGGCTCAAAATCTTTTCCACTGCCATCTTCAATGATCTGCATGGTTTTGTCTAATGTAAATATTATATTTATGCCCAAAAGTATTTATTTTACCCAGGGTAAGGGGTAAATCGTTTTATATGCGGTTTAACTTCTTCCTCATTAATCTGCATAACCCTTTAATTTTTGGTTTCTATTTTAGTTGAGGGGGGATGCCAGGGATATAGGGGTTTGGATGGTTTTAAGTGACTCATTCTATGGAACTAAATTAAGTTAGGACGAAAACACCTCGATATTTGGATTTCCAAATTATTTTGGTCAAGCGTAGGGGCATTGACGAACGTTTGGTTCCCTAAATTTGAATGCAGCCTGTGAGGAGAACTACCCCAGGATTTCAAAGGATTGAGGCCTAAATATCTGGTGTTTCTGTGGAATTTTCACAGGAGTCCAAAAGGTTTTGGGCGTTGCGGTAGGTGTCGTCTTTTTTCAAAACATTTTTCAGTAGTGGGATGGCTTTCTGGCATTTAAGGAGCTTGGTATAAATTTCTCCCATGATGAACTGCAGGTGAATTTCATCGGGGTCTATCAGGCTGTAGCGGTTGCCATACATAAGCACTTCTTTGGCTTCGCCCAGACCTCGGTAACTGAAAACGATGCTTTGCAAAACTTTGAGATTCATAGGGTCTTCCTCAAGAGATTTGAGGGAGTATTCCAGAGATTTCAGATATTCATTTTTGATATTGTAAAATTCGGCCACCGATCGCTGGAGACTCTTGTCGTCTGATTTTTTTTCCGCTTGCTGAAGCAGGTTGACCAGTCCAATTTCCCGCATCACGGTTCCCATTTGGCGCGGGTCATTTTTTGCCGTGCTCTTGAAATAGTTCAGGGCTTCTTCTTTTTTCCCCAGTTCCAAAAGGTTGTACCCCATGTACAGGTGGGCGAAACTCAATTTCGGATGTTTTGCCAAAACCATTTTTAGGATTTCAGCACTTTTCTCATATTCGCCGACTTGATAATAGCTGTGGCCCAGGTTGAGCAGGTTCTCGATCACTTCAGGGTTCTGCTCCACCTGTTTGATCAGCCGGGCCATCTGATCTTTGCCCGCCTGCAGATGGTAGCGAACGAGATTGTTGTCTTCTATCAAGCTCAATGCTTTAAGCAGTTGTCCCCGGTTGCTGTACATGACACCGCGTTGATAAAGATCCATGGCCTGGTAATAGGTCCTCAGAGTCATACGGTCTGTCGCGGAAAGATTCTCCACATGGTTGGCAATTTGATCGAAAGAAGCCCGGTTGAATACATATTTCTCTCTTCCGGACACGTCGATCACATTCCCCAGGTCGAGATAAAACTCAATAGCGGGATGGTTGTCGGTGATAAGGGGGTGACCCTTGCCTAAAGCCTGAATTTGTTCATCCAGCAGCCAGATATTGCTGAGAAAGGAAAAGATATTGGGGATTTCAATATCAGCCAGCGCTTTTTTAATTTCGGGTTCTTCCAGGCGGACTTTAAGTTTTTCAAAATCAATTCGGATCGGTTGATCAGACCCGATAATAAGAATTTCGTTCGCCACCGAAAGCCAGCCCATGGTGTAGGGGAAAACGGATTGGAAGGTTCTGAAGTGCATATCCACTTCTTCTTCTCCCTGACTGTGGAGGGGAATCCATTGCGCGGCGATTCCTCCTGGTTTCAGGCGACTTTTCTGGAGCTCATAATACTCCCGGGTATACAGGTTTACGGTGAACGCGGTGCGGGGAGGCGGTGGCTCGGAAGTGATGACGTCGTAATGTTTGTGGGTGGTCAGAAGGTGATTCCTGCCATCCTGAATGACAAAATTTATTTTGGGGTTGTCAAGCGCCTGATGGTTCTGGTCGGCAAACATTTTTCCCGCGTTGATGACACTGGTAGACAGTTCCAGGCTGTCGACGGATTTGACGCGCGGGTGAATGGCCGCCGCGCCTGTGGTTTGCCCGGTTCCAAAGCAGACCACCAGCACGTCATCGGGTTGATCCACCAACAGGATGGGAACATGGGCGAACAGTTTCATGTAGCGTGTTGCGATCAGGTTGGAGGCAGACATGGAAATGCCGTTGGTGATCAACCGCTTTGCAGTCGGGTCGAGAACGCCATAATCGTCTCTGAACACGGCCACAGTATCAGAGAGGCCCTCCTCGAAATACATCAGCTTTTTAATGTTGCGTTTGCCGGCGCTGTCTCGCATGAAAAACGGATTTAATAAATCGTGGGGAATAGCCATGTTGACAAAGAGGATCAGTGCCGTGAACACGACGGTCAACCCCTTGCGCACTGCCGGGGTCATATAGTTTCCGGTGCGGAACAGTAAAACCGTGGTCAGCATGTTCAGGGTGGCGATCAGGGTCAGGCTGACCTGGCTTCCCAGATTTGGCAGCAACAGGAAGCCCGCGCATAACGATCCGAAAATCGCCCCCAGTGTATTTGCCGAATAGATCTGGCCGGTGGCCTTGCCGACGTTTTGATGTCCGCCGGAAACTATTTTTATCAACAGGGGAAAACACATGCCCAACAGCAGGGTGGGTATCAGCATGAGTCCGGCGGAATCTTTGAAGTAGCGCAAAAACGCTGTGGCCGGATCGGTCAAGTTGTAGCCGTTCCAGGGAGCGGAAAGGATGGACTCGAGTCCGTACAGGGAGCCGATCGCGTAAAGACCGGCGCTGGCTTGCAGGATTAACAAGGCGGTGCGGATGTTATGGATCCGCGATGCCAGAGGGATCAACAACAGGCTTCCCAAAAAGATTCCCAGAAGAAAGACCGTGAGCATCATGCTGAAGGAATAGACGGTGCTGGCGATACTGAACACCAGTAGCCGGGTCCATAACACTTCATAGGCCAAAGCCGTGAATCCGCAGATAAAGCTGATGCCCATCCAGAATTTCTGGTCCGCATTCAAGTCGATGCGCGGTACCCGTAAGGGCGGGAGTCGAAACTTCCAGTCGGCGCCGGGAACGGTTTCCAGATAAATTCTCAGTGCGCTGATCCCGATCAGCAGGTTTGCCCCTGCTGCCAGAAGAACGGTTTGCAGAACTCCGAACGTGCCCATCAGGAAGAATCCGGTCATCAGACAACCGACTGCGGCGCCCAGGGTGTTGAGCGCATAGAGCAGGCTCACTTGAGTTCCCATCCGGCTGTCATCGGTAACGCAGTATTTACTGATGATCGGCAGGGTTGCTCCCATGAAGGTGGTGGGGATCAGCATCATCCCAAAGGCGAACAACATTTTTATCAAATTCTGCAAGGGAATCGATTCGGGGATGAAACTGTGCAGGGAGGCATAGATTCCCGAAAAATTGGCGAATAAGAGAGAGAGCAGGGCCCCACTGGCAAAAATCAGGATTTCTATCCAGCCATAGAGAAGGAGAGCGGCTTTTCCTGAACCGTTTGTTTCCGGTAACCGGTCGACGGCATAGCCGAACAGGTAACTGCCCAGACCTAAACCTGCCATGAATGCTGCCAGCACTACCGATACAGAAAACACGGTATGCCCGAACACCAGAGTCAGCATCCGGGTCCAGACGATTTCATAAGTCAGCGCGGTGATGCCGGAAATGAAAAATAAAAAATAAATGACAGGAGAACGTTGCATAGGCAATTAAACACGTTTTACCATGTTGGTGGGTAGTAGTAGATCGTCTGTTTCATAGCGGAATGACACCCTAGGGACATTTGTATTGTCATCTTGGTGAGCTTTCGGCAGAAGGATATCCGCCTTGGTCAATGGGATCTAACTGTATGCAAAGGCCTCATTAACAAGGGGAAAATTAGAGGAAACTCCGTAGCAACAAGCTAAGGGGAATTCTTTTGCATTCAAAACCATTGGTACTGTCTGGCAACCGGCTAAAGCCTGGATTCGCATTCAAACGGGTTTTGGAAAAATTGTGGTTTTAATTGCCGGGTTGATAATCAAACAGTCCCCGACCCGTTAAATTCATTCGGCAAAAGGGAAATGATTTCCTGAGCCTCCATGCTGTAAAGATCATAATTTAATTCTAATTGCTGTATTACGTCAACAAACCGTAATAATGAGTCCGCTCTGGTTTTCGATAGAATCCCCGCTTTGGGTTTATTTTTATCCTTATCAAAATAAAGGGTGTCGGTTGCTTCTATAATGCTTCGATTTGTAATAAACTCCTGCCTTGCCGCAAGTTCATGATGAATTTTATTTTCCTGATGAAGTAGACCATGCAAGAGCAATCGAGCCTTTTCTCTATACATTTGATAGGTTATGTATGGACCCGCTAAGAGATGTCGGTGTCGGTGTCGGTGTCGGTATCCCTTCTCCAGAATATGTCGATAATCCATGCCAGCTTTTCGGCATCCGCTCAAATCCTCCGGGCAAACCTGATCAAAATAAAAAAGGGATAACCAACTCCATAATCCTTGATTTTCTGCTCCTAATTGGGTGTTCAAGTTTTCTAAAGCCGTAGACAAATACTTGACCATGTGAGTCCGATTTTTGAATTCCACTTTTACAATTTCTACTTGATCTTGCAACACATCAGAATAATCAGGATCGTCCAAAATCCCAACCGGCGGTGCCACGCCAGGGTTCTCCTTGAGGGCTTGCAAATATTCTCTGAACCGCTCGATTCCTTGGGGATTCAGCCTGCGTACCTGAGCCATCACTCTTGCTCTCGCTTGTGTAGTTCTTGATATTGATCTAAAAGTTGCCATTTGTAGCTAAAAGCCATCACAGCCGATTCTATCCATTCCTTTTGGTCATTTTTAATGGACGCTATTCTGCCGAAGGGTGGAGACCCTACCCCTGGCATACGACCAACAAAATTTAACCACATGCCAGGCCAATCCTCTTCGTCTAATTCAGGGTCAGTTTCATCCGACTCAATAATATGATTTAAAATTTGCCGGACAACTTCTGGATAAACTAAAGCAATAAAAGCCCTATCCGACTTGGCAATTTCTTTAATCAAATCAATTTGACTATTCACTTGAATAACAGGCCATTCTCCGCTCAAATCCAACCTCCAGACTTGCCCTTCCAAATCCTCCGAAAACTCGACATGCAACAGACTGATTTTTTCTCGCGTACCTTGGTCAATCCCTCTCGGTAAAATTTTGTCCGCAAGAGCAATAATCCGGCCTTGTTGAGAAGTTTCGTCTACCACCTTTACGCGGAACAGAGGGGTAACTTTCGGTTCGATATCTACAAGGTTACGATCTGGTGGAATCGTGCATTTGCCAATCGTTCCGAATCGGAAACGCATGTAGGAAGTCCGTTTATATGTTTCCACAAAAACCGTAGCTTTCGGCGGTAGATTCAGGTCGGACAAATCAAACTGAACATCGAAAGATTGGGGATGCTTATCCACGTTTAATAAGGTCACGGGTACCCTGCTTCGCGGGATTTTCTTTCTGCCTGTAAAATTTAGTTTTCTAATCATTTCTTGATCCGACGGGCTCAACTTTTACTCTTAAATCTCTATGCAAATCAAAGCCGGTGACTTCTACAAAAAACCCCGGCTTTTCTATTTGGATAAGGAGCTTATTTTTACTTTTGGCACATATGTTTGCTCCCATGTTTTGTATTTTGATTGGGGTTTTATCCATCTCGAAATCAAAGAGGCTATATTTAGAAAATGGATTTTGCCTCCTTGTCTCATAAGCTACGGTAACGAGTATTCCCCTGGGTAAAGGAACGGTCTCTGGGTTTGATAAGATTCTAAACCCTCCTTGCTTACGAAGAAGCCGAAACTCCTTGCTTTGACCTATCAGTTCCAGAGGAACAGGGGGTTCACCTTGCGGATCTTTTTGGTTGCCGCCGGAAGTTCCTTCATGGCCCTTATTTGAAGGCGGTTCGACAGAAAAAAAATTTTACAAAAGTTTTTTATCAATGCCCAAAGCGGGTTTATTCAAAAAACGAACAATTTCTCTGGGGCTATTTTTGACGAATCGCAGGCAAGAAACTCCATGTTTGTATTGATTCTTGAGTTTTGGAGAACGTTCCTGCCATTCGGTATGCGCGGGATTTTCTGAATCCCCCAAAAACGCGGACAAGATCTTGTCGTTGACTGAAACAATTACCCGAATTCCTTTTTGTTTGAGAGTGCTAACCCCTGAAATGGTGATACCCTCCCGTATAAAATGATCTTCCACTTTATCCAGCCGGTCATCACGCTCCATAAAAATATCAAAATACGTTTCTTCCGTGGTCTTATCTTTGGGTTTGACTTTCAAAGGAACTCTAATAGCCAGCCGTTCCCTGCGATCAAATTGTTCCTGTAATTTTGATAAAACCCCGGGGTCAAAAAGAGTCTCGTTCCATTTGGGAGCCCCTTGTGTGGGTGGCAGATTGAGCTTTACGAAGGCAGTAGGCAAGAGAGAGTGTATCCAACGGGTAAAATTGAACAAGTGTTGAAAATTCTCTTTGGTTAGTCGGGATTTTGAGAAGTCTACATATTGTAAAAGTTCATCTACTTTTTGACCATCGATTATGAGATGTTTTTCGCCCTCATAAAGCTCAACCACCAAGCCTTTGGATAGAATCGGAAAAAAATAATGAAGCAGCACAGAGGAAAGGATGGTTTCAATTTTCACAGACGGATCTGGATAAGGGATAATGATCGAAAGGCCTGCCTTGCCTAATCTCTTGATCTGAAACTGGGATGAAAACTTTTTGAGATAGAGTTTGTCTTCAATCGGCAAAGCAAAGTCTTCACTAAAAATTCCGTACCATCCATAGGGTGAATATTTCTTTCCTTCCACCAAATGGGTCTTTAAAACGGAATGGCCCATTAACAAAGGGCATCCATCACTTTGTCTGACTGTCATCCCAAAAAATGAATTGATTCGGGAAGTGGCCTGAAATACTGTTTTCCCTAAACCCCAGCGACCCCGCTCCGTACCACTTTTTTTGGATCGCCCTGTATTGCGCCAAAAATAGAAAAAATCGTTTTTATCGAGTCTGTTGGCGGACTGAAAATCATCGTCTTGGGCGGGGTCCCCTTCGAGGCCCCGTGTGCCGTAATCCTCAATAGTTAAAAAGGTTTTGGGAGCCTGAATGGAGGGGGCTTTGATCAATCCATTTTGCTCGGCATTTAAATGCGAATGGAGGCCCTCAAGGTAATGGACCATGTTCCCGTTTATATCTGAATTTTCCGTAAACAGACGAAAGACTACCCGAACCGTCTGTTCCGGTAACCCGGCATCGAGAGAATTTTGGATGGATTCGCGAACCAAGGCATCTGCTACGCTGTCCAAGTGCTCGGTGGAGAAAAACTCGCTTTCGATAGGGTCGGCGTTCATTTCTCCTCTGGTCATCATCCGGAATTTCCAGTTCGGCTGGGGCATAAAGGATAAGGCTTAAAAAATACAGGATTGTAAGTGTGGAAGGATTATAACAAAATTAAACTGTTTTGGTAGTTTGAAAACGGTTCCATGTTTACCGGATCTTGTAGCTGTCAGAGGTACTATAAGATTGATAAAGAATTTGAGAAATTGTAGAATGGGGGTGCCTCCTTGTGGATTCAGGATAAGTTTTATGCGAGGGTAAACCTTCAGGTTTACGAGCCAGCGAAGCTGAAGCCTTGTCCTACATCTAAAAAATAAATAGGGTCATGACCCAATAAATATAATAGATTCAATTTTTGGTGGGGCTTATGGGAACGCAAGAAATAAAAATCGCTGACGTCGATCACCCTTATGCCAGGGAAAATGGCGTTGAGTGGTCTGAAGATGCGTGGGAGAGGGTGAAACACGCTCCGGAATTTGTACGTCCGGGCATCCGCAAGCTGATGGTTCAGCGGTGCGTTAAAAGGGGTTTTAAAATAGTGACCTCTGATTACCTGACCGAAATTCGTAATGAGTCCATGATGTTGGTGTCCAAAAGGGTCAAGGGATTTGGTTTCGAGGAGCTGACGATGGATGCCTTCGAAGTGGCGAAGGAAAAAATGCGGCAAAGTCCGCGCAAGGTGGAGGTGATCGAGGAAATCGAAGATTTTCTTTCTATGCGTACCGAGAAAAAAGACGAAATTGTTGAAAAATTCAAAAACTATATGGAAGTCGCCGAGCCTCAGGGCATGCCTTGGAGCAAAGAAGCGTTGGAGAAAATGGAGAAGGTGCCTCCCTTTGTTCTGGGCATGGCTAAACAGACCATTGAGGGCCGCGCCCGCCAGCGGGGAGATAAGATGATCACCCCTTCTATCATTGATGAGGTGTTCACCAGTATCATGCCTGCATCGGCTAAAGAGGCAATGGGAATGGAAGTGACCGAAGAGGACCTCAAGCGCGATGAGCAGATCGGTCAGGATAAGGAAGCGCCGATGGAATTTTCCCTGAAATGGGAGGACGATGCATTGAAAAAGGTTTCCCGCATTCCTATCCCTTTTATACGTAATATGGCGGTGAAGCGTATTGAACAAGAGATCTCTAAAGAAGGGCAAGAAGTTGTAACGCTCGAATTATTTGAAAAATATCGATTTACTTTTTAATCGCGAGGTTATTATGGCTGCTGAAATGAATTGGGTTTATCCGGTCGGAATGGGAATTCTGGCTGCGTTGCTTCTTTTGTTTTCGGACAATCGGGTTCCTGTCCGGCAAAAATATCGAAGGGAAGCGCGCAAGTAATAAGTGTACAGGTTTTAAATTATTTGGAAGCTCCGGATTTATTAGTAAAGCATTTCCCAACTGGTTGGCTGCTGAAAAACTATTTTGCACAGAAAAAAATGTCACCCTGAGGCCCTTGAAGGGTGATAAACCCATAGGGTGTATGCTTCGAGAACCTCAGCATGACATCGAATCTCATCACGGTGAGTTTTTCAGCAGCCAGTGCATGCGTTGTTGCCACACTCCTTTGAAAAAATAATTCCAGGGATGGTTTGAATTCTTCCGAAATAAAAGACATTCCGGATTTCCTCCATACCGACAGATTGTTTTGTTTTGGTCTGGGTTTCTCTGCACAGGCCTTGGCTAAAAGGCTCTTACCCCAAGGGTGGGATGTTTCTGGAACCATGCGGGGCGAGCAAGATGAAATCAAGGCGGAAAATATTTCAGTCTGCCCTTTTAATGGTTCCCACCCTACCGCAGAAATTTCTGAGGCTATTTCCCGCGCCACCCACCTTTTAATCACGATACCTCCCCAACCTTCTGGCGATGTGGTGCTGGAAAACTTTGGCGAAGAAATTTCTAAAGCCCGGCATTTGCAATGGATCGGTTACATCTCTTCAACCGGGGTTTATGGTGATGCGAAGGGAGAGTGGGTGGATGAGTCTTCGCCCTTACTGGCCTCTACAGAGCGTAATCTCCGCCGCATCGAAGTGGAATCGGCCTGGCTCAAGATAGGCCATGGCCTGCCGGTGATGATTTTTCGTTGCGTAGGTATTTATGGGCCGGGCAGGAACCTTCTGGTTTCTGTAAGGCAGGGCCGCGCCCGGCGCATTGATAAACCCGGTTTGGTTTTTTCCCGCATTCATTCTGAGGATCTTGCGCAAACGCTGGAAGCCTCGATGAAAAAGCCCCGGCCTGGTGAGATCTATAACGTCAGTGATGACTGTCCTTCCCCTCCTGCTGAAGCGGTGGAATATGCTTGCAGTTTATTAGATGTGGAACCGCCGCCATTGGTGCCTTATGAGAAAGCCGATCTTTCTCCCACCGCCCGGGGTTTTTACACCACCAACAAGCGGATCTCGAACAAAAAAATTAAGCAGGAACTGGGAGTGAAATTGCGGTATCCCGATTACCGCTTAGGCTTGAGTGCTTTGCTTAAAGAGTTATAAGTGCGACCGCAGTTTTTAGAGGCCGGTTGGGTAGTCGAGAAACTCCGTGGTGAGTTGAAACTTTTGTTCTAAATGAAGGCCCACCGCTTTCACGCCTCCAGTTTCGGTGGCGTAATGGCCGGCGAAAATCAATACGCATTGGCCTTCAATGGCTTCGTGGTAATGGTGGTTGGCCCCTTCCCCTGTGATGTAGGCATCGAGCCCTTCTTGGCTGGCCTGCTGGATGATATCCGCCGCCCCACCGGTCACCAGTCCTATGGATTCAACCTCTCCCGCACCGATCACTTTTACGGATGAACCCAGTTTCTCTGTCAATTCCTGCGCCAGGGTTTCAGCGGATTTTTTGTTGATCGTGCCCTTGAAACCAATTTTGATGCCGCCATATTCGCCAAATGGCTCCAGGTTTTCCACCCCGATCAAATCAGCCAAAGCCCGGTTGTTACCCAGTACCGGATGCAGGTCGAGGGGAATGTGGGCCGAATACAGCCCCAGGTTGGCACGCATCATGGAAGAGATTTTTTCATAAAATGAACCGCGAAGCGGTTGCAGTCCGCCCCAGAAAATTCCATGATGCACGAACATCATCTGGCAGTTTTTTTTGATGGCCAGGTCAATGGTGGCCTGGCACAAATCTACTGCCAGTCCTATTTTTTTTATTTCGCCGGTGTTTTGCACCTGCAGTCCGTTAACGGCGTTGGGTGCATCACTAATGGACGGGATGTCCAAAAGGTTGTCCAGATAGTTGCTGAGTTGTAGAATGTCCATGACCGAAATTATAACTTCTTGTTGACGGTAGAGGCAATAGTGATCAACTTTATTATTCGAAACATTTGGCAGAGGGTTATCCTGCTGGTTTTTATTTCCATTATTTCACACTCGGTGATTCATCTGGCTCCGGGAGAACCGGAGTTGGTGGATCCTTCCAACCCGAGGATGAAAGCGGAAGACATTCAGCGTATTCGGGCAGCCTACCACTTGGATGAGCCGCTCCACGTACAATATGTTTTTTGGGTGAGAGACCTGTTTACCGGGGAACTCAAATCCTTCAAAGATAACCAGCCGGTTTTGAAAAAAATCTGGGACCGGTTCCTCAATTCTGTTCCCTTATTCATTGTCAGCATGATGATGATCTGGTTTCTAGCCTTTCCTATTGGAATTAAAGCGGCCTTAAGCCGTAATTCGGCATTTGATAAAGCCAGCACTTTTATTTCTTACGCGCTGATTTCCATTCCTGGTTTTTTTCTTGCTTACTTGTTAATCATTTTCATCGTCAAAACTTTTGATGTTTCTGTTATTGGAATGAGAACCTTTGGTCTGGAAGACGCTCCGCTATTATTCCGATCCATGGACAGAGTGTGGCATTTGACACTCCCCGCGATGATTTCGGCAATAGGTGGAATGGCTGTCTTGTCGCGCTACGTCCGTTCGCAAATGCTGGAAGTGATTCATCAGGATTATATGCGCACTGCTCGGGCTAAAGGACTTCCCGAGGATCAGGTCATCTACCGTCATGGATTGCGTAATGCTCTCCTGCCTTTCATCACCATGTTTGGCTTGGCCATTCCCGGGTTGATTGGCGGTTCGGTGATCTTTGAAACCATTTTTGCCTGGCCGGGGATGGGACGATTGGGATTCGAAGCCATACTGGCGCGGGATTTTCCGGTCATTCTGACACTGACTTTTTTTTCAGCCGTTCTGGTTTTGGTGGGTACGCTGATTTCTGACATTTTATACGGCGTGGCAGACCCGCGCATAAAATTTTAAAGGCATTTTTAAAAACTGTTTTTGGCCACGAGCGGCCCTTAAAAATAAGGGTAGCGATTTGCCCAATGGGAAAGATCGAATGATCAGAGGCCCTCTTAGGAAAATTTTATGAACGAACAGATCGCCAGCCTGGAAGCCTACGCCTTGCCGCCCTCCACAGGCTTGTTCCAGGAGCGTTGGGAACTTCTCAAGCGCAACCGCATGGCCTATGCCAGTTTTTGGTTTTTAATGGCATTATTTGCTCTGGCCATAATGGGTAAAATTTTTACGCAGAACATCGTTGTTTTTGATCCAAAAATTGTTAGGTTGTCAGAAAAGTTTTTGCCTCCACTCACTCCCTACACGAGTAAGATCACTCCCAAAGAAGATGCGCCGGTTTTGGGTATCTACTTATTGGGTACAGACGAACTGGGCCGGGATGTGTTTGCCCGTATGATAGAAGGCAGTTTTGTTTCGCTGACGGTGGGCTTCGTGGCGGTGGGTATATCGCTGACCGTGGGGATTTTCCTGGGTGGCCTGGCGGGATTTTATGGCAGGGTGAAACTGGGGTTCATCACTGTGGATACGTTGATCATGCGTTTTGTCGATATCATGCTTTGTTTCCCCAGTTTCTTTTTGATTTTGACGGTGGTCGCGTTATTGCCGCCGAGCATTTACAACATCATGATCGTGATTGGCCTGACCAGTTGGATGGGAATAGCCCGTTTCGTCCGGGCAGAATTTTTGTCTTTGCGCGATCAGGATTTTGTCGTCGCCGCCAAAAGCCAGGCGATTCCTGAATGGCGGATCATCTTTATCCATATGGTGCCTAACGCCATTGCCCCGGTCCTGGTTTCGGCCACCATCGGTGTGGCCACGGCCATCCTGACCGAATCGAGCTTGAGTTTTCTGGGTTTCGGCGTGCAACCTCCGGATGCGACCTGGGGCAATATTCTCGCCGATGGCAAAACATTTCTGTTCGATGCTCCCTGGCTGACGTTCATTCCTGGATTCACCATCCTGTTTGTGGTGCTGGCCTTCAATCTTTGCGGGGAAGGGCTGCGCGAAGTGTTCAACCCGAAACTGAGATCAACCCGCTAAGGACACCTCATGATATTTGTTGAGAAAGTAGTTTTACAATTTGGTTCCAAGGTGCTCTTTGAGGAGGTCAGTTTCCACCTGCGTCCCAAGGAGAAGGTGGGGCTGGTGGGTGAAAATGGTACCGGCAAGACCACGCTCTTTAAAGTGATAACAGGAAAAACCCTGCCGGACGCAGGCAAGGTGACTCTTAGAAAGGGCCTGCGTTTTGGTTTGCTGGAACAGGAACTGGAAGGGGGAAGCGAAACGGTTCTCGAAAGGGTGGTGCTGGGCGATCCACATTTTCTTAAAGTAAAAACTGCAATGGAGCGGTTGGAATCGGACCAGACTTATCATGAACGATATGGAGACCTGCAACACGAGTTTGAACGTCTGGGAGGCTATGATCGAGAGGCTCGGGCAAAAATCATCCTTCTGGGACTGGGAATCAAACCTGAAAAGTGGGATCAACCGCTTGACCAGTTATCCGGTGGCTGGAGAATGCGGTGCGAGCTTTCGCGTTTGTTGTTGCAGAGTCCCGATGTCCTGCTGCTGGACGAGCCGTCCAACCATCTGGATTTGCGATCGGTGGTCTGGCTGGAATCGTTTCTGAAATCTTATGAGGGCAGTGTCTTGCTCATTTCTCATGACCGCAGATTTTTAAATTCCCTGGCAAGCCGGATCATTGAGTTGGACCGTGGATCGCTTTCGGTTTATAGCGGAAATTATGATGACTACGAAAAGCAGAAGCAGGAGAGGGCGGAGTTGCTGGAGTCCCAGGCTGCTAACCAGGGCCGCAAAATTGCCGAGGTGGAACGGTTTATAGAAAGGTTTCGCGCCAAAAACACCAAGGCCACCCAGGTGCAAAGCCGGATAAAAATGCTGGAAAAAATGGAGCGGGTACAAACGACCCAGGGTACAAAAACGATTCACTTTCGTTTTCCTCAGCCGGTGAGAACAGGGCGTCATGTTCTGGAGGTGAAGGAGGTCTGCAAAAGTTATGGGTCCCTCAATGTATACCAGAATTTTTTCATCAATTTGGAAAGGGGTTGGAAAGTGGCGCTGGTGGGTGAGAACGGCGCGGGGAAATCCACCCTCCTGAAACTGATGGCAGGTGCTCTTCATCCGGATGAAGGGGAAATAAAACTTGGTGCTAATGTTTCCCGTTCCTATTTTGCCCAGCACCAGGGCGAGACGTTGAACTTCAACCATACGGTTTTTCAATCACTGGAAGAGTCTGCGCCGGGGCTCCTGCTCACTGCAAAACGAAATATTCTTGGGGCGTTTTTGTTTACCGGGGAGGATGTGGAGAAAAAAGTTTCTGTCCTGTCAGGAGGGGAGCGCTCCCGGCTGGCCCTGGCGCGAATGTTGTGCGGTGGCAACTTGCAAGAGCCTGTTAAGCCGAGAAGAATGGTTACTAGCGGTAAAAAGTCTTTGCCAGTTACCGGCGGCGGTTCTCCGCCTTCACTGATTTTGTTTGATGAACCGACCAACCATCTGGATATGCGGTCGCGTGAACATTTGGCGGCGGTGCTCTCGGATTATGAAGGCAGTCTGGTCGTCATTTCTCATGACAGGTTTTTTCTCGATGGATTTATCAACCGGGTGTGGGAAGTGGAAGGGGGAGCGGTTAAGGAGTATCCCGGCCATTACAGTGACTATGAATGGGCGAAATCAAAAGAGGTTCAGGATGTTGAAGTTTCTTCAGGCCCGGGGAAGGAACTTTCTTCGTCGCAGTTGAACAGGGAGCGAAAAAAAAAGGAAGCCGAAGAACGCAACCAGCGCTATAAAAACCTGAAACCCCTGCAAACGAGATTAGCTAAAGTGGAGTCCCGATTAGAGGTTTTAATGTCCACGAATGAAGCCCTGCAAGCGCGGTTTACCGATGTCGGTATTTATGAGGAAGACCAGAAAACCTTTTTATTGGAAACTTTGCAGGAACAGAAAACGCTAAAGGCGGAGGAGAAAATCCTGATGCAGGAATGGGACGAATTGACAGTTGCGATAGAAGGAATTGAGAGCGCGGAGTGATACTTTGAGAAAAGCAGGAAAATCAAATCCCCCCAAACCCCCGTGATATTTAACCCTGGCCCTCGTGCCCAGAACGGATACTTCATAGAAGGGGGAGCTTCAATGAACCCCTCTTTTACAAAGTACCCGTACCGGGCATGAAAGTTGAGGAAGAAATATCACAAGGGCTGGGGTGATTGACCGCCAGGGGTTTTGGCTCGAATATCCCCCCCCTTCATAGGGAGGGGCCAGGGGAGGGTTGGATGGTTTGAGGTTTTCATTAGTCGTGTGGTTAAGTGGGGTTGATTGCTCAATTGCAAATAGTCATTTAGGCACCTCGGGCCAGTCTAACTTCTCAAGTTCTTTTCGCCCCAGCATTCCGTAATTCTCGAATACAATTTCCAACTCTTTTTTCAGCCAGTTGTGCCCCTCGTCAGATAACTTTACCCCTGCCTGCTGTAAATACGCACTACGGGGATTGGTATTGCCTTTTCCCGCTTCAGAGTTCCTTTTCGTCGATGCAAATGAATAATCTTGGAGTTCCTGCATTAATCTGTTGAGCGACACACCATTTTCTAGTTCGCCTGCCATAAATTCAGCGTGATGAACTCTTATAATGGGAGTATTTCTTCTTAAAGGGTCTATATAATATGTCATCAGATGTTGCATCATCACGCCCCTCTTGGTGGCGTATGCCTATTGCCCGACCATATATAATAATGTCATCTGGCTCTTTCACCAACCTTCCCATAAAGAGGACGTCACCATCCGCGATTTGCCTGGGACGCTTTCCCAGGGGGTAAGTGCATGCCCAATGAGAGCCTGATCTCTTAACTTCATCAAAAATGAGTGTCGTTCGTAGAGATCGTGTAGCACTAGTACCAAAGAATTTTACGAATGCCTGCGAAGCTTCTTCTACTAATGAGGGGGCAACAAAAGGGGGCGCAGGCACACCTGCATCGGCACCTTCATCAGGCAAACTGCCCGATAAGGAAGGCCGCGAACCAGCGATGACAACACTATTCAACTTGCTTTCCCATTCCGCCAAACGATCTATGGATAAGTCAGAACCAGCTCGTTTCCATAGATTTTGGAAATATTTCATACAGGTATGATGGATTTTTGAGTCATCAGAAACAAAACCAAACTCATGATTTTTCCTTAAAGCGGCATTAGTTAAGTTCGCAGATGTAACAATTACCCTGTCCTTATCGAAGAGATAAACCTTCGCGTGAAGATTACGGACTCCCCGAATCTCCGCGCCATTTTCCAATAACAACCTGAGGGCCGATACATCACTGACGCCACCACAAAAATCCCTAAGATTGAAGCGAGTGATTATCTGAAGAACCTGGGGTTTCCCAAATGTTAAAAGCCATTCAGCGACACTCTTTTTGATAAAAGGACAAATAATTCTAAGCTTAGAATGGTTTTTAGTCAGAGATCTTCTAAATAAGTCGTCCCACTCAGAGTCGATTAGTTGGAAGTTCATTATGCTAACAAACCTTGACAGTTTTGAGATTATTTTTCCAGAAGGGCATAGTTAAAAAAATCAGAGACCAGCAAACCCTCCCCTTGCCCCTCCCTATGAAGGGAAGGGATATGAGCATGTTCTCGCATTTTTGGATTAAGCTTGATACATGAAGAGAACACAAACCACTGAATGTAAATCATTCCGGCCCTGTTTTAGAAAGAGGTAAATCTTCTTAAGCCGAGAAAATTTTTTCTAATTGAGTCCAGCGTCATGCTGGTCGCCGGACCATTTGAGAACGCCTTCCCAGATGTAGCCGGAGCGGTTCATATACTTGACCACCAGCCAGTTCCTGTGGTTGAGCTCGATATTGGTTCTTCTCACGAAACTGACTTCCTGACCTTTGCGGAGTTTGGTGATGTTGGGGAAAATCTCTCCCGGCCCTTTTTTCATTTCCACTCCATCAAGCATGACCGTCAGGAGTTTTGCCGGAGGTGCGGGAGCAGGCGCGGATGTTGGGGCCGAAGCGATCTCCACCCCTATATTATCTGCAAACTTTACAAAAATAGGATTGGAAACCAGATGGTCTTGCGGGGAGACCGTTGCCATGACTCGATAATAAACGGGTTCTTTTCGGTCTATGCCGACATCCCTCCAAGTCAATTCAGAGGGCAGGGAAACGGTTTCTTCTTTAACGATAACCCCATTGCGGATGATCTGAATTTGGGCGGTCTTGTTTCCTCCCTTTACAGAGCGAAGTTTCAAATTGATGGCGGGGAAGTCGGTTGCAACCAGTTCCTCTCCCATCGTGACCTGGTTGTCGTTCTGGTCTTCGACGACAAACTCGTCGAGCGAGAGCCGGTTGGCATCGGCCTGGCGGACGGCGTACATTCTTCCCTTTTTCATCGCATCAAGTACGGTGTCGCTGTTTCTTTCCCGCACTAGAAAAATGGTGCGCACGGATCCCAGGCCATCTCCCTCTTGATTTTCGCAAAGAAAATCATTACTGCCAAAACCCCAAACCGGTTGTTCCCGATTTCCATTCAGGTATTCCATGAGCACCTGATCCCATTGCTGGCCCGGATCGGTTTGACCGATCGGTTCGTCACCCACGGCCTGGAACCCGGTATAGTTTTGTGTTTTTAACAGATCATCCGGGTAGGGCAGGGTTTCCAGAACGGTAGTGCCTTTCTGGCTGATACCGGAAGCGGTTTCCATATGATTCCAGAAAACCAACGCGCCTTTGGAGGTGGCAAAATCTATTAAATTTTGATAAGGCTCCATGCCCTGATCTCCATTATAAGGATCAAAAGGAGAACTTTGAAAGGGATGGTTGTTCAAGGTCAGCAGGGCGAAGAGCAACATGAGTGGCACTGTGATTTTGCGAAAAAGACCTTTGTAGACGGCCCCGACCATCACCATAAAGATGAACCCGATAACTATGAAGTTATTGAGAAGCTCATGGGTATATTTTTTGGAGAAATTACTGTTGGGCAAGGGCAACTGCTCGTAATCTTCAGCGGAATCCATTCCGAAAACCAGCAGATGTTTGTCCCAGTTATGGGCCGTAAGGTTTTTATCGTAGTTGCTTCCGGTCCAGAAATAAAAGGGGATAGTTTCCACTCCGGGAATCAACAAAGTGCGTTCAAACTGGCGGTCGTTATCCTTGATTTCTGATAAATACCCCCCCACTCCCCGGTCGAGCACCGAAGACCCATGGGTGATATTTTTAAAAATCCTTTCAAACGGTTTGATTCCGAATTCAATGGAATTGCGGGCAAAGTCCCCAAACAAGACCACATCTATTTTCTGGCGTTCCGCCTGATTGGCAATATCGGTGATGGACGAACATCCTTCGCTGAAGTTGGACTTGATATCAGCGACTCCATCAACTTGAATATAAAGAGCTAATGCACTGGAAGGGAATACGGTCAACAAGGCGCCGAGCAAAACCAGGGTGCCCCCGCATCGCGGTACAAGTTTTTTTATGGAATGGGAAACCCGCAGCAAACGAATCAAAGCCTGAAAACCTCCAACTATCTGATCCTTAAAATATTATCTCTATTAAAACATAGAGTTCGGACACACTCTATCTAAAACTTATCGATAATTTCAGGGTCTAAATGAGGGCAGATCCTAAATTTTTTCAGGGTCAGAAATTTTATGGTATACTCAACTGGTTGAGTTTGAATGGTTTTCCCCGCTAGGCGTGGGGCCAGTGTGCAATAGCCTTATTTGGCAAGAAAGAGTTGTCTCGGCTTAACGAGCTTTGCCAGTTGCCCCTGCGGCGAGTAGCCACTCGGTGCCAGCGTGACGCTGGATCCAGTGAGCAATAGCCTTATTTGGCAAGAAAGAGTTATCTCGGCCTAAATGTTCTTGCTATATTCCCTCCCACGGGAGTGGGCTCGCTAGTGGGCGGGAGTGAGCCGCCGGTCCCATCCGAAGTTCTTTTCCAAATCCCGAAGGGTTGAGTTTCATGGCATCCAGACTTCTAGTTGCTGACGATAGCATCACCATCCAAAAAATTGTTTCCATGGCTTTTGAAAATGAGGACATGGAGGTTGAGGGCATTAGCAATGGCCAGGAGGCTTTCGATCGAATTGCGGAATTTAATCCCGATATTGTTTTGGCCGATGTTGGTATGCCGGGGTTGGATGGTTTTGAGTTGAGCGCGAAAATTAAAGAAGCTCCGGAAACGAGGGGCATCAAAGTTCTGCTGCTGGCCAGCGACTTTGAAGATTTTGATGAACAGCGCTACCAGGCTTGCGGTGCGGATAACCATATCTCGAAACCATTCAAGTCGGACGATATTGTGTCCATGGTCAAAAGTCTGCTGGAAGGTTCATCCGGCGATGAAGACGCCGCGTTGCTTTCCGACTCGGAAATCGTCGGACAGCCGGTGGAAGAAACAGAGGAGGCTGCAGAAATTTTAAGCAACCTGAAAGTGCCGGAATCGCAAGAGGAACCCAGTCTTGAGGAGTTATTGGATTCGGTTGAAAAACTTTCGATAGATGGAACGGAAATTTCAGATTTGGTGGATGAAGGGGAATCGCTCGAAGATAAAGTTCCCGCGTTGGTGGATGAAAAACTGGCACTTCCTGAGTCTGTGGAGTCGCCGGCGGATGATCGGGCTTTGGATTTGTCCGGAGAAGGTTTGATGGAACCGATGGAGCTCTCTGATTTTCTGGATGATCCTCTTGCACCAGACAAAGAACTGCAAGTGCCCACCCTGCAATCCGAGAATGATGATGACATTATGGATCAAATGATCCGTGGTGTTGAAGAGCTTGAAGAGTCTGTTCAGTCTCCCGATCCAGCCGCAGAAGAGGCCGAGGCTTTTCCTTTTGCGGAGTCCGGTGCGGATGAACCGGAAGATCTGGGCTATACAGATGGGCCGGAGATCTTTGCCGAAGTGGGCAAACGCAGAATGGACAATATGGATGAATTGGATTCTGCGTTCAAGGAACTTGCCATGGGGAGCAGGCCAGATTCGGCCACTCGTGAGGAGAAGCCCCCTGCATTATCATCGCTGGGAGGCATTGTTCCGGAGCCGGAAGACCTTTTAAAGCATATAGCGCCGGGTGCGTTTTCTGAGGTGGGCAAACGCCCTGCAACTCCAGAAGACATAAAAGAAAATCTGGATGCTATTCCCGGATTTTCCGATCAGGACCGGGATTTGGATCCGCGCAATTTTCCTTCGAGAAATTGGCAGTATGATTCCGAGGATGACCGCTTCACTCAAGCCATTGCCGAAGAGGTTAAGCAGGTATTGAAAAGATCGTTGGGCACTTCGCTGGAAAAAGAGGTTTCCGGATTGTCTGATGTGATTTTAAAAACCATCCGTGAGGTGGTGAGAGAGGTCACTCCGGAAATTGCCCGCAAGGTGATCCGGGAAGAGATAGAAAAAATCAAAAAGAAGGACATGGTTTAGCAGGCCCCGCTTTACGAACCGCTCTTTTTTAAAGAAATTCATTCCTCATTATTAGTGATATATAAAGACCGTTACCATTTTAAGCTTTCCTTGTGCGTTACAGGCAGAGGGGGAGTATTTTTTATATTTGGGTGTAAAGGAAAATTTTTGATCGAATGATTCAATTGGATAAGCATTACGAGCCAGAAAAAGTCGAAAAACGCTGGGGACGGTTCTGGCAGGAAAAGAACTTTTATCACGCTGATGAGACGCTTGACAGTCCGCCTTTTTCCATAGTCATACCGCCTCCCAATATTACCGGGCGTTTGCACATCGGCCATGCCTTCAACAATACCCTGCAGGACATTCTGACTCGCTGGAAACGCATGCAAGGGTTCAACGCCCTGTGGCAACCGGGCACAGACCATGCTGGAATTGCCACTCAGAACGTGGTTGAGCGGCAATTGCATGCGGAAGGGACCGACCGGCAGGCGCTGGGTCGAGAGGCGTTTGTAGAGCGGGTGTGGAAGTGGCGTAACGAATCAGGAGGAACCATCAATGAGCAGTTGAAAAAACTGGGCAGCTCACTGGATTGGGAGCGGGACCGCTTCACCATGGACGAGGGGTTATCCAAGGCGGTGCGCGAGGTTTTTGTCACGCTTTATGAAGAAGGGTTGATTTACAAAGGCGACTATATCATTAACTGGTGCCCCCGTTGCCATACGGCGCTTTCTGATCTGGAAGTGGAACATCAGGATGCTCAGGGCCATCTTTATCATTTGAAATATCCTTTTAAAGAGGGCGAGGGTTTGCTCATCATTGCCACCACCCGACCGGAAACCATGTTGGGAGATACAGCTGTGGCGGTCAACCCGGAGGATGAGCGCTACACGAAATACAAAGGTCAGACGTTGATGCTGCCTGTCGTGAACAGAGAGATCCCACTCATCGAAGACAGTTATGTTGACACCTCTTTTGGCACCGGCGCTCTAAAGGTGACTCCTGCCCATGATCCGAATGACTTTGAAATTGGACGGCGGCATGACCTTGCATCGATCAATGTGATGGATCCCAATGGCGCTATGAATGCCGAGGCCGGTCCGGCTTATGAAGGGCTGGACCGTTTTGAATGCCGCAAGAAACTGGTGAAAGATTTAAAAGATGCGGGAGTCCTGCTGAAAATAGAAGACCTGAATCATTCAGTCGGACATTGCTACCGTTGCAAAACAGTGGTTGAGCCTTATTTATCCAAACAATGGTTTGTCAAAGCTAAACCTTTGGCGGAACCGGCGATACGGGCGGTGAGAGATGGCACTATAAAAATTGTCCCGAAATTCTGGGAGAACACCTATTTTGAGTGGATGGAAAATATCCGTGACTGGTGCATTTCCCGGCAAATCTGGTGGGGGCACCAGATTCCCGCATGGACCTGTAAGGGTTGCGGCGAAATTACTGTGGTCCGGGAAACCCCAAAAAAATGTTCGGCCTGTTCTTCGACATATCTGGAGCAGGAGACCGATGTGCTGGATACCTGGTTCAGTTCCGCGCTCTGGCCATTTTCCACATTGGGCTGGCCTGAAAAAACGGAAACGCTTAAACGGTTTTATCCCACCTCTGTTCTTTGTACCGGATTTGACATCCTGTTTTTCTGGGTGGCGCGCATGATCATGATGGGGATCAAATTTATGGGCGATGTGCCCTTCCACCATGTTTATATCCATGCCCTGATTCGTGATGCGGAAGGACAGAAAATGAGCAAGACCAAGGGGAACGTGATCGATCCTTTGGCTGTCATGGAACAATATGGAACGGATGCGTTGCGGTTTACGCTGGCGGCTTTTGCCGCTCAGGGCCGGGACATTAAACTGGACGAAGATCGCATCGAAGGTTACCGGAACTTCTGCAACAAGCTCTGGAACGCTTCCCGGTTTGTGTTTATGAATCTGGAGGGTTATCAGGGAAACTGTCAACCGGATGAAAAGGCAGACAGGTCCATCGCTGACCGGTGGATTTTGAGTCGACTGAACAACACCACGCGGGAAGTTAATGAGGCTCTGGAAACTTTCAGGTTCAACGATGCCGCTCTCGCGGTTTACAAGTTCATTTGGAATGAATACTGCGACTGGTACATCGAACTTGCCAAACCCCGTTTGCAGGTGGAGGGCTCTGAAAAAATAGCCGCGCAAAATGTTCTCGTGCATGTGCTGGAAGCGGCCCTGAAGCTTTTGCATCCATTTATGCCATTTATCACAGAAGAGATATGGCAGAAATTACCCAAAAGCGGAGACAGTATCATGGTCAGCGCTTTTCCCGAATTTGATGCCGCCATAAGCGAACCCGATGTGGAAAAAGCAATGGGGAAGGTGATGGAAGTCATTACAGGCATACGCAATATCCGTGGCGAGATGAATCTGAATCCGGGGTTGAAATTAAACGCATTAGTCAAAACCCGACATGCCGATTTGGAATCTGTTTTGAAAAAACATGCCGGTTTTATCCGTGCATTAGCCCGAGTGGATCAAATAACCATAGGTCCTGATATTGAGAAACCGAAGGTCTCGGCATCTTCGGTATTGGGAGAAATGGACCTGATTATCCCTCTTGAGGGCCTGATGGATTTTGACGAAGAACGGAACCGCATAGAAAAAGAGTTGAAAAAAATTGCAAAAGACCTCATATTTTTAGATAAGAAACTCTCCAACCCGAATTTTGTGAAGAAAGCGCCTGCCGAAGTCATCGAAAAAGACGAGAAAAGGAAAACTACCCTTTCTGAAAAACAGGCTAAACTTGAAATTCATTTAAAAACGATACAGCAGGCAATCCGGTAGAGAATGTTAATCACCTTTTGGAAACCCGTGTTTCCCGTCCTATCCTGAGTTATGGATGCCAAAGCAGGAACCCTGGCACGCGATGAAGTGACTGTAGAGTCCCAATGGGATTTGACAGGGTTGTATTCATCCGATGATGTCTGGAACACCGAGTTGACCGAATTGGAAGCGGGTATTAATGAATACGCTTCCTTTGTCGGCACGTTGGCGGAGTCTGCCCTCAAACTCAAGGCTTGCCTGGAGTTTGATATGAACCTCTCCCGCCAGTTGGGAAAGCTTTACACGTTTGCCCATCTTAAAAATGATGAGGATAAAACCAATAGTCTTTATCAGGGGAATTTTGAAAAGGTCATGAGGCTGGTCAATGAAGCAAGCCGAGCTTCCAGTTTCATCCGGTCAGAAATTATGTCTATCCCTGATAATAAGATATCTGCGTTTTTGGCCGATAAGGAACTGGAGTTTTACCGATTCCATCTGGAACAGGTTTTGCGTTACCGGGATCACACGCTCTCCGAAAAAGAGGAGGCGCTTTTAGCCGCGTCCGGCGAAATGGGGCGGGGCATGCGGGACGCATTCGATATGCTCGATAACGCCGACCTTCAACTGGGGGAGATTGAGGATGAAAACGGTGAAACGGTTTCTCTCACTCACGGCAATTTCCAGAGCCTTATGCAGAATTATGACCGCAGGGTCAGGCAGGATGCTTTTAATACCTATTACAAGGCTTACGAATCCCATCAATATACCTATTCCACTTTGCTTGCCGGAAGCATAAAAAAGGATTTGTTTTACTCGAGGGCCAAAAACTTTTTCAGTTACCGGGCCAAGGCGTTGTTTTCTGAAAATATCCCGGTGGAGGTTTATGACAATCTGATCGAATCGGTGCATCAGAATCTCGACCCGCTGTATAAATATTTTGATTTAAGAAAACGCCTGTTAAAACTTGACGAATTGCATATGTATGATTGCGGTGTTCCGCTGGTGAAGGATATGAAATGGCACATGCCCTTCGAGCAGGCGGTAGAAGAGATTCGGTCTGCCCTGAATCCTTTAGGTGAGGAGTATGTCGAACAACTGACACGCGGGTTGTCGGAAGACCGCTGGACAGACCGTTATGAAAACAAAGGCAAGCGGAGCGGGGCTTATTCCTCCGGGTGCTACGATTCGAATCCCTTCATTCTCATGAATTACCGGGAAGACAATATCAACAGCGCCTACACTCTTGCGCACGAAGCGGGGCATTCGATGCACTCGTTGTATTCAAGAAAAAATCAGCCTTATCTGTATTCCGACTACACGATCTTTGTGGCGGAAGTGGCTTCCACTTTTAACGAAGCTCTTTTGACCCGGCATTTTTTGGGCCAGGATATTGCCCCGGACATGCGAATTTATCTCATTTGCCGGGAGATTGGTAATTTCCGCGGTACGTTATACCGGCAGACCATGTTTGCCGAATTCGAATATCAGGTGTATAAGGCAATGGAGAATAATGAGCCTTTGACACTGGAACCCTTCAAAAAGATTTATAGGAATCTTCTGGAACTTTATTTCGGTCCAGCAGTGGTTCTGGATGATTGCCTGTCCTTGGAATGTTTTCGCATCCCACATTTTTATTTCAGTTTCTATGTTTATAAATATGCCACAGGCATTTCCGCCGCTTATGCTTTGGCCAACCGGGTTCTTTCCGGTGGAGAAGCAGAGTTGAGCGACTATTTGGGCTTTTTGAAATCAGGGGGATCAAAATACCCGATCGACCTGCTGAAGTCTGCAGGGGTGGATATGCTTTCACCCGTACCGGTTAGAACCGCTTTGGCAAAATTTTCCAGCTTGGTGGATGAGCTCGAGCACCTAACCCATTAGCAAAAATGTTTAACCCTTACCCCAAAACAAAGAGGATGATTAGAACCATGAAACTCCACCCCATATTTAAAGGAATAGCGTTTTGAAAAAAACAGGCTCATTTAGAAGAAACGGGAGCAACCTGCGGAAACCTCAAAATCAAAACTGCCAGGGCAACGCCTCCGGAAGAAATCAAAACCAAAACTCTGGGCAGAGGAAAGGCGGAATCCATCCATGGGTTTCCTCTAGTCCTTCTTCTTCCCAGGCATTGACTTCTCACATCAGCATAGCTAGCAAAAACAAGTCGGGTTCCAGCAATACCCGCAAACCGCAAACCGGCAAGAATCCGTATCGCCAAAAACGCAACAATGACGGTAACCCGAATGGGCAAAAACCACCCTATCAGGAAAGATCTGGCAGGGGCAATGGAAGAACGGCGCCGACTTCAAGGCGGCCTGTTGAGACCTCCGCGGCGAAAAATCCGTCTGTCTCGGAAAAGCCATTGACCGGGAATCTGGATGCTTTCAGCTTGTTCTGTGCCTATCATTTGGGCATTGGACCTAAAAAAGAATATAAGCCTTCCAACCTCAATGAAGTGGCAAGACGTTTTGGTCAGGACCCCGCGACCGTTCGTCAGGCGCTGAAAGAATGTGATATGGATTCCGCTTCCTTATTGGATCGGGACTTTGACATGGCCCTGGCGCAGTTGGATATCCAAGTCGCGCCGGAAGGCATTGACCGCATGGAACTGGCGAAATCCATTTATGAGGATTTTCTAGCAGCTCCCCATGTGAAAAGGGATTGGAAAAAAATTCTGGAAGAAGACCGCAAGGAAAACCGCAAGGTTTTTGGCGGTTAAGTCAGAGGGTCTTTAAAGAGCTGGATCTGAAGTAGGTGGAGGGTTTCCCTGTTTTTCGGAAATGACACTGCCGGTAGGAATGCGTCGAAAGTGCAACCCTTCCCGGATGATCTGGTCATGTAGTTTTTTGATCCTGCCGTTAGAGCATTTCAAGCCATTCATTAAAATAGAGAAAGCAAAAGTTTCTCCGTCCCGGGATTGAAAATAACCGGAAAGCGCGCTGACAAAATTCAGGGTGCCGGTTTTAACCCGTGCTCGCTCCGAACTTTTTACCCCACGCATTCTGTTTTTTACATTTCCATCCACCCCCATCACACCCAAAGCAGAAACAAACTCAGGGTACACTCCCAGGTCGTTCTTGACATAGCGGAGGACATCAACAATCATTTGCGGCGACAAGCGGTTTTTCCGGGACAAACCGGAACCATCGAGAACCTTGTATTGATCCGGTCGGTATCCCAGTTCTGTCAGATACTCTTCAAAAGCTTTAAGACCTTTCAGGGTGGTGCCGGGCGGACCATATTTCTCAGCCCCGATGGTTTTTAAAATCTGTTCCGCCACAAAGTTATTGCTGAACTTGTTGAGACCCTGAAGCGCCAATGTAAGGGGTTCTGACTCGTGAGTTAATAATTCCATCGCTGCTGCAGGAACTATTCCCTGCTCGATTTTGCCTAGGAACTGGATGCCTGCATATCCCAGGTATTTTTTCAGTGTGCTCAGGGTGTATAGGGTGGGGTCGGTAATGTTTAAGAAATACTGAGCCCGAGGCTGGTCGAGACGGATTCCTCCTGAAACCGTGATCTCATCAAATCCATTGCGGTCCAACCGGTTGACAATCAGCCGGTTGCGTTTGCCGGGTTTAAGGGTTCTGGCTTGATTGTCGAGAGTGATGTATTCGGTATCGGGTTCGATAACGATCTTCGGTTTGCTCCCCGCTTTCGGGCCGGGGCTCACAAAAGCCTGGACCGTGTTGAAGTTGAAAGACAGTGCGCCTAAGGGGGCCTCATAAGCCTCTGCGCCTGGATTCTTGATCCAGGTCTTCACTCGTTTCCTGTCATCGAAGAAAGAATCGTCGCCAATAATGTTTCCAGTGATTTCACGCACCGGAAGATTTTTTAATTCGTTGACCAGTAGCCACATTTGCTCTGTGACAAACTTGGGATCGCCATAACCCTTGATATAAAGATTGCCGTTTAACACGTCATCTTTCAAGGTACCATCTGTATAGAGCCGTGTTGGAAAACGGTAATTTGGGCCAAGGACTTCAAGCGCAACGGCAGTAGTGAGAACTTTTAAATTCGAGGCGGGAATGAATAGCTTTTCCCCGCGTAATTCGAAAAGGGATTCGCCACGATCCAGCGAGTAAATTTTTATACCAAAATTTTTTTTTCTCAGACAGGAACTGGAAAGGATTTTTTTGATTTTCTTCTGGAACAGGGGGATGCCCTTTTCGTTAGCTTCGACGCTTGCGGGGAGGGGAACTGCCAGAAAGAAACAGAGCGCATATAGGGCAATAATTGTTTTGGCTTTATGGTTAACGCTTTTCATCAGTGGGAATTCTACTCTGTTAAAAATAATTTTACAATTGACAAATACCGGTGCATTAGTGGACCTGCTTTAAGCAGACATTGATAACAAAACTTTTGGGTGAGGCCATGATCGATTTTTCGCACATCAAATATGGAGTTTTAGTCGCTATGATCGCGATCCTGTTCGGAGGGTCGTTGGGTTTGTCTTTCGGTTGTTGCGAAGACAACATTAAAGATATTTTGAAGTCCGGCTCCGAAAAGGCATTGCCCGGGATTTATAAGGGCGATCAGGCCAAAGCCGACAAGGTGGTTAAAAAATCATGGATTTATATGAAACGTGCCCATTTGCACTCGCAGACTATGGGTGTCATCAGTATCGCTTTTTCACTGCTGGTGGCCTGGTTAAGTTTTCCGGCCCGCGCGCAATTAGGAGTTTCCCTGCTCAGTGGGCTGGGAAGTTTGGGCTATGGAATTTTCTGGCTGCTGGCCGGGTTTCTGGCTCCTGGAATGGGGTCAACCGGTGCGGCAAAAGAGTCGGTTGCCCTGATCGCCCAAGCATCAGGAACCGCTTTTTTTGCGGCAGGAGTCACGCTATTTGGCCTCATCGCTTATAAAATGTTTATCAAATCCGCAACAGTATAAATTCCTGCTGGTGCTGAATAATCACCGGTGGATTCAACTAGTAAGTGCAACAGTTAGTAAAGTTTGTTTTTTGAAGAATAGTTCACAGGGTGTTTTAAAGTCGAGTGTTTTTCTGGGTCGATGATTGAGTTGATCCATGATGGTGCCCAGTTTCTTGTGGGTGATGTTATTCAGGGGCGGTGATTTTGGTAAATATTGTCGAATGAGTCCATGGGTGTTTTCGTTCAGGCCCCGTTCCCAAGGAGACCTTTGCATAACCCGAGATTCTTCGTCACCTTGTTTCTCAGAATGACAAAATGGCCCAGTATTGTCATGCTGAGCTTGTCGAAGCATCTAGATTCTTCGATTTTTCGACTTATGCAAAGGTCTCGTTCCCAAGAAGCATAAGGATGGGCAAAGTAGATATTAGCCGACAGGGATTGCGCCATTTTCTGGTGTTCGGCAAACTCCAGCCCGTTGTCACAGGTGATTGTGTGAACCCTGTTTCTATGAGGCCTAAGTCCTTGTTCGAGGGTTTGGCGTACCGACCGGGCTTGTTGGGTGTTCGATTTGGCCAGAACCGTATATTTGGTTTTGCGTTCTACAAGGGTGGCGATGACCCCCCGGTGTCCGTTGCCAATGATGAGATCGCCTTCCCAGTCACCGATCCTGGACTTGTTGTTAACGATAGCCGGGCGTTTATCAATGCTGATGCGGTTGGGAATGCGTCCCCGGCGATCTTGTTTACCATAACGTTTGCGGCGTTTTTTCTGGCAACGCAGGTGATTATGAAGATCACCGCCTTGTTGTTTGTTCTGGTAAATATAGAGGTAAATGCGTTCGTGACTGATCGAAATGCCTTGTTCTTTGAACAAACGGCCTGAGATCTGTTCCGGGCTCCAGTCTTGTTTGATCAGGGAGTCCACCATGGTCCAGGTAGAAAAACCGATGCGCGGTACGGATTTGATTAAACGGCGCATCACAGCCCTCTCCTGGGCTTGTTTTGGCCGGTAACCACGGCGACCTCGATTACGTCTGATCTCACGGCTGATCGTTGATTTATGGACGGTAAGTACTTTGGCTATCATTGTTTGGTTATGACCCGTTTTTAAGAGTGCTTCAATCTGGTATCGTTGTCCTTGGGTAAGTTGGGCATAAACTCTCATCCGCGCTCCTTTGATTTGGCGATTTGAGAAACGCTGTGGAGTTTATCCCAGCTTGCCTCTTAATCAACCATAAAAGTTGTACTTACAACTTGAACTCAAGTTTTATAGTCGACCTTGAAAACAATAAAAAGGACAACAATCGAAAAAACCAAGGAAAATATAAATAAATGCTTAGTATTTATATTGTTGAAAAGCTTTAAATGATCTTGAAAATATGAAAAATGCTCAAGCAACCTTAGAATCCATATCACGAAAAGAAATACAAAGAAAAACATTAAGGATGAAATGCTTGCCACATAGCAAGCCAAAAGGGATAAAAAAAGTCCACACCATGGGCCGAACTGACTTTTTCTTTCAAACAGAAGCCACAAACATGCATAACTGCAAACTGCGAAGAAAAACAGGGACGGATATCCCCTTAATTCGTGCGAATAGTGAATGAAGAATGGGTTGAGGAACAGAAAGCTCAGGGCCAGAGTTGCCACTCGGAATGAATGAACTGTTTTGCATACAAAATAAAAAAGAATGCCCCCGCTCAGCACGGAAAAAAGAATTACCGGGAGTCTCCAACCAATTCCAGTTTTTCCAAAAATCCAGAGAGACACTTTTGCCAAATAAATAGTAAGTGAATGAACTGGGTATTGAAAATAAAGTTCAAATCTATTTTGAAATAATGTGTTCGTAAAATGAAAAAAATATCTCCCTTCATCCACATGCAAAGGAATGAGATTGGCGTAAAAAAATAGAGAATAAACATTGCCCGCAAGAATTATCAATACTGTTCCCAAAAATGCAACTTTGAGGGTTTTATTCTGGAATGTCATATTCTCGGTGTGGTCGGCGAAGATATTGTTGGGTAACTTTATCAGATAAAATAAACCTAATGCTTTTGCAGGTTCGCTTGTCAAAGGGGTCGTGAGATTTCATCAATGAGTTTGTCAGAACTATCCTGGCTGGTTTGCAGTAATTCGTTCACTGTGGGCAGGGGTACGGTGACTAAAAATATCTGGTACGAGAACAAGCTCGGGAAAACTTTAATCAAACCCTGGTTGATAGTTATTAATATTCGGCTGATAAAATTATCTCCAATGGCTAATGGATAAGGAGCCGGTACTCCAATGGATTTGGTAATTTTATAACCCGCCTGTTTGAATATTGCAAGAATTGTACTGAAAGTAAATAACCGCCGATGGCCCATATCCAGGATCCCGCGGACTCCATAATTGAATCTACCCAGTAGCAGTTGCAGGCGCATTGTAAACCACCCTATGTTGGGGACCGAAACAATTATCTTTGGGAGTTTCCCCCTCGACAGCCTTCTGATGTTATAGACAAAGTCTTCTGGATTCTCCAGATGCTCCAGAACGTCTAAAAGAAGGATATAGTCGAATTGATCGACAGGGATAGGGCCTTCGGCATCGTTCAGGTTTATTTGGGTGAATTTAATAAGTTTGTCCCTCCCTTGAGAGTCTTCGCTATCAATGGCTTCAACCCGGCATCCTTTTTTGACAAGCTCTATTCCCATCAGGGACTCGCCGCATCCAATATCTAGAACTGTAGAATCGTTTTTGACCTCTGCAATGGCATACTCATGGGAAGAAGGGTAACCTCTTTTAAGGGTATATTTTTCCACTCCCCTGCGAATATCAAATTTTCTTTCATAAAACAGCGACACTTGATGAAGTCGGCTTTTTAGGGTTTGAAAAATAACATCGCATGCATATTTGATCCCTTTGAAATGGCGAATTTCATCTCCGTAATAGGTAGGTATAGGAATTTCTCGAATGAAAAATTTTCCGAGAATTAGTTGGATCAGGATTTCTGTGTCGAAATGAAAATCGTTGGTATTCAGTTCGAAAGGAATCTTTGTTAGAGTCTGCACATTATAAATCCTGTAACCGGAATGAAACTCAGAAAGCCGAGTCTTTAGAAGTCTGTTCTGAATAAAAGTAAGAATTTTGTTTCCGATAAATTTATATAAAGGCATATCCTCCCTAAGGGCAGAAAATCCGTCAAGCATTCTTGAACCGATCACCGCATCCGCCTTTTCCCGGATAATGGTTGATATCATTTCATCGAGCCGTTCCGGGGCATACTGTCCGTCACCGTGTAATAGAACTACCAAGTCGAATCCGTTCTCAATGGCGTAGTGATATCCCAATTTTTGATTTCCTCCGTAACCCTGTTTTTCCGGGTTGAAAAGAACCTTTATATTGAGAGGTTTGAACTGGGTCAGGTTTTCAACAGTCTTACTAAAAGTCTTGTCTCTAGAACAGTCATCTATGATCAGGACTTGATGGTCCAACTTGGATACGGATGAGAGGGTGCGTCTTAAAACATTGAGGATAGTTTTTTCAGCATTGAAGGCGACTATGAAAATCAAAACCCTCTCGTTAATTTTTTCAATCATCCTGATTGTCCTACTAAAAGGGTCATACTCTGCCTACTTGTTCCGGGAAGGAACCAGATGTTGGGGATTTCACCCATGCCCCGAAGCAACTGTGTTAAATGTCAAGTGCTGGCAATGAGATTTTCATTCCAGAGTGTTTTTGTTTTGATCATGGTATTGATGATCGTTAATAACTTTCTCATGCATGCGGTAATGGCAACTTTAAAGGGTTTGCCCTTTTCGATGAGGCGTGTGTAAAAGGTACGAATCACGGGATTATGCTGCATGGCAGTGACGGCGGCCATGTATAAAGCGGCACGCACATTGGCGCGACCGCCCCAGATACACCGGCGGCCCCGGAACTTTCCGCTGTCCCGATTGAGGGGAGCGAGACCGATGAGGGCGGCGATTTGCTTCTGATTAAGAACTCCAAGTTCCGGAACCCCGGCCAAGAGGTTGACAGCCAGAACGGGACCGGCACCGGGAACACTTTGTATGATCTGGTCGTGCTCACGCCAGGCAGAACTGTTTTTGATGGTTCTGGAAAGGTCGCCATCGATTTTTCGCAAGCGTTTTTTAAGAGATTCGATATGCTCCTTAATGTCTTTACATATCCATTTTGGAGCTTGTTTTAGACGGGTTTTTTCTTTGGTCAGCATCTCGATCAACTGGCGACGGCGTGTCACTAGAGCTGAGAGTTCCAGAGATTCTTCGTCTTTGATTTTCCTGACCTCAGGACGTATGGCCTTGGCAAAATGGGCCAGCACAAGAGAATCAATGACATCGGTTTTTGCCAGTTTCCCGGTGGCTTTGGCAAAATCACGAACTTGCCGTGGGTTGACCACGGCTACTGGCAGTCGACCCGCAACCAGGGCCGAAGCCAACGGGATCTCTAAGCCGCCTGTGGCTTCCAAAACGATCAATGGAGGATTTAAGGCGGATAAACTCTCGACCAAACCAGCAATCCCTTCTTCATTGTTAGCGGTTTGCCAGGTTTCTTGAGTCATGCTGTCAGCAACATCCAGATGGAGTTTAGAAATATCGATGCCAATAAAATGGGGTTTCTGATTCATAATTTGGTCTCCCAGCCTTGCCGATGCGGGCTCAGTGGCCCAGGCAACTGTTCGGGTTAATCAAAATAGGACACAACAATCTGCGCTTCGGGACGGGCTTAAAAGCCCAAGGGGTAAACGATCTATTGTGCCCTGAATCAAACCCTGTGAGCCTTGTGGAAAACACAAAACCGGCTTCCCACAGGGCTCACAGGTACAACTACTACAAATTCCCCTTATGAACAACATACAAGGGGGTCTATTATTGATCGGCTGATTTTCAAGGCTTCTTTAGCCGGGTTGGAGCCATAGCCCTGATAGAACCGGGGCTTCCTGAGTATAAAGAACCGGTCCTTGGGGATCAACCTTTCAATTCCGATTGTCAGGCCAGCTTGCTTTTCGGCGTGAGATTGAGGAAAATACCTGCAACGTCAATGAATAGGGAGATTCAGATGCAAGAAGATTTCGCAAAAGCTTTCAAGGGTATAGAGGACAGGGTTGGACTTCTCCGGAGGTTACTTTGACGTCGACCAGAATATGAAGTCTGTTGAGTCTCTGGATGCGGAAACTGTCCGCTCCGGATTCTGGGATGATAACGAATCTGCTCAAAAAGTTCTGCAAAAAAGATTCAACCTGCAACGTTCGATAGAAATCTGGAAAAACCTGGAAAAAGAGAGAGAAGACCTGGGCGCTATGCTGGAGCTTTCTGCCGAAGAGGAAGACTCTTCCATGGATGAGGATATCCGGTCTGCTTTAACCCGGCTGGGCGAACAGGCGGCACAGGCAGAATTGAAGGCGATGCTTTCGGGTAAAACTGATTTTAACAACGCTTTCGTGGCTATCAATTCCGGGGCCGGCGGCACGGAGTCCCAGGACTGGGCGGAAATGTTGTTGCGAATGTACCTGCGCTGGGGAGACCGCAATGGTTATAAGACGGAAGTCCTCGATACCCAGTATGGGGAAGAGGCGGGTATAAAAAGCGCGACGGTTTTATTTTCCGGCGATTATGCTTTCGGATATTTAAGAGCGGAAATTGGAGTTCACCGTCTGGTGCGCATTTCTCCCTACGATTCCAATAAAAGACGCCACACCTCGTTCGCGTCGGTTTTTGTTTACCCTGAAATTGATGATTCGATTGAAGTTGAAATCAAGGAAGAAGATTTGAAGATAGATGTCTATCGCGCCTCAGGACCAGGCGGACAGGGGGTGAACACCACGGATTCGGCGGTGAGACTGACGCATGTGCCGACAGGTATTGTGGTGCAATGCCAAAATGAACGGTCGCAACATAAAAACAAGGCATCGGCCCTCAAGGTTCTGAAAGCCCGCCTTTATGAGGTGGAACAGGAAAAACTGGGTGAAGAAAAAAAGGAAATGGAGAAACAAAAAAAGAAGATTGAGTGGGGCAGTCAGATTCGCTCTTACGTCCTGCACCCTTACCAACTGGTCAAAGACCTGAGGACGAGTGTGGAAGCAGGCAATGTGGATGCGGTGCTGGATGGCGATCTGCAACCGTTTATAAATGCTTTTTTGCGTTTCGATAAAACCGGTGAGGAGGCAGGAAAGGAATGAAATCGGCAATCCAACCGGCCTTGATCAATGATCCGTTCGGCGACCCCGGACTGCTGGTACATTTTCTTCTGCAAAAGCGTGCGCTGTTGTTTGACCTAGGAGATTTGTCGGCTGTGTCGAATAGAACTCTTCTCAAGGTTTCCCATGTTTTTGTCAGCCATACCCATATTGACCATTTCATCGGTTTTGACCAATTGTTGAGAACGCTTTTTGGCCACGAAAAAACGCTGACCATTTTCGGCCCGAAAAATATTATTCAAAACGTGAAAGGCAAGCTGGCCGGGTTCACCTGGAACCTGGTTGAACAGTATTCCGAATCGCTCACCATCGAAGTGGTTGAAGTGCAAGAGAGCGGTTTGCTGAAAGCCACCTTCCGGGCGATCGAACGGTTTCAACTCTGTGATGAAAGGAAAGAGCCTTTTGTAGATGGGTTGATCGTGGATGATTCTGCTTTCTCTGCGCGTGCGGCGATACTGGAGCATCGAGTACCCTGTTTGGGGTTTGCGCTGGAAGAAAAACCGCACGTCAATATTGACAAAGACAAGTTGGAGTCCATGAAGGCCGAGCCCGGGCCCTGGTTGAATGAATTGAAGCAAAGCGTATTGAGGGATGATCCGGAATCCGCACTCATAACGGTACCTTTTAAGGAGCCTGATGGCTCCCGTACAGAAGACATCCCCTGGGGTCAGCTCAAGAGAGATCTGGTAGAGGTTTTTCCGGGACAAAAAATTGGTTATGTGGTGGACACGGTTTTTAACGATTGCAATAGCAAGAAGATTGTAGAATTAGTAAAATCCGCTGATATCTTTTTCTGTGAATCCCCCTTTCTGGCCGATGAAGAAGAACGGGGGCAGGCGCGTTGTCATCTCACATCCCGTCAAGCGGGAACCCTGGCCCGGGAGGCGGGCGTTAAACAACTTCAAGTTTTTCATTTTTCATCCCGGCATAATGGCTGCCGGGAACAGTTCTATAATGAGGCCCAGGAAGCTTTTCAAGGATAAGAGAAGCAGGGAATGAATACCAAAACTGCCAAAACATTCCTGATAATACTCGTCATTCTAGGGTTTAACTATAGCGTGAGCTTCCAGCAATTCCTTCATTTTGACCGAGCTGACCCAAAGGGGTTGGGCGATTCGTCAAGTTATCTTGCCCTTTTTATTATTTTCCCTGCTCAGAAGGTGCTGGATGCTGGTATTCGGATTCGATGATGAATAGTGGCCGTTGCCGAGATTCTTCCAGATTTCTCCATATATATTCTCCGATCATGCCAAGAGCAAAAAAAAACAATTCCAAATAACATGAGCATCATTGCCATGAGAGAGGACTACCCTGCCATAGTCACCCCCCCCTAATATTTTGGCAACTACTACATAAATTGTACCCAACAAGCTCATAAAAAACAGGAATAAACCCATTAGGGAAAAAACTCTGATTGGAAATTTTGAAAAGGCCATGATTGAGTCTAAAAAATAGTCGATCTTTTTAGCCATGGTCCACCTGGACTTTCCAAATTTGCGGTCCGCACGAGTATAAGGAATTTCTGTTCTGCGAAACCCTGTCCAAAGGATAAGGCCCATCAGGGTAGTATTTTTCTTCTGCATATTGATCAGCACTTCTACGATCTTTCGATCTATCAATACGAAATCAAAACCCATTTCAGGCATGTCCTTGGTGATTAGCAGGCGAAATATTCGATAATACATGTTTGCAAAGAAAACTTTTATAAAATTGTCTTCACGTCGGGAGCGAACCGCCATCACAACCTCGCTACCTTCCTTCCATTTTAGAAACATTTCGGAAATGAGGGCGGGAGGGTCCTGGAGGTCTGCCGAAATAATAACCGCAGAATCGCCGGTTGCTTTTGTCAAACCAGCCAGACAAGCAACAAAGGAACCAAAATTTATGGAAAGCCTTACAGCGATGACGTTTTGGTTTTGTGCTGCAATTTTTAGAATGACTTCATAGGAGTTGTCTCCTGAGCCATCGTCCACAAACACAATCTCCATGTCCATATCAGGGTGGGCCTCATTCACCCTGGCCAGTTGGGAATGCAACATCTCCAAAGTTTCGCTGTTGTAATAAACCGGAATGACAACTGAAAGCTTACTTTTTTCAAAATAATTCGTACCCGATGTCTTTAATATTAATATTGGCAATCTAGAATGATCTCGTATTTGAGTGCTCTATGATTTTATCGCAAACATATTCGACATCACTTTTTGTCATTTGCGGGTGCAAAGGAAGACTGACAATCTCTTTTGCAAACTTTTCTGTTTGCGGAAAATCTTCAGGCCGGTGATTTATATCCTTATATGCTTCCTGCGAGTATATCGGTAAGGGGTAATGTATTAGCGTCTCTATTTCATTTTGTTTCAAAAACTCCTGCAGGTTTTCCCGATTTCTGGTTCTAATGACATAAAGGTGATATGCGTGACGATTACCAGCCTTCTCAAATGGAACATTGCAAACATCCGATAATCGTGAGTCATAAATCGCCGCAAGATTTCGACGCCGTTCATTCCATGAAGGGATTACTCAGGCTCATGACGTGGCATACCTGGCCTGCGCAATGGAAAATATAGTCCTTGTCAAGAACTAGGCAGTTCATAGAAGTAACGTCCGTAATATTTGAGTAGTTTACCGTAATGCGGTCGCTGATCGACTCAATATTAAACAGGTTGCCGCCATAACCAGGGATCATGGTATCAGCCAAGGTCACTTGAGCCCCAATTTCAGCCAACCGAATGGCCAGGCTGCTTCCAATGAAACCCAAACCACCCGTTATCAAAATGTTTTTATTTTTGTAGGTATTGTTGGTCATCGATCAGGCAATGCATCCTCGATAATTGGAATTCGAAAACCTTGACAGGAAGAAAGAGGAACCTCTTTGCCGTGCAAAACATCCCGGACACGGGGAACCGCTATCGACACCTTCTGATCCGACTGCATGGCTTGAAGACCCAGGGGAATCAACATCTGGACCCACTCTATGCGACTTGAGGTGTTACCCTGGTTCAACATCTCCTCATAAGCCGCCGATCTCTCTTTCTTATTGCCTCTTTTGCCTTTTTTGAGTACCTTCTTCATAACATGGCCTCCCTGGGTTGGTTTGGGCTTTTATCGCTAAAAACCACTCAAACTTACATGAGGTCATGTTCTAATTTCAACTAACTTTTGGGCAAACCCGCAGGTAACAGTTCGCCCGACTTAAAAAGTCATTGCACGTTGTTTAGTAAAATGAACTTCCCTCGGAGAAGGAGAGCTTTGCGTAAGTCTAAAAAAAACAAAAAAGCGAGATTACCCCTGCGGGGCACGAAGGGGTTTTCTATATGAACGATAAAGTGCTTATTATTTTTATTTTCAGCCTGCTGGGGATCGGTTTCGCTTCGGTGCTTTTCATCGCCGTGCCATGGTTACTCAACTACGCCCTGCCGAACTGGAAGGACTCACTCCTGGATAGCGGGATAGTGATGATCGCTATTGGTCTTTTCGTCTATGGGTTTTACATGAATACCAGAATGCACTGAATAAACAGGATTCCTTTTATGGACGAGAAAAAACTGGCACTCATCCTTGCCGGTATCCTGCTCGTTGGCTTTTTTTCCATGTTCATTCTTATCGTTCCCTGGATGAACTGGGGACGCCAGCCAGACTGGGAAGCGGTGGCCCTCGACAACCTTCTGATGGGCCTGGTGGGCGCCGCCATTGCTTATGGAATTTATATAGGATCAAAAACCATGTAGACCAGGCACCAGCGTGACCACTCGGCGTGGGGCTGTGATATCCCCTCATTAGCTTTCATGCCACGGAGGGACAATGAGCTTTTATTGGATGATAAAGGGTTGTCTCGGCTTGACGGGATCTTATTAGTTACCACCGGGCGTTGCCCGGGCTGGTGCCCGTTTGACCCTGAACAGGACTAAAGAAAAGATTCCCAGGCTGATCAAGGTTCCCAGACAACCTAATAATACTTCCCCAATATAAAACGTCACACCCAAATTAAAAATCAGCACACCAAAATATAACCCGGGACCCAGTAAAGCCTGAGCCGGGAGCTGGTGTTGTGGATGGAAAGGAATTTTTGCATCCAGCCAGCGGTTCAGGATGGCAAAACACGACAGCGCTACACCTGCCACAAAAAACCAGCCCACGAAATTAGTCAGAGGAATGTGGAAATATTCGCCTTCTTCCCGATAAAAATATATTTTCCCAAGAAACCAGCGATCTCCTAAAAAGGCGGCCGGATCAATAATAACATCCATCAGCATGCACAGGATGGCGGCCGAGGCAATGACCCGGACGGAATGTTTGAGAGGCTCTATATCTCCCAGATGGATATTCCACCCCTTTTTTACAAGAGGGGCCCAGAGCAGAAGGCTCACGCTGTAACTGACATAAATCAGAAACGAGAACGAAAGCGAATCCATGAACGGCACGTTGCTGATCCACAATTCCTGATCGCGAGTGGTTTCAATATAGGTGTAATGTCCAAATGGAAACCCGTTTCGGGTCGAGGAGTATTCTGAGAGAAAAGCCACCAGATAGGCCAATACCGTAAAACAAAGAGACCGGAGCACACCCATATTGAGGATGGCAATGGTGAGGTAAAACGTGAGGAAAACGAAGACGTAGGGCCTCAGGATAACCGTGCCCCATAAAAGAGAAAGTGTTTCCATAGGCTCAGCCAGGGTTCTCCTTAAACCAGCGCACCGCCTGCTCCAGGGCGTTTTCGACCGGATTTTGCGGCAGGCCCAGTTCGCGGACCGCTTTTGAGGCATCGAAATACATGAAATATTTTGCCATTTTCACCCCGGCAAGAGGAACCGCAGGCGGTTGGCGGGTGATAAAGTCGGACATCCATTCACAAGCCAGTCCAGCGGAGTAGGCGGCCCAGTAGGGCATTTTTATGCTCGGCGCTTTGAGTCCGGTCAAAGTTTCCAGGGCTATAAGAATTTCTTTCAGGGACATGTTTTTGTTGCCGAGGATATAGCGTTCACCGGGTCGGCCTTTCTCTTCCGCCAGAATGTGCCCACGGGCGCAATCGGCAACGTCGATCAGGTTGAGTCCGGTATCGATATAGGCCGGCATCTTGCGGTTCATAAAATCAAGAATTATTTTTCCTGTAGGCGTGGGTTTGATATCCCGGGGTCCAACTGGCGTGCTTGGGTTAACAATGACTATTGGAAGCCCCTGGCCAAACAATTCATGAGCCACCTGCTCCGCTTGATACTTTGACAATTTATAGTCATTGCATAGGGTTGCGGTGTTCATGGGCTGGTCTTCGTTGGCGGGCCTTCCATCCCCGGAAAGACCAATGCAGCCGACAGTGCTGGTGTAGACGACTTTTTCGACTCCCATTTCAAGAGCCGATTCGAGAATGTTCCGGGTTCCCCGGACATTGATGTCATAGATCAGTTTTTTGTCCTGGCTCCAAAGGCTGTAGTAGGCTGCCGCATGGTAGAGGGTTTTGCATCCGGCCAGAGCAGACTTTAAAGAATCCCGATCCCTGAGGTCTCCATGCGCCACCTCGCAATCGAGGGTGTCGATATTGCGCGTGTCGGTGTTTTTGCGAACCAGGAGTTTAAGGGTTCGCCCGTCCTTCAACAATTCGCGGGCGAGTGCAGAACCCAGAAACCCGGTGGCTCCTGTAACCAGAGTGGTCATATCATTCATGGAGAATTAAATGTGAATCGCCCCAGCCCTTGTGATATTACCTTCCATAAACTTCATGCCCGGTACGGGTACTTTGTAATAAAGAGGGGTCTATTAAAATTCCCCCTGATAAGGGGGGTGCAGGGGGGTGCAGGGGGTTGCCTTTGTTGCCTCTAAAACAAAATCTGAATTTCAGCTTTTTTCTCCAGATCGGCCAAATATGTTTTGAAGAGTTGCCGGGTTTTCATTTTCAGCAGAAGGTTCATGATATCCGTTTTAGTTTCTGAAAACGGGATCAACTGGCTGGGAATAATTTCGTCCAGCTTGAGAATATGAAAGCCAAACTGGCTTTTGATGATGCCGCTTGTGCCTCCTTCTTTAAGCTTGACCATTGCCTCGCCGATTTCGGGAAGCGTACTGTCCGGGTGAAGGCCCCCCAGTTGTCCGCCCTTTTCTTTCGAAGCGTCATCTTCTGAAAAATGTTTTGCCAGGTCCGAAAAATCCTCTCCGGCTTTCACTCTCTTGAGGATGGAATTGATCTTTTCCTCAGCTTCTTCATTGATCATTTTAGTGAGGTGTTCTGCTTTTTTCCGGCTGGTTTCATCATCGGCACCTCCTGAAGGTTTGATGGTCGCTATATGAATATGACTGGTCCGATACAAGAGTGGTTTGGTGAACCGGGCTTTGTTATCGTTATAATATTTCTCGACATTTTCATCGCTGACCTCGACCTTCGGGGCAATTTCCCGGCGCATCACTTCGTCCTCCAGCAAGGTCCGGTATATCTTTTCTTTTAAAGCTTCAATGCTCATATGCTGAAACGCCAGGGCGGTGAGGAATCCTGCATGGCTGGGAAACTGGTCCTCAACATTTTTGAGTTGGCGGTTGATCTGTTCCTCGTCGATGCTGATGCCGAGAGACTTTGCCTTTTGCACAACCAGTTCCTGCCCTGCCGCCGCTTTGACCAGTTCGTGGGCGATGGTGATTTCGTCAGTCGGTCTCACTTCCTGTCCCATTGATTTGGCGCGAGAGCGAAAGGCAAACAGGTCGCGTTCGAGGACCTGAGAAAGTAAAGGCACGCCATTGACTTTGGCGACTACATCGGGAACGGGTTTGCCATTCAGGGTAAAAGGCTCCTGACTTTCTTCCGCAGTCAGCACGGATGCCGGGAGGAGGAACGACAAAAATAATAAAAGATATTTGAGCTTCATGAGGCTTCAACCGGATGGGTCTGAGGCGGGGAGATCAGGAAAATATTTTCCACTCTTAATTCGGACATCGCGGTTTTTAATTCGGAGATATCCTGCTTTAATTCCGTCTTTAATTCGGAAATATTGCGCTGGTAATCCGCTATCGCCTGTGCCGCCGCCCTTGCTTTATCCTCATCCGCTCCAGCAGAACGAAATGCATCGTAGACTTCAGCAATCATTGTGGTCATATACCGTCCTCCAATAAAATGAGTTTAGCATAGTTTTTCACGACACAAAGGGAGAAAACAGGGTTTCGCCCCTGCAGCGGTTGGTAGGGGACTGTAGTCCGCCAGCATTTACCTCATGGGGATAATGGCCAAAGAGGAAAAAAATATTAATATCCCTCCCTTCATAGGGAGGGACTGAGGGAGGGTTGGCTTTCTTCACCGGTTCTCCGGGTTTAGGGGAAAAGATCTGGAGAAGGCTGTAGGCGGAAATCAAACCCTATGAAGGGAGAGGAAGTATTACTAAATCAACCCCTGGACCGCGCCGCAGCTCGCGATGACGAGCTATGCATGGTTTAATTGAGGTTGGTATAAAAGGGGATTGCACAATATTGAGGCAAAAAAACCCCCGGCCCGAAGGCCGGGGGGTGAAGAGACAAACAACAAACCTAGAACTTCACGTCAAGCTGAACATACACCCAATCGGCACTATCATCCGGACCTGCGGTATTCACCGTATGGAACAAATCATCCGCGTCGAAGAAAGAGTAACCGGCGGTAATCACGGTATTGGCGTTGTATTTGTGGGCGAGGGCGAGATCCAGCTCCGTACCCAGATCATTGTCCATGCTCACGTTGCTTGCTGGGTCAACTTCCGTACCGAACCAGTGGTAAGCGGCTTTAAACGTCCAGCCCGGCATGGGCTGAAGAGAACCCTTGATTGCGAAGTCGGTCAGACCCAGACCTTTGGTTCCGTGATTGACGGGACTCAGGAACAGGTCCATGTGACCGTAGAATTTGTGGCCTGTGTCGAACAGGGTGTTGAAGGTTCCCCATTCGTTGTTGGTTGCGTCACTCGCATCGGTACCGGAAAGCTGGTCGTACCAGATGGTCAGGCTCGGTTTCATCGCGACATTGCTGAACTTTTTGCCAATGCGCACGCCGAACATGTACGCGTCACGGTCGACATCCCCTGTAGGCGTAAAATTCGCGTCAGCATTCGCGTCACCCCATTGGTGGTAGTACTCGCCGCGGTAGTCGATGCCGAAGATCTGGCCCGCCTGGCGAAAACCAACGGTGTAAATGTCATTGTCCGCCGTGCGTTCATCCTGGGTGCCTACCAGGTAAAGGGAGAGGCCCCCGCCCAGAATGCCCTGGAAATTGGCGTGCAACAAATGCACGTCATGATCGTCAGATGAGAGACTACCTTCTTTGGCGAGCATATAAACATAGCTCAAGGTATGGTTGCCGCCCTTATGGGTCAAACGAATGGCGTCATGAGTCTGCGCGCCGGTGGTCCAGCCGGTGTGGCCGAACAGGCGGTGACCGTCCAGAACAACTTGTTGCCGGCCCAGCTTCAAATCCGCAGGCAGGGTGGCGAAGTTTTTCAGGGTGAAATACGCCTGATGAATCCCCACGCTATTGTCCGTGTCATTAGCGGTAAAAGAACCATTACCTTCACCCCAGGTCCTCGCGCTTTGCAACTGGATGAAAGCACTGGTGCTGTCGTTGATGCTGACGTTGGCGTTCAGGCGCATCCGTGTAGCGATCAAATCATCTCCAATAAGCGAGTCATTGAAAGCCCCTGTCCCCTTGTGCTCCGCGAATTCATAGCGGGTGCGAAGCTGACCGCTAAAGGTTACGTCAGCGGCCCGTGCGATCTCGGTCGCGACAAAAAACGCCGTGACCATGAGAGCGATTGTAGTTAAAAAATTCTTTTTCATGCTTGTCTCCTCCAAGTTTTGTTGATGGCTAATACGACTGTTTTATATTTCTAACAAAATTTCCAGCAAACTTTTAGATAAAACTTTGCGCGTAAATCAAAGCCCATTAAAAACCGCATACAAATCCCAGTAAAAATACCGCTAAATAAAATAAAAATCAAGGGTTATTTGGCATTTTTGCTGATTTTTTCCAGTTTCTAGCTTCCAGGCGTTCCCCTCCCTTCATAGGGAGGGGCCAGGGGAGGGTTGGATTATGGATTCCATAAAAACAATCCACACCCCTCCGCGGCAAGAATTCAAAGGTCAAATACACTAGCTCAGCATGATAATACTGGGCCATTTTGTCATTCTGAGGAGCTATTGCAACGAAGAATCTTGGGTTATGCAAAGCTCCCCTCATGAGAGGGGGAGGAACCATATTCAGTAATGTTTCCCCTCCCTTATGAAGGGAGGGATGTAGAAAGTCCCTTACTCAACCGACCACTCATAAGTCGACAGTGCGCTGAACACGCTGCCGGTCAAAATGTCCTTATCGACCCGGAGCATATAAACCCCGGCTCCATTCTTATGGGGAATCACCCGGTAAGTTGCCAGAAAACCCTTTTGTTTGCTGGACTCAAAGGCTTTTTCAAAGCCTTCTCCGGTCAGCCGCAGTAGGGCCAGGCCTGAATTTTCCACGATCACCAGCCGGTCTAAAAACCCTCCGCCCAGGGTCTGGTTCATGGGCAGCAAAAGGTAGCGGCTGCCGCCCATTTTGACAAATTCCAGCCGACCTTTAAAACGTACCGGTTCACCCTGACGGACCAGGCCGGCGATTTCCTCTTTGACTCCGACCTCGATCAGGCGCGGATCATGACCGTAGTAATCATCTGATTTTACTACCAGCCGCCCGTTGGCGGCATATACTCTTAAATGATAATTATTATCAAGCACTATGGTTTCCGCCGTCCCGTTACGGTTCAGGTCTTCTTGCGTCAGTCCATATAATATGAAGTGTGTCCCATATACGTCGGGGGTGTTCAGCTTGGGGCCTTGCCGGTATTTTCCGTTTTTGAACAACACTTTTTTGATCGGGCCGTGAAACGGATTTTGAAATCCGGGACTTTGCGACATCAATATGGGCCGCTTCCCCATAGGCCGGATGATACGAAAATAGAGGTTGGCGTCTTTCCATGTATAGTTGAACCTTTTTTGTTTCGGGTTACTTTCCAGAGAGAAAGATTCCAGTCTGTCGCCGACCTGGTTGGTGACAAAAATTTCAGCCCGGCCATTGCCGTTGATGTCTGCCACATCGACGCCGAGAAAATGGTTGGCGGTTTTGCTGGTCCTGACCGTGCTGATTCTTTTCAAACGGCCCTTTTTGTTTTCAAATATCATCACCCGATAGCGGTCGATGAGCACGAACTCGTTCTTGCCATCACCGTTCAAATCGCCGACATCGAAGTCGACCATCTCATAATGAAACTCCTGTTTGGAGATAAACTTGAACAAATCACCTTTGTGCTTAAAGCTGGATTGTGCTCCGCGACTCCGTTCCCTCGGCGCATCCGGGGTCGGCAGACCTTCGGACATGATGTCGGCTTGTTTTTTAAGGGAACCGTCAATGGCTGAGATCAGCTTGTAGTTCAGCGCCATTTTTCCTTTCACAGAACGGACGCTGGGAACCAGAATGAAGTCGGCCTCGACCTTGCGATGCAGTTTTTCCAGGTTCCTGGGTTGCAGGGCCGTCTTGATGTTGAGTTTTTCTTCGGCCATCCACAATCCGAGGTCGAATGAAGGAACTTCAAACCTGGGGTGCCGGTTTAAGCGAGATTCAAGGTTGTAACGCAGGCGGTTGGCATTGACTTTCTTTTTGGTTTTTATTTGGGGTGGAGCGACCAGAAATGAAAGTTTTTGGAACGGGCTTCTCACCCCGTCGCCTTCTTTCGGGAGCACCGTCGGGTCCAGAGCACGGGCTCTGGAAAAATTCTTTCTCACTTCCAGCACTTCCACCTCACCGAGATCGGTTTCCTTGCGGCCTATTTTTTTCTTGGTGACGGGGTGGAACAGTTCCCGGCCATAGCGGATGAGTATTAACCGGTCACCGGGTTCCACCGGCATCCCTTGCCTGAGGTCGAGAGTCAGGCCGGAACCTTCCACCTCGATCACATAGCCTTCAAGAGGCGGGAACAGCGACTCGATCTGACTGATCATCCGGTCGAGAGACGCGCTCGACTGAGCCCACGCGTTGACCGGCAAGATCAGGATCAGGGCCATGAGAAAGGAGAGTTTTGCGCAAGCCGTCGTTGCGGGCCGTGAAGCGGTGCGGCGATTCAGGTTTTTTGTTCGTCTTTTCACTACTCCAGGTCTTCGGGCAGGAGTTTTTTTGCCTGTTAATGGGGAATGTTTAACCCCCTCAATCCCCCTTGTCAGGGGGACGATCAGGTTCCCCCCTGTCAAGAGGGGCCAGGGGGGTTGCTCTTCCTTAACCATCGTGCCCGGCACGGGTAATCTCTGTGGAAATAAGTTATGTAAAAATTTCATAGCACCGATTTATTCCAGCAGTTGGACGGCCACTTCCTGGCCTTGTTGAATCTCTTCCGCCTCCAGCGGAAAGATCAGCAAGCCATTAGTGTTAGCGGCAGATTTCAAAATTCCTGAACCTTGTTCTCCCGCCGGGGTGACGGTGTATTCGCCATTGGTCCAGGACACAATAGAACTGAGAAAATGCAGTCGGCCCGGTTTCTTGTGGATGGTCCGTGTCAGTTTGGCCTGCACCGTTTTGCGGGACAGGTCAGAACAGCCCAGCACCTTTCTCAAGGATGGGCGTACAAATTGCTCGAACGAAACGAAGGAGGATACGGGATTGCCCGGCAGCCCAAAAACCGGGGTCTCGCCGATGCGGCCGAAGGCCAGGGGTTTGCCCGGTTTCATCGCTACTTTCCAGAACAGCATTTCCTGGCCCATCTTCTGCAGGGTGGACTTGACCAGATCATAGTCGCCCACACTCACGCCGCCGGATGAAACCACGATATCGGCTTTCAGGGCCCATGCGAATTTTTCCATCAGGTCTTCTTCGGTATCCCTGGCGATGCCCAGATAAACGGGAATGCCGCCGGCGGATTTGATCTGCGCCGCCAGCATGTGACCGTTGCTGTTGAAGATTTGCGGGCCTTCTGGTGTTTCATCCATTTCAAGAATCTCATCACCGGTGGATAAAATCGCCACCGTGGGACGCTGGCTGACGGCGATCTGTGACCGGCCCACCACCGCCAGCATACCGATATGGGCCGGGCTCAGGGTGGTTCCTTTTTTGAGGACGGATTCACCGACCTTCACATCTTCCCCGGCTTCGCGGATATTTTCCTGGTCGTGGGCTTTATCCATGCAGAGGATGGAGGTACCGGCTTTTTCAGTGTCTTCCTGCATGAGCACGGCAGTGGCGCCGGGCGGGATGGGTGCGCCCGTCATGATGCGCATGGCCTGACCCGGTTTCAACGTGCCTTTGGCTGTGTACCCGGCGGCAATTTCTTCGACCACTTCCAGCTTGACCGGATTTTCCGGGGTGGCAGACTGAATGTCTGCGGCAATCAGGGCATAACCATCCATCGCAGAGTTGTCGAGCGGTGGGTTGCTGATTCGGGAGACGACATCTTCTGCCAGCACTCTGCCCAGGGCCTCATCGAGAGAAACCTTCTCCACCCCTTTGAAATTAATTTTTGCAAGGATTTTGTCCAGCGCTTCCTGGACCGGGATCATACTCATGATGGTGCCTCTAATAGTTGGTCACTTCAATCTGTATTTTGTATGGACAAATGATTATGGGGTTGAGTTCAGTCATATTAAACCACCATCACCTCAATCCTCTCCCCTGGAGGGAGAGGATTGAGGTGATGGTGGTTTGACAATGTTTTTATCCTCACCAGGTATACTCATGCAATGCTCAAGCTAATGGGTTGCTATTATGGCATATTTTCCTTCTCCCTTTTTGAGCGGGCAATTTCGTATTCTTCGGGCGTGTTGACGTTCATAAAATTGTAGCGGTCGGTTTCGGCGATCTTGACCTGCTTGAACGGCAGTTCGCTGATGAGGCGTGTGGGCGACAGTTCACGCCGCGACATGGCTTCATAAAGCGGAAGAATGAATTTGGGTTCATAGATAGCGCACATAGGTTCGACACCCAGCCCACCTTTCTGGATATAACAGGTGCCGTAGCGGAGTGGGTCGCGGGCTTCGACAATGGTTTTGATATTTTTTTCATCGAGGAAAGGCATGTCGCAGGCGGTGACCAGCCAGGCTTTTTCCGGGAACCGGCCCATCAAGGTGGCCAGTCCTCCTACGGGTCCGAGTCCGGTATGGTCATCGTTGACCCGCTCGACATTGGTCAGGTTGCCTAAAAATCCCATGTCCAAGTTGGCTCTTGAAGACAGCATCACTTTATCGCAGAACTTTTGCAAAACCTGTATCAGGCGTTCGGTTTCCGAGATGCCGTTATAAGAAAGCGAGAACTTGGGTTTTCCCATGCGCTTGCTTTGTCCGCCTACAAACACTGCTCCATAGAGTTCACTTTCCTGGCTTTTGAAATGATCGCGCACGAACTGGTAGATGGGCTCGATTTCATCGCGGTGAAAACGCGGGACATCAGGCAGGCCTTCACCGATGATTCCTTGATGGACAACGGCCTTGATGCCGGGAATTTCCGAAGGAATTGGCAACTGTCCTTCCGGATCGAGAAAAACGATCTTGTCGAAGGGGGATTGTTTGTACCCTTCGATCAGAATACAGTCGCATTGTTCCAGAGCATGGGTGATCGAACGTTTCTTAAAGGCGTTGTCGGCAACGATGGCAAAGTGCCGGGGATCATTGATCGTGGTGATGCCGGCACCGGCATGGGTGGCCCGGGCTGTGTCCTTACCCTCCTTGTCGATTGAAAAACGGTGCGCATCGTGTTTATAGTAGCCAACACGGATGTCTTCTTCAGTAAACCGTTTGATCAACCGTTCCAGCAAGGTGGTCTTGCCCACCCCGGAAAACCCGGCAAAACAGAGGAAAGGGGTCTTGAATTGTTCCCAGTAAACGTCCATAAACAGGATTTGTTTCAATATAAAGTGCCGAACCGCAATGCTCCGGCCCGGCTAATATAAGTGCTTAAAAAATAGTGAATTAGCCTATTATTTCGCAGGCGGGGTGGCCTGTCAACCCCTTTGTGATGAGAGCTTTGCATAACCCGAGAACCCCTGCGGGGCACGACAGACAACGAGATTCTTCACTGCGTTCAGAATGACAATGCAATCGTTCAGAATGACAAAATGGCCCAGTATTGTCATGCTGAGCTAGTGATATTTGACCTTTGAATTCTTGCCCCGTAGGGGTATCTCGAAGCATCTCGATTCTTCGACTTATGCAGAGGACGATGCCGACAGAGAATATCAGGCCGGACAGGGGAGAATAAATCTTGCTCAAAACCAGACAGGCCAGGGCCAGTCCGGCCAAAAGGTAGTTGCAAATGAGAAATGCGGATTTAAGGCTCATGACATTTATTGAGACTTTCCCGGCAACCTGCTAAAATACCTCTTTTTAAATTATCCTGATCGAATCATTTTTCCCGGAAACATATTTTTCCCGGAAACATATTAAATAAAAATCGGGAAACAAATTAATATGTCTGACTATTATCCCTTTTTTATCTGGAGGTTTCATGAATTTGTTTGTTAAAGGAATTGCCGTGTGCCTGATGGGTGTGCTGATGGCTGGAACCTCGGCGTTCGGTGGTGAGATTGCAATAATAGAGACGACGATGGGAAACATTGAGTTAGAGTTTCTGGAAGATAAAGCACCTGGCCATGTCAAAAACTTTAAAGACCTGGCCAAGAAGGGCTTTTATGATGGCACCACGTTCCACCGTGTGATTCCCGGTTTTATGATTCAGGGTGGGGACCCCAATTCCAAGAGCACAAACCGTTCCACACACGGAATGGGAGGCCCCGGTTACACCATCAAGGCGGAATTCAATGATACGCCACATGACCGGGGAATTTTGTCAATGGCGCGGTCACAGGACCCTGATAGTGCCGGTTCGCAGTTTTATATTGTGGTCAAGGACTCGCATTTTCTGGACAACCAGTATACTGTTTTTGGCAGGGTGATTAAGGGAATGGAAGTTGTCGACAAGATCGTGAGCGTATCGCGCGATTCCCGGGACAACCCCGACAAAAGAGTGGAAATGAAGTCCGTTAAAATTGTTAACCGTTAGGCAGAGCTTTTTTTGTCTATCAGAGTATTTCAAAAACATTGGCCCTCAAGTGGGTTTTGTAATGTAGTTGATTAAATCGGCGGATGATGCTCTGTACATTGAACAGCGTTTCCGCTTAAAACAATAACAGGGGTGAGGAAGGTTTCTTCTATTTTCTGAAGATGCTGATAGGCCTTATACCCATTCTTTATAGGTGTATTGATGACCGGTACCGATGTGGAAAGCAATGAGATTGCAATATTAGAAACGACGATGGGAAACATTGAGCTGGAGTTTCTGGAAGATAAAGCACCTGGCCATGTCAAAAACTTTAAAGACCTGGCCAATAAGGGTTATTACGATGGCACCACGTTCCACCGTGTGATTCCCGGTTTTATGATTCAGGGTGGGGACTCCAACTCTAAGAGCGAGGATCGCTCCACGCATGGAACGGGTGGGCCAGGCTATTCCATTGATGCTGAGTTCAATGACACGCCGCATGACCGGGGAATTCTGTCAATGGCGCGGTCACAGGACCCCAACAGTGCCGGTTCGCAGTTTTATATTGTGGTCAAGGACTCGCATTTTCTGGACAACCAGTATACGGTTTTCGGCAGGGTGATTAAGGGAATGGAAGTTGTCGACAAGATCGTCAATGTACCGCGTGACCCCAAGGACAACCCCGATGAAAGAGTGGAAATGAAGTCCGTTAAAATTGTTAACCGTTAGGGAAAGTATTCCCGTTAAGGCCGAGTAAATATGGAAGACGAATTTAAAATCGACGTTTATAAAATCATGGGCACCTCGACCCCGGCGGGAAGAACGTCGGAGGAGGGGGCGCCTGCAGGGGATACGATCCAAAATCTCATCCTTGAAAACTGGGACAAGTACGAAAAAATTTCCGTCTATTTTGAGGGTGTGATGAAGATGACCCGGCCTTTTGTGGACGAGGCGTTTGCCAAGTTGCTTGAAACCCACTCACTGGATGAGTTCAACCAGAAGCTGCATTTCCCGGATTCTAACGATCGCATTGTCCAAAGTCTGAATGACGCGATCAAGCTCAGGTTGAAAATCATCCTAACTCAAGAAGAAAGACGGAGTCAGGGCTGAGAAGAATGGTTATTTTGTAGGTGTTTTCGCCACTTCTTCTATGAAGGGGTCAAGAAAAGCAGGAATAGCGTTTGCGTCCCGCACTGTGAAAATACGGTCGGTGACGGTCATCGGCTCATTCACAAGAATGGCTTTGGAATCTTCCAAAGCAGCGATAGCTTTTTTGTTTCCGGCCTCGGTGGTGACTTCGAGGCTTTGCAGGAGTCCGGCTTTCCCAAGGCAAGGAACGGCGCTACCGATGGCTGCGATTACCATCCGGGAGCGGTAGCGGTCACTGATCAGTAGCCGCAGAAGTTCATCTTTCCACAGATAAGATCTGGCCCCATTTCCCCCTATGACAATGACCCCGTGAAAAACCCCTTTGATCTGGCGAACCCCTTTGCCGGCGGAAACATAACTGTCACCGGTGATGCCTTCTATTGCGTCAACAATCAGGACATCCGGTTTGAATTTGCCGCCCTTCATCCCGACGGATTCTTTCAATTTATTGGAGGCCACTAAGATGTTGGCCCCCTCCGCATTCATGGACTCAAGAACCGGAGTGAGTTCGCTCTCCATATAATAGTCCTTGGGGATGACGATCAGTATGTTTTTACCAGCAAGCCGCTCCATATTGCTTATCCTTCAAATATAAAAGCCCGACACCCATTCTTCAATGATTCAGGGGAACGGATATAAGGCCTGAGTTTTTATTCGGATTTCCAGGTTCCAAGTCTAGCACAAAGCGGTACAGGAAAAACTCGTTTTTTACTAGTATGCGTTGAGCATGACGGGCCAGGAAATTTTTCAGGATTCCCCTTTCCCCCGGTGAAAACGCCGAGTATTTCCCGAAAACAAATTCATGGTTGAACAGGATATGGGTGATGCCCATGGACTTCAATCTATTGATGATATCCCCCGCATAAACCTCTTCATCAATGATTTCTTTCAAGGTGTGGGTTTCAAAAATAGAATCGCTGAAAAAGGGCTTGTCCATTAGAAAACCCAGGTTTCTCATGTAGACCAATAATATTTTTTCATCTTGCTCGACGATGTGATTGGCGGACAGGTAGACCGGATAAGCCGGGATTTGTCGCATCAGAAAAGGTTCCCGGCTTTCTTTCTGGAAGATATAGGGTAAAGGTTGAATCTGCGCCCAGGTTTTTGCGATCAGGGAAGTATTGAATGTGAGCCCAAGCACCAGGACTGCGAGTAAAAAGGTTTTTTCCTTTTCCCCGACGTTGCTTTTTTGTGAGGAAAACCATTCTTCCAACCCTTTTATCGACAAAATGGCGAGAAAAGCGAAAGCGGTACCCAGCAAACGGGCCTGCTGGGTTTGGGTAAACCAGAACACCATGAGTATAAAAAATGTGACGACCATAGGAATTGACTGCCGTCGAAGGCCAAACAACGCGGGAAGAAGCAGGAAATAAAGAATGCCAATCTGGCCATCGAATTTAAGGGAATGAGGCTGGCCGAAAAATGTCAGGTTGATGGGTAATAATAAAAAGTCCAGAACGCCATGTCCCATTCCGTAGGAAGAGAAATATTGGAAATGTTGCAGGGAACGCGCGAGGTCCCAGTTCATGCCCTGATCTCCCCCAAAAAACTGCATAAAAAAAAGGGCGAAAGGGTTTCCGGTGAAAAAAAAGTTTCTCCCCCACCAGGGAAAGATGAAAAGCAAAGCCACAAATGCAAAGATAAAGCATCGCCCTAAAACTTTTTTTGCAGACGTTTCGCCTTGCAGGACAACGCCGAGGAATGCCAGGGGCAAAACGATTACGGCGGAGAGCTTGGTGGCCAAAGCTGTCCCTGCGAACACAGTCATAATGTAAAACCAGCCAATTTGTTTTCGGCTTCGCCAGTTTTCCCAGGCGTAGAAGGCCATGAAGACATAAGCCGCTGTCTGTAGATCAACATAGGCTGAGTAGGCCACGGTGAAAAAAGCGGGAGTCGAAAGAAACACTACCGGAACCAGGAGGGCGTACGTCGCCGAACCTTTCTGCCGGTAATACTGGTGCAGGGCGATAAGAAGCAGGAAGACGATTCCCAATCCTGTCAATTGGGCTAAATGGTCCGTTCCCAATGCCAGGGCAAACAGGTACAGCATCTCCATATGCTGTGGATAAAAAGAAAAAACATTGTTCGGCAGGTTGATGATGCCCCCTGCTTCAAGGAATGCCTTAGGCACTGCCAGATGATAAACCAGAGCATCGGTGGCAAATGCCGGGGCCAGAGCGAGACTCAATGACAAGAGAATAAGAACTCCTGAAATAACCTGGATAGAAGTTTTTAACGGGGACAAAGGAAAAAAAATTGTACCTGTTTTAAATCTCCATTGTCTGCACTCTCTAAGAAAACTCAGCCCGAATGCAAGCAGGACTGCCAGCACGGCCCAGCAGGTTGAAGAAGAGACTTGGCCTGTAAATGCCAGACCGGTTACCAGCGCTGAGGCGATGACTGAACCTAAGGCAGAGGAAAAAACAAACGTCTCAGCAGGGCCGGTAAAATTCAAATGCCATAATTTTTGAGTGAAGGTTCTCCCGACACTCAGAAATGCAAGCATGATTAGAAGGAATAAAACGATATCCATTTTTTGAAAATGAATAGAGGGTTAGGTTTCTATGACAGGCAGGTTGTGGTTTTCTTGCTTCAGGCGTAAACCTTGAGATTCAGAGGCAGTCGGCTTTAGCAGTCTCGGAAAATAAGGAAAACTCATCCAGCGTTTCCTGATAATCATCAAACCAGCAGGCTTTGGGGTTTCTGTAAAAGGCCAGAAATCGGGCGTTGTTATTATCTTCTGCGGCTCGGGCATATTTGAAAAAAATCTGATCTTCGGTCATTCCAACCACTTCAATTTTGCCGGACTCATGCGACATGACCAGACGTGCACGCTTGGCCAGACCTGAACAAAGGGTCTTGGACTTTTCAAATATTTCGTAGCCACGTTCAACCGGTACAGAGTAAGTTTCGTTGCCCAGAGTGGGGCGGCACAGAAAGACATAATACGGGGGAACGCCAATATAGGAAAGTTTAGAAAACAATTCTGCAAGCACTTCCGGGTCATCGTTGACGCCTTGTACCAAAGGAGTTTGGTTGACCAGCGAAACTCCCGACTTCAATAGCAGGTTCAAGCCTTCAATGGCCTCCGGAGTGAGCTCCCTCGGGTGATTGAAATGCGCCATGACGTAGATTTTCTTTTCGCTCGTGCTGTAGGTTTTGAACATTTCCAGCAAAGAGGGATCATTCAATATTCTGAAAGGATTAAAAGCCGGAACCTTGGTACCGATCCGGATAATCTTGACATGGTCGATCTCACGAAGTTGCTTGATGATGGGTTCGAGCTTGCTGGTGGACATAACCAGAGGATCGCCACCGGTCAGTAGCACGTTACTAATCTGTTTGTTATTTTTGATGTATTCCAGTCCCTCGGAGATGTCTTTGGTCACCTCATCGTTTTCATTCATGAACAGGCGTTTGCGAAAACAGAACCGGCAATAGGCGGCACAAACCTCGTTGACCAAAAGCAGAGCCGTGGAGGTATATTTATGTTCCAAGCCGCGAACTTTGGTGTATTTTTCTTCGTTGGAGGCATCCAGTTCGCCCCACTCGCTGAGTTCCTGAACATCCGGCATGATGATCCGTTTGATCGGATCATTAGGGTCATCCCAATCAATCAGCGACTGATAATAATCATTGGTGCGGAATACAAACTTATCGTTAACTTTTTGCAGTTCCCGTTTTTCAGATTCGGTCAACTGGGGGATCTGGTCAAGCTTGGTTAAATACTTGGGCTTTTTCTTATCTGGATTGAGGTGTTTAAACAAAATATTCATCTCTCACCCCCAATTAAAATAATTAATATTTGCAACTTACTGATATCTGGCGGATTTCATGATTTTAAACCTTTCGATCCGCCCTGCCCATCGACAACAATTCCCTGTGCTTCTCAAAGTTGAAAAGTTATAAGAACATCTGTATTTTTGGGGGGGGGATTATTTAAGATGGCCTTTGAAAGCAATGACCTCACGCACTGTTTCAAGAGGAATGCCCCCTCAAAACAGATTGTTTTGAGGCCCCATACCGGGCCACCGTCGCGACAGCCAAATTCCAAGAGCTTTGAAGCCTGAAACCGCGAAAATTCTTAATCAACATCGACTATGGTCTGAATATACATTATTCGGGCAGGGCTATCAAGAAAAATTGGCCCGATAGTGATGGGTTCAGCCATTAAAAATAAAATTATTCAATTATTTTCAATGGATTAACGGGCTTGTCGAAAAAATGGAAAAACCCCATGGGGCTGACCTGAAACCGGGGGAAAAAGGATTGGATTTTTGATGAATGTCAAGGTGTGACGCTCTGTTTTCAGCCCGGGAATTTTCTGTTGACAGGGTATTGGAATGGATTATAATGCGGTGCTCTTTTTTAAAATGCGAATTTTTGCGGAAGTAAATCACTGACGAAGGTTTAAGGTTTTGATTTTTTGAGGTTTGTTGTTTCCTTGCCTTGAACCCAGCTGGTAATAATTTGAAAGGTCAGACCCGATTTTAAGGTTGGAGTGATAATTTTAGGTTCAATTCACTAATTAAGAGGAGGTTGTTAGATGAAAAAGGCTTTGATACTGAGTGTGATGGTTATTTTCAGCTTGGTTGCAGTGAGCTCTACGTTTGCAGCTGCCAAATGTCCGCAAGTGCGGAAAACCAAATCAGCTCCTGGTGCTATTGGTAAGAAGGATATGACCGCGAAGGCGGATGTGGCAAACGGTAAAGCGATTTACATGAAAAAAGCCAAACCGATGGCTTGTAAAATGTGTCATGGTGACAAAGGCGATGGCGGTGGAAAATTGGGCAAAGCCCTGAAGCCTGCTCCGCGTAACTTTGTTTGTGCTGCAACGATGAAAAAAGTTTCTGCCGGCCAGATGTTCCATATCATCAAAAATGGTTCTAAGGGAACCGGTATGGCGGCTCATAAAAAGACCTTGAAAGACAAAGAAATCTGGGATGTTGTTAAATACATCCGCAGTACCTTTGTAAAATAAGGTAAGTTTTTTTAAAAGGGGTAAGCCGCTCATGCGGTTTACCCCTTTTTTTGTGCCATTTTTTCCGGCTCGGCCAAAATGCTATAATAGATCTGACTTAATTCTTCGCCGGAGTCTTCCTTGATCACCCGCCGGGTTCCTCTTTCATTGCAAACTTTTCTTCTGTTCTGGTTGGTGTTGCCCCTTGCATCCGAGGCGCAATCTTTGGGCAGTGCTGAAAATCCACTGCGAATGATGTTCGTGCCTTCCGGCGATGCGCAGGTGATCCTGAAGGGTGGCCGGGAAATCGGTCAGCTTCTGCAAACAGCGACCGGACTGCATTTTAAAACTTCGGTCGCGACCAGTTATGCGGCGGTCATTGAGGCGATGGGTGCAGGAAAGGTGGATATCGGCTGGCTGGCGGCTTTCAGCTATGTACTGGCGCATGATAAATATGGGGTGGAGCTTTTGCTGGTGGTGCAAAGGTTTGGCAGTCCTTTTTACCGCGGCCAGATCATGGTTCGGGCCGATAGCGGCATTCAGGACCTTGCCGGACTGAAAGGAAAGCGTTTTGCTTTTGTCGACCCGGCTTCCACATCCGGCCATTTGTATCCTAAAACCCTGCTTCTCTCACAAGGATTTGATCCCGAACATTTTTTCAAGAAAAGTGTTTTTGTCGGGTCGCATAACGCGGTGGTTCTTTCCTTATATAAAGGCGAGGTCGATGGCGGGGCGGCTTATGAAGGTTCTCGATCAGCTGTGGCTAAAACCTTTCCGGATGTTTTTGACAAGATCAAGGTCATTGCCTACACCAAAGAGATTCCCAACGACACGGTTTCTGTCCGCAAGGAACTGCCCGAAGAGTTAAAACTGGAAATCTGCGAAGGACTTAAAAAAATGTCGCATTCGCCCAGGGGCAGTAAGATTCTCAAGAAACTCTATGGCATCAGTGGGTTCACCGATCTGGATGGCTTGTTCGACCCGGTTCGGGAAGCGGGGCGTTTGTTGAATTTGAATCTGGGCGACAAATGACGATGTTGAAAATAGATGGACTCAGTAAAACCTATGAAAATGGCACCGTTGCTTTGAGGAATGTTTCCTTTTCCGTGGAGTGGGGAGAATTTGTCGTGGTACTGGGTAAAAGCGGTTCGGGAAAATCTACTCTCATGCGATGCATCAACCGCCTCGTAGAACCCAGTTCTGGAAAAATTTTTCTGGATGGGGAAGAAGTCACCGGCGCCTCGCCGAAAAGGTTACGGGAGATCAGAAAAAAAACCGGGATGATTTTTCAGCAGTACAACCTCATCCCGCGATACTCGGTTCAATCCAAAGCCCTGATGGGTCGGTTGGCCTGGACTTCATCCCTCGCTTCCATAGTGAACTGTTTTTCAGACGAAGATGTGGCGCGTTCCCGTCAGGTTCTCGACCGGCTGGGTCTTGCCGACAAATATTCTCACCGGTCAGAAGAACTCAGCGGCGGACAACAGCAACGGGTGGGATTGGCCCGTGCCTTGATGCAGGGGCCGGAACTGATTCTTGCCGATGAGCCGGTATCCAGCCTGGACCCGGCCTCATCCAGGCAGATCATGGAACTCCTGGCAGAATTCAATGAAAAAGATGGCGTGACCCTGTTGTGCAATCTGCACCTGCCCGCACTGGCGCGGGAATTTGGCTCGAGAATTCTTGCCTTAAGCGAAGGACGAATCGTTTATGATGGGTCTGCCGGTGATCTGAGTGAGGCAGAGTTAAATTCTCTCTACGCAGGCGACTAATTTTCTGGTAATTTAAATTTCTTAAAGTTTTGGAGCGAATACTAGTGAATCATTCTGAGCCCACCGAAAAACAGCTGAAGCAATACGGCTTGATGATGGCCGGAGTACTTTCCTGTTTCGTGGCGCTTTTTCTTTATAAGGCCTGGGACACTGCAGGAATGGCGCTGGCAGTCTGGGTGCTGTTTTTCCTGATACTGGGACTGCTTGCTCCCGCCCGGTTGGAGCCGGTTCACCGGGCCTGGATGAAATTCGGGGAAGTGGTGGGTAACTTTAATTTCAAACTGATTCTGGGGTTGGTGTTATCTTGTCTTATTCACTCTGATTCGTATGGTGGCTTCATTGTTTAGGGAGGATCCTTGTTTAGGGAGAATCCTTCAACACGAAAAATTGAGCCGGAAAAGAAAAACTATTGGCATGACTGCGAACCCCGCAGTACCGATCCGAAACATTATGAAAAACAGTTTTAATCCGTTAGAATTCTGCTGGAACTTTCCAATTTAAAGGTTGTTTTCATGGAAAAAATACATAAAGAGATTTTGGGGTTAATGGGAAAAATTGATACCGATTGCAGGGATGAAAAAGACACCCTCAGCATCGATCTTGCTGGCCAGTTGGATGTTTACAATTCCCAGGAACTCAACCTTCTTGTGGACGCGTATCGGAAAAGGGGTTTCAACAAATTCATTATGAATCTGGAAAAAGTCACTTATCTCGACAGCTCAACCATCAGTGTTTTTATTCGTTGCTATCAGACGCTTAAAGATGAGGGCCGGTTTGTTCTGGTCGGCCTTCAAGGTGCCCCCAAAGAGGTTTTCGACATGGCCAAGCTACACGATGTTTTTCAAATCTTCTCCGATGTTCCGAAGGCGATGGAATAACTGGCAAGCCATGGCCCATGCAGCCGAGACAAGCCTTTTCTAGCCAGACTGAGTTATTGCTAGTTGCCCTCGGCGGCTCGTCGGTTGCTCGTTGGCAGCATGTTATGCCCCTCGTCAGCCTTCATGCCCCGAAGGGGTACGCCGAGTGGGGATTAGGCTTTTGATTGATTATCGAAATGTGTTAGGTTAAGAGTATTAAACCTTTACAAAAGAAGGTAGGGCGGCTTTTGGCGTCCGATCAAAGTAGGTAGGATATTGAGAAAGCCAGGTCTGCTCATTGTCTTGATTTTATTTGTTTTCGGGCCGGTTTTGGTCTGGGCGCAGGATGACCCCGGTTTGTCAAATCTTGGAATTCCCAAAGAACCTGGTTGGAATCACCCCTCCTATCGCGGTTGGGAATCGTTGAGTGTGCCCGGTTTGATTTCTACCTACTACGATTTGGATCGGGAAGGCAAGCTGGATTATATGGTCATTCGAAAAGTGATCCGCAAGGCCTCAGCTGAAGAGACTACGATAGAGCAGGCCATTGAGATTGCCAAGTTCGATAACTTGAGTGTTTACTTTTCCCATCCGGTGGTGTTTTTTGCCAATCGCAATCCGCTCTTTTATTGCAAAGGTGTTGATTCGAAACGCAACTGCAATGATATCTGGGTGGATGTCGCGGAAGATGGTTTAAATGGCAATGAAGAACTTTATACGCTTTCAACTCCGAGCTTGGGAGTGCGTTAACGAAAAAAGCCTGATTTTTTTTCTGGTCCTGTTTGGGTTGGTGTTTGGGATAACGCCTTTGTATGCTCACGGGCCTATGGAAAATGCTCATGGTTCGGCATCTTCACCCGGTCAGGAGAAGGATCTTCTGCGCCTGGGTGCCACGGTTTACAAGCATATGTGCGTGTTTTGCCATGGTGATGATGGTAATGGCGGAGGTAAAGCCATGGCCTATCTTTATCCATGGCCGAGGGATTTCAGGCAGGGTGTGTTTAAATATCGAACCACACCGTTTGGTTCGCTTCCCCTGGACAAGGATATTCACCGGACCATCAGTCGTGGGGTTCCGGGTACTTCCATGCCTTCATGGGGAGGGGCTCTGACGGAAGATGAAATCTCGGGCGCTGTCGAATATATTAAGACGTTTTCAAAAAAGTTTGAAAAGGAAAAACCAAAAGAGGCAATAACGATACCAGCGGTTCCTGCATCCACCCCCGAATCTGTTGAAAGGGGTAAGAAGGTTTATCAGGAAATGCGTTGCTCCCGGTGTCATGGGACGGATTTAAAGGGCGACGGGCCCATTGCCGCTGAACTTTATGATATTTGGGATCATCGAGTGTTCGTTTATGACCTGACCGATCCCAATACATTTAAATTTGGATTCGATAAGAAAGACTTGTTCCTGATTTTAACAACGGGGATCGATGGCACCCCGATGAAATCTTACAATCACCTGACGGATGAAGAACGGTGGGATTTGTCCTCCTATCTTGAATCTGAAATCAGGAAAGAGAAATTCAAACCGGCCCAATATGAAATAGACCTGACCACGTATCGCGTTGATCAGGAAATTGACATGGACCCGGAGAATCCATTGTGGGAAAATGTTCCGGTTCAGAACATACACACGATGCCTCTTAATGCGCGCAGGGATCCGGTTGACCAGATTCAGTTCCAGTCTGTCGTGAATGATGAGGGAATCGCCTTCCGGTTGGTGTGGGAAGATTCCCAGCCGGACCGGACTTCGAGCCGCCATCAGGATTTTAAGGACGCCATCGCCATGGAGTTTGCTCTGGGCGAGGTGTTGTTACACAAACACGGTCACAATGAGCCGTTCTTTGGCATGGGAAACCGGGGCAAAGTGGTCAATATCTGGCAGTGGCGGGCGGACTGGCAAACGGAAATTGAAACCAAGGAAAAGCTCGAATACGCCACCAAAGGTCTGGATTTGGATACCATGATCTTCGGGGGTGAAGTCAACCCGGTCGATGCGCTCAATCCATTCAGGGATGTTCCTGTTGAAGAGTTGAATGCAGAAGGGTTTGGGACGCTGACTCCCCAGCCTCAAACCAAGCAGAATGTGCTGGGCAAAGGGGTTTGGAAAGAGGGAAAATGGAGCGTGGTGTTCTTTCGGACCTTGGATTCTTTGAATAAATGGGATATAAAGTTTAAAAGAAAAAATCCCGTACTTGTGGCGTTCGCCATTTGGGACGGAAAACACCAGGATCGTAACGGCCGAAAAGTCATTTCCATGTGGCAAAGACTTAAGGCGCTGGAATTACCCTGACTGGCGTAACTGCCAGTGGTAGATTGCAATGACTCGTTTGGCGAGAATGAATTATCTTGGATAATTTGCCCTTGCCAGTTTACCCATTCGGGGCATGAAGGTAATGTTGGGGATATCACAGCCTCCCCCGCTAGGGGGTGCAATACAGAAATTAAAAGTTTGAATTGGTAATCTATATATTTGGAGAATTGTTTCATGTCAGATGATAAAGAAATGGAAGATACCGAGAATTCGTTGGGTGTATCCGAAGACGAAGAAATGGATTTGGATGAAGTCGACGAAGATGATGAGTTAGACGAAGAGGTTGCAGTTGTAGAGGAAGTGCTGGAGACAGGTGCTTTTCTGGTTATCGGCCAAGGAGATTTTTCCATGTCCCAATCCAATCGGGGTGCGGATGACCCTGGCGACAACACGCTTTGTGAACCTCAATTTTGCGCGGTCTATGGCGATATGCTGTTTGTCTCTGACAGAGGAAATCACCGGGTATTGATTTGGGAACAGTTCCCCGAAGAAAATGGTGAGCCGTCATCACTGGTGCTCGGGCAGGAGGATTTTGCCGACTGCCTTGAAAACCGGGGAATGACCACAACTCTGGATGAAATGACTTCTGGATTGGGCGACGAAAGTCTGGATGGGTTCACTATCAGTAAGTCGGAAGAAGATACCCTCTCCCAGCCCGCCGGTATTGATGTGATCGATGGAAAACTTTATGTGGTGGACAGCGGCAACCATCGGGTATTGAGGTGGAATGGGATTCCCTCAGACGATGGCGAGGTTCCGATCCTGGTGCTTGGACAGGATAACCTGGATGACAACGAAGCCAACCGCCGGGGATTTGTCGGTTCGGGTTCGCTGTTTTTCTCCATGGGCCTCCACTCTGGCGATGACCAACATGTGTTTGTCGCGGATAAGGACAATCACCGGGTTTTAATCTGGAACAAAATTCCTTTTAGTGACGGTTGGAACGCCGACGTTTCTCTGGGACAAAAAGGAATGGATGAACGCTGGCCCAACCAGGGTGATTTCGATAATGTGGGTCAGGACACACTCAGCTTTCCAACAGGCGTACATTTTGATGCCGAGGGTGAGCGGGTGATTGTGGTGGACCAAGGGAACAACCGGGTGTTGATCTGGAATAAAATTCCCAGAGAGACAGGGGTTGTTGCCGATGTGGTGCTTGGACAAAAGGATTTTTTCAACCGCGAGCCGAACCGGAACAATGGGCATCATCGTCCATCCGCAGATGGCATGTATTTTCCTACTGATGTGGCGTTCGGCAAAGCTGGGTTGTTTGTCTCCGATACCGGTAATAACCGTGTCTTGTATTGGAAAGAGCTTCCCACCGAAAATGGACAACCTGCTGACTTGGTGTTTGGTCAGGCCACGTTCACTGAAAATCAGGTGAACCGCGAATTGGATGAGGCCTCTAACTGCACTTTGAACGATCCTTATGGTTTGTTGTTGATCGATGAGGACGAGGAGGAGGAAGAATTTCGTGGCATTCCCATGGCGGATGATGATGACGATAATGATAATGGGGAAACGGCTCTCGTAGCAGCCGAAGGCGAATCTGCCGAAGAGGAGCCGCAACCCAAATTCAGGCTTTTTATCTGTGACCGGGGCAATTCTCGCATCGTGGTCTGGAACGAACTTCCCTATCCGAAAGAAGCAGAAGAGGAAGAAGAGTTTGAAGAACTCAAGGTCGATGATGAAAATCTGTTGATCGGTGAGGAGGAGGACGACGATTTCCTCGAAGAAGAAGAGGAAGAAGTGCCTCCTGGAGAACTTCCTTCAGCTTGATGGGCAATAGCATAAGTAGTTTTAAATCCCCCCCGTCCGTGCGCCGGTCAGTGACAGTAAGGGGGGATTCCTTCTTCGACCAGATGCCCGGCTTTCCCGGTTGTCTGGTTTTCCTGATTTTTGCGGATTCCTGATGCCAGTACCTTCATGGACACTTGCATTTTTTCCATGATTTCTTCCGGCGAATCCATTAACAGGTTGCCGAACGCGGGTTTGCATTTCAAATTGCCAACATCACAACAGGGCGTCATTTCACCATTTTGCTGAATGGTCATGATGTCTATCGAGCCTCGTGCGGCGGGACAGCCAATGAGGTATTGGTCTCTGGGAAAAGCCATCGATGCCATAGACCGCTGGCCGTTGTCATCAATATTGAACGCCGGTAGCAAACTCAATCCTACAGTGAGTTCCGGTTTGCGGGCAAAGGCTTCGGTATCTCCAAAATGCGTGGTGAACAGTTTCTCATCGCAGTTGGGGTGTTCGATTAAAAGGGTCTCCACTTTTATTGAGTAGGTTTCGAGCAGTTGCGTGACATGTTCCTGTTCCTTAAAAAAATCGAGCAGAAGGTCGATCTGAAGTTTTAAATGCTCCAGACTTTCATAAACGACATTGATGATCAGGTTGTTCTGTTTTTCCAATAGAGCCCCAAGAAAATGTTTCTGCGACTTCTCCCATGCAGTGGGATAAAGCGTGATATCGACCCGGCCGCCGAGCTCCATGATCCCCAGCAGTCTTTGCCAGCGTTTGGATGTTTCTGAGAGTATGTCGAGATTGGTGTGCAGGCAAACATGCGGTGTGAGGGTTTGGAACACCTTACAAATCTCGATAATGTCGGGGTTCTGCGAGGCCTCACCGCCGGTCAGGTTGATCTCCTGCTGGGCCAAGGTGTTAAGCACCTCGACACGCTGGATTTTTTCTGCCATTACCCGGGCTTGCTCCAAAGTCAGGTGCCATTCAGAGACCGGGTCCGCCATCAGCGGTTCATACACATGGCAGAACTCGCATTCGTCCCTGTTGTAGCGGTTGCAACTGGTTTCGACAAAAATACTGAGCATCGGTCAAAAAACTCCGGAGTTTTTTTAACGGTTTCAGAACGCTGACTGTCATCGCGAGTCGCTATAAGCGGCGCGGCGATCCATTCTTTCTGGATTTACCCCTGCGGGGCACGAAAATTAATGAGGAGATATCACGGCTTCGTCCTCTTCGCCTCCTCGCAATGACTTCAGAGAACTACTATGTTATCAGGTTTTCCCTGTTTTCCTGTGAGGAAACGGGATTTTAAGATCTGAATTGAATGTGAACGAATGAAACAGGAGGTGGAGGGGATTGAAAAGCGGACTGAATATCTTTTTCCCTGTAGCCCAGGTTTCTAAGAGGTTTCAAGGCAGCCAGAACTTCCTCCCGGGTGACATAGGCTACAGTATCAGGAACACCCCGGCTACTAAGGTTTTTAGCCAGTTGGGCGATTTGCTTTCTTTGTTTTTTGGGAGTTCCTTCAAGTGCAGGGTAGTTGAGTTTTCCAGAGTAGGGACTTCGATAAACGGTATTGAGAGCATTGAGTGTTCCGAGCATTAGAATGTCTCTGTCCCACGGAGCCATGTTGACTGCTTGCGGATGGTTTTGCACCAGATCCACCAGACTGACGACTGCTGATCCGAGGTCTTTTTCGACAAACTGATTCTGGTATTCCCGGGTGATTTCAGTAAATCCTAAAGACCGGCCAATATTTTCAAGCAGGGGAAAGTTCACCATGAACGTGTATTGCCCACCGTATAAATTAAAATAGTGCCGTCCTTCCTGATTGAGATCCTGAATTTCTTTCATGCCATAGTCAAAGCTGGTGTAACCAAAATTGTTAGGGCCTAAAAGTTCTTTTGCTTTTTCAATGGCGGAAAAAGCTCCGGTATTAATGGGCATGGGAATTTCATCTTTAAATTCTTCGGCGTGAGCCTTCAAGATTTCCGCAAAGGGCCAGTCATCCAGGTCCACCCTTTGAAAATCCCGTTCCCAGTGAATGGTGTTGAGAAAGTTGGTAAGCTGGGCGAGTTTTTCCAGATCCCTGTTTTCAAATTGTTCAACGAAAGCGTCTGCTTCGGCAGGGAGTGCTTCCGGGTTCAGGAAAGGGCACAGGTATTCCTCATAAAAAAGACCCTGATGCTTCAGCAGAACTTTGGTTGCCAGGTCGTCCCAAATTTCGTTGGAGATGATCTTTGCTACGGAGTGAGGCCGGAAACAATCCAGGTGTTCGGCGTGGGCGCGAACCGTGGAAAATTTACCGGCGTGTTCCTGTAAGCGGAAGTTGGCCCACACGCCTTTTAAAATTTCTTCGGACTCATCGCAAAGAATGTAATAGATAAAAGGATAGACTTCATTCTCGCTGTCAATTGCACGCAGGTGGCTGAGAAAACACGCGGCTAGGTTGCCATTGCCCACTCCCCATTCCTGCACCACCCAGACATCATTTTCAGGACGCTCGCCGCCTCGGGCTTTGGCATAAAAATCATTGGCGAGCGCGTGAGCCAGACGGTAGTCCAAGCTCACATAAGTTTGAAAATGGTTGTGGATTTCGGGACCCTTGATGCCATAGAAAATGGCATTGACATGGGTCTGCCAAGTATCGGAAGGCTTGAAATCACCAAGCGCAACCAGATTTTGGGGAGGATGGGTCATGATAGGATTTCAAGGGAGCCTATCGGGAATCTGCATCTGCATCCGCATCCGCCAACGATTCCATGCCAGGCTGGTTTCCGTCCATGTCTCCACCTCCGGCATATTTGCTGGTTTGGGAAACACCGCCGGGGATATTTGAGGGGTTCTCTCCTTCCGTTGCTCCGGTCGAAGCAAGCGCGGGTCCTTCCATCAACGCTTCATACTTCTGGTAAGCCGCCTGCGAGTCTTCCATCAACCCGACATCTTTATAGCAGGTATACAGGTTCATCCAGGCTCCTGCGTCCGCCGAGTTCAGGGTCACCGCTGTTTTGAACGACTTGATAGCGGTTTCCGGCCGACCCATATTGGCATAAAGGGTCCCCAGATTGGTGTGCGGCAGGGAATAGTCCGGTGCCAGCTCGCTGGCTTTTTTGAAAGCTGCGATGGCATCATCGATCATATTACGCACGGAATAGCAACTGCCCAGGTTGCAATAGCCTTGCGGGTCTTTTTCGTCAATATCGACCACGCACAGGGCGGCATCAATGGCGTCCTCATAACGTCCAGCATGAAAATAAGCGTTGGACAGTGCTGAGCGCAGTTCCTTGTCTTCCGGTTTGAACATCAACACTTTTCTGAGGGCGATGATTTCCTTGTCATAAAATTTGAGCATGTCATAAGCCGCCGCAAGGTTGGCATAGGCTGTTGTGTCGGTAGGATCGAGTTCAATGACTTTTTCAAACGCATCCGCAGCGCTTGGGAACATGTCCCTGAGCAAATAGAGACCCCCGAGATTGAAGTAGTTTTCTACATCGGTGGGGTCCAGTTCGCAGGCCCGGTTCAATTCAATCAGGGCTTCCTCTTCATGATTGAACAGCACGTATGCGGTACCGAGCAGTTTGTAAACCCGGGCGTTTTTGGGGGCTTTGTTGCGAATGGTGAAGAGTTGTTTGATGGCTTCTTCATAATTCGCACCATCTATCATCAAGGTGGCCAGTTCTAACTGAAGATCCACATTGTCGGGTTCAGCTTTCAACTCCTTAGTGACCTGACGGGTTTTTTTGGTGATTGCCATTTCCCGCTTGGTTTCTTCAGGGTCGCGGACCCCTAACTCTTCAAAAATATCAGGATCGATTTTCATCGTGATCCAGTCTGTCGGTTTGCCTGCTTCGCCCATAATAGGATCGCTCTCTCTAAAAGGTTCTAAATTCGGTTTGATTTGATTGGTGATGTTCTAAATTCTAGGTCATCCCTCACACCCTGTCAACCACCACTCGGCGTGGAGCCCAGAATGTTTGCCCGTCAGTATAGTGCTATTACACCATTGGCCCCACGCCGAGTGGGCCGGCTAAGGAGTGACTGTTGTTTTAGCCATGTTGAGGATTTCTTCTTTGCCGAAGTGGTCGAGATAGAGCAGGAAGTGCTCGCGCGACAGGTAATTCCAGACATTGCGGGAGGGGAAGGTTTCATCTATTACGGAGTCAAAATGTTCGTAGACTTCCATCACTTCTTCCTGAGGCATTCCCTCTTTGATATCAAAATCGAACACGATAGCCATATCCCGATCAGGGTCATGAATGATGCGGTCGATTTTGAATTTACCCGGATTGTGGAAGATGGCGGAATCCTTCTCCAGCGCGAAGATGGACTGGCCGACAGAATGGATAGTGCCGGTACCGATTTCCGAGTTTTCCACGGCGAACTGGATGGTGTCCTCTGCTTCTTCGCGCTCTTCTGTAGGGAACCCGAAAAACAGGTAGAGATGATTCCAGATGCCGGCGTCGGAACTGTTTTTCAGCACGCTCCGTTCTGTATCCTGATCGCAACCTTTTTCGATGATGGAAAGAATGCGGTTGTTAGCACTTTCCAGCCCGAAAAACAGCATGAGGAATCCGGCCTTATAGATATCTTCAAACAGTTCAGGAGTTTCCTTGTCTCCGGACTCAAACTTGAGCATTCCCAATGAGCGCATTTCCACGCCCTGTTTCAGAATAGCCTTCGACATGCGGTTGAAAGCGTTGGGGGATATGGCTTCGTCCGAAAACGTGAAATATTTGGTATTGTATTTTTTTGCGAGATGCCCGAGTTCTTCAGCCACCCGGGTTTCATTTGCTTTGCGGTAATACGAGTCATAGATAAAACTATGGGTGCAAAACGTGCATTTACCCCAATAACAACCACGGCTCGACATATAGGGCAGTACCGGATAGGGCATTAAATATTTTTCCAGCGGCAACTGGTCGAAGGTCGGGCACACCAACTGCTCATAAGGCAGGGCTTCTGTTTTAGTATTATGAATAACTTTTTGCCCTTCCATATAAATCAGGTTGGGAATGGTTGTCAGGGGTTTACTGGCCTTGAGATGGCTGACCAACTCTTCTAAAGGTTTCTCGCCTTCGGAGATGATCACGCTGTGAAAAAATTCCTCAAACAAAGCCTGTTTGTTGTCGAGCAGGTCGGCGTGACGGTTGAACACGCTCCCGCCGATGACGATATGCAGATGTTCAAAGCGTTTGCGCAACAGACGCGCCAGCGTCAGGCCGGGTATGACCTGCCCGATGTGGATGATGGATAATCCCACCAACCCGTAATCGTTCCAAGGGACTTTCTCAAGCAGGTAATCTTCATACATGCGGATGAAAGGATTCCGAACCGTGTCTGCCGTGGCCGAGAGAATGCCGGAAAGGTTCTCTTCCGGATTCCCCAGCATGAAAAAGGAGTCCAGATCCAGCCGACTGGGATGGTGGGCGTAGGAAATGAGCTTCATGGCAATTTTTAGCGTGGTGTAGGCTTTTTTATAAGTTTCAAACTGGAAAAACCGTTCTTTATCCCGCAGAACATTTTTAGCGTCTTCCACTTCGTTGAGAACGGAGTCGAGAAAACCGGTGTCCGCCAGAATATCCCGGTACACGGTTTTGGCTTCCTGTTCCTCGGTCGTGTAAGCGGGGGTGGACAGCCGTTGTCGCACGAGTTCCACACATTGAGCCAGATAGTCATTGGACAGGAAAATCTCATAACTTTCTATATTGAAATCGAACTGATCTACTTCATGGCCTTTGGATTCCAAATGGGCCTTCAAGGTAGGCAGGGCGAGATAGGGCTGGCTGGGGTACCATTGCGGTGGAAACAGGAGAGTGGTTTTCATAATATTCAAACTCTTATATATTCCAACATGGGGGTATTCCTCTCCCGGTGGAAACGGTTAACCTTATATAAATCAGGTTTTGTATAGAAAAAGAGTATACCCACAGGCCAGACCTGTCAACTGCTAGCCGCAGAGGTAACCGGTAACAGTTTTGTCTGGAGAGAAACCGTTTTTCTCAGATCAAAATGTTCATGCTCCGCCATTTTTTCTTACCCCCTTTTGCCCCGCGGTTAGTGGCCCGCTTCCAGTGGGAGGGAATTGGCCAAGGGCTCGTTTTGCTGATCTGTTGTTAGCCCAAATAAAGCTGTCTATCTGCCCCTGCGGCCCCTTTATTAGGAGACCTTTGCATAAGTCGAAAAATCGAAGAACCGAGATGCTTCGAGAACCCCTACGGGGCAAGAATTCAAAGGTCAAATATAACTAGCTCAGCATGACAATACTGGGCCATTTTGTCATTCTGAGGAACAAGGTGACGAAGATGTGATATTTTTCCTTAAACTTCATGCCCCGTAGGGGTAATCTTGGGTTATGCAAAGTTCTCCCTTTATAGGGGAGGTGGTTGCGCAGGGGACTATTTCTGCCACGCTAACCCATTGACAGACGGGGTAGGTTATAGGTCATTCGCCTCACGCGGAGTGGTGGTTGACACTTTCCCGGAAAAAGGATTATACTTACGGGTCAATTCCCAGAACTCTTTTAAAAGTATTGGTTTATTGTTTTACCCTTGTCAGGAAGGAGACTTGCGTTGAGCGAACAGGATACTGAAACTAAGGAAAATGCCGGGCCGGAAGGCTCGTCGGAAGACACTGCTGAAGAGAAAGAGGTCGATCATCTTTCTGATTTGAGCGAGTTGGAAAAGATCAAACTCGAGCTTCAAAAGGAAAAAGAAAAAGCCACTAAAGAACTGGCTGAAGGTGAAGAAGAAGAGGAGGATTTGCGTGAAGTCGATTATCTGCAAAAGCTGATCACTCTTGCTGTCAAATTTGATCACCATGTTGGTATGTATCTCATGCCAGCTTACATTGACTGCGGTCTGAAATACGATCACAGGTTGGCTGAAAGCTACACGGTTCAGATCACCACGATCCAGTCGTTCCTGCGCCTTCTTGAAAAGGTCGATGGCGTGACTCGGGAAGAGGTGACCAAACAATGCATTCTTAACCTTCGAAATATCATTCAACTGGTCTTCAAGAATATGGTGAAGCCGCTATATCGTGAGGTCGGCCTGATGAAAAAGAAACCCAAGTCTGAAAGCCTGGATAATTTCAAGCAAAACTGGAATGAAAGGCTCGACGAACTTCAAAAAACCTGTAATTTCGAATACCAGATTCTGGATGTGAAAGGGTTCCTGATAAGATAAATGGGGCGTGGCTCTGTTCTAAAAAACGATTTGCAGTTTATTTAGATAATCTTGGGATTGCCTTGAACGGTAAGTGCAATGTGTGGTGCGGAAGAGCCCCTTTCGGGGCTTTTTCTTATTTGGAGTTCGATTTTTTTTCTCGATTGGGGCGGAGTACCTCCGCAGGAAAATGCGATATTTTCTATCGTTAGCAACGGTATTCTCGGCTCAATGGGCTGTTGCAATTTGCCCCTGTGGCTAGCAGCAAGAGAGGTTTGTTTTGGTGGAAGATAATACGGAAAACAGCGAGGACGCTCCGTCTCAGGCGCTGGAAGTAGCCGGTGTCGAAGAGACTCTACCTGAAGAGAGTCCTCAGGTTGATCATAGTCAGCTTTATGTATGGATAGCGGATTCGGGCAATGACCGGATCCAGAAATTCGACGGCAATGGGAAATTTCTGATGTGTTTTGGTAAATCCGGCGGCACCCGCCCTCCTTATCTCCCCGGAGAATTTAAGACTCCAAGTGGAGTGGCCGTGGATAACGAGGGTTATATTTGGGTTGTCGATACCGGTTGTCATCGGCTACAAAAGTTTGACCCGGATGGAGATTTCTTTCTTGAATTTGGTAGTGAAGGCTGGGGACAGGAAAAGTTTTATATGCCGGAGGAAATTGTCGCGGAACCCACCGGGACCATCCTGGTGGCGGACACTTCCAACCATTGTGTCAAACGGTATGACAGCGATGGCAATTTTATTATCAGTTTTGGATTTGCCGGGAACTTCGACGGATTCATGAAATTTCCCGTTGGTCTGACATTGGATCGGGAAGGCAATATTTATGTGGCCGACCGGGACAACCAGCGCATTCAGATTTTTAATGAGGACGGGCAATACCTGTCCAAGTTTGGTGAGTATGGATTCGAGCCAGGCCGGTTGAATTTTCCCACCGGGATAGCCGTGCGAAGAGATGGCACCATCATAGTGGCCGAAAAAAGTCAGAACCGGTTACAGCTTTTTGATCGGGAGGGACACTCTCTCGACATTCTTGGCGAGGCGGGCAAGCGCGACGGTCAGTTCAACTGTCCCGTTTCGCTGGTGGAAGATCCTTATGGATACGTGTTCGTCGTCGATACTTTGAACCAGAGAATCCAGAAGTTTGACCCGGACCTGAACTTTGTTTCCAAATGGGGCATTGTCGGTAAGGATCCGGGGCAATTTTTAAATCCCTCCGGAATTTGCCTGTCCTGGGAGCCAGACTGGGCACCACAGGAAGAGTAGCTATTATTAGCAAGTCTGATTTTAGGAAGCCTTTATAATGATTCCAAAAGACATGATTCGTTTTTTTCGCCTTTTGATCCAACCCCTGCAGGTTGCTTTTTTGCTGCTGGCAGTGTGTGGGCTGTGTTCCACGCAGGCGAATGCGAACGGTAAAGGCACCGATGAGATATTTGGCGGCCAGATTCTTTCTCTCACCGAAGAAAAGCCGCCCCTAAAGCCTTCCAATGATCCCCGATTTCGGGATAATAAAAATGGGACCATTACAGACCTTGAAAATAAGCTGATGTGGAAGCAAATTGATATCTATCAGGAAAAAAAGGTTTGGATCAACTGGGACGATGCTCAGAACTTCATGGAAAAATTCAATCGAGAAGGTTTTGCGGGTTTTTCGGACTGGCGACTGCCGACCCGGGAAGAACTGAAATCTCTCTACGAAGAGAAAAAGAATGTTACCTGGAAATATTATTGGACCGAAAATGTCCTTCATATTGACCCGATCTTCGGTTATTCAAGTTGTTGTTTCTGGTCCAGCGAGCGTTATAAGGAAAAATACGCTTGGGGTTTTAATTACATCGGGGGCAAAACCTATCCCAGCATGAGGGGTGGACCCAGTCTTTCTTTATCTACCCTCAGACCTGTACGGACTGTTTTGGGGCAACCTGCTAAATAGAAAAAGGTCGATGTTTTTCAGTGGGGCAGGGATTATGAGGTAAGGCTATGATAAATATTTTTGCCGAAGCCAATTGTAATCGCTATGTGCGAGATGAGTGCCAGTATTGTCATGTCTACGAACCGCTTAGCAAGATTGCCAAGAGCGATTGGCATTTAATGCCGGAGCAGGCTCAGGTCATGGTGGATAAAATTCTCCAGATGGAGGTGTTCCGTGAATTGGCCAAAAGGGAAATTAATCTGACCGGCGGGGAGCCTTCACAAAACCCTCACATCGTTGAAATATTTAAAATCTTCAGGAAGCTGACGTCAAATGTACGCATCCACACCAATCTGGACATCAACTCAGCAAAATCTCAGCGTTGGTTAAGATTGGTAGAGATCATGAAATTGTCCGGACGGGTGGACTTTACGTTGTATCCAACCGTTTGGGAGGAGCGGCAAAAACCACTTCTTATCGAGATTCTGGGATTGCAGGACGAATTGATCGTCAACATGATCTTTGAAAAAGTGTCGGACTTGTTGAGCCAGATTGAAATTTTGATCACGTTTTTTGGAGAACGGGAAAAGAAATTTGATTCCGTCATGTCTTTACTTGGGGCTTATCGCACGAAGCTTGAAAGTCTTTTGCGGGATAATCCGGAATGTGATGAAGGCGTATTTTTAAAGCATATGGAAGGCGTTGAAAATTATATTTGTACGGACAACTTTACTTTTGGGCTGAATATGATCCCGGGGTTTTATGTCGATAAAAATGGCGAGCGGGCTATGAATTCCCAGCCTTTCCCCCGGGATATTAACCATCTGGAATGCACCATTCCTCGTGGTACCATCGAGATTGTCACTGTCCAGCAAACCGGGGAGATAACTCCTTGTTGTGATGTGGGCAATCTGAAGTGTCAGCCCAAGTTTGGCAATCTCTTAAACGATTCGCCGGATGAAATTATGAATCAGATAGAAGTGTCTCGGAAAAAGATGGTTTCAGGCGCGATAAAAAATCGTCAGAACATAAACAATGGCAAAGCGGGGGAATGGGCGGAAGAAGGGATTCCCCCTTATTGTGTCTGATTATGATTGAAGACGAAAAAGAAGCGGAATCGGAGGAAGAAGCCGGGCAACCGCTGGAAAATGCTGAAGATCCTTCCCAGCCTGAGGCTGACCAGTCTCTTACGGCTGAAGACTCTGAAGAGGCTGAAGTTTCGGAGTTTGACGATGAGGAAGAGGCTGAGTTTGACCTTGAAGCCCAGATTCAGGAGTTCAAGCTCCAGATTGAGGAAGAGCCGGATAACTGTGTCCATCATTACAATATGGGGGAAGCCCTCTCGGAACTGGGGCAGATGGACGATGCCCAGGAATCTTTTGAGCAGGCCCTGTTGCTGGACGTAAACCAGGAATTCAGCGCCATCATCCATTTCGGCATCGGCAACCTTTATTACCACCAGTTGATGTCGGGGATTCAGTCCACAGTGGTTAAAAGTTCTGTGGGTCTGCATTCCCAGCATAGGGCCGGTGCACAGATTTCTTCGGTGACGGATGACGATTATGCTACCCCCCTGCGCGAGTTTGAGGCGGCTGTCCAGGATATTCCGAAGTTGAAGGCAGATGAGGAAATTATCGACTATATCAGCCAGAATGCGCCCCAACAAATTGCTACGGTTTATTACAAGTGGGCCTCCGATTTGTTTGATAAAGCCCGGCAAATTGAAAATTATGGCGACGAAGTCAAGGATATCAAAAAGGGATTGAAGTATTTGAAGAAAACTATCGATATTGATCCTAGTCACAGCCAGGCCAACCTGATGGTCAAATATGGGAAAAAGATGCTTCAGGAAGGTTATAGCATCTACGATGAATACGGATTTGTAGCTAAGGAAATCCCGGGTACCGGGTAGGGGAGGCATGCTATGGCAAATTTGAATGAGTTGATCCGGGACCGGCTGAGCAAGGACGGGCAAGTGCTGAGCTTGAAGGCGCAATTCTTGAGAGAGGTGGGTGCGAAAGAGTTGGCTCAGCATGAAACTATGAAGGGCATCCGGGCTTTGGATCTTTCGCAGAACAGTATTGGTGATGAAGGGGTCAAGGCCATTGCCGAATCAACAATGTTTACCAATCTGAGAACTCTCAATCTGGCTTCAAACAGTATCAGTGATGTGGGAGCCACCTATCTTGCGACGTCGAAAAATTTACCCAGCCTGCGCAGTTTGCAGTTGGTGGTCAATGACATTTCCGAGGACGGTGAAAAAGCCCTCAGAAACTCTACGGACCTGATAAAACTGACGTCCTTGAAGTTCAGAGTTTAAAAGTCACAAAATATTGACATCTGCTACAAAAACAGCACCCCAATCGGGTGGGGGGTCAGGATTTTTCTGTTTTGCAGCGCATTGATATTTAAGGGGTTTTTGTCCAATCTTGGGAGGGATATTAAAGGCTTGACTTCCTAGAGGGCTTTTGATATTTTCAGGCCACCCTAGCCAGACCCGGAGGTTTTGCGGGGAAAAATCCGCCGTTTTGTTGCAGTTGTAGAACTGCCGGATTTAAGGTATTGAGCGCGAATCACCGAAGTGGTTGATGAATTAAATAGAGTTTTTTTAGGTTGTTTCAGTGTTACCTTTTATTTACGCTTCGAAAGGGGGAGCAAAAATGAGAAAGACCGTTTTAGTTTTATTCGCAGTATTTTTTGTGTTTTCTGTTGCCGTTGCAAGTGCAGGTGTTTCCACCATCCCTGCTGGGAAATCCAGCGTTTGTTTGAATGCGGGTTGGAATCTTGTCAACCTGAGTGAAGACAAAGCAACAACGGTACACATCAATGTTGGGCCGATTGGATATTCATGGAACAAGAATTTTGATCGGACACTGCCTCCAGGAGGATTTTTCAGTCATGCTCTGCAGCCGAAATCCACTTTTGCCAACAAAGGTCCCGGAGATATCCAGTTGAACTGTCAAAAGCGAGAAGCCCAAGCGCACCATGACTGGAAAATGGATCCTGGTTCTCAAAAGACCTATCAACCTGATTACCATCTGGACCATGTAACGCCGTCTACATATATTGAGCCGGGTATGGGTCAGCCTGAAGGTACCGAGCGCGGTCTCTTCAGCGTAAGGGGTGGTATGGATGCTGATGGTGGTGGTGGCGCAACAGCTGAAGCAAACCGCTAAGCTAAGATTTAATTTTTGTGCCGGGGGGCTTTTTTGCCCCCCGGCTTTTTTTTGTATTTTATCTGGCAGGAAGCATAAAATAGAAATCCGTTGAATTTGCAATAGGACAATTATGAGCGAAAACAGGTTTGTGGATAATGGGGATAGCACGGTCACCGACAATCTGACCCAGTTGATGTGGAAGAAAAACGACTCCTATCTGGACCTCCAGAAGTTCGTCAGCTACACAGCGGCTTTAAAATATTTGGGAAAACAAAATGAGGGGTCTTTTGCCGGTTATCAGGACTGGCGGTTTCCCAATAAGAAAGAGGCGCACTCCCTTTATGACATAGAGAAAACCTTGAAAGACAAGTACGACATGTTCGTACATATCGATTCGGTATTCACCGAAGGTTGTGGTCACGATACCTGGACCAGCAATACCCGGGGCAAGGTCACGGCCTATGTTTATTCTTTCAGCAGTGGGGCCGGCGGACATAAGGAGGTCGATGATATCCTCAATTCCAGTGTCCGTCTCGTGCGCGGTGAATTTGACAACTCAAAAGCCAAAATCGCCCATGTGCCGGAAGTCCGAGATAAAATCACTCAGGGGGGCGGTTGGCGATAGGCCCCAATTTGCCCTGCGTAACGGGCTTAAGTTGTATTTTGGAGGGCTGGGGGGCGTTGGGGAGTTTACGGTTTTCATGTGGATATTCAGGCGTTTCCGAGCAGAAAGCTTCTTGAATTTGGCTTGAAAACCCGGTGGTCGGGTGGTACTTTAATAGAAACGAAAATTTTTGGTTTGTTCATATAGGTGAAAGAGAGGAACACTCTTCTCCTTGTCTCATTTGTTTAGGTCAATATTTGTCCTGCTTTTTCCACTGGTGGGATGGGGGAATATTCCACCGAGACAGAATGAATGAGCGGGAAATATAAGGGTGTTTTTTATTTTGCTGACAGGTTCGAGGCTTAAGTGTGGCGGAATCAAAATGTGGTTGGGTCAAGAATGATAATGGTACGGTCGAAGATCCAGATAATGATTTGATGTGGGTGCTGAGAGATTCCCGGCAGGAATTGGGAAAGTGGCTCAACTGGGATGAAGGCCATGCTTATGTGAAGGCCAGCAATGAACAAAAATATTTGGGTTATAACGACTGGAGGCTACCGACTAAAAGTGAGGTGCGCTCGTTATTTCGTAACCAAAATGATTACCGGGATGTGTTCCTGAACTTACCCAAAAAGCCGGCACGGCGGGTTTCCAATTATCAGGCTGGCGGTGAAACCTGTGTGTGGACTTCTGAAACCCGGTACGATTCTTATGCGTGGAAAAGCTATTTCCCGAATATGAGAGAGGTTTGTGTGGACCAGTCGGTGTCGACCACTGGCACTTCGGTGCGTATGGTCAGGGACCTGGATTGATAAATGTTTGCTTGAAAAGTTGAGGTTTAAAATGTCTGAAAATGATGACCCAACCGAATTTGATGATGCTGTAGATCCGGAGACTTCAGAAAATGAGCCGGAGACTGAATGGGTTGGCGAGGATGAATGGGGCGATGAGGACGAAGAAGATGTTGCTGTGGTGGAGGAGGAAGTTCCTAATTTCGTCGATAACGGCGATGGCACCATCAGCGATACCTATTCCAACCTGATGTGGAAAAAGGATGATTCATACAAAGAGTACAGTTATGGAATCACCTGGTTTGAGGCCCATGATTATTGCGAAATGTTGAATGACAAAAAGTTCGCCGGCTTTGATGATTGGAGGTTGCCCAGCGGTGAAGAGGCTAAAAGCCTTTTTTCGTTTACCCAGTCGAATCATGATAAGGATGGGGCCGAGACCCATATTTCAGATCTGTTTGAGCCGGCAGGAGGGCACAATACCTGGACCTATGAAGAAAAGCCGGACTACCAACAGTATGCGCAAAAATTCAGTTATGTGACGGGTAACGATATGTGGGAGCATAAGGACAACGAATATTCTCATTGTCGGGTGACCCGTGATGTGGTTCAGGAGGATTGGGAACCTGAGTGGCGCAAGGACACGAAGACATTCGAACGTTAATTCCGGCCCCGGTGTAAGGGCGTGCTGACTGGAGTGTTATGAACCATTATATGATTTTTGGCAAGGATGACTGTCCCCACACGCAGAAAGCCCTGGCGGACTTTAAAAAGCAACACAGGTCTTTTGTTTACGTAAATGTTGATAAAGACCCACAGGGTTTGAAGCAATTATTGGGTTATTCCAATGACCAGTATATCGTTCCGGTCATTGTCAATGTCGATGAAGACAGCGTAGAAATAGGATATACTGGCTATAATTAAAAAAATTATTCTAAAGCTTTCAATCCGCCGATGTGACCGGCCATTCGAGAAATAGGAAAAATGACAGAAGAACTTCCCAAAAACTCGGAACTGTCTCCGATCAAGCAGACGGAACAGGCTCCGGTCAAGCAGGATGACAAACCTAAAAGGTTTGTGGAGAAAGGCCGTGATGTTATTTTTGATAATAAAACCCGTCTGTACTGGTTGAAAAAAGATTCCTGGCAGGACAAGGGTAAGTTTTTCAACTGGCATGAAGCGGTGGAGTTTGCCGATAGGAAGAATCTTAGAAAGATTGGTGGGTTTGATGACTGGCGACTGCCTAGTATTGATGAAGTCTCGTCACTTTTTGATGAGTCCTGCGAAAACCCAGGGAAGAGCGGGGTGATCCTTCATCTTGATCCAGTGTTTCCAGAAGGTGCGTTTAAAACCGCCTGGATTGCGGGGGATACATCCACCCGCAGACCGAGGTTTGACTATAGCGAAGGCAAGGTTGTCAGTGTCGAAGAGTATAGCTTTGGCTCGGTTCGTATCTGTAGAAAAGATAAGGTCATGAGACACCAGTCCCCCACACGCAGAAAATAAAGTTATGACGGAAGCCAAAGTGGAAATGCAGTATTTGGATAACGGAGATGATACTGTTACGGATCCGAAGCACAACCTCATGTGGATGAAAGAGGATACTTGGGTCAGGTTGGGGCGTTTGATCACTTGGCATGAAAGCCAGGAGTTAGCTCGAACAATGAATGAGGAAAAATTCGCCGGGTATAACAACTGGCGCATTCCCTCCGCTTCAGAAGCCAAATACCTTTTTCATCGATCAGCCAGCAATACAGATGTAGAAGGCTGCGAAATTCATATCGATCCTGTTTTTACTTCTGGGTGCGGATTCTCGACTTGGACCAGCCAAACCCGTGGCGCCAAGGCCGCCATGGCCTATGACTACCGATCCGATTACGAATTCTGGCTGGCTAAAGAAAACGATGGTTTCCCCAGTGCTGTGCGCTTGGTTCGAGCCAATATTCAGGAAGAAGAGGACCCTGATTTTGTCCGCATTGAACTGCATAAAGACGGCACCATTACTGACCACAAGACAGGCCTGATGTGGAAGTCGGCGGACTCCTATATGGAATTGGATAAGTGGGTGAGTTGGGACGAAGCCAAGACCTACCTAATCCAACTAAACCGGACACAGTTTGCGGGTTATAAGGATTGGCGCATGCCAACTCGGAAGGAAGCGCAGGCGATTTATGACGCTTCTAATCCTGTTACGGACAATTATGGTGACACGGCATTTTTAACTAAAGGTTTTCCTGCGGGCTGTGGTTTGACCTGCTGGACCAAAACATTGAATAAGTCGGATAAAGGATTGGCCATTAGTTTCCATTATTATAATGGAGACTATAAATGGCACCAGATGGGTTTGCGTAGTCACGGTGTCCGTGCAGTCCGGAATCAGGAAGGTGACTCATAAAGGTCATGGGTGAACAGGGCTCGGGGCAAGTGGGTGGGCGATTTGCGGCAGGAGACAGCGACACGGTGATTGACGGCGCCAAGCGCCTCGTATGGCTTAAAAAAGATACCTGGCAAATGGCGGGGAAATGGATGGCCCAGCGCCAGGTCAAAGAGTTTGCGGAAAGTTTGAACCGAAAGCGGTTTGCAGGCTTTTCCAATTGGAGGCTTCCTACGGCAAGCGAAGCCAAAAGCCTCTTCGATAAGACACAGAAAAATTCCGATAATATGGGGCAGGCGATTTATCTGTCCGGCTTGTTTGAGCCAGGGTGCGGGTTTCTGTGCTGGACCAGCGATGTGCGACATAATATACAAGGTGTGCGCCTGAATTTCCGCAAAGGAGTTGCCATTTATGATGACATTTTTCGCGTGTCGAGAGGGGCTTCCAGGCTGGTCCGCGATATTGAAAAGCAGGAAGACTAGGACTGAAATTAAAGAGCAACATTGGAGAGTAAAACGTGGAATTAAAAAAACGATTTGTAGATAATGGAGACGGCACGGTTACCGACCTGGAAACCAAGCTGATGTGGAAGCAGGCCGATTCTTTTCAGGATACCAGCAAATGGGTGAATTGGTATAAGGCTATGGACTATATCAAGGGCTTGGGCATTAATAAGTTTGCCGGGCACCAGGACTGGAGAATGCCGAACTTGGAAGAAGCTGAAAGCCTTTATGATGAAGACCATGTCATTCTGGATATGGATCGCATGGACGTTTTCATAAGCCCGACTTTCTCGCCCGGCGGGGGCTTCACCAGTTGGACCGCTAATGAACTGCCCCATGCTACCGCTGCCATCTATTATTACCGTTATGGACATGCGAATGCCAATCATAAGGAAGATATCACTAAGGATTCTGTGCGTGCGGTTCGAGATATCGAAAAACAGGAAACTGAAAAGGGCGTGTTTACAAAATTTCCGGGTTTTTCTAATTCTCCTCTTCCTCGTTGATGGTTGGGATTGAAAAAGTTTGGGGTTTTTAAACTTATACGGTTTGTGAGCAGATAGAGATCCGGTGATCTGAAATATTTAGTGGAAAGGGAATTGTCATCGAAGGTTATTGGGAAATCAATCAGCAGGAGAGTGAAAACTCGAAAATGATGTACCGGTTCGAGGAAGAGAATTACCAGAACACGTATGTCCTTGAAGACTTTTATCACACCCATCCATTTTACGAATACAACTATGTTGTGGTGCGTCTTCGTGACCAGGACAACCGGGACAATGCTTTTGCTTTCCAGGTTAATTTTAATAAAACTTTTAATCCCCTTCCCGATCATCCACGCTTGACAGATGTGCAAACCCAAATCGCCAAGGGATTTTCCAAAAACGCTCCAGATGAGTTGATACTCCTCTTCAAGCAGAGGGTTGTGGAAGCGAAAGCCTATGGCGAGAAAAATCCTACCTCTTACCTGGAATTCGAGCCGGGAAATTATTATAATTTTTTCGAATTATTTCCGCAAGAAAAGGGAATGCTCGATTTTAATTTCAACAATGACCCGTATTTTTCAGAAGACTCCTATGACATTGATCCGCGCAATGATAATCGCAGTTTGAAACTTTCTTTTTTTAAGCTGGAGCTGGACAATGCCGATCAGGCGCCGATTTTTTCCACCACCTATTTTTTGGATGAGCGCCTGAGAGAAAAGGAAGAGGCCAAACTGGAATCTTCCAACCGAGATATGCTTATTGCGATCAATCATGGGATTCCGGATTTTAATGAGAGACTGAGGAAGCGTTATAAGAATGCAAAAAAAATCGGTCAGGAATTATTGAAAAGTACACCGGGAGTTAAGGTGCAGGAAGGGAAAATTAAACCCAATGACCCTTGTCCCTGCGGGTCCGGCAAGAAATATAAAAAATGTTGTGCGTTGATGTTAAACTGACGCACACGTAGAGAGCGGTAGATCATTTGATGAAACGGGTTTTCCGGAAACGAGTTCTATATAATTTATGGTATTGAATCATGGCTAAAGAGAGAAAAGTTAAAAAAGTTCAAGCCCGGCATATTCTAGTGGGTGCTAAAGAACTGGCTGAAGAATTGAGAGTCAAGATTGACGAGGGGGAGGAATTCACCAAGTTGGCGGAGGAGTATAGCGAATGCCCATCCAAAAAACGCGGGGGAGATTTGGGATGGTTTGGAAAAGGAGCTATGGTTCGGCCTTTTGAGGTTGCTGTATTTACCGCTCAGGAAGGGGATGTTGTTGGCCCGATCAAGACCGAATTTGGCTGGCACTTGATCTATGTCTACGAAATTCAGGAAGATGTTGATCCGGATGCGGGGCCTCCTACTGGTGATGAAGATGCCGATGAAGATACCTTGAGGATGGTGGCGGAAAACTACGCGCATGAGTTTATGATGCTGGGTTACACCAGTAAAAAGGTGTTGAGTCTTTTTACCAGTCCACATTTTAAATCGGCGAATACGGTTTATAATATTCTGGGTCCCAAGGTCATCAATGAAGTGATCGCTAGTGTTTTTGGTCAGAAAATTGAGTCGGCGCCGGCTGCGAAGGATGAGGACAGCCAGAAAAAAGAAGATTGATTTTAGGGTTTTAATAAATTATAGCGAGGCTTCCCGAAAAGGAAGCCTCGCTTTTTTGTGTAAAATCAGTCTGCTAAAGCGTAACGCTGTGGACACTGAGAATGTGGGATGTGTTGCGCAATTCCCTCAGGGCTTCAGTGGTGGGTGGGGAATCGATGTTGACAATGGAAATGGCTTTACCTTCCTCTTTCTGGCGACCTAGATGAAAGCCTGCGATATTCAGGTTGTTTTTCCCGAGAATGTTCCCCAGGTTCCCGATCACGCCGGGGACATCCATATTGTTGAGCACGAGCATATTTTTAGAGAGGACGGCTTCCATGTGGTATTCGTCAAATTGCACGATCCGGGAATCGCCTTTCCCAAAAACACTGCCGGTCACTTTTCGGGTTCCATTTTCGCTGATGACCTGCACCTGAACGGTGCTGGTGTATTCGTGCACTTCGTTGCTCTTGGACTCTTGGACCTCAATTCCTCTTTCTTTTGCGATAAAGGGAGCGTTGACCATATTGATCCCTTCAATGGAACGGTTGAAGAGCCCTTTTAAAATAGCGATGGTTATGGATTCTACCTTCATGGTAGAAACTTCGCCGTTATATTGAATTTCAACGCGGGTAATGGGCCCCTCGGCAAGCTGGAAAATAAAGTTCCCAAGGTCTTCGCCCAAAACGAGATAAGGTTTGATTTGGGCCAGTGTCTCGGCATCAATGGACGGAACATTGACTGCATTGCGGACGTTGCCGTATTTGAGATAGTCAATGAGCTGGTCGCAAATCGCGATAGCCACTTTTTCCTGTGCCTCTCCCGTGGAGGCTCCCAGATGTGGAGTGCAGATGATTTCGTCCACTTGCAGAAGCGGGCTGTCAAAAGCCAGAGGCTCTTTGTGGTAAACATCCAGTGCGGCTCCTGCGACTTGTTTGGATTGAATGGCATCAATCAGGGCGTCGTCGTCAATCAAGGAACCTCGGGCACAGTTGACGATGCGAATACCCGGTTTCATTTGCGCAAACTCTTCTTTCCCCAATAAGGGTTTGCCGGCCAAGCCTGGAGTATGCAGGGTCAAAAAATCAGAGCGTTTCAGCAGATCTTTAAGTTCCACCAGTTCGACCCCAAGCTTTTCGGCTCTTTCCTGGGAAATATAGGGATCGTACACCACGATCTTCATTTGGAAAGCGTGAGCCCGTTCGGCGACGATGGAGCCGATCCGGCCTAATCCAACAATGCCCAGTGTTTTTTCAAAAAGTTCTACTCCCATAAATTCTTTGGGAGCCCATTTTTTATTTTGCAGGGTGGAACGGGCTTGTGGGATGTTTCGGGACATGGACATCAGCAAGGCCATAGTATGTTCTGCGGTAGTTATGATATTCCCTTCTGGGGCATTCATAACAATGATGCCTTTTTTGCCTGCCGCATCCAAGTCTATATTGTCAACGCCGATGCCTGCTCTTCCGATGACTTTCAGGTTGTCGGCCGCCTCAATAATTTCAGCGACCACTTTGGTGGCGCTGCGGACGATTAAACCGTCGTAGGCGGGAATGATTTTTATCAATTCTTCCTTGGGCAGACCTGTTTTAACATCAACCTCAAGTCCGGACTCTTTTTTAAGAATTTCAACTCCTGTTGCGGAGAGGTTGTCAGAAACAAGAACTTTCATTCGCTAACTCCAAATAATGATGGCCGGATACAACCGGCGGTTTCCACTTGGCGTGGGGCCGACTGGCAATAGCTTTTCACTGCTAGCAAAGAGTTATCTAGGCTTGATGAGTCATTGCTATCTGCCTCCGGCGGTCCGCCGGCTCAATAAGCTTCTAATAGTATTTCCTGGGCGGCTGCCACCCCTTTGCCAAGTTGGATTTTGGCGCCGAATTTTTTTAAGGCCATCTCCAGAGCCGAAATCGCTATGATGATGTCAAAGGTGTCTACGTAACCGAGATGGGCAACGCGCACGACCTTTCCTTTCCATTGGTCTTGTCCACCTGCCAGAGTGACTCCGAAATCGTCACGTAGACTTTTAACCAGCTTTCCTCCATCCACACCCTCTGGCACAAACACGCCGGTTGCGCTATCGGCGGGACTATCTGGAGCAACCATGGCTAAGCCCATGGCCTGCACAGCGGCACGGGTAGCCCGGGCCAGTCGGTTATGGCGTTTGAAAACATTGTCCAACCCTTCTTCCTTAATATCCTGCAGAACGACCCGCAGCCCGGCAACCAGTGAAACGGCAGGTGTGTAAGCGGAGGTTCGGTTGGCCAGATTTTTGCGTTCTTTTTTAAAGTCGAAATAAAACCGCGGGCAGGTCGATTGGTCGGCAAACTTCCAGGCCTTTTCGCTAAGGCCCACCAGCGCCAGGCCAGGAGGAAGTTCCAAGGATTTTTGTGACCCGGTTACCATGGCATCGATCCCCCATGCATCCATCGGCAGGTTGAAAACCCCAACCCCGGTGATTCCGTCCACGATCAGTAGAATATCGTCACGGCCTCGGGTCAGCTTCGACAAGGCTTCGATCGGATGGGCGGCAGTTGTGGAGGTTTCGCTGGCCTGAGCCATGATGCCCTTTATTTCTTTATCCTGAGCCAGAATGGATTCAATTTCTTTAGCATCAGCGCCTTTTCCCCATTCTACATTATGCCAGACAACATTGAGGCCATAGGTCTCGGAAATTCCCCCCCACCTCTCGCCAAACTTCCCTCCGTTAATGACCAATACTTTATCCCCTGATGAAAACAGGTTGGTCACGCAACCTTCCATACCTCCCGTTCCGGTAGCAGCGAGAATCAGCACATCCTGCTTGGTTTGAAATAGGTATTTGGCTCCTTCTGCGGCTTCACCGAATATTTTGCTGAACTGGGGAGTCCGGTGATGTTGCATGGGAAGAGCCATTTCCAGAGAAACATGTTCTGGAACAGGGGTGGGACCGGGTGCGAGCAGATATTTTTTTTTCATTCTGTTGTTTTTCCTGATTGGGGTTGTCAATAAAATTTAAAGGGGCCATTTTTCCCGGCCCCAAAATATGCTTGCTTGTGACTAAAAAAAATCGTTGCCCACTTTCTTATTTTTCCCATTCGAAACCCCCCCCCCACCAGCCAAATTTATGACTGATTGCGGTTATCCTGAATATCAGAGTCCGGGAGAAAAAGTAAGCTGTGGGGTGCGCGGTTCTTGGAATTTAGAAGAAAAAAACCAAACTGGAGACCCTACCCATCAGGGGTTGATGCTTAGCCATGAATGCCACTTTATAAAGGAATTTCGTCCCAAAATCCAATTTTTCTGTTCAGGAGGGGTTGTGGGTCACGGTTTTTCTGGATCAGGTGGGGAGTCCGAACCTTCCAGTTCACGCCCCAAGCCTTCGATTTCAATCTCCGGGGTTTCATCGCTTTTTGTAGTGAGCGGTCCTTCTGAATCATCAATTTCCAGCTTTATCTCTAACTCATCAATCTGGGCCGGTGGCGGAGAGGGTTCCTCGGCGGGACTTGCCGGTTTGAGGTCTTCGTCCAGATCCAATGATATTTCGCCGTCTCCAAGATCCAATACCGGAGCCACGGGTTCCGTTTCCACATCGACTTTGTCCTCGCTGGAGGGTGCATCATTTAAGCCGTTGATTTTCAATGTGGATATGTCTTCTTCAGGGGTCAGGGTAATTTCTAAAACAGGTTCTTCATCCAGCCCAACTTCTATTGGGGAATCAGAACTACCCTCTTCGGGATCCGGTAAATTCAAAAGAAATTCTCCAGGCTCTGGTTCCAGGGTTTCCTGGGAACCGTCGGGCGGGTCTACAACGGCGACCTCTTCCCCGGCTTGGGCAGTGGGTGCACCTGATGATTCCTCTTCTTTTGCGGGGGCGCTAAAAATAGTAAAAGAATCATTGCGGAAAAGAGATGCTGTCGAGGCGGCGGCTTTCTTGAAATCAAAACCACAACTGCTGCAAGCCTTTGCCTGTTTAAATGAAATGTAACCACAATCAGGACATTGCACACTAGAAAAATATATCAAAAAACCTCTAACGTCAAGAAAAATAAATGATTATAAGTTTTCAGGCGAAGATTTTCCGTTTTTACCTAGGGGATCTGCAGGACGGACCGATTCGGGGTAAAAGCTCACTTTTTACTTTTTAGGAGAGCTTCGGGTAACATCAGGAAAGCCAAAAACCTCCAGTGGGCTCTGGAAGTCATTATTTATTATGTGATTATATTGGTGGCTTTGCGCAGTTTTTCTTGAAGGTTGACGCTTGTCGCGATTTTGGTTAGAATCAGCCATCCATAAGATGAATAGGCTTAAAAAAACCAGGGCGTTTTGACGTTCTCAAGGTTTTGCAATGTATGGGGTTTTTGTGAAGCTTAAAAAAATCAGCCATTTAATTAGCCTTACCCAATTCAAGCTCGGGGAATTTATCTTTCCCGTTTTTGAGCCCATGCTCCGTTTCCTTGAAAATAAGAATCCGGAGGTGCGTCGGCATTTCAACCAAGCGCTTTCCAGCATGAATGAAAAAAAACCGGCCATAGCTTTGCTAAACCTGAATATGGTATTGAGTTTAAACCCCAGTCATTTTCTTGCCCGGGTTTTCCGGGGCAGGATTTATATCAAGGAGGGCCAGTACCGTCTGGCATCCGAAGACTATCTGGAAGCGAACAAGATCAGCCAATACCGATTTATCCATTATGACCTCTATCGGGAATATTTCAGGTCGGTCAACAGCGAGTTTGGAGAGGTGGGAGATACCATCATTCAAAACTTTGATCAGGTGTTTGAGGCATTGCAGCTCCAACAAGATGGTGGTTCCGGAGATGCAACAGTCGATATGGGTCAAGAAGTTCAGGAAAGGCTTGCCATGATAGAAGCCGGTTTTAAGGAGGGGGATGAAATTACTTTCCAGGAACTTGTCCTGAGTCCGGACGAAATGGAGAGGTTCCAGGTTTTGGGCCCCATCACCCAAGAAGAAATCGAAGAAACAGATTGGGATCAGCTTGCCGATGATTTGACCCTTTAGTACCCGCGGGGCATGAAGTTTAAGAGGTCATCACAGCTACGGAAGATTTTCACACAGGGAGGTAATGAGCAATGGCTCGTTGCGCCGAGATCACTTTTGCTCGCCGGCAGCTATTTTCATTATGTCCAGCGTCACGCTGGCCTGCGGAGGAAATCCGCTAGAACTCAGGTCACATTTTGATCAAGCGGCAAGATCTGGAAAAAATTGAAACCAGCTCCCTGGCTCCCTACGCGATGAAAAGCGGGGAAAGTGAAGGACGTCAGCATCAGGAAGAGGAGCACCTCTACCGCACCCGATTTCAAAGGGACCGCGATCGCATCATCCACACCTCTGCATTCAGAAGGCTGGAATATAAAACCCAGGTTTTTGTCTACCACGAAGGCGACTACTACCGGACCCGGCTTACCCATTCCCTTGAAGTTGCGCAAATTGCGCGCTCCATTTGTAAATCCCTGCAACTTAATGAAGACCTTGCGGAAGCGGTTGCCCTGTCTCACGACTTGGGCCATCCTCCTTTCGGACACACAGGGCAGAATGTATTGAACCGGTTGATGAAAGGGCATGGCGGTTTTGAGCATAACAAACAGAGCTTGAGAATTGTAAAACTGCTTGAAAAACGTTATCCAGAGTTCGATGGACTCAACCTGACCTGGGAGGTTATGGAGGGGATCAGCAAACATGCTCAAGACGAAGAGAACCCGATCACCTCTGATGAAGCAGTTCGCTTTCCTTCTCTAGAAGCCCAGGTTGCTGATTTTGCCGATGGCATTGCCTACAATGCGCATGATCTGGATGACGGGATTACTTCACAGTTGCTTGATCTCGATCAGCTAAGGAAAGTGGCGCTCTGGCAAGAGAATGAAAAAAGGTTCGACGAGAAATATACGGGGCTGGACTTCAGGCTGAAAAAATACCAGGTGGTTCGATGCATCATCAACGATCTTGTCAGCGACTTTCGCCAGGCTACGTTGAAGAACCTTGAACATTACCAGGTCGGCAAGGTGGATGATGTGCGTCATGCACCCATTCGTATTGCGGCGTTTGGAAAAGAGGTCGCTGAAAAAAATAAAGAGTTAAAACAGTTCCTGCATAAAAATATGTATTCCCACCGCAAAGTTTTACGCATGGAGTTTAAAGCCGAGTTGACGCTGGAAGGAATCTTTGAGGCCTATACAAAAATGCCCGGGCTTCTTCCTGAACCGGTCCAGAAAAATTCGCAATGGGGTTCCCTGGAGCGCCGGATTTGCGACTATGTCTCTGGTATGACGGACCGCTATGCCATCAACGAACATAAAAACCTTTATTCACCAGATGTGGGTGATTGATCTAAAAGTCAATCGATTCACTCGTGCGGCCTGCAAGCCAAGGTCATCCCAGTAAGGCTGTCCATGGTTTTTAATTAGAAACCGGACGGTTTCCCGCCAGCTTATAGGTTTTAAACAAGCTTGAACCTCTTCTTTATTTCCCCACCTTGCTGAATTTGATGATAAAAATATAAAAGGAATTTTTTTTGGCGGAAAAGTTGAATTTATAAATAAGTGCATGGGGTAGCTACCATATGGAATTGAGCCGTTGGAAGGATAAACCCGTTTCGATTTTATTCAAGCTGGCTTTTGCGGGACTTTTCCTGTTCATGGTGGCTTTCATCATGAAATTAGAAATCAGCAATTACGATAGTTATTCCTATCTAGGGATGGCCAATTATAATGCTGGCTTCTCCCATTATGAAGAACCGGAATTAAATACCCGTCCTCCTTTATACTCGTTTTTGCTAACTCCCGTAGCAGCTTTGCAATATTTGGGAGTCTCCCCCCAGGCGGTTATCAAAACGGCGCATTTTATTGCCCTGATAATTTCTTTTGTATTTATTGGCTCAAGTTATCTGCTTCTGAAATCTTTATTTCCTCGGGAGTTGGCGGCCCTTGGGGCTTTGCTGCTGCTGATCCAGCCTGGTTTTCTGGTTTATTCTTTTGAGCCGATGGTGGATATGCCCTGTTCCCTGATGCTGGTGCTGGCAATGCGATCCTATTTCTGCTACCGCAAAAATCCCTGCTGAAAAAACTTCATATTGGTTTGTTTGCTCAGTGGGCTAGGCATGACCATAAAATACAGTCTTGTTGTGTTTCCGTTGATAATTAGCTTGGCGGAGGTGCTGGTTTTAAGGACCCATGAAAAAATGAGATGGGCAGATGTTTTTAAAAGCAAATCTATATATTTAGTCGCTTTGATATCTGTTGGGTTTTATTTGCTGGCAAGCCTGATATCTTTTGCTCCTAAATATGGATGGACCTGGAAAGATTTGTCAATGGCCTACGCTCCTTTTTTTCTTCGCCTTGATTACGAAACCCGTGTATTGCTCGAATTTGATTTCCTGGCGAATTTTTCATTTCTGGAAATACATCATGGTTTATGCTGATGGTTCTTGGACTTTGTTCTTGCTTCAAGGGCATGGAATGGAAAGGCATGGTTGTATGGGGCTGGTTTGTGGGGTTTCTGGCATTTATTACTTTTGTCAATTGGGATTATCAGATCCGTTACCTTTTCCAGGTCATGTCGGCCTGTTATTTTTTCGGTCTCTATGCGATTAACAATATATATAATTGGACACAAAAACGCATGGCGGGTAAAAGTTATTTTTCTGCTCTGAGAAATATTATTTTAATGGCACTTCTTGTTTGGCCTGTTATGAACCTGGTTGGGGAGGTGCGATTTTTAATGAGTGGCTTTTACAGCAATTTAATTCCTTCGCAGATTATTGCGAAGTTAAAGGAATTATCGACCGGATGAACATTCCCATCATTTGGAAAGTGGGAATGTGCTGATTTTTTATCCTGGCCCACTGGTATGGTCAAAGTTTATTCCCCCGCCTGAAAGTCTTCCGCCTGTTTTTGTGGGGAAAGTAGAACCTTTGGTTTTGAAGCTAAAAAACCAATCCGAAAAAGTAAAACAATTTCTAACTCGAGACGATCTGTCTCAAATCAAATTAACTTTAGAAAATGGCAGCCGCATCGGGGTCGAAATGAATGTGAGTACCGACAGAGCTTCGATAAATATTTTGTGGTTTAAACTGGTTCCTCGTATTATTAAATCAAGGTGGTTGGTGGAAAATTTTTATTACTTGAGAACTAATAAAAATGTGGTTTTGTCTGGAGACGAAAGTCATTTTGAACAGATTCAGGAAATCACCCTTCTCCGCTACCAGGCGGAAGAATTCCGCTGATTTTATTACAGGGGGTTGTGTGGTACGCCAGGGCCAGGCATTTCATCTAAAACATTCTCCAGGCCGCCATCATTTACATCCTCGATCCATCACGCGAGCGGCCAAAGAAGTTGGCCGACGGGAGTTTTGCCTGGGGTCACCTGCATTGTTTGTCCTGCACTAGCCACAGAGTCAATGGCGCCCCACACGGTGACCTGAGATGCAAAGATAACGGCATCAAATACTTTTTGACCAGCAGGGACCGCAAGGTCCACCCGACTTAGAAATGATACTTCATGTTGAGGCTCAAACCCCAGAATTCGATGTCGTCCGTCGCGACCTGGTATCGCACACGAGCACTGCCAGGATCGGGAGAATTGGTGGAATCGTGACTGCGGAGCTGTCTATACTCATCGTCATCCTCGAACTCTCCGAAATCCACCCACCGGAACTTGAGACCGATGGTAACCGGTTCACTGATCCGATAATCGACGCCGGCAATCGCTTGATATCCGAACAACGTATCCGAGAGCTTACTCCTGCCGATGGTGGTCGTGCCGGCCAGGCGCCCATTCAGAGCATCGCGGTCGGCGTTGCTAATTCCTCCTACATTGTCGAATGTGCTAATATCGCCGGGGTCGCTCGACCGTGTAAAGCGGCTAAAGTAATCAAGCGAGACCTGCGCAAAGCCCACACCAACCCCCAGATACGGTGTCCACTTTGAGTCTGAGGTGAAATCGTAGTACAGGTTGGTGAAGAAGTTGTGCGATAACACGTCATCAATCGCCTCTTCGGATTCACTAATTTCCTCTAAAGTCTTTAGGTTCACACCGCCGAAGCTCGGCTCGCTCGCGTTATCATGGGTCGCGTTGCGATAGAAATATTCCCCCTCGATTCTGAAGTTCCGCCAGCGATACCCCAGAGCCAACCCCGCCAAGACCCCGGTGCCCCCGTCAAACTTGTTCGTCCATTTCTCATTAGAAAGAGTAGTGCAAACTGCATTTGGATCGATAAATTGATCACATAGGGTCGGGAAATCATTATCTGAGGTGCGAGTGTCCAGACCCGGCTCGACAGCCACGCCCAAGTCCATCGCCATGTACCACCCATCCTTAGCCAATGCTTGACCGGAAATAAGCAGGAAGGCCATCCCAGCCATAAGGCATACTAATTTCCGACACGTTCTATTTCGCATCTTTCCTCCTGAGGCTATGACAAGATTAGTAAAACTTGAGTACCATTTTAACAATTCTTAGTTTACTCCCTTATCGGATTCTACCAGTTTAATGAGGAAAGTACAAGAGCATTGAGACTTTGATAAAATGGATGAATACGAAGATGAATGAATAACGTTCCTGCTTTAAATAATTTGTCCGCATAGGGCCTGCGCAAAGAAAAAGAGACCGTGCCCTAAAGATACGACCCCTTGATATATTTGGTAAGCCGTGGGGGAATAGAACCAACCAGATTGTGCTCAAAGAATATTGTCTGCGGTTGAAAGATACAGTGGTTGCTTCTCTGGCGAAGAGTGAGCCGCGAAGGAATCCGAAGTGCCGGGTAGGCCGGTCAGCTTGCCTCGACTTCGACATCGGGGTGAATGGCTTCTTTCAGGAATTGTTCGATGTATTGCAGGGTTCCGGTGGTTGAGCTGGGGCAACTGCCGCAGGCTCCCTGATAGTGAACTTTAATGGTCTTATCTTCCACCGATAGCAGATTGATGCCCCCACCATCATTTGCCAGAGCAGGGCGAATGGCTACATCCAGCAGGGCGTTGATCACCTCGGCCTTTCGATCGTCGTTGTAATTGAAAAAATCTTCCTTGTTGAAATCTTCCAATACCGGATGAACGTCTTGATCCTCTTTTGCGTCATCGCCTTTTTCGTAATAGTGCAAATGGGCTTCTATTGCGGTGCCGATTTTTTCCATGATCGTGTGCCACCCCACGGCATTGGACTTGGTAACGGTGACAAAGTTTTCTTTGATATAAATACTTTGTATTCCGAAAATATCAAACAAGGTTTTGGCCATTGGGTCATCCCCGACATCATCGGGAGAGTCGAAAGTTTTCGTGCCAGCCTCAATGACCTTGCCGTTTATAATAAACTGAAAGGCGTCCGGGTTGGGAGTTGGCTGTATGCGAAGCACCCTGAACTGCCCTTCTTTTGCAGGCGTAGATTCCCGGATGCTTTCGTTTTCTTCATTCATTGGAATGCCAAATTGTTTTTGTATCCAGGCTAGTAATCCCATGCGATGCTCACAAAAATAATGTTTGGAAGTACATTCCTTATTATATCTGATTTCATGGTCATGGGGTCAATCAGATTTCCCCTTTTTCAAGAAAAGTCAGCCTGCCTTTGAAAACATTGAAGGTTTCTATGTCGAACAGGATAAATATCACAGTTTGAATTCCGGTTTTCCGGGAAAGGTATTGCCGGACTGTTTTGAGGAGGGTCTCTGTCGCAAGTTCAAGCGGAAATCCGAATATGCCGGTGCTGATAGCGGGAAAGGCTATAGACTTTAGTTCTTTTTCTTCCATGCGCCGTATGTGGACTTTTGATTGCGGCATTAACGATGGCATCGGCAGAGCTTTGGTGATATCCCCCTGTTCAAGCTGAAGGGTGGAATTATTGACCGGAATTCGCAACAGGCAGATCTCCCGTTGATCCAAAACCCGCAGTGTTTCGGGCCGTTTCACTCAAATGGTCGCTCAGTATGAACTTAACCGTTTCTACTTTTTGGATGATCAACTGGGCGATACGGTCTCCCGACTGGATACGGATTTCATCATTGGAATGGTTGAAGAGAAGAACTTTTATCTCGCCTCGATAATGTGAGTCAATCACTCCGGCACCGCAATCGAGCCCCAGCTTAACCGCAGGTCCGCTGCGCGGCCAGATCAGACCGGCATAACCTTCCGGGAGCTCTAGTCGGGTTCCCGTAGCAATCAGCTCCCGACCTCGGGGAGCAATGACCCGGGTTTCTACAGCTTGCAAGTCAGCACCGGCATCGCCTTTGTGCGCATACTGGGGAAGATATTCACCCTTGCAGGGGACGGGGACCTGGTCGGTTTTGTTCACAATGGTTTCCATAATTGGTTTTCGGAAAGGATTATAAACAAGCGGGGGGAGGAAAGCGATTAAAATTAACCCAAGGCAAAAAAACGGGAAAGAGGGTTAACGCCCCGCCTTTCCCGAGTGAAATCTTAAATCTTAGAATAGATCCTTCAATCAACCGTCCTTGACATGGAGGCAAATACTATCAATACCTGCAAACTCACGAAAAGGCGGGGCGCGTCCTTTTAAAGAAAGGAGGCGGGTTACTATTTTTCCGGGCTAAACCCGGCGTTAAAAAGAGGTTCCATACTACGCCAATTGGATGGAATTCATCTACCGAGACTGAACGGAGGATTCGGCTGGCGCTCAATACATTTGGGGGTTTGGGAAGGGGTTTGAGACTGGCACGCATCCAGCTGGTTGTTTTCAAAAAATCAAATTTGGGATGCATCTCATTCATTGCTATGGAACCCGCTTTTCTAGTAACCCACCGTTGGAAGATCTGTAACAACTCTCAATTCATCTTTCTTCCGGGAAAACCGGACTCGGAACCCGATCAGGCACCTTTTGCAGTGCCAAAACCTAATAAGCAGTTCCTTTATATTGTATGCTTCCGAAAAAGTACCACTACATATAGTACCTGTCAAGCATTAATTTGAAAAAAATTGCCAAAAAACGCACAAGTCATTTGTTTACATATGTTTATTTGGTGAAAAAAAACCGGTTTTTGGGCGTTTGGTTCATTGGCCACCATATAATGTATGGTTTAGATAATAATATACAATATAGTGTGGGGCTATAAACCAGATCTTTTCTGGTTCACATTGTTCAAAAAATGTCTATTTAAGCTTGAATTTGTCCAGGTTCAAGGGGATGGTGTCGAGGAATTTATTTTTAACCCGATATTGCCGGTTTCCAGTTTCAACGAGATATTCCTGCTCTGGCTCAAAAAGTTTGCCGACCTTTAAGGCGGCAACCTCGTTATGCTTGAAAAGGCGGATGGTGAATAAGGGCGAGTCCAGCCCTGAGAGATTGGCGGACAGGGGTGGGGTGATAATAGAGCTAAACTCCAACCCTTTCAGGATCCAGATCAGATCGTTGCCGATATGCTCGGTCTTAATTTTTTCGGGTTTCTCGAGATTCCATTGGGGTCCACTTTTTCTCAACTCAAAGAGGCTTTCAGGGGTTTGGATCAAAATTTTATTCACTTCGGCACTTTCGAATTTCAGTAGTTTTTTATTTCTTAAATCGTGAAGACTGCGAAATAATTTATCGACCACTTCTTTGGAAATTGAAAATACGGTTGGCTCGCCGGTTCGTTGGGCGAATACCTGTTGGCCATTGGTGGATTGATTGCCCAATTGCAGGGTCCATATTTTTGAGTCTTTCATTTTCAGGCTAAAAGATTTTCGGGAAGTGTCCAAGCCAAACGATTCGGGGGTCTCTAGAGAGATTTTTATGAATGTGCTGATCTGGGTTTCTTTGAGATCAAAAAGCAGGCTGTTAACGGTGAACAGGTCGGCGGTGGTTTTTATTGGGCTTTGAATGTCCCAACCATCGCTTTCGCCACGAACCACGCGGATGGTTTCATTTTCGGATTGCAGTGACAGTTCAAGAATTTCTTTTTCATCAAACGCCAGCAATGTTTTATCAAGAAACTCCACGGTTTTTTGGGAAAGTGTTTCAAAAAGCCGGGTGTCTGCCAATACGATATTTTGAGAATCATTGATTTTGCCGAAATAGCCTTTTCCTTCCCGGGGGTTGCCTAGAGAAAGTGTGTGGGCCTCACCTTTTTCATTTTCTAAAGTGAGTTTCAGTGCTGGCGGATTCAGACCATAGGATTTGAGAGAGTCCGGGTTTTCATCGACAAACTCACGGACTCTGGAAAATTGAATGGCCTGGAGAAAATTCATGATGGCATCCTTGTCTCCCCGGGCACGAATATCTCCTGATATTTCCCAGACCGCACCCGTTTTTTTGAATTCCAGAGGATTTTTCTCTCTGAGGATTTGTATTCGTTGGATGGAACCCGTATTGAAGTTGAGCAGGGTTTTGTCGCGAAAACTGTAAACGGATTTTTCAAAACGGGACCGGGATGAAGCAGCCATCATCACGGCAGGATGGTTTTCTCGCTTGAAGTAGAGATGGTCCCCCAGAGGGCTTTCGTTCCCTATTAACAAAGTTTCCTCATTTTTATTTTCAAATTTGAAATAGATTTTAAGGGTTGGGGGACTCAGACCATAAATGGAGAGGTCCTTAGGGTTTTCTTCCACCACCCGGGTTTTTTTAAGGTTTTCGATTTCTGATATAAAGGCCTCTGCTTCGGGTGAGTCGCCGGATGCCGAAAGGGGGCGGATGATATCCCATTTATACGGAGCTTTGCGCTTTAAGGCTATAGGTTCGCTATTGCCAGTCAGAGAAAACTCAACCACTTTTTCCATTTCAAGGGGAAGGAGTTTTTCGGCGTACTCTTTTTCGATTTTTTCTTTTTGTTCGGCGGGCAGGTCAACGAAAAAATAATAAAGAACGAGACTCAGGAAGACAGCCGCCATCAGGGCCGTTCCTTTAAACTTCATAGTCGGCGTCTCCTCCACCAAATGCGAATTCCCATTGCGGCAATCAAGCCGGGAAACACAAGGATACCCATTATGAATATTGCGTTCCCCATGGATTGGGTTATTTGAATGGGTGTGTTCTTCCTTTCTTTAGGGCGAATGGAAATCAATTGCTCCTCCTCCGCCAGCCATGAAACGGCATTGAGAAAGAAATCGCCATTTCCCGAAAAGTTGGTGTAGCGATTATTTGAGAAATCAGAATCCCCCACCACCAGAAGTCTGGCCGAAGGTTTATTTTTCTCTGGCTCGGCATCGCTTTTGAAGGTATCAGAAATTTTGGAGCTTGCTTCACCCAGGATTTTTGTGGCAATGACCGAGACGGAAACCGGCCCTTTGATATCCTTATCCTCGTCATAGTCTACAGTTCCGGAATTGAAGTCGGATTCCGCCCAGCTGTTAGCGCTGGTTTTCAGGAGTTCGGTGGTGGTGATGCCTGCTACAGGAACTCCATGGACAGATCTTATAATCGGGAATATAGTTGCCAGAACAAAGTTGCTGGTGATTTCATGAACCGTGTATTGATTGACCACGGGTGCCGCGAAATCGCCTCCGAAAAGCTTGGACATAGGATCGATGACGATATTTTCTCCAAGTTCTATGCCCCATTTTTTGAGAAAAGTTTCCATGCCGGACGAAGACTTGGGATCAATAAGCATGAAAACCGCGCCCCCGGAGTTCAAATAGTTTTCAAGGATTACCTTTTCTTCATCCTGAAGCGGTTTTTTGGGGCCGGGAATAACCAGTACCGAAGCGTCTTTGGGGACTCCCCCTGACTGGAGCAGGAGCAGGGGTTTCACGATAAACCCGTCCTGCTCAAGATTTTTTTTGGCGGTGGAGTAGCCCAGGTTATCGTCGCTGCTTATTTTGCTCTCGTTGTGTCCTTCGAGAAAATAGATTAATTTTTGTTCGTCGCGAGTTATCTTTAACAGCGCGTTGGTGATGTTTTCCTCGCTGGCATTTTGAATTTTGGTTTCCTTGGTGCCGCTTTCCAGGGCAACAGTTCCATAAGTGGTAACGCCATATTGTTTGGTCACCGCCGGGTTTTTATCCGGGTCAACATATTGCAGTTTGATTTTATCGGTCTCCTCAAGATATCCAGCAATTAAATTAGTGAAAGCGATTTTTTCAGGGGATTCGGTTTGAAAAAAAGCGGTCAGCTTCACCTCGCGCGGAAGACTGGAGACAAGCTTTTTGGTTTGAGGTGCCAGGGTGAAGTAGCCTCCTTCCGTAAAATCAAAACGATGTTTATGGCGGAAGGCAAGCAGGTTCGCAAATATTAGTATGCCCATGAATATAGCGGTCATTACCAGGGTGTTCGCGCCGTATAGCGCAGAACGCGAGGAAAGGCTTCGCTTTAATTGGGGGCCTTCGGCAACCCCAAAAAATATTGCGTTGATCAGGCAGACGCCTGCCAGTGAGGCCGACACAGTTTTGAGGTCGGGAAGGACGACATATAAAAACAGGGCAATAAAACCTGTTGTCAGAGCCAGCCATCCTGCCATGGGTCCAAGTTTTTTCATATCCTCATCTCCATCGATTGGAATCCAGCACGCGGTGGCAGAGGAAAAGGCTGAGTAAGATGAAACTCAGGTAATAAACCAGGTCGCTGGTATCGATCATGCCTTTTAAGAAACGATCCAAATGGTCAACGATGGAAAGGAATTGCAGTATCTGCCCGGTAGCGGCTCCTACAGCCTGAGCTCCCCAGCCGATGACCCACATGAACAGGGAGAATCCGAAGGTCAAAACGGCGGCGACAATTTGATTGTCTGTTAAGGAGGAAGCGAAGACTCCCACCGACACATAACAGCCGGCCATCAATAAAACCCCTAAATAGCCTGTAACAATAGGACCGGGCTCGGGTTCTCCGAGTAGAAACAGGGAGCCCACCGAATAAGAGGAGATCAAAATCATCACTGTCACCACAATCATACAGGCCAGGAACTTCCCAAAAACTATTTCCCTGAGAGGAACCGGGGAAGAAAGCAGGAGGCGGAAAGTTTTCATTTTTTTTTCATCAGCAAAGCTGCGCATGGTGATGACAGGGATGATCATCAGTAGAATCACCGACATGTTTTGGAGGCTGGGCTCAATAACCATTTCGTTCAGGTTTATGTTCATTCCCATGGCTTGGAGTTGTCCTGCCTGTAAACTCTGGAAGCTGAAAAAATTCAGAATATTAAAAAATATAAAACTGTACAGGATTAGAAATACCGTAGTGACCACGTAAAAAATGGGTGAGTTGAAAAAGGACCCCAAATCCCTCTTAGCAATGATCCATGCGTTTCTCATGCCTTCACATCCTTTTCTTCAACGGTCAGTTTGAGGAACACATCTTCCAGAGTCATGGAGATAGGTGTGATTTCAACAAGGCCCCATTGGTTTTCCAACGCCAGACGCGCGAATTCATCCTGAAGGTTGGAGTTCAATTCGCATTCAACCAGAAATTGGTTTTTCTCACCGGGTAAAACGGAAAGCACCTGGTTTAAAGAATTTAATTTTTCCTCTATTCCATCGTCTTGATTCCTTATAGTCAGGGATAGGCGCTCACTTTTTCTCAGTGCGGCGGTCAAACCTTCCAGGGAGTCCACCGCCGCGATTTCACCCTCATTGATGATGATGACTCTCTGGCATATTTGTGTGATTTCAGGAAGAATGTGTGAGCTGAGGATGATGGTATGCGAAGCGGTCAACTCTTGAATCAGTTTGCGGATTTCTATAATTTGAATGGGATCCAGGCCAAGGGTGGGTTCGTCGAGAATAAGAATGTCAGGGTCGTGTACCATGGCCTGTGCCAATCCAACGCGCTGCTGATATCCTTTAGAGAGCCGCCCGATGATACGATGACCGACATCTTTTAAGGAACATTTTTCGAGCACTCTTTCCACGGCGGTCCCGGTTTGCTTGCCTGCAAGTCCCCGGACTTGTGCCGCGAACACCAGGTAATCGTGAACGCTCATGTCCGGATAGAGAGGCGGAGTCTCTGGCAGGTAACCGATTATTTTTCGGATTTCAAGAGATTGCTCAAAGGTGTCGTACCCCTGAATCCGGGCCGTTCCGCTGGATGCAGGAAGAATGCATGACAGGATGTTCATGGTCGTGCTTTTACCTGCCCCGTTGGGGCCTAAAAAACCAACGACTTCTCCCCGCGCGATTTGAAACGTTAAATTGTTAATGGCCTTTCTTGGCCCATAGTACTTGGTAAGATTATCAACCTCAATCATCCCGATTCTCCATATGACTGTAATCTTTCCAAGGGGTCTTTAACTCTTTGGTAAAGCAGAAAACTGGAAGTGAACCACCATGCAGGAAATTTACGTACGGGAAAACTATCACAGGGCATTCATGGTTTTCAATTAAAAATTTGGACTGACCCGGCAAAACAGATCAAATACTATCTAACAAATTGTTTTAATTACGATAATTAGCTTGGCGGACCACTGTTATTAAAACGCCGCTCACATTCCTTCAAATCTACCCAGAATCGGGCCTTTGGGACACCATTGAATTTACGCGCCAGCGTTTTGCGGTTCACCCCGCAAAAACCGGTTGCTGTTCATGCTGTTGTTCCCGCTACAAAATGCTCCATCAATCTATCCTGCTTTATCTTACTTACTTAGTCGGCTCTTCCTCACAACCACCATAATAACACCTGAATAGCGTTATCTGGGTCAGCCCCTAAAATAAAGCAGGTGTGCCGCTTTTTCTTCAATGCTGGGGTAGGCCTCCTTACCAGACACACTCTGCATAACGTTACCCATAATGCCTGTCAATGTGTCTTTGGTTTTCTCCTGCGCAAACAGATCGCGGCTTCGCCTTTGGCTTTGAGTTAGGTCTTTAAAGGGTTGGCTTTTTCTTTGCGGGTTTTGGGCTGTTTTTAAAGGAATCCGGGCGGCGTTTTACCCCCCCCCCCCCCCCCCCCCCACCCAGTATGATTAAGGCATACGAAACAGCAGGTTAGAGGCTGTTTAAGTTGTTTGAGAAGGCATGCCTTTGATGCTAGAATCATCAGGGTTTGTAAAAAGAGTTAGAGTTAATCAGATGTTAAAGTCAGAGGATAAATGCTTGTGTCGCAATCGAATAGCGGGATAGAGAAAAATGTTGAACAGAGCGGGATATTTTGGTTGTTTTGCGCCGCCGTGATCACCGTCTCCTGCACGTTTCTTGGGGCCGGGAATGCGCTCGCGCAATCCGTTACCATTGCTGAGGGGGAGACTAGAACGGCTACGGTTATATCCGATACCGTCACCAACAGCGGCTCAATCACAACGAGCGGCGATAATGCTTACGGCATTTTCTCGCAGGGTGTCGGCGCAACTAATACCAATAGCGGCTCAATAGCAACCACAGGCGATGAATCTGACGGCATTTCCGCGACTGCCAATAACGCAAAGACTACCAACATCGGCACAATAGAAACGGGTGGGGCGAGTGCTCACGGTGTTTATTTGGGTGGGGTGAGTGGAGGTACGACTACCAACAGCGGCACCATTTCAACCACAGGGGCCGGTGCACACGGTATGTTTGCGGAAGGGGGGAGTAGAGGGATGGCTGTCAACAGCGGCTCAATCACAACGAGCGGGGATATGGCTGACGGCATTTTCTCGAGGGGTAGTGGCGCGATCACCATCAGCGGCAGCGTGTCTGCCACCGGCGCGGGTTCCCATGCGATAAGAGGCGGAGATGACGCAAATCAAACGCTGACCCTGCTGCCCGGAGCGCAAATCCGCGGACGCATTGATCTGGGAGAGAAAGTTGCCCCCCTTATAGATGGCACTGACGCCCCTGCCCCTATGTTTGTTCCCGACAATGATATTGCCAACATTATAACGAACGCTGCGGCCCCGTCGCGGACTTACACCATTGAGGGGGCTGATACCTTCAATCTGGGGGAATTGGCCGTGCGGAATGGCGATACCGTGGCTGTGATCGACCCGACAGGCTCGTCCGCCGAACGCGTGGTGCTGGGTACGGCTACAAGTCAGCTCCACCAGTTGGTGTTTCAGCGGTTGGGCAACCCCCCCCCCCCCCCCCCCCGGCGGGGATGAGAGGCACTGCTGGAAGGACAGCAGGCGGCTGGGGTACTTTTTTCGGTGCCGGGAGCGAGCGTGACGCTGACGGCCTGGCGCAGGCTTGGTCGAGCCACCGTTTTGGCGCGGTCGGGGGCTACGACATCCGCCTGGACAGCGGCCAGCGTGTTGGTCTGTTTGCCGGGGGCAGCCGTGGGCACATTGAAACCGATGCCAGATCGATTGAGACCGACACCAACAGCGGGTTTGTCGGCGCTTACGGGCAGAGCGGATTCTGGGTGGTGGCTGGGGCTTGAGCGGATCGGTGGTCGGCGGCTATGAAAGCCATAACAGCGACCGCTCCGTGTTCGACAACCTCGAAGGGGATGGAACCGCTGACGGCAGTTACCACAGCTTCTATATCAGCCCGTCCCTGTCCCTTGCGTGGTCCCATGATCTGGGAGACGGCTTTGAGTTCCGGCCCAGCGCACGGGCCGCTTATACCTACGGTCATTACAGCGGTTACACCGAGAGCGGCACGGCAAACTCCGATTTACGCTTCGATGGCCGGGATGTGCATATTTTCGACAGCCGCCTGCAACTGGCGCTGGCGCAATCCTTTACCGAGGACCGGGGAGAGCTTGAGGTGCGCGGCGGCGCTACGTTCACGCATTATGGTGATGACAATGCCGGTGTCAGCCTGGGCGGAGGTGATTCAATCTCTTACCGGGTGCCGGGTGACGAGACCATCCCCGCCGGGTATGTGGGTGCCAGTCTGCGTTACGCCGTCAGGAAAACGATCAACCTGGTCAGCGATGTGGAATATCACAATGGCACGGGCGGCACGGAATCCATATCGGGTTATCTGGGGCTGAGGGTTCGGTTTTAATTTGAGGACGCGAAGAGTGTGTGTTTAGGCGGTGCGGCTAAAGCCGCGCTTCCGGCAACCCCCAGCCTTGCATCGTCATCCTGAACGTGGGGTTGCCTGGGTTGCCTGGGTTGCCTGGGTTGCCTGGGTTGTCATTGCGAACGTAGTGGAGACGTGATATTCCCAACATTAATTTCATGCCCCGCAGGGGTACTTTGAGAAAGGCGGAAGCAGAAATCCCCCCTCCCTTCATAGGGAGGGGTTAGGGGAGGGTTGGATTATGAATTCCGTAAAAATAATCCACACCCCTCCGCGGCTACGCCTTGCCTCCCCTCATGAGAGGGGAAGATCAATTCATGCCCCGGAGAGATTGAGGATCAGAGTTTGCATCGCTGCCAAGGGGTCCTGCGAAGTGGACTTCAAGCTTCTACCGGCTTTTACCAGTTCCAACACATCATCGGGCTGTATTTGACTATTGCCCTGCGAGAGTTGCTGAGTGTTATTGATAATTTGTTCGGCACTGATGCGTTTTTCATCCAGCAGATGTTGGTTAAGGGTATAGCCCTGGGTGATGTGCTGCTTCAGGGTTTGGGTGGCCCATTGGCAAAATCTGGTGGCGGTTTTGGAGTTAACACGATAGCCAATCGAGATAAGCATATCGAGGTTATAATGCTCCACTTCGCGCTTAACCTCGCGTTGACCCTTCTGTTGAACTATTTCCAAAATGGAAATAGTTGAATAGTCCAATTCGCTTTCTCCCAGTATGTTTTTAATGTGCTTGCTAATCGCCGGTATCTTTACGCAAAATATATCAGCTATCTGTTTTTGCGTTGCCCATATCGTTTCCGCAACAATATCCGAGCGCAATTGAATCGCGCCACTTTCAGCCTGATAAATAGCAACTTCTTTATTTTTCATATCGCTCATGATTCATTAAAACGGGCCGGGAATGCTCAGCTCCTTGCAAAATCCGACAATGGCTGCATCGGTATCCTTCATATCTGCTTCCAGTGATTTCAGCTCCGCCGCAACCGCCTCGATATCCACCGGCTCCTCTTCCTCGAACGTATCCACGTAGCGCGGGATATTGAGGTTATAGTCGTTTTCTTTGACTTCAGAGAGTGGTGTGCTGCATAGGCGTATTTGTCGATGTTCTCGCGGTTCTGATAGGTCTCGACAATCTTTGCAACGTGGTCATCGGTCAGCGCGTTCTGGTTGCCGACCTTCTCGAAATGTTGGCTGGCGTCAATGAACAGAATATCGTCGTCATGCACACGGCATTTCTTGAACACCAGAATACAGGCCGGAATGCTGGTGCCGTAAAACAGATTGGCGGACAGGCCGATCACCGCATCCAGATAATTTTGCTCCTGAGTGATGTATTGGCGATATTCCAAAGCTGTTGTTCCAGTTTTTTCTTTTGGTCTTCAGTCATAAGGGGTTCTTTTAATGTTTAAATTGGATATTGCTAAAAGACTGTTCAGGAACGTTAATTTCGCGAGAAATAGTACCGAAGGCTGCTTTTATACCAACGGCCATGATCGGGATGGTGTTTTATGAACAAAATTAACCCGTCGGCTTGGCGTCATAACATTACAGAAGGGGCAACGGTATCCTTTTAAATGAAGGCTTAAGACCTGAAACCCGATTCTTTCGAGCAGAAGTTTCCGACATTGCGGACAATAGGTATTCCCTACCTGTCTTGGGAAAATTGCAGGAGTGAGCAAACTGGAGTCCGGTTGCCTTTCTATGCCAAGAGATGGCGGGGGAGACTTGCGCAATGAATCCGGCAATTTCCGGCACCTGTTTTAAACGAATAATGATATGCTCCAGCAGGGTAGGCCTGCAATCGGGCGCAGGCTTTTACCGGGAAACCGGGCAGGCCCCATTCCGGCTTGAATGATAGCGGTGACGGAAATCATTTGTCAATAAAGGATAAGGTTCATTGAGGCCGGTATTGTAATCCTTCAAAGGTAATTTGTAATGTCGAATTCGCTTCGTTCCATCATCCGGCCGCCCTCATTGAGAGAGGGAGATGTTGTTGGTGTGGTGGCCCCTGCCGGGCCAGTGGACAGGGGGCAGTTGGAAACCGGATTGGAAGTGATCCGCACCATGGGGTTTGAGCCCTTGTTGAGCAGGCATATTTATGCCCGTTCCCGTTTTATGGCTGGCCCCGATAAGGATCGAGCCCAGGATCTCATGGATATGTTCAGAAACCCCGAGGTCCGGGCAATTTTTTGCGCCCGCGGGGGGTATGGCGCTAATCGCGTTCTCCCTCATCTTAAGCCTGATGAGATAAGAGCTCATGCAAAAGTCGTGGTGGGGTCCAGCGATATAACCTTGCTACTCCATTTTCTGGTGCAAGAATGCGGGCTGGTCGCGTTTCACGGCCCGATGATTGCCGGGAGTTTTGGCCGGGCTGAAATGAAAAAGTCACGCCGACAATTTAAGGCATTGTTGACCGGCGATGCCAAGGGCAAGGTATTTCATTCTCCCAGGGCGAAGGTGTTTTCCCAAGGAGTGGCTCAAGGTAAAATTACCGGGGGCTGTTTGACATTGTTGTGCCGTTCATTAAACACCCCCTATGAAATTAACACCCGGAACAGGATTTTATTGATAGAAGATGTCAACGAGCCTTTGTACCGGATTGATGGAATGCTGTGGCAGTTAAAAAATGCGGGGATGTTTAAAGGAGTGCGCGGGTTAATTTTCGGGGAAATGGTCAACTGCCGTCCGCAACGCAATGGCGACGGGGCGATTGAAGATATTCTTGCGGACCTTTTTCCAAAACCAGGATTCCCGATTTTGACTCACTGTCCCATAGGTCATGGAAAAGAGGTCTGGACCCTTCCTTTGGAGACATCCGCGATTCTGGACAGCAAATCCAAAACCCTGGAGTTGAAACACTGTGGGGTCAAGCAGGTTGCCCGGGTCTGACCGTCACACCTTTGGATTGCAGGTAAGCCTTGGTTTCCTGAATAGTAAATTCCTTAAAGTGAAAAATGGAAGCGGCCAGCACGGCGGAGGCTTTTCCTTTTACAATACCTTCATATAAGTGCTCAAGGGTTCCCGCTCCTCCTGAAGCGATAACGGGAATGGTGACCGATTCTGAAACCGTTTTGTTGAGTTCGATATCGTACCCGGCTTTGGTGCCATCGCGGTCCATGCTGGTGAGCAAAATTTCTCCTGCTCCATAAGAGTCCATTTTTTGAGCCCATCTTTGAACATGAATTCCGGTCGGGTTTCTTCCTCCATGCGTGTAGACTTCCCAGGCGGGAGATGAATCGGATTGCTCCAGTAACAGTTCCGGATGCTCTAAAGCCCATTCGGGATGTATAGGTTGAGACCGGGAAGATTGTACCTCTTTGGCATCAATGGCGACAACAATGCATTGACTGCCAAAACGTTTTGCCGCGCGTTGTACGAAATCCGGGTCCTTAACGGCGGCAGTGTTGATGGCGACTTTATCAGCGCCGGCTTTCAAAAGATTTCGAATATCATCCAGAGTGCGTACGCCTCCGCCAACTGTCAAAGGCATGAACACCTTTTCGGCAGTGCGGGCGACCACATCCAGAATAATATCGCGTTTTTCGTGTGAAGCGGTGATGTCTAAAAAGGTGAGTTCGTCGGCACCTTCCAGTTCGTAGGCAGAAGCGATTTCAACCGGGTCGCCGGCATCGCGGAGATTGACAAAGTTGACCCCCTTGACCACGCGGCCATCTTTGACATCCAGACAGGGTATGATGCGTTTAGCCAGCATGAAGAACGTCTCGCGCCTCCTTGAAGGAAAGGGTTTTGTCGTATAGGGCTTTACCAATGATCACGCCTTCAACACCATAGGACTCCAGCTTGGCCAGGTTTGTGATGTCTTCCAGACGGCTCACTCCCCCTGACGCGATCACGGGTAATTGCGCGGACTCGGCAAACTCTTTGATGCTTTCCAGGTTAGGACCCTGAAGCATGCCGTCGCGGCTGATATCGGTGAAGATAAACCCGGCAATTCCATAGCCCTTCATTTTCTGGGCGAGGTCGGTGGCTTTTTGCTCTGAAACTTCCACCCAACCTTTCACAGCCACTAAACCGTCCCGGGCATCAATGCCGACAATAATTTTATCGGGGAAACGTCGACAAGCCTCTTCCACAAACTCCGGTTCCTTCTGAGCAACAGTGCCCAAAATAATCCGGTATGCGCCAGCTTTAACATACGCTTCGATGGTTTCAAGAGTTCGGATTCCCCCTCCGACTTGTATATCTACAGAGCTGCTGTAGATAATGTTTTTTACAATTTCAGCGTTGATGGGTGAGCCCTGGAAGGCGCCATCAAGGTCTACAACGTGAATAGTCTGCGCCCCTTCTTCATCCCAATGATTGGCCATCGAGACGGGATCATTAGAATAAACGGTTTCCTGGTCCGCTTTTCCCTGAGCAAGGCGCACACACCTTCCTTCTTTTATATCTACTGCTGGTATTATTCTCATTCGAAGCTTTGCTTAAAAGGTTTCAAGGTAAAACCTGATATTAACAGAGGCGTTTCCCATCTTCAATGTTGTTTGCTAAGCCCTGAATTGCGTTATATAATCCACTAGGCGTGGGGCCAACGAGCAAACATTCTATAGCTACCCCACACTTTCAGAGCGCATTTAACCGCTATTACCAGTTACCTGCGGAGGTTCTCCGCCCACTCGGCGTGGGGCCAGCGTGCAATAAAGTTTGCTGGCAGGCGGGAATTATTGACGGCTAATGAGGCAAGTTCTTTTTGCTTCCCCTGCTAAGGGAGACCTTTGCATAAGTCAAAAAATCGAAGAATCGAGATGCTTCGAGATACCCCTACGGGGCAAGAAGGCAAAGGTCGAATATTCACTAGCTCAGCATGACAATACTGGGCCATTTTGTCATTCTGAGGAGCTATTGCAACGAAGAATCTTGGGTTATGCAAAGCTCTCCTGCTAAGGGGCCACTCGGCGCCGGGCAACGCCCGGTGGTAAAGAGCAATGGTTTTATTGGGCTGGCAAAGATTTGTCTCGGCTTGGTGATCTCTTGCAACCGGCCTTCCCTGCCAAGGGGTAACTTTTTGTACAGGAGAAATTTTGAAAGCCCACCAAATTGAACTTGAAGGGGTTTTGCTCATTGAGCCCGCTGTTCACCTTGATTCCCGGGGGCGGTTTTTTGAGAGTTATGAAAAGGAAAAATACCGCGCGTTGGGAATCCAGGAAGAATTCGTTCAGGATAACCAATCTCTCTCCAATAAAAATGTTTTAAGGGGGCTCCACTATCGCGTTGACCCTGAACAGGCCAAGCTGGTCAGAGTGGTTAAAGGTGAAGTGTTTGATGTGGTCGTGGATATCAGAAAAAGCTCTGCCACTTTTGGCAAATGGCAGAGTTTTATTTTGTCGGAGGTCAGCTATCTTCAGCTTTATATCCCGGCAGGCTTTGCCCACGGGTTTTGTGTGCTCAGTAATACGGCGGAGTTTTTGTATAAAGTTTCTGAATACTATTCAGCAGAAAAAGAAAAAGGAATTATCTGGAACGATCCAGATATTGGGATTGACTGGCCGATATCAGATCCCGTTCTCTCTGAAAAGGATCAAAACAATCCTCGCCTGAGGAGTCTGTAGCGTTTAAGGAAGATGGGTAAGAAATTGTTTTCTTAGGGGAGGGGTTATTTGGCTTTGAGGTATTTAGGGCATGAGGGCGCCGTTGTTTATGTCTAGAGTTTGCCCAGTGAAGGAAGTTTGTTCTGCAGAAACCAGATAGGCAACCAGTTGGGCGACTTATTCGGGTTTGGACATCTTGCCCAATGGCACCTGCTTCATAGCTTCTTTATAGGCCTCATCTTTGGAAACCTTCAATGCGTCGGCAAATCCCTCTAAGCCTTCCTGCGCCATTTCGGTATCGACCCAACCAGGACACAAGGCATTCACCAGAATTCTATCGCCGCTGTACTCTGCTGCCAGAGATCGGGTGAGCCCCAGCAACCCCGCTTTAGACGCGGAATAGCCCGGAACCCCTAACCTTGCCAGAATGGATGAGATGATAATAATTTTTTTGAACGGTGCGGAATCCTTTTTAATAAAGGGAAGGCATTCCTGAATGGTCTGATAAGTTCCGGTCAGGTTGGTGTCAACAATTTCTTGCCAGCGATCCTGGTCTGCATATTGGTTTTCACCTCCAATACCGGCGTTGGCGACGAGTGCATATAGAGAAGAAACATTTGCCAGGGCCTTTCTGATTTCTCCGGAGTTTCTGATATCACAGGTGTGGCATTGGTGCTGTCCGGAGTTTTTCAATAAACTTTTTGTGGTTTCCAGATTTTCCAGATTGCGTCCTAACAGAATAAGAGAGTATCCACGCTCTGCCAGAGTTTCAGCAATACTTCTGCCGATCCCCGAACCGGCTCCTGAAATAACAATATGCATTTATATTCCCTGGGTGTTTTCTGAAAAGGGATTTTTAGAAGGATTCAACAGAATCTTGATATACCCCGATAAGGTCGCGGCTTTTTCCGGCTCATTAGAGCTCTGATACACCTGAACCAGATTATTCATCATTCGGATCAGCGTTTCCCGGTGCGTGGACTGAGACAGGAAATGTTCTTCAAAAGGTTGGCCAAATTGTTCAACAATTTGAATACAGTCCGCGCGGGTCAGCAGGCGGCCCTGATGGAACGGATCGAAATAAATCGCGTTTTGCGGAAGATTGTATTTTGCAATGTAATGGCCCGGAAGGCCCACGCCAACGATTGGCAAACCCAGTCGGTCCGCAACCAGTACACAGAGGGCTGAAAGGGTGATGGGTAAACCAGTTTTATGTTCCAGAACCTTGTTGAGATAACTGTTGTCCGGATCCAGATAATTTTTCTGGTTGCCCCTGAAATTTTCCTGTTGGAAAAGTAGGCGGGTCAATGCGGAAATGGTTTGGGAAGGATTAGTATCTGGAGCGAGGTTCTGCTCCAGCTGGTGTGCCAGGGAATCAAGGTTTTCCCTGCAGGCTTCAGGATCAAAATCAGGATAACCAAATTCCATGATCAACAGCATTCCTGTTTCCAGGTTGACATCCCGACCCAGTCCTTTTTGTGTCAATTGCCGGAACTTTTCCCCCAGCTTTTTTGGAAAAATCGCGCGGATCACTTCCTGCGCCTGAACTCGGAGAGGGGCATCTTCGCTGCGGGCCGCCATTTCCAGAAAGGGTAAGGTGTCTTCCCCCAGTTCGATCAACTGCAGGCGAACCTTTTCCCGGACGAATTCGTCCCGGTCGGTCAACAATTGGATCAAGTATGAAATTTGGCCCAAGGCCTTTTGATTGCTCATGGCATAAAAAACAAAGCCGGGCATTTCTGCCCGGCCATGCTGGAAATCAAAACCGTCTACAGGTCAGGTTGCGGTGTGGTGCGCAAATAGGGTTTGATCACTTTGTGTCCCTTGGGGAACTTTGCGGGAATATCTTCCGTCTTGATTGCGGGAACGACCACGCAGTCATCGCCATGTTTCCAGTCGACCGGTGTGGCGACCTGATAATTGGCGGTGAGTTGCAGTGAATCGATAACACGCAGAATCTCAGCAAAGTTTCTACCCGTTGAAGCGGGGTAGGTGATCGTCAACTTGACTTTTTTGTCAGGCCCGATGATGAATACAGATCGAACGGTCAGGTTGTTCAGTGCATTCGGATGAATCATGTCATACAGTTCAGCGATTTTTTTATCCGGGTCGGCAATGATGGGGTAATTCACCGTGCAACCTTGTGTCTCGTTAATGTCATTGATCCATCCCTTGTGCGAATCCACAGGGTCTACGCTCAAGGCAAGAACCTTGACATTGCGTTTGTCAAATTCACTTTTCAGATTGGCCACCCGGCCCAGTTCCGTAGTACAAACCGGGGTGTAGTCTTTGGGATGGGAAAACAAAACCCCCCAGCCGTCGCCCAGGTATTTATGCAGCTCAATGGTGCCCTCGGTGGTTTCTGCTGTGAAATCCGGTGCGGTATCTCCTAATCTTATAGCCATAATCTGCTTCCTTCTCAAAAAAGATTATAATTAATGAAAGTGCTTTCCTATACTATCCGAACAACCCCAAAACCGGGGGCCGTGAACATGTTCTTTAAAAGACGTTGGAAACGGGTGCAATTATAGCATAGCTGAAGCTGGGGAAAACGACCGCAAACCCGTTGGAAGTCACCCCTTATTGGCTATGTCTATTAAGGTACCTTATTAGATGATCCCTGCTTACAGAGGGTGCAAACATTTTTAATACTGATTTCTAAGAGGTTTTGTGGCTGGCATCAATCTGGATGAGACAAAAATACTCCTGCGGCAGGTCTGGGCATTTATGCTGATGGGGCTCTATGGCATCGGGATTTTTCAGGAGCGCGCGGTGGTCCTCCAGGCTGGGGCGGCGCAAGCGGCAGAATCCATTCTCCCGGATGTGGCCAAGGTGATATTTTTGGGGCTGCTCTTCATATCGTTCCTGATCGATATCGTGGAAATGCGTGAAGATAAAGACAAGGCCTATCAATTCTTATTTTTGTCGTTGATCGCGGGTGGATTGTCGGCAACGATCAGTGCGATGCAGTACCATGCGTTGGTACGGATATTTGGCTAGCCAGATCGAACCAGATTAGGTAGAATGGCCCGGTATTTCCATCCAGACGAATAGTGAGGGCCGTTAGCTCAGCTGGCAGAGCAACTGACTCTTAATCAGTAGGTCCTCGGTTCGATCCCGAGACGGCTCACCAATTTATCAATGGGTAATGGCTTACGCCATCAGCCTCTTTTCAATCTTTCCTCATACCTAACATGGCTATATTGATAAATGATGGCCTCATCATTTCCAAAATTGCCACTGCTTTTTCATCAAACCTTCCACAGCCATATTGATTCGCTTATGGAACAATTTTGACTTTCCTGCAACGTATTCAGCGCGAAAAACATAGACATCGCAAGGTTCACAATGCCAATAGCCTATATTGCTTTCAAGAGGTGAATGCACGGGCAACTCCACTCCATCCACCTGCGCATTCATCTGAAATTTGGAAACCATCGGCTTGCCGCACGATTTACAGATTTCACTTGGCATCAATTCATCTCCGTAGACAAAATCTCCGTTCTACACCCTGCAAAAACCCTTTTACTGCGCACAATATTCCCTTTAAATCGGTTAGCCTTTAAGCCGCCGCCAGAAATAGAAACCAGTTCCTCCCAGGAGAAAAAGAACATAGAATCCGTATTCTATCATCAACTGGTAAATATACATCTTAATCCCCATTACAAGGATCGGCCATAAAAAATACAGCGCCACCGCCAGACCGCATAGTAGGAGAAGGATTTTAAGGTTCAAAATGTTATTTTCATTCAAGTTATATTTTTAAGGTAAAACATGATAGGATTTTATTGTCTGAAACAGATGTTACCACCGAACGATGCCTGAAACTATCTCCAAACTATGATAGAGCCGATTTACTTCAGCCTGTACGAACAGGTACCCGATTACAGTGTGCGTGTCTTCCAAAGCACTCAATGGGTTCTCGACAATGGAGTGTCTCTTGAAGTCAGTATCATTGGGAAAAGCCATCGAGTGATAAGCCGCCTGGAAAAAAACTGTATTACCGAATTCATTACCTGCTTTGACCCTAAATTACCCGAGAACGGCTTGGAGAAGGTATGCATTCAACCGGATGCCGTGCATGACCGGGAATATCGATCTGGCAAACTTGCATACCGGGTCAGCGTCGAACAGGTCGCCCACCTGTATGATGACATGGATAAATTTTTAAATTCGTTAGACGGGATTTCCCCGCCACAGGTACTGACTCATGAATTCCCCGGCGTGCCGGGTTTCTCAGGAAAGCCACTGCCTTTTACCGGTTTGGCATTGAATTCTGATACAAATACCTTTTACACTGTTCATACTTATCCCGAAAGTGACATTTCCACTATTAGCCGGACCACTATTAGTTTACCGGTTTTATCGACGGCAACATGATTAAGCGTCTTTTCAATATTGCGCGAGCCGAATTGAGCGATTTGGTACAGAAAAACAAATCGGCTAAAATGGATACCCCATCACCAGAGCCTGAACTTTTCAATGACCATCAGAAAGATACAAGTTCTTATTCGGCTCTTGATCCCTTAGCGAAATACTACGCCAACCTGGAAATACCTGTTGGCTCTGATCGGGCAACGATAAAAAATGCATGGAAAACGCAGATGAAAAAATACCACCCGGATCTTCATTGCTCTGATCCGAAGAAAAAACAGATTGCCGAGGAACTCACCCGCCAATTGACTCAGGAGTATCGCACTCTGGATTCAGCATTTAAAAAAAAGTAAGAGGAGAAAATAATGTCCAAATTTGAGAAAATGAAAGATTTTATACTTGATATGGGGTTTGCCATAAGCCATGAGGACCCTAAGGAAGAGTTGGTGGTTATAGATGATGATGAACGAGGAATCAAAAATCTCGTGATTGATTGCGAAGCCCCTATCCTGATTCTTGAGCAAGTCATCATCCCCATGCCTCAGGATTCTTCCGACTTCTACAAGCGTCTTCTGCAAATCAATCGCACTTTGGTTCACGGTGCTTTTGTTCTCGACGAAGAAGGCACAACACTATTATTCCGGGATACCCTGCAATTAGAAAACCTGGACCGCAATGAATTGGAAGGAAGCATAGATGCATTGAGTTTAGCGCTGGCAGAATATGCAAGCGAACTGGTTTCATTCGTGCGCGGGTAAACATAAATTTTGTAATGGAGAGATAAAAAATGACCGGATTATTTACAAGAATACTGCGGCTGGGCAAGGCCGAGGCGCATTCTGCGGTGGACAAGTTCGAAGACCCTATCAAAATGACTGAGCAGGGCATTCGTGAACTTAAAAAGGATTTGGAAGAATCCATGAAAAGCCTGGCGCAAGTTAAAAGCATTGTGATCCGTATGAGAAACGATGCGGAAAACAAAAAGAAGCTTGCGGCAGATTACGAAAGTAAGGCTATGGCTCTGTTGCAAAAAGCCGAGCAGGGATCACTGGAAATGTCTGAAGCTGAGAGGCTGGCAACCGAGGTTCTCTCGCGCAAAGAAGATGCAGCAAAAGAAGCCTTACGGCTCAGCAAGGAGGTGACCTCCCAGGAAAGCATGGTTCTTCAATTACAACGCAACGTGGACAAACTACGCACTACCGTTCAGCGTTACGAAAATGATCTGGTCACCCTGCGTGCTCGTGCCAAAACCGCCGCTGCCACGCGAAAGCTGAATGCGCAAATTGCTAGAGTCGGGTCCGATAGCACCATAGTCATGCTTGAAAAAATGCGCGACAAAGTCGAGGAAGACGAATCTTTGTCTAAAGCCTACGGTGAGATGGCCGATTCGGGACAGAGCATTGATGATGAGATCAATAAAGCCCTGGGTGAAGGTTCGTCCATGCCAGGAGCCTCTGACAGCCTTGCCGCCCTTAAAGCTAAAATGAAGCTCAAATAATCATGGTCTTTGATTTTTTCAAAAAGAAAAAAGAAGAGCTTGGCAAAAAAGAATTCCGTATTGAAGATCTGGTGCTCTCCAAACTCAAAACAGGTTTCATGGTCGATTACGATATGCAAACCTACTGTGTCGCCGGATACAACAAATACCAGTGGAACGAAGGCGGTGTCACAGACGAATGGGAACTAAAGGCCGGCGACGAAACCTGGTTTTTGGAGCGCACCCAGGAAGATGGCGAAGTCGAATGGAGCATGTGCCGTAAACTCCCCATCTCGGAGTTGGAAGGCGACATTGCAGGTGAAATCGAGCGCAACGAAGACCCGCCAGAGGCGGTCGTGTTTCAGGGGAAACAATTCACTTTCGAGGAAGACGATATCGGCGAGTTTTTTCGCGGCGGATCGGGGGAAGCCCTGAGTTTTGTCTCCTGGGATTACGAAGATGAGGCGGAAGAACAATTCCTCACCATCGAACAATGGGGCGAGACCAAATTCGACATGCAAGTCGGATTCAAGGTCGAGGAATATCAATTCACCAATATCCTACCGGGTGAATTATAGGGGCTCAATGTTTAAATTACATCCTCAATACACATCCCAATTGCCCTGCCGGTAATACTTCAAGATATTGTGATCAAATTGGGTGTTGGGTTCGATTTGGGCCTCTTTTTCAAACAACCCCTTGCCGAAATGCGCCATCGAGATCATAGCACCCTGGTTTAAAAAACGGGTCTCGATGTCCGCGAATCCCACCATCAAAAGTTCTTGTTTGAGGCGCTGTGCAGGCATCGTTTTCTGTCTGACTCCAAGGACCCATCCCCACTGGCCCATGCTGGGCACGGAATTCTGGTAAGGGATGGTCGAGAAGCCTGCGGCCTCCATGGTTTTTTTAATGCAAAGAAACGCTTCGGGAGAATACAACGGGCTTGTACTTTGCGTGACCATGGCGCCAAAAGGTTTTAGATGCTTCTCAACCATCTTGTAAAACCCCAGCGAATAAAGGAGCGACAACGAAACCGATTTAGGATCGGGAAGATCGACGATAACGGCATCGTACAGATTGCCGGAGTTTTTTATGAATTGATAGGCGTCTTGATTGACCACACGGACGCGAGGGTCGTTGAGCGAGCCCTGATTGATACCAAGAAAAATCTTATCCTGCCGGGCCAGCCGGGTCATGGCCGGATCAAGATCGACCAGGGTGAGATTTTCCATATCGGGATATTTGAGGATTTCCCTGGCGGCAAACCCATCTCCCCCTCCCAGGAGCAAGATATCCTTGCGTTCCTTAATCAACCCCATCAAGGGGTGTACCAGGGGTTCATGATATCTTTCCTCGTCGTAGGTGCTGAATTGGGTGCTCCCATTTATAAAAAGCCAATAATCGTCTTTCCATTGAGTGACGACAATTTTCTGATACCGGGTTTGTTCCTGGTAAACGATTTTATCCTTATACTTGTGCTGTTCGCCGTATAGGATAATGGGTTTGGCGACCGCAAAGGCCAGGATCGCAGTCATAAACAAAGCTGCAAATTGGATATTGAGGATGCGTGGCCGCGCCAAGCGATCTGGGAAGTACCAGAGTATAAGTGAAGCCACCAGTAGGTTGAGGCTGCCAATGAGGACAGGCGTATAAGTCAGCCCAAGAAATGGCAGCAGAACAAAGGCAAACAAGGCACCGCCTAACAAACCGCCGTAGTAATCGTATTCCATGACCGAGGATATATTTTCCCGTAACGATTCAAAGGACTGATTGATCCGCGTGATCAACGGAATCTCGAGTCCGGTCATAAACCCGATCATGCAGGCAATGGCATATACCACAAGCCCGAAATGCATCGTGTAAGCCGAAATCCAAAAACAGAACATGGCGGAAAACGTACACAGGAACGACAGGCCGGATTCGATCAGCACAAAGCGGTCCAGTAGTTGTGCCTCAAATTTACGGCTATACCGGCTTCCCAGCCCCATGGAAAACAACATGAGGGAGATCACTATTGTCCATTGCCGAATGGAATCGCCTAAAAGGTAGCTGGCCAGGGTGGCTAATGTGTATTCGGTCACCATCGCCGCGCATCCGGTTGTAAAGACGCAGATTTTCAAAATAAAACTCAAACGGCGGAGCTTGGATTTACCGGAGTTATCTATGGCGGGTGTCGACATGATTAACAGTGACTAAAAAGACCCAGCTTTAAATGCACCAAGTGATCAGGAAAGAGGCGCCGATGTAGGAGGAGGCTTCCAAGAAAGCCGCGCCTTGATTGGGTTTCATCTGGTTGACCAACTCGTCGGCCAAGCTGCGTCCAGGTAAAAGAATGCGGTCTGTGAGAAGGCGCGCAACGGGAAGCAGAATGAGCCCCACTACCATGTAAAGGCCAAAGGTCGTTAAGTTGGCCTCCCAGGAAATAAAATGCTCGGCGGAAGCTGCACGTAGCAGGTTTCCGATGCCTATCAGAGCTCCGGCAAAGCCGATACCCACGGCAACATTGTCTTTTTCAATATGCTCGTGAATATTATATTTTGTGATGAGGTTATAATACTTGCCAACAAGGACGAGAACGGTCTGCCCCAAAGCCCAGAAAGCAATAGCGGTAAAAATTGACCCACCCTGACCGTATAGCGCTCCGAAGATATTGAGTCCAGTCGCAACAAAAACGGCGAACTCGACTACGCCTGTGCCGCAATTTTGGTCCTGCAAAATTTCCTTGCGAATATCGAACTCGGAAAGAATGAAGCGGTCGTTGATCAAAGCCGAGAGGTTGAGCAATAAAATCGCCAAAGGCCCGTAAATCAGAATATCGATCAAGTCACTTTCCATCCCGGCGGATGGCCCGGCGATCACTCCGCCGATGGAGAATGTTAATCCCAGATAATAACCACACAGCACCAGGGCGAACGCCGCATTGTCTTTTTCCAACAGTTCATTTTTGACGTCATAGTTCCGCCGGAAAAGATTAAACACCAGGTGTCCGGCTACAAAGACAACAAAACAGGCGGCCAAGTAAACCAAGGAAGACAAAATGTGATCTAGATTCATAATCATTTACCGAAACTGAACCCGCGACTTCTAAAGGTGTTTTTGCTCCGCCCCATGCGTTGATTAACTTTATTCTGGAAGCGGGATTGTGACCTGGCTTTTTTGGCCATTTTTCTTTTGAAAAAATTAGGTTTTTGCTTTTTCGTCACCGTCCCGGCGGTCCCATATTCCTGCCTCGGCCCATAATAGGGCCTACCTGCGTTGTGAAAAGAGGAATAATTGCTATAGTGGTTTCGGCTGAGCCCGAACCCGGCCCAGTTCATCATCTGGGACATCAACATGTATTTTCCGTAAAACTCCCACATACTTCCACCGCTGCTGTTGTCCCGCCAGCGGCCATACTGGGAATTGCCAACGTATTGGTAACCGTTTGGAAAGGGCGTGGTGGAGACAGCGCCATCGACGGTTTTGGAGGCCAAGACCATGCCGAGATACGGTTGATTTTTTTGATAATACGATTTGTCCACTTCCACGAAGGAACGCACGGATTTTCGTTCTCCCACATCAACACGGTATTGGTGGTAGTAGGATGGAAAGAAGTTGCCCTCCTCGCGCATGTCATTCAGAATAATGGCGTATTCCTTCTCGCCTTTCAGTTCACTCTGAATTTTCTTTACCGGATTCTGTGCGACCACGCAACCCTGGAAAAGAAGAGCGGTAAGTAAGAAAGGCAGAAGAGAAAACCTCCCTGTCTCCCTGAACAATGGTTTGAACTCGGTCAAAAGGTTGCCTCGATGCATTTTTAGAAAATCAAACTATTAAGGTACATATCCTTCCGCTGATCACCCTATAAAATATAACCCGCCGTGTCAACACCGTAAGGATAAAACATACGTTTGTTTTATATGAGAGTTTTTCTTCTCTAGAGTAAACCGCTATAATAAGTTCTTTAATGAGCCTTTTTGGACGGAAATCGATAACATGTTTTTTTATCCATTTAAACGCATCCTGAGAAAATTCAGGCAACCGGAAATCCGGTTGCTTTCCGTCCTAGGCTTGATCTTTTTTTCAATGATTCTGATTTTTGCGTTCGTGCTGTCGACCTACGAAAAGGATATGACCTTTTCAGACGGCCTGTGGACGGCATACATCACTTTAACAACGATCGGATATGGGGATATTTCAGCGGCGACCCCTGAAGGACGATGGACCACGGTTGTGACCTCGATGCTAGGAATCGGTTGTTTTGGGGTTTTGACCGGGATCATTCTGGAACGGGCCATGCAAAGGAGGATGAAAAAAATGAAAGGCGAGGGCAATTACACAGGCAAAGGACATTTGATCATTGTGAACGTTCCTTCCTATGCGGAGACAACGGAATTATTGAAAGAGCTGGACCACAGTCCCGATTTCAAGGATATTCCCCGCGTGATCGTGACGGCAAATTTACCCAACCGGGATAAAGAAATACCTGATTTTTTGGTTCGTAAAATAGATGCATTTATCATGGGCCTGCCATCGGCTTTGGAAACTTTGCAACGGGCCAACGCGGCCCAGTCCAAAGCTTGCGTCCTCACCTCTTCCGCCTCTGACCCGGCGATGGACGACACCAATACCCTGACAGCCGGTCTCATCGAAAAAAACTGGCCGCAAGTCGTCACGGTCATGACCTGTAGCCGTGCCGAAACCCTGAACAACCTCAGCACCTTCGGCATCGATGGCGGCATCAGCACCACCGACTTGCAAATGGGACTTTTGGTGCAGGAATTGGAAGACCCCGGCTTGTATCAAATTTACCGGGAACTGTCCTCCAATGCCGAGGGCAATCAGATTTATATCAGCCATTCGCCAGTGGAATCCTGGGAGGGGAATGATCGGGAGTTTAGCATTGGAAGTTTAAAGATCGCGGCCATTCAGCTAAAACTTCCGGTTGAGATTTTAGGGCTCAAAAGTAAAGACGGAGAAAAGCTGAGCCTCAATCCGGAAAATGACCTGATGCTAACTGCCACCGACCATATCGTTTATATGTCCAGAAAACGTTTCGACTGGTTGAAAAACAGCAGTCCAATTATGCAACAAATCACCAAGATGCCTTGATAGGCTGTTAAATTAGAGTTTTTGAGTACACCAGCATCAAATTTATTTACTACGGTCGTACTCATAAACAAGTCGAAAAAGTAAAAAAGATGAATAATTTGCAGGTGTATCCCACAAATCGTTATCCTGTGCGACCTGAATTCGGCATGTAGTCAATTTTTACAAATAAAATATAGGAAACCACCTTTTTATAACATTTCCAACCTCATTATAATTCTGACCTGCCCCAGAAACCTGAGCCAGTTATGTACGATAAAATTATGATAGAAATTGACTACTAAGGCGGAAGCCTTGGGCTTACTAGAACTAATGGAAGAACTGGCAAGACTTTAAAATAAGGGGGATACGGAAAACCAGCCTGGAATCAAAGTATAAAAAAATACCCTACATCAGATTTGGGAGCAGGGAGTCGGAGGGTAAAAAGTTTGGGCCAATTGATAGCTATTCAGTTGGTATGGGAGAAATGGTATGGGAGAAAAACGACCTTGATAAAACCTTGATAGAAATTTGCTCTCCAGGCAGAATTAATGGACTCAATAGAATTAAGTGACAGTTTCTAAATGGTTAAAAAATTAACAAATGAGGGAAACCGCCTCTAAGCCAAGCGGTTATAAAAAGTGGCTGTTTTTAACTCTTAATCAGTAGGTCCTCGGTTCGATCCCGAGACGGCTCACCACTTCTTGCCAGAGGGGCAACGAAGACTACTTTTCTAAGTTGATAGGTTCAATCCACCGAGGCATTTATATTTAAGGAACATCCCCTATTGCTCTGCTTGTAATACCTGCCATAACCAGATAAAGTCAGGAATTAAACCTGAAAAGCTTGCCCCTGAAACAGAATAGTTAATGACACTTATAAATATATTATTGCTTGGATTCCTGATGGGTCTGAAGCATGCTTTGGAAGCCGATCATGTTGTTGCTGTTGCTTCTTTGGCTTCGAAGGCGACATCCCTCAGGGAGGGCCTTGCGCTGGGAGCGACATGGGGCCTGGGGCACACGATCACATTATTTGTTTTCGGTTCGGTCGTCTTGATGGTTGACACGATGATTCCCGAGCAGTTGGCCCTTACCTTGGAGTTTTTTGTTGGGTGCATGCTGGTGTTCATGGGCGGAGCAGTCATAAAGGAAATCATCAAGAAGCGAATCCATCTTCATGCGCATCGCCATGCAGATGGAATCATTCATCTGCATTTTCACTCCCATGCGCAGGATAAAGTCGATCATCAAGGCAACCCTCATCAGCACACCCACTCACAACAGTTCTCCGGGCGAGCTTTAATGGTAGGGATGATGCATGGAATGGCAGGCTCCGCCGCCTTGATATTATTAAGCCTCAATTCCGTTTCATCCATTGGAACAGGGCTTGTTTACATATTTTTGTTTGGAGTCGGGTCAATCGTTGGTATGGCCCTGCTTTCCATCATGATGGTTATCCCTCTGCGGTATTCTGAATTTGCCGCAAACCGCACTTACCAGGGATTACAGGTTTTCATCGGATTGGCAACGCTGTTTCTTGGGGCGGGCATTATATTCGAGACCAGTATTACCCATGGCCTTTTCGTTTAGAGTTTGGCTTTCACCCACCTAAAAATAATCTCTCCGCCAGCGGTTGATTCTCTCCCCCCAGGCCAAAGTGCTTTCTGAAACCTGATTCTTTTTCCAGTTACCGGCGGCGAATTTATTCGCTTCTGCCAGGGTGGGGTAGATGTGAATCGTACCGAGGATTTTGTTCATGCCAAATCCATTTTTCATCGCGGCGACATACTCTGAAATGATATCGCCGGCATGTAGTCCCGCAATGGTGACACCGATGATTTTGTCTTTTCCTGGGACCGTCAACACTTTAACAATTCCATGCGCCGCTTCATCTGCAATAGCACGGTCCAGATCATCAATCCCATAAGTGGTGACCTCATAGGGGATTCCCTGTTCCTTGGCTTCCAGTTCATTCAGTCCGGACCGAGCCACCTCCGGGTCGGTAAAAGTTGACCATGGAACGGTGCTGTAGTCGACTTTAAAACTATAGAAGGGGCTTATCATCGAATTGACCGCGCAATACCATGCCTGGTGGGCTGCTATATGGGTGAACTGGTAGGGTCCGGCAACATCCCCACAGGCATAAATATTTGGGATGTTGGTTTTCATGTATGCATCAACTTTTATTGTTTTCTGGGGGGTCAACTCAATGCCTAGTTCTTCCAACCCAAATCCTGCTGTGTTGGCTTTTCTTCCCAGTGCGATCAGGAGGGTGTCAAACTCGACTTCCACAGAGTTGCCATTATTCTCACATTGCAGAAAATCTTTTCCATCGCATTTGAAGAATTTTTTGGGAGTGTGTGCTGTCAATACATTGATTCCTTCGCTTTGGAAACTTTCTAAAACCATTTGTGATATTTCAGGGTCTTCTTTTGGAATCAGCTGCTTGTTACGCTGAACCTGGGTCACGGAACATCCCAGCCGGGCAAACGCCTGGGTCAGTTCAGAACCAATAGGTCCACCACCCAGCACCAGCAGCTTTTCCGGTTTTTCGCGAATATCCCAAACGGTATCTGAGGTCAGGTAGGCGACATCTTCAATGCCCTCAATCGCGGGAATGGCAGGGCGAGCTCCGGTTCCAACGACAATATTCCTTGTGGTGAGAGTTTTCCCATTCACCGACACTTCGTAAGGAGACAAAATTTTGGCTTCGCCGGTGTGGCATTCGACTCCCAAAGAGGTGTATCGCTCGATGGAGTCATGCGGCTCAATGGTTCTGATGACCCGTTGGACCCGCTCCATCACATCGGCAAAATCAAATTCAATCTGGGCGCTTTTGAATCCGAGTTTTTGGCATTTCCTGGCATCGGCCATGAATTTGGCTGACCGGATGAGCGCTTTACTGGGGACGCACCCCGTATTCAGGCAGTCCCCACCCATTTTGTGTTTTTCTATTAATGCAACTTTTCCCTTGGTTGCTGCCCCGATATAGCTGGTGACCAAGCCAGCGGCCCCAGCCCCGATCACCACCATATTGTAATCGAAGGATGTTGGTTTTTTAAACTTACTCATAACTTTTCTTCCTTTATAGAAACTTATAAGTTTTTTGGCCAGCAACGGGAAAATCCCTAACAAGACAAATGAAAAGATAATTTCTGCGGAAAGAATGCCCCCGATAGATTCGATTTGAGCGAGTTGTGTCCCAGCATTTACAAAAACAAGGGTGCCTGCCAGCATTCCGACCTGGCTCACCAGAAAAAATGATAACGTCTTCATGGGGGTCAGACCCATGACCAGATTAATGATGAAGAAGGGAACGGCAGGAATCAATCGGAGTGTGAACAGATAAAAAGCTCCGTCCTTTTGGATACCGTCATTGAATGATTTCAGGTGACTGCCAAACTTACCTTGAACCCAGTCTCGGAGTAGTAAACGTGAGACCAGAAAAGCGAGAGTCGCGCCGATGGTGCTGGAAAATGAAACCAGAATCGTTCCGGTCACCAACCCGAACAAAGCGCCGCCAAGCAATGTCATGAGGGCGGCTCCTGGAAGGGAAAGAGCCGTCGTCACAATATAAACTGCGCAATAGGCACTAATCGCTAATAAAGTGTTTTCCTTATAAAAAGCTGAGAAATTGGTTTGCTGCTCTTTTATATATTCAAGGGTTAAGTAATGACCGAGATCAAAGTAGGAAAAAGCCCAAAATAAACCGCCAATGAGCCCTAGTATAATTATTTTTTTCATATCCTTTTCCTCGGCTAATTTTTTTCTGAAGCCAGCTAATGGTTAGACAAAGCCACTTGATGAATATCAGTTCACATACAGTCGTATGAAGGTACCAAAACATTACAAATAAGTGAAGGATCAAGGAAATTTTTGACCGAGCCAATTGTTTTTCAGGCGCGAATCATGGCCAGGGAAATTTCAATTTTTTATGGAACATGCCTTGTGCGCAGGATGCAGAGGAGGGGAATGGCTGCTGTTCTTGGTTTTCAATAAAACAGAAACGCTAAACTTCAGGGGGATGATCTTTGCTGAGGTGTAAAACATAGTCTCCCTCATCTTTGGTCAGTAAAGGAGGTTTTGGGGTGTCGGGTTGTGCATTACTTTGAGGATTCGGAGCCGTGGTTTGGGATTTGGAAACGACGGACACGCGGTCTCCGGCTTTCCAAGGGTCGGGCTCTCCGGCTTTGCGTTCGAGAGCGATAACCAGAACGTGATGGTTGGAAGGGTGGGCATTGTGCGTACGGTTATTTCTTTGGCGCCGTTCCTGTGCCGGTGATTCATGTGGGGAAAGATGTTTGCGCCGCTCATTCAGGCGGGCATCCCTCACCCTTAATATGATGCCTTCACCGGAATGGGATGGATTGAAGTTTTGAGGAGCACCCAATCTGCCATAGCTGGGCAGGGTCCAGTAAGGAGAATTGATCCGGCCTATATGTTTCTCCGGATCCGGTTCTTTATTACGGTCTATTGGCGAAATCAGCATGGCTCTTTTTGGTATCGGGTTTTAGAAGAAATAGGCTCCTCTATATTAAGGAAACAATTTCTATAATTAATATATTCCCTTCTGCCGATATATTCCAATAAACTAAGGCCATATCTGTTGATATTCAGACCCGTTTCAGGGTGTTTTTGTCGGTGTGGTGAAACGGTTCGCTCTGGCCTTTGATCTGGAGTTGAGTGTCTTCTTCATAACTGAAGCTGTTTTCATCGTGGATGGTAACCTTCAGATCATAGCGAATTGTTTTGAATTCCCGATCAAGGAACTGGTTGGAGCAGATGCCGTAAGTTTCCGATCCCGCATCGGCGGCTAATTTGAATTCTCGTGCATCCGGTTCCACCGTGCCGCCTGCGATCACCGTCACGCCACGGGGTACGATGAAACATCGAAGCACCTGTTTTTCTGCAGGATCCCAAAGCCAGTACCCCAATTCTTCATGAAAGGGTTTGTCTTTGTCCAACCGCCATGCTGTGGTCGAATACCTCAATCCGTAAAGAGTCTGCGCGTGGTTATCGACCGGATCGAAAGGCTCCAGCACTAATCGCTTGCGATATTTATTGTTCTCTATTTCCCTGGGGTTTTCGTCGGGGGCAATATCGTCTCCCTTATTGCCTTCCCAGGTGCCTGCCAGTGGGGCCAAGGGCCCAAGGTTTGCTATCAGTTCCTCACTCATAATCGTTCCTCAGTTTTAGCGCGGATGATTTAAATTAGGCCAATAATCGCAATTTTTATTGATGAAATCAATGTAAGAATCTTTTCGCTTTTTCGACAAACTTTGAGAATTGATATGTTCAAAACTTACCTAATTTGGAATATAGACAGAAATGATGATAGTTTACTTTCCGGAGTAACTCAAATATGAGGAAAACTAAATGAAAAAGGTAGTGATTGCTGACTGGAGTGGCTTGAAAGTTCGTGAACCTTCCTATGCTTTGGTGGCGAACGTGGACTTGGTCGCTGTTCGTTATGATAACGAGGTTTCTGTTTTATACGGACGATGTCTTCACCGCGGTGCGCTACTGGCGGATGGACATATCCAAGGCCAAAATCTCATTTGCGGCGTTCATCAATGGGATTTTAAATATGAAACCGGCATCAGCGAATATGACAATGACGAAAGATTGCAAAAATTCTCTGCCTGGGTCGAGGATGGCCATGTTCTGGTGGATGAAACAGAAATATTAGAATGGGAGAAAGAAAATCCACAGCCTTACAATCGAGACGAATACTTGGGGCTCTATGTGGACATTCACGGGACAGATGCAGAACCGCATACGGGTTTTATTCAGAAACTGGCCAAAGATGGTTTATCCAAACTGGGGCACCATGGTCGCGTTGCGGCGATGGGTGTGCCTCGGCAGGAGCTTCCAAAATGGGAAGATATCCAATTTGTCACGGCGCAATTAGCGACCATGCCTTTGTTGGATGATGAGCCGGTCGGCACAGAAGTTGTTATAGGTCCCAGAGCATGTAAACCCCTTAAGTTGGACATTCCTTTATTTGTTTCTGATATGAGTTTCGGAGCGCTCTCTGAAGAAGCCAAAATCGCATTGGCGATGGGTGCGGAAATGGCAGGTACCGGTATCTGTAGCGGGGAGGGCGGAATGCTTCCTGAAGAGCAGGGTGCCAACAGCAGATATTTCTACGAACTTGCCTCCGGCCGATTCGGGTATTCGATGGATAAAGTTAAACAATGTCAGGCGTTTCATTTTAAAGGGGGGCAGGGCGCTAAGACCGGCACTGGTGGTCACTTGCCTGGACATAAAGTTACGGGGAAAATCGCTGAGGTGCGAGGATTAAAAGAAGGGGAGGCCGCAATTTCTCCACCGCGTTTTCCTGATTGGACAGATATCAAACCGATCAAGGAGTTTGCGGCCCAAGTTCGAGAGGCAACCGGAGGTATTCCTATTGGATATAAGCTCTCGGCACAGCATATTGAAAAGGATATTGATGCTGCTATAGAAGTTGGCGTCGATTACATTATCCTTGATGGACGTGGTGGTGGAACGGGAGCGGCACCGCTTCTTTTTCGCGACAACATTTCTGTTCCCACCATTCCGGCTCTAGCCAGAGCAAGGTGCCACCTAGACAGCCTGTGGGAAAAAGATGTGACGTTAATCATCACGGGCAGATTAAGAATCCCCGCCGACTTTGCCAAGGCTCTTGCTTTAGGGGCGGATGCGATTGCCCTTTCCAACTCGGCCATACAGGCCATCGGTTGTATAGGAATGCGGGCCTGCCACACCAACAATTGTCCCGTTGGCATTGCTACTCAGAAAGATCACCTGAGGCAAAGGTTGATCGTTGAAGAATCTGCCAACCGTCTCAAAAACTTTTTTTAGGCATCCGTTGAGTTGATAAACGTAATGGCAAGAGCTTGTGGTCACAGACATGTCAATGAATTCCAACTCAATGACTTGACAACTTGGGACCAGAATATGGCGAACCTGTCGGGAATTTCTTATGGAGGTGTGAGCAATACCTGAATGTGCAACGGTGTTATCTGCTGCCACCGCTAGTGGGTTTCTCATTTCCACCGGGCGATGTCTGGTCGACGATAACCACCCCACGCATGATGGCCGGGTGCAGTTCGCAGTAATAATCGAAGAACCCTGCATTATCGAGGGTGACCTCAAAATCTTTTTTAACGTAGGCGGCGTTGAATTTGCCGTCAGACTGGGGTGCCTTTCCGCTCGTTACTGTGTGCAGAAGCTCTTCCGTATTGACCCAACCGAATCGTATCGCCTTTCTTGACTTTAATGACTGCGGGAATGAACACCGATTTGATGATTTCTACCTCCACCGTTTCCGCCCAGCCTTCCTGTGGGCTGAGAAGAAGGGATAAAAGAATGCTGGTGAGGAACAATCTTTCTCATTGTGGATTCTCCTGTGGCGGATTGAGGGCGCATCTAAACCCTAGGTTGTGGTGTTTCAGAGTGGGTGGATACCAGTAGCGAGAGGCCGATCTTAGAAAATAAGCTTCATCCTCAAACGAACCGCCGCGAAGGATGACAAACTGTCCGGTGGTGGGTCCCAGTGGATTGTCCGCCGGTTCCGACAGGGCGCTCACCTCATAATAATCTTCGCGGTACCAGTCGCCGACCCATTCCCAGACATTGCCGTTCATATCGTGAAAGCCTAAGGGATTAGCCTTTTTTTGTCCTATCGGGTGTGTGCCGTTTTGCGAATTGCCCCGATGCCAGGCGGAGGCGTCGTCCATGTCCCATCCCCAGGAAAAAGCGGCAGTAGAGCCTGCCCGCGCAGCATATTCTCACTCTGCTTCGGTCGGGAGCCGACCCGCGAAGGTTCGGCAATAATTGTCGGCTTCAGGCCATGAAATGTTTTCCACCGGCAGGTCCGGCCCTTTGAAATGGGACGGGTTGTAGCCCAGGACGCTCTCAAATTTTTTCTGGGTGACTTCGTGAACTTCAAGGTAATAGGCATTGAGGCAAACCTTGTGCTCCGGTTCCTCGACGATGAACTCCTCGCTTCCCATGATGAAACAGTCTGCTTCGATCCGTACCATGTCTGGGAATATTGAGGTTTGCGATTGAGCCGGGGGCGAAACGGCAAGGAAGAATAAAACGGCTAACCCGCCCATGCAATTTTTCAAGATATGATTTTGCGACAAAACCCAGATCATAATGTTTCTTCCTAAACCTGACGACCCGCATTTCCTGTTAGCCCAAAAAAACTAAACTGATATTGGCTTTATAAGTCAGTTAGCAAGAAAAGTCTTCACAGCTTCTTTAGCAGCCTTTAATATTGACACCCCATCTCCAACTAATAATGTTTCAAATTCAAAATCCATCAGTCGATTCAAACCGGCCTTGGCTTTTACAGGGTCTTGGTATTTGTCTGAGGGTAACATATTTACCTGACCAGGAACTTTGCCGATCAAAGCATCTCCCACTAGCATGATATTTTGGTCTGTCATATAAAAAGCCGTTTCACCCGGTGACTTTTGATGGCCCAATTGAATCGCCTGGATACCGCAAAACAAATTGTCTCCTCCCTGAAAGGTTTTATCGGTGGGCACTTCCAACGCTTCTTTGTCCAGCGCATTCACCCAAACCGGGACAGAAAATCGATTTTTTAATAAACTGCTGGCTCTTTCATGGTGAACATTGGTCAACAATATTCCCCTTAACGGGCAGGATGAATGACTATTTATAAGGTTGTCTAATTCTTCCTTATCATCCTTTCCTAAATCAGGAGGATCTATAATAACGGACTCGTCCTTTCCAATTATCAGGTAACCATTAAAGTCCAGTTTTTTTTCTTCGGAGTATTCGCTCCAGTTATATAAATTAGGTAGGATTTCTTTGATCATAAAAAACATTACCTTTCAATTCAGACTTACTTGTTAAAAACACTTTTCCTTGCACGTTGAATCAATGTATTTACAATTATATCATGATGCTTGAGGCAGGGGGCTTTGAGAAATTCGATATCCGGGTATTTTTTCTGAAAAGTGTCGGCAAGGCCATGTACGCGTTTGACCCAGACGCCAGTGAACAAAAAAAAGGGCAATAGAATGACACGGTGAAATCCTTGCGGGTCAAATTTTTCTTGCATGTCTTCCAGAGAATGTTGAGAGGTTCCTGCAAAGCAGATAATGGTTTTGCCGAAGCCCAGTTTTTCCCCCAACTGGAACAGGTTTTTGTCGACTTGAGAGTTAAAATCTGTGTCGCGGCTTCCATGGCCCACGATCATGAGCAATGTTTCTGACCGGAGAATGGATTTTTGGGAAAGTTTTTCGCCTTCCTTGATGCGTACCTGGCAGACTTCTATAATCTCAGGTTGCGTACCCAGTGGCTCTGAAAAAATTAGATTGATTTCAGGATGGTCTCGGCATACTTCGCGGATTGTGTCCGGGATATCTCTTTGCGTGTGTTCACCGGAAAATAAAATACTCGGCAATATAATAATGTTTTTAATGCCGTTGCTCTGGCATGTGGATAAAGCTTCGGCGACAGTGGGCTTGGAGAATTCCAGAAATCCGGCTTCAGTGATCTGACAAAAATTTCTTTCGCGCAATTTTTTCCACAGGATCAGGAATTCCTCAATGCCTTCGGGGTCCCGACTTCCGTGGCCAAGAAGGCAGAGGGCGTATGAGTCGGGGAGCTTGTCATCCGTAAAAATACCCATGCGGGATTGTTTATCCGGTAGAATAATATTGTTTCAATCATAACCGGATTGACTTAGGTATTGAATGAGTATCTGTCCGGCAATAGATATTTTTCCCATTTACCTCTGCGGGGCACATGTGGCATATCCAACACTTGCCTTCATGCCCGGAACGGGTAAGAGCTTAGGAAGTACCCGTGCCGGGCATGAAGTTTAACGAAAAGGACATCACAAATATCACGTCCACCGGGCGAGGCCAGGTGGAATAGAAAGTGAATCTCATGACCCCATCCTGGCCTTTGCCTGAAAACGACCCCTGGTCCACCCCTTTTGCACAACTGTTAATGCATAAACTGCAGTTAAATCCGGGTGACTCGGTGCTGGACATCGCTGCCGGGGGAGGGATCCCGGCGTTTCATCTGGCGGAACAGGTAGGACCTCAAGGAAGCGTTCTGGCTATTGATATCCATCAGTCCCAGGTGCTTCGTTCCCGGTCAATTCAAGGCCAGCATCTGCCCTGGTTGCAGTTTGAGGTGGGGGACATGCGTTTTTTGCCCCCGATACTTCCCAATTTTAACTGCATCACCGGCAACCTCTCTTTCATGTTTTTTCGCCCGAATCGTTTTGAGGCTCTCAGCAATCTGGTCCGATTCTTAAAGCCAGGTGGACAAATTGTGCTGACGTTTCCCTCGCTGGGAAACTTTGACTCTTTATGGAACCTCGTGGACGAGGAGATGAAACGAGGAAACCTGGTCAAGGAACGAAAATCCTTGGCGGAGTATATAGAGGAACGTCCTTCCGCCAATCAGGCAAAACAATGGCTGGAGGAACTGGGTCTGGAGCAGGTCGAGGTGACCGAATGGCCGTTGGAAATTTTTACCCGGTCCGGACGGGATTTCCTCGAACATCCGCTTTTGCGCGGCGGATTTCTGGATGATATTTATGAATGCTTTGAAGACCAGAATCTGGCTAATGAGTTTATGGAAGAGCTTTCCCAGGATACTGACCGTTTCACTCCCTTGTTGGCGCAGAGATGCGCGATGTCCGGATTTGTTCCTGCCTCAAAATAGCCCGAATTTTACGCATTAATGGTAGGATCGTGTATGGATGATGAAGGTAGAGCGGAACTTAAAAAGAAAATCGTTGAGGAGATCGAGGTGCAAAAGCACCTGATAGAAACTTTCACCCTAACCTCCAAGCCAGTTGCTCCGGACAACGCCATAGGCCGTCTCACTCGAATGGAGGCACTCGGCAGTCAGGGCATAAGCGAGGCTTCGTTGAATTCGTCGAAGTCCAAGCTGCTTAAGCTTGAAAAAGCTCTGAGCAAGGTGGACTTGCCGGATTTTGGAATCTGCGCCCGTTGTGCCAACCCGATTCCAGAAGGACGTATCATGCTCATGCCGGAAAATGTTCTGTGCGTATCCTGCGCGGAAAAAAATTAGCAACCCGTAATTACAAACAGGACCACTGTGTTGACTCAACAGGCCCATGAAAATTTACAGCAGGAGCGAGAAAGTTTCCCGATGGGCAGGGCAAGAGAACTGGTGAAAGATCTCTTTCGGCCTAATCCCATTATTTACTGGTTGGATTTTTTGTTTAGCGCCATTCTTGGGTGGGGTGCTTTTGTTCTTGCCTTCATGGCTCCGGTTTTTTCTTCCCGGCAAATTCTTTTTGTGACTCTCTCCTGCCTGGCTTTGTATCGGGCGGTTTTATTCATCCATGAAATTGTTCATTTCAAAAAGGGCGCCTTCAAGATGTTCAGTTGGGTCTGGAATATACTTTGTGGTTTCCCTCTTATGGTTCCCGTTTTTCTTTATCAGTTCGTTCACTTAGATCACCATAAACAGAATTTTTATGGAACTGAAAAAGATGGGGAATATTTTCCCTTCGCTTTAAAAGGAAGAAGATGGATTGTCATTCATGTTCTTTTTTCTTTTTTGGTTCCGATTTTATTTTTAGCGCGTTTTTCCGTTTTAACTCCATTATCTTTGGTCAATAAAAGGCTGAGATCATTCCTGATGGCCAGGATGTCAGCGCTGGTTATCGATCTGGATTATCGGCGGCCGGAGTCTTCCTGGAAGAATATGGAAGGTTGGAAAATCCAGGAGTTTTTGGCGTGTCTTTTTGCCTGGGCATTTTTGGGGGCCATCCTGGCAAAAATTATTCCTGCGATGACCCTGTTCCTGTGGTACTGTGTTGGAGCGTTGATTTTTATGATTAATTCCATCAGAACCTTGGGGGCTCACCGCTATCAAAACCCCAAGGAAAATGCGATGAGCTACCCAAGTCAAATGCTGGACTCGGTCAATATCCCCGGGAATAGATGGATGACTCCTTTATGGGCGCCAGTGGGTCTTCGCTTTCATGCGACGCATCACCTGTTTCCCGATCTGCCTTATCACGCATTGGGAGAGGCGCATCGCCGACTGATTCGGGATCAGGGCGAGAACTCCTTATACGGTCAAACCGTTTGCTGGGGATTGCTTCCAGCGCTGAATCAATTGTGGAAGCATGCCGCCGTCTGAAACTATAGATCATGGTTTAAATTTTTTTATAAATTTCTGGTGAGAAACTTATGACAAAACCTTTTACCCTGCTCAATGAACTTGAAAGTGACGACGAAGAACCTGCTCATTTAAAGAAGAGTAAAATCACCTCTTTATTGAAAAAGAAGTTTGATTTTGAAAATTCCCACCTGCGCCCTCCCAACAGTAAAGAAAAAGGGATTCTGGAAAAATGCTTTGGCTACTTTGCCCCGGAGCAGGCCAAGGAGCTGGGGATTTATCCGTATTTCAGGGAAATCCAGGAAATTGATGGATGCCATGTTGTCATTGACGGGAAGCAAGTCATTTCCGTTTCTACCAATAATTATCTCGGGCTGGCCCAGGAACCTCGCGTGATTTCAGCGGCTCGGGAGGCATTGGAAAAATTTGGCATCGGTTGTACTGGTAGCCGTTTTCTCAATGGTACTTTCAATCTGCATAAGACTCTGGAAAAGGAGCTTTCCTCTTTCTTGAGCCGAGAAGATACCATTGTCATGTCCACGGGATTCCAGGCAAATCAGGGAACTATTGCTTGTCTCCTGAGGAGAAAGGATGTAGCTTTTTCGGATCGGGAAAACCATGCCAGTATCTATGAAGGGTGTGGGGTGGCACCGGGAAAGACCGTCCGCTATCAGCATAATGATATGGATCATCTGGAATATTATTTAAAAGAATATTCGGATGTTGAAGGCAAGATAATTATTACCGACAGTATATTCAGTATGAGCGGTGATATTGCCAACCTTCCAGCTATTGTGAAACTCGCAAAAGACTACGGGGCCAACGTCATGGTTGATGAAGCTCACGGCCTGGGTGTCATGGGTGAAAGTGGCAGGGGTGTCGCCAACTACTACAATCTGGAAGACGAAATAGATATTTATATGGGAACGTTTTCCAAAAGCCTGGGGTCCATCGGTGGATTTATTTCCGCAAAGTCCAAGATCACCGAGTTCATTCGCCATAAAGCCTCGGCGTTTATTTTTACTGCGGCCCTGCCGCCTGCATCGGTTGCTGGGGTCATTATGGGTCTGGATATCATGATCAATGAGCCGGAACGCATCAAAAAGTTGCAGGAAAATACCGCTTATATAAAAAGAGGTTTTTTTGATATGGGTTTTCAGGTGACTAACAATTCTATTCCTATAGTCCCCATAAAAATAGGAGAAGAGGCCCTCACACTTTATTTGAACAGGCTCCTTTTTGATGACGGTGTTTTTGCCGGAGTCGCGGTGTCGCCGGTCGTGCCACCCCTCAATGCCATGATCCGGACCAGCTATACCTCTGCCCATGACCAAACGGATCTTGACAAAGTCCTTGGTTCATTCAGGAAACTGGGGACAAAGCTCGGCATCATCCCCAGGTAATAATGGGTTTTAAACTCGTAAAGGTTGAAACCCGACAGGACTTGGATCGGTTCGTCCGCCTTCCCTGGAAAATTTATAAAGACCAGCCATGCTGGACTCCTCCTCTTATCCGGGAACGTAAAACATTCCTGAATCCCGACATCAACCCGTTTTTCGAACATGCGGAAGACGATCTTTTTCTGGCGGTGGATGACAACCAGTCACCGGTAGGGAGGATCGCTCTGGTTCATGATCGGAACTATCAGGATCTTCACTCAGAGTCTGTCGGCATGTTTGGCATGTTTGAGTCGGGGGATGACCCGAGTCTCTCCCGGCTTTTACTGGACAAGGCTTATCAATGGTGTCAGGAAAGAGGACATGCCCGTCTTATGGGGCCGATGAACTTGTCGACGAACCATGAGTGCGGCTTGCTGATAGAGGGGTTTGACTCTCCCACCATGTTTGGCATCCCCTATAACCCAGAATATTATGGGAAACATTTTGAGGCGTGGGGTTTGCAAAAGGCCAAAGATCTTTTAGCGTTACGGCTGGACTTTGTTAAGGTTCCGGATTATCTGGAGCGCGCCGCGAAAAAGTTGAAACAAAGGAATCGCTTCACCGTCAGATGTTTGGATCTCAGCCGATTTGATAAAGAAATTTCCATTCTTTGGGATATCTACAACTCGGCGTGGGGTCTGAATTGGGGATTCGTTCCTATGACTCAAAAAGAATTTGAATTTTCTGCAAGGGAAATGAAATCCTTCATACATCCTGAATTTTGCTTGATTGCCGAAGTAAAGGGCGAACCGGCGGGTTTTTCCCTGGCCCTTCCCGATGTCAATCAAGTGCTTAAGGGAATGGATGGAAGCCTGTTTCCCTTTGGCTGGGCTTGGTTCTTATGGAAGAAAAATAAAATTGATGTTTTTCGGGTGCTGACGCTGGGTGTGAAGAAAAAATACCGCAGGCTGGGAATTGATGCCTGGCTTTATTACGAAATCTACAGGTTGTCTCTGGAAAAAAAGATTAAATGGTGTGAGATATCCTGGTTGCTGGAGGATAACAAAGGCATTCTCGAACCGATGTACCGGATAGGGGGAACTATTTATAAAAGACATCGCATCTATGAACGCCTCATCACATCTTAAAGGGGCCACGGCTCTGGTTACGGGCGCGAATGGTTTCATCGGCAGTCATCTGGTAGACCAGCTTTTGGCCTCTGGTTGCACGGTTCATGGACTGGTGAGGGAATCCTCTGACCTCAAATGGCTGGATGCTTCGAGGGTTCATCTTCACAGGGTGGATCTGGCGCGACCGGATTTTGTAATCCCCCCTTTGGAAGAGTTGGACTACATTTTCCACTGTGCAGGACTGACCAAGGCAAAATCCCGTTCCGGCTATTTTCAAGTTAATGCCACTGCCTGCTCAAACTTGTATGAGCAATGCCAGAAGCGTGGAGGCCGGATCAAAAGCATTATTCATCTTAGCAGTCTGGCGGCAACTGGCCCCAGCACCCAGGGCAATCTCGTTGATGAAACCACCCCTTGCAAGCCTGTGACTTTTTACGGGCAATCAAAACTTGGGGGGGAAGAAATTGCTTTGCAGTACTCGGGGTCACTGCCTGTTACCGTTATACGCCCTCCGGTGGTGTATGGTCCCCGGGAAGAAAACTTTTTTACTTTCATCAAATTGATCCAGAAAGGATGGGGGCTGCAGATTGGCCGGGCGGGCAAAGAACTTTCTCTGATTTATGTTGCCGATCTGGTTCAGGCAATGCTCCAAGCTTGCCACCCCTCCAAACAGGCAGGCCGTAGCTATTTTGTTACAGACGGCCATGTTCATGCCTGGGAACAGGTCGCAAAAGAGTGTGCACGTATTATGAATGTTAGGATGAAAATCCTGAAAATTCCTGAAGGGATGTTGATTCCGGTAGCTTTGTTCTTTGAGGTTTTGGCTTGCTTCAGTTCCAAGCCCGCGTTGTTTGATCGGCAGAGGATGATTGATATCCGGCAAAGTTCATGGTCTGCGTCACCGGCAAAGTTTTTTAAAGCGTTTGACTTTGAACCTCAGTATGAATTGAATCGAGGACTGACCGAGACGATCAACTGGTATCAACAGGAAAAATGGTTATAGGATGTGAGTGATACATCGAGCCGCGCACCCGTAGATATGGTGGAGCCGGTCAATCGTTATATTCAAGATCCGATTGCGAAGCAGATTGTGGCTTTTTTGAAGGACACTCCAGTGACCCCAAATCAGGTGACTTATTTTTCTGTTCTGGTGGGGTTTGCTTCCGGTTACGCATTCAGCTTTGCCAGTCCGGCATCCATGATTCTGGGAGGAATTTTACTGGAAGTCACTTTGGTGCTGGATTGCGTAGACGGGCAGTTGGCCAGGGCCAAGGGCATGGCCAGCGAATGGGGCAGGTTGATTGATGGCATCGCCGGTTATTTTGCCTACCTTGCAGTGGTGGTTGGGCTCATCAAAGGTTTTCCAGAACACGGACAAGTCCTGAAAATCATTGCGGGACTGATTATTGTGCGGGCCATTTCTTACGATTATTGCAAGCAGAGTCTGGTCACCTTACTATTACATGGCTATGATGGTATGGAACGAGAAATTCAAAATACCCGCCAAAAGCTTCGGACTAAAATGTCGGGGGTGCGGGTGCTTTATTTTTATTATATGCAGGCGCAGCAATTATTTTTTCGGGGCCAATGGAGTTTTTTGCGTCTTGTGGAAGCTCGGGATCAAGACCTGCAACCGGACTTGACCTTTGAGCAACGCCAAGCCTGCTACGAGAAAATAAAAATCCTGCTGCTGCTTTGGCGTTGGAATGGGCTTGACCTCCCACTTTTTCTGCTTGCCCTGTTCGCTGTTCTTGGAATCCTTTCAACCAGTTTGGTCTCTTTTGCCTGGGTTATGGCTGTTCAATATTTTTTAACTTTAATGGTGCACCATTATTTTGTCCGAAGAATTTGAATTTTAAAAAGTGCAGGTTGCCCGTTTATTTCACGCCTTTTCTTCTGAACGATCCTTTTATCATTCGGTAAGTTCCTCCTTCCTGGGTCAGTCCTATCCGGTTGCCACATTCTATGCAGGCTAATGGAGGGAGATTTGATTTGCTGGTGATGGATTTTAACCGCGCAAGAGAATCCGGTTCGACGATCCGGTCGATATAAATTTTTATCAACTGTCCCGATCCTTTTTTCTGGTATCGAAGCATAAAAGTCCCGCACTGACCGCATAGAATATCGATGATCTGGCTTGCCATTTACCCATCCTCTTTAATTTCTTAGAAAAATATAAACCAGGATACATGCGCGATATGTTGACGTAAAGCCTGATGAAATTTTCACCTCTCTGCCGGGGTTGACAGGAAAGATGGGGAGTTTTATTTTGTAGTGGAGATTAATCGTCTGTTTGGGGGTTGTGGTGAAAGCGATCTATGAGAAAGGCCTGGTGGAATATAAGAAAGCGGTGAAAAAAAATCCGCAGGATGCCAACGCCTATTTCAATATGAGCAAGGCTTTTGACGGTTTGAATGAAGGGCGCAAGGCGATTCTGGCGGCCCGCAAGGCGCAACAGATTTGGGAGGAGAAAAAGGATTCTGAAAACAGCATCACGGTTCGCAAGCGCTTGCGTGAGCTTTATAAAAACTACGACTTAAATCCGCAGGAATGTGACATACCCCGATAACTCTTTAATAAGCCGAGAAAATTTTTTATCAGCCAGAGAGAGTTATTGCTATTTTACCCCTACGGGGCATGAAGTCGATGATGGAATTATTACAGCCACCGGCGGCTCGCCGGGTTACCAGCAGGCACCGTTGCCGTTGGCGGAGGAGATGCCTTCTTGAGGTTGGGGTGTATTGCAGTCAAAAGGTCCGTAGTGGGTGGAGAAATCTCCAACGACATTAAAATGCTCGCCGAACCGGGTTTCACTCAGCATCTTGCTGGTATTGCCGCAAACCGGTACGGGAATTCCGGTCTGAAAATAATGATGGTCATCAAGGGTGAACCCGTGCGGGAATTCGGGAATGCTGCCTTTATAGTAGGTGACATGGCCGAAGTTTTCGCAAATGTCTTCGAACTCGCATTTAAAGCTACGCACGGTCATGGAAAAAAAATCGATCATGCCGACCTTGCGCTGGATGTCCTCGTTGTTGAGAGTGAGCGGATTTTTGGAAACCACCCGGTAATCAAGAGAACCTGCGTTTCTCAACATACGCCTGAAGTCTTCCATGTATAGGGCACCGCCTAGGCATTCGCCGAGTAAAATCGGGTCCGTGGTCAAGGGTTCCGGCACCCGTCGTCCGGAAAAAATGTCTGAAAGATACAGCTCTCCGCCGGGTTTGAGAACCCGGAAAATTTCACGAAATACACTTTCCTTATCGGGAGACAGGTTGATCACGCAGTTGGAGATAATTACATCTACGGAATTGTCCTCCAAGTTTGCCGAAGTGAGGTCTTCAATCCAGCCTTTGCGAAAATCGACGTTAGGTTTTTCCATGTTAAAGTTTTGCGTATGAAAATCAATATGTTTTCTTGCAACCGCCAGTTGTTCATCGGTCATGTCGATGCCGATGACCATGCCATCAGGGCCTACTAACTGAGCCAGCAAGTAGCAATCGCGTCCGGAACCGCAACCGAGATCCACTACGGTTTTTCCACGAAGGCTTGAAGGGAACGTGGAAGCGCAACCATAAAACCTGGATTGCACTTCCGCATGTATATTTTTCAGGTAAGGACGCAGGTAGGCAGGCATGGTGTCTGCCGCACAACAGGCGCTGGTCTGAAGGTCATTTTTGGTTTTAAGAATTTTTCCGTAATAGTTTTGAACGTCTTGAAGAATTTTGGAGCGGTTATTCACTGTCTATCTCCTGAGAATTACTATGCAACAGTCCTTGCCGGGGCATGCTATTTTGAACCCATCCTAGTTGAACTATTCTATAATAAAATCTTTTATATATTAAATTTTTGTCGGGTTTCATGGAAAACCCTTACAGAGATCCGGACTTTTTTAAGAGAGATAGTTGCGTAACACATTGATATAAAAGATTTTTCTTGATAACTTGTTCTGCGTACCTATTGCAACGGATTTTTAAATGGGAGCAGGGATGTGCGAAGCTTGCCGAAGCTACTCGGGCCTTATATTTTGCCATAATTATTTTTTAATGACTAAAGTTTTTCGGGTGGACGGAAAAAAGCCAATGAGGGCCTTTTCGGTCTGCGATTTGCTGGCAGTAAATTCTGTTGTGCCCGGAATTCAGAAAAAAAGGAGTGCGCACTTATCCGCCGCGGGTCAATCCACCTCATCCTCTTCGAGAAGGTTTTCTGCGATTCCACGTTCTATAATTTCATCGGCGATATCCCCATATCCTCCGGGATCATAATTGTCTACGTTTTGTTCGTCAAAATCATCAAAATAGACGGCATGGTCACCTTCACACCATTCCCTTATGGAATTGCTGAATCGCAACACTTTCTGCACAGCTTCCAGTTTTTCCATGGGTCGGGGTTTTCAGATGTCAGTGAGTATTAGGTTTGTGGGTATGCAAGGGAATAGAGTCTTAGTTTAAGGCCAGTAGAATTTTTTCATTGTTGGAAGTTTTTAGTATCTGGTAGGGCAGGGTTTTGGGGATTTCCATTCCGTCTCTTAAACGGAGCACCTCTTTAAGAGTGAGGGGCCGGGCTCTCATTCTGGAACGTCCATCATGGGAAAAAGAGTGGGTTTTCATTTATTTTGCGATCCATGGTTTATAGATACTCCTTTTAGATGCAAAATATTTCCCGAAGTCTTAAAAAAACAGGGAAGAATAATAAAATACTTGGAAAAAATTAAGGAGGTTAGTCGGGAGAGGATAGGGTTTATTTTGAAAAAGGGCAGGTATCAGTTTTTACCCGCCCATTTTTCGCTGAAACAGAGCAGATATGAGATTTTCCGCTGCCTACCGTCCATTTTTTCTGATTATGACGGACCGCCCAGACATGGATTTCCTTTTCGGTAGCTATGGCTGCCCGTCTCGCAGCTTTCCGGTTTGTGTGGGGAAAAAGGTGGGGAATACCTTTCCACCCTATGATCAAGGTTCTTCCATCCACCCGATACCATTCTACTTCGGGGATATCATCCAAAAACTTCACTCCCTCAATCCTAAGAGCTTTCCAGTGAATTGGCAGATGCGAAATTTAGAGACATCGAGAGGAAGAAACTGGCTAACAGGATAGATTTGAACATATTTTTTTGTAGGGTTTATTTAAAACTAACGAAAAATATAGCCTGGAAATAAACGATTTTCGGCCAAGAATCAAAGCTAATTGTGCTAATTTTAGATATAAAATTTTGACAAAATTCTGGAATTATTTTTGATTGAAATATTTGCGCCGCAGGATTATTTATTTAGGATAACCGATAAAGGCGGGAATATTTTGGGATCGGGGGTTAAGTTTTAAATCCGATCGCTCCCTGAAACTGGGTGTCCGTGGTATCGGCAGAGTCCATTTTAGTTCCTGTCAGGTCGGCTCCTATGAACAGGCCCTCGCTCATTTTAGCCCCTGTAAAATTTGCCGAGTTCAGCTTTGCATTGGAGAAGTTGGCGTATTCCAAATCAGCCCGCCGTAAATCTACCTGCTTCAAGTTTGCGTTCTGTAAATTGGCTTTTCTCAATTTTGTTCCAGCCATGTCTGCGCTTTCCAGATTGACTCCTTCCAGATTCGCTTTTTGAAGATTAGCTCCAGTCAGGAAAGCATTTTTCAAGTTGGCATCTATCAAAATCGCTTCCGTCAGGTTTGCCCTGCTGAGATCAGCCCCCTCCAGAATACCTTCATTTAATTCTGCCCCGGTCAAGTTGGCCCCACTCAAATCTGCCCCGGTCAAATCAACTTGCGTTAATTTGGCCTTGGTCATCCGTGCTCCACTCAATTGCGCGCCATTTAATTTGGCCTGGTTCAATTTAATGCGGTCTAAATTGGCGCCGGACAATTTTGTCCCAACCAGGTTAGCCCCTGTGAGGTCTGCGATATTTAAATCCGCTTCGGATAAATCCGAATCTTTAAGGTCCGTTCTTCTTAGTATGGCACCATTTAGTTTAGCGCGGCTCAAATCTGCATTGTGAAAGCTGGCACCGGTGAGATCTGCTCCGGTGATATCCGCGCGGGTGAGTTGGGCACCGAAAAAATTTCCTCCCGCGAGTTTCGCTCCTTTTATCAAGGCTCGATTGAGGTTTGCGGTTTTAAAGTTTGCCTCAAAAAAGACTCCCATGCTCAACCGGGAATCGGTGAAATCGGTTCCCTCAAAGTCAGCACCATTGAACCGGGCCCGGCTCAGGTCGCTATCTGTAAATTTAGCGTCCTTCAGGTTTGTCCGCGAGAAATCTGAGTTGCTGAAATCGGTATCATTAAGATTACATTGGACCAGCTTGGTTTCCATGGATTTGGACCTTCTGAAATTTGCCCTTTCCAGATTGGATTTGCTAAAATCGGTTCCCAGAAGTTTGGCGCCTTGAAAGTTTGCAGCTTCCAAATTGGCGCGGGTCATCACGCCTTCCAGGCAACTAATATTTTCCAAATCTGCGTCGCTGAGGTTGACCTGATCCAGATTGGCCTGGTCCAAATTCGATTCTGCGAGCGTACATTCGGATAGATTGGTGTTTTTTAAATTGGTTTTTTTCAGGCTGATGCCGAGGAAATTAAGTCCCGAGAGATCCAGTCCGGACAGGTCCTTTTCCTCAAAAATAGTTTCCAAACCGGGTTCTTCTTCCTCGATGGCTTCATCTTCCTGATTATCATCTGAGTCGGGGTCTTCCTCTTGGTCAGAACCTTCCTCTTCCTCACTGACAGCTTCTTCATTTTCTTCATCGGGTTCATCATCTATGAACTCGTCTTCCTCTTCTCGGGATGCAAGCAGTTTGGAGTATTCCTCCAACTTCTCTTCAACTTCTTCGCGTGTGAAATCAGCCATTGAATCCTTCCTGAAACGATCAAAGATGCTTTTAAGGGGTGCCTCTAATAATTCGATATCTTACATTTTAGCAATGGGTAAAGTAGAGAAGCTATCTCAGCTTGGCCCGGAACGCAAGTCAGAACCGCCTATTTGTGAAAATTCTTTCAGGGAAATAGGGAGACCTTTGCATAACCCAAGATTCTTCGTTGCAATAGCTCCTCAGAATGACAAGATAGCCTTTTATTGTCATGCTGAGCTTGTCGAAGCATCTCGCTTTTCTGCTTTATAGACTTACGCAAAGGTCTCGGAAATAGGGGGCTGCCGGGTTCATGGGCTATTTTGTGGAGAAAATGGGCTTGGGATAAAGGCTATAATATTAAAGAGACTCTCTGACAAAGAAAAATTTTAGGAGTCGCCAGTCCGAAAGCAGGGCTCGTTTCTGGAAGCACTTATGGAAAGTACAAACGATAAACCGGTTTTGATCTATGACGGCGATTGCGGATTTTGTCGTTTATGGGTAGCGCGCTGGAGCCCTCTTACGAAAGGCGCGGTGGTTTACCGTTCTTCTCAGGAGGCTGGCGAATCTTACCCGCAGATTTCTCCCGAGCATTTTGCATTCTCTGTCTATTTCGTCGATCCTGATGGAAGTTTTTGCTCAGGAGCTAAGGCTGTTTTTAAGACCCTGGCTTATGCCCCTAACGGGAAGTGGCTTCTCAGGGCTTATGAAAATATTCCAGGATTCGCCCCGGTTTCAGAGTGGGGTTACAGACAGATTGCCGAAAATCGAAGTTTCTTTAGCGCTCTCACTCGCTGGGTTTGGGGAGGCTCCACGGAAGCTCCCACCTGGTTTCTGGCCCGGCGGGTGTTTCTCTTTCTTCTCGGCCTGGTTTATTTGCTGGCCTTTTTATCTCTTTGGACTCAAGTTGAAGGACTGATTGGACACGAAGGCATTCATCCGGTTGAGACGCATTTAAAAGATGCAGCGGCACATTGGGGGCCGGAACGTTTTTGGAAAGTTCCTACCTTGTTCTGGTTTCATGCCGGAGATGGATTTTTGCAGGCGGTCTGTTTGTTTGGCGTGGGGGCCTCCATGTTGGTCATGGCCAACCGCCAAGTGGGCTGGGCCTTATTGGCGGCGTGGGGATTTTATCTTTCTCTTTTCCATGTGGCGCAACCCTTTTTAGGATTCCAATGGGACACTCTGCTTCTTGAAATGGGATTTCTGGCACTCTTCCTGGTTCCTTGGGTTAGAGGGGCATCCCCGCCCTCCGCGACAGTTCTTTTTCTCTTTCGGTTTCTGTTGTTTCGCGTTGTTTTTTCTTCCGGGTTGGTCAAAATAATCAGTCAGGACTCCACTTGGAGAGATTTCACCGCACTCTATTACCACTACGAAACCCAACCGCTTCCAACCTGGGTAGGTTGGTATGCGCATCAGCTGCCTCATGGGTTCCATGAGTTTTCTGTCGTCGGCACTTTCATCATTCAGCTTGGGGCAGTATTTTTGATTTTTGGTCCCCGACGCATTCGCTACATGGGTTGTGCCGTACTGGTTTTTCATCAGATGTTGATTTTCCTGACCGGCAATTATTGTTTCTTTAACTTATTGACTCTGGCCATGTGCCTGCTTCTGCTGGATGATACGATTCTCTCAAGATGGCTCCCGATGAAATCTGCGAGGTCGAAAGACACGATGTCGGTTTCTGTGTGGAAGAAAATATTTTTTGCAGGGGCGGGAGTAGCAGCGTTGGCGATCTCCATCATGCTTTATACAGTTCCCCTGCTCGTTACTTCCGGCAATTACCCCGCCATTTATATTTTCATCGCCAATGCAATTCGTCCTCTTCACCTGTTCAACTCCTACGGTCTGTTTGCAGTGATGACTACATCGAGGCCGGAAATTATTATTCTGGGAAGTGATGACCGCGAGAACTGGTTTCCTTATGAATTCAAATGGAAACCGGGCGATGTGGTAAAAAAACCGGAATTTGTCGCCCCGCACCAGCCCCGATTGGATTGGCAAATGTGGTTCGCCGCGCTCAGCAATTATGAAAGAAATCCCTGGTTGGTCCAGTTCATGATCCGTCTTTTGCAGGGCTCACCTGTTGTGATTGGCTTGCTGGAGAAAAACCCGTTTCCCGATAGTCCCCCAAAATACATGCAGGCGGTGGTCTACGATTACAGGTTTTCAGACTTTGAGACCCGGAACCGGGACGGCTCCTGGTGGACTCGAAAACTTCTGCGCCCCTACACCCCCATTCTGCAATTGCCGCAATAAACGGCATTTTCAGGCATTTCCAGATGACACATTATATGGCAGTAGAAAATTGCTTTGATTGTTTTTTGAGCAATTTGTCTTGCCACAAATTAATGTCTCCATCGACCTAACCTTATATCAATAAAAGCCATAGTGACCATTTTTCCTAAATGGCACGTTAATTGTACTGCCTTCTGTATACCTTCGATGGGAAAGGTCTATCATTTTCTAATGTTGAGGAACCATGAACAAAATAGAACTGATAAAATCTGAAAGAGACGGTTTGAAAATCAAAAGCGAACTCCATCGTTTTGCGAAAGAAGGTTGGGAGTCTATCAGCGAAGAGGACATCCAGCGTCTCAAATGGTATGGACTGTTTTTGCGCAATCCCACTCCAGGATTTTTTATGTTGCGGGTGAGGATTCCTAATGGACTTTCTTTTTCTCATCAGGTCAGGGCTCTTTCGTTTATAGCCGCTACCTTCGGTAATGGGATGATTGACATCACCACCCGCCAACAGGTGCAATTACGGCATCTAAAAATTGAAAGCATTCCCAAGGTTTTCGACCTGCTCGAAGAGGTAGGACTGACCTCGTCCCAAACCGGAATGGACAATGTCCGCAACATTATGGGATGTCCGGTAGCAGGTTTGAATCCGAAGGAGAAGGTCGATGCCTATTCGCTGGTCAAGGCATTGAACGAGCATATCGTCGGCAACCCGGAGTTTTCCAATCTGCCAAGAAAGTTCAACATAACATTGAGTGGTTGCCCGGATGACTGTGTGCATGCGGAAACCCAGGACCTGGCGCTGGTACCGGCCATTGAAGAAAACGGCCCGGTTTATGGTTTCAATGTTCTGGTGGGTGGAAAGTTGGGGTCGGGGGGCTACCGCATCGCCACTCCTTTGGATGTTTTCCTCCGTCCCGAAGAAGTGGTCGAAGTGTGTTCGGCGCTGATCCTTTTGTACCGCGACCACGGCAGTCGAGATGTGAGAAGTAAAAACCGTCTGGCCTTTCTGATAGAAGATTGGGGGGAAGAGAAATTCCGTTTGGCGTTGGAAGAGAGGCTGGGAAGGCCGTTGACCTCCGCTGGCGTGGATTTGAGAGGCAACGAAAAATCGGAACATATTGGTTCCTACCGGCAGAAGCAGACCTTGATGAACTATGTCGGGCTGAAGGTTCCCGTCGGACGTATTCAGGCTGACAAGTTGCAGGGGCTGGCCCGACTTGCGGAAAAATATGGAAACGGAGAAATACGATTTTCCCATTCCAATTCCCTGATCATTCCCAATATTTCCGATCAGAAATTGGGGGACATGCTTGAAGAGGCGTTGGTCAAAGAGTTCACTTATCACCCTTCCAGTATTCTTAAGGGATTGGTGAGTTGTGTGGGAAGCGATTATTGCAACTTGGCGGTAATTGAAACCAAGTCGATGGCTTTAAAGGTTGCCGCGCAACTTGAAGGCAAGCTCCCGGGCACCGCACCGATCAATATGCATTGGTCGGGATGCCCGGCGGGATGCGGCAACCATCTGGTGGCGGATATTGGACTGCTCGGAAAAAAGATGCGCCGCGGCAATGAAGTGATTGAGGGGGTGGATATTTTTATGGGCGGCCGAACGGGAATTGATCCCAAACTGTCCGTAAAGGTCATGGAAGATGTTCCCTGTGATCAGTTGGCACAGGTTTTGGAATTCGTGGTTCCCTACCACACTCGCGAAAGAATGTACCCGATCAAGGGAAAAAAATATGCAAGAAGACGTGACACGCCTTTGCTAACGAAACCGCAAAAGCAAACAGAAACTAATGTGCTGGAAGAAATAAAAACCACGCATTAGAAATTGACTGATAGAAAGGAAACCTGAAATGTTCGAAAATGATTTAGGAAAACTGGCTTTTGCCGCAGAAAAGAAAATCAAGGCCATGAACCGTTTCCCTCCGGGATACCTGGCTCTGTCTGCCCTGGCTGGGGCCTATCTAGGCTTTGGCATTGTTTTAATTTTCTCGGTAGGGGCTCCCTTGGCGGGAACGCAGTTTGCACCCTTCATGAAACTGATCATGGGTGCTAGTTTTGGTGTGGCTTTGAGCCTGGTTGTTTTTTCCGGTTCGGAACTGTTCACTGGCAATAACATGGTTTTTGCCGTGGGTAAACTGAAAAACCGGGTAGGTTTCAACGCCATATTCAAATTGTTCGCGCTATGTTTTATCGGTAATCTTCTGGGTTCTGTATTTTTTGCGTGGCTGGTGGTGCAGGGGGGAAGCCTGTCTGCCGAAGCTCAGGCCCTGATTGTCAAAGTAGCAGGAGCGAAAATGGCCCTCGGTGCGCAAGAAGCTTTTTTCAGGGGTATTTTGTGTAACTGGCTGGTGTGTCTGGCGGTCTGGATCGCCAACCGAAACGGGGACGAGACTGCCAAACTGATCATGATATTCTGGTGCCTGTTTGCTTTTATTGGTAGTGGATACGAACACAGTATCGCCAACCAGTCGCTGATGAGCCTGGCATTGTTGCTGCCGCATGGAGCGGAAGTATCACTTACAGGTTTCTTTCACAATCAGGTGTTTGTGACACTCGGAAATATGGTGGGTGGGGGAGTCATGGTGGGGATGGTTTATGTATTTTCCTCAGCCGGGCCAGCCTCCTCAAGTGAGGATACTCAGTGGAAGGAACTGAAGCCGGCTGAACAGAAAGAAGGTTGATGGAAGCTTGTTTGATTTGGCAAAATTTCTAGTATAATTTCCCAATAGGAGGTTTTATGTCAGGACCTTTGGAAGATGAATTGGGAGACGTACTGGAAAAGGCCAGAGATGGCAAAAGCTGGCGCCAGTCTGACTTGGCTTATGCTTCGGGAATCAGTGTGGGTGATATTTCCCGGATGGAGCGTTATGAGTTTGTTCCGGAAGAGGGTGTCTTAAAAAATCTTGCTGAAGTTCTGGGCCTTCATGCTCCATCGTTGATCGCGGTCGCGAATGCGACCTGGGCTCCCAAACCTATTGAGCCGGATCCCGCCCCTTTCGATACGGTCTGCCTGGATGTGTTTGTCGGAACCTATCCCGTTAAATGTTATCTGGTAATTTGCAAGGCTACACAAACCTCTGCGGTGATTGATACGGGAGGGAATCCGGAGGCGATCATTAAGAAAGCCAAAGAGCTGAAACTTCACCCGGAAAAAATCCTTTTAACCCATGCCCACTTTGACCACGCCGGGGGACTGGAACTCCTGGATAAAACCTATAACTGTCCCGCCTGGATTGATAAAAAAGAACCTCGCCCCTCAGGCAGCCGTGACTTTAAGTTTTTAAAGGATGGAGAATCAATAAAACTGGGCCAGTTAAATATAGAAGTTCTTTTCACGCCCGGTCACACCTCAGGCGGAGTGTCCTATAAAATCCATGACACGGTTTTCTCCGGTGATGCCATCTTCGCCGGTTCCATGGGACGCGCCAACTCCTCCTGGTCTGGGCTGTACGATTCCATCGCCCAAAGACTTTTGACTCTGCCAGACCACACGCGCCTTTTCCCCGGCCATGGCCCTGCGACCACCGTTGGCGAAGAAAAACGCCACAACCCCTTTTTCTCCCGCTAGGAGCGGGGCCAAAGGGCAATGGCTTTATTAAGCAAGCAAAGAGTTGTCTCGGCTGAATGATCTCTTTCGCTTTGCCTGCGTGACGCTGGACCCAGTGGACAACACCTCTTTAAGCCGAGCTAACCGGTTGAAAGCAATTTAAATCCATTGCAATTTGCCACCGGCGGCTACGCCGGGGGCTTGCGAATTCGGCGGTTGGGGATATATTTCAGGTATGGATCCGGAAAAAGTCAATTACCACTATTGTGATGATCTTCACACCTGCCCCTGGCCAGAAGGAACACGGGTTCTTGTGACCGGGGCAACCGGGTATGTGGCGCACAGGTTAATTCCTGAACTGGTTTCAAGAGGCTATATTGTCCGGTGTATGTACAGAAATATCAGTTGCCCGACACTATTGACGCATCCTCGCGTCGAACATGTTTATGCCGATTGCCTGAACAGGGAAGAGTTGCTCCCCGCCTTGAAGGATGTTGACTATGCATATTATTTAATTCACAGCATGAGGTTGAAAAAGGAGGAGTTTATAATAAACGACCAGCAGGCCGCAAAAAACTTCCGGGAATCGGCTGAACACCATGGCGTGAAACGGGTCATCTACCTGGGCGGACTGGGAGAAAAAGATGATCGCATGTCGCCGCACCTTAGAAGCAGAATGGAGGTCGGGAATATATTGTCACAGGGCAGTGTTCCGACCATCCAGGTTCGGGCGGCCATTATCGTTGGTGCTGGAAGCGCGTCTTATGAATTGATGAAATCGCTGACTTTGAACAACCGTTTCATTCCTTTTTTACCGGAGTTCAATTCCATCTGCCAGCCTGTCGCGATCCGGGATGTCGTCAAATATCTGGTCGGTATTATGGAAACTCCGGGCCTGGAGTCACGTGTTTTCCAAATCGGTGGCAAGGATGTATTGCCCTATAAGGAAATGATTTTACGTTTTGCTAAAATCTTGAATCGGCTGATCCGTTTCATTGATGTTTCCTGGGTGCCCATTCCTGTTGACTGGATGTGCCGACTTTATGCTTACTGGCTTCATTGTTTTATTTCCATTCCGGTAAATATTACTTCGCTTTTACTGAGCAGCCTTAAAACTGACGTGGTGTGTGTGGATAACGAAATCTCAACCATTCTTCCCTTCGAACCGCTGGATTTTATAACAGCCGTAAAATGGGCTCAGGAGAAAGAAAAAAGCTCGAGAGTATTTTCGCATTGGAGTGATGTTCCGCCTGAAAATATGAGTGACCTTTTGCCTCTGTATCAGTTTGAGGCTTCCGAGTTCGTCATTGACGAACATGGAATAGATATTCCGGCGACTCCGGAGCAGGTATTCCCGGTGATTTGTCAGATCGGGGGCAAGCATGGCTGGAACCACGCCAACATCCTTTGGGGAATTCGCGGTCTCATTGACCGACTCCTGGGGGGAGTGGGATTGCAACGAGGTCGGCGCGACCCGGCCAATCTTCGCGTTGGGGATTCGGTAGATTTCTGGAGAGTGGAAAAGCTGGAACTCAACCGCGGACTGCTGTTGAGGGCAGAAATGATCACTCCGGGCCTGTCCTGGCTCGAGTTCCAGCTCGATCCGGATCAGAACGGGGGAACCCGTTTGACGTTGAAGGCGCATTTCATTCCCAAACCTTTTTGGGGAAAACTTTACTGGGTGGCTATGTCAACCTTCCACTCCTATATTTTTAAGGGAATGCTGGAGTTTTTCAGGAAAAAAAGTCTGCAAGCGATCCCGGATTAAAACAGGATAAAGACCTGATGCTCATTAATGATGGAGATACAGTTTGTATTGTTGGGGGAGGCCCCGGCGGATCGGCCTGTGCTATGACTCTCTTAAGAGAAGCCAGACGGTTGAGCAGGGAAATAAATGTGGTGTTGCTCGAGCATAAAAAATTCGCAGAGCAGCGTCACTATAATCAGTATATTGGCGTGCTCTCTCCGCCTTTCTAGGACATCCTTAAAAATGAATTGGATCTGGCTTTACCGGAAAGTCTGGCGCTCAATGAAATTGAGGGTTATTGCCTGCATTCTGATTTGTTGAGCCCGGATTTGGTCGGGGAAGAGCATGGCCGGTCGGCTTCTGTGAAACGTTCCAAATTTGATGCCTTCATGCTCGAAGAGGCTCAGAAGGCTGGTGCCCAAGTGGTTCATAACCGCGTGACGGCGATTGAAGTCAACCCTGACGGAGTGCTTATTTACAGCGAGGGCGAAAACATCAAGAGCGCGGTTGTGGCAGGGGCTTTTGGCCTCAATGATGGAACTTGCAGAATCTTTGAGCAGGGCACCCCATACCGGCAACCGGACTTTTTGAATACGGTGATCACGCGTCTTTATCCTGGAGAGGAGTTCATGCAAAGCATGGGTCTCACGATCCATGCTTTTCTGCTTTCCCAGCCCGGCTGTGTAACATTGTTTCCCCAGGGTTCCTGTGGTACTCTCCTTTTTTTCAACGGAGCTTCATGAAAAAACATTATTCAATAATTGCGTTCCTGATGGTTTTTGTCCTGCTGGGGTGTCCTCCTCCCAAGGCCCGGAAAAAAATGCCCCGCATTTTTGCCTTGAGCTATTCCATGGATACGGGAAAAGAACCTTCTTTTCTCATTACCGATGATTTTAACCGCGACAAAGTTCCGGATTTGGTTGTGACCAATACTGGCGGGGATTCTTTTTATTTTTTTAAGGGAATGGGCGATGGGACTTTCAGGGATCAGCTTGTTTATAGAACCGGTAGAGACCCGATTTGTCTGGTTTCGGGAGATTTCAATGAAGACGGTTACACAGATATTGCAGTGCTCAATTATGCTGACCAGACCATCCAGATTTTTTTGAACACGCGGTTGGGAAGTTTCCAAAAAACCAGCCAAGTGCTTAAGCCAGGAAAAATTCCCATCAACATGTCATCTGGAGATTTTAATTCTGACGGGAGAATTGACCTGGTGATCACCATGCGCTTTTCGAATGTGGTTGTGATGCTGGGGAAAGGCAATGGGGTTTTTTCTGATCCGGATTCCATGCCTGTCAAGGGGCAGCCGACAGGAGTTGTTGTCGACGATTACAATCAGGATGGAAAGACAGATATCGCTGTAGCTTTGGCGGGCAATGCATTTACCGGTGTTCAGGTTCTCTGGGGCAAGGGCGATGGAAAATTTGAAAGCTCAAAAGTCTTTAAAGGCGGGAAACAGCCCCTCACCATTGTCAGCCTGGATGTGAACAATGACGGGTTGAAGGAATTTGTGACTTCCAGCAACTCTCTGCATGCTCTGACCACGCTTATAAACAAAGGTGATAAGACTTTCGATTCATTGCGGGATTTTGCTTCGGGGAATTTTCCGAAATATGTCGTGGCTGCCGATTTTACCGGTGATGGTTTTGAGGATATAGCCGTCTCCAATGCCACCGATGACATGATTAGTGTTTCCCTTGGCAGGGGAAACGGAACCTTCACCTATCCTCCTATTTACCATCGGGTCGATGAGCATCCCCAGGGCATGGCAGTGGCGGATTTTAATGGCGATGGATTGATCGATATTGCCGTCGCCTGCCGGGATAAAAACCTCATCGACATTCTCAGTAAGAAAGATATGATCAATCCCAAACCCAACCTTCCTCAGGCGGAATCCAAATCGTCTTGATACGTAGTATTTTTTCCAGGTGTTAAATTGCTACAGGCGAGACAGGTTGCAGGTGGCCTTCGGGATAGATATATAAAATTTCTTCGGGCAGAATCATTTGCGCAACTTCCAGAACATTCTGGTAACCTTGCGGGTGGTTGGTGGTAACCGGGACCAGATCGTAGTGTTCGCCCCTGAGTTTTTCTATCAAGTCGGTGGCAATTGATTCGGCTGAAAAGAATCCCGTACCGTAAGAATAGGTTTGATTCAGTCGGTCCATATCCTCCATATCTTTGGCGGAAACATCCTGTCCCGGTAGATCGACCCGTGCCTTCCCATCCAAATTCTCAAGGGTCAGACGGATCATCCAGTTTTTGACATTTCTGAGTACCAGCAGGGTACTGAAAAACTATTTTCGGACGTCATTCTGAACAAAGTGAAGACATGATGTTTCACTTAAGCTTTCGTGCCCGGAACGAGTAATCTAGCCTTTTGATTGATGAGGGACTTTGAGATCCTTCGGCTCCTTGAGGATGACAACATTACAAACGGCTGCTTTCATAGATTTCCTCTACTGGGCGTACAATATTTTTGTTACAGGCTCAATGGTGTTTATGGAGACTCTCCGCTTTTTTACCGGCACCGGAAAAGGGTGCTCCTGACGAAAAGAGTCTAATGCTCATAACGGCTGAAAATCAATTAAAACCTTAATAATAAAGGTTTTGGTGGAATTCTGACGGGTTGATTTGTTGGGGGTTATAGGGGTCCGGGAGAAGCGGGGCAATGTTTTTTGCCTTTTGGGATTCGTCTTGACAAGAGTTGGTGGACTTGTGAAGATACCCACCCACTAATACCCCTCCTACCCCTTCGAGGCATAAAAGCTAATGAAGAGGGCATAACAGGGGTATGAAGACAATGGAGAATGGAATGGCTGACGAATCAGCGGCAGAAAATGACCCTGAATCAGGGTTTTTTGCCCGACTGAAATCCGGGCTGTCAAAGACCCGCTCGAATCTGGCAGGGGGCTTTGACAATATTGTTCACGGCAGGGCGAAAGTTGGACCGGAACTACTGGAAGAACTTGAAGAAACTCTCCTCATCGCCGATGTGGGCATGCAGATCACCTCCTTCATTCTGGAGGACTTAAAACGCGAAGTTTCCCAGAACCGGATTCGTGAAAACAAGGAAGTGCTGGAACAATTAAAACAACGCATGGTCCATGTCCTATCGCAAAACCAGAAGCCCATGTCGTTTTCAGAACACCAGCCCTTTGTGATACTGGTTGTGGGGGTGAATGGTTCGGGCAAAACCACCACCATCGGAAAGCTGGCCCGGCATTGGAAGCAGCAGGGCAAAAAAGTTTTGCTGGCGGCCGGAGACACATTCAGGGCTGCTGCTATTGACCAGTTGCAGGTTTGGGCGGAGAGATCAGACATCCCCTGCATCAGCCAGAAGAGCGGCGCGGATCCTTCTGCCGTCGCTTACGATGCGGTTCAGGCCGGAGTGGTACGTGAGATGGATCTGGTTATCATTGACACGGCAGGGCGGTTGCAAACCAATACCAACCTGATGGAAGAATTGAAAAAAGTAAAACGGGTGATTGGAAAAGTCTTGCCGGGAGCCCCTCATGAAACCTTGCTGGTTCTGGACGCGACCATCGGGCAAAACAGCATCTCTCAGGCGCGATTATTTAATAAAGCGCTGGAAGTGGATGGGTTGGTGATGACCAAGTTGGATGGAACGGCAAAGGGTGGGGTGTTGTTCAATATAACGGGCGATTTGAAACTTCCGGTTCGATTTGTAGGAGTGGGCGAGAAGCCGGAAGATTTGCAGGAATTTATTGCGGAAAATTTTGTGGAGGCATTAATCCCCGGTTGAGGCTTCCGGGTAATCCTCGTCATATTGCCATGAGTTTGCCTGGTTCATTTTTTCCAGAGTCTTAAACTGTTTTAGCACGATATACCGGTGAATCAGGTCGCGGTCCTCGTCTTTCATTCCTTCAAAGAAGCGAAACCGGAAAATGTCACCTTCATCATTCCCTTTTTGCACAGAGACCAGAAAAACTTCCGATTTGATGATGCGAGGTTCTTCCAGAGGCAGGACAAATACGGACGTAATAGGTTGCCCGGCGTGAATCCGGGCGAGCCCTTTGATATTGCAACCAAAGCCGCTGGCGCTTAAGTCGGTAATGCTTGTACAGAACACCCGCTCATCCTGCAAGGTAAGACAAAGGTCTAGAGGCTCCTGATTATCTGCTAGAAGTCGGTAAAAGTCCCTGCGGTCCACATTGGGATCGGCAGGAATTTCCCTGGATTTCAAACGAAAAATCTTCCTGCCAGCGTTCAATAGGCTTGTACACCGATTTTGACTTTATGCTTAGGCCAAACTTGCTTACCATGAACAACCTTCCTTTCGCTAAATGCGAGGTCACAAAAGACTTGTTTTAGTAAGTTTCGGCAATAGTTCTAAAGAGCTTTAGCCCTGATTTTGCAAAAAATTAGAATCTGATTAGAAAGTAGTGGAAGCTTTTTCGAAAATCGGGAGAGAAAAAGAGGGGCTTAGTAGGTCAGAGCTTCTGAGGAGCTGATTTTTTTTTAAAGATTCTAAAGAGGGGGGAGGGAGAAAATGGAGGCGCCGGGCGGACTCGAACCGCCGATAGAGATTTTGCAGACCTCTGCCTTACCACTTGGCGACGGCGCCCTGCTTGGTTATAACGATGGAAAAATGGAGCGGGAGAAGGGGTTCGAACCCTCGACTTCAACCTTGGCAAGGTTGCACTCTACCACTGAGTTACTCCCGCATTTTATTTGTCTTGGATGGAACACCCGAAAGCCAATTATATTTCCTCAAACGTGATTGTCAAATTCTATTTTCTAATAAACTTCGATTCGGTTCCCTCGATGAGGCGAAGAATGTTGCCATAATGCCTTTGCACGGTGAACAAGCCGACAATGACTGCAAGATAAATATAGGGAAGTGGCAGCTTAAAAAAAATGGCAAACAGGGGCAGGGAAATCGCCGCCATGATTGACCCTATGGAAACATAGCCTGAAACCCACAGGCAGACGGAAAACACCCCGACCGCGCACAGGGTCGCCCAAGGCATGATATATGAAAACAGGCCTAGGCTGGTGGCGACTCCTTTGCCGCCCTTGAACTTCAGGAAAATGGAGTAGAGGTGGCCGAGAAAAACCATGAGTCCGGCGAGGGCGATCAGCATTGGTTTTTCGTACAGCGATCCGGCGCCAAAAACAACGAGGAGCCCTTTCAGTACATCTCCCAGCAGGGCCAGCAGTCCGGCTTTTTTACCCATTACCCGGGCCACATTGGTGGCGCCGATATTGCCGCTGCCGTGTTCACGGATGTCCATGTTCCTGGCTCGTGCCAGCACGACGCCGAAAGGAATGGATCCGATCAAATACGAGACCAGACAAAGAGGTAAAATTTCAGTCAGCATAATAAAGGGTCATTCTTCTTCGTCGACCCAGGATTCGTTTTGCAGTTTGGACTTCAATTTTAATTTGGCCCTTTTTTCGATTTGTCGCACCCGCTCGCGGGAAAGGCCGATATCTTTTCCGATTTCCTCCAATGTTTTTACTTCGTCCAAAAAACCGAAACGCATTTTGAGAATTCTGGCTTCTCTTTCCGAGAGGTCTTCCAGTAATTGGTCTACCTTTTCGCTGAGCGATGCCTGCATGAGTTGGTCATCGTAGGGGATGAGGTCCTTGTTTTCCAGAAGATCTAGATAGGGCGTGTCTTCACTATCTTTTAAAGGAGAATCGAGAGAAAGGTGGGTCCGGTAGGCGCGCATGATGGAGTTGATTTCCTCATCCCCATACCCCAGGCTCTTTGCCAGTTCAGACTGGGTCGGTTCGCGCTCCAGATCCTGCACCATTTGCTGACTTCTTTTGTTGATTTTGAGGACTTTCCCGGCCTGCTTGACGGGAAGCTTGACCGTGCCGGACTGTTCGGCGAGGGAGTGCATGATAGCCTGCTTGATCCACCATACCGCATAGGTGATGAACTTGACATTCCTGGAAACGTCAAAACGTTTGGCGGCCTGGATCAATCCAATATTTCCTTCTTCAATCAAGTCCTGGAGTGAAATGCCCAGCCCCCGGTATTTATTGGCCACGGTCACTACATATTTTAAATTTCGACGTACCATTTCCTGAATGGCTTTAGGGTCTCCGGCTTTAATGGATTTTGCCAGTTTGATTTCTTCTTCCCGAGTAAGAATCCTGATCTTGCTGATCTCTTCCATGTACTGGGTGAGCGGGTCATGGTTGGTCCCCTTGTTCGTCTCCGTGGAAGCGCGCTTTGTTTTTGCCGGTTTGCGTGTGGTGGTCTTTGGCATAGTTTTTTGAGTTTAGCGCAGGGCTCTCAAGCGAAGTCGTGCCTCTTTCGCGAACTCGCTTCGAGGAGATTTCTTAATAACGTTTTTATAATAAGTGCGGGCTTCAGAAAAATTTTGTTCCTTATAATAGGATTCGCCTAACAAAAACTCTGCTTCAAGAATATAGGAATTTTGGGGATATTCCACCTTCAAGCGCTTGAGCCTTTGGATTGCCGACTGATAGGAGCCGGTGCGGTAATAAAACTTGCCGATCTCAAACATGTTTTGCGCCAGGACATCCAGACACTGGGTGATTTTTATTTTTGCCTTTTTTGCGTAAGAGCTTTGGGGGAAATCTTGTGCAAAGCGCCGAAAGCCTTCCAGTGCCGAATTAACCGGCGTTAAGTCCCGGGAAGCCAAATCGATCAGCTTGAAATTGGACATGGTTTTATAATAATGTGCTCGGTCGACAAACTGGTGGGCAGGATAGAGTTCGGTAAACTTCTGGTAGTGAAATTTTGCCTCTTCATATTCTTTCGCATTGAAATGAATGTCTGCGAGCAACATGGTGGCTGCTACTCGCTCTTTGCTGTCCGGATAATCTTCCAGCAACTGCTGGACTTTGGCTTTGGCCTCTTCGGTTTCCTTCTTTTTGGCAAGTCGCTTGCTTTGTTGCAATAATTGGCCTGCGGAATAGTTCTTTTCCTTTTTTGTGGTGGCGCAGCCCCAAAAAAGCGCCAACACGGAAACCAAAGTGAAATAAGAAACTAATTTTGAGGACAGGTTAAATGGTGACATTACGGTGTTTAATGGTTGCAGGTTGTTCCCGAATATATACTAAAAAACCTTATATTTAAAGAGCTTAATCATTTTTCGGGACTTTAAATCTCCTTGCTTATCGAGAAAACTTCATGCTATAACTTCGACGATATTCTTATTTTTTGGATGGGGAAGTTCTTCAAAAAATTGCCATCATTATGAAACGAATTTTTAAAATTGCACTGTTAAACCTGTTTGGGTTTCCTGGGCTCGTTTTTGCCGCAGACCAGGCCTCCGCCGATTCGTGGCAATTGCTTTCCATCTTCGAAAAAGGCGGGTTCATGATGTATCCCATCCTTTTTGCCTCGGTACTCATGCTGGGGATTGCCATCGAGCGTGCTTATAACCTGAGAAGAAAAAATATCATCAACTCTAACTTTCTTCAAAATGTTCGGAACCAGTGGGACTGGAAGGACATACAAAAAACTCTGCAGTTGTGCAACTCTTATGACAATTCGCTTTCACGGATTTTGAAGGTGGGGGTGTTACGGGTGGGAGGCAAGCTTGATGAAATTGAACGGGCGATTGAAGGCGCTGGCCAGCATGAGGCGTCTCTGATGAATTCGAATCTCCGGGTGCTGGGCGCGGTAGCGAACATCACTCCGATGATGGGCCTTTTGGGAACTGTATTCGGAATGATCAAGGCCTTCAATGTGATTTCTCTCAGCGGTACCGGAAATCCCGGCCTTGTGGCCAGTGGCATATCCGAAGCGTTGATCACAACCGCAGCGGGAATGGTGGTCGGTATCCCGGCTTTGGCCTTTTATCACTATTTCCGAGGAAAAATTGACCGCTATGTTTTCGAGATGGAAGAAATTTCCTTCCAACTCATTGAAGAGCTTTCCTACGATGGCATTCGAAAGGCCAAACCTGCGACCTCAGGACCGTCCAGGGAAAAACCTGAAAAGACCTCAAGCGTTGGCTGACCGTTCAGGCATTGGTCTTTTTGTTTAAAGGGATTCACCACATGCAGTTCAGAAAAGAAGAAGAAGATAATTTCGCGTTGGATATGACCCCCATGATTGATGTGGTGTTCCTGCTTATTATTTTCTTTATGGTGTCCACAGTGTTTGTGGACTTCAGCCGAAAGATGGATATTAATTTACCGACTTCCAAGTCCTCCGTCCTTGATGAAAGCACTAAAACCCTGGAGGTTGAGATGTTGAAAGACAAAAAAATCTTTCTCGGGGGCAAACCGGTAACCCTTCTGGGGCTGGAAACAACCCTTGCAAAAATGCAATTCAAGGACAAAAAGCCAAGCGCCACCATCCGAGCTGATAAATCCCTTCCTTATGGTGATGTGATTCAGGTCATGGGCCTGTTACAAAAAAAAGGCATTCCTGATATCAGCGTAGCGGTAAAATAAGGTATAATCGTCTGATTCTCATACAATTTTTTTATGACTCATAAGTTTGCTCCGAAGTTTGGACAGGCTCTTTTCGTTTTTAAGGAGATTTTGCATGGCAACCTACACGAAGGAAAAAGATGTCGAAACTGCATTGGAAGATGATGCCGAGGCACGCAAAGCGATGCAGGAAGTATTTTCCAACACCGCCCGATGGCCGACCAGGTTCGGTGGCTTCACCGCAGATGTGACGGCAAATATAAATGGTGATGAACAAAAGGGCACGGTGACGGTTAAAGGTCCCAAAGAAATCGAAACCGATATCAGCGAAGAAAAAGCCAAGGGCTTTCTCACGGAAAATCTGGCTTCGATTGCCATGCACCGGGGTCCGCGTTCTTTTGATGAGTCAGATGGCAAATACAAGCTTAGCTTTGGAGATGATGGCACGCACCCGTTGGGAAGAAAACTCGTCATGGGCGGAGACGGCATGAGTTCGTTCTACCGCATCAAGGACGGCAGAATCCAGCAGATCAACCGGCAGACACCGCGCTTTTCTTTTTCCATCAATATTGAAGAGAGCCGGAAAAACCAGGATGGCAAATACCTGACCCATAAATACTCCGTGTTCTATTTCAATCCGGAAACCAAAGGCTTGAAAGATGTGGAAAGTTACACGGATGAATATACAAGAGTGGGGGAAGCGGATCTTCCTAAACAGCGCCGTATCATCAACTGCGAAGAAGGCGCGATTTCAGTTTCTACCATGACGCTGAGTAACCACAAACTTTTGTAGACAAGTGTGAGTTGGCATGGATGAAAGTTTCATCCGTGTCAACTTAGTGATAACCACACCCCGCAAGTCCCTAAAAGCAAACCCCCTCAATCCCCCTTCTCAGGGAGACCTTTGCATAACCCAAGATTCTTCGTCACCTTGCTCCTCAGAATGACAAAATGGCCCAGTATTGTCATGCTGAGCTTGTCGAAGCATCTCGGTTCTTCGATTTTTCGACTTATGCAAAGCTCTCCTTGTCAGGGGGAAGTTAAAACTTTAGGAGTATGTTTCCCCTCAAAAGGACGCATCTATCACTTGCGCGTCATTTTCTACAGCGACTCCCTTCCCAATAATGGAGTTTTTAACGGTGGCGCCGGAACCGATGGTAGCCCCTGCCCAGAGTATGGAATTTTCCACGACAGTACCTGATCGCAGACGACATCCATCCCCCAGCACTGCATAGGGGCCTACCTGTGCGTTATTAGAGATTTCGCAGTCTTCCCCGATATGAACCGGTGGTACCACCAGAGGGCCTTCGGGGTTTCTCGATGGCGAGGTTTTTAACGCTAACTTTCCTTCCAAGGCATCGGCCTGGGCCTGAATATAGGTTTCCCGCGTCCCCATGTCGATCCAGTATTTCTTATGCAATATTCCATAAACCGGTAGCCCCTCTTCGATCATCGCGGGGAACACGTCTTCTGCCGTACCATAGAATTTGCCTGCAGGTATGCGGGAAAATATTTCCGGTTCCATGATCTGTATTCCGGTGAACATGACCCTTTGGGTTGTTGCAGGAGGATTTTTAATGGACGCATTCACAAAGCGTGTGATGCGCCCGTCATCGGCCATCTCAATAGGCTCATATTTTTCCGGCTCGGCGTCCTTCCTCACCACCAGTGTCAGGCAGGAGTTTTTTTCTTTATGAAAACTGAGGACTGTGTCCAGATCGATATCTGCGAATACGTCGCTGTTCATCACCAAAAATGTTTCTTTTTCAAGGAATGACTGGGCCTTTTTGAGTCCGCCGGCGGTTCCAAGGATTTCTTCTTCTCTGGAAAACTGCAGGCGCACTCCGAAATCCGCACCATTGCCGAAATGCTCGACAATTTTCTCGGGCAGGTGATGCACATTGATAATGATGTCTTGAATGCCATTGGAACTTAAAAAGTTCAGTGTGTGTTCCAGAAGGGGCCGGTTTAAAACAGGGAACATAGGTTTGGGAAGGCCCAGTGTGAGGGGCTTGAGGCGGGTGCCGAAGCCTGCCGCCAGGATTATGGCTCTCATTTCTTTTGCGCCATCGCCTTGAGCGACTCGGTGAAGGGAGGACGGGCAATACCCTCTTCGGTGATGATAGCGGTGACCAGTTTATTGGGGGTGATATCAAACGCGGGATGTGCCACCTCGATGCCCTCGGGTGCAATTCTTTTTCTGTTGATGTTCACCACTTCTTCCGCCGAGCGTTCTTCTATGGGGATTTCATCGCCGGACGCCAGGGAAAGGTCCAGAGTAGAGACAGGCGCGGCGACGTAAAATGGAATATTGTTTTCTTTGGCAAGCACCGCAACCATATAGGTGCCTATTTTGTTGGCGACATCGCCATTTCCCGCAATACGGTCGGCCCCGACAACGACCAGATCGACTTCCTTGTTTTTCATAAAGAAACCGCACATATTATCGGTAATAAGTTTGACGGGAATATTATCTTCTTTGAGTTCCCACGCTGTTAGCCTTGCCCCTTGCAGGAAAGGCCGTGTCTCGTTAGCCAATACTCGGATATTTTTCCCCGCGTTGATGGATGCGCGAATCACTCCCAGCGCGGTGCCGAAACCTGCTGTCGCCAAAGCCCCGGCGTTGCAGTGGGTCAATACCACATTGTCGTTTTCAACCAGAGTCTGCCCGTGTTGTCCCATTGCCTTGTTGATGCTGATATCTTCGGTCAGGATGGTGAGTGCTTCTTCCTTCAACCGGGCTTTCAGTTCGGGGATAGGAAGGTTTTTTGAATCCCTCGCAAGCTGTTTCATCCGGTTGATGGCCCAGGCGAGATTCACAGCGGTAGGCCGGGATTTTCCGAGGTGGTCGCATTGCTTTTCCATCGCGCTGTAAAATTCATCGAAGTTGGAGGCGGTGATCGCATCGGCTCCGAGGCTGACCCCCATGGCCGCCGCGACACCGATGGCCGGTGCTCCCCGGATAATCATGGATTTAATGGCCTGCCCAACTTCTTCAACAGTTTTGCAGTCAACAAAAACTTTTTCGGCCGGAAGACGAGTCTGATCAATCATCCTCACCACTCCGTCTACATACTCGATGGTTTTGATCATGAATTATTTTCTTTAAAAAGGTTGGGAATTTTAGCGGTCAGTTTTTCTCGAAAATCAGATTCATCCATCCTGTTAATTTCGATGGTTTTGTTTTTACTGCTGAGTCCCGCGACGATACAGACCCTGGAGGGATTCACCCCCAGCCACTTGGCCAGGAACTTGACGCAGGTTTTGTTGGCGGCTCCGTCTACCGGTGGTGAGGTCAATCGAATTTTTAAGGAATTATTATGAATCCCCGAAACTTCGTTCTGGGATGACCTGGGCTGGATGACGGCTGAGAACCGGATTCCATTTTCGCAAGGATTAATCCTGAGCTGAGTTTCCGGCATTGCCGTTTTGGGTTCCCGCTTTAAATTTGTTTAAATGCTCTACCGCAGTGGCCCGGATATTATCCATCAGCTGTTGTTTCTGTTTTTGTAATTTCTGGATATCCTTCTGTATGGAGTCCAGCTCTTTTGCGGCGTTTGCTTTATGTTGTTCTGCATGTTGCTTTGCGGTGTTGATGATTTTTTTTGCTTTTTCTTTCAACATCTCTGGCGTTAACTGCGAAAACGCGCCATTGCCATTTGACTGGCCTTCATTGGCTTTTTCCATTTCCTGAATCAGCTGGTCTTTTTCTCCCAACTCTTTTCTAAGAGTCCGTAACTCTTCTTCCACCTCGGGAGAGGTTCTGGTTTCGGGTTCTTGTTGGGAAAGCGCGTCCAGATTTTGTTTGAGTTCTTTAATTGCCTCGTTTTTTAAGTCGATCTGCCGGTCATTATCCTTGAGGTCTTCGGCCATGGATTTAAAATCATCGGCCACAAGGTGGAGGAAGGTGTCGACCTCCTGCTTGTTATAGCCACGAAACTTGTCGTGGAAGCATTGCTCTAGAATGTCAAGATAAGTCAGGCGCATGATAGATCATTGTAGTCTCAGTGCCAAGGCCCCCAGCGACTGGACCAAAAAACTTTGAAGGAAAATAATTACCAGAAGAACAATGATTGGCGAAAAATCGATTCCTATTCCGGACATGGGGATTAACTGCCGCACTCGAAGCAAAACCGGTTCTGTGATACTGTATAAAAATTGGACGATGGGATTATACGGATCCGGATTCACCCAGGATAATAGGGCGCGGATGATAATGATCCACATATAAAGCTGTAAAATAATGTTCAGGACCTGGGCGGTTGCACTCAGTAAATTTCCTAGAATAAACACAAAATATGGGGTGTAGGTTTTTCCGGTTAATTTCTTTGGAACGCTGGAAAAAATCATTGCTAACTGCTCTCCCTAAAATATCTGAAAACTCCTTTATTGTCAATGGGAAGAGCGCTTGTCAGGGAGTACTTAAATAGGGGTAAGTCGAGTTTATGAAACGGACAAAAATTAAAGACCTCTTCAAAGCTGAGGAGGGAGAAGTGCTGGTTAAGGGTTGGGTGAGAACCCGCCGCGATTCCAAGGGAGGTTTTTCCTTTCTGGAAATCAATGACGGTTCCTGTCTCGCTAATATTCAAGTGGTGGCTGAACACACCCTTTCGAATTATTCCTCTATCGAGAAACAGATGACCACCGGTAGTTGCCTGGCGGTGCGCGGCAACCTTGTAACCTCACAAGGCAAGGGCCAGTCCAAGGAAGTTCAGGCCACAGAAATTCAGGTTTACGGCCCAGCCCCGGTCGACACTTATCCTTTGCAGAAGAAACGTCATTCTTTTGAGTATTTGCGTGAAATTGCTCACCTTCGCCCACGTACCAATACTTTTGGCGCGGTCATGCGGGTGCGAAACCGACTGGCTTTTGCCATTCACCAGTTTTTTCAGGAAAAAGGTTTTCTTTATCTGAACACGCCTATCGTGACCACCAGCGATTGCGAAGGGGCTGGGGAAATGTTTCAGGTGACGACTCTGGATCTTGCCAAACCTCCCAGTGTGGATGGTAAAATTGATTATGCTCAGGATTTCTTTGGCGAAAAAACCGCGCTCACCGTCAGCGGGCAACTGGAAGGTGAAATCTATGCTATGGCCCTTTCAGAAGTTTATACCTTTGGTCCTACTTTTCGCGCCGAAAACTCCAACACCAGTCGGCACCTCGCTGAATTCTGGATGGTGGAACCGGAAATGGCATTTTATGACCTGGATGATGATATGGACCTGGCAGAGGAATTCATCAAATACCTGTTGTCGGATGTGATGGAACATTGCGCGGAAGACATGGAATTTTTTAACAAGCGCATCGACACCACCATTCTTGAAACCTTAAGAAACATTACCGACAAGAGGTTCGAGAGGTTGACCTATACCGACGCTATTCACCAATTGCAAAAATCATCTGAGACCTTTACCTATCCGGTGGAGTGGGGTCTTGCCCTCCAGGCGGAACATGAGCGTTATCTCAGCGAGAAGGTTTTCAAAAAACCGATCATCGTGTTCAACTACCCGGAGCAGATTAAATCTTTTTACATGAAACTCAATGAGGGCGGTGAAACCGTGCGAGCTATGGATGTGCTTCTGCCCAACCTTGGGGAAATTATCGGCGGTAGTCAGCGTGAAGAAAACTATGATGTGTTGTTACAACGGATGCGGGACAAAGACCTTAATCCGGAAGAATACTGGTGGTACCTCGATCTCAGGAAATTTGGCTCGGCACCTCACTCTGGATTTGGGTTAGGATTCGAACGGCTGGTCCAGTTCGTCACTGGCATGGAAAATATCCGCGACGTGATCCCCTTTCCCAGAACCCCCAAACACGCCAAATTCTAACCACTCCGCGTACCCCTTCTACCCCTGCGGGGCATGAGATTTATGGAAGAGGATATAACAGGGGCATGAAATTCATGGAAGAGGATATCACAGCCCGATGCTTTGGCGGTCGCGTAGCGTCACCGCCGCATTGCGTCCCTCGCTAGAGGGGGAGGGTGAAGTGGAAGGTGGTTCCTTTTCCAACTTCAGTTTCAAACCAGAGCTTGCCCTGGTGATTTTCCTCGATAATGCCTTTGCAGGAGAGCAGGCCCAGTCCGTTCCCATCACTTTTGGTGGTTAGTGAATCCTTGAAAAGATATCCTTGAACCTCTTCTGGAATACCGCAACCTTTATCCGTCACGCTGACCTTTATGGCTCCATCTTTTCGAATGACCCCGATATCTATCTTACCTCCGCTTTCGGTGACGTAACCGGCGTTGATGATCAGGTTTTGCAGAACACGCTGAATGTCCAGTGGATTAAAAACTGTCGAGGATGAGGTACATGGCATTTTCAAGATCATCCTCATGGCAAAGAACTTCTTTCGGCGAGATAGAAATCTCCCGGCAATGCTCAACCAGTTTGGACAGAGTAGACGCATCGAAAAAAACTGAGCAGGTCTGTCCCCTTTAGCAAGCTGATTTTTAGGCTGTTTTCCATATTATAGATATGCCATAAATCGCCCAGTCAGGCAACTTGCCTGGGTGTTACTCTTTTTTATCAGGGTGTTTTCGGGTGAGGCGGACAGCGATTTCTACATGCTGGGTCTGGGGAAACATGTCGATCAACCGGATATCCTGAATTCGATATCCATCAAGGCGTTCCACATCACGCGCCAGGGTGGATGGATTGCACGAAACATAAATAATCTGTTGGGGATGGGTATCGACTAAAGTTTGAATGACCGTTTCGGAGCAACCTTTGCGGGGAGGGTCGACGATGAAGGTGTGAGGGGTTTCATCCAAAGCAGGTGCATGTTCTTCCACCGTTCCGGTGAGGAAGCGGCAGTTTGACAGTCCATTGCTTTCGGCGCTCAGTCTGGCATCTTCCATCGCGGGTGCAAATTTTTCAATTCCGATAACATTTCTACCCTGTTTTGCCAGCCACAGGGCGATGCCTCCCGACCCGCTATAGGCATCGACTACGGATTGGCTTCCCTCGGTCCATTGGTTGATGAGGGTATATAGCTTTTCCGCCTGTTCGGAATGCACCTGGAAAAACGAGCCCAGAGACAGATGAAAGTTTAACCCTCCAAGATTTTCCCTGTAACGGTTTTTGCCCCACAACACCCGCTCTTCGGAACCTAGTATGACATTGGTGTTTTGCATATTGATGTTTTGAATCAGCCCGACAATGCCCAGCTTTTTTAAATGATCCTCATTGGTCAGTTCGGCGAGGAACCCTCTTGGGAACCTTCCTTTGTGGGTGACCAGTCCGACCAGGGTTTCCCCCGTAGATGCGGAATGCCGAATGATCAATCCGCGCAGCAGTCCCCGGTAATGGCGTTCGTTGTAGATAGAGATATCGTGTTTTTCCAAAAGCTGGCGCAGCCATTCCTTTGTGTCATTGATAGCGGGCAGAAGAATGTCACAGGTGGTGGAGTCGGCAATCTCATGAGAGCCTTCTGCGTAAAATCCGATTTGAGGTTTTCCTCCTTTTCCCTGCACCGCGAAACTACCTTTGTTGCGATATTGGTATTCGGTGTCGGCAGGGATGATTTCAATTTTTTCTGGGATTTCGATATGGGCGATGCGTTGCAGGCTGTCCTTGACCACCTGGATTTTAAACTGCAATTGTTTTTCGTAGTTCAGGTCCTGAAATTTGCAGCCGCCGCATTTGAAGAAAACCGGGCAGGGCGGACCGACACGGTCTTTCGACAGCTCAATTCTTTTCAAGACATCGACCACGCCAAAACGTGGTGTGGTTTTGATAATTTTTCCCAGGACGCGGTCGCCGGGCAGTCCGCCCGGTGTGAACAGGGTGTAGCCCTCGTGTCGGCAAAGGCCGTCACCGCTGGAGGCTAGCGTTTCGACATCCAGCTCAAGCCGGTCCCCTCTTTTTACAGGAATATTCAGTTTCAGCTTTGCCATGAGTTAAAGATTTCTCCTGAGTAATGGGAAATTGGAAACACTTGAATTTGCAGAGAAGTGCTATTAGGGGAAATGCGGCTGCCATTTTATTCAGCTTTCTGCCAAGCTTCAAGAATTTTTATTGCCCTGTCCTCGTTGTGAAATTGATCGGCTTCCAGGTCGTATCGAAGAACTAGCGTGCCAAGAAAAGCATTATCCATATATAATTGGGTGGTTGGCACCAAAGGATAGAGAAATGACCATGAGACTGCCGAGTAACCTGACAGACAGGGGATCTTGGCGGGGACGGTAAATGATGCGCAATGTCACAATCAATACAGCCAGCGCAAAAATCATCGCCAGAAGAGATTCTCCCGTGGTAAACCATTTTGCCATGGATTCTATCATTTCCGAATCTGTTGTTGCCTTTTCTATGGTTGTTCTCCCTTTTTCCAAGTCTGGGGAAATTATATCAAATCAAGCTCATTATAATGTTGTTTATCAATCTGGGGGAGGTAAATGAGCAACTCCGCCGCAAGCGGACAATAAAGTGTTATTTAACAGGACGTGGCAAGCCACGGGGAATAAAACCCACTCGTGGGATTTAAAATGCCGGGTTGAAAGAGGGTGGTATACTTCTGTTCTATGGATGATTGCATTGCCATATTTGGAGCAGTAAAAGAAGAAATTGCCGGTGTCAAATGTGCCATGAATATTTCAGATCATGTGCGTCTCGGTAAAACTTCTGCCTGGCCCGGCAAGTGTGGGAAGCAGAATATTGTCCTGGTCCGGTCCGGCGTTGGCAAACAAAGGGCCGAGGATGCCGCCCTTCAAGTCATCGACCGTTTTCAACCCAGGGCCCTGATCAGCACCGGCTATGCTGGCGCGGTTCAGCCGGAACTGAATGTCGGTGATCTGGTGATTGCCGATACCATTCTGGAAGCAAAAGAAGAAGGGAAATATTTTCCCGATCCAGATTGGTTGGGCCGTGCCAGGAACATTCCTTGTCCCGATGGAGTCAAGACGGTTGTGGGTGGACTACTAACCGTCGATAGCGTGATTCATGACTCAGTGACCAAGCGGGAACTGGGAAAAAGTTATAGTGTTCAAGCAGTGGAAATGGAAACTTCGGCGATCGCCAGAGTGGCTGAAGAAAAGGGTTTGCCTTTACTGTCTGTGCGGGTGATCTCTGACAGGCTTGATCAGGAACTTCTGGACAGCTCCTCATTTCTGGGAAGTGATGGAGAAATCTCGACCCTCAAAGCCGGATGGTATGTGTTGACACACCCGGGTTCTATCAAAAGCGCCCTGTCGCTTCGCGCGCAAACTCAAATCGCGACTCAGGTGTTGACAAGGTTTCTTTCCGACCTGTTGCGTTAAATTTAACATTTGGTTCATGCGTCTTCCGACACGACTTTGTTTATGCCGGAGTTTTTTGCGAGATAAAGCCTTTGGTCGGCTTGGTCGATGGTTTTTTCGATAGAGGTATCTCCTGAATACTTGCTGACTCCGAAACTCATGGTTATGGGAATTTTCTGATCCTCAAAGATAAAGGGATTTGCGGAAACCTGTTCCCGGATTTTATTGCCAAGCTGAGCGGCTCCTTTTAAATCTGTTTCAGGAAGTAAAATCAGAAATTCTTCTCCTCCCCATCTTGCCACCTGGTCTATCTCCCGTTTTTCTGTGTTCAGGAGCTTGCTGATTTTTATCAAAACATCATCGCCCGCTGCATGACCATAGGTGTCGTTGATTTTTTTGAAAAAATCGATATCGCCAAAAAGGATAGAAAAAGGTTTCTGGTTGCGTTTGGTGCGCATGGCTTCATTCTCAATCTTTTTTAAGAAAGTTCTCCGATTGAACAGGCCGGTCAGAGAGTCTGTTTCACTATCCTGGATCAATTTTTTGATAGCGGCGGACAAAACCAGATGGGTTTTGACCCTGGCGATGACTTCTTTAAGGTTGAAAGGTTTCATGATGTAATCCACCGCTCCCACTTCAAACCCTTCCAGGATATTTTCAACGTCTCCCTTTGCGGTAATGAAGATAATGGGTATGCCCATCAATTCCTCGTCTTTTTTAAGGCGCCTGCATACTTCAATGCCATCGATTTTCGGCATCATGACATCCAGTAATATCAGATCGGGTTTCAGTTTTGGGATCAGGTTCAGGGCCATTTCTCCGTCGAAGGCCACTGAAATATTGTATCCGATGCTTGCCAGAGCGCGTTGCAGAACAAGGACATTGGCCTGGGTGTCATCAACAATCATTATGGTCATGGAATCCGGTGGGAACAATTTTTCCATGTTTAACATTATGTTTTCCTCAAAAATTCTTATCTATCCTACCTACTTTGCCACAGGTCCTCTTTGACTGGGGTTTTTATTGATAAAAATGAAAGGACTATATTACAGAAAAATAGGTAAAAATTGACGCCAGGCAGGGAAAACTTGCACTCAATGGAGGAAACCTTTGCGTAAGTCTATAAAGCAGAAAAGCGAGATGCTTCGAGATACCCCTACGGGGCAAGAATTCAAAGGTCAAATATCACTAGCTCAGCATGACAATAAAAGGCTATCTTGTCATTCTGAGGAGCTATTGCAACGAAGAATCTTGGGTTATGCAAAGGTCTCTCAATGTAGGGGAATTTTGACTCAGCAAACCCCCAGGAAAAAAACAGGAGATAGTTTTTTTATAAAGGTTTATGGGGTTTTTCCAGGCTGTAAAACAAATTGGCATGAGGATTGTTGTATAGATGATTGAAGATTCGAACTGGCACTGCCACCTCCAACGGATTGGGTTCACCTACAAGTGACCCAATCCGTGGCGTGCCAAATCGATGGCTAACAAGCTTTGCTCTCCGGCTCCCTACCAATGGAGCCGCCCTCCCTCCCTCTTTCAATATTTATCCCTGAATCAATTCAGTTTGAATACAAGATGAGTATTGCTTCCACCTCCACCTGGATTAGGTCCCCCGGTTAGAAGGTGAATTTGATTTTTCCACAAAACAGATGCCAGCCCGTGTCTGCCTGACGGCATGGGGTTGAAGGTTTTCCATTTATGGGTTGAAGGATCATAGGCTTCATTTTCAACGAAGGTTCCTTTCCCTGATTCGCCGCCAAAGACATGGATCAACCCATTCAGCACCTGAGAGGTGATACCGCTACGGGCTGTAGGCAGAGGAGCGTGGCGGTTCCACTTGCCAGCTTTGGAATCGTAAGATTCATGGGCATCCAGGTTATTATTATAGTTGACGTCCACCCGTCCGCCGATGGCGTGCAGTTTTCCGCCTGTTACGGAAACGGCAAGGTGATCGCGCGCGGTGGGCATGGGGGCAAGGGTTTGCCAGCTATCTGTTTTGGGATCATAAACTTCATGGGCAGGGGTGTTGACCAGATTGAAAAATTTGCGATGCGCGCCTCCGACTAAATGAATCTTGCCATCAACCACTCCAGCCGCGAGCGCTCCGCGCGCGGTGGGCATGGGAGCTTTGGCTGTCCAGCGTAGGATTTTAGGATCATACTCGTAGTTCACATCAACGGATCTCCATGTACCGGAATCAAACCCGCCGATGACATAAAGTTTACCGTCCACCACAGAAGCTGTTGTGTGGTGCAGACCGCGGGGAAGGGGAATGATTTGGTTCCAGGTTCCAGACTCGGGGTCCCATACATCCACCTTGTTGGAAATTCCGTTCGGAGTGAACCCTCCCAGTAAATAAATTTTTTCGCCGACGAGCGCGGAAGAAGACTCTGTTCTTTTAATAGGAGTGGGAGAAAGCTCAACCCAGGTGCCCTTTGGGTTGGCCTCAGAGATAAGGGGGAAAAACAAAATTCCTGTAAGGAGAGTGATGAAAAACTGTTTCATGATCTTCCCTCTATGGGTTTTCGATCATTTGTCCTTTGCCGCGAACGATGTGATCCAGAGCGATCAATTGTTCCAGAAGTTCTGGGAGCAGGTCGAGTTTCAGCATATTGGGTCCATCTGATAATGCCTGGTCGGGGTCCGGGTGGGTTTCCATAAACAGGGCATCACAACCCACTCCTACCGCTCCACGGGCGAGGTCGGGGATCATCTCCCTTTGTCCGCGACTCTTCGTCCCCTGGCCTCCGGGTTGTTGCAGGCTGTGGGTAGAATCGAAGATCACCGGATAGCCGTAGTCCCGCATCAAAACAAGGGAACGCATATCCACCACCAGATTGTTGTAGCCAAAGGTCGCCCCTCGTTCGGTCAGCAGGATATTTTTATTGCCGCTCTCTTCAAGTTTGTTCACGACATTCTTCATATCCCATGGGGCCATGAACTGCCCTTTTTTAACATTGACCGGTTTGCCGGTGCTAGCGGCTTTCACCAGAAGATCCGTTTGCCGACAAAGAAATGCCGGGATCTGTAAAACATCGAGCACTTCCGCCGCGGGTTCGACTTCTTCTTCCTTGTGGACATCGGATAAAACGGGAAGTTCCAGATCGGTCTTGATCTTTTGCAGGATTTTTAATCCTTCTTTCAATCCCGGGCCGCGAAACGATTGAATGGAAGACCGGTTGGCTTTATCGTAGGAAGCTTTGAAAATAAAGGGAACTCCCAGGTCTCCGGTAATACGTTTTAGTTTTTCGGCGATGTCCCGGGCAATTTTTTCAGATTCAATCACACAGGGGCCCGCGATCAGCGCCAGAGGATTCTTTCCACCTATGCTAAAGGAGCCTGTAGAAATTGCTTGGGTGGTTTTGGGCGTGTTGCTCATTCCGGTCTCGGTGAAAGGGCGTCCTGCACTTCTTGGGGAATGGGGACGGGGTGGGGCACTTCGGTCCGGGGGGGTAGTCCTTCCTCGGCAAGAAGGCCCAACATAATTTCGCGCACCTTTTCGTTATTGCTGGCCTTAAACACGTTGGGAAACCCGTTTGCTGTTATTTCCGCAAGATTGATATCCGGAAAATCATCTGTGAGAAGAAAAATCACAGGAGTTTTCCGAAACCTCTTTTTTATATTCATCAGATGTTTGATCTCGTTTTTTTCCTTACGCGGTACAAACACCATTAGGTCGCAATTAATGAGTTCGGATTTTTTGAAACAATCGTTGGGAGAAACGAACGTCATGACAGTAAAAATTTCCTCACTGAGAAATTTTGCCATTTGAATTCGCTCGCCCCTGACTGGATCAACGATGTAGATGGTTTTATAATCCATTAAATTTCCCTAAGTTAAAATCATAGCCAATCAACCAAGTTTACCATTAAAAGGAGCGTCGGTAACGTAAAATCAGGTTCGGTCCGGACGCGGGGTTTGCTTTATTCATCCCCCTGTGGAACAATAATGCAACACATGCAAGGAAAACTTTCGATACCTATTCTCAGGGCATCCTGATGAACAAACAAATTAGTTTCCTGTTACTGATTTTGTTTCTGGTCGTTCCTCCCGCTTACTCCAAAGACCGTGTGATTGTCGTTAAACTTGCAGGGTCGATCAATCCCGCAGTCGCCGAATATGTTTCCCACGAAATCAGCCAGGCCAACGCCGAGCAGGATGCGTTGATTGTGCTGCAAATGGATACTCCCGGCGGACTGGATATTTCCATGCGGCAGATTATCAAGAAAATCCAGAGTTCCCAGGTTCCGGTGGCCTCATTTGTTGCGCCGAGTGGATCGCGTGCCGCCTCGGCGGGAACGTTCATCACCATCGCGTCCCATATTGCCGCCATGGCCCCGGGCACCAATATTGGTGCTGCCAGTCCGGTGAATATGATGGGTGGGGGTGGCGAAGGCGAGCAAGCCAAAACCATGAAAAAGAAAGTGACCAACGACGCCGCTGCTTACATCCGTTCTCTGGCGGAACTTAGAAAACGCAATGCTCACTGGGCGGAACTGGCGGTGGTCAACAGCGTTTCGATATCTGCGGAAGAGGCTAAGAAGCTCAATGTCATTGATCTCATTGCGGGGGATGTGACTGCACTGGTGCTGGCTATTGATGGGAGGGAAGTTCAAGTCGTCTCTGGCTCTGTCACGCTCAAGACTGCAAATCTCCAGATCGTTTATCACGAGATGAACCCCCGGCAGAAAATGCTGGATATTATTTCCAGCCCCAACGTGGCCTACATCCTCATGATGCTTGGGATGGTGGGACTTTATTTTGAGCTGTCCAATCCCGGTCTGGTTCTGCCCGGTGTGATTGGTGCCATCAGTCTCATTCTCGCACTCTATGCCATGCAGGCTTTGCCAATCAACTACGCCGGACTGTTACTGATCATTTTTGGCGTGATTCTGTTTATCGCTGAAATCAATTTCATGAGTTACGGCCTGTTATCCGTGTCCGGGGTGATATCGCTTTTTCTCGGGTCCACCATGCTGATAGACAGTGACGACCCTGCCATGCAAATTTCCCGGGCCATCCTTTACCCGACGCTGGGTTTGACAGTTGTTCTGTCGCTAGGCATCGTCGTTTTCGCTACCCGAACCCACAGTCTCAAGAAACTGGGGGGGATGGAGGGAATGGTTGGTGAAACCGGTCTGGTGAAAGAAACCCTGAATCCAAAAGGCCGTGTCATGGTCCACGGGGAATTGTGGGAGGCGGAAGCAGAAACTCAGGTTGCCGAGGGGGAGAAGGTTCGGGTCGATTCTGTGGAAGGCCTAAAAATTAAAGTTTCTCAAGTTGAAAACCCGAGTTAATAAAGTGACGTGGACTCAGCCTGCTGGCCTGCTGGTTTTCTTTGTATTGACCTATGCGGCCTTCCTGCTCCTTTTTGAAAACAAAATCATTTTTCATCCATCCCGCTATCCGGAAGGATTTTGGAATCCGGCATCTGTTGGAGTTCCGGCGCAGGACATTTATTTCAAGGCGGAAGATGGAATAAAACTGCATGGTTGGTTTATTCCCAATCCCAATGCGGTCGCGACCCTGCTATGGTTTCATGGCAACGCTGGTAACATCAGCCACCGACTGGATAATATTCAGCGTCTTAAGCCGCTCAACCTGAATATTTTTATTTTTGATTACCGCGGTTACGGAAGAAGCGAAGGCGAACCCGATGAGCAGAGAATCTATAGAGATTCCCGGGCGGCTTACAAGAAGGTTCTTGAGCTGGATGGCGTGTCCGTCGATTCGCTATTTCTTTTTGGCCGCTCTTTGGGTGGCATCTGCGCGGTGGAAACGGCCATGAACCACCCGGCCAGAGGGTTGATTCTGGAGTCGGTGTTCACCAACTCCGCTGATATGTCGAGACAGGTTTTCCCGCTTGTTCCTCTGGGCTGGGCTATCCGATCGAAATTGGACGCTTTGGGAAAAGTCCCTCACCTGAAGCTCGCCAAACTGTTCCTGCATGGCACACGCGATGAGATTGTTCCTTATGACCTTGGACGTAAATTATTTGAACAGGCTGGAGACCCTAAAACGTTTTACCCTATCGAAGGGGCCGGTCATAATGACACGTATATCATGGGCGGAGCTGGCTATTTTGCTGCCCTGAACCGGTTTATCACCGAAACTCTGAAAAACTCCAACAATAGAGGATGACCTTCGTGGAATTTTAGGTTACATTTTCCTCTGCGGTTTTTTTTCTTCAATGAGGTTCTGAACATCCCGAGAATATGACAGTACGCAGAGACATTCTAAAAAACATCAAAACGGTGGTGATCAAGATTGGCAGCAGTGTTATTTCCAATCGGGGAAAAGGCCGTCCATCTCTAGAGTGCGGGTTGAGCAAGGACTGGGTGCGGCATTATGCCAGCAAAATTAAGGCTCTCCGCGAAAAAGGCTATGATGTGGTGTTGGTTTCATCCGGTGCTATCATGGCGGGACGGGAACGCCTGGAATTTGGCCGCGCTGATTTAACAATTCCTGAAAAGCAGGCCTGCGCTGCCATCGGCCAGAGTTTCCTGATGCATACTTATGAGAAAGCTTTTGAGAAAAAAGGGCTGAAGGTTGCCCAGATTCTTTTGAGTCATGAGGACCTGGGAAACCGCACGCGTTACCTGAATGCCAAGCACACTATCGAAGCACTTCTGGAGAGAGGTGTTGTTCCCATCATCAACGAAAACGATTCGGTTACGGTTGAAGAGATCAAAATCGGCGACAACGATACCCTTTCTGCAACCGTGGCCTGCCTGGTCGACGCGCAATTATTGATCATTCTTTCTGATGTTGAGGGATTGTATGACAGCGACCCTTCTCTGAAAAACAGGCCTGGTGCTGAAAAAGCACAACTGATTTCCCATATTTCCAAAGTCAATGAAGACATCGAGCGTATTGCTGGAAAAAGCAAGAATCGGTTGGCGGTGGGAGGAATGCTCACCAAGGTTCTGGCAGCAAAAAAAACCATGAGTTTTGGTATTCCCGCGCTGGTGGTCAATGGATTGGACAAAAAGGTCGTCGAGAATGTTTTTGCTGGTAAAGAAGTGGGTACATTGTTCTGGTCGGGAAAAGGCAAGATCCGCGATCGCAAGCACTGGATCGCCCATACCCTGAAACCCGCCGGAACGCTGATCATCGATGAAGGAGCCTGCAAAGCTCTGGTGGAAAGAGGTAAAAGCCTTCTCCCCGCAGGACTGGTAAAAGTGAAAGGCAAATTCGAGTTTGGCAATGCCCTGACCCTCCTCAATGAAACGGGTAAAGAAATTGGCCGGGGACTGGTCAACTATAATTCACGTGACCTTGAACAGATCAAGGGCATGAAAACTTCCGCCGTGCGCAACTTGATGGGCGAATCCTATTATGAAGAGGTGATCCACCGTGATGACCTGGTAATTTTTTAACCCACTCCCGTGGGAGGGGATGAGTACGTTATATCCTTCCTCAGCCTTCGTGAGCCTGTGATATCCCCTCCGCTAAATTCATGCCCGGAACGGGTAGAAGGGGTAATAGCATGTTGAACCGAGAAACTGTTTGTCCGCAGAAAAAGAGGTTGCCAGTTTCCAGTGGGGGAACCTCACATGGCTAAATGGTGGGAAAAAGAACCAATTCGTTTTGAATGCCAACCGGATTGCTTCAAGTGTTGTATTAAACCGGGTATCGTGCATTTTGATCGGGCAGATATCCGCAGAGCCGCTAATTTTTTGAAAACCTCTCCGCTTAAATTCAGAAAAACTTATCTCACTCGCGATGAGGGTGAGTGGATTCTCGAAGTCGGGGAAGAGGGCGAGCCTTGCACTTTTTTGACCGATCAAGGATGCGGCATCCACGAGGGCAAACCGAAACAATGCCAGTCCTATCCTTTCTGGCGGGAAAATATGGAATCCAAATCCATGTGGAGGCTGGTTGGCGGGTTCTGTCCCGGCATCGATATCGGCCCCATGATCCCTTTAGAAACTATAAAAACCTTCCTCAAAAAATTCACCCTCTAGCGAGGGAGACCTTTGCATAACCCAAGATTCTTCGTTGCAATAGCTCCTCAGAATGACAAAATGGCCTTTTATTGTCATGCTGAGCTTGTCGAAGCATCTCGCTTTTCTGCTTTATAGACTTACGCAAAGGTCTCCTAGCGAGGGCGGCAGATAGCCCGGCCAGAGGGCTTAGGTAAGGAATCATCAAGCCGAGATAACTCTTTGTCCGCCAGAAAAAGATATTGCTAGTCGGGTCCAGCGGCAAGCTGGCTAGTGGTTGACAAGGGAGGAGGGTGTGAGGATAATAGTCCGCTGGGCGCAGATTTTATCTGGTTTTGTTGTTTATTTGGAGAAATTGATATGCCGGTTGCGGTAGTTGTAGGAATGCAGTGGGGCGATGAAGGGAAGGGCAAGATCATCGACCTGCTTGCTGAAAATGTTGATGTGGTCGCACGCTATCAGGGTGGTCATAACGCCGGGCATACCATTTGTTTCAATGAGAAACAATTTGTCCTGCATCTCATCCCTTCCGGAATTTTCCATGAAAATAAATTGTGCGTGATTGGTAACGGAGTGGTGGTGGACCCTATGGCTTTGGTGGAAGAAATGCGTCAGTTAGAGGAAGCGGGGATTGACCTGGAGGGCAGGTTGGTAATCAGTGACCGGGCCAATATCATCATGCCTTATCACGGCACCAGCGATAAAGGCCGCGATAGTGGAAGTGGGTTTCAGAAAATTGGCACGACGGGAAGAGGGATCGGTCCCTCCTATGCTGATAAAATCGCCCGGGCAGGAATCAGAACCTGTGATCTTCGCGATGAAACCTATCTGAAGGAGCGGTTGTGGTCCAATTACGATGAAAAACAAAAGATTTTAAAAAGCCTGTACGGGACTGAGTTGCCTGAGTTCAATTGTCTGTTGGATGAGTTGATGGGCTATCGGGAAACCATTTTAAAATACATTGCCGACACCCATGTTCTAATGCGCGACCAGATCGCTCAGGGGAAAAATATTTTGTGTGAAGGCGCACAGGGAACCATGCTGGATGTGGATCATGGCACGTACCCGTTTGTGACGTCCTCCAATTCAACCGCAGGAGGTGCCTGCACCGGTCTGGGTATTCCGCCAACGAAAATAGATCGGGCACTGGGTGTGATCAAGGCTTATACCACCCGCGTCGGCGAAGGTCCGTTTCCCACCGAGTTGTCAGATGCGGATGGCGAGCGTCTTGGCAAAGTCGGGCATGAGTTTGGCGCAACCACCGGCAGGCCTCGACGGTGTGGATGGTTTGATGTGGTGATTGCAAAATATGGCGTTCAACTTAATGGAATTGACGCATTGATTCTCACTAAAGTCGATGTCCTGGATGGATTCAAAACCATCAAGGTTTGTACCGGTTATGAATATAAAGGAAAAACATTTCTTGACATGCCGGCTGATGCCGAAGTTCTGGAAAACTGCCGACCGGTCTATACCGAGTTTGATGGCTGGTCGGAAAGCACTGTTGGGGTACAGGATTTTGACCGATTGCCCGAAAACGCCAGACGTTATATCAACCGGTTGAGCGAACTTCTTGAAATACCGTTCATGATGATCTCCACAGGCCCGGACCGGGAACAAACCATCCAGCGCGAGCCTTTGTTCTGACCCCCACCCTTTGGGGTAAAACCTTCCTTTCTCACTGCTCATCTTTGGTATAATAAAGAGTTAATAGTGAACCTTTTAGGATGTGGCCATGTTGACCATCGGCATATTGGTTTCAGCCTGCCTGTTTTTTTATTTTGTGGGCTACCGGGTTTATGCCCAACGGCTGGACCGGGAATTGATTCGTCCTGACACTTCCCGGGAGACCCCTGCCATAAAACAAAATGATGGTGTGGATTATGTGCCCAGCAAAACGCTGGTGTTGTTCGGGCATAATTTTGCATCCATTGCTGGTGCCGGTCCGGTTATTGGCCCGATCATTGCCATGCATCATTTTGGCTGGGCGATAACACTAGTTTGGATTTTGCTGGGCAATGTGTTCATCGGTGCGGTTCACGATTACCTGACACTGATGATGTCGGTGCGCAATCGCGGCAGGTCCATTGCTGATATTGCGGAATCGACTATAGGCTACCGGGCCAAAGCCGTGTTTGCTATTTTCCTGGTTCTGGCCATGTTGTTGGTGATCGCCGTCTTTGGCGTTGTTGCGGCCAAAACCCTCATTGCCCAACCGGAAATGGTGTTCCCCACGTTTGCGATCATTCCCATTTCGATGGTCCTCGGCTGGTGCATTTACAAAAAAAACTTCAACCTTCAGATCGCCTCTTTCATTGCGGTGCTTGCGGTCATTGTGAATATTTATATCGGATTTAAAATGCCCCTGCCCTTGCCGGAAGAGGGTGTGATGGGGCTCTCTCCACTAGTATTCTGGTTTGTTGTATTGATGATTTATGCCGGGGTGGCTTCGATCCTGCCGGTGCAAACGCTTTTGCAACCGCGTGACTATCTTTCTACATACATTCTGTTTGGTTCCATGTCACTGGCTATTGTTGCCCTGTTATGGGTTGCGCCGGGATTAAACATTCCGGTCTGGAGAGGCGCGATGTCGGATGTGCAGGGGCCGGTTTGGCCGATGCTGTTTGTGCTGGTGGCCTGTGGTGCGATATCAGGTTTTCATTCTCTGGTTGCGAGTGGTACCACTTCCAAACAGTTGGCTAATGAAATGCAGGGCAAACCCATCGCTTATGGCGGCATGCTCACCGAAGGGGTGGTCGCTGTCATCACCGTCCTGGTGGTGGGTGGAGGACTTTATTGGGTGGCCCCGGAAGGTGGGGGAGTTGATATGGCCCGATTGGGATTCCGCGAGACCCTGCAATCCGGTGGATGGATCCTGGCGTTTGGCAATGGATTCGGTAACGTGGTGCACCAGATGTTGCCGATTTTGAGTTTTACGATTGCTTCCATGATCGCTGTGCTGGCTTTGAACACATTTGTGCTGACCACCCTCGATACGGCGGTGCGTATCACACGGTTCCTGATTCAGGAGGCACTGGGAAATCAAATACATGTATTTCGCAATAAGTATGCTGTGACGGTTGCGGTGGTGTTTGCGGCCTACCTGATTGGCGCGACCGATGGCTGGCAGAAAATCTGGCCCATTTTTGGAGCGACCAACCAGCTCATTGCGGCGATGGCCCTGTTTGTGGTGGCAACGTGGTTGATGGCGGTCAAGCGGCCGACGCATTATGTGCTTTACCCCGCTCTGTTCATGACGGCGACCACGATCGGCGCGTTGGCCTGGCAGGCCTATCAGTTTTTTGCCGCGCCGGACCCGAATGTGTTTCTCGGTACGGTGGCAGTGGTGCTCATCGGACTGGCTGTTTTTGTCGGATACGAGGCCATGCAGGCCCTTAAAGGACGAATGGTGATCGTGAGTCCGGTTGCAGAAGTTCCTTCCAGCGCCGAGTGATCCAGATAATGTTTGGTTCCCGCGTTTGAATATATTAATATGGTGTCTATCCATTAAACTTTGAAGGTTCTATTTTTGTGAAGATTAGCGAAGTCCTGGCTATCCAGGAAAAAATAAATAAAAAAAGTGCGACTGCCAATAAGCCAAAGGCGAAGGCGCGTCCCAATCTCAAAAAAGCCCTGAAAGTGGTGCGCACGAAAGAAACCCCAAACCCCAACGCCTTGCAGTTTGTTATCAACGCAGTGATTCTTGATGATGGTAATATTTCCTTCACCAGCAAGAAAGAAGCGGAAGGGGATAAACTGGCTGCCGCCCTGTTCGAAAAACCCGGTATCTTGAACGTCTTTGTCATGGATAACTTTGTCACTGTGACGAAGGACGATAAGACAAGTTGGGTTCCACTCAAAGACCGGGTTTGGAAAACTATTGATGAAACGGTGACCGTGTATCAGGCTGAAGGGAAAGTGCAGTTGAGCGAGGTGGATGTCGTCAACTTTGCAAAACTGGATAACGGGAAGAAACTTCAAGGAATTGAAATGGTGCTCAACCGCTCGATCCGCACCAACCTTGCCCAGGACGGTGGCGGTGTGGAACTAAAAGGCATAGAAGGTGATGAAGTCAGTATTCATTACCAGGGAGCCTGCGGCAGTTGCCCGACCTCGACCAGCGGAACCCTGCAATATATTCAGACTCAACTGCGTCAGCAGTTGCACCCCAAGTTGACCGTCAAATCGGTTTAGTCCGTCCCACGGACAGGGAATAGAAAACCCCCACTCGGCGTGGAGCCAATGTTGTCATCCTGAGCTTGTCGAAGGATATACGTCCCCTTCATTATTGTTAGGCCGCCACGTGGGCATTGCTATCTGTGAATTGCTTAATGACAAAAGGAGAAGTCATTGTTGCGAGAAGACCGCCATAATCCAAACTAAACCTTATTTCATCTCCGACCTCCAGATTGTGATTCTCTCCATCGAGAATAATATGATCACTACTAGAACCTATTATTTTTAGGTTATTATTAGATTTCAAGTTGGATACTTGAACGTCCTGCCTGCCTAAAGCAATTATCACTCTTTGATGATCACCTCGATCCAGAAAGCCAGGAACATTGCCAAAAGCATCTTGACAAATTTCTCCAAGTGGAACAGATGCCTTTCTCTTAGACTCGATAACTTCAGCAATAAGTTGAAATGCGCCCGTATGCAAACCCGGAATTACTTTTCGACCTACAGTTTCGCAACCTAAAAGAATTGATTCACCCAAGCGTAGATTATTAACCCTACCAACGTCCTGAGAAGATTTGAACCACTCAAAATTTGCTGAATTTCCCCCTGAAATAATTTCCAGATCAATGTGAAACTCTTTTTCTAATAAATCAACCAATTCGGAGAGTTCTCGCATGTTTTTATCATCAGGTTTAATTCCCCCGTAGCAAGCAAAATTGCAGCCAATGCCAATTATTTTTATATGGGGCATCGAAAGGGTTTCCCTGATAAATTGAGGTAGATCATAAGGAAGTATCCCTTCACGTAGATCGCCTAACTCAACCATAATGATTACCTGATGAATTTTATTCTGATCTTTCGCATGATAGGAAAGGTTTTTAAGAGTCTCGATCTCAGTATTTAAACTAATGTCCGCATTTTTGACGATAGATTCAGCCTGGCTCAAGGGTGTGCGCAAAAGAACAAATTGAGTTAATATTCCTGCACTTTTCATTTTTTGAATATTTTCAATACGCGAGTCCGCAATAAATTTGACTCCACCTTGAATCATTGCTTTGGCTATGGAAGGCTCTCCAAGTACCGCTTTAGTCACTCCCATTAAGGAAATGCCCTTTTGCATATATAACTCAGATAGTTTTTTTGTGTTTTCTCGTATTTGGGATAGAGAAATTTCGACTCTAGGCATGGACGATTTCATTTTTATCTTTCAGATGCCTGCCCACTTGTACTTTTCCATTTATGAAGAATTTATAGTTTTCTCGCGCGATTTTATATTTCAGCTTTGGAAAATTCTTGCTTAACGCTTGAACAAGTTTTTGGCACCCGTAGTTCAAAACATCTGTTGTTGGCAATTGAAGCTTCTTTTCATAATCTTCTATTACCTTCAGAATCCCATGGTCATCCATATCTTCATGGCTTAAAGTTATCGCCATCACCTTGGTTTTTGCGATCGCTTCGATCAGTTTGATTTCGCTTTCAGCAGAAGGCATTGCCAATCGAGGAAAATCGCACCGGAACTTTCTAGCGGGAGGGTGTTGAAGGATAATTCCATCCGGCATGCTTCCTTTCAGGATACCGAGAGAACTCATGAAAGCGGGGTGACTGATGGCACCTTGTCCCTCCACTAATATGATGTCGGGACTTTCGTTTTTAAATGCCTGAACAACAGAGTTTTCTACTTCACCCACCACGAACTGGGAAATAAGGGCATCTGTCGATACTCCATATCTTGCTCCTTGCATCAAGCTGGTTTGTCCTGTTGCGACGAGTACTGATTTTATTCCGAGATTATTTAGCGTTTTATTGAGTTCCACTGCCGTGGTCATTTTTCCGCAAGCACAATCGGTCCCCAATACAGCTATTACGGGAACAGTTACTTCAGATATTTGACCTGTAAAAAGGTGCAAATCTTTTAAAAGAGGGGGTTTTCTAATGTCCTTAATTTGGATGCCGTTCAGGACAGCTACTTGAGCAAACTCTGGGTCTTCTGAGAAAAACTGGTGTAGACCGCTAATGATGTCCATTCCTTTTTCCATGGCCTCCAAGATCATGAGCCTCTCATTATTTGGGATGTAGGTCTCTAAGGGAGCTTTTCCGTAAATATAGAAATCAGGAATGTTGGAAAGTTTCTCCAAGGCATCGTCTAAATTAGAAAAAATCGGAATCCCACTCTTCTCCTCTCCCAGCTCCTCTCCTGCATCTTTTCCCGTTAATGAGCTATCAATAACCCCAACAATGGTATAGATTTCAGAGTGGCGGACTAACGCTGCTGCGGTTTTTCCGTCCACCAGTCCAAATTGATTTTCGCAATAAATCAGGGCTGTTTTTTTCTGACCCGTATTGCAATTTTTTTCTGACCTAAATTCCTGTTGGGCAATCCGTTCTTGATTTATGATTTGGTTCTTTGTTCCTGGTTGAATTTGCACTAAATTCCTTTCGCGATCATTTTGGCATCGCGGTCTCTGGTTTTTACCACTACTCTGGCATCGATTGGGAGGGGTGAAGAATCTTAAATTTTACCCAAGGCAATTTTTAATTGTTTCGCGCCATCCTCATAAGCATGTTTTTCGCCCTCAGAATATTCTATTTTGTAATTTTCATTTTTTGCTGATGCAGCTTTCCTGCGGCCTTCAGCCTCTTCAGTGGATTTATTGAAGTTATCAATTAATTCCTGCAATACTTCCTTTGCTGTCATGGTTGATTCTGTCATTTTTTAATATCCTCTAATTAAAGGTTAAGAATTGTGAAATGAATATGATAAGCAATATTTCAATCATTGAATACGTCACTTTGGGCACTGGGGAACCCCATTCATCAGCTGATTGAATTGATGGCGATCAGCCGCAAAGCGTATCCTTGCAGAGAAATCGAAATGGCAGAAAGGCTTACTGAAAAAAAGGAATTTGGCCGATTTAGAGAAATCCCTAACACAATAAAATTAGCAATCATCGAAGCTACCAGTGTAAAAAATGCAAGGTCTTTCATCATTCCTCTTCCTGGGTTGGTTTGGTGTTACCTTTTCTCTGTTGTATTACGCGAAGGATATTCGCTCACTTTTCTGTCGATTCCTTTGACGGTCAGTTGAATGTTATTGACCGAAGATTCGATATAGCCCAGCAATCTTTCCAGGTTGTTCATCCCTTCCAGCATTTTAAGGGAATTTTTTTTGTCTTGAGAGGAACAATTATTACCATTTTTCGTTCCATCCGTTATGGTGTTTTCTATTGCCACAGCTTGAGAAGGATTAATCCATGGGTTTAACCCGTTCAGCAATAAGACTAGGGTAAAGACGGTCATTAATACTTTTGTATAGCGATCTATGATCATTGGTTTCTCCTTGGGCAATTCAATCATTGGCTCCATAAAGATCTTGAGCGTCGCTTGGCCGCTTTTCGCTTTTTCATGGCTTCCTTGATCTTGCGTTTCTTCCGGGCGGAGGGCTTTTCGTAAAATCGTCGGCGCTTGAGTTCTCTAAAGAACCCCTCTTTATTGAGCTGGCGTTTTAAACCTTTTAACGCTTTTTCGACCTGATTCTGATAAACGGTGACTTGAGAAATAGGTCCCTCGAGATAATAAATTTATGATGTTTCGGCTTCTGTTTGGCTTTTAGTAGATTTTGACCATGGTTTTCTGCCCCTTTTGTTTCTAAGGAACATTGATGGGGTTTCCAACTGCTGTTTTGAGCGTATGTTTAAGGTTTGTGTTGAAATCACCTTTTTTAATTTTCCAGAACTGTCGTATACTTTAACTTCATGCATATAGTTACCCCTTTTTATAGCTTTTCACCTCAAGTATTGAAGGCAAAAAAAAAGCCACTCCAAAAGGGGGAGTGGCAAAATTTAAAAATCCCAAGTTGTGTTTTTTCCCTTAGCTCGATAGGTAATAGAGGAGAGGTTGCTATCAGGATACTCTGATTGGTCCATATAGCAATGTAATTCGGGTTAATTAAATTTAATCTTCATCACTTGCCAAAGTTTTGCCAAACACTCAAAAGCAGAATAGGCATACTCACTTCACATAAAGAACATCTCTAGCTCATTTGTTTCTAAGAGGTTAAAATAAGGGTCGGCAATAGCCAGAAAAGTTGAATGTTATGGTTCATCGGCTTTTCACGCCGGAAACAGGGGTTGGAATCACCTTGAGGCTACCACTCCCCTTGGTCTGCTTTTTGAAAATGGTAAATGTCCGCTAATGGCCGATTGCTGCCTTCGGGGAAGTAAGTCCATTCTTGCTTGTATGTTATGAAGGTCTAGGTCTACAGCGTTACTTTATCTCCCTTTATTCAGGTTTTTTGGCAGGTTGAGGATTCCTTCCAGAATACTGGCTGGCTTTTCAGTCAAGGATTTATGTGGTAAAGGGGTGAAGCTTGGTTCGCTAAGCTTGCCGCCCACCTTGATGTAAATTTCGAGAACGCCGCCTTTTTCTCCCCCTCCTAAAATCTGGCCCAACAGCGGAATGGCTTTGATGATTTTTTCTGCCACTTGCAGTGGCACGGCCTTAACTTCTGCATTGACGGAGTCTTTCACCAGATCAGCTTGGCCTTTAACGGTCATCGTGATTTGCGGACCTTTCATTTCCAAATTTCTGGTGTCAACAACCCCTTTCTTAATTTTAAAATCCCCCCGCAGATAGTCATAGACCAACCCTGCTTTTTGAGAGCCGGATATATTGAGGTTGAGTAGATTGAGCAGGTTTTCCAGCACACCAAGCTCTGGAATCGTTCCTTCAACAAGATTGATTTTCATATTGCCAGAAAGTTCCCGGGCGTAATCGGGAAGCTCCGGCGTATCGACGTTTTTAGGAAGTGCTCCTGCTATGGCCCCCGAGAATTCCAGAGGACCCTTAATGTGGGGAGGGGAAAGGTCCTCCACCCTTAACTTTTTTCCTCTAAATTTCATGCGATAGTTCCCGGACTCGGGCTGAAAATTGCCGGCAAGTTGTATCCGTCCGTTCATGGGCCATATCTCAGCTCGGGTGAGATCGATTTTCTCCGGGCTGAAATTTATCAATGCCAGGGCTTTTTTAAAGCTCCTGGCATCCAGTTGGATTTTTTCCGCAGTGATCTCTGTCTTGAACAGGGCGGAGGAGCTTTCCATGAAATTCAGTTTTATGGTGTCAATGACTCTCTCGGGTTTTCCCAATATCAGTTTTTCGCCCAAAAGGGTTCCTGCAAGTTTCAACTTCAGAGGGGCGCCGCCGCCGGAAGGGAGCGGTCCTTTTATATTTAGATCTCCCGTCAGCGTGCCGGAAGAAGGGGCCCATTCGCTTTTCTGGATCAGGGGGACCCAGTCGAGGCTGATTTTGTCCAGCGACAGGTTCGAGTCTGAGGTGATCAGGGTTTGCGCTTTATTTTTTTTAAAAGTCAAACGGCCTTTTGTCTTTACAGTTCCGCCAAACAAGGTTCCGTTCAAGTTATGCGTGAGCTTGCCTTGTTTTAAGTTCACTTTTCCTTCAAAGCGCTGAATATTTAAAGGAAGTGTGCCAGCAGAAATATTCAGATCCGCCACTTTAAAGCTGGTGTCGATATTCAGTTTTCCGGTCAGTATATTTTCCGGCTCCGGCAAGGGACCTTTCAGCTTTATTGTTCCTGAAACGGTTCCTTCTTCCGGGATGGTTGTCAGGGGAAGCTGGGTCAAATCGAGATTGGTGAGTTCAATTTTATTATTGAGAACCGGTTTGGTGGACCCAAAGGAGACTTTACCGTCCGATTTAATGGTTCCGTTGAATACGTCGGCTTTTAGTTTGTAGCTGACCTTGTTGTTTGCAATTCTTCCATCTCCTTCCAAACGGGCCAGCGAAATGGCAGGGGCGTCTTTGCCCTGGAGTTTTAAGTTTTGCGCATCAAACTTTAGTGATGCTTTGATCTGGCCGGGGAAACTCTCCCCTTTTTCAGGGACAGGGCCTTTCAGTTTGAGGGTTCCTGAAACCTTCCCTTGTGCGGGATACCAGCCCATAACCTTTGGCAAAGGCAGTTGGGCCACATCCAGATTTTTCCAGCTTATCTTTGAATCGAGAACCGGTTTGGCAAGGGGCAGACGCACATTTCCTTTAATGCCAAACTCACCGCCCCAAAGGGTTGCCTGGATGTCATGATTCAGTAAGCCCTCTTTCAAACTGCCGCGGGCCTTCAGTTGGCTTAACTCAATGGGGTTTCCCTGTTTTACGCTGGCTGGTTTTAGAACCAGATTCTGTGCTTGAATATCGAAAGTGCCATTCAATTTATCTGTTTTAATTTCTTTGGGCAGGGGGCCGGTGAGAGAAACTCTGCCAGAAGTAATGCCCTGGGCGGGTTTCCACGCCATTCCTTTTTCCAGAGGAAGTTTTTTCAGATCCAGGTTTTTCCATTTGATGTTGGAGGTGGAATCTTTCTCTAGATCAGCAAAGGGCAGTTTGCCGCTGATGCTGAAATCACTTTCCAGCACTCTGCCAAAAAAATTGTGGTCGAGCACTCCATTGCTCCATGATCCTTTCCCCTCCAGCGATTCGATGGTGAAACGATCCTTCATTTTTAAAATGGCGTTGCGGATTTTCAATTCAATTTTGCCGACCATTTGTTTTTTTAATTCGTCCACCTGTGTCAGAGAGTTGAGGGGGAATGCGGCTTTCAATAAAAGGTGATCAACATCGATCTTTTCGAGAGGGGCCAGTGTTTCTTTTGCTGAAACACCAAAGAACTGCATTACAGGTTTTAATTTCTCCAATGAAAAATCATCGGATTGCAGGTTCATTTCAATCCCGGCATTGTTCAGAGTCAGGTTTGAGACTTTCCCGTCTCCTTCAAGCAGGATAGACCCTGTCTGGATTTTTACGGACTTTGCTGAAATATCCATACCTTTGTCCCGGTTAAGGACAAAGGTTCCATCCACGTTTAAGAGGAGTTGTCTTGTGGAGCCAGATCGGGTTAGTGTGATCTTGCCATCGTAAATGATGAACTCGTCGATGGCTATCGGAGTGTTTTTTATCTTGTCGGTGGTGGATTGAAGGGTTTCAGAATCGATGAGTCCATCTGACGGTTGAGATTTGTCCGGCAGATTTTTTTCCTCTTTTGTTGGCGGTTGTTCCGGGGCAAGTTCAGGAATTTCCAGTTTTATTACGGGGTGTTCCAGAACAGCGGATTTTATTTTGAACTCGCCTTTAAGAAGAGGGCTCCACGCCGCCAGCAAGTCCAGTCGATCCACCGAATAGTGATCACCTTCGGGGGTGCTCACTTTCACGCCCTTACATTGCAGTCCCAGGCCGCTGGAGAAGCCGAATCCTATAGAATCTATCTCTACTTTCAGGCCCGTTTCATCAGAAACTTTTTGAATCAGGTTTTCTTTCACCGACTCCAGGTCAACTTGTGAAAGGATAATGACGAGGGTAAGAATCAGGGCAACAGGAACCCAAATCCAGCGTTTTAAGAAAGACTTGGGCCGTGTCTGAGGTATGTTCTTATTAGACGACGCGGGGGCCATGATAATACTCAAGTTATCTGGTCATCTGCCGATCCCAGAATAGACGGATAATTCCTTTATCTTAGCATATTTACCCCCATTCGGCGTGGAGACAATGAGCCATGGCGTTATTTAGCTATAAAAGAGCTATCTCGGCATGAGAAGTTCCTGCAAATTTATTCCTGCAGGGCATAAAGTTAATGATAGGGATATTACACCCTCCCACGCCCAGTGGATGATAAAATTAATGAAGAGTAATTTAATGGTTCTATTATGAAAATTTCGGGAAAACTCCGGAGTCTCTTGTTGTTGATGGTTCTTGCGGCCGGTTTGACCTGGGCCTGGCAAGAAGGGAAGATGGACCCAGTCATCAAAACCGGCCGGGAAATATTTTTCGGGAAGCCCCCGCAAAAGCCCACGGTAAAGGATTTCAAATTCCAACCGGTGACTCGGCAGGACATTCATCAAAAAGTTTTGGCTACGGGAACCGTGACACTCAAAACGGGTGCGGAAGTTAAAATCGGCGCCCGCATATCCGGACAGGTCAAAAGCCTGCTGGTTAAAATTGGCGATTTCATTCGCGCAGGAGATATCATCGCCGTTATTGAGCATGAAGACCTGCTCTCCCGGGTGGCACGTTTCCAAGCCGATCTGGACGCGGAAAATGCCCGGCTGGCAAAAATCCGCGCAGAAGGTCCGCTGGAAATTAACAAGGCTATAGCGGAACGCAATGAACTGCAGGTGCAGACCAAGCTGGCGCAGAAAATGTTGGAGCGCAATGATGAGCTGAATCGGAAAGGGTTTGTCTCCACCACCGTTTTGGATGAAGCACAAGAAAGACTGGAAGTGTTGAGGGCCAGGATCAATCTGGCGAACGAGGAGTTGAAACTCAAGCGAAGCCAGTTGAAAAATGACAGCCGACTGGCCGAAGCTATGGTCGACAAGGCCCGAGCGAACCTTAATGTAGAAGAGATTCAGCTCACTTATGCCTCGATCACTGCGCCCATCGATGGCATTGTCGCATTTGTCTCCACCCAGGAAGGGGAAACGGTGGTGGCCAGCCTCAACGCTCCGACATTTGTCACCCTGATCGATCTTCGCAAACTGGAAGTCACGGTTTTTGTCGACGAAACGGATATAGGACGAATCGAGGTCGGGCAAATGGCGAAGTTTACCGTCGATACTTACGCCGAGCGGTTCTTCAGTGGCAAGGTTCGGGAAATTCACCCGAAGGCGGTGATCAAGGATAACGTGGTGAACTATGAAGTGATCCTTGATATTGAAAAAAAGAATGTCGCGAAACTCAGGCCGGAGATGACGGCGAATGTCGTGGTCACCACTGGAACTCGGAAAAATGTTCTGACTCTCCCGAAAGAAGCGATCAAACGGGAAGGTAAAAAAACTTTTGTCGTCATGCAAGCAAGCAGTGAACTGGCAGACAAGCCCATTGAGTTAGGTTGGCGCGATGGCCGCAATATCGAAGTGGTCTCGGGTCTCAATGAGGGAGACCAGGTGGGAATTCCTAACAAACCCTTGGGGAAAAAACGCGAAGGTAGAAGGCGGCGGCGATGAACCTCATTGAAATGACCTCCATCTGCAAGAGCTACCGGAATATTGGTTTCGAGACCCGGGTGCTTGAGGATGTGACGCTTCATATCGCAGAAGGAGATTACGTCGGCATTGTCGGGCCTTCCGGTGCAGGGAAAAGTACACTCATGGCAATCATGGGATGCCTGGCCCAGCCCACCACTGGTGAGTACCTTCTGGATGGTGAGCCGGTTGGCAAGTTGAACGACCGCAAACTTTCCCGCGTCCGCAACGAGAAAATAGGTTTTGTATTTCAAGCCTTTCACCTTTTGCCGGGAGTCACGGCGCTGGAAAACGTTATCCTGCCTTTGGTTTACGCAAGAGGATCTCAGGGTAACGTCAAGGAACGAGCCCGGGAACTGCTCGCCAAGGTAGGACTGGAGCACCGCCTGCATCACACACCGGGACAGTTATCAGGCGGTGAACAGCAGAGGGTCACCATCGCACGTTCTCTCATTAATAATCCTCGAATCATTCTTGCGGATGAACCCACAGGAAATCTGGATTCAAAAAACGGCATCAAGACCATGAAGACCTTTGACAACCTCGTCAAAGAAGGAAAGACCATTGTGCTCATCACCCATGATCAGGAAGTGGCGCGACATGCCGGTCGAATCATCTCCATCCTGGACGGGCAGATCGCCTCAGACAGTGAGGTGAGTCATGAAGAACAAACCCGGTCCGTTTAAGCCGGAGATCTTGTATGCGAATTTTTAAAAATCTCGGCCAGGCTCTTAGAGGGTTAAGACTGAACCGGGGCAACACGTTTCTCATGACTTTGGGTGTGATGATCGGCATCGCGTCTTTGACGGTGATTGTGGCTATTGGCGATGGCATCAAGATCAAGGTTCTCAACCGCATTTCCAATATGGGGTTTGGTCCGGAATCTTTCTCGGTGATCGCTGGTGCGGGAAGAATGTTTTTTGCCCGCTCTAAGAACACCACCAGCATGACCCTTGAGGATGCCGAAGACCTGCTGGCGCTTCCCACCGTTAGACTGGTGGTGCCCCGGCAGAGAAAACGCATGCAGATCATCAATAAAAAAGAGTTCACTAGCACCCGGGTTTATGGGGTGACGCCGGATTGGCAGTTGGCGCGGGGATGGAAAATGACAGATGGTGATTTTTTATCTGACAGCGATCTGGACCGTAGAAAGCGGGTGGTGGTGCTGGGTGCGACTCCTGCCAGAAAACTTTTTAAAGGTAAAGACTCCATTGGAAAAATGGTGCGCCTGCAAAATAATTATTATCAAGTGATCGGTCTGCTCGAAGAAAAGGGGCTGACCGAAAGCGGGTACGACCCTGACGACCGGGCCCTGATTCCACTGACCACCTCGATGTCGCGCTTGACGCACGAAACCTACCTTCACAGTATAAAGGTTGTTTCTATGGATTCTTCGCAGGTGCCGGAGACCATGGAAGCGGTACGCCAGATTTTGCGCCGCAACCACAATCTTTCGGTTCTCGCCGCCGCCGATTTCCGTTTCATCACTCCCGAAGGCATCATGCAATGGGTGACCGAATCGGAGCAGGCCTTAAACCGCATGCTGATTCTGATCTCAACCGTTTCTCTTCTGGTCGGCGGAATCGTTATCATGAATATCCTTTTGGTTTCCATCCGGGAACGGGTTCGAGAAATAGGCATTCGCCGATGTTTCGGTGCGCGTCGGTCCGACATCACCTTCCAGTTTTTATTCGAGTCGATTTTGGTTTCCCTGTTGGGTGGGCTCATGGGTGTTGGGCTGGGATTAGTTATTTCATTTGGGTTAAAACGGTTTGATGTGCTCCCCACTCATATCACGGCGGAACCTTTTATCCTGTCGTTCGTATTTTGTTCCCTGATTGGTTTGATATTCGGGATTCATCCTGCCCGCAAGGCGGCTTTTTTGAGTCCTGAAGAATCCATTCGATCTTAATGAGTTGACTGATGAATTTTTTTTCTTCTCTCGGGATAGCGCTTAAAGCTCTCCTGGCCCACAAGACCCGTACCTTTCTTGCCTCCCTCGGCATACTGATCGGTATCGCCTCGGTGATCATCATGGTGGCCATTGGCAAAGGTTCGCAACAGGAGGTGATGGATGTCATTGCGGGGATGGGAGAAAACCTGATCACTGTCAACGCCGGGGAAATGAAACGGCGCGGAGGGCGCTTACGCCTTACCGGGAATGTGACCACCTTGACCGTTCGCGATGCCAACCGGATCATGGATGAAATCGGGGAGGTGGAGAGCGTGGCGCCTTTTGAAGAAAAAAGAATGGTGGCCAAGTTTGGCCATAACTCGACAGAAACCACTATCGCCGGTTCCACCGCCGATTTTTCCATTATCCGTGACTATCGCTTGCAGAGCGGTGAATTTTTTTCTGAAAGAGATGCAAAAACAGCCAACCGTGTAGCCATTATTGGGATGACCACTGTTAAAAATCTTTTTGGTGAAGAAGACCCAATGGGGCAGGTCATCAAGGTACACTTCATGCCTTTTAAAATCATTGGTGTGTTCGAACCTAAGGGTGTGGATACAAACGGGTTGGATCAGGACGATCTGGTGCTGATTCCGCTTTCGACTTATATGCGCCGTATTGTCAATCAGAAATTTATCAGCCGGATTTTTGTTAAAGCTTCATCAAGGCAAAACATTGCTAAAGCTTCGGGGAAAATCCGCGAACTTCTTAGAGAAAACCACAAACTCACAGATGACCGCAACGACGACTTCACTCTCATCAGTCAATTGGATCTGGAAGACTTGAAAAAAGAAACCACCGAACTGTTCACCAAACTGATTGTGGGAGTAGCGGGCATATCGTTGCTGGTGGGCGGCATCGGAATTCTGGCGGTGATGTTGATCTCCGTGAAAGAGCGTACCCGCGAGATAGGAATCCGAAGAGCGGTGGGCGCGACCCGCAGAGATATCATCCACCAGTTTCTTTATGAATCTTTGATCATCGGATTTCTTGGCGGCGGACTGGGCATCGTTCTGGGAGTCGGATTGACGCTGGGTCTTACCCATTGGGGTGACTGGACCCTGATTCTTGACCCCCATTCCATCTGGATAGCGAGTTGGGCCTGTGCAGGCATCGGGGTTTTATTCGGCGTGTTCCCCGCCATCAAAGCTTCCAAGCTCGACCCCATGGAAGCTTTGACTACAGAATAACCCATTAATACCTGTTGCCGTGGATTTCAATTAATCTGCTTTAAGTTATATTTTTTCAGCAGTGCTTGGATAATTTATGAGCACCTCTTTTCAGCGGCTACTCCCATAATGTCATAGTCTCTTCCAGATTGGTATAAGTGCTGTACTATAATATTATTGTGAATTAAGAAGTAATGAAGTTTTTGGCCTGTATAACCTCCGTATGAGTTTTTTTGCGTTGATTGTTACGCACACACCATAACCAAATTCTATGCTACTTAAAAAAGATGACCATTGTTGTTTCGGCCCAGACAGAAAATTATATTGTGCAGAGTACGGGTCTTTTAGTTGGCTTCCCATATAGTTTGTTATAGTTTCCTGATGGTTAGACGGTGGGTTTCCGTAATCCGCATTCTGAAGTTCTTCTTTAGTCGGAGCGCTAGCACAAGACGATAAAAATAAAATTGAAATATATATTAGAAAAAGTGGGTTTTGTTTCATAATGCCTTCTTTCAAGTCAGAGTTCGAGCCTAATTCAGCAATCCAAAATTGTCAAACGACGGCATTTTGAACAAAAATGTTGGATGTGGCGAGTAGTCATGGAGTGGGGTGGGCAGGGAAAAGAATGGATTTATAAAATCGTCATTGTGAACTTCCCCTCCCTTCATAGAGAGGGGTTAGGGGAGGGTTGGATTATAAATTCCGTCAAAAAAATCCACACCCCTCCGCGGCTACGCCTTGCCTCTCCTCATGAGAGGGGAGGATGATTTTGAGAAACAAAATAACGCGAAATCTATGGTTACGCAGAGGTCTCCTTCTCAGGGGGAAGTTCAGGCCGTGCCCGGCCACAAAAAAAGGGTTCGCCCCCTTGACAGTGGACGAACCCCTTCTTGTACTGTGAGTAAAGACTAGATAAAACAATTAAAACTGCCTTCATCTTTGGAAGGGCAAGATAAAGGCATTACAACTTTCTAGCGGCGGCTCTCCACCACTTCACGTAGCAGCTTGTGGAGCCGAGACAACCCTTTGCTAGCCAGAAAAAGTGATTGTTCACTGAGTCCAGCGTCACGCTGGCGCTAGAACATGATACCGCCGTGGTTGGCGGCGATCATTCCGATTAACATAGGTATTGAAAGCCAGGCGTTGGTTCTGCTGGCAAGAAAAGCCCTTCTTTTAGCTTTGGTCATGGCATCGCCTTCCAACTCGCCGGCGATGATCTTTTTTTGGTTCGGCCAGATGATGAACCAGACATTGCCTGCCATGATGATGCCCAGCAACATGCCGATCATGATCTCACCGCTGGGAATCCCTTGAACTGTTCCCCGACCGGCCATGTAATAAGCGATGCCGGTGATGACCGTCCATAACGCGGCGTGCCGGAACAAAAACAGAGCGCGGGGCAGAATGATCTGGGTGTAGGGTTTGGCGGCGCCTGCTTCGACCATTTGTGGCATGGACTGCACCTGAACCAGATTGAAGAAGTACAATAATCCGATCCACAAAATTCCGATAATTACATGAAAAAATTCAATTACCCACATTTGGTTTTCCTCTCAATACATTGGTTGATATTTTGGGACGGTTTTTTGAAAAACTTTTGGGTGTTACTTTAATTAAGGAATCAGGCGAAATCTCAGCCTCTTAACTGAGGAAACTTCTATTTAGTAGGATGGCGACAATTATGATAAAGATTCAATATTTCTTCATCTTAGGGTGAAGTTTAACAGAAATTGCCTTCATTTTACATTCCTTTAGGCGTGTGTTTCAGTTTCGGGCCATAAACCAAAGCAGGGCCAGCAAACCAGAAACCAGTGCAAAAACCAAAGTGTTTCGGGAAATGGCATTCGCTTTCTCATGGTTGGCAGGTGGGTTTCCAGGTTTTGTGATTCTTTCTTTGAGCAGTTGGTTTTTCTGGGTGAGGTCGGTCTTCTCGGTTTTCAGTTTTTCAATTTCGTCCCGAAGGCGCAGGCGATCCACCTTGAGGGTTTTGCACTTTTCGATCTCCCTTTGCAGGGCTTCTTCGGGACCCAGAGTCAGACCGTCTTCTTCCTTTGGTTCTTCCCAATGCTCGTTCATTCAATGCCTCTTTTTGACCATGGGAAATTTGTCGCTGGCTGCCGTCAGGCGTTGCAACTGATTAGGACTCAGTTTCAGCTTGGCGGATTTCGCAAACTCTGCAACCTGTTCGGATTTTCGGGTGCCCACGATGGCGGTGAAAATATTGTCCCGGGTGAGCACCCAGGCCAGAGCCACCTCAATCGGTTTTCGGCCCAGCTCTTTGGCGATATCACGCACGGTTTCCCATACTTTTTTGGCGTGCGGGTAAACTGAATTTTGATAGATAAAATGGTGTTTTCGGGTGGGCATTTCGAGGTCTTCCCGGCTCATCGGTCTTGCCAGTAGTCCTTGCGCAGTGGGCGAGAAGGCCATGTAGGGGATGCCTGCCTTTTTGCACGGGTTCAAAGTTTTTCCTTCATAGGCCCGGTCTAACAGGCTATAGGGAACCTCGTTCATGGAAAATGTTTTGAGATTGTTTCCCAGAAGGGCTAAATCCTTCGACTGGAAATTTGAGAGTCCTACCGTCGTGGCCTTTCCGCTTTTTTTGAGTGTGTCCATGAACTCGGCGAGTCGGGCGCTTTTGTCGCGGGTGTTGAAATAATTTCCCGGCCAATGGATCAGGTAAAGGTCGACATAATCCCGACCCAGAGCCTTAAGAGAATCTTCAAGGCATTTTTGATAGGCTTTAAGAGTCAGTTTGGCATCGGGCCAGATTTTAGAGATGATGATGACGGAATCTTTTTTAGGACCCAGGGCTTTGCCCAGCCTACGTTCCGATTCTCCATCGCCATAACCTTCCGCGGTATCGAAAGCGGTGATGCCATGATCGAGGGCGGAACGCACGACTCTTTCAGCGTCTTCAGGAGGGCAGATGTCTCCCCATCCTCCGCTGGGAGCAATCTGCCAACAACCGAGGGTGATCCGGCTCCAGTCTTTGTCGATTCCTTTTGCTCGGTCATAAATCACGCATGCCACCTGAAATAGGTGATGCGGGTACAATACCTGTCGTTTTCAGTAACGGGTTTTTCCCATTGCTTTAAATGGGAAACATTTTTTCGAAACTGCCAGAGTTTCCAGGCCACAGTCAGTGTGGAGATTCCGGCAAGAAGGATCAACCCGGCAATGAAGTAGGCGATCAGCGCGGGATAGGAAAAAATAAGAACGGCAAGGAGAAACAGAGTCCCGCCGAAAAAAAACGTTCCCCATGTCAGCGTTTTATGACCCCGGGAAAAATTTTGGTCTGAAAAAGGATTGTTATAATTCATGGCAAACCTTTCTTTTTATAAAAGTTTCTTTGGTCATTATATACATAAAATCTGTTTTCAGGCTTGTCAAGCTGTTCGCCGCAGGGGCAAGGGGTGGCAGACGCTCGCTATGCTCACGAGCCACAAAACAAAAAAAACGATTTTTCACCTATCTGATTTTCCCTGAGCGGAGAGAAATCTTTGTTGGGCAATCGGCTATTACCCCTCTGGGGCACGAAGTACCCTTGCCGGGCATGAAGTTTAAGGAAGAGGACATCACAGCTACGGAAGATTATAACGTGCTCATTGCCTCCGGCGGCTCGCCGGTATTTTTTTGAAATCTTTTTTCTGTTGCGCCAGGGGGCGTCTCCAGTTGGTGACACGTGGACTGGGGTGGTAGATCGGGAGTAACATGAAATTTGCAGTGTCAAGCGGTTGGGCAACCTTCTGGTTCAATTGGAACCGTGTGCCGAGAATCAGGTTGAGGGCGTTAAGAGCAACGGTGCCAAGAGTGACCACCACTCTGGGACGGATGATGCTAAGAGTTTCTTTTAAAAACGCTGAGCAGTTTTTAATCTCTTTCGCATTAGGCCTGCGGTTATTACCATCTGCAAGTGGATTGCACAAAACAGCGTTGGTGATAAAGACCTCGGACCGGGTCAGCCCAATATGTTTCAGCAGGATTTCAAAATTATCTCCGGACCGGTCGCCCTGAAACGGAACGCCTGTGCGCCCGGCGCCAAACCTGCCGGGTGCTTCCGCGACAAAAACGATTTTGGCGTTCAACGAACCGTTGGCGGAACTCAAGACAGCGGGTTGATCTGCGAGGCAAGGACATAAACGGCAGGAGGCCGCTTTTTTTTCCAATCGGTGAAACGGCTTGGTTTTTTCAAGGCTCGGAGTGATCCGCTTCATTATTCGGCTCCTCCTCATCATCTTCATCGTCGCTGGCCTGGCAAATGACAAAGAAGCCTATGATAAGAAGGACGCTGGCAACCAGTGTGAGCAGGATGTCCATGGCAGTATTAAACGGGTTTGATGGTGGCGAGGTAGATCATGCAAGCGCCGACAATAAAAATAGCGATATGTACCATCATCGCGTATTTTTTGGGTAAAGAATCTTCTTTTATCTGTTTGCCGTTTTGCACACCGAGCGCGATCAGAACTACCAGCAGCCCCAATTTCCAGTAAATCCATTGAGATTCGGCAAAAACCCCGGTCTTTACGGCAAGCACCGTTCCGGAAATGAGAGTCACAGCCAAAATGGGATAGTAGATGAATTTGTGGATCCGGTTCTGGGTTTTTCTGAGACCTTCTGCTTCTTCTGCGGATTTCAAGCGCAAGCGGAAGACAACGGAAAGGGATTGCAAAAACAAGGTTCCAATAACCAGGCACATGGATATCATGTGCAGTGTAAGAAAAAAATTTTCCATTTAAGACATTCCTTTTGTCAGGAGTTATCCGGTACGGGAGCAGCTGGCTCCTTTGCCCAATAGGTGCGGCTGGAAACGATCAAGGCTATTCCTATTCCGCAATAAATCGTGGCGACGACCACATATCCTCCCAGGTACTCATTATAGGAGCGCAAGAGAACTCCAAGGCCCATCATCATCGGGATCAAAATATAAAACGGTTTGGCGAAAATTTGATGGATGTGGACCGGGTCCTCCAGTCCATAAATCCGGGATTTATTTTTCCGGGCGGTTTTGCATAATATAAACTTTCCTTTAACCAACCCGATCACCACGGCTGTGATTACAGAAAGGATGATAGCGACTTGAGTCGCGTGTTGTTCCTGGCCCGCGAGTTGGTACAAGCCAAAGCCGCGGAAAATAAGGAACAGACCAATGACGCACCACAATCCACCGGCGATGGAAATAAGGCTGTTTTTGTTCAAAAGAACCCTCATTAGATTGATTCAGGATTAGATGATAATAGCAGGTAAAAGTTTCATCCGCATCCTGTAATGTTAGGATCTAGGCATTTTGCCCTGCACCAGCCGGACAGACATTCTACCGGTTTTGCTTTTATATAAGGAGCGGAATTCCCCATTTTTAAAATCGAATATAGTTCCCTCGTGTCCCGATTCGCTTCTCAGCCAGACGGTCGCCTGGCCTCCGGGTGGAAAAACGGTTTCCAGATGAATATCCTTTCCATACTTATCCTGGTTTATTACTTCGGAATTATACAAGGTCTGGATTTCTTCCTCGATAGGCAGTCTCCAGTCTTGAAGGCCGCCAAAGTTTTTGCAAGCCATATCCACGGCCCAATCCATAGCTTCATCCCAGGTGAACCATCTACCTTCCTGTTGCCATCCGTCTTCTCGAATCCATATAAGAGTGGTTTGGGTGTCGGTTATGGTGCTATCCTGATTGTATTTAAATCGGTTTTGATCAGACATGATATTTATAATTTTAAGTGATAGAGTTAACAGTATCCAGTGCAATCTTTTCCAAGCGCGACTTCAGTCCTTCCAGATCAAAGGCGGGAGGATTTTGAAACGCGCTATCGTTGATGATGTTTGCAAAGGAATATTTCAGAAGATTATTGGACCACGCGATGAAAGGGGTGCCGAATAAAATACGCTTTACCGTGCTCCGCGAAATTTTCACTTGGGCGTTTGAGTTCAGCAGTTCAGGATTGTTGTGCAACACGGCCACGGTTTTAACGGCCATCCATAAAGGCCAGATACAAAACAGGCGCAGGGTAATCTCGGTTCTGGGGATGGCCAGGGTGAACTTCAAGGCATCGTGCAAATGACCATTGGTTTTGCTAAGCAAACCTTCCAGGATTTGCAGGTTTTTATCCATGGAGGTTCCTGAATGAAATTCGTCCATGGTCAAACCTTTTTCAGAAATAATACTTCGGGGAATATACGACCAGCCTCTGTCACGGTCGGCAATAATATCTTTGGATATGTTGGTCATTTGCAGTCCGAGCCCGAACGATACGGCATTTTGGCGCATGGTGTTTCGTGCTGTTTCTGACAAATGCGGCAGTTTTTGGAAAAACAGGTTGCACAGCATTTCCCCCACGACCCCTGCGACAAAATAACAATATTCTTCAAGGTCCTGTATGTTTTCCAGCGGAGTGATTTCGCCGAACTGAAAACGGCTTTGGAAAAAGGCCATGCCTTTCGCCATTTTTGAAACAGAAGGAATAATCTGGTCCTGATGGTTTTTGGGGAGCGAGTCAAAGACGTTGAACACCCGGAGAACCTGGTGGAGAAGATCAAGGTCATTGGGGGTGCCATCGACTGCCGTGCATTCTTCAACCCATGCCGCGAGATTCTTTTCGCGGTAATCCCGGTCTTCGATCAACCTTGAAAACTCCATCAAGAGTCGGGTTTTTATTTTCGGGTCCAGTTTTGCCGCGTCTTCCACCGTGTCCACGGTCCGGCAAAAAAGATAGGCGGTGAGAATGCTTCGGTGAAACTCGCCCCTTAGAACGGATATGTTGAGCGCAAAGGTTCTGCTAACCTTGGGAAGTATTTGTACGCAATAGGTCCAGTCGTCCATTTTTGGAAAAAGAAACCCCCCTCTGGGTAAACCCGGGGCAAAAAAGATTCAAAATGATTACAGGATAAAAGGAAAAAGAGAGTTGCTTGAAAAAACGTGATCTCAAAAACCGTAACTCTAGAAGTCTCCGGCAGGGTTTGTCGATTTCTATCAGGAATGGAGCACTTTTTCTTCCAGACCTTCAACCTTTTTGGCAATCTTTAAAATCTCGGAATGTACTTGATTGATGATATCTTCCGGGGTGCTGGTCCCCGCAGTAATTCCCACATGTTGTTTGCCAATGAACCATTCCTGATTCAATTGGAGGAACGATTCGATATGGCGCGCCTCAACACCTTTCTCTTCGCAAACCTGCACCAGCTTTTTTGTATTGGAAGAATTATAACCACCTATAACGATCATCAAATCGACTTGATCGGCCAGTTCATGCACCGCCACCTGTCGGTCCTGGGTAGGCTGGCAGATGGTATTGACAAATGTCACATCATCCACAAATTCGAGAGCCCTGATTTTTTCCACAAGACCCTCAACTTTATCAGTTTGCTGGGTGGTCTGGGAGACGATTCCAAATTTGCGTTTGCCGGAAGCCCTGATCTTGTCAAAGTCCTCTTCGCTATTGATGACCACATAATCATCCAAATCCCCCACGATTCCTTTAACTTCCACATGGTCCTTCTGCCCGATCACAACCGGGAAATAGCCTTTTGTCACCAGTGATTTAACGGTTTGATGGACCCTCATCACCAGCGGACAACTTGCGTCATAGACAATGAAGCCGGCTTCGTGAAGTTTTTGTTTGGTTTTTTCAGCTGCTCCATGCGCGGTGATCATGACCTTCTTGGTCTTGATTTTATCTATATCTTCGATTCCCGGTACAATGGAGACCCCATTCTGCTTTAAAGATTCACTGACTTGCGGGTTATGGACCAATTGGCCCACGATGGTCAGGTCGGAATGAAATTCCGGAGACATGGCAAGGTCGATAGCATCTCGAACTCCAAAACAGGTGCCCATTGCGCTGGCAAGGGAGACTTTCATTATATATATTCCTCTATGGACGTATTCTTAAATTTATTCGCAAACCGACAGCCTAAATCATAGCAAACTGCACCAGGCTTTTAAATAAAAAAACCTCTATTTTGTGAAGAGGTTTTTTATCGCTTGCCAGGTTGTTTGGCGGCCAATATCGGCAATCGACTCCGTAAGCGGGATATTTTTAGGGCATACCTCAACGCAGACCTGCGCGTTGCCACAATCGGCGATGCCTCCTTCCCCCATGACGGCATTCAGCCTGTCCTCTTTTCTCATTTCTCCTGTGGGGTGCAGGTTAAAAAGGCGGACTTGATTGAAGGTGGAGGCTCCCAAAAAGGTATTGTCTAAAGTGAATTGAGGGCACGCTTCCAGGCAACATCCGCAAGTCATGCACTCTGACATGACATAACGCTTGGCGCGATCCTGATCCGGCATGATCGGTCCTTCCCCGATGTCATGGCTTCCGTCAATTTCGATCCAGGCCTTGACTTTCTTCAGGTTTTCGAACATACGTTGGCGGTTGACCTGAAGGTCACGCACGACCGGAAATTTGGACATGGGTTCCAGGGTAATTGGCTTCTCCAGTTTATCCACCAACGCGGTGCAGGCTTGTCGAACCCGGCCATTGATCACCATGGTGCAGGAGCCGCAAACCTCTTCCAGACAATTGCTATCCCACGTAACCGGATGCACCGTTTTTCCATCCACTGTTGTGGGTGACATCTGGACTTCCATCAGGCAGGAAATGATATTGGCAAATGGCTTGTTGGGGACCTCAAAGGTCTGCCAGTAGGCCGAGGAACTGGGTGTGTCCTGACGCTTGATCTTTAGGGTTATGTTTTCTTCAGTCATAGTGATTTGTCAATCATATTTTCTCGGCCGCGGTGTCACCAGCGAGGTGTTGACCTCTTCGTAGGTGATCTCCGGCTGATTGTCTTTATATTGGGCCACTGTTGTTTTAAGCCATTTTTCGTTGTTCGCCGCGAACCGCTTCATATAGTCGAGATGGTCGGCAGGAAATTTCTCGATGCTCACTTCCCCATATTGTTTTTGTTCCAGATAATCGATGTATTCATGAGGATCAAAGTCTTTGGGCTGGTTCATGTCGAAATCCGGTTTGTAATGGCTCCCACGAAACTCGTCTCTCATTAAAGCGCCTTTGGTGATGATTTTTGAAAGATGGATCATGCAATATAACTGGTTGATGAAACTGGGCGACGGGTTGGCCCAGTCATGCGTATCCAAACACTTCACATCCAGGAACCGTGTTTCAATATCATTGATCGCGTGAACGGCTTTTTCCAAGGATTTATTATCCCGGACGATGAGAACATTTGCCAGCATGATATCCCCCAACTCGTGATGCAATTTATGAGGGTTTTCCGCGCCATCCATTTTTTTGATATCGTTAAACCGGTTTTGCCAGTGTGAGCGGGTGTCATCGAAGACCTTGGAGGGGATATCGTCCACCGATTTTTCCAGAGAGTCCGTGTAGTTCATGATGCCCCGGGCCATCATCAGTCCCGTATAAATACAGCTCAATAGCGAGTTGGCACCCAGCCGGTTAGCGCCGTGATATTGGTAGTCTGCTTCTCCCGCAGCAAACAGCCCTTGAATGGATGTCATCTGGTTTTTAGGAGACCCGTGATCGATTAACCCATCGTTGTCCGGGCCGTAGTCGGTCCACAATCCTCCCATGGAGTAATGCACTGCGGGAAAGATTTTCATGGGAGTTTCGCGGGGATCCACGCCGGTGAACTTGGTATAGATGTCCAAAATTCCGCCGAGACGGTTATCCAGGAATTCTCTCGATTTATGGGTCAGGTCGAGATAGACCATTGGGTCGCCACTTATTCCAAGGTTCTGGTTGTAGACGATGTCATAAATTTCCCGGCTGGCGACATCTCGGGGAACGAGATTTTTGAAAAGGGGATATCTTTCTTCGAGAAAATAATAGCGTTCGCTTTCGGGGATTTTTTTCGGGTCCCGCTTGTCGTTGGCATCGCGCGGTACCCAGATGCGCCCACCTTCACCTCTGGCTGACTCGCTCATCAGCCGGAGCTTGTCCTGTCCGGGAATGGCGGTGGGGTGGATCTGGATGAACTCGCCATTGGCATACTTGGCCCCCTGCAGGTAAGCGGTTGTGGCGGCGGCCCCGGTGTTGACTACCGAATTGGTGGACCGCGCATAAACCTGCCCGGGCCCACCGGTGGCCAATACCACAGCATCCGCCTGCAAGGTATAGATCTCATCGGTTCTCAGGTCGTGAATCACCGCACCTCGGCAAATTCCTTCGGAATCAAGAACGGCTCCTAAATATTCATGCCATTCCAATGTCTTGGCAGCGCCGTCATGGACATGGCGCCGGACTTGTTCATCGAGTGCGTAAACAAGTTGTTGCCCGGTGGTGGCCCCGGCAAAAGCGGTGCGGTTATAAAGCGTGCCGCCGAACCTGCGAAAATCGAGATGCCCTTCACCGGTCCGGTTAAACGCCACACCCATTCGGTCCATCAGGTGGATGATGGCTGGAGCCTGATAGCACATGTCACGCACCAGGGGTTGGTGGGCTAGAAAGTCGCCCCCCTTGATGGTGTCGTAAAAATGTTTTTCAGGAGTATCGCCCTCGTTCTTTGCGTCGATGGCAGCATTGATGCCACCTTGTGCGCAAACCGAATGTGATCGTTTTAGCGACTGGTAAGACACAACGGTCACTTCCCCCTTGCGTTCGCAAAACTTCATAGCCAGAGCCAATCCGGCCAGTCCGCCCCCGATAATAATAATTTTTTTCTTTCTATTCATCATGCGCTTATCTCGCCACCGTAGCTTCAACAGGAACCGGGTTCATATTAAATTCTAACACTGTGGCCATACCCAGAACTGTGAGCGCCAAGCCGATCGTCGCGAAAACGATTGCCCCGTTTCTCTGTGCGTTTTCGCCAATCAAAATTCCCCATGAAACACAGAACCCCCAGAGACCGTTGCTGAAGTGAAAGGTGGCCGAAACAATGCCGATGGTGTAGACCAGAATTCCCTGCCAGGTTTGAAATTCACCGTTCAGAATGTCGATCAAAAAGGGAGCCGCTTCAAAATGGTGTTTGCCCTCCCATAACTTGGGGGCCACCGTGGTTCCCAGGTGGTAAATCAGAAAAACAAAAACAACAGCACCAGAAAGGCGTTGCAATGTGTACAGGCCATTTCGGGGATATCGGTATCGATGCACATTGGTCTTGGCATGGTGCATTACATAAAATCCCATCACTGAATGAAACAGGAGAGGGATGTATATAAAAGTTATTTCGATGATCAGGAGGAAAGGCAGATTGTTGATCGCGTCAATGCTGAGTTGGTAGGGCCACGGTCCCACAGTACGAAGGGAGTTGACGCATAAATGAACAACCAGAAAAGCACCGATTGGAACAAGTCCAGTCAGGGAATGGAGCTTTAGAAGCAGGTAGTGAATTTCATCTTTAGAAGGTCTGGCCATAAGGAGAGCGAAATAAAACCTGATTGCTCAATTAAAGAAATTCGAACCGGCACATTCCCAGACTACATTTACATTTTGGCGTATAAATGGGTATCACACAAGAGTTAACACTGGCGAAGGGTAAAATAATCAAACCGGTAAACATTTAAGGAAGGGATTTAAAAATCGGATTCCAGAAGAGGGCGTTGCTTAAAATCGGGGTTGATCGGTTTGTCTTCGGTGCTGATTTTCAAGTGGATCGGATCGCGCACATATAAATCGACAAAACCGCATTGGGCGCAGATGCTGGGTTGCAAGGGGACACTTTTCTCGACCCCGTGATCCTGCCGAACCACCATGATCAGCTCCTTATCCTTGCCGGTTCTCAGGCTAATATCGCCCTTGAGGATGTTTTTCTCACCACATTTGCTACAGGTGTCCCTGGACATGCTGAGGCTCCTTGAATGAAGAAACATTAATCCTGAAATCAGGAGTCGTGTCCTGACGTAATCATACCACAAATCCCGCGAACGGCTAGAAAGGTTCGCGCGCGGGGGTATGTTCTACCCCGCTGAAACGCTGAACACATTCTCTGGAGTTTGAAGGCGGCGGATCAACGCTTCGGCTTCCTGCACCTGAACCATTTCCGCGTTCACGCGTTCGCGCAATTCTTTACCTGCATGAAAACCGGGTTTGCGACGTACCGGTAGTTGAATAAGTTCTCCGGTCAGTGGTTTTTTCGCGATCCGGGCTTTGTATTCGTTGACTTTGAACGATTCAAATCCCTGGACGACCACACGACCGTCTTTGTGCAGGGTCTCCATGATTGAATCCAGAACGCGGTCAAATAAAGATCGGCTTCTTTTTTTGGTCACATCCATTCGCGACGACAACTTGCTCACCAATTGCGCTCGTGTCATGATGCTCCTCCTGAAGTTGGAAAACATTTGTTAATTGCTATAACTAGATAGGGCAAAAACCGGGCCAAAATGGAGCCAATCAAGTAAGCCCAAATTTTTTAAAAAGTTATTGATTTGCGAGTAAATCTATTGGTTTTCGGGCAGTTATGATATTGGATAAAAGTGTTCACTTATGTGCACACTCTAAGCATCGGTTATCCAGGTCATTTCCTCTCTGATAGAAAACCCTGTCGGCTTGAAATCGTGGGATCATTTAGCTTTTGCTGTAAACGGAAACCTTGTATTTTTTGCGGTGAAGAACGATGTCTATCAAAAATATTCTGGTTTATTTAACCCATCCTCATGTTGAGGCCTGGAACTTTAAGCTGGAACATAAAGCTTTGTTAGAGAGCCAGGTTCCCGGATTGAAAGTGGAAGTCTGCCAGAACTCTAAAGACTTCAAAGACCGCCTGCCTAAGGCTCAGGCGGTGATTGTTTGGGTTTTTAAGGAGCGGTGGCTGGAATCGGCACCTCAGTTGAAGCTCATCGCCACGCCTGCGGCGGGCAATGACTGGATCCAATTTGAGTCTCCTGAAAATGTGGAAATTTCCTTCGGCGGGTTCCACGGAAGCCTGATCGCAGAAAGCGTTGTCGGAGCCATGCTTTATTTTTTGAAAGCCTTTTCTTTATCGGCAACCATGCAGAAACAGAAAAAATGGGCGCGGGTTAAGATCTCTGAAAAACTGAACTCGCTCTACAAAAGCCGGGTTACCATTTTAGGGTTTGGAAGAATCGGCAATGTCATTGCTGAAAGACTGAAACCTTTTGGATGCACTATTACAGGAATCAAAAGAAACCTTTTTCCTGTTCCGCGTTATTTTTCCACTGCAGATCGAATTCGCACTTTTGAAAACTGGCAACAGGTTTTTCCACAAACCGATCACCTTATCTGCGTTTTACCTGGAGGAGATGAGACAAACGCAATCCTTCAGGCAGAACATTTCAAGGCATTGCTGAAGTCCTGCTATTTTTATAATGTGGGACGGGGGAATGTCTGTCGAGAGAGTGATTTGGTTGAGGCGTTAAGAACCGGGGAAATTGCCGGGGCCTACCTCGATGTGTTTGAAGAGGAACCTCTGCCCGAATCCTCGCCATTGTGGGAGACTGACAACGTTCTCATTCAACCGCACTTGTCTGCGACCTCTCCAGAATATCTGGAACGGTTTGTCGAAGAGTTGGCTAAAAGCATCACGGGCCACGCCCGATGGTAATTAGCAATAGCTTAATTGGGGGCAAAGATTTATCTCGGTTGAAAAATTCCTTGCTACTGCCCCCACGGTAGAGCCCCGGCCATCAGCCGGAGCTCTTTCGTTTGACCTTACCCGTTAAACTGACTGACAATATCCTGCAGATCTGCTGCCAGTTTCGACAATTCGCCTGCCACTGTTTGAATGTTCATATTCACTTGCTCGGAGGCCGAGGAGACCACAGTGGCCTGAGCCGAGGTTTCTTCGGCGTTGCTGGCCATCTGCTGGCTGGTGGCGGTCAACTCTTCCGATGCTCCGGCAAGGGTTTGGGTTTTTTCAGTAACACTGGCAAGGACTTTTGTCCCTGTTTTTTTACGGGATGGGCGGGCGAGATAAAATAATATTTACATTCAAACTATAGATTTTTTGGCGGGGTGATCGGCTATAGCGGGGCTTCCTGGGTATGGAAATCGGTGGCCTGCTGGAACTTGTGCCCGACTGTGATGAGGGTTTCTTCATCAAAATGCCTGCCCATCAACTGCAATCCGACAGGGAGGCCATCGGAAAAGCCGCAGGGAATTGACATGGCCGGTATGCCGGCGAGGTTGGCGGAGATGGTATAAATATCTGCCAGATACATCTGTAGTGGATCGTCCAGTTTTTCCCCGAGCTTGAAAGCCGGGTAGGGGGTGACCGGTGAAGCGATGACATCACATTGTCCCAACGCGTTTTCAAAATCCTGCTTGATCAATGTCCGCACCTTCTGGCCTTTCAAATAATAGGCATCGTAGTAACCGGAACTGAGCACGAAGGTTCCGAGAATTATGCGCCGTTTAACTTCTTCGCCAAAACCTTCCTCACGAGTGTTCTCATACATATTAAGGAGGTTGTCGAACTTTTCGGTGCGATAACCATATTTGACACCGTCGTAGCGTGAAAGGTTGGTGCTGGCTTCGGCACAGGCGATGATGTAATAGGCGGCGACGGCGTAGTCGAGATGCGGTAAAGAAACTTCCACCGTTTGCATTCCCAATGACTCAAGAGTGCGGATGCCTTCCTGTACCAATTTTTCAATTTCCGGATTGATTCCGCCGGTGGCGAAGTATTCTTTCGGGATGCCGAGTTTCATGCCCTTCACATCTTTCTGCAGGGCCTGGGTGAAATCGGGAAGCGCGATATCGGCGGAGGTGGAATCGCGCGGATCTTTGCCGCCGATTACGTTCATCAAAGTCGCCGCATCGGCAACGGTTTTTGTCAATGGCCCGATCTGATCGAGAGAGGAGGCAAAGGCCACCAATCCAAATCGCGACACCCTACCGTAAGTGGGTTTGAGTCCAGTCACACCGCAAAAGCTGGCCGGCTGGCGGATGGAACCCCCGGTATCGCTTCCGAGCGCGGCGACGCATTCGTGCGCCGAAACAGCGGCGGAAGAACCTCCGCTGGAACCACCGGGAACCCGGTCCAAAGCCCAGGGATTCATCGTCGGGTGGTGATGCGAGTTTTCGGTGGAAGACCCCATGGCAAACTCGTCCATATTGGTCTTACCCACGATCACGGCTCCGGCCTGATACAACCTTTCGGTGACGGTGGCGTTATAATGGGAAACAAACTGGTCTAAAATTTTTGATGAACAGGTGGTGCGACTGCCTTCGGTGCAGATCAGATCTTTAAGGGCGATAGGGACACCGAGAAGCGGGGCTTCTTCCCCAGCGGCGATCCGGGCGTCTGCCTTCCGGGCTTGCTCTAAAGCTTTCTCGCGGGTCAGGTGCACGAAAGCCTGGACTTTGCTTTCCACCTGGTCGATGCGTGCGAACACGGCCTCGGTCAATTGCACGGAACTGAGTTTTTTATTGCTGAGAAGTTCCCGCGCCTGGGTGATGGTTGTGCGATGCATGTAGGATTTAAATGATCTGCGGGACTTCGTAATGCCCTTTGTTGTGTGCCGGTGAATCGGAAATCGGGTTGTGGTCGGCGAGGGGTTTTGTTACCGGTTCATCATCGCGGAACACGTTATTGATTCCTAGCACATGCGCTGTTGGTTCCACATCATCGGTATTGAGTCCGTTGAGTTTTTCGATGTATTCGAGAATCGTCCCCATTTGGCCAGAGAGCCGCACTTTTTCATCAGGGGTCAATTTCAACCGTGCCAGCACGGCCATATGTTCGATATCAAAAGACACCGGTATCTCCAGTTGGTTCAAACCTGTTCAGATTACGGATTACTACCTGCTTATTCTGAGGAAGCTTCTTTACGGTCTTTTTTCTTTTTCTTTTTCAGTTCGGCTATTTTTTCGGTAGCGGTGATTTTGTTGGACTTTCTGGCCAGCCGTTTGGTTTTCTTTTTTAATTTGCGGATTTCAGCTGCGTCTCCTTTGGACTCCGCCAGTTTGGATTTGGCCTTTTTAAGGTGTTCCTGCAATTTTTCTACGTTTGCCATAATTGTTCGTGCCAGTGTTTAAAGGTTTAGGAAAACAACCTTTATACCAAATAATGCCTCAAATCACAACCACCAGCGTCACGCTGGCGGCGACTTCCACAATTACCAGGGTGAAGTCGTCGGTGAAATCGGGATTGAAGTTTTGAATTTTTACATTTATAATGGACTCCAAAGTTGCGCAATTAGCCTTTGTTTTTTAAGTGGTTATGGGGCTGATGTCGTAACATCACCCCTGTGTTCTGACAAATGAATGTAGCCAGCCAAGAGCTTCTTAGAATATTTCACTTAAAGTCGATTAAACCCCCTTTTTTTTTCGATCATTAGAGGAGCTTAATAACCAGACCAGAAGGCATCCATACTCCCACATCATGAGACGAGCTTGGGAAGTTATGGAGTTGTCAGGGATTTATTGTATCGAGAGCAAACCGACTATTTATTTTAAAGAAGTGGATCAAATTGATCCAACAAAAATCCAAATTCTTCAAAGCCAACTTTGGAACCAAGGTTTTGCCACCTTACTAATAATTGCCAGCAAAACTGAAGTTCTAATTTTTTCCGGCTTGATGCCCCCTGTTAGGTCCTATGACAAAAATAGTCAAAGCCAAATACTGATAGATACTTTAGAAAAAACCACTAAAGTATTAGAAATCCAACAATTGGTCCAAAGTGTAGAGACAGGTCAATATTATAGGGAGCATAAGGACTATTTCAAACCAAGCAACACGGTCGATCACTATCTACTGGAAAACCTGAGTGAACTCCGGGACAAAATAAAACAGTCTGGGAGCGATTTAGACTACCCAACCATTCATGCTTTCCTTGGTCGAATTATATTCACCTGCTATTTGGTTGATAGAGGAATTATTAGCTCTGCACACTTTTCAAAAGCTGGCGCTCGCAATGTTGTTTCCCTCAAAGAACTTTTTAATTCGTATGATCCTCCAAAAGCCAAAACGATTTTATATAAACTCTTCAAAATATTACAAAAGATTTTCAATGGAAGTTTGTTTGATGAAGATATTGCTGAAGAGGAAAGTAAAATCCTTCCGGAACACATAGAAACGTTGCAACGATTTTTAAATATGGAGAACTTGCACAAGGGGCAAAGGAGTTTCGAGTTTGAAATCTATGACTTCAGTATTATTCCCATTGAAACGATTAGTGCAATTTATGAAGAGTTTTTGGCTGCCGAGGACATTGAATGGCAAAGAAAACTCGGAGCGTACTACACTCCAAAGCTATTGGCCGAATTGACTGTGGATATTGCAGTCGAAGGCTGGGATTCCCTGCTGGATAAGAAGGTTCTCGACCCTTCTTGCGGCTCAGGAATTTTTCTGGTTATTCTTTTCAATCGAATGGCCGAAGAATGGCGGCTTAAGAACCCAAATAAAAGAAACATTACAAAAGCCAGGGAGCTTGTAAAGATCATACAGAACAATCTTTGTGGTGTGGACGTCAAAGAAACTGCTTGTCGGGTAACTTGTTTTAGCTTGTACTTGGCTTTTCTTGACCAACTTTCACCTAGGGATATTGATGATCTAAAAGAAAAATACGATAAAATCCTCCCAAATCTTCTTGCCCTTGAAAAGAAAAATTATAAAGTCAAAGACAAAGGCCGACCGGTAATTATCGAAGGAAATTTTTTTGATCCTAAAATCCCTATAGCCACCGATTTTGATTTAGTTATTGGAAATCCTCCCTGGATAGGAAGGGGACAAAACTCTGACAAAAAAGCAGAGGATTGGTGTCAAAGCGATTCTAACCCTTGGTTAGAAAAAGTGTCGGCCAACAAGAAGGATCGCGAACTAACCTTTATGCCGCAGGACCAAATTGCTCACGTTTTTGCCTGGAAAGCTCCATTACATTTAAATTCAAAAGGGAGAGGTTGCAAAGTTTTACCATCGAAATTATTTCTCAATAGAACTGACAAAAGAACTGACAAATTTCAGAACCTCTGGTTCAGAGAAGTTTCTGTTGATACGGTTATCCAACTTTCAGATATGCGCTTTATTTTGTTTAAAAATGCTATTTGCCCTGCTGTCATAACGAGGTTTTCTTCTGGAAGGCCTAAAATTGAAAATGCTCAGATCGATTATCAAATTCCCAAAGTCAGCCGAATTGATCCGCGTAACGGCGTTGTCACTTTATTCCCAGGAGATTGCAAAAAAATAAAATTAAAGGATATTTTTAAGTATTCTCGAAAAGGAGAAACCTCTGTTTTATGGAAGAAGTTGTTTTGGGGGACACCAAGGGACGTTAGGCTTTTAGATCGGTTGCTTTGTTTGCCTAAGCTGAATGAGTTTGTGGGAGAGGCAAGGGAGGGAAAAAGATGGATTAAGGGGCAGGGGTTCATTCCTGATTCTCGGAGCACAAGCAAGTCGCCGAAGTCACCTTGGTGGGGTCCAGGTCATTTGTTTGCTGATGCCAGGAGCAAGGCAATTAATTACGTTCTTCTTAAAAAAGATTGCGATGAAATTAAGGATAGATTTAGAGCTTTGCATAGAATAAGAGATCCGAGAATTTTCAAAGGACCTTTAATTCTTATCAACCAAGGGTTTTCAAAATTTGCTTTTTGTGAATTCGATATTCTTTTCCGAGATTCTCTTCAATCCATTTGTGGCCCTAAAAAGGATGAAGATCTTTTGCTTTTTCTAAACGCTGTGTTCAATTCCAAACTTGCTACTTTCTATCTCTTTCATACAGCAGCAAATTGGGGAACCGAAAGGGACAAAGTCCACCTTTTTGAATTGTTGCGCCTACCATTTCCTTTTCCAGAGGAAACCTCTAATCCTCAAAAATCAGCCTTAATAATTGAAAAGGTAGCTAATCAGATTAAACGGGTAGGGTCAAGAATTGAAGAGACCATCCTTGGGAAGAAGGAAGAAGTAGACGCACTAAAGAGATATGTTGAACCATTGATTTATGACTATTATGAAATATCAGAATGGGATCAATTCCTCATAGAAGATACCTTTCAAATCTTTGAGCCCAGTTCAACACCTTCCACACTGACTTCCAACATTCCAACGGTTAAGCCTTCCACAAGAGGCATTCGTAGCAATTATGTGGATTGCCTATGTGCAGTAATCAATAATTGGGCCAAGCGTAGTGATCGGAGGGTTAGCGGGGCAATAACCTATTCGTCCAAATCTGGGTTAGGTATTTTAACGCTTAAAAATTCTACGACAAGTTTTCCTTACAAAGAAAAGGAGTCTCCAGAGCACTTGCAAGTTGCTCTATCCAGATTGAAAAATTTTCTCCCTAAAAAAGTGGGGCGAATTTCATATTTTCGTGGCTTGAAAATATTTGACCAAGAAGAGATACATATCATTAAACCTCTTGAGCACAGGCATTGGACCAAAACAGCAGCTCTTAATGATGCCGATGAAATTGCCGCTGAAATTTTAAAGACAGGGAGATAAAGTTAATTGAGTTCAACAGGTGATCCGGGTTTTCACAAAAATTTATTCCCTGATGGTTTTGTTTTAGATATTTTAGAACTTGTTTTGAGTTCTTGGGACAAATTTAAAAAACCTAAATCAGATGATAAAGAAAATCCTCTTAATCTCAGGTTTGTAATGTTTCTCAGGAGTCAAAAGGGATTTCCTGAACTACCCTTTAATATTGACCCAGAAATTATATTGCCTGATGAGGAAGGGCGGGAAACCGGGAGGATAGACATACGTTTTCTCCAAGAAGTGGATGAACAGGTTTATTTTGCTTTTGAATGCAAAAGGCTTCGTTATATTACCCCTTCTGGTTCTCTAGTAACGAATACCAGTGATTATGTGGGCGACCAGGGTATGATGTGTTTTGTTTTGGGGAAATACAGTCCTGAGCTTCATTCTGGTGGAATGATAGGTTATGTCTTAGACGGAGAAAAACAAAAAGCAAAAGAAGCTGTAAAACAATTGATTGAAAAGAAACGAAAACCTCTATTATTGGAATCAAATTCTACGCTGGCCCCTTCCCCTATAAACCCCAAAAAAATCGACGAAACAAAGCATGATCTTGCAAAAAGAAAATTTACTCTTTACCACTTATTCCTTCGAGTTTAGCCCTCGGTTTCTATAATAATTAAGGTGAAGTCGTCGGTGAATTCGCACTCGCCAAGAAAATCCTGCGCATTTTTTTTGAGGGCCAGCCCCAGTTCATTGGCGTTTTGGGATTGGCCCAGCTTCAGAGATTTTTTCCCCAACCGATTCAAGCCATACATATTGGTACCCTTGCCGCGGACTTCGGTGAGCCCATCCGTGTAGCAGATCAGTTTGCTGTCAGACGGCAGAAGGATTTTCCGTCTTTGCAAATCCCCTTTGCTGGTGATGAAGATGATAGGGATGAAGGTGTTTTTGCTTTGTTCCTTGATTTTTTTGCAGGCCTCAAAACCATCCATGACCGGCATTTCCACATCCATGAGGATGAGGTCGGGCTTTGCCCGATTGTTAACTTCGATGGCCTCAAGTCCGTTGCTGGCAGTAACAGTGTCGTAGTCTTCTTTCAGGATGGATTTAATGAGGGCGACAATGGTTTTCGAGTCATCCACGATGAGAATTTTGGCTCGGCGTTCCGGCTTGGGGCTCATGACGGGGCTTTCGATATTTCAAAAGGTTTTGGGAATGGTAAGAGCTCAATATAAAGGCAGGCGGGAAAATGTCAATCCCGTTTCTTAAAAGGCTTCGTGTGTGCGTATTTCGTAGGAGATCCCATCGGTGATGACTTGTATCGCGCCGTGTGCATCGGTGCGGCGGATATCGACGTCCGCCTTCTGGTAGCGTTCCAGTGTTTCCGGATGGGGGTGGCGCATGCGGTTGAGGTAACCGCTGGAAAATATCACGGTTCCCGGGTCGACCGCCTCGATAAATGCCGACGAATTGGAAAACCGGCTGCCGTGATGTGGGGCTTTTAATATATCTGCTTTAAGCGATTGTTGGGAGTTTGCCAGTTTTCCCTCTACTTTATCGCTGATGTCACCGGTGAACAACATGCTGAAATTTCTGTACTCAAGACGCATGACCAGCGAAAGGTCGTTGTCGATCCTTCGATCTGGATCAGAGGGCCCCCCCGGCTCCGGATGCAGAGGGATGAGTTGGACCTCACCAAATTGGATGGGTTTGTTCATCTTTAAGGGAAAGAGTTTCGCGCCCTTACTCCGTGCCTGATTTTGTAGTCTACCGAGTAGTTTGCCCACAAAATTATCGCCCAGGGTCAGAAAATGTTTGACCGGGAAAAGATCAAGCAGGGCATACAATCCACGAATATGGTCGTTGTCGGAATGGGTGGCGACCATATAATCAATTTTTCGAATGCCCCTGTTCCACAAAAAAGGTGCGACCACCCGCCTGCCGACATCGAGCCGGTTTTTATAAAACCCTCCGCCATCCATCACCAGCGTTTCACCATTGGGAAACTCAATGAGAAGGGATTCTCCCTGCCCGACATCCAGCACGCTTATGGACAAGGTATTTCCGGGAAACTGAAAGGCACGCGGCCAGGAAAATAAAACCAGTGCGCCCAGGACAAAAACGATAAAACTATTTTTCAGCCAGCCACCCACTTCCTGATTCAGTGCGCGGATTCGAAAAGCGAGCAGTCCGGTCAATAAGGCTGAAAAATAGAATACCAGCCACAGGGGTGGAGGCGTCGGAACATAGAGGGAGGAGAAAGAGAGGCGCGCAAAAACTTCTGGCACCCATAAAAAGAATTGGGTGATACCCAGCACGGGCAGGGCAGGAAGGGCTGCCAGAGCGGGGAAAACGGTTCCCACAACTGTTATCAGCAAAACTGCGGGGATCAAAAGGGAGGCCAGAGGCACCATGAGGATGTTTAAAAAAACACCGACCAGGCTGATGCGGTTGAACTGGTAAATCAGAACCGGGAGGGTGACGGCGGTGACGGTGACCGATACCAGGGCTCCGCCGACCAAAATTTTCTCAAAGCGAAATTTCAGTGATTGCCAAAAAGGTTTCCGGTTGCCGGTGGGATAACCCCGCATCAATTTTTGCGACCAGGTGGGTTCTCCCATCCGGGCTACCGGGTCATCGCTGATCTCGGACAACAGAGTGAAGACCAGCAGGATTCCCCCAACTGCCAAAAAGGAAAGTTGAAAACCAACATCCAATATAGATGCTGGTTGCCACAGCAGGATGATGAACCCAGCGCCCAGAAAGGCATTGAAGAGACTGCTTTGCCGGTCAAACAAAACGGCGAGCAGTAGGGCGCTCACCATGATACCCGCTCTGAGCGAAGATACTTTGGCGCCGACCACCACCATATAGAAAAGAACCGGGATCAGGCAGAGAACGGCTGTGACCTTTCGGGCGTGTCCGGCGCGGACGCTGTCCGGCTTCAGTCGAAAGAGTCCATAAAACACCACAGGCCAGAGAATAAAATAAGAGGCCGCCGCCACAAAACCGATATGCAGGCCGGACACCGCCATCAGGTGGGCCAGCCCGGTGTCGATATAATTTTCGCGCACTTCAGCGGGCAGGGAATCTTTCATTCCCAAAACCATGGCTTTGAGCAAGGCGCCTTCCTCCCCGGGAAAAAGTTTTTCCAGGCTTTCAAGGAGTCGAACTCTTAATTGTTGGGGGCCTGTATGCCAGAAGGGCAGGTTGAACCGGCCTGTCCGTTCCATGGTTTCTGGACGAGAAATGTTTCCGGTGACGTCAATGCCTCTCGACTTCAGATAAAGGTGGTAATCGAAGCGACCGGGATTTTTAAAGTTTCGCGGAATTTTAAGACGTATTTTGTTGAATCGGACTCGGTCCCCAGCTTTAAAAACGGAATGTGGTTTATAAACACTCACCCGCACGGTTCCGGTTATAGGCCTGGTGTCCAGAGATTCCAGTTCAAGTAGATAATACGTTCGATCTTCAAGAACGCGCGGTGATGAAACTAACCGGCCTTATACCACCGTGGTTCGTCCCTCCTCAATGTGATTGAGAATATGGTTCGAGGGTCGGCTCAAATCCGCAAAGCTCGGGGCGAGGATTCCGAAGCCAGCCAGAAAAAGAACAATCATGGATTCCCGTTTTTTATGTTGAACGAGAAACAGGGCAAAGAGAAACAAGCCAAGCGGTAATAAATAAGGAGCAATGAATTGTTGGGTGGCGGCAAAGAATCCACAAAGTCCGCTCATGTAAGCGAGCAAAAAGGGCAGGAGAGGAGGGGATCGGCGAACCGCCGCCAGCGTGACGCTGGACCCGAATGAAAATAGCTTTTTGAACTGAGATAATGTTTGCTCAATCGAAGGAGTTTTGTTCATTTTCCTCCCCCTGATAAGGGGGATTGAGGGGGTTTTCTTAAATGAGCAACTTTCTTCTTTAAGTCCTCATAGACACCTTGAGGATTAGTCATCACCTCTTCATTGGTATAGCGGATGACGGTAATACCTAAAGCATTTAGCCTTTCAGTTCGCCTTCGATCATATTCTTTCTGTTCCCCATGGCTATCCCCATCAATTTCGACCGCCAGTAAATATTTGCTACAATAAAAATCTACGATGTATTTGTCTAAAGGTTTCTGGCGGGAAAATTTCAAGTCCTGAAATTTTTTGCCTCGTAGAACATTACTCCATAATTTTTGTTCTGCCGGTGTTGGTGTTTTGCGATTTTCGTGGGCTTTTTTTGTCAGCGTATGATTATAAGGAATATAAACCAATGTATATTTAACCCCCCCTCAGTCCCCCCTTGTCAGGGGGGATGTAATGGACTGTGTCCATTACTCGCGCAATTTATGGGTTTTCTTCCCACCACCATATCTAACAGCCATCCCTACCTCAATCAGCACATCAGCGAGGTTCTCCGCCCACTGGCCCCACGCCTAGTGGTGGTCACAGGACAGTCAGGTCAATACGTTTTTGGCCCAGATCCACAGCCGCCACCCGCACTTTCACTGGGTCGCCGATTTGGAAACTGCGATGGCGTCTTTGCCCGATGAGCCGGTGTTCGGTTTCGATAAACAGGTAATAGTCGTCTGTGATACTGGAAATCTTGACCAGTCCTTCGACGAACACCTCTTCCAACTCGACAAAAAATCCGAACCCAATAACACCCGTGATGATCCCATGAAAAGTTTTACCGATCTTATCTGCCATGAACTGGGCCCGGCGCAGGTCGGTCACTTCCCGTTCTATCGACATGGCTTGGATTTCCATTTGGGTGGACTGTTCTGAGATTTCGGCGAGTTGGGACAACAGTGCTTTTTTTTCTTTTTGCGGACATTTGCGTTTCAGGTATTTCTTGATTATCCGGTGCAGCACAAGATCGGGATAGCGGCGGATCGGCGAAGTGAAATGGGCGTAATGAGGAAAGCCCAGGCAGAAATGGCCGGGATCGGTTTCGGAATAGCGCGCTTTCTTCATGGTGCGAAGAAGCAGTGTGTTGACGACTCTTTCTTCCGGGCGTCCGCTAATTTGTTTCAGCAGGGTCTGCAAATCTGTTGAGCGGGCCGGTGAGGGAAGGCGCAGTTTGAAAGAGTCGACGAACTCGTTGAACCCGGTGAGCCGGGCGGGGTCGGGCGCTTCATGAATCCGGTGGATGGACGGTATGCCGCGTTCGTGCAAGCTGAGGGCAACAAACTGGTTGGCGGCCAGCATGAACTCCTCGATCAGTTCGTGTGCCGAGTTATGTTCGCTGATGCCGATGCGGTCGACATGGCCGACGGAATCCATGTGGATTTCCGGCTCGGGCACCTGGAAATCGACACTGCCATTCTGGAATCTTTTTTTCCGCAGAAGCTGGCTGAGTTGATGCATATCGGTCAGGGTCGGCAAAAATGGATCGTTCTTGTCTTCTTCAAGTAAGCTATGAACCTCGTTATAGGTGAACCGGCGCTGGCTTTTGATGATCGATGGATGTAGCGTTCCTGCGATAAAGTTTGCTTCGTGATCAAAGTCCATGATAGCGCTGACTGTCAGGCGTGGTTCATCAGGTTTTAAACTGCAGGCTTCGTTGGACAGGGAAACGGGAAGCATGGGGATGACGCCGTCGGCGTAATAGATGCTGGTTGCCCTTTCCAGGGCTTCCTGGTCGAGTAAGGAATTTTCCCGCACAAAATGGCTGACATCGGCGATATGGACGCCGAGCCTGTACCTTTCTCCGAGGCGTTCCAGCGAAACTGCGTCATCAAAGTCCTTGGCCCGTTCCCCGTCAATGGTAAAAGTCAGAAGTTTTGTAAAATCTTTTCGTTCTTTCAAAGAACCAGCGGGGTCCTCACCTCCAACGTGTCGGGCCTCATCAAGAACTTCCGGAGAAAAGCTTTGGCGCACCCCGTGCTTTCTGAAGATGGACTGGATTTCGACATTCGGGTCGTTGGATATCCCCAGCACTTCGACCACTTTGCCGATAGGCGGTTGGTGCCGGGTCGGGAAGGTCTCAATTTCCACGTGGACGATTTGTCCGTTTTTGGCCCCCTTTCGGTTTTTTCCGGGAACAAAAATATCATGGAAATATTTGGATTCGGTGGGGATGACCCAGCCGTCCCTGCCGAAAGTTTCATAAGTGCCGACGACATGTGTGGTGTTGCGCTGGAGAATGCGTATGACACGCCCTTGAGGCTTCCCGGGCTCCCGTTCTGACTCGATTCGGACCACGACATGATCTTTGTGCATGGCTTCGTTCATGTGGCGGCGGTTGACGTAAACATCATCCTCGCCCTGTTGATGGTCGGGGATGACGAATCCAAAACCGTTTGGATGGCCGTGTAGTTTTCCGGTGACCAGATTCATTTCATCGGGAAGCCCGTAGCGACCTCTCCGGATTTTTATCAAGGTGCCTTCGCCGACCATTTCTTTGATGAGGTTGCGAAACTCCCGTTTCTGAGTTTCAGGCACACCCAACTGGCGAGAAAGTTCCGCGACCTTCATGGGGCGCGTGACTTTCTTTTTCATCAGCGAGAGAATTTTTTCTTCTGTGAGTTTCATACCACTCGGCGTGGGGCCAATTAGCAATGGCTTTTGTTGGCGAACAAAGAGTTGTCTCGGCTTTATAAGCCATTGCAAGTTACCAGCGGCGGTTCGCCGCATTTCCGGCATATTTTATCACGGGGTGGAATATTCCGCACTGGGAAGGAACTCATGGTATATTTTTAAGGACGTTGTTAATATGAAATCCAGAGCCTGTTTTATAACCGACCCGGATTTCACGCTTTGCTGATAGCTTCCAAACTCAAAGATTGGACGATACCCTTCCTGACCTTTTTTCTTGCCAGCTTTGCGGTCTATTTCGTATCGCTGGGTTTCTATTATCTGGTTCTTTCTGATGATTCAGCGTATATTTTCCGCAACCCTTATCTACAGAAGATTTCCCTGGCAAATACTGCAGCAATTTTTTCCAACCTTCATTTCGGCGACTATCTTCCCGTCAACCTGCTTTCTTACTCATTGGATTTTACCTGGTGGGGGTTTAACCCTTTTGGGTACCGCCTGACCCAGGTGATTTTGCATTCGCTGAATGCCTGCCTGCTGTTTTCCATTCTTCATTTTCTGGAGGTGCCTAAAAAAGCCCGTTGGTTCAGCGTCTTTATCTTTATTGTCCACCCGGTACAGGTTGAGTCGGTGGTCTGGATATCGGAAAGAAAGAACCTGCTCTCGTCTCTGTTTATCTTTTTATCGCTCTGGTTTTATTTGCGGCACGCCATGAGCTTTCGTTTTCGCAGAAGTCATTATTATTTTTGCCTGTTGTCATTTATCCTGGCGTTGTTGAGCAAATCTATATCGGTCATGCTCCCTTGTATTTTTGTGCTGCTGGATTTTCTGGTGCTGAAGAGAAAGGGGATGGTGATGGAAAAAGTTCCTTTTTTTCTGCTGTCTCTTCTTGCCGGACTGGCTACAATTTACTCGCAGGGGGCCGTAGGAGCGATTAAGGAATATGCCGGGGGAAGCTTTTCCTCCTCCCTCTTGTATACCCTGAGGGTTTATTGGGACTATGTATTTTGTTTGATTTTTCCCTTTCAACTTTCTCCCCGGTATTTTTTCAATACCGTCTCCTTAATAGATCCGCAGTCCCTTTTTGCCTATCTGTTTTTTTTCGGGGTTTGTTTTTATGTTGCCAGGAGTTTTCGTTCGCATCCAGGTCTGGTTTTTGCGATAGGCTGGTTTGTGATTTGGTTGATTCCCGTTTCCAACCTGATTGCTATAAGTGTTCTTCGGCAGGACAGGTACCTTTATTTACCTTCCATTGCAGTGATTGTGGCGGTTTCTATATGGCTGGAGAGTTGGGGGCAGGGGCAACGAAAAACCTTTCTGGTAAATTTCATCATTGCCGGGATGGTATTTTTTCTCGGGTCTTTATCTTTTTTGCATACCTTTGTTTATGCCAGTGAGCATGCTTTCTGGCAGAGGGTGGCGAACCAGCATCCTCAAAGTGCCTATGCTCAGGTGGAAGCGGGTTATCATTGCAATCTGATAGAGGACGAAGTCTGCGAGGAAAAACGATATCGCCAGGCGCTGACCATCGACCCCGAACATGCTAACGCGCTGAATAATCTGGGGATTTTAATGATGAAGCATGAGCGATATAAGGAGGCGCAGGTTTTGCTCGACAAGTCGATTCGACTCGACCCCACCGATGCCGTGGTGTATGGCAACCGGATTCTCCTTGCTGAAAAATCCGGTGTCGGGCGGGAAAATATTCCTGAGTGGAAGAAAAAAATGGATATATTCAAACAAATGAAAAAGAGCAAAGACTTATTGTTGGGCGACTTCCGGTTTCGTTAGACGATGGCAAGTAGATTTTGTGTCCGGTGGATTTTTAAGAAATGTTCACCTATAATCCTCCTCAAGTGTGGCTTTGAAACTTAAAGGAATTCCATGAAAGTACAAGTTGACTGGTTGAAAGAATATATCGAAATTGATGTCCCGACAGATGAGTTGGGCCATGTCCTGACTATGGCTGGATTGGAAATCGAAAGTCATGAAGCGGTGGAGTTGCCCGATGGTGAAAAGAGCGAAGTGTTGGAACTGAATGTGACGCCCAACCGGGGTTATTGTTTGTCGCATATCGGTGTGGCGCGTGAGGTTTCGGCGCTATTGAACAAGTCCTTGAAGTTGGCCGATCCGCTTAAATCCCTGAAGGCCGAAGCGGGAGGGGTGGCGGTAGAAGATCGCGTATCGGTTGAAAATCTGGAACCGAAACTTTGCTCTCGTTATTGCGCCCTGGTGATAGAAAATGTGAAAGTCGGCCCCTCACCAAAATGGCTGAAAGACCGGCTGGCTGCTATTGGCCTTCGGCCCATCAATAATATTGTGGATATCACCAACTTCGTGATGATGGAATACGGTCAGCCTTTGCACGCGTTTGACCGAGACCTTTTGGCCGACCATAAAATTATCATTCGCCGGGCGAGAAAAGGTGAACCTTTCGCCAGTCTGGACGGGACCGAATTGAAGCTCGACGCGGATACCCTGGTCATCGCCGATGGCGAAAAACCCGTGGCATTAGCGGGGATCATGGGCGGGACCAATAGCCAGGTCTCTGAAACGACCTGCCATGTTGTGCTGGAGAGCGCCTGCTTTGATCCGGCGACGGTCCGAAAAGGCTCAAAAAAACATGGATTGCGTTCGGATTCTTCTTACCGCTTCGAACGCGGTGTGGATTTAAGTGGCGTGGTTTCCGCCCAGGCAAGAGCCGCTTTGCTGATGAAGGAATTGGCGGGGGGAGAAATCTGCTCTGGTCAAGTGGATATTTATCCTGATGCAGGAAAACCGACAAGTGTTCCGTTAAGAGTGAGCCGGGTGAATCAGCTTTTGGGTGCAAGTTTTAACGCCGGGCAAGTTCAGTACCTGCTTTCCCGATTGGGCATGGAGATTGCCCAACCGTCGGAAACGATGCAGGTGAAAATTCCCAGTTTTCGCCCCGATCTTTCGCGCGAGGTTGACCTGATCGAAGAGATTGCGCGCATTGATGGGTTTGACAAGGTCGGCACGGTTTTTCCAATGGCTGGGGTTAGACCGGTGAAAGTAGCAGTCCGGCAAAACGTCATTAAAAAAGTGCGGGAGGTTTTCTGTTATGCCGGGTTTGCCGAAACGGTTCATTTCAGTTTTATCGAACGCGCCTATGCCGAAGAATTCAAAACCGCTTTTGCCGCAGAGCAGGATCAGACGATAGCGTTAAAAAACCCATTGAGTTCCGAAAACGATACGATGCGCACCAGCCTGCTTCCCGGTCTGTTGAAGACCGCCGGGCTCAATTTGAGCAGAGGCCAGAAACCGATTAAATTGTTTGAGGTGGGGAGCGTCTATTTTGCGAACTCTTCTGGAGAGCGTACGGAAAAAGCGGTGCTGTCAGCCATCGTGCTGGGGCCTTATGAACGCACTCCCTGGAAACCGAGAGGTCAGGAGTATGACTTTTACGACCTCAAGGGAGTGCTGGAAACGCTGATGGAGCACCTGCATTTAAAATTGCAAACTTCTCCTGATAGCGGACCGTTTCTGGTGCCGGGAAAATCGGTGCAGGTTCGGGGTAATGGTGAGACGTTGGGTTACCTGGGCCAGATGACACCACAACAGAATCTGGTTGGCGAGTTGGGGCAAAATGTTTATGCCTTGGAACTTGATTTGGGATCTCTGGAAAACTCACTTTCATTCTCTCTCCGGTTTCAGCCGATTGCCAAATTTCCTGAGACTTACCGCGATATTTCTATTCTTGTGGACCGGCCGGTCACTTCTCAAAAAGCCGCAGACTTGATACTAAAAACTGGCAGTCCATTGATTCAAAAGGTTGAACTGTATGACCATTTTGAGGGAAAGAAAATTCAGGCCGGTAAAAAAAGCCTCACTTTTGCTTTGTCGTTCCAATCCTCCGAGAGAACACTTTCTGATGAAGAGGTCAATCCGTTATTTGAAAAAATTGTTCAAACTTTAAAGAGTGAACTTGGTGCTTCACTAAGGGAATGAGGGATTATTGACACCCTAATACCCAGGTGCTACGATTCTGCCATGCCTAAACCGGATATTCATCGATTGGAAGAACGCGTGTTGACCCTGATGGAGGAGTTCCGCCGTCTAAAGAAGGAAAACCAGGGGTTGTCCCGCCAGGTTGATCGACTGAATCGTGAAAAAGAGGGCTTGGTAAAGGAACAAAGGTCAAATCAGGGCACACGGGATCGCCTTTCCCAATTGGAATCCTTAAGCCAAAAAAATGAAAAAGACCGCAAGGTCATGCGGACGAAGGTTCAGACTCTTTTGAATAATCTGGAGAAATTTGATTTGGCTTGATAAAAAAATATCTGCCGAAAGATCTAATTGGATTGGGTTGAATATGGCCAGTAGCAAAAAAATCCAGATTTATGGAAAAACGTATAGCTTGAAAAGCTCTTCATCGGAAGTGGGTGCTGAAGAGGTGGCGGACTATGTGGATTCCAAGATGAAAGAATTGGCCAATGCCAGCAGTAAAACCTCCACTTTGGACTTGGCGATCCTCGCGGCGCTCAATATTGCACAGGAATTGCTGGAGTTGAAAAATCAGGCCGGAGCGAAAGATGAGGCGGGGGAAAAGAAAATCCGGGAATTGGTTGCGGCCCTCGATAAAGATCTTCAAAGCATTGAAAAATAAGAGATTTTGTGGTTTAGATAGGTCTTGAGAGACCCAGGTCTTTATGTTATGATGTGATTGAATTTGAAGTGGTGTCTCCCTGTTGTGTTCGGGTAAGAATTTAATTTCTTGAGCCAACAGTTTGTGAAAGGGGTTGATGGATCGACTGTGGTGTGCAAGCCCTCTCAGGAGGGAAGCCTAAAGCAGTTCACGGAAGCCCCACCTGTCCTTGACAGGTTCAAAAAATAGTTTTTGCGCGGCATGAACGGGGGGACTACTTGAATGTTTAAGAGCTTTAGAGGGTTGGAGCCCAACCCGACCGAGCCTGAATATATATCCGGTTCTGGAATAGTCGGAGCCGGACTCAATTGGGAGTGAAATATGAGCGAAACGGGAAAGTCTGTTTCGTTTTTTGAATATCCGCAACAAGGTTTGTTCTGCTTTTTTTAGCGGTGGTTTCTGCCTTGCCTCCCCTTTGCCGGTTTCGGTCGGTTTTTGTCTTGCTCCTCCTAAAAGCTTATGAATGAATAGGGTATTTTTTGTGCGCTGTAGCCTGGCGATATCCTGACAACAATCCTGGGTGCGGAAAATGGCTTTTACCTCCATGAAGATGGATAAGTTTGCGGTCCGTCAGGAAATGAAACGTCGGCGGGATGCCATGGGCTTGGATGAGGTTTTAAACTTGAGCCGGGCTATAGAAGACAGGCTGTTTGCCCGAAGGGAATTTTCGGATTGCCGGAATGTAATGTATTTTCTCTCATTCGGCAACGAAGTGCGTACCGATGAAATGATTATGCGTTCCCTTAAGGACGACAGGCGGGTTTATGTCCCGCGTCTGGTAAGAAGGGAAAGGCGAATGGAAGTGTGTGAAATTACCGATATGGATCAGGAGTTTGAGTTGGGCTCATACGATATTCGTGAGCCGTCCCGGCTAAACTCCAGGGTGGTGTCTCCGTCAATCATTGATGCCGTCATCGCGCCAGGCTTGGCGTTTGATCGTGCCGGAGGAAGAATCGGTTTTGGTGGAGGTTATTTTGACTGGCTTTTTAAACAAATGCGAGATGAGGCGCTCTATTTTGGAGTGGCCTATGAGTTTCAAGTGATGGACTTGATTCCCCAGGATTCATGGGATGAAAGGGTGCAAAAGATTTTTACCGATAACGACACGATAAACTGCTGAGTCACCGGACGGCCGGGTCGGTTTATTTTTAATATTGAGGTTCTACTATGCATATTTTTACCGTCATTAAAGTTAATTTCATAACCCTGATTTTAGGGATGGCTTTTGCTTTGGTGATCGGTTATGCCATTGGATATTTTTTGCGCAAAATATTTACCGAATACCAGATCAAGGATGCGGAAGAACGTAGAAAGAAAATTATCCATGACGCAGAAAAGGAAGTGGAGAGCAGGCTGAAGTCCGGGGAGATTGAAGCGCGCGAAAAATATTTGGTGTTGAAAGCCGAGCTTGAAAAGGAGATGAAAGGCGAGCGGGACAGGTTGCGAAACCTGGGAGGTGATCTGGAAAGCAAAGAACGAGAGATCAGGGCCGAAAACCAAAAATTCCAGGCTCGGGACAAGGAACTTCAAGAAAAGAACAGCAAGATCGCGGGTAAGGAAAAAGAGATAGCCGAGCAAAAAATCGAGTACCAAAAACTGGTTGAGGAAGAGCTAAAAAAACTTGAGGTGATTGGTTCCTACACCGCCGACAAGGCGCGAGAAGAGGTCAAAAACAAGATCCTTGATGAAGCCAAGATGGGCGCGGCGCGCGAAGTGAAAAAAATTGCGGAAGATGCAAAGAGGCGCGGCGATGATGAAGCCCGTAAATTAATTACCATGGCTATCCAGCGGCTGGCCTCAGACCATGTGGCGGAAACCACTGTTTCAGTGGTGGAACTTCCCAGCGATGATATCAAAGGGCGGATCATCGGTCGGGAAGGAAGAAATATCCGGGCTTTGGAGCAGGCCACCGGAATCGACTTGATTATAGATGATACGCCTGGTGCGGTTGTGTTGTCGGGGTTTGACCCCATCCGGCGGGAAGTGGCTCGCCGCGCTTTGGAACAACTGACCCTCGATGGGCGGATTCACCCAGGTCGCATTGAAGATGTGGTCAATAAATGCAAAAAGGAAGTCACCCGGCAGATTGAAGAAGCTGGTGAACAGGCTGTTATAAATGTTGGCATCGATAGTATTAGTCCTGAAATGGTCAAATTGTTGGGGCGGCTCAAATACCGAACCAGCTATACCCAGAATGTTCTTGAGCATGTGCAGGAGGTAGCTTTTATGTGCGGGGCCATTGCCGGAGAACTGGGTTTGAATGTGGCTCTGGCGAAACGGGCAGGGCTGTTGCACGATATCGGGAAGGCCATCGATCATCAGACCGATGGAACGCACACTCAACTGGGAGTTGATATCGCGAAACGCTACAACGAGCATCCTTTTGTTATCAATGCGATTGCCGCTCACCATGAAGATGAAGAGGCGGAATCGCCTTATGCTGTTCTGGTGTCGGCGGGTGATACCATTTCCGCTTCCCGGCCTGGAGCCCGGAGGGAAATGCTGGAAACCTATATCAAACGCATGACGAAACTGGAAGAAATTGGCGATTCCTTCAAAGGGGTTCAAAAAACCTTTGCTATTCAGGCGGGCCGTGAAGTGAGAATCATCGTCATGCCCACGGGTACGGATGATCAACAGGCCAGCATTCTGGCCAGGGATGTCGCCAAAAGAATTGAAAAGGAAGTGACCTATCCGGGAGAAATCAAAATCACCGTTGTTCGAGAAACCCGGTTTACAGAGTTCGCCCGGTAAAGAAGGTATTTGTATAACCTGCCAGAATTTGCCCGGAACAGTTTCCGGGCTCACCGCCCTGGGTTTCCCAGAGCTTCTCCAAAATGTAATAGAATTGGCATCACATGGAAGATTCAGGACGACTGATTAAACTCAGACGCGAAAAACTCGATGAACTCCGGGAGATGGGGATCTCTCCATACATCAACCGGTTTCATGTGAACACTACTCTGTCTGCCCTGGTTGAAAAGTATTCCGAGAAGTCCAAGGAAGAACTGGAGGAGGTGAATGCGGAATATATTACCGCCGGACGTATGATGAGTCGACGCAAGCATGGCAAAACCACGTTTGTGAATATTAAGGACGCATCTGGGGATATCCAGGTCTTTATCAATAAGAATTCGCTGGGTGAATCTGCTTACGAAATATTTGGCAAGTTTGATGTTGGCGATATCATTGGTGTCGAAGGCAGGATTTCAAAAACCAAAACCGGTGAGTTGACTCTGTTCGCCAGCAAGGTGACCCTGCTTTCTAAATCGCTTCTTCCCCTTCCTGAGAAGTGGCATGGACTTAAAGATATCGAGCTTCGCTACCGGCAACGTTATGTGGACCTGATCGTCAATCCGGATGTTAAAAAAGTTTTCATTGCCAGAAGCCGCATGATTCAAGCGTTACGAGATTATCTGAACGAACGCCAGTATCTGGAGGTGGATACCCCGATGATGCAGTCAATACCGGGGGGCGCTACCGCAAAACCCTTTAAGACTCACCACAATGCTCTGGATATGGATTTGTTTCTTCGTGTTGCTCCCGAGTTGTACCTGAAAAGGCTGGTGGTGGGCGGTATTGAAAGGGTATATGAGATCAATAGAAATTTTAGAAACGAGGGGATCTCCACCGAGCACAACCCTGAATTTACCATGGTGGAGTTTTATACCGCTTACGCCGACTACAATGACTTGATGGACCTGACGGAAGATTTGTTTCGTTATATTTGCGACCGGGTGTTTCCTGAAAATAATTATCAGTTCCCTTATACTTCGCAGGAAGGAGGGGAAACCCAGGAAGTGACGATAGATTTTTCCCAGCCGTTCAAGCGTTGTACCTTTCGGCAATCGCTGATAGAAATCGGTGGGGTTGAGGAAGAAATTCTCGATGATCCACAAAAAGCGGTCGCGTTTGCTTTGGAGAACAAGGTCTCTATCGAGAAGAAGGATCACCATGTGAAAATTCTGGCTAAACTGTTTGACCACTTTGTCGAACCCAAGCTTGTTCAGCCGATATTCATCACCGATTACCCCATTCAGCTCTCTCCGCTCTCCAAGAAAAAGGAAAACGACTCGAGCCTGGTGGAGCGGTTTGAACTTTTTATAGGCAGAAAAGAAATTGCTAACGCCTATACCGAGTTGAATGACCCGATAGATCAGAAACAAAGATTTGAAGAGCAAGTTGCTGAACGCCAGGCGGGCGATGAAGAGGCCCATTGGATGGATCACGACTTTATCCGAGCTCTTGAATATGGCATGCCACCCACGGCCGGGGAAGGCATAGGGATCGACCGCTTGGTCATGCTGTTGACCAATAGCCCGTCCATAAGAGATGTTATCCTTTTCCCGCAATTGAAAAAAGAATCCTGATTCGGGAAAACAAACCGGTCATTTATTGATTCATTCCTGATATGTCCTACGAACTTTTCGTCAGCCTGCGCCACCTCAAGGCCAAGCGTACCCAGAAATTTATTTCGCTCAATACCTGGATCTCCGTTGGCGGGGTTGCTCTTGGCGTCATGGCGCTGATTATTGTTATTGCTGTCATGTCCGGATTCGGCAAAGACTTGCGGGATAAAATCCTGGGAACCAACAGCCACGTTGTGGTCACCAATATAAGCCGAACCGGCATGGAGGATTACGAAGTTATCATTGAAAAAATAGCGCAGATCGAAGGTGTGAATGCCGCGGCTCCGTTCATCCTGAGTCAGGTGATGCTGACCTATGGGAGCAATAGCGCAGGGGTGGTGGTTCGCGGAGTGGATCCAGTCCGGGAGGCCGAAGTTTCTGATCTGGAAAAAAACCTGGTGCAAGGAAGCTTAAAAATGCTGGAAGACCCGGAAAGCTCTTCCGGAAAACGCCATCGGGATGGGATCATCCTCGGTAAGGAATTGGCACACCGGCTGGGGGTGCAACGCGATGATGCCGTGGCGATGGTTTCTCCCGCATCTAGAGTGACGCCTATGGGCCTGATCCCTAAAATCAAATTATTTCAGGTGGTGGGTTTTTTTGAGTCGGGAATGTTCGAATACGATTCTAACCTGGCTTTTATTTCCATACGCTCGGCGCAAAAATTTTTCGCCATGAAGGGAAAGGTCAGCGGCATTGAGATTCAAGTGGAAGATATTGAGAGGGCAGATCAGGTGGCTGCGGAAATTCAGGACAATCTTGGGTTTCCCTATTACGCAAGAGACTGGATGAAGATGAACAAAAATTTATTTTCCGCATTACGCCTGGAAAAAATTGTGATGTTCATTATCCTGATCCTGATTATTCTGGTGGCTGCTTTTAATATTGTCAGTACCTTGTTTATGGTGGTTATGGAAAAGAGCAAGGAAATTGCCATTCTGAAATCCATGGGGGCTTCCCGATCCAGCATTATGAAAATCTTCAGTTATCAGGGCCTGATTATTGGCGTCGTCGGGACAGCGATTGGTTGCGTTGGTGGTTTTACGGTTGTGCCGAACCTGAATGAGATTGTTGGTGTCATCGAAAATATTTTTGGGTTCACCGCGTTTCCCAGCGATGTGTATTATCTGGACAAGCTTCCTTCAGAAATTCAGTATCTCGATTCGTTTTTCATCGTTATCTTCTCTATTATCATTTGTTTTGTGGCCTCGCTGTATCCGGCTTGGAGAGCTTCCCGGATGGACCCTGTGGAAGGTTTGCGCTATGAGTGACTTGAATCCCGGTAAGACAGAACAAAAATGCTTGATCGAAGCGGTTAATGTCGATAAAAGCTATTCGACTCCGCGCGAGGTGATTCATGTTCTTGACCAGACGAGCCTTCAGGTTTTGCCAGGGGAAGTGTTGGGAATTGTCGGTGCGTCAGGGGTGGGTAAGAGCACCCTTCTCCATGTCCTGGGTGGTCTCGACAAACCGTTAACGGGAAGCGTCCTGTTTCAGGGAAAAGATATTTATAAACAGTCCAATGGTTATTTGGAAAACTTCCGCAATGCCCATATTGGTTTTGTGTTCCAGTTTTTCAATTTATTGCCCGATTTTTCCGCATTGGAAAATGCTATGTTTCCGGCTTTGATCCGCAATCAGGACAGGCGTTTGGCCAAAGAGTGGGCTGAATACTTGTTGTGCGAAGTGGGCATGAAGGATCGGATGCACCACAAGCCCGGCGAACTGTCGGGAGGAGAAATCCAGCGCGTGGCTCTTGCAAGAGGACTTATCAATCAGCCCGACCTGCTTTTAGCTGATGAACCAACGGGGAATCTGGACTATCATGCCAGTGATCAGTTGATAGAATTGATCCGAAAACTGAACCAGGAATTTAACCAGACTTTTGTAATTGTCACACACAGCCAGAGAGTCGCCGGGAAACTGGATCGAGTGATGGAGCTGGTCGATGGAAAAGTCGGCCCTACCAGTCAGAGTCTGGTCATTTAAAAGCCGGATTGAATTTAAAAAAAGGGGAAGCCATGAAGCTGGAAAAGATCGCTGAATTGGTTGGAGGAAAATTAAAAGGCGATGGCTCGCTTGAGATATCTGGAATCCGGGGTATCGAGCACGCTGATGCAGGACAGATCACCTTCCTCAGTAAAAAAATATTTCTTGAGTTATTGAATCGTTCCCAAGCCTCGGCTGTACTGGTGAAGGCAGCAGTAGATACTTCTGTTCCCCAGATTATCGTTGCCAGTCCAGAGCTTGCCTTTGCACGTTTGCTGAGGGAGTTTCATCCTGAACCGCAACCCAAACCGGGTGTTCATGACCGGGCGGTGGTCGGCAAAAACGTTAAACTCGGTGAGCAGGTCACTCTATCCGCTGGAGTGTGTATCGGGGATGATGTGGAGATTGCGGACCATGCCCATTTATATCCGGGAGTGGTTGTCGGCGACCGTTGCCGGATTGGTAGCCATACCATCCTTCACCCGAATGTCACGCTTTACCGCAATACGGAATTGGGGAGCCGTGTGATTCTTCATGCCGGGGTGGTGATCGGGGCTGATGGTTTTGGCTATACCCTCGATGAGAAAGGAGCGCATTATAAAATCAACCAAATCGGCCGGGTGGTGATTGAAGATGATGTCGAGATTGGGGCAAACAGTTGTGTGGATCGGGCGGCAATAGGCACCACGCTCATCAAACAAGGAACTAAAATAGATAATCTGGTTCAGGTAGCTCATAACTGTACGGTGGGGGAACACTCCATTCTGGTTGCCCAGGTGGGGTTGGCTGGGAGCTGTACCCTGGGCCATCATGTGGTGCTTGCGGGGCAGGTGGGCGTCGCCGATCATGTCACGCTCGGTGACCAGGTCACCCTCACGGCTCAGTCGGGCACGTTCCGCAATATTGAAAGTCACAAGGTTTATGGAGGACATCCTGCGGTTCCCCTGGGCGAGTGGAAAAAATATGTGACCGTTTTGCCAAAACTTCCAGAATTGGCCAGTAAAATTCGTGACCTGGAAACGCGATTAAACGAAATTGAAAATAACCCGTCCTCCCGTTAAAATACTTATATCCGCGTTGTTCTTAAGAAACTGTTTTTATTTAAAGTTATAGATTATGTTTAAACTCTGTGGGCGTGCTTTGATCCTTGCCCTTTTGTCTGTTTTTACCTTGGGTGCTGTTTTTCCACCGATGTCTGGAACAGCTGTCGAGAAGTACATCCAGAAAAAACTTAAGCGTAATGACAAGACCCTCCGAATTAACGAGAAGAATCTGGGTGATTCGGGTTTGGCCATTTTGGCCCAATCTCCATTAGTTCGTTCTGTCAGGACTCTGGTTTTGTATAAAGTCCATATCAGCGATGAAGGCATTCGTGCCTTGGCCGAATCTCCCAATCTGAAAAACCTGGAGGCCCTGTATCTGGAGCATAATTTCATAACCGATAAGGGCGTGGAGATCATTGCGAGTTCCAGGAATTTTTCCAACCTGAAAATCCTCAACCTTTATCATAACCGGATCACCGATGAGGGTGCCAAGGCTATTGCAAACTCGGATACCCTGACTCAATTGATAGAGTTGAACCTGAACTATAATCAGATTAGGGGGTCCGGAGCTATTGAGCTCACGCGTTCAAAAAAGTTACGCCAGCTTCATAATATCCAGTTAGCCTATAACCCGATTGAAAAAAGCGGCAAACAGGCTTGGAAGCGTTTCCAGTTGATGGAATGGTTTAAAGATCTTCACCGCAACAACCGGTTTAACCAAGTGGGTAAGGCGCTGATTGGGAACTTTGGGGTTATGGTATTGCTGGACTTTCCTTTTATCTCGGAGTTGGAGACTCTGGATTTGAGAAATAATGATTTGAACGATGAGGCGGTGATCGCCCTTTCGCAATCTGAAAAATTAAAAAGTTTAGTTTCTTTGGACCTTTCGAAAAATAATATTTCTGATGCGGGAGCCCAAGCACTGGCAGGATCCAAAAACTTTGAGAGACTAAAGAAGCTGAATTTAAACTTTAATCGTATCGGGGATGCAGGAGCTCGTGCGATAGCCGAATCTCAGCGTTTGGCAAACCTCGAATCCTTAAAGCTGGGGCAGAATAAAATTGGCACCGAGGGAGCCCGTGCGTTGAATGAGTCTGAAAACCTCAAAAACCTGATTCATCCTATCTTCGGTTTCTACTGATATGTTCACGGCGTCCTGAATACTCTTCCCAAGGAAGAAGCGGCGGATGGATGCAAACTTTGCTTTATGTTAAAATATTGAAAATTAAATCCTTATTTAAAAAAACTTCATATCAAATATGGTACATATTCTAGAGTTTGAGCGCGAGATTTTTGCCTTGGAGACCCAGATCCATGACCTGGTTTCCATGTCCCACATGTATGATAGTGTTGGCGATATCACTCATGAGATCGCCAAGCTCAAAAAAAAGCTGCGTCGAATGAAGTATGAGGTGTATTCCAACCTGAAGGGGTGGGATAAAACCTTGGTGGCGAGACATCCTGACAGGCCTTACACTCTGGATTATTTGAACCTGATCTTTGAGGATTTTTTTGAGCTTCATGGTGACCGTCACGGAGGTTATGGCCCTTCTATTGTTGCGGGGCTGGCAAAGTTTGATGGAAGATCCGTGATGGTAGTGGGGCACCAGAAGGGAAGGGAGATCAAAGAAAAAATAAGACGGAACTTTGGCATGTCCCAACCGGCGGGATACAGAAAAGCTCTTCGGTTAATGCGAATGGCGGAAAAATTCAATATGCCTGTTATTACCTTTATCGACACGCCGGGAGCTTATCCCGGTGTTGATGCCGAAGAAAAGGGGCAGTCTGAAGCGATCGCCACCAATATGTTCAGTATCATTCAATTGAAGATTCCCATCATCTGCGTGGTGATTGGAGAGGGAGGATCCGGCGGTGCTTTAGCAATTGGGGTTGGCGATCATATTATGATGTTTGAACATTCTGTATATTCGGTGATCTCGCCTGAAGGTTGCGCTTCCATTCTTTGGGGCGACAAAGGAAAAACCTCGCAGGCGGCTGATGCACTGTGTATCACCGCGAGTGACCTCTTGAAATTTAAGGTGATTGATGAAATTATTCGCGAACCTCTTGGCGGCGCCCACCGTAACCATAAACAGGCCGCTATACGTTTGAAAAAATCCCTTAGAAAAAATCTTGACCGCTTGACCCAGGTTCCTTTGGTTGAGTTGACCCAGTTGAGAGAGAAGAAATTCCGTGAAATGGGAAAAGTTATTGAGGAAGGAACCTGATTTTACCTCCGAGAAATCAGGAATGAAGAGCCCCGCATTTTTTTGCCTTTTTAAATTACATTTACAAGAATGATAAGTAATATTGGGGGATTTTTCCGGTGTTTATTAGCGCAAACTATTAAAAATAAAATGTTTTCTGGTTTTTCATTGAGCCATCTGAAAGTGGAGGCCTAAGGTTTTGGACGTAAAACAAGAATATTTTTACTATGCAGACATTGAGGGTCTGATCCACGATGATCCCGGATTAGCTTCACTTCCTAGGGTTTATTATGAATTCAGAGAAGGTGGATAGCAAGAACATTTTAAGCCGAGAAGAATTGTTGTTAGCTTTGAAAAGCTATTGCTAGTTACCAGCGGAGGTCCTCTGCTTAGAGGTGGACCTGTTGGCGAAACAGTTGCGCGTATTCTGAGTCGGTAGTGATCAAGGTATCGTGCACTCCTGTTTCAACCAGTTCTCCTTGTTTCATGACCAGAACACGGTCTGCCCCTTCCAGAGTTGACAAACGATGCGCAACACTCAGAGTGGTACGCCCTGCCATCAACGTGTCCAGAGCTTGTTTGATATGGCTCTCGGTTTCAGTGTCCACTGATGATGTGGCTTCGTCCAGTATCAGGATCGGCGGATTTTTCAGAAAAGTCCGGGCGATGGCGATGCGGTGTTTTTCCCCTTCAGAAAGTTTGACCCCCCGTTCTCCGACCATGGTGTCGTATCCCTCAGGTAGATTTTTTATAAAGGGGTCGGCGTGTGCTGCGACAGCGGCTGAAATGACCTGATCCCGGTCGGCTTCGATGTTCCCGTAAAGGATGTTTTCTGCCACTGTGCCATTAAACAGGAACGGATCTTGCGCGACCAGCCCGATCTGTTCGCGGAGATAAGAAAGCTTCAGGTCTTTTATTCGGTGACCGTCAATGAGAATGGCTCCTGACTGGACATCATAAAACCGCATGAGCAGTTTAACCATGGTGGATTTGCCACTGCCGGTATGACCAACCAGAGCTATCTTTTCTCCGGCGGCAATGGTGAAGTCAACGTCTTGAAGGACGGGTTTGCCCGGGATGTATGAAAAGTCCACCCGGTTAAATTGAATCGTGCCCCGAACATTGGTAGAGGGGAGAATCGCATTTGGCATCTCTTGCACTTCGGGCACGGTGTCGATGATCTCAAACAACCGTTCGCCGGAAGCCAGTGCGTGCTGAAGCATGTGGTTGACCGAATGCAATTGGTTGATCGGCGTATAAAATAATGCCAAGTAGCCTACGAAAGCGATCAGGGAACCAACGGTGATATCCTCGGCCTGTACCAGCCCCACTCCATACAGGAGGATCAGAACTGTGCCGAGAGATCCAAGAAACATCATGGTCGGGGAGTAGAAGGCCCACAACCGCATGACTTCCAAAGTCCCATAGCAATAATCCCGACTGCGTTTCTCAAATTGCTTGACTTCATGAAGCTGGCGGTTAAAAGAAAGTGTTTCGCGGATTCCTGAAATGGAGTCCTGCAACTTAGCATTCATTTTCGCGGCCCGCTTGCGCACAACATGATACTGGTCGTGGGCCTTGGCGGTATAGATCCATGCGCCATAAGCCAGGAAAGGAATGGGAAGCAGGGCCACCAGGGCCAGTTTCCAATGCATAAAAAAAAGTATGATGCAAATCCCGATCAGGGTCAGGATCGCGGTCACGACCTGCTCCACGCCATCAATAAAAATTCGCTCGACATAGGTCACATCATCGTTGGCGCGGGACATCAACTCGCCGGTGGAGCTATTTTCAAAATAGTTCAAGGATAAATTCTGCAACGCACGATAAACGTCTGACCTTAAATCGAACACTACATCCTGCTCGACTTTGTTGTTGGTCATGATGCGCCGGTGATTGGTGAAGTTCCGCGCCAGATAAATACCTGCCAAACCGGCTATGGGTCCGTATATCCATAAGGATTCTCCGCCTTCGACCAGGCTGTCGACAATCAGTTTAATCAGCCAGGGTGGGACGAGATCCAGGAGGGTGGTGGCGATGGCTAAAGACAGCGTCATCGCTACCCCTTTTCGATAAGGTTTTAAATAACTCAGTACTCTTGCAAGGGATTTCATGTTTTCAGCGTTTGGACTGCTATAATTAAAAAAGCCTCTAAAAACTGTCAAAGCATAAAGGTTCTGATTTTTAGAGGTGTCTTTACGATTATAATGAGTAACCTTAATAATGCGAAATGGTTTTTGCGAGAAAACCTGAAACCTTAAATTTAAACTCAACGAGAATATGGAATACAGAAAACTGGGAAGCAGTGATCTTGAAGTGTCGGTGATTGGTTTTGGTGCGTGGGGGATAGGTGGAGCGCCCTTCTGGAATAATGAGGGCGATGGGAAATCGCTGGATTCCATCAGGAAGGCGTATGACCTGAGTATTAATTTTTTTGATACGGCCCCAGTTTATGGTTTTGGCCATTCTGAGGAGTTGATTGGGAAAGCCCTGAAACCGCTCAGGGATAAAGTGATTCTTGCCACCAAATGTGGATTACGGTGGGATAAGAAATCCTTAAGCTCGCTCCGCAAGGACGCCAGCAGAACTTCTATTCTGGAAGAAATTGACCAGAGTTTGAAACGTCTGGAGACGGACGTGATCGACCTTTATCAGGTTCATTGGCCCGATGTGGAAACGGATCAGAAAGAGACTATGGAAACCCTGTTGGAGATTCAGGAAAAAGGCAAGATCCGTCATATCGGGGTCAGCAATTACTCGGCCCAACAGATCAAAGACTGTCTTCAATACGGAAAAATTGTGTCACTACAACCGGAGTTCAGTTTGCTGGCGCGCGACATCCAAAAGGAAACGGTTCCTCTGTGCCTGGAAAATGATATCGGAATCATCGCATACAGTCCTCTGTCATCAGGAGTCCTGACCGGCAAGTATGACAAGGATACGAAGTTTAAAGACTGGCGGAGCAAGGGAATCATTGGCACTTTTACGGGGGAAGGATTTGTCAGGAATATTGAAAAGGTGGACCGGTTAAAAGAAATCGCTGATGAAGAGGGCAAAACCTGCGGCCAGACCGCGATCAACTGGGTGTTGAGGCAGGAGGGACTCACAACGGCTTTGGTGGGTGTGAAAAATCCCGATCAGGTGAAAGAAAACTTGAAAGCGGTGGGTTGGCAACCGTCCCCCGAACATTGTGAAAAAATAGAAAAGGTTTTTGAACTGACTTGATTGGGTTGGGAGGTCATTCAACTGCAAGTATTTCTTTCTGGACTTCAAGGGCTCGCACCATTTGGCTCAGTTCATTAGAGTTTCTCTGAACCTTTTCGATCAAAATGCCCACGGGAGTGGATCGGGTCTCAAGTTGATCCAGAGCTCGGTTCATGCTTTGGATTCTTTCGTGAAAGCCTGATGTCCCTTTTATTTTTGCATCAAGACCTTGAATTTCATTATGCAGCTTTCTTTCCAGTGAAAGCAGGGTGTGATTCACCCGGTTCTGTAAAAGGCGGATGTTTGATTCGAGACTTCGGTATTGGGCTCTCTGCAGGGTCTGATTGGTATATCTGCAGGGTCTGATTGGTATAGATGAAACCGAATAGTAAAACCGCAAGACCTGTATAGAAAAGAATTTTCAGTGTGGTGGTTTCACTCTTCCTTTTTCGAAGATCTGCCTGAATGGTTTCCAGTTCAGACGCAAAGCTTTCCAGGGTCGGGGGGTTTTCTTTTTGGGATGTTTGTTTTTGGGCTTCGTGTTTGGTTTCTTCGTTTTCCATATTTCAATTCCGATTGCTGATTAGAGTGCTCTGTTCATTTTTTTCGGGAATCATTATCCCACCAGATATTCCAAGTATAACTGAATGAGCGAGTTACCATAAAATAATGTGACCAGGGTGCCTGTCGCGAGAAACGGTCCGAACGGGATCAGGCTTTTCCTTGATTTTTTCTGCACGATGATCTGGAACAGGCCGACTAGTGATCCTAAAAATGCTCCGATAAAAATCACCAGCAGTACTTTTTGCCAGCCCAGCAAAGCGCCAGCCGCCGCGATGTATTTAATGTCTCCCCCGCCCATTCCGCCATTACTGAGCACAGCGAGTGAATAAAATAATCCGCCTCCCAGGAAAAACCCGAGCAGGGAGTCCGCATAACCGATCGTATAGCTTCCCACTGCAAGCCCCAGGATAATGCCCGGTAGCGTGATCACATCGGGAATAATCTGGTGCTCGCTATCAGTAGCTGTGATGATGACCAGTGCGGGAGCCACCACAGCATAAACCAGAAAATCAAACGACAATCCGAATTTGAAAAACCCAGCCAGCAGAAGAACGGCTATCGCCGCCTCGATAACCGGATAAATCGGCGAAATACATGCGGCACAATCTCTGCATTTTCCGCCCATGAAAACATAACTGGCGAGCGGAATGTTATCCAGCGGGCGAACCGCCGACGAGCACACCGGGCAATGCGACCTGGGCATGACCACGGATTCTTTCCGGGGTAAACGGTGAATACACACGTTGGCGAAACTGCCGACTGCCAGTCCGAAACAGAATACTGCCCCGGCTAAAACAGGATAAGGAATTGCTTGAATAAATTCCATTCCTTTATTATTTGCCTCCACGGCTAGTGGGCGGAGAACCTCCGCTGGTTAATTGCTATACCTTTTGTTTGCTAACAATCGTTTATGATGGCTCAAACGAGCGATTGCTCATTGCTCATTGGGTCCAGCGTCACGCTGGCGGCTAGAGGCGGAGACTTTCAGCGTCTCATAAATGATATCGGCGGAAAATCCTCTTCGCTGAAGGTATTGAGCCAACCGGCGCGTTTTTTTTTCGGGTTCCAGTCCGTGAAGGGATGCCAGCTTTTTATTTGCACAGGCCAGAGCAAGGTCTTGTTCGGGATGGGAATCGTATAGGGTGTCCAAAGTCGTTTCAATGATATGGGATGAAACGCCTTTTACCAAAAGCTCATGGCGTAAGCGTTTTTTGCCGAATTTTTTTCCTTCAACGCGCGACCGGCCCCATTCCATCGCGAAGCGTTGATCGTCGAGGTAGTTCAGTTTTACAAGATCCTGAAGGGTCCTTTGAATAACAGAAGGAGCATGCTTCTTTTTTTCCAGGTATTGGGCAAGCTCCCGCTCGCTCCGATCCCGATAGGCGAGGTGTCTGAATGCCTGGGATTTAGCGATTTTGAGGGCTTCTTGATCCGGCATTAGGTTTTATGGGGACCTCAAACAAAGGGGTGGCACAAAAGCTGATTTTTAAAGGTGCCCTCATCAAAGGTTAGGAATTTTTTGCGGCCTTTTTCTCCTTGGCGGAGGGTTCTTCCGCATTTTCTTCCGGCGTCGTTTCTGCAGCGGTCAGCCCAAGGGTTTGGCGCAACCGTCCTTCAATTTCTGCCGCCATCTCAGGGTTATCGATCAAAAACTTTTTGGAATTTTCACGGCCTTGACCAATCCGGTTTTCATTATAGGAGAACCATGTACCGCTTTTGGCGATGATATCGTGGGCCACGCCAAGATCGAGCAGGTCACCGACCTTGGAGATTCCTTTTCCGTAGATAATATCTAATTCAACCTGGCGAAAGGGCGGGGCAACCTTGTTTTTCACTACCTTGACCCGGGTGCGGTTACCGATGACAGTTTCTCCGTCCTTCAAGGCTGCGATGCGGCGAATATCCATACGGACGGATGAATAAAACTTGAGCGCGTTTCCGCCGGTTGTTGTTTCGGGATTGCCAAACATCACTCCAATTTTCATGCGAATCTGGTTGATGAATACCAGGCTGGTTCTGGATTTGTTGACCACTCCCGCCAGTTTGCGCATGGCCTGAGACATCAGCCGGGCTTGCAGTCCCATATGGGAATCGCCCATGTCTCCATCGAGCTCAGACTTTGGAACGAGGGCGGCTACGGAGTCGACGACGATGACATCCACCGCGCCACTGCGAACAAGAACTTCGACGATTTCCAGTGCTTGTTCACCTGTATCTGGTTGAGAGAGAAGCAGGTCATCGAGGTTGACACCGAGGTTGCCAGCATATTCGGGATCTAAAGCGTGTTCTGCGTCAATGAATGCTGCGACCCCTCCGCCTTTTTGTGCTTCAGCAATGATATGTAGCGTTAAACTGGTTTTTCCTGAACCTTCCGGGCCGTAGATTTCGATAATCCGGCCTCTGGGAACTCCGCCCACACCCAACGCGTGATCCAGAGAAATGGAGCCGGTGGGAATGACACTGATTCCTTTCAGGCTTTCGGCTTTGCCCAGTTTCATTATGGAGCCTTTGCCGAATTGCTTCTCGATTTGAGTGAATGCCAGTTCCAGTGCTTTTTCTCTGTCGTCCGAGCCCATCCTGCCTCCTTATTAATTTCAGTTTGTGAGCGAGGGGTTCGCTCTTTAACGCGAATTCCACCAGTATACGCTACGCCCTCAGGAGTCAACCAGCTCCGAGTTCAGCCAGCGTGACGCCCGCTCGGCGTGGGGCCAACAAGCAATAACTTTATCAGGCGAGCAAAGAGTTTTGGCAGCTTGACAACCCCCCCCCTGTCAAGGGGCCACTCAAGTGGACGGCATTATACCTTTATCCGGGGCGAGCGAATCAATTTTATAAAATTATTTTTCCGAGGCTCTGCAGGCTGTTAAATATTATGGGGAAGCTAGAAACGAAGATTCAGGATTTGACGGTTATTTTGCTTTCCAGGGAGCGGTCAAAGCCTAAAATGCTGGCCCGAAAGCTTCGGTTTTTAATGCGCTCGTATATTTTTTCAGAATCAGGCGTTTCATCACCTCTTTGCATTGGTCGGGGGTGATCTCACCCATTTCCAGCTTTCTTTTAAGGAAATTGATGTTTCTTGCCTCTAAAAGGGAGTCAGTATTACCAATCTTCAAACTTTAATGGGGCACCAATCAATTTCTACAACCGCATTATATATTAATGAGGACCCGAAAATACTTGGAAGGATTACTGCTGATTATGGTTTTTGAGGAAAGGGATTAGTGGTATTAGAACCAAATATCTTTTTCTATCCTAAGGTTTTATTCGTTTGAAGGATGAGAAAAAGAACCTCGGCAATTAACTTGTATTGAACTGGTATCAAGTCTTCCATTTTCGGACTTTATATATCCCCTTGATGCTAAACATGCAACAAATGACCCACAAGATGGCATCGTGGAACTTGATGCTGAACCCCCATACTCGCCTATATAAGCACTATAGTTTTTGTCTCTGTTTAATGACTCATAACACTCATACCGTGCTTTTGCAAAATCTTGGAATGTTCCAGGTCCATTGTATCTAGCAGCACATCCTGTTAATAATATAGTAGTCATTATTCCAATAGAAATTAACTTGATTTTTTTCATAAAACTCCCTAGGGAACGTAAACCGTTTCTCATGGCATGCCCCTTATTTTTATCAAGTCTGTTGTGGTTAAGTTTTAAAACCATAACAGTTTTCGTTGCCCATGTAAAGCATTGATTGGGGTTTGTGAGGATGGATCAGGATCAATGGCCAGGTCCAAGGCAGCTTAAAGTTTAATATTCTTTCAAGTGGTGAGGCTTAAGATGATATAGGGTTATTTAAAAGACAAGCTTATTAAGCTCTACTTTAAGAAAAAGCGAGCCTGCGTCAAGCCTTGGGTTGGTTTCGGATCGAAGTTATGGACTTTTCGTTTTCGCACAACGAAAGCCGAAGCTGTTATTCTTCACCTCAGGGGTGAAAAAACTTCGGTTGAAGGTTGGAGCACTCAATCCGCAACCATAAGAAAGGCAGTCGAACCAGGACCCGCCTTTCAACACTCTTTTATCTCCTCCATATTCTACGCGCGTGACGGGATTTCCAGGATGCGGTAAATAGTAACTGTCTACCCATTCCCACACATTTCCGGAAATATCATAGAGCCCATAGGGGCTGCGCCCCTCCGGGTAGGAGCCAACAGGTTCTGTGCCGGTGGAATGCTTATAGGGATTATTGGACTTGTCTAGTGACCACTCATTTCCCCAGGGATAAATGAGACCTTCTTCGCCCCGTGCCGCCTTTTCCCATTCCTGTTCAGTGGGCAGGCGCTTGCCGGCCCAGAAACAGTAATCCTTCGCGTCGAACCAATTGACATAAACAACGGGATGATTTTCCTTGCCCTTGGGAAGGTTTTCATCGGGCCAGTGAAAAGGAGGCGTTCTCTGGGTTGCATCTACAAAATTTTTATAATCTGTATTGGTGACTTCATTCATATCAATATAGAATGCGTGGGTTGCAGAAAGATGCTCTGGCGCTTCATCATCCCAGCGTTCATTCGATCCCATGATAAATTCTCCGGCCGGGACATAAGCCATGGAGGGTTTTTCCTGTTTCACAACTGGAGTGGAGTTTTTGGCCCGAGAATTAGGCACGGTTTGAATGAGGGATTTCAATAAAAGGTTGTTGTTGCCGGTGAGGCCTGCCGGGGTGGGAACTGAAAAAGGGGATAAAGTGCTTTCTTCTATCACTCCTGTGTGGCAGGCTTTGCATTCGGGCTGGGTGAATTTGTTTTTCTTTGCTTTCAGGATGTGCTCCGCTTGATGGCAGGTGGTGCGGCATTCTTTTCTAAGCAGACCTGGATTTTCAAAGGCATTGGAGGCTAATGGATTGCCAAAGCCCGGGGCCAGAATGAAAGCGAGAAAATAAATTGATTTTGAAAGATATCTGGAATTGACTCTCATACTTCATATTTATAGGATGATTCTTTACGAGTCAAAAAATATTGTCGAAGGACATGGAGAGGTCGCCATGAAAAACCCTGCTTGGAGATTGATTGAAGATGGCCCCGGCGACGGCAGGTTGAACATGGCGACAGACAGGGCCATTCTCACCGCCTGCGACAGGGGGCAGGCCCCAGCCACTTTAAGGCTGTATGGGTGGGACAAGCCGACCCTCTCTATCGGTTATTCGCAGAACGAATTCAAGGATGTGGACAGAGTGCAGTGTGAACAAAGAAACATCTCCATCGTCCGAAGGTTTACAGGAGGGCGGGCCCTTTTGCATCAACATGAATTCACCTACAGTCTCGTTGCTCCCATACCTCATCCCGGGTTTCCTGGAAACCTGGCCGGAGCTTTTTCGGCCGTATCGAAAGCTGTGATTCTTTCTCTGGGAAGAGCCGGTGTTCTCAAACCTGAAATGGTCGGAAAAGATAAAAGAACTCCGGGTAAGCGTTCCCCGGCCTGTTTTTCGACATCCAATCATTGGGAAATAACAGTGAAAGGAAAGAAGCTGGCTGGTAGCGCCCAGCGCCGGTTAAATGGAGCTTTTTTGCAGCATGGCTCCATCTTGTTGGATAAGGATCCTGAACTGGCTCATAGTCTGCTTCGCTATTCCTCAGAGGTTGAAAAAAACCGGGGGCTCAAAAACTTGATTTCGAGCACGTTAACCTTGAAAGAGGTGCTGCCGAAAAAGCCGGAGTGGACAGAACTGGTTCCTTGTTTTATAGACGGATTCCGAAAAACGTTTCCCGGATTGTGGAAACAGGAACCCATGAACACCCTGGAATTGGAGTTGGTGAAGGAGTATTTAGAGAAGGACGAACCTGTTTCATCAAGATTTTGCTCAACTCCCTGATTTTTAAATGGAAGGTGGAAGCGCAGGGTCTTTTCCTCAAGGAAGTGATTGTTACCCACTGGTGGATTGTTTATAATGCCCAGTCTTTTATTTATAGAATAAAACTCACGATTGTGAGCATTATGAGGACAAGCCGAATAAAAACCTGATTGAGCTTTGCCGGGATGCCGGTGCTCTGGTTTATGACGCTCAGTATACAGAAGATGAATATTATGGCCTCAATGGTCAGTTTCCCCGTAAAGGCTGGGGACGTAGCACCATGCGGGAAGGGATCAGGATTGCGGAAGCGGGGAGGTGGAAAAACTGGTTTCGTTTCATCACGACCCTTCTCACGATGATAATTTTATCAAGCAAATTGAAGCGGAATCCCGCCAACTTTTTCCAAAAAGCATAGCCGCCTATGAAGGCTTGCACATTGATTTATCACAGGACACATTGCCCAAATCCATTTTTGATTAAAGCCTTGGCGCGAGTCTTGCTCGTGCTGGTACTTCTTAATGGGTGTGGAGGCTCCCAACCTCATACTGCGGATAATCCTGCCAGCCAGCGTTTCCGTGATGTGACCGGAAAATGGCTTTCTCAACAAAATTCCTCTCCAAGACACGCCACTTTCCTCCGCGCAGACCAAGACGAATTGCCGGATTTAATAGTCCTTAACGAGGCTGGAAAACCCCGGTTGCAGCTCTTCATCAATCAAGGAAAAAATAGTTTTCTTCAGGAAGATCTGGGGCGCTGGGTAGAGGGACAGAAGGATCCTATCCTTTCCTTCACTACGGCAGACTTGAATCGCGATGGAGGTGATGACCTTGCTCTGATCATGCAAGTTTCGGGAAGAGTGTCCACCCGAATTCTTTTTAATAATAAAAAAGGTTATTTTTACGCCAAGGATGAAGAAGGTTCTTACCCCATTAAGGCCGGAATAGATAAGGTGATTGCGGTTGATCTGGATCAAGATGGAGACAAGGATCTTTTTTATTTTGGTCAAAATGTTCTGGATGCAAATGGAAAACCCGCAGGCCATCAAGCCTGCCTGCTCATTAATAAAGGTGCAGGGAAGTTGGAGGACTTGACAGCTTTGCTCATGCCTCGTCTGCCTGCGGGAATTCGCGATGCCTCTTTTGCCGATTTTGATGGCGATGGAGTGGTGGATGTTTTTCTGATTTACGGAAAAGGCCAGAATCGGCTTTTGATAAATAACGGAGTGGGAAAGTTTGCGGACCGTACTGCGTCTCACATACCCCGCATTATCGACGCCAGCGAACATGCCGACTGGGCAGACTTTGATGGGGATGGAGATAATGACCTTCTGGTGGTCAACCGGTCTATTAATAAACCTTATCGGGCTTACCCTGGGGAGACCGCATATTTCCTTGAAAATACGGGAGGGGGGAATTTTAAAAAACGATCGCATAAAATGCTTCCCCGCCTTCCTTCTTACAAGGCTTATCTTTTAGATGCGAATGGTAGTACCAAACCTGATGCCTTGATCTTGACCTCAAAGGGAGTTTATTATTTACAAGGTAGAGGTCGATGGAGATTTTCTGATGAAACCGAAAGGCGTCTTCCTCGTTTCCGGTTTTTTCGAGAGATGGCCTTTGCCGATGTCAACCAGGATGGGTTCCTGGATATTTTCGCTCTGTCACCAACTCCGGGTAGAAGTCGGGTTTGGTTGAACCGTTTTGACTAAGGGGAACGCTATGTCAAAGTTTAAAAAAATTACTTTTCTTAAAGTGCTCACCACCGTTGCCTGGGCAGATGGTGAAGTTTCGCAATCTGAGCTTAATATTCTCAAAACATTCTACAGAAAATTTGATTTGGAAAAACATGAGTTGGATGAGTTGAAGCCTTATCTCTTGGCTCCGGTCTCAAAAAAAGAAAAGGATGAGCTGTATCGCCAGATGATTGCCGAGTTATCCTCCCCAAATGAGAAGACAGAAATCATGGGGGCGTTGGAGGCCATGGTTGAGGCACATAAAAGAATAAAGAATGATGAAAGGGAGTTGATCAGCCAGTTTTCTGATTGGCTGGAAAAATCCTCTCATACAAAAAAATCTTTTGGGCGGATCAGAAATCTTTTACAAAGGACTATTTTTAAGCAGGCGCGGGACTTGAACCCGGATATGGAAAAATATTTTAAACGCCGTGTGTTGAAAAAAATTGAACTGAAAAGCGCACATTTTAAGATTCCCACCAACCTGCCCGATGAACGGCTCTATTTTATTTGCCTTGTGGGTACGTTGATGGCGGCAGTTGCTCACGTGGATGACCATTTTGACCCGGCAGAGAAAAAGGCTTTAAAGCGTTGCCTGACCAGTCAGTTTTCTTTAAAAGGAAAAGAATTGACCCTGTTGTTTGAGGTGGTGGAGGAACAAGCGCGCCAGGGTTTTGATTTTCATGAAGTGGCTACGGAGTTGAACCGCGTTGCTTCCTACAACGACCGTATCCATTTGATGGAATGTCTTTTTGAAATTTCCATCGCCGATGGGGAGATGGTCCATGAGGAAGCGGAGGAAGTCAGGCGGATTACCAAAGCTCTCCGCATTCCTCATAAAACATTCATCGAATATAAAGTCCGCGCTCTGGATAAGATAAGGTGAGGGTGAAGTCTGGTCAGCCAGCGAAGGTGGCAATAAATTATTCTTTATGATTTTGACAGCCGTTTGCGCAAGCGAAGGATGCCGATTGCAAGGGAACCATGAAAGAAACCCGAAAAAAATTTCTTGGCATTATGTTTGAATGCTGCAATATTTACCAGCGCACGAGGTGCTGGTGCTTTCCCAGTTTACGCTGGCCGGAGATTGTGCCAAAGGTAGACGACCGGGTTTCGACAATGCTACTAAGCCCAAGGAGGCAGAATCTCTTTACCATGCACAGGATAGAAGGGGAGTGGCAAGCTAAAAAGGAATAGCGCCTCGGGCCAGTTCCATTAAAAAAGAGGGGAACAGCCCTATAGCCAAGACCGCCACACAACTGACGGTAATCAAGGCTCCCATGCCTTTGGGAATCACAGGTTGCGGAGCGTTTTCATCTTCATGGAAATACATCATGACGATCACGCGGAGATAAAAATAAACGGAAATGATGCTGGCGATGACTGCCATAACAGTTATGAGAATGTAGCCCTTCTTGACTGCGGCATAGAATACGAACAACTTTCCAAAGAAACCGGCAGTGGGTGGGAACCCGGCCAGCGATACCATGAACAGGCTCATGGCTACTGCCAGAAGGGGATTCTTTTTGGCCAGCCCTTTGAATCGGTTGATAGAGTTGCCTTCCTGCCCTTCCCCTTCCATGATGAAGACCACGGCAAAGGCTCCGATGTTCATGAACAGGTAAACCGCAAGGTAGAAAATAATGCTGGCTATTCCTTCCTGGGTGTTGGTGACGATACCGATCAACAGATATCCGGCATGCGCAACACCGGAATAGGCGAGCATCCTTTTGATATCATCCTGAAAAATGGCGGCGGTATTCCCCACCAGCATGGTCAGGACCGATATGCCGAAAAGAATGGGTATCCAGACCTTTTCCAACTCTGGCAGGGCGATGAAAAAAACGCGGACGATCACCGCAAAGGCCGCCGCCTTGGTCGCCACCGACATGAACCCGGTGATGGGTGTCGGTGCGCCCTGGTAGACATCCGGGGTCCAGGAGTGAAAAGGTACCAGAGAAACTTTAAACGCCAGTCCGCAAAACATCAGCCCCATCCCGATATAAACCAGCGTGTTCCTGGTATAGGGGTTTTCGTGAATGAGTTGTCCGATCATTTTGAGTTCGGTCGTACCGCTACCGGCGTAAATCAGGGCCATGCCATAAACCAGAATGGCGGAAGCAAATGCGCCGGTCAGCAGGTATTTAACAGTCGACTCCTGCGAGGCCAGAGTTGTCCAGCTTAGTTCAGTATTGCTGTGAGGTCCTTCCTTGCCGGTTCCGTGTTTGGCGGAAAAGCCGCAAAGAATATAAAGTGCAATGGAAAACAGTTCCAGGGAGATGAATATGGTGATCAGGTTGCCGGACTTGGCCATAAACATCATGCCCGCAACCGCCATCAGTAGAAGTGTGAAGTATTCCGCCTTGTTCTCATGGTCTTCCTGTGGGTAACGGGCCGAACCGAAAATTGCGAACAAGGACATCAGCAGGAATATCAGATTGAAGGTCAGGGAAAACCGGTCGTGGATCAAGGCACCGCTGAACATGCTCGAACTGTTTCCGCTTTCAGCGGTCGGGACTCCACCCCAAAGGTTCAGGGTGAACAGAAACGCCGCGCCGACTCCAACCAGCGAAACTGTGGATAAAAAGGGAAGGCTATTCATCCCCTTTTTAAGTCCGGCCAGAAGAATGAAGAAGGCGGTTATCAGGATGATGAGTTCCGGCCCGATTGCCGCCCAGTTCATATCGTCAAAATTGATCACGACTTCCATGGATTTGTCCAAGGGTTCCTGTCACCATTTGGAGCAATAAAAACCCCATGTTAAATCAATAAATGTTGGTCAATCCAGCAGTACTATTCGAAAGCAACAGATAATATTGTTAAAATCGCCGAAATCTTGCATAACCACATAAATTGGGTGTTTTATAGCATTTCTGTGCTTTTTGCAACTCTGATTAAACATAGGAAATGGGGATAAAATATGTCTGCCCGGCTTCCCTCACAAAAGCACTTGCGAATCGGGGCATTTCCCGTCAAGATAAGCCTTTTTAAATCCTGTTTTGGAGAATTTTGTGGATCTTAACGAGGCACGGGCTTACCTCAATTATCTGCTCACTCTGGGGCTTCGACAGGAAGAGGCGTTTGGTCCCATGGCGCTCGATTTCATCCGGGAAACGGATTTCGACGCAGTCGGTTTTTTACCGGAGGAACAGTTCAGCCTTGTCATGGCCACAGTCCAGGCTCTGGCCAAAGAGCCGAAACGCTACACCCTGAAACTGGAAATGCTCAACCGGGCGCGGGAATTGGTCGATAAAACCACCTACAAAAATCCGCAACTGACCCGACAGATCGAACAGGACATTAAAAAGACCACCGCCGAGATCGGTGTATATAATGAAGCGATGCGGCCCACCAAAACGGATGCACGGGAAAAGCAGCGCCTGGTGGTACAGACCGAAGCTCCGGACTATTTTTTAGATATTGCCCAGAAACGGGCTTCTGCCTATTATCAGGACAAGTTCGGCTTGAGTAAGGAGGAGAAAACCGCGCAACATTTTGGCGGCGGACCGAGAAAGTTCGAGCCGGACAACCCCAAAGTGCACCGCGAACATCCGGGGGCATGCGGTCCGTTCATGAATGCGCGTACCAATGCTTTTCACCTGATGATGCCCTTCGATATCAAGATCAGTAAAAAACCCGATGACCCGTTGGATGCGGGGATGCGAGCCTATTATTGCAAAATGGGTTACTCGTTTCCTTTGGGGTTTGAAATGGGAAAGATATGCAGTTTTCAGGACGGCGAGATTTTGGATATTCCTATGGATGATCCGAACCTGATATTTCTGTCGGTTTCCAGGATCAAGGAAAAAGAATTTCGCGCTCCCGCTTACCCAGCCACTCCGGAAGTTCCGGCAGAATATGCCTACCCTCGGGCGGTCCTGGAACGCACTGGAACTTTAGGGCCTTACGTGCAGGTGGTTTCAAACTTTAAAATCTGGTTCGATGCCAGTCAGGCGTCGATCCTCATTCAGGGCGCGCCCGACCTTTATGAGTATGGGCTTGAAGGAGGTTCCGGCCTGATGGTTCGGAGCCACGCTGCGGATAAGGTCCCCGCCTATGTTGAAAATACTTCTCTACCCTGGCAGGAAGGGATGAGCTTCAATTTTGTCAACATTCATCTGACCCTCAGTCCCGGAACCGAAACGGCTGTTGTCCCCTACAACACGCCACTTTTTACGGTTTACCCCATATTGCCCGTCCAGAATTTTAAATGGATGGATGTGTCAGAAGCTTGATCTCCTAAATAAGTACCTGAGAGCACTCACTGGTTAATGACGATGGCGAACCGGAATTTCTGAAAACTTCGGGTCCAGTTCCTCCTTCAAACCCTTGGGCCTTTCGGATTTTCTGCTATTGGTGATGGACGAAAGTCTTTGGGTCTCGTGGAATCGCCTCCAATGCCTTTCATGTAAAATTTTCGTTGAAAGTACCTTTTTAATTTTTCCTTCAGCATTATAAATAGTGACCGGGTAAAACATCCTCCTCACCCCCTCTTCGTTATGAGGTGAAATCAACCTCTGTCCTGATAATTAATATAGGGCCGCAATAAATTTTTTCCATTAATTAAAGCTGGTTTTCAGGAATATTTGCACGAGTCAAACGACCTATATAGATAGGGAGGGTGTGGTTTCTTTTATCTATCAGGAGGTTGTCATGACTATATATTTTGCCACACATCATGGAGTTTCTGGGCGCTGAGGGCCAGAGGACACTCACCTGTCAAGCTGGCAACGAGTCATTTTTGTGGTTTGCATGGCGGTTCTGTTGTTCCTTATGTTTGTTTTCCTTTAGAGGGGTTGGTAGACAAAAAATGTTCAAACCTGCTTTTTTGGGCTCGAAGCCTGATTCAATAGGTCGTTAGCGTTTTCTTCAGGACCTGCAGGAACCGTTTAAACTCTTCCTGGGTGATATCTCCCATATTGGCGATGCGGAAAATATTATCACTGAGATTGCCTTGCCCGGCATAGATGACGAAACCGCTGGCCTTCAACTCTCCATGGAGTTTTTCATAGCTCACTCCTTTTGGCAGGCGAAGTCCGGTCAGGCAATTGCTTTGCCACCCTTCAGGAATTAAAAATTCCAGGCCGATGTCTTTAAAGCCGGCGCGTAGAAAACGTGCTGCCTCGGCATAGCGCTCAACCCGACGGACAACGGTTTCTTCAATCAGTTCATCAAGCGCTACATCCAGCGCGTAATGGGCCGGGATCGCGGGAGTGAACAACATGTCGCCTGCCTCTTGGGCTTTGTGGTAACCGGTCAGGTTGAAGTAGAGCGTCCGCTCGGGAATTTTGCGCAAGCGGTCCAACTCTTTCTCCCGAAACAGGACAAATGCCACTCCGGGAAAACCCTGAATGCATTTGTTGGCGGTCCCTGCGGCAATATCAATGGACTTGAAATCGATTTCATCTCCCGCCAGACTGCTGATGCAGTCCACCAAAAAGATCTTTTCATAACGCCGGGCCAGCTCACCCACTTCTTTTAAGGGATTGAGAAGTCCGGTTGTCGTTTCATGATGCACCAGGGCCACCACTTCTATATCGGGATTTTGTTTTAACTCGTTTTCAATGTCCTCCAGACGGGGCGGTTCTCCCCAGTTCAACTCGAGGGTGCGGCGGTTGAACTGATAAACGTCGCAGATTTTTCCGATGCGCTCGCCATAGACCCCGTTTTGGATGACCAGCATCGACCGGCCCGGACTCAGGGAGGAAGAGACAGCCATCTCCAGCGCCGCTGTTCCCGACCCGGAAACCAGTACGGATGTATAGTCCTCTTCGATATCAAAAGCCTTGAGTAATTTTACGCGGATTGCTGCCATAATATCCGAAAATTCCTTCTCCCGGTGGCAGAGATCGGGGAGCATTAAGGCCTGCCGGACCCGATCGGTCACATTGACCGGGCCGGGGTTGAGCAAAACAGTTCGTGGCATAAGTTTTATTTGCTAAAGGTTGGCAATCAAATGCGATCCAAGTTTATCCTAGTGGGCTCTGACCTGCAAAACGAATTATTCATGAAAGGGCAAAGGTTTTTCTAATAACCTCCCCAACCCCTCCTTTCCTTATCTGGAGGGGAATTTAAAGTCTCCCTGATTAAGGAGACCTTTGCGTATTGAACAAACGAAGAACCTCGCCTTGCACAGGCCTGGGGGATTTAGGGTTGCCGTCTTTGCGAGGAGGCTTTAGCCGACGCGGCAATCCAGGTTTTGGTTTTTCTCTCGGGGTTATGCAAAGCTCTCCCTGATAAGGGGGGGGTTGCTTGTATCCCGGTACCACCTGTTTTAAACTCAAATGGATGAGAAAACTTTTAACGATATTAGGACTGGTACTGTTTTTTGCCGCATGGGGAGAGAATATTTCCCCGGCTGTGGCGGGTTACTCCAACCTGACTCTTCCCCGGATCATGTATCAGGGAGGGAATGACAACCCCCGACCGGAGGCCCTGCGTAGCCTTCTTGCCCAGATCACGCGCAGAACATCCATTGAAGTCAACCGTGAGCCGGTCGGGTTGAACGTTTCCGACCCCAAATTATTCCGCCACCCATTCATCTATATGGGGGGCGATGAAGGGTTCGATCCATTCCCGGAAAAGGACCTGAAAATTTTGCGGAATTATTTGAGCTATGGCGGGTTTCTTTTTATTGATGACAGTTCTGCACAGGCTGGTTCTGCATTTGATACTTCGGTCCGTAAAATGATATCGGCATTGTTTCCGCAGAATCCGCTCAGAAGAATTCAACGCGATCATTCCATTTTCCGTTCTTTTTATTTGCTCAATACCGTGTCCGGTCGATCCATCATCAAGTCCTATCTGGAAGGAATATCTATTAAAGGGAGGACCGTCCTGATTTACAGTTCCAACGATCAGGGAGGCGCCTGGTCACGCAATAAGCTGGGCCATTGGAATTATGATGTGATTGCGGGAGGGTACAGGCAAAGGCAACTTGCCATCCGCCTGGGCATTAATATCATCATGTATGCGCTGACTCTGGACTATAAAAAGGACATGGTGCATTTACCCATTATTCTTGAACGTTTGCGCAGGTACAATCCCAAATGAACAGGCTGGCAAAATTACTGGGGGTCGACCCTGAAGTCTATAATCAATGGCAATTGCGTTGGTCGCCCGAAGACCCGGTGTTGATCTTCGCCGTCCTTGGCATTGTGATTCCCGTTGCGCTCTGGTTTTTCTGGACCAGTTTGAATCGGGTTGGCTCCCGGTCGAGAAAACTTCTTCTCTTCGTGCTCAGGTCGGCGGCGTTCGCGCTTTTGCTGCTGATCGTGTTAAAGCCTGAACTGGAGTTCCGCAAAAGCCAGCCCCTCAAAAACTCCATAGCGGTTCTGCTCGATAACAGTAAAAGTCTTTCCATAAAAACCGATGAGTCTCCAAGGATTGATCTGGTAAAAAAAGCTTTAAAGGCCAACGCTTCTTATCTTGAAAACCTGGGAAAAGATTTCAATGTGGATTATTATTTTTTCTCTGATGATATAGAAAAGGTGGGGGCAGGGGCAGTTGAAAACCTTTACCGGCCGTATCGACCCTTTACCGATCTGGCCCGGGTGTTCGACGAGTTGGCCGGGCGTTACCCGGGGCCATCGCTTCAAGGCGTATTGCTGTTCTCGGACGGTGCAGATTTAACTCAGGAGTCCGGTGAAATTTCAAGAAACCTGGTGGGGCGACTGAAGGCCTTGGGAAGCCCGATTCACACCCTGCAGGCCGGGAGCAACGAAGGCTTTAAAGACCTGGCTATCGAAGCGGTCTCGGCAGCGGATTTCGGGTTTGTGCAACAGCCTCTCAGAATCTCCCTCACTGTGTTTTCCTCATCGCTGGGTAACCGCAACATCCATCTGGTTTTGAAAGAGGGTGACCATATCCTGGTTTCAAAGATCATTGAAGTGCGGGAAGACACGAAACGGTTTGAAGTAGAGTTGGAGTTCACGCCCCAAAAGGCGGGCAAAAGAATTTATAGCCTCAGCCTGCCCAAGTTTGCGGGAGAGTTCATTCATACCAACAATGAAAAAGAATTTGAGATAAATGTGGTGCGGGACAGGATCCGTGTTCTGCACCTCAACGGCCGCCCGTCGTGGGACTCCCGGTATCTACGCGAGGTTCTTGCTCACAACCCGAAGGTGGATATGCTGTCATTTTTTATTCTCAGGAACCTGGGAGATGATGTGGAGGCTTCGATTTCGGAGCTTAGTTTGATCCCTTTTCCCTCCAACCTTTTGTTTGACGATTATTTGAGTTCTTTTGACCTGATTATTTTTCAGAACTTCAAATACGATCCGCTTATCGACAAGAGGTATTTGAGTAATATCCGAAAATACGTCAAGAACGGCGGCGCATTTTTGATGATTGGCGGTGAACTTTCATTCCAGGGCGGGGGCTATTCACGGACTCCGATTGAAGAAATCCTGCCGGTGAGTTTTAAGAATAACTCTCGGCCCTTTGTGGACAAGCCGTTTCACCCTGTCCTGAACAAGGAATTTTCCCGGCACCCCATTCTGCGTCTGGAGAAGGATATGGCCCTTAATCAAGAGGTATGGCAGTCGCTTCCTCCGCTTCAGGGAATGAACATGGGATTGCATCCGGACAAGAACGCGCACGTTCTGGCCTCGTATGCCAAGGAAAAAGAATCCGTAATTCCCATTTTGATTGCTGGAAATTTCGGCAGTGGGCGAACCGCTCTGCTGGCTACCGATTCGGTATGGAACTGGAATTTCAGGAATGTGGGTAGTGGGGGCAGTGGAAGGTATTTCCAAAGATTCTGGAATAATGTCATTGACTGGCTGATCGCCGAACCGGAAACACGGCGTCTGCAATTGGAGTCCGATAAAGAGCGGTACCGGGAAGGCGAACAGGTCCTGATAAAGTTCAAGTTATTGCAAAAGAATTACCAACCAGCGGTCGATGTGACGGCGCAACTGACCTTGACACCGCTCAGGACAGAATCTGGCATGGAAACGGAATTGAAAACCGATGAGTATGGCGAAGGGTTCTTTCCGTTTCTTCCTGACGGAGAAGGGTTTTATACCGTCAGGATCCAGACTGATTTGGAGGGTGAATCTTTGACGGAGGAAATCATGTTCTCTGTATTAAAGGATACAGCGGAACTTGAAAAGCCTCTGGTCAATGAAACCCTGCTGAAAAAGATTTCCGAAATCACCGATGGCAGGTACCATCTCCTCAATGGCAGTGATGACCTCAGTTCATACAAATTTGCCAACCCGGATGTGCAGGTAAACAGTCATAGCCGGTCTTTTTCGCTTTGGGATAACTGGTGGGCCTATAGCCTGGTGGTCGGCTTTTTGGTGATGGACTGGTATCTGCGGCGAAAGTCCGGCCTGAGCTAGCCGGCCAGCGGCCGGTGGCTACTGCAATAGCTTTTTACCCCTGCGGGGCACGCGTGATATCTCTTCATTTTTTTTCAGACAGAAAAAGCAAATCCCCCCAACCCCAGTTATATCCTCTTCCCTTGCCTTCATGCCCCGAATGGGGTAGCTGGGGTGATTTAGAAACTCTCATACAATGTGCGGACTAATCACCCCCTAACACGATTGTTGTAAAAGTGTAAAGAAAACGGAATTGTGAAACACTCGTTTATCCTGTAATATCAACGCCAGCGTTACGCTGGACTCTAATGAACAATAATTTTCTCAGGCGGGTAAGCTGGCGTGACCGCCGGTGACCGTGGCATTCTTCCTCAGCATTCGTGCCCCGAAGGGGTAAATGAGATGGTGTTGCCAATGCGACCGCCGAAGGCGTGGAGCCTGTTCCCACCGGGCGTGGCCCGGTCAGTATTTAAAGTTATGACTAAAGCCGTAAAAAACAGCGGGTTGAATATTCGCCAATGGGTGCGCGACCGGATACTTTTCCTGGCAGTGGGAATATTCGTGATAGGTGCTGTGGGCTATATCGGTGCGGACAAATTATTTGACGAACAAAGCATCTGGTTTCATCCGGTTCGGGAATTTTCGCTGTTGATTTCGCTGATCGGGGTGATCTCGTTGGGTTATGAAGTTTTTCTGAGGGAGCTGACCTTCAACGAATATAAGGAAGCGTTGAAGGAAATCGTCAACCCCGATGCGGTTCGCCTGGGCATTCAGGGTATCTACAAAAACCGCTCCGAACTTGCTCAGGCCACCTCTTTTGAGGCGTTATTCGAAAATGTTAAAGAAGAAATTTTCATTGGCGGTTCTTCCTTATTATCGATCTCGACTGCAAGCCGCGAATTGATCAAGGAAAAAGTATTAAGCGGAATTAAAATCCGCTTATTGCTCATGGACCCCAACTCTCCGGTGGTGGAGTTGATCACCCGGCAGGGTGGAGGCAAACACACGTTTTTGAATGAAATAAAAACTTCCCTGCTTTTATTGCAGAAACTCCACAATGAAATTCAGCAGGAGAGTCCGCCCGGAAATAAAGGAAAACTGATCGTCCACAGTTATGACTTCATTCCTTCGCATTCTTTTATATCGATCGATCCGGAGCGTTCTTCGGGGGTGATCGTTGCCGACATCGGGCCTTATCTGGGCCGTAGCACCCCGAGGCCGAGTATGCTGGTGATCAAAAAAAAGAAGGGCATGTTCGATTATTGGAAAGAGATGAATGAAGTTATGTGGGAGGCAAGTTATCCTGTGGATATGGAAGCGGATGACCCCACTTCCGCCAAGACCAAAACACTTGTGTTGGCCAGTGGGATTGAGACCGAATATTACGATACGGAATCGGAAACTTGGGAAAAAGCTTCCGTTTGCCAGATGGGAAACGGTTGGCGCGGTATCAAGGGAGGTCAGTGGGTGTGGGTCCGCGAAACCGTTTCGCTGGAAGAATCCAAAACTGGAAGCCAGCATAAATTCCGCTTCAAGTTTGATCTTACTAGCAACAATCCCAACGTCATCCGCCGGGCTGAAATTCTGCTTCGCTCGGACGATACCTGCCATATCTCGGTGAACAGCGTCAGTCTCAAGCAGGAATATGGCGGGGCGGAATACCCCGATCCGTTTTTGATCGACATCGACCAGTATGTCCAGGACGGGGAAAACACCATTAGCTTCGAGCTGATCAGCTATGCCCGGCCCGATGCCAAAGATACCGGGGACAACCCCACCGGCCTCATCTACCGCCTGCACATCGAATATTCCTAAATGCCTCTCTTCAAAGTACCCTACCCGTGCCGGGCATGAAGGCCAGAGTCAAACATCACGAGGGGCTGGGGTGATTTATAATCCCTACTTGTAAAATCAGGACTGACATCATAAAACAGGAGACATGCTTATGCCGGAGAAAGAGCTTGTTTTAAAAGGGGATGCCCCCCCAATATAAAAGGCATATAAAATAGCAGGATCGCTTGTAAAGACATGCCTATGATGCTACAAAGGTCAAAGTTTGTTAAATGTAGAGTCTAAAGCTAAGTAGTCGCCCCTGAAAAAGTCTCCAGAGCCTGTAAATAAAGGGTGAAGAAGGGTTCTGAGTGTTGTAAAATTGCAGGGAAAGTGGCAATAACGCTCAAAAGCTGGAGGATTTATGCAGGCAAAACCACGAGATACGCAAGGCGAATTGTATTCGGTGCGTCTGGATTTTTTGTGTAACGAAAGACATCCTGTGCGGAGCAGGACACAATATCCGAAAGCTCCTCAGAGCTTTCTTATTGTTTCTTTTTTGGCGAATGCTCAAAACACGTTTTCAGACGGTTGCGGCATAAAAAATACCGCTACTCTTAACTCTGTCTCGTGAAAAACCAGGTTTTTCAGGGACGACTAATTAACTTAGGTATGAATCTATGTCCAAAAAAATTCGCGGTGTGAAAACTATTTCTTATAGTCTTGGCACTCTTCTTTTGCTGAGACTGTTGGTTGTGATGGGCTTGTTGATCGGGCTGGCATCCACAGCATGGGCGCAAACCTCACCTCCAGCTCCTACAATTACCACCTCAGATACTCTTACCAACGAACTAGGACCATTCACAATTCGTGGCACTTCAAATGATGCAGAAACAATAAATCTATACAAAGGAGGAATACTTACTGTTTCCACTGTATCCCTTGGTGCTGATGGCAATTGGGAAATTGATGTAATATTAACTAGTGATGATACACTGGTTCATGGAGTGAAAAACATATTCACTGTTACTGACAAGTTTGGCAACGAATCTGCCAAATCATATTCTGTAACTATTACAGTAAACTTGCCTGTAACTTCTGTAGCAATTACTACACTATCTTCTACTGTTATATCGTCTTGTACTATTCCATCACCATCATTTACAATTGAGGGTACTTCAACTCATGCAAATACAATTAGTCTGTACAAAGGAGGAATATTTGCTGATTTAACTACAAGTCCTGACAGTGATGGCAACTGGAATTTTACTATACCATTAATTGAGGGTGAGAATATATTTACTGTAGATGCAATAAATGGTGGTAATTTTGTTACTTCATAATGAAATAACTATTACCCTTGATTTATCTCCTGCCCCTCCTGTATTGGTACAAACAACTACCCCTGTAGATGACAGTGCTACAACAATCATAGGTACCGCACAACCTGGCTCTATTCTAACACTAACTCAAAATGCACTTGTTTTCGCTCCAATAACAGTTGGCTCTGATGGGACTTTTAGTATTGATGCAACGCTAGCTGTTGGCCAAAATACGTTTTCTGCCACTGTAGCTGATACTGTAGGTGAATCTTGTGGATCAGAAATTATAATCATTACACTACGCGCCCCTCCAGTTGCTATTCCGGTATTTACCACACCATCTACTACACCAACTACTGTCACTGAATCATCATTTACAATTGAGGGTACTTCAACTGGTGTAAAGACAATTACACTACACAATTATTTCATATTACTTGGTGGTACATCACCTGACAGTGATGGTAATTGGAGTTTTGATGTGACATTAAATGAAGGTGACAACTCATTTACTGCAGTTGCAACTGATGTTGGAGGTAACGTATCTATTCGAACAGGACCTGTAATCATTACATTCGTTCCCGCGCTGACCCTGAATGCATCAAACCAGAGCTACACGCAGAATAGGGCGGTCACCGAGCTGACCTACACGGTCACCGATGCCAACGGTGCCAGCAGGGGTGTGGCCTTCACGGTCACGGTCAACGCTACGGAAGCAGGGTTTGCCGACCTCAATAACGCGGTCCTGCCGGAAGTGGCGCGTGCCATAGCAGACCAGACGGTGGGTGCGATAACAGAACGTATCGGGCAGGCCGGGAATAGCACGACCCGATCCGTCACTATCGCCGGGCAGTCCACACTGGCCGGGGCGGCATCTGCCTACGGGCAGACCGTTGCCGATGGCACGCTGAGTCTGAAGGATGTACTGGGCAACTCTGACTTCGTACTGCCGCTGAATAATGTGGACGGCATGGGTAGCGGAGTCCTGTCCTCCCTGACTTTCTGGGGCGGGGGCGGCTACCGCAGCTTCGAAGGTTCCGGCGGGAGCGTGAACTTTGACGGCGACCTGTTCAGCGCCCATCTGGGACTGGACGCCCAACCGCGCGACGACCTGCTGATCGGCCTGGCGGTATCCTGGAGCCAGAGCGACCTTGACTACGAGAGGGAGGATCTTTACTTTCAGGATCCCCAACGCAAAGGCGATCACAAGCTGGATATTACCAGCATCCACCCTTATGTGAGATGGGAAGCGCTGGCCGGACAGTTGGACCTGTGGGCCACTGCCGGCTACGGCTGGGGCGATCTTGAGATCGCCAATGACGGGCTGGACCGTGTATCGAGCGATGTCGAGACGCGGACTGTGAGTGCGGGCGGTGATTATCAGTTGCCGCAGACAGGATTGATCACGTTCCATCTCAAGGGTTCGGCCCTGCTGACGGAACTGGAAGTGGAGGGCAGAGATGACATAGAAGCGCTGGATGTGGAGGCCCACTTGTTTCGCATGGTTCTGGAAGGGGCCCATAAGCATATGCTGTCTGACAAGGCTTATGTGGAGCCAAGCCTGGAGGCCGGAGTGCGGTATGACGGCGGTGACGGCGAAACCGGTTTCGGGGCCGAGCTGGGCGCCGGTTTCCGCTACACCGATCCGATCGCCGGCCTGACCCTGGAAGGCAGGGCGCGGACTCTGGTGGGACGGGACAATTATGAGGAATGGGGCGTTTCCGGCCTGATTCTTCTGGAACAGGGCAAAAACGGACGGGGACTGTCGTTCAGCCTGAGTCCCGGTTACGGCAGCACAGGCAGTGGCACGCAAAAGCTATGGCAGGAGGGTCTGCGTGACGAGATCAGTGATGACCGGGATGTCGGCGCACGGCTGGACGCCCGTCTTGGTTACGGGCTGACGGCTCCCGGCGGACGGGGATTGCTGACTCCCTACAGTGAGATGACTCTCAGCGGCTCTTCCAGCAGTTACCGCCTGGGGATGAGGTGGGAGCTTGATGCGTTGTTTGACCTGAACCTGACCGGTGAGCGCAGGGAGAGTAACAGCAGCGCCGCTGACCACGCCATCATGCTGAAAGGCGATATTCTTTTTTAAAGATTGATCCTCCCCTTTCATGAGGGGAGGCAAGGCGTAGCCGCAGAGGGGTGTGGATTATTTTTACGGAATTCATAATCCAACCCTCCCCTAACCCCTCCCTATGAAGGGAGGGGGGATTTCTGTTTCCGCAATGATGACTTTATGCAAAGGTCTCATGAAGGGAGAGGAGGCAAGACGTAGCCGCGCTTCCGGCAACCTTGTCCACTTCTGGGGGGAGTCATTCCTAATGCGCACTTAGCAGATGACCTTGCAGGCAATGTGTCCCGCTCTTGTCAACTACCCCTCTCCACTATCACAAGCCCCTGTTTTTCAGCCTCGTTAGCCCTTTTAATTAAAGGTTTTGCGGATTTTATTGTGGCCCGGATAATGCCGGTATCTCCCGGTAAATCAATTATTGACAGGGTAGGGCAGACTGATATAATCCCGATTCCAGTGGTTTGCTTCCCCAATCTTTAAGGGTAGTGCTAACATATTATTGTTAAACGAGATTTCTGTTTTTCCAGCAAGTGTTCTGGATTGGTATTAACAGAGGAACGGCCCCGGTTTTTTGGCCGAGGCCAATATTGAGGTACTTAATGACCGAGTATTTCTACATTTCTTTATTCGCAGTGGTCGCCATTGTAGTGGTGGGAGCCTTGCTGGCATTGTCTACGGTGCTGGGTCCGCGCAATCCCAGCCCGCAAAAAATGCTTCCCTATGAGTGTGGTATAATCCCGACCGAAGAGGCCAAAGGCCGTTATCCAGTGCGGTTTGCCACCATCGCCATGCTTTTCATCATCTTTGATGTGGAAGTCGTGTTTATGTATCCATGGGCGGTAGCTCTCGGCGAACTCAAACTGTTCGGATTGGTGGAAATGGCCATTTTCATAATCATTCTGGGAATCGCATACGTCTATATTTGGGGACGGGGAGGTTTGGAATGGGATTGATCGAAGATGCGGCTGAAATAGTCGAGACCGAAATCAATAATCTTAAATTAAATGTTCAAGATGCCGTTGCGGCGTTGGAAAATGAATACGCCGGGTCCCTGTACGACGCGGTATTGACCACCAAGCTCGGCAAGGTCGTTGGCTGGGCCCAGAAGAATGCCTTGTGGCCTGCGACTTTCGGGCTGGCCTGTTGCGCTATTGAGATGATGGCGATGGCCAATTCGCGTTGGGATGCGGCGCGTTTCGGGGCTGAGGTTTTCCGCGCTTCTCCGCGTCAGGCAGATTTGATGATCGTGTCGGGGCGGGTATCGCAGAAGATGGCTCCGATCCTGAAACAGATTTATGACCAGATGCCCGAGCCGAAGTGGGTGATCTCTATGGGAGCCTGTGCTTCCTGTGGTGGAATTTTCAATAATTATTCCATAGTTCAAGGGGTGGATCGTGTGGTGCCAGTGGATGTTTATGTTCCCGGATGCCCTCCCGGTCCCGAAGCTCTGCTTTATGGCGTGATCAAACTTCAGGAAAAGATCATGGCGGAAGCGGGCACCGATAAGGCCAAAAAGAGGGCGGCATGACGAGTGAGGAAATCGTCGAGAAAGTGAAAGCCGGCCTTGCCGATGTCATCCAGGATACCGCTCTGCCTGAGGGCGATGCAGTGATATTCCTGGCTCCCGACTGCCTGCAAAAGGTGGCGGCTTTCCTCAAGGACGACCCATCCCTGAAATTCGATTACCTTTCTGACGTGCGCGGGGTGGATTATCTCAATGAAGAACGTGATCCTCGCTTCGAAGCGGTTTACCAGCTTTATTCCATCGACCATCAGCATTCCATTCGTGTCCGTGTCGGCATAGATGAAGAGAATCCTTCTGTGCCCACCGTTTCAGAATTGTGGAAGGGAGCGTTATACCCGGAGCAGGAACTGTTTGATATGTTTGGAATCCACATCGAAGGGCATCCTAAAAATGAACGGCTGATCATGCCGAAAGAGTGGGCTGGCTACCCGCTTAGAAAAGATTATCCGTTGACCACAGAGACCGTCACTTTCTCGTATAACCGGGATTTTAAAAGTGATCTGGTCAAATCGAAACCACCGACTCGTTAGGGCGACCCGTGAGCGTAACTGAACAAGGACTGCTGGAGCGCGATAAAGATACGATGACCCTGAACATGGGTCCCCAGCACCCGAGCACCCACGGGGTCTTCCGCGTCATCCTTGAAATGGATGGTGAGGTGGTAAAGACTGCCGAGCCGGAAATCGGCTATCTGCACACGGGCATCGAAAAAAACTGCGAAAATAAAAGATACGTTCACGTCATCCCAATGACCGACCGATTGGACTACCTCAATCCGCCGGGAAACAATCTGGCCTTCTGCCTGTCGACGGAAAAACTATTGGGCATTGAGATCCCTGAACGGGCTAACGCACTCAGGGTCATCATGTGCGAGTTGTCCCGCATCGCCAGCCATCTGGTTTGGCTGGGCACGCATGCCTTGGACATTGGGGCCATGACAGTTTTCCTCTATTGCTGGCGCGAGCGCGAGATGATCCTCGATCTGAATGAAGAGGTTTCCGGCGTACGCATGATGACCAGTTATATTCGTGTTGGTGGCGTGGCGAAAGATGCGACCCGACCCTGGCTGGATGGCATCCGCGATTTCCTCGATTATTTCCCCGCCAAGGTGGATGAGTATGAAAGGTTGCTGACGAGAAACCCGATCTGGCTGGATCGAACTGAGGGAATCGGTGTGTTCACCCGGGAAGAAGCGATCAACTGGAGTTTGAGCGGGCCAGCATTGAGAGCCTCCGGAGTGAACTGGGATATTCGCAAATCCCAACCCTACAGCGGTTACGACAATTATAGTTTCGATGTCCCCATACAAACCAACGGGGATATTTACGATCGCTACCGCGTGCGGGTTGAAGAAATGCGTCAGAGCCGGGCCATCATCAAGCAAGCTATGGAAAGACTGCCGGGCGGCGATTATAAAACGCCGGACAACAAAGTCTCTTTACCTGATCGGGAAACCTTACATACCAGTATGGAAGCATTGATCCATCATTTCAAGCTGGTGTCCGAGGGGATCAGCGTCCCGAAAGGCGAAACCTATGTGCCCATCGAAGGAGCAAGAGGTGAAGTGGGGTTTTATATCGTCAGTGACGGTACCAATGTTCCTTACCGGGTCAAGCTGCGAGCGCCTTCGTTCATGGCGATACCCGGCATGTGTAAAGTGATGGAAGGTTGTTATATCGCCGATGTGGTGAGTATCATTGGCAGCATCGATATTGTTATGGGTGAAGTCGACCGCTAACCACTAGGCGTGGGGCCAGCATGCAATAGTTTTATTGGGCTGGCAAAAGTTTATCTCAGCTTTAAAAGGCTTTGCTCATTCAATGGCTCATTGAGCCGAGAGAATGTTTGTTCGCAGGGTAAGGATATTGCACTTGCCAGCGGAGGTTCTCCGTAGAATTTTATAGGGAAAATTTGTTAATGTCTGGATTCACGTTTTCTGAAAAGCAGGAAAAGGAAATTACGGGTATTTTATCCAAATATCCTTTTAAGAAGTCGGCGATGTTGCCTTTGCTGACTCTGGTCCAGCGGGCTGAGAGAGCGATCTCGCCGGAGGCCATGGTGGCGATCAGTGAAAAGCTGGATTGCTCGCCGGCCTATGTGCAGTCGGTCATGTCGTTTTACACGATGTATCACGCCGAGAAGGTCGGGAAATACATGATTCTTTTCTGCATCAACATCAGTTGCCAGTTGAACGGTTGCGACAAACTGCTTGAGCACACGGCCAAGAAACTTAATATCAAGGTGGGCGAAACCACATCGGATGAAAAGTTCACCCTGCATCGAGAAGAATGCCTAGCAGATTGTACGAACGCGCCGATGATGCGGATCAACGACACTTATTATGGGGATTTGACCGAGCAGCGCATCGACCAAATTCTCGATTCTTTGGACTGACGATGACACAGATTCTTTTTAAAAATATAAATATGAAAGACCTTCATACTATGAAGGTCTACGAAGAGCAGGGTGGTTACCAGGCCTTAAAGAAAGCCTTCGCCCAGAAACCGGAAGAGATTGTTGAGGCGGTCAAAGCTTCTGGGTTGCGTGGGCGCGGCGGTGCGGGTTTCCCGACAGGATTAAAATGGAGTTTTCTCGCCAAGGATGTGTTTCCCCGTTATCTCTGTTGCAACGCCGATGAGTCGGAACCGGGAACCTGTAAAGACCGGGAACTCATGCTTAAAAATCCGCATAGTTTAATTGAAGGCATGATCCTCTGCTCCTATGCCTGCCGGGTCGAAATTGGATACATTTATATGCGTGGGGAATTCCATGATTTGATCTTCAACATGGGAAAAGCCATAGAAGACGCTTACGCCAAAAGGTATTTGGGTAAAAATATTCAAGGAACCGGGTTCAATTTAGATATTTATACCCATCTTGGTGCCGGGGCCTATATCTGTGGTGAGGAATCGGCCCTCCTGAATTCCCTTGAAGGAGAGCGCGGTGAACCGAGAATGAAACCTCCTTTTCCAGCTGTAGAAGGTTTGTATGCCAAGCCAACAGTTATCAACAATGTCGAAACCCTGTGCGTGATTCCTTATATTGTCAACGAAGGCGCTGAAAAATATGCCTCAATGGGAACTGAAAAAAGCAAGGGCACCAAGTTGGTCAGTGTTTCCGGGCATGTGAAAAAACCCGGAAACTATGAAGTGGTGCTGGGCACTCCGATCAGGGAAATCATTTATGATCTTGCTGGCGGAATCCGTGATGATAACAATCTGAAAGCATTTATACCCGGCGGCTCATCGGTCCCCATGCTTCCTGCCGACCAGGTAGACGTCTTATACGATTATGAATCGCTGGCGGCGGCAGGCACCATGCTGGGTTCAGGTGCTATGATCGTTATTGATGATAGCGTCAATATTGTTGAATCCACGTTGCGGTTGATCAGCTTTTATATGCATGAGTCGTGTGGCAAATGTACGCCATGTCGGGAAGGCACCCGCTGGCTCTACCAGATCGTTGAGCGGATCATGCAGAACAAGGGGCAACTGGATTACATCGAAAAGATGGAAGATATTTGCGACAACATGGCAATGAAAACGTTTTGTCCGCTGGCCGATGCTTGTGTCTCTCCTGTTGTGAGTAGCATCAAATATTTCCGCTCTGATTATGAAGCATATTTTAAGAACACACCGGTAGGTTCGGTTTGAGGCAATTATGTCTGACAATGAAGTAACTTTAACGATTGATGGGAAATCGGTGACGGTTCCCAAGGGCACCAAGGTGGTGGATGCGGCCAGAGAGGTTGATGTAGACATCCCTGTTTTCTGCTATCACGAGAAGATCGGCCCGCTCGGCTGTTGCCGGATGTGTCTGGTGGAAGTCGAGAAGATGCCGAAACTGATGACTGCCTGTACGATGGATGTGATGCCGGATATGGTGGTCAAGACCACCACCGACAAGGTGGAAAAAGCACAGAAGGGCGTTCTGGAGTTTACGTTGCTCAATCATCCCCTCGATTGCCCGGTTTGTGATAAGGGCGGCGAGTGTCCTTTGCAGGACAACACCTTCAAGTACGGTCCGCCGGATACCCGCATGGAGTTTCACCGGGCTAACAACGCCAAGGCGACTCCGCTCAGCCCGGTTATCACCATTGACCGGGAGCGTTGTATTGCCTGCCAGCGGTGCACCGCTTATAGCGAGCGAATTGAACAAGACCAGGGACTGGTCATGCTGAACCGTGGTTTTTATAACGAGGTCGGCACATTTAATAATGAACCTTACAACAACCGCTTCTCCGGGAATGTCATAGATATTTGTCCGGTTGGTGCGTTGACCAACACGGACTTTCGTTTTAAGGCCAGGACCTGGGATTTGACCAACACGGAAACGCTTTGTGCCCATTGCGGTTGCAACTGCAATATCACGATGGGCACCAGGCTGAATGAACTCATGCGTATTGAGGCGCGTCCCAATGACGCGGTGGACGATGGCTGGATTTGCGATAAGGGCCGATGGGGCCACCAGTTTGTGCACAGTAAAAATAAAATCACCACTGTCCGGGAAAACAGTGTGGGCGGTGGCAAGCCGACTTCCTTTCCGGTTTTTCCTCATGACTGCACCATTCAGGATGCGGCTGGTAAGGTGGCCGAAGCCTTTAAAAAAATCGCCGAAGAGCACGGACCCGAAAGCGTTGGGTTCATCGGGTCTCCTTACACCACCAACGAGGAAAATTATCTTTACCAGAAATTATTCCGCCAGAGCCTGGGTTCAAACAATATAGACCATAAGTCTTATCAGGATACACCGGGTCTTCCGGTCGACCATTACGGGGTCGAGCAGATTGAAACCGCTAACGTGGTGTTGTTGATCGCCAGTGACCCAACGGAAGAATTGCCTGTTCTCGATTTGCGCATCAAAAAAGCGGTGACCAATTGTGGTACGAGGCTGGTGAGTCTGAATGATCAAAAAATTGCGCTGGACAGGTACTCTTCTCAATCGGTGCAATACAAGGTGGGTTCTGAAGCTTTGGCCATCGATGCTTTGGCCAATGGCCTGGCTCGGGAGTTGGGAGAACCCGCGCCAGCTAAAGATGCCGGTCAAACTGGAATTTCTGCGGAAGATATGAAGACGTTGGTCGAGACAGTGCGCTCCAGCATGAAAATCTGCGTGGTGTACAATCCATCGGCTCTTTCCGGAGATGGGGTTTCGCGGGTCAAGCGTCTGCTGAAATTGATCGCCAAAGTTCCGACCATGGAATGCGGTGCCATTCCTGTGGCTCCGATGACCAATGCAGTAGGGGCCATGGATATGGGACTGCTTCCCGATTTTTATCCGGGTGGAGTGCCAGTGACCAACCAGGACGAAATAAAAAAACAATGGGGAGAAAATGCCCCGACCACCAAAGGCTTTTCTGCGTTGGAAATGATTGCTCGTGCCGAGGCGGGAGAATTGAAAGCTCTGCTAGTTCACCGTTCTAATCCAGTGATTGATTTTCCCGGAAGGCCGCGGGTTGCGGATGCCTTGAGAAAGCTGGATCTTCTGGTGGTGCATGACATGCTGGAAACTGAAACGACTGAACTTGCGCATCTCGTTCTGCCTTCAAACGGTCCTGGTTATGATGAAGGTACCACCACTAATATTGGCGGCAGGGTGCAAGCTAGAAAAAAAGCGTTGGAAACGGCCCAGGCTCCGGACTGGAAAATCATCAACCTGATGCTCAATGCTCTGGGAGATGAAACCGACTACCAAAAGGTTTTGGATGTGACCGATGAGATTGCCCAAAAAGTTCTGGGCTATCAGGAGATCAGCAGAAGGTCGTTGGGCAAAACCGGGTGTGACCGGGAACCTGTCACTTCGGTCGATGAAGCGGTTGCTGAACAGTCGGCTGGTTCAGGAAAAAACGGAAACCTCCGGCTTCGTGTGGCCACGTTCCTCTTTTCGCATGACAAAATTCTTGATGCCTCCTCGAAACTGGCACATCACTTTTTGCCTTCCACCGCGCATTTGAATGAGAAAGACGCCAGGAAACTCGGTATTCGGGATGGCGACACGGTTCTGCTTTCCGCTCAAGATGTCATGCTGGAAGCCACTGCGAGTGTCAACAATCGTTGCCAATCCGGCGGTGTGGTGGTGCCCATGGCTTCAGATTGGCAGGGAGTGAATGGCTTGATCGGTGCAGATGGCGGCCCGGCATGGGTGGAAGTTAGAAAAGTTTAAATTTATTTTAAAACGGTAAATATTTTTGGAGTGGTTGGAGTTTGGACTGGAGCACTGAAATTTTAAATAATACCTGGGATTTCATTGTTCTATTTCTGAACGAGAATATTCCCCTGATCGTGGGCAGTGTCAAGGCCGTGGTCATTGCGGTAGCTATTATGTCTGTAGTCCCCGCATTAGTTTGGCTGGAACGACGTTTGATGGGCCGGTTTCAGGTGCGCCTGGGTCCGAATCGGGTCGGGCCTTTTGGTCTTGGCCAGCCGATGGCGGATACGGTGAAGTTGTTGTTCAAGGAATCCATCATTCAATCTTCGGCGGATAAGTTTTTGTTTCACCTCGCTCCGGCTGTGGTTGTGATCACTGCGATTGCTGCGTTTGCGGTGATTCCTTTTGGCGAGCCTTTCGAGGTGTTCGGCCAGACCATCGATATGTGGGGAGCCAATGTGAACAGCGGAATTTTATTCGTGTTCGCGATTTCAGGCATGGGTATTTATGGAATGGTTCTTGCCGGATTATCATCGAATAATAAATATTCGTTGATGGGCGGCCTGCGTTCTTCTGCCCAGATGATCAGTTATGAGTTGACGCTGGGGCTTTCGGCGTTGAGTATCATCATGCTCACCGGTTCTCTGAGTCTGGTGGATATGGTCCGGGCTCAGGAAACTTATCCATTTATTCTTGTTCAGCCGTTGGCCTTTTTATTATTTTTTATTGCCGGTATTGCGGAGACCAACCGGGCTCCTTTTGACTTGCCTGAAGCCGAGCAGGAACTGGTGGCCGGTTTTCATACGGAATATACAGGCATGAAGTTTGCCATGTTCTTCATGGGCGAGTACATCAATATGGTGACCATGAGCGCGTTGGTGACGCTTTTGTTTCTCGGTGGATGGAACGCTTATGGCCTGCCTGTTTGGCCGATTGTGTCATTTGCCGCTAAAGTATTTTTTCTGCTGTGTGTGTTCATCTGGTTGCGGTCGACGTTTCCCCGTATTCGTTATGACCGGTTGATGACGTTTGGTTGGAAAATTTTACTGCCATTATGTTTGTTGAATCTTATGGTCACCAGCACGGTGAAGGTGATCTGGTTTCCCTGAGGGGATGAGCTATGTTGCAAGCAACTTTTGATGGAATAAAAAATCTATTGATCGGAATGGGGGTCACGTTCCGGAATATGCTGACCACGCCGGTCACCCTGCAGTATCCTGAAGTCAAGCGAACCATGCCCAAGCGTTATCGGGGGAGACATTTCCTGAACCGCGATGAAGACGGGCTGGAAAAGTGTATAGGATGCTCTTTGTGCTCTATCAATTGCCCGGTGGGGTGCATTCATGTGGTTTCGGCGGAGAACGATCCGGATAATCCAGTTTCCAAGGGCGAGCGCTACGCAGAGGTTTATGAGATCAATCTCCTGCGTTGTATCTACTGCGGGTACTGTGAGGAGGCCTGTCCGGTAGATGCTGTGGTATTGCGTGAGCATTATGAGCTGGCGGATTATGACCGCGATAATTATATTGCGGAGAAACAGGATCTATTGGTGTACCCCGAGCCGAACCAGTTCCGTGTCAACATTCTGGGCAATACGGAGCGTATCTAAAAATGGCGCCGATACAGCCGCTTGCGGCTTAAATAGTATTTTCAGCGCATAAAGAGTTTATTTTGGACTAAGGGGCTATTGCTCATTGTACCCCTCCGTGGCATGAAATTTATGGAAAGGGTTTTACAGCCCCACGCCGAGTGGTAGAGGTTGTTCTATTTTCAGGAGTGGATGAGTGTTGGAAATCGCTACGGTATTTGACTTCACGCGTGATGCGGTAATTTTCGTGGTTGGGGTGACGGCTGTTCTTGCCAGCCTGGGGGTCATTCTATGCTCCTCACCGATCTACAGCGCCTTGTACCTGATTGGCCACATGATTTGTTTGGCCCTTTTGTTCCTCCTTTATAATGCAGAGTTTCTGGCTGTAGTCCAGATCATTGTTTACGCCGGAGCGGTGATGATCCTGTTTTTGTTTATCATTGCGCTTCTCGGCGGGAAAAAAGAAATTCAGGAAAACTCGTTGCACCGGTCGATGGCTCTCGCTTTCGTGTTCACCTTGCTGGGGGAATTGTATTTGTCAGCCACTGTGGGGCCGACTAAGCAGGTTCAAGGTGAAATTCCTGCCGAAATGTTTGGGTCTGCGAAAGCCATTGGTCTCGAATTATTTTCAAAACATATTGTGGCGTTTGAGATGGCTTCGTGCCTCCTTTTAGTCGCGGCGGTGGGTGTGATTTGTCTGGCAAAATTTTCTTTTGCTCCTTTGAGGAGGCGCGTGAGGTAATTATGGGTGAACAATTTGTTTTACTTATCAGCGCTTCTATTTTCTGTGTAGGGACAGCGGGGTTTGTCATTCGCAAGAATCCTCTCATCATGTTCATGTCTGTCGAATTGATGCTCAATTCGGTTAACTTTCTTCTGGTCTCTTATTCCAGTTTCCTGAATTCGCTGGATGGTCAGATATTTGCCCTGATGATCATGACCGTTGCGGCAGCGGAAGTGGTGGTGGGGCTGGCGATCATTCTGACCATTTTCCGCACCCGGCACGATATGGATGTGGACCATATTGATGTATTGAAAGGATAATCTTTTGTTCGCAAGTAGCTGGCTCATACTTTTGTTTCCTCTTCTTGGGTTTATTGGCCTGAGCTGGTACGGGAACTGCATTTCCGAGAAACTGGCTGGGCTCGTTGGTTGCGGAACCGTGGGCGCGTCGTTTTTCATGACGCTGGTGACGTTAAGCAATCTTTTGTTTTTGCCGCCTGAAGAACGGGTCGGGCATGTTCAGACTCTTTACCAGTGGGTGTCGGCGGGATCGCTCAAGTTGGATCTGGCGATTCTTGTGGATCCGCTATCGGTGTTCATGTTTCTAATCGTGACCGGTGTTGGGTTTGTGATTCATGTTTACTCTGTTGGCTATATGCATGATGATCCGGAGTACTCGCGGTTTTTCGCCTATTTAAACTTGTTTATTTTTTCCATGCTGGTGCTGGTTGCGGCCGCCGACTTCTTTTTCCTGATCGTCGGCTGGGCGCTAGTCGGTCTTGCGTCTTATTTGCTGATCGGGTTCTGGCGCGAAAAAACCAGTGCTGTACTTGCAGCCCGCAAAGCCTTTGTCATGAACGTGATTGGCGATGTGGGAATGGTTATCGCCGCCTTTGTTATTCTTGAGTCGTTTGGAACGCTGAGCTTTATAGATGTGTTTGCGGCCGCGCCAGGCATGTTCCGCCCCAATGATGACACCATGCTTTTGATCACCTTGTTGTTGCTGGTGGGCGCGTTTGCGAAATCTGCACAACTGCCGCTACACACCTGGTTGCCGGACGCGATGGAAGGTCCGACCCCGGTCAGTGCATTGATTCACGCCGCGACGATGGTTACGGCAGGAGTTTATTTAATCGCTCGTTGCCATGTGCTGTATGAGTTGGCTCCCTATACCATGTATTTTATTGCCGGGGTAGGAATCATTACAGCTGTCTTTGCCGGGTCGATGGCATTGGTTCAATATGATATCAAGCGCGTGATTGCTTATTCCACCATGAGCCAGTTGGGTTATATGTTCATGGCTGTTGGCATTGGCGTTTACAGCCTGGGCATGTTTCATTTGATGACGCATGCTTTTTTCAAGGCTCTGCTCTTTCTCGCGGCGGGAAGCGTGATTCATTCGCTGGATGGCGAACAGGATATCCGCAAAATGGGAGGCCTACAAAATGTCATGCCGTTGACCCATGCGACTTTTTTAATCGGAGCTCTGGCGTTGGCCGGGTTTCCGTTGACCAGCGGTTATTTCAGTAAAGAAGCGATCATCCTAAGTTCTTACCATGCCGAGATGGGGAACATTGTTTTCTGGGCGATCGCGGTGCTGACGGCGGGTATGACGGCATTTTATATCTTCCGGGTTTATTTGTACACTTTTGTGGGCAGGCTCCGCAGTCCGGGGGCGCACCCACATGAATCGCCTGGGATTATTGTCATACCTTTGCTAGTTCTGGCTGGTTTGTCCTTGCTGGGCGGATTGTTGGGGCCTTGGGTTGACAGCTTTCTGGCGCCGGTGTTTGGTCGTGTTGTCGAGCACCATCATGATAGCGTGTTGGAGGCCATAGCTCTAACAGCAGGTATTGGCGGGATTGCGGCTGCAGGCTTGTTGTATATGGTGAGCAAGGATCGTATGGACCTTCTTAAGGAAGCGATGGCTCCACTTTATGACCTCTTGTTCCACAAATATTATGTGGATGAGATTTATGATTTTTTGATTGTGCGCCCGACAAAAGCCATAGGTGTTTTTATGGAGCAAAAAGGGGAACGCGAAGGCATAGACTTCACTGTTGATCAGGTTGGCCTTCAGGTTAAAGAGGTGAGCCATGGCATCAGTCTCTGGCAATCGGGGAAAGTGCGCGCCTATGCTTTAAATATGGTTGTCGGCATGGTGACCATTTTATTGTTTGTCGTATTCATGTAACCGGAAAAACTATGCTATCTCTCATTATATTCGTACCCCTTGTCGCGGCATTCGGACTTCTCATGGTCTCCAGAGAAAATGCTGCTGCAGTTAAGGTGGTTGGGGTGGGTGCAGCAGGGGCAAGCTTTGCCCTTTCTTTGTGGTTACTGTTTTCGTTTGATACCGCCAATGCTGAAATGCAGTTTGTTCAGATGTTCCACTGGGTGCCTGCCCTGCATATCAATTATTTGGTGGGGGTAGATGGCATTAGCCTGTGGATGGTGGTGCTGACTGCGTTTTTGGGATTCATTGCCATTTCGTTTTCCTTCACCCAGAAGGAAGGACTCAGAAACTTTGTCGCCTTGATGCTGGCTCTTGAGGCGGGGACGCTTGGAGTCTTTCTGGCGCTCGATACTATTTTATTTTATGTATTCTGGGAACTGATGCTGGTGCCGACTTATTTTCTCATTGGCATTTGGGGAGAGGGCCGACGGGTCTATGCCACGATGAAGTTCGTGATCTATACCTTGGTGGGAAGTCTGCTGATGCTGGTCGCGATTCTTTCCCTGACAATGATACATTATGGCGCCACGCATGACGTGACATTTGATTTGCGCGTGCTGACTCATACGCATATTGACCCGGCCACGCAGATGTGGATGTTTTTCTTCTTTTTTCTGGCTTTTGCCATCAAGGTTCCGGTTTTTCCCCTGCACAGTTGGTTGCCCCACGCTTATGTGGCGTGTCCCATTCCGGCTTTAATTCTGTTGACAGGAGCCATGTCCAAAACCGGTGCTTATGGTTTTCTACGTTTTTGCCTGCCGTTATTTCCCGAAGCGGTGGAGAGTTTTGCCGTTGTGATCGGGATTCTGGCCGCCACTGGCATGGTTTATGGAGCCTGGATCGCTATTGCGCAAAAAGATTTGAAAGCCCTGGTGGCTTATTCCAGTATCAGTCACTTGGGATTTATTGTTATTGGTATCTTTGCTCATAATGAAACAGGCATCGAAGGCAGTGTGCTCCAGATGGTCAATCACGGCATCATCGCATCGGCGTTGTTTTTGATCGTCGCATTTATTGAGATGCGAATGGGAACCCGCAACTTGAACGAACTGCGCGGCTTGAGCAAGGCCATGCCTGTTCTGTATGGAAGTTTCATGCTGATCATGCTGGCGGCCCTGGGACTCCCCGGGTTGAACGGCTTTGTCGGCGAATTTATGATTCTGGCGGGAGTCTGGACATCCAGCATGTTTTCGGGGTTATCGGGTATTCTGGTTTTGATGGGTGGATTGTCGATTGTCTTCGCTTCCATATATATGCTGTATATGTTTCAGGGCTCGATGCAGGAAACGTCGGAAAACCTGCCCGACGGATTGACCGATATTGATCAGCGTGAGTTCAAACTTATTTTGCCCGCCTGCCTGCTCATTATATTTATAGGCCTTTATCCCAAACCTTTCATTGACCGGATTACCCCATCGGTAGACTCATTACTGCATCTGGAAAAAACGGTCAACCTCCATGCCGGAGAAGAAACCTCCCACTAACCGGCGATTCGCCGGTGGCAATGCGGCGGTAACGCATATGTGACCGCCGATTGACCCAGAGGTGGGTAGTCGATGTATCCTTCGAAAGCTTTGTGCCGTGATGGCAAAGGACAATAGTTTGTTTAGCCGTCTAGACCATTCGTTATCCAGAAAAAGAGATTGCTCATTGGTCCCACGCCCAATGGAAAGGCTCAGGTTTTGAGATTCGGCGAGAACATTGTTGATGGTATTTTTCTGGAGCGGCCGAACCGATATTTGGCGCGTGTCGAAGTGGGGGGTGAGGGGAAGGAGGTTCTAGCCCATGTTCCCGATCCCGGACGGCTGCCTGGGTTATTGCTGGCTGGCAGAAAAGTGCGGCTGGTCCACCAACCCGGACCAAAACGTAAAACGGAATACACACTGGTTTTGGTGCGGCACGGTTCTATATGGGTGTCGACATTCCCGGTGTTTGCCAATGCCCTCATCAAAGATGCATTGATGGAACGGACACTTCCTTTTCTCAAGGGTTATTCCGACTTTGTCGGCGAAGTGAAAGTGAAAAATAGCCGCTTCGATTTCCGGTTGACGTTTCCGCTAAGCCCCGCTTATGTTGAGGTGAAATCGGTGAGTCTGGTCGAAAAAGGGCTGGGCAGGTTTCCCGATGCACCGACAGAGAGAGGGGTCAAACATGTTAAGGAGTTAATGGAGTTTTGCGCAAAAGGCTACCGGGGTGCCGTGGTGTTTGTTTCGCAAAGATCCGATACACGATCCATCACCTGTAATGATGATATTGACCCGGTGTTTGGGGGTTGGTTGCGAAAGGCGCGTGATAAAGGGGTGGAACTTTATGGGATGAATTGCAAGGTCACCCCGACCACGATTTCTTTGAACAAAGCCGTTGAGGTAGTTTTGCCAGCGTGACCATTGCCATGGCCTGTTATCCAAGAAACGCTTTCAGGTCGGGGATGATAACCCATTGCCCCTGATAGAGCAGCCATTCCTGCTCGATGTTAAGGGTTTGTAATTTGGTGCTGGGCAATAGGGCCATTTGGTAGCGGATGACGACAATGGCCCGGTTAAAATCTTTTTCGGATCCAATGGCGAGCGGTACCCCGTTATTAAAAAGTTTGATGTCTAAAACGGCTGCTTCAAAGATAGTGATGCGTTTGGCTATCTCCGGAGATTTAGCCATATATTCCGAGCGGTAAGTCGGGTGGATGAAACGGGCACTCCTGTCGATCATTTTGCTTTCAAACTCATGGTTATACGCCTTGATGCTTAAGTCCAGGTCTTCCTGGTTTTTATGGAAGCCGCCCAGCGTTTTACAGGAGACGGAAGCAACAAGAAGAAGCAAAAGAATTGCTATGACTGTTCGTAAATGGTTTGGTTTCCGCATAAGGTTGGATGTGTTGGTGAAATGACTTGAGGGGTGAATAATCACTCGCTTATTATTATAGATGAAAACGAAACGGATTAATACCGGTGAAAAATAAAAAATACTCCCGAGACAAGAACAGAAAATTAAAAGTAACGTCTTCGGGAAAGAAATCGACAAAGAAATTAGTAAAGAAAGAGCTGACGCTTTGGGATCAGGCGTCCCGGTGGTATGACTCACTGGTCGGCGGTCAGGGCACCGATTTTCAAAAAGACATTATTATGCCCGGCGTATTCCGTTTACTGGCAGTCACTAAAAAAGACCGCGTTCTCGATCTGGCTTGCGGTCAGGGAGTTTTTTCCCGCTATTTGTCGCGCAAGGGTATTCAAGTTGAGGGGCTGGATTCCTCGGCGGAACTGTTGAAGTTCGCCCGGACGCGTTCGGGTCCATCTGTCCGCTATCATGTGGGAGACGCCAGCGATACCAAAAATTTTGAAGAAGACCGCTTCGATGGCATTGCCTGCCTGATGGCGATACAAAATATCGAAAAGATGGACCTGCTATTTAAAAGCGCGGCCTGCTGGTTGAAACCGCGCAAATGTTTTGTGGTGGTGATGACGCACCCGTGTTTTCGTATTCCCCGCCAAACTCATTGGGGGTGGGATGAAGAAAAGAAACTGGAATACCGGCGTGTGGACCACTATATGACGGAGACCAACGTTCCTATTCTGACTCCTCCCTTTGCCGATTCCAAATCGTTCACGCTCACCTACCATCGTCCGATGCAGAGTTATGTTTCCGCGTTGGTCAAAGCCGGGTTCTGTGTTGATGCGATGGAGGAATGGATTTCCAACAAGAACAGTCTGCCAGGCAAGCGGTCCAAGGCTGAAAACCGGGCTCGAAAAGAAATTCCATTGTTTCTGGCTTTAAGAGCCCGGTTGATCGCGGAGAACACTTAATAAAATGCCCAGCTATAGCTACGAACTTCCTGAACAGGGGCGACTCTTGTCTCTCATCCGCGAGAACCTGAACAAAGTCGGGGAAGATTGGAAGGAGATGGCGGACTTCATGCTGGAAGGCCATGTGGAATACAAACCTCTGAGAGCGAACCCGATGCGGTCAGGCAGTCAGTTTATTTACCAGCTGATGAAACTCAACCTGACACTTTACTTTCCCGAACGCATTTTCGAACACTTCATCAATGAGTTAGATTCTCAAAAGTTGGAACTTCTCAAGGCGGTGGTGTAATCTTCCCTGCCTCGGCGTTCCGGCTATGATATTCACGAATTCAAGATTCTTGGAATCATAGAAGGAATCTGACTCTGTAGCGTTTATTCGGACTGGTCAGACCAGTACAAATCGAATGGGATATCGTCTTCAATAGCTTTGCGGATGTTCTCCATCCATTGTTGGTAGAAGGTGGAGTTGTGCAGGGTGAGAAGGCGCATGGCCAGAATTTCCCCTGCCATGATCAGGTGCCTGAGATAGGCTTTGGAAAAATTCTGGCAGGTGTAACAGGGGCAGTCCGGTTCGATAGGGTCAGGGTCAGACTTGTATTGAGAATTTTTAATATTTATTTTTCCTCCCTTCACAAACAGGGACCCGTTTCTGGCATTACGGGTCGGCATGACGCAGTCGAACATATCCACGCCCACAGAGCTGCATTGCAGGAGGTCCTCAGGTGTTCCCACTCCCATCAAATAGCGAGGCTTGTTTTCCGGCAGAAGCGGGGCGGTGTAGGCCGTGGTGTCATGCACCAGGTTTTTTTCCTCCCCCACACTCAATCCGCCTATGGCGTAACCGGAAAAATCGATTTCGATAATTTGTTCCGCACTTTTTTTGCGAAGGTCAGGGTGCATCCCGCCTTGGACAATTCCGAACAGGGCCTGTGTTTCTGAATGGAATATTTCCTTGCATCGCCGGGCCCAAAGCGTGGTCAACTTTAATGACTTTTCTGTCTGGACGATGTCAGAAGGGTGGGGGGTTGGTTCATCGAAAGCCATGATGATGTCTGCACCCAATGCCTGCTGGATCTCTATCGACCGTTCCGGTGAGATAAAGTGAGAGGATCCGTCAAGATGAGATTGAAAGGTCACTCCCTCCTCGGTGACTTTGGCAAGTTCATTGAGGCTGAAAACTTGATACCCCCCACTGTCGGTGAGGATAGGGTGGGGCCAGTTCATGAATTTATGCAGTCCGCCCAGGGAACGAATTAACTCGTGTCCCGGTCGGAGATAGAGATGGTAGGTATTGCTAAGGATGATCTGTGTGCCAAAAGATTCCAGGTCTTCCGGGGTCAATGCCTTGACCGTGGCCTGGGTGCCGACAGGCATGAAGCAGGGTGTGTCAATTTTCCCCCGCGGTGTTGTCAGAACTCCTAGTCGGGCGGAAGAGTGACTATGCTTTTTTAAGACTTCGAACTTAATCACTTTTCCTCAATGAATCGGGAGGTGTTGAACCTTGATCCGCCATGTTGATGGTGAGTTGGCTGAAAGGGATGGTCAGGTTGTTGTCGTTGCAGATTTGAACTAGAGCGGTTTGAATCTCCCGCCGGTTCTCCTCGTGGCGGTCAGCAGATTTTCCATCTGCATGAATGATGACCATCAGATTCAGGGAGCTCGGACCCGGATTGTCGAAACGGACCTCTAAAAAATTAAAATCAGGTGATGCTCCTTCAAAAAATTTAGAGAGGAGGTTTTTTAATCCATTTTCAATCAAGGTTGGAATTTCTTCGCAAATCCGGTTTTGCACTTCATAGTCCAGACCAAATTCAATGCAGTAACGAAAACCTGTGGAAATATTCAAGGGGGACTGGCTCAAGAAATCAGCCGTTGAATAATATTTAAGTGATTCCCCTTTCAAATTCAGCACAACCTGTTCTAGGGTTTGGTGTCTTACCCAGCCGTAGGAACCATCGTTGAGGATAACCCAGTCCTTAGGTTTTGTGGGAAACCAGGGTACGATAGGGCGTGAGTGCTTATCGATCAAGTCTCTCACCGGTAGTCTGATTTCTCCGCCTTCCAGATTGGTATTGACCAGTGTTGCGTTTAATCCGATGTCTTGTACCAGCCATGGAACCCCGTTCCAGATGAAGCGTTCTCCTTCGCGAACCGTTCCCAGGTTGACGATAAGTTTTATTTCCTGAAGGAAGGTGGGCAGATATTGCCGCGAAGTCCATGCAACGAGAATGAGCACCATGACGATGAGACTGATCAAAAGCCAGTCGTTGAAAAAGTAAAGGCAGGCCATGCCTACCAGCAGACAGATAACGAGGATAAAAATATTGTAAGCGGCGCTGAATAATTTTCCGAATGCGGGGCTCAACTTGGCAAACAGATTGAAGCGCAATATCCATTTTCTGAGCCGATTGAGCAACCACCATAATCCGCAGAACATAGCAAGAGTTATCAGTAAATTGCGGCCTCTGTTTTTGAAGAAATCTTTGATCTGGTTTTTTGCTGAGTCTATGAGGGATTCATCTGAGGATAGAATTTGTTCCAGGCTTTTCCTGGATTCTTTCATGTTTAATTCAGGCAATTCCGGGTCATATTTATTCTGCAGCAGGGTCAGCCTTGAAAGATAACGTTCGCCTTCCGGTCTGGCAGAATTTTCTATTTCACCTCGGGTGGCTTCCAGTTTTTTCAGGTTATGGGACGCTTCGTTATGAAGGGCTAAAGTGTTTTCCAACTTGGTGATGCGTTTTTTCAGGGAATCCACTTTGCGCGGTTTTTCGGTCAGGTCACGTATTGCCTGAAGGAGCGGCATTGTGATTTCTTCCAGCTGCTTGGCCCATGGGGATTTTTCTTTTTTCTTCAGGGAGCTGTCTTCTAATGACAGATTGGTTGCCAGGGAGTCGAAATTTAGATTTAGCCTGTCAATTTGTGTTTGCAGATCGATTATTTTTTGAAGATTCTCTTTGGTTTCAGATTTTTTTCTGAGAGCTTCAATTTCTTTTTCAAGGACGATAGTTTTTTTGGTGATTAAAATCAGGTGCCGCTGGAGCTCTGAACTCTCAACAGTTTCCTCTGTAAAAGAAGAGGTTGGCAGGGAGATGGAAAGCGCCAGAATAAAAAAGAAAATGAGTATCGAGTAAATATTGGAGAAAGATGCGTCTGGTTTCCCAAGGCTCATTGCAGTCTTTGTGTTGGTTGGAATTTTATTTTTTGAAACCTGTTTTGATGATCACAACTGTATCATTTGATTGGGTTTTTATAACAATGTTTCAAGGATAGCTTTTTGAACATGGAGCCGGTTCTCAGCCTGGTCAAAAACAATGGAATGTTTGCCATCCAGAACTTCCGATGTGATTTCCAATTCCCGGTGCGCGGGAAGGCAGTGCATCACCATAGCATCCTTTTTCGCGGCATCGACCAATTTCTGGTTTATCTGGTAGGGGAGAAGAAGCTTTTTTTTGTTTTCCGTATCTTCTTCGTGTCCCATGCTTATCCATACATCGGTATAAATGATATCCGCATTTTTGACTGCTTCAAAAGGGTCCTCAATAATTTCGACCTTGCCATTCCCGCTCAGTTGGGGAGCCGGATTGGGTTGGCAGCTTTTAGGGCAGGCGATCACCAAGTGCATGCCCATTAATGAAGCTCCCATCATCCATGAATAGGCGACATTATTTACGTCGCCAACATAAGCCACTTTCACCCCTTCGATGCCACCGAGTTTTTCTTGGATGGTAAAAATATCTGAAAGAATCTGCACGGGATGATTTAGATCGGTAAGTCCGTTGATCACCGGTATCGTAGCATGCTCGGCAAGAGCGATGACTTCATCGTGATCGTAAGTCCTTATCAGAATACCATTCAGGTAGCGGGAGAGGACATGGGCTGAATCCCTAAGAGTTTCACCGCGTTTCAACTGAAGTTGGTCGCCGGTCATAAACAGCGCATGACCGCCAAGTTCAAACATGCCCACTTCAAACGATATGCGGGTTCGGGTGGAATGTTTGTTGAATATCATCCCTAGGGTCTTGCCTTTTAAAGGAAAATGCTCGATTCCTTTTTGGCGCTTTTCCTTGAGGTCGGCGGACTTTTTAAACAGGTCAAGAATTTCTTCTTGGCTGAAATCGCTGATGGTTAGTAGATCTTTATTCATTTTCAGGTTCTGTTAAAACTTAAAGGTTTGTTATTTATCGATCAGCTTTGTAAGGCTATCGGATAGCACAGGAATCAGACTGTCGATGTCTTTTCGGGAAATATTTAGCGGCGGGATAAACCGCAATACGTTCAGCTGGATGCAGTTGATCAAATAACCACGGTCCATGCAGTCGATGACCACGTCACCACCCGGTTTGTTCAACTCCAGTGCGAGAAACATTCCCATGCCACGGGCTTCTTTGACGATAGGGTTATTTTTGGCGATTTCTTTCAGGCGTTTTAAAAAATATGTTCCTGTGGCGTTGGCTTTGTCCAAAAAGTTTTTTCCGGTCAGCACTTTTAAGGATGCCAAGGCGGCGGCACAGGCTAGGGGGTTGCCGCCAAAGGTTGCGGCATGGGTGCCGGGGACAAAAGATTTCATAACCCGATTGGTGGCCGCCAGAGCTCCTATTGCAACGCCGCCTCCCAAAGCTTTGGCCAGCGTTATGATATCCGGTTTTGTTTTATAGAGTTCATAGGCGAACATTTTTCCCGTGCGCCCGAAGCCTGTTTGCACCTCATCAAAAATTAGAAGAATGCCATGTTCCTGGCAGAGCTTTTTCAGTCCTTTCAGGTAGGAAGGATCGGGGATGTTCAGTCCGCCTTCCCCCTGCAGGGGCTCAACCAGAATGGCGCAGGTCTTTTGCGTTATTGCTTTCCGGGCCGATGGCAAATCATTAAATGGAATATATTTGAAGCCTGGAAGAAGCGGTTTGAACCCGGTGTGAAATTTCATCTGCGCTGTTGCCGAGAGTGAACCCAGGGTGCGGCCATGAAACGAGTTGTGCATGGTGATGATTTCGGTTCGCTTGGACTGCCCCTGATCGAAAAAATACTTTCGGGCGAGTTTGATCGCGCCTTCATTGGCTTCTGTTCCGCTATTGCAGAAAAATACTTTGTCGGAAAAACTCAAGGACGTTAGTTTTTCCGCCAATTGGGATTGCGGTTCGATATGATATAAGTTGGAAACGTGGATCAGTGTTTCGGCCTGCTTTTTTATGGCCGAGACCACCGAGGGATGACAATGTCCGAGGTTGTCAACGGCAAGTCCGCTGACAAAGTCGATGTATTGTTTTCCCGACTTGTCCCAGACCTTGGAACCTTTTCCTTTGACCAGGGCAATCGGGTAACGTCCGTAAGTCCCGGCGACGTGTTTTTCCGTAAGCTGGATGATGCTCTTGTTCATCAGATTTTTTGTGAGAGTGATTGAGGAAGGAACTTTAGCATAAAAATTTCCAGAAAAATATAAAAACCTTGGTATTTAACGCCTTGTTTTTCAGGTTGATAGGTCTAAAAAAGCAAGGGGGTTCGTGAAAGTTTGATCAACATATTTGAGGGCATGGCCGCCCACGGTTCTTTAAGAAGACCAGTGAGGAATTATGCAGGTTGGATCGGAAAAAATTGTCGCTGGGGTTTTGCGCGGGTTCAGAAAGGTTTTGGATTTTGTGTTTCCGCAGAACTGTATTTCCTGTGATGGCAAAATCCAGGAGTATTTCCTCTGTCCCAGCTGTAGGAATGATATCGGGTTTATTCGACAGCCGTATTGTTTTCAGTGCGGGGTGTCGGCGGACCTGTCTTATGCCTATCCGCATGAAGAGTTTGTGTGCGGGGTTTGCCGACAAAGCCCTTATCAATTTGATCAGGCCAGAAGCATGGGATTTTATGACACGGTTTTAAGAACAACCATTCACCATTTCAAATATCGCAGGCAGATGGGGGTGCTCCCAGAAATAGACCGCCTTCTGGAAAAATATTTTGAGGAGAACCCGGGTTTTTGTCAGGATTTTACCGTTTCTCCGGTGCTGTTACATTTCAACAAAATGAAGGAGAGGGGGTTTGACCAGGCTTTTCTTATTGCCCGGCAAGTTGCGAGGATTTTAAAACTACCTCTTGAAGGTGGATTGTTGCGGCGGGTCAAGGCCACCAATCCGCAAGCGACCATGACCCGTGTAGAAAGAGCTCATAACATTAAAGGAGCCTTTGAGATCAATCGTCCCGAACTGGTCGTGAAAAAAAATATTCTGTTGGTGGACGACGTGTTCACAACTGGAGCAACGGTTGATGAGGCCGCAAAGATATTAAAGAAAAATGGAGCCGGGAAGGTTTATGTGTTCACTCTGGGAAGAGTGGTGGTGGGGAAAGGGGCCCCTCTGCGTGGGGCGAGTTGGCAATAGCTTTATCATGCTAACAAAGGGTTATCTCGGTTCAATGAAGTCGTTGCTAGTTCTCCCCTCCCTCCGGCGGCTCGCCGGGCGCCGAGTGGGCTAGTGCGGTGTTACAAAGTACCAGCAAACAATGCTGGCTATATAACCCAGCGCGATGACGGGAGCCCATTTCAAATGCGACATGAACGTATAATATTTTCGGTCAACGCCCATTACTGCAACCCCTGCTGCAGACCCCACGGAGAGTAGACTGCCTCCAACCCCGCAGGTCAGGGTGATCAATAGCCATTGATCAAGACCCATTTCCGGGCTCATTTTTAGAACCGCGTACATGACAGGGATGTTGTCAACAATAGCGGAAAGGACACCAATAATTATATTGGAGGTTGTTGGCCCTAGGGTTCCATACATGTTTTCACTGGCCAGTGCCAGATAGCCAATGTACTGCAACGCCCCTACGGCGGTGAGAACGCCGAAAAAGAAAAGCAGGGTATCAAACTCCACTCCTTCCACTTTGGTGAAAATATCAAAGCGGCGGGGTTGGTTCCTTCGATCGTCAGAAATGCCCATTGTCTCAAGATATTTTTTCTCTCCCCAGCGTTTTAAATACCATCCTTTTACCATCAATAAGCCTAGCCCGAACATCATTCCCAGGAAAGGGGGAAGGTGGAGGAATTGATGAAAAGATACTGCAGTGGCAACAGTGAATATGCCCAGTCCAATGATGACCCTGGCTCCCGGTTTGAGCTTTACTTCCTCTTCTCCCACTTCAGGATACTCATCTGGAACGGCGAAATATATGATGCTTGCAGGAACGATCCAGTTGACGAGGGAAGGCAGTAACAGATAGGAGAAATCCATGGTAGCAACTTTTCCCGAAGTCCAGACCATCAGGGTGGTGATATCTCCGAAGGGACTCCATACTCCTCCTGCGTTGGCCGCGACCACAATATTGACGAATGCAGGAACAATGAAACGCCCATTGCCATTACTCACTGCTAGCGCTACGGTGGACATCAATAGGGCGCTGGTCAGGTTGTCCGCAATGGGTGAAAGCAGGAACGTGATTCCTCCTGTCGCCCAGAATAATTTTTTAAACCCCAGGCCCTTTTTGAGCAACCAGGACCTTAACGCTTTAAAGACATTCCTTTCATCAAGGGTATTGATGTAGGTCATTGCTACCAGGAGAAAGAAAAATAGCTCACCGATTTCGCCGATCAACTCTTTGACGAAGTGATGCGCGTTTCCATCGCCCCCCTGCATGGCTTCGTAGAGGCCAATGAGAGCCCACATAAAACAACCGATCAAAATGACCGGTTTGGATTTCCGCATATGGATCTGTTCTTCGAATATGACCAGGGAATAGGCCATACAAAAACAGATGATAGAGGCATAACCGACCCAGGTATCAGTGAGACTATGCATTCTTCGTTCCTATTGAGAAAGGTGAAAAGCTGGCCGGAGCGGGATAGTTGGAATCGCTTTGGCCTCAAGACGAACTCAACAACCCGATTTATTTAAAGATACTAATTTGTCATGATAAATCAGCATTCTGAGAAAAACAAGCGTTTGTCAACTTTGACACATAAGTGAAAAATGGACTCGGTTTGCCAGATCGGCGCCGGTGTGTTGGAATAAAATTGGGTTGTCCCGATAACCTTTTCTCCGCCGGGTTACCAGTCCAGGATTTTAGCGCCAACAACTTATAAATTAAGGATTTACAAAGGGTCGGAAGCCCAACAATAAAGTTGACTGTGCGGGATTATGTGTTAATATTTTGGGCGATAGGTGGTTAAGTATTACCCTCGATAATAATTATCAATTGATTGATTTATTGAACGGTTTGTCTGCATCTCAGTACCTTTCTGAAGGTAAAAAGCTAATTGATGAAGGGGTACTGAATCTTTTGCCGGAGGAGAAGGCCTATCCTGAAATCATCCATAAAGCGATGCATTACAGTCTTCTCGCCGGAGGGAAGAGGTTACGTCCCGTTTTGGTTATTGCCGCCACGGAAGCGGTAGGGGGAGACCGGAAAGCGGTTCTGCCATTTGCGGTGGCCGCCGAGTTGATACATACGTATACCCTGGTTCACGACGATCTCCCTGCTTTGGATAACGATGACCTGCGACGGGGAAAACCTGCAAACCATAAAGTTTTTGGAGAAGCCGTCGCTATTTTAGTGGGCGACGCTCTGCTGACTCAGGCGTTTATCCTGATGACCCGGTCAGCAGGAATGGAAACTATTCCACCTGAGTGCATTCTCAATGCCACTCATGAGATGGCAACGGCACTGGGGTCTACAGGTATGATTGGCGGTCAAGTGGTTGACCTCGAGTCAGAGGGTAAACCGATTGACGCGGAAACTCTGGAATATATTCACATTTACAAAACAGGGTTTCTGATTCGAGCTTGTATTCGGTGTGGCGGCATACTTAGCCAAGCCACTCCCCGTCAGTTGAATTCATTGTCCCGGTTTGGGGCCCATATTGGACTTGCCTTTCAGATTATCGATGACATTCTCGATATCACGGGTGATGAAAAACAGTTGGGTAAGGATATTGGCAGTGACCTGACTAAAGATAAGGCGACTTATCCGGCCCTTTATGGGTTGGAAAAATCTCGCCGGAAAGCTGAAGAGTTGGTCAAAGAAAGTTTAGCTTGTCTTGAAGAATTTGATGATCGGGCAGACCCTCTCCGAGAGATTGCCCGGTTCTTTGTGCAACGAACATTTTAATTGGCTGGGACCCCCGTATGAGTAAGTTCTTAAGTGGAATCGATAGTCCCACGGATTTAAAAAAACTTTCAGTCGAAGAGTTACCGCTTCTCGCCCGGGAAATTCGCGACATGCTTCTGGAAACCATTTCCGAAACCGGTGGGCATCTGTCCTCCAACCTGGGTGTCGTGGAATTGACCCTGGCGATGCATTATGTCTTCGATAGCCCGAAGGATAAGTTTGTCTGGGATGTGGGCCATCAGTCTTACGTCCATAAATTGCTGACAGGAAGGAAAGACCGGTTCGGTACTCTTCGCCAGCATGAAGGGTTATGCGGTTTCACCAAGCGCGAAGAGAGCGAACACGATCATTGGAACTGTGGGCACGGCGGTACTTCCATTTCCGCTGCACTGGCTTTTGCCAAAGCGCGGGATCTGAAAAAAGCAGACAATGATGTCATTGCGATCATTGGGGATGGCTCACTGACTGCGGGAATGGCTTTTGAAGGGCTCAACCATACCGGACATATTCAGAATGACATGATTGTTGTGCTCAACGATAATGAATGGTCTATCTCTGCCAATGTAGGCGGCATGTCTGCACATCTCAGTAAGATCATGACCGGGCAAGTGATGTTGAAAATCAAACAGGAAATCGGTCAGCTTTTGTTGTCTGTTCCCGGTATCGGTAAGGAAATCACCCGATATGCACATAAGATAGACGAGGCTATAAAGGGAGTGTTTATTCCCGGACGTTTATTCGAAGACCTGGGGTTTCGTTATGTGGGGCCGATAGATGGCCATAATGTCCAGGAGTTGATCGATTCGTTTAACAGCGTGAAAGATCTTGAAGGTCCGACCTTGATGCATGTCATCACCCGCAAGGGAAAAGGTTACGAACAGGCAGAAGAGAAAGCCGATGTCTGGCATGGTGCCAAGCCTTTCAATATTTCTACTGGCGAATTTCATAAGAAGAAAGCCAACCCGGCTTATACCGCTGTGTTTGCGGATGCCCTGATTCAGTTGGCTAGAGAGGATGAAAAAGTTATTGGCATTACCGCGGCGATGCCGGATGGGACGGGAATCAGTAAGTTTGGTAAGGAGTTTCCTGACCGGACCTTTGATGTGGGCATGGCGGAACAACACGGAGTTGCATTCGCCGGGGCGCTATCGATAGAAGGTTTTCGTCCGGTTGCTGCCATTTATTCCACCTTTCTGCAAAGGGCGTATGATCAGGTTGTTCATGACATCTGTTTGATGAACTTGTCGGTGACGTTTGCCATGGATCGGGCGGGAATAGTCGGGGAAGATGGCGCGACGCATCAGGGCTTGTATGATATTGCGTTTCTTCGCACCTTGCCGAACATGGTGGTCATGGCTCCGAAAGATGAAAATGAATTGCGGCATATGTTGAAAACGGCGGTTTACCATCCTGGCCCGGCGGCTCTCCGCTATCCCAGAGGCGCCGGTTTGGGTGTACCCTTGGACCCCGAGATGAAACAACTTGAGATAGGCAAGGGAGAAGTGATTCGGGATGGAACGGATATCGCCATATTTGCCTATGGGCATACGGTGGAATCGGCGAAACAGGTTGCTGACAAGTTTGAGGAAGAAGGCGTGAGCGTTGCTGTTATCAATGCTCGGTTTGCCAAACCGGTGGATAAGGAATTGATTGCCAAATACGCCCATCAAGCACGGTGTCTGGTCACCACGGAAGAACATTCTCTCAAAGGTGGTTTTGGATCTGCTGTTCTGGAAGCCTTGCAGGAAGAGCAGATAGTGCATATTCCGGTTAAATGTATCGGGCTCGGCGACATTGTTCTGGAGCACGGTTCGCCCACGATACAGCGTAAAATTCTTAAGCTGGACCCGGATGGCATGTTTGAAACCATCATGACTTTTTATGCGACGGTTGCCGAAATGGCGGCCTACGGCAACGGCAAAGAATGGGTGGCCGGTAACGGCAAAAATCCTCACTCTGCCAATGGAAAAAAAGCCGCCTATTCCAGTAATGGCAAGAATGGCAAAAAAGAAGAGACCAAGGTTAAACAACCTCTGAATGGCTAGAACTTCCCACGTAAAGCGCTCCACCAGCGAGACACAAATTGAGATCAGCTTGAATCTGGATGGAACCGGGGTCCAGGATATAAAGACTCCTGTCCCATTTTTGGATCATATGCTGTCACAATTGTCGAAGCATGGTTATTTCGACCTCACGGTTAAAGCCCAGGGTGACACCCATATAGACTTTCACCACACGGTGGAAGATGTTGGCATAGCTGTTGGGCAGTCTTTCAAGGAGGCATTAGGGGATAAAAAGGGCATTCGCCGGTTCGCGGAAGCCAGCGTACCTCTTAATGAGGCTTTGGCCCAATGTATTATTGATATCAGCGGTCGGGCTTTCTTTGTATTCAATCTGGAACTTCCCAAGGCCAAACTTGGCGAGTTTGATGTCGAGCTTGTGCCGGAGTTTTTTCAGGCTTTTGCCGCTAACAGCGGCCTGACCCTGCATTTCAATTCTCCTTACTGGAATAATCTTCACCACATAACCGAAGCGTTGTTCAAATCTTTTGCCCGCGCTTTAGACTCTGCCTGCACGCTGGATTCCCGCTCAGGAACCATTCCTTCAACCAAAGGGACCCTGTAGTTGATCGCTATCATTGACTACGGAATGGGCAATCTCCGTTCCGTGCAAAAAGGTTTTGAAGCGGTGGGTGCCGAGGCGATTGTTACCAGTGACTCCAAGAAAATTCTTTCAGCAAAATCTGTGGTGCTTCCCGGTGTCGGGGCTTTCAAGGAGTGTATGGCGAATCTGGAGAAGCTGGATCTTATTGACACCGTGCACCAGTCTGCCAAAAGCGGTAAACCCTTTCTGGGGATCTGTCTTGGGCTGCAGCTTCTGTTTAATCAGGCTGAAGAATTCGGTCATGTAGATGGACTGGGTATCCTTCCCGGAAAAGTGGTGGGATTCAAAGATGCAAAGTCCGACTCTGGTGAGCCGATAAAAATCCCCCATATGGGCTGGAATACGGTGCGAGTGGTTCCGGGCAACCCGTTGTTTGACTCGGTGGCCGATGAGTCCTACTTTTATTTTGTGCATTCTTATTATATTGTGCCGCAGGACCCGGCGATCATTGCCACCACCACCTGTTATGGAACCGATTTTGCCTCAGGAATCCATCACGAAAATATCCATGCGTTCCAGTTTCATCCCGAAAAAAGCCAGCGCCTGGGACTCACCATGCTGAAAAACTTTTCCAACCTTCACTAAGCGTGAGGCTGTGATATTCTCCCTCCGCAAATTTCATGCTCCGAAGGGGTATAATGAGCAATAGCCTGGTGCGGCGAGCAACGATCTATCTCGGCCTAACCCGCCATTTACCCATTTGGGGCACGGAGGCTAAGGAAGAATATCACGGCTATCTGACTCCTCTGTCAAGGGGTGCTTAGTGGCTCTTGTCCATTACTTTCGTGGCATTTTGTTGTCCCTTGCCACCGCACTGCTTTGGGGTGTATTACCCATTTTTTTGAAAATCGCCCTGCAGGGTTTTCATGCCGGAACGATTTCCTGGTTCCGCTTCCTGTTTGCATTTTTGATCCTGACCGTCATCCTGCAATTGAAAGCGCATCAACCTCTGAACATCCTTCGCAAACCCCCGTGGATGGGAATTCTGGGAGGGGCCTGTCTTGCAGCAAATTATTATTGGGTGACCTTGGGGGTGGACTTGAGCGGACCCTCCAATATGGCGGTTCTGATACAGACCGCTTCGGTGTTTCTGGTGTTGGCTGGAGTTTTTGTTTTTCATGAACGTCTGGCTTTAAGGCAGGTTCTGGGAATGGTGATTGCGGCAAGCGGCTTGTTCCTGTTTTTTCATGACCAACAAAGCCTAATTCAGGATCCGGGAGCTTATTACTACGCGGACTTTTTAATTGTTCTTGCTGGTCTGGTGTGGGTGGGATATATGGTCTCACAAAAATTCCTCAGTCGGCAATATGGAGCCCAGTCTTTAAACCTGCTCGTTTACGCCGTGGCCACATTTACGTTGATAGGTGGCGTTGAGTGGGCCGACTTTACCCGGGCAGGACTCACGGCTTGGTTGTCGCTGATCTTTTGCGGGTTCAACACGCTGCTCGCTTATGGCACTCTCGCCGAAGCTGTGAAATATATTCCCCTGGCCCTGATCAGCGTCATCATTTCCTTAAATCCATTGATAACCCTTTGGGGTATGAAGATTCTTCCCGACATCGGTTTTGCCGGACTGCAAGCCGACCCGGTCGGGTCACTGGGATATTTCGGCGGTGTGGTCGCCGTCACCGGAGTGGTGCTAGTCGTCTACTGCCCCACTAGGCGTGGGGCCAACTAGCAAGAGTTTTATCGGCTGGCAAGGGTTGTCTCGGTCTGAGAAAAAGTCTGCTTCTCCCATGCGTATAGCAAGAGCTTGTTAAGCCGCCAACACGGTTTGATTGCAGTAAATGCTATTGCTAGTTGGCTCCACGCCTAGTGGCGGTTACGACTCCGGTGGGGATGGCATCGATACGGAAATGGCGAATATCGGAAACTCCAGTTCCCTTAAGCCAGTCGATTTTTTCCTGAACAGGGTGTGCCCGTCCACCTTCGGTCAGCATGCCAATATTGAGGCTGAACAGCGTGTCACCCAAAGGGCCGGTCTGGTTTTCATTGGTGCAGAAACCGTGGATGATAATGCGGCCACCCGGTTTCACGGCTTTCACGGCTTTGGTGACCAGGGCTCGACTCATATCAGCGTCGTACATGTGCAGGATATTAGCCATGAGCACCAGATCGTATTGACTGTCTCCCAAATCATCTTTATGGAAATCACCCGGTTTGGCATCAACCCGACCCTGCAATTCATAGGATTCGATATAAGTTTTTGTGACTTCCAGAACCGGTGCAATATCGAAAACAGTGGCTTTAAGATGGTTGTGCAGTTTGCACCATTCCAGCGAATAGGTTCCTGGTCCTCCGCCGACATCCAGCAGGGTTTTTGCGTCCCCAACAGGAATTTCGCGGGCGATCAGCCAGGTGGCTTTGAGAGCCTTGTCGTGCATGGCATCGGTAAACGCCCTCATTTTATGCGGATCACCGCCTAGCATCTCCATGATACTTTTAATAAGAATACCGGATTTTATAAAAGAGGAGAGCTGGCCCCAAACCGGATAAAGGTCGGCCGAGAGCTGAATCCACTGCTGAAGAGAATGGCTCCCGCCTGTTATGAGATATTCGTGAGCGGCTTCTGGCAGGTGATAGGTCTGGTTTTCCTTGGTAACAATTTCCAGCGAAGTGAGGGCGTTGAGCAGGCGTTCGGTGGCTTCCGGGTCCAGATTCAAGGTCTTTGCGACTTGTGCTGCTGCTGTCGGTTGTTTGAGCTGGTCGAACAGTTTTAACTCATTCGCCGTCATGATCACGCATGCCGGTTGATAACCCTCCAGTATTTTCCCGATCACCTTGTCCAGTTCCATTCCGTACACCTTTTTATTTAATAGGGCAAGCAGGATAAAACAAATAAGCGCTGTTATCCAATTTCTTTTATCGGGTCAGCGGTTTCTGGATTTCATAGCTCGGTCGATTTCGCGCTCAGACTCGCGTTTCTTAAGTGCAGCGCGTTTGTCGTAGAGTTTTTTCGCTTTGGCAATGCCGAGATCGACTTTTGCAACCCCGTTCTTGAAATAAACTTTTAAGGGAATCAGAGTGCAGCCCTTTTCCTGAGTTTTCCCGATGAGTTTACTGATTTCTTTTTTATGTAAAAGCAGTTTGCGCTTTCGCATGGGGTGATGGTTGAACTGCGTGGCCGGGGTGTAGGCATCAATATGGAAATGGTTGAGCCATGCTTCCTCGCCATCAATGGTGGCGTAGCTGTCGACCAGGTTGGCTTTTCCATTTCTCAAGGATTTGACTTCCGTACCTTTCAGCACCAGTCCGGCCTCCATAGTGTCTTCGATGGAATATTCGTGCCGCGCCTTTTTATTCTGGCAGACAATTTTGATGTCACTCACGATTAATAACCGGCTAAATGGGGGTGGACGGACTCTTCTTTAATAGTCCATTCATAGATGGTCTAGTTGGCTTTCAGGGTCACGGATTGTCCGATCCTGGCTTTCAGTTTTTTTTTGGCGCTGTCTTCACGGTAGAAAATTTCCAGATGGTTCCAGCTATTGATGACGGCTCCGGGCTGACCGGATTTCATCTGGTAATAACCGCTTACCAGTCCATTGATTCGATGCTTTCCAATCGGCACCTTTATTGTATCTGAAGAAATAAAGGTTTCGTGGATTAATTCTGCAGAAATATTAGTGGTGAGGTTGCCGAAGTGGTCGATATGAATGATTTCCCCGTGCAAGGTTGCTCCTTTCAACTGGGGCTGGGAAAAGCCCTGGCGGACAGGTTTCAACACCCTCGGCCCCATTTTGGAATGTTGAACGCCGATGGCAATCCACCCTGCGCAGGGAGCGAATACATCGCGCCCGTGAAAGGTGTTGGAGACGTTTTTAAGAAAATATTTTTTATTGGTGATCTCGTAAACCCGGCTATCGCTGTGGAGGGCAGGGGTAAGCACCCCGTTGTCGGGTCCGACAAAGGTCTGGAATTTGGACTGCACTACCATGGCCCTTCGGATTACCGGGCCAGGGCCTCCTGCATTTTTTGAGGGAGCTTTGCCGGTGCTTTTTTCTCCACCCCCGACACCGGGATCAACCACCACCAATGAATAGTTTTTCTGGGAAACCAAGGATAGGTAGCGTTGAGGATCAATGCGGCCTAGGTGATATTTTGTGGTTCGATATTGTGGGTGATGTCAACGATCTGGGCATCTGGCACAATATTAAGAATGACTCCTTTCATGATGCCGACAAAAGGATCATCAAGGCCGAAGTCTGTAGTGAGGGTGATTACTGGACGCATCCTGTGACCTGATGTTCGGAAACCTTCTGCAAGGTGACGGGAACCAGGCTGTTTTTCAATGCGTCAGCGCCTTCCAGAATAACTGGAATATAGTTGCCGGTATGGCCTTTGAGCCATCCTGATTTTGTGTCCCGTTGGTTTTCAAGCAGAACAGTTTCCTGTTGCCCTAAAAATTTCTCGCGATATTTCAAGGCCTTTTGACTGGCCAATTGGGTCAGGTTCTTATTTCTTTGTTTCTTTATATTTCCGGGAACATCGTCTTTGAACTGGTGGGCCTCGGTGCCTCGGCGCGGTGAGTAGGAAAACACATGCAGATAGGAGAAAGGCAATTGTTCTATCAGTTTGCGGGTGTTTTCAAACTCTTCTTCAGTTTCTCCCGGAAAGCCGACGATAACATCCGCCCCCAGTCCAAGTCCGGGAATAGCGGTGACTGCGCGTTGAACGACTTCGAGATATTGATGACGGGTATAATTTCTACGCATGGATTTCAAGATTATCTCATCACCACTTTGTAAAGGAATATGCAGGTGCGAACAGAGCTTTTCGGTTTCTGCAATGAGTCGTATGAGGTCGTTGTCGATTTCCATGGGATTGATCGAACTCAACCGAACTCGAAAATCTCCCGAAAGCTTAATGATATCGCGAACCAGGGAAGAAAGGGTTTCGTTTCGATCCATGCCCCAAATGCCAAGGTTAATGCCGGTGAGAGTGATTTCCTTAAACCCGGATGCGACGGCCTGTTGCACATTATAGATAATATTTTCCCGCGCATCGCTGACTGACTTGCCTCGTGCTTTAACAACGGTGCAGAATGAGCACCTCTCATCACAGCCGGTTTGGACTTTGATGAAGGCTTTGGTCATGCCCTGAAAATTTCGCACCGGGATGGTTCTGAATATCCGTTTTTTATGGATGTCGGACATGATGATCTCGGAGTCAGAGTTTTTTTTCCATGACAGGCCGGGATTTAAAAGTTTCTTTTTTAAAATGTTAGCGATTTCCAGCTTGTCGGCATTGCCCAGAACGATGTCGAGGCCGTGTATTTTGGAAGCTTCTTCCGAATTCAACTGTGCGTAGCATCCGGTGAACACGACCAGAGCTTCAGGGTTGATCGCCAGAGATTTTTTAACCGCAAGACGGGAACTGTAATCGCTCCGTTGCGTCACTGTACAAGTATTGATGACATAGGCATCGGCCTTTTCTTTACCATTGACGATAGAGAAACCTTCCTGCTCAAGCAGGGTCTGCATTTCTGCAGTGTCGTGCTGGTTGGTTCTGCATCCCAATGTAACGCAGGCGATTTTCATGGAGTTAAAGCGTGTTAAAAAGTTTTCAGATAATTTTCACTTCATCTTAGACCATGCGTTGGAGAGGAATCAACTTGTAATTGCAGGGTTTTAAAAAGTCTGCAAGTCCATGCTTGACCGCATGGGGTGAGTCTGCTACTATCCCCGCATTCAAGCTATCTGTGACCCTGGGGAGGACGTCAATGTTTTATGATCCGTGGCTTTAATGAATCCTCCTGCTATGAAAAAACCCCATAAAGAAGTTACCATTTTTCTTGAAAAATGGCTGGACAAATCCATCCGGAAATATGTCGGCTCGATGGATGAAAAAAACAATGGGCATCTGCATGAGTTGATCATGGGAGGCATTGAAAAACCGCTGGTTGAAATCGTTCTGAAGGAAACCAGCGGCAATCAGACTAAGGCCGCGAATATTTTGGGAATCAACCGCAACACGTTAAGAAAAAAAATCGCCGAATATAAGATTAAATGCAGCAGCAGGACCTAGCGGTCATCATTTTAGCGGCGGGTAAAGGCACCCGCATGCGATCTTCTCTTGCCAAAGTTCTTCTTCCCGTTGCTGGTCATCCTCTTCTTCACTATGTACTTGATCTTTCTTCTCGATTGAATCCCACTCGGACAATAGTAGTGGTGGGACATCAGGCTGATCAGGTGCGAGAAGCCTTTGCTGACCGTGAGGTTGAGTTCGTGGTCCAAGAAGAACAGTTGGGTACGGGCCATGCCGCGCAACAAGCCAAGGCGAAATTGGAGAACTTTGACGGGTTGGTTTTAGTGTTATGTGGGGACATGCCTTTGATCCGGCCTAATACCCTGTTGCAAATGGTTCAAGGGCATAAAAGGATCGAAGCCAAGTGCACGGTGCTGACCCTTAAAAGTAGTGGGTGCCATGATTTTGGCCGGATCATTCGTGATGGAAATGGTTCAATATTAAAGATCGTGGAGCTCAAGGACGCTTCGGAAATTGAGAAAAAAGTTGACGAATTCAATTCCGGAGTATATTGTTTTGACAATAGGTTGTTTTTCAAGGTCTTAGAGCAAGTTAGCCCCAAAAATATTCAGAAAGAATACTATTTGACCGATACAATAGAATATCTGGTACGAAAGGGGTATCCCGTTCAGGCGATTCAGACCCAGGATGCGAACGAGGTACTGGGAATTAATTCTCCAGATGATTTAAACCGGGCGGAACGACTGTTGGTCGATCATCGTCAGCCTTCGTAACTAACTTTATCCTTCCCAATCAGGATTTTTTCAAATGAAAGCCATAATCCTAGTTGCGGGTGAAGGCACCCATCTCAGCCCATTTTCAGAAACCCGGCCCATCTCCATGATTGGAGTTGCGGGGCGCACTCTGCTGGATAATACCATCGGTTTGCTTAAAAGTGCAGGAATCAACGACATCTTTGTGGTGGCTGGACATAAGAAAGAAAAGTTAATCGAACGGATTCAGCAGCAGGGTCACAATGGATTGAATCTGCATCACGTGGAGCAAAAACGCAAGCTGGGAATCGGTCATGCGGTGATGCAGGTCAAAAATAAAATACTCCCGGGTGAATATTTCCTGCTTGCGTATGGAGATATCCTGACGGCGAATAATATCTTCAGCAAAATTCAGCAATCCTTTCATTCATTCAAATGTCCGGTGGCCTCCATATGCCTGCCGCCTTCCAATCAGATGTTTGGAAACGTTTTCCTGAATGCGCGTATGGAAATCACAAAAATCATCGAGAAACCCAAAGGCAACAAGCTCGGCAATTATGTTCTGGCCGGAGTGTTTATATTGCCAGCCTATTTTTTTCAGTTGCTGGAATCTTCAGGGAATTCCATGGAGAAGGCGTTGAAGAAAGTGGTGGCGGGAGAAGGACTACGTGCCTCCATGTGGGAAGATGAATGGCTGGATGTGGTTTATCCCTGGGAAATTCTGACGGCGAACAAGATAATCATGGATTCGTGGCAGGAGACTTCTGTCGCCAAAGACGCAACACTGGAAGCTAATGTGACCCTGCAGGGAGTCGTCCGGGTCGAGGCGGGAGCGGTGATTAAATCTGGCGCCGTACTGGAAGGGCCTTGTTGCATTGGGAAAGGAAGCTATATCGGTAATAACTCTCTTGTCAGAAGCTACACCTCTGTTGGAAAAAATTGTTCGGTAGGTAGCGGTGTGGAATTAAAAAACTGCGTGGTGATGGAAAATTCCCAGATAGGCCGTCTTTCTTTTGTCGGAGACAGTGTGTTGGGTGAAAATGTGGATATGGGAGCAGGGTGCATGACTGTGAATCGAGACATAGACTGGAAACCGATTTTTGTGAAAAACTGCAAGCGGCCTATGCCGACGGGAATGAAAAAATTGGGTGCTTTTCTCGGTGATGGAGTTGTTGTTGGGGCCGGAAATACCCTGCAGCCCGGAACGATTGTTGCCCCCGGGATTACCCTTCCCGCATGCTACTCCGTAAAACATAAATAACAGGTCGAAAATAAGTATGTGTGGAATTAGTGGTGCTGTCGGATTAAAAAATATATCCGAACTTCTTTTTGAGGGGATCAGGAACCTGGAGTACAGAGGCTATGACTCTTGCGGCGTTGCTTTGATGAACAAAACACGCCTCATCATTAAAAAAGACATTGGAGGTGTGGAAGAGTTTTATCGCAAACACAATGTCCTTGATCAGAAAAGCAAGATAGGCATTGCCCATACCCGCTGGGCCACGCACGGAAAAGTGACGCAGAAGAACACCCACCCGCTCACCTCCCGCGATGGTAATTTTGCTGTGGTTCACAATGGAATCATTTCCAATTACCGTCCTTTGAGAGACCAGCTAAAAAAAGAAGGCTTCAAGTTTTCTTCGGAAACCGATACTGAAATTCTCGCCCACCTTTTAGAGAAGTTTTACAAGCGCAGTCGTAACGTGGAAAAAGCTTTTTTGAAGATGCTGGGCCTCATTGAAGGAACCTATGCGATAGCATTTATTTCCTCCTATCTTCCCGATCAGATTTTTTGCGCGAAAAAGGAATCACCACTGATGCTCGGTATCGGTGATGAGATTAAATTTATTGGTTCCGATTTCAACGCTTTCATCGACCATACCAAAAATGCTGTGATTCTGGATGATGGAGAATATGCCATTCTTTCCCGGGATACCTATGTCGTGAAAAGCATTTTGAGCAAGGACGAAGTCACGAAAGCCATCACTAAAATTGAATGGGACAGTGAGACTTCCAAAAAGGGGGGCTATCCTCATTATATGCTCAAGGAAATTTATGAACAGCCTCAAACCATTTCTAATGCGTTGGATCTGGAGGCCTCAGGGCTGGATGAGGTTGTTGATTTATTTGCAAAATCTAAGAACTCTTATTTGCTGGGTGTGGGAACTACTTTTTACGTTGCTAAATATGCCAAATATATTTTTTCGCAGTTGGTGCAGGAGTTTTTTCCTTCCATCAGTTCTGATGAGTTCATGGCATTGGCCAATGTGAACAAGCAGTCTCTGGTTTTTGCCGCTTCGCAATCCGGTGAAACCTTTGACACCTTGTCGGCGTTGAAGTATGCCAAATCCAGTGGAGCCCGGACAGCAGCAGTTGTCAATGTCATGGGTTCCTCCATTGCCAGGCTGGTTGACAAAGTAGTTCTCCAAGGATCGGGACCTGAAATCTGTGTGATCAGTACCAAGGCCGCGTTATCGCAAATGGTAATTTTTACGGTGATGGCTATGAAGCTTGCCTTAAAAAAGAAAGTGATCACCCGAAAAACCTATAACCAGCACCTGCAGGCTTTGCAGGAGCTCCCTGAAATTATCCAGGGAATTTTAAACGAGCGATCCGGTTTTATTCATCGCCTTGCCCATAAATATTCCGGGAGCCTCAACTGGCTCTATTTAGGGCGGGGGGTTTATTATCCTATTGCCTTGGAAGCAGCTTTAAAAATGAAAGAGGTTGCCTACGTTCATGCAGAAGGAATGCCCGGTGGATTTTTAAAGCACGGAACACTGGCTATGATTGATGACGATGTGTTTTCAATCGTGTTCGTTCCGCCTCCTGAAGATAAAGTACTCTATGAATCCACGATGCATTGTATAGAGGAAATTCGCGCCCGGTCAGGTTTTGTTCTGGGAATTCATTTCAGCGAGCAGGGGAAAAACCAGGATTTATACAGTGAAGAATTGATCCTTCCCAAAGTACCTCCTTTGACGGCGCCTCTTATTCAGTTGGTCATTGGCCAGTTGTTTGCATATTTTACCGCCACCTCTCTGAAGCGCAATATCGACAAACCCCGATCTCTTGCCAAATCCGTTACCGTTGCCTGAATAAAACCCCAATATTTTATTACCAGGTTTCAAGACGGTCTGTTACATTAAACCTTCCTTATTTTCCTATATTGAAGAGATTGATTTATGTCTGACAAAATTGCAGTAGCCTTGACAATAGCCGGTTCGGATTCCGGAGGCGGCGCTGGCATTCAAGCCGATCTTAAAACATTTTCTGCTCTTGGGGTATTTGGCAAAACAGTGATCACCTCCATCACTTCCCAGAATACTTTGGGAGTCCAGGCTGTGAATGATTTGCCAGTTGGTGTTGTTGAAAGCCAGCTTAAATCCATTTTTGAGGATAATAAATGCCAGGCCGTAAAAACAGGAATGCTGGGCAATGAGCAGATTGTCGATCGGGTTGCCTCCCTGCTCAAATGTTATCGGGTTAAAAACCTGGTTGTCGATCCCGTCATTTTTTCTTCTTCAGGGAAAAAACTGCTCGCCCCATCCGGGGTGGAGATGATGATGAAGCGCTTGTTCCCTCTGGCGCGTCTTGTGACCCCAAATATCAGGGAAGCTGAAATATTATCCGGAATAAAAATCCGCCGAACTGCGGACAGAAAGCGTGCGGCACGAAAAATTCTTAAATCGGGAGTACGGGCGGTGGTGCTCACGGGTGGCCACTTGAAAGGAAAACCGGAAGATCTGTTTCTGGATAACAATGGTATAGAGATTTTAAGCTCAGAGCGATTGTCGGAATCGGATCCCCATGGAACAGGTTGTGTTTTTTCATCAGCAATTACCGCTGGACTGGCTTTGGGCAGACAAATCTTGCCGACGGTAATAGAAGCCAAGGATTTTATTGGACGGGCTATTCTTGGAGAAGTGATTTCTGGAAACGGCAAGGCCAGTGTGGAGCCGCTATCCGCACTGTACAGGGAAAATGAAAAAGCCCAGGCTTTAGAAGGAATGAATCGGGCCATCCGGGTATTCCGGGAAGAAAGAATTGGGTCATTGGTTCCTGAGGTTCAAACCAATATCGGGTTGGCGCTAAAAAATGCCAAAAATCATGAGGATGTTCTCGCCATCCCAGGGCGCCTTATCAAAAATGGGGAAGATATTTTCACGGGTGCCGAACCTGAGTTTGGCGGTTCCCGGCATGTCGCCAATATTGTTTTGACGGTCATGCGTTTTGATCCAGAAAAACGCGCTGTCATGAATATTAAATATACGGACGCGCTGTTAAAAATATGTCAACGCCTCCGGTTTAAGATTGCTTCGTTTGACAGGGCGGAGGAACCTAAAAATATAAGAGTTCGGGAAGGGTCTTCCCTGGAATGGGGCACCCAAAAAGCGCTTATGGATTTCGGCTCGGTGCCAGATATCATTTATGATCTGGGCGGGATAAGAAAGGAAGAGATGATTCGGGTTATTGCTGAGGACATCGAATCATTGACAAACAAAATTCTAAAAATTCACCGGCTGTATAAAAAAACGGTCTAAACGCAAAATCAAATCAAGACTTTGCCAATTCACCGGGCTATGAAAATCACATCAAGGATTTGTCGATCATAATTTCTGCCCGGGCTTTCAAGTTTTCCACCCACTCCTGAAACATTTGGCTACTTTTTTCCTGATTGATGCGTTGGATTATTTTTTTGGTTTGTTCTCTGTCGGGTTCTCCGGCGGCTTCTTTATCCACCCGTTTAAACAGGTAAAAACGGTTTCTTATTTTCGCGGAGGAAGTATCTCCCACCTTCATTGCTAAAGTTTTTTCCTTGATTTCTTTGATATTACCAATCCCGGGAATGGAGTCTGCCATGCTGAAGAACGGCGTGTGCCGGACGCTCAAATCCAGCCCTTTGATGACTTTTTCCAGATCCTTTTCCTGCGCCAGCTTTTGTTCCAGTTCCCTGAACTTGGAGGAGGTTTGCTCTTCATTGACGCGTTCGGTTAAAGCTTGTTCAACAGGTTTTCTGACTTCCTTCAACTTTGGGATATAGGCTTCTTTGCTGCCAGCGAGTTTTAAAACGAAAGACGCTTCCTGAGTGTGCACAGGTTGGCTGACCCTGTTTTCCCCCAAGGTGAAGGCTGTGTTGTAGAACTGGGGATTGTTGCCTATTTCCAGGGGATTATGCTTTTCTCTGGAGAAAAATTCCGTGGTGGTTGTCTGAGCCTGATTCTTTTCAGCGGCTGATTGCAGATTGCCATCTTTTTCCGCTTCCCGATGAATATGTTTTGCCGTTCTTCTAACCCTTTGCCGGGCCTTGATATTCTTCAGGGACTGAATGACTTCTTCGCGGACCTCCTTCAGCGGTTTGAACCGTTCCTCCTCAAAGCCTTCCAGTTTGATAATATGGTAGCCAAAAGGGGTTAGAACAGGTTCACTAATTTCTCCAACCTTCAACTTTTCCAAAGCCGACTCAAAAACGGAGACCATGGTTCCTTTGGGAAACTCTCCCAGGCTTCCTCCCTGGGATCCTGAGCCGGGGTCATCGGAATGTTTTTTTGCAATTTCTCCGAAGTCGGCACCGGTTTTAACTTTTTCCAGAAGTTCAGTGGCCCGGGCTTTCGCTTTATCTTCCGCTTGTTTCTGTTTTTCTTCAGGAGAAGCATCTCCCTCAATTTCCGATGATTTTATATGGACGAGTATGTGGCTGGCCCGGTACATTTTCTTAACGCGAAAATCAGCAATCTTGGTCTGGTAATAGTATTCAATGTCTTCATCCCGAGGTTTGATTTCTGCAAGATAGGTCTGGGGCTCAATTTTTACATATACAACCTTGATTTGCGGCGGTATCTCAAACTGTTTTTTGTTGGCTTGAAAAAAATCATTGAGTTCCTGATCGGTAAAAGTTTTTTCGACCTGAAAGTGATCGTCGTTAAATCGCACATAGTCCAGCTTGGCTTTTTCTTCTTCGTTTATGAAGGCTTCACGGATTTCACTTTGTGAAACTTTGGAGCTGGTTCCGAACAGTTTCTCCAGCTTGTTTAAAACCAGGTTCTCGCGCTGGTTGTCTTCAAACTCGCCGGGAGTGACCCGTTGAAACTGAAGATAATTTCGATAAGATTTTTCGCTGAAATTTTTATCATTTTGGAATACCTGCAAACCCTGGATATGGGATATCAGTTCTGCATTGCTGACTCTCAAGTTTTGTTTTTCGGCTTTCTGCAATAATAATTTTTTTTGGATTAAAGCCTCCAAAGCCTGAGTTTTCAGATCGAGCTTTTTGATCATCTCGTCAGAAAACTGGTTCCTGAATTGTTGTCGGTAAAAATTCACAAGGTTATTAAAAGTGCGATCATATTCGCCCTGGTAAATATTTTCTCCTTCAACGGTTGCTATGACTCCGCCCCCGGAGTTGGAAGCACCCCCCATTCCCCATGAATAGAAAATAGTTCCTACAAAAGCCAGGATGATCATCCATAGAATGGATTTAATCAGCCAGGAATCAGCATGTTCTCGAATCGTGCTCAGCATAGATGTTACTCTCGGTTCTCGGTTAAAGAAGGAACCTATACTATAAAACACGCAAGAGAATCGCAAGCCATTATTAGTGAGTGAGTAACGGGGTTTTATGGAGAGTGCTGGTTATCCTTGGCTGCATCTGGCCCAAACGGTAGTGGTATAGCGAGCGCGCGCCGGGATTTATCTTGCATTTTATACGGCCCCTTGCTATAAATGAACCTGAGGAAAAACAAGAAGTTACGCAAATTTATGAAACCCGCAATAAGGGATATGAGTGTTTAATTTTTTCTGGGATTTATTCTCCAACGATTTGGCGATTGACTTGGGAACAGCGAATACCCTGGTGCACGTTAAGGGTCAGGGAATTGTATTGCGCGAACCCTCGGTGGTGGCGATAAACACCCACACTAAGGAGGTGCAGGCTGTCGGTGAAGAAGCCAAGCAAATGCTGGGCCGCGCGCCCGGTAGCATCACTGCCATTCGCCCGATGAAGGATGGGGTGATCGCCCATTTTGAAGTTACGGAAAAGATGATCAGTAATTTTATCCGCAAGGTCCATAATAATCGCAAAACATTGGTGCGCCCTCGGGTTGTTATAGCTGTTCCCTCCGGAATTACCCAGGTAGAAAAACGAGCTGTGAGGGATTCTGCGGAATCGGCAGGTGCGCGTGAAGTGTTCCTGATAGAAGAGCCGATGGCAGCAGCTATTGGAGTGGACCTCCCGGTGCAGGAGCCTACAGGTAACATGATCATTGATATTGGTGGTGGGACTACAGAGGTGGCGATCATTTCCATGTCCGGTATTGTCTTCAGTAAATCGGTTCGTATTGCCGGGGATGAAATGGATGAGGCCATCGTTAACTATGTCAAAAAGAAATATAATCTTCTGATCGGTGAACGGACTGCCGAAGAAGTGAAAATTCAAATTGGATCCGCCTATCCCTTGAAAAAAAGAATGACCATGGAAGTCAAGGGTAGAGATCTTGTTGCGGGTATACCCAAAACCCTGCTCATCTCGGATGAGGAAGTCCGGGAAGCACTAACCGAAACCTTTGGTACAATTGTCGAAGCGGTAAAGATTGCTCTGGAACGCACGCCTCCCGAACTTGCGGCGGATATCGTGGATAAGGGGCTGGTGGTGGCCGGTGGTGGTTCGCTGATTAAAGGATTGGATACTCTTTTAAAGGAAGCAACAGGCCTGCCGATAACCCTTGCTGTCGATCCTCTTTCCGCAGTTGCTTTGGGTGCGGGAAAGGTGTTGAGCGATCCTAAACTGCTGAGAAAGATTGCCCGCTAGCGGTGCTCAGAAAAGGAAATAAAAGCAAAAAAAATATTGTGCTTGTTTCTGCAATTCTCCTGTTCTCTTTGGCGTTGATGACTTTGAACGTCAAGCAGGAAAAAGGTGCCGGTTTTCTCGACTCCGTAGCGGGCTTCATCCTTTCCCCGTTCCAGAATTTTTTTACCCAAACCATTCAGTCTGTCTCCGATAGCATCAATCATTATTTTTTCCTTGTCGATGTGGCGAGGGAAAATGACCAGCTAAAGCTGGAAATTCAGCGCCTCATAAGCGAAAAAAACCAACTCATTGAACGTCTCGCCAGCCAAAAGCGTCTTGCTAAACTCATGGCTTATGAAGACGATTGGGATAAGAAAATTTTGGTGGCTTCGGTCATTGGCAGGGATGCCACCCAGTGGTCAAAGGTGGTGGTTGTTAATAAGGGAACGCAAAACGGGATTAGGAATCACTTGGCCGTGGTTACTGAGGCCGGAGTGATCGGCCAGGTGATTCATGCTGGTGCCAACACCTCGAAGGTGCTTTTGATTATTGACGGTCGTAGCGCGGTGGATGCCTTGTTTCAGGATAACCGAGTATCGGGAGTCGTTGTTGGCATGGGGGAAGATGAGTGTAAATTGAAATTTGTTCCGAACACTGCAGATGTCAAAGTGGGAGACACGATGCTTTCCTCGGGGCTGGGTGGAATTTTCCCGAAGGGCTTGGTCATCGGAAAAGTCTCCCAGGTATCCAGGAAGAAACAAGGGTTGTTTCAGGAGATTACCTTAACTCCCAGCTCAGATTTGTCGCGCCTGGAAGAGGTGCTTGTCCTTTTGCCTTAGGTTTTTATGTATTATTTTTCGCAGGCACTGATTGCCGTTTTTTTGTTTTCTGCCCAGACGACCTGGTTGGAAATTTTTTCCTTTGGCGGTGTTACCCCGGACCTGATTCTGGTGTGGGTGGCCTATTGTGGAGTTCGATATTCCCGGTCGAACGGGATTGGAGCCGGGATTGCTTTGGGGCTTGCTCAGGACAGCCTTTCAGGGGGACTGTTGGGAGTGAACACGCTCTCGAAAAGTCTGATCGCTTATTTTTTTTCCACGCTTAAGGATAAGTTTTATGTTGAAGGCATGATACCGATAGGGATATTTCTTATTGTTTCTTCGATTTTTGACGGTCTGGTGTTTTATTTCTCCATGGGAACTATTCTGAAGGGAGAGGTCGCTTCCAGCTTTTTGTATCAGTCGTTACCCATTTACAGTATTTATAATGCATTAATAGGGCCCTTTATGTTTGTGGTATTGGATAAAATTGATGGTTGGTTGCAACCGAAAATGTCCAATCCTTATATGGGAATGAGAAGATGAGCCTGTTTCGTCATGGCACCGAAACCAATGATGTGATTAAAAAGAAGATACGTGTCTTCGCCATCCTTGTTGTGGTTTCATTTCTGTGCTTGTGGATGCGTGTCTGGTATTTGCAGATTTTGAAATGGCAATACCTGACGGGGCTTTCAGAGAACAACCGGGTTCGAATGGTAACCCTGCCTGCAAACCGGGGAATGATTAAAGATCGGAACGGTGAGACTTTAGTCAGCATTCGCCCTGCTTTCAATCTGTATTTAACTCCTGAAGATGCCGGAGATCTGGACCACTCTCTGGACAAAATGTCCCCAAAAATTTCCTTTGACCGGGAAAAATTGAAAAAGGCAATGGCGCGGAGCAAATCCTTCAAAGAAGTTTTAATAAAGGGAGATATTTCTCGGGAGGAAGTGGCTTTTATAGAAGAGAACAATATGAGCCTTCCTGGAATACACATCAGGGCTGAACCTTTAAGGAATTATGTGTTCAATAATCTGGCATCCCACACGCTGGGCTATCTTGGAGAGATTTCCAAAGCAAGCTTGGAAAGCCTTAAAGACCCCAAGTATAAGCAGGGGGATTTTGTCGGAAAAAACGGCCTGGAAAATATATATGAGTCTATTTTGCGAGGCGAAAAGGGCTACAAAGAAGTTGAAGTGGATGTTTCTGGCAGGGAGTTGAAATCATTACGCAAACTACCTCCAGAAAGTGGGAACAATCTGATTCTTACCTTGGATGTAAGGATACAACAGGAATTGGAAAAATTAATGGTTGGAACTGTGGATCAGAATATGAATGGTTCCGTGGTGGTGATGAAGGCGCAGACGGGTGAGATCATTGCAATGACCAGCAGTCCCTCCTTCGATCCCAATAAGTTTGCGGCGGGAATCAGTCCTCAGAACTGGAATGCGTTGGTGACTGACGAGTGGCACCCGTTACAGAACAGGTCTATTCATGGCCAATATCCCCCTGGCTCTACCTACAAAATTATAACAGCGCTTGCAGGCCTTGAAGAGGGCGTGATTAAACCGGATACATCTATCTTTTGTCCGGGGCATTTCAGGTTGGGCAGAGGTCGGTATCGGTGCTGGAAAAAATCCGGGCATGGTCCGATGAATTTGCATGACGCGATGGTGCAATCTTGTGATGTTTATTTTTATACCATCGGTCATCGTTTGGGCATCAATACGATTGCGAAATACGCAAAACGTTTTGGGCTGGGCAGTTCTACCCATCTGGGCTTGAGCCAGGAAAAAAGGGGATTGGTTCCTACTACCCAGTGGAAATTGTTAAACAAGAAGGAGCCCTGGCTGTTGGGCGAAACCATTTCCGCGTCCATTGGTCAGGGTTATAATCTGGTGACTCCCATACAGCAGGCAAGTATGATGGCCTCCGTGGCTAATGGAGGCATTCTGCTCAAACCTTATCTAGTAAAGCGTATTGAAGGGCCCGATGGAAAAACTCGGAAAGAATTTTTCCCGAATATAGTCGGCCAATTAGGGGTGGATCCAGACCATTTAGAACAGGTCAGGAAGGCCCTGCGCGATGTGGTGAACGGTACGCGAGGAACAGGAAAAAGATCCCGCTTGAAAAACATAATTGTTTCTGGGAAAACCGGAACGGCCCAGGTTGTCCGGATGAAATCCAATGAGGAGCTGGAGAAGGGTGAAGTCATACCTGTCAGGTATCGGGATCATGCATGGTTCGTAGCTTTTGCGCCCTATGAAAAACCCGAGATCGCTGTGGCCATTATCATTGAACATGGAGGTCATGGCGGGGCCACCGCCGCACCGATTGCCAGGAAAATCTTCAAGAAGTACTTTAAGCTCTATCCTCCCCGGCCTTCCGCCCAATCCTCATAACCTTTGAGAAAACGCCGCATTGAGCCTGTATTCAATGTAAATGTTTTTTTTCTTGTATATCTGTATGAGGTTGTTTAATTTGTTTTCTTGCCGATACAAATAAGGTGCAGTTGCTATGATTCTGGCGGGTTGTGATTTATTAGAGGTTATTATGCCTATAAAAAGTGATGAAATCCCTTTTGTGATGGGACAGAAAGTGACCGCCACCCTTCGCGGTGAGGTTTTTTCCGTTTGTATCAGGGGATGGATGAAGGGGCAATATGTGATCACCCAGCTATGCTCTGGCTCAGGCGATTTCACTTCTGGTCATTGAATATCCTCGCATCTTCGATATGCATAACCTTAGGAAATTTGAATGTTTCAAAGCCAATATTCCCGTTACATTTTTCTATGAAGAAGGCGATAAAAAATATGAAGATTCTGGAATTATAAGAGATATCAGTTCAGGAGGGGCATTGATCAGTCATAGCAGCCAAGTGACCAAAAAAAAATGCTATATATAACTGCAGAGATTCCTACTGGCGGGAGTATTACCTTACAAAAAGCGGATGTGAAAAACTTAAGAAAGAACCTGAAAAGTGACTCTGCTCCTTATGTAACTGGAGTTAAATGGCAAGACCTTCTCCCGGAGTCGGAAGCGGGGATTGCCAGACTCATTGCTCAAAGAACGAAGGACAACCGGGAAACCCCAAGATAGTATTTTATAGAATAATTTCCAGATCCTTTTCCCGCAGGCGTTTGATTCGGTCCCGGAGCTCGGCGGCTTTTTCAAACTCCAGATCTTTTGCCACAGAGAGCATTTGCTTTTCCAGTTCCGCGATCAACTGCAGAACTGGTTTTCCTGATTCATAGGTTTCCTCTTCCTCCATGACCCCGAACGCAGGTTCCGTATTCTCAGAATATTCCATGGAGAATTCAATGGCTCTTTGAATGGAGCGCGGGGTTATGTGGTGTTCCCGGTTATAAGCAAGCTGGATTTCCCTTCTGCGACTCATTTCATCGATTGCGGCTTGCATGGATCGGGTCACCTGATCGGCATAAAAGATAACTTTTCCTGAAATGTTTCTTGCGGCCCTGCCCGAGGTCTGAATAAGGGACGTGGTGGATCGCAGAAAACCTTCTTTATCCGCATCCAGAATTGCCACTAAAGAAACCTCAGGGATATCAAGTCCTTCTCGCAGTAAATTGATACCTATTAGCGCGTCGAATTCGCCCAGCCGGAGTTCCCGGATGATCTGGGTTCGTTCCAGAGTCACGATGTCGGAATGCAGGTATTTGACCTTCAATCCGAGTTCGGAATAATGTTCTGCCAGGTCCTCAGAAAATTTTTTGGTTAGCGTCGTGATCAAACAGCGCTGGTTTTTTTCCGCCCGTGAACGGATTTGGTTATATAAATCGTCCACCTGACTGGACACGGGTTTAATTTCAATTTTCGGATCCACCAATCCCGTGGGTCTCGCGATCAGTTCCACCGGAGGATTTCCGGATTTTTCCAATTCATAGGAACTGGGGGTGGCGGAAACATAAATAATATTCCGGACATGCTGGTCAAATTCCTCAAAGGTCAGAGGCCGGTTGTCAAAGGCCGAGGGCAGCCGGAAACCATACCGGATCAAGGTCTCTTTGCGGGAGCTGTCGCCCTTGTACATGCCTTGCAGCTGCGGCAGGGTCACATGGCTCTCATCAATAATAAAAAGCGAATCATTGGGAAAATAATCCAGCAAAGTCGGTGGCGGCTCGCCTGCAGGTCTGGCCATGAGGTGGCGTGAATAGTTTTCGATGCCTTGGCAGTAACCGACTTCCTTGATCATTTCCAGATCAAACAGGGTTCTCTGATCAATTCTCTGGGCTTCGATAAGAAGATTCTGGCTTTCAAAATAAGCCACCCGTTCAATCAGTTCTTCTCGGATGTCTTCCATGGCCTTTTCCAGGAGTTCTTTCGGAGTGGCATAATGACTGGCCGGGTAAATGGCGATGCGGTCCAACTCTCGGATTGATTGGCGGGTGAGTGGATCAAAAGCGGAAATCCGGTCTATCTGGTCGCCGAAAAATTCGATCCTGAGGGCTTCGTTTCTTTCGTAAACCGGTAGGATTTCCAAGACGTCTCCCCGCACCCGGAAGGTGCCGCGTTGAAAATCCACATCGTTTCTTTTGTATTGGATTTCCACGAGTTTCTGCAGGGCTTGATCCCTCTCAAGAGTTTTGCCTCTTTCCAAAAACAGCAGCATGCCGTGGTAAGCTTCCGGCGAACCCAGGCCATAAATGCAGGAAACGCTGGCGACGATGATGACATCCCGGCGTTCAAATAAAGCATGGGTGGCCGAATGGCGCATTTTATCGATCTCGTCATTGATGGAGGCGTCTTTTTCAATATAGGTATCGGTTTGGGCCAGGTAAGCTTCAGGCTGGTAGTAATCGTAATAGCTGACAAAATATCCCACCGCGTTATCCGGGAAAAACGTTTTAAACTCATTGTAAAGTTGAGCCGCGAGGGTTTTATTATGGGCGAGCACCAAGGTCGGTTTTTGCACTCGCTCGATGACATTGGCAATGGCATAGGTTTTTCCAGAGCCTGTCACCCCGAGAAGGGTCTGTGAGCTTGGGTTGGAATCCAGGCCCTGAACCAGTTTTTCTATGGCCTGGGGCTGGTCCCCGGCAGGTTTGTAGTCGGCTTGAAGTTTAAACGGTTGCATGGAAAAGACCGATTCAATACTAAAGGGGTTTATGTTAAATTAGGGGTCTCATGAATTAAAGGGTAATCCTGTTCACCGATGCAGTCTCCCTCATTTTAACCCAATTAATTTTTTGTTGCTTGTTTGGCGGTTTGGTCGTTCTCTACTATTCGGGAAAGGATACTGTGGAAAAGCAAGAAGATGTTGTTAAAACTGTTCATCTCGGTGAATCAGAAGTGACCTTGGTGGGAACGGCTCATGTCTCCAAATTGAGCGTGCAAATGGTCGAGGAACATATTCAAAACGGCAACTACGACTGTGTTGCGGTGGAATTATGTCCTCCGCGCCTGGAAAACCTCACCAACCAGACCTGGTGGAAGAATCTCGACATCTATCAGGTTTTCCGCAAAAAGAAAGCCGGGCTCCTGCTGATCAACCTTGCTTTGACCGCCTATCAAAAACGCCTGGCTGAACGAATTGGCGTTGAGGCCGGACAGGAAATGATTCGAGCCGTTGAACTGGCGCATGAAAAAAATATCAGGCTGGAAGTCATTGACCGGAATATATCGACCACCCTGCACCGGCTGGTCACCGAAGTGTCGTTCTGGCAAAAACTTAAAATTGTCGGGGGCATGATTGCTGGAGTGTTTGTTGGCGAAGAGATCAGCCAAGAGCAAATTGAAGACCTTAAGCAAGGAGACTTATTACATTCAGTGGTCAGTGAGTTTGGTGAGGAGTTGCCGGAAATCAAAAGAGTTCTGATCGATGAGAGGGATCAGTATATGGTGGGGCGTTTGGCGCAGATTGCCCATGAACCAGATGCTCCAAAAAGAATTTTGGCACTGGTCGGCGCCGGACATTTAATCGGCATGCTCCCAGCCATGGAGTCTCCTCCTGATTCGGATCATCTGAAAATGCTGGACCAAAAACCGCCTCCAAGCCGGGTCGGCTACTTTATAGGTTGGGGCATTTGCGTATTTATTATGGCCATGTTTGTGGTTGGTTTTCGCCAGTCTCCCGAACTGGGAGAACAGTTGGTGATAACCTGGATTTTGTTCAACGGGGGTTTCTGCGCGCTGGGAACTTTGATTGCCTTTGGGCACCCTGTCTCTATCATCACCGGCTTTTTCGCCGCCCCTTTAACATCTTTGAATCCCACTATTGGGGCGGGAATGGTTGTGGGTTTGGTGGAATCTTATATGCGTAAACCTAAAGTGAGTGACTTTGAAACCCTGCGCGAAGATATTGCCGTCTATTCCATGTGGTGGAAAAACCGTGTTGCCCGGTTGTTTCTAATTTTCTTTTTTTCCAGTATGGGTTCCATGATCGGTACCTATACCGCCGGTGCTTCCATTGTGACCCAGATTTTGGACTGAACAATGGATGCTCCACGAGTGGCGGTCACCCCTCCGGCCTTCTGCAAATCATTCTCACTGCGAACAGAATTATTGCGTCACTTTCCTAACGCGATCTTCAACGAAAAAGACAGGTACCTTTCAGTCACCGAACTGGTCGATTTTCTGGCGGATGCCGATGCCACTTTGATAGGAAGGGATCCTGTCAATGCCGAACTGATTCGTTCCTTGCCTAAACTGAGGATGATTGCAAAATATGGAGTGGGACTGGACAATCTGGATCAGGAAGCGTTAAGCCATGCCAATATTGAACTGCGAGTGACCTCTGGCACTAACAGAAGGTCTGTGGCCGAACTGACACTGGGGTTCATGATTGGGCTCTGCCATAATATGTTATCCGAAGAATTAAAAAGAGGGGGTTGGAAACGCGATGGGGGACAGGAGCTCAGCGGAAAAACCGTAGGCATCATTGGTTGCGGTAATGTCGGGCAGGAACTGGTGCGCCTGCTTCAACCGTTTCAATGCCGGATCCAGGTGCGGGATATTGCAGACCGTAGCGAATTTTGCCGCCAGTTCAGCGCTATGAAAGCAGGATTCGATGCACTCATCGAAGAGGCCGATATTGTGACCCTTCATGTGCCCTTGACCGAATATACCGAAAACCTTATCGACAAAGCGGTGTTCGCGAAAATGAAAGCGTCAGCGTTTCTGGTTAATACCAGCAGAGGTCAGGTGGTTCATCAGGGAGACCTGCATCAGGCTTTGGTGTCGGGAGCAATTGCCGGTGCGGGATTGGATGTGTTCTGGGAGGAACCCCCAACAGATACCGAATTTCTTCAGCTTCCTAATTTGATGGTGACTCCGCATATTGGAGGCAATGCCCGCGAAGCAGTTGAGGCAATGGGTAAGGTGGCTATTCAGAACCTTGTTGAGTATTTTGCTTTGTCATGAATCAGGAATCAAAAGGATACAGCCGGGAAGACTGGCAAGGCCATTATGAATCCAATGACCTGGGTTGGGACCTGGGCCAGGTGGCTCCTCCCTTTGTCAAGTTGTGGCAGGAGGAAAAATTGCCTGTGGGCAAAGTGCTGGTTCCTGGATGCGGAAGAGGGCACGAAGTGGTATTCCTGGCGGAAAACGGGTTTGAGGTTACGGCCATTGATTTTTCTGAAGGAGCCGTCACTTATTTAGAAAACGCTTTGAACAAACGTAACCTTAAAGGCCGGGTTTTGCATCAGGACTTTTTCAGTCTTGATGACTCCCACGATGGCGTTTATGACCTGGTGCTCGAGCAGACATTTTTTTGCGCCATCTCTCCCTGGCAAAGAATGGACTATGTCCTGAACGTTGCAAGAATATTGCGGCCGGGGGGAATGCTGGTGGGATTGTTTTATCATACGGATAAGGAGGGTGGACCTCCCTACAACACCACCCGTGAAGATATTGAAACAAATTTTTCAAAGAATTTTGAAATTCAGGAGCTCGATAAAACATCCTTGTCTGCTGAACAGAGAAAAGACAAGGAATGGCTGGGAATTTTTAAAAAGAAAGATTAAATATTTTGTAGAATTTCCGGGTGGTTGTTTTTCGGTGAATTGACCTCTTTGGACACCGGGTGAAAGTCGAACTCCTCCGAGGAGAAGGCTGTTAAAAGTTCATGTAGGGGATCCAAGCCGGAGTCGGGCGATAGCCAGGTTTCGTATTGTTCTGCAGGTAATATGATCGGCATTCGTGGGTGGATCAGAGTTAGCTTTTTGTTGGCTTCAGTCGTTAGAATAGTATAGGTGCTCAAACTCTTTCCCTCTGGGCTGTTCCAAATGGACCAAAGTCCGGCAAAGGCGAAGAGAGCCTGGGTCTTTAAAAATATATGGTAAGGCTGTTTTTCAGTTCCTTGCCATTCCAAAAAACCATCCGCAGGAATCAGGCAACGCTGGCTTTTCAATGAGTTTTTAAAACTGGGTTTTTCGCGGACGGTTTCTGACCGGGCGTTGATGAATTTCATTTTTTCATCCTTTGCCCAGGACGGTACCAGGCCCCATTTCATTTCTGTCAATTCTCTTTGTCCGGAACGGTTGATGACGACCGGAGACAATTGGCTGGGAGCGATGTTGTAGCTCAGTCGATATTCCAGATCGATATGGATGGGGCCAAAATGAGACTCGATGGTCTTTAAAGGTTTAGCCAGGGTATATCGTCCGCACATAAAGAGAGAATTTGTTCTTTAATAAACCGGGGTTGGGCCACGTTTCCGTTTAGTGTACTATTAAACCCTGTGAATAAAAATATGATTTAGGGACGCTTAAAAAAAAATGAAGATATCGAAAAAAATTTATACAGGAATATTCCGGGATGGCGGGGCGGGGGTCTTTGCTAAACGGAGGTTTCGCGAAAGAAGAAAGAAGTTGATGGGGAAGGAAGGCCGACTCATGGCCGTTGCCGGGGTCCCTTATGGTCCGGGTGGAAAGACGACCTGGTCCTATGCCTATTGCCCCACTTATCAGGAGCCGGCAATGATGTATTTAACCGGCATTAACCAGAATAACGTCATCCTGTTGCTGGACCCGGGTTCAAAAGTATCGGATGAAATTTTATTTGTGGATAACAAGGATCGAATCCTTGAGTTTTTGGAGGGGGTCCGTTTTGGGGTCGGGGATGAGCAAAGCTTGAGGGAAGTGCGGTCGGTTACGGGAATCCAGGATGTTCGCGATATCCGTGAATTTAAGGATGTCCTGAAAGAGCGGTTCATGAAGCAGAAGAAAAAAACTCTGGGAATGTTTTGGCTGGAAGGCACCCGAGGGGGCAAAGTCTCTAGCATCACCACGGATCATAATTTTGATTTCAAAAGGAAACTTGAGGGGTGGTTGCGGTCTTGGAAAGCTCCAAAAGCGGCTTTGAAAAATATTATGAAGAGTCATTTTGAACTGCGCCTGCCGCTGGATAAATATGATATTGCCAATGCCCGGAAAGCTCAAGATATAACTAACGGCGGATATAAGGTGATGCTGAAAAACTTCAGTAACTTTAAAAATGAATGTCAGGTGCAGGGGTTTCTCGAAGGCCAGATGCTGATGAATACCCCTTTTGGCCTTAGCTATCCTTCCATCGTGGCATCAGGAGCTAACGCAACCATTCTCCACTATACAAAGAATGATGATAATTTTTCAAAAAGCGAAATGATGCTGATCGATTTTGGAATACGCTGGATGACCATGCATGCCGATATCACTAGGACTTTTCCTGTGTCGGGGCGGTTCAACCCCATGCAGAAAATACTTTATGAAATCGTTCTTAAAGCCCATATTGCGGTAGAGAAAAAGGCGCGGGCTGGGCTAACGATTGAAGAGTTGAACACCGTATGCTGGGATAAGGTCAATGAGGGGCTGGAACGCGATTTCAAGGCGATTGGGGGAAAGGTTAAGTTGCAATATAAAGGAAGACCGCACGGGGTGAGCCACTTGATGGGGGAACAGGAGCATGATGGGGATCCTTTTCGTAATTACGCCAAGCACCCCATGAAGCCGGGCTGGATGATCAGCAATGAACCCGGGTTGTATGGGGAGTTTCGTCTGCGCCTGAACGGAAAAAACTATGATGAAAAGATAGGCATTCGCATTGAGGACAATCTTGTGATGACAGCAACCGGCTGTTTGAATCTTTCCAGCAAGATTCCCAGAACTGTAAAACAGATTGAGAAATTAATGGCCCGGCGAGCCGCCGGGGGCAGGTAGTACGGATCATCAAGCCGATTTAATCTATTGTTTGCCAGCGAAAGTTATTGTTCATTGGCCCTACGCCGAGTGGCAAGGCTACGCCTTGTAGATTTCCTTCAATACGGAAAGGACTTCTTCGATGTGGGTTTTTACTTTGACCTTGGGGAATATTTTTTGGATCGTGCCTGTCTTGTCGATGATGAAGGTTGTTCGAACAATTCCCATAAAGGTTTTCCCATAGAGTTTCTTTTCCTGCCAGACTCCGTATTTTTGCACCACTTTTTTATCGGTGTCAGCAAGGAGAGTAAAAGGAAGGTCGTATTTTTCAATAAACTTCTGGTGCCTTTCGGTTGAATCAATGCTAACGCCGAGGACGACAGTATTTTTAAATTTTTTGTGCTGGTCGCGGAAGTCGCAGGCTTGCGTGGTGCATCCGGGAGTCATGTCTTTAGGGTAAAAATAAAGCACGACATGCTTCTTACCTTTAAAAGAACTGAGTTTGATTTTTTTCCGTTCTGATCAATCGCCGTAAAGTCCGGCGCCTTTTTTCCTTCTTTCAATTCAGCCATGGTTGCTTAACTGGGCAGTTGGGCCAGCAGTTCATCAATGTTTTTGTTTAGACCGTTCAATTTTTCCAACACCTTTTCTTTGGGTTGCCGATCAGCAGGTCTATTGAAAATCATTCTGGCATCCCCAATCAGGTTTAAAATTAAATTATAAAGCTTTGGAGTAGGGGTTTTGCCTTCTTGACAAAGGCTTTCAAAGGAAACGATCAGGCGTTGCAGTTTGCCGTCAATTTGCAGTCCTAATATGGATTTGTCTTTCAGAGCGGAAGATTGTTCAAGATACCCCCAAATCCCTCCCTTAGTCTGAATAATTCCCTGGCTTTTTTGTAATTCCTGCAACCCATCCGTACAAATACCTTGGGCAAACGTTGCTGGAGTTTGAATCAGGAGAAAAAATAATGAGAGAAAAGATGTGAAAACTGGAAAAAACTTCCAACCCTTAGTTGGATATTGGAGTGTAGTCATGTGTTATCTCCCCGTGCCTTGGGTTCATGGGGTCTTTACGAAAAAAATAAAGCAGTGACATTGTGCTGCATTAGACAGGAACGTAAATTTAAAGTCAAACTTAACTTTTTGTTGAGACATGGGGATTACTGAACTAAAATTCTGAAAGATTCGAGAGCCCTTAACTTCTCAAAAGTCGGGTCTGAGGCGATGACTTTTTTCATGTTTGGGCGCAGTTTCATAACTATTTCAAGATTTTTGATTCCGTCTCCAAGATCCCCGTTCATGACGTAAGACCGGGCCAGTAGTAACCGGTGGGCGATGATATGTTCGTGGTTGGGATGAATCACAAACAATCTTTCGAGAATAGAGATAGCTCGGGTGTATTTTTCGTTTTTATAATTGGCGGTGGCGGTATTGAGCAAAGTGGTGAGATTGGTGGGGTCCATTCTTAAAACCATGGAATAGATACCCAGAGCTCGTTGGTACATTCCAAAATGAGCAAAAATCTCCCCCTTTCTGTTCAACGCTTCGGTAGGATTAATTAACAAAATATTTGGGTTCAAAGGTTGCCGTTCTATTGAATTAATGTTCTCTGGAAATTCATCCAGAGAGGCCTTGGCTATTCCGTTAGGATCCCCCAGACTCTTGGCCTTTTCATAGTGTTCTTTGGCTTTACTCAAGTGACCTCGAAGAACCTTTATGTCTGCCAATTCCTGGTGTCCTCGGCTCTTGAATTTGTTGTCGTCTTTGGCGTATTCAATAAACTGCTCGACAGATTTTTCCGCCATGTCCAACCGCAGAAACATACTGTGGAGTCCAACAAGAATCTCCTGGACTGCCAGGTCATCGGGGCTCAGTCGTGCGGCGGTTTCCGCCTCAATGATGCATAAACCGAATTGTTTGGACTGGTAAAGGGTTTTTGACCGGCTCAAATGATATTGTCCCGGGACAACTTTCAAGGGCAATTTGTCGGTTTCATTTTTATAAATATATTCTTTGAGCAGTTTAGCCGACTCCGCCTTGGGTTGATCCCGATGGTTGTCCAGAATGTGGTTGATATAGGATTCCGCCTGTTCTTTGTCGCTCCGTGTGGCATAAAGATAAGCGAGCTGGTAAGCCGCTTCAACATTGCTCTTGTCGAGTGAAAACGCGCGCTTGAAAGATTTTTCGGCCTCATTATTCTGATTCAGATAATTAAAAATCATCCCCCTTTCGTAAGGGTAGGTTGAATTTTTTGGGTCCAGCCTGGTGCTCTCCGCCAACTCCTTATTAGCTTCTTTTGCCTTGCCTCGAGCCATCAAAGTTAAAGCAAACTCATAATGTGCTAGAGGATCTTGATGGTGTTGCTGGGCGGCGATGATACAGGCCTTTTCCGAGATCAGGCCGTTGCCCAGTTTGCGGTGGATCTGGCAGAAAGCAAAATGCAGGGCAGGGTGCTGGCGTTCCTTTTTAAATCCGGTCAGCAGAACTTCCAGAGCTTTCTTGGGCTCATCCTTTTCATTTAAAATCACTGCTTTCAGAATATCAGGAGTGGCTTCTTTAGGTTGTTCGGTGATTTTCCTGCCAAGAATTGCAAGTGCTTCGTCAAATTGTTTTTGCGCAACCAGATCCCGGACCTTCTGGTAGTCTGGATCATTTCTTTCATTGGAGACCGAAAGATCCCAGTGCGCAACATCCGGCAAAGGGTAGGTCGCGTTTGCGGGAGCAACGGTTGCAAGGAGCAGAACGGTTACTAATATTGCCTTTTTAAGAGATGTCATTTTTTAATTTCTGCCTTAAGAAAGTAGCTGTGTCAGTCCGTATTGATTCGAACGGCCCGAGTGGCCTTTCGAGATCGGGATCTTTTATTGCTGTTAAACACCGCGCCGGTATTGAAGACCACTCCAAATGCGTTGTAGCGCCCATTTTCCTCTGCCGACCACAGGGAGCCGCTCCCATTTTTTTCAAATATTGGGTCCGCGTGGATTTTCATTTCTTTTCCTGCCTGGGAACTGTTGACCTTTTCCGGTTCGTAAAGGGTTTTCAGTTCTTCAGTGGAAGGCAACTGCCAGTCAATGTATTGGGCAAATCCCTCATCATTGAGTTTCCGGATATATTCGTGAGCCTCAAGCCAGTTGAGCCAGTGGCCGGAATGAAGATAGGAATCTTTTTTCATCCACATCAGTCCGGTTTTTGTGTCGGTGATTGTGCCGTCGCCATGATCCAGATAACGCTTGTCATCGGATTCTACAGGGCCCACAAGAGCGCTCGAACTTAGAATTCCCAATAAAAGAAATAACGCAACAAAGGAAACGGGTTTCAAATTTAGAATTTTGGATGGGTAGAAGATTGATTGTGCCATCACCCTATTTTTTCTTTCAGTAATTTGTTGACCATGCCCGGGTTGGCTTTGCCTTTGCTCGCCTTCATGATTTGACCGACCAGAAAACCGAGTACTTTTTCTTTGCCGCCCTTGAACTCCTCCACCTGGCTGGGGTTGGCTTGAATTATTTCATCGACAATTTTTTCTATGGCAGAACTATCGGTGATTTGTTTCAGTCCCTTTTCCTCAACGATACGGTCGGCCGGTTTTTGCGTTTGATACATTTCTTCAAAAACCCCTTTGGCGATATTACCGCTGATCGTTCCAGAATCGATCAGTTTGAGCAGGTTCACCAGTGCGGAGGGCGAAACTGGGCACTCTTTAATGCTCCTGCCATCCTTTTTCAATTCCCGCAACAAGTCTCCCATTACCCAGTTGCTGATAATTTTAGGTTGCGGAAACTGGGCTGCACACTGCTCGAAATAATCTGCCAGAGGCTTCGAGGAGGTCAAAACCCCGGCGTCGTATTCGGGGATTTTATAACTGCTGGTAAAACGCTTGCGTTTCTGTTCGGGGAGTTCGGGAATTGTTTTGCGAATTTTTTCCACCCATGCGTCATCGATAACTATGGGAACCAGGTCCGGCTCGGGAAAATAACGATAATCGTGCGCTTCTTCTTTGCTTCGCATGGAGAAGGTCTCGCCCCGGTCCGAATCATAAAGCCGGGTTTCCTGTTTTACACTCTCTCCCTGATCCAAAATCTTCGTTTGCCGTTCCACTTCATACTCAATAGCCTTCTGAACGAATTTGAAGGAGTTGAGGTTTTTCAACTCTGCACGGGTTCCTAACTCTTTTTGCCCAACGGGACGAATGGAGACGTTGGCGTCACAGCGCAGGCTTCCTTCTTCCATATTACAATCGCTGACTTCGGTGTATTCCAGAATGGCTTTCAACTCGGTGAGGTAGGCCCGGGCTTCTTCCGGCGAGCGCAGGTCGGGCTCGCTGACCACTTCACATAGTGGGACCCCGGTTCGATTAAAGTCGACATAGCTTTTCCCCGGACTTCCCAGATTTTCCCCATGGATCAGTTTTCCCGCATCTTCTTCCATATGAATGCGGGTCAATCCGATCCTTTTCTTAGTGCCGTTTACATTGATGTTGATGAATCCGTTCGTTCCCAAAGGGAGTTCGAATTGGGAGATCTGGTAGCCTTTGGGAAGGTCGGGATAAAAATAGTTTTTCCTTGCAAAACGGTTCATTGGTTCAATTGTGCAATGAGTCGCCAGGCAGGCCTTCATGGCGGCATCTAGAAAACGTTTATTCAAAACGGGAAGAACTCCGGGCATTCCCAGACAAATCGGACAGGTATTCGCGTTCGGGGGTTTGCCGAATTCGGTGGAGCAGGAACAGAATATTTTCGTTTTGGTTTTAATTTGGACGTGAACTTCCAGCCCAATAACAGTCTCGTACTTCATAAATGAATCCGTATCCTCAAGCCTTTCGCGTGACAAGGTCGGTGTATGTTGAGATTTTTCAAGTGGCTCTGATTTTAATCATCTGCAGGGGTTCCGTCAAGCACTGTCCTCAATGGGCGGAGAACCTCAGTCGGTGACTTGCAATGGCTGTTTTCTGGTATCAATTATGCTCCCGGCTCTATGAGCCATTGCTATTTGCCCCCACGGCGAGTGGGCGGAGAACCTCAGTCGGTGACTTGCAATGGCTGTTTTCTGGTATCAATTATGCTCCCGGCTCTATGAGCCATTGCTATTTGCCCCCACGGCGAGTGGACGGAGAACCTCCGCCGGTGACTTGCAATGGCTGTTTTCTGGTATCAATTATATCTCGGCTCTATGAGCCATTGCTATTTGCCCCCACGGCGAGTGGGTGGCGAACCGCCACAGGACATGACTAATGGTTTTATTGGGCCGAGAAAGATTTTTGCTTGCTCATACATTATTGCTAGTCGCCTCCCCTGCGAAGGGGCTAGTGGGCTGTGAAACCGCCATCCACCGGAAGAACCGTGCCGGTTATAAAGGAGGATTCATCGCTGGCTAAAAAAAGGCAGGCATCGGCCACATCCTCAGGTTTTCCGAACCGACCTATCGGGTAATCCTTACTCCATTCCTGCATCAACGCCTCGTCCTTCATAAGGTCGGCGGTCATGTCGGTTTCTATCAGGCCGGGACAAATGGCGTTGGAGCGGATGCCATAACTGCCGTATTCCACAGCGATGGACCGGCTCAGTTGAATCAGGGCTCCTTTGGAAATATTATAAGCCGCCACCTGAGGCACGGCGATGATGCCGAGGATGGAACTGATATGGATGATGCTCCCACCTTTTTGTTCCATCATCACTGGGAGCACCTTGCGGGTCAATTGGAACACCGCTCTCATATTGATGTCCATCATTTCATCGTACTGTTCATCAGAAATTTCGTGCAGAGGAGCACCTTTGAAAAGACCGGCATTGTTGACCAGTATGTCGATGCGATGGAACTTGCTTTGGGTTTCCTGGACCAGCCGGTCGAGGTCTTTGCTTTGGGTCATATCTCCCTGGACCGTCATGGCCCGGGAACCTAGTTCCTGGGCTGTTTCTTTTAGTTTGTCTTCTCTTCGACCAAATAAAACCACATTAGCGCCTTCCTGGTAGAAAGCCCATGCACAGGCTTGGCCTATTCCCGATCCACCGCCGGTGATGATGGCCGTTTTGTTTGCGAGCCGCATTTCATTTCCTAATGATTATAAAATGGAACCAAGGTATGTATAATATGGCATAGTGTTTTTAACATCATAATCCAAGTCTTGCAGACTTTTCCAGTTGAATCAATGCGTTCCATCGGTGGAAATCAATCATGAAATACGCATATTATGGTTTTGGGGCTTTTATCGGGTTTGTCTGCGGGATGGGCATCAACCTTATTTTTTACTGGCTGGATCAGTCCGGTGTGAAGTTTGCCCATTACCTGATCGAGAACTTCGGATTTATGGGAAAATACCTGCTTGAATTGATCAACGCTCTACCTGTTATCGGGGCGGCGTTGGGAATCATTTTAGTAAAGCTTCTTTTCGAGCGGGAACTGGCCGACCGCTAGGAACCGGGCAACGCCCGGTGGTAATGAGCAATAGCTGTTTATTGTCGACAAATTTTTTCTCGGCTTATGGGGATGGGATAAGACCCCATTAAGCCGAGACAACTTTTTGCTTGTTCATAAATGTCATTGCACATTGTACCCCCCGGGGCATGAAATTTGTGGAAGGGGTTTCACAGGCCCACGGCTAGTGGGATTAGCCCTTTAACAGCAGAGAATTAATGATAGAATGGGGATCGGAATAATTAAGGGTCAAAAATGAGTAAAAAGTTCAACGACAATATTTTAAAAGCCTTGGAAGCCTCCCATGAGGCGGTGAAAATATGCAAGCAGGCCATGATTGATGCCAATGATGAAAGTTGCCGGGCCATGTATTCTGCGATCCAAAAAGATTGTGAAAAACATGTTGAAATGTTGAAAGGAGAGATAGAGCTTCATAAAGTGCAAAAAAAATGGGATGGCTAAATGCGTATATTGATTGTAGAAGACGAGAAAAAAGTTTCCGGTTTCATTAAAAAAGGCCTTGAAGAGGAAACATACGCTGTAGATGTCGCGCCCGATGGGGAAGAGGGCCTGCTTCTCGGAGAGCAGAATCAGTATGACCTGATTATTCTGGACCTCATGCTCCCAAAAATTGACGGGCTGGAAGTTTTATCCACCTTGAGAGACCGAAAGATCGAAACCCCCATTCTTCTTCTCACCGCTAAAGATTCCGTAGAAGACAAAGTGACCGGCCTTAATAAAGGGGCCGATGATTATCTGACCAAGCCTTTCGCATTTTCGGAACTTTTGGCCAGGATACGCGTCCTGCTCCGCAGAGGAAAAGCCGAAGCCCGGACGACACTGGAGATCGCCGACCTGACACTGGATATGGTCAGTCACAAAGTGAAACGTGAAAAGCAGGAAATTGAACTTACCGGGAAAGAATACAGCTTGCTTGAATATTGCTTGCGGAATCAGGGCAAGGTGCTGACGAGAACAATGATCGCCGAGCATGTCTGGGATTATAATTTTGATACCTTCACCAACGTGATCGATGTTTACGTCAATCATTTAAGAAAGAAAATCGATAAAAACTATTCCCAAAAGCTTTTGCATACCCTCCGGGGCGTTGGATACATTATGAAAGAATAGCTATGGCTTTCAAATCCATTCGGTCCAGGTTGACGGCCTGGTATATCCTGTTACTGGGCATCATCCTCATCCTATTCAGTGTTTTTCTAAATTATTTTCTTTCTAAACGTCTTTATGAAAGTGTCGATAATTCCTTGACGGTTTCGGCCACCGTTGTTGCTACCTCGGCAGTGATGAAATTCAACCGTTCACCATTGCCCGGACTTGACCAGCTTTTCGAGCGATTCATGGGAACTAGTAATCTCAACAAGTTTTACAGAATCTATGATGGCTCCGGCAATGTTGGGTCGCGATCTAACAATATTGATGCCTCCAAGTTCTCATTATCACAAACTGCCTATGCCGATGCCCTTGAGGGTAAAAATTCCTACGAAACATTTCTTGTGGATGGCAATCACCCCATTAGGGTGATCACCATGCCTATCATTCGGGAAAAAAAACTGGTCAACCTGGTTCAGGTAGGGACTTCATTGGAGGCGGTGCGGGAGACTCTGAAGAACCTGAGAATATTCTTGTTCACCGCCGTTCCCTCGGTACTTGTTCTGGCTACGCTGTTCGCTCGATTTCTGGCCCGGCGTGCTTTGAAACCTATATCCAAAATCATTCAGACCGCCCGGTATATCGGGCAGGGGCAGGAGTTGAGCCAGCGCATTCCCGTGCTAAAAGTCAAGGATGAGTTGGGCCAGCTGGCCCTGACCTTTAATGAAATGATGGATCGGCTGGAAAACTCTTTCGCTCAGATGCGGCAATTCAGCAGTGATGCTTCGCATGAGTTGAGGACTCCGTTGACGGTTTTACAGGGGCAAAATGAATGGGTGCTGAGTAAACCTCGTGAACCGAAAGAGTACCAGGAGGTGATCGCCAGTAACCTAGAAGAGATCAACTATATGTCCAAAGTGCTGGAAGACTTGTTTGTCCTCTCCAAGTCCGACGAAAACCATATTCTCCTCAACTGCAAGGCGATGGACTTGAGAGATCTGGTAGAGGAAGTATGCAAACATGCCGAAGTGTTGGCCGGTGAAAAAGATATCTCCATCGTCATTGCGTTTCTGGAGCCGGTGAAAATCAATGGGGATGAGGTGCGGCTCCGGCAAATGGTTTGGAATGTTCTGCACAATGGGATTAAATACACGCAACCGGGCGGCGAGTTGAAAGTTTCTCTGCAGGAGGGAGCAGGGTTTGCCTTGTTGTCGATACAAGATACTGGCATCGGAATACCAGAAAAAAACCTGCCATCCATCTTTGATAGGTTCTACCGGGTGGATAAAGCCCGGTCACGCGATGAAGGGGGCAGTGGCTTGGGGCTCAGCATCTGCAGGCATATTGTCGAAGCTCATAAAGGAACAATCGAAGTCGAGAGCAAACTGGGTGTGGGCAGCCGCTTCAAAATCCGCATCCCCGCCACTGGGCGTGAGGCCAACTAGCAATAACTTTATTTGGCGAGCAAATCTTATCTCGGCTTAACGGGGTATTGCCAGTTTACCCTTTCAGGGCACGAAGTACCCGTGCCGTGCATGAAGTTCAAGGAAGAGAGAACATCACAGATGAGGAAGAATATTACGCCTACCGGCCGCTGGCCGGGCTTAGTGGTGGAGTTGGAGGATGACGTTTTTGACTTGGGTGTAGTTTTCCAGAGCGTGTATACCCATTTCTCTTCCGAACCCACTATGTTTGTAGCCTCCGAAAGGTGCTGCCGCGTCAAAAATATTGTGGCAGTTCACCCACACAGTGCCGGCCTTAAGTCCCTTTGCGACTTTGTGTGCCTTGTTGATGTCTTTAGTCCACACACTGGCGGCGAGGCCATAAGGTGTATCGTTGCCGCGAGCGATGACAGCATCGAGGTCTTCAAAGGGTGCCGCCACCACGACAGGTCCGAAGATTTCTTCCGCCACGATTTTCATTTCCGGTTTCACATTTTCAAAAACTGTGGGTTGAACATAGCATCCCGATTCCATTCCCTTTAGAGCGTTGCCACCGGCACGGGTTTTGGCGCCTTGCTGCTCTCCGGAGCGGATGTAGTCCAATACCCGTTCCTGTTGCTCCCGTGAAACCAGCGGGCCCATATCGGTGTCGGAGCACATGCCCGGCCCGACTTTGATGTTATTTGCCAGCTCGGCAACGCGTCCGATTAGATCCTCATAAATATTTTCATGCACCAGGAGGCGTGAACCCGCGGCGCAACATTGTCCATGGTTGAAAAAGATGGCGTCCGCTACTCCCTGGACGGCCATTTCCAGGTCGGCATCGGGGAACACAATGCTGGGCGACTTGCCGCCCAACTCCAGCGAAACCCGTTTTAAATTTCCGGCAGAGGCTTTGACAATTTCATGTCCTACCTCGGTGCTTCCGGTGAAGGCGACCTTGTCGACATTTTCATGGCTGGCGAGGGCTTCTCCCGCATCGCCGAATCCAGTGATGATATTGACCACTCCATCGGGGAAACCCGCTTCGGCAAACAGGCCAGCGAGATACAAGGCGGATAGGGGTGTCTGTTCCGCCGGTTTCAAGATCACACAATTGCCTGCTGCCAGAGCCACGCCCAGTTTCCAGGTGGCCATGAGCAGGGGGAAGTTCCAGGGGATGATCTGTCCGACCACGCCCATAGGTTCGCGTAAAGTGAAATCGAGAAACTCGGCACCCGGCGCATAGGGAACGGAGATGTCAATCGTTTCGCCATGTATTTTGGTCGTCATTCCGGCGTAATAGCGGAAGTGATCTACAGTAAGAGGCACATCGGCGGCACGGGCGATGGAAAGCGGTTTTCCATTATCGAGAGTTTCCAGTTGCGCGAATTCTTCGCTCCGCTGTTCGATCAGGTCGGCCAGTTTCCAGATTAGCTTGCCCCGTTCCGAAACGGTTATTTTCCTCCAGGGTCCGTTATCAAAGGCGTTTCGCGCCGCTTTAACGGCCCGGTCAATATCCTCCTTTTCACCTTTGGGAACGCGGGTCAGGACAGAGTTGTCAGAAGGGTCCAGAACTTCAAAAGTTTCTCCGTTGGCGGCGTCGACGCGCTTGCCATCGATCAATAGTTTTTGTGGTGAGGCGAGGAATTCTTGTACCGCTGAAAGCGGTGCGGTTGCAGTGGTCATGGCTGACTCCAATCAGGCTTGAGGTGCAATAAAAAGGCATCCCAATTAAAATTTTAGTTTAAGTCTGATTATTATATTGATCGGCAATGAAATAAAGCTTTTTCTGCAGTTAATATAGAAGGGTGTGGGAAGTCTGATTTTAATGGGGGTGGAAAGGGAAAATGGGGGGGGTTACTGAATCCACACAAGAGGACGATAAATCCAGGCCTTATCGCCTGAAGCGTCTTTGACGTGCACCCAGTTGTTCTCGATTTTGAGGACTTTCATGGAAAAATATTTGTCCACAGGTGCCCATTTCACTTTGGGATGTTCTGTGCCGGGTCCTTTTCTGAGGTTGGTCTGGTTATTTTTGATGGCGGCGCACTTATATTTCTGGGTGGTGAGCGGAGCATGGACCCAGTAGGTGTCTCCGTCCAAATCTTCTACCTGTTTCCAGTTACCTTTGGTCGATAAAAGTTTGAAGGGCATGTATTGGTACACCTGCCAGAGTTTTTCGTGCTTGGTGCCGGGCCCCTTTCTTAAATTGGCTTTCTCGTTTTTGATGCAAAGAGCCATCGCGGAGCTTGCCCCAACGAAAAAAAAGATCAAGCTAAATAGAAAAATAGATATGAGAGTTTTTATCATGGTGTTCGGAGTTACTAGTGAGCGGAGCAAGGAGCAATATGTTAAGCTTTGTTGGTCTTCTATGCGGCCATCTTTCTTAAGCATAACAAATTATTCGGACTTGATCCGATTTTTCTTTTCTCTCGAAAGGAAATTCTCTTGCTACAAATACTGACATCTTTTCAACTGTTTTTAATTGTCGCGGTGATCGTTTACCTGACGGTGAATATTATTCATCTGGTTCGCCTTGAACCGATTTTACACGAGATGGATGACCCGCCTATGGTTTCAGTCTGTGTTCCCTCCAGAGATGAAGAGCGGGGAATCCGGGCTTGCCTGGAGTCCCTCTTAAAACAGCACTACCCCCGGTTTGAAGTGATCGTGGTCAACGACCATTCCACAGATCGCACCGGGGAGTTGATTCAAGAACTGGCGCGAAACAATTCCCGTTTGATCGCATTGGACGGAGAAGATTTGCCCAAAGGCTGGCTGGGAAAACCCTTTGCCCTGCATCAGGCTTTTCAAAAGGCCAAAGGAGAAATTCTTTTGTTCACGGATGCGGACCCTGTTTTTGAGCCCAGTGCGTTGCGCACCGCTGTTTTCACCCTACGGGAACGCAATCTGGATGCTCTGACTATGATGCCTCGGGCAGAGTTCGGTTCGTTCTGGGAAAGAGCGGTGCAACCAACCATCTTTGGTTTCATCGCATCCCTCACACGCTTTAGAAAAGTGAACAGTCCGGATCACAAAAGTGCGATGGGATTAGGAGTGTTCCTGATGTTCAAACGCTCTGCCTACGAAGCCATCGGCGGGCACGAGGGCGGCAAGGCCGATGTGCTGGAAGATGTGTTGATCGCCAAACGGTTGAAGAAGGCCGGATTCAATCTAATGGTTGCCGATGCCAAGCGCTTGTTTTCCATCCGCATGTATTATGGCTTCCGAGAAATCTGGACCGGCTGGCGAAAGAATATGTTCCTGGCCATGAAACGCTCGGTCGTTCGTGCGCTTTATTATGTTTTCATGGTCGAGGCATTTTTGCTGACGCCCTACTTGGTGCTGGGGTGGAATGTGGTGGCAGGGACCGGAGGGATCTGGATAGGGCTCTCCCTGTTCGGAGTCAGCATGGTTTCCGCCGCAACGATAAAAACTTGTGATGAGTTAGGATTGAACCGCATAAACGCCTGCCTGTTCCCGATAGGGGCTGTGGTGATGGCGGCCATCATGATAAACTCCATGATTCAGATTCTGGTTTTTTCCCGTACTGAATGGCGGGGCAGGGTATATTCGGTGGAATAATTCAACGCTATGCAGTGAACTCCAAAAAGAACGAATTCAAAGAATATGTTCTGGATCAACTCCACCGCCTGAACGGTGTGGAGCGCAAACACATGTTTGGCGGATTCGGGTTGTATTGCAACGGAATATTTTTCGGTATCATTGCCGACGGCTGTGTTTATTTCAAAACCAATGCCGCCACCGTCGAATCTTATAAGGAGAGAGGTATGGAACCGTTCAAGCCCTCCGCCAAACAGACTTTAAAAAACTATTATGAGGTCCCGGAAGAAATCCTCGAAGATGAAGAGCAATTCGCCGAATGGGCCCGCAACGCGGGAGGAAATGATGGCGGACTATAGTTGAAGAGGCAATAGCATTGTCGGCTTGACGGCTATAGATTATTTGTACTCTGAAGGCAAAGGTGGATTATCAGAATGCCAGCGGCAGGCTGGCTATTGGCTACGTGGCCTTCCGCGTTTGGCGTCTTGCCAGTATTGTTCCAGTTCTTCGAGAGGCGTGTCTTTCAGTTCTTTGCCGCGTTTGGCGACTTGTTGCTCAATGTACTGGAAGCGTTGGATGAATTTGTTGTTGGTGGTGCGCAGGGCCTCTTCGGCGTCGATCTTTTTGAATTTGGCGATATTGACCAGCACGAACAGTATATCCCCCAGTTCTCCAGAGATGTCGGTCTCCTTTCCTGAGAGTACGGCCTCTTTGAACTCGGCAATTTCTCCATCAAGTTTGTCGAAGACAGCGGTGATTTCATCCCAGTCAAATCCATGCTTGGCGGCTTTTTTTTGCAGTTTTTGTGCGCGCAGGAGTCCGGGCAGGTGTTTGGGGACACCATCCAGCACCGATTCGCGGTGAGCATTGTTTTTTTCCTGCTTCTTGATTTCTTCCCATTGAGTGACCACTTGTTCGGGAGTTTCCAGATTGCCGTCTTTAAAGACATGCGGGTGACGGCGCACCATTTTTTCGCAGATGCCATGCACCACGTCCTTTATATTGAACTCGCCCCTGTTTTCAGAGATTTTTGCGTGGAACAGAATCTGGTAGAGCAGGTCTCCCAGTTCGTCCTTGATCTCATCTGGATCATTTCCGTCCAAAGCTTCCAGTGTTTCGTAGACCTCTTCGACGAGATAAGGTTTCAGGCTTTCGCGGGTTTGGACTTTGTCCCAGGGACAGCCGTTTTCACTCATCAGGGTATCGACAATTTCAGTTAGTTTTTTGAAAGCAGGATCGTTCATTTTTATCAGGCCATAAATTTTAAAATGACCGAGTCGGCGAGGTTGAGTCCTTTACGCGACAGGGCCATATGGTTTTGGTTGAGGGTGATCAACCCTTCGTTGAGTAAGGGATCGATCACTTTGCCGTAAACATTTTTAAAGGAAATCTGGAAGCGGTTTTCAAAATCTTCAATGGCGATGCCTTTGAGACGGCGAAGGCCGAGCATAATGGTTTCGCCCATAGCGTTAAGGGGGGCGAGCTTTTCGGTGGATTTCACCGCTGATCCCCGGGTCTGCACTTCGCGGATATAGCGGGAAGGCAGAAGGGTATTCTTGAAACGCTCTCCGTTTAAATAGGAGGAGGCACCGGCACCGAGGCCGAGGTATTCGCCGTTGTCCCAATAATTGAGGTTGTGTAGGCTTTCGAATCCCGGTCGGGCATAATTGGAAATTTCATATTGCTGGTAACCTGCGGATTGCAGAATTTCAATAGTGTCCTGAAACATTTCCAGTTGGATTTCTTCAGGGGATAGCCGAAGGATTCCGCGCTCTTGCAATTTAAAGAAGGAGGTTGCGGGTTCTATTGTTAAGCTGTAGGCAGAAATATGGTCGGGTTTCTTTTCCAGCGCTTGCCGTAAATGCGATTTCCATTTTTCCGGGGACTGACCGGGAAGGCCGAACATTAAATCGAGTGAGAGGTTACTGAACCCGGCCAAACGTGCGCGATCGATAGTGGTGTGGATTTCTTCCTCATTATGTACCCGCTCCAGAAGTTTCAGTTCTTCCGCATCAAAGGATTGCACCCCTATGCTGATGCGGTTGAAACCTGAAGAACGGATTTGTTCCAGTGTCTCCCGTTCCACTGTTGCCGGGTTGGCCTCGATGGTGATTTCGCAATCTGAGCTGAGATTGAAATGGTTTTTTACACTGCCGAGAATTTTATCCAGGCTGGCGGGTGGTAGAAGGGTGGGGGTGCCGCCGCCGAAAAAAACAGTGGAGACCATTTTGCCAGCCAGTCGTGAAGCATAGTGGTCGATCTCTGACAACAGGGCCGGAACATAGACCTCCGATTCCTCCCGGTTTTCGGGATGGGAGTTGAAATCGCAGTAGCCGCATTTGTGCAGACAGTAAGGAATGTGAAGGTAGATTCCTAGAGTGGGCATGGTATGATTAAAGCCGAAAAGGGTTCAAAATTATCTTTAATCGATTTTAGCTTACAGCGCGGATTTTTTGCGAACTTTATTGATGGTCAATCTCAGATCAACCGACAGATAGCCATGGCAGATCCTTTCAAGTCAGGTTATGCCAGCATCGTTGGCCGGCCCAATGTGGGCAAGTCTACGCTTTTAAACCGTTTACTGACTCAAAAGGTAGCGGTGACTTCCAACCGGCCCCAGACCACGCGGAACAAAATCACAGGGGTTTTGCATCTTCCCAACGCGCAGATCATCTTAGTGGACACACCGGGAATTCATCAGTCTGACCGGGCTCTGAACGAAATGATGGTGCGGGCCAGTGTCAGCACATTTTTTGATGTGGACCTGATTCTGGTTATGCTTTCAGCGGATTCTGGATTTTGTGCTGAAGATAAATTTGTTTTGGATTCCATGCGGGGGGTTAAAACAAAAAAAGTTCTGGTGATCAATAAGATTGACCTGGTTGAAAAGTCCGTTCTTCTCACGTTGATGGATGAGATGAATCAAAAGTCGTTGTTTGAGGAGATCATTCCCATATCGGCACTGAAGGAAGATGGGCTGGACCAGTTAAAAAGCCTGATTTTGAATTACCTGCCCGAAGGGCCGGAATATTTTCCCAAGGGGATGGTGACGGATTGTCCGGAAACTTTCCTTTTTGGTGAGATCATTCGCGAAAAAATATTGAAGTTCACCCGGTTCGAGGTACCGCATTCGGTAGCGGTCGTGGTGGAAGACATGTATGAGCAGAATAACGGTGTGGTGCAGATCGATGCCACGATTTATGCTGAGAAAGACTCCCAGAAAAAAATATTGATCGGTGAGAAGGGAAGCATGTTAAAAAATATTGGACGGCAGGCACGTCAGGAACTGGAAAAACGCCTGGGTGCCAAAGTATTTTTAAAGCTGTTTGTTAAAGTCAAAGCCAACTGGAGAGACCAGAAGCGGACCATAAAGGAGTTCGGTTATACCCAATGATTCACTTTAAAACCGATGAAGAAATAAACACCATGAAGGAAAGCTGTCGGCTTGCGGCAGAAGTCCTTATTATGATCGAACCCTATGTAAAACCCGGAGTGACTACCGATAGGCTGGACCAGATTTGCCACGATTATATTGTATCCCACGGGGCGGTTCCCTCACCGCTGAACTACCGCGGGTTTCCCAAAAGCATTTGCTCTTCGGTCAATGAAGAGATTTGTCACGGCATTCCGTCCGGCAGGAAACTGCGTAATGGGGACATTGTCAATCTGGATATCACCACTTACATGAAAGGCTTTCATGGGGATACCAGTCGCACGTTTTTCGTTGGCTCACCTCGTAAAAAAGCGGAAAAACTGGTGGGGGTCTGTAAGGAAGCTCTGCAGAAAGGTATTGAATGCGTAAAGCCCGGCGCCCGGCTGGGTGATATTGGCGCGACGATCCAACAATTTGCCGAGGGTCACGGTTATTCGGTAGTGCGCGAGTTTTGCGGACATGGAATCGGAAATAATTTTCATGAGGAACCGCAGATTCTGCATTACGGAAATTTTGGTGAAGGTCTGGAAATTAAAAAGGGCATGGTGTTCACCATCGAACCCATGATCAACCTTGGCAAACCTGATTTAAAAATCCTTTCAGATAAATGGACCGCTGTGACTCAAGACGGCAACCTCTCAGCGCAGTTTGAGCATACGCTTTGTGTCACCAATTCCGGTGTGGAGGTCATGACCCGTCTCGATGGCCGAACCCGGTTCTGACTTGCTTTCTTCCTTAAATTGGCAGCGTTTCGACATGTGATTATGTTATATCAGCGTTTGTTGTTTCCCGATAGCAGCAAGGCGGATATTCATTACCAGTTGGGAATGCTTTACTGGAAAAAAGAAAATCGCCTTTCTGCTGCGACGCATCATTTGGAAAAAGCCTGGGATCCGGGAAGGCAATCTCCCGATCTTTCCAATTTGATGATGCTTCATACGGAGAGCCTCAATTTTGATAGTTGATAGACCTTATCAATTAAAAATTTCTGCAAAAATTTAATGCGCATTTTCCCTTGTTTAACGCGCCCATAATGGGGATGCAATATTGTGTAACTTGATGAATTTTAAATTATTGATATGAATTCTCATTCTTAAAACTATCCATAACTTATTATAAACAAAAGGGTTGACTTTTTTTAGGGGGAGTGTATTTTAGGTGCAAGAAGAGCGTTTTGCTGACAAACTTAAATATTCTGGAGGTATTCATGGACGGTGATAGAGCGGTAATCGATGGTCTGAACGATGTGTTAATGGCGGAACTGACAGCGATCAATATTTATTATGTGCATTACAAAATGCAGGAAAATTGGGGTTACGACAAATTGGCGTCCCACGCCCGGGAAGAATCCATGGGAGAAATGAAACACGCGGATAAAATGATTGAGCGAATCCTTTTTCTCGATGGAGTTCCGGATATGCAGAAATACGATACGGTTCTTGTGGGGGATAAGGTTGAAGATCAATTAAAGAACCAATATACAATCGAACTCGCCCATGTGACGCGTCTTCGCGGGCATATCAAAACATGTCTGGATAAAAACGATTACGGCACCAAAGAAATACTGGATGGTATTCTCGAAGATACGGAAGAAAGTGTGGACTGGCTGGAAACCCAGTTCAATCGTATTAAGGATATTGGTATCCAGAATTATTTGTCTGAGAATATGAGTTAAGTATGATAATTAAAAGATAACTGATTGTTGTAAAGCAAGCGAACCCTGTTCTGATCTGTAAGTAAATTAGAGCAGGGTTTTTTTTGTTGGAGATATCAGGCGGAGTTTTTAATTTTTTTGCAATTCCTGCAAACACCGAACAATTCCATTTTGTGGCTCTTCAAAGTAAAGCCATAGGCTTCGCAAATTTCGATTTGATACTTCTCGATAAGAGGGTGCTCGAATTCGATGGTTTCTTCGCAGCGTGTGCAGATTAAATGGTCATGATGGTGGACATGAAACATGCGTTCGTAAGTCTTCTTTCCGTTCTGAAAGGAATGCGCTTCCACCAGTCCGCAGTCGATCAATAGCTTTAAGGTGCGGTATAAGGTCGCGATCCCGAGAGAGGGATCCTGTGCTTGAATTTTTTCAAGCAGTGGCTCGATTTGAATATGTCCATCAAAGGATAAAAAAATATCCAGGATCATTTTTCTTTGTGGAGTCCAACGAAGCTCCCGCTGATGCAGGAAATCTTTGAAGATGTCAAATTCGTTCAACATTTTCATTATTGATAAAGGTTATCAAAATTATAAAATTATGAAAAACCTATAATAAAAGCAAAGAATATTCAACCTCATTATGCAAATTTTATGTAAATCTTTATAAATAAACAATTTAAAACTTTTGGAAAAATATTCAATAAGTCTTGACAGAGTGGGGCGCATGCATTATATTGATAACCATTATCAATATTTAAGGGCAGGCTAATGCGAGAACAGAATGTGGAGATTTGTGAGGGGACGGGGTGCAAGGCTTGGTCGTCTGACCGGACCGTCCGCGAACTGCTGGAAATTCTGGAAGCTCTGAATCTGTACGAAGTCAGGGTTTGTAGTGTTCCCTGTATGAATGACTGTGGTGGCGGAACTTCTGTTCGTGTAAATTCGACAAGAAAAATTTTGAAATTGAAGGAAGCGGGAGATGTCCTGAATGCTTTGGGTATTCGTAAAGCTTAGGTTGTTGCTCATCTGGCATAGCTAAAAAAATTTAATTTTTTATATTTTGAGAATGGTTATCAAAAATAAGATTATTCTTTCTTATTGGGCTCTTAACGAAAGGAGCGGGTTTTATGAGTGTGGCGATTGTAGGCGGACTGGATCGGTTAAGAAGGTCCTACGAGAAGAAATGCAAGGACATGGGGTATCAGGGCAAAGTGTTCAGTCGGCAAATCCCTAATCTGGCTAACAGGATGACGGGCGTTAGTGGAATTGTCATTTTCACCGGTACGGTTGCTCACACTATGGTGCAAGAGGCAACCCGGGTGGCGAGGATGCGGGGCATTCCCCTGGAGCGCAGTCATTCCAGCAGCGTTTCAGCATTAGAGCGTTGCCTGGAAGGTTTTACAGGAAGTGAGGTGAATGCATGATTGTTTCTCCTGGAAAAATTTTGATGGTACATGCTGACAAGACCGAACGAGGGAAGCTGGCTATCATGTTGGCCAGATTTGGGCATTGTGTTTCGTTTGCGGATGGAAGTGAAGGAATGGAATTGAGCACGGATATATACGACCTGATAATTGTCGATGAATATCTTTCCTCAGGGGCCGGGTTTATTTTCTTGCAACATCTATCCTCAAAAATTCGGGCCAAAACAATTTTCCTGTCGCGTAGAGGCCGTGAGGCGAGAATAATTTGCCAGAACTCCACCTATGAATGCATGGAAAAACCGGTTAAACCCATTGATCTCGCGGTTGTGGCCTGCGACTTTTTTGTTTCACATCTGGTGAATGAAGAAGACCCGGCTTCGTTAAGTTGCCAGGGAGTTTATTTTTGTTCCGGGAAAGCCCGAGCCGGAACCTGGGCAGGTGTGGCTGGGGTTGCGCCCCGTCTCGCCTGCCTACTTGGTTTTCATCCTCTCAAGATAAAAATCCCGAAAAGCGGGGTAAAGGAGTTCGCTATGTTAATGCAGACGAGGTGAGCGATAAAATTGATAATTATTCTCAAATTTAGCCTGGCTCTGTAAAGTATTGAGAAAAAAGGCCGCATTTAAATCATTGATTTTTAATGGTATAGAGGGCTATCACGTAGAAAATCATTGATTTTTATGGATTTAAACTTGACATAAAGACAGGTTTTTATTATAAATATAAAATATAAATATAAAATTAATAAAAATGATAACCATTATCAAATAATAAATTAATGACTTTTGCTTAGGCGTATTACTTTCCGGTGTCGCTAACGGCCCGGAATTTTTCAAAGGAGAGGAGAGTGAGCATGAAACACAAACTGGGTTTACTGGCATTGACGGTTCTGGCACTTTTTTTCGCGGCAGGTCCGGCTTTTTCCGCCAGCACAGATGAACTGGAAAGAAAGATCGATCTGCTTTCCGATGAAGTGGAAGATTTGAAGAGCCGGGGGTTTGGCACAGGCACCACCGATCACAACCGGGTCAGCGTCCACGGCTATGGAGAAATGCATTTCAACAATGACACTCAAAAAGACGGGGGTTCTGAAATTGACAACCACCGCTTCGTCATCGGGGTGCATGCGTTGTTGACCGACTGGATTCATCTCAATGCCGAAATCGACTTCGAACACGCAGCGCAGGAACTTGAGTTTGAATTTGGTCACCTGGATTTTCTGTTGAGCCCCGGCTTCAATGTCCGTGCGGGGGTTATGCTGGCTCCTGTCGGGTTTCTCAACGAATTTCATGAGCCGAACCTGTTCTGGACCGTTGAACGGCCCCTGTTGCAAAATCGTTTGATTCCGACAACCTGGAACGGCGGCGGCGTGGGAATTTTCGGCACCCCCATGGACGGGGTGAACTACCGTCTTTATGCCATGAACTCCCTGCAATCCATTACCGATGATGGTGGCAAAGCTGGTAGCGGGAATGGAAACGGTGGCTCCGCAAGTTCTTTCAGTAGTAATGGTATTCGGGGTGGGCGGCATCAGGTCAATAAAGCCATTGCCAAAGATTTTAGCATCTTCGCCAGGGTGGAGTTCACCAAGCTTTTCCCCGGTCTGCAGGTTGGGTTCTCCCTGGTCAACGGCGATACTACGCATGGCCTTATCGAAGAGGACGGCAACATTACCCTTCTGGAAGCGGATATCAAATATCGCTGGAAATGGTTCGACATGAACGCTTCCATCGTTAATATTGATGTTAATGACGCGCAAGCCATGAATGATTATTGTGCTGGTGATGGCGACTGTGACGTCGGGATTGCCTCCAACAATTTTGGTTATAATATTCAGGCGGGGGTGCATCTTCCTCAGTTAATGGGGTGGAAGACCTCGCATGACATCGTGCCTCATTTCATGTTTGAAAGGGTGAGGACCCAGGATGAGATGCCTGACGGAACCCGCGCCGATGAATCCAAAAACAGAAATGCCGTTTATACCTTTGGGGTATCCTACCTGCCGACCCCGTCGGTTGCTATAAAGATCGACCACACGCACACCAGGTTGGGAAATAATCAATCCGACGATAAATTGAATCTGGGCATTGCCTATATGTATTAAAAGTTGATGAATTGTCCGTTAGGACTTCCACTCCCGGCATCTTGAGAAGATGGCTCCTCCAAGTTTTCTCTCAGGGTGCCGGGATTTTTTTCGGGTATTTTCGCGCATACTGCGAAAATGGAGCCATAAAAATTTTTGCCTCCCTTGGGCTTTGCGGTAAAAAGCTGGGAAACGGGTCGGGGCCGCATGTTATCCTAATGAGCCTTTGGCGAAGAAGGATCTGGTTTTTTTCGATGTGGTTACTTATGTAATGAGGTATCGCAAAATGGATGAGATTCTTCGTCACTCGCGTTCCTCAGAATGACATCAAAAATAATTTTTCTATTATGACTTCCAGATATTTAAAGTATTTGCTGGTTTTTTGGGTCATTGGCTCTGTTCAGGGATTTTTTATTCCTTCCTCTTTTTCGGAAGAGGAAGAAAAGGTTCTGGACATTCAGGTCTACCTCACGAAAAAGCAGGCTTTTGAAATTGCCTTCCCGGGTGCGGACAAAGTCGACCGCGAAAAAAAATGGCTGACCGATGAACAGAAAAAGGCCATTGGTGAACTTTGCCTGCAAAACATCAAAACCAACCGCATAACTTTTTATGTCGGCAAGCGCGACGGGGTTCCTATTGGTTACGCCCTCATTGATCACGAGATCGGCAAATCGTTTCCCATCACGTTTATGGTGGTTCTGAATGTCGATGGCACGGTCCGTGATGTTGAGATCATGGTCTACCGCGAACCGCGCGGCTGGGAGGTGCGCTATCCTTCCTTCATGGACCAGTTCACCGGAAAGACAGCAGATACCGATTATCGTGACATCAATTCCATCACCGGCGCGACTCTTTCGGTTCGGGCGATGGTGAAGGGGGTTTCGAGGGCCGCTGCGGCTTATAAAGTGTTGTACCTTTCCGGGAAACCCTGAACTCCCTCCTTTAAGGGCGCGGTCATTTATTCCGACAAGAACGCCAATTATGAGTATTACCGGCAAGCGGTTTCCAACTGCAGTCTGCTTGCCGGAAAGGAATGGATGCCTGAAAAAAACTTCCCTCCCTTCACAGGGAGGGTTGGCTGATTAAAGGGGGCAGCCGATGATTGCCTCGGCAGCCTCTCCTCCACCCTTTTTATATGCACGTTATAATCGGCAATAAGTTGTTTTAGAACCGGTATGGGGCGAGCGTAATGCCCGTACCCATGACCGCTGATGTAGTAGGCGAGAGTTTTAATGGGGGCCACTCCCGTAGGGGGCTAGCAATGGCTTGTTGAGACGAGACAACTCTTTGCTGACAAAATAAAGACTTTGCAGGTTGTACCCCATGCAGAGCATGAAATACCCGTTCCGGGCATGAAGTTTAAGGAAGAGGACATCACAGCCAAGGAATAATACCATGCCTGCGGAGGTTCTCCGCTATTTGTCTTTTTTAGGTTTGTAATCGAATTGGCAAATGGAACCCAACTGAGCGAACAGGTTGCTTAGTTTTAAATCGACATAATCCTGCCGGGCGTCAGCGGGAATCTTGTCGAAACAGCAGGCTGTCTCAATATAGTCGGTGCGACCAAAGCGAATGAAAAAACTGGCAAACCAGCACTTTTTCATTTTATAGACCCAGTTTTTTTCTTCAACTTTTTTATGTTCCAGTAAAAAATGCTTCCAGACATGGGTTTCATCCACTTGGGGCTGATGGTTTTCGACAAAAACTTTAAATGGATTTTCGGAAGCTTTTTCTTTCTCGATCAGCTTGTCGCGCTCAGGTTGTTTCCATGCCGCAAGTGCGGCGATGATTGCCACCCTGGCTTTATCTATTCTTATATTGGCATCATCCAGCACATTATGAGCATTGTAGATGAAAGCCGCAACGGTGGTGAGGTATTGTTCTTCCTCATCCAGTGTGTCGCCGTTTTCGTATATCCAGATATCTATAAATTTTTTGCGAATGAGCGCTTTGTCGACTTCTATGCCTTCTACCTCCAAGTGTTCGAGAATGGGATCAATGCGTTGTCCGGTACTCTCGGTATCGGGACTGGCCTGACTTGCTTCTGTTTTTTCGTTCATAATAGCTTTCAGGAAAAAACCCGTACGGGTTTGAATTTAAGATAAATAATTTATTGCTAATTTGTTTTCTAAACTATCATAATCGGGTTTGAGGTGGCAAGGGGCTTGATGCTATAAGGCAGGGTTGATTTATGCCTGACCAGGGGTGAAAGGACTGGATATATGGACAATGGGAATTTTGATATTGTGGTCATTGGCTCGGGAGTCATTGGCCATAGCATTGCCTTTCGCCTTAAACAGGATGCGCCGCACCTGAAAATCGCGGTTTTGGGCGATCCGGTCAACTCTCTTCAGGCGTCCCGGGCCGCGGCGGGGATGTTGGCCCCTTTTTGCGAATGCGACAGGGCCGACCGGTTTTTCATGTTTTGCCGGGATTCGCTGGATAAGTTCCCCAAATTCCTTGCAGAACTGGTTTCGGTCAGTGGAGTTTCTGTCCATTTTTCGTCTGCAGGTTCTTTGATGCCCTCGTCCAGTTACCGTGAAACCTGGGAAGAGCGAAAGGCGTTTTTCACCCGTGAAAATATCCCGCATGAAATATGGAATGGGGAAAAGGTTCGCCAGAAAGCACCTTTTTTGTCGGAAGACTGTGGCGAGGTGATGTGGGTTGGGGAAGGGCAGGTCAATAACCGGCAAATGCACGACTCGCTCATGCAGGCTTCCAGAAAACTGGGAATTCATGTTCTGGAAGCAAATGTTTCGGGCTTTATCCGCAAGACTTCGACCATTTCATCGGCGGTGACGGATTCAGGAAATATTATTGGGCAGAAGTTCGTTCTGGCGTCGGGGAGTTGGTCTACGCAGTTGGCCCACGTGCTGGAGGTTTCGATCCCCTTGAAACCGGTCAAAGGACAAATGTGCCGGGTGCAGTTGGACGACTATTTTATGGATTATACCCTGCATGGCCGGATGACTTATATTGCGCCCTGGCGGGAAGGCAACGGATTCGTCATCGGCTCGACCATGGAAGACCGGGGCTTTGATCCGTCCATAGAAGACGAAGTGATCGACCTACTGATTGACTCTGCGGCAGAGATCCTGCCTGATCTTAAAACAGCGCCCTTGATTGAATCGTGGACGGGCTTGCGCCCTGCGGCTGAGGACCTCATGCCCATCATGGGGAAAAGCGGGAGGTATGATAACCTGTTTTATTCTTCCGGCCATTACCGTAACGGAATTTTGCTGACTCCAAATCAGGCAGACTATATGTCTGCGGTGATCAGGGATACTCTTGATGATGAGATTCACGAGTTCTCTCCCACCCGCTACAACTTGTGATGAGGGCTTTTCATGATTCCTGAAATTAAATCCGACCTTGTCCGCGATTTTCATAGTGTTTGGCACCCTTGCACCCAGCACAAGGACTACGAAACAACGCCTCCTATATTGGTCGAGAGGGCAGAGGGCATCTATCTTTATGACCGGGGAGGCAACCGGTATATGGATGTGATCGCTTCGTGGTGGGTCAACCTGTTCGGGCATAACCACCCCCGCCTCAATACGGCTTTAACCCGGCAGCTGGAAAAAATGGCGCATGTGATGTTTGCCGACATCACACATCAGCCCGCCATTGATCTGGCCGATACCCTGGTAGACTTGTCACCGGTCGGGCTTGATAAAGTATTTTTTTCCGATAATGGTTCCACGGCTGTGGAAGTGGCCCTGAAAATGAGCCTGCAGTACTGGCAGGAAAAAGGGCAAACGCAAAAACTGCGATTCGCTTATCTCAAAGGCGGATATCATGGCGAAACCCTGGGCGCGCTTTCGGTATGCGGACTGGAAATTTTCAGGGCAAAGTTTGAGAAGGTTCTTGCTGAGAATTTGCCGGTCGAAGGGCCGGATTGTTTTCGCTGTCCTTATGGGTTGCAGCGCGAAAGTTGTAATGCCGAATGCTTTGAGCCGATGGAAAAAGCATTGAGTGAGAATCCTGATACCATCGCCGGGGTGATAATCGAGCCTTTGGTTCAAGGGGCGGCGGGGATGATGATGTATCCGCCGATTTATTTAAAAAAACTGCAATCACTCTGTGAGTCGTTGGGAATTCATATGATTTTTGATGAAATCGCTGTGGCTTTCGGGCGCACCGGTTCGCTTTTCGTGTGCGGGGAACACGATCTGAATCCGACTTTTTTGTGTCTGTCCAAGGGGATCACCTCGGGTTATCTTCCCTTGTCCGCCACACTGGCTACCGATGAAATCTATTCAGCTTTTTACGGCGAGCACCGTGACCGGAAATTGTTCATTCACAGTCATAGCTATTCGGCGAATCCTCTAGCCTGTGCTGTGGCCAACGAAACACTTAGTATGCTGACGGAAAACCATTTTCTGGGAACGCTGAAACCCAAAATCGCCGCCATGAAAGAATGCGGAAAACAGGCCTTCGATGGAATCGAAGGAGAGTTTCGGCAGACGGGGATGATTGCGGCATTGGAACTGACGGAAAAAAATAAGGAGCGGTTAGATTTTGAAAAACGTGTTGGCTATCAGATCTATCTCGAAGGACTAAAGCGCGGAGTTTTTATGCGTCCCCTGGGGGATGTGGTGTACTTCATCCCACCTCTGGTCATCACCGAAGAAGAGATAGAAGTCATGATGAACACGGCGCGAGATTGCATCGATGCGGTGTTAAAATAAGTGTCTATTAAATATTTAGTGGGGGTCAAATATGTATGAGGTAACCGTTAAGACCGGCTTTTCAGCCGCCCATCAACTCAGGCTGTATGACGGCAAATACGAAAATCTCCACGGCCATAACTGGTCAGCCCAGGTCACGGTCGAGGCCGATGAACTGGACGCTATGGGAGTTGGTATCGATTTTGTAAAATTAAAACAGATGGTGGAAGAGATTCTAGGCAAACTGGATTATCAAAATATCAACGAAATTCCCCCCTTTGACGAGCAAAACCCTTCTGCGGAAAACATTGCCCGCTGGTTGTTCCTCAAGCTCAAGGAACAGGTCAGTTCGAACACTATCCGTGTGAAACGGGTGGAAATCTGCGAGATGGAAGGTTGTGGTGCCAGCTATTTTGAATTATGAAACGGTTTTGTGTCTGCCTTAGAGTGGGCGGCCATCCAGCTCTATTTTCATAATCCCCCCCTCCACTAATTTAATAGTCTAAATAGGCCTTTATTAGGCCGTCCCACCCATAAAAATAAATAAAAGATTAAAAATCAAATAGTTATAGTTTTAGTGCCTTGGTTTTTAGGGTTAAAAAATATATCTATAACTTATTTATAAATAAGGGGTAATAGACTTTTAAGTCAAAATTAGAAAATTTTATTTTAGAAATTCATTGACAAAAGTATTTGATTTATTTATAGTTATTGAATTCTTAAAAAATTAGTTGGAGTTTTCGGTTACATTTGCGGGGTTTTTTCCCTGGAATTCCGAGGCCGACCCCCCACCCATCCTGAATCCTCTATGGGGTCAGATCGGGCTTAAGATTCCTTCCTTATTGCCGATAGGTTAGTTGGGCAGAGTTTTTCTTCTGGGGAAACGGTATTTTCGTAACCATTTTTTAAGGGGGATCGGATCATGAAAGACCCGGCAGCCAATTTTTTGGGAAATGTTGAATGCGCGTTGGATCAGGGAGGATTTCAGTACATTCTCGAGGATCTGGTGAATAAGGTTCGAGAAGGATTGGATGCTTCGTCCATGACAGCCCGGTCCATCGACCGGCGTGACTCGTATTCGAATATTGCAGCCATAGCGCAAAGGGACGGGTTGGAGGACCTTGCCCTCGCTCTGCGTTTTGCTAACGATTAAAGATTAAATTTTCAGGTTCAAATTCGGGATACGTCCAGGTCTCCCGTTTGTTTGACCTCTGCTTGACTTGAAAGCCCCTGTTCCTGTCAGGAGGAACAGGGGCTTCCTCGTTTCCTGATATCATTTCTTTCCTTAAAAGAATCCCCGTATAATATAAAGGAGATGTTGCCCTCACTATTTTTCATACTCTGGCGAATACATGGTCCATTTGATTGAAGATTTAGCCGTACTCCTGCTGGTTTCCCTTCCGATCAACCTGCTTTTCCATAAAATTAAACTGCCCTCGGTCATGGGCTATCTCGTTGCCGGGGTTCTGATCGGTCCGTATGGATTAAAACTGATCTCTGATGTCGCTTCGGTGAAGGAATTGGCGGAGATCGGGGTGATCCTGCTTCTGTTTGTCATTGGTCTGGAGTTTTCACTCGGACGCCTGCTGAAAAACCTGGCTTCGGTTTTGGGGGTCGGTGGTCTGCAACTGGGCCTGACAACGGTTTTTATCTGGTTTGTTTTCAGGGAGATGGGGTTTCAGCAAAACCAGAGCATCGCTTTAGGGTTGATCGTTGCTTTGAGTAGTACGGCCATTGTCCTGAAAATGATTACAGACCGTGCCGAGATCGATACCTTGCACGGAAAGCTTTGTATTGGCACTCTCCTGTTTCAGGATTTATGTGTGGTCCCCATCATGCTTCTTCTGCCGCTTCTTGCCCAGTCAGGAGTCAACTCCGGAGCGGACTTTGCACTTGCCATGGTCAAGTCGCTGACAGCAGTGGTGGCGATTTTTTTTCTATCCAGGCTGATCGTTCCGAAGACTCTGATCTGGATTGCCCGGGTCGGCAACAAAGAACATCTCACGTTATCGGTACTGTTTATCATTCTTGCTACGGGTTGGGTATCGCAAAAAATGGGTTTGACCCTGGCGATGGGTGCCTTGATTGCTGGAATGATTATTTCGGAGTCCGAGTACAATCACCAGATTATTCTCGACATTCTTCCACTACGGGATTATTTCAGCAGTATTTTTTTCATTTCGGTTGGCATGCTTCTGCAAACGCAGGTGCTGATGGATTCTGTCTGGGGCTGCCTGGGACTTTTTGTTCTGGTGGTTCTGGTTAAAGGGGGGTTGGCAGGTCTGGCTTGTTTGCTGGTGCGGGTGCCTGTGCGGATTTCTTTTGTGGTGGGGATGCGTTTGGCACAGGTGGGGGAGTTTTCCATTATCCTTGCTGCGATGGCATTGGATCAGGGTTTGTTCGATTCTCATCAATACCAACTGTTGCTCATTGTTTCTATTCTTTCTATGCTTTTCGCGCCTTTTTTGATCCAGGCTTCCTCGGCACTTTCCATGAGAATATTTTCCCAGTGGAAATCTGCAGAAACCGATTCGGACCACGAACAGGATTCTGAGCTTAAAGGCCATGTCATCATTGTGGGCTATGGACTTGGGGGCCGAACCCTGGCCCAGGTGCTTCTTGAAACGCAGATTCCTTTCATGGTTCTGGATCTGGATGGCGAGCAGGTTAAACGCGCTTTGACGGAAGGCATGACCACTCATTATGGCGATTGTGCTCAGGAAGAAACATTGAGCCGGGCGGGTTTGAAAGAGGCAAGGATGATTGTGTTTTCGATCCCGGATTACGCGGTGACAGAAAAAGCCGTGCGTCTTGCCAGAAAGATCAATCCCGAAGTCAAGATTATGGTTCGAACCCGGTTGACTGCCCAAGTTGAAGAACTTAAAACCGCCGGAGCCGATGAAGTGATCCCGGAAGAATTTGAAACTTCCATAGAAATTTTTTCGCGGGTATTACGCGACTACCGTATTCCTGATAATATTATTGAACAACAGGTGGAATTGATTCGGCTGGAAGGTTATAGCATGTTCCGGGGACTGTCTTTAAACACTGAGAGCCTGAAAAAGTTTTCCACCTACCTCACGGCCACTCTTACCGAGTCCTATCTGGTTTTGCAAGGCAGCTGGGTGCGTGATAAGGTGCTCGGAGATATAAATATTACCGAGCGAACCGGAGCGGTAGTTATTGCAGTGGTGCGTAAAAACAAACCCCACCCCAATCCGGGCTCTGAATTTTCCGTTCTGCCCGGAGATATGCTTATTCTTTTTGGTAGTCACCTGCAATTGGACTTGGCGATCACCTATTTGGGGTCTGGTCAGGAACCCGATCAAAAACCGGTTTGATATCTGTATATAGAATAAGATGAGTCAAGTGATCACGAAGGCAGTTATCCTTGCGGCTGGAATGGGATTGCGGCTAAAGGGAATGGGTGAGGATATACCTAAAGGCTTTATCCATCTTGGCGACAGTCCCATCATTGAATATTCCTTGAAAGCCTTGATTGCCTGCGGAATCCGGGAAATCATGATCGTTACCGGGCACAAGGGCGAGTATTATGAGAACCTTGGGGAAACCTATCCCGAAATCAGCACCGTTGAAAATGCCAGATTTGCCGAGACAGGGACCATGTGCTCACTCGGGTGCGCTAAGGACTTTGTCGATGCGGATTTTATTCTGCTGGAATCGGACTTGATTTACGATCCGGCGGCGATCACCGGGATTTTAAACGCACCTCACAGCGATTGTCTTTTATTGTCGGGAACGACGAATGCGGGGGATGAGGTTTATGTGGAAGCGGTTGAAAATCGCGTGACCGGGATATCAAAAAATCGGGATGAAATCAAAGGCTCTGTCGGAGAGTATATTGGCATCGCAAAAATTTCCCAACAACTTTATGACAGGCTGATACAAACTGCGGACTCGAATCCCAAACTCAGTTATGACATGGATTGCATGGTTGGGGTCGCAAGCGAATACCCCGTTTATTTTTTAAGGATGGAGGGGTTGGACTGGGCCGAAATTGACGACCTCTCGCAACTGGAAAGGGCTCAGAAAGTTTGGGAGAGAATAAAAGCCAAGTGACTTCAGGTATTTACGAACTCGTATTCGGTATCTGAAATCCATTCGATGGGCAGGGTGTCGGGCAAAAGGGTTTCTCTGGTGATAAATGTGGTCTCTATCTGGTCGCGGGTGAGATTTTTCGTTTGTTTGAGGTTAGCTCCTGAAAGGTCGGCGTGATTCAAATAGGTATTTTCAAAATTGGCGCTGGTGAGGTCGGTATTTGTCAGGTCAGCGGCAATGAGATCGGCGTTGGTGAAGTCGGCACCGGAAAGATCGGCGTTAGACAAAAAAACTCCTGTCATATTGGTGTTGCTGAGGTTAGCGCCTATCAGTTTAGCGTTTTTCAAATCCGCCCCTTCGATATTTGACTCGCTCAGGTTTGCATGACTGAAATTTGCGGCAATGAGATTGGCCTCGACCAGATTGGCCTGGGTCAGAACAGCCCGGGTGAAATTGGTCTCTCGGCAACGGGACCGATATAGCAGGGTTCTGTGGAGTCGGTCTCCCTCAAAGTTGGCTGAACTGATATCGGCATCACAGAGGTCGGCCTCGCTTAGATCGGCATCTTTTAAACACGCTTCAATCAGAACCCCGGAACTCAAATCTGCTTCTTTTAAATCGGCTCCGGTGAAGTCGGCTTTTTTCAGGCTTTTTTTAGAGTTTTCAGCTCGGGATTTTTCCGCATTCATAACAAGGCTTTGATAGAGAAAGATATTTGAATACACTAGGCTAATTGCTGGTTGTCGTTTCGTCAAGGGTCTAAAAATTTGGTGTCGGCAATTCGTGTCCGTGGTAGTCTGTGGCATCAAATTTCGAACAGGGGAGAAGATCAATGTCCGAAAACGATTTTAGCAAGCTGCCTGTACCAAAAAATTCAGGCAAGGAATATGAACTGCCTAATGCCGGTGCGCTTGCGGCAATTTCCGCATTACAAGAGCTTAAGAAAGGCTGAGCAGTTGGAGATATGAATGGGGTTTGACCGAAAGAAAATAACATCAGTGATATTGCTTGTTCTGCTGTGGGTCACCGCCGCCAATCCGGTTTTTCCCGAAACATCTTCGGAAAAGGAAATGGATATTAAAAAGTTGTTGCAAGTATCCGGCATTCTGGATCAGTTGGATTATATGCAGGACTCTCTCCTGAACAATGTCTCAATGATGGTGACGGGGTCATTCCCCAATGTTCCCGAAGCGTTCTGGGGCGAGTTCAATCAACTGATCGGCAAGAAGGAAATGGATGATTTAGTGACCCGGGTGATTCCGGTTTATGACAAGCATATGTCGCACGAGACGGTAAAAAAACTCATCACCATGTTTGAGACGCCTTTCTGGAATGAGTGGAAGGAAAAGATGCCCCTCATCAGCCGCGAAGCGGGGGTGATTGGTAGTGAATGGGGCAGGGAACACACGCAGTCGGAAGCTTTTAATAAGAAACTGGAGGGCCTGATCGAAAAATATGAACTGGAAAAACTAAACCCGCCTCAGGCCGAACAAAAATAAAAACCGGCCCTCTGGCGAGGGAGGCAAAGTTATAGTCAAGAACCTGCTTGATCCTTCCTAAACGCGCAACTTTTAATCCAACCCTCCCTCAGTCCCTCCCTATGAAGGGAGAGGAGGCAAAAAGCAAATCTCCTCAACCCTCTTCGTAGAAGAGGGAGCTTCAATGGACCACTCTTTTTCAAAGTACCCGTACCGGGCATGAAAGTTGAGGAAGAAATATCACAAGGGCTGGGGTGATTTGGGGTTCATGGTTCTGCTCCACGAAAAAAAGGGTTCGTCCCCTTGACAGTGGACGAACCCTCTGTTTAAAGCAAACACCCTTAATCCCCCTTGTCAGGGGGAATTATTGAAAAACTACTATGGTTTGTTTAAGCCGAGACAACTCTTCGCTAGCTGATAATGCTATTGCAAGCTGGCCCCGTGCCTAACGGACCCAGGTTTGGCGGATGTATTTCACCACATCCCAAATCTCTTTATCCTTCAATGTTTTTTTGTGAGCGACCATTCCGGTTCCGGTTGACCCGTTTTTGATGACCCAGAACATTTGTCCGGCAGAAACATCTTTCATGGTAGTGCTACAGGTGAAGTTGCGCGGGTTGGGTTTCAGCGCTTTGCCCAGTTTGCCCATGCCGTCGCCGCTTTCTCCATGGCACATTTTACAGGCCAGAGGTTTGGCCCCTTTTTCATAGATCTTTTTTCCTTTTCCCGCATCGGCTTTGGCGGTCTTGTCCATCGACGCGATGTTGGAAGGGGCCGATTTGGTTTTTCGGAGCTGTGGGCAGTTACTGGCCGCCCAGGTGGCTGTTGTGAACAACAGCATACTGACTGCGGTTAATATAATAATTCGTTTCATTTTCTTTTCTCCTCTTACTAAATAATGATGGTTCATGGAATTTCACGGTTAGAATGATTTTTTGCCTGCTAATTCAAAGTTGGTGCTGGCCTTGGCTCCTTCTGCCACCGTGATCTCTTGAGTCACCTGCCCAACATAGGGGTGCCATGCTGTGACTCTGTATTTTCCGGCTGGGATATGGTCCAGCGTGAAGGAACCATCTTTGCTGCTTACGGTGTAGTAGGGATTCCAGACAATTCGCGCATCAGCTTCCATATAGCTGTGCTGATCGCATTGCAGGAAGAAATGGGAATCCTTTTTCGGTTTGAACCGTTTGAGAGATTTTGTGACATCGGCCACAGAACCTTTTGACGGAAGCGGTTTGTTGAACAGCGTTTTCCTGTTGGCACCTTTGATGGAATAACCGTGCGGGTTGTGCAGGATATTTTCGTCCTGGTTGGTGATCTTTACTAATCCCTTCTTGGTTCCTTTCGGGGATTTGCGGATGACCGTTACCTTGGGGAAAATATCGCATTGCCGGAAATCAAAATTCACAGTTTCTTGCGACCAGGCTTTCCCCTTGCTGATGTTTTCGATCAATACCACTGCGTTTTCAAGTTTTCCATCATGAACGATGACCTTTTGCCGGGGTCGGATTCCACCTTCCAGGGTGTCGGGATGGGTGGCGCAGAACTCGGCATTTTTGCCTTTGCTCAAATCTTCCAGGATGGGGTCGAGAACGTTGCCATTGAACACCACGCTTCCTGAAATAGACCCGCCATTGGAAACCTGTATTTCTTCATAACTTGATTTTTTTGCCTGAGCATTGCCGGCCAAAGCCAGCGCAATTACGGTAGTGATTGCCACAAAGTTAAAATTTTTCATGATGTTTTCCCTCTATGTTTCTTGATAAATTTTTCCCGTTGAGGGGAGGGACCGGGAAAAGGAGGTCACTCCCGGTCCCAACTGTATCCAGCGGGGAAGGCATCCGCGGGATGCATGCACGCCTCTGTTTGCGTTCAGCGAGGACTGAGTGCGGGTCGAGGTGTTGCAATTCGGCGCCAACAGGTTGAGATATCTTTGCGTTTGAGTTTTTCATAGGTGCCTTCCTTTCTGGTCTTTCAACTTTATAGAGAGCAAAGCCTGTGCCGGAATAGCCGAGAAAAAAATAAAATCCTTAACTTATGATTTCACAAGGAGTTTGGAAATAGTTGTTGGGAAGGGAAGAGGAAGGCCGGGTCAGCAAATGCCATTTCGGGACAGGATCGTCCCATTGCGGGATTTTGTCAGGGTCAGAATGGGATGATGTCAGTTCAGTTGGTATTTTTTCAGCATGCGGTAAAACGTGCTGCGGCTGATACCCAAAGCCTTGGCCGCGCCGGGAATGTTTCCACCGGTTTGTTCCAGGGCCTGCTTCAAGGTTTGTTTGACCACATCATGGTAGGGGGTGAAGATTGTGGAACCGGAAGAAGCTTTTTCGTTTATCTTCTCATTAGCAGGAGCTGAAGAGTCGCAGACTCCTTCCGGCAGGCAGTCGGCATCTATGGTGTCGTAGGAAGTGACGATCATGGACTGGTAAATTGTGTTTTCCAATTGGCGGATATTTCCTGGCCATGAATAATCCTGCAAAATCTGCATGGCTTCATCGCTGACCGACAGAACGTCCTTGCCAACCTCTTCCTGATATTTTTTGAGGAAGTGGGTGCAGAGCAGGGGAATGTCCTCCACCCGGTCACGAAGCGCGGGAACTTCGATGGGGAAAACGGCGATCCGATAATAAAGGTCTTCGCGAAAGCTTCCTTTGTCGATTAAAGTCTTAAGATTCTTGTTGGTCGCACAGACCACACGGGTATCGACTTGGATTTTCTGGTTGTCACCGACGCGTTCAAAACTTTTTTTCTGTAGAAAACGCAGAAGTTTTGCCTGAGTGGCGGGGCTCATTTCCGCCACTTCATCGAGAAACAGAGTACCCCCATTCGCCAGTTCCAGTTTTCCCACACGGGACTCGATGGCACCAGTGAAAGCGCCTTTTTTATGGCCGAATAATTCGCTTTCCTGAAGCGTTTCAGGGATAGCTCCACAATTGATGTCGACAAAAGGCCCGGTGGCGTAGGAACTGTTTCGGTGGACGGCGCGGGCAATGAGTTCCTTGCCGGTTCCGGTTTCCCCAAGGATGAGGACACCAGCTTTGCTGGCAGAGACCTGATGAACTTTTTTCAGTGTTTCATTGAGCGTCTTGCTTTTTCCGATGATGCCATATTTGCCGGATAGACGGTCCACTTCGCCTTGCAGGTGGTTGACCTTGCGAACAAGATTTCTTTGTTCAAAAGCTTTATCCAGGCAGGTGAACAGGCGAGGCTCGTCAACAGGCTTCAATAAATAATCGTAAGCGCCCTGTTTAATGACTTCCACCGCAGTTTCCACCTTGTCAACACTGGTCAGCATAATGACCGGCAGGTCCGGACGCGCGGCTTTGATCCGCTTCAAGGTTTCCACCCCATCAAGCCCAGGCATCATCACGTCAAGCAGGATCAGAGAAGGGCTGTCGTCCAACGAGTCGAGCAAGGCGTGACCGCTTTCGAAATCCCGCACTGTGTAGCCTTGGTCTTCCAGAAGTGCTTTCATCAAGCCTCTTAGCGGGGCATCGTCATCGACTACAAATATTAATTCGTTGGTCATTTTATGATTGTAGCTCACTCCCGTGAGAAGGAATATAATAAAGTTTTTTAAGCCGAGCCAGCTCTTTGTTAACCGGAAAGAGTTATTACAATTTGAGTCCAGCATCACGCTGCGGCCGGGTGGCGTTAATTTTAAGAAAAAAATGATAAACTGATCATGTTTACAATTTCAGAGAAAGATGGAATGAGATCATTGGCAAGCCAGACCAGAGGTGTACTGATAGCGGGATTGATTCTGGCTGTGATGAGTTGGGGCATTGTCCGCGACCGGGCTCAGAAAGTCTGGTTTGATGAACTGGAACAAGAGGTGCTGGAAGACACCCTTATTTTGACCGGTGAACTTGAAGTGGTGAAAAGGGAATTGGGCGGCATCGTTTCTCTTTACCGTTCTTCGGAGTTTGTAAGCCGGGAAGAGTTTGGAGTTTATGTTCAGCCCCTTTTAGGGAATCATCCTTTCATTCAGGCGTTTGAGTGGGTTCCGCGCATTGACCACTCTGAAAGGGAAGGGTTCGAAGGCATTACCCGTTCTGTGGGATATGCCGAGTTTCATATCTTTGGATCTTCCGGCCCTTCCGAGGCGAAGCAGGAATATTTTCCGGTGCATTATTCGGAGCCGCTTCCCGGCAATGAACAGACGCTGGGGTTTGACCTGGCCTCCGATCCACAATTGTTACAGCTTGCCAATGCTGCCAGAGATTCGGGCAGGGCGGTTGCGGCTTCGCGGTTTGGCCCGGTTCCCAATGCCCACTCGCAATCGGATCTCATCATCCTGGCTCCCTTCTATAATAAAAGGGCGGAACGCACTGAAGAACGGCGGGAGCATCTAAAAGGTTTTGTGCTGGGCATATACCGGGTGCAGGACATGATTGACCAAATGGTCAGTCCTTATATTCCCAAAGGGATGAACTTGACCGTTTATGAAGAAGGCGAACTGGTTGAGGGAAACCTGCTTTATGGTAGTCCGTTGAAGAACCCGGCCATGAGCATCACCAACGTGGTCAATGTTTCCAATCGTCGATGGTTCCTGGTTTGGCAGGCGACCAGGGAGTTTCGCGACGGTCCTCAAACATTAAACGCGTTCTGGGTGGGCGTTGCTATCTTTTCAGGGGCTCTGTTCCTTTCCATCATCATTGAGATGATGGCATCGCGGACCCGCGTTGTGGAGAGAGAGGTTCAGGTTCGCACGGAAGAACTGACTCTGGCGAACGAGAAGCTTGTTGAGGTGAACGATTTGAAAAATAAATTTCTCGGGATCGCATCGCATGACCTCAGGAATCCTCTTGCTTCCATTCGCGGCTATTCCAAGTTTCTTTTAGATAAAGGAACGCAAGTCAAAGAAGATACCCGGCAGGAGTTTTTAACAACCATTAAAAATGTCAGCGGAAATATGCTGGAACTGATCAGCAACCTTCTGGATATCTCGGTGATCGAAAGCGGCCAGTTGAAATTGAATCCCGAAAAGTCATCCATAAAAAAACTTGCAGAAGAGAAGATTCATCTGCAACAGATTTTGGCGGACAAAAAAAATATCAGGCTCCATGCGGATTTTGAAGAGGTTCCTGAATTTTATTTTGATGCAAACCGAATCGGGCAGGTGGTGGATAACCTTCTCAGCAACGCAGTGAAGTATTCGCCGCCTGATAAAGAGGTTTTTGTCAAACTGGTGTCGCATGGGGAAACCATGACTTTAAGCGTAAAGGATGAAGGGCCGGGGATTTCCGCGGATGAGCAAGGACAGTTATTCCAGCATTTTCAAAAATTAAGCGCTCGCCCCACTGCAGGTGAAAGCAGTTCCGGGTTGGGGTTGGCCATTGCCCAGAGAATTGTCGAAGAACATCAGGGAAGTATCGGGGTCGATAGCCAGCTCGGTCATGGTGCTACATTTCACTTCAGCCTGCCTATGAATAATCTTCATCAAAAACGCTAAAAGAAAAAAAACCGGGAACTGAGAATATAAGTCAACGGATAACCCATAAAATTTGTTGCTTGTGCAGCTATTTCCTTTGAAAGGATCGTTTCCTGCGATTCAAGACCAGCTCGCCACCCCAAATATAGGACAAACACCTGATAAATTACAAGTATCTTCCTATTCCTGGGAGATACTTTTAGTAGCAGAGTTTCTTTCAGGAGAATCCTTTGAGCTTGCTTTTTCCAATATGGGAGCCTATGAGATTTACTTTTCCATGGAAAAAAATGTGGCTCGAACCTGCCTGACGCTGGATGTCCTGCAAAGAATCGCTGCCTGACGTTGACATCCTTTTAACACCTCTCAATAAAAGCCTAACAGCTTTAAATGCCCATGCCGGAGTGTGCTTTAGTGGGCAACCTTCCAAATTGAATCCACAAAATATTTTCGGGAGTCAAATAAATGCTCCACGACTTCAAATCCGTTTTTAACGGCCAGGTGTTCTATTTCTTCAAGGGTGTATTTAAAGGACTGCTCGGTCTGCATCGCTTCCCAGGCTTTGAAGTGAAAGTTCTTGTTTAAAGCCTTGATATACACGGTCTGGTCCCGCGTGCTGAAAAGATAACTTTCTACAGCGCGGGTATCGGGATTGAACTGGCCCTGTTGCACAAAGTGCTCTTTGTTAAAATCGGCGCCCAGTTCCTGATTAATGCGGTCCAGCAGGTGCAGGTTGAATTTTTCAAAGAGTCCTTCGGAATCATTGTAGGCAGAATAAAGCAATTTGGGATTTTTCATGAGGTCAAACCCGATTAGCAGATAATCCTTCGCCCCCAATGCATTGCATAAATTTTTCAGAAAAGACTGGGCCGTGTCCGGATCCATATTATTCAAGGTGACTCCGAGAAAGAGGACCAGGTTTTGCGTTGGGCCATCCTGGAAAATGGCTTTGAGACCCTCAAAATAATCTCCGGTTAATCCTGTGACCTTCAGGGATGCGCCGGAGTGGTTGTCTTCCAATGACCGAACCAGATTTGTAACCGCTCCGTGGGAAATGTCAATGGGGAAATAGTGAAAACTGGATTTCTTACTCAGCAAATGCTCAATGAGAATCCGGGTCTTGCATCCATCGCCTGAACCGAGTTCTATAAGGTTGAAGGTGTTACCGGTGATAAGTTTTGCAATATTGTTTTTATGGTTGCGAATAATTTCAAATTCACATGCGGCGGGAAGATATCCTGCGAGTTCCGTTATCTTTTTGAAAATCTCACTTCCCACGCTGTCAAAGATCAGCCATGATGGCAAACGCTTGTTTTCAAGGGAAAGGCCAGTGTTGACGGTGTCGGCAAACTGTTCTTCGGGGGAGAATGATTGCGGTCCGGATTTCAGTATTTTTGTTTCAAACAAGAACGGTGGCTCCTCTTCCTGCCTGGTGAATTTGACCTTGTTGATGGTGTTTGTTATAGTACGTCTCTTAACTCCTTTTTACATCTTTATTTATCGTCTCTGACGATTACTGCGAGGCAAAGCTTCCGACAGTAAAGATGTTTTTCGGGTTCTGGTTTTTAGAGGAATAAACAGACCCTAATTCTAATCTTCATATTCCCAAAGCTTATGAATTTTAATTTGCAAACGGACTCAACTGATTTTGCATATCATGAATTGGAGGAGGAGTTTGTCGGATTGTTGCATTTAGATGATCTGGATCGGGTCATTTCAGAAAATCCTGAGAAGGCCGCAAGTTTTAATTCGGAACTGGAAACGTCCTTGTCGGATGCTTTTAATGATGGCGAGGGATGCCCCCAGGCCCACCTGTTTTTGCAAAGGATTCTTTATCGCATCAACCGTTTGAAGCTGTTTTGGTATGACGAGTTGGAAAATTATGCCAATGAAGATTCCAGCTTTCTGTTTTCTTTGCGTTTGAAAATTGAAAATGCATGGCAGGGTTGGGAGGAGCGTAATAGTGTCCCGCGCTATTCTGGTAATCTCATCGACGCCCTCCGTGACCGCGTGGGAGAAGACCTGCAACCCGAGCCTTCTCCGGATGGATTGATCATCCGCAATGAAATTTCAAAATCCGGATATCAGCGATTGCTTGCCATCACTTCCCTGGATGGTTTGGTGGAAGCCAGTCAGCTTTCTCGAATGTTGGGAGGTGTCGGAAACGAGGTGCAGACGATGCTGACCCGGATTTTATGGGAAGAGTATGGCAGTGGGAAGTTTTCCAGAAAACATTCCACTCATTTTGCGACCATGCTGGAAGAATGCGATATGGACTCCAGGCCGGAAGCTTATTTTGATCTTGTGCCGTGGGAAGTGCTGGCCAACATCAACCATAGCTTTTTCCTTTCCGAGCGTAAGAAAAACTTTTTACGTTATGTCGGCGGTTTGTTGTATACCGAAGTTTCTGTTCCCGCCGCTTTTCAGAATATCAAAATGGCAGGAGAACGCCTGGGGATGGGTGACAAGGGCACCCGCTATTGGGACCTTCACATTCAGGAAGATATCCGCCACGGGCAATGGATGCTGGATGACGTGGCCCTTCCCCTGATTGAGATGTATCCTGAACAGGCTTGGGACATGGTCAAGGGCTATGACCAGCAAAAATTTATCAGCGCCCGTTCTGCCTCAGCCATGGTGGAGTCCATCCGCCGGTTTGAATTTTCCTGAGAACGCCCCAAAACCGGCTGATCTCATTGGTTGCGGCCAACGGCTCTTCCACTGATAACGGGCAGGACCAGTCCGCACGGATTATTTGTTTAATGGTTTCCAGTTTTTTGCCATTTCCTGCGCTTTTTCTATTTGAGATGGAGACATGCGCTCTTCCACCAGGTCTCTAAGTTTTATGGCGTTTTTGTCTCCATTAGAACCCGCGAGATTGAACCACATATGCGCTGACGCATAGTCTTGCGGAACTCCTCGTCCTGTCTTATACATCACACCCAAGTTGTATTGTGCTTGAGCTAATCCCTGTTCGGCTGCCAGCCGATACCATTTAACCGCTTCTTTGTCGTCTTGTAAAACTTCTTGTCCGAAGCGATACATCTCACCCAAGTTGTATTGCGCGGAAGCATCTCCCTATTCCACTGAAAGCCGAACCCATTTAACCGCTTCCCTGTAGTCTTGCGGAACTCCTAGTCCGAACTCATACATCACACCCAATCTGTATTGCGCGGGAGCATCTCCCTGTTCGGCTAATGGAAACCATAGCTTGTATGCCGTTTTATAGTCTTTTCCTCTATGCGCATCCAAACCATCCTGTAAGTCATCACCAAAGACAAGAGAAGAACCGCAAAACAAAAAAACAAAAACAGAAAGATAAGAGAGTAAGAATATAAGTGTTTTTTTCATAAGCAGTGGTCAGCCGACGAAATTATTGTTCGGGGCCAATCCCGTTTTCAATTGAAATTGAACAACGCCGATGGTTCAGGGTGCTGAAAAACTCACGAAGTTGTCATCCTTGAGGAGCCGAAGGATATCGAAGCCCCTTACTAAATAAACCAGAAAGCGAGATTACCCGTTCGTGCCCCGAACGGGTAATCTCGGGTTATGCAAAGCTCTCCCTGTCAGAGGGGAAGTTATTGTATAATACTTGGAACCTGGCGGCGTCTACTACATAAAAAATTCCATATAGACCATCCAGCCAACCATGGAAAGGACCAGGACCGCATAGCCGGTATGGACCCAAATCGTGAAAATGGGGTTTTCTCTCCGTTTTTCCGGCTCTCCTTTTTCTTTCATGGTTTCCCCGGGTTAAGCCGAAATAATACTATGGAAACGCGAATAATCCCGATCAAGTTTGATTTCATTTTCTCAAATTTCACTTGTTTACTTTTTTCTTGCCTGGGCTTCCACAGCATGAGCCCTGGCCCGTTTCAACATGGCCGCTTTTTCCTCTGCGGTGAAATCGCTTCTGGGTGCCGGGCCGGGTACGCCACCGCCTGAGGGTTTAGGGGGAGCTTTAGCAGGAGGCGGTTCTTCCTCAGCGGACACGGGGGCTTCTTCAACTGCTACAGGTTCAGCAGGAACCTCAACAACTTTTTCCTGAGCCACTGGTGCCTCTTCAAGGACCGCAACAGTTTCAGCAAGTTCTTCGGGCGCGGTTTCAACAATTTCCTTGGGTTTTTCCAGTTCTTTTTTTGCCCTCTTCCGTTCTTGAATTTCCATGGCCCGGAGAAACGAGTCCTCATTATTTGCCATTGTGGCTCTTGAACCAATGCCAGTGCGAACGTTCACATTGAAATGAGAATCTCGGCCCCCTTCACTCATTGTAGTTTCTCCATACTGTTTGATCACGTTTGATTCGTATCTTATAAGAAACCTTTTGCAAGTTCATGTTTATTTTATCGGGCGGAGTACCTCCGCTGGAAACTGGCCATAGCTTTATTTTCCGAGATGACTCTTTGCTCGCCAGAGAAAGCCATCGTACCTGCCACCGGCGGCTCGCCGGGGTCAGCAAAACTTTTCCGGTGGAGTGAATTCTTTACCCAGTGCATTGGCGACTTCCGGGTGGGTCACAGTCCCCAGGCAGACATTGAGTCCGGCTTGCAAGGCCGGGTCTTCTTTCAGGGCCTTCCGATAGCCTTTTTCGGCAAGTTCCAGAGCGTAAGGGAAGGTTGCATTGGTGAGCGCGAAGGTCGATGTTCTGGCCAAGGCTCCCGGCATATTGGCGACACAATAATGGATCACTCCCTCAACCTCAAAAATGGGATCACTATGTGTTGTCGGGCGCGAAGTCTCGAGGATGCCTCCCTGATCGATGCCGACATCGACCACGACCGATCCCTTCTGCATAGGAGTCAGCATTTCACGGGTGATGAGGCGCGGAGCCTTAGCACCCGGGATGAGCACAGCTCCGATGACGAGATCTGCGGTGCGCAGTGATTCCAGTAAATTGAACCGGTTCGACATCAGGGTTTTGAGTCGGCTTCCGTGAATATCATCGAGATAACGCAGACGTTGCAGGCTGATATCGAGCAGGGTGACCTGGGCTCCGGTGCCAATGGCCATTTTCGCGGCGTTGGCACCGACAATACCTCCCCCGATGATCACCACATGACCGGGATCGACACCGGGCACACCGCCGAGAAGAATGCCCCGTCCACCATTTTCCCGTTCAAGATATTTTGCGCCTTCGTGCACGGCCATGCGTCCTGCCACCTCGCTCATAGGGATGAGAAGAGGCAGGGAGCGATCGGGCAATTGCACAGTTTCGTAAGCGATGCCCACGATCTTTTGATCCAGCAGTGCCTGGGTGAGCTCGGGCGCCGGGGCCAGGTGCAGATAGGTGTAAAGGATCTGCCCTTCACGCAGCAGGCCATATTCTTCGGGCAGGGGTTCCTTGACTTTGATGATCAATTCCGACCGGAAAAATACTTCCTGATGGGAAACGATTTTGGCGCCCTGATCCAGATAATCCTGATTGCTGATGCCGCTACCAACTCCTGCCTGATTTCCCAGTAAAACTTGATGGCCCCGGGTTACCAGATCGTGAACGCCGGCTGGGGTCATCGATACGCGATACTCATCGGTTTTGATTTCTTTCGGAATTCCAACGATCATGTCAACTCTCCTGATGATTCCACTCTTGCGTTAGATCTATTAAATATTATAGCCGAACCGGTGTTTGATCTTTTAAATGAAATCCTTTAAAGTACGCAAAACCTCAACAAATAATCCTTAAGCTAATTTCAGGAGGAATTTCCCGTTGCAAGAGGCCATTAAATCTAAATTGGAACAAATTATTCTGGCAAACTTGACCCCGGATGGGAAGCTGTTGGACTTGGAAGATAAAAATATCGGGCCGGATGAGTTGCGCCTGCTTTGTGATGTCGAAGACTTGTCTTCGGTTGAACAGCTTTTTCTCAGCCAGAACCAGCTTTGTGGAGAGTCCATAGCAATCCTCAGTCGTGTGAAAGGATTGACCGGGCTCACCTCTCTTTACCTCAATCACAATATCATCGGTGATGAGGAGGCCAAAGTTCTGGCGGATGCCGATTTATTGAAAAACCTGAAATGCCTGATGCTGGAAGCTAATAATATCGGAACCCAGGGTGCCGAAGCTCTGGCCGGTTCCCAAAACCTTAAAAACCTGGAAGTCCTGTTTCTGGACTCCAACCCGATTGGTCCCCAAGGGGCTCGGGTCGTGGCCTGTTCGGAGCAACTGCCCCGCTTACAGGCGCTCCATCTCGACAGCACTGGGATCGGCGATGAGGGAATCCAGGCGATTGCAGAAAGCCCGTGTTTGACCCATCTGAAAAAACTGTATTTGTGCTCGAATAAAATGGGGGATGCGGGGGCCATTGCCCTGGCGAAATCTGCAAGCCTGAAAAACCTTAATGTCCTGAGTATTTGGCGCAATGAGATTCGGGACGAGGGTGGTAAGGCGATTGCCGAGTCGCAAACTTTTATGAATCTGGAACGACTTTATATGAGTCTAAACTTTATAGAACGCCCTGTGCGCAAGATCATTCGAGGATCAGAACTGGCAAAACGTTTAACCACTCTGGTGATGGACTGAATCATGACTGAGCAAAACCAAAACTATAAATTCACCTACAGCCGGTTCTTCAATATATTTTTTCATGTTGGGGTGATCTTCAATGTTGTTCTGGTCATCTGGATGATCCTGGTATTCACCGAAGTCCTCTGACTCGCGTGGGAAGGGACATAGCAGGCTCATGAAGACGGAGGTAGAATATTACTAGCCGCCAGAACTCTTTATTTGGTCGGCTCGAATTCGTCAGAGGAGCAACATCCAGCTTGACCGAACACGCCATCATAGGGGATCTCACCCTGTAAACGTTTGACGTAGTGATCGGGATCCTTTTGGAATACTTCCGGGCAGTAGGGGCATCGGCAAAAATATGCTTCCCACCCTGCAATTTCCATACGCACAGTCCATTGCACCGGTTTTTCTGCTAAGCAGGTCGGACACACCACCAAATCTTTGGTTTCTTGAAGATATCTTGGGGGTTCTTCATTAAACAGGTCGGCGCAGCCTTGGCAACAAAAGAAATATTCCTTGCCTTCATAATTAGTCTGTGCCCATCGGTCCGAACCTATTCCCAGCCGAACTAAAGAACAACCACAGGTGGGGCAAATGGAAGTCACAATCTTTTTTGCTGTTCCTGTTGTGTCAGCTGTCATTGCATCGGCACTTATCTTCTTGATTCATTTCATCACAACAAGAGGATTCCTTTTTTTTGGGTAATAATTCCACCACGAAATCAATCAGTGATTGCAATTTGCTTCTCGTGCATTCACAAGCTTCTTCAGCGGAAACGGTATCTTCTTCTATTTTGTCCCAATCTACATATTTTTTCATATCAATAATGTTCCTCCATAAACCAGAACCAAAAAGCCGAAAATTCTGGCAAAAATTTTACCGGATTGCTGGTTTTGCCCAAAATGTGAATGACCTTGCGCATCATATCCAATATAGGCTCCCAGGGCAATAATTCCAGACGTTGCCTGTATTTTCAAAACAGGATCGGAAATAGAAGTTAGTGCAAGGACTAAAATTGGCAAGGAAAGCACTAGACCTTTATGCAGCAATCTTTCGAGGGGAATAAAATGTTCAACCAGTTGCATGCTGAAAGCGAAATACCAAACTAGAGCGACTGATTGTATCCACCAATCGGAAGCAAAAATAAAAATTGGGAGAATACAGACTAGCGTACAGAAAACTGCATGACTGAGGCCCATTTTAAAACGCTCCCAATAACCGTACTGGAGAGCCTGCATATCCTTGTTCTTGGTCAAACCATTATTTAAAAATTCTTTTAAATCAGTAAAGTAAACTGGGCCGTATATGCCTTCCCAGCCTTGTTCTTTAAGATCTTTTCTTTTAACTCCAGCCACGGACAATTGCGGCAATATTAACTGATTGTGGTTGACTAGTTCTCCTACATTGTAAACCTTCAAGTGGGCCAGAACTGTTTCGGTAGTAAAAATACCTTCGGCGGCTGCACACCAGACATTGGTTCCCTGGGTATTGACCACTAAAAGGAAACAATCTAAAGCTTCTTTTTTCAAATATTCCTTTAGATGCCTGACCGTATAGTCAAAATTGCATGTGACGAGAATGGGAGAAGATTTGTCTGGGTTACCGATAGCCACTGTTTCAGGTTCGCACGGAAATCGGGCAAACCGAAAAAGGGTTTGATATATGTCTTTAATCCAGCCAATCATTTTTTAATTTCTAAAAGAATGAACATGCCCAGCATAAATGGTTTACGATTGACCATTTGCATGCCTGCTTCAAGAACTTCATCATCAAAACTGGAGATGGCATTGGTTGTGGTTTGAGTCATAATCCAAGTAAGAAGCCGCATAGGCAACCTGAAGGCATAGTAAAAGCATTTGGCAAAAAAGTTTTCGGGGATTATTTCATCGCCGATAAGAACTTTCCCTTCATTTTTCAGTATTCTTTTGATCTGTTTCAATACATGAATTCGTTCGGCACGGGTCAGTTCGCTGAAAGCAAGCGTGCTCAAAATAATATCGAACGATTCATCCCTTAAATGCTCATCGAGGTTGCTAAGGCTAATATTAAGGTAGTTTGCCGAGGGCGAATTTCTCTTTGCCACTGCTAGCATGCCGCTATTGGTGTCTACTCCTGTCACTATTGCTCCTCGCTCGATACACATTTGCGCGAGAGTTCCAGTACCGCAACCTAAATCGAGAACGTGGTCGCCGGGATGGGTATGTTCGGCTATCTGCTGTTTTATTTTTGTCAATGTTCCTAGAGTCAAAAGACCCATCCCTATATCGTAACGTTCAGGGCGAGACTCAAGGATTTTCATGTAGACAAACGACATAATAAAAACCTTCCAAAATAATTAAAATTTATGCGCTCCCTATCCCTGCCTGTCTTAATATGCTTTCAGAAACCGAACTCATTTCGCAGCATTCCAATAATTTTTCATCTACTGCGACCGCAGGAATCCTTTCGATTCCATAAAATGCCGCCTTGTTTTGAATTTCTTTATTCTCGTCCTTGGTTAAATCATAAACAGTGACTTCACACGATGGACAAGCCAAGCTTTTGACAAGGTCCATGGTGGGCTCACAAATTGGGCAACCACTTGTAAAAACTTCAACTTTTCTCTTTGGCATAATATTGTTTCCTTTATTCAAGTTTTAATTCTTTTAAATTGAAAACGGACCATATTTAACCTGTAATATTTTTTTTATGATCTAAATAGAATTCTTTCATCTCCTTGTTCGCTGATAAAGTTGTTTGGAGACTGGTCAGGAAGGAATCTATTTCTTTGCAATTGAGTGTAGCCAGAATATGATCATCACTGACTTCAGTGAAAGTACGCATTCCAGTGCAACCTAAAGACATGCCAAAAGGTGATTTATTTAAGGTCGTTGGAATCACAGCGCAAGCCGGACGACCCAATGCCATAGAATCCATACTTCCAGACCATTTGCAGCATCCCAAAACCTTGTTGTAAATCATTGCCTGTGAGGGTTTCAACCACATCAAGATCAATTGCGGTTCCACAGGAAAGTCTTTCAAGGGTCCATAAACCACGCCGACTTTTTTTTCTGTAAGGGTAGGAATATTTGCAGGCTCATCTTCTGACAAGTAAGAGCATTCACACATTTTTTTAACCAAACCACCCAATTGTTCCTGTACCTCTTTGGGCATCTCGAATCCCAACACCATGGCTCCTATGGGGCAGTTATAATGTTTATTTGCCGGGGCATAGAACGCTTTTTTCTCTGCCATGCGCCAAAAAGTACAAAAGGACGGAACTTCTTCCTCGATTGTTTCCACTCCCTGCGGTTGATCATCAACAAAGGCCATTGCTATTGGGGGGATATCAAGCCCAAAAGCAGATGTAATTTCGTGGTCAATTTTTGTGTTGTCCATAGTTGTCCCCTTAAAATTTGATTTGTCTTTTGGCTAGATTCACCTTTCCATGAAATCCTTTATTCATTTATAATATAGAACCTGTAGTAACTACAGGTTCAAGGATTATTATGCCAAATCAAGAAAAAAACTTGAGCATTGGGCTTTTGTCCAGGCAAACTAATTGTAAGATCGAAACAATCAGATATTATGAAAAGATTGAAATCTTCCCGAAACCGCCCAGAACAGAAGGTGGACACCGGATTTATAGTGAAAGTCACTTAAAGCGGCTTGTATTTATTTGTCGGTGCAGGGAACTAGGATTTTCGCTTGCGGATATCCGAGCCCTTTTGAAACTAATTGATGGAGGGGCTTACACCTGTCAGCAGGTGGAAGATATCACTCTTCATCACCTGGGGAATATTCATCAAAAGATTTTGGATTTAAAAAAGCTGGAAAAAATATTGGCTGAAATTTCTTCAAAATGTGAAGGGGGAGTAGTGCCTGATTGCCCTATTTTGGATGCCCTGTTTGAACAGAAAAAAGTGAAAGTTGAATGAAGCCAGCATACCCGTTGATCACAATTGGAATCCAGCACTACTAGGGCACCTAGTGGGGGGGATACCATTTGGTCAGGGTGCGCGGCGGGAACCCCAGGCCGAACAGGATGGCGATGAGGATATTCCTTGCTGTGGTGAAAACGATTCCTTCCTTGATCCAGCGTCTTGGGGAAGTATGCGTCTTTTCCTTTAGCAAGATAACAGGTCCTTTCTTTCTCAAGCGGCAGTAGAAATCAAGATCTTCACAAATAGGAAGAGGGGAGAATCCATTCATGTTTTTGAAAACCTCTTTACGGACAAAGAACCCCTGATCACCATAAGCGAGGCCAAAATATTTCGAGCGGATATTGGCTAACAGGGCAATCAACTTGATGGACCATTTTTGGGATTCTATACAGAGTGTGAAGGCGCCTCCGATCCATTCAGGATTCTCCATGTGCTCCAGCATTTTTCGATAGCTTTCAGGCTCGAGTCGGTTGTCGGCATGCAAAAAAAGCAATAGATCACCGGTGGCTTCGTCGGCACCGGCATTCATTTGCATAGCGCGACCGGCAGACCCGGTGATGACGCGGTGGCTGAACTTTTTGGCAATAAGGCGGGTATCATCATCACTCCCGCCATAGCTGACAATCAACTCATGAGGAGAAAGCTGTTGGATTTGTGTCAGGGTTTTCTCGAGAACAAACTCTTCATTAAGAGTGGGAACGATGATGGATACCTTCAAACCGATATATCTCCACAAGGGAAGGGAGTAACTTTTGCGTTTATTGAAGTTTCTGTGCTGTTTGGGTCCTGCCCACGCGAGGAAAGTTAATCATAAAACGGGCAGAATTTCAAACCTCACGACCATCGTGGGGCTGAAAATGGATATCAGGCATATAGGTCTCTTATCCTGATTTGTCATCTGACAGTAAAGTATTATAGAATAATGAGATCATAGATACTTAATTTGAGGATTCCCCTCCACTCAGCGGGGGGAAGTGAATATGTTAGCCCATTTTATAGATTCCAGATCATTTCAATGCGGGTATTTTAAGGATAGAAAATCCCTGTTCGAGGAGTACCTGCTTGAAGATGTCTCAGAGGTGGAATTTGAATACCTGTTGGCTCATGGCATGCGCCATTTCGGGGATTACTTTTTTCGTCCCCGCTGTCAGGACTGCTACCAGTGCATTCCCATCCGGGTGCGGATCGAGAATTTCAAAATGACTCGTAACCAGAAACGGGCTTTGGCTTCCTGTAAGGGTGTGGAGGTCAAGATTGGTGTCCCGCAATATACTCATGAGAAATTTGAGCTTTACCTCATTCACAAGGAAAGATTTTTTTCCCTGCAGGATGATGTGGAAGACGAACAAAATTTCCGACTGTCTTTTTATGTCAACACGCCTTTTGGAATTGAGTTCGAATACTATCTTGATGGAAAGCTCATTGGCGTGGCGCTAGGCGACAGAACATCCCAGTCTTTTTCCGCTATTTATACTTTTTATCAGGTTCCCGACAAAAAAATGAGCCTGGGAACTTTCAGCGTATTGAAGCAGATGGAATATGCCCTCACGAGCCGGATCAAATATTTTTATCTCGGTTATTATATTTCCGACAATGCATCCTTGGTCTATAAGGCAAGCTTCAGGCCTAATGAGGTTTATCTGGACCGGGAGTGGCGCCCCTTCCGCAACGCCGAAGGCGACTTTCTCATCCCCCAGGACAAGTTGCAATGGAAAAACTCTGACCAGTTGGTCAAGGCTGCATCCCATATTGAATTCACAGACACTCAATTGTGATGCTGTGGGGCGGGAAAACTCTGTCCTCGGTGGATGGCGGGGAATTGAGTTGAATTGAGGTTCAGCAGTCCATATAATCCCCACTAAGTGTGTACCCCTTTCCGGGGCATGAGAGCTGAGGAGCGGATATAACAGGGCCAGTAAGCAATGACTCATTGAGCCGAGAAGCCGTTTGGATGCACGATAAATATATTGCAAGTTGCTAACGGAGGTACTCCGTATGGGTAAGAAAAAATCTGGCAGAACCTCATCAATGAGTAAAAAACGTATTTCATTTATCGCGTTGGGTCTTCTGGTCTGCCTGATAGTGGGAGGTGTTTATGTCGGGACCAAGCCGAAGGCTCAGCCGGTGGCTCCGGCAACGGGATTTTTGATTGAAACCCGCCCGATCATGCCCGATGCCTCGTTCACGGGGCGAGTGGCGAAAGCCTACCGCATCGCCGCCGAAATTCCCAAGGTGATCGACAGCCTGTTTTGTTATTGCTACTGTAAAAAGAATCATGGGCATAAAACCCTGCTGACCTGTTACACGAACAAGCACGGTTCTAAATGCGATATCTGCCTGGGAGAAGTGTTTTACGCCTATGAATTGTATAATCAGGGAAAGACCCTGGACGAAATTGTAATTGCCGTGGACAAAAAGTTTTATCGGCCTTATCGCAGAACTTAAAAAAAAATCATGGAAAACGTAGCTCAGGATAAACCCATCAGCATTTATATTCCCTACACCTTTATGGTTGCGGCGCTTTTGTCTGTGTTTGTGATGTCGCTCAATAAGGTGGAGTTAAAACCCTTTGAAACCGAATATCCGGCAGAGGCATTTATATCTCCCGAATTTGAACTGTCTACTTTGGCGGGAGGAAAGGTGAAGCTTTCCGACTATCGCGGCAAAGTGGTGTTCATCAACTTCTGGGCGACCTGGTGCGGAACTTGCGAAGTGGAAATGCCTTCGATGGAAAAACTGTACCGAAAATATAAAGACTTCGGATTCGAGATGCTCACCATCAGCGTGGATAAAGATCAGAGTTTGATTGAGCCATTCATGAAAAAATTCAATCTGACTTTCCCGGTGTTGCTCGATCCCGAAAGCGAAATCGCTAAAAAAGTTTATAAGACCACCGGTGTTCCTGAAACCTTTATCGTCAATCGAGAGGGCCTCATTGTCCATAAGGCGATTGGCCCACGAGACTGGGCCAACGAAGAAACTCTGGAGGCCTTTTCTCAAATGGTGCTCGGGAGTTGATCGTGAATAAATTTTGTCTTGCATCGGTAGTTTTTCTGGCGGCCTTCTTCCTGCTTCCAATTCAGGAAGCATTCGCACATGGTGGAGGCCACAAGTCTGTGGAAAAAAAAGCGGAAGAACCTGCGGCCATAGACCCAATGTACTCTGCTAAAGAGGTCAACCCCCTTTCGGACTCCGATAACGGCCTCGATAATATGTTTTCCCCCACCGATTTGTTCACACAAGATGAGCTAGCCTCGCCTGATCCTATGCCCATGGGGGGTATGAAAATGGAGGGAAATCATAGCGAGCATCAGGAGGCTCAGGTCGAGCTTTCTCACCATGAGAGGGTTTCTTCATCCAGCAAGGGGTTTGGAACTGCTGTCGGCATCACCCTGTTTGCTGGCTTAGCTTTTGCCGGTCTCACTTACCTGCGGCCGGGAGAATGACCTGATGGCTAACGGACTTTCAAAAATTTTGCAAGACCGGCTAGGCTTTCAGCTTCTTGAATACGACATTCCAGAACACGCCAACTCCATAAAATACTCTCTTGGGGGAATGACCCTGTCGTCCTTCACGGTTCTGGTTCTCAGTGGAATTTTGCTGGCACAGTTTTTTGTGCCCGACCCCGAACGCGCCAACCAGAGCCTGCATTACCTGGTCGATCAGGTTTATTTGGGCTGGTTTCTGCGCGGCATTCATTTCTGGGCGGCGGAAGTGCTGACTGTGACCATGACTCTGCATGTGATACGTGTCTTTTTTACCGCATCCTATAAAAATCCCCGCGAAATAAACTGGTTGATAGGAATCGGCCTGATGCTGCTGATGGTGACCTTGCTGTTTACGGGCACGGTTATCAAGTGGGATCAGGAAGCCTATGAAGCCCTGGCGCATTTTCTCTGGGTGGCAGAGCAAATCGGCATTTTTGGCTTTCCACTGACCGAAGAATTTGCGCCGGGAGTGCCGCTGTTAAACCGGATTTATATGGCTCATATATCATTGCTCCCGATCATCACTTTGTTGATGGTGGGACTACACCTGTTCTACGTTAAATTCCACAAGCTGTCGCCTCTGCCCGAAGCGCAGGAAAAAAGTAAAGACATGTCTTTTACCCGGCACATGGCATATCTGCAAAGAGCGGGAGCGGGGGTGTTCCTGTTGATCTGCCTGCTGGCGCTCACCATTGCTCCACCACTGGGAGAAGAACCGGTGCTGGGACTGGAAGTGACCAAGCCGCCGTGGCAGTTTGTCTGGATATATGCTTTGGAAAACCTGTGGGTGCCTTTTATGATTGTCGCTCCTCCGTTGATCATTTTGTTTCTGGCCGCCATTCCCTTCGTCGATCAAAATAAAGAGAGGTATTGGAAGAAACGACCGTTGGCAATGACGGTTCTGGTTGGATTCATCCTGTTGTTCACCTGCCTCATTATCTGGGGGAAAATTACAACCATGACCCACTCCATGTAACCGGGCCACGCCCGGAGGGAATAGGGCGGTTTACTGTAAGATATATTGGTTAGCCCTCTGGATATAAATTTTGCCCCTGCGGCGAGCAGTCGATGAGTATCAATATAGAAATTCTGACCAAAAAAGATTGCTGTCTTTGCGATGACGCGAAGGCTATTGTTGAGCGGGTGCTTGCCGATTATCCAGCGGTCCTGACCCTGACGGATATTGAATCTGATCCCGTGTTGTTTGAATCTTATAAGGAGCGCATTCCGGTGGTGCGCATCAATGGCGAAGAAAGTTTTGTATACAAGGCGCACGAAACCACCTTGCGTAAAAAACTGGACAAACTTGTTTGATTGTCAAACCCGGTCTGCGCCAGATATAAATTTATGGAGTTTGAAAATGGTAGAAAAGATTGCCCTGACTGAACAGGAGCTGGAAGAAAAGTTGAAAGAGATGGCGCCAGAATGGAAAACCGGCAAGAACGAAAAAGGGGTGCCTTACATCGAGCGGGTCCACCACGCCTCCAAATTCATGGAAGGGATTGATTTTGTGGGTAAGATCGCCGAAGCAGCGGAAGACAACAATCATCACCCGGACATCATCATCAACTATAAACGCATCACCATCCGCTACTGGACCCACACGACAAGAGGGGTCACTCTCGCCGATGTGCAGATGGCCGAGAAAATAGACCCGTTGTTTTAAAGAGGCCAACAAAAAAGAGGTTAATCAGTCTGGTTTTCCGACTGCAGGATATCATCAAGTGTCTGGCGGCTTCGGGTCTGCACGCACCGGTTGCCTTCGACCACCACTTCGGGGATGAGCGGCTGGGAATTGTAGTTTGAGGACATGACGTGACCGTAAGCCCCGGCTCCACCGATCACGATGCAGTCCCCTGGTTTCGGCATGGGCAGTGTGCGGGCTACCGGTTCTTCATCTTTTTGGGTTAACACGTCTCCGGATTCACAAACCGGCCCGGCCACGATGAGATCTTGTTCTGGCCCAAGGTCATCACCGACAAACCAGATAGGATGAAACGATCCATACGCCATGGGGCGGAGGAGATGGCAGAAGCCGACATTCGTCAACACATAGTCGATACGTTTTCCCTCTTCATCGAAGGTGTGATTGAGAGAGCGAACTTCTCCGATCAGGGTCCCACAACCCGCCACGAACCTTCTGCCCGGTTCGATTTCGCAGACAATGTCCCGACCAAAATGGTCCTTCAATAGCTTTGCACGTTCTTCGAGAATGGTTTTGTATCCGGAAATATCTTCCTGCGGTTGGTCGGGATCATATTGGTAGGGCAGCCCTCCGCCAAAGTTGACGGTTTCCACCTCTTCAAACTGTTTGGCGAATTTCACTAGTTTTCCGGTGATACGTTTGAGGTGTTCCATATCGCCGCCAGACCCGATGTGCATATGTACGCCGGACAAGGTCAAGTCGTATTCTCTTAATAACCGTTTCACCTCATCCAGGTTCTGGTACCAGATTCCGTGCTTACTGTAGGGGCCGCCGGTATTGGTTTTTTTAGAATGGCCGGCGCCTTCGCCGGGGTTGATCCGGATTGAAATTTTTGAGGAGCCGGAGCCCGTAGCTTTTAGGGCCTTGCCATATTCCTCGACCATCCCCAATGTGCCGCAATTGCAGTAAATATTGTTTTCAAGACAGAACTTCACATCCTCATCGTTGAAAAAGACATCGCTGGTGAAGCAGATGTCGTCGGTGCTAAATCCCGCGCGAAGCGCGCGTTGCACTTCAAAAACACTGACCGCGTCAATTTTGACCCCGTTGTCGAGCATTTCCTTGAGAATGCGGATATTGGAATTGGCCTTCATGGCGTAACGGGTAACAGGGGCCAATTGCTTGATCTCGCCAATCGAACGGCGAAGGTGTTCCATACTGTATACATAAACGGGGGTTCCGAATTCTCCGGCGATGTCCCGCACTTCCACATTTTCAATTTTCATGAATATTTTCTGCTCCATAAATGGACTCAACAATATAACCCAGATTTTATAGCACAGGTTGGCGAATCAAAGAATGCCTTTGTTTTCAATTGACATTCCACTAGGCGGGGGGCTGTGATATCCTCTCATTATCTTTTATGCCTCGAAGGGGTAGAAGGAGTACAAATAGCAACAAGGCTACGCCTTGAGGAAATTAGCAATAACTTTTTCTGCTAGCAAAGAGTTATCTCGGCTGAAAGAGCTCATGCCAGTTGCCCCTGCGACTAGCAGTAGATAAAATTTTAGAGAGCAATTGTGTTATGACGAAATGGACCATCGACGAAGCCCACGAACATTACAACATTAATGGTTGGGGAGCGGGTTATTTCGACATCAATTCCAAGGGCAATATTGTTGTGCGCCCCGACAGGAAGAGCGCGCATCATATTGATCTCAAGGAACTGGTCGATGATATCCAGTCTAAGGGATATTCTCTGCCGGTGTTGATTCGATTTTCAGATATTCTTAAAGCCAGTATCGCCAATCTTGCCAACTCATTTCAAAACTCCATGGAGGAATATGGTTTTGAGGGCCGGTATCACGGGGTCTACCCCATCAAGGTTAACCAGCAAAGGCAGGTGGTGGAAGAGATTGTAAGATTCGGACAGCCTTACAATATTGGACTGGAAGCCGGGTCCAAACCAGAACTGCACGCCATACTCGCCATCCTCGACAACCCGGAAGCCTTGCTGATCTGCAATGGCTATAAAGATGAAGCTTTTATTCGTCTGGCATTGATGAGCCAGAAGCTGGGTAAAAAGGTATTCATCGTTGTGGAGAAACTTGATGAGCTGACGTTGATCGAGAAAGTAGCCGGGGAACTGGGAGTGCAACCTAATATCGGACTCCGCATCAAGCTGGTGAGTGCGGGGCAGGGGCGTTGGTCCTCCTCAGCTGGGGAATATTCCAAGTTCGGATTGAACACGATGGAACTTATGGAAGCCCTGGAAATCGCCAAAAATAAAAATATCCTCGATTGTGTCAAACTGATTCACTTTCATCTGGGAAGTCAGATCACTAATATCCGCAGAATCAAAAACATCCTGAAAGAAGTGGGGCGGTTCTATTCTGAATTGATGAAGTTTGGGTGCAATATTCAGTATATAGATGTGGGCGGTGGGTTGGGTGTTGACTACGACGGGTCGCGGTCTACCTTCGCGTCCAGCACCAATTATTCAGTGCAGGAATATGCCAACGATGTGGTCTATCACCTTCTGGAAATTTGTCGGGCAGAAGACCTGCCGCACCCGAATATCATTTCGGAATCGGGTCGTGCCATGACAGCACATCACTCTATTCTTGTTGTGAACGTGCTGGATGTGACCAGCTTTCCGGAATGGAGTGACCAGATTGAAATTGCCGATGATGCGCCTGAAGTGGTGAAAGAAATTTTTGATGTGCTCGACTCCACCTCCAACAAAAACCTTATCGAGTCGTGGCATGATGCCGTGCACCTGAAAGAGGAGGTGCAGAATAAGTTTCTACTCGGCTTGATTTCCCTAGCCGACCGAGCTGTGGCCGAACGTATTTACTGGGGGATTTGCCGGAAAATTGAAAAACTGGGTTCCCGGCTGAAATTCCTGCCAGATGATATCCGCTCTCTTAAAACCAAGCTGGCAGACAAATATTTCTGCAATTTTTCTGTGTTCCAATCGGTGCCCGACTCATGGGCGATTGACCAGGTGTTTCCGGTTGTGCCCCTGCACCGCCTGAATGAAGAACCCAACCGCGACGCAACGCTGGAAGACCTCACCTGCGATTCAGATGGAAGGATAGACAATTTCATCGGCAACCACCGTGGAACCGAAAACACCATGAGAGTGCATTCCCTCAAACCCGAAGAAAGCTATTCCCTTTGCATTTTTCTCACTGGAGCGTACCAGGAAATTTTGGGAGACCTGCACAACCTGTTTGGCGATACCAATACGGTTCACGTTTCAATTAAAGAAGACGGATCGGTGAACTACGAGCAGATCATTGAAGGGGAAGATGTGACGGATGTTCTAGACTATGTGCAGTTCAGCGCCGATGAACTTGCAGGGCGCATAGATGGTTTCCTGATCGGGTGTGTGCAACGGGGCGTGGTCACGCAACAAGAAGCCGATGATTTTCTCGATCTCTATAAGGCGGGGCTGAGCGGATACACCTATTTGGTGAAACCGGACGCCGCTGAAAAAGATTAGTTTTCCTCCACCTGAGGTTCAGATACTTTGTAAAAACTTTCTATCTGCTTGATGCGTTCGCTCGTGGTCGGATGGGTGGAAAAATAGCTGGCCTCATCGGACTTGCCTCCAGACACCTTACGGAAAACCTGAAACACTTCAATCAAATGGTGAGGCGGTACATCGGCCTCCAGTTCCTGTGGGCGGGAGAACCCGCCAACGACAACCGGTTTCACCAGATACTCGGCATAGCCCACCCCCGGCACAAACACATTGGCCACCGAAAAGGCGATGGATGTAAGAATCGAAACTCCCATGCTGGAATAATAATGGCCTGCTTTTAAATGGCCGATTTCGTGTGCCGCCACGGCCACTCTCTGCTCTGGCGTTAATTGAAACAGAAGATCATCGGTGATATGGACATCGTTTCCCGTGGTCACCCAGGCATTGGAAAAATCTGTGTAATGCACCACGGCGTTAAATTCCTCGTTGGGGAAGTTGGCCTTGGCAACGGTGTCCACCGCCGTTTTCCATAGATAGAGGTCATGGGCGCAACCAACGCAGTCCTTTTCCGGGACGGTCTGGCATCCTCCGATAGTAATTAGGATTAGTAGAAATAAAATTTTCATGATAAAGGCAGGCCCTCTAGCCTCCATGCCCCGCCGGGGTAGAAAGGGCGAAAGCTAATGAAGGGATATCACAGCTCCACGCCTACTGGCGGAGAACGTCGACCATCTCCTGATGGATGAGGCCGTTGCTGACCAGGATTTCCTCATCGTAAATCGTTGTCGGGCTTCCATCAAACTTCGACAAGGTGCCCCCGGCTTCTGTCACGATCAACGCGCCCCCCGCGACATCCCAGGGACTGAGTTTGATCTCCCAGAACCCTTCGAACCGGCCCATCGCTGTATATACCATGTCCATGGCGGCGGAGCCGGGACGGCGCACCGCCTGACACAATTTCATGAACCGGCAAAAATGGTTTAAGTTGTCATCCAGAGAATTGACCACTTTGGGATGAAAACCTGTAACGAGCAGACTTTCTTTTAATGTTGGGATGGTGGAAACCTTGATGGGCTTGTTATTGAGGCTGGCCTCTTTGCCTCGTTCGGCAACGAACAACTCGTCCAGGCAGGGGTTGTACACCACACCGACTTCCAACTGGCCTTCGTGTTCCAATCCGATCGAAACGCAATAACAGGGATAACCGTGGGAATAGTTCAAAGTGCCATCGAGTGGGTCAATGATCCATTTGCTTGTTGACGAGTTGCCTTGGGTGCTACCGGACTCTTCGGCCAGAATATCGTGTTCGGGAAAGGTTTTTTTGATGCGGGAGATAATCGTCTGCTCGCAGAGGAGATCGACTTCTGTGACGGGATCATAAAATTCTTTGTAAGATATTTTCCCGATGGAGTCCTTTCGTTCGCGCAGGATTTTTCCGGCGGCTAAAGCGGCTTCAACCGCCACTTGAACCGCTTCGCTCACTCCAGCCACCCACCGCCGACTACGCAGTCATCCTGATAAAATACGGCGGACTGGCCGGGCGCGATGGAAATCTGCGGCTCGTCAAACTCGATCTTTGCCCGCAAGCCGTCAAGCGGTGTCACGGTTGCGGGGACCCCCTGGTGTCGGTAACGGACCTGCACATCGGCGCGCAATGGACCGGAAAATTCCAGGCTCCATTTTACCTGGTTCACCGTGCAGTCGGGTTGGGCCAGTTCGTGCTTGGGGCCAACGGTAATGCGGTTTTGCACCGGGTCAATATGCGTCACAAAATGGGGTTCCTTGAGGCCGCCAAGGTTAAGCCCTTTTCTCTGCCCGATGGTGAACGCCGGGTAACCCGGATGCTTGCCCAGAACTTTGCCTGCGGAGTTGACGATCTCTCCCTCCTGCAGGGCTTGGCCGTTTAACTGTTTGGCGATGAACCGGGGGTAGTCGTTATCAGGAATGAAACAGATTTCATGCGACTCGGCTTTTTCGGCCACGTTCAATCCTAGTTGCCGGGCGCGTTCGCGCACTTCTTTTTTATCCATGTCACCGAGCGGAAACTCCAGCCGCGCCAGTTGTTCCTGCGACAAGTTGAACAGAAAATAACTCTGGTCTTTAAACCGGTCCCGGCCCCGGCGTACCATTAGGTTCCCGGAAAAATGCTTGACGATGGAGGCGTAATGTCCGGTAGCAACGCGCCGAATTCCAAACGACTCAGCCTTGTGGATCAACTCTTCAAATTTCAGTTTCTGGTTGCACAGTGTGCAGGGAATCGGTGTCCTCGCCTGCATGTACTCCGAGATGAAATAGTCCACCACCTCTTCCTTAAACTTTTTTTCCATGTTGAGGATGTAAAAAGGAATGCCGACCCGCTCTGCCACCCGTCGGGCATCGGCCATATCATCGAGAGAACAACAGGTGCCGAACCGGTTATCCGAATTGGAATAGTTCCACAACTGCAGAGAAACCCCAATCGCCTCGTATCCGCGTTCCTTCATGATCGCGGCAGCCACGGAGCTGTCTACCCCACCGCTCATAGCAATAACAATTTTTTGTGTATCCATCATAGTTTAAAGGGAGTCTTTAAATCGAAAAAAAGAAAGGCAGGAATCGCCCAATCGCCGATCTTTATAAAATTCAAGTTTACCATAGTTTTTCTGCAAAACGGTTTTATGGAAATGTTCCACCACGACCATAGCATCCTGGCGCAGTATTCCCGATGGCGATAGCTCCAGCAAGGTCGGTTCATACAAGTCGTCGGCGAAAGGCGGGTCTACATAAACGAGGTCGAAGGCCAGCTTCCGCTGCTCAAGTGTTTGCAATTCAGTGTGGGCAGGGGATTGCAATAAAACCCAGCGTGGGGTGTCACCGGTCATTTTGCATTTTTCCAGATTTTGCATGATGATGCACTGGGCCTCAGGGTTGGGTTCGACAAACACTACCGTTTCTGCGTCCCGACTAAGCGCCTCAATGCCCATGCTTCCACTACCGGCGAACAAATCGAGGAAGGCCACCCCTTCGAGGCCGGGGCCGACCTGATTGAAAAACGATTCCTTGACCCGATCGAGGGTAGGGCGGATGTCGGCAGAGCCCAGGCTGGCCAGACGGGTTCCCCGGGCGGTGCCCGAAATTACGCGCATATAAAGAGGTTCCTTTCACTAGCGGAGTACCTCCGCTGGTAACTTGCGATGTCTTTATTTTACCCCTTTGGGGCATGAAGCAAGTGTAGCGATATCACATGCGGATAAGTGTCCTCTCGGCTTTATGGGCTATTGCCTCTGGCGGCTCACCGGTGGCCCTACCCGCCTGAATATTAAAAACCACACTTTCGTCATCGCGAGAGACTGAAAGGAGCGCGGCGATCCAGTGCCGTGCTCATTAGCCTTCATGCTCTGCAAAGGTATTCTGGATTGCTTCGTCGCAGTTGGCTCCTCGCAAAGACGGGCTTTGACTAGCTGGCCCCCACGCCTAGTGGGCAGAGGTTCTCTGCTTGACAGTTTTCGCATCTAAAACTATTATAAATCAAGTTTTCCAAGAAATTAGTGGTCGGGTATCGTCTAACGGTAGGACGTCAGATTCTGGTTCTGAATGTCGAGGTTCGAATCCTTGTACCCGAGCCACCCTTTGGCCACTAGCCGTGGAGGCAATGTCCGGCGGAAATTCTCCGCTTTGAGGAAATATGAATATTTACCGTAATCCATTTATTGTCGCGCTTTGGGCTCCCGTTTACCAGTTGGTGGCTACCATTGCCATCACTAACGAATTTTTAATGGCGGCAATGTTTATTATGTTTACTTTGGGACTCATCGGCGCTTATGTCAGTGATTTCCCGCTTTTGCCGACACTATATATGAATGAGGTGGCGCATAAAACCTCAATCTCTTCATTAATGGGAATGCTCCTGGGTCTGATGCTGTTTTTGGCTTTTGGCACAAGTGGGAATGAGGGGAGCGATGGAGGCATGATTTCTGCGGGGAACAAGTTCATGCTCACTTGGGGGGTGCTGTCCCTCCCGGCTTACCCCTTGATGACGTTTCTTATTTTTGGAGTGAACAAACGCGACCTGGATGCGGAAGAAGCGGTCCGCAAAGAGAAAAAGAAAAACCGGTACGGTCCACCGATCATGAAAAAAGACGGGTTCTAAATTTCCCCATTTGAGTTAAGATAACCACCCACCATTTTATATGGCCCCATCGTCTAGTGGTTAGGACGCTGGCCTCTCACGCCGGAAACAGGGGTTCGACTCCCCTTGGGGCTACTCTTCGCCAGAGCGGCAACGGGCAAGTACCCGTGGAGAAGGAAAGTTTAGCAGAAAGTACCTCTTAGCTTTTTACCTCAAAGGGTCCACATTCGGATGACGGGATATATTCCATTTCTGAGAAGGAGAGAGGGCTGGGGGAAATAAAATTGCTTATGAGGACAAACTTAAAATTATCTCGTCGTTTTCTATCTTTACCGGATAAGTGTCAATCACGCATCCATCATCACATCGATCCAAGGTAACACATTTTCCGTCGGTGACATCAAATTGCCAACCGTGGTTCGGGCAGGTCACTAGTTTACCTTCCAATTTACCACTGCCCAAAGAACCTGCCAAGTGTGGGCATTCATCATCAAAAGCAAAAATTTCACCGTCAATATTGAACACCGCTACCTGCTGGCCATTGATGGAAAATGTTTTGCCTTGGCCATCTAAAATGTGCTGCCATTTCCTTAAATTATGTTCGACCATAAATTCCACTACTCTAAAAATATTCGGTGAATTGGAGCGTATTATACCAAACAATTGAAAAACATCGCCAACCTGAAAAAGAGTGATTGCATCCCCAGACTCTTGAGGTGGTCCATGAAGAAATTCGTTTTCCTAATTCTCTTTTTCTATTGCTGCCCCTTAGTCCCTTGCCAAACCTTTGGCGACTATGAGGGAGTTATTTACATCAGTAACTAGGATGACGATGTAATCACTTTCAACCTTCCCGGCCTTTGTCCTATTAGTGGCGATGAAGTATCAATTGCCCACAATTTGCCCACAACCAAAGGCATAAAAAAAGAGCTGAACAAATCTGTCAGGATTCTAGCAACTCTCATTCAGTCAATAGTTTGTGGAAGCCCCGTTGTAGAGGTTAATTAAATTAACTCCGGCCTATCACGCCGGTGTGATATACCCAAGGGCAGTTTCCAAATAATCATTTAAATGCGCTTTTTTTGAAAGTCAGTGACTTAAAATCTTCCAGAATTCAACCTAGGTTGAATTTCTTTTCCGGTGAGTCCGGTGGCTCCCTATATATCCGGTGATTTGACTACATTTTGACTACATCCCACAACAAAAGGACCTAACGAAAACTGTTACGTCCTTGTTTTTACTAGTCGGGGCGAGAAGATTTGAACCTCCAACCCTACGATTCCCCTTAATTAGGAGAATATGTTGATTACTACTCTACCTTCATGGCTTATTAACTCAATACTGCTTGGGACTTTAATTAAATTATCCTCTTTTCAATTCGGCTACCTGCCTTCCGGTGCGAGGCAATGAGCTGGAAGCCCTCTCAATAGGCCGGGGTTGCGGGGGAGAAACCAGACAATGGTGGGTCTAGCCTGGAACACGTTTACTATGCTAAATCGCCCAATTCTGTTATAATCCACGCCAAATTTACAACTCGAATAAAGGCTTCACTTGGCCATTGTCGTCGTCCAAGTTGATGTTGGAATGCACATCTTTTAACTTTGGAGGCCATAAATGCCTAACGAATTAATCCCTAAATTCATGTCCCCTAATAAGGTAATTTCCATTGTTATTTTGGTTGTCGTGATCTTACTAGGGATGAATGCTTTTGAAACTGTTGAGAAGGGTACCTACTCAGATCCGGCAGTTTCCCATAACGGGAACCTTAACGGTCAAAATGGACCCTGGAATGTGGTGTCAATGTTTTGGAGATGTGCAGACCTGGCCAGTATCAACAACCTTTGATTTTACCAGAGATCATGTCATTCCCACACGTTTTAACTATGGTTCCCAGTCTACAGTGCTTGGGACGGTGCGTGTGTATATGCCTAAATCTGAGGAGAAGGCCTTGGATCTCATCACTAAACATGGATTCCGTTCCATAAATTCTGTTATGGAGCAGTTGGCTTATCCACATTTGGGACGAGTTTTGCGCTTGACGGGAAACCTCATGTCTGCCAAGGAATCTTTCGACGAAAAGAGGGCAGATTTTGATTCCATGGCTTTCGACCGATTGCTCAATGGGGTGTATAAAACCGTCACCAATGATAAGCAAATCATTGATCCGATGACAGGTAAGAAAACAACGAAACACTTTAAAGAGATCCTGCGTGATGAAAATGGGAATCTCCTGCGGGAGGGGAACCCTATGGAGGGTACTGGCATTTCTTTCGATGCCTTTAGAATTACCGCCATCAAATATCCTCAAGTGGTTGAAAGTCAAATTGAGGCCCAACGAAAAGCCATCATGGAGGTTGAAACGGCTCGAGCCAATGCCAAAAAGGCAGAGCAGGATGCCAAGACCATTGAGATGAAGGGTAAGGCCGATGTCATGCAATCCAAATATGAAAAAGAGCAGGAGAAGGTCAAGGCCATTGTAGAAGCCCAGCAACAGAAAGAGGTGGCTGAACTGCATGCAGCAAAAGAGCTTGCGGTGGCAAAATTGATGAAAATGGCGGCCAAGGAGGAGAAAGAAAGGCAGATTCTTTTGGGGCAGGGCGAGTCTGAGAGGAAAAAACTTGTCATGAACGCCGACGGCGCTTTGGCTCAAAAACTAGAGGCTTGGAAGGAGGTAAATAGTTACTACGCCCAAGCTATGAAAGATTACAAGGGACAATGGGTTCCGAATGTTGTAATGTCCGGGGGGCAAAAAGGACAAAATGTTAATGCCGCCCAGAGTCTCCTTGATTTGTTCATGGTCAAGACAGCCAGAGATTTGAGTCTGGATATGTCAGTTCCCTCAGGGAAAATCACCAAGCGAGGGAAAGTTAAATGATGTGCGGCAGAACCGTGTAGTAACTAAGATTTGATCGTACAGCGATCCGTCCTCTCAGGTCAATGTGCGGTAGTAAACTGCGGTAGTCACGATTTGCGTTTACAGCCGGTCCCCAGGTCAATCTTTCAATCCTCTCCAACCACTAAAAAAGGGCTCCGCCCCAATACGCACAGGCCCCCAATTCCGACACTTCCGATGAGTCCGGTGGTTTCGGATAATTCCGGTGACTTGACTACAATGTGACCCCAGTTTAGGACAGATTGCTTTTGGTTCTGTCAATTATTCTTATGGTTTTGGATATTGTTATAATCTCGACCTATTTTATCGTTGTCTTTACTTTAGGGATTGTAAAGAGAGACGACAAAAAGACCACGGCGCATGAATATTTTTTAAAATCGAACACCCTTCGTTGGCCCGCCGTTGCATTTTCGACCATATCCACAAACATCCATGCTGGTCATTTTATTGGAATGGCTGGCTCAGCCTATTTATATGGATTGGTGCAGGCAAATTTTGAAATTAACGCTATTCTCGGTATTTTAATTGCTGCATTTGTTTTTATCCCACTTTATCTCGCGGCTAACGTAACCACTATTAGCCAATTTTTTGAACAGAGACTCGGATCGAAGGTGGCTTTCACCTATTCCATTTTGATGATCTTGCTATACGGCTTTCTTTATCTTGGCTCGACGCTCTTTTGGGGGGCTTATGCCATCAATGCCATTTTTGCAGAAAACATTCGATTTATTCATCATGACCCCATGACCCGCATTTTTATTTTGACTATACTATTGGGAATTTTCTCAGCAACGTATACCTATTTAGGTGGAATGGGCGCGGTAGTAAGAACAGACATTGCTCAATTTGCCTTAATGGTCATAGGGGGGATGATACTTGTTACTGTAACCATGAAGGAACTGGGTGGGTGGACTATGCTTTACGAAAAAACTCCAAACTTGATGCACTTGCATATGCCTTCGGATCACCCCAAACTTCCCTGGCCTGCTCTCTTTGGAATGATGCTCTTAAATCTCAATTATTGGGGTTGCAACCAGATTATTTTACAGCGGACACTGGCAGCCAAAAATCTCTACCACGCCCAGGTAGGATTAATTGTTGGCGGATTCTTAAAGTACTTGATGGCCTTTATTATTATTATTCCTGGGATAGCACTAGTGGGAATCCTTTCAAATCACCCGCTTTCTGATCCGGATCTTGCCTACCCAACTTTGATTATTGAACTTATACCCAATGGGTTAAAAGGAATCATTCTTTGCGGTTTGTTTGCTTCGCTAATGAGCAGTGTGGACTCCATTTTCCATTCGGTTTCAACCCTGTGGTCAGTAGATATATATAAAAAATATATTAAACCCGAAGCAACAGATAGTGAAATGGTTTCTATGGGTAGAAAAGGAATTTTAGGAGCTTTGTGTACTGGTTTATTCTTTGCCTATGTAGTTACCTACGTAAAATTTGAGGACCCAGATTTTGCCCTCACTCACTGGTTTAACGAAGCTTCCTACTACATAAAAAATGGATTCGTATTTCTTATTGTTTGTGCTGTTTTTCTAACCAGCGCATCTAAAAAGCTAGTATTTTATACGCTCATTGGAAGTGTTGGTTTAACTATATTATTAAAGTGGCTGGCACCTGACATGAACTACCTCAATCGTTCTACCCTTATAATAATTTCGGTCATCTTGGTTGTAATCATTCCAACTATTGTGAAAAATGGTTCGCCCAAAGGCTGGGGGAAATTGCTTGACGTGTCTACAAAAAAAGTTGGTTGGTTCGGAGGGCTGCTTTTGGGGTCTCTGGTACTTTGCCATGTGGTGTTCCATTAAAAGAACTTTGAATAGGTAAAAATTATTTTGGTTTTTTGAATTAACGTTAAATTTCAACCCTAGTTATTGTGGAAATTTGGTTTCACTTTACAGGGAAATTTAAAGAAGGAATTATTGAAAACTTATTCTAAAAAGGGGCGTTTAAATACTGACCTGCTTCCATAATTTGTACCAATTTGTAAGTTAGAATTTTCATTTTGGATCCGCAATCAAACCCCAACGATACAATACCCATACAATCCACTAAAAAAGGGGTCAACCCGTTCGAGTTAACCCCTTATTATATACATGGTGGAGCTGAGGGGGATCGAACCCCTGACCCCTTGAATGAACCCCCCCCCCCCCAAAACTGCCAGAATCATGGCGGTGGCTTGAGATTGCGATCCTAACAAGTAGTTGAGGTAACGGTGCCAGGTATTTTGAAAAATCAGGGCGGTGAAACCCGTTAGAAAAGTCAGGACAATCGAAAATAGCTTTAAGTGGGAAAGACCGACACGCTGCATAGAGTATGTAAGGCAGGGTTTTTGTTGGCAGCTTTTGCTAAGCTAAACCATTTCAGATGCATATCCAGGTTTTATTGTGAAAGATATTCGAGGTCTCGGTTGTTTAAAAACAGATAAAATCCAAGATCGTTTGTGACAAGCCGTAGGTTATTCACATTTCATCGGCAATATTAAGCAGGTTGGAGACTTGGGGGATCTTTGAGTTTTCAAAGTTGGCTTGTTTTAAAAGGGGGTCCACGGTGTTGAACTTCACAATATCATCAATGAGGGCCTTGCCATCTTTAACAATGCCTTCGATATCGTTTGTCGTTTTCATTTTAACGGCCAGTGCTCTATAGCGCTCAAAAAATAGCCGAGCATTATCTATGGTAGCTTTTGTCTGTTTAGGATCCAGTTTGCGTTTGTGGTTGGCATTATACCATTCAGCATATTTTGCCCAGCCTTTAATTTCATTAAGCTCATGCGCAAGAACTAAATAATATTCAATAAAACCTTCCAGTCCCTTTTCTGCCAATGTGGGAACAACCTGAACCGCTACATCGTTAAACGGGATACCTTCCTGGCTTTCGCATAGATAGTCTATGGTGAATATGAGGGCGGTTATTTTTGAATCAGCATGAAGCCCGACGACGGCGTGATCTCTGAAAAGTGCCCGTTTTTCAAATAATTCCCAGGTTCCTCCACGGCCTTTGATCTCCAGAGCCAAATTTTCAAGAGGACGAAAGTAGTCGTAGCAAGCTTGTACGTTGTCGGCCTTGGCAGAACCCGGCAGCAAGGGCGCAACCATAATGAACTGAATGATTAGAATAAACTTAAGGAGTTTCATGGGTAAAAACCCCGATTGTTTTAATAAAAAATAATTTTTATTGCCAATATTATACATTAAATATGTTCCCTTTTCCTAAATCTTCAAGGCCAGAGTGACAAAACAAATGCATTATTTTTCGATAATATCTCCTTTTAAGCTTGCAACAAATCCGCACACCTCGGATTTCTCTTGTTCTGCCGCCTGAAAATGGTCAAGCGTTGCATTAAGGTGGGTGGTAAGATTATTCCAATCCTTCTCACTGATTTTCATACTCATCCAGGCGTTGACATAAGGCTTGGTTGTGCCGGAAAAACTTTTTGTTCACCAGGGTGAGCTATTGCTCATTGAGTCCAGCGTCACGCTGGTGGAATCTTTTGACTTCGAAGCGGTAGAGTTTGTAGTTGTCGGTGTTTTTTATCCCGCCTTTTTTCAGGCAGACTTTCAGTTGCTGGTCCGGTGTTTTGATGTTTTCCAGATCGGGAAGGAGCAGCCCGCGTTTTTCTTCACTGCGCACGATCAGGCCGTAGCGTTTTACGTCTAACGATGTAAGGTCATCGATTTTTTCCGGTGGGGCCAGGACATCTACCCAGAAGGTGAGTTGTTCTAGTTCCTTTTTTTCTATGGGTGGGAACCTGGGGTCTTCGTTAGCTGCTTTGATAGCGTTTCGAATCACTTCTTCGGCAAGGTTGGCGTATTTCGGTTGAATGGTGCCGATGCAACCTCTTAAGAGTCCGTTCTTCTTAATAGAGACAAAGGCTCCAGCCTGTTTCTGCATGTTTTCGGGGAGGGGATTGGGGCAGGGCAGGGGTTGGCCGTTTTCTAAATGGTGTTTGACCGATTGGATGGCAAGGTCGACCAGAGGATGGGAAGACATAGGCTTCTCCGCGAAGAAACGGTTACTTCCTTACATTATATCAGATGCTGATGCAGAGATAGCTTACTGTGTAACTGTTGTGCTTCCCACATGCCGACTGTAGATGTAGTCAGCCACGGCATCGAAGTGTTCGATGTATTGCGGTGCCGGGAAGTCAGCTTTTCTGAGATGTGATTTGGCCCGGTCGATGTGGAAGCGGGCAAGGTTCAGGGTGTAGTCGATGGATTTATGTTTGCGCATTTGTTCCACGACATACTCTAAATCTTTTGGCGTGATGTTTTCGTTTTTGATGAAGGCTTCGATTTCTTTTTTCAGTGACCGGTCTGCCTTGTTATAGAGATGGTGCAGGGGCAGGGTGACGTGGCCTTCTTTAAAATCGGTCCCCGGTGGTTTTCCGAGCAGGGCTTCATCGGCATCGTAGTCGAGCGCGTCATCCATCAACTGGAACGCCATGCCGAAATCATCGCCAAAGGAAATGATCGCCGTTTCCTGTTGTTCGGTTGCGTTTGCCAGCAGTCCACCGAGTCTCACGCTGACGGAAATCATGGACGCAGTTTTGCGGTGAATGATATCAAGGATATGTTTTTCGGTGACTTTGATATTGCGGACTTCGGTGTATTCGTGAATGCCCCCTTCGACGAGAACTTTGGTGGCCTCGGTGACGGCTTGGATGATTTTGCGTTCGCAGTCTTCGGCCAGAATCAGGATAGCCCGCGAAATGAGGAAATCGCCGACCAGAATGCTGGCATCGCTTCCCCATTTGGCGTTGACGGTTTCTTTACCGCGCCTAACCGTGGTTTCATCGACTACATCATCGTGGAGCAGGGTTGCGGCATGGATATATTCGACGACACAGCCATGTTTAACGACCGTATCATCAATTTCGCGCCCACAGAGTTTGGCGCCCAGAAGAGTGAGTATGGGGCGGATGCGCTTGCCACCACAACTCATCAGATAGGCGCTGATTCCAGGAATCAAGGGCACATCTGATTTATAGTTCTGATTGATGGCCTTTTCGACCCTGGCGAGGTCGCTTTTTAAATCCTGTGTGACGTCCCTGAATTCCATATCGAACCTACATACCAAGCCGCGGCTTACTCTTAATTCTTCTTATTCTGGAAAAGCCTCGCTAGTAGGCTGTTTTTTAATCCGTTATTCCTTGGAAATCCCCTAATTTTATGGTAATTTAGCGGGTTTGTCAAGGCAATTATGGCAGGGCTTCGATTGTGATATGCTTGCATTTGCGTACCCCATTGAGCTTAGGGCTGTTTTACGTTCGGAGGATAAATAGAGACCTGAGTTTTGCCGGGCTCTGTAGGCAGGGCACCATTTTATGATCAGGAAGGGATAAAAAAAACAATGAGTAAGGTCTCGGTCATCATTCCGACTTTTAACCGTGGCTATTGCCTGGCCGAGTCGATTCGATCGGTGCTGGAGCAAAGCTTCACTAATTTCGAGTTGATCGTGGTGGATGACGGGTCTACCGACAACACCTCAGAAGTGGTGCGCCAGTTCCCGGCGGTTCAACGGATTCGTCTGGAGGAAAACAAGGGCGTTTCATTCGCACGCAACCGGGGCATGACCAAGGCGCGTGGGGAATGGATTGCGTTTCTCGACTCGGATGATTTGTGGGAAAAGGATAAACTTACCACTCAGATGAAGTGGATAGAGGATCACCCGGGCCAGCATGCGGTTTATACCGATGAAATATGGATTCGTAACGGCGTGCGGGTGAACCCGATGGACAAGCACCGCAAATATTCCGGCGATATTTTTCGACATTGCCTGCCGCTTTGTATTGTCAGTCCGTCTTCGGTGCTACTGCGCGCAGAACTGTTGAACGAGATTGGCGGATTCGATGAGTCGATGCCGGTCTGTGAGGATTATGATTTGTGGTTGCGCATCGCTAAACGGTATCCCTTTCATTTCATCGAGAAGAAGTTGATCGTCAAGCGGGGAGGGCATGAAGACCAGTTGTCGCGCAAATACTGGGGCATGGACCGCTGGCGGGTTCACGCGCTGGAGAAATTGTTGAAAGCGAACGGACTGGATGAGAAGCAAAGGGATGGGGTGGTGGCGATGCTTATTGAAAAATGTGGCATTCTTGCCAATGGCTATGGCAAGCGGGGAAAAAATCAGGATGAAAAACATTATCGGAACCTTGTGGCGAGATATTTGGGTCTGGTGGAGGGATCTCTAAAATGACGCAACGAATAATGGGTTTTCTGTTTGTGTTGCTGGTTGTTCCGCAGACAGGGTTTGCCGAGTCGAGGCCTGAAACCGTTCTCAAAAAAATTCGCGAGACCAGTCTGGCTGTTTTACAGCAGACTTATCAAAATGAACGAGCGTTTTTGCGGGCCGCAGCGGCGTGGGCGGCGGGGGAGTCTCAGGATGTCCAACTGATCCCTCTGCTCAACAAGGCTACGGAAGATGTTTATCCCACGGTCCGCTTGTTTGCCCTGCAGGGATTGCAGAAGGTTTCACGGACCGATGCTTTGAAGGCGGCGCGCAGGATGACGGGAGACACCGACATCTGGGTTCGCAGTGCGGCAGTTGAGATACTGGGCGATGAAGGTGGGTCGGAAACGGTCGAAGAAGTGCGGGTATTTTTAAAATCCTACGATGTGCCGGTACGCATGGCGGCTTCTTCCGGACTGGTGAAACACGGCGAAGCAAAATATCTTGCAGATGTGCTGGACCCGCTCACTCATCCTATTCCCGACATGAGGTATCAGGCCATTGGTTATCTTGGCAAGATCGGCACCGAGGCAGTTCTGCCGCATCTGGCGAAGTTGTTCGATCATGCCGAACCGGAAATGGTGTTCTATAGTCTGAAAGCGGTCGAGGGAAAAGCCACTATGGATATGTTGCCGAAACTCAGAGAATTGATTAAGCGCGATAATGCCTCTGTGCGCCAAGCAGCGGCGTTGGCGATGGGCAATCTTCGGGAGGCAGAGCCGGATTTGATTCCCTTATGTGCCGACAAGGATGGAATGGTGAAACTGTCGGCGGCGCTGGCTCTGAACCGAATGGGATCGAACTCCTGCCAGATTGTATTTGAAGAACTGTTAAAGCACTCCGATTATAGTGTGCGTAGTTCCACCACGCGGGTTTTGGGGGAATCGAAGATCCCCAACCGGGTTCGCTTGTTGAAGCTTGCTATGGACGATGAGCACTCGCGGGTGCGCACGGCGGCGGTTCGGGCCGTGGGGATGATGGGTGGACCGGAGGCCTTTCCGATCCTGGTGGAACTGTTGCAGGATTCTTTGCAAGTCGTCCGCACTTACGCCGCCGGCAACCTGATTCACCTTTTGCAGTGAAAGGGAATTCCATTACTTGCCCCTACGGTAGTAGCTCGCCAGAATCGAGAGTATGTTGTTCTCCGTCTGGAGTTTGAAAGATCAGCTTGCCTTCTGGGTTGAGTCCCAGTGCTTTTCCGACCAGAGTGTTTCCTTTTTGAAAGACGGTCACGGTTTTGCCGAACATGTCGGACTGCTCAGTCCATTTGCGGATCAGGTTTTCATTTTTGCCTTGGAGGAACGCTTTATATTCGCGATCCAGATTTTCAAGAAGGTTGAGGACAAGATCGGCGCGGTTGATATCTTTTCCGGTTTCCAGCTTCAGCGACGTGGCGATGCCCTGAATATCTTCGGGAAAGCGGCTTTGATTGAGGTTTATCCCGATTCCCACGATGACGACAGGGGCGTCGCCGGGGATGTGTTCACATAAAATCCCCGCGAGTTTTTTACCATTTAGCAGGATATCGTTCGGCCATTTGAGCTTTGCCTGTTGCTGGATGGCGGACACGGTTGCTACCCCGGCCATTAAGGTGATGAGGGCCAGGTTTTCCGGTGGCAGATTGGGCTTTAAAAGTGTGGAGAGGTAGAGTCCGGTCTCAGGTTCGGAGTGCCACGAACGCCCCTGCCGACCCCGTCCAAGGAATTGCTGGTTGGCAATGACGACCGCTCCCTCGGGGAGGGTCAGGTTGCGCCGGATTTCCTCATTTGTCGAGTCGATTTCAGAGAGAATCCGTAGGGGACGACCGATTCTCGCTGTGGTGAGTTTGCTCTCAAGGGCTGAAATTTCAATGTCTGAAGGAGGAACCAGGGTAACACCTTGGTGTTAAAGGTTTAGGATATATAAACAAACTGTTTCTATTGTAGGTCAAAATGTCAGAAAATGATTGAAATATTGTATAAATGTTGATAAAAGTCATAGTCCAAAAAAAACCTTGGACCCCAACCCAATAGGGCTGAACCTTCTGTACTTAAAAAGGAGAGAATTAGGATGAAAAGATTCGCTGGCATAGTTCTATTGTTGTTTCTGGCCACCATGACCGCCGGGTGTTACGGCATGGGAGGAGGATGCCCCGAAGGCCATTGTGATGAGGAACATAGTCCTCAACCACCAGCAAAATAATCTGACGCATTAACCACATCGCCAGTAATCCCGAAAGACAGACCCTCACCGGAAACGGAGACGGGGTTCGGGACATCACGATGCTGAGTTACTGTGGAATTTTGCAGATAGCAATAACTCTTTCTCGCGCCCCTTGGCAGGGGAGGCTGTGATATCCCCATCATTACCTTCATGCCCAACGGGGTCTGGGCAAGGGCTTGCTTAAGCCGTGTTGACTCTTTGCTTGCTCGATCAAGAGATTACCCCTTACGGGGCACGAAAATTTAGGTTGAATATCACGTGCTTGCTGGCCCCACGCCTAGTGGTTTTTTGGCGGGGAATGTTTGGGTTCCCTGCCTTTTTTGTTCTTGTGTTGCAATCCCTTCCTTCAAAGTTTTCCCCTGCAACGTTCTCCTTTCTTTAATTTACAGGTACCTGGGGTAATCGCTTGACAGGCCCTGTAAAATCAGTGCTACAATAGGCTAAATTTCAAAAGTGATCGAGGTTGCGGCCAGCCCGTTTCTTTGTGCGGTCCTGAAAGGTGGAAGTTTGATGTACGGGATCATAGGTCCCTCATTTCAAACGCCATCTTTTTCTTTTTGTTCAAGAATCAAGGAGTCCATGGTGGAAGATAATCTTATAACGGTGGAAGAAGTTCGAATTGCCCAGGAAAGCCTGAAAAACGGCGTCACTTTGCATGAAAAGAAAAGTTTTAAGGAAGCGATTGAGGAATTCAAAAAATCCGCGATGACCCATCCTTTTGACTCAAAGCATGTTGAGGAACTGGGGGCAAAGCTGAAGTCGGGTACCTATAAACTTCAGCAGGAAAGTATTGCCTATATGGGGTGCGCGGCAGTCCATCTTAACAAACTTATCCAGAGTCTGGAGCCGGGGCAGAGTCAGGAGGTGCCGGTGGATGAGTCATTAGTAAGCGCATTTAAGGATTGGCAATGAGTGTACAGAACCGGGAACTTCTTCAACAAGTAATGCTCAAAGAGATTAAGGACCACAAAATTCCTATAAGCCTGGGAAAGACTTGTCCGGTAAAATGCACGTTTTGTTATGAAATGGATATCAGCTACCGCCAAACTTTTGATATGCCTCTCACTACGCAAGAAGATTGGAATTTTATTTTAAATGAAATACAGGCTTTTCCGACCCGGGCAACAGAGTCGTGGGTTTTGGGAGGCAACGAATATATGGAATGGACAGACCTTGCTCTGCACCCCAAGGCGATGGACTGGATTGAGGAGTTCCTGGAAAAGACAGATAAAAATATCGTCATGTTCTCGGTGGGTTATTTTGACCCGAAAAGGATCAACCATCTGGTGAGAAAGTATCCCGGTCGCATCAACTTTGAACTTTCGGTGATCACCTTGGGGTCTTATCGCAAGCAATTGATGCCGAAAGGACCTTCAGTCAAGCAGGTTCTGGAGGTGTTGGATGGCCCGGCGGTGACTTCGGCCAATTTTTATTCACTGGGTCCCGGCACGATGTCAGAAGACGCGAAAACCATTGCCCGGATTAACAAAAAATGCCTGTTGTGGATGGGGTGCCTGACTCCTTTAAAATATATTGATGAGAAAACCACGGCTTTGATGCGGCAGGGCAAGCGGTTCCTCCCCATTGAGTCGCAAAAGATTTATGACATGAACCTGACCAATGTCCAGATGATTCATACCGAATCGGACATCACGTCTTTTCTGAACCGAAATAAAATCATTAAAACCTTCGATGCCTGCGAATTGGAAAAAAAGGATTGGGTTGTGATGGCAGGCAATGTTTACCGGGTCCTGCATATGTTTCGCCGGGGCCGTGCGCGTTTCCTTTATGTGCCGAATGAGACTTTGGGAGGGGACTCGGACTGCACGACCTTGCTCACTTTCAGCGATGTCGCCAAGAGGTTAAGCCACCAGAGGGTTGTGCATCTTCCCCGCGTGATTATGGAGAAATCTTCCAATGATGAGCGGGACATATCGGGAGTTTCGTTTGATGAGTTTAAAGAGCGTTTCCATCGGGTGCGGTTTAAAGTGCTCAACAAGGTGAACTCCGATCTTTCAAATAAAAAGCTGTATGAAAAAGGGTTTTTGAAAAATTATGTTGAAGACTATCTGCGGAATCCTCTTTCGAAAAAGTTTGAGGCGGTTGCCCATCCCAACTAGGAGATGAGTAAATTTTTGCGGTGGATATTTAAGCAGTGATTTTAATAATAGAAAGGGGATGGTAATGCAGTATCAGCTCAAAATTGTTTTCGTGGATAATCAGGAACTGATTCTCGATACGACCCAAAAGCATGGCTTTAGTGATGACTTGGAACTGTTCGAGGTGACCACCTCCGAGGAAATTTTTGTGATTCCTCTCAAGCAGATCAAATATATATCCTGCGATGCCAAAATCTTCCAGAAGTAGTCCGAAAAACATGGTCCGTACCTGAAAGATTTTTAGAAGCGGACACGGGTTTTTTTCATCCAAGTGGCTTCGCTGAACTTTCCCTGATAGTATTTTTCAAAAAGGACTTCGTTGATCGTCAAAGTTTCCCCATCAATCTTGTCCCCCTTTCTTAAAGAAAACTTCTCTTTCCTGGGCTTTTCTGGTGGGGATATTGAAGTGCTCGGTTCCAGTTTATAAGCATCGGGATTCGAAGATTTTTCATTGATCATCGGGTGCAGTTCATCAAGGCTTAAAAACAGGTTCAGAACAGCCTTATCATCCATGTGATTCTGCTTCTTAAATTGCGCAAGAATATCTTGCACCTCTTTCGATGCCACGATGGCCTGTAAAATCGCATCATTCAAGTTTTCATACTCCTGATCTAAAAAGTCATCGGAACCCATATCAGTCTCCCAGCAAGTTAAAAGGTATTGCTTGTAATATTAGCAAATCCGATGCCATATCTTTTTTTCTAGAAAAAACAGGCTTACCCCTTTTAATATCTATGTTTATGCGTATTTTTGTGGCGTCAAATTTATTTCTTTGGGTGGAAATGTGAAGATTGCCTAGGAATATTTGGCTAAAAATTTGACGGAATCAGAGCTAAAGAAATTTTTTTCTCGCCAGTTCACGCGGGTGATATTTTTTTTGGTTGTCACTTTCTATGATGGGAGTTCTTCCCAGCTTGTATTGAACAGGTGTATAGCTTATTATGAATATAAATGTAAACTGTTTTAGGTGGAAAATTTTATGTCAATTTTGGCAAAGAATTTGAAAACGATTCGCAAGGAACTGGGTTGTACCCAATCCGTCATGTCGGAAATTCTTAAAGTAGGTTTCCGCACTTTTGTTCGGTATGAAGCGGGAGAGAGGGATGCTCCTGTCTCAGTGCTGGTCAAGATTGCTCGCCTGGGAAATATATCGCTGGAGCAATTATTGACTTCAGAGGTAGATAAGAATGATATTGCTCCTCTGCATAAGGTCAACAAAAGCTTATCATCCACAGAAGTGAGTGTGGTTAATTTCAAGGAAGGGTTGGCAGTTTTCAATAATCCTTCTCGTCAGGAAATGATCACTTTGGATGGTGATGAAAGAAAGATATTAACGTTTTTTAGAAAAATGGCCCCCCGTCTGCAAAAAGACTGTCTTTCCAGCTTGGGGCAAATCGCGGAATCGGGCAAAACCACGAGTAAATTATTGGATAAAGCCGGGAAGGGGCAACGCGGCACGAAGAAAAAGGGGGAAAGTCCCGAAAAATTTTCTCAAACCTCTGTACGCCAACCCAAGGCCAAAGGGAAACCTGGCAGAAAGAAGCTGTATAAAAAAGCTTTGCAAGAAAAGATAGACAAGCTTAAAATGCTCACCCGAAGTATGTGATGTCCTTTTCCTTAAACCTCATGCCCCGGAGTGGTATAAAACTACCGTGAGATAATATTCAGTGAAATTTGCCGGTGTCCGAAAGCTATGGCATGTTGCCGCCGGGTTGATTGTTCTTTCCGCATTCCTTTCCCTTGAGTTTTATACCAACCTGTTTGAAAAAAGTGTCGGTTATTACTTAAAATGGCAAAACCACAAAAGGCCTCAATTGGGTAGAATGTGGGAGCGGGACCGGCAGTCTCTGGTAGCGCAAGCCAAGATAAAGTCCATTCGATCCTCGCTGGATCTTCAGGAAGAAACGGCTTTGGGAATTTCTTCCTTCAAGCATTTGTTTGAAGGGCTGTCTCCAGGGTTTCCCCTTGTTGTTTCCCGGGAAAAGTTTCTCCAACTCTATTATGATTTTCCTGGGCCGTGGTCGGAGCAAATCATTTCTTCTTACGACCTGGTTGATCTGGACTCAAGGAGAAACTGGGATCGGGTTTTCTTGAAACGATTTGGTCCCTGGATCACCCTGCAATTCATTGATCGCCAAAATATTCCCATTCATGAATTGTTCTTATCTGTAGATACGTTATTTGAGGTTCAGGCCACGCGGACCGTTAAACGGGGAACCCTTGAAGATGCGAATTTTACTGAAAACCGGATTTTCTCAATTTTCGAGTTTCTTCCTGTTTTAAAATCCCTGGACGCAACCACCCAAAAAGCAGTTTTCCCGGAACCCCGCTGGTTTTTGGGAAAGAATTATCATGTCACCCGTGTGGGCATTTCGGATTTGCCTGCTGGAGAACCTGTCCAACACTTGCTGTTTGGGGTTGAGTACGACACCGATTACTACACGGGGATTCTCTTGATTCCTGTGGCTGTGGAATTGGCCAACAATATGATGTCCCAAATTGAAAAAGCGGATATTTCTGATTCAAGTTCTAATGGAACTCCACCTTCCTTGAGAGAAAGCCCTTGACCGGTCGCTTACTCCATACCCTGAATCTGGTTCTGGTAACTTTAATTCTTTTTGTGGTTCTGGTTGTAGCGGGTCTGTATTACTGGTTAAACCAGGACTTGCCCCAGCTTCCCAAAAACCTGCAACATATCAACCTGAGCCTTCCGACAGAAATTTATTCTTCGGATGGGGAGCGCATTAAGGTTCTTGGTGAGAGGCACCCCATCGCTCTTGAGGATATTGCGCCCTTTTTTACAAAAGCCATCATTGCCGTTGAAGATTCCCGGTTTTATCAACATAGCGGAATAGACCACAGGGGATTGGTGCGTGCGTTATTGACCAACCTTCGTGAAAAAAGGATTGCTCAGGGGGGAAGCACGATCACCCAGCAACTTTCCAAAAACCTGTTTTTTTCATTCGAGAGAAATTGGGTACGTAAGATCAAGGAGCTTTTGATTGCTTTCCAATTGGAGGCGACTTTCAATAAAGACCAGATTCTTCAAGCCTATTGCAATCAGATATATTTCGGTAGCGGCGCTTATGGCGTGGAAGAGGCGGCGCAAGTCTATTTTAGAGAACGTGCCAAGGATCTGACTTTGCTGCAATCGGCTCTTCTTGCTGGCCTCCCCAACTCTCCCAATAATGCCAATCCGTTCTCGCATTATGAAAGAGCGATGAAAAGAACGGAGTATGTGTTGAACCGGATGGTCAGTGAAAACCTGATTACCGTTGAAGAGAAAGAGTTGGCCCTTCAGTCCAATATTGATCTGGTTAATCCCCGGGTAGATTCGGATCCCAATCTTTATTTTGTTGATCAGGTGCTGGAGCAAATCGAAAGGGATTATGGCAAAGAATTTGTGCATTTTGGCGGCTTAAAAATTCTCACCACATTGGATTCGCGTTATCAGAAGCTTGCTTTTAAAAGTGCCCGCAATCATTTGGAGGCTTTGGAAGGCAGGGTCGTCAAGGAGCCGGGTGCTGGTCCACTTCAGGTGGCATTAGTGGCGATAGAAAACAAAAGCGGCGCTGTGCGGGCCATGCTTGGTGGAAGAGACTACTCCTACAGTCAATTCAATCGGGCGGTATCGAACAATCGCCTTCCTGGTTCTTCCTTCAAACCGTTTGTGTATTTTACGGCTATGGAGGAGTTGGGTTATTCACCCGCTACAGTGGTGGTGGACGAGCCGCTGACCATGGATGTTCCCGGTAGCGAACCTTGGAGTCCACAGAATTTCGATGAAGAGTTTGCAGGAAGTATTATTCTTAAAAAAGCTCTGATGAAATCCATTAACATTATTTCTGCGAAACTGATTAATGAGGTCGGGTCGGAAAAAGTGATTCGTACGGCACGGCAGTTTGGTATTAAAAGTCCGTTAGGTAAAAACCTTTCCCTTGCTCTGGGGACTTCCGGTTTATCCCCTTATGAAATGGCATCCGCCTACAGTGTTATCGCCAACCTGGGAATTTATAATGAACCTTATTTGATCCAGCGCATTGAGGATTTCCAGGGCAACCGGCTTTATGAGCATTACTATCAGGGGGTGCAACAGTTTTTGCCTGATTCCCTTTTGCCGCTTCTGAACATGATGCAAGGAGTGATAGATGGAGGCACCGGACGGGTGGTAAGAAGGATGGGTTTTCGTCACCCCGCCGGGGGCAAAACGGGAACGACCAATGACTTTAAGGATGCGTGGTTCAATGCTTTTACAAAAGACATCTCAGCTTCGGTCTGGGTGGGCTTTGATAATAATGAACCCATGAAAGTCAAATCTGGTAAAGGTTTGACCGGTGCCAGTGCCGCCGCTCCCATCTGGGTGTTTTTTATGCAGAAGGTGCTGGAGGGGAAAAGCCCGGTGAAATTTCCCGTTCCAGAAAAAGTTAAATTTGCCATCGTGGATGTGCAGACAGGTTATCTTGCCGATGAGTTTTCCCTTGAGACTTTGCAGGTCGCGGTTAAAGAAGGTGTGGACCTTTCTGTGCCTCCTGTTTTGCCTGAAGACACGGAGCCGGATGAAACCGGGCTTCTTCCAGATCCGATAAATGGGTCCATGAATTCCAAACAACCTGAAAAAAGAAATGCTGTACCAGACCCTTAAATTTTATCTGGCCCGAATTGCAGTCTCGTTAATCCTGATTTTTGGATTGGGTTTTACGCTTCTGTTTTTTCTGCACGAGGTGGCGCTTCCAAACGTTCTGTTTGACGATGTTCCGATCCAATGGGCGATCTTACTCGTCTGCCTGTTTTTTGGGTTCATTGCGTATGGGATGGTGGGGGAACAACGTTTTTTTAACGCTCTGCACTTTATTAAAAATGTTCCTCCTCAGTCGAACCCAGACGATATTAAAAACCAGTATGAGAATCTCCTGAATTTTACCTACTCCTCTTATTTTTTACCGGAAACGGGAAAACAGTATCGAATTCTTGGAGTTCTGTTATACGCGGACTACCTGCTATCAATTGGGGATGAAACCCCCAGGGCCTTGAATATTTATGTGCAGGCCTTTTTGCAAAGCCCCAGGGATTCGCGTTTTCGCAAGCCGCTCCTTGCTATTCTGAACCAGGGTCGGGAACTCACCCGGGAGGAAATGGATCTGCTTCTCGTCATGGTGCAGCAGGAGGAAATTCATGACCCCACTTTAACTCATTACCTGTCCAGTCTGTTTCTTGAGGCTGGACAATGGTCCGGAAAAGTCGAACCGCTATTTTTGAGTGCGTTGGAAGATCAGAGTGAGCTTTCCAGTAAAATTATCCAATTTGCCCTGCCTATTTACCTGGCTCACAAAAGAACGGATGAGTTGGCTTTGAGGTTTTACCTGTTTGCATTGAATTATTCAGTAAAAGAGGAAGAAGAAATTAAGAATTATCTTGCCCATAGTTATTGTGAGGGAAACCTTGCCGGGGTCGCGCCTGAATTGCACCAGAAATGCGGAGAAGTGTTTGCGGGCTTGAGTTCTGACCAGCAGGCGGAGGCTAGAAGACAGTCTGAGGAAAACCGGATCGCTTCCAAACTGAAAAAGATAAAACTTTTCCGCCGGGAAGATCTTCAGGATTTGAAACGCCTGAAAGTGGAGATGGGTCTGGTTGCAGGCCGAATGACAATATTAAGGAGAGGGTTCGGTTGGCTGACCCGCAAAATTTTAATTGGATTTAAATGGGTTCTTCTTCAGGTTCTTGAAGGCCTCATCCAGTTCGGAGAACTCTCGTTGAGGGCCAAACTGGTCAGCTTTGCGGTTCTTTCCGTTTTAATTATGCTGGTTCTTGGCTTCAGTGAATTGGTTTCGAAAAATGAGGATAAACTGTCGCTTTCATCTTTAACATCGATGCCTGCATCAAAACTAGCACAAACAAAGAAGGAAGACAGGGTCTACACCATTCAAATTGCCGCGGTCATTTCTGCCAAACAAGCGGATAGGATGATCCGGCGTCTTAAAAAGAAAGGGGTCGAAGGCCTCTACGTCGTCAAGGCCGTCCGAAGAGCCGGAGGCCACTGGTATAAAATCAGGGTCGGACAATTCCCGGCCAAGGATCAAGCCGGCGCACACGCCAACCGACTGGTCGATTCAAAGTCCATTAAAAACTATTTTTTGATTTCACTGCCGAAAAATTAAAGTTCCGGTCATCGCACGCTATTTTAAGGGCGGAATAGATCAGCAACGACCGTAGCGGTCTTCGTAACGTGAGATGTCGGATTCATCCAGGAGATGGCCAACCTGAATTTCAATAATTACTAGCAGATCAGAACCGGGGTTTCCCAGTCTGTGTTTGGCATTTTTGGGGATGGTGATGGTGTCATTGCTTTTTAATTGAAAAGTTTCTTCGTTCAGTACCACTTCTGCTGAACCTGAGACAACAGTCCAATGTTCACTGCGGTGCTGATGGGATTGCAGGCTGAGTGCTTCTCCAGGCAAGACTTCGATACGCTTTAGCACATAAGAGGAACCAGACTCCAATACGGTATAAGATCCCCAGGGTTTATTAACGGTAGCGGACTGTTTGCCTTCAGGGTGGCCGTTTTCATTAAGGGACTCGACCAGTTTTTTTACATCCTGGGAACGCTCCTTGGCGCAGACCAGGAGGGCGTCGGGACTGTCCACCACGATTGTGTCTTTTAATCCCAATACAGCGATGAGCCGGTTTTGTGCCTGGATTATGGAGTTGCTACAATCTTGGGCCAGAACATTTCCGCTGATGATATTGCCTTTAGAATCTTTTTTGGATACATCGTCCAAAGCGTTCCAGGCACCGACATCGTTCCAGTCGATATCTGCGGGGATGAGGGCTACCTTTGATGAATTTTCCATGACCGCATAGTCGATGGAAAGACTAGGCAGGGAAGAAAAAAGGTTGCGCCCTCTTTCATCCAGTTCCAGATAGGCGGATTTTCCTTTTGCGTTCTGGATGCAGTTGGCAATAGTTTCAAGCTGTGAATAAATATTTTCTGCATGCTGTTGCAATTCCTCAAGAATGGTAGAAGCCTTCCAGACGAAGATTCCGCAATTCCAAAAGTAATGACCATTCTTTAAATATTGTTCAGCCTCAGGCCGCCCAGGTTTTTCTACAAAACGTACTACCTGATAGATTCCCTCTTCTATTTCAGCTCCCTGTTGCAAGTAACCGAATCCGGTTTCGGGCCGGGTCGGCGGGATACCAAGGGTAACGAGATAACTCTTTTTGGCTATAGTTTCTGCTTTTTGAAGTGTCTTGATAAAGTTCTCGGAGTTCGCTACAACATGGTCAGCAGAAAAAACACCCATGACCGCATCAGGATCTTTTTCGATGATTACTTTTGCCATCAAACCGATTGCTAATGCGGTATTTCTGCTACAGGGTTCTGCCATGAGATGATCGGGAAAAAAACCGTAGGAATCTAGCTGGCGAAGAGTCTCGTCCGCTTGCTGATGGTTGGTGCCCAGGTATAAATTTTCAATAGAAATCAAGGGCAGTAAGCGTTGAACGGTGTTTTGAAGCATGGTCCCGGTGCCAACGATTTTTTGCAATTGTTTTGGGCTTTGTTCGCGGCTTTTAGGCCAGAACCGGGTGCCGCTTCCCCCGGCCAATATTACTCCGTACATAAGACGGTCTTTCTTTTTGATGGTTCAGGTGATTGTGGGTCTCTAAGGATTAAACAGGATACAATGTTTGCTTTGAGAAGCATTTGAATTTTACTCAAACCCGCACCTATTCTAGCTAAAAAGCCATCAAAGGACTAGGAAAATAACTTTGGTTGGTGGGAAGAGGAAAAGAATTCAAATTGGAAAACTTAAAATCATTCTGGCCGTATATATCCAAATACCAGAGGGAACTGGTATTAGGCATTGTGGCTTTAATCATTACGGACTCCATGACGTTGGTTGTGCCCTGGTTGATCAAGGAGTTTATTGATGTCCTGCCGGGGAAGCCTTCTTCAGAAATTCTTTTGAAATATACGTTCCTTCTTTTGCTGATTGCTCTATTTCTTGTGGTGGGCCGTTATGGCTGGAGGATGTATATGTTCGGAGCCTCCCGAAAAATTGAATTTGATATCCTGAACCGGCTGTTCAGCCATCTTTTAACTTTAGACCGTGCCTGGTACCTGAAACAAACGACAGGGGATATCATGTCGCGCGCCACCAATGATCTGCGGGCGGTTAGGGAATTTATCGGGCTGGGGGTGTTGATTCTCATCGATGCGGTTTTTGTCATTATCACCGCCATGAGCATGATGAGCTGGATCAATGCTGATCTGGCTCTCAAGGTTTTACTGCCGCTACCTTTTATTTCGTTCTTGTTTTTTTATTTTGTTAAGGAAATCGGCAAGCGTCATAAAGCGGTGCAGGAGCATTTGGCTTTGATAACAGGTCACGTTCAGGAAAACCTTGCTGGCATCCGGGTTCTTCACGCATTTGTCCAGGAGGAAAATGAAAAAAGAAAATTTGCAGAACTGAATAACGAATACATCAAAAAAAACCTGCATGTCACGCGAATGTTTGGAATTTTCACGCCCACCATGGTGTTTGTTATGGGGGTGGCGGCGATGCTTTCTTTGTGGTTGGGAGGAAAGGCAGTGATTGGCGGCTCCATGACGTTGGGATCTTTTGTCGCATTTAATGGTTATTTGATGCTTCTTTCATGGCCCATGATGGGAATCGGATATGTTTTTAACCTCACCCAGAAAGGGATGGCGGCCATGAGTCGTATTCATGAAATCTTTAAGGCCCAGCCTGAAATAAAACCGGCCCTTGAAGGAGCTGGTTCTCTGGAGCCAATGGGTGACATAGAGTTTCAAGGACTGCAGTTTACCTACCCCGATGCAGAAACACCAAGTTTAAGGGGAGTCGATATTAAAATTCCCAGAGGCCAGACGCTGGGAGTGGTGGGTGTGATCGGTTCTGGAAAAACCACTTTGGCTCAAATGCTTTTACGTTTTTATGATCCGACTGCAGGTGCTTTATTGATAGGAAACCGCCACATAAAAGAAATCTCTCTGCAAAAACTACGAGAATCCATAGGTTATGTGAGTCAGGAACCCTTTTTATTTTCTACATCCATTCGTGACAATATCGTGTTGGGAAGGGGACCTGCCACAGACCTTGAGTTGGAAGAAATTATCCGGATCGCCGGATTGAGCAAAGATGTGGCACGGTTCCCGGAGGGATTGGAGACGTTGATCGGCGAGCGTGGGGTTTCGTTGTCGGGAGGCCAGAAGCAAAGGGTGGCCCTGGCCCGTGCTTTGATCAAGAAACCCGAAGTGCTGATTCTCGATGACGCGTTTTCAAACCTGGACTCGGACACCGAAGAAGAAATTTTAAGGAATATCCAAGGCCAGCCGAGTCAAACCACCACCCTGATTATTTCCCACCGATTATCGGCTGTTCGTGATGCGGACCAGATAATCGTGATGGATGCGGGAAAAATACTTGAACAGGGCAGTCATGTTTCGCTGACGCGTGCAGGTAGAGTCTATGCGGGCCTGTTCCAGAACCAGTCATTGGCCAGAGAAATGGAGATTTTTCTTTGATGAGTGGAACTTACATGGAAAACATGAAAGACCGGTACCGCGAGCGGGTTTTATTTAAGCGGGTGCTTGTTTATCTGAAACCTTATAGCCAGTGGGTGGCGCTCGCTATATTCCTGCTTTTAGGAGTTTCTCTGCTCAATCTGGCAGGCCCCTACTTCACCAAGATCGTTATTGACGATTATATAAAAGTTTCTGACCTTAATGGGCTGGATGTCGTCGCGGGTTTGTACCTGGCTGTATTGATCGCTTCATTCGTATTCCAGTTTTTCCAGAATTATTTGATGCAGTACATCGGCCAGAAAGTCATGTTTGACCTGCGTTCTAAAGTGTTTGCCCATCTCCATAAGATGTCATTTTCCTATTTTGACAAGAACCCCATTGGGAAAATGATCACCCGGGTGGTGAACGATGTTGAGGTTCTCAATGAAATGTTGACTTCCGGGCTCATCCTTATTTTCAGCGACCTGTTCACATTGACGGGAATTTTTGCTGTCATGCTTTATCTGGACTGGCGGTTGACGCTTGTGGTTTGCACGGTTTTCCCGTTGCTGGCGTGGGGCACGCGTTTGTACAGGATTCGGGCGCGTGACGCGCTTAGAAAAAATCGGGCGCATGTTTCGGAGCTCAATTCCTATCTGCAGGAAAACTTATCAGGTGTGGATACGGTTCAATGCTTCAATCTGGAAAAGGCGAATCTGGAAAACTTTACCGGCATAAACCGTAACCGGCTTCAAGAGGACTTAAGAACCGTTTATTACAATTCCCTTTATATGCCCTCCATCGATTTGTTCAACTCGCTGGCTGTGGGGATGGTTATCTGGTATGGGGGAGGGCGATTTGTTCAGGATGAAATCCAGTTGGGAATTCTGGTGGCATTCATCCAGTACCTGCAGAAATTTTTTGAGCCAGTAAGAGACCTTGCGGAAAAATTCAATATCATTCAAACGGCTATGGCATCTTCTGAACGGATTTTTGAGCTGCTGGACACGCCTGAACAATTGCCCGACAAGGTTCCGTCTCACCCAGATTTCAAAATAAAGGGGGCGGTTGAGTTTAAGAATGTCTGGTTCGCCTATAATGATGAAAACTTTATCTTGGAGGACATCAATTTTTTCCTGTCAGAAGGGGAGAGCCTTGCCATTGTTGGCGCGACGGGTTCGGGAAAATCCACCCTCATCAATGCCCTTTGCCGTTTTTATGATATTCAAAAAGGCGATATTCAATTTGACGGTAAATCCATCAGTGATATTAATAAATACGACTTGCGCCGCCAAATTGCTCTTGTTCAACAGGATGTATTTTTATTCTCAGGAAATATTTTGGATAATATTCGACTGGGAAACCAACAGATGGGACAGGAAGAAATCGAGTCCATTTCGCAAGCCGTCAGTTCACATAATTTTATCAGTAGTATTCCTTTTAAATACGAGCAGGAGCTAAAGGAAGGCGGGGTTGGGATTTCCTCCGGCCAGCGGCAATTATTGTCTTTTGCCCGGGCTTTGGCCAGCAATCCACGCATACTGGTGCTGGATGAAGCGACCTCCAGCGTTGACCCTGAAACCGAGAGCCATATCCAGAATGGAATCCGGGAATTGACGCGTGGAAGAACCAGCATTATAATTGCACATCGGATATCCACCCTTCTGCACGCCGACAAAATTCTTGTATTAAAGCAGGGAAAAATATTGGAATTCGGCCCTCGAAAGGAGCTGTTGCAGCAAAAAGGAGTTTTTTATAAACTTTGCCAGTCGCAACGCTTAACATCAGATAATATGGGAGAATAATGGATATAAAAACTCAAAATAAAACCCCTCAGGAAACATTGAGGTTGATCAATAATATTCCTTTTTTTAAGTCTTTCAATGTGACTGAAAGGCAGGAGTTTGCCGCGCTAAGTAACCAGGTCATTGAATACCCCGATAAAGTGGCGATCGTCGAGGAAGGTCAGACGGATATGGCGGTATTCATACTTCTTAAGGGTGGGGCTATCGTGACCCGAAACGATTTGCCTAAAGTAACCATTAACACTCTTGCCGAGGGAGCTTTATTTGGCGAAGTGTCATTTCTAACGAGAACCCCTGGAACTACAAATATCTATGCTAAATCCAAGGCTAAAGTTTTGCAGTTGGATCCGAAGATTTTTGAAAAGCTCAATCCTGAGACCCGGGAAAAACTTAAGGATGAGTTCATCGCAGTCCTTGTGAACCGGATCAGTGAAATGAACACGTCGCTAGTCCGTTTGAAAGTGGAAATGGAAGCAATTGGCCATGCGGCGATGGAATATGAAGCGGAATTCGACAAGATTCTCAAATACGGCAAGACTATGAAAGATGTTTTTGCCACTATCAATGACACCATTGACGGGCTGATTCGCTAAATACCGGGTGTTAACGTAAAAAACCGTAAGGAATAGACGCATTAAGCGACGCAATAAGGACAATGTATTCTGTAACCCTAAGGACAATGTATTCTGTAACCCTGTTGATCAATAAGGTGAGACCGATGAGAAAATTGATTTATGCTTTAGTGGTAGTACTTTTTGTTTTTCTGTCAGCACCCGTATTTGCGGATGAAGCGGCCTTGAAGTTTACCATGCGTGAAGGGTCCAGTGCCAGCGCGCATGAACACAATGAAGAAGGCATCTCCCATTACAATCAAGGGCATTACGATGTGGCTTTGAAGCATTTCCAAATGGCATCGAGCATTGATTCTGGTGTGGGTGAGTCGCATTACAATGAGGCATTGTGTTTAGATAAACTAGGCCGGCACGGCGATGCAACCAACCATTTTTACGCTGCCAGAAAATATGCTAACGGGAATCAAGCAATTCTAAGTTCCGGGATTCTCAATTCTCACGCTCCTATGAAAAGAGAGGGCTCCTGAAACCAGGGACCTGTTTCTCTAGGCTTTTGGCTTGAAGGGAAGGGTTAGTCGGTCAACGGGGCGGTTGTTCTGGATATGTTCGGTGAGGATTTCTTCCATGTCTTCTTTCGTCTTTGGGGAATACCAGACGTCATCGGGATAAACCACCATGGATGGCCCTTGGGCGCAGGCATCCAGACACCCGGCTTTGTTAACGCGCACTTTCCCTTTCAGCCCCAGTTCGTGGACACGACTTTTCATGTAATCCAGAAGCTCTTGGGAACCGCGTGCGTGACAACAACCTCTCGCATAATCGGTTTTTCTTTCGTTGATGCATATAAAAATATGTTTTTGAAAACGTGGCATGGTTGATCGATCCACTCGCTGCCCCTTGGCAGGGAAGGCAGATAGCAAAGGCTTGTCAATCCGCCCATACCTCTTGCTCGCCAAATAGAGCTATTGCTCGTTGGCCTCACGCCTAGTGCTGGAGTGGGTTTCGTAATTCTGCTTGAATTGCCCGAAGTTGACGTAACATCTTTCACAACTGTCTGGAAACACGGTAACAATCACTCCTCTTCCAATCTGCGAGGCGAGCCTTAGGGCTCCCACCAAGGCGGCGGCAGAAGATTGCCCGACCAGAATACCTTCCTGCTTTTCCAGGGTTTCGACCATGTCATAGGCCTCATCGGTCGGGATGCTAATTTTGCCATCCAGTTCTTCTTCTTTATAAATTCCGGGTACGATGGAAGTCTCCATATGTTTGAGGCCTTCCAGACCGTGCAGGGATTCTGCCGGTTCCACCGCGTAGCATTTGATATCAGGATTCAGTTGGCGCAGGCCCCGGCTGGTTCCCATAATGGTACCTCCGGTTCCGATACCCGCCAGAAAATGGGTTACCCGATGATTGGTCTGGTTCCAGATTTCAGGGGCCGTGGTTTCCTGATGCGCTTGCCAGTTGGAGTCGTTGTTGTACTGGTCCGGCATGAAGTAAATATCGGGATTTTCCTCATAGATTTTCTTGGCCATGATGATCGCGCCATCGGAGCCTTCGAAGGGACTGGAGGTCACAATTTCAGCGCCGTAAAAATCAGCCATGAGTCCTTTGCGTTCTTTGGAGACATTCGCTGGCATGACCAGCTTGACCTTATAGCCTTTTACCTTGCCGATCAGTGCATAGGAGATGCCGGTGTTGCCGGATGTGGAATCGAGGATGATTTTATCTTTGGTGAGCTTGCCGGATTTTTCACCATCTTCGATCATTCTCAGGGCAGGGCGAGACTTTACTGAACCGCCGGCGTTTTTCCACTCGGCCTTAGCGTAAATATCCACATCCTTGAACTCTTTTCCCAAGTTATGAATGCGTATCAGAGGGGTGTTGCCGATCGCCTTCAACACCGATTGGTCGGTGATGACAGGGCAAGTTGGTGCCTGAACCTCAAAGGGAATGGGAAATCTCATCGATTTTGACATTTCAGATATTAGATATCTTTTAAACCGGTTACGGTGCAAAAAATTACCGGTATTTTTTATATTCTTTTATCAGCGCGACAAACCACAAAATTCTTCATAGTCAACCAATTCGGTGATCGTGGGTTGGTCGCTACAAATAGGACACTTCGGATCTTTCTTTAATTTCAGTTTCCTGAATTCTGTTTTCAGTGCGTCATAAATAAGCAGAGAACCGACCAGGGTTTCTCCTTTCCCTAGAATTAGTTTCAGGGTCTCGACCACTTGCAGGTTTCCGATCACTCCTGCCAGCACACCCAAAACGCCGCCTTCCTGACAATTGGGAACCAGACCCGGTGGGGGCGGTTCCGGATAGAGGCAACGGTAGCAGGGGCCTTCGTCAGACTTAAAAACGGTTACCTGTCCTTCAAAACGGAATATACTGCCATGGATATTGGTTTTTCCAGTCATCACACAGGCGTCATTGATGAGATAACGCGTGGCAAAATTGTCGGTGCCATCGAGAATATAATCATAGCCTTCGAACAGGCGCATGATGTTTTCCGAATTCAGTCTCTCATTAAAAACCGTGACATTGACATCCGGGTTGAGTGCTGAAATGGTTTTTTTTGCGGACTCGGTTTTGAGCATGCCGATGCGCTCGGTATTATGAATGATCTGCCTTTGCAGATTGCTGAGGTCCACGGTATCGAAGTCGATGATTCCCATGTTGCCGATACCAGCGGCGGCGAGATAAAACGCGGCAGGAGAGCCCAGTCCACCCGCGCCCACCAAAAGAACTTTTGATTCTAAAAGGTGGCTTTGTCCCTCACCTCCCACTTCAGGAAGGATGATGTGGCGACTGTAGCGCTCTATCTGCTCATCGGTAAAATCAATCATCTAGTGCCGCCCGCTATTGCCGGTATGATAGAGATTTCATCGCCATCTTTAACAGCGGTGCTTTCGCCCTCAAGAAACCGGATGTCTTCTTCGTTCAAATAGATATTAATGAAACGCCGGGGAGCGCCGCTTTCTTCGCAAATGCGCTCTTTAATTCCAGCAAACTGGCTTTCCAGATTGTTGAGAATTTCGCTGATGGTGGCGCCTTCTGCCGTCACCTCGCTCTTGTTATTGGTCAACTTCATTAACGGGGTGGGTACTCTTACTTTTACTGCCATGCTTTGCTCCTTTTAAACTGTTAAACCGTTGGCAAAAATTTCTTCAAAACTATCTATTTTAGGTTCGATCACCGTAGGCGCTGGAAAACAACCTGCCAGAGCTTCCTGGGTTTTTAATCCGTTGCCGGTAATACAAATGACGGTTACTTCATCTGGTTTGATCCGGCCTTGCTGGATCAGTTTTTGCGTGACGCCTACAGTAACGCCTCCTGCAGTTTCCGTGAATACGCCTTCGGTCTCGGCCAGCAGTCTCATAGCAGTGACCACCTCTTCGTCAGAGATGTCTTCTCCGTAGCCACCGCTGGTGTTTGCGGTTTTGATCCCGTAGTACCCATCTGCCGGATTTCCAATGGCGATGGACTTGGCAATGGTATTCGGCTTGACCGGTATGATGTTTTCACTGCCATTTTTTATGGCTGTGGTGACGGGGGAACAGCCAGTGGCCTGGGCCGCAAAAATTTTGGTTTGTACCTTATCGACCAGCCCCAGCATTTCAAACTCATGAAAAGCTTTCCATATTTTTGTGATCAGCGAACTGCCTGCCACGGGAACCACAACATTGTCCGGTGTTTTCCAGCCCAGTTGCTCGGCAATTTCATAACCGTAAGATTTAGACCCATCGCCATAATAAGGCCGGATGTTAATATTCACGAAGGCCCAGTCATGGTTGGCTCCAATTTCACTGCAAAGCCGGTTCACGTCATCATAACTGCCCTTGACGGCAATCAACTGCGTTCCGTAAATCAAAGTCCCAAGAATTTTTCCTGCTTCCAATCCATCTGGAATGAAGATGCAACTTTTCAGGCCGGCTTCCGCCGCATGGGCGGCCACTGAGTTTGCCAAATTACCTGTGGAGGCGCAGGAAATGGTGTCGAACCCAAACTCTATGGCTTTGGAAACCGCTACCGAAACAACCCGATCCTTAAAAGAAAAAGTGGGATGATTGACGGAGTCGTTTTTCAGATAAAGATGTTTCAGTCCCAATGCCTTGCCCAGGTTCTTCGCCCTGATTAAAGGGGTGAAACCGGTGTGATGACCTACTTTGGGGGGCTCATCCAGAGGCAAAAGGGCCTCATAGCGCCACATGGAGGGCGGGCCGGACTCAATGGACTTTTTGGTCACGACCTTTTTGATGGCTTCGTAATCGTAATCGACTTCCAGAGGCCCAAAACAGAATTCACAAACGTGAATCGGGTCTTTGGGATACTCTTTTTTGCATTCTTTACAGATTAATCCTTTAACATAACCCATTCCAACATTCCCTTAGTTTTTTTACAGGAAAACAAAATCCTGTTTATTTTAGAAGTACTGATTAAAACTGAGATAGCGTTCGCCCGTATCTGGTAAAACCACAACCACATTTTTGTCGGGGCCTAACTCTTTGGCCACTTCATTGGCGGCAAAACATGCGGCTCCGGAAGAAATGCCAGCGAGAAGACCTTCTTCTTTCCCAAGCCTCTTGGCAAATAGAAAGGCGTCCTCATCGGAAACAGGCAAAATGCGATCCAGCAGATCAAAGTTCAGAACATTGGGTTTAAACCCTGCGCCAATTCCCTGGATTTTGTGGGGGCCGGGTGGCTTTCCCGATAACACTGCCGAGGTTGCCGGTTCGACACCTACCACTTTAACCTGCTCATAATGTTGTTTTAAGACTTCCCCAGCTCCGGTGATGGTTCCCCCGGTTCCAATGCCGGCCACAAAACCGTCAACCGATTCACCATTCATGGCGGCAACGATTTCTGGTCCGGTTGTTTGCCGATGCACTTCCGGGTTGGCGGGGTTGTTGAACTGCTGGGGCATGAAATAACCCGGATTTTCAGCCAGCATTTCTTCTGCCCTCTGGATGGTGCCTTCCATCCCGAATTCGGCGCGGCTCAATTCAGTTTTTGCGCCAAAACTTTCCAGAATCATCCTTCGTTCGGAGCTCATGTTCTCAGACATGACCAGTATGACATTGTAGCCCTTTATGGCACCCACCAGAGCGAGGCCGATCCCTGTATTTCCACTTGTGGGTTCAATGATCGTGGAACCGGGTTTCAGCAGGCCCTTTTTTTCTGCATCTTTCACCATGGCCAGTGCGATACGATCCTTGACACTGCCCCCTGGATTGAAGAATTCCAGCTTAGCGAAAATATTGGCGCCATTTGAAGGGATAACGTTGTTCAGTTTAACCAAAGGGGTGCCACCGATCAACTCTAAACTATTCACAAATTTGGATTTAATCATTTCAACCCCGGGAATCTGGTGTCCTAATCCGCTTCCTTTGGAATGGCCCCTGCGCATGCCAGGAGACAAATGCGCACGAAAGGGAATTGTAGAATAAAAGAACACCCACTATGCTTGAGATTGGCCCTGATTTCAAGCACTTTATGGGGTTTTTGCCCTGTATGAGCTCAGTAGTGTCCAGTTAGAAAACTGCAGAAATGGAAGGGTATCACCTGGACAGAAGTGCACGAATTGCGTTGTTGAACGACAGATTGAGGTAAGTGCAGGGCAGATCAATGGAGCCTCCTGTGGGAGGCTCCATTGCCAGGTAGAAACAAAAGGTTTGGCGTCTACCATTTCACAAGATCAAGATTACAAACCTGAACCCGCATAAGATAACTTTTGGGACTGTACCAGATAACCCCTCGACGGCAAATTTCATATGCCGCGGCGGAAAAGGCACCCCGTTTAACTGGTACCAACACACTATTTAGGGAAGCATGACCAAGGAAAATCCGCCCAGCATAGCCACGCCCAGTACGGTTATTTTTTTAACAGTGGCCGCTGATTTCAAGTCTGCGCGAAAACTCCATAACAGGTCCACCGCAAACAGGGCAAAAAACGCAATATTGATCACCCTTGTCATGCAAAGGAACCCGAGCAGAGCCCCCCAATACGGCGTAACGAACCACCCACTGACCCTGGCTTTTTTCTGCGCTCAAGGATGTATCTTGGTCCACCAAGTCATTGTTATCTGCCTCCCTCGCTAGAGGATTAGCTGGCCCCACGCCGAGTGGGCGTATATACTGGTCTCAATAGTTGGTCCTCATTGGGAAGGAATAGATTTTGAGCGCACAGTCTTTGTTAAACGAACTTTTACCGCACCTGCCACTTCGTGTTTATGGGCGCGGAGCTGTGTTGACCTTGCTCCGGGAAATGGGGTTCCCGGTCAAAAATAAAACCCCGCTTGAAGTGATCGATGTTTACCGCGATGACAATTCCGGCGAACTGGTCTGCAAACTGAGTCCGGATGGGAAAGGCGAGTTCACTGCCGCGCTCACCAACCTGAAACTCGATATTACCCACCCCCTTTATCGAAAGGTCAAAAACTACCAGGTCGAAGTGTCGGAAGCTCTTGGCAAACTCGATGTGGAAGACACCCGCCAGAGCAGCATTGATCAGGAAGACCGCGGCGGTTTCCGTGTTGGAGATCTTTATAAAAACCGGTGATCCACCGGTGGCAAAGTATGATCTGCTAGTGGCTCGCGGAGCGTTTTACCCCTTCGGGGCACGAGAGCTTAGGAAGAATATCACGGCCACGGGCGACACGCTGGCCCCACGCCTAGTGGCGGCTATTGATTTTCCGAGTTGATGAATTTTTTCAGGAAGGGGAACATGGCGCCGCGTTTCTCGATCATTTCTTCGCGTGATTTTTTCACCACTGCTTCGTCGATGAGGCGGATGTCGCGTTCGGCGGCAAATTTCTCGATACCTTTCACCACCATACCGCGGGCGAAAGAGGGAATTCGGTCGAGTCGGCCTTTGGCTTCCGGGGTCCATTGGATCTGGAACTCGACTTCGAGTCCAAGTGTGTCTTCGACTTTTAGGGTGATGGCTTTGCCGCCATATTTTCCCGGTTCGTAATCGCAGGAGGGGTCCGGGTCCATATAGTTTCCGGTTTCGGCAAAAGCTCGTGCCCTACAGCCGGAACACATGGTGGAGAATTCACAGGTGCCGCATTTGCCTTCAAGTTGTTTGCGGTCGCGCAACTTGATCATCAACGGCGCGTTTTCCCACAGGTCTTTAAATGTTCTGGATTTCAAATTGCCCACTGACTCTTCGATGAAGGGGCAGGGGGTCAGGTTGCCTTCCGGTGAAATGCGGCTGTAATGCGTGGCCGCAGGGCAGCCGCCGGAATAGGTGCGGGTGTAAACCGATTCGGGATCATTCTCGTAAACCACGCGCTTGTACTGCGGGGCGCATTTGGAGTTGATCATCAACTTTCCTTTATATTTCATCTGCTGCTCATACAACATTTTCAAAGCTTCTTCATAAGCGGCGTTGGAAATATCGGTGTTGCCTTGTCCGCGTCCGGTGCAGACCAGAAAATACAAATTGAAAGCGATGGCACCAATTTTTTCGGTGAACTCGACCACCTCAGGGATTTCCTTATAGTTCATATCCGAGACTGACATCTGCACGAGAAAGTCGACACCCACTTCGTTCAGAATATCGAAGGCGGCCATGGAAAGTTCCCAGGCTTTTTCCACTCCGCGAAACTTGTTATGTTTGTCCGGATTCATCGAGTCGATACTGATTCCTACACCGTGGGCTCCTGCGGCTTTTATTTTTTCGGCGTTGACACGATTGATCATGGTGCCGTTGGTGCCCAGCACAACCATGAATTTTCTGTCGGCAGCGTAGCGGATGATTTCGTAGATGTCGGGACGAAGTAGTGGTTCGCCACCGGTTAGGATCAGAAACGCGTTAGGATTAACTTCCGCGATTTGGTCGATGACCCGGAAACATTCTTCGGTGTTGAGTTCATCGGTTTTGAGGCCACCGCGAAAGTCGGCGTCAAGATAGCAGTGGTCACAATTGAGGTTGCACCGCTTGGTGAGGTTCCAGGATATTGAGTAAGCGCGGAAGTCCATTTTTTCCGGGCTGAATTCTAAAGTGGGGCTCGTTTCCATGTTAAATTAGGGGCCAGACGGCCTTTTCCTGATAAAAATTAGCAGTTGATAAAATATTTTCCCCATTATAGAGGGTTTTCCCCAATGAAACAAATATTTTGCGGGTTTTTGGCCCTGCTCACCGGGATCTGGGTTTCAGCCTGCTCCGCTCCGGAAAAGCCGGAGCTGGGGGAGCAGAGGATTTTTCGCATCACCCATGCCGATTCCGCAGGTCAGATGGTTTCGGAAATCTGGACCGCACCGAAACTGGAGTCCTTAGGGTCGCGGGAAATTTCCAGCGAATATTTTGACCGGGCCATGCACATGAGTGACTCGCGGTTTTCGGCCATATCCTTTTCTCGGTTGGTGAAAGGGTTTGCCTTGAAACGCGGCGAAGATGCCGTGTTGTTGAACTGCTTTGATGACTATCAGGGGATTTTATCTCTCGATGATGTTTATCGTTATGATCTGCGCCTCGCGACAAAGATAAAAACGAGTTCCAGGCCGGACTGGTTGAATCCGCTCCTTATTTTAGTGCCGGATGGAAAACGACCGCCGTTTCAGGAGCGCTTCATGACGGCGAACATTCGCGAGTTGAAGTTCGTCCGGCTCAACGACTACTATGCACCGCTGGAAAAAATCGCCGGGGATTCGCCGCAGGTTCGAGAGGGATTGGAAGTTTTCAAAAACAACTGCCTGTTCTGCCATTCCTTAAAAGGCAGGGGCGGCAATAAAGGAGTACGACTCCTACAGGAGTACACCTTTGCGATTGACTCAGATCGAAAAAGGTTTTTGGCGGACTTTCCAAAATTTCATCATAAAGACAATGCAGATAAACAGGATGTTGAACAGTTCGTCACCGAGGGAAAACTGGAGCGTATTGTCGATTATCTTTTGCAGGCTCAGAATAGCCGGTGATCAGGAGAAGACTTTTATGAATCGTCATTGCGAAGAGCCTCTGGCGATGAAGGCGTGATATTTTTCCTTAGCCTCGATAAAGCAAGAGAGACTGGATCGCCGCGCTCCTTTTACCCCTTTGGGGCGTGAAGGCAAATGAAGAATTTCACACAGTCGCTCGCGATGACGTAGCGGAGGTTCTCCGCTAACCTTGTGGGGGGCTGGATTCCTTTACCGAGAAATATCAATGGGAGTATAGCTAAAATACAAGGTAATGGGAAGGGTTACACCCTTGTTTATGCTCATGAAAGCTTCTTATTTCTTGATAAATCAGAGTCAACAGGGGTAAAAAAAGTTTTCGAACTTTGCCGGATTTTTACTTTCCGGGAATCTTTGGCCATGCTATGGTTAAGGCCTTTATATTTACTCGTTTAACTATTTGCAGGTATTTGAAATGTCTTTACCGGTGACGGCTGTTTTTGCCCTGGGTACAGGGATCGAACTTTATGGATTGAAATATTTGAGCGACGCGATCAGTATTCTCAACACAGTTTCATTGATCATGTTCACTTTTCTGGTGGGAATTGTTGTCAGCCGCAGTTATGGCAAAGAGGTCTTTGAGAAAATGCAGAGACAACTCAAGTCGCGCGAAGCCCCCGGTGACGAGGCCCTGAACGGCGCGGTGATGGGGGTGGCCAGCATGCTCCTCATCACTCCCGGCGTGGTGACGGATATGATTGGACTCCTCATCATGACTCCGCTCACCCGTGGAATCTTCAAGCAAATTGCTTTAGACATTACCAAGGATAGAATTCAATCAGGACAACCGTACTTCTTCTTCAAAGACCACTAGGCGTGGGGCCAGCTAGCAATAGCCTGTCAAGCTAGCAAAGAGTTAGCTCGGCTGAACAAGTTCTTTCTATTTCCTTCCCACGGCGGCGGGGTCCGCCCAATAGCCGTAGAGGCAGATAGCAATGGCTCATAAAGCCGAGATGACGTTTGCCCACAAGATAAAGCGATTGCTCACCGGCTGCACGCCGAGTGCTTTTTTTCCTCCCCGAAACCTCAGAGATGAATTGCTGGACTTGGACGAAGCGCCTTATGAAGAGGTCCGGGACAGTCTGCAGGATGTTGCCACGGTCAACCGTTATTTGAGCGGATACCGGGTTCTGCTTCGGCATGTGGAGCCTTTCTTGAAATCCCATAAAGCGGATCGTCCGTTCAGGGTGCTGGACGCGGCCACCGGGTCTGCCGACCAGCCGGTGGCGCTGGTCCAGCTGGCGCGCCGTTTGGGGGTGCCGATCCATATCACTGCTATTGATATCAACGCCAAGATGCTGAAACTGGCCCGGGAGGAGATTGCCTCTTATCCAGAAATCCAGTTGGTGCAGTGCGATGTTCTTTCGTTGCCATTCCGAGAAGGCGGATTCGATTTGGCGGTCAACTCTTTGTCCCTGCATCATTTCAGTTGGGAGAAGGCGGTAGCGATTTTACGGGCGATTTATAGGGCCGGGCGGTTGGGGGTGGTGGTCAATGATCTGCACCGCAGTCGGGTGGCGCATGCCGCGATTTTTTTGTTGACCCGAATCTTTACCCGCAACCGGTTGACCCGTTATGACGCGCCAGTTTCGGTGATGAACGCTTTCACGCCCGACGAGTTTCGTGAGTTAGCCCGAGAGGCGGAAATAGATCCTTTTGAAATCTACCGCCACTTTCCTTACCGTATTGCTTTGGTTAGCCGAAAGGACCGACCATGAATTCCTACGATGTCCTGGTCATTGGTGGCGGGCCGGCAGGTTGCGCCATGGCGTTGGACCTTAACCGTCGTGGTTATGACGTGGCGCTTTTGGATCAGGCAAAATTCCCCCGCGACAAGGTGTGTGGGGAGTTCATCAGTCCGGGTGCCGACCCGATTCTTGAGCAGTTGGGCGTGCTCAGTTCCATAGAGGCTTTGTCGCCTAAACGGCTAAAAGGTGTAGCGATCTCGTCTTATGAAAGCGCGGAGTTGGAAATTGACTACCCTACTTCAACAGAGACGGGATTGAGCCTGACCAGTTTGTCGGTGCCGCGTTACCAGTTGGACGCGCTATTTTTGAAGCAGGTTCAAAGTGCTGGGGTGAAAGTTTTTGAGCAGCATAAAATAACAGATTTCATTTTCGATGATGGATGTGTTGTTGGGGTGAAGGGCTGGGATGAAACGAAAACCTCCTTTTCCCTGAATGGCAAACTGGTGGTGGATGCCGGGGGACGCAATGCGGTCTCTTTGAGGAAATTTAATTTAAAGCGGGAACCCAAAGGCAATTCGAAAATTGCTTTTTCCGCGCATTGGCAGGGCGTGTGTTTGCCGCAAGACTATTGTTATATGCATGTCAGCCGTCCGGGCTATACGGGAATATCTTCTGTCGGAAACGGTCGGGCCAATGTGGTGCTGGTGGTAGAGGCTCGGGAAAAAAGCTTGAACCAGAACCAGAAGGTGCTACCCGGCATGAGTCAGTTGCCCCCACGGCGAGTGGTGGAGGGTTCTGCTCTTGGTGGTGATAAGCCGGAAGCGTTTTATCATCGCGTGCTGATGCAGAACTCCCGTCGCCGTAAAATGCTTGAGGGTGGGGAGCGGGTGGAACCTGTGCGTTCGGTGGAGTCTTTGGCATTTGCGGTTAAGCCGGTTCCTTGTGGCGGACTGATGTTGGTCGGGGATGCGACAGGCTTTATCGATCCGTTTACCGGTGAAGGTATTTATCTGTCATTGAGAAGCTCTCAGCTGGCAGGTGAGGTGATCCACTCTGGATTTCAAAATTCAAATTTTTCCAGGAATTTTCTCTCCGTTTATGACGAGAGGCGAAAGCAAGAGTTTGGCGGCAAGTTTTTGTTGAGCCGGATTCTTCAAGGGCTGATTTATAACCGGGTTTTATGTGACCGGGTGATTAAAAGCCTTTCTGCAAATCGGGTTCTCGCTGAAACCCTGGTAGGTGTGATCGGAGATATCCTGCCTGCCAAAAGAGTGGTTTGTTTGAAGTTTCTGTCACAACTTCTCGTTGCAACTTTCAAAGGAAAAGCGATGTTGGATTTGAGAAAGGTGCTGTGACTTAAGGCGATCCGTTGATTTTATTTTCCAGGTTCATGAGGATATCGGGAAGAGGCGGGAGATCGCCTTTCTCCTCGATCAAGGCGATCAGTTTTTTTTCATAGATTCTTCGCGTTTGGGTGGGCCGAGGGTTGTTAGTGAATCGTTTCTTCATAGAGACTTAAAATTTTCTCCATGCGATCTTTGAGGCTTAGTTTTTGTTTCTGGTGTTTTTTCTTTTCGAGCTCCTGTTCGGGAGTGATGAGCTTCATTTTGTTGAATTCATCAACTTTGAATTTGAGGGTAGTGTGTTCTTCATAGAGATCACGAAATTCACTATTTTCCTGTTTGACTTTTTCAAGCAAAGCGGGATTAATGTCCATGCTTTACAACCTCCTGATTAAATATTTTGCGGTTTAATTCTGCTTCCGGTTTCCTGACATAATGGATGGTCAAGGCATCCAGATCAAAACAGGGATTTGCCCCGAATTGATTGAAGGCAAGTTGCGCTGCGCTGGCGGCAACCGTTTGGTTTTTGACCGGAGCCTGATCGATAAACCTGTCTCCCAACTGGGAAGAAAGGGTTTCTCCATAGGGCTCTAACCCACCTCCTAAAAAGACAGTGGGTTCCTGGGTCTGGTCACATAATTCCTGGGGAGAAATGGCCTGGTCCGGGGTCTCCCTGACTAATTGTTCACCTGTATATTTAAACTTCGCGGTATAAACTTCTTTCTTTCTAGCATCCAGGAGTGGGCAAATCGGTTGGGTAACGGGTTTGACTAGGTTCGCATATGCTTCCAGCGTGTTGATTCCCCAGAAAGGCTTTTCTGTGGCCAGTACCAAACCTTTTATCAGGCTGACGCCAACCCGGAGTCCGGTAAAAGAACCGGGACCTGTCGTGACGCAGAACCCATCCACTTTATCGAGTCTCCCCTCCAATTTTCCTAAAACTTCATCCACCATGACCAGAAGCTGGTCAGAAAATACTGAAGAACTGGCAGACTCGGCAATGATGTGTTCGCCATCCAGAAGAGCAACACTTCCTTTAGGCGTGGAGGCATCAAGCCCTAATATGATCATCGTTTTACGTTCGGGAAATGAAGATGAAATTGCAACGATAGGGACATTGGATCACTCCTGAAGACTTAATTTAAACATAGGGGATAGGTTGGGGAAAGTCAATGAAAAACCGGCATTTTCAAGTCTCAAAAAGGGTGGGGTTTTGCTTTAAAATTCATAGGTTTAAGGAAACAAGACAAAAGACCGAGCAGCACGATTTCTTCAAGCTCTTGAAAAAAACTAACTTAACTCATATTCCCATTTAAGAATAAAATGATTAAAATGAAAAGAGCGATTATGAGGAATATCGGTTAGGTCAAACATTCGGCTGCAATTTTTCATTGCAAAACGAGGGCCTTGAAAGTAAGGTTTGATCAGGCTGAAAAACTATGAGTTTTAGGGTTTTCTGACAAGGGAGGAACTTCGTTTCTTAAGATTGAAAGTTTTCCTGATTCGCAATTTTTAAACATCAAATAATTCCAACCGGATAGCAAATATCATTTCTGAACCTTTTAAGAACCCGCCTGAGCAAAGGTTAAAGGCGCCCAAGGCATGGTCGCCATTGATCCGACATTTTTCCTATCGGCTTACCGGGCTATTGATACGCACACCGATCACGCCGAACCAGATCACCTCCTTGTCTTTGCTGTTTGGCCTGGCCGCTGGAGTGGCCTGTCTAACCTATACCTCGACACTTATTGGCGCATTTTTGTTGTTTGGTTGCTATGTGCTTGACAACTGCGATGGCGAGATTGCCCGCTTCAAGGATATGCGCAGTATTTTTGGAATGAGATTCGACACCTTCATCGATTGGGTTGTCCATAGTTTTTTCTTTGTTTGCCTGGGGTGGGGGGCAACCTCAGTGACAGGGCAGAAATGGTGGTTGTGGACTGGTATCGCTGCGGGGTTAGGCGGCACCATTAATTACGGCCTGGAGCTTTATCAGAACAGAACCAAACTGCATGCCAGCCAACGTCCTCCCGAAGATGCGATGACGAGGGATGACGACACCAGGATGGATCGATTTGTGCTCAACACACGTGTTGTCCGCAGCGATTTTTGTTTCATCGTATCGTTTATGAGTATGGGAGGCGTGCTTTGGTACATTCTCCCTCCGACTGCGATTGGCGCCCAGGCCTATTGGTGCCTGCAGTTCACCCGCAGTGCGCGTCGCTGGCATGTGTGACAGCTATGAAATCTTTGAAAATTCTTTATTTATTAATAGGTATTGGTCTGCTTGTTTTTGTATTGAACCATACAGACCTTGCTTCGGTTTGGTCCCAGTTAAAAGAAATAGGCTGGGGCATTGTAGTTGTGTTGGTCGTTTATAAAATAGCCTTTATTGTGGACACTTTTGCATGGCAGTTTACTTTGCCCAGCACGCAATTCACTAAACGATGGCTGTATGACCTTTGGAAGGTTCGCATGGTGGGTTCGGCTTTTTCCAAAGTGATGCCTTTCAGTTCATGGGGAGGAGTCCCTGTTAAAGGTTATATTCTCAAGCATCATTATGGAATCCGTTACCGGGAAGGAACGGCATCTATGATCCTTGCCGAATCCACCCATATGATCTCCCTGGTTATATTTGCGGCAACGGGTGTTTTCCTTATAATCATGGGTTCAGACCTTCCTGAGAGCTTTCATCTCTTTGCGATTCTTAGCTTGGGTGCAATCACTCTTGGAATATTTTTGTTCTACATCGTTCAGCGTTATAAGATCACATCATTGACTGGTACTTGGCTTAGCCAGAGAAAGTTTGGCCAACGGCTGGAAAAATTCCTCCACCAAATCCATGATATGGATGAGCGGCTGGTGCAATTTTATACCTGTGACAAGGGACGCTTCATCTCCGCGCTATTTTTGAATCTTTTTAACTGGTATTTGGGTGCCTTGGAAATATTCGTCATTTTTTATTTTTTAGGCCATCCTATTACAATTGTTGAGGCCATAATTCTGGAAACACTCATTGAACTGGTTCGGGCAGGCACATTTTTTATTCCTTCTGGGTTGGGCAGTATGGAAGCTGTTTTTATGATCGCCACGGAGGCGATAGCGGACCAACCTGCATTGGGCGTTGCTGCGGCTCTCATCAGGAGGGTTCGGGAAATCGTCTGGTTGGTTTGGGGATTTTCCATAGGCCTGGAATATTCACAAAAGCCTTTTGATCTGGTTAAAGTCGCTCAGGAAGATTCTAACTAGGATGTTTTTGTTTTGATAGAAATTTTTTTCGCTGAAATGGGTCGTTCGTATTATGAAATGTTTAATCATTATTGCTGGAAAAGGGAGTCGCTTAAAATCTTTGGCCGATAGTAAGCCGCTGGCTTCCCTTTTGGATGTTCCTCTTGTTGAACGGGTCATTCGTTCTGCTTTAGAGGCGGGAGTGGATGGGTTTTATGCGGTGGTGGGGTATCGAGGGGATCAGGTTCGCGCTTTTCTTGAAGATTTAGCTGGAAAAATTGATGTGCCTGTCACGGTGATTGAAAATGATGATTGGGAAAAGGCCAACGGCTTGTCGGTACTTAAAGCAAAGGAATTTTTAGAGGAGCCTTTTTTCCTGTTAATGGGAGACCATCTTTTTGATCCCGGTATTGCTCGCAAAATGATCGACTATCCCTTGGCTGATGATGAAATCGTTTTAGCGGTGGATCAAGACCTGAAAAACCCCATGGTTGATCTGGATGATGTGACTCGGGTGATGGAAGAGAAGGGCCTTATTCAGAACATAGGTAAGGGGATTGAGGAATACAACTGTTTTGATACGGGAATCTTTCTTTGTAATCCTGCTTTGTTTTCGGCCTTGGAGCAATCTTTGCGGGACTCTGGGGATGACTCACTGTCCGGAGGGGTTCGTATCATGGCCCGGGAAGGTCGGGCACGCACCATGCTGGTCGATGGCATGTTTTGGATCGATATTGATGACCCCGAAAGGTACAAACAAGCCGAAAGTTATTTGATTGCCAATTCCTCAAAATAATTTTTGGGTCATGACCCTAATTTTTTAATGAGATCGCTGAGAGAGGCGCAGGTAAATCAGATAGGTGGTGAAAACGGTGGCGCCTACATCGGCGATGAATATAAACACTTGCACCAAATCGATCAAAGCCATCAACATAAGAAAATGAATAAAGTCCCGGTTGGCGAGTTTGTCGGCCAGAGAGGGCTGCGATTCCGGCAACGGAGTGGCGGCGTTGGAGTTTTTCTTGAGAAGGGATGCGCCCAGAAGCATAAAGGAAGTTAAGCTGGCGAATGCGGCCAACCCCCCTGCATATATGTAGGTTTTGTCGCCTGTTGCCTCGCTCAACCCCCAGCCGATAGCTCCGAATACGAAGAAGTGGACAATGTTGTCGCAAACAATGTCTAGCGTGCCTCCCAATGCCGTTTCCATAAATTTCAATCTGGCGATTTCTCCGTCTGCTCCATCCACCCAGGTTGAAAATAATAACAAGAGGCCGCCAAATATGTTTGTCTGATATGTTCCTTGCGCAAAACACAGAGCCGAGCCCAAGCCCATGGCAAAACTAAACAGCGTGATCTGGTTGGGGTGAATCGGCGTATTCAAAAAAAAGCGGGTCAGTTTTCTGGAAACTGGACGGGATAGAAGTCGGGTTATGGTGCTGTCATGGTTTTGGCCGGAACCTTTAAGTAATCGTTCGTTTAGAGTATTAAAATCTTTTTGTTCCCGCACATGGGTTTTTTCCATCCCGGGTACATATATAAAGGAGCGTGTGTTTTCCAAGGGTTCTCCTGATTCTTTTTCGCCATTCGTTTGGATTTTTTCTATCAATGACTCGAGCTGCTCGTTGCTGATGGGTAAAGTTTCAGGAGTTTTTGTTTCTTCAGCTTCTAAAAGAGTACGAACCTCTTTTTTGTCGTGAAGAGTAGATCCGTTAAAAAAAAGAACCCGGTGGTTTTGCAGCGTTTCTTTTAACTGGCTGGATTTTGTCATCCAATGAATCTTTGCAGTGATGCGAGAATCTTTCTCAATGGCGAGGGTTAATTTTTCTGTTTCCCCGGCATCCATAAGGATGGTTATGTCATGCAGTCCGGAACGCTGAAGAGTCAGAATATTTCTTAAAAGGAAAGGTACGCCGGCAATGGATAAGGCATACCACTCTGCGGCTTCCCAAGGTTCCGGAGGAGGCGGTAAGTAAAGGATACCAGATGTACTTTGCAGTGAAGCTTCGGAATTTGGAGGGTTGGTGTTGGGGTTCATGCGGCTGTTAGCCTGTAAAACGTATTGTAATATTAAACAAAATCTAGCCTTACCCGATAGGGGCTATTTGTTTATGGGAGTTGGTTTTTAAGTCAGTTTGTTCAGGCCCCTGGATTGGGAAAAAACTATCCAATACAGGCTGCTATTCTTGCACAGAACCAACAAGTTTGCCACTCGCATGGTTTGTACCTTCGGGCCTTCCAGTTGAACCCATTTACAACCGCTAGAGTCATGATCTGACTTGAGAGGAGTAGGACTTAATGACTGAGACCAGCGGCAAATATAGCGGCTTGGCGAAAAAAATTGCGCCGCGATCTATGCTTATGCGTTGCTGAAAATGGGAATCCCCTTTGCCAATGGTTCTCCAAACCTGAACGTGGATATTCCGGCGCTGGTGGAACTGTCTATCAAAAACAACACTCCTATCGGGGCAAAGATTTCAAAACCGGGCAAACCCTGATGAAGACCATTGTGGCTCCGGGTCTTAAGGCTCGGATGCTGGGCCTTGAGGGTTGGTTCTCCAGCAATATATTGGGTAATCGTGATGGTGAAGTGCTGGATAACCCGGATTCCTTTCGATCCAAGGAAGTGACCAAGGGAGCGGTTTTGGAAAGCATCCTTCAGGATGACCTCTACCCCGATCTCTATGGAGACTACTACCATAAAATCCGTATCGAATGTTATCCCCCAAGAGGAGATGCGAAAGAGGGCTGGGACAATATAGATATCCAGGGTTGGTTGGGTCAAAAAATGCAATTGAAAATCAATTTTCTTTGCCGCGATTCTATTCTTGCGGCACCTGTAGCTCTGGGCCTGGTGTTATTTCTCGACCTGGCGCAACGGACGGGAATGAGAGGCGTGCAGGAATGGCTTTCGTTTTATTTTAAATCGCCCCAATGCAGACCCAATCTCAAGCCGGTGAACTCCCTGTTCGATCAGGATGATAAACTTCGCAATACCTTGCGGATCATTATGGGAGAAAAAGTGATCGACCACTCCGGTCTGGATTATTATGAGAATAAAGGCTGAAACTGTTTCATTTCCGGGAATAGGGTGGGCAACTGCCCCTTCCAACCTAGTAAATAGAGTACTTTCAATTTTTCCAATAAGTTAAAAGTCCCTCCTGCGTAATAGCCGTGATGTGGTCGCGAAAATTCTTTTTTGCGATGGCGGCTTTTAAAATGTCCGCTAAATTTCCCTGAAAAACATTAGAAAAGACGTGCTTTTTAAAGGCCGAATATTTTAATTGCCAAAATTAATTATGAGGTAAATCTGATGCCCGTTAGGAGGAACTGATCCGGAGCATTTAAAAAATTAGCTTTATTTGCTTGACAAACATCGATGTTGAATTTATGGTGAATGTTAGTTGCAGGGTAAATCTTATTTTTTGGTTTATTTTGTAAGCGGAGGGGACACCAGAAAATAGGCATTGAGGACTTTTTTTTGGAGGCAGGGCGCGTTATGTTCTATGAAGTCAGGATTTTCGACGCCAAAGGAGAACTGAAAAAAGTTTTATCCCCCAAAAGGCTAAGCAACCGATTTTGGAAGCACGGTGAACAGAATTTGATCGACTTTGGTGATAAGGAGACCCGGTCCTCGTCGGACTGGGAAAATAAAAAAATTATAAAGGACGAGTATCAGTTGGAATGTTGTTGATTCAAAATGTTTTAACGAACTCTGATCGAATCAAAATGGCATGGAGCTAAGCTCTGTGCCATTTTTTATGCCCGGAGCAGTAATGGCTTTATTCTGTTATTTTTTTCATCCTATTCTTCTGGAGTCAATTCCCCTATAATTCTAATTTTGAGAATTGAATCCCACAAGTGGGTTTTATTCCCCCACTCGGCGTGGGGCCAATAAGTCGATGCCCATAAAGAAAACGGGTGTTTTTGCCTATTTAACTCTAGTTCGAATATATTTCTCAAGGCATAGCCTTGTGCCACGCCATTTTAATAAAAATCTTTGTCGGAGACCCTGTCTGCTTGCGGCGGGATCGTTCATTAGGATTTAAACCGGTTTTTCGAGTTAATTTATGTACATCACGTCTGCGGACCAGTTAAAAGCATTCTGTGAAAACCTCCAGTCTGCTGAAATTCTAGCGGTAGATACTGAGTTTGTCCGGGAAAGAACTTATTTTCACCGTATCGGACTGATTCAGGTGGGTAGCGGAGAGCACTTCGCCGCCATCGACCCTGTTTTGCTTTCGGATTTGACTCCGTTGCTGGAGTTGTTAAAAGATCCCGCAAAAATAAAAATCTTTCACGCTGCCAGACAGGACCTTGAAATTCTGGTGCGCCTCTGCGGTCAGGTAATTCCTCCGGTGTTTGATACCCAGATCGCCGCTGCCCTGGTGGGATGGGGGACTCAGATTTCCTTCGCAAAAATTGTCTATAAAGCTATAGGAAAAAAGATTCATAAAACAGAAACCTATACAGACTGGTGTCGCCGCCCTTTAAGTAACAACCAGATTGAATATGCCATTGACGATGTCCGCTATCTGGTTCCGGTGTACAACAAACTGATTGAGCGATTGAAAAAGATGAATCGTCTGGATTGGGTGAAAGGTGAGGTTCAGAATTGGGAAGACCCCAAAACATTTGCTTTGCCCGATCCACGACAACGATTCATGAAAATTAAAAACCTGCGTAGCTTGAATCCCAGGAACCTGACGGTGCTTCAAGAAATCGCTGCCTGGCGGGAAGGGGAAGCGGTCAAGAGAGATTGTCTGGCCAAGGCCATCATCCGGGATGAAACATTACTGGAAATAGTCCGCAAAATTCCCAGGGACTCAAAAGCGTTATCCGGAATTCGTGGTTTTTACCAAAAGGAACTGAGTAAAGGCGGGGCAGCCATTTTGTCTGCGATTGAAAAGGCTATGAAAATTCAGGAAGAGGAGCTTACGGTTCTCCCAGAAAGCAATGGCCACGCCACGACCAGGGGAGTGGAGGAGTTGCTTTCGGCTTATGTGCAGATTCGGTCTGAAGAATTGAAAATTGAGCCGAGTGTTTTGGCAGACCGAAAGCAGATTCACAGTTTTGTAGCCCACTTTGAACAAAAGGAAGATATGGAAGAACACTTTCTGTTTCAGGGGTGGAGGAAAGAATTAATAGGCACGCCCATGTTTTCTTTGTTGAGTGGCAAGGTGGGACTCAGGATTGGCCCTTCCGGCCAGGTTCGTGTGATGGAGTCGTAAAATCAGGTCGCGGTCGCAGAGGGTATCTTTTCTTTCCAGACTTTATATTCATCCGATTGCCTCAAATTGTTAAGATCGGAGTCGCTTCCCATTTGTTTAAATTGTTTGAACCCTTTTCCTACCGCTTGTTTAAGAGCTGAGAGGCTTGGTTCCAGGCTTTCTGTCAAAGAATAATAGCAGGCAAAGTTGTAATCGAATAGAGGTTCCTGCGGGAATTTCTTTTGACCCGTCTGAAGTGTTTCCAACGCTTTATCGAACAATTTGTTTTTCATATAAGCGGTGCTCAGGTTAATGAGGGTTTCCTTAAATCCCTTGTTATGGTGCAGAGCTTTTTCGTAGCGAATGATGGCCTCACCATAATTTCCTTCCTTATAAAACTTGTTCCCTTCGTTATAGTGGAAGATCGCCATTCGACGCTCCCGCTCTTCCTGTGAAAGATTGCTCCCATTACTGCCTTCTTCCTTGTGACTGCCTTCCTTATGACTCCCTTCTACCATGCTTTTTTCTGGATTGAGTGAGGCAGGTTTCTCGGCTGGAAGAAAATAATCCGCTGCAAGAAAAACGATGACGGCGGTCACGCCAAGATGGGGTAAGTATTTTGTGAAAGGTGACATAGCTCTCAAGTCGCTGGAAAAAAAGCCCGGCACTTTAATCCGCTAGCCGAACCTGAAATCGATGCCTGTTCAATTTCAGCGCCGTGTGAATAAAGGTTAAAAACACGGGTATCTGGATTGGCCTGGATGATGTATTCCAGTGTCCGTAAATAACTATACATGACTTGGTCGGTGAGCAGGGGATTCCCCTGAGTGCTTTTTACCGACAGTTGTTTTTTCTCTTGGGATTTTTCCTGATGCAATTTTCTGAGAGGCACCATTTTATCAAGAATCGTTTTCAGATGGTAACCCAGCCCAAAACCATACAGGCAGATACGGGCTCCGGATTTTAGTTTTTCGGCGAACTGATGAGCCTCTTTCTCCGGGTCATAGCTGCTGTGGAGCAGGGTATTTTCAAAGCGCAGGGTGGGCTGGCCGGAGGAGGTTGATATCACGGATATTTTTCCAGATAGGATATCAGGAAGGTTTCCCGACTGAAGAGTTCGAGTTTTCAACGATTGGAGGTTTTTTTCGAAGAAATGATTGTCCAACGGGGCGTCTCCGTATTGCATCGGTACCATCATATCACCAATTGACTTGCAATCGTTTCCGAATTGCTTTAAAAAATTGATCGGAGCTTCAGAGTGACAATCCCGCCGCAAGCGGATGGAGTATCCTGATAAAGAGTTATTTTAAAAGACATAGCCAAGTCATGGGGAGTAAAACCCCACTGGTGGGGCTGAAGGATTTTCATGCCTGTTTCCTCTCAAAAAACACACCCGCAAATCCGCGTCCTTTCCGACGACCTGGCCAACCAGATTGCCGCCGGGGAAGTGGTGGAACGCCCTGCTTCCGTGGTCAAGGAGCTTGTTGAAAACTCCATTGACGCCGGGGCGACCCTGATCCGGCTCGATATTGAAGGCGGCGGGAAAAAGAAAATCCGCATCATGGATAATGGAACGGGTATGGTGCCGGAAGAATGCAGTCTGGCTTTTTCCCGCCATGCGACCAGCAAAATCTCCCGGTTCGAAGATATTGAGAGCATCCAGTCATTAGGGTTTCGCGGCGAAGCCCTACCCAGTATCGCGTCCGTGGCTAAAGTGCGTTGCACCAGCGCCCGCAGCGAAAGTGAAGGCGGCAGGTTGATCGTCGTCGAAGGGGGAGAGATTCTGGAAGAAAAGGATGCGGCCTGCCCCCAGGGAACGACCATTGAGGTGGCCCAGCTTTTTTATGTGACCCCCGCACGCAGTAAATTCCTGAAAGGCGACTCAACAGAATTTTCCCACATCACCCAGGTGGTCACGCAACAGGCGCTGGCTTATCCCCACATCCAGTTCCATTTAACCCATAACGGACGTGAGGTGATCAACACCCTGCCCACCGATCAACTGCATTACAGGATCGCTGAATTATTCGGGCCCGATCTTGGCAAATCCCTGCTCGAGGTTGAAGCGCATTCCGGTGACTACCAATTAAAAGGATTTGTCTCGAGCCCCGTTTATACTCGCTCTAACCGCAATGCCCAGTATTGTTTTATCAATGGCCGTTTTGTGCGGGACAAAGTTATTCTGCATGCCACCCAGCAGGGCTATAGTCATTTGTTGCCGAAAGGGCAACACCCGGCGATGTTCCTATATTTGACGATGGACCCCAAACTGCTCGATGTGAATGTCCATCCCTCCAAGGCAGAAGTGCGCTTTGCGTTTCAGCAGGATGTGCACCAGTTTGTGGCGCACGGTGTTCGCGCGGCTCTGGAAAAAAACCAGCAAGTCGACTTAACGGCGCGGGACGAAACCGACATCCCCTTGGACGAATCGAGACAACCGTCGCGAGCCAACTACCAGCCACCGCAGTGGATCGATAAATCGCATCCTCCGGTGCGGGGCGATTTGTCACAAGCTTTGCGGAGCATACTGAAACCTGAAGCCGACTCCGTATCACAACAAGTTACCTGGTTCGATAAAGCTCCAACCCCGGTTGCCGACCTGATCTATTCGGAGTTCGAACCATTAGGACAGTTGGACCGATCTTTCATCATCATGCAGGGCAAAGCAGGAATTCTGGTCATCGACCAGCACGTCGCCCATGAACGGATTCTCTATGAACGGTTTCGCGGTGCCGCTAAAAACCGCAAAGTAGAAATCCAGAAACTTTTGTTTCCGCTTCCCATAGAACTTTCTCCCGAAGAAACGGAAGTTTTAACGCCCCACCTAACACGATTGCTCGATTTGGGATTAGAACTGGAACCGTTCGGCAAAAATGAGTTTTTATTGCGATCCGTTCCAGCAATACTCAAAAACGGCGACCACGAAAAACTTTTGCGCGAAACTCTCGAAGCGCTCCCACGAGAAGCGCATGACGATGTCCTCAATGAAAAATACGAGGATGTGCTCATCATGATGTCGTGCCGCAACGCCATCAAGGTCAACCACACTCTCAACCTCGACCAGATAAGGAAACTGATCTCCGATCTGGAACAGACTTCCATGCCTTACACCTGTCCGCACGGACGACCCATCTCCCTCCTGTTCGATATGGATACCATTCTCAAAAAATTCCTCCGCAAGTAGCCCCTTAGCAGGGGCGGGCAGTGAGGCGGTGACGCTGACGCGACCGCCAAAATAAAAAACTTTTCCCTGATAAGGGGGATTGAGGGGGTTGCTCTATTCGTCATTGCGGGGAGCCAGAGGCGACGAAGCCGTGATATCTCCTAATTAATTTTCGTGCCCCGCAGGGGTAAATCCAGAAAGACTGGATCGCCGCGCTCCTTTCTGTCGCTCGCGATGACGAATCTAGTTTACGGGTCTCCCAGATAAGGGAGAGGGTTAGTTGTCATCCTGAGGTCCTCGAAGGATGTGGTATGATTTCGTCTGGGGAATTTGTTTCAGGGATATAAAGAAGGGTTCGCTGCAAGTTGTAGTCAAGAATCTCGTGATATTCTTCATTAACTCTCGTGCCCCAGAGGGGTATGACCCCTTTACCCCTTTAGTGAGTGATGGGTTCCTACAAAATTAACTTAGAAAAGCAAACCGCAACCTCCATCAACGGTATCACTTTCAAGCTGACTGAAACGAAGCCGGGGGAGTATGAAGGCCTGTGTCTTAATCCTTCATAAGGTTACGCTTTATTTTATAGATGCTAAAGTTATTTTTTTCAACAAAACATAGGGAGGATTTGTGAAAATATCAGCGGATATCAGGCGAGTTGTTTTTGGGTCTTTTATTTTCTTGTTTTTTACCAGTTTATCATTTGGGGAAAACGCCGAGAAAACAAGAGAATCAAACCGCTATTCGACTTGTAAATTTTTAGCAAGCAGCGGTCATGGTTATAACCTTCCTCTGGACATGGAAGAATGCACTCGTGATTTTCTTAGTTATTCAACAAAGTATACTAACATGCTGGAAGAGGCCTCCCTGGACAAGTATCGTAATAGGATCGGCCCTAGTGGCTTATGGCCTTATACAATGAAAGGTTATCCTGAGACAGTGACGAAATATAAAACTCGTTTGAAAGAAATTGAGCATTTTAGAAGGCGTACCGCTGAAATGGTATTAGATAGCCGTAAGTGCAAATTTATAGAATTTGTAGAATTATCTTTGAAGAGTCCAATAAACAACTTAACATTTTTTGCCGACTGCCGTAATGGGCATAGGGTATTTCTTAATGAAAAAGAAATTGCTAAAGGCAAAAAAGTAATGACTCAAGCTGATAGATCGTGGAATAAGTAAATGGCGAGGGCGGCTTGCATAGATACAATAAAATCCAGCGCAACACTTCCCAGTGAGTTAGATATCCATCACTTTATAGGAACAAGTGTATATAAGGCTCCTACAATTCACAACGTTGTGGTGAAAATTAATTTTGATGCCAAAAATCTGCTTGGTGCAGAACTGCCTTATACGGCTACTTGTCATTTTGGGCCGGGTAAAGCTGGGATAGTTGATTTTCATTTAAGGCATTAATAGCCGACTCTGCTATGAAACAGACGATCCACTTTTAAGCCTACTAGAAATTATGAGAATTTTTTGCAATCCCCCTCACCTTAATCCTCTCCCTCAAGGGGAGAGGAATTATTAAAACCGGTTCAAAGGCGGTCGCGGTAGCGTCACCGCCCTATTGGCCTCCCTCGCTAGCGGGTTGCATTCTGCTGCCTTCTTCCATGCGTTGATGTTCCATTTCTCTCATCTTCATGGCTTCTTCTTTCATACCGCTACCTTCTTCCTGCATTCCTTGTTTTTCATGTTCGTATTTGCCGTATTTCTTTTCATAATATTCTTTGGAATGCTCCGCTCCACCGGCATGTTCACCTTTATATTCATGATCCGTTGCACCAGCTTTGTGGCCCATATCCATTGAGGAACCGCCACTGCCTTCTTCATACATATCTTTAGCATGGGCTTCACCATCGTGGGCAAAAGCGGTGGAAGAAAATAAGATTCCCGTCACTAGCAATAGAACCGCAAAAAATATCTTTTTCATTTTGATCTCCTGGAGTTTATGTCGGGGATGAAACCTGTTTATTAAGAATAACAGTTTTAACTTATCAATATAAACAAATTAAACTGGGTCGCCGCGCCGCTCTGCGGCTCGCAACGGCAACCAATTGGGTCCGCAGAAGAAGGCGGTCGCGAGTGCGTGTCATGTTCCTACCCTGGCCTTCATGCCCCGCAGGGTTATCACCGCCCTATTTGGCCCCACGCCGGAAAGAATCTGTCCCGTCCATTCCAGGTAGCGCAACCAATCCGACAGCAAAAAGACTATTGATCTGCGGTATAAGAGCGGCATCCAAAGCAGTCCGCCTTGCGATTATGGTGTTTTCGCCCCGTTTGAATTCCGATTCAAAACGTTCTGCTGCCAGGCTAACCGTGTTCATTGAATTCGCAAAGATCATTCCGGCAATTGGAATTACCAGGCTTGGCTCGAACCATCGTGGCATCTCCAACACAAGTTGTGTCACAACCGCCAGCAGGACCAACCCAGGCCCCCCGATTGAGACCAGAACGATGAGGTAGAGTTTTTGGGTCCGTGCTCGTCGAGCGATCTGAGTGCGATCCACGCAGAGACCGCTATCATTATGGCCACCACTACAACAATGACCAGGGGTTGTGTGGTGTCGAAGACGTAAGTGATAAAATAGCCAACCAATAGTAGCTGGAGGAGCATACGGACATTCGCGTACAGGCCAACCCAGGCTTTGAGTTGCCAGTGGAACATTACAGCCAGCAGAAAAGCCGCTGGAATGAAGACGATGCTCAGTTCTGGTAGTGAAATAGTTTGCATGAACGTTCCTCAAGTTATTTGTATTGTCAGATAAAGTAAAGGGGTCATACCCCTCTGAGGCACGAAGTTTAGGAAGTACCCGTGCTACCCCTTGCGGGGATGAGTCCGAGGTTGGAAATATCATACGCTCATGAAGTTTAAGGAAGTGGATAGCACAAATACCATGGCCGTAAGTCGACCTCCACGCTTTCGGTGGTCGCGACTGTGGGAATTCAACTCCCTGAATGTAAAATTACCCCGACCCTCTTTAAAAAGAGGGGGCAAAGCCTTTTTAAGCCGAGTTAACCCGTTGTTAGGTCATTAACGCTATTGCAGTTGCCCCCGGCGGCTCGCCGGTCAGCCGCGGACGGTAATTTTTTTGATATTTTTGGCGAGTTTTTTCAGTTTGACGGCGGTCTGGGCTTTTTCCAGTTTGCGGGGAATTTTTTTTGCGCTGGTGAGTCGTGACCTTCGGGTATTGCTGAACACCCATTCCAGGTCGAGCAGGAACTTTTCCCGATTAGGGCGGTTGGTTTTTCTAAACAGGGTGAGCAATTTTTGCTCTTCTTTATTATTGGTGACCAGATTGTCGGTCAGAAATCCTTTGAGCATCAACCGTCCTTCTTCAATGCCACCACCGGTCACTTCTGCGTTGTGGATGGTGGATTGAGGTTTTTCCTGGTCCGGGGTGTCGAGGTCTTCCGGCAGGATTTTAGTGGTCAGCAGGCGGTCGAGCGACACGTTCCCCAGTTTGGCAAGTTTGACCATGACCGAGACCGGCGCGTCTCTTTCCCCCGCTTCGTATCGGACATAGGTACTGAATCCGATTTCAAGGACTTCTGAAAGGGCCATCTGTGTGCAGTTGAGTTTTTTTCTGAGGGTCTTTAGATTTTCAGAAAGGACTGTCATTGTTTTTGAAACCCATAAGTGGGTTTTACTTCCCCCGCTCAGGTGGGGCCAATAAGCCTAGATTTGTCTGGCTAACTAGTGCTCCCGGCTTAAAAAGCTATTACTTATGCCAGCGGAGGTTTTCCGCTCAGGCCAACTCAATTCCATTTTTTCTTAGAAATTTATAAGCCTCATCAATCCAGAACCGCTCTTTTTCAAGTTTGTAGTCGGGCAGGTCTTTGGAAGAGCCGACAATACTTTTCATATGGTCGATGGCTTCCTGTTTTTTACCTCTTTTGTCGAGAAGACGGGCGTAGTGGTAATAGGCCTTAAAAAAGTGGAAGGAGTTTATGACCTCACGATATTTTTCCAGAGCTTTTTCTTCATTGCCGGACAAACGATAGCTTTCTGCGAGGCCGAAAATGGCATTGCCATAATCGTATTTTTTGTCGATGGCGGTCAGTTTTTCCAGAGCAACGGCGGCTTCTGCATAGTTGCCCATTCCGTGAAGGCTTTTGGCCAGACCATAACGGGCTTCCAGCATTTCCGGGTCGCGTTGGATGGCTTCCTCAAACTCGGGAATTGCCTGCTCAAACTTTTTCCGCTCGATGTAGACCTGCCCAAGTTTTTCGTAGTGGTAGGCTTTGTGGTGTTTTCCGATCAGCTCCTTGAGTTGCAGGGTTTCTTCTGTTTCAGCTTCTTTACGGATAGGAGTGATGGAGAACCCAGTTTTACCTTCACCAGCGCGGTTTTTCACCACAAAGAAATAGGCCACCGCCCCTACGGGGAAGAGGATGATCATGATGATGATCCAGATAAAATGCTCGCGGCGCTGGATGCAGTCCAGACACATCCAGACCATGAATCCGGCGGCGCCATATATAAAAAGATCGGGCAAGATAACCTCTTTTTTGTAAAAGGGACTATTGGGACAAACTTAATAAATGCTCATTGGCCTTCGACGATTTTATTGCTCTCGTCGAGAAGAACGACCTGGGCATTATGGCTTTCTTGTTCGGTATCTATCATACCATAAGCCGCGACGATGATACGATCATTTATCTGCGCCAGACGGGCGGCTGCGCCATTGATTGAAAAAATTCCGGACCCCCGTTCGGCGGTGATGACATAGGTGACGAACCGGCCTCCGGTGTTAATGTTATAGATATGGACCTGTTCAAGAGGCAGAATGCCGACCCTTTCCAACAGGTCTTCATCAATGGCGATACTGCCTTCATAATCAATCTCTGTTGCCGTTACCCGGGCGCGGTGAAGTTTGGATTTAAGCATAATTCTTTGCATCAGAACTCCTCGATAATGCAATTGTCAATGAGCCGTGACGGGCCGACCTTCACCGCGAGGGCGATCAGCGTTCTACCACGTATTTGTTCTTTTTCCTTGAAACTTTCTGGATCGCAAATGGAAATATAGTCGATTTCTGTTCCTTCTTCCTCAGACAGGCATTGCCGGATTGAATCGTGGATCACTTTTGCCGAAGTCGTCCCCCGGCGAATATTGTCCCGGGCCTGCTGAAGCGAACGCGATAAAGACAGCGCGGATTGTCTCTCTTGAGGTGACAAATAGCGGTTTCTGGAACTCATGGCAAGTCCATCAGGTTCCCTTACAATTGGGACACGGATGATGGCAACATCAAGGTTTAAATCGTCGACCAGAGCCTCGATGACGGCAAGCTGTTGCCAGTCTTTTTCGCCAAAGTAAGCATGATGGGGTCGCACGATATTGAACAGTTTTAACACTACTGTGCTGACTCCCGCAAAAAGATCGGGCCGACTTTTGCCGCATAACTGTTCGGTGATGCTCTGCACTTCTACATAGGTTTTGTAGTCAGGTGGATACATCTCCTCTTTGGTCGGATGGAACATAATGTCGGCGCCTATTGTCTCCAGCTTCTCGATGTCGCTCTCCAACTGGCGTGGGTAGGTATCAATATCTTCGTTGGGACCAAACTGGGTGGGGTTGATAAAAATACTGACCACGGTTCGGTCACAGGTTTCCAATGATCTTTTGACCAGGTTTAAATGACCTGCATGGAGGCAACCCATAGTCGGCACAATACCTATAGTCAGGTTCTGTTTCCGCAACGATTGAGAAATATCTTTCATTTCGGAAATGGAGGATATTTCTCGCAAGGTTCTAGATTTAATTTTAGTCCCCATCGTTGACCTGTTTGAGTTTTCCCTGTTTTGAATGATAGGTATGTTCCTGCCCCGGAAAGGTTTCGCTCCTGACGTCCTGTATGTATTCGGAAACCGCGTCCTTCAGACTATCAGCCAGTTGGGCGTATTGTTTTACGAATTTGGGCACGAAGTCCTGATTCAGTCCGAGCAGGTCGTGAAGCACCAGAATCTGTCCGTCACATTTAGAGCCGGCCCCAATACCGATGGTCGGTATTTTTAGTTCGGCAGTGATTTCTTCTGCAAGTCCACCGGGGATGCCCTCCAGAACCAGAGCAAAGATGCCGGCGTTTTGCAGCTCGTGCGCATCCTGCTTGATTTGCCGGGAGTCGAGATAGTTTTTGCCCTGCACTTTATAGCCGCCAAATTGATGGACGGATTGCGGGGTCAAGCCAATATGGCCCATGACGGGAATTCCCGTCTGAACAATCGCCTGAACCCTGTCGGACACGCGGACTCCCCCTTCGAGTTTGACGGCGGAGGCCCCGCCTTCCTGAATCAGGCGGCCAGCGTTAGTCACTGCCTGTTCCACTGAAACCTGATAGGACATGAACGGCATATCGCCCACAACCAATGCGCGCTGGGCGCCTTGTTTGACGGCACGGATATGGTCGACCATGTTTTCCATAGTCACTGCGAGGGTGTTCTCATGGCCTAGGGAAACCATCCCTAAGGAATCTCCCACCAGAATGATGTCTAAATCTGTTGCGTCGAGGAGTTTCGCGAAGCTGTAATCGTAAGCGGTCAGGGCGGTGATCTTTTTCCCTGAATTTTTTCTCCCTGAAACTTCAGGGACGGTGACAGGCCTGTTATCCATGGTCTTTTATACGGATAAGGCTTGAGGCCAAACGGGGGGAATCAAAAAATGAAACCAGCAGCAAATGCTGTGGGAGCAGCGTAGCATGGAGAACGCTATGAAAAATTTTGAGGCCGCCAATGGGGTCCCCGAATTACGTTCGCCTTGATTTATGAAGCTCACTCCGTCCCGGTCCGTTAGGATCCAAGCGGGTTATAATATTCTCTGCCTATTTTATGGCTGTTGATCTTGTTAATCAACTCTTCCAGGTCACATTTTTTTTCAACAAAGTCGATCTCATTGGTATTTATGACCAAAAGCGGTGTGTCGGAGTAGTAAAAAAAGAAATTATTGAAAGCCTTGTTCACCGAACCAAGATAATCGGGGTCCATAAAAGCTTCATAATCCCGGCCTCTTTTGGAAACTCTCTCCATCAACACTTCGGTGCTGGCCTGCAAAAAAATGACTAAATCGGGTTTCGGAGCTTTGGGACCGAGTAGGTTGAAGATTTGTTCATACAGGCGATACTCGTGATCTTCCAGGTTGAGCTGGGCGAATATTTTGTCGCGTTGAAACAGGTAGTCGATCACGACCACGGAGTTAAACAGGTCTCTCTGCGCTAGCTCCATATACTGATTGTAACGGTTCAGTAAAAAAAAAATCTGGGTTTGAAAGGAGTAGGTTTCCTGATCCTCATAAAATTTCGCGATAAAGGGATTGGAATCGTTCTCCTCCAGAATTACCCGGGCGCCATATTGTTGTTCAAGGAGGCTGACCAAAGATGTTTTGCCCGCGCCTATAGCGCCTTCAACAGCAATGAACCTGGGTTCGATGGTTTGCTTGGCCATTTTATTCTGATCAACCCGCTTTTAGCTGATTGAAAATCTCCTTGATGGTGAGTTTCAGTTCCCTGAGATCCGCCGATTTGACCACATAGGCATCCGAGGCCCATACTCTAAAGTCCTGCTTGTACTGGCCATAAGCAGAACAAAGTATTATGGGAATATCGCCCTTTTCACTCTTGATTTTCCGCATGACCTCAATGCCGTCCATTCCAGGAATTTTGATGTCCAGGATAATGAGGTCCGGAGCCTGCTTGTCTAACATTTTCAGGGCTTCCTCGCCGGTGGCAGCCACCGAAACCCGGTAACCGGCATCTTCAAGCTCTTCTTTATAAAGAAACCTGATATTTTGTTCGTCATCAACAACGAGGATGGTTTTCATGTTTAGTTTTGCTTTTATGGGTTCAGGTCAAGGATCCCGGAAAAAAGAAAATGGATTCACCATGACAGAAGGACACTAGTTTTTATAATAATCGGGGCTGTTTTGCAACGGTAAATGGAGATAGACGATAACCCCCTTACCTAATTGGTTTTCCACCCGAATTGTTCCGCCATGATTCTCTATAATTTTCCGGCAGATGGAAAGTCCGAGCCCGGTTCCCGTATGTTTGGTGGTGAAAAAGGGATTAAAAATATTTTCAAAAACTTCCTGGGGAATGCCTCCTCCTGTGTCCTCAACCCGCACTGTGATCATTTTCTGTTTCTGGGCGTATTCTTCCTGAAAGGTTTCAACTTTCAGTAGTCCGCCCAGAGAGAGAGACTCGAGTGCGTTATAGAAGAGGTTTATCAGGACCTGTTTTATTTTCTGCCGGTCGAGGTTTAACAAGGGAAGGTCTGCTTGTAGATCGGTCACCATGTGTATATTTTTTTCATAGAGCCCCGATTTGAACAGGTAGAGGGCTTCTTCAATCAATTTGTTGAGCTGGCACTCTTCCGTTTCTAGCGCTCCGGACTTGGAATAGATCAAGGTGTTTTTGAGCAATCTTTCAAGGCGATCTACTTCGCTGGGAATAATTTCAGAATAATTAGCGGCTGATTTTAAATCGTTATTGTCTTCCCACTTTTGTGAAAGGTGGGTCATTTTATCTTTTAGCCTGCGGACGAATCCGCCAATTGAAACCAGGGGGTTTTTAATTTCATGGGCGACTTCTGCGGCCATTTCTCCCAGGGCAGACAATCTTTCGGCCTGGACTAGTTGTTCTTTCATGGAAAGCAGTTCGCGGTTGGTGTCCAGCAGTTTAGAGAAAAGCCTGGAGTTTTCGATGACCCAGCTGGCGTAAACGGTAAATCGTGTCAAAAACCGCAGGTTTTCTTCGGTGACGGGTTTTTGGTCATAACGGTTGTCGACCAGGATGACTCCCAGCACTTCTTCATGCGCGATAAGGGGGACGGTGGCGAAGGAGTCCACCTCCAGCGCATCGATGAACTCCTGGCTGACGAGTGGATGTTCTTTGGCTTTCCTAATATTGAATGGCTTTTTTTGCAGCACGGTTTCCGAAAGAATATTATCGTTGGCAGTGACCGGATAACTTAATCCGCAAACAAAGTTGTGGAACGGGGAGTCTCTATGCAAGTCACGCTGGGCTTCCTTGATGACCCATTGTAGTAAGTCGCCTTTTTTTTATCCAGCTCAGTCCAGACTCTCACAGCATCCTCCTGAGAATCGGGACCTAGTCCCATGATCCCTTGAAGTCGCTGGCTTTTTTCGTTAAGGGTGAACAGCATGGCACGGTTGAATCCTCCCGCTTCTCCCATAGTGATGGCACTGAGAATGATCCACAATCCGTGCTCCAGTTTGAGGGTGGATTGAACCGCCAAACTGATGTCGTATAGAATTCGGGTTTCTTTTAATGTCATCTGGTTTTGGTGAAACTGAATGGCGTTTCTCAGGCAACCGGTGACCTGACCGGCAATCGTTTCCAGGACAGAGATTTCCTCCGGACTGAAAACTCTCTTTTCAATGCTATGAACATTGATGACACCCAGGGGTGGGCAGTTGGCCAGAATTGGCACCGAAAGCATGGAGTTAAACTTTTCTTCTTCGATTTCTGGAAAATAGACGAACCGAGGGTCCTGCATGGCTTCACTCAAGGCCAAGGACTTTCCCTGCTGGGCGACCCAGCCTGTTACCCCCTGGCCGATTTCCAGATTAATATGCATGGCTTTATCAGGAAGGCCCATGGAGGCTTTAAGGTGCAGGAGCCTGTCCGATTCGTTGATCAGGTATATGGCGCAGGCATCCATATGCATTTTATTCCTGATCACCGGGATTATTTTCTCCAGAGTTTCATCTAGGTCCAGAGTGGAGTTGGCGATCCGTGTAACTTCCTGAAGAATTTCCAGGCCGAGATTGCTTTCCGTCATTGAATGGGACTCCTTCCGGTGTGTCAGGGGGATTTCCTGTAAAGACATAAATGCTTTTTGGCGGCAGACTCCCAACTATTGTCTTTTGCCATCCCATTTAACATCAGCTTTTTCCAAGTTTTGCTTTGGTCGAAACAGGATAAGGCTTTTTGCAGAGATTGTAGGAAAAATTTTTCTTGTGGAATTTTGAATTTAAACCCGGTTCCTTTTCCCGTTTTAGGACTGAATTCCTGGACAGAGTTTTTCAAACCGCCGACGGCCCGGACGATAGGAACCGTGCCATATTTCAGGGCATACATCTGAGTGAGTCCACAAGGCTCATAACGGGACGGCATGAGGAGCATGTCACTGCCTGCAAGAATACGGTGTCCCAGAGATTCATCAAACTTCAATGCTGTAGCGATACGGTCAGGCCGGTCCCGGCTCCATTGCTGAAAAAAGGATTCGTATTGGGCCGAACCTGTTCCAAGAATCAATAAAGATATGTCCTGTTCATCGAGCGTGTCTTTGGCTTCCATGATCAAATCGATTCCCTTTTGCTCTGAAAGCCGGGTGATCATGCAGAGAATGGGTGTCCTTTTATTGAGCCGGAGAGAAAACGTTTTGATCAGGTCATCGCGGCATTGTTTTTTTTGTGACAGGGATTTCGGCCCATAGTTAGCCGCAATCAACGAGTCGGTTTTCGGATTCCAGACAGTATAGTCGACGCCGTTCAAAATCCCGTACAGGCTGCTGGAACGTTTTTGCAAAATTCCTTCCATGCCAAAACCCAGTTCCGTAGTTTGGATTTCCTGGCTGTAGGAGGGACTCACTGTGCTCAAGGTGTCGGCAAACATCAATCCGCCTTTTAAAAAACTGATCTGGCCGTAAAACTCAATGCCGTCTTCTCGGAACAAAGACTCGCCCAGCCCAGTTTTTTTCAAGTGAGAATGAGGAAAGTTACCCTGGTAACCGAGATTGTGAATCGAGAAAAGAGTTTTAGTGTTGGAAAACCATGAGTCTTTACGGTAAAGCGATTTTAGATACACCGGTATCAGTCCGGTATGCCAGTCGTTGCAATGAATAATATCCGGTTTGAAGTGGAGATTTTTGACGGCCTCCAGAACAGCCTGGGAGAAAAAAGCAAACCGCTCAACGCTGTCGGGATAATCTGTGCCGGGTTTGCCATAAATGTATTTCCGCTTGAAGTATCCGTCGTGTTTGATCAGATAAACTGGAACGCCACCAGAAAGTTCAGATTTGAACAGGGAGCCTTTCTGGCTGAAGCCGGGGAGTTTTAGATCAATCTTGAGAGACTGTATTTTTCGTCCTGCTTTGGCAGTGCAGGGATATTTTGGCATGATGACCCGGATGTCGTGCCCGAGTTTTTTCAGGGCCGGGGGCAATGCGCCACTGACATCTGCCAAACCTCCGGTTTTGGCGAAAGGATGGACTTCGGCGGAGACTAAAAGGATTTTCAGTTGCATGTTTCTATCCGGGCTCCCCGAAGAATTTCGGCGGGTTTTTTAAGTAGGGTTGATATCATATAATGTTGTTTTAAACCGATTTGAGAATACCATGCCACCCAAACATTATAGTTTTAAAGTAAAAGGTGTTTTAATAAATGAGAAGGATAATTCCGAAGAGGATTTTAGCATCTTCATCACGGCTATGGATGACAATCATGCAGTGATGCTTGTGCGTGAACACTTGAGAAACCACGCGCCAAAAGGACGCTCTATCGTCAAGGGAATAGAAAAAAAATCGGATTGAACCCCACAAGTGGGTTTTGTTCCCTGTGTCTTGGCACGTCGCTTAAAACAGAGTTTTATCCGGGATGCTCCGTCTGCTTGCGGCAGGGTTGCTCATTTGGAGGTAGGGGGGGATCGCTAAGATTGCCACTAGGCGTGGGGCCAATGAGCACGTGATATTCTTCCGTAGCTGTGATGTCCTCTTCCTTAAACTTCATGCCCGGCACGGGTATTTCGTGCCCCGAAGGGGTAATAACTTTATTTGGCGAGCAAAGGGTTTCGCGGCTTAAAGAAGCCCCTGCCCAGTTGCCTCCCTCGCTAGAGGGCCACTCAGCTCCCCTGGGTGGATTTTTTTTTGATGTTTCAATAGGATTCGAGATAGATGTCGATTTTTTGTTCATCAGTCAGGTGCTTGAGCAGATGGCTGTCCCGCGTCACCCTGATTCCGGCAAGATCAATGCTTTTTAAAATGAAATAAAAATTCTCTCCGTATCGAGCCCAGTGATTTAGAAAAAATTTAGATATATTATCGCCTTTATAGTTCTGTTCAATATTTCTCATTTCTTGAAGAAAACTTTTAGTCTCCTGTATTGCTGCTTCCCGGGCATTTGATTTCAAGTTATAAATATAGCTTTTGAATGAGGTTATGTTTTTTGTCTCGGTCGTGAAATCTGATTTAAGCGTCCTGCAAATTGCATCTATCTGGTCACGTCCCAATTGAACTTCTTCTGAAACGGATTCTTCGCTTTCTTCCTCCGACTGGTGTTTTTTTATCAACTCTGCTTCGGCTACAAACCTGTCGGGTTCGCGTGATTCATGGTGCCTGAGGACATAAAAAACTTCTGGAACTCGGATAGCTATCCTGAACTTTTCTTCCATAGCGTGTGCCCCAGGTACGGTGAAAGCGTTGAAAGCAGCTGGATTCCTATAGGAAATAATGGCGATACTTTAGGAAATGAAGGGTGGAAAGTCAATCGCTCAGCCTGTCTAAAAACATTGCTTGCTCCAAAATTAACACTTATAATTGGACTATGAAAAACGCAAAGATTGTATTGGGTGTCTCGACCGGTATAGCCGCCTACAAGGCTGTGGAGTTAGTGCGCCTGTTGGTGAAAGAAGGAGCCGAGGTGAGGGTGGTGATGAGTGCCAATGCTGGCCAATTTGTGACCCCGCTGACTTTTGAGGCGCTTTCCGGAAATCCGGTTTATCACACGTTGTTTGATTCGCAAAATTCTGCGGAGATGGAGCACATCCGCGTTGCAGAGAAGGCGGATCTTCTGGTTGTGGCTCCGGCTACCGCCTCCATGCTGGGCAAAATGGCGCATGGCCTTGCCGACGATGCCCTGTCATGTTTGCATCTGGCGTTTAAAGGCCCGGTGCTGGTTGCCCCGGCCATGAACGAAGGAATGTGGGGACACCCCGCCGTGAAAGAAAATATTGCTCTGCTGAAATCCAGAGGTGTTGAGTTTGTCGATCCCGAATCCGGAGAACTCGCTTGCGGGGTGGTCGGACCCGGTCGTTTGGCTGACACCACCGTTATTCTTGACAAGGTCAGGAGTTATTTTGACCAACGTGATGACCTGACTGGCATACGGTTTCTCATCACAGCTGGGCCCACTTATGAAGCCATAGATCCTGTGCGATACCTATCTAATCCATCTTCAGGGAAAATGGGCTACGCCGTGGCCGAGCAGGTTAAGGCGCGGGGAGGGGAAGTGGTTCTCATCAGCGGTCCCACTCATTTAAAGCCGCCACTGGATGTGGACTTTAAACCCTGTAAAAGGGCGGATGAGATGAATGCTTTGGTTCAGGAGCATCTTGAAAACTGCGATGTCCTGGTGATGTCTGCCGCAGTGGGTGACTTTGCCGCAGAAAAACTGGAAAAGGAAAAGATTAAAAAACAGGATGATGGATGCTTGGTTCTCAAGCTGGTTCCCACTACAGATATTTTGCTGGAAGTGGCAAAACGTGACTCAGGTAAACTGATAGTGGGTTTTGCCGCTGAAAGCCAGAACCTGCTGGAGAGCGCTTTTCACAAATTGAAAAAAAAGAACCTTGATCTCATTGTTGCCAACGATATCAGTGCACCGGGAATCGGATTTCAGTACGATTCCAATCAGGTGACGATCATTGACCGTGAGGAAAATATGGAACACCTTCCTTTGAAACCGAAGCGGGAAATTGCCGATCTCCTGCTCGATAGAATTCTCACCCGGCTCAAACGCCCTTAATTATAAAGTTTGCTCTTTATTCCGATGCGTTTTTAGCGCAACGAAATCCTACACCGTTACTCTTCAGGCGGGGTGTGGTTGCATTGCGGTAGGTCAGGTCGACATCATCGGCATTGTTTCTCCAGTTTCCCCCGCGAATGATTTTATATTGTCCTTTTTCCGGACCCTGCGGATTTTCTTTGGGAGAAAACAGGTAGTACTCCGGGTAATGCCAGTCATGAACCCATTCGGAAGCGTTGCCGGAAAGATCATAGATGCCGTAATCCGATTTGCCTTTTTCATAGGAACCCACCGGGGTGGTGTTCATCTTCTCTTCGTTATAGTTCAGTTTTTCTGAATCGGGTGGAGAATCCCCCCAGGGGTATTTGACCGGTCGTTTGCCCCGGCCCGCTTTTTCCCACTCAGCTTCTGTGGGAAGCCTTTTATCGCTCCATTCGCAATAAGCGACTGCTTCCTTCCAGGAAACGCCGACCACCGGTTGCTGGTCACCGTTGAATTTGGGATTTTTCCAGCTCTGGGGTTTTTTGGCTCCGGTAGCGTCGACATACTTTCTATATTTTTTGTGAGTCATTTCATAAATATCTATGTAGAACGCATCAAGATAAACCTCATGAGCTGGGTTTTCCGGGCCCAGGGTGTGTCGGTCAGTGTTGAATAAATCGTGGGGTTTGAGTTCCAACAGGGATTTCCGGCTCCCCATCTGAGATTTTCCAGCCGGAATGAGCGCCATTTCTTCGGAAGAGGGCGCGGCAAAACCGGGCGAAACCATACAAAGCGATAAAAGGAAGAAAAGAATCTGTTTCATTACCATGGAGTTTTTAATTTTTTTAAAGGGAACTGGATTATAGGCAATTGAGCCTTCCGGTTCAATCATGATTAATAGATCTCCGCGGGGATAGATTTATTCTCAACGATGGAGATTGACAGTGCTTTCCATAAGTAATAAAATTTAAACTTACCCGTTAAGCGTGATTTTTTTAATCTTTTTGGCGAAATGTGCCGATCCACTAAGCGTGTGGCCAATGAGCACGTGATATTCTTCCTCAGATGTGATGTCCTCTTCATTCGCCTTCATGCCCGGCACGGGTATGTGATATTTTACCTTTGCCTTCATGCCCGGCACGGGTATGTGATATTTTACCTTTGCCTTCATGCCCGGCACGGGTATGTGATATTTTACCTTTGCCTTCATGCCCGGCACGGGTATGTGATATTTTACCTTTGCCTTCATGCCCGGCACGGGTATTTCGTGCCCCGAAGGGGTAATAATTTTATTTGGTGAGCAAAGGGTTTCGCGGCTTAAAGAAACCCCTGCCCAGTTACCTCCCTCGCTAGAGGAGACCTTTGCATAACCCAAGATTCTTCGTTGCAATAGCTCCTCAGAATGACAAAATAGCCTTTTATTGTCATGCTGAGCTTGTCGAAGCATCTCGCTTTTCTGATTTATAGACTTACGCAAAGGTCTCTCGCTAGAGGGCCACTAGGCGCGGGGCCAATGAAGAATGATTGCTAGCGGTAAAAAGCTATTGCTAACTGAGTCCAGCGTCATGCTGGCCGGCGGAGGTTCTTCGCCTGGGAGTTTTGATGGATAAGCCGGAAAAAGAACCTGTGATTTTAAATCAAAACCAGGACAGCAAAATATGCCTGAATTGCGGGTTCCCCAATCGCAATACGGACACCCATTGCATGTATTGTAAGACCAGCCTGATTGAAGACAGTGGATTGTTCAACTGGGTTCGCCAGACCTATTATATCCTTCGTTGGCGGTGGCAACTCAAACAAAAACGCGATTCTCTGGAAAGCAAAATCCCGATTTATCGCACATTTAGTTTTTTTGTCCTCGGTGTGATTTTGAGCGCAGTGGGTGTTTTTGTGTTCACCAGCGCTATGAGCCAGAACTCTTTTTCCAGTGGACTGATCGCCCTCCTGCTTATTGGTTATGGAGTGGTTACCCTGAAAACCCTGTTTAGTAATAAATAGGGCCTCTTTCTTTAATTCTACCAAGCAACCTTCCCAATTTTCCAAATATAGTTATTAGATTCGGTTCTCGAAAGTGTGTATCCTGATACAGTATTATTCATTAATATAGGTTCGTCATGACGGGTCTTAAATCCAAAAATAAAGAGAACATAACCCTGCCGGTTAAGGGCATGAGTTGCTCCAGTTGTTCCGCACGGATCGAAAAGAAGGTTGGCGAACTGGAAGGAGTGGACTCTGTCCATGTCAATTTTGCCGCAGAGGCGGCCTCCATTGAGTTTGATCCACAAAAAATATCGGCCAGCCAGTTCCCCGAGACAATCGCAAAACTGGGATTTGAAGTTCCCCGGCAGAGCACGACGTTTGCTATAGAAGGTATGACCTGCGCCTCCTGCGTCTCAAGGGTCGAGAAAAAACTTGCGTCTGTGGAAGGGGTTCATGAAGTCGATGTGAACCTGGCGACCGAACAGGTGCTGGTTGATTACATCCCTGCTCTGGTCGATTTTAAAATCTTGCAATCCGCTTTGGAAGAAGCCGGCTATCGCCTTTTGCCTGAAAAATCTCAAGATGTTTCATCGGAAGGGGATGAGGGACGCTATCTCAAAAACCTGGCTGAGCTTAAACTGAAACTGATTTTTAGTGGACTGACCAGCCTGGTGGTCATGTTTCTTTCCATGAGTGCGTTGTTCAATATCGAATCGAATACGCTGAATATCACTTTATTCATCTTGGCAACTCCGGTGCAGTTTTTTGGTGGCTGGCAGTTTTATCGTGGGGCGTTCAACGGGTTCCGTCATGGTTACGCCGATATGAACACGCTGATTGCCGTAGGCACTTCGGCGGCATATCTTTACAGCGTTTGGGTTACCTTTTTCCCGAGCTTGGTGGGATTTTCTGAAGTTTATTACGATACCTCGGTCATGATCATCGCTCTTGTCCTGCTTGGGCGTTGGATGGAAGCGCGTGCCAAGCACAGTGCTTCTTCCGCTATCAAGAAATTAATGGGGCTCCAGCCTAAAACCGCCCATGTTGAACGAGAGGGTAGGGAGCTTGAAATCAGCGTGGAGGATTTGGTCCAGGGAGATGTGGTCCTGGTCCGGCCCGGAGAAAAAATTCCTGTGGATGGAATTCTGGTTGAGGGACAATCTTCTATTGATGAGTCGATGTTGACGGGTGAAAGTGTTCCGGTAGAAAAAAAATCCGGCGATGAAGTGATCGGGGCCAGCCTCAACAAAACCGGATTTTTTAAAATGCGTGTGACCCGCATGGGTAAAGATACTGTGCTGGCACAGATCATTCAACTGGTGGAACAAGCGCAAGGATCGAAAGCACCTGTGCAAAGGCTTGTGGATAAAATTGCCGGAATCTTTGTGCCGGTGGTGATTGGCCTGGCTCTTCTGGCTTTCGCATTCTGGTGGGGATTTGGAAATGCATTTGGTCCCTTACCGACTACGCCGTTTCTCTTTGCCTTGATGGTATTAATTTCTGTCATGATCATTGCCTGTCCCTGCGCATTGGGCCTTGCCACTCCTACAGCGATCATGGTCGGAACCGGAAAGGGTGCGGAGATGGGCATCCTGATCAAGGGAGGGGAGGCTTTGGAGCAGGCAGAAAAATTGGATACGATTGTGTTTGATAAAACGGGAACCCTCACTTGTGGCAAACCAGAAGTGGCCGATGTGCTTTTGTCTCCTACATCTGTATTGGATGCGGACCATTTGCTGGTGCTGGCCGGTTCTCTGGAAAAAAAATCGGAACACCCTTTAGCTCAGGCTGTAGTTGCTGAAGCGAGAAAGCACAACCTCCGATTTGAAACAGTTGTCGATTTTGAAGCTCTGCCCGGTTTCGGGGTGCAGGGAAAAATAGACGGTCAAAATGTATTCCTGGGCAATATTAAACTAATGCAGGAACAACAAATTGATTTTTCCTCTATGAGCGATGAACTGGAAAAGCTGTCCGGGCAGGGAAAAACGCCGATGATATTAAGTGTTGATGGAAAGATTGAGGGCATCATCACTACCACCGATAAATTAAAACCCCATGCCAAAGAATGCGTTCACCGTCTCAAAAAGATGGGCCTGAAAGTGATGATGGTGACGGGTGATAACCGGAAAACCGCACAGGCAGTTGCCCGGCAATTGGGTATTGATGATGTGATCTCGGAAGTCCTGCCTTCGGGGAAGCGGGATGAAATTAGAAAACAGATGGCAGAAGGCCGCAAGGTCGCGATGGTGGGCGATGGAATCAATGACGCTCCTGCATTGGCCGAATCCACTGTTGGCATTGCTTTGGGGAGCGGTACGGATGTCGCGATGGAGGCTTCCGACGTCACTCTGGTCACCTCCGACCTTCAGGCTGTGCCCCAGGCTATTGAGTTGAGCCGACAAACCCTGGCGAAAATCCGGCAAAATCTTTTCTGGGCTTTCTTTTATAATGTGCTGGGAATTCCTATAGCGGCGGGGGTCTTGTATCCTTTTTATGGTGTCCTCCTGAAACCTGTGTTTTCCGCTATAGCCATGTCTTTGAGTTCTGTTTCGGTAGTTGGAAACTCTCTTTTGTTAAAACGATTTTCTCCTTCCAAACTTTAGGGGTGGCTTGTGGCCCCACGAGAAAGATTAAAAACCGTTCAGTCTTTTTGGTTCTCCGTAGGTGTGGTCTTTTTCTTTTTCGGGTTTGTCGAGTTGGTTCTCAGGTTTTCCAGGTTTGAGCCGGTATTCCACTATAAATCCTATGCCATTCCTTCGTTCACGACCGCTTTCCCGACTTGTTTGTCACTTACTTTGAAGCTTATGGAGAGGGTATGGAAGCGAACCCCATGCTCGCCTTCTTGTTTCCCGACCGTTGCCACCCAAACGAAATTGGGCATAGTCTAATGGCTGAGGTTCTCTTTGAAACTTTCAAGGGAGAAATTTCCTAAATCCCCCATGCCCTGGGACAAGTGGGGAACTTTGTTCTGATTGACGAGGAGGCCTTCGGTGTTTTTCAGGGAGTCGATAAAAGCCAAACCTTTTTTTGCGCCCATGACGAACAGGGCTGTGGAAAGAGCATCCGCATCCATCACGGTATCGGTAACGACCGTGGCGGACATCAGACCGATGACCGGATATCCTGTTTTTGGGTTCAGGATGTGATGGTAGCGAGTTCCTTCATGATCAAAATATTTCTGGTAGTCACCGGAGGTGGCGACAGCTTTTCCTGAAAGGGAAAAGGACGCCAGGATCGACTCGGGTTTTCTGGGATGTTGCAGGCCGATTTTCCAGGCCGATTTATCGGGTCTGCCGCCGAGGGTTTTCAGGTCGCCTCCCGCATTGATGAAAGCATGATGAATATTTTTTTCCTGCAATATATTTATAGCCCGGTCCACGGCGTATCCTTTGGCGATGGCGCCGAGATGAAGACGCATTCCTTTTTCTGTTAAAAATACTGTCTGGTTTTCTAACCGGATTTTACCGTAGCCCACTTGGGAAAGTGCCTGCTCAAGAGCTCTCTTGCCAGGCAGAGAAGGGTGTTCGTCCTCGAACTCCCAAAGCTCCTGAATCGGGCCTACACTTATATCCAAGGCTCCATTTGTTTTCTCGGCCCAATAAATAGCCCGGTCGATCACCTCGAACACCTCGGGAGATACGGGTATTGGCTTGATTCCTGCGGCTTGATTGATTTTGGAAACTTCTGAGCCGGGAATATGGGTGCTCATCAATCCTTCCAACTGTTGAATTTCGTCGAAAGCACTCTGGATGGCAGTCTGGACGATGCTTTCATCTTTTTCAAAAACGGAAATCTCGATCAGAGTTCCCATCAAGAACTGCGATCTTCGGTGGATCAACGATTCAGGCTTGCTGCAACCGGAGATAAGGATAAATAAACAGAGAAGAAAAGTTAAAGAGGTTCGGGAGGTTCGGGGAATTCGGGAAGTGAGGGAGTGAGACATCAGGGTTCTACCGGTCAAATCCGGAGACCAGCACTTCGCGGTTGTAAGCGGCGACCACTTCGCCTCGATTGACCATGCCGATCACTCGCTTGGGATCATCCCGGCGGACTACGGGAAGCTGTTCTACATCGAGTTTGGCGAACATTTCCATGGCCTCGTTGAGGTTGTTTTCCGGCGTGAGGGTCATCACAGATTCGACTTTTAAATCGTTGGCGACCACCAGATCACCCAGTTCTTTTTCAAAAATCATTTCCCGAACCATGTGGAACGACAAAATGCCCGACATCTCTCCCTGACCATTTACCACAGGAAAGTAAAAGTTCTTAGAATATGAAATGGTTTCCATAATTTTTCTGAACGGCATGCCTTCGGGGACCGTCGTGACATCCTTGCTCAAAACATCATTGACCTTGATGGAGTTGAGAATGGAAACTTCCCGACCATGTTTGATATTAATGCCTTCCTTCAGCAGTTTCTGGATATAAATGGAATTTTTATCGAAGGCGCGAAAGGTATAGGTCGAAACGATGCAGGTGATCATGATCGGCAAAATAATGGTGTAATCGTTGGTCAACTCAAACAGCATCAAAATATTGGTCAAAGGAGCCTGCATCACTGCTCCTGCTACGGCTCCCATTCCCACCAGAGCATAAGTCTCTGGCGAAGCCGTGAAGCTGGGATTGATCGCGTGCACCAGGGTTCCATAGGCAGAGCCCAGCATAGCCCCTACAAACAAAGAGGGTGCGAAGATTCCTCCCAGTCCCCCCGAACCCAGGGTTGTGGAAGTGCTGATGATTTTCAAAAAAATCAGCGCGAAAGCCAGTCCCCAGAACATATCCCCGTGCAGAGCCTTTTCCATGAACTCGTAGCCGTTACCCAGAACCGCCGGAAAAAATATGGCGATGAATCCAACGATCAGCCCACCGAGGGCAGGTTTCAAGGGTTTCGGAAGTTGAATCTTTTTTTCAAAAATATCATGAGCCTTGAAATAGGCGAAAGTGAACAATTTTGAAACCACTCCGCAAAGGAGCCCCAGAAATACATAAAAAATAATTTCGGAATAGCTGACCAGTTCATGAACCGGCACATGGAAAGTAATTTCGTTGCCCTCCAGAGCCCGTCCGGTCGCCGTACCAATGACGGATGCAACAACGATGGGACTGAACGTGTGGATGGTGAAATCCGTGAGAATGATCTCCAGAGCGAACAGAACCCCGGCTAAAGGAGCATTGAAGGAGGCGGCGATTCCCGCCGCCGCACCACATCCGACTAAGACCTGGACTCGTTCATGAGAAAGATGGAACAAGTTTCCTAGGGCCGAACCCACTGCCGATCCGATCTGCACGGTAGGTCCCTCGCGCCCTGCTGAACCGCCGGACCCAATGGTGAGAGCCGAGGTGGTAGAACAGGTCAGTAAGGTGCGTTTGCGAATCTTTCCGGCTTTCAAGGTGACCGCATGCATGACCCGGTGCACGCCATTTTCTTTTACTGCATCGGGAAAAAAATGGCAGATAACACCGGTGATGATTCCGCCTATCATTGGCATGAGCGGCAACAGGAAAGGAATCGTAGAACCGGTTATTACAATCCATGACAGCCCCTCGGAGGAAAAAACATCTCCGAAAAATCCGATCAGCCAGCGAAATAGGGTCGATGCCAACCCGGCCAAAAATCCGATCACTGCCGCCAGCAATAGCATATTGTGGTCCTGCATCAAGAGGTGCTTGATCTTCGCACGGAGATTTTCGAGTGTGGTCTGCATGGGCTTAAAAATAGTAGACATAAAGCCCATTATTATAATGAAAGAAGCCATTGAGTGCCAGAGGGTTTGCCAGATACGGCCTATAAAAATGGAAGGAATTATCAGCTTATGCTATGCTTCGGGTCGATTTATTTTCTAAATGGGGGTTGATTGAGCCAATGGCCGAGAAGAACGACGGGGTAATCATCGCGCCTTCCATCCTCTCCGCGGATTTTGCCCGGTTGGGGGATGAAGTCAAAGCAGTAGAACAGGCGGGAGCTGACTGGATTCATGTGGATGTGATGGACGGTCATTTTGTGCCCAATATCACTATTGGCCCGGCGGTGGTGGAGGCTGTCCGAAAAGTGACCGAATTGCCGTTAGATGTGCATTTGATGATTGAAAATGCTGACAACTATATTGCCGACTTCATATCCGCAGGTTCTGATATCATCACCGTTCATGTTGAAGCCTGCCCGCATTTGAATCGCACCATTCAATTGATCAAAGAAAAGGATGTGATGGCGGGGGTTGTGCTGAATCCGGCCACGCCTCTTTCTTCACTGGAGGAAATTTTGCACGAGATCGACATTGTTTTGCTGATGTTGGTCAACCCTGGGTTTGGTGGGCAGAAATTCATTCCATCCATGCTGGATAAAATCCAGAACCTGAGCGAAATCATAAGCCATTACGAAAATACGATTGCACTGGAAGTCGATGGTGGCATCAATCCCGAAAATGCCGGAGAGATCGCGAAAGCGGGAGCCGGTGTGTTAGTCGCCGGGTCGGCGGTTTTTAACGCGAAAGACTATAAAAAGGCGATCGATTCCCTTCGTGCAGGCTGAAAACCTTTCTGTTTTTCCTCGATCAGGGCTATTCCCCCTTGTAATTGCTTATATAAAAGGGATAAACTGAGCTTCTTCTAATTAATTTATCGTTTCTATAGGTGGATGTACACCTGTTATCAAATACTGGGAGGGTATGAATTATGATGGGAATTGGTTTTCCTGAGTTGATGGTCATTCTGATCATCATTATGATTATTTTCGGGGCGGGAAAACTTCCCGAAATCGGCAGTGCTTTTGGGCGCAGCATTAAAAACTTCAAAACTTCTATGAAGGATGCGCAGGAAGAGGATGAAGCTTCTGAGGTTGAAGAGGGCGAGCAGGCTGCCCAAATTGAAGAAGGCAAAGCCGAAGAAGATATGACTGAAGAAGAAAAAGAAGCCGCGATTCGCAAGAAAGCTCAGGAAGAAGGCGAGGCCAAAGATAAAGCTATGAAGGATGAGGCCGATATTTTCACCGCGGCACTTCCTAGAAAAGGATCCTACGACTACAGCAAAGATCAGGAAAAAGCTAAAGAGAAAAGCTAAAGAGAAAAGTACTGAATTATTAAACCCCCCGTGCCAGCAGGCGCGGGGGGGTTTTTTTATTTAGAGGGAAATTTAATTGGTTGGAATTTGCCATCCCTTTGGCACACATGCAAATAATTCCTCCCCTCTCATGACCCTCTCATGAGAGGGGAGGAATTATTTTACCTGCCTTTATGCGGACGTAGCCTGCATAAAGTGTTATGTTTTACCTTACCCTATTTATAGAGATGGCTTTTCTTTGTCCTCGTCATATTCCCAAGGTTCTTTAAGATTGTCTGTGGTCCAGATGGTCAGGCCGTCCATATCCTTATAGATTCCGCGTGTGAAAAAGTTGAAAGGATCAAAAAACCGCACTCCTTTTTCCGGATCGATTTCAAAATTCACCTTTTCCTTCTGAACGGAGTGGGCCTTGGATTCCAGGAACTTTTCTCCATCCACTTCCGAAAGCTTAAAAATTGCTTCGATAGTATCGGGTGGGTATTGTCCTGAATCGACCACTTCCTTTACCTTCTGCATGACCGCTTCTACTTGTTCCTTGTCCAGATGATGCATTTTCATAACGCGAGCTTGCCCTTTAAGTCGTTTGTGTTTAGAGAAAGAATTATAACACCCCTTAGCAGGGGAAGAAACGGGCTTATTATTCAGCCGAGAAAACTCTTTGCTAGCCAATGAAAGTTATTACCCCTTCGGGGCATGAAGGCAAAGGTTAAATATCACAAGTGCTAATGCGAGGCGAGGGCGATGATGGTGTTAGGGAAGATGCCGAGGTTGATGGTGCCGATCACGCCGATCAGAATCACAAACAGGGTCATGGGAGTCAGGGAGATTTTAAACTCCGCTTCCGATTCTTTCATATACATGAAAACCACGACTTTCAGGTAGTAGTAAAACGAGATGGCACTGTTGAGCACAGCGATGATAACCAGCGTGAGCAACCCTTCCTGAATCGCGGCGCTGAAGATGTAAAACTTGGCGACGAACCCGGCAAACGGTGGTAGTCCGCCCAATGACAGGAGGAAGATGGTCATGCTCAACGCGATAATTGGATGCTTGTAGGCCAAGCCCGAATAATTCTCGATTTCCAGATTCTCTTCACCTTTTCGACCCAGGATAATGACGATGCCAAAAGCTCCAAAGGTCATGAAGGTATAGGACAACATATAAAACAGCAGGGCTGAACTGCCGAGAGAACTTTTGGCGATGATCGCTATCAGGATGTAACCTGCGTGCGAGATACTGGAAAACGCCAGCATCCGCTTGATATTGGTCTGCATGATGGCGCCGAGATTACCGACGAACATGCTGAGAACGGCAATAATGCTCAGGAGCGTTTCCCAGGATGGCGACATCTCCGGGAAGGCTTCAGCAAATACCCGGAAAAAAGCGGCAAACGCGGCGGCCTTGGGGCCCACTGCCATGAAAGCGGTAACAGGAGTCGGAGCACCTTGGTAAACATCAGGAGCCCACATATGAAAGGGTGCCGAGGCGACTTTGAAACCTAACCCGATGATAAGAAGCACCAGTCCCATCAGCAGCAGGGGATTGGACTGGGCCGATGGATTTTGTATGAACTCGGCGATTTTAAACAGGTTGGTGGAACCGGTCGAACCATAAACCAGAGTCATTCCGTATAGCAGGAACCCGGTCGCAAAGGCTCCAAGCAGAAAATATTTAAGAGCCGCTTCGTTGGATCGATGATCGTTTCGGCGTATTCCCGTCAGCACATAAAGGCAGATCGAAACAATTTCGATGCCCAGAAAAATCATGATCATGTCGGTGGAGGAGGCTAGAAGGATCATCCCCACGGTGCAGAACAGGATGAGGGCGTAATACTCTCCGGCTCGTATGTCTTCCCGCTCGTTGTATTCCACAGATAAAAGAATCGTCAGCGCGGAACTGAGGGTGAATATACATATGAAAAACAACGACAGGTGGTCGACGATATAACTGTCGTTGAAGGAATAGGCGGGAAGAGGATGTTTGGCAAACGCGCTGATAGCCGTCATCAAAAGGCCAACCAGGCTGATAAACACCAACAGAGTTTTGTTTCGTCCTCCCCAAAGGTCTAACACCAGTACCATCATAGCGAAAACGCTCAAAACGATCACAGGCGCCAAGGCAATCAGGTCAATCGATTCAGGTGCGAGAATGGGTTCCACAGTTTATTCCTTAATCAAAACTTTTTTGGGCATTTGAAGCTTATGGTTCAAACTTGCCATTTCATTCGGAGTAATGAGTTGAGTGTGTTCACCATGGGAGTCACTCTGGTGCTCATTGCCGGGTCGAAAATTGTCCGGGCTCACTTTAGAGACCAGATGCGTGACCGATGCATCAAACGTATCCATGAAAGGTTTGGGATACAAACCGATCCAGAAAATTAATACTATCAAGGGAACAATGGTGATCATTTCCCGAACATTCATGTCTTTCAGATTCATATTTTTCGGATTACTTAACTCCAGGAACATGACGCGCTGGAACATCCAGAGGATGTAGCAGGCAGCGAGGATGATCCCAGAGGTGGCAAAGGCTGCCCAGAGCCCGTTGACCTGAAATACTCCCAGTAGTATCAGTAATTCCCCGACAAATCCGTTCATACCCGGTAGCCCGATCGAAGACAGAGCTACGATCATGAAACAAACCGCGTATTTTGGCATGTTTTTAGCCAGCCCGCCAAACTCTTTGATCAACCTTGTATGACGTCGGTCGTAGATGATACCGACCAAAAGGAAGAGCGCGCCGGTGCTGATGCCGTGATTGATATTCTGGATTAAAGCACCCTGAATTCCATAAGGATTCAGCGCGAAAATTCCCAACATCACAAATCCGAGATGGCTGACGCTGGAATAGGCAACCAGTTTCTTCAAGTCTTCCTGCACCATCGACACCAGTGCCCCATAAATGATTCCGATGATCGACAGCCAGGCCACCATGGGGACAAAATAGTAAGAAGCCTCGGGAAAGAAGGGCAGGTTGAAACGCAGGAAGCCATAGGTTCCCATTTTCAGCAAGACACCTGCCAGAATAACGGAGCCTGCGGTGGGCGCTTCAACGTGCGCATCTGGCAACCAGGTGTGAAACGGGAACATCGGCACCTTGATAGCAAAAGCCAGAAAAAAGGCCAGCCACAGCCATTTCTGGATGTCCAGAGAAACGTCGAGGTGTTCGGTAATATAAATAATGTCTGCTGTGGCCACTCCGGTCGTTTGTTGAATATGGAAATAAATCCAGACGATGGCTACCAGCATGAGCAGAGAGCCCACAGCGGTGAACAAGAAGAACTTGATGGATGCATAAATTCGGCGCGGGCCTCCCCATACACCGATAATGATGTACATGGGAACCAGTTGGAACTCCCAGAAAACATAAAACATGAAAAGGTCAAGGGCGATGAATACTCCCAACATGCCGGTTGAAAGAGCCAGCATGGCCATCATGTATTCGCGGACATGTTTTTTGACATCCCAGGAAGCGATGATGCAGATCATGGTCAGAAAGGTGGTCATCACATAAAGCAGAAGTGAAATGCCATCCAGACCCACGTGGAAGTTGATGCCCCACGCTTCGATCCAGGGAACGTTCAACTCAAACTGCATTTTATGGGTGCTATTGTCGAAATTCGTCCACAACATTAACGAGAGCAGAAAATCTGTCAACGCGATAGCGAGAGCGGTCTGCTTGATCGCGTTTTCATTTTCCTTTGGCATGAAGGCCAGGAACACTGCCCCGAGAAATGGTAGAAATGTAATAAAAGTTAAAAACATTTAAAACATCACCAGCAGAAGACTAATAAATCCAACCACCATAAATAAGGCGTAATTGCGGACGAAACCGGACTGGAACACCTGGGCCTGGCGACTGAACCAGCCGATGGCCTTGGCGGCGCCGTTCACTGTGCCATCAATGGCCTTGGCATCACATTCCTTCCATAACAATTTGGAAGCTTTAATTGTGGGTTGCACGATCGAATCGTCATAAAGTTCGTCCACATAATATTTGTTTTGCACCAGGTCGAATCCCCACTGTCCTTTCGTGAATTTTTCCGGAAGGTCAGGACGCTTGATATAGAATATGTAGGCGCTGGCAATACCGACGATGGCGACGACAAGGGAAAACAGCATCAACGAAGATTCGATCCAGAGGTTGTGTTCCTTCGGTTCCAGCAGATGTGCCCATGAGGGTGCGTGTCGACCTGCCTCATGAAGCATATGCTCGGAATGTTTGAGAGCGTTCGCAAGATCAAAGTGAAGAACTGGCTGGAGCCAGTTGTGCAGAATATGCCAACCGTGAATGAGCGGGATGCCCAGCAGGCCGCCCACGGTGGCGAGTCCGGCCAGAGCCACCAGAGGCATGGTCATCACTTTTGGAGATTCATGCGGGTGGACAGCAGGATCTACCCGGGATTCCCCGTGGAAAGTCATGAACACCAGCCGGAACATGTAAAATGCGGTCAACAGGGCGGCAGAAATCCCCATTCCCCAGAATATAATATTTCCATCCATTAAGGAGTGATACAGAATTTCGTCTTTACTGAAGAACCCTGCTAACGGGAATATTCCGGCAATCGCCAGAGTTGAAACCAGGAATGTCCAGTATGTGACAGGCATATGCCTTTTGAGTCCGCCCATCTTGCGCATGTCCTGTTCGCCATGGATACCGTGAATGACGCTACCGGAACCAAGGAAGAGACAGGCTTTAAAGAACGCATGGGTCACGAGATGGAAAATTGCGGCGGTGTAAGCACCGACACCACAAGCCAGGAACATATAGCCGATCTGACTGACTGTGGAATAGGCCAGAACACGTTTGATATCAAATTGTGTCATGCCAATGGTAGCCGCCATTATTGCAGTGCCTCCGCCGATGAACGCGACGACGGTCATGGTCAGGGGCGACAGGTTGAACAACACGTTGCAGCGGACGACCATATAGACCCCAGCCGTAACCATGGTGGCCGCGTGGATCAGGGCACTGACGGGTGTCGGACCTTCCATAGCATCCGGGAGCCAGGTGTAAAGTGGGATCTGTGCCGACTTACCTGTTGCGCCGACAAACAGCAACATGGTGATGATGGTTACTATCTCTCCACCATAAGTCAGTTTTTCCGGAGCGGCGTGCATGACATCGGTAAAATCGATGGTGCCAAAAACATTAAAGATGTACATGACCGCCAACAAAAAGGCAAAATCACCCACACGGTTGACGATGAATGCTTTGGTGCCGGCATCGCACGCCGATTTTTTCTCAAAATAATAACCAATGAGAAAATAGGAACATAACCCCACGCCTTCCCAACCGATGAACATGAGCAGGAAGTTGTTGCCCATAACCAGAAGCAACATGGCAGAGGCAAACAGGTTGAAATAAGCAAAGAACCGGTAGTAGCTGAATTCTTCATGCATGTAGCCGATGGCATAGACATGAATGATGAAACCGACACCGGTCACGACAAACATCATGACCAGAGTGAGGGGGTCGATTTGAAAACCGAAATCAACGTTGAAATCACCGGCTCCGAACCAGGTCCAGACAACCTGTTCAAACACATGTTGGCCTTCCGGCAACATGAGGAATCCGATAAAGATCAGGACGGAGGTCAAAAAAGACAGAAGTATGCTACCGCAAGCAATCAGCCCAACGGCGTTTTTGCCAATTTTTAACCCAAAAAAACCGTTGATGATGGACCCGATCAACGGGAAAAGAGGGACCAAGCAGGTCAATTTTAGCAGCATACTGTTTTTACCACTTTAACAGGTTAAATTCGTCGAGGTTGACAGTCGGTTTATTCCGATGCACAGCGATGATAATAGCCAGCCCCACCGAAACTTCGGCGGCTGCGACACATATCACCATAAAACTGAAAATCTGTCCGTTCGAAAGGTTCATGTAGTTGTCAAACGCGATCAACGAAATATTTACCGCATTCAACATGATTTCAATGGACATGAACACGACGATGACATTCCTACGTATTAAGACGCCGACGATGCCGATCACGAACAGAGTCGCGCTCAACATCAGGTAATGCGATAAGGGAACAGAATCTTCGAGCATAATCAGTCCAGTTTAGTTTTAGCCAGAACCACCGCCCCGACCATTGCCGCCAGTAAAAGAATCGATGCCACCTCAAAAGGCAGCACGAAATCTGTAAACAAAGTTTCCCCAATAGTAGCCACCGTCCCGAAACTGTCCGGGAGGATTGCGGGCGTATCCATTTCTGCCGTAAACAGGATGCCTGATATCTTATATAGAATTCCCACCGCTAGAAGCCCCGTCAAAACGGAGAGCAGTAAATTGCGTTCTCGGGCGATCCAGCCAGTGTCATTGCCCTCTTTCAAATTAAGGAGCATGATCACGAACATGAACAGAACCATAATGGCTCCGGCATAAATGATGATCTGCAAAATGGCGAGGAAATGTGCCTGTTGCAAAACAAATATGCCGGCAAGGCCAAGCATCATGCCGATCAGTGAGATGGCTGAACCCACAGGACTGTTGTTCAAGACAACACCGAGGGCCAGCACCACACAAAACCCGGCTAGCGGATAAAAGATCAGTAGTTCCATTTCGCGTACATGTTTCGGGTGAACTCAATGCGCTTTTGTAAATCGGCAACCGGCACCAAAAGTTGTTCCTTAGTGTAAAGCATTTGTTTTCGATCCAACATGGAAATTTCGCAATCGTCACTCATGAAGATGGCTTCTTCAGGGCAGGCCTCTTCACAGTTCCCACAAAAAATACAAATGGCGTAATCGATGTCGAACACCTCAGGCCATCGTTCATATTGGTTTTGTTTCCCACTATCCTCAGCGGGTTCAATGTGGATGCAATAAGCCGGGCAGGCGATTTCGCAAAGGCCGCAGGCAACGCATGCTGGCATCCCGTCCTCGTTTTGGGCCAGCACCGGCCGACCCCGGTAAGCTATGGGATACTGGACCTGTTCTTCCGGGTAATACACGGTACTGATCGGTCTTTCCTTTGTGGTGCCCAGGAAAAAAGGAACAAAACCAAACAAGTTATGAAAGAAGCGTCGGGAGGTGAGCAACATCCCTTTTATGATTTCGGGGATGTAAGATCTCTCCCACCAGGTCATCTTTATATTTCTATTTACATAATAAGCCATGAATGCACTCCTTAATTCAGCGCCAGGATTACGAGCCCAGTAACAAGAATATTTGCCAGGGATAGAGGCAGAAGAATCTTCCAACCCAACTTCATGATCTGATCATAACGGAATCGGGGAAGCGTCCAGCGAATTATCATCTGCAAATAAACGAAGAAAACCACCTTGGCAAAAAATACACCTACATGAATAAACATCACAACGAGGTTCGAACCCGTGGTGCCGAGAAAGTCAAACCATGAAAGTAGCGTGGCTGTCGTCAAAAACGGAATATGCCACGCTCCTAAAAATAAAATAGTCATGAGCGCGCCGATCGTGACTATTTCTATGAACTCGGCCATGAAAAACATGCCGAACTTGAGACCACTGTATTCGGTAAAATAACCTGCGACCAGTTCCGACTCTGCCTCTGGAGCGTCGAAGGGGATACGTTTATTCTCGGCAATGGACGCGGTCAGGAACATGAAAAATCCAAGAGGTTGGAGAAAGATTCCCCACATCCAGAAGTTTTCCTGGATGGCACCAATTTCAGTCAGCTTCATGGAACCATAGACCATGAGAACGCCGATAATGGTGAGTCCGATGGTGACTTCATAAGAAATCATTTGTGATGCCGTTCGCATGGAACCCAGGAGCGACCAGTTATTGTTGGAACTCCAGCCAGCGATGACATAGCCGTAGGTTGCCAATGATGCAATGGCAAATACAAAAAGAAGGCCGACATCGAGATCTGAAATGACCAGATTGACTTCTTTGTCGAACAGTGTGTATTGCCCGCCAAAAGGCACGACGGCAAAAGTCAGGAGAGCGGGCACCAGAGCTATGACGGGGCTGATGGTGTGAAGAACCTTGTTAGCTCCATCCGGAATAAAATCTTCCTTGGTGAACATCTTCACTGCGTCGGCGATAATGTGGAACAGGCCCAACACAGTGAAGCCCAAAATGTCAGCACGATTGGCGCCGACGCGATCCTGCATGAGCGCACTCTGCTTTCGTTCTACCCAGGTCAAAACCGGGGCAAAAAAGCCAACAAGGATGGCTAAGATGAATAAGATTTTAGCCAGCGTGATGATTAAATCGACCCACATGCTCTTTCTCTAATTCAGCGGCCCAATCAGGGGCTGCCGTTTGTTGATGGGATAATCTTTACGTAAAGGATGTCCCTTAAACTCTTCGTAGAGCAGAATTCGTCTTAAGTTGGGATGGTTGCGAAACTTGATACCATACATGTCCCAGATTTCGCGTTCATACCAGTTTGCTGTTTTCCATAAAGCTGTTATCGAGTCGGCATTACAGTCTTCTGCCGATACGGGTATTTTTATCCGCAGGCGGTGATTGTGTTTGAGAGAATACAAATGGTAAACCACCTCAAACCGCTCATCCTTTTTGGAGAGATAATCAACCGCTGTAATATCCATCAAAAAATTGAAGGCTAGTTCAGAATCGTCGCGCAGGAATTTGAAGAAATCCTCACCACAGTTTTTTTTCACGGTGACGGTCTGGTCATCGCGAAAGTCATGGCTGTCTATCACCACGGTGGCGTATTGCTTCTTGATGCGTTCAATGATTTTTTTATCAGACATCGTTTTATAATTTTAGTTTTTAGAGATTGCGCATGATCTCTTTAACTGTCTATTCCCAATCCAGTCCACCACGTTTCCAGACATATAAAAGTCCGATTCCGAGAATGAGAATAAATAACAACATTTCTATAAAACCGAACATCCCCAGCCTTCTAAACAGAATGGCCCAGGGAAAAAAGAAAATGGCTTCTATGTCAAACAGGACGAATAAAACCGCCACTAGGTAAAATTTGACGGAGAATCGTTGGTGAGGGGACACCAACTGGCTTTCGCCACACTCAAAGGGTTCCATCTTATCGGCGAACTTCCTTTTGGGGCCCAAGAGGGAAGTCATGAGAAGCATGCCACAGGCAATGCCCATGGCAAGGAGGAACATAATTGCGGCGCCTGCGTATTGTTCAAGCATATTTTTTTCTGTAAAGTCTTGGCGTTTTTTTTAATGAACGCGTTTAACCGAGGTCGATCATTGGCATCATAAAGCATTTCCAGTCGATCGGAAACCTCTTATCTGGGGTTGCCTTAACTCTCTAAAAACAAACAGTTAATTGAACTAGGAAACTGGGGGTAAAGCTCGGTTAAATAGAAGGGCGATAGTAACCAAGCCGGTAGTTTTTGTCAATGAAAAAGCATTGAAATTCTTAATAATACCGAGGGTTGGAAACGGTGCTTTTTAAAGGAGATAGAGGCCGGTTTTTAAGTGGCGGGAAAAGCAAAAGGGGGAAAGTGGGGTTTATGGCAGAGCAGGGAATGGGCAAAAAAAACCGCCACCAACTCGTTAAAGCGGGTGGCGGTTCAAATAAAAATCCGGCCTCGTCCTACTCTCCCACACAGCTTCCCATGCAGTACCATCGGCGCTGAAAGGCTTAACTTCCGTGTTCGGAATGGGAACGGGTGTGGCCCTTTCGCTAACAAAACCGGAAAATCCGATTTTTAGAATTAACAATTGAATTAGTCTGAAGTAGTGGGGAAAAAATAAGGTCAAGCCTCACGACTTATTAGTACAGGTTAGCTGAACACATTGCTGTGCTTACACATCCTGCCTATCAACCTCGTAGTCTTCAAGGAGTCTTAAGTCTTCCCGAAGGAAGAAGAGATATCTTGTTTTAGGGTTGGCTTCCCGCTTAGATGCTTTCAGCGGTTATCCTTTCCAAACATAGCTACCTGGCAATGCAATTGGCATCACAACCAGCACACTAGAGGTTTGTCCACTCCGGTCCTCTCGTACTAGGAGCAGCTCCCTTCAAATATCTAACACCCACGACGGATAGGGACCGAACTGTCTCACGACGTTCTAAACCCAGCTCGCGTACCGCTTTAATGGGCGAACAGACCAACCCTTGGGACCTGCTTCAGCCCCAGGATGCGGTGAGCCGACATCGAGGTGCCAAACCGCCCCGTCGATATGGACTCTTGGGGGCGATAAGCCTGTTATCCCCGGCGTACCTTTTATCCGTTGAGCGATGGCCCTTCCACCTGGAACCACCGGATCACTAAGACCTACTTTCGTACCTGCTCGACTTGTAAGTCTCGCAGTCAAGCTCTCTTATGCCTTTACACTCGAAGGCTGGTTTCCAATCAGCCTGAGAGAACCTTCGCGCGCCTCCGTTACATTTTAGGAGGCGACCGCCCCAGTCAAACTACCCGCCTGACATTGTCCCTGACCCGGATTCACGGGATCGAGGTTAGAATAGCAGTGTAATAAGGGTGGTATTTCAAGGGTGACTCCACCTCGGCTAGCGCCGAAGTTTCAAAGTCTCCCACCTATCCTACACATACTAAACCGATATTCCATATCAGGTTGTAGTAAAGGTGCACGGGGTCTTTCCGTCCTGTCGCGGGAAACCGGCATCTTCACCGGTATGTCAATTTCACTGAGTCCCTGGTTGAGACAGTGTAGCCATCGTTACGCCATTCGTGCAGGTCGGAACTTACCCGACAAGGAATTTCGCTACCTTAGGACCGTTATAGTTACGGCCGCCGTTTACCGGGGCTTCAATTCAGAGCTTCGTCCGAAGACTAACCCCTCCTTTTAACCTTCCGGCACCGGGCAGGCGTCAGACCCTATACATCGTCTTGCGACTTCGCAGAGTCCTATGTTTTTAGTAAACAGTCGCGGCTACCTGGTCACTGCAACCCCTCTCAGCTCCGGAAGCAAGTTCCTTCACCTAATAGAGGCACTCCTTATCCCTAAGTTACGGAGTCAATTTGCCGAGTTCCTTAACCAGAGTTTTCTCAAGCGCCTTAGTATTCTCTACTCATCCACCTGTGTTGGTTTGGAGTACGGTCGGTCAAACCACTCACTAGAGGTTTTTCTAGGTAGCATGGGATCATCTAGTTCGCTTGTCCCGAAAGAGAAGCTCCACATCACGTCTCGGAGTTGAATGGCGGTCCGGATTTGCCAAAACCACCCTCCTACCTGCTTGTACCGGGACATCCAACACCCGGATAGACTACCCTTCTACGTTACCCCATCGCTAATAACGCGATTTGGCCGGTACGGGAATATTAACCCGTTTCCCATCAGCTACGCTTTTCAGCCTCGCCTTAGGGGCCGACTCACCCTGAGAGGATTACCCTTCCTCAGGAAACCTTGGATTTTCGGCGAACAGGTTTCTCACCTGTTTTATCGTTACTCATGCCGTCATACTCACTTCCATACAGTCCACCCGTCCTTACGGTCGAGCTTCAACCCAGTATGGAACGCTCCTCTACCAGAAGAAACCATCGAAATGATTTCCAATTCACAGCTTCGGTGCCATGCTTAGCCCCGATACATTTTCGGCGCAGGTACACTTGATCAGTGAGCTATTACGCTTTCTTTAAAGGATTGCTGCTTCTAAGCCAACCTCCTGATTGTCTGTGTATTCCCACAACCTTTCCCACTTAGCATGGCTTTGGGACCTTAGCTGGTGATCTGGGCTCTTTCCCTTTCGACCATGGACCTTATCACCCATAGTCTGACTCCTGCAGTACCACATATGGAATTCGAAGATTGGTTGGGTTTGGTAACCTGGTGAGGCCCCTAGCCCATCCAGCGCCCTACCTCCACATGCTATTTTATGCAAGGCTAGTCCTAAAACTATTTCGAGGAGAACCAGCTATTGCCGGGTTTGATTGGCCTTTCACCCCTATCCACAGCTCATCCAAAGTCTTTTCAACGACTACTGGTTCGGGCCTTCACGAAGTGTTACCTTCGCTTCACCCTGGCCATGGATAGATCACCCGGCTTCGGGTCTACTCCACTTAACTGATCGCCCTATTAAGACTCGCTTTCGCTACGGCTACACCTAACGGCTTAACCTTGCTAAATAAAGTAACTCGACGGCTCATTATGCAAAAGGTACGCGGTCACACCTGTCTCCGCCGAAGCGGAAATATA
>OZ253496.1:0-792500 GCA_965262115.1 Nitrospinales bacterium | reverse complement strand
TCGGTATTAGCACAGCTTTCGCCGAGTTATCCCGAATTCGTAGGCAGATTATTCACGTGTTACTCACCCTTGCGCCACTTTACTGGTTTCCCGAAGGAAACTTTCTCGTTCGACTTGCATGTGTTAGGCACGCCGCCAGCGTTCGTTCTGAGCCAGGATCAAACTCTCCAGTTATAAAACATGGAAATTTAATCCAATTTTACTTCAAAGTAATTGTTGCTAGACCCGCAACATCTTTTGACACCTATTCAATTTTCAAAGAGCGAAGTCCAAAAAGCGCAACAGTTTACGCAGTTTGGATAATATTTCAACTGATTTGTTTTCTGAAAAAAAGGCAAGAAATCTCTATTTGAAAGCCTTTTCCAAAATTTTGTCCGGAAAAAACTTTCAGATAAAGATTGCAGGCAAATTCATCAACTCGATAATAATAGACCCTGAAAATTTGAAAAGCAAGACCTAAATATCAATAAAAATACGATTTTTTTTCAATCACCCCGGCATTTGTTCATTAATCTTTCCGACAACAAGAACCCGTTAAATCGTGAGGAGGACTGGAAACAGAGAAGAAATCATCCCCCACACGCTCTATCCGATTGGCGAGAAAAGAAGAGCCAGGGTATTTGGCATCGCAATACGCGCCCGCTTATCAATCCCGCCATCATCAAAATAAGCCTTAAGCTATTATGTCATGACTCATGTCGACACCTTTTTCAAAAGCATGAACCCTTGTCCACATCTGGCCTTATCTCAAACGGAACCGATTACGTAAACCAAGACCAATTAAAAACAGCAGGATGAAACCGATCACTCCTTGTACAGCAGACAACAATTGGTACAGCAGACAACAATTGAAAATACCATGGAAGCTCGTTCATGAAATCGCTGCCAAAATACAGTTTCTGAAAACCAAAAAGGGGAAAACAATTTGCAAGTGACAGTGCCAATGCCTTGCAGAAGCTTATTGAGGGATGGAAGGCAAAAACCAGACCTGTAATACCAGCACGGGAAGCCCTGAAAACGGGCGAACAAGGTTCAAAGCATCGTTGCCATAATATAGGAAATCCGCAACCCTTTTTTTTCTGATTCCAGGCACAAAATGAAAGATCATCAAGTATAGAAAAATGTTTACCTGGGATAATAAAGGTTATTGCGAACCTGTGTTGGCTTCCTGCACCATTTGCAAGCTTTTGAGGGTATAGAGTTTGTGGTACAAACCTTCTTTATCCATCAACTCTCTATGATTACCGCTTTCGATTAGTTTGCCTTTATCCAATACAATAATGCGCTCGGCGTTGTGAATTGTGGATAACCGATGCACAATGATGAACGAAGTACGTCCCTCCATAAGCCTTTCCAGCTTGGTGACTCCCGGTTTGGCGTATTCGATGTTTTCTACAATGGTGCCACCAAACAAAATGGTTTCCTGGGGCACGATGCCGATCTGTTGCCAGTAGCTGGCTTGTTGAACGGTATTAATGGGTATGCCATCAATGCCATGTTTTTTTCAACCATGACCACGTCTACCAGTTTTTTGATATGGAAGGGGACGGCGAGGTTGGTCAATGAGGCAATGACGAGACAGACCGCTCCTGCATACAATGCTTTCTTGCAGGGAATGAGAAGAATCAGGAGTTGCCGGTAATTTTTCATTTAAATTGTGCAGGTTTTGGTTAAGTTGATTAATGTATCATATTTTTTTTGTAGATCGTGATTGGGGGAGAGGTTTATTTGTTGGCGAAACTTTCAGCTATATTTGCGGATATAAAAATCCAGCACACGGTTTTTGCGTTGCCGTTTGCCGTGATGAGCACTTTCATTGCGGCCGGAGGCTTGCCTGAAACCGGGAAGATGGTTTGGATTGTTGTTTGTATGGTCGGTGCGAGAAGCGCGGCCATGGCATTTAATCGTATTATAGATGCACGGTTTGATTTGAAGAATCCGCGCACTCAGGGTCGGGCTTTACCTTCGGGTCGTGTGGATGTGAAGAGTTACTGGTTATTTTTGATCGCATCTTCTGCAATTTTTATTTTTGCTTCGGGTAAGTTGAACGAGCTTGCGTTATATCTTTCACCTTTGGCACTCATAAGCGTATTTTTTTATTCGCTGACGAAACGTTTTACTGCCTATTCGCATTTCTGGTTGGGGCTTGCCATTTCTATTGCACCGGTGGGTGCCTGGGTGGCCATTCGTGAAGAAATTTCTTTTGTTTCTTTGCTGTTGGCGGCGGCGGTGGTTTTCTGGCTGGCAGGGTTTGATATCCTCTATTCCTGTATGGATGTGGAGTTTGACCGGGAAAGTAATTTAAAATCCATTCCGCAAAAATATGGTATTGCAAATGCCTTGCGCATTGCGTTTGCTTCGCATGGGTTAATGATTCTTTTTCTATTCGTGCTTTTGCAATTTGTTGGTGAATTGGGGATTTTGTATTCTGTCGGGGTGGTGATTGTCGCCGGATTATTGATGTATGAGCATTCGCTGGTGCGCCCGGACGACCTTTCAAAAATAAATGTTGCATTTTTCAATATGAATGGAATTATCAGTACAGGTCTTATGGTTTTTGTTATCGCTGATTGTGTGTGGATGTAGATGGTTGCTCAATTACTTTATTCCTCATTAACGTGAAGTCCGGTATAATTTTTGCTCCCTGATTATTAATTTAACGCGTGTGACTTTTTATGCTTTTTGAGTTTGAAGATAAAAACCTGAATTCTATATATGAAAAAGTAAGAGCTCAGGAGCGACTGTCTTTAGAAAACGGGGTGATGCTTTGGAATAGTCCGGATCTTTTGGGTGTGGGTTATCTGGCTAATCATGTTCGTGAGAGGATGAATGGGGATACGACCTATTTTATTCACAACCGTCATATCAACCCTACCAATATTTGTATACACAGTTGCCAGTTTTGCGCGTTTGGGGTGAAAGAGGATCATCCTCATGCTTATGAAAAGTCTTTGGATGAGATTTTCTCAGATGCGGAAAAATATAATGGTGGCGATGTCAGCGAGTTTCATATTGTAGGGGGGCTGCATCCTGATCTGCCTTTTGAGTATTACCTGGATATGTTGAAGGGATTGAAAGAGCGTTTTCCTGAAGTTCACATTCAGGCTTTCACTGCCATTGAACTGGGTTATCTGGCAGAAATGGCCAAACTTCCCTTGAATGAAACCCTGATGATACTTAAAGAAGCCGGCCTGGGATCAATCCCTGGAGGGGGTGCGGAGATTTTTGCCAAAAGAGTGCGAAAAAAGATTTGCGGTGAGAAATTAATCGGGGAACACTGGTTGAGTGTTCATGAAACGGCACATGAGCTGGGACTAAAAAGTAATGCAACGATGTTATACGGTCACCTGGAGACTGTGGAAGAAAGAGCTGACCATTTAGTTCGGTTGCGGGAACTGCAGGATCGCACAAAAGGATTTGTCACCTTTATCCCGCTGGCCTTTCATCCTGAAAATACGGTGCTGGAATTTTTAAAGACCACACCGGGTCAACTGGATTTAAGGGCATTGGCAGTTTCCAGATTGATGTTGGATAATTTTCCACATATTAAAGCTTTCTGGATAATGATTACGCCAAAAATAGCACAGTTAGCGCAATCCTTTGGTGCAGATGATATGGATGGAACAGTTGTTGAGGAAAAAATCATCCACGCGGCCGGAGCGGCCACAGACCAGATTTTCCATCAGGGTCAGATTGTGAGGATGATTGCGGAAGCAGGTAGAAACGCGGTTGAAAGGGATACGCTTTATGGAAAAGTGGGGAGTGGGGCGGCAGGAGGTTAGTGGAGACTCGGGAAGCTGATAGTCAGGTTCTCGGCACGGACCCGGATCAAGCGTATTAAGTTGCTATATTCTGACTCGCCTGAATAGCCGGGTAAGGCAAAAAGGCATTAAGAACGTTCGGGTGGCTAGACGATTCTCCGTGCAAGTTTGTTGAAAAAAATTGAAAGAAAAGTAATTGTTTTTTAATCAAAAATGAGTTACAGTTCCGTGCGGGTATTGCTGGTTTAATCTTTGCTAACCAACCAGCCTTGGTATACCTGGGAAATCAGGTATGACTGGACTGGTTTGGGCTCAAATCGGGATCTGTTGTGCCGGAAATATAAGCTTGTCAATTAATAAGTAGTAAGGATATAAGAATTAAAATAAGCATTAATAAGATATAAGAATTAATAAAACAGTTAAGATAAGAAATGGAGGGGGGATGTCTGCATCATTGAAAAGAAGTGAGAAATCCAGTTTTAGTTTTACCTTGTTATTTCAGCAGAGTGCGATTGTACTGGCTTTTGTGTCTGGTTTGTCTTTTTTTTCATCAGGGCCTGTTTTTGCCCAGGATATGTTACCAAGTTTTTGCTCGAATCCGGATAGCACAGTGCCGAGGGGGACCGTTTCGGCGAATAAGATGACCATTTCGGAGGGCACAAAATGCACAAGCACTGTTGTTAATTTTACTGCTGCGGGTACCAATCTCACCAATAACGGTACGATTGCGGTTACTGTAGCCGCCGACTCGCTAGATATAGGCAGTGGTGTTTTATCTATGGGTCCAGGTGCGGCTATCACCAATGGTAAAACAGGTGTAATAGAGTTGAGACCTTCCACTAAGAATGCACGTAGTTTCACCGGTATTTTATCGTTCGGCCATGGCGTGAGGATCGAGAATAGAGGCGAGATAACAGATGTGATCAGGGATGTCACGTTATTTCCGGACGACAAGACAATAGGTGGGGCCTCCTCCGGTATTTTATCGTCGTCCGGCAATAACGTGACTATCATAAATAGCGGCAAGATAACAGTTGGCACCACCGAACAACTACCAGGGCTGACGAGATCTAGAATCATGAGCACTGCTTCCAAAGGTATTGGTGTTACTCGGGGTAATGACGTGACTATCACGAATAGTGCAACAGGTGTAATAAAAACGTTTGGGGGTAATTCCCATGGTATTTATGCGGCGGCGATCTCCGACCCTTCCCTCATCGGAACGACTATCACGAACAGTGGCTCAATTACAACAAGTGGGGATAAGTCCCATGGTATTTATTTGCCGCGGACCCCCAACGGGAAGGAGTCCTCCGGAACGAAGATCACGAGCACTGGCTCAATTACAACAAGTGGGGATAAGTCCCATGGTATTTATGCGGGGGGTAATGCCCGGATTGTGATTGGCGGTAGTGTATCGGCAGCCGGCGCGGGTTCTTATGCGGTGAAAGGTTCTTTTCGCGGCAGTCAGACGTTGAAGCTTTTGCAAGGGGCGAGTGTTGTTGGGCGAGTCGACCTTGGGGGTGACGAGGCTAGGGATCTTTTAAAACGCGTTGAGGAGGACTTTGGGGGTGACGACAAGGCTAAGAGCAGGGTTGAGGCTAGGGATTTTTTAAAACGCGCTGGGAAACCTGCGAGCAACGATGCTACCCCTGAGGATATTTTAACCCTCGTTATGGAACTTGCGGAGAAAGAAGACAACGATGTGGTGGAAGTTTACGCGGATTACCCGCATTCGGCGACGTATTTTTTTAAGGGGGCAGAGGAGGTCAACCTGTGTTCGGAGTTTGTGGGCGAAGACTACATGTGTTCGAAGATGGAAAGGTTGGAGATACGACATAGTGATGCGGGTAATACTCTGGTGGTTTTGGTTGACCCGACAGGGCAATCCGCCACCCGTATCACTTTGGGTGCGACCACAGGCCGGATTCACCGTCGGGTATTTCAACATCTCGCGTCGCCTGGGGGGGGTGAGTCTGGCGAGGGTGTCTGGGGGAGTTTTTCAGGTAGTTATATGAAACGTGGTGGAGAGGGTCTTGCTCAATCCTGGCGTCATAATTTTTATGGGGGTGTTCTGGGGTATGATATTCCGGGTCTGTCGGATGGAGTGCGTGCGGGGGTATTCGCAGGTGGGGGTCGGGGAGACATTCGTACCTCTGCGACTTCTGTCCGGGATTTTGCCAGCCGTGTGTTTTTCGGGGTTTATGGGGAGCATTCAAATGACGGGTTCACTCTGGATGGTTCATTAATGCTGGGGTACGCATCTCATGACAGTGAGCGTCTGGTGCGTAATCTATCCGGATATGAGACAGCGAAGGGAGATTACGACAGTTTTTATGTCAGTCCGTCTTTGTCGATGACGTATGCCCATTCACTGGGTGATGGTTTTGAGTTGCGTCCTGGTGTGCAGCTGGCTTACACCTACGGGCGTTTTGGTAGTTATACGGAGGAAGGTACTGTGCATTCGAATATCAACTTCATGCACCGCAACACGAATATTGTGGATGCCCGTACGCAGCTTGCTTTGACACGAGGTTTTGCCGATGGTCGTGGAGAGGTTGAGTTGCGTGGTGGTGGGACAATCGCGTATTACGGTGGCGACCGTGGCGGTGCCCGTTTGGGTGACGGGGATATTGTTTCTTACCGGATCCCGGGCGATGATATGATTCATGGTGGTTATGCCGGTCTGAAACTGGACTATTCCCTTGACGATGACATTGTCTTTGGGGGAGATGTTGAGTACATGCACAGGTCAGGACAGGAGGACTCTGTTGCGGGATATCTCAACATGAAGGTACGGTTTTGATGATATCTGCTGTATGGCTGGCATGAGAGGATGAAGGTACTGTGAGCGTGCTGGAGTTATGAGTTTGCGAGGCATTGGAGGCCTGCCTGTTTGATGTTTTGATTTTTTAGTTATAAAGAATAGCGTATCAGTAGATTAGGAAAATGCCACGCCGACCAAAAAAAGATTTGTAGTTGAAAGAATAAAAGAGGCTCTGGAATTATTTCAAATAGAGTTGGAAAATCAAAATGGATAGAGGGGTTTAATGCGAAGCTGGTATATGCTAACTGCGGTAGGAAAAGATCGTCCCGGGATTGTCGCAGAAGGCAGTCAAATTTTATTTAAAGCAGGAGGAAATTTGGGTGAAGCTTCGATGGCACGATTGGGAAGAAACTTTACTATAATGCTTATGTTGCAAATCGGTATTAAAGAAGAGGAGATTGAAAATTTGCTGCGTCCTCTGGGGGAAAAAATGGATTTGTTTTTTCATATCAATAAAATTACAGGTGATTTGCACCAACATGTTGAACCTGATTTCAGGTTGAGTGTTCACGGTGCTGATAAGACTGGAATTGTTGCGATAGTAACGGACTCGTTAGCAAAATTAAATATAAATATTTTAAACCTTGAATCAGATGTCGTAGGAAGTCCGGATAAGCCCATTTATATAATGCATATCGAAGGAGTGGCAGATTGTGATTTTTCAAGTTTGGAAGGGTGCCTGCAACCCTTAAAAACTGAAAAGGATATTGTTGTACATTTGGTTCCCATTGACGCTATGGTAGGTTAAATGGCCAGGCTTGAAATTCTGGTTTATCCAGATAAAAGGTTAAGACAGGTATCTCAACCTGTTGAAACTTTTGATGCCTATGTCGAAAGTTATATTTCTGATTTGGAAGAAACTTTAATGGCTCTACTGGGGTGCGTAGGAATTGCGGCTCCTCAGGCAGGTTTTTTCAGACGGATAGTTGTTGTTGATGTTTCTTCCCGCCCGCAACACAAGAATCATGGTCGTTTGGTTCTGGTTAATCCAGTTATTACTTTCTACGAAGGAAATAACATTGGAAGGGAAGGTTAATCGTTCACAATTTATCAAGGTTGATGCCCAAAACAGGTTTGGTAAGAATGTGACTTACCAAATGGAGGGATATGAAGCACGAGCTGTTCAACATGAAATAGATCACTTGGATGGCAAACTTTTTATCGACAATTTGATGGGCAAAAGAAGCGATCTTAAAAGGCGAACGGATAATAACCGTAGCTTATTGGCCGACGGGTAGGGTTAGAGGGGTGGTATCTTTAATTTTCCCCGTTTGCAGTGAAAAAGTTGATTTTGATTTAAAATCCGAATCTTTTATATAAAACTAGGCCTCTCTCTAAATCTTCAACAGTTCTCCGGTAATTTCCATCCAGTCAAAAACTTCGCCGGATGCCTTAAGTGTGCTCGTAACTTTACCTACCCGTATATCCTGTTCGGGTGTGCTTCTACTGCCTGGGAAAGGTAAAACAGCCCCCCCCCCCAACAAACCTTGTGACTACCCTGATCTGGTTTGGTTTGGAGAAAATGAAATGACATACTTTAGTCTCGGTTCTACATGAAGAGCCGTGGCAAATTTTATTGACCAGCCTGGAATCCGCAAAAAGCCTGGTGAAAACCTGGAATGCCAGGGAAAGTAGATTTAAGGCTTCATTGAGTTTATCGGCAGGAGTGCCGTCAGCATAAAGCTGACGGCGTTTTGAATAAAAATCCGGCCTCGTCCTACTCTCCCACACAGCTTCCCATGCAGTACCATCGGCGCTGAAAGGCTTAACTTCCGTGTTCGGAATGGGAACGGGTGTGGCCCTTTCGCTAACAAAACCGGAAAATCCGATTTTTAGAATTAACAATTGAATTAGTCTGAAGTAGTGGGGAAAAAATAAGGTCAAGCCTCACGACTTATTAGTACAGGTTAGCTGAACACATTGCTGTGCTTACACATCCTGCCTATCAACCTCGTAGTCTTCAAGGAGTCTTAAGTCTTCCCGAAGGAAGAAGAGATATCTTGTTTTAGGGTTGGCTTCCCGCTTAGATGCTTTCAGCGGTTATCCTTTCCAAACATAGCTACCTGGCAATGCAATTGGCATCACAACCAGCACACTAGAGGTTTGTCCACTCCGGTCCTCTCGTACTAGGAGCAGCTCCCTTCAAATATCTAACACCCACGACGGATAGGGACCGAACTGTCTCACGACGTTCTAAACCCAGCTCGCGTACCGCTTTAATGGGCGAACAGACCAACCCTTGGGACCTGCTTCAGCCCCAGGATGCGGTGAGCCGACATCGAGGTGCCAAACCGCCCCGTCGATATGGACTCTTGGGGGCGATAAGCCTGTTATCCCCGGCGTACCTTTTATCCGTTGAGCGATGGCCCTTCCACCTGGAACCACCGGATCACTAAGACCTACTTTCGTACCTGCTCGACTTGTAAGTCTCGCAGTCAAGCTCTCTTATGCCTTTACACTCGAAGGCTGGTTTCCAATCAGCCTGAGAGAACCTTCGCGCGCCTCCGTTACATTTTAGGAGGCGACCGCCCCAGTCAAACTACCCGCCTGACATTGTCCCTGACCCGGATTCACGGGATCGAGGTTAGAATAGCAGTGTAATAAGGGTGGTATTTCAAGGGTGACTCCACCTCGGCTAGCGCCGAAGTTTCAAAGTCTCCCACCTATCCTACACATACTAAACCGATATTCCATATCAGGTTGTAGTAAAGGTGCACGGGGTCTTTCCGTCCTGTCGCGGGAAACCGGCATCTTCACCGGTATGTCAATTTCACTGAGTCCCTGGTTGAGACAGTGTAGCCATCGTTACGCCATTCGTGCAGGTCGGAACTTACCCGACAAGGAATTTCGCTACCTTAGGACCGTTATAGTTACGGCCGCCGTTTACCGGGGCTTCAATTCAGAGCTTCGTCCGAAGACTAACCCCTCCTTTTAACCTTCCGGCACCGGGCAGGCGTCAGACCCTATACATCGTCTTGCGACTTCGCAGAGTCCTATGTTTTTAGTAAACAGTCGCGGCTACCTGGTCACTGCAACCCCTCTCAGCTCCGGAAGCAAGTTCCTTCACCTAATAGAGGCACTCCTTATCCCTAAGTTACGGAGTCAATTTGCCGAGTTCCTTAACCAGAGTTTTCTCAAGCGCCTTAGTATTCTCTACTCATCCACCTGTGTTGGTTTGGAGTACGGTCGGTCAAACCACTCACTAGAGGTTTTTCTAGGTAGCATGGGATCATCTAGTTCGCTTGTCCCGAAAGAGAAGCTCCACATCACGTCTCGGAGTTGAATGGCGGTCCGGATTTGCCAAAACCACCCTCCTACCTGCTTGTACCGGGACATCCAACACCCGGATAGACTACCCTTCTACGTTACCCCATCGCTAATAACGCGATTTGGCCGGTACGGGAATATTAACCCGTTTCCCATCAGCTACGCTTTTCAGCCTCGCCTTAGGGGCCGACTCACCCTGAGAGGATTACCCTTCCTCAGGAAACCTTGGATTTTCGGCGAACAGGTTTCTCACCTGTTTTATCGTTACTCATGCCGTCATACTCACTTCCATACAGTCCACCCGTCCTTACGGTCGAGCTTCAACCCAGTATGGAACGCTCCTCTACCAGAAGAAACCATCGAAATGATTTCCAATTCACAGCTTCGGTGCCATGCTTAGCCCCGATACATTTTCGGCGCAGGTACACTTGATCAGTGAGCTATTACGCTTTCTTTAAAGGATTGCTGCTTCTAAGCCAACCTCCTGATTGTCTGTGTATTCCCACAACCTTTCCCACTTAGCATGGCTTTGGGACCTTAGCTGGTGATCTGGGCTCTTTCCCTTTCGACCATGGACCTTATCACCCATAGTCTGACTCCTGCAGTACCACATATGGAATTCGAAGATTGGTTGGGTTTGGTAACCTGGTGAGGCCCCTAGCCCATCCAGCGCCCTACCTCCACATGCTATTTTATGCAAGGCTAGTCCTAAAACTATTTCGAGGAGAACCAGCTATTGCCGGGTTTGATTGGCCTTTCACCCCTATCCACAGCTCATCCAAAGTCTTTTCAACGACTACTGGTTCGGGCCTTCACGAAGTGTTACCTTCGCTTCACCCTGGCCATGGATAGATCACCCGGCTTCGGGTCTACTCCACTTAACTGATCGCCCTATTAAGACTCGCTTTCGCTACGGCTACACCTAACGGCTTAACCTTGCTAAATAAAGTAACTCGACGGCTCATTATGCAAAAGGTACGCGGTCACACCTGTCTCCGCCGAAGCGGAAATATAGTGCTCCCACTGATTGTAGGCTTACGGTTTCATATTCTATTTCACTCCCCTCACCGGGGTGCTTTTCACCTTTCCCTCACGGTACTAGTTCACTATCGGTCGTCAACAGTATTTAGCCTTAGGAGGTGGTCCTCCCAGATTCCTGCAAGATTTCTCGTGTCCCGCAGTACTCGGGTATTTGACCCAGGATGAACATGCCTTTTCGCTCACGAGGCTATCACTCTCTATGGCGAAACTTTCCAGTTTCTTAAGCTAAAACATGTTTTTCTTACATCCCGGCGGATCTGTAGCTCCGCCCGGTCAAAACCCACAACCCCAGATGTACAACGCCCACAGGCTTTAACATACAATCTGGTTTAGGCTGTTCCCCGTTCGCTCGCCGCTACTAAGAGAATCGCTTTTGCTTTCTGTTCCTCAGGGTACTAAGATGTTTCAATTCCCCTGGTTATCTCCCCTGACCTATGAATTCAGCCAGGGGTCACACGGTATAACCCGTGCAAGGTTACCCTATTCGGGAATCCCCGGATCAACGCCTGTTAGCGGCTTCCCGAGGCTTATCGCAACTTGCTACGCCCTTCATCGTCCATTGACGCCAAGGAATCCACCGCAAGCCCTTAAACGCTTGACCAAAATTTTATCCTCAGCTACTTCAAACTATATTCAATTGTCAAAGAACATTCGCCCCGCCAGGGGCTTTTTCAAAAAAAACTAAACTTTTATTGACACTCACAAATCCGGAGTATGGAGGTGAACGGGATCGAACCGATGACCTCCTGCGTGCAAGGCAGGCGCTCTCCCAACTGAGCTACACCCCCGTTACGGGATCTTCAGACTCAAACTCCATACCCACTCTCGTGGGGGAGGGCTGGATTAGCAATACCCCTTTAAGCCGAGACAACTTTTTGTCCCCCATAAAAAGCGATTGCTCACTGCCCCTGCGGCTAGCAGTGGTGGGCCTAGGTAGATTCGAACTACCGACCTCACGCTTATCAGGCGTGCGCTCTAACCAACTGAGCTATAGGCCCGTCATAGGCTTAAAGCGCACTTCCAATTTTGAAGTGTCCTAATAATTAAGAAAGAATAGGTGCCAAAGACATTGCAGGTATCGATCTAGATAGCGCTGTATCACTAAAAGTGATAAGTGCTCCTTAGAAAGGAGGTGATCCAGCCGCAGGTTCCCCTACGGCTACCTTGTTACGACTTCACCCCGATCACCAACCATACTTTAGGCACTAGCCTCCCGAGGGTTGGCATCATGACTTCTAGTACAGTCGGCTTTCATGGTGTGACGGGCGGTGTGTACAAGGCCCGGGAACGTATTCACCGTGGCATGCTGATCCACGATTACTAGCGATTCCAACTTCATGGAGTCGAGTCGCAGACTCCAATCCGAACTGAGACCGGTTTTATGAGATTAGCTCCACCTCGCGGTCTTGCGACTCTTTGTACCGGCCATTGTAGCACGTGTGTAGCCCTGAGCATAAAGGCCATGAGGACTTGACGTCATCCCCACCTTCCTCCGGTTTGTCACCGGCAGTCCCTTTAGAGTTCCCGGCATGACCCGATGGCAACTAAAGGCAGGGGTTGCGCTCGTTGCGGGACTTAACCCAACATCTCACGACACGAGCTGACGACAGCCATGCAGCACCTGCACACTGACTCCGAAGAGAAGCCCTGTTTCCAGGGTTGTCCAGTGCATGTCAAGCCCAGGTAAGGTTCTTCGCGTTGCGTCGAATTAAACCACATGCTCCACCGCTTGTGCGGGCCCCCGTCAATTCCTTTGAGTTTCAGCCTTGCGACCGTACTCCCCAGGCGGGGCACTTAATGCGTTAGCTGCGACAGAGAAGGGATCGATACCTCCTCCACCTAGTGCCCATCGTTTACGGCCAGGACTACGGGGGTATCTAATCCCCTTTGCTCCCCTGGCTTTCGTATCTCAGCGTCAGTAACAGACCAGAAAGCCGCCTTCGCCACCGGTGTTCTTCCCAATATCAATGCATTTCACCGCTACACTGGGAATTCCGCTTTCCTCTCCTGCACTCAAGCCGAATAGTTTCAAACGCAATTCCACGGTTGAGCCGTGGGCTTACACGTCTGACTTATCCAGCCGCCTACATACTCTTTACGCCCAATAATTCCGAACAACGCTTGCCCCCTCCGTATTACCGCGGCTGCTGGCACGGAGTTAGCCGGGGCTTCCTCTGATGGTACCGTCAGAATTCTTCCCATCTGACAGAGGTTTACGACCCAAAGGCCTTCATCCCTCACACGGCGTTGCTGCGTCAGGCTTTCGCCCATTGCGCAATATTCCCCACTGCTGCCTCCCGTAGGAGTCTGGACCGTGTCTCAGTTCCAGTGTGGCCGATCACCCTCTCAGGCCGGCTAACCATCGTCGCCTTGGTGGGCTGTTATCCCGCCAACAAGCTAATGGTCCGCGAACTCATCTACAAACGGAGTTTGAGACTCCTTTGGCCACATTACATAAGAAACGTGGTCTTATTCGGTATTAGCACAGCTTTCGCCGAGTTATCCCGAATTCGTAGGCAGATTATTCACGTGTTACTCACCCTTGCGCCACTTTACTGGTTTCCCGAAGGAAACTTTCTCGTTCGACTTGCATGTGTTAGGCACGCCGCCAGCGTTCGTTCTGAGCCAGGATCAAACTCTCCAGTTATAAAACATGGAAATTTAATCCAATTTTACTTCAAAGTAATTGTTGCTAGACCCGCAACATCTTTTGACACCTATTCAATTTTCAAAGAGCGAAGTCCAAAAAGCGCAACAGTTTACGCAGTTTGGATAATATTTCAACTGATTTGTTTTCTGAAAAAAAGGCAAGAAATCTCTATTTGAAAGCCTTTTCCAAAATTTTGTCCGGAAAAAACTTTCAGATAAAGATTGCAGGCAAATTCATCAACTCGATAATAATAGACCCTGAAAATTTGAAAAGCAAGACCTAAATATCAATAAAAATACGATTTTTTTAACTTTTTTTCCGAAAACAGGTTTTTAAATTGTGGATAGCCCGTGTCTAACCAACTTTGCCAAAAATCAACATCCCGGCACGGAACCGGTTCCGGCAATAAAATTTTTGGAACGGGAAAACTATTCGACTACTTGGGAGCTTCGAGGTCGGTAAACTTAAAGACGGGTTAGTCGCTGGGGACTTCGCTTTCCTCGATCACCCTCTGCGAGGGAGGCAAATAGCGATAGCTTATTATGCCGCCTAAACGGTTTGAGTGCTGTGAAAGTTATTGCCCCCCGGGGCACGAAGTACCCGTGCCGGGCATGAAGTTTAAGGAAGAGGACATCACAGCTACGGAAGAATATCACGTGCTAATTAGAGTCCAGCGTCACGCTGGTTTGCAGGCTTTTGAGGGTGTAGAGTTTGTGATAGATGCCTTCTTGTTCCATAAGCTGGGCATGGTTGCCGCTTTCGACCAGCTTTCCTTTATCTAAAACGATAATTCGCTCGGCGTTGTGAATGGTCGATAACCGGTGCGCGATGATGAATGATGTCCTGCCTTTCATCAACCGCTCCAGCGCGTCCTGGATCAGCAATTCAGATTCGTTATCGAGTGCAGAGGTGGCCTCATCCAAAATCAGGATGCGCGGGTCTTTTAGAATCGCCCGGGCAATGGCGATGCGTTGCCTTTGCCCGGCCGACAGGCGGATGCCTTTCTCACCGACGACCGTTTCATAGCCGTCTGGACATTCCATGATGAAGTTGTGCGCGTTGGCATCTTTCGCTGCTTGCACGAGTTCTTCTCTTGTTACGCCAGGTTTTGCGTATTCAATGTTCGCTAAGATGGTGCTGCCAAACAGAATGGTTTCTTGCGGCACGACGCCGATTTGACTCCAGTAGCTATTCAGTTGCACGGTTTTGAGCACAATGCCGTCCACCCGGATTTCTCCGGATACCGGATCATAAAACCGGTGCAGGAGCTGGCCCAGTGTGGTTTTGCCGGCACCGCTGGGACCGACCAAAGCCACGGTTTGCCCTGGTTCTACGGTAAAGCTGATGCCCTTGATGATTTCCTGATCTTCACGGTAATGGAAATGCACATTGTTGAATTCAACTTTGCCATCTATATGGGGCAGGGGTTTGGCGTTGGTGATGTTGCTGACTTCCCCTTTCATATCCAGAATTTCAAAGACGCGTTTGCTGGCGCCAATGCCTTCCTGCACGCGCGCGTACAGGCGAGCGAAACTTCCCATTGGCCCGGCTATGATGGTGGCGTATAGAATGAAGGCGATGAGCTCACCGGGACTGATGGCTCCCAGAATCACTTCCCGTCCGCCATACCAGAGCAGGATGAGTGAGGTGGAAAAGGCGATGAAGCCAATGCTGGGCCCAAAAAACGAAGAGATGATGACGCGTTTTTTAGCGGATTGGAAACTGTCCTCCATGGCTGTGCCGAAACGTTCGTTTTCCAGTTTTTCCCGGACAAAGGATTTTACGATCTGGATGCAGGAAATATTTTCTTCCAGAATGATTGTGGACACGGCTAGCTTGTCCTGAATTTCGGTTGAGAGTTTTTTCAGCTTGCGTCCGAAGGTGCGGGCGAACAATACCAGAACCGGGGCCAGCACCAGTATCAACCCGGTTAGTCTCCAGTTCATATAAGTGATTATGATGATGCCGCCGAACAGACGGATGGATTGCTGAAGGAGGGTGGCCGGCAAGTCGGTGACGATGTTCTCGATCGTGGTGATGTCGTTGGTCATGCGCGAGACGATTTCACCGGTTCGGCGTTTGACAAAAAAACTGAGCGAAAGTGTGTGCAAATGTTTGAACAGCTTGATACGGAAATCGGTGATGATGCGTTTTTCGGTTAGATCAAACAGGTAATTATGGGCGGTGGAAAAGATGAGCTGGATCAGGAACAGTCCGGCGATGCTGAACGTGAGGCTGTTCATCAGCGCCATATTTTTTTCAACCATGACCACATCGACCAGCTTTTTGATATAGAGAGGCACGGCCAGATTGGTCAGGGATGCGATGACCAGGAAGATCGCGCCCAAGATCAATGGCTTTTTATAAGGCGAAAGTAATTTTAGAAGTTTTCTATAACCAGTCATGTGCGTAAAGTTTTTGCGTTGGAATTGGAACACTGTATCATAAACTGGCATAGCCGCCGCCAGCGTGACGCTGGACCCGACTAGCAATGACTTTCTACCCCTCCAGAGCATGAATGTTAGGGAAGAATATCACGCCATCCCACGGGGGTGGGTGTGGCTTTAGAGAAAAGTACCGAATAAATAGAAAATTCCAATAGAAAGAACGAAGAGTTTTGCCCACTAAGCTCGCCATAATTTTTTCGGACATTAAGATCCAGCATACGGTGTTTGCCTTGCCGTTTGCGGTGATGAGCGCGTTTCTGGCTGCCGGCAGGATGCCGGAAGTTGAGAAACTGGTTTGGATCGTGGTCTGCATGCTGGGCGCGAGAAGTGCGGCGATGGCTTTTAATCGCATTGTCGATTCCCGGTTTGATAAGGAAAACCCGCGCACCCAGGACCGGGCTCTGCCTTCCGGCCTGGTCAGCACGGGCAGTTACTGGGCCTTCCTGATCGCGTCTTCTGCTCTGTTTGTTTTTTCTGCGTGGATGCTGAACCCACTGGCTTTCTACCTTTCTCCCGTAGCTTTGATCATCGTGTTTTTTTATTCTTTGACGAAACGCTTCACCGCGTTTTCACATTTCTGGCTGGGGCTTGCCATCTCTATTGCGCCGGTCGGGGCCTGGGTCGCCATCCGCGAAGAAATTTCTTTCACCTCGCTTTTGTTGGGCGCGGCGGTGATTTTCTGGCTGGTCGGATTCGACATTCTTTATTCGTGTATGGATGTTGAGGCAGACAGGGTGAACCGGTTGCACTCTATCCCCGAGCGGTTCGGGGTTGAGACGGCCTTGAAGATGGCTTTTGCTTCGCATGCGGTGATGGTGGTGTTCCTGCTGGTATTATTAGAACCTACGGTTCTTCTAGGCCCGGTTTATCTGGCGGGGGTGGTGGGGGTTGCGGGTTTTCTGGTTTACGAACATTCGCTGGTCAAGAAAGATGATTTGTCAAAAGTGAATATGGCCTTCTTCAACGTCAACGGCATCATCAGTATCGGGCTCATGATTTTCGTGATTGTCGATTGCGTTTGGGTGTAAATTTTTTTGGCGGGTTGGGCATGAACCTTGCTATAACCATTCGGGAGAGGGATAGGTTATAATATACGGTTCCTAATTTTTTGATTATTGGAGTTTTACGAGATGCTTTTTGAATTTGAAGATTCGACGTTGCAACCCATTTATGAAAAAGTAATGACAGGGACCCGTCTTTCTTATGAAGATGGGGTGATCCTTTGGAAAACCCATGACCTGCTGGGCGTGGGGTTTATGGCCAACATAGTGCGGGAAAGGTTGAATGGTGACAAGACCTACTTCATTCACAATCGGCATATTAACCCGACAAATGTTTGTGTTTTGAGTTGCCAGTTTTGCGCCTTTGGCGTCAAGGCCGATCATCCTCACGCTTATGAAAAGTCACTGGAAGAAATTTTTTCGGATGCTGAAAAATATAACGGGGGAGAGGTCAGTGAATTTCATATCGTTGGTGGCCTTCACCCGGATTATCCGTTTGGATATTATCTCGACCTGTTGAAGGGGTTGAAAGAACGCTTTCCGTTGGTTCATATCCAGGCCTATACAGCAGTGGAGGTGGAATACCTTTCTCGCCTGGGGAATCTTCCTTTAAAAGAAACGCTGGAAGTTTTAAAGGCGGCCGGTTTAGGGTCCATTCCGGGCGGCGGCGCGGAAGTTTTCGCGAAACGGGTGCGCCGAAAAATTTGCGGGGACAAGATTACGGGTGAAGAGTGGTTGCAGGTTCATGAAATAGCCCATTTTGTTGGGTTAAAAAGTAACGCGACCATGCTTTATGGGCATTTGGAAACTGCGGAAGAAAGATCGGATCATCTGGTGCAGCTCAGGGAATTACAGGATCAGACTCATGGCTTTGTCACGTTTATTCCGTTAGCGTTTCATCCGGAAAACACCGTGTTGGATTTTTTGAAAACCACGCCGGGGCAGTTGGATCTCAGAGCTCTGGCGGTTTCGAGATTGATGCTGGATAATTTCCCGCATGTGAAAGCATTCTGGATTATGATCACGCCTAAAATTGCCCAGCTTGCCCAATCTTTTGGCGCCGATGATATGGATGGAACAGTTGTTGAAGAGAAGATCATTCATGCCGCTGGAGCGGCAACGGATCAGGTTTTTCACAAGGATCAGATCATTCACATGATCACAGAATCCGGGAGAAAACCTGTAGAACGGGACACACTCTATGAGAAGGTTGAGGAATTGCAGGTGGGTGGCGCGTATTAGAATGTAATGTTCTGAAATGCAGGAAGATTTTTTTTAATATGACTGATCTAATCAATAAAGACGGCCTGTCCGTTTCCAATAATCCCAAAGCGATTCATGAAGAACTTTTCCGCGGCACGGGTTATGTGATGGGAACCGGTGCTTCGATTTTTATGCAAAATGAAAGTATCACCGAAAAGTATATTGTGATTTCAAATGATAATGGCTTGGAACCCCCCACAGACAAACGGTTTGTTGCGAGCCGTTATAAAGAAGCCCTGGCGTTGTTTCAACAGTGGCTGGCTCAGAAAGCTTAATCAATGGGAGATATTGAGATGGAAAACTGGTTGATGCTGACATTGGTAGGTAAAGACCGACCCGGAATCGTTGCCGAAATCACCCATGCTTTGTTTGATCTTAAGGGAAACCTGGGGGAAGCATCAATGACCCGCCTTGGTGGTAACTTCACCATCATGCTTATGGTTTGCATTCCGGGAAAGAAATCCGCTGTACAGGAAAAGCTTCGACCGGTATGCGATAAGTTGGAATTGTTTTTTCATCTGGATGAGATAGATGCTGGTCTACACCAGCATATCGAACCAGATGTGCGAATCAGTATTCACGGTGCAGATCAGGCCGGTATCGTTGCTCGTGCCACCGACGCGTTGAACAAAGCCGGGTTAAATATCCTCAATCTTGAGTCGGATGTAGGAGGCAATCCGGACAGCCCTGTTTATGTCATGCATATCGAAGGGGTTGCCGGGAAAGGTTTGGAAGCTGTGGATAAGGCCCTGCAAAAACTGGCCCGCGAAAATGATGTGGTGGCCCGTATGACTCCCATCGATACCATGGTGGGATAGAGCCCCATGGCCCTCCTGAATGTTCTGATTTATCCGGATAAAAGGCTGAAGCAAATCTCCCAGCCTGTGAAAGAATTTTCTGAAGATATAAGGAAGTTTATCCGGGATCTTGAAGAAACCTTTCGTTCTTTTCCCGGATGCGTAGGGATTGCGGCTCCGCAGGTGGGTAAATTTGAAAGAATTGTTCTTGTGGATATTTCCCATAAGCCTCAGCATGAGAATCATGGGTTTTTGGTCTTGATAAACCCAAAAATCACGTTTAGTGAGGCAAACAGTTTAGGAAGGGAGGGTTGCCTCTCGGTGCCGGACTATACCGGCAAAGTAGAGAGGGCAAAATCTATCGTCCTGGAAGCTTGGAATGAAAATGGTGAGAAGCGTCAGTTTCGCATGTCGGGTTATGAAGCCCGCGCGGTTCAGCACGAGATTGACCATTTGGATGGAAAGCTGTTTCTGGACCGGCTGGTCAGCAGACGAAATGCTTTGAACAAAAGGATCGAACTTTCCACCTGATTTAAAAAAATATCAGCAGAGCAAAAAGAGGTTTGGTTTTATTGGCCTACGGGAAGTGTGAGGAGTGGGGCGTTATTTGTAATCTTGCCTGCTTGCAATGAAAAAATCTGAGCCAGAAGAGAGAATGTGGATTTGGAGGATAAATCCGAATCGTCAATATAAAACCAGGTTCTGCGGTAGAAAATAGTCATGAATCCGGCTTGGGGGTTTTCAGAACGAGAACGAATCCTCAACAGATCGCCCGTCACTTCCTTCCAGTCAAAAGCATTTCCATCGGGTGTTTTGGTCTGAGTGACCTTGCCTTTCAAAACATCTTCTCTTGGGACTTCTACCGCCTGGGAAATATAGAACATGATACCCAGAAGGGAACGGGTGACGACCCCGATCTGGTCTCTCTCTCTGTAGGAAGAAGTCAGTACATATTGGGCTCTCCCAGGTTGGATATTCATAGCAAGGGCAAACTGTTTTGCCTCCTCCCGCTTTCTATACTCTTCATTTATATGCAGAATCAATTGAGGCACTCCATTCACCTCACGATAAGAAAAGTTTATGGCATCTTGAACTTGCAACTCTCTTAAAAGTTTTATTGCAGAATTGAATTCCTTGAATTTTGGGGCAAGGCTGGGGGTGGGCCCCGATGCACCCGGAGCATTTTTGAGATGGTTCATCCGTTGAAAACATAACCGGAAAATTCTCTCAATGCTCCAGCCGGAATGAAATAGAAGAACGATAGTCTGCAGGGGAAGGGGAGATAGCACACGCTGGATAAATTGGTCTCCCTGTAGAGGAGAATAGGTCACGGTTGGCCTTTCAGTCAATCCCACACTTCCCCCTAAACCAAACAGTCCTTTGACGCCTTCCTGCAAAGTGGCACTGGCATTGGCGCTGGTCGACAGGGTGAATTGGGATGCCACACTGCTCACTTCCATGAAAAAAGGTGTGTCCCGGTATTTGAGCCGGACCAGGTTGAGCAAAAGTTGTTCGTCGTTAGTTCTTTGCACCGCCATGTTGTAGTTGCTTCTTTCGCTTTTCAAAGTTGTTGGGCCCAGGTTTGCGCAACTCATAAGTAGCAATGGAAGTATTGCGGTTAAACAAAGAAGTACTGGGGTTTTTAGGAAAAAATAGCGTGGGTTCATACAAAAATCAGTGTTGAGCTTCTGGGTTTTTCATTGCTTCCTGTTGGGCCAAGTGAATGGTTGAAGTGGGGAATGCCGTTTCTGCTCCATTGTATTCAACAATTTTCAAAATCTTTAAAAGAATGTCCTGTTTGATGGTGTGATATTTTTCCCAATTTGTCGTTCTGGTGAAAGTGTAGATGAAAAAGTCAAGCGAGGAAGAGGCAAAACTATTGAAGTTGACCATCAAGGTTTTATTGGCGTCAATTTCAGGATGATCTTGTAACATTTTTTCAACCTGACTCGTGATCGTTTCCATTTTGTCCGCATCGTCATAACGAATTCCGATGGTTTCCTTGATTCTCCGGTTCTGCATGCGGGAAGGATTTTCCACCGCGATTTGCGAAAAAATAGCATTGGGAACATACAGCGGTCGCTTGTCGAAGGTTCTTATTATAGTGACCCTCCAGCCAATTTTCTCGACAACCCCTTCAATTTCCCGATCCGGAGAGCGGATCCAGTCTCCCACTGCGAAAGGCCGGTCCATATATATAAAGAGTCCTCCGAAGAAATTTGACAGCAGGTCTTTGGCCGCAAAGCCCACGGCTATACCGCCGACACCCCCAAAAGCCAGGACGCCGGAAATGCTGAGCCCGAGTGTTTGCAGCATCATCAAGATGGCTGTGATGGCGACAGATATGCGAGCCAGCTTTGATATGGCATCCAGGGTGGTTGGGTCGATATCTTTGTCGGAGGTCAGATAGCTTGCTTCAGCATTGCGGATGGAAAGAATTAAAAACCAGGCCAGGGCGGCAACAATGGTTGTATCGCGTAAGGGCGTGAAGACTTCCAGAATCACGGCTCCGGTGGCCTTTTGGATGATTTCGCCGGCGAAGGCGATGCCCGTTATCCAGACGATGAGACTTAGTGGACGGGGAAGGGATAGCAGGAAGGCATCATCCCATTTGTTCCGGGTGTGTTCCGCCTTTTTTAATAAGGTTCTAAAAATTTTCTTCTGGCACAAATCCACAAGCAATGCCGCGAACATGACCAGAAATGCCTGAATTATATATGTGTTTTCTTGGGCTAGCAATTGTTTGAAATCCACCATTCGTTATTTCCCTTGAAATCATTTCTGATGCTGAAAATATCATATTTCAAGGGTTTAAGGAATATTAAACTCTAAGGCGTGATTATTAATTATGATTTTTGTAATGTCTTTGGTTGCACAAGGTAAAATAATTGCGAGGGAGAACTTAATATGGATGATGAGTTTTTATGAAAAGTGGTTCGAATTAATTCTTTAAAGAAGTATAAAAAAACGCCCCGCTTTCAAAGCGGGGCGTTTTAAAAACACAGGAGCTTCCGTTAATCTTGGGTTAACAAATTACTCCAGAAGCTCCCCGGATACTGTCAGATAGCATGGGATCACCTCCTTCTCAGGGAATTGACATATGGCACCATGGGCTTCCCCGTTAAACCCGCCACGCAACCCGCATCCCAAATCATGAACGAGTTTTGAACTATTGTCAAAAGGGAATTTAAAGTTGCCGATGTTGGATGGAGCTAAAAAGAAACAGGCTAATAAAATGTTGGCTATTTCTACGATCCAGCTTGAGAAAAAATATAATCTACATCAAGCTTGAAATTCGTAGTTACCTTTTTGCAGGAATTTATTTTTCCCTGGCAACGCATATAACAGCCGCGCCAGTGATCGCATTGGACATATAGCCAGTGTTTGGGCTGGGCTATCATGTCCTGGCCTATAATTTCTAAGGTCCCTTTATCATTGACTGTAAAGATTTTTTAGGCCACGGGAATTACTTCTGGCAAAACAACGCCATTGGAGGAGGCGCAAGAGGTTAGAAAAGAAACTGCAAAAATCATTAAAATTAACTTCATTCTCCTCCTTTTTCTTCTAGGTATCCAGATTCCAGGCGGACTTTATATTTTGATTCTCGCCCATTATAGCATTCTCCGAATTTGTTTTCAAGATGCAAACCTTTTTAAGCCGATTGCCCCGGTGGAGTTGTTTCCATGCGGTATTTTCCAATAATATACTGCCTTCTTACGCGCTTCCACGACCTCGCCAGATGAGTATGGTGTTAGGGCTATAAAACAGATATGGTATAAATTAGAAGCTGGAAAAATCCATAAAAAAAACAGGACATGCACAGATCATTTTAGAAAAAAACATGGAACAACTCACCGACCTCAAAGCCATCCTGCATTCCAAGCGCGCCAATATCTATTACCTGGAAAAATGCCGGGTGATGCAGAAAGATGGACGCGTACTGTATCTCACGGAAGCCAAAAACGAAAACCAGTACTGGAATATTCCGATAGCCAATACCACCTGCTTGCTATTGGGAACCGGCACCTCCATCACCCAGGCCGCCATGCGTATGCTGGCTCAGGCCGGCGTGCTGGTCGGCTTCTGTGGCGGCGGCGGTACGCCACTGCTCATGGCCACCGAGATCGAATGGCTGTCACCGCAAAGCGAATATCGCCCTACCGAGTATGTCCAGGGCTGGATGAACTTCTGGTTTGACGAGCAAAAACGTCTGGCGGCGGCCAGGCAATTTCAAACGGCACGTATTCAGTTTATGCAAACGATCTGGTCAAAAGACCGCGACTTGATGGACGCGGGATTTAATAGTCATGATGAAGATATAACGTCTGTGCTAAATAATACCGGCTCCAAAATCGAACAGGCGCAAAAAGTCAGCAAGTTATTCCAAATTGAAGCCGACCTCACCAAACGGCTTTACAAAATAGCCGCCGGCAGAACCAAGCATGGCGATTTTGTGCGTGAAAGAGAATCAGTCGATATTGCCAATGCTTTTTTGAACCACGGCAACTACCTGGCTTATGGGTTGGCCGCAACCACGCTATGGGTGCTGGGCATCCCCCACGGCTTCGCCGTCATGCACGGGAAAACCCGCCGTGGCGCACTGGTGTTCGATGTGGCAGATTTAATAAAAGACACGCTGGTACTGCCCTGGTCATTTATCTGTGCCAAGGAAGGTGCTACCGAACAGGAATTTCGCGAGCAATGCCTGCAAGCGTTTACCGATCACAAAGCATTGGATTTTATGTTTGAGCAGGTGAAAGCCATTGCCTTACAGCATCACAAAAACAAAGGTGAAGCCGCATGATGGTCACCTTTGTTTCACAATGCGAGAAAAAAGCCCTTAACCGAACCCGGCGGGTACTGGACAGCTTCGCCAACCGTATTGGTGACAACACCTGGCAAACCGTTATTACCAGTGAGGGGTTGGGTGCAGTAAAAAAACTGCTGAGAAAAACCGCTTCAAAAAATACCGCAGTGAGTTGTCATTGGATCAGAAGCCGCAGCCGCTCGCAGTTTCTTTGGGTGGTGGGGAACAAAGATAAGTTTGATGAGCAGGGCGTGGTGCCAGTGAATCACACAAATAATCGAATAATTATCGGAGAGATAGAAATTATGACAGACCAATATTATGCAAATACCAAGGGTCAAAGGCTGGATCAGCATTTGTTTGCGGCGGGGTATTTGGCTTATAGGATTACACGAAAATTAGTGCCCGGTGATGACAATCTCGCTGAATCTGTTTTCATTGCGGGTTGCTGGCATGATATCGGAAAAATTGATTCTGGATTTCAAGATTGGTTAGCTAAGTTGTTAAAGAAGAAAAATTTTGAAGATGTGCCAGATGATGGTCAACACATAGATGTAAAAACTGGCAAGTTTTCATGGGAAAAGCATCCTCGGCATAATGAAATTTCATTGCTGTTGTTTCATTTATTATTCGATGAAAAAGGAGTGAATTCAGATTCACTAGAGAGAGCTAAACACGCTATCTATTGGCATCATGCCAAACCACTCAGGGATAAAAAGAATGAAATCAAGAAAATGATAGGGATTTTCAATAAGTTGGACAATCTGAAACAAAACTACTCAAAACTGACCGTATCAGCTGTAGCTACACTGAAATCTTTAAATGGTATTGCAAATGAATACTTTCAGGAAGACGAAGAAGTGCCAGTAGATATTGGTAGCCTGAAGAGACCGGGATTTGATGATATTGAAGACGCTCTTGAAGAAGTTAAACTGCCTGAATACAAACGCTATTCAACTAAGGAATCTGTAGGTCAGTATGAAAACAATATAAAACACAACGCAAAAAATAACCTGGCTCGTTCGGCATTGATTACTACCGACAGGCTAGTTTCTCAAATCACTGGTGACACGCTTGACGAACACATCAACAATCATTCATTAGACGAAATGCTTGATAAGGCTTTTCGTAAAGATCGGGGACTGAAACTACACATACAGCAATGCTTGGACGGCTTTAATCAAAATAACCCGGATGTTGAAAGAAACGAAGAACAATCCATTGTTGCAAATAAGTTAGCAGATGAAGAAGTAACCATTGGCGTATTACGAGGCCCAGCAGGGTGTGGCAAAACTAAGATAGCCCTGGAGTGGGCGTTAAATACCGAGGCAAAAAGAATATTCTGGGTGTGTCCAAGGGTGCAAATATGTGAAGGGTTGTTCAATGACTTATCGTCAAGTGAGTACTTGTCCAACGCAAAAGTTGAAATCTGCACTGGTGAAATCAAGCAAACTCTGGAATCTGGAGCCTCTACTAGCACACTCGAAGGAAAAGAGTTTTCAGGCGATCTCGTCATTACTACCATTGATCAGATTGTAAACTCAATCACCACTCATCGTAATGTCACCACTCTGGTGGATTTTATGAATGCCCATGTGGTGTTTGACGAATACCACGAATATATTAACATGCCCGCATTCAACTTGCTGTTTGCGGAATTAGTGGAGTGCAAAAAGTATCAACAAGATGAAGATAACACATCGCCGAATACACTTTTAGTATCAGCGACACCTAATCCGCTGTTTGTGACTGACTTCTTGCGACTCAAAGAACAGGATATTGTTAATATAAAAAGCTTTAATCAGAGTAAATATCATATCAAGTTTGCTGGCTATAATGAAGAATCGGAAGATGACAACAACCCACTGTTTAAGCAACAACCTGCCAATACTTTTGTTATCAGTAATACTGCGATTACCGCCCAAAAAAGCTTTATTGATAATCAGAATAAAGAAAACGGTATTTTACTTCACTCAAGATTTACAAAAACAGACAGAGCAGAATGGTTTAAAAAAGCATTTAATGCTTTTAAGGAAAACGGCAGTAGAGACTATGATGTATTGCGAAGTAGCCCTGTCGTACAAGCTGCACTCAATATCACTTGCGATAGAATGGTTACCGAAATGACCCATGCGGAGAACTTCTTGCAACGGCTGGGTAGATTAGACAGATTCAGTCAAAACGATAAGACAAACCAATATATAATTGGCATAACCGACGGGGTAAAACGTGGAAAAGTGAAGGGTAGTAGTGCGATTTTTCTGAATAAACTAAAAAGTCTACAAAGCGCCAAAGCATGGTATGATTTTCTGCAAAACAAATTATCTGAGCCCAGCCCGGTCATATTGTTCACTGCCGCACAGGCAGCTTAGAAAGAAACCAGCAAGCTCGCCTAAAACAAAGTCTTGTTCACTGCCGCACAGGCAGCTTAGAAATATTTATGACTTTCGCAAATGGGGCTTCTAGTGTTCACTGCCGCACAGGCAGCTTAGAAAGTCTTCTTGACTTCGCGAGCCAAATGTCCATCGTTCACTGCCGCACAGGCAGCTTAGAAATATTTATGACTTTCGCAAATGGGGCTTCTAGTGTTCACTGCCGCACAGGCAGCTTAGAAATCTAATGTCCTCAAGCCGAAACTCTTTTTCGTGTTCACTGCCGCACAGGCAGCTTAGAAATCGAGATTCCGACTACATGCCAGCTTCACCCAGTTCACTGCCGCACAGGCAGCTTAGAAACACATGACGACAAAATTACTGCAAGCTTAACGGTTCACTGCCGCACAGGCAGCTTAGAAACTTGGCAAATAGCGGCAACCCCTGGTCAACCGGTTCACTGCCGCACAGGCAGCTTAGAAAGATGATCTCAAGTATGACAATCTTTATTGTAGATTCACTGCCGCACAGGCAGCTTAGAAAGATTCAGATAAGCGTAAATCGATCACCAGCGAGTTCACTGCCGCACAGGCAGCTTAGAAAAACAGCGGCAATGGCACTACTTATTGCACCCTGTTCACTGCCGCACAGGCAGCTTAGAAAAAGCTTATAATCCGTTTGGATAAGTAATTTTACAATGCCCATGGTGTTCTCCTTTCAGGTTATAAACAGGCAGCAAAACCAGGGCCATAAACAAAGAAGCACTTCGCCCAATGTGAGCCAAGTGCTTCTTTTATAAATGTGATGCCATGAAAGATCAATTTATTCCTATTCCAAAGTTAGAACAAGGTTTTAAAATAGCAGAGTTCATGCCCAACGGCAGGGCATGGGATTCTAAGAACGGGCGTTCGACTAGTATGGGCAAGCTGCTCCTGGCTCTTGGTGGGGCGTTCAGCGAAATTGAGACCTTGATTCAAACAACCAACGAAGAGCTTGACATTAATTTAACTTTAAATTTGATCGAGGAGTGGGAAAAATCTGTAGGGATACCGGACAAATGTTTTAATATTGATGGGGATATTGCGACAAGACGGTTGCAGGTTATTGCAAAGCTGAGAAATGTCAGGTTCCAAACGGCCAGGGATTGGGTGGAATTAGCCGCATTTTTTGGAGTCACTGTGCAAGTGTTTCCCGGGGTCCCGGATGGGTTTATCGCCACAGAAAAAGAAAAAAGGTTTCCGTGACCGTCAATTTCCCGGACGGCCACCGAGGTATTTCCCCATTCCCGGAGTTCTTTCCAATCCCATTTTTGCCGGGAGTGACTACTTTCCTTCAGTGCCTTTTTGAAAAATTAAAACCTGCAAACGTCCGCATTGTTTTTCAATACGGGGAATAGCCCGGTTTATTTTTCTTGACGCCTTTGCTTATTAAAAATTCGCAGACGGCACTTACCAAACTCCCTTGTCCCTTTTGTATATCCGGCCTCCGCGCAAATCTTTTTTTCGTGCTCTAACATAAGCTCATATTTTTTATTGTAATGCGGCGGCCCTTTTAGTGCACACCCGGGCAATATAAAAATAAGCGCGAGTAACAGCAGGTTTAGTTTCATTTTGGCCCCTGTGATAGTTTGTTGATAGCCCAAAGGCGGTGGGCAGGGGTTAATCAGCCCCTCCGCAAGATGACGGAGATGAACATCTGGCAGAGTGCCCACCGCTTGGACTAATTCTGTGTTTCTTCCACGACGTATTTTTTGCAAATGTCCTGCGTTGTGGGATAACCTGCGCGGTTTTTTGCGGGTGTCGCAACACTTACAAATTCTTCCCCAACAAAAATTATGGTACGCCCGAGAGGATTCGAACCTCCGACCCTCGGTACCGGAAACCGATACTCTATCCAGCTGAGCTACGGGCGCATACTTTTTTGGTCTCAGTAGCTGTCGTCGAAGCCGGCTACGTTCCCCACCTGACGACCCAATTCCTTTGCGAACTCTTTAATCATCTTTAAACGCCAGGTCCACCAATGGGCTTCTGCTTTTATTTCTTCCGAGGCGTCTTTGGGAATGTTGAAGTTATACTCCTTGTCGGTTTCATCAAAAATAATTTTTATTTCTGCAGCCACTTTCAGCCCATGTTCTTCCAGAACTTTAATGGGGTCTGCGGCCAGGCTTTTTTTGAATGATTCATCGGTGACCGCTTTGGCTGCGACGGCCCGCCAATTGTCATCCAATTCTTTTTTTCTGATGGGATTAATCGGGGAAGTGGTACCCGTGGCACCCAGTATTTCGCTCATATATGGTCCTTTCCGGAAAATTTCAACCAGCTTAATTAATGGATGATAGGGAATAATACAGGATTCCCCGACCCATTTCTATAGAACTTTTAAATATAGGGGGTTATCAGGTAGCGCGGATCAATTCTTCGGCTTTCTTGAGGGCTTCATCAAGCTTGTCTATCTGGGAACCACCGGCCTGTGCCATGTCTGGTCGGCCGCCGCCGCTTCCTCCCACGATCACCGCTATACTCTTGATGATATTTCCCGCGTGGTATTTATCGGTCAGGTCTTTGGTAACACCTGCCGCCATGGATACTTTTCCATCGGCAACGGAGCCCACGACCACGATCCCGGATTTTAACTGGTTCTTGGCATTGTCGATAAAAGTGCGCAGGGTTTTTGCATCAACGCCTTCCAGTTTTTTAATCAGCAACGAAATCTCGCCGACTTTTTGCACCTCGTCGATGCCGGAAGACTCCTGACCGCTGACCATTTTTTCTTTGAGCAGGGTGATCTCTTTTTCCATCTGCCGGTTTTTTGCCAACAGTTTTTTCAGCTTGGCAACTTCTTCGTTGGACGGAGCTTTTAACAGTCTGCGTAGTGTGGATAAAGATTCCTGCTCGGCCCGGATAGTGTTATAAGCTGTAGCACCGGTGACAGCCTCAATGCGCCGTACGCCGGATGCGATGCCCCCTTCAGAAGTAATATGGAATAGACCGATATCGCCGGTCGCGGTAACATGAGTACCGCCGCACAATTCCTTGCTGAATCCGGGTATATTGACAACGCGAACTGTGTCGCCATATTTTTCTCCAAACAGGGCCACCGCGCCTTCTTTGATGGCGGTGTCGATGTCCATTTCCTGTGTTGCGACCTGGATATTATCGCGGATTTTTTCATTCACACGCGATTCGATTCGAACTCTTTCTTTATCTGTAAGGGGCGAAAAATGTGTGTAATCAAAACGCAACCGGTCGGGTGCTACCAGCGAGCCCGCCTGTTTGATGTGTTCGCCCAGAACTTCCGTGAGTGCTGCATGCAAAAGGTGGGTGGCAGAATGATTGAGAGCGGTGTCACCCCGGACCTTGGCGCTCACCTCCAGAGTCAGGCTGTCCCCGGTCTGCAGGGTTCCCTGAATAATTTTTGCTTTATGAACGATCAGGCCGGGCAGGGGCTTAACCGCGTCACCAAGTTCCAGTTGAATATTTTTATTAAAAGCCCGACCGGAGTCACCGACCTGGCCTCCGGACTCTCCATAAAAAGGGGTCTTGTCAGTCAAAAATTCTATCTCGTCCCCTGCCTTGGCAGAATCTACAGGTGTCTGGTCCTTTAAAATAGCCAATACATGGCCCTCGCCCTGAGTGGTTCCATAACCCTCAAATACAGTGGGAGATGAGGATTGCAAAAACTCTTTATAAAAGGGAGCGACTTCTTTTTCTCCCGATCCTTTCCAGGAGGCCATAGCTTTGGTCTTCTGCTCATCCATAGCGCGAGTGTAACCTTCCATGTCGAGCGTCAGCCCGGCATCCTTGGCGGTTTCTTTTACCAGGTCGGTGGGAAAACCGTAGGTGTCATAGAGTTTAAAAATTTCTTCTCCTGGTATGGTGGTGAGTTTTGCCTTGCGTACCTTTTCCAGAATTTCTTCCAGACGCTGAGTACCATAATGCAGGGTGTTGCCGAAACTTTCTTCTTCATTGAGGACAACTTTTTGATTGAAGTCCTTGTTGGTGAATAACTCAGGGTAGGCTTCTTTAAAATTGTCAATCACCTTGCTGGTGATACGGTGAAAGAAGGGGCCTTTCTGTTCAAGGAGTTTTCCGTGGCGGAGAGCCCGCCGCATGATTTTACGCAAGACATAACCCCGGCCCTCGTTGGAGGGAATGACGCCATCGCTGATCAGAAATACCGAGGCACGGGCATGGTCGGTCAATACTCGAAGAGAGACATCCACCTCATCCTGCCTGCCATATTCTTTTCCCGTGATGCGGGCCGCCTCAGTGATGATAGACATCATGAGATCGGTGTCGTAATTGGTAGTGCGCCCTTGAACAACCGCGGCCAGCCTTTCCAGCCCCATGCCAGTATCAATGCAGGGGTTGGGAAGCGAAGTGAGTTTGCCCTTGGCATCACGGTCATACTGCATGAAAACCAGATTCCAGATCTCCAGGAATCGGTCACAATCGCAACCGACCTTGCAGGAAGGTTTCCCGCAACCGACTGCTTTACCTTGATCGATAAATATTTCTGAGCAGGGGCCGCAGGGGCCGGTGGGTCCCATGGCCCAGAAGTTATCCTTTTCACCCATCTTGTATATCCGCTCGCGCGGCATTTTCACCTCATCGACCCAGAGATTGAAAGCTTCGTCATCCTTCTCGTATACAGAAATGTATAAACGGTCCCGGGGCAGGCCAATCACATCTGTTAAGAATTCCCAGCCAAACTGAATGGCTTCTTTTTTGAAATAATCGCCGAACGAAAAGTTGCCCAGCATCTCAAAAAAAGTGTGGTGCCGTGCCGTGCGCCCGACCATTTCCAGATCGTTGTGTTTTCCGCCGGCACGAACACATTTTTGCACCGACACGGCGCGGTTATAGCTTCTTTTCTCTTCCCCGAGGAAAACGTCTTTAAACTGCACCATTCCCGCGTTGGTGAACATAAGAGTTGAATCATTTTTTGGAACCAGAGGATAACTGGACACGATCGTGTGTCCCCGGTATTCAAAATATTGCAGGAATTTTTTTCTAAGTTCGTCGCCGGTCATAATTTCAATTGGGAGTAATCGGGGTTAAACGACCCCTGCCTTGATAATATCGTGCAGATGAATGATTCCTTCTATTTTCTGATCATCGCTGAGCACTGCCAAGGAGGTGATGGAGTGATCCTGCATGATTCTAACCGCTTTTGCCGCCAGAGTATCCCCTGTAATAGTTTTAGGATGGCTGCCCATCATATCCTTAGTGCAAGTTTGAGAAATGTCTTTTTGCTTTTCAATCAGGCGCCTTAAATCTCCATCGGTGATGATGCCGAGAAGCTGATCCTGATCCCCGACCACCAGTGTCATTCCCAATCTTTTTTGTGAGATCTCTTTGAGCACCTGGTAGATGTCGGCATTTTCTTTTATTCTGGGGACATCTTCTCCAGAATGCATTAGGTCACTAACCAGGGTGAGCAGTTTCCGGCCGAGGCTGCCGCCGGGATGGTTGAGCGCGAAATCTTCTTCCTGCACTCCGCGAAGTTCCATGAATGCCATGGCAAGTGCGTCACCCATCGCCAAGGTGGCCGTTGTGCTGGCTGTGGGAACAAGGTCTTTAGAGCAGGCTTCTTCTGCAACGCTGACGTCGAGAACATAGTCGCTTCTTTTGGCCAAGCTGGATTGTTTGTTGCCGGTCATCCCCACCAGCGTGCAATGGATTCGATTAAAAATCGGGAGCAGTTTAACGATCTCTTCGGTTTCCCCGCTGTTGGAGATGGCAATCACTGTATCCCCTTCAGAAATCATCCCCAAGTCTCCGTGGCTGGCTTCGGCCGCGTGCAGGAAAAGAGAGGGCAGTCCGATACTTGAAAACGTGGATGCAATTTTTTTCCCGATCAGTCCGGATTTTCCAACCCCTGTGACAACAAGATGCTTGCACTTGTTCAGATGGTGCACGACATCGACGAATTGGGAATCAATCCGGCTTTCCAGTCCTGCTATAGCTTGGCTTTCGATGCTCAGAACCTTGCGGGCGGTTTCAATGATCGACCGGGTTTGGGCATCCTGCTTTTCTGTAGTACCTTTAATGGCGCGCATTTTTGTGGGGGACTCCAACTTAAGCCTTTTAATTCAATTAGTTCATAATCAGAATGGAGTTTTATGATACCACAATTAATTAGACACGGTAAAGCTGCGACTTTATACTTGGCCAGCATTTTCACACTTAAGAGGTCGTTATGAGCAAAGCTAAATCCCTATATCTGATAGACGGTTCTTCTTACATTTTTCGGGCCTATTTTGGTATCCGGCAATTTTTGTCCACATCAAAAGGGTTTCCCACCAATGCCCTGTACGGGTTCATCAATATGTTGCAGAAGGTGGTGAAGGACGAGCAGCCGGACTATCTGGCAGTGTCTTTCGACAGTAAGGAAAAGACGTTTCGTCACAAGATGTATGCGGATTACAAGGCCAACCGGGAAGCACCTCCTGAAGACCTGGCAAAACAATTTCCTTATTTCGAACCTCTGGTACAAGCCTATAACATTCATGGCGTCAGGGTTCCCGGTTATGAAGCCGATGATATCATCGGAACCTTGGCAAAAAAGGCGGCGAAGGCGGGTTTTCAGGTGGTCATTGTCAGTGGGGATAAAGATATGATGCAGTTGATCGGTCCTGATATCCGCATGCTCGATACCATGAAAAATAAATGGTTTGGCGTGGAGGAAGTGGAGGAAAAATTTGGCGTGACTCCAGACCGGATGATTGATGTGATGGGATTGATGGGCGACTCCAGCGACCATATTCCCGGGGTTAAAGGGGTCGGACCGAAAACCGCCTCGGAGCTCATCCGTAAATTCGGTTCGATCAAGGAGTTGTATGAGCGGATTGATGAAGTGGACAAGGCAAAACTCAAAGACAAGTTGGTTCAGGACAAGGAGATGGCTTTGCTCAGTCGCCAACTGGTGACCATTGATACGTCGATGGAACTGGAAGGTGAACTTGAGGATCTTAAAGTTAGGCACTCCAATAATGTGGAACTGAGAAAATTGTTTTCTGAATTTGAGTTTTCCTCCTTACTCGGGGATTTGGAAGATAGCTCTGACCCTGGAGAGAGTTCGCCAAAGATTGAGAGCCGTTATGAAACTATTCTCACTGAGGCTGATTTTGAGAGATGGATCAAGCAATTAAAGAAATCAAAAATTTTCGCGCTTGATCTGGAAACCACCAGCCTGCATCCAGTGCAGGCTCGGGTCGTGGGTATCTCGTTATCCTGTGAAGAAGGGGTGGCCTGCTACATTCCATTAGCGCATCGCTATCTGGGCGTTCCCGATCAGTTGAACCTTGATTGGGTTTTCAAGAAACTCAAACCTTTGCTCGAAGACCCAAAACTTAAAAAAGTGGGTCAAAATATCAAATACGATTTAATTGTATTGAGGAATGAGGGAATCAATCTGCAAGGAGTTGCCTTCGACACCATGCTGGCCTCCTATATTTTAAATCCTTCCGGTAGAAGGCACAATATGGACGACTTGGCCCGGGATTATTTGGGCCACACCACCATCAAATATAAAGAGGTGGTGGGCATCGCATCCAAAGAAATCGGGTTTGATGAAGTGGATGTTGAGCGCGCCACCGAGTACGCGGCGGAGGATGCGGATATCACCTGGCGTTTGTATGAAAAACTTTCACCCCTTTTAAAAGGCGGTGACCTGAAGCTTTTTCTGGACTTGGAGTCGCCTCTTATAGAAGTCTTGGCAGAGATGGAAATACATGGGATGAAACTCGACCCAAAGCATCTGCAAAAGCTTTCCAAAACTATACAGAAAAAGATTGAGGAGCATCAAAAGAAAATCTATTCCCTGGTCGGAGAAGAATTTAATATTAACTCTCCTAAACAGCTTTCGGTGATTCTGTTCGAAAAACTGGGGTTGCCGACTGTCAAGAAAATCAAGAGCGGTTATTCCACCGATGTTTCGGTGTTGGAACAATTGGCGCAGGAGCACGATCTCCCTGAAGTGATATTGACCTATCGGCAATTGGGTAAGCTCAAGTCCACTTACGTCGATGCTTTGCAGGAGGAGATATTCAGCAAAACAGGAAGGGTCCATACCTCCTTCAACCAGACGGTAGCGGCGACCGGCAGGTTGAGCAGCAGTAATCCGAATCTGCAGAACATTCCGATCCGCACCGAAATGGGGCGTGAAATAAGAAAGGCGTTCATTGCCGAAGGCAATAATCACTTGCTTTCGGCAGACTATTCGCAAGTAGAGTTGCGGGTTCTTGCGCACCTTTCCGAAGATGAGGCTTTGATGGAGGCGTTTCAAATGGGTGAAGACATTCACACCCGTACCGCTTGCGAAATATTCGGGACTTCCCCGGATCGTCTGGATGCGGAAGCCCGAAGAATGGCTAAGGCGGTGAACTTTGGCATTGTTTATGGCTTGAGCGCTTTCGGTTTGTCCCGGCAGTTGAAAATCTTTCCCAAGGAAGCCAAGAAATTCATCGATCAATACTTCGCGCTTTATAAAAATGTCAAAGTTTTTATGGAAAAGACCGTGGAGCAAGCCAGAGAAGTCGGTTACACAATGACCCTGATGAACCGGAAACGCTATCTGCCGGACCTTAAAAGCCAGAACCGACAGGTGCGTGAGTCGGCAGAGAGGGTTGCGATTAACTCGCCGGTCCAAGGAAGTGCGGCAGACCTGATCAAGCTGGCGATGATTCAATTGGCAAAAAAAATCAGCAAGAAAAAATTAAAATCCCGCATGATCCTGCAAGTCCATGATGAACTGGTTTTTGAATGTCCGGAAGAAGAGGAGCAGGAAATGCGGGCTCTGGTTAAAAAAGAAATGGAAGAGGTGGTTTCCCTTAAAGTTCCTCTGGTTGTGGATATGGGGTGGGGAGAAAACTGGAACGCTGCCCACTCCTAGCCGACACTCGGCGTGGGGCCAGCTAGCAGAGACGTGTTAAGCCGATAGGAATCCTTTGAACGTATGAAAATGCTATTGCAGATTACTAGCGGAGGTGCTCCGCATTGACTCAGAAACGATTACAATTTGGCCGTGAAGGCGAGTCTGCCGCGATAACCTTTTTGAAGAAGAAGGGTTACCGGATTCTTGAAAAAAACTTTCGCTCGAAAGTGGGAGAGATAGATATTATTGCCGAGCAGGCCGGGGTGGTCGTTTTTATTGAAGTCAAGGCGCGTTCGGACCACGAATTTGGTCATCCATTTGATGCCTTTACTCCTACCAAACAGAAAAAGATTGTCCAGACTGCCCAAAGCTTCCTGGCTCGAAAGAGAATCGCGGACAAGCCTATGCGATTCGATGTGGTGGCCCTGACGTCGGACCCTCCTAATTCCTGGAAAATTGAATTGCTCGAAAATGCTTTTCAGGTTTGACCGTTTACACCGGGATGTCAGAAAAACTGCGGGAAAGACATTTTTCTGGGGCCAAATACATAGAGGAAACAAGGTTAAAGGGCGGGCTCGCAACTTCAGAGAAAAATTCGCCGTAGAATCTGCTACTTTTTGGTAATTCTAGCATCTATATGAAGAATAGAGCATTATTGTTGTATCAGTAAGACAACCGAAAGACAACCGAAAGACAACCGAAAGACAACCGAAAGACAACCGAAAGACAACCGAAAGACAACCGAAAGACAACCGAAAGACAACCGAAAGACAACCGAAAGACAACCGAAAGACAACCGAAAGACAACCGACTTGGATAGGAGATAATCCATTGAACTTTATAAAGCGTTTATTTACGGGACTAAAACAGGAAGCCGATACACCGGTGACGGTGGACAGTTCAGTAGCTGAAGAAGCTGAGAACAGTCCAGTGACTGCAGAAGTTGAGAACAGTCCAGTGGTGGAAGAAGTTCCAGAACCGGAGCCTGCGCCGAGTTTTCCTGATGTTCGCAATGTTCTCCAGATCCCGGCTATTTCGGAAAGTATTTTTCCTGAAAATTCCGATGCAGTTTTAATCAAGGCGCAACCTTCGCCAACGGGGGATCAATGTCTTTTCACAGCTAACCGTCCCTTGATGAGCGGGAACTCCTGGTTTTTTTTAGATTTTGAAAGTGCTGAGGGGTCGCCCCTTGCAGAAGGCCTTTTTTGCCTGGAAGATGTCGAAACCGTGCTGGTGTGTGAATACACCGTAACAGTCACCCGCAAAGATAAAACCTTGGTTGACTGGGTTCCTCTGGCTAAGGAAGTTGGTGCGGCGATTCGAGGGGCGTTAGAGGGGGGTGAAGGCCTTATCGCTGAAAAAATCATTGCAGATCTCCCATCAGAGGATGAAATTCGCGAAGGCATTCAAAAAGTGATTGATGACGAGGTGAACCCGGGAGTAGCCGGGCATGGCGGTAACATCACGCTGATGACCGTTAGAGGAAATTCGGTCACCATACAAATGGGGGGCGGGTGCCAAGGGTGCAGTGCCGCCGATTTGACCCTCAAGCAGGGAATTCATACTTCGTTCAGGAAGGCCGTACCCAAGGTGGGCGCGATCTTTGATGAAACCGACCACACAGCGGGTTTAAATCCGTTTTTTTCCTGAGGTGAAGCATGCCGAAAGTCAACACGTTTAAAGTCAAAGTGCAAACCGGTCAGCAGGGGATGTCTGAACCTGTCCATTTCAATTTCAATAATCATAAACTGCCATTTGAAAATGTTGTGGGGTCGGCAGAGTCCGGAAATTTTTTTGAGGGGAACTTTGAGGTGAATAGTTTTGCCCACAGTTTAACTCTAGTCGGGCCGGGGTCCGGAAAGTGGGAGATTGAAAAAATTACCATCGAGTATGATTGTGAAAATGAGAAACCTTACACGATTCAGTTTGGCGCGGTCACTTTGGATGAGGCGACAGAAGTGAATATTTGGCAGGATCCGCCTGTTCTGGCTTTTGATGTTTAAAATCACTGGGCGTGGGGCGGCCAGTAGCTGTTATAATTTCCCGTAGCTGTGATGCCTCTTCATTGTTCTTCATGCCCGGTACGAGTATTTCGTGTTACCCCTCTGAAGCTAGTTGACCCATTTCCCTGTGGGTGAAGCGGATGTGCAGGTCGCCCAGCAAAATATAATCTTTGACGGTGGTTTCAACCGGAATATAGTGTTTGGAGGACCAGACCATCAATTCTCCGGTTTCGGTTTTGAAAATTTCTTTTGGCACAATAATGTTGAGCAGTGTCTCGTCTCTTTTTCCCCGTCCCTCTTCGACTCTGAAGCGTTCCTGATCCTTCTCTGACCGGATGTGAACGAAAATTTCATCATGTCCCTTTTCCGGGATGGTTCGGATGATAAATTTTTTTCCTTTCTCCAGTTTTCCGTAAACTCTGTTTCGTACATTGTAGAAAGAGGTGAGAATGTCATTGAAAGCACCGTCAGCAGGAATTTCCCCTTGCCCGGTTTCGACTACTTCCTCATTCACAAGTTTATCCCAAGTATGCAATCGACGGGAATAATCGAATTTGTGCTGGGTGATTTCCGAATTGCTTGCAATCGTTACCTTCCGCAGGAAGGTTTTGGGTCGGAGTTTTTTGCCGTTATCAATGATTTCGAATTCCGTCTTATAAAAGTGTTTGCGGTACGCCGTGAAAAAACCGACGAAGCCTTTGGTGCTGGCTTCCAGAACTGAAAAATACTTCCCATGCTCCTCAAAAAAGCTCACTTTTGCCGAGTCGGCGTTATCAAACCACAGGAAACTGATATCGTAATACAGGGTTTCTCCTGAAAATCGGGTTATTTTTCCTGTTGGGAGGAAGTTATTGTATTCGCCCAGCGTTGTCGGTTCTGCTAATTTTATTTCCAGGGCGTGGACGGTGAGGGAAAGGAATATCAGGCCGACAATGGAAACCATCAGAAGAGGCTGAAACTGTAGGCGCTTGAAACTCATAGATTTATGACGAAAAAATGAAAAAGTTGTTTTTTTTTAGATATTATTTTAATATTGTAATAACTAGTTTTTCAAACCACTAGCCCTTTTGGGGCGATTTCATTATTATGCCAGTAGAAACATTACCTTTGTCGCCCGGAGTTACCGAGGAATCTGAAGGGGAAACCCGTCAGGCCTATCTCCCATTATATAAGATCATAATGTGGGACGATAATGTCACGACCATGGAATTCGTCATTCGGGTCCTAGTCAAATTATTCAGCAAAGATTATTCGGCCGCAGAAAAATTGATGTATGAAATTCATCTTCAAGGCGCCGGTCATGTTGCCACCTTGCCTCTAGAGCAGGCTGAATTTAAAGTGGAGCAAGTGCACACCGTAGCTGCGATGGAAGAATTTCCTTTCACCTGCACCATTGAACCTGCCTGATCAAGGCGTCTTTGTTTTATCCTTCCCTTTTTCCCATGGGAACATAATCCCTTTCAACGGAACCTGTATACACCTGTCGCGGACGGCCAATCCTGAACTGTTTGTCTTCATGAAGCTCTTTCCATTGTGCAATCCAACCTGGTAAGCGTCCGATCGCGAACATCACCGGAAACATATTGAGGGGAATGTTCAGGGCTCTATAAATCAAGCCTGAATAAAAATCAACATTTGGGTATAGTTTTTTCTCGATAAAGTAATCGTCCTTGATGGCGATCTCTTCCAGTTTTAATGCAATTTCAAGAAGCGGCTCATTAGTTCCCTGTTTGCTGAAAATTTTATCGGCCAGTTTTTTGATTATTCGACTACGAGGGTCAAAGTTTTTATAAACCCGGTGCCCGAACCCCATCAACCGAAAAGAATCGTTGGGGTCTTTGGCCTTTTGCACGTGCTTGTTGACATCTCCACCATCATCATGGATGCTTTGCAGCATTTCAATAACGGCCTGGTTGGCACCACCGTGAAGGGGCCCCCACAAGGCATAAATAGCAGAAGACACGGATGCAAATAGGTTGCACATCGAACTTCCGACCAGGCGGATGGTGCTGGTGGAGCAATTTTGCTCATGATCGGCGTGCAGAATCAATAAAACATCCAGAACTTTTGCAGCGTCTTCATCAATTTCATAGGGTTCGCAAGGAAGGGAAAACATCATTTTCAGAAAGTTTGCGGAATAACTCAGAGTATTATCAGGATATTGAAAGGGCTGACCAATGGATTTTTTATAACTGTACGCCGCAATGGTAGGAAGTTTTGCCATCAGTCTGTGTATGGCGATTTCCACCTCCCGTTCGTTTCTTACGTTCAGTTCATTTTGGTAAAACGTTGCCAGGGAACCAACGACCGCGCTGCACACTGCCATCGGATGTGGGTTGTTGGGAAATCCATCGTACAGATTCTTAATAGATTCATGAACCATGGAATGGTGTACCAGGTGGTATTGGAAGTAGTCAAGTTGCTCGCGGGTTGGGAGATCACCGTATATGAGAAGACAAGCGGTTTCGATAAAAGAACTTTTCTCGGCGAGCTGTTCGATGGGATAGCCCCTGTATAGCAGAACCCCTTTCTCACCATCGAGATAGGTAATCTGGCTCTGGCAGGAGCCGGTACTTATAAACCCAGGATCAAAAGTGATCAGCCCTGTAGTACTCCTCAGAGTGGAAATATCTATGGCTTTTTCTCCGCAAGTTCCCTCCAGAACCGGGAACTCATAAGTTTTCCCTTCATAGGTGAGTTTGACAGTTTCCGCCATGGTTTTTCTCCACTTAGATCGGGTTCAGGAGCTTATAGGTTATGAATTGCAAAGACACTGCCACGCTGGTATTATAAGCCCTGTTTGTCGGGGTTTGGCAGAATTTTTATTTTTTTTAAGGGGATTCGAAATGAAACGTAACGGACTTTTATATCTGATGATTGCCGGTATCGTTCTGGGAATTTTTTCTGGATGGATGTACGGAACCACGATGCTGGCGGTGGAATGGATTGGCGAGATGTTTCTGGATGCCCTGAAAATGCTGGTGGTACCGTTAATCATTTCTTCGATGATCGTTGGCATTGCGGGCTTGGGGGATATCAGGAAAGTAGGAAAAACCGGTCTTATCGCGTTGGGCTATTTTATGATGACCACTTGCATTGCCGTAGTGATCGGATTGGTGATGGTCAATATTATCGAACCTGGGGTCGCGGTTGAGATGACTGTGGAACATGTCCCGGAAAAAGTGGCAGGAAAAGAGGCCGTTGGTATCACCGATATTCTTAAAACTTTTGTCTCGCCGAACCTGGTGCAATCCATGGCAAATATGGAAATTCTTCCCCTCATCGTATTTTCGCTGGTGTTTGGTGGGGTTTTAACCACGCTGGGAGAACCGGGCAAACGGGTGATCGATTTTTTTGATACGGTCAACTCTTCGATTATGAAGATCGTCCATCTGCTGATGTGGTTTGCCCCGCTAGGGGTTTTCGCGTTGATCGCGTCCAAACTGGGCGCTGCTGGAGGTGGGGATCTGTTTCTGGCAGAGTTGGCAAAAATCGGGAAATATGTCATAACCGTTATCTCCGCGCTTTTGATTCACGGGCTTGTGGTCTTGCCGATTATTCTCTATATGGTAACCCGGCGGAATCCTATCGCTTATTTTGAAAATGTGGTGGCAGCACTCACCGCGGCTTTTTCAACAGCCAGCAGTTCCGCCACCTTGCCGGTCACCATCGAGTGCGCCGAGAAAAACAACAAGGTCTCCCGGAAATCCTGTCTTTTTATCCTGCCGTTGGGTGCTACGGTGAATATGGATGGCACGGCTCTTTATGAATCGGTTGCTGCTTTGTTCATAGCACAAATGTTGGGGATTCAACTTGGACTGGGAGAGCAGATGATCGTATTTCTTACGGCAACACTGGCTGCTATTGGAGCGGCGGGAATTCCGGAAGCGGGATTGGTCACCATGGTGATGGTGCTTCAGTCTGTAGGGCTTCCCCTTGAGGGAATCGGCATGCTTCTTTCGGTGGACTGGTTTCTGGACCGATGCAGGACCACTATTAATGTTTGGGGCGACTCTATTGGTGCCGGCGTGGTAGACACTTTGGAAGAAAAGTGGGTAGAGAGAGGAGGAAAGACTTGATCACATTGGCGTTGGTGGGAATCATCGCAGGTATTCTTTCTTCGGGGTCCGGACTGGGCGGGGGGTTTCTGGTGGTTCCTCTGCTGATTTTTCTGGGCCAGGAAGCTAAACTGGCGGTAGGCACATCCTTTGTTTTTATTTTAATGGTGGCGATATCTTCTGTTCTAGCGCATTACAGGTTAGGAAATATCGACATTAAAACAGGACTGGTTATGGCTTTAGGCGGCGTTATCGGCGCGCAAATCGGGCCACACTTGTTGCAACACCTTTCCGATCAGAATTACAAACGTATATTTTCCGTGCTTTTGGTAATCACGGCGGTCTGGCTTTTCGCCAGCACCTTTACCAGTTCTAAAGGATAGATCAGGAACCGCGTACCAGCCGGACGGCAAAGGGGCCTTCCCCAAATTTATTGATCCAACTGGAACGGCCTTTGACCAGGCTGAACATCATGGCACGATCACCATTGACGGTGTCGGTCCAGGTGCAATCCGCGCCTTTGGGATCGAACTCTGCGGGGATATGAATTTCATTATTTCCAAAATCCCGCTGGTTGAAACTTTTGTTAAAAATAGTTTTAATATCTTCCAGTTTTGGAACCCTCCAGTCGTTAAAACCACCAAAGTTTTCCGCATTTTTTTCTTCGGCAAATTTCATGGCTTTTTCCAGATGAATCCATTTGCCTATCATCTGCCGCGAGTCTTTTTTAAACCAGGTCAGGCCGGTTTGGCTATCTGTGATGGTATCGTTTCCATTGTCGATGAATCTAGACATGGTGAACCTCGTGAAAGTTTATGATCGTTGAAGAATCATTATAACAGAATTCTGTTTGGGCAGAGAGCTGGCTTCTTTTGGAGACCTTTGCGTAAGTCAAAAAAGGAGAAAGACGAGATTCTTCACTGCGTTCAGAATGACAAAAAACGCCGATTTGTCATCCTTGAGGAGCCGAAGGCGACGAAGGATCCGGGGTTATGCAAAGCTCTCCTTCTTTTGAGGGGCGGGCGTAAGAATAAAAAAAACCGATAGAACTTGTTCTATCGGTTTTTTACCTCGGGTGAGTTTTGAAACTTTTCTGCTCTTTACTTGACGGACTGGTTCATGGTCTACTTCGCAACCAGCTTGAGAAACCAGATTTTCCGCCATGAAACCATTGCGGTTCTGGTTCATTTGCTTGCGATAGCTGTCATCAGAGTTGTCACCAAGGCAGTCACCGGGTACCAAGCCAACAACAACACCCGCATCTTCTACGGATTTCCATTGCTTCCAGGATTGCTCGCTCTGGGAAGAGCCGAACTGATGATCCTGGTTCACACCAGTGGTATCGGACCGGGAGGATCCTGCACCAGAGGACAGGTTGACCGCGTTGGTCAAGATTCTGTCATGGGCACCCATTTGCATCATGGTCTGTCCAACACCCATTACGCTCTGGCATCTACTTGTCCCTGATAGCAAGCACCAGGAACCACGTCATCGGCACTGGCACTCAATGCTGTGAACCCAACAAATGCGCATACTGCTACGAACAAAATTGCTTTCTTCATTACTTCCTCCCCTACAGGATGAAATTGGAATAAAAACTTCCTAATATTAACGATTTGTTTTTTGTCAGGGTATCAGGTAAATCCTGTTTTTTGTGTAGGTATTAGTCTTGTATATATTTGGTTATATTTCTGGTGTCTCTTTTTTAAAAAAGCGCAATAACTTTTGAAGGCGAAAATACTTGCAGGAAGTTAGTGTTTTGATGTTGGTGAAGTTGATTACTAGAACTATAGTCTAAAACCCGAATATTTGGTTTTGCTGGTTAGTCCGGGGAGGAGAATTCTATTCCCTGAAAGCCATAAGGCAGATAGAAAGGGTAGGGAATTGAGAAGAAGCCTTGCTCGAAAGGAGGGTTGAAGGCCTCAGCGATCATTTTTTTATAATCATGCTGGCTTTCCTCGCAGGTTCTGAACAAGCACCAGCGGAAATGGATGGGAAGCTTCTTGTCTCGTTTAAGGATAATGCCGAATATGTCCTTTTCGTTGAAAAAAAACTGCAGGGTAAATGCCTCGTGGTTGACCTGATAGGTTTTCCTGTCTGGGAGCTTTGCGATTTCCATGGGATTGGAAACGACGATCCCGGTCTCGGAGTGGGTTTTAAGAGAAACCCTTTCAAAGGCTGATAAGCTGGACGGGAATATGTTGAGTAAAGCGGGCAACAAACAAATGATGATGAGGGTTAGTTTTAGAGGGAGGGGTCTACTTTTATTGGGCATAGGAGGGGCCGGAATGGTAGTGACCCCGAATTCTAGTCGAACCAGCAGTTAAAATGCAAAAAAAAGCCGGTAAGGCATTTGCCTTACCGGCTCTTCATCCCTTAAAGGGGGTTTAACTAATCTTGAGACTTGGCGATTATTGTAAAGTAGGGTGATAATCACCACATTGAGCGTTAGAAACCAGAACCTCTTTCATGTAACCATTGCGATTCTGGTTCATTTGCCTGCGATACATATCGTAAGAATTTTCGCCCTGGCAGTCGCCTGCAACCAATCCGTGAACTTCAGCTTCTTCAACCGTTTTAGCGGCTTTCCAGCTTTGCTCGTACTGAGAAGAGCCGAATTGGTAGTCACCACCGGAAGCTCCCGTATTTGAATTAGCTCTTGACCTACCGGCTCCAGAAGCCAGGTTAACGGCATTGGTCAGAGTTCTGGCACTGGATCCCATTTGCATTATGGTTTGTCCAACACCCATAACGCTGGCATCACTCTGGCCGTAAGCCCCGGGAACTACGTCATCGGCTACAGCAATGGAACCCATTGCCATAAACCCTACAAATGCGCTCACTGCTACGAAAAAAATTGCCTTTTTCATTACTTGCCTCCCAACTAATGATTGGAAATAAAACCTTTAAACTAAACAACACGGTCAATCAAAATGAACTGATCCCTTACAAAAGAACCAATGGATAAATAAATCCCGAAAATTCCATAAATATGGTTTTTATCCTACTCTTAATAGTAGGACAAAACCTTAGTAGATGTCAGAATCTATAACCTTGCGGCCCGTTTGTCAATAAAAAACCGACCCTTCTTGCAAACAGGATCAAACTGCTCTTGAGGCAGCTATAAAATGGGGATTTTTTCGCTGATAATATATTGAATTCAAAGGTTTTTAAAGGCTCCTGCCCTTTGTTCTTTTGTTCTTTGAAATTATCGGATTTTAGTTTTGCTTTGTTGGGATACGGGGTTTGTGGTGGGTATTCTTGATCATAATGGAAAACTGGATTAATGGTTTCAAATTCGTATAATGAAAAAAGTGACGCAACGACTGACTAACTAATCAAACCAAAAACTTTTTCATGACTTCAAAAAAACTTTTCACGTTGGAAGAAGCCAATGCCCTTGTTCCGCAACTGCTGGACTGGGTTCCTGAAATTCAAAAATTATCCGGTTCAATGAATCGAGATTTCCCCGATATCCGCAACGCACGGGAAAAGGCCAAGTGGAATGGCGGAAGTGCGGAAGGGACAGGTTACCTGAATGTGGTTTTGAAATATAACCATTTGATCCGAGAAATCGAATTGGTTGGTTGTGAGATCAAGGGGATTCGCGAAGGCCTGGTGGATTTCCCCTCTATCCGTGAAGGTCGTGAAGTTTATCTTTGCTGGAGAATGCCCGAAAAAGAGATCCGCTTCTGGCATGGTCTCGATTCTGGGTTTGCTGGACGCCAGCCTATTTAGCCCAGCGTGACGCTGGACTTGTGATATATCCCTTCATTGGCCTTCATGCCCCGCAAGGGGTACACGGCTAGTGGCGGTGTGGAGCCAGTGAGTAATAGCTCTTGTTGGCGAACAAAAAGTTGTTTCGTCTTTAGAAGTTCTGGTTTATTTTCTGCGGAGCTTCTCTGCGAAAATTTTTCTGACCTGCTGGACAATTTTAGAATTTCCCACCACGGCGGTTCCTTCTTCAATGCTGGCTTTGTTGCCAGAAAAATTTGCGAATCGGCCCCCGGCTTCCTGAACCAGTATTTTACAGGGAGCGTAGTCCCATATTTTGGCGAGAGGGTCGACCATCACATCCACGACACCGCGTATTGCCATTAAGTGGCCAAAGGCATCCGGGTAGGTTCTCACGATCCCGGCTTCCTGGTTCAGTCGGTTGTAAAGGAAGGTGCATTTTTCACTGCGAAAACAATAATGGTCGGCGACTGCGACAAAAGCTCCTTTCAGACGAGGTTGCGAAGAAACCTTGAGAAGTTTTCCATTTGCGAATGCGCCTTTTCCTTTTACGGCCCAGGCGGTTTCACCCAGAGCCGGTAGTTCGATGATGCCGAGCACCGGTTCCCCCTTGTGCAGGAGGGCGATCATTGAGGCGAAAAGGGGTAGTCCTCTCACAAATGATCGGGTTCCGTCTATCGGGTCAATGGTCCAGACCCATTCGGCATCCGAGTTGTCGCTGCCGAACTCCTCGCCGATGATCCCGTGTTCGGGAAAGTGCTGGGAAATTTTTTTACGCAGAATCTCTTCGGCTTTGCGGTCCGCGATGGTAACAGGACTCCGATCCTCTTTCAGATCGACGGAAAACTGCCCACGATACCACTTTAAAACTTCTGTCTTTGCGGGTTTCATGAAAGACAATGCCGCATCTTTAACTTCCAGTAAATTCATGGTTGTAACGACCTTATGGCTAAGAAAACTTCCGGGTAAGGGGCGGAGTACCTCCGCAGGTAACTTGCAATAGCTTTATCATGCGGGCAAATATTTTTCTCGGCCCACTCGGCGTGTGGCCAATGAGCAATTGCTCTTTCTGGCCAGCAAAGAGTTGTCTCGGCAAAACGAGCCCTTGCCCATTTACCCCTCCGGGGCATGAAATTTATGGAAGGGGATATCACAGCCTCCCTCGCTAGAGGGTAGGGAAAATAACGTTGCTTTAATCACTGTTTAAATTATAATCATCTCTTTGAAAAATTTATCGCTTTATATTCCCGGGATCAAAAAACATGCGTGACAAGAATCTAATGATTGCGATTATAGGTTGTTTCGCGATCACCGTTATATTTTTGGGGGTCATCGTTTGGGAAATAAAAAAATCTATTGACCACGATGAAAGAGTACAACAAATATCCAAAAAAGCCAACGATGTGGAAGTGGCTGACAACCGGGATTTTAGTATCTATGAAACCCTTGTTGGGGAGGACGGACGAGAAATGGTTTTAGTGCCGGAAGGTATTTTCTCCCGCGGGTCAGATTCCGGAGGCTTTGACGAAAAACCTATGCAGGAAATTTATCTCGATGCTTTTTATGTGGATAAGTTTGAGGTGAGCGTGGAGGCGTACAACAAGTATCGCAAGTTGGCTAATTATGTGGAACCTTCGGTTCCGTTTTTCCAAGGGGACAGTGAGGTGATGAAGGTTCCCAGTCATGCGGTCGTCGGGGTTTCCTGGCACGATGCGGTCAACTACTGCACCTGGGCCAGTAAGCGGCTTTTGACGGAAGCGGAGTGGGAAAAAGCGGCGCGAGGCACTCACGGACTGAAATATCCCTGGGGCAACAAAGTCCTGCCCAAGCGCGCTAACTTCGCTGGCACTGGTGATGGATACTCCTATATGGGTCCGGTAGGAAAGTATCCTATGGGACGTAGCGTTTATGGAATTTATGATATGGCGGGCAACGTTTCGGAGTGGGTCGATGATTTCTATGACCAGTTTTATTATAAAACTGCACCCATGATGAATCCCACTGGCCCTGAAAACAAAAAAAACCGCGTATTTCGTGGCGGATCGTGGGATGCCCGAAGTGTGGATATCCGTACCTCCAAACGTTTCGCTGCCTCCCCCGGAAGAAAGGATGGCATTCTGGGTTTTCGTTGTGGCCGTTCAAAAGCCCACTAGCGTGGGAAGCAGATAGCAATGGCCTACTTAGCTGAGAGCATCGTTGCCAGCGATAAAAAGATATTGCATGAGTATTTCTGTGCGTTTACAAGGCACCCTTAAACCACCTTCACCTCGACTCTTGTCCTTCAAGCAAGTTTTCATGCAAAATGTGGGCTAGCGGTAAAAAGATATTGCACTTTGGGTCCAGCGTCACGCTGGCCAGCGGAGGCACTCCGCCCCGAATCTGGATTTTTCTGTTTTTCTTCGTTTCCGGCGCGACCGGTCTGATTTATGAAGTGGTGTGGACGCGTTTGCTCACTCTGGTAATGGGCAACACTCACTATTCCATTTCCACTGTCTTGACCGCGTTCATGGGGGGGCTGGCCCTGGGTAGTTATGCCGGGGGCAAAATGATTGACAGGAGGTTCAATCCCTTAACCGCTTATGCCTTTCTGGAAGCGGGAATCGGTTTGTATTGTCTTCTCATTCCCAGCCTGATTGATGTGGCTTTTCCGGTCTTCAAATGGATCTATCTCAATTTGGGAGATTCTTATACCCAGGCCAGCCTGGCCCGCTTTCTGGTTTGTGTCGCCATTTTAATCATTCCCGCCACGTTCATGGGCGCGACCCTGCCGGTGCTCAGCAAATTTGTTTCAAAGGATGAGGCCCTTATCGGAAAAGATGTGGGCACCTTGTATTCCATAAATACCTTTGGTGCGGTTTTTGGAGCCTGGGCCTCGGCGTTTATTTTCATGCGGCTTTGGGGGGTCCAGTCTACCATCTGGATGGCGGCCCTGTTGAACCTCTCCATATCTGCTGTTATTTTTCTGGTCTTTCGACCCCCGCTAAGAGAAAAAGACCACAAGGAACCGCAGCACTCTCTCCCGCCTTTGGATAAAAGGGAAAAATTAATTCTCTTGAGTTTCGGGCTTTCGGGCATGGTGGCTCTGGTTTATCAGGTCGCCTGGAACCGAATTTTGTCGCTTTTGCTGGGTTCCTCCGTTTATGCCTTCAGCTTGATCCTGACTGTCTTTATATTGGGACTGGCTTTGGGGACGGCGACCTTTTCCCGACTCCTTTCTGTGTTTAGCGATAACATTAGGATATATGGCATAACTCAAATAATAATTGGAATATTTTCACTTTCAATTATCCCGTTGTTTGGTCATATCCCTTTTGCCAATCGTTGGATTTATGAAAACTGGGGGTTGCAGTTTGATTCTGTTCAACTGGCAAATTTCGGGATCATTTTTGCCTTAATTTTTGTTCCGACCTTTTTTATGGGAGCCCAGTTTCCTCTGGTCATCAAACTGATGACGCGAAAGCTGGAAACCCTGGGTCGCCATGTCGGCCGGGCCTATGCCTGCAACACAATCGGTGCGATTGTCGGGTCCTTCGTAGCAGGGTTCATTTTGATACCGGGGTTGGGGCTACAGACCACACTCCTAAGCGGGGTGTTTCTGAATGTTCTGCTGGGAATAGCGATACTTGCCTTTGGGGCCCGATTCAGCTTTAGCGTGAAGATCTATGCCCTGCCTGCAGTTTTGATGTTTTCCATATTGGCAGCACAATCGATCAACCCCTGGGACAAATCTGTTATTTCCAGTGGCTCCTTTATGCCTTACCGAATTGCGGACCTTAAAGAAGCCGAGTTGAAGAAAAATAAAATCCTCTTCTTTAAAGAAGGGATGCATACCACGGTGACCACCGAGCTCTCCGTATCCGGGAATATTTTCCTGCGTGTGAATGGAAAGATCGATGCCTCTCTGGCTCTTGATATGAGAACGCAATTGCTTTCGGGCTATCTTCCCATGCTGTTCCATCCCGACCCCCAATCGGCTCTGGTGATTGGGCAGGGTAGCGGGATTACCTTGGGGGCGGTGGAGCAGTTTCCCGTTAAAGAGATCAAGCTTGTCGAAATTTCCCCTTCGGTCATTGAGGGTTCGCGCTTTTTTGATCCCTTCAATCATCACGCTTTGGATGATAAGAGAGTGGTTCTGAAGCTCGAGGATGGTCGCAATCATATAGCCCTGTCAGGTGATACTTATGACGTGATTATCTCTGAACCTTCCAATCCCTGGATTTCGGGAGTGGGAGCTTTATTCACCGTGAACTTTTTCGAATTGCTGAAGAAGCGGTTGAATCCGGGCGGGGTGGCCTGCATCTGGGTTCATACCAATATGTCACCTGATAGTTTTAAATCCATTATCCGGTCCTTCAGCGAAGAATTTCCTTTTGTGAGTATGTGGGAGTCCATAGCCGGGGACGATTACCTGCTGATTGGGTCTGAAAAGGAATACGGCCTGTCTTATGAAAAAACCCGTCAATATTTGTCGAACGAAGTCGTGGGACGCGATTTGCGCCGGATCGGGATCAATAATGTCCCGGACCTTTTGAGCCTGATGATTATGTCGCGGGAAAAATTGCTGGAGTTCAGTGCCTCGGCGCCCTTGCATACCGACGATAATTCCCTGCTCGAGTTCAACGCTCCAAAATATGTATATAAAGATGAGTGGGCGGTTTTGGTCAGGCAGTTGACCCCCTTTATAAAACTAGAGCCGGAGTTTGTGACATTTTCTGGAACCGATGCTGGTGTTCGGAAAGAGGTGGTGAAAAAGCTTGTAAAACTCGAAAGGTCTGAGAGCCAGATTGAAGATATCAAGAAGAAGGCCTGGCTGGAGAGGCTTTTGGACCAGGCTATGGAGGCGTTCAATGTTGGCGACATCAGTGGTGCTCTTAAAAGCTACCAGAAGATTCTGGAATCGTATCCCGAACATGTGATGACCCATTACAATATGGCGAATATTTTTCTTGAACTCAAGTTGATGGATCAGGCCGAGTCTGCCTATCGGAGAACACTTGAGATCAATCCATTTTATGTGTTTGGCTCGACCGGTCTGGCCCGACTCCATATATTTTCCGGGCAACCCGACAAAGCTGTCGAGGTTTTGCGAGATACGTTAACGTGGTATGGGGGGGATCAGGAAGTCAGCCTGTATCTTGGGTTGGCGTATGCTTTTAAAAAGGAACCTAAAAGGGCCATTCAAGAGTTTAAAAAATCATTAGAATGGGATCCGACTTTTCCACCGGCGCATTATTATCTGGGAGTCCAGTATCAAGGCTGGAATCCCAGATTGGCCAAACAGCATTTACAGACGTTTTTGAAGCTGGCTCCATTGCGGCCGGGTTATGAGAACCTTCAGCCTGGTGCGGAAAAAATATTAAATAAACTTTAAACGGAAAACTGGTATACTCGGGGTCGAATTATCCTCTTGGTCCACGACCCTGCCGGAAAAATTTCCCAGTAACCAGAATTGAAGGCCAATGCCCGGAAAAATTAAAGCTCTGTGGTACTTTTGTATTGTCACCATTGTTGGTGGCTTTTTGGTGCTTGCCGCCAAAGGCGAGATGGATGAAGCCCGCGATCAGGCAGAATCAGCATCCCGGGTAGCGGTTGAAAAACGAAAGGAAATAGATAAGAAAACGATTCAAATAGATCCGATCAAATTAGTTCGTGAGCTGAACGCACTGGGTAAATACCAGGAAGCTGTGGAAATAGCTCGAAAAGCCGGCGAAAGAAATCCAGATCATGCCAAAATACAGACTTGGTGGGGGATTTCCCTGGTTAAGCTGGATAAGAGGGCGGAAGCTATCGACCATTTTATTCTTGCCGCAAAAAAGGATCCCACCGATGAGAAGGCCCATCTGTATTGGGGGCTGACACTGGCAATGGATAAAAAATTCGATGATGCCATTAGTCATTACCGGATAGTGTTGGAGATCAACCCTGAACACAGTAACGCTTATGCCTACTGGGGGGCATCCCTGAGTGCCTTGGAAAAGTTGGAGGAAGCTGTTGCCAAACTGGAAGAGAGCTTGGTGTTGAACCGGTTTAACAGTCAGGCTTATGAAATCATGATTGACGTTTTATACAAACAACAGAACCATGAGCGTGCTTGGGAAATAGTCCATAAAGCTCGTGCCGATAATGTTTCCCTGCAACAGAGTTCTGTAGACCGATTATCCAGGGTTTTTGCAGAACCTGCTCAAAAACCTTGAAATGTTTCTAGTTTTAGACCGACTAATCAATAATTGGCACGGGGAAAGCAAATTTTCCTGTATGATGGGATTTGTGTCAAATTTGCAAACTTATGAAAATACGGGTTGAATTTTTGTGAGTTGGCGTTTAATGTGTGAGTTGCTAGTGAGAGAGCTTTGCATAGCCTTAGATTCTTCGTCACGTTGTTCCTCAGAATGACAAAACAGCCTTTTATTGTCATGCTGAGCTAGTGATACTCGACCTTTACCTTCTTGCCCCGGAGGGGTATGTCGAAGCATCTCGCTTTTCTGCTTTATCGACTTACGCAAAGGTCTCTGAATAGTAGGTAGCGGCTTGCCATTTTTATAAACAGAAGTTCCCACAATTTCAGGTTTCACACGATATGCGGGTCAAGGAATTTATAAAACCAGGAAGGAGCTTTCTGTGCACTGGCTTATTCTTGTTTTCTCTGTTTTCCTCTTTTTCATGGGCCGGGGTCACGGCTAATGAGTCCCGAATGCCGAATTTTGTTGCCGATGTGGGCAACGATTTTTTCGTACAAACCTCAGAGGTAACCATAAAACTTGAAAAGAGTATTCTCCGGAGTGCTTCATTACCTGTTGAAACTGCTCAGGGAACTGTATGGTCCTCTCAGGACCCGGAAGTCTATGAAGACCTGGAAGATCCTTTTGCAGGGAATGAAAAAGGTATCCCTATCTTGACAGACCCTCTTGAAGGCTATAATCGCTGGATGTTTGGCGTAAATGAAACTATTTACGATAATGTCTTGGAGCCGGTGGTCAGGGGTTACCGGGACACGGTGCATGAGAACCTTCGGATAGGTATTAAGAATGTTTTTTCCAATGCCATGGCCCCCATCAAGCTTGTCAGCAGTTTGATTCAGTTGGATTTTGAGAAGTTCGGCCGGGTTATTTTGCGAACCCTGATCAACACTACATTCGGAATTGGCGGAATAGCCGATGTGGCCGACGAAGAATATAAAATTGATGATGTTAATGAAGATTTTGACCAAGCCATGGGTTACCACGGTATTCCCACAGGTCCCTATATCGTCCTGCCGCTTTTCGGACCTTCTACAGCCCGAAACATTGTCGGAAGGGCAGCGGATTATTTCATGAGTCCCACCTTTTACTTTGCTCCCAGCACCGCAGCCAGTGTCGGTATTGCTACTGAGAAAAATGTCAACGACGCTTCATTCATCGTTGATGACAAAAAGCAGTTAGAAGACAGCGCTCTCGATGAATATGAAAGTGTTCGCGACTTCTATCATCAGTACCGGCATGGACTGGTAAAAAAATAGACGACCCCTCCCCCATCATTTTTCCTGTTTTCTCGTTTGTTCCTGCTTGCTTTTCTTGTATCCTTCCACTAGTCGTGGAGGCAATGCTATTTGGCTCGTTAAGCCGAGACTACTCTTTCCAGTTATATAAACCAATTGCTCACTGCCCCCGGCGGCATCGCCGGTATTAGAAAGGTGTTTTTGCTGTGGCCGATTCAGAAATTTTCAATAGTTTAAAAAACGAAACCAGTCCCTATTTACTACAGCACGCCAGCAATCCAGTTGAATGGTACCCCTGGGGGCCGGAAGCCTTGGACAAAGCCAAGGCAGAAAATAAACCCATCTTCCTCAGTATTGGGTACTCCGCCTGCCACTGGTGCCATGTCATGGCCCATGAATCTTTTGAAAATGAAGATATCGCGAAAATCATGAATGAGAAGTTTATCAGCATCAAGGTGGATCGAGAAGAGCGACCAGATGTGGATGCTTTATACATGAAAGCTCTGGTTGAACTGACCGGTCACGGTGGCTGGCCGCTCAGCATGTTTCTCACTGCCGATCAGAAACCCTATTTGGGCGGAACCTATTACCCTCCCTTCGCTAAATATAACCGCCCCGGGTTTGCCGAAGTCCTGCAACAAGCGCACGACTTGTTCACCGGCGATAAAGACCAACTTGAAACCCGGTCACAAAATATCCTGCAAAAGATTTCCCAACAGAACCGGGCTGGCAAGGCGCAGGGAGTTCCCAACGATGAGATGATTCGAGGAGCTGTGGACATTTTGTTGGACCGTTTTGATGAGGATCATGGCGGGTTTGGCTCGGGCATGAAATTTCCGGAGCCCACGCACTACACCCTTTTGTTGCGGCATTGGGCCCAGACAGGTGACGCCCTCAATATTCTCGACAAGAGCTTGACGGCCATGGCGGAAGGAGGATTGTTCGACCAGTTGGGCGGCGGTTTTCACCGTTATTCGACCGACCGTAAGTGGCGGGTTCCCCATTTTGAAAAAATGCTTTACGACAATGGGCTGTTGGCAAAACTTTTTCTTGATATATTTCAGGCCACCAAGCAGGACATTTATCAGGTCACCGCAAGAGAAACGTTTGGCTGGCTTTTGCGTGAAATGTTGTCGGATGAGGGTGCCTTTTACGCCAGCCAAGACGCAGATTCGGAAGGTAAGGAAGGCACTTGGTACACCTGGGAATTGAAAGAGGTCCTGAACCTGTTGGGACCCAAACACGCCAAGGTTTTTGCCCGGGCTTATGGCTTAGTTCCCCGTGGGCATCTTGATGGACGTAATGTCCTGCATATCAGCGAGCGGGTTGAACAATTGGCCGAAGCCGAAAGCATCCCCATTTTTGAGGCGGACCATATTTTGAAAAAGGCAAAGGAAACCCTTTTTCAAGCACGTGAGAAAAGACCGAAACCGGAACGCGATGAAAAAATTATCACCGCTTGGAATGGACTCATGATCACGGCTCTCGCGCATGGCTCTTCGGTGCTGGGCGATTCGAGTTATCTGGAATCGGCTTCTCGTTGCGCCGAGTTTATCTGGTCCAAACAATGGCAGGCTGGAAAATTGTTGCGCGTTTATAAAGATGGCCAAAGTAAGATCAACGGTTGTCTTGATGACTACGCCTATTTTCTTGAAGGACTGATCGCTATTTACGAGGCGGGGCTCGACAGCCGGTGGGTCGTGCGAGCGCGGGAACTGGCAGACGCCATGATTGCAGAGTTCTGGGATGAAGGGGAGGGCGGGTTCTTTCTCGCCGGTCGTTCAGGGGAATCCCTGATTTCCCCGTTAAAAAATCCTGCCGATGAGGCACTGCCATCTGCTAACGCGGTGGCGGCCCAGGCTCTGTTGAAACTGGGGCGGCTCACAGGCGAGGAATCTTATATCCGTAAAACAGAAGAAACTTTAAATGCTTTTCGCGCCATGATGGAGAGAAGTCCGGCAGGTTTTACTGGGCTGTTATCGGCAATGAGCGCATCGGATCTTCCGCCGACAGAGGTTGTCTTTGCCGGATCTCGGGATCATGCATCCTTCGATGAAATGTTGAAAGTCCTGCACACCGATTACCGTCCCAATAAAGTTGTCCTGTGGAATGAAAGCGAAACGACTGGCGACTTGTTGCCGCTTGCTGCAGGCAAGGTCGCAGAAAAGGGCGAGCCGACTGTTTATCTTTGCCAGAACACCACCTGCCACGCCCCGGTGCAAACCGGCACGGCCCTGAACAAACTTTTGGAAAGGCCGCAGGAGATTCGCCTGAATATTTTTAATCAGGAAAAAAAGAACGCCCAGATACTGGAGCAGGAGCAGGCCAACTTCATGGGTGTGATGGGGAATATCTTTCAGCAAATCGGCATCCAGAAACCCCCTGGCGGGGGTGGCAAATAGCCGTGATATTCTTCCTCAGATGTGATGGCCTCTTCATTAATCTTTATGCCCGGCACGGGTACTTCATGCCCCGAAGCAACTGTGTTAAATGTCAAGTGCTGGCAATGAGATTTTCATTCCAGAGTGTTTTTGTTTTGATCATGGTATTGATGATCGTTAATAACTTTCTCATGCATGCGGTAATGGCAACTTTAAAGGGTTTGCCCTTTTCGATGAGGCGTGTGTAAAAGGTACGAATCACGGGATTATGCTGCATGGCAGTGACGGCGGCCATGTATAAAGCGGCACGCACATTGGCGCGACCGCCCCAGATACACCGGCGGCCCCGGAACTTTCCGCTGTCCCGATTGAGGGGAGCGAGACCGATGAGGGCGGCGATTTGCTTCTGATTAAGAACTCCAAGTTCCGAAACCCCGGCCAAGAGGTTGACAGCCAGAACGGGACCGGCACCGGGAACACTTTGTATAATCTGGTCGTGCTCACGCCAGGCAGAACTGTTTTTGATGGTTCTGGAAAGGTCGCCATCGATTTTTCGCAAGCGTTTTTTAAGAGATTCGATATGCTCCTTAATGTCTTTACATATCCATTTTGGAGCTTGTTTTAGACGGGTTTTTTCTTTGGTCAGCATCTCGATCAACTGGCGACGGCGTGTCACTAGAGCTGAGAGTTCAAGAGATTCTTCGTCTTTGATTTTCCTGACCTCAGGACGTACGGCCCTGGCAAAATGGGCCAGCACAAGAGAATCAATGACATCGGTTTTTGCCAGTTTCCCGGTGGCTTTGGCAAAATCACGAACTTGCCGTGGGTTGACCACGGCTACTGGCAGTCGACCCGCAACCAGGGCCGAAGCCAACGGGATCTCTAAGCCGCCTGTGGCTTCCAAAACGATCAATGGAGGATTTAAGGCGGATAAACTCTCGACCAAACCAGCAATCCCTTCCTCATTGTTAGCGGTTTGCCAGGTTTCTTGAGTCATGCTGTCAGCAACATCCAGATGGAGTTTAGAAATATCGATGCCAATAAAATGGGGTTTCTGATTCATAATTTGGTCTCCCAGCCTTGCCGATGCGGGCTCAGTGGCCCAGGCAACTGTTCGGGTTAATCAAAATAGGACACAACGATCTGCGCTTCGGGACGGGCTTAAAAGCCCAAGGGGTAAACGATCTATTGTGCCCTGAATCAAACCCTGTGAGCCTTGTGGAAAACACAAAACCGGCTTCCCACAGGGCTCACAGGTACAACTACTACAAATTCCCCTTATGAACAACATACAAGGGGTAAATAGCCAGCGTGACGCTGGCTCAAAAAGAAATAGCTTTTTACTGCTCCACGAGAAGAGATAGGAATCATGCTTGAAGACTTTGCAAATTTACTCAAAGAGATTCGGGAAACTAGCGATTTCCTACTAAAACTTCCTGAAAAGCTTGTTGATCTTATATTAAAACCTCAACTCCATTATCATGGACAACGAGCCCGAATAAAAATCCTTAAAGAGCTTGTGGAGATGAGAGAAATTGGTAAGTTACTTTAGTGCTTATATTTCAGGAAAGGGGACTTCATTGCTTATGTAAGGTCTGTAGAAGAAACTAAGGATGTAAAAGAAGTAGAATGGATTAAGGAATGTTTTTCTGAGATTAAATTGAAACTGGATGAGATTCGACAAATACTCCAAGATGCTTCATTTTCAAACGCAGAATTGGCTACAGATGCTGCCCTTTTCATTGCTCGTGCAAGTCGAGTCTATGAAATTCTATTATCTATTCCTGATGAACAACTCGTTAATAGTGGGCATTTGGAAGAAATATTTAAGTTGGTTACGAATATGGAACAAAAGGGGAAAGAATTTATTAAACACCTGGATGAAGAACGAAGAGTTTTAGACCACTCATACGGATAACCGTATCCAGATAATGGCAAACCCTCCCTCGCCCCCTCCCTATGAAGGGAGGGGAGGTAAATGTTTTAAAATCTTCTCAAATACTTCATCCAAGTTTTCATAGATATCCTGATTGGTAAAACGCAGAATTTGTATTCCCATATCTTCGATGGCCTTCTGACGGATTTCATCCGATTGAATTGCTGTGTCACTGAAATGAGAATCTCCATCGATTTCAATCGCGAGTTTTGCCGAGGGGCAATAAAAATCCAGAATGTATTGGTCAACACTGTATTGTCGCCGAAATTTATGTCCATTAGCTTGCTTGTTTCGCAAAACTTGCCATAAAGTGACCTCTGCAGGTGGCATTTCTTTGCGCAAAGATTTTCTTTTAGCCTTTTCTGTATTCTTGTTGAAAATTGTTGCCATCGCTTTTTACTTTTCATATCCCCCTCCCTTCATAGGGAGGGGTAAGGGGAGGGTTGGATTAAGGAGCAAATATCCGCCGTTGTAAATAAATTTCGATGGTGTGCTTAGCATTGCTGGCCACGACAATATCGCTCATGCCACTGTGGTTATAATCGCCGCTGGTAATGGCTAATACGGTGCCGCCTTCGATCACATAATCCCGGGTGGGGAATTTAAATGTTCCGTTGGCATTGCGGACAATAATCGAGAAAGTACTGGATCGGGAATTGGCGACCGCAACATCCTTCAACTTGTCCGGATCAAAATGCCCCGTAATGAGAGCAAAGGGTCCACCCCCGCCGGAAAAGGCAATGGGTTCTTTGAAACTGCCGTCTCCGTTTGAAGTGAGCAAGTATAAATTGTCTCCCTGACCTGCGGCAAACACCAGGTCGGTTCTACCGTCATCATTCATGTCACTAGCCACGATGGCTAGCGGCACCAGCTTTTCTGCCAGCCGTTTAGGTTTCTGAAAAGTTCCATCGCCGTTCCCGATAAACAACCGGACAGAACTGGCGCTGGAACTGCTGGCCGCGAGGGCAATGTCGAGGTGCCCGTCCTCATTGAAGTCTTCTGTCACTCCGGAAAAGGATCGGGAACCGGTCAGATAGGTTTCGCCTTTTTTAAAATGACCGTCTCCGGTGCCAAGATACAATTCCATTTCGTCAAAGGTCAGGGTGACGGCGGCATCCAGGTTGCCGTCCTGGTTGTAGTCACCGAGAATAATGTTTAAAGGGACTTTGCCGGTTCGCGTGGGGATGGGTTTCATGAATTTGCCGTTTCCTTTTCCCAGAAAAACTAAAAACCTTCCTGTTCCTCGGGAGTTGATCGCAATATCAGGGACTCCATCTTTATTAAAATCTCCCACCGCTGACATAGTTGGTTCGGCGGCGACGTTTATAGTTAGACCTGCATGAAAACTGCCGTCGCCTTTTCCGTATAGGAGGGTGAGAGTGCCGTTCTTGGCGTTGGTGGAAACCAGATCCGGTTCTCCGTCCAGATTTAAATCGGCGGTCAATAGATGGGCCGGGCCCTGACCCACCGGCATGACATCGAATTTGTAGAACAAGTCCGGCGGCGGCTGTGGAAAGTCGCAGGCCGACAGCAGTAAAACCGCGCCATATAAACCGGCCCATGACAGGTGCTGGAAAAGGTCGGAGTCGGGTTTCATCTTGATGGTGGGTTGTTTTTTCACTATATTTGTTCGTTTAGGTTGCTTGAAATCCCTTGATTTTGTTGGGCGACTATGCAAAAATTCGCCTTTCACAGATACTTATTATATAGTGAATAATTAAATTTAGTTAAATCCCGTTTTTACGTGCTTTAACCCCTCGTTCCAGATTTAGGCTGGGGCTATTCTTAACCCATGAGGAGGTATTCATTGCGATCTTACCAGAGTGTCCTGATTCTCAAACCCGATATTGACGAAGCACGTGTTGCTGAAGCCTTGGAAAAAATAGGCGAGTTCATCAAGAGCAACGGAGGTGCGTGTCTTAAAATTGAAAACTGGGGTAAAAAACGCCTCGCCTACCGGGTAAAGAAAAACAGATTTGGGATATACCTGAACCTTTATCACACCCTTGAGTCCGCAAAAGTCTCCGCTCTAGAAAATAAATATAAGTTGTACGACCTGATCATAAAATATATGGTGCTCCGGTTGGAGGGTGATGAATTGGAAAGAGCCCTCGGTAAGGAAAGTGAAACCGAGGAAGAGGCTTCCGCCAATGGTGATAATAAAGCTGAAAAGAAAGAAGACTCCTGATTAACAAAGTAACAATAAGGATTTGATATGGCTTCGTTCAACAAGGTGCTTCTGATGGGTAACCTGACCCGGGATCCTGAACTGCGTTATACCGCAAGTGGTGCGGCCGTTGCCAGTTTTGGCTTGGCGGTCAACCGCAAGTTCAAGCAGGGCGAGGAATGGAAAGATGAGGTCTGTTTTGTCGATATCACGGTTTGGGCCAAGCAAGGTGAGAATTGTGCCCAATACCTGAATAAGGGCAGTCTGGTTTTTCTTGAAGGTCGGCTGAACTATCAGACCTGGGAAGCGGATGGTGGACAGAAGCGAAGCAAGCTTGAAGTGGTCGCTAATAATGTGCAGTTCTTGACCCGCCAGGGAGATAAAGTGAGTATGAATACTGACTCGACTTCTGCCCCGGCCGCTGATGATATCCCATTTTAATAAAACTACTAAAAGAAGAAGGGTGTTATGCCAGAAACAAAAAAACGTTCATTTTTTTCGCAAAAAATTTGCCGGTTTTGCAACGACGACCAAAGCAAGGTTTATATCGATTTTTTCGATATCAAGGCATTGAAACCGCTGATTTCTGAAAGAGGAAAGATCGTGCCTTCGCGAATTTCAGGAAATTGTGCCAAGTGTCAGAGAATTTTGACCCGGGCGATCAAAAAAGCCAGGAACATTGCTTTATTACCGTTTGCTGTTGAGCATTAGACTTGGCTGAGTCATCATCACCCAAAAACCTACTGGTCGCTGTAGTTCTGGTTTTTGCTCTCTTTTTTGCTTTGATGGTGTTTCCGCCATTGGGGGCATTGATCGGGGTTTTATCCCCTTTTCCTCTCGTATTCATTTACTTGCAGAGGGGCAGGCAGGTTGGCATTGCTCTTGTTGCGTTGGTTTTTGCGGTGCTCCTGTTGCTGATTGGGATTAACCAGGCCATGTTATTTTTAGCTGAGTATGCGCTGATGGCTCTGGTACTGGGGGAGATGATCCGAATCCAGTTGTCGGCAGACCGGTGCATCGCTATCAGTGCTTTGGCATCGGGTTTTGTGTCGATCGTTCTGTTGATGGCTTTGTTTGGCGATCAGGATACATCGGTTAAAGAGTTTTTTGAGACGCAAGTTCGCGCTCATTTTTCCCAGTCGATGGAAGCCTTCGAGTCCATGGGCGAGGACAAAGCTGAGGTTGCGGAGATGAAGGCCTTCGCAGAACGGGCGGCTGAGGGTTTTGCGGCGTCTTATCCGGCCTTTTTGTTGATCGGGTCTTTGATTGGCGCGGCGGCCAATTACGCATTGGTACGAATCGCCTGGACGCGACTTTATGGGCCGGGACTGTTTTCGGAGAGAGCATTCTCCCAATGGATTTGTCCGGAAAACCTGGTCTGGGGTTTCATATTGTCGGGAGCGGCTTTGTTCCTGGGGCAGGGCATGGTGGCGGATGCCGGGCTCAATATCTTTCTGGTGATGCTTTGCATCTATTTTGCTCAGGGACTCAGCATTATTGTTCATTTTTTGAAAGTCAGGAAGATTCCGACTTTCTTTTGGTTTGTTCTTTTTATATTAATTTTTGTGCAATCTCTTTTAATTGGATTGGTGGCTGGGTTGGGCGTGTTTGATATCTGGGCGGATTTTAGAAAGCTGAGAGCCGTTGAAGATACAAATTGAAAACACTCTGATCCTCAGGAAAGGAAAACTTATGAAGCTGTTGTTGAAAGAAGATGTGGATGGCCTCGGATTTTGTGGCGATGAGGTAGAGGTTAAAGACGGATATGGGAGGAACTTCCTGATCCCCAAGGGCAAGGCTTTGTTGGCGACCCCTAATAACCTTAAAGCTTTTAATCATCAGAAACGTGTGGTCCAGAGCAAAGTGACAAAGGTGATCGCTGCGGCCCAGGCTATTGCTGATGAAATTGCAAAGGTGACCTGCTCGGTCAAGAAAAAGGTCGGCGATACCGGAAAGATGTTTGGTTCCGTGACAGCGCAGGAAGTTGCTGATTTGCTCAAAGGTCAGGGCGTCGATATTGATCGGCGTAAAATTCAGATTGCCGAGCCCATTAAAAAAGCTGGGGAATATAAAATCCCCGTAAAACTCCATTTGGAAGTGACAGCGGAAATTAAACTTGTTGTTGAAGGGGAGCGGGAAGTTGTAGAGCCTGCCAAATCTGCTGAACCTGCCCCGGAAGTTAAAGAAGAAGGGGAAGCTGAGATAGAAGCTAAAAAATAGTAAAGAGGCCTTTACCCTGAAAGAATTATGGCTGATGCCCTGACCGACATTTCTCTGAACAAATTGCCTCCTTATAACAAGGAGGCGGAGCAGAGTGTTCTAGGTGCCTGCCTGCATTCAGAAGATGCGATTGCTAAAGCTCTTGAAATTTTGAGTGCAGAGGACTTCTACAAGTCCACCCATAAAAAAATATTTTCTGTAATGCGGGAACAGTTCGAAGGCAATGAGCCGATAGATGTTCTCGCATTGGCAGACAAGCTCAAAAGAAAAAATGAGCTGGAAGAGGTGGGGGGCATCGAATACCTGACTCTTCTTGAAGATTTTGTACCCACCTCTACAGCAGTAGTCCACCACGCTAAAATCCTCCGCGAAAAAAAAATCCTCCGAGACCTGATTCAGACCGCGACAGAGATTGTTTCTAATAGTTACAGCGACAGTGATGATGTGGACACCCTGCTTGATAAAGCTGAGCAGTCCATTTTCGAAATCTCCGAAAAAAGAACCAAACCAAGCTTTTACAAGCTTCCTGAGATTGTTAAGCAGGGTTTGTCGGATCTGGAAAAACTTGCCCAGGAACCGGGAATGGTTACCGGGGTGCCTTCGGGATTTACTGATTTGGATAACATGACAGCGGGGTTTCAAAAATCTGATCTGATCGTTCTGGCGGCACGGCCCAGTATGGGTAAAACCAGTTTTGCTCTGGATATCGCCCGTTATGTGTCTTTGAATAAAAAAATTTCTACAGCTTTTTTCAGTCTCGAAATGTCGAAAGAACAATTGGGAATGCGGCTTTTGTGCTCCAAGGCGCAGATGGATTCTTCTAAAGTTCGTACCGGTTATCTGGCTAAGAGTGATTGGCCTAAAGTGCATGACGCTGGCAGGGAACTGGCGGAAGCGCAATTGTTTATCGACGACAGCTCAGCTTTGTCGGTCCTGGATATACGTGCCCGCTCCCGCAGGCTCGCCGCCGAACAGCCTCTCGGACTGATTATTGTAGACTATATGCAATTGATGCAGGGACGGGGGAAGAGCGAGAGCCGACAACTGGAAGTCTCAGAAATATCGAGAGGACTCAAAGCCCTGGCCAAAGAGATAAATGCTCCGATACTGGCACTTTCCCAGTTGAGCCGAGCTGTTGAGAGTCGGACGGATAAGCGGCCGCTCTTGTCGGATCTTCGGGAATCGGGTTCCATTGAGCAGGATGCGGATGTGGTCATGTTTATTTACCGAGATGTTGTATACAACCCCGAATCGGATGACCCGGGTAAAACAGAAATTCTGGTTCGCAAACAAAGAAACGGTCCCATCGGGGAGGTGCTCTTACACTTTGAAAACCAATACACACGCTTCTACGATAGAAGCACCCGCGCGGATGTTCCACCCGAAGCGGACTCTTCAGACTTTGAACCTGCCTTTTAATCGCAAGCTTTCTTCGCAAAACAGAGGGGCTTCAATATGGTCCATGATTTATTTTCTACCAGTGTTTTTAGCGCTGATGCTTTGGCCCCTGCATATAGAGGCCCAACCGCATTCCGGTGGTTTTCAGTTACCCGCAAATGCCAAAGCCGATTTTTATTTTTCTCAGGGAAAGTTTAAAGAGGCTCTTGAAATTTATAAATCGGTCTTGGTTGATGAGACCAACCCCGGTTATGTTTTCCGCAATATGGTGAAGGCCTGGAATGCTCTGGGGGCTCTTGACGAAGCAGAGGAATTTTTGGGCGGATACCGCCGGTCTCACGAAAACTCGTCCTCAGTTTGGTATGCGTTGGGCTATCTACATTATGTAAAGGGTGAAGATCAAAAAGCCGAAGAGTTATTTAAGCAGGCGACAGAACTGGACCCAGAGAATGGACTGGCCTGGAATAATTGGGCGGCTTCTCTTGTTAATGGTAAACAATTTCAGGAAGCGTTGGAAAAAGTGCGAACTGCGATTCGAACCAACCCGAAAGAGTTGATGTTTTTTTTCAACCTGAAGAAAATTTTTGAAGAGATGGGTGAAGGACAACGGTTTGAAGCAGAATATAACGACTCTTTAAAAGAGGGGTCACAGACTTTGGGCTGGGGCTATGGAAAGGTCCTTGCCCAATCGATTCGACAGAATGCATTTCGTGATTACGACAAAGGAAATTTAACCGGAGCGATTGCCGGTTTTGAAAAAATGCTGAATATTTACCAGAAAATTGGTGATGTCAATGGACAGGTTCCCGCTTTATTCAGCCTGGGCCTGCTCCATGAAGAAAATGGAGATGTCCAAAAAGGCCAGGAATTTTTCAGGCTGGTGTTGTCGATCAACCCGGATCATATTCAGGCCAGAGAGAAAATAAAGTCTATAGATTAGGTTCGAGGGCTCCATTTAGAGCCACTTTTGCAGGCATTGAAAGGCGGGGCTTTTGTATTTATTTCCTTTTTGGCTGGGCTGATTTAAGTATTGACAAATAATGGGTTTAAGCGATACTATTCGAAAGATTGTGCGTGTTTCTAACTGCTGCCAAGGAGGCAAAGTGGGCAAAGATGAAGTAACCATAGTAGTTTTTCCTGGGGCGGCGGGCTCCCCTAAAAAATTGCGCCTGCCGAAGCGTTTTGTAAAGTTTGGCGTTTTGGTGTCTTTTGTTGTTTTGATAGGGTTTCTGGGGTCTACATTTTATTTTGCCCAGCAATATTTGCGGTTGCAAGGTGGCGAAACCGAGCTGGCCAAGCTTCGTCGGGACTCAAAAATCCGCGAAATCCAGATAGAAAAATTTGCCCAGCAGGTAAAAAATTTCGAGACAGAGATGGCCCGGCTGGAACGATTTGAGAAAAAGCTCCGGGTTATTACGGCTCTGGAAAATTCGCCCAAATCGGTTGAGAAAAACTGGGGCGTTGGCGGGCCTTATGGATTGAGCACTAACAGCTTCACGACCGCTATGGGCCGAGGCGCGGCCAGTATGGTGGATCGTTTATCTAATGGACTGGATCATTTAGGCAGGCAGGCTAAAATTCAGACTATCAGCTTTCAGGAGCTGGATGATTTCTTTAAGAATCAAAAATCTTTTCTTTCTTCAACCCCTTCAATCTGGCCGACTCGCGGTTGGGTGACCTCCAGTTTTGGTTTTCGAAAATCTCCGTTTACAGGTTTAAGGGAAAAACATGAAGGCTGGGATATTGCGGCCCGAACCGGGGCTCCTGTGCGTGCTACGGCGGATGGTGTGGTTGTCGTTGAAGGAAGAGAATATGGATATGGAAACATGATTGAGATCGACCATGGTTATGGTATTGTTACCCGCTATGGTCACAACTCCAAGCATCTGGTTAAAGTGGGAGACCGTGTCAAGCGAGGGCAGGTGGTTTCGCGGGTTGGAAATACCGGGCGGAGCACCGGACCTCATCTCCACTATGAAGTGTTGCTCAACGGTGTGCCGGTCACTCCCAAGAACTATATTTTAGAAGAATAGGTCGTCCTTTGGCGATCATTGAATCGCCAGGTTTTGAGTCACCTTTTTCCCCCACCGATACCTCGAATTTTTTCTATATGCATCCTTAATGGGCGAGGGTTTGGCCTTGATGGCCAGGGTCTAGGATCCCCCTGTATTATTATTGTTCTAAACTTCAAACTATAAATTAATATTCAGGATTTGAGATGGTGCTTGGCTTAATCAGAAAATTAGTGGGTACCCGCAATGACCGCGAGATTAAGCGGATTCAGAGTTATGTGGACGCCGTTAACGCATTGGAAGATGAGATCAAGGCACTTTCTGACGGCCAGCTTAAAGCCAAAACACCCGAATTGAAAGACAAGCTGGCTAACGGCTCTACATTGGAAGATGTCCTGCCCGAGGCATTTGCGGTGGTTCGCGAAGCCAGTTGTAGGACGCTTGAAATGCGTCCTTTTGATGTGCAGATTATAGGCGGAGTGGTTCTGCATGAAGGAAAAATAGCGGAAATGAAAACCGGTGAAGGAAAAACCCTGATGGCGACCTTGCCGGTTTACTTGAACGCCTTGACGGGAAAGGGTGTGCATGTTGTAACGGTCAACGACTATCTGGCTACCCGTGACAGCCAGTGGATGGGAGAGATATACAAGTTTCTAGGCTTGTCTGTGGGCAAGATCTATCACGATATTCCTGAGGAGGAAAGAAAGGCGGCCTATTCGGCAGATGTGCTTTATGGCACTAATAATGAATTCGGGTTCGATTTTCTTCGGGACAATATGAAGTTCTCAAAAGAACAAATGGTTCAGCGGGAACTGAATTTTGCCATTGTGGATGAGGTCGATAGTATTTTAATTGATGAGGCTCGGACTCCTTTGATCATCTCTGGTCCGGCGGAGGAATCGACGGACAAATATTATACGGTGAACCAGATTGTCCCCAAGCTGAAAAAAGAAGAGCATTATACGGTTGATGAAAAGGCCAGGACCGCTTCCTTGACGGATGAGGGAATTGTCCTCATGGAAAAATTGTTAAATATAGAGAACCTGTATGATCCAGCCAATATTGAAACACTTCATTGTCTAAACCAAGCGGTTAAAGCGCATGGGTTGTTCAAAAATGAAGTGGACTATGTGGTGAAGGATGGGGAAGTCGTCATTATCGACGAATTCACCGGCCGCATGATGTCGGGAAGGCGTTACAGCGATGGACTGCATCAGGCTTTGGAGGCGAAAGAGGGAGTAAAAATTGAAAACGAAAACCAGACCCTTGCAAGCATTACCTTCCAAAACTATTTTCGTATGTATGAAAAACTGGCAGGCATGACTGGAACGGCAGATACGGAGGCGGAAGAATTTAGCTCGATTTATAAACTCGAAGTCGTTGTTGTTCCCACAAATCAGCCTATGATTCGGGAAGATTATCCGGACGTGATTTACAGAACAGAAATGGAAAAATTTGATGCTGCTATCGAAGAGATCAAGGAATTGAATGCAATAAAAAGACCCGTCCTGGTGGGTACGATATCCATCGAAAGATCAGAGCTTTTGAGCAAGAAGCTGAAAAAAACCGGCATCAAACATAGTGTTTTGAATGCCAAGCATCATGAACAAGAGGCCGAGATCATTGCGCAGGCCGGGCAACCCGGAGCTGTGACCATTGCGACGAATATGGCCGGAAGGGGTACGGATATTGTTTTGGGCGAGGGCATCCCCGAACTGGGTGGTCTCCATATTCTCGGAACCGAACGTCATGAAAGTCGACGCATTGATAACCAGTTGCGAGGTCGCTCTGGAAGGCAGGGGGATATGGGGTCTTCCCGTTTTTATCTCAGCCTTGAGGATGATTTACTGCGTATTTTCGGGTCCGATAAAATTTCTCCTTTAATGGCCCGATTAGGAATGGAAGATGGGCAACCCGTTGAGCATGCCATGATCTCGAAAGCGGTTGCCAATGCCCAGAAAAAAGTTGAAGCCCATAACTTTGATATACGCAAGCACCTCCTGGAATATGACGATGTCATGAATCGCCAAAGGGAGGTTCTTTATGCATTGCGCCGGGAAATCATCAATACGGAAAATGGGAAAGAAATCCTGTTGGATATGGCAGATGAGTTGGTGGATGACGCGCTGGCTGGTATTGCTCATGAAAAGATATATCCAGAAGAGTGGGATATTGAAGCTCTGAACGAGTTGCTGGAAAGGCAGTTTGCGGTTCACATTGAAAAACACGGCGAACATGGACCCCTCATTCTTGGAAGTGTAAAGTTGGAATTGGAATACTGTAACAGAGAAAAGCTTCATGATGCCGTCATGGAGGCGGTGACCCAGGCCTATGAAGCAAAAGAAGTAGGCATTGAGGCCGAATTCATGCGGCACGTTGAAAAAGTCATCATGCTGCAGATTCTGGATACACTCTGGAAAGATCACCTGTTAGGCATGGACCACCTCAAGGAAGGGATTGGTTTGCGTGGTTATGCCCAGAAAAATCCTCTGACAGAATATAAGAAGGAAGGGTTTGATCTGTTTAGCAACCTGATGGCACGCATCAAAGAAGAAGCTACGGAATATTTGTTCAAGGTTCAGGTTAATCAGAAAGTGGAGATGCCAGAGGAACTGATCAGTAAGCCTCGGGGGATTGTAGAACACCGGGGAGCATCGGAGGCTTCAGAAAAACAGGTGACGGTTCGGCGCGATGAAGAGAAGGTTGGTCGGAACGATCCTTGCCCGTGTGGCAGCGGTAAGAAATACAAAAAGTGCCATGGGAAGTAAAGGCGCGGTTAAAGATTCTCGGCGGCCTCCTGGCACTCAATACATAAAGTGGTCAATGGCATAATTTGAAGACGCTTCAAGGTGATCTTTTTTTCGCAGGATTCACATTCCCCGTAACTACCGTTGTTTATTCTGAATAACGCTTCTTCAATCAACTTAAGTTCATTGCGATCCCTGCTGGTCAATTGAAAAATCATTTCTCTTCCCTCAAGACTTGAGGCAAGATCAATTTCGTTACTGAATGTCAAATCTCCAGCATCGCGCTCCACAGATTGTGAAGCCCGAATCAATTTCAATAATTCTCCCCGGTTGGCAATAAGCCGTTCAAGGATTTTGAGAACCGCAGGATCCAGTTGAGGATGTTCCTGTCTGACCAAGCGTAACTTGCCCGGTTCAATATTGGTTTTTGAGCCCTTGGTTTTCTTTTTTGTTGAGGCGGTTTTCGCAGGTGAGGCCTTGGTCTTCTTTTTAGGCGACGCTTTTTTTGCTGCAGTTTTTTTCGTAACCTTCTTCTTAGCGGCCTTTTTTGCAGTTTTCTTGGCCTTTGCTTTCTTTTTAGTCACAACTTTCTTCTTTACATAAGTCTTTTTTTTTGCCGCCTTTTTTTTCGTTGCCATTGCCGAATCTCCTATATTAGGGAACCCTATACTGAATACATTCGGGCAGGTAACTCAAAAACCTTTGCATTTTACCCATGGCTGGATAAAAATTCTTTGAACCTTAGCATTTGGGAAAATAAAGTACAACAATTTATTTGCCCAGATGGCATAAAAAAACTGCTTTCTACTGGGAAAGCCAACGTTATTCCGTTTCATAGTCCACGACAATGGATGAGGAACAGAGTGAACGCATTTTCTCAACAACGGGTAAATGGTTTTTATGGCTCGCATATACTTTCAAACCCTCACGATCGTCAAAAAAAGCGGTAAGAACGATATCGTAGCTTCTTTCGGAGCTTAAAAAATCAGTTCCCAGCTCTAAAAACTTCAAAGTTTCAATATTTCCCCTCAGGCTGTTGAGGGCGGTGATGGCTTGGTCCCGGTTTTCCTGATTCTTTTCTGCCAGTTTGAACATAACAATGTGTTTGACCATCAATTGCTTCCTCCAGTGGGTTGTTTTGTGTTTGTGCTTACCTGCCACTTTTTTGAGCTTTCTGATGTAAGGGGGTGCGGGGCCCTGTTTGTGGTATAGTGCCCGTTTTCATTTTGTGAGTGGAACACTTTATATGTCATGGTGGATGGGTGCAGGTTTGGGTTTTTTACGTGGCGGCCCTTTGGGTGCCGTTATTGGCGGCACCATTGAACATTTTTTAGGTAAAAAACTCCAGAAAAAACTGCATGAAAATTTGCCCGGCATTATCCGTGAGGGTGAATTTATAACATCTCTGGTCGTCATTTTAACGCGGGTGGCTATGGAGGCGGGAGCATTAAGCCCGAAACAGGTGGAGGTGATTCATAAATTTTTTATGAAGAACCTGGGCTATAGCCCCCCGGATTTAAAATCACTGGATCGATTGATCAAGGAAGTTCAGTCCAAAAAACCGGATATTGACCGGTTCATAGGTGAGTATAAAAAATCTTGTCAGAACAACTACAATCTTTTGCTCCTCGCCCTATGCTATCAGATTAATTTAATTGAGAATGCCGTAGGTGAAGAAACCCAATCGCTGATAAAAAAAGTCGGGTTGCAGTTGGGGCTGTCGTATGACCAACATAACGAAATCAGAGAGAAGTATTCACTGGAACCCTTTAGAACCCCTTACTATATATTGGGACTTTCTTCTGACGCTTCGAATGATGAAATCAAAAAAGCCTACCGAAAACTGGCCAGCCAGTGCCATCCCGACCGGGTTGCCACAATGGATGAACAGACAGTTCATGAGGCCCACCAGAAGTTTCTTGAGATTCAGTCGGCTTATAAAGAGCTGGAAATGGTTAGAAAATTTTAAGAGGCCGGAGTTTTTCCGTTAGTGCTGGTTTTCTGTGACGGATCCAGTTTGCGGATGATCAGGGATTGAATTTTTCGCTTACTGGCTTCTTTAACGGTTATTCGGTAGGAACCCACCACGACTTGGTCGCCGGAGTTGGGGATTCTTTCCAACCGGTCAATGGCCAAACCTGCAAGGGTTTCGAAGTCCCCACCGGGAAGATCCCAGTTGAGGGTATCGTTGAGAACGCTTATTTCTGTGCTCCCATCCACAAGGTATCCCCCGTCTGCATAGGGCTCATAGGTTTTCTCGAGCTTGTCGTATTCATCTTCGATTTCGCCGACAATTTTTTCCAGCAGATCCTCGATCGTTATCAAGCCGATACATCCTCCATATTCATCCACCACGATGGCCATGTGCAAACCCCTTTGCTGAAGTTCCTTGAGAAGATCATCAATTTTTTTGATCGGGGGAATATAATAGGCAGGCCGGATGAGACTGGTGATAGGGGTGTTGTCAACAGGTTGGCCCAAAAGGTCGAAGGTGTTTAAAATTCCAATTAGGTTATACATTCTTTCATGAAAAACGGGGACGCGCGAAAAACCGGAATCGTTTGCGACATCATGTGCCTCCTGCATCGTAGCGGTATCCCTTATGACGATCATTTGAATTAGAGGAACCATGCAATGTTCAGCCCGAAGTTCTCCGAAGTTGAAAATATTGTGAATGATTTTCTTTTCCGTCACTCCTAAATCAACGGTCTGCGACTCCAGGCTCAATACCCCCCTAAGCTGATCCCGGCTGAAGGTCTTATGCTCTTCCGTAGAGGCCAACTGCACGCGACTGGTGACTTTCGCCGATGTTTTTGATAACCAGGATGTAAACGGGGCCAGTATTTTATAGAAAAAAATAAGCGGATAAACCATAAACAACATGAGGGAATCGGCGCGGTGCTGAAAAATAACTTTGGGAATGATTTCACCCACAAAAAATATCAGGGGCGAAATAATCAGCATGGCCATCCATTCCCCGGAATCTCCAAAATGTGTGACCATGAACGCGGTGAATATAGCGGTGCTGGTCACCATCGCTAAATTGGTCCCCAGTGAGGTTGTGGTGAAGAGCCGTTCAGGATTATCGAGTAATTTCAAGACGGATCGAGCGGCCGAATTTCCATCTTCGACAAGTTGCTTCATTTTTATCCGGTTTACAGAAACCATGCCGATTTCTGAACCGGAAAAAAATGCTTCCAGCAGTATTCCCAGCAATACCAGTATGAGTGTTGTTGCAAAGTCCATTAGTCTTCGGGAACCTCAGCTTGCTCTTTATCCGGCAATGGACGGGGACCCATAAGGGTGAGGTAAAGATTCAGGATTCTTGATCCCTTCATTTTTTGGACACGTAATTTGAACCTGTCTACGGTGGTTGATTCGCCTGACCGGGGAATTCGGCCAAAGAGGCCGAAAACATAGCCGCCCACTGTGTCGTAATCGTTCTCAGGTAGTTTGCTCTGAAAGCTTTCATTAAATTCTGCCAGGCTATAAGCGCCGGCAATGCGATAATGGTTTTCACTCAGTTTCTTTAGTGGGAGTTCTTCCTGCCGCATTTCGCTGTCAATTTCTCCAACCAGTTCCTCAATGACATCTTCCAGCGTGACCAGCCCGCAGACGCTTCCGTATTCATCCAGAACGATGGCCATATGCCTTTTCAGTTTCCTGAATTCTTCCAGCATTTCTTTGATCTTTTTTGACTGCGGGACCGAAACGGTGGGATGCAGAATGCTTTTCAAGCTTATTTTTTCCCGAGGCACATGTTTGTGCCGTGTCAGGTCTTTGGTAAACAAAATTCCCAGAATGCCTTCTTCGTCCACTCCATATACAGGAACCCGGGAATAAAAATTTTCAATGATCCGGGGCAGAATATTATTCAGACTGTCCTCAATGTTTACGGTGAACATATCTATTTTCGGGGTCATGATTTCCGCCACAGTGGTTTCACCAAACTCTATAACATTCTGGATCAACTCTCTTTCATCGGAATCGATAACACCTTCCCCTTCGCCCACCTGAACCATGGCCCGGAACTCTTCATCGGTGATGGGGGATTCTTTTAGTCTATGTGGCAGGATTCCCATGGATCCGATGATCTTTTCTGTCCAAATAGAAAACAGTTTCTGGGCGGGCTGAACAAGCTTGGCAAAGGCTTTTAAAGGATATGCCGAAAACAAGGCGTAGGGTTGGGCAAATTTTATTGAAATACTCTTTGGGATGATATCGCCAAAAATCAGCAGGAGCAAAGTACCGAGCCCAATGGCGATGCCCACACCGATGCTTCCAAAAAGGTTGATCGCTATGGAGGTGATCACGACGGAAATAGCAATATTTACGAACTCATTACCGATATAAATGGTGATGAGCAGTTCGCGTGGTTTTGCCAGGAGGGAATTTACAATTCGGCCCATGCGTCCTTTTTTCTCTGACATCTCATTCAGTTGAAGAGGGTTTAGAGAAAAATAGGCGACCTCACAGGCTGAAAAAAAGGCCGAACACAGAAGTAGAAATACCAGTAGTAGTGAACGGGATAATAATGAATCGTCCAAAGTTTTTAAGAAACCTCAAGCTTGGCTGGCGTTTGTGAACCAAATTGCACGATAACTCGATTTGGCAATTTGCACATCTGGGAAGGGTAAACCATCGCTGTTAAACTTAAAAATGATTGAAGCCCTCTGACTGTGGAAGGGTCTTCGTCGTCCCATCTCTCATTTCCAGTGATACTTTCCTGGGTTTGAGAACGATCTCCCCGATTTGCGTAACAAGCGCGTTAGCCTTTAAAAACTGCCTGTTTAAATTTTTAACACCATCAGCAGGTAAAGTAAACAGTAATTCATAATCCTCTCCGCCATTCAAAAGGAGTGGAAGAGGGGAGATCGAATCCTCGCTACAGATCCGTGAAAACTCCGGGGATTGGGGCAACCGGGCTTCGTAAATTTGGGCGCCTACCTTGGAGGCTTTGCAAATATGGTAAAGGTCCTGGACCAAGCCGTCACTGATATCTATCATTGAGGTAATATTTATTCTGGAACGGGCCAGGAGGCCGGCTTCATGGACTCTAGGCGTTGGGTCCAGGTGCCTCCCGATCAGAAATTTATAATCGCCTTTTTTCTTTTTGTTGAGCAGTTTTAATGCCAGACTTGAGTCGCCCAATGTCCCTGTCACGAAAATGAGGTCACCCGGTCTGGCACCCCGGCGAGTGAAAATGCGTTTTGCTTCACCGATGACTGAAACATTTATGAAAAAACATTTTGGGGAGGAGACGGTATCTCCGCCGACGACTTCCACCTTGAACTGATTGCATACTTCGTTGAATCCGGCATACAGCCTGTCAAGAAACGACACTGAAATCTTTTTTGAAATTCCCAATGTCACCAGCGCCCTTTTGGGAGTTCCCCCCATGGCCGCGATGTCACTGAGGCTGACAGACAGGGCTTTTCGGCCCAGAGCCTCGGGAGTTGTAGTGGAAAGTTTAAAATGGATGCCCTCAACCATGGCATCCGTGGAGATGATTTCATAGGCCCCGGATTTAACCGGGTAAACCGCACAGTCATCTCCGATACCCAGAACAGAATCGGATGCGCGGAATTTCAAGTGTGAAGAAAGGTGATGGATGAGCCCAAATTCGCCGAGTTCTTTTATTTTGCTCATAAATATGGGTCGAGCTTTCAGTTTATTTAGCAACTATACTATCAAGAAGGAAAACTAAAAGCCACGCTGGCATTTCCTGATGTTTCCCGATGCTTTCTCGAACCTATTGTGGTTTCAGCAAGTCGCGGGTCAGAGAGTCAACATCGAATTTCTTTTCAATTTTAATGGAAATCTTGTTGCCTTCTTCCAAGCCTGACTTTTGGAGCTCATGAACATAGCACGTCAACTCCACATGTTCTCCTGTTTCAGGAACCCAGATGGTGAGTTCCCGAAACTGGTCGGCCTTATTGGGGGGAGTATTGATCTCGGTGATTTCTCCATCTAACAGAATCATTGCTTCCTTTCTGCAATCTATAAGATTGCCTTGTTATGCTGAACAACTGGTTTGTCGGCAGAGAAATGTTTCCGGAGTATCCTGGGCATAGTGTTCAGAGTCGATTCCGTATTTCTCAAAAACTTCTGGTCGATCCTGGAATGGATCTTCCAAAAGGATTCTAAGGCGTGCGATTTCAGAAAAATCCGATTCCTTGAGCGCTTTATCCAGAGCCGTTTGTAGCAAATGATTTCTCAAAATAAACTTGGGATTAATGGAGTCCATTTGTGCTTTTCGTTCTTCATGGCTTGTGCCTTCCCGTTGAGCCAGAGCAAGGTATTGACTCAGCCACGATTTTAACTCGCCATTGTTGCCGTTCGCCGGGTGGTCTGCGAGAAACCTGAAGAAGTTGGTGTAATCAAATTGATGCTCATGAAGCAGTTGGAACATTCTCTGAACCAGTTGTGTGAACTCCGAGTCCAGAATAGCCAGCCCCAGTTTTTTACCGATTTCTTCGCGATAGAAGCGATTGAAAAGCGGCTGGTATTGTTTCATTTCTTCTTCCAGGTTCTCCGCGCCAATCAGAGCAACGAGGGTTTCTGCTAATTTGTTGAGATTCCAGAAACCGATCTCAGGTTGCTGGTTGTAAGCATATCGCCCATGCGTGTCAGAATGATTGGGGGTATGATCAGGAGCAAAACGGTCCATAAACCCATAAGGGCCATAGTCAAAAGTGGTGCCGGTGATGCACATATTGTCGGTGTTCATCACGCCATGGATGAATCCCACCGCTTGCCATTTTGCGATAAGTTTTGCGGTGCGCTGAACGGTACGTTGAAAAAATATTCGATAGCGGTCGGACTCTTCGATAATATCCGGATAATAATTTTGAATAGAAAACTCCAACAGCCGCTCCACATTTTTTCCCTGTCCGGTATAGTGAAAAAACTCGAAATTACCAAAGCGGATATGTGAATCGGCGATTCTGACCAGTATTGCCGCCAACTCCGGTTTTTGTCGGTAGATCAGTTCGCGAATTCCAATGACGGCTAGCGAACGGGTGGTGGGAATTCCCAGTCCATTTAAAGCTTCGCTTGCGAGGTGCTCGCGGATAGAAGAGTTGAGGGTTGCCCTTCCGTCAAAGCCTCGGGCAAACCGGGTGGGACCGGCACCCTTCAGGTGAATGTCCCAGATTTCCTGGTTTTGGTTTTGCACCTCGCCCAGCAAGAGTCCGCGTCCATCTCCCAGTCTGGGATTGTAAGAACCGAACTGGTGGCCCGAATAAGCCATAGCCAGGGGCTCGGCGCCCTCCATAGGGTTGTTCCCGCTAAAGCGATCTATGAAATCCTTGTTTCCGCCAGCTTCAGGTGGCAGGTCTATCAATTGTCCGGCTAAAGGGGAAAAATCGACCAGATAAGGATCGGTCACGGGATCTGGAGCCTTGGCCTGATAAAACTCTGGTCCCAGACCGATAAAGCGATTTTGAAAATTCAAATTAAGGTAGTCAGTCAAAGGATGAAAGCTTGGATTTCAGGAAATAAAAATGGCTCAGTATGTGGATGGAGAAAAGAGGGGTGAGGATTCTTTTTTTCCTTGAACTTCAGTCCAATAGAGGGAGATTTCCCGGCCGTCTAGCCCTTCGGGGCATGAAGATAATGATGGGGATATCACACCCTCTCATGGGAATGGGTGCCTATTCTACATTTTGCACCAGCCAGCTATGAGGTCTTTCTTCGCTGGTCTGAAACCAGAAGACGGCATTGATATTGAAATGCACCAGCCATGCGGCGCCTTTTCCTTGTTGGCATATTTTTCGCTGATAGCGGTCTTCTATAACCGATAACTGGTCGCAGGTGGTGGTGGTCCAGTAATAATGCCCAAGACCATCATCAAAAACAGGGTTGATCCAGGCCTTTTTCCCGCTGGCGTTGATGACCCGCTTAGAGAAAATAAGAGTTTTCAATTCTGCCAAGGTGGGCAAGCGCCAATCAGAGCTTCCGGCAAAAGTTTCTGCTTCCGCATAAGCCTTGGCATCTTTTAATTTTAATTTATTCACCACGCCTTTTTTGATCCAACGCAGTTTATTCACGGTATCGGTCACCGTTCCGTCACCGTTGTCCACAAATGCCGGCTCGGCAAGCTCTTCAAGTATTTCTTCACTGACTTTTCGGCATTCTTTAAGCATAGTTCCCGAACCTGGGCATACGTTGAGAATGGAGAAGTGATCCATTTTCTTTATCATTTCGCAAATGTCGGCCTGCTTACATTTGGCGAAGGAAGGAATCGGCTGGATCAATAAAACCATTAACGTCAAAAGCACGATCCGCATATTAAACTCCTGGTCGGAAAAGTTTTTCTGGACTAAAGAAACAACTGTTTCATCTACGTTAGCTTGAGAGTGAGGATACTATAAATTGGCAACTCACGGAAACATAAAATCTAGCCACTAATTTATGCCGCAGAAAGGGCAGAGGTCAATCGCCGCTTCCGAAAGTGATTCGATCCAGTTCGGCGAAGGCCTCTTTGCCTTTCATTTCAATAAATAAATCCGTGTTGACGATGCGATTGCTGGATGGGTCCAGATTGATATTGATGACCGGGGTTCCCCGTTCCTTGAAATGAACAGCAATATAATCATTAGTGGGAACGGCTCCCGAACTGCCGACCAGAATCGTCAGGTCAATCGGTTCCTGCACAAACCTCTTAAAACTTCCTTCCTGTTCAGGGTGCCCCGTGTATTCCCCGTCTCCAAACATCAGGATATGAGGGCGGGCGATTCCCCGGCAACTTTTGCAAGTTGGATAATTGGAGGCTTTCATCGTACCCGTGTCGAGATCGCAAAGCGGGACCGCAAGTTCTTCCCAGAACTGGTAGGTGCAGGTATTGAGGCATTGCAGTCGCCACATAGAGCCGTGAACTTCAAGAATGCGGTCTTCGGGGCAACCTGATCGCAAATGCAAACCATCGGTATTGGTGGTGTGGATGAATCCATCCTGAGCCTCAAGCCATTTGTTGATGATCCGATAACCCTCATGCGGCTGGTTTTCCTGAGCGTTACGACGTCGCCATTCATAAAAAGCCCAGGCGTGCGGCAATTCATTACGAAACGCCCAGGGGCTGGCCAGATCCTGCGCTTCCAGGTTTTTGTCTTTGAAGGGAGGAAAATTTCTCCAATAACCGTCCTTGTCCCTGAATGTCGGGATGTTGGAGTCGGCGCTCATGCCGGCGCTGGTTAAGAACAGTGTGCGTCTGGACTTTTTAATCAGGTCCGAGGCTTCGTGCAGAATTTCAAGCTTTTCCATCCCACTCCTCATAAAACTGATCGAGATACGCCTGCATGAACTGGTGTCTACCTTCCGCCATCTTTTTGGCCGAGGCCGTGTTCATCCGGTCTTTCAGTAAAAGCAGTTTTTCATAAAAATGGTTGATGGTGTGCCCGGTATTTTTTTTGTAATCCGCAAAACTCTGATGCATGACTGGCTTTTCATCAGGGTGATACATCAAACGGTTTTTGTTTCCGCCATAGGCGAAAGTGTGGGCGATGCCCATTGCCCCAATGGCGTCAAGCCGGTCGGCATCTTGCACCACTTTGCCTTCAAGTGTTTGCATGGGAGTGGCAACTCCGGCACCCTTGTAAGAGATGCTGGCGACGATTTCAACGACCGGGTCGATCACTTTACGCTCCACTTGATTATCTATAAGGAACTGTTCTGCCATTTGCGGGCCTTTGCTGTCGTCACCGTCGTGAAATTTCCAGTCGGCAATATCGTGGAGCAGGGCGGACAACTCAACGATGAGCAAATTGGCCCCCTCCTGTTTGGCGATATTTTTTGCCAGGTTCCATACCCGGTAGATATGCCACCAGTCGTGGCCAGACCCGTCACCTGCGAGCTTCTGCTCCACAAAGCGACAGGTTTTATTTATAATAGGCATGGTCTGATAATTTTAAGGTTCATGAACAGCGGTATCATTTCATATCCCGATTTAAGGATCAACGAACAATTGAAAATCCACAGCACTAAAAATGGTGGTTATGTGGCGGGTGACAGCGTTCTCCATAACTTAAAGCCGGAAACTAAAATCATCGCCGCTTTATTCCTGTTAATAGGAGCGGGAGTAGGCAATAGCTGGGCCCTCTCCGTGGTCGGTTTGCTGTCGGTGTTGGGAGTTCTCGTAGCCCGAGTGCCTGTTAAAGAAATTTTTCATGTCATCCGGCGCATGACCTGGTTTTTTTTGGCCATCGCGATTTTTCCTGTGCTGTTCACTCCGGGGTTTTATATTGACCTGCCTGCGTGGATTCCCGTCACCCTTTCGCGTGAAGGCTTGGCGTTGGGTCTAGAATCCTCCGCGCGACTGCTGAACATTCTCCTTATATCCCTGGTGCTGGTGCGCACGACGGCGGACTGGATGGGAGGCCTGGATAAGCTGCTTGGTCCCATGACATATCGTTTGCCGATCATCCGCGACCTGCTTGCTGTTTCGGTAATGGCGGTGAAGTTTTTGCCGATGATCTTTGCCGAGACCGAAGAATATTTTGCAGGTCTTCGCAAGAATGAGAGTGAACGGGGCACTAAAAAATTACGTTCTGTGTGCCGTTCCGTCCTGCAATTCATCGTCTGGGTATTTTCCGATATAGACCGCTACCGGCGAGCCGCCGGTGGCAATGAGCAATAGCTATTTCTGGTTAGCAAGTGAAAGTATGGCTAGTTGGCCCCACGCCTAGTGGGCGTTACGCTGGTGGAGGCCACATTCTTTATGTTCCGGGTTTTCCCACCACCAGCGCCCGGCGCGGATGTCTTCACCGGGTTCTACCGGACGTGTGCAGGGGGCACAACCAATGCTGGGGTAATTTCTTCTATGCAGGACGTTGATAGGAACATTGTGTTCCGTAATATAGGTCAATACCTGTTCCTCGGTCCATTCCGCAAGAGGATTGATTTTTATTAAAGGAGGATGATCCGGATCTTCCATGACTTTTGGGATATCTGTCCGCGTGACCCCTTGGGCCCGTCTTAATCCTGTCACCCAGGCTTTCAATTCTCCCAATGCTCTATTCAGCGGCTCCACTTTGCGGATGTAGCAACACTCCTTGCGGTTGTCCACGCTTTCACGGAACGAGAAAAACCCTTTTTCCCGAACCAGACGCTCGACTTCATTGTGGTCGGGAAAATAGGTTTTGATTTCGAGTCCATATTTGGATCGCACCCGGTCCATGACTTCATAGGTTTCTTCATGAAGTCGTCCGGTATCGAGGGTGAAGATGGTGAGGGGGCCATCGAGTTTGGCGATCATGTCGATGAGCACCATGTCTTCCATGCCGAAGCTGGATGCCAGTCCAGCTTTAACGCCATATTGGTCCATACTCCAACGCAACAGTTCTTCCGCAGATTTAGCTTCGAAATCAATAGATGATAATGTCATAACGGGCTTCCCACTTGACATGAGAATGGATAGTTTATATAAATTGAAATTACATTAGATAGCGACCCTCTTACTTTTTCATGCCCGTGCCGAAAAATCAAGCTCTGGGAGCGAAAAAACATTAAAGCTCTTTCCATTCAAAACGTACCTTCTGTCGTTTTTCTTTGATAACGGATCAATGGTGAAACATTATTTTTCTAAAACCGGGAATTTCTTTCAATACCTATTACAAAACCTACAGGTGATATTTGTTTTATTTTTTGCCGCTCTGCTTTTTGCGATTCCTTTTTCAGGCGAAGCGGGAATTTTGGAGCAGATGGAAAACGAATTGGTGGAACTCGCGGATCAGGTGCGTCCTGCGGTTGTCAGCTTGTCACCTTATGTTGCTAAAGGCGCTATCGGGCAGGGGCTGCCCAACAGGGGCAGGCCCACAAATGCCGGAGCAGGGGTTGTCTACAATGCTGAAAAGGGCCTTATTGTCACCAACAGTCATGTGGTGCGCAATGTTAACAAAATCAAGGTGACCTTTAAGGATGGCCGGGAGATCATCGGTGAAGTGCTGGGGACCGATGAAGACACCGATCTCGCCGTGATTCATGTATCCTCCGACAAGCCGTTGACCGAAGTTAAGTTTGGAGACTCCAGTAAAGTCCGCGTCGGTCAACTGGTGGTCGCGGTGGGCAATCCGTATGGACTTAATGACACCACCACTTTTGGCATTATCAGCGGACTGAAGAGGGAAAATGTCAATCTCTCTCGTTATGAAGATTTCCTGCAGACCGATGCTTCTATCAACCCGGGCAGTAGCGGTGGACCTCTCTTGAACATCAAAGGGGAAGTGATTGGCATCAACACAGCGATCATTAATTACGCCCAGAGCATCGGTTTTTCTATTCCATCCAATATGGTCAAGCATGTGGTGGAACAATTGGTGGCAAATGGCGAGGTGCATCGCGGCTGGCTGGGGGTCGGCATTGACCCTGTAACCGAGGAGGTTGCCCAACGAGTTAATGTGCAGGAGGGAAAAGGGGTCATCATCAATTCTATTTTTGAGGGCGACCCGGCTGATCGAGCGGGTCTCAAAATAGGCGATATCATTCTGAAGATTGGCGGATCTCACATTGATTCCCCGAATAAAATGATTCGAGTGATTGGGGCGATCACGCCGGGGCAGACCATCAATCTGGATATTCTGCGGGACGGCAAATCCCAAATGGTGTCGGTCAAACTGGAATCGAGGAAGAGAAACACTACCCAATTGGCCAATTTGTCGCCTTTAAGTCCATCGGGACTGGGGTTCAGCGTGGAGGATCCGGCAAAGGGAACGCATTTGCCTGCCGGGGCTCTGGTGTCCAGCGTCAACCCGGAGAGTCCTGCTGGCTTGAAGGGGTTGCTGTCTGGGGACCTGATCACGGCGGTCAATGGAGAGGTCGTTGAAAATCAGCCCGATTTTGACCGATTATTAGGCAAAATTAACAAAGGAAGTGCGATTTTTCTGTTGGTTTGGAGAAATGATAAAAAGTTTCATTTGGGGCTTGTCAGGGAAAATTAAATTTGTTAAATTGGCGCACCCAAAATGCAAGGTTTTTGTCTGCGGGGATGTTTTGTTTTACACAAGAAATCTTATAAACCTTTTGATATAAGGGGTTAAATTTTTTGGCCTACCATTTTAGGGGGTGGAAGGGGCCGCTATATAGATTCAGAAAAAAACTACATTCAACGGTTTTTGTTTAGCCATTTTTAGACGCACTACTAGGAGGTAGCAAATGTTTGGTGTCAAAAAGGGATGGAAAAACTGGCATGCGTTTGCGGTCATTCTTATGACCTTGGGGCTTTCTGTCCCGGCAGGCGCGGTCTCGACTGACCATTCACATGGCGGTCACAATCTCGGCAATGCTGCGGTAGACAAACCCGCATGGTTGGAAAAGCTTGAAAAACAACTTGAGCATGAAGACCTAATGTCCGGCATGGAAGGCAGTCAGGGCAAACTGGACAACACCATGATGAGAATCATGGACCAGTTAAAATCCAAGCTCAAGGAACACGCCAGCCCGGCTTCATCCGGTGGCGGTTTTCACGACTCCTGGGCCGCCCATCAGTTGGGACAAAGCTATCTCCTCGGGCCAACGGAAGCGGCAGCAAAAGTATATAAAGGTGCCCACTGTCCCAGCAACATTCCCGTAAAACAATATAATATCTCGGCGATTAATGTGGAAGTCACTCTCAACCAATGGGGCGATTACTACCCAGGCTATATGTATGTTCTGGATAAGAACATTGATAAAGTCCGCGCTGAAGAGGAAAAAAATGCAGCCGCTCGTGAATACGGAATGGATCCCGGTGCGGTTTCTAACGGCCTTCAAGGCGATGCCATTCAACCCTTAGTTATCAGAGGTAATCAGGGAGAATGTGTCCGCGTTAAATTTACGAACCAGTTGGAAGATGAGGACGCGGGTTTTCAGATTAATGGGTCCGCTATGATCATCAGTTCCAGCGGTCAACCCAACACGGCGGCGACTCCGGGCTCCATTGTGGCGGCCGAAGAGTCACAAGACTATGAGTGGTACATCCCAATCGATGAGCAGGAAGGTGGTCACATGATTCAGAATCATGCGGGTCGTGATCCTTCTTCTCTGGGATTGATCGGAACGTTTATTGTTGAGCCGAGAGGTGCCCGTTACTTGGATCCATGGACCGGTGGTCCGCTGGAAAGCGGCTGGATGGCCATGATTGTCAATGACAATGCCAAGGATTTTCGGGAATTTACTCTGATGTACCACGAAGTGGGTGACGAATCTTTTCGCCCCCTCAACCGTCATGGCGAAATGATCCCTCAACGTGATCCGCAGACAGACGCATACCGTCCTTCTGCACGCGCTTTGAATTTCCGCTCCGAGCCGTTTGGTATCAACAACCTGGCTGTTCAGGAAAAGAAATTTCATTTTGAAGACGAATCTCTGGCTTACAGCTCTTACACTTTCGGAGATGCTCCGACCACGATTCCCCGTTCCTATCTGGGTGATCCGGCAAAATTCCGCCTCGTGCATGGCGGTGGTGAAGTTTTCCATTCCCATCATCCGCATGGTGGAACCATTCGTTGGACCCGTTCTCCACAACGTGAAGCTCAGCAGTTGCTGAACCTGACCACAGCGGCTTATGACGGTCCTGTTAAGTATCCTGTTGTAAGAACAACTTCAGCTCGTGTTGACGTTCAAGTCATTGGTCCTTCAGAAGTTATGGATCTGGAAACGGAATGTGGATCCGGACTTTGTCAACGTCTGGCAGGGGACTTCCTGTTCCATTGTCACGTTGCGCATCATTACGTAGCAGGTATGTGGGGCTATTGGAGGGTTTACAACATCCTGCAGACGGGCAACTATCCGTTTGAAAGCACCGATATCATGCGTCCCTTGAAAGAACTTCCTGATCGTGCGGGAAGAATTCCCAAAGGACAAACTTCAGACAAGCTGGTCGGTAAAACCATGGACTGGTTTGGCAAGAAGTTTAAAATTGTAGGAAAAGGAAAAAGTGACTGGTCGAAAGAAATCCCGGTCGTCAATATCAAGGACTGGGTGAAGTACATGCTTCCGCCCAAGGGCCAACCGGGTCATCATGATGATCAGATCAAACAGATCAAGGCGTACGACGGTTCTGTATTGGATTATGGCTGGAAAGGTAATAAGGCCATGTCTGAGCGGGAAACGGTTACTAAATGGCCGAAATTTAAAACTCCGCATCCTGGTAAACGCCATCCGATTCAGTTTGACCAACATGGCAAACTGGCGTGGCCTCATCTGACACCGCATTTTGGTAAGCGTGTTCCTTTTGCGCGAAACCATGGTGGCGCTCCCTGGCTGGAGCCATTCCATATGCAGACCGATCCGGAGGTTATTACTAAGACGGAATCCGGGAGTGCGCGAAGTGGTCCCGATATGGAGAATACGGGTGGTGCCAAACCGGGTGAACAGGGCCGATGGAGCCTTTGTCCCCGAGGTGCTGGACGCAAACAGTACAACCTGCACTTCATCAACACTCCGATCGAGCTTGCCGGACAGATTGGGAAAACCCCGCCGGTCATTGATAAATACGGTTTGATCTATGTGATTGATGAAGAAATGGCTGAGAAAAAAGCAGATCCTAAAAAAGCCATTCCATTGGTCATTCGCGCAAATGTTTATGACTGCGTGGATGTCCTGCTTTCAAGTGAATGGGATGATGATGACTTTACTAATTTCCAGATGTCTAAAGTTAACATCCATCCACATTTCTTCCAGTTCGACAACCAGGCCTCAGATGGCGTAATCACTGGATTCTCTTATGACCAGTCGATGAGGTCTTACAAGCAGTTTACCAAGAAGATGAAAGACGGACATCATGTTGGCATGCCGGTTCCGATGAACGCCAAGTTGTTGAAGGCGACGAAACCGGGTGACAGCACGATCCAGGTTCAGATGGCAAAGGGTTCGCCCACCTACCATGTTGGAGCTGATATCATTGTTGGTATCGAAGTTCCCAATGGCAAGGACGCACGCTGGATCACAAACATCACGCCTGATCCGAATAAAGGCCCAGCAAAAGATGGCAAATACACCATCAAGTTCTCTGAGGGAATGACGCATGCGCATGCAGCAGGTCATATCGTCACGACTGAATATGTGCGTTATCGCTGGTGGGTGGATGTTGATATGGGTCTGGTGTTCTGGCATGATCATGCGTTCGGCGCGACCACTTGGCCGCACGGCGGAATCGGGTCTACCATTGCTGAGCCTTGGGGGTCTACGTACCATGATCCCACAACTGGCAAGCTGATTCGCAGTGGACCGGTAGCTGATATTCATAGTACTGAAATTGTTGGCTACAACACTCAAGGAAGTTTCCGTGAATTGGTGGCCCAGGTGAGTGACACCGTTCCTCATACTGCTCAGTTGGTGACTGCAGGAAATCCGCCGGGGCTGTCACGTGAAAACGCGATCGCCGCGGGACAATCGATTTCCTTCCAGATGCCTACTGACATGCTGGAAGTTGCCTTTCCCTTGTTGAATGGTGGAACCCATACAACAGGGGGTGCTTTCAATTTCAGGGCTGCTTCTTTGGCCGCAAGAATTGCAAGCAACAAAGACGCTTCCAAACTGTTCAGCAGTAAGGTGCATGGTGATCCTTCTACACCCATGTTGAGAGCTTATGTAGGAGACAATATTGTCTTCAGGCTTTTGGCGGGTATGCAGAATGAGACCCATACCTTTGTCGTGTCAGGTCATGGTTACCGGCCGGAGCGTTATGACCGGGACTCCCGCGTGACAAACACCATTCATATTGGCATTGCTGAGCGTTATGACCTGCCCACCAAAGCGGGTGGTTTTCAGCAAATGGCGGGTGATTATCTGTACTACAACGGACGAACCTCCAAGTTGTCTGAAGGGAGTTGGGGAATTATCCGTGTGCATGATGAAGTTCAGAAAGATCTGAAAATCCTCCCTGGCAACACAGACTTTAAGAAAAAAGTTAAGAAGACTGTGTGCCCGAAAGGCGCTCCGGTTAAAAACTTCAGTGTTGTCGCGATTGACAAAGCGTTGAAGTTTCATCCCAGCGCTGAAGATGAGATCGAAGTGGACTTTGAACGCAAACTGCTTCTTGCTAATGCCAGTGCGAAAATTTACGCTCTGGAAGGCGAAGTCAAACAGGCTGCTGACGATGGCCACATGCCGCATCCGTTGACCCTGCGTGTCAATATCGGTGATTGTGTCAAGATCAAGCTGACCAACCGCCTGAAAAAAGGCAACGCATCGATTCATGCTAATAACATCGCGTTCGATCCCAAGGATTCTCAGGGCATCAACGTCGGGAACAATCCGGGCGACCAGACGGTGGCTCCGGGTAAATCGAAAACCTATACGTTCTACGCGCACCCTGAGTTCAAAATCAATGGTTCGTTGTTATGGGATTTCGGTAACCTGCTGACAAATATTCGCGATGGTTTATATGGCGGTATCATCATCGGGCCGCGTGGTTCGGTGTACCGTGATCCGGAGACCGGGAAAGACATCTCTCTCGGTAATTCCTGGAAAGCGGATGTCATCATTGATAAGTCCTACCCTGAAAACGCGAAAATCGATAACTACCGAGACTTTGCGTTGTACTTCCAGGATGAAGACAACATCATCGGTACATCTTTCATGCCTTACCTGCAGAACGTAGCAGGGTTGACGGGTGTGAACTACCGCTTGGAACCATGGCTCTATCGTGAAGACGAGGGTTGTGAACTGGGTAATATGTTCACGGCTTGTGTTGCGGCGGATTCTGATCCAGCAACACCGACTCTGAAAGCCCATGCTGGGGATCAGATAATGATCAACATTTTTGGGGCTCATAATGAGCAGAACCAGGTGTTCAATATGGATGGCCACCAGTGGCGGCGCCATATGGATCAGAATGGTTCTGACATGATTGATGCCGAGCAGTTTGGTGCGGGCGAGTACATTCAGGCCTACACCAAGGCCGGTGGAACCTACAATAACCCCGGCACCTACCTGTGGTTGAATGCTCGAACGCCATACCAACAGGCAGGCCAATGGGGTTATTTCAAGGTATTGCCTGTGGGTGATCGTTCCATCCTGCCGCTGGGTAAAGCGACAGTGAAGGGTGTGAAAACCGCATCTCAGCCGGAAGAAGGGGAGAAATCCGCTTCCAAAGCTGGGGATGATAAGCTGTCAATGAGATAATTGCCGGTTTTTGGTAGTTATTTTAAGAAAAGTGAAAGGGGGCCTCTTGATGGGGCCCCTTTTTAACATTATAACAGCGGATTCTTTATGCTACAATTCCGGCATTCTCAAAAGCTGGTGGTTTCGTGGATTTTTAGAGAGACATGTATCATTGTGTGCGGTGTATATTTTTTGATTTCCTAATTGAAGGAGGGACGAAAGAAATGAAGAAGATTGTTTTAGGTGTAATGGTGGCTTCCCTGTCATTGGTATTGGGAGCGTCCACCGGTTTTGCGGCAAAGAAGCCTAAGTATGCAGAGGGTGCAGCAGGCGCAGGCTCCATCACAGGCACGGTAATGCTAAAGGGGGATGCCCCGGCCCCGATCATGGAAGACTTGAACAAAGGTAAAAACGTTGAGTTCTGTGTCACACATCCTGATACCAAAGAGGGTGGAATTCGGCCCCGTATCAAAGTTTCAGCTGTGGGCGGTAAATTGAAAGACGCGGTGGTATTTATCGAAAATATTAAAGCCGGAAAGCCTTGGGGTGATGGGGGCAAAATGGCTTTCGATTTCGAAAAATGCGATATTGTCCAGAAAATGGGTGCTGTTCGCAAGGCTACCAAAGCAGAGAAAAAAACAGGTGGCCTGGTGACAATCACGAATCGGGATGAGGAAATTTTGCACAACCCGCATGGATATTCCATTGTGGGTGCAAGCCGCAAAACTCTGTTCAACAAGCCTCTGCCAAGTAAGGGTGATGTTGCGGACGTGACCAAGAACCTGGCTCGCTTCAAGCAGAAAAAGGATAAACATTTCTTCCTGCAGTGCGACCAGCACAACTTCATGGAAGCCGATGCACGAATCGTGTGGAACCCTTATTACGCGGTTACGGGTGCTGACGGGACTTTCAAGATTGAGGGAATTCCTGCCGGTACATACAAAGTGACGGCATGGCAACCTTATGTTGGCGAGTCTACTATGGAAGTTACCGTAGCAGATGGTGCAGCTAAAGCTGATTTTACGCTGACCGCCAAGAAGTAAGAAAAGTTTAAAAGGGAATTTCTATAGATTGTTCGAGGCCATGAGTGCGACCTTTGAAAGAAAGGGCGCACGAATTGCCAAAACATAAAACAGTGAATTATTAGAGACACCCTTAAAAATTACAGCGTCGGAACTTCGGTTCCGGTGCTGTTTTTTTTTGTGCTCGGCGCACCAGCGTGGCGCTGGACTCAAATTGCAATAACTTTATCTAGCAAACAATAGATTGTCTCGGCTTGAGGGAGGGTTGGCCCAAGTTGTCTTTGCGAGCAGAGCGAAGCAATCCAGAAGTGGTAAATCCATAGGGGTTTGTTATGAAGTCTGGATCGCCGCGCCGCTTCGCGGCTCGCGACGACGTGCAGGTGTGATTGATCACAAGTGGGTTTAACCTGATGTCGTGTTGAGGCCCTCGATTGCGCCCTCTTTTTTAAACTCGAACAATAGGAATACGTTTTGTTCGATGGGTCGGGGTGATTTACATTAGCTCATATTTTTAAACCTTTAACATGAGGTCGAAGGGCTTTTTCTAACCGGGTCATGGAATCTACCATGGCTTTTTGTATTTCAGGACATTTGTCCTCATTCCCAATACCTCCTCCAGTAATACTAAACTTGATTCGGCAAGCCTGTCTTCCCTCAAGACGTTGCCAGTCTAAAGGACGACCAAAGGAACTTTCGATGTCCTTAGACTTTTTAGCCGAAGTGTCAAAAATTTTCTCATTTTTTTTTCATTATCTTTTCCGCGATCAATATATAGTTCCACCGATGCATCATTGTTGTTAATAACATAACTATAAATTATCCCGCTTTTACCTGAGCCTGCCGCAACCCAATTTGACAAGCTCGGTGAAATATTTGAATGTAATTTTGAATAATTTTTAGCGCAATCCAACAACTGTTTCCAAAACCTTTTCCTTAAAACATGTCTCTCTGCCAAACCATTTTTGGTCGTTCCAATTTGCTTGCCCTCTTCGCTGGGGCCTACAATCAACGTAAGAAGCGGTGCTGAGTCAGATGCCCATATTTTTATGGCTTCTAATTTGATTAAATAAAATGCAGCTGTACTGCTTTCATTTAACCAAGAAATAGCTCTAATATGTTCGGGTCGAGGCTCTTTAACAATCCAAATAGCGGCTATCGCTTCTAAGTTGGTGAGATAAGTGATTACTTTTCCTAGGTGGTCGTGATTGCTTTTTTCTAATTGATTTTCAATTATTATAAGTTTTCCGGATTTGTCTTCAGCAACCAAATCAACGTTAAATGTTCCAACGGATTTTTCACGTTCAGCGCTAGTTAGTTCAAGGTCTATCACATCGTTAAGAATGTCAGTTTTCCTCAAGCCAAATTGCAAAATCTTTCGCCTCATGTTTCCAAACCTCCCGCAAACCAACTCTTTTTATTTTTCCTGTCATTTTCACCTGTCAGGGGGAAAGTTACTGCTTGGTTACAATTTTATTGGATTATCGCAATAGGGGATTATATCAAACTCTCCCGTCACGAGGAGTGGGCCCATTTGCAATGACTCTCGCTGGCGAGCAAAGAGTTATGGCTGCTCAACGGGCTATTGCTATCGGCCTCCCCGGCTACGGGGTTACTCGTCGAGCCAGAGGGTGAACCAGGAGGAGATGGATTTTTTATTGCCGGATTCTTCGGCGTATCCGTCCCAGACATTGAAGGCGATGGGGATGGGTCTGCCGGTTTGGAACTGGATGTCATCGTCATCTTCTTTGAAGGCGCGTTTTAAAATTACTGAATACCTGCCATAGCTGAAACTCCCTTTAACTTTGACCGAAGACTTTTCCTCCTCAAACCAGTTTTCTATTCCGCTGGCGTGTATCTTTGTCGCTTTATTAGTGGAAGATGTCCATTTCCAAAGGTTGACAGGGTGATCGGCATCGCCATTGAGGAAGTAGGGTTTGTGGGTATCCAGATTGATAGGGAACTGCACCGCAATAGCATCCGGGTAGTCGGGGATAGTTGGTTCCAGGGGTTCTTCTGGTTCCTTGTGGCCTTTCATGCTTTCTGGCAGTGGCGGCACGGGTGATTCTTTGACGGGGGTCAATTTTTTTAGCGCCGGGTCGAGAGAGGGGTCATCCCAATGGATATAAAGGGCAATTTCTTTTTTGTTATGGACCGCACGTATTATCAGGTAGCGCACTGTCGGGAAATAAGATTTGGGTTTTGCCTGAAGTTGGCCCCCTAAAGGAACAAAGCTGGCTTGCGCGTCTTGCCAGACAGGGGAGTTGGGGTCGTCCGAAATTTCTCCTTCCACTTTTTTAGCGCGAATGGGACTTTGCATTTTGGGCTGAGTGGGCGGAGCCAGGGTGCTGACGTAGTTGACGATATCCCAAATCTGTTCATCTTTGAATACTCTTGGTGAGAACTTGGGCATGGCGGTTGTGGAGAGTCCTGTACGCAGGGTCTTGAAGATATCCCTGCGGGTACTGCCCCGGCGAAAGGTCCAGGGCTGGCTCAGGTTTCTCGGCCAGATGGCGCTCGATGAATAATCCACAATGCGTTGTGTGGTCACGCCGTCTCCTCGCCCCTTTATGCCGTGACACCCGGAACACTGAGTCAGGAACAGGGGTTCGCCTCGTTTTATACTTTCCGCGGACAGGGCGGGTTCTTTGCCGACCTTTATCACTTTATGGCTTTTGCCTCTCTTCTTAAACTTTTCAAATTTTTTGGATAAAGACTTTATGAATATAAGCAGACTCTTGCGATCATTTTCGGGCAGGTATTTCCATCCGGGCATGGTGGTTGCGCGCAAGCCGTTGTTGATGACGTTTAGCAAGTCTTCATCGGTTGGAATTTTGCCAAATGATGTAGAACGGATTTTTATATGGCCTTTAGTCAGGTTTCTCGGTTGCGGCATGGAGTAATCGGCTGCAGGGCCATCACCCTTGCCCTTGTCTCCGTGGCAATAGGCGCATTTTTCCAGATAAACCTGTTTTCCTCTCTCCAGAGAAGGCGGCTCCTGTTTGCCGGGCTTGGCGTGTCGTTGTCCAGCAACTCCATAGATATAGGTGATGATTTTCCAAACGTCTTTTACACTCAAGGTGTCTTCCCAGGCGGGCATGGCCGAGTTCCAGGGATCGTATTTTTCCGGTAGACCTTGGCCTCCTTTCATAATGCGCCAGAAGGTATAGGCCTGTGGCCGGGCGAGGATTGAGTCGAGGCGGGTAAAATCTGCCGGAGGCGGAAAAAAACTTTTTCCGAACAATCCGTTGCCGTCCAGTAAGTCACCGTGGCAGAAAAAGCAATGTTTGGTGTATAAGGTTCCCCCTTCCTTGATAACTTTTGGATCCTTTTTGAAAGGATTGCTCAGGCTTTTTAGAGCGATCGGTTTATCTTTAAAGATAAAGATTTTAGGGACATCTTCAGATGGAGGGGGGGTGAACCCCCACGCGGGGGCAGATGTCGCGAGAAAACAGAAAAGGAGCAGGGGAATGACTCCATGCTCATGGAAAATACCGGCTTTTATGAATGGCTTCAAGCTAGCGCCCCAGCTCTTTTCCTTTTGCGGTTCCCGGATAAACCGCATCTTTTTTGATTCTTCCAGATTTGATGGTTTCGTAGAAAGGCCGAGTAACCTTGTCGCCGTCAAACTCAAAATTCAGGTCGATTGTTTCGCCTGCGGCGATTTTGATTTTCCTTTTTTGCACTTTCATCAAATAGTGCCAGGCAGTGACCTCATATTCTCCTGGTGGAATATCTCCGATATTGAAGCTTCCATCAATATCGGTTTGGAAGTAATAAGGATTTTGCACCCGATAACCCCAGGTCTGCATGAACTCGTGCATTCCACAAATCATTTGCATGATCTTGTAATGTTTTTTAAATTGGACTTTTCCATCAGAAACTTCTTCGGCGGGGATGGGGATGTTTAAGAGGATTTTCCCTCTCTCCTTTTGGTAGACCTGGCTGTTGTGCATGACCGCATCGAGATTGTCTATCTTGAAAGCTTCGCCCTGTCGGATGACATTAACATCCGGAAAAAATTTACAGTTTTCTGAAGTGATCACAATAGGTTCTTTGTTGAAGGGCTTTCCGGCTTCAACATGTTTCAGGGTGATGACCACATCTTTAAGCCCACCATCCTTCGAAATTTTAAAGTCATCGAGAACCCGGTTCATTTCATCATCGGTATCCACTTCCGCGCACATATCAATATTGGGGAACAATATCAGATGGTAATGGCGGGGAAAAGGCATACCGCCGATCATTTTAGCATTTCCCTTGATGGTCCCTCCGTTTTGAACATTGATTTCCTGATAGGCAAAAGCTGGAAGGGAGAAGGTCAACAGCGTGACCAGGGCGAACAACACTTTAGGGAGGAACAATATTTTTTTCATTCTTAAAACCCTCGTGTCAAAAGTTAGCAACTTTAAAAGGAGGTGATCGTTGCTTTCCGATTTTTTCATTGAGAAATTTGCGAGGTCTAATAAAAACCAGCGTTCATAATTATACTTTCAATGGGGGCTCTCAATTTATTGTTTGACGGCCTGCTGTTAAGTTAACCCATTGAAAAAGAAGATATTCCCAAGGATATACCCCAAAGGATGAGGTCTCTTGAGACAAAAATCATTATCTTGTGAATCAGGCTCGAATCTCAGCGTAAAGCCTAAGAGAATTAAAGGATTACACCTGATTTTTAGTATAAAATTTGCACCAAGTCAAGGGAGAGTTTTGGCTTCACATTGCTGCTATTTTTGGTCTCTTTGAAATGTCTTTCAAATCAGTTTGCCCTGAATTAAAATAGAATAAGAGGCAAAACTATCCGTTCTTAAGAGTGGATTTCATAATAAAATATTCCATGAAATGGAGTGTATCATGCGAAAAATAATTCTCTCATTGATTATCATGATTTTAGGGGTGGTTCCCGCTTTTGCAGGGGCGCCTTCACCGGGGGAGCAGGCTCCTGAATTTTCCTTGAAATCCATGGATGGTAAACAGATGGCATTGTCAGATTTTAAAGGCAAGGTGGTTATAATAGGTATGTTCCATATTTGTGTTCCTTGCATGAACCAAGCTATGGAATTTAATAAAGTTAGAGACCAGCTTAATGAAGATCAGGTGGTGGTGTTGGGGATCAATACCAATGGCGACTCCAGGGAAGCGGTGGCGAACTATCTCAGCAAGTTCCCGGAAAAAGTACAGTTTCCTTATTTAATCGATCCGGCGAAAGGGGTTTATCAGTCCTATTCGCAAAGGGATATGCCAACGGTTTTGATTATTGATCAAAAGGGAGTTTTAAATACCCGAACTCAGGGCGTTGGCGCTGACAAATTGGTGCCCTACATAAAAAAAATGCTTTAAAAGGTTGTCAATCACTTCAATCGGAAACTGACAAACAACCTTCCTTTTTATTTTGCGCCGAAACTCGGGAATCATCATCCAGGTCAGCGACATTGAGATGAAGCAAAACGATGAGACCATAGAAATGTCTTTTGTTCAGGACTTTAAATCAGACAGGATTTCCGATATAGGACGGAAGAAACTGATCTGGGAAAACGAAGGCAATAGCTGGAAAATTATTAAAGAGACTTGGAATCCCTCTTGAAGGGTTTTAGATTTGAACCGGGAAAATTGATTGCACCTAATTCTGGTCGTAGCGCTTTATTTTCTTCCCATTTTTAAACCCGTAGTGAAACCTGAGTAAGCGGTAGAAAAAGATTTTCAATACTATGAGTTCGGTGAATGGATTCTTGTTAAGCAAGTGAAAAGTCTTTTCCCTCCGCAACAATTCTATTAACCATTTTCATCATGGTGTCATTATCAACGGGCTTGACCAGATATTCCTTGATGCCTCTTGCTATTAGGTCACGTGCCATATCTGGATCCGGATACCCGGTCACAACGACCACCGGGATTCCCGGCGCCTCTTGTTTCAGGAAAGCGATGCATTCAATCCCGTTTACCTTTGGCATGCGAATGTCACACATGATAAGTCCGACATTTATCATATTGTCGCCAGAACGAAGGAGCGCAATAGCTTCTTCCCCGTTTTCTGCCACTATAGGGTTGTATCCACCTTTTTCTAATCGATCTGAGAAAATATCTCTTACATCCTGCTCGTCATCAACAATTAGAATTTTCCCTTTAGCCATGTTGAACCCCCTATTTTTTAATTAGAAACCTGGTTTTAATGCAATAAAAGGTCAGATTAGTTCAAACACCGTATTACTTCTCCAGTCAACCCGTGAAGGCAATCTCTCAGAAAAAGAAAGAATCTGGCTTTTTTAAGGTCTGAATTATTCGATTTGCTTCATGGTAAAGGCAATTACGAGCAATCCTATGACAGCTATGACTAGCACCACCTGTATTCCAGTTATATCACCGGCGACTTCGACCCACTTGATTGAGAAGAAATTCCAAGAGTCCAATTCATTCATCTTTCGTACTCCCATTTAAATTTCCGTTTGGCCATTTCTTTGGGAGTCTCTGGTTTTTCGGCCTCTCGCCCTTGCTATGGATCGAGAGGTGAGGTCATGAGAAAAACAAATGATCGGACCCGCCCTTATGAAACGACCGTTGCTAACCTATACAAGGAATATTCTGCCTGGAGGGGACTTTGTCAATACTAGAGCCAAAAAATTAATGTTTTTCCTGCTGCAAAAACCAAAAATCTTTAATTTTTCAGCACCCGACCATTCTCCCACCTTGAAGGAAATAGGATGTTACCTCTGTTGCCCATCAACTCCCTGGTTAGGTATGCTTAAGGAAGATCCCAGACCAACTTTAGGTTTGATGTCATCGGGCTTGATATCGAGTTCCCGGCTAAATATTTTTCCCAGAGTATTTTGAAACGGTAGATAAAGGCTCCCAGTTTGTGAAAAGGTTTTCTTACCACCAGCTACATATTCCGAAAAGCATCTCCCTTTTGCGCACGGCTAGTAACCAATGCAATAATATGCTCAATCAGGCGGTCTTTTGACTTCCATTTCATGGCCAACTTTCTTTGATCCATGCCTTGTTCTGCAATTATATCCTTGAGTTGATCGATCTCTAAGGCTTCCAATCTGCCTTTAAGTAATTCTGGATGATTGTGATAGACCTCCATTGGATCAAAAGGCCCAGGTTTTCTCCGATGCGACCGCTTTGAGTCTTTGTCAGGTCGAATATCTTGCTTTTCGATTAGTTTAGTCATTCGGTCTCTAAATCCCGGGTTTGTTTTGAATTCTTTCAGGAATTCTCCAAAAATCGCTTTTAACAACGCATTCATATCCATTAGTCCGCTACCTCCATGATCTCCTTAGCAAGGAAACAAAAAATATCATAGCGTCCTTGGTAGCTATACTTCTGCCTCAAGGTGCTTGTCGGGTTATACTCTGCGGCGGCGGCTATAGCATCGGCCTGAGGGATTCGGTTTTTAAAAACCATAGGGTGTTTTGTTGAGTCTTTCTCGGCGTTTGTGCGAAGTTGCTTTCTTATTCGTTGGTGAATAGATGAATTTGCTTGGAATTTAGAGATTACGATCCCGTAAGGATCAATGGATTCCCCAATACTCTTAGCAAATTCACTGACTCGCTTGATTATTTGGGGAATACCATAGGTGGACAATACGTCAGGAATAGTAGGTATGATGTAGCCATTAGATATTCGAAGGCCATTCAGGGTAATCAACCCCAGGTTTGGAGGGCAATCAATGAGGACGTAATCATAGTCTTCAATGATTGGCTTAATTGCTCTGTTCAAAATTTCGATAGGACTATTAGCATGGAATCGACCGCTTGGCATTGAGGCTAAATTGTCCTGTACATCGATAAGGTCAAGACTTGATGGAATGAGGTCAAGTGTCCAGACATCATGCACGGCTGAGACCCTCTTTTGTAGAGTCTGGTCTAAGTCAAAATTTTGAGTTTCTTTCAGAGCATCCTCAAACAAAGTTGCAAGAGTGTGTTTCTTATTATTGAGTTCACCCCACTTTTCTTCTCCAATCAGCATTATGGTTGCATTTGTTTGCGGGTCTAGATCAATAATAAGGACGCGCTTGTGGAAGGCCTCTGAAAGAAGCTCGCCGATAGCAACCGTAGCAGTTGATTTCCCCACCCCACCTTTAAGGTTGATTGTTGCAATTACTGTTGTCATGTTTTTTCTCCTTTTTTTGTGAACTTTATTTTCAGGTGGGGTGGAAAAGATTGGCCATTTATTTTCTTGGTGGGCCTGCAAAGCATAAAAGGAAGCCAGCCTATACGATAATTGCATTTTCCCAGGTGTGTGTAAATGTTCATTCTTCGTATTTGTGGTGAAATATGCTAGTGTGGGTAAGGAATGGTTATGAATCAGGAGAAAAATAAATGGGCCGTCTATCCATTGAAGTAACCCCGGAGCAACATAAACGGTTGAAAGCCGTTGCCGCGCTCCAAGGCAAAACCATCAAAGATTACGTTCTCGGACGTGTCTTGCCACCGTTCCCAGATATGGGTTCCATGCCTGAGGATGCAGCCCTCCGTAAACTGGAAGATTTTCTGGAGCCGCGTATTGAGTCCGCAAGGAGAGGAGAGTTTTCGCCCCGGTCGGTTGAACAGATTTTTGAGGATGTTTGGCAGGATCAAAAATAATGCGGGTTTATGAATTAACCCGTGACGCAGAAGCCGACCTGGAGGAAATCGCCCGACACACAATTGAACAATGGGGTGATGCTCAGGCCAGAATCTATTTGGGGAAAATCAGCCAATGTTGCAAAAATATTGCGAAGAAAAAAGTTGTTCTCCGGACCTTTTTAGAAAAATTTCCAGACGCATGTGTGGTTCGCTGTGAACATCATTTCGTTTTTTACCTGATTCGAGAAGGGGAGAAGCCAATCATATTTGCCATTCTTCATGAACGCATGGATATGTTGGTCCGGCTCAAAGATCGTCTGGAATAATAAGATTGTCACTGTCCCGGTTGATTGACAAACTAATTCTCCAGATTTATACTCAACACTTAACCTTATTTTATTAATCCAGAAGGAGGTGCTTTATGAAGATCATAAAGAAGCCAGTCGACTTTGTGGTGAAACAACTGCAAAGCAAACGTTATCATGTGAAAAGGCAGGATAACAAAAAAGCCTATGATCGAGAGAGGGCCAAGAAGGAATTCAGTAATGATCTCAACGACTCTGTTCGGAAAGATCATTTTTCGTCGTTAGCGGCCTGAATTCCTGCCTCTTTCCCTCCTTAGCCAACTTAGCTTTTACTCTTCCCAGAACCTGAAAACCCATAATTAACTAATGCTTGCATTAACTTTTGCAAAACCCCTTGCAGGGTGGTTGCTGTTTCGGCCCGTCGTTCAAACTCTTTCCATTCCCCGCTGGGACTGAACAGGATGAATCGTTTTTCATATTCCAGCGCCAGTTCAATTTCGGAGCGGGTGCCAAATCCGCCGGGCAAGGCAATCACGATATCTGTTGATAAAACGATGATGTGATTGCGACTGCTCACATTTTTCCCCTTCGTACCGGAATCGGGAAGGTGGGTCCTTAAAACGATTTCTGTATAGGCATTGGGGTAGCCTGGCGGGGCATGAATTGATCCTCCCCTCTCATGAGGGGAGGCAAGGCGTAGCCGCGGAGGGGTGTGGATTATTTTTACGGAATTCATAATCCAACCCTCCCCTAATCCCTGATCTTCCCCTGAATTGGTGGACACATCGAAAAGTGTGGATAATACACTTTTGGAGGTGTTTTTATGGGAACCAAACGCAGGAGTTTCAGTAAAGAATTCAAGTTAGAAGCGGTTCGATTGGTTATTGAAGTAGGCGATAGCATTGCCCGGGTGTCCCGGGATCTGGGAATCCGTTCTGCCCTTCTGGGTCGCTGGAAACAGGAGTATGAGGAGGATCAGGGGAATGCGTTTCCCGGCAAAGGACAGCTTAAGCCGGGAGATGAGTTGCAGCAGTTGCGGCGAGAAAACGCTCGCCTTCGTATGGAGCGGGACATATTAAAAAAGGCGGCAGTTATCTTTGTGATGTCCTCTTCATTTGTCTTCATGCCCCGAAGGGGTACTCGAAGGGTTCCCAATGAGATATCGGTTTATACGGGATCATCGAGAAGCATTTCCGGTAAGCCCGATGTGCCGGGTTCTGGAAGTGGGACGAAGTGGGTTCTATGCCTGGCTGAGCCGCCCCGAGAGCCTGAGGAGCCGTGAGAAGCAGCGATGGGTTGATGAGATCAAAACCGTTTATAAGAAGAGTCGCCAGACTTATGGCAGTCCCAGAATTCATGAGGACTTGAAAGACAAGGGATATGCCATTGGCAGGCATCGTATTGCCTGTCTTATGCGCGAGCATGGAATCGTTGCCAAGCACAAAAGAAAGTTCAGGGTGACAACCGATTCCAAACATAATCACCCGGTGGCAAAAAACAAACTGCAACGGCGGTTTAATGTTGCTGAGCCCGGTCAATGCTGGGTTTCGGATATCACCTATATCCCGACTCAAGAGGGCTGGTTATACCTTGTGGTGACGCTGGATTTATTCCACCGTAAAGTTATTGGTTGGGCCATGGATCGTTGGATAACCCGTTGGTTGGTAATGAGAGCTTTAAATATGGCAATGAAGAACGGCGGCATGAAACCGGGATTGATTCACCATTCTGACCGGGGGGTTCAATATGCCTGCAACGATTTTCAAGCCTTGCTCAATGTTCATGGGATAGAGTGCAGTATGAGCCGGAAGGGCGATTGCTGGGATAACGCCGTGGCGGAGAGTTTTTTCCATACTCTCAAAGTGGAACTCATTCATAACCGGAACTACAAAACCCGTCAGCAAGCAAAGAAGGATATTTTTGAATATATCGAAGTGTTTTATAATCGGCAACGCCGTCACTAATATCTCGGCTATCTCAGCCCTGCCGAATTCGAGAAACAGGCCTATGCCTCTTAACTAACTGTCCACTAAAACAGGGGAAGATCAAGCTTTGTGTAAGTCGATAAAGCAGAAAAGCGAGATGCTTCGAGATACCCCTACGGGGCAAGAAGGCAAAGGTCGAATATCACTAGCTCAGCATGACAATAAAAGGCTGTTTTGTCATTCTGAGGAACAACGTGACGAAGACGTGATATTTGTAATATCCCCAACATTAGTCTTCATGCCCGGCACGGGTATTTCCTTAAACTTCATGCCCCGCAGGGGTCGGGGTTATGCAAAGCTCTCGGTTCCGGAGAGAAGAGTTGACGGGATTGAGCTGCTTTAACGCGAATGGAATAGGAGGGTTCCCAATTTTTGTGATTGCGGAGCTTCAGAGAGCCGGGTTCCTGTGCATAAAGATAAGCGGGTGCCTCGCATTCAACGCTGAGTTTTTTCAAGCTCATTTTGGACAAAATCCCGGAGACGACGATGAAACTGCAACACATGGCCAGAATCAAATATGAAAGATTGTTGCCGGTGTTGATCGCCCCGAGTCCCACCCCAATCAAAATCACGATGAAGCCCAATCCCTTGCCGGGCTGAGTCGAGGTTCCTGTAACAGGCGCCGTTCATCATCTGGGGAAGGATAACCCATGGACATATGGAACATGAAGCGGTCTAACTGCGATTCCGGCAGGGGATAGGCACCCTGGCTTTCTATCAGGTTCTGGGTTGCGATCACCATAAAAGGTTCTTCAAGGATATAGGTGTTGTTGTCGGCAGAAATCTGTTTTTCGTTCATCGCTCCCAGCAAAGCGCTTTGGGTGCGCGGTGTCGAACGATTGATTTCGTCGGCCAGCACTATATTCGCGAACAGCGGACCCTTTTGAAAATGGAAACGTTTGTCCTCTTGGCCGTAAATGGAAACACCGGTGATATCTGCCGGTAAAAGATCGTTGGTGAATTAGATACGTTTGAAATCGAGTTGCAGCGAGTTGGCCAGACAATGGGCCAGAGAGGTTTTGCCGACACCGGGAACGTCTTCAATGAGCAGGTAGCCTTTGGCAAGAAGGCAGATGATGGCAAGGTCAATGGTTTCGCTTTTTCCAAAAATGACCTGCTCAATATTTTTTTGAGCCGACTCAGGCTTTCCTGTGCCGACTTCATTTCTTCAACTCCTTCAACACTTTTTTCATGTCCTCATGGACGGCCCTGCGGTTTTCCAGAGTATAAAACCGAATCAGATAGGACGGGTGGAGAGTGAGCATTAACTTGATGCCTGCATACTCATGCCAGGTGCCGCGCTCTTTGGTGATGAACACGGTCCTTCCCAAAAGTGTTGAGGATGCAGGTTTGCCCAGCGCGACAATGACTTTGGGTTTGATGGCTTTTAATTGCTGGATCAGGAAGGGATTGCAGGCGGCAATTTCCTCCGCTTCAGGATCCCGGTTGCCCGGTGGTCGGCATTTGACGATATTGCAGATATAGGTGTCCTTTTCCCGATCCAGTCCCATACCCTTTTCAATAATTTCTGTCAGCTTTTTTCCTGCCCGGCCTACGAAAGTGAGTCCTTGTTCGTCCTCATCGGCACCCGGTCCTTCTCCGACGAAAACAAGATCGGCTTTGGGATTTCCCGAGCCGAAGACGATATTCTTTCTTCCTTCTGAAAGTTTGCACCGGGTGCAGTCGCCCAGCTCTTTTTGCACTACGGTAAGGGATTTATTATTAGCCATTTCATCGAGTGATAGAGAGGGTTGGGCTGCCTGTTGTTGGACATTTGCAAATAATTCTGCCTCGCATGGAATTTCTGTATATCCCACGTCTTTCAAATGGGCGAGATAATTTTTTAATTCCCTTAAAAGAGGCTCTCGTTTTGGTGTTTCCATATCAAGGCCCAGAATAGCAAACGGGCATAAATAAAACAAACCATAAGAATTATTTTGCTGGAACGGCCAGGAGCCGACTTTAGTAGCGGAATTCCAGCCCGGCGCCCACGCCAAAATCTGAATGGTACTGGCCAGTCAGAGCAATATTTTTTGACAGAGCGTATTTTCCGCCCAGCAACCACTCCTCCTTGGATTCGCTGTCATATTCTATATCGCCAAAAATCCCAAAGCGATTGGTTAACTGAAATTCTTGAGCCAGCTCTATGCGAAGCTCTCCCTCGCTATCTAACCGTAAAGTGCTTTCAATATTAAATGGAAGAAGATATCGTATTCCTAAAATACCCCGTTCATAATCGTTGGTAAGGTTTACCCCGGCAAATAAATTAAAAAACCGGTTGAAATAGCGGTCATAGGCCAATTCTACATCATAATCTGTTTGATCAACCCGTTGCCAACCGACTTGCCATGTTGTGCTTAGAATGTTTTTGGAGTTGCTAAAAACCGCGACGCCATCCGTCATGTGAGACTGGGCCGTTCCTATGATTGTGGGATACCACGAATCCTTATAGAGTTTATGGCGGATTTTTTTGATATCCATGTCCAATTTTTTGTCTTCATAGCTGACCACACGCGCCATCCCGGCTTTTGCGTGGTAGAGGATATGGCAATGGAAGAACCAGTCATTGTATTCATCGGCCTCAAACTCGGTGATTTGTGTGGCTAAAGGGGGAACGTCCACGGTGTGCTTGAGAGGCGAGTAGTCTCCCTGCCCATTGATCACCCTAAAGAAATGTCCATGCAGATGCATCGGGTGATGCATCATCGTTTTGTTAACAAGTACAAATCGCACATTCTCACCGTGGCGAATTCGTAACATATTTTCAGCGGACATGATTTCTCCATTTATGGACCATATATAGCGCTCCATATCTCCTGTTAGAGTTAGTACTACTTCTCGTGTTGGATTTTTCTTGGGTAATGTTGATTTTCCAACAGAGCGCAGTTTTTTGTATGGGGACAATGGACGCTCATCACCAGCATTCATTGAAGCCATGTCCATCACTTTATCCATACTGTTACCCATTGGCATTTTCATCTTTGAATGCATACCCTTCATTTCCATTTTACTTTGGTCTGCAGGAATTTTTTTCTTTGAACCCATGCTCTTCATTTTCATCCCACCATCATGACCCATGGACATTTTCATCTTATAAAGATTGGGCTCAGGTACATCGGGAGCAAAGACGCGTTTTCCACTGCCGATAAATATGGATGTGTGTCCGGAGCCATCCTGAGCTGTGGCTCGGAATTCATACGAGCCATTTTCAGGAACCGCTACGATAAGATCATAGGTTTCAGCAATAGCCATGAGAAAACGATCTGCGTTCACCGGCTGAACATCTTTCCCATCCGCTGAAACGATTTGAACCGGACCTCCTGCAAACTGAAGATAGAAATAAGTGGCCGTAGCAGAATTGATAAAACGCAGGCGTAACTTTTCGCCAGGTTTGGCTGGTATCGTTGTTTCTTCTTTCCCATTAGCTAGAAAGGCGCCATAGGCGACATCGGAAATATCCATAGGGGGCATACGCATTTGGCTGCGCTTAAATACATCCAATAAGGCACCTTCTTTCGCCGCCCCCAACAGGCTTTGCATGGTGCCTTTTTGTAAGCTGTAATAGTCACTGCCACTTTTTAAAGCGCGCAAGATCTCATCCGGGTTTTCATCGGTCCAATCAGATAAAACTATAACCTTGTCTTGGTCTGATGAAACTCGTTCTCCCTCTTTTGGGGTGATTACGATAGATCCATAGACACCACGTTGTTCTTGCAAGCCTGTATGGGAATGAAACCAATAGGTACCTGACTGTCTAATGGTAAACTCGAATTTTTTCGTCTCTCCTGGCTCAATGGGGGGATTGCTTACATAAGGGACACCGTCCTGACGGTAAGGTAAAAGAATCCCATGCCAATGAACCGATGTTGCTACATCCATACTGTTTTTGAAACGGATTCGAGCTATATCTCCTTCACGAAAGCGTAGTGTAGGTCCGGGGATAGAATCATTTAAAGCCATGGCTTTTACATCTTTGCCAGTGATATTCACCGTCTTATAGCCGATATCAAGATTATATTCGACAATGCTGGCGAGACAGGATGCTGTAGGAATCCAGAACAGTAAAAATAGAATTAATGAAACATTTGCTGGTTTTTTCATAGAGCTATATTCCTTAAATAAGCTTCAATGTGATGCGCAATGCGATCAAGGCAAAAGGCCGGATTTCAAATACAGAAAAATGGCATTGGTTGGCGCAACGCTGCCATGGCGTTGAAGGAACTTTTGGATTTTAAGGGAATGAATTAAATTTTTGGAGGTGGGGGGAGTGGGGCTTGTCGACAGATTTCGGATAGAAATGGGGTCTCCGAGAATTGAGCGTTGGTTGCATCAGAGTATTTAAAATCTTGAGATTGGACTACGGCAGAGATAAAACAGTGGTTGCAGGTCATTTGCATCATGCAGTCAGAATCATCCATATGGTGCATAGACGCTGAAGAGAGGTTTGCCGACAACACACATATAACGAGTGCGAATATGGCAAGCAACAACTTGTTTTTTCTGGTGATATTCATTTTAAATCCATGTCAGATACACCAACCAATAATATAGTCCTAAAATCCTCCAATGTCTCAATAATATTTATTATTAACCTAAGTATGTTTCTCGATATGTCTATTGAGTCTGTTTAATAATTCCTTTATAATTAAGCAGTTAAACTTTTTTTGAGGATAGGTATGTCGGGATTAAAAAGCGCTTGGGAATTGAGCCTGGAACGCTCTGACAAGCTGGCTCCAGAGTTGAAAAATCAGAAAAAGCTGACCAAAAAACAAAAACAGGGGATTGCCGAGATCAGAAAAGAATATGCCGCGAGGATTGCCGACCGGGATGTGACCTCCAATGATAAAATCCGCAAATTGCCAGATCGGGTTCCCCCTGAAGAAATTGGAGCCAGAAAAGCAGAACTAGAGGAACAATTTCGAACGGATAAGAAAACTCTGGAAGAAGAAATGGAAAAAGAAGTGGAAGCTGTCCGTAGCCGGAAAGATTGACCCTGTTGCCTGCCTGGTATCTGACCCCTGTTTTCCCGGTCACTATTATTCATCATAATTTTTAAGATAAAGCCTGAATGAAAACCGCAATTAAAAAAATTATTCATGATGCCTTGGAAAAAGCCCGGCAGGCCGGAGAGCTGGAGCTTTCCCCGTTTCCTGAAATTGTGGTGGAAAAGCCCAAGGACGAAACACTGGGAGACTTTTCAACCAATGTTGCCATGACGCTGGCACGGAGTGAGCGCAAGAATCCGAAAGTGATTGCCGAGAGTGTTACCCGTTACCTTAAAAATGGTGAATTGAGCCAGGCAGAAATCGCCGGGCCGGGATTCATCAATATTAAAATGTCTCAGGAGTTTTTCCTGGAACGGCTCAGAAATGCTGTGTCGCAGGGAGAAGACTTTGGCAGGTCTGATTTCGGGCAGGGCACCAAAGTTTTGATCGAGTTTGTCAGCGCGAATCCCACGGGTCCTTTACATGTTGGGCATGGGAGGGGGGCTGCCGTTGGTGATGCGCTGGCAAGGATTTTGAAAAAAGCCGGATATGATTTGAGTGCTGAATACTACATCAATGATGTGGGTAACCAGATGAACCTCCTCGGCCGGTCCACCTGGCTCCGGTATCGGGAACTGCTGGGTGAGGCCATTGAGTTTCCCGAAGACCATTATCGAGGGGAATATATTAAAGATATCGTTGGCGAAATCGTTGACCAAGAGGGGAAGGAGTTTTTAAACAAGCCTGAGGAAGAGTGCATTCCTTTTTTCAGAAAATTCGCGAAGGATAATATTCTTAAAGGTATTGAAAAAGACCTTTCTGAATTCCGCGTGACTTTTGACAACTGGTTCAGTGAGCAATCGCTTTATGAAGATAAATCGATAGAGAAGGCCGTTGACTGGTTGGATGGCGAGGGCCATGTTTATGAAAAAGACGGGGCTGTCTGGCTGAAGTCTTCGGCATTCGATGATGATAAGGATCGGGTCATTGTCAAACAGACCGGAGAGCGAACCTATTTCTGCTCAGACATCGCCTATCATCAGAACAAGATCAACCGAGGTTTTAAAAAACTCATCAACCTGATGGGCGCCGATCATCACGGTTATGTGCCGCGCATGGCGGCGGTTTTGGAAGCTATGGGTTATGACAAAAATATCTTCAAGATTCTTTTGGTTCAGTTTGTCAGTCTATTGCGGACGGGCGAAAAAGTGTCCATGTCCACCCGGTCCGGTGAATTTGAAACACTGGCGGATGTAGTGAAGGAGGTTGGGGTCGATGCGGCACGTTATTATTTTCTGATGCGCAGTTCCGACACGCATCTGGATTTTGATCTGGAGTTGGCTAAAAAGGAAACCCCGGATAATCCGGTTTTTTATATTCAATATGCACATGCCCGAATCTGCAGTATCTTCCGCACCGCCGAAGAAAAAGGCGTGGCATGGAACAGGTCTGCCGACGTGGATCTTTCCCCTCTGGTAGAAGAGGAGGAGTTCGCGATTATCCGGGCGATCCTGGCTTTCCCTGAAGTGGTGGAAAAAAGCGCCCGGGCGTTGGAGGTGCATCGGATTTCTCATTACCTGCACGATCTGGTTTCCCGGTTTCATGGTTATTACAGCAGGCATCGGGTCATCTCTGATGATAAGTCGCTCACGCTGGCGCGATTATTTTTGCTGGACGCTTTGAGAACCACCATTCGTAATGGTTTCGAATTGATGGGTATCTCGTCTCCTGAAAAAATGTGACCACTAGGCGTGGGGCCAATGAGCAAGAACTCGTTAAGCTAGGAGAGTCGTTGCTAGCGGTAAAAAGCCATCACTCATTACCAGCGGAGGTACTCCGCCACTAGGCATGGGGCCAATGAGCAAGAACTCGTTAAGCTAGGAGGGAGAGTCGTTGCTAGCGGTAAAAAGCCACCACTCATTACCAGCGGAGGTACTCCGCCACTAGGCGTGGGGCCAATGAGCAAGAACTCGTTAAGCTAGGAGGGAGAGTCGTTGCTAGCGGTAAAAAGCCATCACTCATTACCAGCGGAGGTACTCCGCCACTAGGCGTGGGAGGCTGTTGCAATAGCGTTCGTAGGCAGGCAAAAATTTAGCTCGGCTTAAAGAGGTTTTACTCTCTAAATCAATTTGTTTATGAGACTTCTCTTTGTATTAATTCTTGGGATGGCTTTTGCGGCGGGGTTGCATTTTTCGGGGACCATCAGTGAATTCCTGTGGAATGCGGTATCTCCTAAAAAACTAAGGGCCATTAAGCCTGAGTTCATTCGTAAAAAAGTTGAAGAGCCTATTTCTCCTAAACTGGATTATACGTTTTTCAAGACTTTGAATGATCCGACAATGACCCAGTATGTGGACCTCAAGGGTAGGCTGATGCCGACCGTGCTTTCACCTGAGAAAAGTGCAGTGGTTCCTGCCAGAATAAAAGCGTCCACGCCTCCTGCAGAAAAAACGGCGAAATTAGAACCTGTCGCAAAACCTGAAATTAAACAGAACCCGAAAAGCACAACAAGCGTCATCCCTGAAATTAAAGAGCCACCTCGCTATGCCGTTCAAGTGAGTTCGTTCCGGGATGAAGCGCGCGCGGGAGCTTTGAAAATACACCTGCAGGAAAACGGATTCGACGCGTTTTTAATGCAAACAGAACTTGTCGATCATGGCGGAACCTGGCACCGGGTTTTTCTGGGCAGGTATGTGGATGAGCAGAAAGCGCAGGAAGCGGCCCACCTGGCGCGAAGTGATTATCAACTGGATGCGGTTGTGGTGCGAAAGACTAACTAGCGGGTTATTGCGATTGTCTGATTTTATAAATGGTCAGCAAAGATGGTCATCATCACAAAAGGCCTGTAACTCTTCTACCGGGTCATCAACTCTTTTTCCGCCATAAAATTTTTCTTTGCTATCGAACCAGGTGTTGAAGCGATAGCCTTCAATATCGTCCTGATAGAGCTTCCTTTTTTCATCTTCCCCTTTAAAATCGAAATCCAAACTGGCTTCACCCTTTTCGGGAATGGTGATGGTCCCTCTTTGTGCTGCAATAAAAGGATGCCAGGCGACCACCTCATAGGTGCCGGGTGGAATGTTCTCGATGCTGAAGATGCCTTCTGAATCGGACACGGTGTAATAGGGGTTTTGTACCAGATACGCATGCGTCTGAAGGAACGGATGGAGATTGCATTTTATGATGAAGTTTTCCGCGTCTTTGCGTGCAAAGATACTGCGAACCTGGCTGGATTTAGGCGGTACTGGCCGGTTGCTGGTCTGATCTGAATAAATATTGCGGATTTCATAGATGGCGATTTCATGCTGGATGGGGTCTGTGTTTTCCACCATTATGTTTTCACCGTTTTTCGCGCCGATGACATATTTGTTGGCTCGACAACGTTCGATGAGAAATGTTTGCATCTTGGGCGAAAACGGTTTTCCTTTTTCAACCTTCGCCAGATGGATGACGGTATCTTTCAGTCCCCGGCTTTTTGAAACGGTGAAGTCGAACAATAGGCGGTGACCTCTGCCATCGGATATCCTCGCGCAGAACTCGATGTTCGGGGCGTGGATCAAGTGGAAGGAGCGGACTCTGGGAACCTGGCCGGAAAGTGTGACACGGCCTTTTAATGTTCCTCCATTGTCTACATTAACGACGGTGTAAGAGGAGCCAATCTGGTCGAACAGTTTTTTTGCAAGCTTGTTGTTTCGCTTGAACAAAGTGTCAACTTTTTCCAGAGCTTTCTCGCGTTTTCCCTGCAAATTGTATAAAACCCCAAGGTCATATTCCGCTTTCACCATTCTGCGGTCCATGCTCAGGGCTTTTTCCAGTTCTTCGATGGCTTCATCGAGCAATTTAACACGGGCAAAGGAAACACCTCGGTTGTAGCGCAGGCCGGGAGAGTCGTACCCCAGTCGCAATGCTTTTTCAAAAGAGAGCAGGGCGTCCTTGTGCATTCCCGTCTGACTGAAGGCAACGCCAAGGTTTGCGTGAATCAGACTATCCTGCGGCGCAAGTTCGGAAGCTTTTTCGAATTCAGCTAGGGCTTGATGCCATTTCTTTTGTTGGCTCAGTTTCAGCGCTTTTTGATAGAGGGTATCCGCTTCCTTATTGGGAGCTGCAAAAACCGCCGGACAGGCCAGTAAAAGGATCAAGCCGACAACCATGAAACCCAGGTTGGATTTTTTAGGGGATTTAATAGTTTTCACTTTGCTAATATGTCATAAAAGTTGAATCTTGCAATGTAACAATAGTTAAGTGGGGTGTCAACTTAGGGTTTTCAATGGCCCTGATGCCTCTGTTAGATACTCGCAGGGGTTTAAAAATTCCATCGAGTTGCATTTGAGTGCCCTTAATTTTGAAAGGCAGTGAGCTTGAAATTCAATCAGTTTATGGAACCATTTGAAGCGCATTGGGGAGTACAGGGAGGCGTTGCCCAGACCATAGCTGGGTCCCAACTCAGGGACAAGGTGTTGCCCCAGCCTGCTCGAATCCAGCATGAATTGCACTTGGATGGACAGGGCAGGGCTATCCTGTACGAAATTGAGGCCAAAGATGAAACCCTACCTATTGTTTTGCTGGCGCATGGCATGGGGGGGTGTTCCGAGTCCAGTTATATGAAACGGATTTCCACCAAACTCTGGATGCGGGGTTATGGGGTGTTCCTGATCAATCAACCCGGTTGTGGGCCGGGTATGGGGTTGAGTCCGCGGATGTGGCATGGGGGCTCCAGCGATGATCTGGAAAAAATGATCGAATTTGTGCTTCAACGCTGTCCGGAAAAGTCCCTGGTGCCCGTCGGTTTTTCTTTGAGCGGCAATGTCCTTCTAAAGTATCTTGGGGAAGGGCGAAAGATTTCAGAAAATATTTTAGGGGCTCTCGCCATAAATCCGCCTGTTGACTTGAGGGTTGCAAGCGCCATCATATCGAGAAAATGGAGTTGTGCGCTATTCAACCAGTATTATATGAAATTGATTCGTAATCAGGCTGCGGCTCTGGTCAAACAGTTTCCCTCTGCTTTGAGTCCGCTCAAAAACTTGAAAACGATTTGGGATTTCGATGTCACCTATACAGCTCCTGCGGGTGGATTCAAAGATGTCGATGATTATTATGACCGATCCAGCTCCCGGAATTATTTAAAGGGAATCAAAACCCCCACTGCCATTTTGTCTGCTAAGGACGATCCCTTTGTCCCCGGTAATTTGTTTGATCAGGTTGTGATGAGTGAAAAGGTGACGTTATGTAAACCGGATAGCGGTGGCCATATGGGATATATCGCCAGACATGTCACTCCTCATGGTGACCGGCGGTGGATGGACTATGCCGTGTTGGAATGGATTCGGCAATTGCACGGAGACAGGCCATGATGGGGAGCAGCCTTCTTTTAAAGTACAGGCTGAAAGCTCTTGCTAACAGTTTTAAATGTTTTGGAATGAAAAAGGTCGTGCGCCCACTTTCTATTTTGACGTTGGGGACGCTGTTTGTGATCGGCGATTACTGGTTTTTTCACCGGGTGATCCGCTATCTGGATGGGTTGCCTTTCAGGCTGGGCGATGAGTTGATCGTGCAACTGGTCAACCTGGTGTTCATCACTTTGTTTGTGATGGTTTTATTTTCCAGTCTGATCGTTTCCCTCTCCGTCTACTACTTATCCCGTGATCTGGAAATGCTCCATTCCTTGCCGATTTCCATCCAGTCGGTGGTCACGGCCCGTTACTTCCAATGTCTGACAAACAGTTCCTGGATGGTTTTATTATTCTCCCTGCCCATGTTCACCGCATATGGTTCGTACTTTAAAGTTTCGTGGGACTATTACCTGTATCTGGTCTGCAACCTGCTTCCTTTCATAGCCATTCCCTGTCTGCTCGCTGTTTTGGGCATTATGGTGCTGATGAAATTTTATCCCACTCACAAAACGCATCAGATATTGACGTTTCTGGGTTTGTTTTTTCTGGTAGGAGTGGTGGTGTATTTACGATTTTTATCGCAGGATAAATTTTTTGGTCAGGATGTCTCGGATGAACAGATCATGGCATTTGTTGCTAGCCTCAAGGCTCCCGATCACCCATTTCTTCCTAGCAACTGGATAACCCGAGGACTTGCAGGCTGGGTCGAGGGACAAAGAGAAATGCCATTCAAGCAGACTTTAGCCTTGTGGGGGATGACGGGTGGATTATTCGCTTTGCTTTTGTGGGTGGGTTCGCGCATCTATTTTGAGGGGTGGTGCCTGGTTCAGGAAGTCCGTAGCAGTCCTTTGGAGGGAGGCGATCTGGCGGCTAAAAGAAAAAGCTTCATTCAACGTCTGCCCCTGTCTGCCCCTGCCAGGGCTTTGTTGAGTAAGGATATTAAAATTTTTGTTCGCGATCCCGAGCAATGGTCCCAACTCTTTATATTATTCGCTCTGGTGTGTGTTTATATTTTTAATATCATGCATCTTCCTTTGGATAACAAAGTTTTGCGGGATGTGGTTTCGCTTTTGAATATTGGTTTGGTTGGGTTTGTCATGGCGGCCCTGATATCCCGATTCGTGTTCACGTCAGCTAGTGTGGAAGGCAAATGTTTCTGGTTGATTTATACCCTACCGGTGACCATGCAGAAATTTTTGGCCGGCAAGTTCTGGATGTTTTTCCCGCCCCTTTTATTCATTGCAGAATTGCTGGTTGTGGTGTCGAACCAGTTGCTGGAGGTGGATGCCTATGTGATGAGGCTTTCTATTATAGGAGTGTTTCTGTTAACTTTGGGGTTGACCAGCCTGGGGTTGGGACTCGGCACTCTGTACCCCAAATTTGACCATGAAAATATTTCGGAAATTTCGTCCAGCGCCGGCGGCGTGTTGTTTATGATTTTAGCATTGAGTTATATCGGCTTGATGTTAATGTTGGGGGCCCGTCCGCTTTATGTCCATTTGAACGCGAAGTTTCTATTTAAGTCCATCGGTGGGTTGGAAGTTCCTGTTTGTTACGCACTGATTTTTATTCTCACCTGGGCCATCGCCCACATCCCATTGCGGTTGGGAATCCGTTCCCTAAACGCCAGGGATTTTTAATTTAAAGAGTGGTCATGGAATTGTTCCAGGATTATGAAATGCCCGTCCCGCCTCTGGCGGACCGCCTTCGTCCTGAAAGCTGGGAAAGGTTTGCCGGGCAGGAACATTTGGTTGGGGAAGGTCTGCCATTGAGAGATTTGATGGAGTCTGGTTCAAAGTTGTCCTTCATCTTATGGGGGCCGCCGGGTACGGGTAAAACAACCTTGGCACGGATTGCGGCGCGGTTGACCGAGAGTGAGTTTCATGAGATCAGCGCGGTGAATGCTGGGGTGGCCGATATCCGCAAGATCATTGAAGGTGCCCGTCAAACCTGGAAGTCCAGGCAAATGGGAACGGTATTGTTCATCGATGAAATTCACCGGTTCAACAAGGCCCAGCAGGATGCCGTTCTGCCTCATATCGAGAATGGAACGGTTCGCCTGATCGGAAGTACCACGGAAAACCCTTCCTTTGAGGTGATTCCGGCACTTCGTTCGCGATGCCAGACTTTTCGCCTGGAACCTTTAGAGCGCGAACAGATCAGAGATATTCTGGAGCAGGCTTTGGCGGACAAAGAAAAAGGATTGGGGGAATCCGGACTTGAAATTTCTGCAGAGGCGATGGATATGATGGTCAGCCATGCCAATGGTGACGCCCACCGTGCTCTTAATGTGCTGGAGGCGGCGCATGATGTGGTCGCCAAGCGAGAAAAAAAGCAGGTCAATTTAAAAATTGTTGAGGGGATCATTCAACAGGACGCCACCCTCTACGATAAAAAAGGCACCGAGCACTACGACCATGCATCCGCATTCCAGAAAAGTCTGCGTGGTTCCGATGCCGATGCGGCGTTATATTGGTTGGCAAAAATGATTGCGGGTGGGGAAGACCCGCGTTTCATTGTGCGGCGACTGCTGGTTACGGCAGCCGAGGATGTGGGCAATGCAGACCCGCAAGCCTTTATACTGGTGCAAGCGGTTGCGACGGCGGTGGAAAAACTGGGGTTTCCTGAAGCCCGTATTCCCCTTGCCCAGGCGGTGATCTATGTGGCTCGGGCGCCCAAGGATAACTCGGCGATTGTGGCTATCGATCAGGCTTTGGACGATATCCATAAAAAGGGATTGTCTTATCCCGTTCCGGATCATTTGAAAGACACGCATTATAAAGACGCCAAATCCAAATATGGATATGGCGTGGACTATAAATATCCACATAATTACCCAGACGCCATTGTAGAGCAGGAATACCTGCCAAAACCTTTAAAGGATCGAAAATATATTCCTACCAGGCGTAGGGCCAGTGAGCAATAGCTCTTTGAGCTAAAAGGACGTTTGCCGGCAAAATAAAGACATTGCAATTTGCAGGCGGAGGCACTCCGCAAAAAATGAATTGGCAGGCTGTGTGCTTCATGATATAGAAAACACCCATAGCTTTAATTAAGGAAGAATGATGAACGAGAATTGCAGATTTAAGAGTGTTGATGAGATTTTTGAGGGTCGCTTACGCGGCAATCAACTGATGCTGAGCGGTAAGGGGCTTAGCGCTGAAGAGGCGCGGTTATTGTGGCAGACGCCGAGAATGCAGGAAGTCAGTTGGCTGGACTTGGATGATAACAACTTGGGGGATGAGGGAGTTCAGGGTCTGGTCGAATGCGAATTTTTGGAAAACGTCCAGTATTTGAATCTCAATCAGAACAGCGTCAGCGATGAAGGTTTGAAATTCCTCGCCAACGCCAAGCATCTGGGTAAACTCAAGCGCTTGCATTTAAAAGGGAACTCCATTGATGGAGAGGGAATTATTTATTTGTTCAACTCTGAAACGTTGGTGAATCTGGCTACCTTTCAAGTTCATGAAGTCTGGACCTGCAAAAAAAGGGAAGGGTGGCGTTACAAGCCGCAAGTCTGACTCATGTCTCCTTCCAGCCAATTACACATTCATATTTCAGCGCAGGACCGGCCTGGAATTCTAGCTGAATCCCTGGAGTTCATTGTTCAGGCCGGTTGGAATGTGGTAGATATCAAGCAATTTGTCTTCAATGGACTGCTCAATCTTTCCATTCTACTTGATGGTTGTGATGAGAGCCGCGTTTTGCCGCTTCGTGAGGCATTATCTGTCTATGCGGAGAAAATGAATTTCAAAGCTACCGTCTATCCTTGGGAAACGGCGACTCGGCCGGATGCTGCCTATGGTCACCGTTCGGTGGTGACCCTGCTCTGTGACTCCATGCCATCCTCCGGATTCCTGGAAATCACCCGGATATTTGCCGAACTCGATATTAACATTTTGCGTATTGAACAATTGGATTCGGGGGATGTCCACGCCTTGGAGTTTGTTATCGGAACCCGCGAGGCCCACTCATCGGAGGAAGTGTTGAACGCTCTGGTGAAGTTCAAGGAAAATTATGGGGTCGACATTGCTGTGCAGGAGGAGACTTATTTCCGGCGCAACAAAAGATTGATTGTGCTGGATGCCGATATGACCTTCCTGCAATGTGAAGTCATTGATGAACTGGGAAAGCTTGCGGGGGTAGGGAAGGAAATAGCGGCAATTACCGTTCAGGCAGTGAATGGAGAAATCGATTTCAAATCGGCTTTATTGAAAAGGGTGAAACTTTTAAAAGGTCTTCCGATAGAGAGCTTGCACCAATTGTCCAATTCTTTACCCCTGACACCGGGGGCGGAATCCTTGGTCAATATTTTGAAGTACCTGGGTTATAAAATTGCCCTGGTCAGTGGGGGGTTCCAGTTTTTTATCGACAAGATTCGCGATAGCTATAACTTGGATTATGGCATCGCCAACCAGTTGAAGATAGAAAATGGTAAAGTTTCTGGGGAACTGGAGGGGCAAATCATCGATGCCGAGGCCAAGGAAAAAACCTTGGTTTCTCTGGCGAAAAAGGAAGGATTCTCCCTGCGCCAAGTGGTTGCTGTGGGGGATGGTGCCAACGATATTAAAATGCTGGCACGGGCTGGACTGGGAATCGCATTCAACGCCAAGCCCATTGTGCAACGTCAGGCACGGGCCAGTATTAATCAGTCCGACTTAAAATTAATCCTTTATTTTTTAGGGATTAGCGGTAAAGAACTTCAGGAATTGGATGGTCTTGCGGGTCGGGGTAGAGTGCAGTCCTGGCCTTCGGGAAACCGTTAAAACATTAAACAGGTTGCTTCTGGTAGGCTAAATCTCTAAGGGAAAGAATTCCTGCGATTTTATCATCTGCCGTCACGGTGAGATGGCTAATATTGTATTCCTTCATCAGGAAAGATGCGTCGGAGGTGGATGCATCCTGGTCAATGGATAGAATGGACTCTTCCATGATTGAAGAGAGAGTGGTGGTCTTCGGATCCAAGCCTTCACGGACCAATCTGTATACCAAGTCGCGCTCTGCCAGAATACCGACATAACCTTGGCAACCCTCGACGAGCAGGGAACCGATTTCCTTTTCTTTCATTAACTGAGCGGCTTCCTGGGCAGTGGCTTCAGAATAAATACTCCGGTGTGGTCATTTGAGAACGAATGGTATCCATAAACTCTCTCCTTAATACCTAAGGGGTATTACTTAGGATAGTATTATAATTTTCATTACTTGTAAACCTAAAGATAGTGGTTTGGACAAATATTTTTTTTAGCCTGTTTATGCTTCCTGTAGAGTGTTATTTTTTATAGCCCAGTCTCTTTTTTTGGCCTCTTCTATCAATAACTCAGCGGATAAGGCAGTTTCGATAGGAACGGCCCCTTCTGGCAGTTTTTTTTGGGCAGAAAGAATGGTGACCATGCTGGCGTGCCAACCGGTAAATTTTTCCATGGCGGTGAAACTGGCATCGTAGGTCTCACAAAGGTCCAGAGTGCAGATGGCTTTTTTCCCATCGGTTTCTCCCTCGCATCGCGCCCGGATGACGCAGATATCGCGGACAAGGTCGCTGGAGATTTTAGGTTGTAGCAGAGCGTGAAAAATTTCTCTGGGAATAAAGTTTTCTGCTTTGAGCGTGACAGGATTTTGCTCAAATAAACCCAGTTGCTGGAAGGCTCAAAATGTTTGCCAGTGGCCTGGGAAGCGCAAGGTTTTGTTTTCCAGGCGCTGAAGTTTGTCCGCAAATGTCCAGGGAGCGGTGGATAGCCCACCTGCAGTTACCGCCGCTTCCAAACGCCCTAACGGGGCAGGAAAGTCCAACTCTTCCACTTCGCTGAGGCAAGGGACTTGTGTCGGCTTGCCATCCAGAATGAACCAGGCCGGCCCCTCATATTCGTTGGTCAAACCATTCATGTTGAATGTGGAAATATAGTTCCAGGGAGGAGTCGGATTGAGCGGCAGGCCGCCATCCCAGATAAACAGGTTGACGGGCTTTTCCACGAAGCTCATGGCCAGAACCCCAAGGGAGATATTGAGTCCCGGTCCCATGCCGCAGTCTGGAACAACGGTGATGCCTGAAGATTTTACGGTTTCATCAAGAGCCAATTGTTTGAGAACAGTCTCGGTGTGTCCGCCCAGATCGCACAGGTTGGTTTTGCTATCGATTGCAGCCTGAGTGATTCCTAGGTTGAAGGTGAAGGGGACCGCGCTGATGGCCGAGTCGATTTCTTTTAATGTTTGACGGAGTTGGTCAGGGTTTCCTGCATCCAATTGGATCGGGCGGAATAGGTCTTGTGAAAGCAGGGTGCGTAGTTTTTCGGCTCCCTTCTCTGCGGTTTCCAAATTGAGATCGCAGAGAAGGATTTTCTCGGCAGAGCCAAACCGGGCCAGATCATATGCGGTAGAGAGACCCTGACGGCCTGTTCCAATGATTGCGTAACGATAACCCACGGGAATTTAAAAATAAGATGATTGAGTGGGGGTATTATAGACGGTTCTTAATCTATAAGCACCATGCCAATAGCATGGGTCGGAGCGCAGGGGGTCTGTGGGCCAAGGTCATCCCATCCGTTATTGTGGATGGTTTCATTCACATCGATGCCGCAGGACTGCATAGTGGGCCGGGCTTTATCGGGGAACTGGCAATGCGTAGCAATCGTGCAGGGCTCACACAGGTCGCAAGGCTGACCGCATAAAGCGAAAGCTTTGTTAAAACCTTTCTCCTTTAAGAGATTTTCCAACTGGACGACAATTTCTCTGACATTTGTTCCCGGGCTGGCATTGATGAGCAAGGCCTTGTCATAATCGACAAGGACTTCTGACATTTCTTCCGCATTGGGAGTGTAGGGAGGACAGGTAAGTAGTGATCCATAATGAGAGCAACCATATTGGCATTGCAGTTTCATCCAATGGGCCATGGATATGGTTTTTGTTAAGATCACTTTTGCCTTGGTACAACCTAAGCGGATCGCTTCCTGAATCAATTCCTGATTCGAACGAATGTTTTCGGGCAGGGCTTTTATGTTTTCAGGAGTCATGGGTTTTTCCGCAGTTCCTTTATTCTCTTTGTACTGGTATTATTTAGTGGATGAGGTTGAGGGTCAAGAACATACTTCGTGGAGTTGTCACGGTAAATTTCCGGGAATCAACCTGCCTCGAATTTGTCATTTTAAATATTGATTAATAAGGGATTATCGGTTTTAATTTGTTAATGTTGATCTCTCATATTTTACGGACTGGAATACAGCAACAACGGGTGAGAAATGGAATTTCCCTTTAAAGCAATTTGTTTTGACTGGGCACATACTCTGGTGGACTTGGGGGAAGAGGATGACCGGCGTCCTCTTGAAAAAGTTTTTGCCTGTCTTCAGGCAAAACAAATTGCCTTGCCTGACTTTGATGTATGCCTGGAAAAATCGCGGGAATTGTTTAGATCGATGATCGAGTTATCCCGGACGACCCACCGGGAGGCCCGTTATGAGGAAGTTTTACAATATCTGCTTTTTTATTTCAAAGTTCCCTGGGAAGGAAAGGTCCCGCTTCAGGAGCTTCTGCGAGTTTATTATCAAGAGGTCTATCAGGAAAGAGTGATCTTCCCCGAGGTGGTCGCTGTTCTCGAACAATTGAACCAGTGGGGCGTTTCCATGGGAATCGTTTCCAACACCACCAATCCGGTTTTTATGAAGGAATTAGAACTGGAGGACTCAGGTTTGAAGAAGTTTTTTGACTTCACCATTTATTCATCAGAAGTTCCATTTCGCAAGCCGCACCCCTCCATTTTTCAACTTGCGATAAGCCGTTTTCAGTTTCAACCTTCTGAGATTCTTTTTGTCGGCGACAGCCTTTCCGTAGATATTTTTGGAGCTCATAGGGTTGGGATGAAGACGGCCTGGCTGAACCGCAGGAAAGAACAGGCCGATATTTGCCCTGATTTTGAATTAGCTTCCCTGGAAGATTTGTTGCGGATTCATTGGGCTCAAGTATGAGCCATAAATTTTTTGTTCCGGGAGCACAAATTATCGATGATAGGGTGACTCTTACCGGATCGGATGTCTCCCATATCAGAACCGTTTTAAGGTTGAAGGTGGGAGAATCCATTCAGGTTATCAGTGATTCGGATAATTTGCTCACGGTTCAGTTGATTGAGGTTAAGGCGAAAGAGATTCGGGGAGAAGTGATTGCTTCTGAAAAGCTCAATGTGGAATCTCCCCTGGCGGTTCATTTGGGGCAAGCTTTGACTAAAGGTAACAAATTTGATGTGATTTTAAGAAAGTCCGTGGAACTGGGAGCGTGTTCCATCACCGCTTTAACCACTGAGCGATGCGTGGTAAAAACAGATCAGGCGGAAAAGAAAATCGAGCGCTGGAAGAAGATCGCATTGGAAAGTTCCAAACAATGCGGTCGAACTCGAGTCCTTCAAGTGGCAGAAAAAATTGAAACCCTGGAAATTTTTTGCCACAAAAATAACTATCAGGATCTTAAACTGGTCTTTTGGGAAATGGAGGAAAAAAGTTTCCTTAAAGATTTGAAGTTGGATCGAGAACCGCGTTCTGTCGCTGTCTTAACTGGACCCGAAGGAGGGTTCAGTTTGCTAGAGATTGAGAAGGCCCGGGGATACGGATTTCAGACGGTGAGTCTGGGGCCTCGGATTCTTCGGGCGGAAACGGCCCCTGTGGTAGCATTGGCTCTTTTGCAGTCATTTTGGGGTGATCTATAAAAAACATACTCTATAGTAAAAACCTGGTTATTATTGTTCGTATTGGAAACCTTGAATCGATGATCCGACCATGACCTATCAATGCAAGCTGGATATTTTTGAAGGCCCTTTAGACCTGCTTCTCCATCTTATTAAAGAACAAAAGATGGATATCTATGATATCCCCATCGCCCAAATTACACGCCAGTATATGGAGTATCTGGAAATGCTGCAGGAGTTGAACCTTGAACTGGTCGGGGAGTATTTGGTCATGGCTGCTGAGTTGACGCGGATCAAGTCAAAAATTTTACTGCCTGTTCCTGAAACCGATGAGGAATTTGATGCGGGAGCCGGGGAAGACCCGCGCGCGGAACTGATGCGCAGGCTGCGGGAGTACCAGCGCTATCGGGATGCGGCGTTTGAGCTGAGATTGAAGGAGCACGACCGGCAACAGGTTTTTGCGCGGGGTGGACAGATTGAAATTGAGGAAAGCTCTGAAGGGAAAGAATTGGTGGATGCATCGGTTTTCGATTTGCTCAAGGCCTACCAGAAAATCCTGGATACGAAATCGTTTGAAAAGGATTACGAAATTGAAATCACCGAAATGTCGGTCACCGATCGGATTCAGCGCATCATGGAAATTCTTAATGCTTCAGAAAGCGTTACGTTTGAATCCTTGTTTACAGTTTTAAACAGCAAACAGGAGGTTGTCGTGACGTTTCTTGCTATTTTGGAATTAATGCGTCTTAAATTATTGCGCGTTCAACAGACCCGCCACTTTGAAACCATTCGAATTTACAAGTCCGCAGACCAGCAAACCCAAGACGCCATTCTGGAAGAATACCACCAGTCTATGGATTCCGAATCCTCCGAATCTTGAGCCCTGTTGTTATCTTGGAAAAGACTTATTTTGTGCTGAGATTAAAGACGCCGTCCCAATCTTCCGGAGGGGGCGCTTGGATAAATTTTTCGCATCGCTCCAAGTAGACTTTTGAGGGACCATCTTCTGGTCGGGACATCAATACATTTTTAAAATACTTTTTGGCTTCAGCCCACTCCCGATTCTGATAACTTGTTAAACCCGGGTTAAAAAAAGGTAACACCTTTTTAATAGATTCTTCGATGTCTCCCTTTTTACCGAGAAAGATCACTTATTCAAAGATGGGGAAGAGGGCAGTTCCATGTACGTCATACTTTCCGGAGAATTGATCGTCTCTAAAAGTGGGGTAGAGATTGTATGCAGAAAAGAAGGTGATTATCTGGGAGAGATGTCACTGATTGGCTCCAAACCCCGTTCTGCTACCGTCATGTCCGCATTGCCCACCCAGTTGCTGGAAATAACGCAGGAACAGTTTCATGCCCAATTGTCTTCGAGTCCAGATGCCTTAATGGCCATCATGAAAACGCTTTCCGATCGAGCCAGGGATAATTTAAAAATTTTTAAAGCTCAGGACTCGGCAAGGGATCGATCAGATTTGGGGGAGGTAGATGCTCAAGGCAAACTCGAAGAGCAGGTGAAATATTTAATGCAGGAGGCAGGGTTGACAAGCCGGGAAGCTGATGTTGCCCGCCTGATTTGTGATGGGTTGAGCGACAAGGAAATTGCCAAGAGGTTAGGATTGAGTCATCATACCGTCAAGGACTATATTAAAAGGATATATTCCAAGTTCCGGGTTCATGCCCGTGCTCAATTGGTGTCCCTCATGTTTAAATAGGCCTAGACATGCCCTCTGAAGCTAATTGGGGCTTTTCGTCTGGCCCTGGGTGGGATATAATATAAAAATAAACAATAGTTTACATCCTAACTATGTTCCGTCAAATTACAGAAGATGTCCGGGTTGCCATGGAAAAAGATCCTGCCGCGAGGAATTTTTTCGAGGTATTACTTTTGTATCCCGGTGTGCATGCCCTGATAAGCTATCGGCTGACTCATGCATTATGGGGTATGGGGTTTAATTTCCTGGCCAGGTCCTTGTCGCAGTTTTCCCGATGGATAACGGGTATAGAAATTCATCCGGCCGCGAAAATTGGCCATCGATTTTTTATCGATCATGGCATGGGCGTGGTGATTGGGGAAACGTCGGAGGTGGGGGATAATGTATTCATTTACCACGGGGTGACATTGGGAGGCCTTGCTACCAAGAAGGCCAAACGCCATCCCACCATCGCTGAAAATGTCGTTATCGGTGCCGGGGCGCAGGTTTTAGGCCCGGTCCACGTTGGTCGTAATACGAAAATTGGTTCCGGATCGGTGGTTCTTCAGGATGTCCCCGAGTATTCTACGGTTATCGGAGTTCCTGGAAGGGTGGTTTTTTCGGGCATCTCTTCGGATATGGAAGATGATGATGGTCTGGAATCTTTCCCAGATCCTGTGGCGCGGACCATCGAATGCATGCTCTACAGGTTGCCGCAAATGGAAAAAGAAATCCGTCACTTAAAGGCAGTTCTGAAGAAAGAAGGGATAGACCTCCATGTTGGCACAGATTCTTCCGATATCAAACGGCGCCAGTCCGAATCCTGATTGCAGAGGATTTGCATGACAAAGCGTTTGCCGTTTCCTGTTAAAACCCACACATTTTGTTTAATCTGATTTTTGCATTTTGGGTAAGTTGATGGATAAAATTTATCTGGATCATAATGCCACCACGCCGGTGGCTCCGGAAGTGCTGGATGTCGTCACCTCTGTTTTGCGAGACCAGATGGGCAATCCTTCCAGTGTGCACTCTATCGGCAGGTCGGCCCGGGTTCTTATTGATGAAGCCCGGGAACAGGTGGCTTCTCTCCTTGGTGTTTCTCCTTCGGAAATCGTTTTTACAAGTGGAGGAACCGAGGCGAATAACTTCGCCCTCTTGGGAGTGGCTCTGGGATTGGGTAAAACCGGTGGTCATATTGTTACCAGTCAGGTGGAACACCCTTCCGTTTTAAACCCATGCCGACAATTGGAAAGCCTGGGTTTCAGGGTAGACCGATTGAAGGTCGATGAGTTGGGTCGCATTGACTTTGAAGAATTGGAAAATTGCCTGGAAGAAACGACTCTGTTGGTTTCCTTGCAACACGCCAACAGTGAGACGGGTGTTTTGCAGGATATTGAAAGGGCTGGGGAAATAGCCAGGAAAAAGGGGGTCTTGTTTCACACCGATGCGGTACAAAGTGTAGGCAAAATTCCGCTTCGGGTGCAAGATTTGCCTGTAGACATGTTATCTATTTCAGCGCATAAGCTGAATGGCCCCAAGGGTGTCGGCGCACTCTATTTGAGGAAGTGGAGCCCGGATTTGTTTTCACCTGTGTGCGGGGGAAGCCAGGAGAAAAAAAGAAGAGGGGGGACGGAGAACGTGGCGGGAATAGCAGGTTTTGGCAAGGCTTGTGAGCTGGCACGTTTGTCTTCCCGGAAATTCTCAAACCTTTCCTCCCTGCGCGATCAATTTCTGCAAATGGCATCCAACCTGATTGCAGGGATTGAAATTTTTGGTGATTTGGAGAACAGGCTTCCTAACACTTTAAACCTTGGGTTTGAAGGGGTCGAAGGCGATACCTTGCTGATTGGCCTGGATATGGCAGGAGTTGCTGTTTCTACGGGATCGGCCTGCAGTTCGGGGTCTGGGCTTCCTTCCCCCGTGCTGACAGCAATGGGTATTCCCATTGATAAAATCAATTCATCCATTCGTTTCAGCTTGGGCTGGAGCAATACCATGGCAGAAATTGAAAAAGCCACAAAGATTTTAGCTGAAGCTGTGTCAGTGAACAGGACTGGAACACATGCTGAAAGAACAATAAAAACTTAGGGTCATGACCCAATATTAAATATATTTAGCAGAGCAAACCATTTATAATGAGGTTGACATTATCGGGTCAACCTCATATAATTCATTGATTATTAAGGGGTAGATACCCTTTTTGGAATTTGATGGAGTCAGTTATGCTGCCCGCCAACATTTTTACCCGTCTCATCTTAATTTTAGTGCTTTTCTTTTCGTTCACTTTTGCTGGTTGCAGTTATCTTCCCTGGATGGGTGAGGATGATGAAGATGACTTGGCTTTTGAGGAAGATTTTCCTTTTGAAGATGAAAGAACCGTGGATCGCGGAAGAAGGGGTGAAAGAGCGGGTTCCTATGAGGATGATTTTTTTGCTGAGGATAGCGGATTCTCGGATATAGACGCAGGCGAGGACGGTTTTATTGAAGGCGACCCGGAAGGTTTTGCCAGTGTCGACCAGCGCACGGATAGAAATGAATTGAAAGACGATGTAGAAAGCCTGCAAAGCCAGCAGGAGGCCTTGATCAGCAAGGTTCGGGAACTGGAAGAGGTTTTGAGTACGCTGGAACCCAAGATCAATGCCGCCAGCGAAAGGCTGGAGGGTAGCGTCTCTTCGGTTACAGGTTCTTCTGATTTTCTGGAACTGGAAGTTGAGGATTTGAAGGCGCAGATGGCTCGTCTCAATGAAGAGATTACCCGAATTAAAATGCAAAGAGATCAGGCACCCGTCCGCAAAAAGCGCATGCGTAGGGTACCGGACAAGACTCCCCCGGAATATGATAAAGCTTTGAACGCTTATCGAAGCAGAGATTATGACGAGTCCATTTTGCTGTTCCAGAACCTGGCTCTGAGCAACCCGCCAAATAAACTCAGGGATAATATTGCCTTCTGGATTGGTGCCAATTACGTGGCTCTGGAGATGTATGATGATGCGATTTTCCAGTTTGAGATAGTTTTAAACGAATACCCTAGAGGAAACAAGGCGCATGACTCCCGATATATGTTGGGTCTGACCTATTCTAAAAATGGTGAAACCAGTCGTGCGGTTGAAGTTCTGGATGGTGCCTTGAAGAAGAATCCTCCCTCTGAAGTGCGTGGAAAAATTCTTGCCCAATTGAACCAGATTCAGTAACCAGTCGTCTTACAAACCAATTAGCTTTTCCTCTCCACTTAGCGGTTGAAGCCGGTTGAGTTTTGGGTTATTTTCTTTTCACAAAGGCTGGGCGGTTTTTTTCTGTTATCAATAACCTGACTGCCTGACCTGAAGCCTTTCCGATCATTTGAGTTCCCGTTTCTTCTAGTTAGAGCCCTGTTTTTTTTCAAGTATTGTTATCGTTTCCTGGGATGATAAAAATTCCAATTTGTGTGATTTGAAAGTTCTTGTGATGAGCTTAAGGAGAGGGTTGGTTCATGCTTGCTGACCCAAAGGTGATAGCCGTTATCCCTGCACGGTGGGCTTCCTCCCGGTTTCCCGGAAAACCTCTTGCCCTGATCAAAGGCAAGCTGATGATCCAACGGGTTTTTGAACAGGCGAATAAAGCAAAAAGTGTCTCGGAAGTGATTGTTGCTACTGATGACGTCCGCATTCTGGAGGCTGTGAATGGGTTTGGCGGAAATGTCGTTATGACCTCGCCGGATCATGAGTCTGGGACCGACCGCATTGCCGAGGTGATTCGCGATAGAAAATGTGAGATAGTTGTGAATGTACAAGGCGACGAGCCGTTGATTCCTCCTGCGAATATTGACCTTATCGTACAACCTTTATTGGAAGGAACTTCGGAGTCGACCGTCACGTTAAGGATCTTGATTAAATCGCGCGATGATTTGATGGATCGCAATATCACCAAGGTTGTGGTCGATAAATCTGGTTCAGCCTTGTATTTCTCAAAAGCTCCCATACCCTGGTATAGGGATAATACCATTCAAAATTCGTCGGTCGATCCCTTGAAACCTTTCTGGTATAAACATATTGGCCTGTATGCCTACAGGAAAAAGTTTTTGATGGAGTTTGGTGGTTTGCCCGAGTCGGGTCTTGAAAAAACAGAAAAGCTTGAGCAGCTGCGCATCCTTGAGAACGGATTCAGCATTAAAGTCGTTGAAACGGATCTAGACTCGATTGGCGTGGATTGTGAAGCGGATTTAGCGATGATAGAAAAATGTTTGGCTGAATAGACAGTTTTACCGTGAACCTGAAATTGTTGAGGAACATTTAGTGAAAAAACGAAAGAACGGAAAAAAGGTAAAATACATCTTCGTCACCGGCGGGGTTCTATCATCTTTGGGCAAGGGGATTGCGGCATCATCCATAGGCAGTTTGCTGGAATGTTCCGACCTTAAAATAACCATTCTCAAACTAGACCCATACATCAACGTGGATCCGGGGACGATGAATCCGTTTCAGCATGGTGAGGTTTATGTGACCGATGATGGCGCAGAAACCGACTTGGATCTTGGACATTATGAACGATTCACTCACGCAAAAATGCGCCGGGCCAATAATATCACCGCCGGTCGAATTTACCATAATGTGATTCAGAAGGAACGCAAAGGGGATTATTTAGGCGCCACCGTTCAAGTGATCCCCCATATTACTGATGAGATCAAAAGTCATATCCACTCGGTTGGCACTAGTGGGGTGGATGTCGTGATTTGCGAAATCGGGGGTACGGTTGGCGATATTGAAAGCCTGCCTTTTCTTGAGGCCATTCGCCAGTTTCGCTTTGATGTTAAACCTAAAGACGTGCTTTATGTTCACCTGACTCTCGTGCCCTATATTAAAACCTCGGATGAATTGAAGACCAAACCCACCCAGCACAGCGTTCAGAAATTGCGGGAAATTGGTATTCAACCGGATATCCTGCTATGCCGAACTGAGAGAAAACTTTCTAAAGCCATCAAAGACAAAATAGCCTTGTTTTGCAGTGTCGAGGCCAACTCCGTCATCACCGCCATGGATGTCAGTTCCATTTATGAAGTTCCGCTCAGTCTGGAAAAAGAGGGACTCTGCGAAATCATTATGGAAAAATTGGGACTGAAGGCGAAGCAGCCGGATCTGGAACGGTGGCAAAAGATCAACCAAATTTTGAAAAAACCCGAGAGCGAGGTCAAGATTGCTATTGTGGGCAAGTATGTGGACTTGAAGGAGTCCTATAAAAGCCTGACCGAAGCGTTGGCCCATGGAGGGATTGGCAATAATGCCCGTGTCATTTTTAACTGGGTGGATGCGGAGGATCTCGAAAAAGAGGGCGGGCCGGACTTGCTGAAAGAGTGTGACGGGGTTCTGGTTCCGGGAGGATTTGGCGACCGGGGTATCGAAGGCAAGATCAAAGCGGTTCAATATTCACGGGAAAACAAGGTGCCTTATTTTGGGATTTGTCTCGGTATGCATTGCGCCGCGATTGAGTTTGCCCGACATGTGGTTCATCTTAAAAACGCTAACAGTGCCGAGTTTTCGACGACATCCCATTATCTGGTTATAGACCTTCTGCCCGATCAGGACTCCAAAGGAAATAAGGGCGGAACCATGCGGCTCGGCGAATATCCCTGCCAGTTGAGAAAAAACTCCAATGCCTATAGAGCCTATGGAAAAAGGGAAATCGAAGAACGGCACCGGCATCGATATGAATTTAACAATATGTACCGCATCGAAATGGAAGAGGCCGGTCTGGTCTTCAGTGGCTTGTCGCCCAACGGCAATTTAGTAGAAATCATCGAGTTGAAAGATCATCCCTGGTTCCTGGCCGGCCAGTTTCATCCCGAATTTAAATCCTCCCCGATGAGTCCTCACCCCTTGTTCAGGGACTTCATCTCCTCATCCCTGAAACACAGAAACAATAATGGTGTTAACGGTGTTTAAGAAGGGGGCATATCGTAACGTTCTTTATATTTTTTAGTTCGTGTGAGCGTCTTTTCCTTTTTGTCCCACTTGTTTACCCTGAGCCAGTCAATGGCAAGTTTCTCAGCGATGATTTTTCCGACCTCTTTGTCTTCCCAGTAACCCGTATGGCTTGCCGGATTCCAGCCCGTGAGCATGGAGCTGACAGAAACATTCAGATCGGCGGTTACCACTTTTTTGCAGTGCGAGTTTACCGGCCGAATGGGATAGCCGACAATATCATCCTCGTCGAACATATTGACCCAAACTCCATTTTCGTCTTTAACTTTCTGGGGTTTGAAATTCGCGAAAGGATTGCTTTCGGACTCATGGTTATAGAACCGGTTGGCATATAAGGCGATCGGACTGCCCAGAGTGAAAAAGTTGGAGAAGATGAGTTGGTAATTGGGTTCTAAAATATCTCTCTTATCGTAGAGATAATCTGACAGAACAACCGTCCCAAGACTGTGTGAGACAACCGTCAGCAGGGTATTTTGGTTCGGATTGGTTTCGTTTGAGAGGTTTTGGATCAGACCATCAATTCTGCCTTGGATAGCATTGTACTGTGAGTAAATGTCTGAAGTCGATCCTTTGAAATAGGAGATGGCGTCACCGAGATAATCCACAAAGAATTTTCGTGCTTTAACCCAATCGACATCGGTATCTGGATCGTTGAACATCCTGTTCTTGAGAGTGTCTTGGCCTTCCTGAGTGATGTCTGCCCAGAGTCCTTCCCGGAAGATCAGGGCGTCCTCTTGCCCTTCGCGATCCCCCTGTCCCATGTGTTGGAGAGCCTTTTTGAAGTTGGATCTCAGGTTCTCCTGCATGCCATGGCTGAATCCCTTTTTTTGGTCTCCTGTACCGTGAACGATGAAAACGGCTAATCGTGTGTCCATTTAAGGCCTCCAGAAACTAAATTTATTGTTTAATGTGCTTGCATTTGTTCGCAGCGTTAATTGTTTTAGGGTCATGACCCTTGTTTTATATTGAAATAGATTTCGGTGCGTCGCTTACCCCCAGTGCTCAATTAAATGAATGCTATGTTGGCCTACCAAATAAATCAAGTGTAAGAATCGGACTTGCAATATCCTTTGGGGTAATTCGTGTTTGAAGAATTTAGCAATCAAAGAGTTTAAAAGGGTGGGAAATATATTTTTCTAAAGGTGGGAAGAGGTTTAAGCCATGGCGCGGATGACATCCTTCTTGCCTATGATACCAACCAATTTATCGTTATCCAGAACGGGGAGGGTGTGGACATCTTTCTCGGCCATCAATGTGGTGATTTCGCTGAGGTCTGTTTCGGGGGAAACGGTGACAGGGTTTTTGCGGTAAATGTCTTCAATTTTGGAGCCGGTCAGTTTTTTTACATCGGACTCAAACTTTTTTCACTCTCCAGAAACAGGACGGCATCAAACAGAGCTATGACGGTGGGGATGTGCAGGTTTTTATTCTGCTCAATCAAGTCTCCCTGGGTGACTACACCGATAACTTTCCCCGCATCATCAAGAACGGGCACACCATTAAAATGGTTTTCGATAAATAGCTTGGAAAGGTCACTGATGGGCTGATCCTTTGTCACTGTCACCACATCCTGGGTCATGATATCGCGTGCCGTTTTCATTTGATTCTCCGTTCCAGTAAAATTCAGTCCTGCTTCTTTGGATTAGATACTTTGCGTAGTCGGTCTATTCCCTCCAGAGATGGACGGGCGGGTTTCCGGGTGCCCTTAATTTTTCTGATAGGCCCTTTATTGTTTTTGCCAAACAAATTTTTGAAGAATTCAACAATTGTTATCAGAAAACCGATGAAGCTCTCCATGAATTTAAAGGGCAAATCCTTTTGCATTTTGTAGAGCACATAAATAACCACACAAATCAGGATAATATTGGGTATCCATACAGAGGTGTAGGCGTGGATTTCGCCAACTCTTCCCAGGTTCTGGGTCACAATGAGTCCTACATAGTAAACCATGATAACAGCCACGGTGATGCCAAAACTACCTGATTTTCCTGAACGGCTTGATTTGATACCGAGCGGGGCTCCAAGGAACGCAAAAAGTAGACAGGTGAAAGGAATGGAGAATTTTTTACTCACTTCCACCTCTGGACCGGAGGTGGGGAGTCCCTTTTTTTTCATGTCCCTAATTTTTTCTTTGATTTTTGAGAACGATAGTTCCCTGTTCCCGACAAGGGCTTTTTGCTCCAGTCTTTCTGTATCCGGGAGGCTGAGGTTGATATCATAACGGTCAAAATTCAAAGTCTGGTAGTCGCCTCTTTCATTGCTCAATTCATGGATGGTTCCATTGTTGAGTTTGAGTTGAATTTTCAGGGTTTTCGGATCGGGAAATATGACCCCCCGTTCAGAGGTGATAATTTGCGGAGCTTCAGCATTGCTGGTATCGGCGATGAACACACCTTTAAGTTGTGAATTTTGATGGCGCTCTTTAACCAGAAGAATCAGGTTTTTAAAGTCCCGGTTAAAGACGTTAGGTTGGATGTCTATATTAGCCCGGTTCCTAATGATGTCATACATCAGGACTTTGTAGGATTGGTTACCCCAGGGGAGAGCCCAGAACATCACGATATTGGCCAGAAAATATGCGAACAATGAAAAAAATAGAACGGGTCTCATCAATTCCATAAAACTCCAGCTGCAGGACTTCATGGCTACCCATTCATTATGGACTGAAAATTGGTTGAATGTGACTACAGATGCCATGAGGACTGCCATGGGAATAGTGATGGCAAGAAAAGCAGGAGATATATAGACCATCATCATCACCATTTCCATGAAAGAAACGCCGCGATTGACGATCATTTCAGCCATGAACAAGAATTTGTCCAGATAGAGGATCATTGTCATGGCGAAGATACTGATCAGAAACATCTTTAATAATTCTCTGAATATATATCTGTCAATGGTCTTGAAAAACATGGAGTTGCTTTTGAATACTTTGAGAACTGGCTGGAGTTATGGATAAAGAAACGAAGGGTTTCTTTTTATAAGCCCTCACATTATACTACATCCCGACTTCTGGATTACGCCGCACCCTTTTAATTTTAATGAGCAACCCAGCCACAAAATATCAGCATAAAAGGTTACCTCACTGGTTGAAGACCCGGCTTCCTGGAACGCGTAAATTTTTTCATTTAAAATCCCTCTTAAAAAAAAATGGATTGAACACGGTTTGCGAATCAGCATCGTGCCCTAATATAGGCACCTGCTGGGATGCGGGTACCCTGACCTTCATGATTTTGGGAGATACTTGTACCCGGGCCTGTCGCTTTTGCGATGTCCCCACAGGGCACCTGAATCATCCTGACCCTGATGAGCCTGATAAGGTTGCTCTGTCGCTCTCACAACTGGATTTGAAATATGCCGTCATAACTTCGGTCGATCGCGATGATTTGCCGGATGGTGGGGCAGGGCAGTGGGTTAAAACCATCGTGGCAATTAGAAGTCAGTGCCCGGGGATAAAAATTGAGGCGTTGATTCCAGATTTTCAGGGAAAAACAAATCTCATCCGCCAGGTATGCGAAGCCCGTCCTGATGTGCTGGCCCACAATCTTGAAACGGTCGAATCTTTACAAAGGCATGCGCGTCCTCAATGTCGCTACGAATGGTCCCTGAAAACCTTGAAAATAGCAGCAGAAACCAAAGGGGTTATAGCAAAAAGCGGACTTATGCTGGGTCTGGGAGAAAAAAGAGAAGAAGTGATTCAAGCAATGCAGGATCTTGTAGAGGCAGGCTGCCAAATTCTATCAATCGGACAATATCTTCGGCCTTCCCCAACTCATATGGAAGTCGTCGAGTTCATTCACCCCGACCGTTTTGCAGAATATAAGGAGATTGGCGAATCATTAGGCCTGAATCATGTGGAAGCAGGGCCTCTTGTGCGGAGTTCCTACCTGGCAGACCAGCAGGCCCGGGCCGTGGGATTAGATTGAATCTAATAACAATCAAGCTTCCTGAAGATATAGATTGACTATTTCATCGTAGGCTTTTTGAATTTTTTTTCTTAAATCAGAGAGCTTTATTCGCTCAGGAAGTTGGATTCTATCCCATGCTTACTCGTCCAAAACGGACGGTATGTTAGTTTCCCCACTACACCCCGGTCGCATACTGTTTGCCAGAATATCTGCCAGGCAAATGATGGATGTTTCCAGCGAAAAATTGGGAGCATAGCTGGGGCTGTGGTGGAATGTTGTTGTTTCCACAAGTCACCGGAAAATATTCTCAAGAAACGATTCGCTATGTGGACCGCTTACGGGCTTAACCCTTTTGGTCCGGAAGTTTGCGACATGGCTTAGTGCAGTTTTCTCAGGCCAAAAGTTTCTCTAAACAGATGAGTGATTACAAACTGTAAGTTTTCTTTTTTTTCGGCCAGTCGGCGGAGGGTATAAGGTAGCCAGGCTTTTCCGTAGGGGATATAGATTCTTACCCGATATCCTTTATCTTTGAGTATTTTCTGCAGATCCCGTCGGACTCCATACAGCATTTCGAAGTAAAAGGATTCTGGATTAATCTTTTCCTGGCATATGAAATCCAGAAGTTCCACTAGCAGGTTTTCGTCATGGGTTGCGAGTGCGGGCTGATATCCTTCTTTCAATAGTTGGCAGGCGAGTTTGAAAAAGTTTGCCCTGATTTTATCCATGGATTGCAAAGCAACATCCAGAGGTTCTTTATAAGCACCTTTGCAAAGCCTTATGGAGATTCTATTTTCAATGCAATGGCGCACATCATTTTCAGAGCGGAACAGGTAAGCCTGAATGGCCTGGCCTAGATGAGGACAGGTTCTGTGTACTTCTTCACAAATTTCCAGGGTGTCCTGGGTGTGGGTGGAATCTTCCATATCCAACCGGATTGTGTGATTGCCCATTGCCCGTGCCAATTGTTCTAGGTTTTCTGTGCATAATTCTTTGTTAATATCCAAGCCTAACTGTGAAAGTTTCACAGAAAAGTCGAAGCAATGGTTAATGCTATTGAGCGACTCAAATAGTTTTAGATATTCAATTTTTGCGGCTTCTGCTTGCGGTCGGGTGGCAACACTTTCTCCCAGAACATCAATGGATGAAAAATAACCGGATTCTTGAATACGGTGGATGGCGGGTAAAGCTGTTTTGAGGTCGGGCCCTGCAATGAAACGCTTGGCAAATGTGTATAGTAGTTTCATAATAACCGGATATAAGGCATTTGCTCACTAGAAATATAGGCCCTCTCAACCTAGTTATCCAGTTTTCTAATAAAATACTTCAGCCGTTATGAGCGAAATTTTCATTTTTGGTATAGAATTTAATAAAATATAAACATGGTGAATAGGTTTTCTGAGAGGGGACTATGATGAATTTGAGTTGTATTGTAACTGTTGGTTTGGCAGGCGTTGTTGCGATCACACTGGTTTATTATTTTTTGACCGAGTGGAACGCAGAGTAAATTGAAATTCTCATCTATAGCACCAAAAGAGTTTCGAGAATTGCTGGATTTAATCCCCGCAAACATTTGCGTGTTGGACGAAACGGGGCAGATCATTTTTGCAAAGACCACCTTGAAAAATAATGCGCAAATCACGAACTATGCATTCAAAAATAAACTTATCCAGTAAGTCTTATTTATTTTTTCTGGATGGATTCTAGATTATCAAGAATCAACCTGCCTGAGTTTTCTGCCAGGCTTTCTTTTTGCCGCTTGGGAAGTTTTTTGAGTGCGGTTTCTGCTTTTAATGCAGAAGACCGGCTCCCTATTTCTTGCTGAAACACCAGTTTAAGCGGACCTTTCCCCCGGAGATACTTCGCCGCTTTTTTGCCGCCTTCCTGATGTTCCAGGAAACGCCGGGTGACATCCTGGGTGATTCCAGTATAAAGCTGGCCATGGTTGGCTCTCACCATATACAGGTGCCAGAGCAAAGCTTTGCAATCCATTACGGTCATTTAAATACCCTTGCTGAATAAGGGCAAAAATTCCTCATAACCTTCTTCTTTTAGTTTCTCAACCGTAATAAACCTCATGGACGCCGAGTTGATGCAATACCGTAATCCTGTCGGCTTGGGACCATCATGAAATAAATGTCCCAAATGCGAGTCCGCAGATTTTGAACTTAACTCGATTCGAACTATGCCGAAGGAGACGTCTTTTTCTCGAACTATGTTCTCCTGCACCAGCGGGCGCGTGAAAGAAGGCCAGCCCGTGCCGGATTTGAATTTGTCTTTAGAACTGAACAGGGGTTCTCCAGAAACGATATCCACATAAATTCCGGCTCGCTTATTGTCCCAATACTCGTTTCTGTATGGAGGCTCCGTACCGTTTTTCTGGGTGACATTATATTGCATCTTAGTCAAGTTCGCTTTAGACCCTGCTTTGCTGCCAATCAAGGCGTATCGGGGAGCTTTTTTTTCATTAAACCCCATTTTGGAAATTTTGTATTCTTTGTATTCCCCCCAGACACGGGTTATAAACTCATCTCTTCCCGAACCGGCCCGGTATACTTTGTAACGGATATAATTTTTCTTGAAAAAATCCTGATGGTATTCTTCTGCGGCGTAAAACGGTCCTGCCTGAACAATTTTTGTAATAATTTTTTTACTGAATCGTTTGCCATCCTCCAGTCTTTTTTTTGATTGTTCCGCAGTTCGTTTTTGCTGTTCGCTCGTATAAAAAATCCCTGTTGTGTATTGTTTGCCTCGATCCACAAATTGTCCGCCTGCATCCGTTGGATTGATATTTCTCCAGAAAATCTCTAAAAGATCATTGTAGGAAATTTTTTCCGGATCGTAATGGATCTCCACGGCTTCAACATGGGAAGTGGAACCTGAGGCGACTTGTTTGTAGGTGGGATTTTTCTTTTTTCCGCCGGTATATCCGGAAATGACCTTTGAAATTCCCGACAGGTCTTCATAAGGATGCTCCATGCACCAGAAACAACCTCCTGCAAAAATAGCCGTCTCGGTTTTCCCGGAATTTTCAGATACCTTTGTGGGAACAGCAGATTGCTTTGAAGCACTATCAACATTTTTTGGTGAAAAAGTTACGAGAAGAAAATAACCTAAAAATATTAAAAAGACCGCATAGAGTTTATTCATGACAAGTATCCTCGCAATGTGTGCTCATTCTAATGTTGGTTTAACATGATAACAAATTCATGCTATTTAGATAACTGTAAATGAGTCGTTGGTATTGCAAAAAGCTTACAGAAGGTTGTCTGCGGAGGGTGTTTAGTTCAGGAAAAGGTTGATAAACGCTGGATTCTGGCGCAATGAGTTTTGAGATTTATTTTGTGCTGAATCAGGATGGATGCTAACTTTGATCCAACCCTCCCCCAGCCCCTCCCTATGAAGGGAGGGGAGCTTGGAATGTAGAAAGTGATGGTAAAGATTTTCAACAGAAACACAGAAAAAACCAAAAGAGAATCCCTGCGCAAAGAAATGCCGCCAGCGGAAGTGGCTTTGTGGCAGTTTTTGCGAAACAGACAGGCCGGTGGACATAAGTTTTGGCGACAATACAGTGTCGACCAATACATTCTGGATTTTTATTGCCCATCGGCAAAACTCGCGATTGAAATCGATGGAGACTCTCATTTCAGTAGAACGGCGATCCAATCGGATGAAATCCGGCAGAAAACCATCGAAGATATGGGGATACGGTTTCTGCGATTTACCAATCAGGATGTTTATGAAAACCTGGATGGAGTTTTTGAAAAGATTTTAAAACATCGGCCTCCCCTCCCTTCATAGGGAGGGGCTGGGGGAGGGTTGGATTGCCGCACTTCTTTTACCCTCTTGTAGTCAAGAAGACCTTGACCCCTTTTCTTGAAGAGAGCATCGACCGGGAACCTGTCCTGCAATTTTTCCCGGATACATAATGGCTACCGTGTCCACCATATAACGTACCACGGACCGGCATGGAAATGGGCGGCAAGATTTTTAATTGATAACGGCAATTTTTTAAGAAAAATTTCGTTTATCCCATCCCAATCATCAAGGTTGAAAAAAAATTCTTTGAAGGGCACGCCTTAACTCTCCAGAATTAAAAGTCTACTCTCCCTGGAGTGGAAAAAAGGAGATTAGAAAAAAACAAAGCGAACGGCCTGGAGGAGAAAGTACCAGAAAATAGATTACCAGAATGGTTCTATCATCACCCGTTTGGCCTGTCTTTAAAACGAATGCCTGAATCCGAGTTCAAAGTTGTGGGTATCCACCGTGGCGGTATATTTTAAGCCAGCTGCCTCATAATTCAGATCGGTCATCCCCGTGTAACGATAACCAAGAATCAAATCGGCTTTAGGAGCGACCTCATAGTTTATTCCGGCCAAAAGTTGATAAGCAAACTCTGCACCCTCAGCTTCTTCTTCCCACCCAACGTCCGCACCAAGATACGGTGTGAACAGGCTGTTGTTTGTAATGTCGTAAACGCCATTAGCCATAATAATATGGATATCAGCTTCTCCGCCAAGGGTGGGAACGTTCACAGCCCCCAGTGTTAAATCGCCAGTATCACTTTTCCTGTAGGAGTATTCGAGTTCTCCCCGCCAGCCGTTGCCTGCCTTCTTGCCCACCGCCACGGAAAAACCCAGGCCGACATCTAATTCTGCTTCTGTTCCTCCTGCAATCATGAAATTTTTAGCCTCCAGGGTGGAATCTTCCGCCACGAAAACCATTCCTGAGAAACTGATATAAGTAAAATTGTCTTTACTCCCTGCGAAACCGAGCGACGGGAACAGCAACAAGGCACAAACCGCAGCAGATATAACATTCTTCATTTTTTCCTCCTCTTATGACTTAAAATTACAGCTACTCAAGTCCTACTCATGCCCTCCAGAACTTTTACGCCGATTTTACCCCTCGACGCCAGCGGACATTGATTTGTCTATTCTTTCTACAGAGGTGATAAATCATGTCTGATATTGAGAAGAGGATTGGCGCAAGAATTACCGAAATCCGCCTTTCGCGCAGATTGACCCAGTTTCAGGTAGCCGAGAAGATCAATGTGAGCGTGGAAACGGTTTCCAGCCTGGAACGCGGCGTGAGCATTCCCTCGTTGAGAACCCTTGAATTTCTTGCGGAAAAATTAAATGTTTCTCTTGGAACATTTTTTGATTTTGAAGAGGCTCCTGTAAAACACCCAGCCTTTGAAAGGGAAATTGCCAAGCTGATTAGTCTGTTAAGAGTTTTGTCCTACAAGGAGCTGAGGCTGCTTCACGAGGTTTTGAGGATTGTGGTTGGCAAATTCAGATGGAGAGAGCAACAGGGCCGGTCGGTAGTTACTACCGGGAGCGGAAAAGAAGTTTAATATAAGCCTTGCATAGGCTTGGGGATTCTTCACTGCGTTCAGAATGACAATTACCACTTACCAATTTTCGAAGTCAGGAAAATGGTTTAGCAGCTCCCACTCCCGTCATCGCGAGCGACTGAAAGGAGCGTGGCGATCCAGATTCTGGATTGCTTCACTACGTTCGCAATGACAACCTAAGCAAACCCCCTCAATCCCCCTTGTCAGGGAGAGCTGATCTTCCCCTGAATTGGTGGACACATCGAAAAGTGTGGATAATACACTTTTGGAGGTGTTTTTATGGGAACCAAACGCAGGAGTTTCAGTAAAGAATTCAAGTTAGAAGCGGTTCGATTGGTTATTGAAGTAGGCGATAGCATTGCCCGGGTGTCCCGGGATCTGGGAATCCGTTCTGCCCTTCTGGGTCGCTGGAAACAGGAGTATGAGGAGGATCAGGGGAATGCGTTTCCCGGCAAAGGACAGCTTAAGCCGGGAGATGAGTTGCAGCAGTTGCGGCGAGAAAACGCTCGCCTTCGTATGGAGCGGGACATATTAAAAAAGGCGACAGTTATCTTTGTGATGTCCTCTTCATTGGCTTTCATGCCCCGAAGCAACTGTGTTAAATGTCAAGTGCTGGCAATGAGATTTTCATTCCAGAGTGTTTTTGTTTTGATCATGGTATTGATGATCGTTAATAACTTTCTCATGCATGCGGTAATGGCAACTTTAAAGGGTTTGCCCTTTTCGATGAGGCGTGTGTAAAAGGTACGAATCACGGGATTATGCTGCATGGCAGTGACGGCGGCCATGTATAAAGCGGCACGCACATTGGCGCGGCCGCCCCAGATACACCGGCGGCCCCGGAACTTTCCGCTGTCCCGATTGAGGGGAGCGAGACCGATGAGGGCGGCGATTTGCTTCTGATTAAGAACTCCAAGTTCCGGAACCCCGGCCAAGAGGTTGACAGCCAGAACGGGACCGGCACCGGGAACACTTTGTATGATCTGGTCGTGCTCACGCCAGGCAGAACTGTTTTTGATGGTTCTGGAAAGGTCGCCATCGATTTTTCGCAAGCGTTTTTTAAGAGATTCGATATGCTCCTTAATGTCTTTACATATCCATTTTGGAGCTTGTTTTAGACGGGTTTTTTCTTTGGTCAGCATCTCGATCAACTGGCGACGGCGTGTCACTAGAGCTGAGAGTTCCAGAGATTCTTCGTCTTTGATTTTCCTGACCTCAGGACGTACGGCCCTGGCAAAATGGGCCAGCACAAGAGAATCAATGACATCGGTTTTTGCCAGTTTCCCGGTGGCTTTGGCAAAATCACGAACTTGCCGTGGGTTGACCACGGCTACTGGCAGTCGACCCGCAACCAGGGCCGAAGCCAACGGGATCTCTAAGCCGCCTGTGGCTTCCAAAACGATCAATGGAGGATTTAAGGCGGATAAACTCTCGACCAAACCAGCAATTCCTTCCTCATTGTTAGCGGTTTGCCAGGTTTCTTGAGTCATGCTGTCAGCAACATCCAGATGGAGTTTAGAAATATCGATGCCAATAAAATGGGGTTTCTGATTCATAATTTGGTCTCCCAGCCTTGCCGATGCGGGCTCAGTGGCCCAGGCAACTGTTCGGGTTAATCAAAATAGGACACAACGATCTGCGCTTCGGGACGGGCTTAAAAGCCCAAGGGGTAAACGATCTATTGTGCCCTGAATCAAACCCTGTGAGCCTTGTGGAAAACACAAAACCGGCTTCCCACAGGGCTCACAGGTACAACTACTACAAATTCCCCTTATGAACAACATACAAGGGGTACTCGAAGGGTTCCCAATGAGATATCGGTTTATACGGGATCATCGAGAAGCATTTCCGGTAAGCCCGATGTGCCGGGTTCTGGAAGTGGGACGAAGTGGGTTCTATGCCTGGCTGAGCCGCCCCGAGAGCCTGAGGAGCCGTGAGAAGCAGCGATGGGTTGATGAGATCAAAACCGTTTATAAGAAGAGTCGCCAGACTTATGGCAGTCCCAGAATTCATGAGGACTTGAAAGACAAGGGATATGCCATTGGCAGGCATCGTATTGCCCGTCTTATGCGCGAGCATGGAATCGTTGCCAAGCACAAAAGAAAGTTCAGGGTGACAACCGATTCCAAACATAATCACCCGGTGGCAAAAAACAAACTGCAACGGCGGTTTAATGTTGCTGAGCCCGGTCAATGCTGGGTTTCGGATATCACCTATATCCCGACTCAAGAGGGCTGGTTATACCTTGCGGTGACGCTGGATTTATTCCACCGTAAAGTTATTGGTTGGGCCATGGATCGTTGGATAACCCATTGGTTGGTAATGAGAGCTTTAAATATGGCAATGAAGAACGGCGGCATGAAACCGGGATTGATTCACCATTCTGACCGGGGGGTTCAATATGCCTGCAACGATTTTCAAGCCTTGCTCAATGTTCATGGGATAGAGTGCAGTATGAGCCGGAAGGGCGATTGCTGGGATAACGCCGTGGCGGAGAGTTTTTTCCATACTCTCAAAGTGGAACTCATTCATAACCGGAACTACAAAACCCGTCAGCAAGCAAAGAAGGATATTTTTGAATATATCGAAGTGTTTTATAATCGGCAGCGCCGTCACTCATATCTCGGCTATCTCAGCCCTGCCGAATTCGAGAAACAGGCCTATGCCTCTTAACTAACTGTCCACTAAAACAGGGGAAGATCAAGCTTTGTGTAAGTTGAAAGCGGAAGCAGAAATCTCCCCTCCCTTCATAGGGAGGGGCCAGGGGAGGGTTGGATTATGAATTCCGTAAAATAATCCACACCCCTCCAGACCTCCCCTCATGAGAGGGGAGGATCAATGAGGGTCTCGGGTTATGCAAAGGTCTCCTTGTCAGGGGGACCTTTGCGCAAGTCAAAAAAGGGGAAAGACAAGATTCTTCACTGCGTTCAGAATGACAATGCAATCGCTCAGAATGACAAGAAGCGCCGATTTGTCATTCTGAGGAACAACGTGACGAAGAATCTCGCCTTGCATGGCAAAAAGTTGCAGGAGAAATTCTTACAGGTTTTTATTCCCGGATTTTTGCGGAGGGCGCGGCATGGTGGCAGGAAACGAACGAGTGGTTTTCCCCCATCTTTTCAGGATATTGGCTGGTGCAGTTTTTTGCCAATGCAGAACCCTGTTCCTCATTCAGATAAATGGGGCACCGGGGATGAAAATGGCAACCTGACGGCGGATTGAGAGGGGAGGGCACATCTCCCACCAAGGGCTTGAATGGTTTGCGGGTTTCCAGATCGGGCACCGACTCAAGAAGCGATTTTGTGTATGGGTGACGCGGGTTCTTGAAGAGTTCTTCCACAGGCGCCTGCTCCACAATTCTTCCCAGATACATGATGGCTACCGTGTCTGCCATATAGCGCACGACGCTTAAATTATGGCTGATGAACAGATAGGTAAGTGTATGTCGTGATTGTAATTCTTTAAGCAGGTTGAGAACCTGGGCCTGCACCGATACATCCAAAGCGCTTGTGGGTTCATCCAGCACCAGAAACTCCGGTTCCAGAATTAAAGCGCGGGCAATAGCGATGCGTTGCCGCTGGCCGCCGGAAAACTCATGCGGGTAGCGTTCCAGGATGGATGAACTCAATCCCACTTCCTTTAAAACCCGGGCAATTTTTTGAGATCGTTCATCCGGTGAAAGCAAGGGCTGGTGAACCTCTAGTCCTTCCCCTACAATTCTTTCGATGGTCATGCGAGGTTGCAGGGAACCGAAAGGGTCCTGGAACACAATCTGCATATGTTTGCGAAATTGTTTCAAGGCTTCGCCTTTCAGGTTCATGATATTTTGATTGTCGAAGAAGACTTCTCCACGTGCGTCGGGAACCAATTGCAGAATGGATTCACCCAGGGTTGTTTTTCCGCAACCGGATTCTCCGACCAGAGCCACGGTTGCGCCTTTGGGAATATCCAGACTAATATCGTCCACGGCCCGGATATGGTCGACGACGCGCAGAAACACTCCCTTGCGCACAGGAAAATGGGTTTTTAAATTCCGTATCTTGATAAGCGGCGTGTTCTCAAGTTTGCGAACCGGTACAGGATCAGTTGTTCTGCTTTGCTTGCGGGCGCTGCCCACTCCTTTTTCCATTAAGTGACAAACTGTTTTATGGTTGCTGGTGATGTGATGCACTTTGCTTTCCCGTTCATGGCAAATGTCCATGACTTCGGAACAGCGGCCAGCAAACCTGCATCCTTCTCCATATTCGTTGGCGGAAGGAACCAGGCCGGGAATGGTGTCCAGCAAAGTATCGCTTTTCTCAAGTTTGGGAATGGAACTGAAAAGTCTTTGCGTGTAGGGGTGGGTCATATTGTTAAAGATTTGCTCCCGGCTTCCATACTCTGCCACCCGGCCTCCGTACATGATGCACAAATCATCGGCCATCTGGTTGACGATGCCCATGTCGTGGGTGATCAACAAAATCGCCATCCCGGTTTGATTCTGCAAATCGCTCATCAGGCTTAACACCTGCGCCTGAATAGTGACATCGAGAGCGGTGGTGGGCTCATCGGCAATGAGCAGTTTTGGCTCACAGGCCAGGGACATGGCGATCATAACCCTCTGCTTCATGCCTCCTGAAAGCTGGTGCGGAAAATCATCAATGCGTTTATGAGGATCGGGAATTCCTACTCGTTCGAGAAGCTCAAGAGCCCGTTTTCGGGAATCCCCTTTTGCAACTTTCAGATGTTGCCTTAAAGGCTCTTCCAACTGGTCACCGATGCGAAACAAGGGATTGAGAGAGGTCATCGGTTCCTGAAAAATCATGGCGATGTCATTTCCTCTCAAGCTTCGCATTTCTTCAGGGTTTAATCCGAACAGGTTTTGTCCTTGAAAGTGGATCTCTCCCGTTGGATGGTAACCGTTCTCAGCAATCAGCCGCATGATCGAAAACGCGGTTTGGGTTTTGCCGCAACCGGATTCCCCCACCAGAGCCAGGGTTTTGCCTTGCTCAAGATCAAAAGAGATGCCATCCACCGCCCGGGCAATTTTCCCGGGTCCGGCATGGAAATGGGTGGCTAGATTTTTTACCGATAGCAGCATAGTTTTATAGAGTTTTTCTTGGATCGAAGGCATTGCGAATACCCTCCCCAACAAAAGTTAATAATGTGATCGTCAAAGTGAGCGACGCGAAGGTGGGCAGTAATATCCACAATGCTTGAAGGTTGTTCTTCCCCTGTGCCAGTAGTTCACCCATGCTGGGGGCTGGACTGGGTACCCCCAGGTTCAGGTAGTCCAAACTCACCAGGGCGAGAATTCCTGCGGTGACTTCAAAGGGGAAAAATGTGACCACGGGAGTTAAGGCGTTGGGCAGGATATGTCGGCGCATGATGGTGAAATTGGAAACTCCCAACCCTTTGGCTGCTTTGACAAATTCAAAGTTGCGGACTTTTAAAAATTCCGCACGAATATAGGCGGCAATTCCCATCCATGCGGTGAGATTTAAAATCAGAAATAGCAGTAATGCCGAAGGAACCAGAAAGGAACTCAAAATTATTAGAATATAGAGGCGCGGGATGGATCCACAGATTTCTGTCAACCGCTGGCCGACAAGGTCCACCCAACCTCCCAGAAACCCCTGAGTCCCTCCAATCAGGCAACCGATCAGGGTGCCGGTGATCGCCAGCGAAGCCCCAAAGAGCATTGAAATGCGAAAACCATAAAACAAACGCGCCAGCACGTCCCGGCCCCGGTCGTCGGTACCGAGGTAATGCCCGTCTTCCCACGAAGACTTGATGAACCCTTCACCATTGCGCGCAGGAGTGCGGTAGGGAGCGGCCAGCACAACATTGCCGGTCTTTGATTCGGTCGGAATATATTTGTAGTCATAACGCACCGGCGGCCAGAGTATCCAGTAGTCTCTGGGAGAGAGAGAAAGTGCGACTTCTGCAGCAGGGGCAGGCGGGTCAACAGACTCTTCACTGTCCTCAAAATCATCAAGCCCGATGCTGAACGCCGGTTCCGAACCCTCTTCTTCGAAGTCATCCAACTCCAAGCTGAAAGAGTTCTTTTCTGCTGGCTGTGTAGAAGGTGCCGCAGACACCCCGTTTAAAAACCTTTGGAATCGGGCGGACTTATAATCCGGTTCACTCGGCAGGACACCGCCAAAATCTTTTTCGCTGTAGGTGAAGAAGATGGGGAAAAAAGGTTTCCCTTCCACAACGATCACAAGCGGACGCACATTACAGACCAGTTCGGCTGGCAGGGTCGCTAAAAAAAGAAAAGCCAGGATCAAAAAGCTGTAATAGGCCCGCTTGTCTTTTTTGTAGACCTCTATTTTAACTTTCAGTTCTTTATCTAATTTCAGCATGTTCAGCCCTGGGACTCAGCAAAAGAAATTCTTCTATCAATTAAAACGTAAGACAGGTCGGTCAACAACTGGCCGACCAGCGCCATAAGTGAGAAGATAAACAGAGTGCCGAGGACAATGGGATAATCTCTCTGGATCACCGCCTGGTAGGAAAGAAGCCCCAGTCCGTCCAAAGTAAAAATTTGTTCCAGCAATAACGAACCGGAGAAAAACATGGCGAGAAAGGCAATGGGGAATCCTGTCACCAGTGGAATGAGTGAATTTTTCAGCACATGTTTGAACAGGACGCGCTTTTCCGGCAGGCCCTTGGCTCGGGCCGTCAACACATATTGTTTGCGCATTTCTTCCAGGAAGGCATTTTTGGTCAACAGGGTCAGCGTGGCGAATCCACCGAGTACATAGCACAACAAGGGGGCGGCCAGATGATGGAGATAATCGGTCAGCTTTTCCCAAGCCGTCCACGACTCGTAACCGGGAGTTCCCGCCGAAGTCAAGCCGGAGATCGGTACAAGATGGGCGATGGCCCCATCTCCCGGACCAAACAGGACAATGATAAATATTGCCAGAACAAATCCAGGGACACTATAACCGATGAGCACAATCAAGCTGGTCGCGGTGTCAAAACGGGTTCCATGCTTCACGGCTTTGGCGATGCCCAGAATGATGCAGATGGTGTAGGTCAAAAAAAAGCTGGTGACACCCAGCGATGCGGAAACCGGCAACTTTTCCTTGATGAGTTCAAGAACGGATTTATTGCGGTAAAACGAGTTGCCGAATTTAAAGACGAGAAACCCTTCCCAGTTTTCACGGTTGAAAAAACTCTCAACCAAGGGGGCATTTTTATTTTGCGGCGAGTACCATAAAAAGGTGCGCAGATATCTTTCCCAGAGCGGTCGGTCGAGGTGATAGATTTTTTTTAATTGCTCCATATGTTTGGGGTCTATCTCGCCAAATTTTTTTCCGGGGTCTGTCATAGCTCCGCCGCCTGCCTCGGTCAGGGTGCCAGCGTGGCCTCTTAAAAGTGATTTTATCTGGTCGATCGGACCCCCGGGAACGAATTGCGTGGCGATAAAAGTGATGGTGACGATTCCGATCAGAGTGGGAAGCATCAATAGAATCCGGCGTATGATGTAAGCGGTCATGGAATTATTCAGGGAAGCGCATGTTTATTATTGGAGAGACGTTCCTTTTGATCTTGCGTCTTTCAGTTTTTGTGCTTTCTGCTCGTCCCACCACCACCATTGCAGGAGGTTGTTGAGTATAGAGCTTTGTGAAGGATTGATTTTGGGGCGGCTGAACTTGTTCCAATAGACTGCCCGGTCATAGGAAATATACCAATGTGGAACCATATAAAACTGATGTGTGAGAATCCGGTCGAGGGCATGGAGATGGATGATAAGGTCCTTGCGGGTTTTTGCTTTGATGATCCCCTCGATCAATTCATCGAGTGCGGGATTTTTAATGCCCATATAGTTTCTGGTTCCGGGAGTTTCTGCCGCTTCACTTCCCCACATGGAGCGTTGTTCATTTCCTGGCGACCGGCTTTGGAAATAGTTTGCCACGATCATCCCGAATTTGAAATTGCGCAGGCGCTCTTCATATTCGGCGACCTGCACGACTTTGATATCCAGATGCACACCGATCTTTTTTAAATTATTCTTATAGGGTTCGGCGATGCGCTGAAACCCGGGCCCGGCCAAAAGAAGTTCAAACTCCAATCGCTGCTTGCCCTTTGTGCGAATACCATCGGAACCGATTTTCCATCCGGCGGAATCCAGCAAAGCATTGGCGACTTGGATATTTTTGACGGACGACTGACCTTGTCCCGGTGCGCCCACCGGTTTGGTGATTGCGGTTTTAGGAACATGGCTTTTATACTTTTTTCGCAACTCAAGGAGAAGGGACTTGACCTCACCCTGGGCAATTCCCGGGGCTTTCATTTCAGGATTGTTATCAAAATAGCATTCGTTCCGGGTGTACTGTCCATAAAATAGATTTTTATTACTCCATTCGAAGTCGAAAGCCATGGCGATGGCGGCCCGGACTTTGCGGGACTGGAAGAATTCATTCCTCATATTCATGGCGAATCCCTGCATGCCAGCAACGCGGGTGTGAGGAAACTCACCACGGATGTAATATCCTTTTTTAACAAAATCGCCTTTGTAGTCGAGGGCCCAGTCGCGGGAACTGTTGACCAACTGCATGTCGAACTCACCGCCCTTGAAAGCTTCCCGCTGGGCTACCGGGTCGAGGTATACTCTGTAAGTGACCCGGTCAAAATTATAGCGTCCGCGGTTGATGGCGACATCGTCGCCCCACCAATTTGGATCACGCTTGAACGTAATATATTTGCCGAATTCGTATTTCTCGACTGTGTAGGGTCCACTGGCGATAGCCATGTCATCGAAATCCGCACCGAAAGATTTTCCTTTAACGTCATAAATATGTTGTGGAAAAATTGTCATCTGGCCCGTTATCAACGGGAGTTCCTGATTGTAGAGTGCGAAGTGATAACGAACGGTGTGGGTATCGATTTTTTCAATAGACTTGATGTCCTTGAAATATTCCTTAAAGAAGGGATGGTATTCCGGGTCTTTAATAAGGTTGAACGAGAAAACAAAATCATCCGCCGTCAGTGGATGCCCATCGGAAAACCGTGCCTGTTTATAGATCGTATAGGTCATGGAGAGCCGGTCTTCGGCCAGCTCGACCTTTTCCACCAGGTTGCCATATAGCGAAAAGGCCTCGTTGTCATCAGCGGAACTGTCCATGGCAGATTGAAAGACCAACTGCCCGATACCGGGGGCGGTCACACCTTTCAGCGAGGCCGGGTTCAATTTGGTGAAAGCGCCAAAATCTGACAGCACGAGATTACCGCCTTTTGGGGCGTTGGGATTGGCGTGTTCATAAGTCTGTCCGGGTTTGTATTTCAGGTCCTGAGGGCCATATAATGAAAGCCCGTGCTGGGGCATCGCCCAGGTTTGTTGAGCCAGAGCCAGTATGAGGATGATGGATAAAAGAAATTTTGTCATGTTGTAAGAATCGTAAAGTGTTTTCAATTTTCCATTATATTAGCATTCCTGAGTGTCGCCATGAAAACTTTAAGATTGCATTCGTCCGGGTCGGAAGTCGAGGCATTGCAAAAAATGCTGAAGGAGAGTGGTTTTAATCTCGGACCGATTGACGGTGAGTTTGGGCCGGGAACCGAATCGGCTTTGATGGCTTTTCAAAAAAGTAAAGGCCTGCTGGATGATGGCATAGCCGGGCCACGCACTCTTTCTGCTTTGATCCCTGAAGATCAAATTGAGGTGGTTTCTATTCTTCCAGCGGTCACGGTTTCCATCGTGGCGCGAATGTTTCCTCATACGCCCATTGCGAATATAGAAACATATCTCCCCTTTGTGCTGAATGGACTCGAACAGCAAGGGTTGGTGGATCAAGGAATGGTTCTGGTGGCTTTGGCAACCATTCGAGCGGAAACGGAAGGGTTCCGTCCCATCAGCGAATTTCGTTCCCGATTCAATACCTCGCCCGATGGGCACCCTTTCGACCTGTACGATTTCCGGGAAGACTTGGGCAACCAAGGCCCCCCGGATGGTGAGCGGTTTAGAGGCCGTGGATTTATCCAGTTGACCGGGCGTGATAATTACGCGGTTCATGGCAATGCTATTGAAGAGGACTTGCTGGAGCAACCGGACTTGGCCAATGAGCCCGATATTGCCTCCCGCTTGCTGGCCAGATTTCTAGCATCTAAAGAAATAAGAATCAAAAAGGAATTGCTGGAGGGAGACCTGAAAGGAGCGCGAAAGTTGGTCAATGGTGGCAGTCATGGGCTGGAGCGTTTCACATCGGCTTTTGCAATCGGTCGGGAACTCCTTCCTGATATAATGACAGTGTGATGAGTAAGTTTCATAAATAAAATGGAAATAAAATAAATTGTCTGCACGTTATCTGGAATTGAGCCGGTCTGAGTTGGAGTCACGAGCCCAACAGGCCTATGAAATTTACCGGGAATGCCGGGTGTGTCCCCATGCTTGCGGGGTGGACCGCACCCAGGGTCAAACCGGCTATTGCGGTCAAACCGATCTTTTAAGGGTTTCCTCCAGTGTCCGGCATTTTGGCGAAGAACCTCCTCTGGTCGGCACGGGTGGGGTGGGCAACCTGTTTGTCACGGCGTGCAATATGCGTTGTGATTATTGCCAGAATTTTCAGATTTCCCAGCTCTGGCAGAATCCGACGGATGCAGTCAGTCTGGAGCAATCCTGGCTGTCTACCGCTCAACAAATGCTGCGCTTGCAGGAGGAGGGGGTGCATTTCATCGGTTGGGTTTCTCCTTCCCATGTCGTTCCGGGACTTTTGAAAAGCCTGTCGTTTGCCCGGGAGATGGGTTTGAAAATTCCGATCATTTATAACACCAATGGTTATGATGCCATGCCCACTTTAAAACTTCTGGATGGGGTGGTGGACATTTATCTGCCGGATTTGAAATATGCCCATTCCGCTACAGCCAAGAAGATTTCGCATATTCAGGAATACCCGGAATTTTCCCGACTGGCGGTGTTGGAAATGTATCGGCAGGTCGGACCTCTGGAAATAGGGGAGGATGGTCTGGCCCAACGGGGATTACTGGTTCGGCATCTGCTCTTGCCCGAAGACCATGCCGGAACCTGGGAGACCCTTTGCTTCATCGCTCTCGAACTGTCGCCGAGCGTGCCTTTGAGCCTGATGAGCCAGTACCGTCCTGTTCATAAAGCCGCGCTCCTCGCCGGAGGGACAAATTTTCATCTCCGGTCAAAATCTTCTGATTTGGGTTCGAACTTTTCCGCTGAACCACTGCTGAACCGGGAAATCAGCCGAGAGGAATATGAAAGGGCCATCACTATGGCCCGGGAACTGGGATTTGAAAATTTGTACCTTCAATCCATGGAAGCGACCGTGCATAATTTGCCGGATTTTAACAATACTGAAAATCCCTTCCCTCTGGATCGCACTCATAACCAGGAAAATTCCAGGGCGGGCTAACCTTCAGGATAAGAGCTTCCTTGTTCTGGAACCCTTTATTTGTTAATCTTTACCTTCGACCCACAGGACCCTACAGGAACGCAATATATATGAAACCGAGAAAAACACGAAAAATACGTATTGGCAGAGTTGAGATTGGTGGTGATGCCCCCATTGCAGTGCAAAGCATGGCGGCGACCCAAACTCAGAATCTGGAAGCCACGGCCAGACAGATTGAGGTTCTGGAAGCGGCTCAAGCCGATATTATTCGTATTGCTGTGGACAGCGAAAAGGATGTGGAAGCTCTTCGAATCCTGCGACAAAAATTTCCCGAAAGTGTGTGGTCGGTGGACCTGCAGGAAAATTACAAGCTGGCGCCTATCGTTGCTCCTTTAGTGAACAAGATTCGTTACAATCCGGGGCACTTGTTTCATTTGGAAAAAGAAAAGTCCATTCGTGAAAAAGTGGAGTTCATCGTTAACGCGGCGAAGAAAAACGATTGCGCCATTCGCATCGGTGTCAACTGTGGTTCGGTGGACCCGGACTACAAGGAACGTTATAAAGACGATTCGGTAGAGGCCATGGTCCGGTCTGCAGTCGATCATTGCCAGATGCTTGATGAGATGGGTTTTGAAAATTATTGTGTTTCACTCAAAGATTCAGAATCTCAGAAAGTCATTGAAGCCAATCGCCGGTTTTCTAAAGAACGCCCGGATGTTCCTTTACATCTGGGAGTGACCGAAGCGGGGCTTCCCCCTGAAGGTATCATTAAGACCCGGATCGCTTTTGAGCAGTTGATATCCGCCGGGATTGGCGATACGATTCGAGTTTCCCTAACCCTGCCCAACGATGAGAAAGGTCAGGAAATTGAGGTTGGCCGGGAAATCCTGAAAGATATTGAGGAAGGCCGCTTCCGCTCTGTTCCCGAAAATTTTCTTGAAGGATTGAATATCATTGCTTGCCCCAGTTGTTCGAGGGTGGAGAATGAAAAGTTTATCGATCTGGCTCAGGATGTGCGGAAGATGACCGAGTATGCTGAAAAATATAAGCTGACCATCGCGGTGATGGGATGTCGAGTGAACGGTCCGGGAGAAACTGATGACGCGGACCTGGGGCTCTGGTGCGGACCTGCACGGGTGAACCTGAAAAAGGGAACAGAAACGCTGGGATCTTTTCCCTATGAAGAGATACTGGGTCAGTTGAAAAAGGAAATCGACCAGATGATCCTGGAAAAATTCCCACCAGCCGTGGAGGCAACTGGGAAATGAGTTGTTGTGCCGAAACGCAGCTTTCACAGAGAAATGTTTATTTGCTAATTATCCCCGGCGGTTCTTCGGCCACGCCTGGTGGAAAGGTTTGAGTATGGAATTTGATGTTGAAGAACTAGAAGGTTTGAAGAGAAAGATCAATATCACTATCCCCGAAGATGTAGTATCGAAGAGGGTGAAAGATGCTTATAAAGTTTTGAACAAGCAGGTCAAGATTCCGGGATTTCGACCGGGAAAGATTCCTCAGCAAATCCTTGAGAAACAGGTTCCGATGCAGTCTTTAACGGAAATGTTTCAGGAGTTGATGCAGGAATATTATGAAGAGGCACTTCATAAATCCGGACTCAGACCTATGGGTCAGCCGGAGATCGACCACTCTGGGATGCAGGATATGAAACGCGATGAGCCTTTGAAGTTTGCTGTGATTCTTGACATAAAACCGGAATTAAAAGTTAAGGATTACAAGGGGCTTAAATTTAAGAAGAAGGAAGCGGTTGTCAAGGACGAGGATGTTGAAGAAACCCTGATAAAGGTTCTCAGTCGCCAGGGTTCGCTGGAAGACATGCCTGCGGGTTATGCGGTTCAGGATGGAGACATCCTGGCTTTGGACTTTAAAGGTACAATGAATGGGGAGCTGTTGGAAAATGGCAACGCTAAAGATCATGAAATGCGGGTGGGTGAAAAGAAGATGATTCCCGGTTTCGAGGATCAGTTGATCGGGCATGTCCAGGATGAGGATTTTGAGGTGAAGGCCGTCCTCCCCGCTGACTGGAACCAGAAAATGCGCCGGATCAGTTTTCCCATTCCGGGGGCTGACGAAAAGCAGGCAGATGATCGGGCCATCTTTAAAGTTAAAATTAAAAAAATAAGAAAACTGCACTTGCCGGAATTAACCGATGAAATTGCCCAGCGGGAAGGTTTTGACACTGTCCTTGAACTTCGTCGGGCCATCAAGATTGACCTGCAAAACCATAAAGAGCAGCATGAAGAGCTAAGAATTAAAGAGGATATTTTTAACATGCTGGTCAAAGATGCCGAGACGGATCCGCCGGAATCGGTGATAGAGCGGGAATTGAAATTCCTGATAGAAGGCATGAAGTTTCAAATTGCCCAGTCGGGAATGAAGCTGGAGGACTCCGGATTTGAGCCTGAAAAAGCGGTTAAGGAATGGAGAGAAAAAGCCATCTTTAACACCACCGGTTATATGATGTTGGAGTCCGTTGCCGCTGCCGAAAATATTCATCTGACTCAACAGGACATGGAAGGCGAATATGAACTACTGGCCAAACAGACTAAGCAGAAGGTGGAAGATATCCAAAAACGCATCATGTCCAATCCGGATTCGTTGAGCCAGACCACGACCAAGTTACTGGGGCAGAAAACCATGAACTTTATCTACTCAAACTGCGAGATTGAGTATTATAAAGAAGGCGAAGAGCCAGAGAAGGAAAGCTGAAACTTTATGAAATACGTCAAAGTCATGACCGAGGAGGATCTTCCTATCGGCAAGTCCGCCATCATATCAGCAGGTGAGGATGAGATCGCTCTTTTTAACTATAAGGGAAAATATTATGCCATTGCCAACAAGTGTCCGCATAGAGGTGCGCCTTTAGGAGAAGGGCGTATTGAAGAAGGCATTGTGATCTGCCCGAATCATGAATGGCGTTTCAAACTGGAGAGCGGGGCGAATATGCAAAACCCGGAACTTTTTATCCCGACTTATCCGGTAAAGGTCAGAAATGAAAATATCTATATTGGACTGGAAGGGGAAAGCGGGAATATTGCCTACGGAAAAAAAGCCTCCACCTTGCCATCGAGCCTCAAGTTCACTGTTCCCACCATTCAGAAGCCGCGCAATCCCGACGAAGAGCTGGATTAAACTTCTTATAATTCCAAACACCTTTTTGTAATTAGGACAACCCTCAAAATATATAAGCTTGCAGTTATCCACAGGTATATGGAAATTTTTCAGCCTGTGGGATTGTCATCTTCAATCTCGACCCATTTTTGATCACCATGGGCTTTAAAATTTTCTGTTCCGGCGAAGGTGCCTTCGTGATAGATATTAACCTTGAATTTTCCACCACCATATTTTTCGGCGATATAAGGAACCGGGTCTTCAATTTCTATGAGTTCGGGGGTTTTATATTTCCCGATCAACTTGAATTCCATTCCCATTCCTGAGGGGAGTAAGACATAAAATTTCAGGTTGGTCCCGGCCAGGATTCTTTTGAAATCATCCTCGCAATCGTCCCGAGTATAATTAGGGCCGACCTTTTGTCGGGCCCGGCGTTTGAGGTGGTCCTCAAGTAGGTTATAAAACCACCAGTTCTTCTGTTTGCGAGTGTCATGGAGAAACGGGTATTCCACAAACCCGTGTTTATTGATAAAAGGTTTTTTAGCCATCCAGTTACTCCTTTCAGTTACAACGGTAATTATATTCTTTTTCCCGGTGGCTGACAAGCGGTTGAGTTTTTAATTTTCAGGAAAACCATGAGTAAGTTTTACAGCAGGAACTATTGGTTGGTGGGATTTCAATCCCGTCTTTATGACCGACTGTCTCCGGAATCCTATTTTGAATCGATGCGGCGGGTGGTTGCTGCTTTGCCGGACGGAAAATCCTTGAACCTGTTGGATGCGGGTTGTGGTTCCGGTCTTCTTTTGCGTTTTCTAAAAGCGCGTATTCAGGAGGGTATGGTTTATACCGGGCTGGATATCCTTGGAACGGGAGTGGAACAGGCGGGTTTCGAGGTTCAGCATATTGAAGAGGTCTATGCCGGGAGTGCTTTCTTAGCAACCGGAAAATTAAAGAAGTGGTTTTTGGGGCGGCGGCCTGAACGGCTATCAAACACCACCGGTCAAAACCACATTCTTTCTTGCCTTATAATCCTGCATCCTTTTTGATGGCTTTGGCTTTATCTGTTTTCTCCCACGTGAAAGAACTTTCCTTTCTGCCAAAATGTCCATAAGCCGCAGTTGACAGGTAACGGGGTTTTAAGAGATCCAGCGTTTTAACAATGCCTGCGGGCCTGAGGTTGAAATGGGACCGGACCAGATCCTCCATGATATCCGGGTTGACGTTATGAGTTCCAAAAGTTTCCACGCAAACTGAAACTGGGTTGGCAACCCCAATGGCGTAGGCAAGCTGAACTTCGCATCGATGGGCCACTTTGGCTGCAACCAGATTTTTAGCGATGTAGCGGGCCATATAAGCGGCGGAGCGGTCGACCTTGGACGGATCTTTTCCCGAAAAGGCACCCCCACCATGCCGGGCGAATCCACCATAGGTATCCACTATAATTTTTCTTCCCGTTAAACCGCAATCGCCGTGCGGACCGCCAATAACAAAGCGTCCTGTTGGGTTGATATGGACTTTCATCTTTTTATGTTGCAGTTTTTTCGGGATAACTTTTTGAATCACAAGTTCCGTTATTTCGGAGCGTAATTGTTTGTTGGAGACGTTGGGATCATGCTGGGTTGAAATGACGACCGTTTCAATGCTGACAGGTTTATTATTCTCATACCTGACCGAGACCTGAGATTTGCTGTCAGGTCTCAAATAGGGGAGCACTCTCTTTTTTCTCAAATCAGCAAGCTTACGCACCAGTTTATGGGAATACATAATGGGTGCTGGCATCAGTTCCGGAGTTTCATCGCTGGCATAGCCGAACATCATTCCCTGGTCCCCGGCGCCTTGCTCGCGCTTGTCATCGTCTACCCCTTGGGCGATATCTTTGGATTGTTCGTCGAGTGCAACCATTACACCGCAGGTTTCAAAATCAAAACCCATATCGGAGTGGGAGAACCCTATATTTTTTATGGTGTTCCTGACAATTTTAGGAATTTCAACATAACAGTCGGTCGAGATTTCTCCAGCAATTACAGCGAAGCCGGTGGTGATCATCGTTTCACAAGCAACTCTTGCTTTGGGGTCCTGCTCTAATATCGCGTCCAGAATTGAATCGGAAACCTGATCCGCTATTTTGTCGGGATGTCCTTCGGATACAGATTCTGAGGTGAATAAATAATTTCCTGAGCTCATTCAAAATTTCCTTATTTTGGGAAGGTTAAAAATTAAATTTAGATAAATAGTTTAATTATTGTTTCAGTAATATCAGGCGGGATTCAATTTTTCCTCAAAGCTGAGGTCCCGGTCAAAATCTTCTGGGAATCGGATTCTCATGGCATTGGTGATGAAGGATGTTATTTCGTCGGGGCAACTCATCTTTAAAACATCATCAGCCAATTGGCGTGCTTCTTCAAGCCGAATGGTGCGAATGATTTTTTTTACTTTTGGAACCGAATGAGGCTCCATACTCAAATCATCAATTTTTCCCAAGCCTAATAACAGCATGGTTGCCATCGGGTCTCCCCCAAGCTCTCCACAAATGGAAACCTTTTTGCCAGCATTTTCTGCAGACTGCAAAATATTTTTTAATGATCTTAACACGGAAGGATGAAAGGGCTGATACAGGTGTGCGACGCTCTCATTGACTCGGTCTACTGCCAGAAGATATTGGATTAAATCGTTGGTGCCAATACTGATGAAGTCAACTTCTTCTAGTATATGATCAATGCAGATGGCCGCGGCCGGGGTTTCTATCATGGCGCCGACTTCAATTTCTTCATTAAATGGAATTTGCTCTTGCCGCAAATCGTTTTTTGCGTCTTCCAGGATTTTGTTGGCTTGAACAATTTCCGTTGTCGAAGAGATCATAGGGTAAAGAATTTTCACATTTCCATATAAGCTCGCCCCCAAAATGCCTTTTAACTGGTTTGTAAATAGATGAGGTTGGGCGAGAGATAAGCGAATGCCTCTTAGGCCGAGGGCGGGATTGTCTTCATCGCTACTTCTGACATCGTTGAATTGCTTGTCCATTCCGATATCCAGGGTGCGAATGACAACGGGCCGAGTGTCCATTTCCTGGACAACCTGTTTGAAATTTTCATAGAGTTCTCTTTCTCCCGGCAGGGTAGTTGCCGCCAAATAAAGAAACTCTGTGCGGTAAAGTCCTACGCCTTCCACCCCAAACTTATGCAGACTTTTGACTTCCTGATTGGACTCAATATTGGCCAGCAGTTTAATATGGTGTCCATCAAGTGTTTCTGCCGGTTGATGGATATTGGCTAATAACCTTTCTTCATATTTGCGGTAGTTCTCCTTTTTCTTTGAGTACTGTTGTATCGTTTCACTGGAGGGGCTGATGATGACCTCGCCATCAATGCCGTCAACAATGATCTGATCCCCGGAATTTATTTTTGAAGTGATCTCTTTGACTCCGGTGATAGCAGGGATTCCCAGCGCTGCGGCAAATATGCCCACATGGGAGGTTTTTCCGCCTGCCTCGGTGACCAGACCTTTGACGAAGGTTTTAGGCATCATTATGGTGTCGGAGGGACTCAGGGAATGGGTTGCAATAATAACTGGCTCCTGAATATCAGACAGGGATTCCTGGGAATGGCCAATGAGGTTTTTCAAAATAGTCTGAACCAGCAGGTCGAGGTCGTCTTTTTTACCCTTCAAATAGTCATCGTTGATATTGTCAAACAGTTTTAAAAAATTATTTAAAGTTTGGGTGAGCGCCCACTCTGCATTGGTTTTATATTTTTTTATATTTTCAATGGTATCGTTTACCAGGATGTCATCATCCAGGAGCAGGGTGTAGGTATCCAAAATAACCGCATATTTATCGGCAATTTTTTCAGCGCGCTTTTTTATTTCCGCCATTTGGAGCTTGGTTTTTTCAATGGCTTCGCGAAAGCGCTCAACCTCTTTTTCTGCTTCAAGTTCGCTGACCTGGTGCTTGATGATGCAGAACTTGGTTGAATCAAGCAGGTACGCTTTTCCGATTGCAACCCCTTTTGATACGGCGATACCTTTCATGGCCAATTAAATAAACTTTGAGTCTTCTTCAAGAAGAAGTGAATAGATTTGATTTGCGTCCTGTAGCTTTAGAATACTATCGCGCAAATTCTGGATTTTAAAAATCCTTGATATGCGAGCCAGCGCTTTTAAATGTTGCCCTGTGGAATTAGAGGGGGCGATAACCATGCATACAAAATGGACAGGCTTTTGGTCAAGGGACTCAAAATCCACCCCATTTAATGAACGTGCAAATACCGTAATGATTTGGGAAAGTTCATCGGATTTTCCGTGTGGAATGGCCACATTTTCACCAATTCCCGTGCTTCCCAGTTTTTCCCTCTCCATCAAGGTATTGAGCAAGGTCTCCTTGTCCTTGACAAGGCCCTGCTCTTGCAGGAAATCGGTGATTTCCCGGAGGACTTCTTCCTTATTGGTTCCAGCCAGATTGGCAATGATGGAACCCTTTTTTAAAATATCGTCAATTTTCATTTTAATGGGAGCAAATTATGGATAATGTCGGTTCAGGCCTGATTTCTCAGTTTGGACTGCGAGCCTTTTTTGTTTCTAAGTGCCTGGGCTTTTTCCTTGTGTTTTCTTAATTGCTTTTCCATTTTTGTCAGAGCATTATCCATCGAAGCATAGAGGTCGTCAGTCTCCTCCGTGCTGTGTACCGTAAACCCCTTTGTTTTTACGGTGACCTCCGCAAAATGCCGGTGCTTTTCTACAGACAGTGCCACGTGGACGTCTGCCTTCTCACCCAGTTCGTTGATAGTCTTATCCATTTTATTTTGCAAGTGCTCACGGATGCCATCCGTGATTTCAATGTTTCGTCCGGCTACAGTCAGTTTCATCGATCTCTCCAAAAAAAACGTCAACAGCTTATGATGATTAAAGCACGCTAAAGGTGCATAAATTACTAAAATGCAGGGGAAATTAAAACAACTTTTTTCTCTTGCTCGCAGGTGGAATATTCAGCTCTTTTCGGTATTTGGTGATTGTCCTCCTGGCTATTTTAGCATTTTTTCTCATTAATGCCTCCACCATTTGGTCATCTGTCAATGGATTATTTTTGTCTTCTTCAATGATAATTTCTTTGATCATGTTTTTTACACGGATGGAGGATATGGAGCTTCCCATATAGGACTTGATGCCGCTATGGAAAAAGAATTTCAGCTCAAAAACTCCCTGCGGTGTATCTATATATTTGTTAGTGGTAATTCTGCTTACCGTCGATTCATGCATTTCAATATCCTTAGCCACATCTTTTAGAACCATGGGTTGTAAATAGGATAAGCCGTCGTCCAAAAAATTCTTTTGCAGTTTTACGATACTTTTTCCAACTTTGTAGATGGTTTGTCTTCTCTGGTCGATGCTTTTAATCAGCCATGAAGCAGATCGGTATTTGTCTTCCAGGTATTCTTTGGTTTGTCCTTCCTTAGTGGTTTTTAATAGGTTGTGATAATAAGAGCTGATCCTCAGGTTGGGTACCCCCTCATCGTTCAAGGCCACATCGTAACCCTTATCCGTTTTTACTACCACAAGGTCTGGAATCACATAATCGACCCCCTCGGAACTGAATAAAAGCCCTGGTTTCGGACAAAAACCCTTGATGATTTTCAAGGCTCCTAAAACTTCTTCTAAATCAATCTTTAATTCAGAGGCAACCTTTTGCAGGAACCTGTCCTCAAGCCGCTCGAGATAATTTTCAATAAGCACTTCGACATAGGGGTTTTTATCTGAAAGGGCATGGGCCTGAATCATCAGGCATTCTTTCAAGGACCGGGCGGCAACCCCAGTGGGTTCAAAGGTTTGTATGATTTTTAAAACCCTCAGTACACTTTCTTCATCGGATTGGCTGATGCCAACAATTTCCGGCAGGTCCGCGCAAAGGTACCCATCGTTCTGAATGTTGCCGATAATGCAGGAGCCAATAAACTTATCCTCTTCAGAGTCGACGGACAAATCCAGTTGCCACATGAGGTGGTCTGCCAAAGTAGCTTCTTTTTTGTAGGTGGCCTCAATAGAAGGTTTTTCGGCATAGCTTTCGATCGACATCCCCCGATCAATGTTGTCTTGGAAATAATTATCCCAGTCGATTTCCTGATCCTGAGAGCTCGTATCCTGTTCCGTGTCGGAGGTGGTGGATTCTTCAGTCGGTCGTTCTTCTTCCTGGCTATCTTCTTGCTCGTTTTCATCTTCAAGTAATTCTTCCAGGATTGGATTTTCTATAATTTCCTGTCTTACCAATTGGGCGAGTTCCAGGCGTGCCAATGGCAGGAGCTTGATGGCCTGTTGAAGCATGGGGGTCATGACCAGCTTCTGGGTCATCTTCAGGTTCAAACTCATTTTCATTTCCATTGCCATATATGTTTACTCCCGGCTCAGAATGAAAACTGGTTGCCCAGATAAATCTGTTTCACTTTTTCATCATGGGCAACATCCATCGGTTTGCCTGACGCGATGATTTTGCCCTCGTTGATAATGTAGGCACGATCAGTAATGCTTAAAGTTTCCCGCACATTGTGATCGGTGATCAAAACTCCAATACCCTTTTTTTTCAACTGCGATATTATGGATTGAATATCCTCCACAGCGATAGGGTCGATGCCGGCAAAGGGTTCGTCCAGGAGAATAAACACTGGAGACGTTGCCAAAGCTCGACTGATCTCCACCCGTCTTCGTTCTCCACCTGAAAGCGAATAAGCTTTGGAGTCTTTTATATGGAGGATGTTGAGTTCCCGAAGCAGCGCACGGGCCTTTTTTTTGCGGTCAAAACTTGAGAGCTTCTGAGATTCCAGTACCGCGATGATATTCTCTTCCACTGTCAATTTTCTGAACACCGAAGGCTCCTGCGGCAAATAACTCACCCCTTTTTTGGCGCGCTGGTGCATGGGAAAACAGGTGACATCTTCCTCGTTTAATAAAACTTTACCGTTATCCGGGCGAGTCAGCCCCACAACCATGTAAAAAGTAGTGGTTTTTCCGGCACCATTTGGACCCAGGAGGCCGACAATTTCGCCTTGATTGACTTCAATACTTACATTGTTGACTACTTTTCGAGTCCGGTATGCCTTGACAAGGTTTTCAGTTCTCAGGCCAGCCACTTTTTTTATTTGGGAGAGGAAAGTTGGTTTTTATTGTTTAGCTTAGATTTTTTTTTCGGGGTTTTCTTGGTTTCTTTATCTTTTGGATAAATCTTCATGCGTACTCTTTCATTGACTACAAACCGGTCTTTATCCAAAAGTAAAATCATTTCCCGACCTTCAATCATATTTCCATCTTCCCATGCAGTGGCCTTGGGAGTACCCGTTAAAATAATTTTTTGCAATTTATCCAAAAAAACTGCCCGGTCTCCCGAAGCTCTTTTCCCCCCCTGGGTAATAAAAACATTGCCGATGGCTACAATCTCATCTGTTTCTTTTTTATCTGGAGAATTGTAGACCTCCATGATGTCAGAAGTGATTTTCAAGTCACCCTTGTAACTCACGACATTCCCGGAAAATATGATTTTCACCCCCCCATCTTCAGACCGCATTCGGTCGGAGGTGATTTCTATAGGCTCCTTGTCCTGCTTGGATTTTTGCGAGCTCTGGCTTTGAGCCACGCTAGGTATAGCCATCAATACCCAGGTGACAAGAAAAATAAGTCCGGTTTCTAAGCTTTTATTCTTCATTCTGTTCCATTTGTTTTTAGTTGCTTTTCTCGGAGTTGATGCTGAGCCTTTGCTTTAATCCTTCTGCGGAGCTCACAAGCTTTACATTGCCGTCCAGACTCACATCATCGGTTTTGCTTTTATAGATACCAAAATCAGCAGAAATGATGTATTGCCTGTTTTCTCCCTTGTGGAGAATCATTTCCACATTCTGTAACTTTGTTAAATTTTTCCGATTGTCGATTTGCGCTAAATCTGCTTTGAGTTCCCACTCCTTAACCCCTTTATTTTCGTGGATTATCTTGAAATTCTCAATTTCGACATCGACTCCTTTTTCCATCACCTTGATTTTGATGTTCTCCATTTCAACAGAATTACCCAGGGTTTTGAAAAAGTAAAAACCTGCCATTCCTATTACGCTGAAGGCCACTAATAGTAAAGCTCTCCTGACCGTATTAATCATTTAAATGTTTAATTTATAATACATTAAAAATTTATGCAAATGGCATACCATAAATCCAATCATGACATAGGGGGTCTTTAAAGTAAAGTAAAAATAGGGAGGGATCGGGGTTCCGGGAAAAACGAATGGAAGGTGAATTCACGTTCGGAGTCGCTGATAATTTTTATATTAATTTCTATTCGATCTTGAATGTTCAGGATGAGATTTTCAGGGTTTTTGGGCAAGCGTAGTTTTTCTGCCCATTCAATGACGGTCACTCCCTGGTTAAATAAAATTTCCTCAAGGCCCAGAGAATAGATTTCTTCCTGGTTCTCGATCCGGTATAGATCGATATGGTAAATAGGAAGGCGGCCCAGGTATTCGTTGATCAGTGTGAATGTTGGACTGCGAATATAGGAATCCTTGTGCAGTTCCAAACCGTAACAGATTCCCTGGGTCAGGTGGGTTTTGCCTGCGCCGAGGTCCCCAAATAGAAGAACAATGTCTCCGGCGATCAATGAACTGCCGAGAGATTTTCCCAGTTGTAAAGTTTCTTCAGGACTGTGGGATATTTTTTTCATTTTTCATATCAGGGAAGTATGCATTTCAGGGTTTCCGGCAGGCATCTTAATAAATCTCCCGCGATCAAAGTGGTTTGGCTTTCACTTTTGGCAAAATAATCTCCTGCCTCGCCGTGTATATAAGCTCCCGCAACGGAAGCCTGTGCGGTGGAAAAACCCTGAGCCATTAACCCTGCAATGATTCCGGTTAAAACGTCTCCCGACCCACCGGTTGCCATGCCGGCATTGCCTGTGGGATTGATAACCAGTGATCCATCGGCCAATGCAATCAGGCTTGGAGAACCTTTTAAGATCAGGGTCAAGGAATGATCGCGGGCAAATTTAGACGCTGTGGCAATGCGATTTCTTTGAATTTCTTCAGTTGGCACTCCGGTTAAACGGGACATTTCTTTCGGATGTGGGGTGAGAACGGTTTCGGGTTTCAACTTTCCCAGCCAATCCTTATGCAACGATAACGCGTTTAGAGCATCCGCATCCAGCACTAGTGGGCACTGAATCTGCGGCAGTGTCTCACCGATCAAAGCAACCGTTTCCGGATCGGTGGAGATTCCTGGTCCTACAGCTAACGCTGCCTTACCCTCGAGAAGATTCAGAATGGATTCTTTTGCCTTCAAGGATAATGTGCCGCTGGTAGTTTCAGGTAGTGGGATGGTCATCACTTCCATAGGATAAACCGCCTTCTGGCTGGAGCCGGGAAGCGCGAGTGTGCATAAACCGGCTCCGGCCCGTAGAACAGCGAGAGCCGTCAACCCTGCGGCACCGCTTTTGCCTCTCGACCCGGCAAGCACCAGAACATGACCATAATCGCCTTTGTGGGAATTGGGGTGGCGTTTTTGGAAATAAGATTTTATGTCCTCCTCTTCCGACTGATGGACCTGAATATTCTGACTTTCACAGGCTTGTGCCGGGATTCCAATATCAATGAGCTGGATTTCTTTCATGACCCCGGCTGACGGGTGGAGCAAATGGCTTTGCTTGTAGCAGGCGAGGGCAAGGGTCAGGTCAGATTTGACATGCGGCCCCATCAACTGGCCGCTATCGGAGTCCACCCCGGAATTGATATCCACCGAGACCACAAACTTTTCGAACCGGTTGATTTTATCGATGACTTTTTCCATGAAGCCTGAGGCGGGTTTATTCAGTCCGGTCCCGAACACGGCATCTATGATGATATCGCAATGGCGCAGTTTATGATCGTGGCGGTTCAAATGTGCAGAGTCTAGTTCATCAACCTGAATTCCGATATTTTTGGCAGAGTTGGCGTTGATTGCAGCATCTCCTTTCAGCTCCGACCATTTTCCGGATAACAGGACGGTAACTTTGGACCCCAGGTTACTTAAATGCCGGGCAATGACAAAGCCATCCCCTCCGTTATTACCCTTGCCGCAAAATATGAATACCTTTTTTTGAGGCAGATCGGGAAAACGCTTTTGCAATTCCTGAACAACTCCAATCCCGGCGTTTTCCATGAGGGTGATACCGGGAATGGCAAATCCATCAATCGCCTGCTGATCGATAGCCTGCATCTGTTTTGCTGTAACGACTGGGCGCAACGAAGTCCTCCTTATACTGCAAAGCTAATAAATTTTTACTTTAATCAATGTTATCCTAGATTAACATTTTGTTGAAATACTATCGTAAGAATCATTGGAATATGTCGAATAAGAGAATAAAAGACTTGCGCAGGTTTTATTCTATCCTGGAGCAGCTTAAAAAAAATATTGGAGGGGAGCGCAAATTGGCCGATTATCATGGGCGCATGGAATGGTCGGAAAGAGGAGTTTATTTTTTTAAGGAACCCGGCGAAATTAGAGAGGACACCGGAGAAGGTTTGCGAATTGTCCGGGTTGGAACCCATGCCCTCAAAACGGGTTCGCGTACCAAATTGTGGAACCGCTTATCACAGCACAAAGGTACGGCAAAAACAGGTGGCGGAAATCATAGAATATCTATATTTAGGCTACTTGTCGGCATAGCTTTGGTAGAAAAAAACGGCTATAAATTCCCAAGCTGGGGTATCGCCAAGCATGCTACCAAAAAAACTGAACAGCCATTGGAAAAGGAAGTCAGCCAGGTTATTGGCAACATGTCTTTCCTCTGGCTTGCTATCAAAGATGATTCCGGTCCTGATAGTCTGCGCGGATACATTGAAAGGAATTCTATTGCCTTACTCAGTAATCAGAACAAGCAATCTCTCGATCCTCCTTCTCAAAATTGGCTGGGCTAGAAATGTAATCGCGAGCGGGTCGGGAATTCATGCTTATGGAACCAGAACCATGTTGATGAAGATTATGATCCAGCTTTTCTCGACAAGCTGGAATTTCTTGTGTCTGAGACGGAAAAGCCCTGATGAAGATTGTTATGCAATGTGCCGCAAAAAAGTGCCTCGAAATGGGCTCCTTCCTGTCAAAGGATGGAAACCTGTTATTTTTGTAGCAAACCCTGAAAGAGCTCCTTTTGACTGCAATCAGGTTTATGTCCGGCCTGATGACCCATCCGGGCATGGAAAGTCTTGGAGAGAACTGCTTTGGGAATACAACGCCCAAGAAAAAGGTAATGCATTAAGTTTCTACCAAGCATATAAGGTCTATATAAACCCCATTTATGAGAGACTTGTTAACAAGCTTGGAACAGACCAAATATATATTCTCTCGGCGGGGTGGGGATTGATCAAATCTGATTTTCTGACACCAAAATATGATATTACGTTTTCCCTAAGTGCCAAGCCTTATAAGCGCTGGAAGAAAAGAGACCAATACGAAGATTTTTGCATGATGCCTGACGATCCGAACGAAGATGTTGTTTTTTTTGGAGGGAGGGACTATATTTCTCTTTTCTGTTCTTTAATGGAAAATATAAAGTGTCGGAAAACTGTATTTTATAATTCTGCTATTCGTCCAGAATTACCTGCCGGATTTACGCCAAAATGTTATCCCACTCGAACAAAAACCAACTGGCACTATGAATGTGCAAATGCTTTTCTGGATGGCAAAGTGAGCATTGAATGATTTAGCAAGTTGTACTCTTGGCGTACCCGTTTACCGACCCTGCAACATTGGAAATGGCTTGTGGTAAATTCTGTCAGGCAACGGTGGCAGAAGCGAAACGTTTGACTTTTATTCCCGCCGCCTTATCGCGCATCCGGGCCATGTCATAAGCTATTTGCATTCTAAGCCAATGTTCTGGTGTGCTACCGAAAGCCTTGGATGCGCGAATAGCCATTTCTGCTGATAAGGAGGTTTTTCCATTGATCACCCGCGAGAGTGTTTGCCGGGTAACACCCAAGCCTTTTGCGGCTTCTGTAACATTCAATCCCGAAGATTCTACGCAATGCTTTATCATTTTTCCCGGATGAACAGGGTTTTTCATTGCCAAAATAATTTCTCCTAATGGTAATCCACTAAATCAATATCAAAAGCTTTCCCATCTTCAAATCGGAAGACAATTCGATGGTTTCTCGAGACAAAAACACTGTAAAAACCCCGCATGTTGCCTGCAAGAGGGTGAAAACTGAATCCTATAATATCCAGTTCCTTCAGTGTTTCAGCACTGTCAAGAACCGACAAATAAAGCTCTGCCTTGCTTGCAATGTCCGGCCTCAATCGGCTTTTGTCACCTTTTTCGTAGAGCTTTTTTAAACCCTTGTGTCTGAAGTTCTCAATCATTTGGTATTGTAATATGCAACATGACAGGTGTCAACTTGTACTGGGGCGATAAGGAGCAATGGGTTTCTCCTGCAGACGACAAGGCCATCTAAAACTTGATCTGATTTTCTTTAGATTAGCTGGAGGTTGCTAGTTCAAGCTATCCCCCTCAATAGAGGGGTATGAATATATTTACACAAAAACCGTGTAAGGATAATTTTGGGATTCTTTAAGGGCCATTTCTTCCCGTGTCGGGATGAGGCCATTGACCACACCAAACAGGCAGGGGCAGTCGTACACGACTTTATCCTCCGATTTAAGCGAATTAAAATGCTCGGGGTCGACCAGGAATGATTTATTGAAGAAATAGTTGCTGACAAAATTTCCAAGATATACAGGCTTGCCCTTCAACTCAGGAAGGTGTGATGACTTCTCCTGCAAACTGTCATGGTTGTAGTCAAAAGAAAAGCGCACCAACACATCATACAAAAAACAAAAATGGTAAGTATTCATATGCTGCCAGCATGCGGCCTGGATTAATCCGAGCCGCAATATTCTCAGGATCTCTTTAAGCGAGTGCAAAGAATTGATTCTTCCTGCGTGGGGATAAAACTGTTTGAAATCCTCTTTCCAGTACATTTGAGGCTGGTGTTCAATGAATGACAGGACATCTTCTTCCTGATTGAGTGCCACTTCAACAAAATGGCGGGGATCGAAACAGGAATTGTAGTCTGAGTCGGGGCAAGGAATCAGTTTGCCAGGGGACGAGGTGTCATAAATATTGTTTTTGAAAACGAGCATTTGACGAATTTGCTATTTGGTTTTTTCAGTAATCTGCTATATTTAAAGGAGCCCTATTTCTACGGCTCTCACCACCCTATATTATACCTGAACTGCAGGACCCAATTCGGTTTCTAAACCCAAGTTTGGAATATGAACTTTTTAGATAAAAACATCTATGACTTTGAAGCTCGATCCATTGCCGGGAGGGTGTCCGGGCTTAGTAAATATCAGGGGAGGGTTTTGCTGATTGTCAATGTGGCTTCGGATTGTGGATTCACTCCTCAATATTCGGGGCTCCAAAAACTCTATGAGCAATACCGAGATCAGGGATTGAGTATTCTGGCCTTTCCTTCTAATGACTTTGGCGTGCAGGAACCCGGATCCGACGAGGAGATCAAAAATTTTTGCCAGAAAAATTTTAACGTAACGTTTGATCTTTTCAGTAAGGTGTCTGTTCTGGGTCCGCAAAAACTTGATCTTTACCAATATTTATATGACTGTGGCATGAAGAATCAAGGCGGTGAGGGATTTCGGTCGCAAATATTTGGGCTGGTAAAATGGGTATTATACCGGTTAAAAGGAAAGTGGGTGCCAGGAAAAAATGAAGCGCAATGGAATTTCCATAAATTTCTGATTGGTAAAAATGGAATGCCCGTGGCCAGTTTTTTGAGTGAGGTGACACCGGACTCCAGCCTTCTGATCCAGAAACTGGAAGAGGAGTTAGGGAAATAGCGCATTTCTTATCGGCAGGGTTTTTATTCAGGGGAGTAGGGAGTTTGCGGGCTTTTTTTAAGCACAACTTCTTCTTCAGTAGGGATCAGCCTGTTGATCACCCCGAACAGGCAGGGATCGGTGAGTTTCAGGTCTTTCTTTTCTTCCGGCGGCATATTGTTGAATCGTTCGGCATCCATTAAAAATGCGGTCCCAAAAAAATAATTTTCCAGGAAATGATCAAAATTAATAGCATCTCCGTGAAGCTCGGGAAATATTTCTTTCCTTTGCGCCGGTTCCGAGTAGCTGTAGTCCTCAAAAGTACCATGCAGGCTGTCGAACAGATATGTCATATGATATGCATTCATGGAGTGCCACTGGTTTTTGTCGATCAGCCCTTCCAGGAGCGACCGGGAGAAACTGTTGATCAGCGAAATGGACCCAAATCTGGATACATGAGGGAATAAAGTCTTGAAGCGATCCCGACCTTCTGCTTGAGGAAGCTGTTGTAGTCCGTAAAAGATTTCTCGGTCGGTGGTCAGCGACCTGAAAATAAAAGCAAAAGGATCCAGGTTTTGCTGGGCCTCATTTTCAGGATGATGGGAGTGAGAGGTGTTGTGGATATTTTTTTTAAATACCAGCATGGACAAGCCTTTTAAAAGCAACTTGCAAAAAAGCAGCAAGTCCTTGCAAGTTTATCACGAAAAAACAGCTTTAGGATTCCAGTATGTTAGACAGTGAAGATTCTTTATGGAATGAGTTGGGCAAATTACTTGAAAGTTCTCAATTAAGCAATTATTGGGAAATGATCGCCCAGTTCCGCCATGGACCGTCTAAGGTTCAGGACTGGAGTTCCATAATGACCCCCGACTCCAGCAACCTGTTGGATTTTTCAAGTCTGCCTTCCCCGGAACATTCCCAGACCGCGCGCCAATTATCAAAGCTTGTTGTGGGCAAGCTCAATGGTGGCATGGGTACCAGCATGGGCTGTGTGGGACCAAAGTCTCTGGTTGAGGTGCGGGATAGTAAATCCTTTCTGGATTTGATATTAGAACAAACCGAGAGCCTGAATCAGGACTGGGATCAAAAAATCCCTCTCCTCTTGATGAACAGTTTCTACACGCATGAGGAAACCCAGAACCATTTGAGTGCCTTGAGGTTTTCTTCGGAAATAATAGGCTTTCAACAAAACAAATTTCCCCGCCTGCATTCAGATGGCCTGAGTCCGCTCACCCCTGCTAAGTGGGGAGATCAGGCGTACTATCCTACCGGGCATGGAGACTTTTATCAATGTGTCTGGCAACAGGGAATTTTACAAAAGCTGATAGATGCGGGCAGGGAAATTCTTTTTATTTCCAATGCCGATAATCTCGGCGCGGTTGTGGACCCTGTCATCCTGAATTATATGGATGAATTCAACATCCCTTTCTTAATGGAAATGACAGCTAAAACCCCAGCGGATGTTAAGGGCGGTACTCTTTATCAGCAGAATGGAAAGCTTAAGTTGTTGGAGATTGCCCGCGTTCCCGATGATAAGGTCGATGAGTTTTGTGACCAGAAAAAATTCAAGGTTTTTAATACCAATAATATCTGGATAAACCTGGTGGCTCTGAAAAACAGGCTAAAAAAAGGCCCTCTGGAATTAAGTGTGATGGTGAACCGGAAAAATGTTGGAGAAATTCCTGTTGTTCAACTTGAAACAGCTATCGGTTCGGGTTTGGAATGCTTTGAGGGGGCGGTAGGTCTCACTGTTTCGCGTGAGCGTTTTTTGCCAGTTAAAAAGACGGATGATTTGCTGTTGGTCCGTTCCAACATTTTTAGCTTGAGCAATGGAAAGTTAATTAGAGACCGAAAGTCCCATCCATTACCCCTAATAGAGCTGGGGGACTTCCTGCAAGATATAGAAAATTTTCAAAACGCTTTTTCTATCATTCCAGGACTTGTAGATTTGGAGGAACTGAAGATAGATGGCGATGTTCGATTTGAAGGAGCAGCTTGCCTCAAAGGTAAGGTTCATTTGCAAGGATTGAAAAAGACTTTAGTCCTGCCTTCAGGAGCGGTGCTTGCCGATGAAAGCCGACAAGGTTGATGGGCGGATAGTGGAAATATGTGTCCAGATATAAGATTAAATCCCTTACAAGTTGTAAGATAAATACTTAATACATTATCGGATGTTCTGAGTCTCTGTTGTGGGTTGTTTGAGGGTGGTCAGGAGCATTCATATAACTTGTTGTATATAAAGTAGTTTCATCCCGTACTGGAAATAAATGTTGACATGTTTTAGCGCATAAGTATACTTTGTCTAAATCCGAGACCGGGCTTCTTGAAGTAGGATATTTCCTACTTGTCAGTTTTGGGAAAAGCGCCGAAAACCACTCCAGTCGCTAGGAGCTAAGGTGCTGAAATGTTCTTTGAGAAATTACTTTTAGTTCTAATGGGAGGGGGCTAATTCCCTGGAATTTGCCTCGTTTAGAATATTAGTAGGTGAATGTTTGTTAACTAGGGTAAGGGAGAATTTATCATGAAAAAACTCGCTATTGTTTTAGTTGTAACCATTGCGTCTTTCTGTCTCGCCAGTTCTGCATTTGCAGGAATGTTGTCGGTGGGCGCGATGACTAAATGCACCGACGCTAAATCCATCAAAATTGAAGCTGGGGGTGGCGGAGCTGAAGATCGGGGTGAAGCAAATGCTTCGGTCTGGTTTTCTTCAACTCATATCACGAGTGCTATAAGCTTGGCCCCGAATGCGAATATGAGTTTTCCCACGAACGGTGGTGGAGCTGCAGGTAATGCCCAAGTGAAAATGGGCAGCAAGCATAGCATGGGGAGAAAATCAGTAACATTAGTTAGGCAAAATAACTTCAGCCGTGGCGATTCCATTTCAGACATCAATGGCGAAGTTAGAATCACCAATAACGGTACAACTGATCTTATTGTAACCTGTGGTTAATTCTTTCTAGTTTTATTACTAAGCCGGCCTGTTTTACAGGTCGGCTTTTTTATTGCCATCACCTTTTCAATAATAGAAAAGAATCCCGCCCGCGAGAATCACTCTATATATGATAAAGGGTAAAAGACCCACTCTCGCAACGATCTTGAGAAGAAGCTGAATAGCCAGCAAACCAACCAGAAAGCTTATCCCCATTCCTATTGCAAGATGAAGGTTGGAATAGGCTTGTTCTGCAACCGGGTGCGTAAAAAACTGCATCAGCTTGTGCATGCCTGCTGCAAAAATAATTGGAGTTCCCAAGAGAAAAGAAAACCGGGTTGCTGAAGTGTGCGAGAGGTTGCTGAAGAGTCCTGCGGCGATGGTGATGCCAGACCGCGAGGTTCCCGGCAACAGGGCAATGGCCTGGGCGCACCCGATAAATAAAATTTGCCTCAGGCTCAACCGGTTTAATTCTGTATTGGGGTTGGCGCTTTTTGAGCCGTACCGGTCTGCCACCAGGAATATGAGGGACCAGAATAAAAGATTGTACCCGACAAAAGTAGGACTCCTCAGGTTGGTTTCAATCCATCCTCCGCCAAACAGTCCTATCAGCCCAGCCGGGAACGAAGCAATGATAATGCACCATGCAAGGTGGTGAGTTTCTGGAGAGCCCTGACGGTCAAACAATCCCTTGGCTAAATCTATCAGTTCTTTGCGGAAGAAGATTATGATTGCCAGAAGGGTGCCTAAATGCAAAATGGCATCCAGAGCAAGGCCCTGATCTTCAAAATTGAAGATTAGAGGAGCCAATATCAAATGTCCGGAACTGGAAATAGGCAGAAACTCAGTGAGTCCCTGAATAATGCTCAATAAAATTATTTGAAAAAATTCCATTTGCAATTGGAGGAAGATGATCTGGCTAAGCCCGGAAGATCACCGGGAGTGGATTTTGTCCACCATCCCCGGCTCAATCTGGAAAGAAACCTGCAAGCGGGAACCAACAAGATGATTGTCGACCATCTCAAGGGCAAATACTACTCCCTGTAAAAGGCCAGAATCAAGAAAAAAGAATTAATGGATTCCTCGGTGGGGAAAAGCGGCTTCCCACTCAGGGCTTTAGGTTTGCCGGGTTTTGCAAATTATGTTATGTTACGTGGGCATTCGGTCGGATTCCCTTGGAAATTAACAGGTTGCCTCCTTACAAACCCTGACTGACCCGGATTTTTTTTGCGGTTTGGCCTGTCTTATTTTAAGGGCACCATTAATGTTTAAGATTCCTATTCCCGGTTATCAATCATCGGGACGTGATCGGCCACTGCCACCTATAACATTTTGAAGCCATGAGAGAATTTTCCAGAATTCAGCGCCTTCCTCCCTATGTTTTGGGGATCGTCAACGAGCTCAAGTATGATGCCCGTCGACGCGGGGAGGATATTATCGACTTTGGCTTGGGAAATCCTGATATGCCAACCCCAAAGCATATTGTTGATAAATTAACGGAAGCCGCGAATAAGGAAAGCAATCACCGCTATTCCGTATCCAAGGGCATATACAAGCTACGTCTCGCTATCACCGACTGGTACAAGCGTAATCATGGTGTGGACCTGGACCCGGATTCCGAGGCCATTGCAACGATTGGCTCGAAAGAAGGCATTGCTCACCTGGCACTGGCGATCACCACTCCTGGTGACTCAGTTCTGGTGCCAACGCCGACTTATCCCATTCATACTTACGCGTTCATTTTGGCCAACGGTGATGTCATTCATGTGCCGCTTAGCGCCGAAATAGATTTCTTTGATGCCCTGCTCGACGCCTTCAAGAGCAATTGGCTCAGACCCAAGGTGATGGTCATCAATTTCCCGCATAACCCCACGACCCAAGTGGTGGGTATAGATTTTTTTGATAAAGTGGTGGATTTTGCCAAAGAACATGACCTGATTGTGATCCACGATTTTGCTTATGGGGACATTGTTTTTGACGGTTATCGGGCGCCCAGTTTTATGCAAGTTAAAGGAGCAAAAGAGGTGGGAATAGAGTTTTTTAGCTTGTCAAAAAGTTATAATATGCCCGGGTGGCGGGTTGGTTTTGCGGTAGGAAATGCTGAAATTATTCATGCCCTGGCGCGTATCAAAAGTTATCAGGATTATGGCATGTTTCAGCCAATCCAGATCGCGGCCACGGTGGCTCTGAATGGTCCGCGTGACTGTGTAGAAGAAATTCGGGAAAGATACCGAAGCCGACGAGATGTCTTGTGCGAGTCGTTGAATCGAATTGGCTGGGAAGTGACACCGCCGAAAGCAACGATGATGGTCTGGGCGGAGATTCCGGACCGCTTCAAGAAAATGGGATCCTTGGAGTTTTCCAAGATGTTGCTGGAAAAGGCCAAGGTGGCGGTTGCACCCGGCATCGGATTTGGAGAGGGCGGGGACCATTTTGTGCGTTTCTCGCTGGTCGAAAACGAACACAGGATCAGGCAGGCGGTCCGGGGAATTAAAGAGATTTTTTAAGGGAAGATGATGAAAACGGTAAAGGTGGGCATGATCGGTTTTGGTACCATAGGTGCCGGCGTGGCTAAAATCCTCACGCAAAACAGCGAAATTATAAAGAAAAGGTTGGGAGCCGGGGTGCAGCTGATTAAAGTCGCGGATCTGGATATCACTACAGACCGAGGTGTCAAACTGGCCTCCAATGTGTTGACGACTTCTGCTGATGAGGTGATCAATCACCCTGATATTGAGGTAGTTATCGAATTGATTGGCGGATACGAACCTGCCAAAAAATTTCTTCTACAGGCCATTGGTCAAGGAAAACATGTGGTGACGGCTAACAAAGCTTTGCTGGCCAAGCATGGAGACGAAATATTTTCAGCGGTTACTGAAAAAGGCCTGTCGATTGGATTCGAAGCTTCTATAGGAGGGGCCATTCCTATAATTCGGTCGATTCGGGAGGCGTTCGTTGCCAACCGTATTCAGACCATTGAAGGCATCGTCAATGGCACCGCAAATTATATTCTCAGTAAAATGTCGGATGAGAATTTCGACTTCAACACCGCCTTGAAAGAAGCACAGGAAAAAGGTTTCGCTGAAGCGGACCCGACTTTTGATATTGAAGGCATCGATTCTGCCCACAAGATAGCGGTATTGACTCGTCTGGCTTACGGGACCCCTGTATCGTTTGACGATATAACAGTTTCCGGTATTTCAGGCATCACCCCGGAAGACATCGAATGCGCACGGGAATTTGGCTACCGTATCAAACTGCTTGCCATATCCAAATACGATGGCGAGAAGATTGATATTCGTGTCCATCCAGCCATGATTCCAATTACGCACCCGATGGCCAATGTCAACGGAGTGTTAAACGCCATTCGCGTCTGTGATGATATGATGGATGAAAATGTACTGATTGGTCATGGGGCAGGTGCTCTGCCTACTGGCAGTGCGGTGGTGGGCGATGTCGTCGAAATTGCCCGCAACATCCTCTCGGGTGTGGGAGAAAGATTACCTGTTGGGTCTTTCCAGAGTGGAGAGATCAAAAGCATCCCTCTGAAGAATATCAGTGAAATCGAGTCTAAATATTTTCTGCGCTTTAGTGTGCTGGATCATCCAGGCGTGCTTTCAAAAATATCCGGGATACTGGGCAAACATTCCATCAGCATTGAGTCCATGATCCAGAGGGGACGGGGAGACCGTGGCGAAGGGGTGCCACTGGTGATGATGTGTCACAAAGCCAGTGAGAAAAATATTCAGTCTGCTTTAAAGGAAATAGAAGAACTGGATGTGGTGTGTGAAAAGTCTAACTTGATTCGTGTGGAAAGGTAATAATGGGATTTAAAGCCTGGTTTCAATGCATCAACCTGGATTGCCAAAGCCGGTACGAACTGACCGACATCATCTATCGTTGCAGGGAGTGTGATGAACTTCTGGAAGTGCAACACGATATGGAGCAGCTAAAAAAACGATCTCCTGAAGAGTGGAGAACCCTGCTTGAGAGCCGGTATCGGCGCAATGAATGGCCTTATGGCAGTTCCGTATGGGGCAAAATGGAACTGGTGTGCCCGAATGTGGAAGACAAAAATATTGTCTCCACTTATGAAGGGGGCACTAACCTGTTTTGGGCCGAACGGTTGGGCCAACAAATTGGCCTCGATGATCTATGGGTCAAACAGTGCGGCATGGCGCATACGGGATCCTTCAAGGATTTGGGGATGACCGTGCTAGTCTCCATGGTCAAGCAAATGATTTCTTCCGGGAAAAATATCAAGGCGGTGGCCTGTGCCTCAACCGGAGATACCTCGGCCGCGCTGGCCGCTTATTGCGCCGTAGCCGGAATTCCTGCCATTGTTTTCTTACCCAAAAATAAAGTCTCGTTGACACAGTTGATTCAACCCATCACGCACGGTGTGCTCACTTTGTCTTTGGATACTGATTTTGACGGATGCATGAAACTGGTTCAGGAGGTTTGCCAGAAAAACGATATATATTTGGCAAACTCAATGAATTCCCTGAGAATCGAAGGCCAAAAAACCATCAGTTTCGAGTTGGTTCAGCAGTTCAACTGGGAAGTGCCAGATTTTGTAATCGTCCCCGGTGGCAATCTGGGGAATGTCAGCGCTATCGGCAAAGGATTCCAGATGTTCCATGACTTGGGGCTGATTGATAAGCTCCCGCGTCTGGTTTGTGCCCAGGCACAACAGGCCGATCCTCTTTACCGCAGCTATATAAAAGGATTCGAATCATTTGAGTCTGTCCAGGCGAAAACGACCCTGGCAAGTGCCATTCAGATTGGAGATCCGGTCAGTTATAAAAAAGCCATTCGTGCTCTCCAGGCTTTTGATGGTATCGTCGAAGAGGCGACCGAAAGTGAGTTGGCTTATGCAGTGGGTAAGGCCAATAAAACAGGACTGCTCTGTTGTCCGCATACCGGGGTGGCTCTCGCCGTTCTTGAGAAACTGGCTCAGCGTGGGGAAATTAAGAAAAAGGATAAGGTAGTGGTGATCTCCACCGCGAACGGATTGAAGTTCACCGACTTTCTTTTCAAATACCACACGGATCAATTGAAGGGAATTCAGTCGGAGCACGCCTTCTCCCCGATCGAACTGGATGCAGACTATGAACAGGTTAGAAAAGCGATTTTGGATAAAATAGAAGTATGATCTTTCCCCATTTTAAACGGGTTTTGTTTCTGATCGTTTTCATGGCGCATTCCCCCGTTGAAGTGGAGTCTGTGGCTATGCAGGCTTTGATTCCGGCCGGTGAATACAATTTAGGGAGTCTTTATTGCGAAGAAGAGCAGGGTAACGCCGACTGGTGTAGCGATGAGGTTCCCCACAAGGTGAAACTCGATGGTTTCTGGATCGATAAATATGAGGTCACTAATGCCGATTACCGGGAATGCTTCATTGCCGGAATTTGCGAACCATCGGTATTGCATGAGGACCGCCCACAAGACTTTAATAAACCCCGCCAACCGGCGTTGTTTGTGAACTGGGAAGACGCCAGAACCTATTGTTCCTGGCGTGGAGGAAATCTCCCGACCGAGGCGCAATGGGAGGCGGCGGCCGAAGGCAAAAGACTGGGTGGTGCCCATTATGACCAACCTTATGGAACGGGTGCTCCAGAAAAAATTGGTAAGTTTGAAGCCAATTCTTACGGTCTCTACGATATGATGGGCAATGCCAATGAATGGACTTTGAGCTGGTACAGTGAAGGGTCCGAAAAAAACAAAGTGGTGCGGGGTGGGTCGTGGAGCTCTCCCAGCCATTTTTTAAGAACCTCTGATCGGGTCAAAAAAGATCCCGAGTTGAGATACAGTGATGTTGGATTTCGCTGTGTCAAGCCCACTCGGGGTACCCCTTCGGGGCATGAAGACTGATGAGGGATCATAACATGGGGCCAATAAGAAATAACTGTTTCAGGCGAACAAAGAGTTTTGGCGGCTCAACGGGTCGTTGCTATATTCTCACCGGGCATGGCCCGGTAGAAAGGGAGTTATGTCGGATATTAAGAATGTTGTCATCGTCGGTTCGGGGCCTGCCGGGCATACCGCCGCAATTTATTCCGCCAGGGCTAATCTCAGCCCTTTTATGTTTGAAGGTTATGTCATGGGGGGGTCCGCAGGGGGACAGTTGACCACCACCACGGATGTCGAAAACTATCCCGGATTTCCCGAAGGAGTCGAAGGGCCGGAACTGATGCAGTTGTTCCGCAAGCAGTCCGAGCGTTTCGGTACCGAAATGGTTCAGGAAGATGTGATCTCGGCCGATTTCAGTAAACGGCCTTTTGTTTTGAAATCCGAGAACCGTGAAGTGAAAGCTCATTCGGTGATCATTTCCACCGGCGCGACAGCAAAAAGGATGGGTGTTCCCAATGAAGAAAAAATGTGGAACAACGGCATGTCGGCCTGTGCTGTTTGTGATGGTGCACTTCCCATGTTCCGCAGCCAGCCGCTGATGGTTATCGGGGGAGGGGACACGGCGGTAGAAGAAGCCACCTATCTGGCCAAGTTCGGTTCGGTGGTTTATCTGGTGCACCGGCGCGACCAACTCAGAGCTTCCAAGATCATGCAGGAGAGAGCTCTTAAACATCCCAAACTGGAAATCCTCTGGGACACAGTGCTCGAAGACGCCATCGGCGAGGATTATTTGACCGGGGCTCGTCTGAAAAATGTCAAGACTCATGAGGTGCGAGAGATGGAAGTCGCAGGTCTTTTTTATGCCATCGGTCACACGCCCAACACGTCCATCTTCAACGGGCAGTTAGATCTGGACGATGCAGGTTACATCAACCTGAAACTGGGAACCCAGGAAACCAATATAGAAGGCGTCTTTGCCGCTGGTGATGTGCATGACCATAAATACAGGCAGGCCGTCACCGCTGCAGGTACCGGTTGTGCTGCATCTTTGGAGGCTGAGCGCTGGCTCGCCGAAAAGGGATTGACGAGGTAGGATCTTTGAATACGGAGCGAATTCGAAAAATCCTTGAAAAGGTCATTGAGCACTGGGACTATTCGCTGAGGATTGATCCATCAGAAAGTCTGGTATAAGCTTATAACTGTCTGGCTTATTAATGATGGTTGATCAATAAGCCTGCGCTCCTCTTTTTTCTTACCGGCTTGGAAGAACTCTTCTTCGGGTAGATACTCAGACTTTCTTCTGATCGTTGAAACATCATCCAGTGCCGGTTGCGCAGCTCCTGGGGAGAGAGGGTCTGTTTAACATTTCCGAAAGCATCTAAATTCTCGTTTCGTAGAACATGTGGCACCCCCATTAAAAGGTAAGTGTTTATGTGTCTAATCAAAAAATTTATATTAATAGAATCTGTTAATCTATCAGGTGTTTAAATTGTGAATCTGATTAGTATTTATTTTTCAATTAGTAGATTATTTTTTTAATTATGTTTCTTAGGGTCCCATTTGCCTTGATTTTAAGCAAAATGACCGGTCCATTTAATTATCAAGGTATGCGGGGCAGAAGTCGTTTTCAGGAATCCTGATTTGAAAGGTAGCTACAAATGATTCATAAAGATTTTTCGCAAATGCGACAGGCAATAGCTCTTAATTTCACTCAATGGGTTTTGGTAGGCCTGATTTTAATGTGTTCCGCCAGCATGGCCTTTTCGGAAACCGCCAAGGAAATAGATATGAGTGTGGATGTCACCCTGGAGCGTTTTAATAAGGAAATTCCAGGCGCTGACAGCTTTATAAAAAAAGCCAAAGGCGTACTTGTTTTTCCGCAGGTCATAAAAATAGGAATTGGCATTGGCGGAGAATATGGCGAAGGGGCTTTGCGAATTGGCGGTAAAACTGCCGATTATTACAGTACTATGGCGGCTTCGATAGGGTTTCAACTGGGTGCCCAGGCAAAATCCATCGTTTTGGTATTTACCACAGAGAGTGCTTTAAAGCAGTTTAGAAACAGCGATGGCTGGAAGGCCGGAGTGGATGGATCTGTGGCATTGATCTCTCTGGGTATGGGGGATTCTCTGGACACCATCAATGTTGAGGATCCTATTGTGGCGTTTATATTTGGCCAGAAAGGTCTGATGTATAATTTGACCTTGGAAGGGTCCAAGTTCAGTAAACTGGAAAGATAAACAGGGTTTCATACATCCAGCATGTCAAACCTTTCTCTTGATTGTGAAAACCTTAGGTCCTTGGTTTCCGACCTGGAGGTCAATGGCCTCCAGCCGCAAGTTAACCTGTGCCATGACGGATTGGAGGCAGGGTATGGTAAGGGGGCAGACTATCTAGGCTGGTTGCGCTTGCCTTCCAGTTTTTCTAGTTTGGCAGAGATTGAATCCGCAGCAGACGCCATCCGCAATTCATGTGATGTTTTTATCGTTGTGGGTATCGGTGGGTCTTATCTGGGAGCCCGGGCCGGGATTTCCTACCTGAACTCTTCTTTTTCCAATCAGGTTGGCAAACAGGGCAGGCCGGAAATATATTTTGCCGGACAGAATATCAGTTCCGATTACCATGCCGACCTTTTCGACCTGATAGAGAGCCAGGATGTTTGTCTCAACGTGATCTCCAAGTCGGGCACCACCACCGAACCGGCTGTTGCCTTCCGCCTGCTAAAGCAGATGATGGAAAATAAATATGGGGCTGACGGAGCCCGGGATCGGATAGTCGTCACCACCGATTCCAGCCGGGGAGCTCTTAAAAGTCTTGCCGATGAATTAGGGTATAAGACTTTTGTGATTCCGGATGATGTGGGAGGCCGGTATTCTGTATTAACACCCGTGGGACTTTTTCCTATGGCGGTGGCGGGGATCAATATTAAGGAATTGATGGAGGGAGCCCGTCAGGGTGAAAAATTATATTCCAAGCCCTCTCTGGATCAAAACGATGCTTACTATTATGCTGTGATGCGTCAGTTGCTCTACCAGAAGGGAAAAACCACTGAAATTCTTGCAACTTTCCAACCCGCTTTTCATTATCTTGCGGATTGGTGGAAACAATTGGCTGGTGAAAGCGAGGGCAAGGATCTGAAAGGGATTTTCCCCTCGTCGGTGGAGTTTACCTCCGACCTTCATTCCATGGGTCAATGGATTCAAGAGGGCAATCGCAATATTTTTGAGACTTTTTTAATTCTCGAGTCCTCCCGGCGGCAGCTGAAAATACCCACTTTTAAAAATGATGCGGACGGTTTAAACTACCTCGCTGGTGAAACGCTCGATACGGTTAATGAGAAAGCATGGCTAGGAACGGCAAGTGCTCATAAGGAGGGAGGCGTTCCCAACATGACCCTTAAAATTAAAGATCGTTCGCCATACTCTTTGGGCCAGGTTTTTTATTTTTTTGAAAGGGCGGTGGCAATGACCGGCTATCTGAATGGAGTGAATCCTTTTGATCAGCCGGGTGTTGAGTTTTATAAGAAAAATATGTTCAAGCTTTTGGGGAAACCCGGGTTTTAGAGAGACCTTTGGCAAAGAGCGCGTGATATTTAACCATAGTGTTCGTGCCCCTGTTATGCCCTCTTCATTAGCTTTCATGCCCCGAAGGGGTAGAAGGGGTAATATTGCTTCTTTCGATGTCAGCTAAATTGTGTGAGGGTCTCTTTTTTTAGAAAGGATAACTACATATGGATACTGTGAGCCAAAAGCTGGAAGAGGTTCTGCATGGGCTGGCTTTTGAAAAGATTGAAGGGGAGTCACCCCGGAGCGAATCTGATCCTTTATTAGCCAGATTGAAAGCCCTTGGCAGTGAGGTTTGGATCGACACAGGCGAGTTGGAGAAAGCCCAAGAGATATGGAAAAACGAACTCACGGCTTTGACCACCAATAACACCTTGGCAAACCAAGTGGTGCAAAGTGGGATTATGGATAAGGTCATTGAAGACACCATCCAAAAAATTCAGCAGGAAGGGTTGGAGTTGTCTGAAGAGGAAATGATTTTGGAGGTGGGTTTTGTGATCAATTGCAAGATTGCCCTGCGTCTGGTCCAAGCTTTCAAGGTGAAAGTCAGTGTCGAATTGCACCCGGTCGTGTCCCGGAATATAGAGCGCACCCTTCATTTTGGTAGCCGATATTACAAGGTTTGCCCACAATATTTTACTGTTAAAGTGCCCCTGACACCTGAAGGGTATCTGGCGGTTCGCACTTTAAGACAGGAAGGAGTTCCCATTAATTTTACTTTGGGGTTTTCGGTCCGACAAAATTATCTGGCAGCGCGTTTAGCCAATCCTGATTTTGTGAACGTATTTTTTGGCAGGTTGAATCAATTGGTGATGGACCATAAAGCCGGAACGGGAGAACTGGTGGGGGAAAAAGTGACGTTGGCGACCCAACAGGCGTTGCGGTCAGTGCGGGATAAGCACAAAGATGTGGGATCACGATTGATTGCCGCCAGTATAAGAAACGGCGAACAGGTGGCTTTTCTGGCCGGACTGGATGTGTTGACCATTCCTCCCAAGGCTATGAAAGAGTTTCAGGAATCCGGGAAATCCTTTGAGCAGGTGGAGTCTCATATTAATGATCCTATTGAACCGGGGATTGATCCGCAACACGCCCTTGCAAAGCGTTTTCCAGAGCTTTGGCAACTGTCTGACGAGTTCAAAGATTTTGTGAATGCTCTGATTGACACACCGGAACTGGATTCCATGCAGGGAAAGGAACTGGCTGGAATTGCGCGTGATCGAGGAGTCAACCTGTTTCATCCTTTCAGCGATGACGATTTAAAGAAAATCCAGGATCATGGAAAAATTCCTGACTTGTCGGTTTGGCCCGAATCCGTTGCGCTGGATGACTTGATGACGCAATCGGCGTTACAGTCTTTTACCAAAGACCAGAATGCGCTGGACGAGCGCATCCGTTCGTTTCTCAGATGATACTGGCGGGGGATATCGGGGGAACCAAGGTCAACCTGGCTCTTTTTGATGGCAGAACACGGATAACGGAAAAGCGTTATGAGAGCCGGGACTTTTCCAGTATTGAGAAGGTACTGGACGATTTTTTAAAGAACAACGATTCAAAGGTTGAGAAATCCTGCTTTGGCGTAGCCGGTCGTGTCATTGACGAAAAATGCCGGTTGACCAACCTTTCCTGGCAGGTTGAGGCAGAGCGCTTAAGGGAAAACTTAGGCGTGGATGCGGTCTGGTTGATCAACGATTTGGCCGCGATGGCATATGCGATTCCTTTATTGGGTTCTGAATCCTTTGAGGTCATTCAAGCCGGAACCCCTGTAAGTGAAGCAAGAATATCGGTGGTTTCAGCTGGCACGGGTTTGGGGCAGGCCTTCCTGGTGCCTGAGAAAAATGGCAAATATATTGTTATGGATTCCGAGGGAGGACATTGTGATTTTTCTCCCCGGAATGAATTGGAAGCGGAGCTTTTATTTTTTCTGCAAAAAAAATATTCCAGGGTCAGCATAGAGCGCGTATTATCAGGGTCCGGCTTGTTGGATATTTATGGATTTTTCAAGACGGTGGAACATGAGGTTGTCGATTCTCCTGCTACTATCGTTGAAAGAGCCCTCGCAAAAACTTCTCCGGTTTGTGAGAAAACTATAAAACTATTTATTTCCCTGTATGGAGCCTTGGCCGGAAATTTAGCGTTGCAATATTTATCGGATGGCGGGGTTTATCTTGGCGGAGGTATTGCTCCGAAGATCGTACCCTTGTTACAAGAAGGGGAATTTATGAAGGCGTTTCTTTCCAAGGGCAGGTTCGAAAAGTATCTTTTGGAGACCCCTGTGAAAGTGGTGATGGATGAATTTGCCCCTTTGCTGGGGGCTGCCCAATATGCCCTTGTTTCGTGAATTGATCATTGTTTGAATTCAGGATTACTAGCGGAATTATTTAACCTGGAAAAGAAAGCAGTTATGGTAACTAAATTTAAGAAAATTGTATTGGCCTACTCAGGTGGACTGGATACCTCCGTTATTATCAAATGGCTTAAGGAAAAATATGATTGCGAAATCATCGCTTTTGCTGCTGATGTGGGGCAGGGCCAGGAATTGGAACCGGTCAGGGAGAAGGCCCTGGCAACCGGGGCCAGCAAGGTTTATATCGAAGACCTGCGGGAAGAATTTATCAGAGATTTTGTCTTTCCCATGCTTCGGGCCAATGCGTTTTATGAACACAATTATCTTTTGGGAACCTCTATTGCCCGGCCTTTGATTTCCAAAGAGCAGATACGAATTGCCAACCTGGAAGGGGCAGATGGGGTGTCGCATGGTTCGACGGGTAAAGGCAATGACCAGGTTCGTTTTGAGCTGGCTTACCACACGCTCAATCCCGAAATAAAGATTATTTCCCCCTGGCGTGAATGGGATCTTAACTCCAGGACGGCATTGATCGATTATGCAGTGACGCACGAGATTTCCGTTCCTGTCACCAAGGCCAAGCCCTATAGCACGGATCGTAATTTGTTTCATATTAGCTATGAGGGAGGGGTGTTGGAAGATCCGTGGTATGAGCCGCATGATGATATGTTTTTGTTGTCAGTGACCCCTGAAGCGGCCCCTGATAAGCCCACTACCATAGAGATTGCTTACGAGCGGGGAAATCCTGTTGCCATAAACGGAGAGAAAATGAGCCCGGCATTTTTGCTGGAGCGTCTAAACCAGCATGGTGGGGAAAACGGAATAGGTCGTATTGATATTGTGGAGAACCGCTTTGTCGGGATGAAGTCACGCGGGGTCTATGAAACCCCGGGTGGAACGATTCTGCATGAAGCTCATCGGGCAGTTGAATCTGTCACCTTGGACCGGGAAGTCGCTTTTCTCCGTGATTCTTTGATCCCCTCCTATGCCAAGATGATCTATAACGGTTTCTGGTTTTCTCCCGAAAGGGAGCTACTCCAGCAAACCATGGACCATGCTCAGGCCAATGTTACTGGCGAAGTCAGACTGAAACTGTATAAGGGCAACTGCATTGTCATAGGCCGAAAGGCTGAAAAATCGCTGTACAACCAGAATATTGCCAGTTTCGAAGAGAGTCATGGTTACAGCCAGGATGATGCGGAAGGATTCATAAAACTCAACGCCCTGCGTTTAAAGCTCTATGCGGAGACCTTTAATCGTTGATGTGGCTCATCCCAGGCTAGTCTTTATTTCGCAAAAGTTTTCATGAACCTTTATTGATTTACAGGTAAGAATGGCGATAAAATCTTAGTATGAGTTCCATTCTGGTTGCGGACGATGAAAAAAGCTTGCGGGACTTCCTGGTCATTATGCTTGAAGAGGAAGGTTATCAGGTTGTAACCGCTCCCAGTGTCGAAAAAGCCATCAAGCTGATTCGTGAAAATAATTTTGATCTGGTTCTGACCGATATCCGCATGGGGCGCTCCAATGGTATAGATGTTTTGGATGCGGCCCGGAATGCCCTGCCCGACACCCCAGTTGTGATGATGACGGCTTATGCTTCTGCAGAAACAGCTGTGACCGCCATGAAAAAGGGTGCCTACGATTATATTTCCAAGCCATTCAAAATCGAAGATATTCATCTGATCGTCAAGAACGCTTTAGAAAAGCGAAAACTTTCTACGGAAAACCGGTTTTTAAAAACCGCATTGAATGACCGTTTTCAGATTTTAAATGTCATAGGAAAGTCCAGTTCGATACAGAAAATCTTTGATCTGGTGGAAAAGGTTGCCCAGAGCAAAGCAACCGTATTGATCACCGGTGAAAGTGGTACAGGCAAAGAGCTTATCGCGAAAGCCATCCACTTTAATGGCAATAGAAAAAATTATCCCTTTGTCTCCATCAATTGTGGAGCCATGCCGGAAAACATTCTTGAAAGTGAATTGTTCGGGCATGAAAAAGGAGCGTTCACCAGTGCCGATTCCCTGAAATTGGGGTTGATGGAATCTGCCAATAAGGGTTCATTCTTTTTTGATGAAGTGGGCGAGGCTCCTTTGTCGACCCAGGTCAAACTGCTGCGTGTTCTGCAGGAGCATGAAATCATGCGATTGGGGGGCACCAAGTCTATTCCTGTGGACTTGAGAATCATTGCGGCGACCAATAGCAACCTTTCGGGTTTAGTGGAGAAGAAATCCTTCCGTGAAGATTTGTATTACCGGTTAAATGTCATTCCTAGTCATCTTCCTCCTTTAAGAGAACGCAAGGAGGATATTCCAGATTTGGTTGAATTTTTTATCAATAAGTACAATGCTAGGCACAATAAAACCTATATTCAAGGAATAGATTCGGATGCCTTGAGAGTTTTTGAATGGTATCCATGGCCGGGAAATGTGAGAGAACTGGAAAATATTATTGAGAGGGCAGTGGTTCTGGAAACAGCGGAAAGGATTCGCAAAACCAGCTTGCCGGATGAACTACTAGGGCAACCATCTCCAGATAAAATACAGGTTCCGGGGCTCGACCAGACTGATATTGATCTGGAAAAAACTCTGGATCAAATCGAAATGAAAATGATAGCCAATGCCTTGATGCGTTCTGATGGCATTATTAACAAGGCGGCGGAAAAATTGAATCTCAGTTTTCGCTCAATGAGGTATCGGATTGGAAAGCACAAATTAAAAGATAAATCAAAAAATGATGATTAATAGGAATTCGAAAATCGATTGATAAGAACAGTTAGAATTTATTTTATTTTGCTTTGTCTGCTCAGCATTTTCGGGCTGGCCTATGCTGGACCTGAAGAAGATGCTTCAGGAAATGGTAAAATAAAGCAGAACATGCCTGATTTGCAGGGAGATCCTTTCTTGCAGGCCGAGTACCTGTTTCATTCGGGAGATTTTCTCGGTGCCAAGCTACCTTATCATGACTATTTATCGCAAAATCCATCGGGAAAAAGAAGCCATCAGGCGTTATTTCGTCTCGGTCGCATAGATCAGTCAAGTCGTTCTTATTCCACGGCCATCCGTTTTTATCAAATTCTTTTGCAGAGTTTTTCGAATTCTCTTTTCGCAAATTCAGCGAGATTCAACATGGCCCTCTGCCATTATGAATTAGCGAATTATGATCAGGCGGAATCCTTGTTTAAAATAGTTTTACGATCATCTCCAGATAAAAAGCGTAAATGGGAGATTATGGTTTACTTGGCCAGGATTAATGGCGGCCGAATGGATTATGAAAAAGCTTTTACCAAGTTGAAACAAGTCCATGGTCAAATTGAGAACAAAGATATTCGTAAACACGCAGTCGAGGTGGCCGAAAACCTGATTAACGAAAAACTTGGGATAGCCCAGGTCTCAGCATTGATTCAGAAGTTAGGCAACGGTTTTCCGGTAGACCTTTTATTATTGAGAAAAATATCTTCTTTCCGAGAGGTCAGGGATATTGCCAGCTACATGGCAAGCCTTGAAAAGTTCATTGCAACTTTTCCCACGCATTCTCGTAAAGCTGAAGTGGAGAATTGGTTAAACCAGATTAAGGCAGATACAGGGTCTAAAATTAAAATAGGCGTGGTTCTTCCCTTGACCGGCAAACTTGCGCTGACCGGGCAAAGGGTTCTGCAGGGAATTCAGTTAGCAGTGAATCAGCTTCCTTTCCAGGCTCGTGAAAAACTGGCGCTGGAAGTGAGGGATTCGGGCCACCAGTTGCCGATGAATGAAATTATAGCTGAATTGTCTGGGCTGCCTAATGTTGTGGGTATCATTGGACCCTTGTTAAGCGATGAGGTTAAAGTTGCTGGTGAGGTTGCCCGGCATTATCGAATCCCCATATTTTCACCCACAGCCTCAACTCAGGGGTTGGTGGATATGAATCCATTTATATTCCGTAATGCCTTGACTCGGGAGATTCAGGCTAAATTCCTGGCGCGGTATTCTGTCAACACTCTCCAGTTGAGAAGATTTGCTGTTCTTCATCCTTTCGAACCTTTTGGATTGGAATTGAAAGATATTTTCATCAATGAAGTGAAGTCCTTGGGTGGAGAGGTGGTTGCGGTTGCTGGATATGAACGCACCCAAAACGATTTTAAAAAACAGATTTTGGAACTAGGAGGTGTCGAAGATGATGCCTTGGAGAAGATTGTCCGCGAATTATTGCTGGGCGAGGGTGTGACGCAGGACTTCAGTAATGCATCTGTTTTATCTCGGCCCATACTTGATATGGGGCATTGGTCGGAGAATGATATCGAAAAATTGAACGTGTCGCTGGAGTTGAGTTATGACGCGATTTTTATTCCCGGGGTCTACGATAAAGTGGGTCTGATTATTCCACAATTGGCTTTTTATAATGTCAATAATATTACCTTGCTGGGAGCAAATGGCTGGAACTCTCCCGAACTGGTCAAGATAGGGGGGAAGTATTTGAAGACGGTTTATTTCGTTGATGGTTACTATCCCGATTCTCACCAGATAGAGGTCAGAAAATTTGTTGAGGATTTTAAAACCAATTTTGGTGAAGAGCCGACCTACTTGTCGGCCCAGGCTTTTGATGCGGCAAACATAGTCATAAAAAATATTCTTGCAGGTGTGGATAACCGAATTAAACTTAAGGAAAGCTTAAAAACCATTATAAACTTTCCTGGTGTTACAGGAAAGACCACCTTGCTTCCATCCGGAGATTCTGAGAAAAATATTTTTGCGTTGACGGTAAAAAGAAAAAAAATTGTTCAGCAAAACTAGCAGCCAAATAAATCAAAAGGTGTCTTCAAAAGAATCTTCCAGGAAAGGTTCCTCATTGTCTGGGAGGTGATCCTGTAAGAAAATTTCGAACCTGGAGCCGGGCTCGTCGAACGAAGCTGGCTCTCCTGCTTCCGGCAGGATTCTTAAATACTGAATATCCCTTGGAGCTTGGAAATTAGTGATGGGCTTATTGACAAGAGCCTCCTGCATGAATTGTAGCCAGATGGGTATGGCAGTGCGAGATCCCGTTTCATTTCTTCCTAAAGATTCATCTTTGTCCTTACCGACCCAAACCCCGGTTACCAAATCGGGTGTGTAGCCCATGAACCAGGCATCTACGCAATTATTGGTGGTGCCTGTTTTTCCTGCTACAGGTCGATTAAGCACTCTAACTTTTTTACCGGTTCCATGTTCTACAACACTTTGCAATAAACTTGTGATGGTATAAGCGACACCTGGCGCAATCGGCTGGGTGATTTCGGGGGTGGAAGTGTATATAATTTCTCCTTTACGGTTTTTAATATTTCTGATTGCGTTGGGTTTGATCAGGGTTCCGTTATTGGCAAATGCCGAATAGGCAGAAGTGAGTTGGAAAAGTGTTAAACCCGATGATCCCAGAGAAATGGACAGGTTGGGTTCCAGGTTGCTCGATATTCCCATACTCTTTGCCAGCCTGATGGTTCCCTTTATTCCAATATTTTGCATGAGTTTGACCGTCACCACATTGCGGGAGTGGGTGAGGGCGGTTCTCAGTGATGTTGGTCCATAAAATTTTTGTTCGAAATTCACCGGTTTCCATTCGTCAAAAGCATTTTCCTTTTCTTTAAATATTATCGGCGAGTCTATGATGATGCTGGCAGGGGAAAAACCTTCTTTGATGGCTGCGGCATAAATGATGGGTTTGAAGGCGGAGCCGGGTTGTCGAATGGCTTGTACGGCCCGGTTAAACTGGCTCTTGGAGAAGTTATAACCTCCGACCATTGCCTTCAAATGGCCGGTTTTAGGATCCAGGCTTACCAGACTGCCTTCCACATCCGGCTCTTGCTCAAGAGCCAGCGACCAGCCTCCATTTTTAATCCTGAGTGGTTTTACTAAAATCAAATCTCCCGGAGCAAGAGCCTGGCTCGGACTTCTGATTTTTTCCCACCTTCCATCGAGCTGGGTGTTGGGAGGCCGTGCCCAATTCATATCGAGAATATTAATGATTCCAAAATCGAGCCCTAAAAGAACCTCTACCTGTTTTTCACCCACCGACCAAACAACACCTTTGATAATTTTGCCTTCTGTGATGCTTTCACCCTCTTCAAATTGGTTCATTTTGATAAGAGTTTCCTGGATGGCCGATTCTCCTTTGGATAAATACAGGGTGCCTAACGGGCCTCGATATCCATATCGTTTGTCTGCGATTCTTAAATTTTCTTTGATAGCTCTCTGAGCGGATTCCTGTAAATTAATATCGAGAGTCGTATAAACTTTTAAACCGCCGCGATAAAGTTTGGTGCTACCATATTTCCCTTCAAGAAATTGCCGTATATGTTCCACAAAATAAGGAGCCCTGTTGAGCATGGTGGTGACTTCACCCAAATGAAGCTCTTCATTCAGGGCCTGTTTTTTTTCTTCCCTGGTGATGAAGGAGAGGTAGGCCATTCGGCGGATAGTATGGTTTCTTCTTTTTCGACCACGCTCCGGGTCTTTATAGGGCGAGTAGTGATTGGGGGCTTTTGGCAGACTGGCAATCAGGGCGCATTCCGCTATGGTTAGATCGGCAACACCTTTGCCAAAATAGGTGTGGGCGGCAGCTTCCACACCATAACTGCCATGGCCGTAATAAATCTGGTTGAGATACATTTCAAGTATCTCATCCTTAGTGAAAACCAGTTCCAGCCTGACAGCTAGAATAGCTTCCTTGATTTTTCGGGGTAATGTACGTTCGCTGGATAAAAACAGTGTTTTGGACAATTGCTGGGTGATGGTGCTTCCACCTTCCACCACATGGCCGGCCTTCAGATTTGTGATAAAAGCCCTGAAAATAGCTTTAGGGTCAATGCCAAAGTGATAGTAGAAGTTAGAGTCCTCAACCGCTAGAGAGGCCTGCTTCAAGGCCAGGGGAATATTCTCAAGCGGGATCATGATACGTTTTTCTATATAAAACTCGGCGATTTTTTCATTCCCATCGGAATAAATCTGGGTGATGGTGCTGGGGTGATAATTTTTTAGTTCACGGACATCGGGAAGGTCCTGAGAATAGTGGAAATATATAAAGCCTGCTCCGACAAAGCCTGCGACCAAACAAAAAAGGGTGATGGAATAAAACGTGATAAAGAAAATTTTTCCGAACCTGGAACGTTCTTTTTTCTTTTTTGGTCTAGTGGGCTTCTGATTTTTCAGTGATTTTTTCATGGTCAATCGTTATAACGTCAAGCGGGGAACAGGCTGGTAAAAACGGGTGGTCGTTGCATGAGCTAAAAGTGTAGAAAAAAATTATTTTGGTGGCAAGTGGCCTTCTTCAAGGTCCAGAAGGTCGACCCAGGTGTTCACGTCTGTTCTCGAGGGATCAATCTTGTCACGGGTTTCATAAAAATATTTTAGTCGATCCTCAGAGTCAGGTCTTCGCTCAAGAATCTGATCATTGATGAAATCGAACTCTGCGGCTTTTTTGTTTTTTAATGTTTCTTTGGACCATTTGCTGATTTCGTCATCTCCACAATCCATGGCCTTTGTGGCAAATACGTCAGAGTCGATGCGCAGGAAATTGAGGATAATTTTGTCGAGTGGGCAGGGGTAAATATAGTCCGCGATCCGGTTTTCTTTAAAGGACCGGGCTTTATCGACCATTCGTGCTAATTGCACCAGCCCGGCCATTTTTTATTTTGGACTGCGTGGATAGGCTCTTGATAGATCCATTTTATAATTCAGTCAAGCCTGAGACGGCTCACTCGCCTAAAATTTTTTGAGGATTTGATGGCTTTGGAACCAACTTCTCCAATCCGGTTGCGAAAAAGGTCCAATGTGGTCAGGTTTACAAGGGTTTCTGATTTAGCCAGGTATTGTGCACCCTGTTCGCCTATGCGGTTGAATTTTAAAATTAATTGTTCCAGTTTGACCAGATTGTCGGCCTGGGCTAAAGACTGGGCTCCCGCTTCCGTTATATTATTGGATTTCAAATTTAGTGATTTCAGGTTTTTTGTGTAAGGGGATTGGCAAAGCACTGCTAAGCCTTTGTCGCTGATATTGTTTTCCCCAAGGTCCAGATGGGTCACTTCGGCTAGAATTTCCATTTCTGCCAGGCGAATGATTTCATCATCGCCCAGTTTTTTGTTTTCCAAGGCTAGGTTGACATCTGCAACCACTCTTTCCATTTTGTCAGAAACCAGCTTGTTTAAATCAATAATTTGTTCTTCGGACATAAAAAATTCAGGCGAAAAAAATCATTAAATACAATGCTTTACTATAATCAGTTTATCATAAGATTATTGACCGGTCGTGTCAAATATAACAATAATAAATTATGCGATTTAATTCGGATCGATAAATGTGCTAAATTAAGTTATACCTGACTCAGTATTTTTTGAAGTGATTGGAAACTTAAAATTAAGGGAGTTTTGATATGCGAACTATATTTTCAGTTGTATTTGCCTTGTTTCTGATTTCTGCGCCTCTCACAGCTTTTGCCGCTGAAGGGCCTATGTCGCTTCCGGCCGGATCTAATCCAGGTGCTGATATGCACAACAAAGCTGGAATTAAGAATTGGAATGAAGGCAATATTAAGGGAGCGTTGAAACATTTCCAGGAAGCCAGTGCGGAAGATGGTTCTCTAGCGGAAACACATTTTAATGAAGCGGTATCTTTGGATAAACTGGGTGATCATGGTGCGGCGACCATGCATTTTAAAGCAGCAAAAAAACACGCCAAGGGAAATAAAGCCATTCTCGATTCTCCCATTTTAAATGGGCATTTGCGCTAGCTGTAAGGCAGCTTGAAGTACTTTCGATTCGGGAACCCGGTATTTCCGGGTTCCCATTTTGTTTTTAAGGTTAGGGTGAGTTTTTAAAGACGGGTATTTAGATAAGAAGCAGGATTAGTGCAGGGGTACTAAATTCCTGTCAATTCAGCGGTTATTTTGCTAGACTGGTTTCCAAGTTAGATCAGCCAAAAGGAGAAAAAGCTTATGATGGGAATAGGTTTTCCAGAGTTAATGGTAATCATGGTCATTATCATGATCATTTTTGGAGCCGGAAAGCTCCCGGAGATTGGTTCGGCATTTGGAAGAAGTATCAAAAACTTTAAAAGCTCCATGAAAGAGGCCGAAGCCGAAGAACTGGAAACAGAGTCCGCTACTGAAGCCGCTGAGGCACCCGTAGCTGCAGAAGGGACAAGCGAAAGCACCGAGGATAAAGGGGCCACTGAGCCCAATAAAGAGGTAAAGAAAGCCGCTAAAAAAGAAGAGGACCTGATTGAAGAAGCGGCGAAAGAGATCAGAGAAAACCGCATTGGAACCATTCGGACCAAGCATGACGGTCTGGTTCAGCAGGGAGATGTCTTCACCACCTCCTTGGGCCGCACTCCAGGTGGAAGAGGGCGTGACCGAGGGGTTAGTCGAGACACCTTTTAAGGGATTAACTGCGGTAGTAACGATTTGCGTTGACAGTCGGTCTCCCGGCCAAGAACATTCTACACGATTTTAAGCGGCTTGATTTTCCTCCTCCGAGTTTTCAAAAACGTATTGTTGATAAAGAGTCCTTCCATCGTGGAAGGTATGCCTGGGCGTTCTGCCTTGACAATGTTTCCCCTGATTGGTTCTCACGTTATTGTAGTCATCCATGAAAATATCAAGGTCGGCCTGGATTTCCTCAATGGATTTGTATATCTTTTTGCGGAAGGCGACTTTATAGAACTCGTTTTGAACGATCTGGTTCAGCCGTTCGACCGATCCGTTAGTTTGCGGGTGCCGCACTTTCGTCAATGTATCCGATATAACAGGTGTCCTGGCCAGGGTGGGAAACTCCAGCGCGTAATCTAAAACCCTCTGCTCAATTTCCGGGGCCACTCTATTACCTATCCGTGGAACCTTCCGGGACTTTTCGATGAGCCCCTCCACACCGTCTTCCTCGACAGCAGACTTAATGTCGTAATGATGTTGCCGGGACACACCCGGCATGCTTCCGATATATTGCCCAGCGTCTCACCGAGTTCCAGGATATTCAGCTTTCTTCTGATAACGTATTGGTCTTGAGTCATTGGTCTCTCCTTTAAGTTAAACAAGTTCCTGGCAAACTTGTCTTAACCGAGAAACCATGGCTCTTCCTCTTTGAAAAAGCTAAACTTGTAAACGCTTTTCGTTACCAGTCCAAGTCATTCAAACTGTAGCCTCTGGGTTTATTAGAGCGCATTTTTTTATTTCAATTAGTTAAAAAATTAGATTTTAAAAACGATTTTAAATTTAGGGTCATGATCCTAAATTTATTAGATCCTAAACCATAGCCATCCAATTGCAAATAGAGGCAACATGATTAGAATCAGTTAGGTTTCCCGCATTGGTTAATTGTTTATTTTCCAAAAGGCCCCATATTTCCTCTGCCATTCTATTTTCTATAGCAGCACCAATAAAAAAAGTTTTGGGTGAAAAATCTTGTTTTTTAAACGAATCAGATATCCTTGTGATAGCTGTTCTTGCTGTTTTCCAATGCTCATCTGCACCAGCAGGATCAATACCACCTTTTAATTCTCCCAACATGATATATTTTTTCGGATTTTTGAAGTCTTTGTTGATTGACTTCGGTGTTGATTCTAAGATGCAAACATCAATATTATTTCGAACTAACGGAACGGTCTTATTAAAAACTAGAATCCTATCTTTATCGTCAATTTTCCATGAAAAACCAGATATGCTATCAACATCATCAGCAAGCTTTTTCCCCAGAGATCCATTTTTTTGAAGGCGCATGAAGTGCTTTAAAACTAATATTATAAAGATTAAACGAAGCAATTATGGCTCGTTTTAGTTTAGTTTCGGCAATTGCTCCAGCCAAGTTTCTCATTCTTCCGCCCAGGCTATCACCTTTTATTAATAGAAACCTATATATAAGTTCATCTACAAAATTATCTCCCGCTGGTTCTAAGAATTCATCAATTAAACCTTTAATTGCGCTTTTTTTATCTTCTTCTTGTAAATGATTAAGTGCTTTGTCGGATAACCCAGAGGCTGTTAATAATGCTGGAGCTATTTTTTCAATATTTATTAAATCCATAGGTTTTTGAGCAGTTAAAACATCTGCCTTCAATGCTCTAGCTTCCTCAATATACGGAATAGCTTTACGATTTTTTTCGAGGGCCATTTGTACAAAGCCAGCTCGGGTCTCTTCATAAGTTGTTACCAATTGGCTAGATTCGGTAATATGAGTCAAATAAGATTGAGACAATTAATTTTTTCTCCAGACATAAACACATTTACGAAGAGGGGTTCGTCCATGGGACCCCATTTGTTGACTACTATTCCCTTTGCCAGTTGGCAGCACCATTATTTCCTCAACAACGAAACCGCATTGCTCTGCAAAATTAGATAAAATTAAATCGACAGAAACAGGGATTCCCGCATACCTTACATTGTCATTTACCATGATAAATCTTCCCCCATGCTCCAAAATCCTATTCATTTCATAGATAACACAAGCCATCTCCAGGAAATATCCTTTAATCATTCGAGGAATACCATTATTGTTTAACTCCCCTAATTCTTTTAGTTCATATAAATATGAGTGATCTTCCCCTGTTTTAGTGGACAGTTAGTTAAGAGGCATAGGCCTGTTTCTCGAATTCGGCAGGGCTGAGATAGCCGAGATATTAGTGACGGCGTTGCCGATTATAAAACACTTCGATATATTCAAAAATATCCTTCTTTGCTTGCTGACGGGTTTTGTAGTTCCGGTTATGAATGAGTTCCACTTTGAGAGTATGGAAAAAACTCTCCGCCACGGCGTTATCCCAGCAATCGCCCTTCCGGCTCATACTGCACTCTATCCCATGAACATTGAGCAAGGCTTGAAAATCGTTGCAGGCATATTGAACCCCCCGGTCAGAATGGTGAATCAATCCCGGTTTCATGCCGCCGTTCTTCATTGCCATATTTAAAGCTCTCATTACCAACCAACGGGTTATCCAACGATCCATGGCCCAACCAATAACTTTACGGTGGAATAAATCCAGCGTCACCGCAAGGTATAACCAGCCCTCTTGAGTCGGGATATAGGTGATATCCGAAACCCAGCATTGACCGGGCTCAGCAACATTAAACCGCCGTTGCAGTTTGTTTTTTGCCACCGGGTGATTATGTTTGGAATCGGTTGTCACCCTGAACTTTCTTTTGTGCTTGGCAACGATTCCATGCTCGCGCATAAGACAGGCAATACGATGCCTGCCAATGGCATATCCCTTGTCTTTCAAGTCCTCATGAATTCTGGGACTGCCATAAGTCTGGCGACTCTTCTTATAAACGGTTTTGATCTCATCAACCCATCGCTGCTTCTCACGGCTCCTCAGGCTCTCGGGGCGGCTCAGCCAGGCATAGAACCCACTTCGTCCCACTTCCAGAACCCGGCACATCGGGCTTACCGGAAATGCTTCTCGATGATCCCGTATAAACCGATATCTCATTGGGAACCCTTCGAGTACCCCTTCGTGGCATGAAGACAAATGAAGAGGACATCACAAAGATAACTGCCGCCTTTTTTAATATGTCCCGCTCCATACGAAGGCGAGCGTTTTCTCGCCGCAACTGCTGCAACTCATCTCCCGGCTTAAGCTGTCCTTTGCCGGGAAACGCATTCCCCTGATCCTCCTCATACTCCTGTTTCCAGCGACCCAGAAGGGCAGAACGGATTCCCAGATCCCGGGACACCCGGGCAATGCTATCGCCTACTTCAATAACCAATCGAACCGCTTCTAACTTGAATTCTTTACTGAAACTCCTGCGTTTGGTTCCCATAAAAACACCTCCAAAAGTGTATTATCCACACTTTTCTATGTGTCCACCAATTCAGGGGAAGATCAGACTATGACTATGCTAGTTTGGATGGGAGCAAGGACGAGTTTGAACTTCACCTAAGGGATTTGATAAAGACAAGTTTTGGGGTAAACTTTGCTACTAATAATATTACTGTTAGTTTTCCCGAAGTCGATGAAAATGAAATTTGTCACATACAGATTAAAAAAGGACTGGAGCCGCAGTATTTGGAGGTTGCGGATAAGGGCGGGGTTAAATCGAAAAAGTTCTATGTTAGAAGCGGTAACTCCTCGGTAGAGGTTCCCATTGAGGGGGTCGCAGTATATATCAATACCCGTTTTAATGGTAAATAGGCTTTAGCCGAGGGGTCGACTGCACATGTAAATGGTTGCTACCGCAACTAACCCAAATTAAGATAGTGTCAGGTTTCCCTGTGCGGCATTTTGGATGTCCGCAATAGCGCTAGGCAACCGGATTTTTTTGCTAATTAAGTTAAGGGTGGTAGGGTCGCATTTTTTAAGCAAAGCTTTTGCATCATTCAGATGCGAAATATTGTGAAACTCTTTTTCAGGCGAGAAATATACAACAACTTGTTTGCCATGTTTTAGAAGCTCAAATACATTGTTGATTGCGCCTGCACTTTTGCCATCCCATAAAACAAGTCCGTAATCTGCTTTTGAGGACATTTTTTTGTCTTTCGCAGTATAGAAATCGCGCCCTTTCAGCTTGCTACCTACGGAGACCTGCGTGACAGCCCAATCGCCAATATTGTTCCGGCAAGTTTCCCCTGAACAAAAAACCTTAACATTCGAGTAATGAGTATCGGCGAGGTATTGCTGCATTGCTTTGTCCGCGCCGTTTGCGTCACCCAAAAGAACGAGGAAACTTTGCTCGACCATATTATTGATCCGAGCTTTTATCGTGTCATTTAGTCGGTTCAACTGCCGCGAACCCGATAAAAATACCGTTGTCATCGGTTGCTCTTGGTTTTCGTCATTGTAAGGACACTCACGTTACTTACTTTGGCTTGTTTGTATAGTAGGTCGGTCGATACCGACAGGGTGGCTCCCGATCTAAACAAATCATCTAATAATAGCACTTTTTGGCCAGAAATATCTTTTTCGGAAGAAATGAAGGTGACCTTTTTAAGCTCCTGAATGCGCTCATCCACGCCTGTAATATCCTTAAGTTCTTTGCTTTCGTCACTTTTTTCAAGAAACCCAATTAAGACATTAACACCCATTCGTTTTCCTAACTCAAGGGCAATTTCATCAACGGGTTGGTATGGCCTGTCTTTCTTTGAGGAAGTAGAGGGGATTATGGCATCAAATTTTTCAATACCTTTGTATTTGCCAAGTAAATCAACAATTTTATTGGTGGTGGATTTATCGTTTTTATATTTAAGCCTAAAGACCAATTTGCCCATTTCACTTCGGGTATTCTTAAATTGATCGTGCCCAAATTGATCAGGTCCTAAGTAAACGCTATCAAGCGTGTGGACATCATAGGCAAAGCCTTTATCCCAGTTTCCTTCAAGCTTTATTGTCACTCTTTCCCTTTATTGCGCAGGGAATCGAACAGCTCAAGCGGAATGGGGAGATAAGTATGCGTCCCCTCATTTGAAGAAAGATCCAGCAAAGTCTGAAAAAAGCGCAATTGTAGGGCAGGGGGGTGCGCGCCGATCAGGTCTGCGGCATCACAGGTTTTCTGCGCCGCTTCAAACTCACCCTGGGCGTTGATGACTTTAGCCCGCCTCTCGCGCTCGGCTTCTGCCTGTTTCGCCAGGGCACGTTGCATCTCTTGCGGCAGGTCGACATTTTTGACTTCTACATTGGCGACTTTAACTCCCCATGGCTCGGTTTGCTCATCAATGACTTGTTGCAGATGGGCGTTGATCTCTTCCCGATTGGACAACAGATCATCCAGCGAGCTCTGGCCCAAAATACTTCGCAAAGTCGTTTGAGAGAGTTGGGAAGTTGCGTAAAGAAAATCTTCTACTTCGATAATGGCTTTTTGGGGATCGACAACACGGAAATAAATCACCGCGTTGACCTTTACCGTCACATTGTCCTTGGTGATGATGTCCTGAGGCGGAACATCCATGACCACGGTGCGCAAGCTGACCTTGACCATTTTCTGGACTCCAGGCACGACAATGATGATTCCCGGACCTTTGACTTTCCAGAATCTTCCGAACAGAAAAATCACTCCTCTTTCGTATTCACGCAAAACCTTGAACATGCTGAAAACCAGCAGGGCGAGCAATACTAACGGGATCAATAGAAAATCCATAAGAGTTCTCCTGATGTTATTCGACGGTTATCCTGATGATAACAATATTTGCAGGCTAAGTCCGAGTTTATATTGAGTCCTTGCGATGCTAAAATAGATTCCATGGCCTATTATCTAAAGCTTTCGATAATCCTTCTTGCTGTTTTAGCTGGGGTGATGCCGATTAGATATGCCCATGCACAGCCGCTGGAGGTTTCCATTCAGAGTCAGGTTGATGATGCCGGAAACGTAAAGCTGGCGTTGACTCTGAAGAATGCCGGTTCCCAACCGGTTTATCATATCCACCCGATGTTCCATTTCCACCACTCGATGTCAATGATGTCGAAGATCATGCGTCTGGATCCGGGGCAGAGCGTCATACTTGAAAATGACAAACATCCCCCTGTCATGCGGGTGGGTCGGTATCCCCTGACTGCCATGGTGGAATATTGGACGCATCCGAATAGCGGGACCCGACAATCGGTTCTGGCCACAGACTCCTTTTTTTTCAAGGAGCCTGTGGTGCCCAAAGTGGAGGGAAGTATGGAATCGGCGACCGATTCGGACTCCTCCATCTTGAAGGTGTTTCTTCAGAACCGTTCTCAATCGCTTAAAAATATAAGAATGATGCTTTTACTGCCTCCCGGCATAGAAACCGAGGATTTTTCGGGAACGATGGGTTTTACCCTGTACGGAGGTGAAGAAAAGAATTTTGAAGTCCGTGTTTTTCGGCGGGGAGATCAGGGACAGGATCGTTTTCCCGTCCGCTTGATGATAGAATACGGAGAAATGTTGAAGCATTATTCCGGGGAGATTAACGGCACGGTGCGTTTCTCTCCCACTTGGTATTCCGCGAAATACATGCAGCATTTTACAGCTTTAGCGTTTATGGTCCTGATTTTGTTGGGCTATTATTACAGAATTTATAATCAAAAATAGAAAGGATGTTTTTATGACCCAGGCAACATCTCGACATATATTGGTCAAATCTGAGGAAGTCTGTAAGGATTTGAAAAAGAAAATTGAGGAAGGAGCAGACTTTGGCGAAATGGCTAAGGAGCATTCCGAATGTCCTTCCGGAAAAGAGGGCGGCAGCCTCGGTTCCTTCGGTCCCGGCCAGATGGTTACGGAATTTGACACGGTTGTGTTCAATGAAGAAGTGGGAGCCGTGCATGGTCCCGTTCAAACTTCGTTCGGGTATCACCTGATCGAAATCACCAGCCGCATTTAGGAGGACGATATGGCAGTTGCTACTTTTGGTGCCGGATGTTTTTGGGGAGTGGAACTTGCTTTTCAAAAAACCAAAGGCGTTAAAGCTACTTCGGTGGGCTATACCGGTGGGACAACTTTGAAGCCCACCTATGAAGATGTTTGCACCGGGCAGACCATGCACGCCGAAGTGGTGCAAGTGGAGTATGACCCGTCCAGTGTTTCTTTTGACGCACTGCTCGATGTGTTTTGGGGGTGTCATGATCCGACGACTTTAAATAGGCAGGGACCGGACAGAGGCACTCAATACCGTTCGGCTATTTTTTATCATTCACCGGAACAGGAAGCATCGGCCAAAGCATCCAAAGAGAAGGCCGATCAATCCGGGCGCTTCGGGTCAGCCATCGTTACGGAAATCACCCTGGCTCCGGAATATTACATCGCGGAAGATTACCACCAAAAATACCTAGGGAAAAGGGGTATGGGTAGTTGCCATTAACATTTCTTTTTATATAGGTAAAGTTGTTAAAAAGGCTCGGGGTGAACCCGAGCCTTTTTTATTTAGTACGGGAATATTTAAAAAGACTGTAAGCCAACGTGAACCAGCCGATCATGAAGCAGAGTCCACCCAGAGGAGTGAGGGGTCCCAAAAAACGGGGGCCTTCAAAGGCGAGCCCATAAAGGCTGCCACTGAATAAGACAATGCCGCTGCTGATCCAGCGAGCCGACCGTTTCAGTTTTGCGCGAATCTCGTTATCAAGAACCAGCATCAGGATGCCAATGGCGATCAATGCCAGAGCATGGTAGCCGAGGTAGTCAGTTGCAGTGTGAAAGGTGGCGAGTTTTTTTTCAGTCAGTTGGGCTTTTAAAGAATGCGCACCAAATGCGCCGAGCATAACGCTCAACCCGGCCAAACCCGCACCCAGCTAAACCCAACCAACCCCGCCTCGCGGGGGGTGAGTATTTTGATTGATTGTAGGACTTTCAGCGTTCTCCATCAGCCGAGATATTTCCTTGTACACAAGATAAGTTATTGCTATTTACCTGCGGCGGTTCGCCGCTTAACCTACTATATTGTATCTTCGAGGTCGGTATTTTACTCCGAATTCCTCATTGACGATGGTTTCGCATTGGGCTTCGTTCACATTCTTCTGGTGCGTGACGATGGTGGCCTGCACTTCGGGAATATGCTTTTTTGCTTCGGCGATGAATTCTTTAATCTTGTCGTAGATGCCGTTTCGGAACATGGGTAGAGGCTGGCAGATTTCGTCGTAGGCCTCAGAAGTATCGGTGTTGAGGCTCACGGAAACTTCATCGATCAGCCCTGACAGTTCAGGAAGAATATTGCGCTTGTTGATGACGTTGCCGTGACCATTAGTGTTGAGCCGTACACGCCCTCCGGCGTCTTTTATTTTTTGCGCCACCTCCTTGATAACATCTAGTCTCAATGTTGGCTCTCCAAACCCGCAGAAAACGATCTCGTCATAATTTTTAACATCGTCGATGGAATCCCAGACTTCTTTCGCGGTTGGTTCCCGATCCAGTGCCAGATTATGACCTTGGACGACTGGCTTGGTCAGACGGGTGCAGAACACGCAATCCGCTGTGCACCGTTGCGTCAGGTTCAAGTAAAGCGAGTTGCGGATTTTATAAGACACCGTTCCGGTTTTGGCGTTTTCCCCAATTCCGAACAGTTCGAAGAAGTTGAGAGCCATGGTGCGTTGTACATCTTCAATTTTCAGTCCGCGAATTTCCGCAAGTTTTTCGGCGGTGAAGTTCACGTAGGCCGGTTCGTTGCGTTTGCCTCGATGAGGAACGGGAGTCAGGTAAGGGCAATCGGTTTCGGCGAACAGCCGGTCTGCCGGAACGGTCTTTGCCACCTCCCGTAGGACTTCGGCTTTTTTAAAAGTTACCGAACCGGAAAAGGAGATATAAAATCCCATTTCCAAGGCTTTGTCGGCCAGTTCCTGATCTCCGGAAAAGCAGTGAAAGATTCCCGAAAGCGCGGTCGGGTCCTTCGGGTAAAACTCCGAGAGGATAGCGATGATATCTTCTTTGGCGTCCCGGCTGTGTATGATGATGGGCTTGTTCATTTCTCGGGCAAGCTGGATCTGTTTGCGGAAATGGGTGCGCTGTTGATCCTGCGGGGAATAGTTTTTGAAGAAGTCGAGTCCGATCTCGCCTAAAGCGATGACTTTAGGGTGAAGCAACAGTTGTCGCAAGTGGGCGTAGGTGTCTGCATCGATGGATTTAACATCGTGCGGGTGGACGCCAGCAGTGGCGTAAATGAAATCATACTGCTCCGACAGTTCCATGGAGCGGTAACTGCTTTCGACATCGCAACCGATATTGAGCATGTATTGAACACCGTTTTCGCGGGCGCGTTCGATCACCGCTTCGCGATCTTCGTCGAAATCGGCAACATCAATATGTGCGTGGGTGTCAATAATCATCTTACCTGGATTCCTTGTCCTGGTTCCTGGTCGAATCCGGCCAGCAGGATTTTTCCGTCATTGCTTGCTGCCAGCACCATGCCCTGCGACTCGATGCCCATGAGTTTGGCCGGCTTCAAGTTGGCAACGATGATCACTGTTCGGCCAACGAGGTCTTCCGGTTCATAACTTTCGGCAATGCCGACGAGTACCTGTCGGGTCTCGGTGCCGATATCGACTTTAAGTTGAATGAGTTTTTTGGATTTTTTAACTTTCTCTGCTTCGAGAATTTTACCCGTTTTCAGTTCCACTTTCATGAACTCGTCGATGGTGATCTGGCTGTCTTTATTATCTTTTTTTGGTGCGGCAAGTTCAGCAAGAATCTTTTCTGCCTGTTTGTCTTCAATTCTTGGGAATAATTGCTTGGCCTTTTGTGTTTGACTTTCCGGTTTCAGTCCACCCCATTCGTTGATGGATCTCATGCCTTGATCTTCAATCGAAGTCTCTGCACCCAGTTGTTTCATCAAGGCCTCGGTGCTCGTTGGCATAAAGGGATTCAATAAAACTCCCAGCACTCGAAGCGATTCTGCCGAGTTATACATCACTGTTTTTAGCCGTTCTTTGCCCTCATCAGTTTTGGCTAAATTCCAGGGCCCGGTTTTATCGATGTATTGATTAGTGGTATCCACCAGCTCCCAGATTTTTTGCAGGATTTTATTGTAAGCCAGTTCGCCATAAAGTTTGCGCACTTCAGCAATGACTTCTCCGGCTTTGGTGGTTAAGGGTTCGTCTTCCGGACCGGCTGTAGCCGGAGTGGGGACGACTCCACCACAATATTTTTTCATCATATTGACGGTTCGATTCAGTAAATTGCCGAGGTTGTTGGCCAGATCGCTGTTGAGCCTGCCTATGAGGGCTTTGTGCGAGAAGTCGCCATCCAGTCCGAAAGGAACTTCGCGAAGAAGAAAATAGCGGATGACATCGACCCCGAACTGCTCGATCAACTGATTGGGCTCCACAACATTCTGTAATGACTTGGACATTTTTTGTCCGTTCACTGTCCACCAGCCATGCGCGAAAATATTTTTTGGTGGCTCCAGTCCGATGGCTTTCAGCATGGTGGACCAGTACACTGCATGGGTGGTGAGAATATCTTTGCCCACCATATTGTGATCGGCGGGCCAGAATCCGGATGCTTTGATATTGTCCAGTGAACCATGGATGGAGATGTAGTTGATCAGTGCATCGAACCAGACATAGGTGACGTATTCCTCGTCGAAGGGCAGGGGGATACCCCAGGGCAGCCGGGATTTGGGCCTTGATATGCATAAATCTTCGAGCGGTTTATCGAGAAAACCGAGCACTTCATTTCTTCGGGAAGCGGGAAGAATGAAATGCGGGTCGTTCTTAATTCGATCAATCAACCATTCCTGATATTTTCCCATGCGAAAAAAATAATTATGTTCTTTAATCTTTTCCACCTTGCGTTGGCATTCCGGGCAGTTGCCTTGTGCGAGGTCTTTCTCGGTCCAGAACCGTTCGCAGGGTGTGCAATACCAACCTTCATAGCTGTCCCGGTAAATTTCATCCTTGGAGTGGAGTTCCTGAAGAATGTTGCGGACTAATTTCTTGTGCCGCTCTTCGGTGGTGCGGATGAAATCGCTGTTGGAAATATTAAGCCGCACCCAGAGTTCTTTGAACCGCTGATGCATTTTGTCGACATGCTCCTTTGGACTCACACTCAGGTCATTGGCGGCCTGCTGGACTTTTTGTCCATGCTCATCGGTGCCGGTCAGGAAAAAGACTTCATAACCTTCCAGACGTTTGTAACGGGCCACCACATCCGCCGCGATGGTTGTGTAGGCATGGCCGATATGCGGAACATCGTTCACATAATAAATTGGGGTGGTGATATAAAACTTGTCTTGTGGCATGGAATGGTTTTTCAGCTTCAGGGTTTTTGAGGAATTTGAGAGCTTTGAGGTTTCTGAGAATCTTGAGGTTTTGGTAGTTCACCGATAGGATAGGTCATTATACTTTCATCTTCCAGCAGAACCACGACACGCTGTTCCAGAATTTCATTTTTAAGCACTCGACCAGGGCCGTCCGGAGTTTGGATATGGCTGTTTACCCGGGGCAGGTTTTTGATGAGGGCTTTGTAGTTGTCGTGCTCATATTGCAGGCAACACATGAGCCGTCCACATACGCCGGAAATTTTGCTGGGGTTGAGCGCCATCCCCTGATTTTTGGCCATTTTTATGGTCACGGGTGTGAAGTCAGGAAGCCAGGTGGAACAGCAAAGTGTTTCTCCACACACCCCATAGCCTCCTATGACCTTGGCCTCGTCACGCACTCCCACTTGTTTCATCTCAATGCGGTGGCGCAGGTTGGAAGCCAGGTCGCGGATCAATTGGCGAAAGTCCACCCGACCTTCGGCGGTGAAGAAAAAAATTGTTTTGTTCATATGCGGCTGGTGCACCACCCGGCTAAGGTTCATCGGCAGTTTCAGTTCTATAATTTTGTCGCCGCACAGGGTTTTGGCTTTTCCCTCGACTTGATGCCGCCGATTTTCCGCCTGGAAATCGTTGTCATTGGCGATGCGCAATACCCGGCTCTCCTGACTGTTCTTTTTAAAATTAAGGACTTTGTTTGAGGCCACCACCCCCATTTTCAAACCCTGGTGAGTGTTGACCATCACCGTCATCCCGACCTTCAGCTTTAAGTCAGCCGGATTATATTGTCCCGATTTAATCTGCTCGAGGATTCGTACCCCGATCACAAACTTGGGTGGTTCCTTCGCAGAAGGATTTTGGGATTTTTCTTCAACAACGGTATTCATAAGTTTTATGCGGCCTCACAAAATTCGATGAGCATGTTTTCAAGAAACAACTGGGCATTGGCGTTGCCAGACAAAGCGATCTGGGTATTACGCACGGCGGTGAATCGATCGAGCCAGGCTTTGAGACTGCGGGTTTGAGCAATCGGTATCATTTTAGCGGATAAATCTCCGTTTTGGATATCAGATTGAGCGCAACCTGAACGATAAAGAGCCAGGTCGCGAATCAAACCCAATAATTCGTTCAACACGGGCTGTTCGGTATTTCTTGCCCAGGCTTTGGCAAAGGCGAACACAATATCCATGCGGTCGAAAGACACTTTTTCCAGAACTTCCAGCAATTGTTCTCTTAAATTTTCTATTTCGTCGATGTCTTCAGCCAGAGCCCGGTCCACGCTTCCCTGTGACCGTTGAACACGAAAATCAAGTTCTGATTCTGTCCACGGCTTTCCTTCCTCCTGAGGCTGGGATTGGATGATCGTCCGGATATCTGAGGAAGCGAGGCGGTGAAACTGGATTCCCTGACACCTCGAAAGCAGAGTCGGCAACATCCTGTTGGGATTGGAAGAGATCAGTAACAGCACGGTGGAAGAGGGCGGTTCTTCCAACGTCTTTAAAAAGGAGTTCATGGCTTGCGGGTTCATGAGTTCAGCAGAATCGATCACCACAACTTTTGTTTTCCCCTCATACGGTAGGTAGGCCAGTTTTTTTTGCAGTTCGCGAATCGCTTCTATTTTAATGACTGCTTCGCGAGAGGTTGGGGTGCTTTTGACCGGTTCGAGATAGAAAAAATCAGGATGGATACCGCGCTCAATTTTCCGGCAGGATTCGCACTCATCGCAAGCATCCAATGAGTCTGCCCCTTTGCAGTTGAGAGCTTTGGCCAAGGCAATGGCTAACTTTTTTTTGCCGACGCTCTCTGGTCCATAAAACAGGTAGGCGTGGGCGACACTGCTGTTTTGGAGTGCGTTGGTCAGTATTTTTTTAGGCTGTGACTGGCCCAGAATCGATTTGAATGACATGGCAAAAACACTGGATTCACCTATTCTTCCAACAACGGAAAGAAGTACAGGGAAGGGTTTCTTGTTTGAAAATCCGGTTTACAGCCCGGTATAGAAAAGCGGAATAGCCACAACTCCTTTAAGGAGTTGAACTTATCGCGAATCCACCTTTATCTTAATACAGCGGCTCTTGGGTGTAAATCAAAAAGGGTCTAAGGTTTTGCTACAGATATCCCTGATCCGACCGCATAACCGGGTGGAAGGCTACAGGACCCCTTTAATTTTTTCTCATTCTTGGTCCCTGAAAATATTGAAATGATGGATAGATTGGGGTTATAATCCCCGACGGTTTTGTTACAATTGTTTGGAATACCCCATTGAACTGATAGGATAGATTCATGGCCACCAAAGAAAAAGCCAAGCGAAACGTACAGAGAAAACGAAAACCTAAACTAATGGCCGTTATCAACGAGGCCTGTACCGGTTGCGCTGGGTCACCCATCTGCATCACCGAGTGTCCGGTCGACAATTGTATGTATGAGGTGGAAAATGAACATGCTCCGGCTTTTAACCTTGTCTATGTAGATCCTTTGCTGTGCATTGGTTGTAAAAAGTGTATCAGTAAAGGTCCAATGGATACTTTCTTAGAAGGTTGCCCCTGGGATGCGATTGAGATGATTCCCATTGAGGCATATGAAACCGAATACGGAACCCTTCCTTATTAAATTAAGTGTTAAAAAACCCATTTTAAAATTCAGTTGTGAACAGGAGCCGGGCCTTCAAGGCGCACTGGTGATGAAAAGAATGCGTCCTGCTCCTGGTTTGATGCCTGATTTGCTAGCATTCAGGGCGGATTTTCAAGTGTTTAGGTGGGTTTGGCCGTGAAAATATTTTTTTGGACAACCTTGGACCGTTGAGGTACGATGGGCCCGATTTCCTGCCACACGGTTCCTCCCGAGCGTTAAATTAATGAGTAAAAACAACGGTCTCCGTCAAGGTATGCAGATAGCGTTCAGATTGGGAACTGAACTGACGGTAGCCACGTTAATAGGCGCTTTGCTAGGTCATGGCTTGGATCGATTTTTCGGCACACGGCCTTGGGGTTTGGCAGTCGGGGTTATAGTGGGAGGGGCCGCAGGGTGTTTGAACGTTTATCGGGCGGCGATGTTGTTGGATATGGAAGACGATGACGATAATAATAACAATTCCTGATTTGGATTAGACTGAACTATGGAAAGTCCGTTACATCATTTTGAAGTTCACAATATTATTCCTATCCATATAGGGGGGCTGGATCTTTCCATCAACAACGCGGTGGTGGCGATGTGGGTGGGGTTAGCCATCGTTGCCGGAAGCTTCATGCTGGTAGTGAAGCGGGGGGTTTCTCCCATACCGGGAAAACTGCAGAGCATTCTGGAAATTGTCCTGGAATTCATACGCAACCTGGTCTTTGAGTTTATCGGCGAAGAAGAGGGCAAAAAATATGTTCCGTTTATTGCCACCCTGTTTCTATTTATTCTGGCCTGCAACCTGATCGGGCTGGTGCCGGGCTCTTACACAATCACCAGCCAGGTGGTGGTGACCGGGGCGTTTGCCTGCGGCATTTTTATCATGACTCTGGTGATCGGATTTAGCAAACATGGCTTGGGTTTTTTTGGCATTCTTGTGCCGCCGGGGGTTCCCAAGATCATGATTCCTTTAATGGTTCCCATTGAACTTGTCAGTATGCTGGCGCGTCCTATTTCGCTTGCGGTTCGGTTGTTCGCCAATATGACGGCAGGGCATACTATTCTTGCAGTGTTGTTCGGGCTTGCTATGACGTCGCCACTGTGGGTGGGCTGGATGCCTTTTGGATTCACGATTATTATTAACGGATTGGAAATCGCCATTGCGTTTATTCAAGCTTATATTTTCACAACGCTCACTTGTGTTTACATTGGCGATGTGGTCAAGTTGCATTAATATTTTTTTGTCACAAACTTTTCGTAGGAGGGAAGAATGGGTTCAGAAGCTGCTGCATTAATTGGAATGGGATTGTGTGCCGCCGGTTTTTTTGGGGCCGCCTTGGGGATCGCCTATATTTTCGCGAAAACCATCGAGACGGTTGGGCGCCAGCCTAATTGTGAGGCGCGGGTTGCCAAATATTGCTGGATCGGTTTTGCGCTAGTAGAGGCGATCGCGCTGTATGCGTTGGTTATTGCCTTTATCATCATGCCGTGAAAAGGGTGGTGGCTGGGTGCCACTTCCCTGTTGGATGAACTTTTTTTAAGGATTGGATATGCCTCAATTTGAACAGGTTTCTGTTTTTGGTTCGCTGATTTTCTGGTCGCTGGTTTCCTTCTGGCTTTTGTTTTTTATCCTCAAGAAATTCGCCTTTCCTCCTATTCTCGAAGCCCTGGAAATGCGCGATAAAAAAATCCGCGATGATATTAAAGACTCCGAGAAGCTGAAAAACGATGCGCAGCAAATCAAAAAGGAGCTGGAAGAAACGTTGAATGCCGCGCATGACAAGGCCGAGACGATTGTGCAGTTGGCCCATGATGAGGCCAAGAAGAATCAGGAAAAAAGTCTTCAGGAAACCGAAGCAAAAGTCCGGCAGGTTCAAAAAGATGCAGAGCAGGAAATTCTAAGCTTGCGCAACAAGCTTCTTCAGGAAATCCGCAGTTACACAGCGGCTTTGACGATTGCCTCGACAGAGAAGTTTTTGAAAAAGGTTCTGGGTGAGGAAGATAAGAAAAAGCTTGTGGATGAGTCCATTGAGCAGGTGATTGCGGAACTGGAAAAACGTCAGAATAATTGACGCCCATATTTAAGGCTGAACGATGCTGGAAAATCAGATTGGAAAAAGATATGCCGAGGCGCTGTCCGGGGGTATTTCGGACACGGGTGCGCTGGAAAAGGCCCTAGGAAATTTGCAGTCCTTTGAAGACGCCATGAATACTGAAAAACAGTTGCCGCGTTTTTTTAAGCACCCTTCCATAGCTACGGAAAAGAAAAAAACCGTGGTTCGGGATATATGCAGTCGGCTTCAGGTAGCAGACGATGTATCCAATATGCTGGTTTTGCTCAATGAGCGCGGTAAGATGCTGTATTTGGCGAAAATTGTCGAATACTTTGAAAAAGCGGTGGACCGCCGATTGAACCGAATACGAGTCCATATCGTTTCTGCCTATCCGTTGACCAATGAGAACATCGACTGGTTGAAAGCCGCACTGAATAAGATTTTAGGAAAAACCATTTTGATCGACACCGAGGTGGATGAGTCGCTGATTGGCGGCGTCATGTTGCGCATCGGGGACCAGGTGGCGGATGACACCATTCGCAACCGCTTGGAAATGTTGAAACGAACAATAGAAAATGAGGAGGTAGCCTAAGTGAATTTACGAGCCGATGAAATCAGTTCCTTGATTCAAAAGCAGATTGAAGGCTTTGAAGAAGGGATCGAGCTCAAAGAAACCGGACGGGTGATTTCGGTAGGGGATGGAATCGCGCGTATTTACGGCCTGGGAAACGCCATGTCCGGCGAGCTTTTGGAATTCCCCGGCGGTCTCGCAGGCATGGTCTTGAACCTTGAAGAAGATAATGTCGGGGCGGTTCTGCTTGGCCGGGACGATAATATTAAAGAAGGCGATGAGGTCAAGCGGACCGGGCGCATCATGGAAGTTCCCATTGGCCCTGAATTGGTCGGCAGGGTTGTAGATGGCATAGGTCATCCCATTGACGGTAAGGGGCCGATCAAAACAGAAAAATTCGGCCCGGTTGAAAGAATTGCGCCCGGCGTTATTGACCGGAAATCAGTACATGAACCCATGCAGACGGGGATCAAGGCTATCGATGGCATGATTCCTATTGGCCGTGGGCAGAGGGAACTGATCATCGGTGACCGGCAAACGGGCAAAACCGCCGTTGCCATTGATGCGATCATCAATCAAAAAGGGCAGAACATGTTCTGCATTTACGTAGCGATAGGCCAAAAACGGTCCACCGTTGCGCGAGTGGTTAAAACGCTCGAGCAACATGGTGCGATGGAGTACACCATCGTTGTTTCGGCTTCGGCCAGTGACCCGGCACCGATGCAGTTTACCGCGCCTTATGCCGGATGCGCCATGGGTGAATATTTTCGTGATAATGGACAACATTGCCTGATCGTTTATGACGATCTGAGTAAACAGGCGGCGGCCTACAGACAGGTGTCTCTTTTGTTAAGACGACCTCCGGGGCGCGAGGCTTATCCGGGTGACGTTTTCTTTCTGCATTCTCGATTGCTGGAGCGATCGGCGAAAGTCAGTGACGAGTTGGGAGCAGGTTCCATGACGGCTCTGCCGATCATCGAAACCCAGGCGGGTGATGTTTCCGCATACATTCCAACCAACGTGATATCCATTACGGATGGACAGATTTTTCTGGAAACCGACCTGTTTTATTCCGGAGTACGCCCCGCGATCAACGTTGGGCTTTCAGTATCCCGGGTTGGCGGTGCGGCACAAATTAAGGGAATGAAACAAGTTGCGGGGAGTTTACGTTTGGACCTTGCGCAATACCGCGAAATGGCGGCCTTCGCGCAGTTCGGCAGTGACCTGGATGCTGCAACCCAGGCCCAGCTCCATCGTGGCGAACGGTTGGTGGAATTGCTCAAGCAGGGTCAGTATAAACCTTTGAGCGTGGTTCAGCAGATCATTTCCCTCTTCGCGGGTGTGCGGGGTCTGGTGGACGATATCCCTGTCGCCGATATCCAGAAATTTGAAAGCGGCCTGCTCAATTTTATGGAAGACAAACACCAGGCATTGATTGATAAAATTACAGAAGCCAAGAAACTCGATGACGACAGCGAAAGCCAGTTGCAAGCCGCTATCGAAGAATTTAAAGGCCTATTCAAAAACTGATCCATGCCTAATTTAAAAGATATTAAAAGACGCATCCAAAGCGTAAAAAATACACAGCAAATCACCAAAGCCATGAAGTTGGTTGCGGCATCGAAATTGCGCAAGGCTCAGCTAGCCATTCTTGAGGCCCGGCCTTACGCGATTAAGATGATGGATGTTCTCAATCATTTGGCGGCGCGATGTAATCATGATTTTCATCCCTTGCTGGATGTACGGGAAGGGGACCGAACTTTGCTCCTCATCATCACTTCGGACAAAGGTTTGTGTGGCGGTTTCAACGGTAGCATCATCCGCAAAACGGCCCAATACCTCAAAGATAATGCGCAGAATGAAAACTCCCTGATCGTTGCCGGTAAAAAGGGCAATGATATTTTTCGGAATCGCCCGGTCGAGATCAGGCAGGATATCATTGGATGGACGAAAGGCTTTGACTACCTGAAAGCCAAGGAAATTGGTGAGAACCTTGCCACTTTGTTTGCCGAAAAAAAAGTCGATAGAGTTTTCATGATTTACAACGAATTTAAGTCGGTGATGCAACAGGAGGTCGTGGTTGAACAATTGCTCCCTGTTATCCCCGAAAAGGTGGAGAAAAAAGACGATACGTTTGTCGTGGATTACATCTATGAGCCGGATGAAGAAACGATTCTGGATCAACTGCTGAAGCGTTATATGACGGTTGAGGTGTACCGCGCGTTTCTGGAGTCCAGTGCCAGTGAGCACGGAGCCCGTATGACAGCGATGGACAATGCCACCCGCAATGCCGGTGAAATGATCGGCGACTTGACGTTGACTTATAATCAAGCCCGGCAGGCATACATTACCAAAGAATTGATAGAAATTGTAAATGGCGCCGAAGCCCTCAAGGGTTGATGGTGTGAAAAATACTGAAATTAGTGGAGGCGAATGAATGAATAAGGGAAAAATCATCCAAGTCATGGGGCCCGTCGTAGATGTGAATTTTGAAGGCGGTGATCTGCCGGCCCTGTATAACGCGATCAACATTGAGCGTACCGGGGAAAGTGGGGAAGCTGAAACCCTGGTTTGCGAAGTGGCGCTGCACTTGGGCGACAATGTTGTCCGTTCTGTGGCCATGCACTCGACCGATGGCTTGGTTCGGGGAATGGAAGCGGTCGATACAGGTGCTCCTATCACCGTACCTGTCGGGGAAGAAGTGCTTGGACGAATTCTCAATGTTGTCGGTGACCCGGTTGATAAAAAGCCTCCCGTTGAGTCCAAAGCCAGATGGAGTATTCACCGTGACGCTCCCGCGTTTGAAGACCAGGATACTAAAATGGAAATGCTCGAAACGGGCATCAAGGTTATTGACTTGCTTGAACCTTATCTCAAAGGTGGAAAGACCGGATTGTTCGGCGGTGCGGGTGTGGGCAAGACCGTTTTGATCATGGAGTTGATTCGTAATATCGGTGCTGAGCACGGTGGTTTTTCGGTGTTCGCAGGGGTGGGTGAACGAACCCGTGAAGGAAATGACCTCTATCATGAAACGGTGGAGTCCAATGTTATCGACAAGACGGCCCTGATCTACGGGCAGATGACCGAGCCTCCGGGTGCGCGCATGCGCGTTGGCCTCACAGGCCTCACTTGTGCGGAATATTTCCGCGATGAGGGCGGTAAAGACGTACTGCTGTTTATCGATAACGTTTTCCGATTTTCACAAGCGGGTTCTGAAGTGTCTGCGCTTCTGGGTCGTATTCCTTCCGCAGTAGGTTACCAGCCAACGCTGGCAACCGAGATGGGCAACATGCAGGAACGCATCACCTCAACCAAAAAAGGATCGATCACATCGGTTCAGGCTGTTTATGTTCCTGCCGATGACTTGACGGACCCGGCTCCGGCAACCACTTTCTCACATCTTGACGCCACGACCGTATTGAACCGGAGAATTTCTGAACTGGGCATTTACCCGGCGGTGGATCCACTGGATTCCACTTCACGGATTCTTGATCCCGAAGTTCTGGGGGAAGACCATTACAATACTGCTCGTGGAGTTCAACAGGTTCTGCAGCGTTATAAAGATTTTCAGGACATCATTGCCATTCTGGGTATGGATGAACTGTCGGAGGAGGATAAGCTGGCGGTTTCTCGTGCCCGGAAAATTCAGAAGTATCTCTCGCAACCGTTCTTCGTGGCAGAGGTCTTCACCGGTTCACCGGGAAAATATGTCAAAGTGCAGGATACCATTGAAGGGTTCAAAGCCATCCTCGAAGGGCATGGGGATGATGTTTCTGAGCAGGCGTTCTACATGGTGGGAACCCTGGACGAAGTTCACGCAAAACAGAAAGAACTGGATAAAAAATCAGCATGAGCCAGAAACTGATACTCAGTGTAGTAACTCCCGAAAAACTACTGGTCTCTGAAGAGGTCGATCAGGTCAACGTGCCCGGTTCCGAGGGCGATATGGCTATTCTTTATGACCACGCCCCGATTCTTACCAACCTTCGCTCAGGGCAGTTGTCCTATGAGAAAGAGGGCGAGACCATTGCCCTGGTTGTCAGTGGCGGTTATCTGGAAGTGACGGACAACCGCGTTACCGTGTTAGCTGAAACCGGAGAGTTCCTGCACGAGATCGACCGTGAACGCGCCGAGCGTGCTCACGCCAATGCAGAAAAACAGTTGAACCAAACCGACCTTTCAGAAGAAGAATTCATCAAGGCGCAGAAAAAACTCTTCCGCGCCGTTGCCCGCCTCGAAAATCTGAACAATAATTAATAGCTTACCCCTCTCCTACCAATCTCAATTCCTACATTTTATACCCCCCCGAGGATTTCTCGAAGTGATAGACTAGGTACTATCAATAATTCACAGTGGGAGGGTTTCATGACCAATATACAAAGGGGTTGGATTTTTCAGTTTATCGCAATATTCGCGGGCTTATTTATTTTGTGTTCCACGGTAGAGGGTGCGAATAATCGTGATGAAAATGGCAGGCTCAAAGTTTTGTATCATATCGATGGTACGGATGTGGGTGTGGCAAAATATGCGATGGCCTTGATCAGCAAGCATATAGAAGCCGAAGGCGGACCGGACAAGATAGATATAAAAGTGGTGGTACACGGCCCGGCCCTGAAACTTTTCGATAAAGAAACCATCGACCCGGTTTTGAAAAAGAAACTGGCCATGATCATTGCCAAAGGGGTGCAACCTGAAATGTGTCAGGTTTCGATGAAGTTGTTCGGGAAACCGCTTGATTCTCTGGAGCCGGGTTTTATTCCGACGGAACATCCTGTGGCAGTCAAACGTATCGCTGATTTGCAGGAACAGGGTTATTTGTATATCAAGCCCTAGAAAATATTAAAGGTATTCCTTTAAATATTTCCCGGTGTAAGAAGCTTTAACTTTTGCGACTTTTTCCGGCGGGCCTTCGGCAAGCACTTGGCCTCCTCCGTCGCCACCTTCAGGGCCGAGGTCGATGATATGATCGGCGGTTTTGATCACATCCATATTGTGCTCAATAATGATAACCGTATTGCCGGCATCGACCAGTTTGTTGAGAACCTTCAGCAAATGCTCAATGTCTGCAAAATGTAGTCCTGTTGTCGGCTCATCCAGAATGTACAGGGTTCTGCCGGTACTGCGCTTGCTCAACTCCTTGGACAACTTTACCCTCTGAGCCTCGCCGCCGGATAATGTGGTGGCCTGCTGGCCGAGGCGGATGTAATCGAGCCCGACATCGGTGATGGTTTGCAGTTTGGTTTTAATGGGAGGAATGTTGGTGAAAAACTCCTTGGCTTCTTCCGAAGTCATATTCAGCACATCGGCAACATTTTTTCCTTTATAAAAAATTTCCATGGTTTCGCGGTTGAAGCGTTTGCCCTGGCAAACCTCGCAGGTGACGAACACATCGGGGAGAAAATGCATCTCCACTTTAATGACCCCATCGCCCTGGCAGGCTTCGCATCGTCCCCCTTTAACATTAAAGCTGAACCGGCCCGGTTTGTAGCCACGGGCGCGGGACTCGGGAACCTGGCTGAACAATTCGCGCACAAGGGTGAACACGCCGGTATAGGTGGCGGGATTGGACCTGGGCGTTCTGCCTATTGGCGATTGATCAATATCGATGACTTTGTCGAGCCATTGAATGCCCTGGATTTTTTTAAACTCTCCGGGCTTGTCCAGCGAGTTCCAAAAATGTCGGGCCAGAGCCTTATATAAAATATCAATGGTGAGCGTGCTCTTGCCCGAACCGGACACTCCGGTGACGCAGACAAAACAACCGAGAGGAATTTTTACCGATATTTCTTTCAGGTTATTTTCCTGGGCTCCTTGAATCTCAAGTATTTTGCCACTGCCCTTGCGCCGGTTTTTGGGCAGTGGAATCTTTTTCCTCCCCGATAGATATTGTCCTGTCAGGGAGTCTTTCGATTTCAGCAGGGCTTTTGGTGTGCCAGCAAAAATAGTTTCACCGCCATGAACCCCCGCGCCAGGTCCGAGGTCCACAACATAGTCGGCGGCCCGGATGGTAGCCTCATCATGCTCGACGACGATGACGGTGTTACCAAGATCACGCAGGCGGACAAGGGTGTTGAGCAGACGGTCATTGTCTCTCTGGTGCAGTCCAATGCTGGGCTCATCGAGGACGTATAGAACTCCCATTAAACTGGAGCCGATCTGGGTGGCGAGACGGATACGCTGACCTTCTCCTCCCGACAGGGTGGCTGAGGAACGGTCGAGAGAAAGATATTCCAACCCGACATTGGTGAGGAACCCCAACCGCTCCTTAATTTCCTTGACGATCCTGCGGGCGATATTGTGTTCCTGCCGGCTTAACTTCAACGCCTGAAAAAATTGATAGGCCCGACCGATGGAGAATGCCGTGAGTTCTACGATATTCAGGTTGGCGATCTTTACCGAGACGGCTTCTTTCCGTAACCGGTCGCCGCCGCAGGCTTGGCAGGAAAGGGGACGCATGTAGCGCGCAATCTCTTCGCGGCTGGAGGTGGAATCAGTTTCCCGGTAACGCCTCGCCAGGTCTGGAATCACTCCATCGAAGGTGTCGGTATAGAATTTTTTTTTGTCGTCTTTTTCAAAATAATATTTTATCGGTTCATCACCGGAGCCGAATAACAGAATATCGCGAATCTTTTTAGGAAGTTTCTCAAATGCGGTGCTGAGTTTGAACTTGAAGTGACTGGAAATCGTATCCAGCATTTGGTGGAAATAGATGGAACTGCGTTTTTCCCAGGGTTTCAAAGCTCCATCACGGATAGAAAGCTTAGGATCCGGAACGACCAGTTCATGGTCGATCACCATTTTGATTCCCAGACCATCACATTGAGCGCAGGCTCCCTGCGGATTGTTGAAGGAGAACAGGCGCGGTTCCAGTTCCGGATAACTGATGTTACAATAACTGCAGGCGAATTTTTCGCTGAACAACAATTCCTGAGATTCCTTGTCATCCTCAAGAATTGCAACGACCAGGGAGCCCTCTCCATGATTGAGTGCGGTTTCGACCGAGTCGGCCAGCCGTTTGCCCATTTTTTCCTTAATGACTAGCCTGTCCACCACTGTTTCCAGAGTATGCTTGAATTTTTTGTTGAGAACAATTTCCTCTTCCAGAGAGCGAACTTCCCCGTTGATCCGTGCGCGCACGAATCCGTTCCGTTTCATATCCAGAATTTCTCTTTTAAATTCTCCCTTTTTGTTCCGGGCTACAGGGGAAAGAATCATCACTTTCTTGCCGATATGGATAGCCTGAACCTGGTCAACAATATGTTGCACGGTTTGTGAAGTGATTTGCCGTCCGCAAGCGTAACAGGAAACCTTGCCGACTCTGGCGTAGAGCAGGCGCAGATAGTCGTAAATTTCCGTCACCGTGCCAACGGTGGAGCGGGGATTTTTGCTTGACGTTTTCTGCTCGATAGAGATGGCGGGGGAGAGTCCGTCAATGGAGTCCACATCGGGTTTTTCCATCAATTGGAGAAACTGCCGCGCGTAGGCAGAAAGGGATTCGACGTATCGGCGTTGGCCCTCGGCATAAATGGTATCAAATGCGAGGGACGACTTTCCTGAACCGCTTAGCCCCGTTATTACCACAAGTTTTTCCCGTGGCAGAGTGAGATTGAGGTTTTTAAGGTTGTGTTCCCTTGCGCCTTTTATGGTGATGTGTTCCAGTGCCATTATGTCGGAGTACCAATTATTCCTTAAACAGGTCGTTCCATTTTTGATCGACCATGGTTTTAATCTCCGAAGTCATTTCAATCTCGTCCGGCCAGTGTTGTTGATAACCTTCTTCGGGGAACTTTTGCGTCACATCAATGCCCAGCCGTTCCTCCTGAAAATGAAAGTCCCGTTTTGGATCCAGGTTGTTGAAAAACTTCCACATTGCGGCAGAGAGGTTTTCGACATCGACATGGCCTTCCAGCACGATGACAATTTCAATAGCAGAAAAGTCAGGATGATCGAGAAACGAATCGATGAACTCCTCACCCTGATTGGGAGCGGTTTTATCGAGAGCCACTAGCAGAACGGGGGCTTGAAGTTCTAAAATCCGGCAGGCTTTAAGCTCCTGAAATGCTTCCATCACTTGTTCAGGTGTTGGAAGCGTGTGGGTTTGGGGGAGGGCATGGGCCTCTTTGCCGTAACCCGGCTCGCCTTCAATTTTCGTGGTAATATCTATGCCCAGCTTCGAGCCGTATAGCGTCTGGTCGGAAGCATGGTTGAGTACATCGAGAATTCCTTCAGAGAAAAACAGGTCTGTTTGAAAATCCACCTTGCCGAGTAAAAGGTTTGCCACCTCTTCATAGTCATGAACATTGACCTCGGCATCAACGGTGACAATGGTTTTGACAAAACTCATTTGGCCTAGTCCCCATAGAGCGCTCATCAGCCGTCGGGACTGCATGGGGTAACGCTTGTCGAGAGAAACAATGACGCAATTGTGAAAGACTCCCTCCACCGGCATATCCATATCCACGATTTCAGGAAGCTGGGTTTTTAGCAGAGGCAGAAAGATGCGCTCGGTGGCCCGGCCCAGATAAAAATCCTCCTGAGGAGGTTTGCCCACGATGGTGGTCAGATAAACAGGGTCTTTGCGGTGCGTGATAGCAGTGAGATGCAGGACCGGGTAATCCCCATCCTGCGAGTAATAGCCGGTGTGGTCGCCGAACGGACCTTCCAGCCGCATTTCCGAGGGGTCGATGAATCCTTCCAGAACAATTTCTGCATTGGCCGGAACTTCCAGATCAACCGTTTTGCATTTCACCAACGGTACGCTTTGCTTGCGGATAAAACCGGCGAGGAGAAACTCGTCAATGCCATAGGGCAGGGGAGCGGAAGCGGAATAGCAGGATGCCGGGTCGGCGCCGAGGGCAACCGCGACTTCCATTATCTTATTCTGTTTTTTATATTCATGGAAAAAATGGGCACCGTCCTTATGGATATGCCAGTGCATGGCGGTGGTTTTTTTGTCATACACCTGCATGCGGTAGAGTCCGACATTCCTGATTTTTTTGTCGGCACTGCGGTTGATAACAATGGGAAAGGTGATGAACCGCCCCGCGTCTTGGGGCCAGCACTGCAGAATCGGAATCATTCCCAGATCGATATCGTCATTCATATGGACGACTTGCTGGCAGGGAGGATGAGCCGTGCGCAAGAGTTTGGGCGGAAACTGCGCCGCCTGCAAAAGCATGGGCAAAAGCTTTGCTTTTTCCAATAGAGTTGTGGGAGGCGGAATCTTTATATAGCGTTCGATTCTTCTGGGGATGTCCTCAATGTTATGGACACCCAGCGCCATGTTCATGCGTTTCGCACTGCCAAAGGCATTGATCAGCACCGGCATGGAACTGCCTTCAACATTTTCGAACAGCAGGGCTTTTCCACCATTGGGTTGTTTGGAGACCCGGTCGGTGATTTCCGCGATTTCGAGAATGGGAGAAACGTGTTCTTTGATCCGCAGGAGTTCTCCCTCAAACTCCAACCGGTCTATGAATTCTCTTAATGAATGGTAGTTCATGAAGCTTCCGGTAAAAAAATAAACGGCCTTGTATTATATCCTACCGGCCAGGTTTGGAAGGAAATTATTCCCCCCCCCTCAGGCGTACCCCTTCGGAGCATGAAGACTGATGATGGGTCATAATATGCTGCCAGCTTGCATTGACCTATCTGACAAACAACAGGTTATCTCGGTTGAAACCTCTTGCTACCGTCCTTTTCTCGCTCCGCCTTGGTGTATGGTAAAATAATCTTATGTTGCGATTTGTTCTCAGGCGGATTTTATTAGGAGTACCTGTTCTGATCACGGTTGCGACGCTCACCTTTCTCATTATGCATGTGGTTCCAGGCGGACCGTTCGATTCGGAAAAAATTCTTCCTCCGGAAATCATCGCCAATATAGAAGCCAAGTATCATCTCGATAAGCCTGTTCCACTGCAATATCTTCTATACATGAAGCAATTGTTGCAGGGCGATCTGGGGCCGTCTTATAAATATCTGGGGCGCGATGTTTCGGATATCATCCGGGACACGTTTCCGGTTTCTTTTACTTTAGGACTCTGCGCGGTTCTGGTTGTTTTGGGGTTGGGGGTGCCTGCCGGGATGATCTCGGCATACTGGCAAAACTCTGCGCTGGACCGGTCTGTCCTGCTTTTGGCGGCGATGGGAATTTCTGTGCCCAGTTTTGTGCTGGGGGCAATCTCCGTATGGGTTTTTTCGCATCACTGGCACTGGCTCCCGCCTGCCTTGTGGGAAGGACCCCGCCACATGATTTTACCGGCATTTGCCTTGGGGGCCGGTTTTGCCGGCTATGTCGCCCGGCTGACCCGCACCACGATGCTGGATGTTTTATCTTCCGACTATATCCGCACTGCACGGGCCAAGGGCCTGACGGAGCCAGTGATCATGTTCAAACATGTTTTGATCAACTCCATCTATCCCATTGTTTCGGTGATGGGTCCTTTGACCGCCGGACTGATCACCGGGTCATTTGTGATTGAATTTATTTTTTCCATTCCAGGGATGGGACGGTTCTTCATCACCGCTGTGACCAACCGGGATTATCCGTTAATCATGGGAGTGACGCTGGTTTACGCGGTGCTGATTGTGGTCGCCAATTTGGTGGTCGATATGATTTACGGCTGGCTGGACCCGAGAGTAACTTTGAAATAAATGCATGAATAAATATTCCCTGACTTCTAAATTGAGTGCTGGTTTCCTGCTGACTGTTTCCGCGATTGCGGTGTTGGCCCCATGGGTGGCTCCGTATTCCTATGAAACGCAGGACACGTTGCAGACTCTGGCTTTTCCCAGTCTGGAGCATTGGATGGGCACCGACCGTCTGGGTCGCGATCTTCTTTCGCGCATGATTTATGGAGCGCGGGTGTCACTGTTTATCGGTGTGTTTACCACTTTGTTCGCCTTGCTGATCGGAACGGTCTATGGAGCCATTTCGGCTTATATCGGCGGCAGGACCGACAACCTGATGATGCGGCTGGTGGATGTGGTTTTCGCTTTGCCCGACTTGTTGATGATTATTCTCATCACCGTTTTGATGGGGCGGGGAGTGGCGGGGGTTTTTGTTGCGTTGACGTTGGTGAGTTGGGTCACGGTTGCCAGGCTGGTGCGCGGAGAGGTCCTCAGGATCAAAGAGTTTCCTTACGTGATGGCGGCCCGTGCACTGGGCGCAAGCCCTGCAAGGATACTGGTGCGGGAAATTCTTCCTAACATCCTCGGTATTCTGGTGGTGACTTTGAGTTTTCGCATACCTATGGCGATTTTAGCCGAGTCGACATTGAGTTTTATCGGGTTGGGAATAGCTCCTCCATTCAGCAGTTGGGGGACCTTGGCCAACGATGGCTGGACGGCGATCAAGTTTTATCCGCACCTTATTTTGTTTCCCTCTTTGGCAATCTTCTTAACCATCCTTTCGTTCAATTTTTTAGGGGATAGCTTGCGCGAGGTTTTTGACCCTCGATCCTCGAGCTGAGCAGGGCAGGTTGTAGGCTCCCATTGCCCCGTTAAAAGGGCATCATGTTTGTGGAACGAGGCGATAAAACCGTGTCCGGGAAATATTGCCAGTCCATGCCGGAAAAATAGCGATAACTCTATAAGTATCAAAGATATATATGGTTACAGAAATATCACGTTGACAAGCCTGAAAAACCGTTATAGAGTGGCCCCTTTTTACAGCCAAAGGGCTAATTTACCGTCATATTTTGTGTTAAAATTTTAGTATGAGCCGGATCAAAGAAGATTTGATTTGTGAAATCATACGGTTATCCCAGACGAACCTGCTGGATAAAAAATGCGCTAATATGAGTTGTGAGACTCAGGAGCAGGTCGCTGTGGATTGGATCCGTAAAAATGCCGCTGACTACAGAGTGGATTTTCACTCTCGGTTAGATGCCTGTTCTGCATCCAGGCTGGGTGAGATATTGAAAGATATCACCGACACGGGAAAAGATTTGAATGATATTTTAGAAGAGATTGAATCTTCTACGGTTCACAAAGGTTAAGCATGTCAGAGACCCCCCCTTCTTCAGAAGCCGCAGCTTTATCGCCCACTGAAAAGGCCAAACTTGCCGCCGCCAAAAAAGCCGAGGCGGCAAAAAAGGCGGGTCCGGTAGGAGAACCCCTTGTCGATAACGATGATGGAACCATCACCGATCCCAATACCGGTTTTATGTGGAAGAAGACCGATACCTGGCTGGATGTGAAAAAGTTTTATACCTGGCAAGATCATCGAGAATATGTAGACTGGGTCAACACGAATAAAGACAAGTTTGGTGGCTACGATAATTGGCGGATTCCCAATAAGGCCGAGGCCTTGACACTTTTCGATAAGACCGGTGTCAAATCTCTGGTCGATAAAAACGGAACAAACTATCCTGTTGACGGAATATTTGCGCCCGGTGGCGCGTCCAATACCTGGATCACCGAGTGTTCCGATGAAAAAATTATCCGCATGGATTTGAAGATAGGGCTCGACACGGCTTATCCCACCGCAGAAGTCTGGTCTTCAATGCGGTTGATCCGTAAAGAGGGAGAGGCTCCGCCTGCTAAGGCAGGAGCGGCTGAACCTGCCCCAAATGCAGAAGCAATCAGTGAAAAACCGGCAGAAGCTTCGGCCGATGCGGCGCCAGCGGCACCCGTTGCGGCTGCACCCAAGGCTTCCGAAGGAACCCCCAAACCCACTCCCAAAAGAGAATTTTCATCAGAGGAAAGAGCCGCAATGCTTAAAAGGGATAAAGCTCATGCGGCAGAGGTGAAGGCCCACAAGGGTTAAACCTTATTTATCGCGTAGCCATTGTCGTATCACCTGGCTGACCACTTCCGGATTCTTTTTCAGTAATTTCGTAGCGTTATCACGCAGTTGTTCGCCTGTTGGCGAGATCGGTTCAGGCTTTAAAGTTCTATTGCCTTTTTTCCGTTGCGCAATTTTTTTCGTCCGCGATTTGAGTTTTTTGGAAGGGCGAGATTTTCCGGATCGAAAAATCAGCCAGAGGATTACTATGAGAGCCAAAGCGAAACCGGTCATGAATAAAATAAACTTCATGCTCAATTTTCCTCAATATTAAATTTGATAATGAGGTCGCCCCGCTTTTTTCCCCAGTTTATGGCTGCGCCTTCTCCGGGTACGCGTAATTCTTCTCCAACCAGGGTTTCTTCTTCTACTTGAATGGTTGTGGTGGCATTCAGTGTTTCAACCTCAAGTGATCCGCCTTCTTCCGCCAACTTGGAATGGATGGTCACTTCATGGATGATATCGTTCTTGATCCGTTTGAATTTTGGGTGGGGCTGTATGCAGACTTTTAAAAACAGGTCTCCGGGAGGGCCTCCATTTCTGCCTGCCCCGCCTTCCTTGATGATGGCAAGAGTGTATTGGTCGGCCACGCCTGGAGGAATTTTTACGTCCAAGGTAACAGAGCGGACGACCAGTTGTTTGCCCTGGCATTCCGCGCATTCATCACTTCCCTGGGTTCCGGTTCCTTCACATTCTTCGCATTGCACATATTTCTCATAAGAGTAATGAATAGTTCCTCCCAATGCTGCGACAGGGAGAGGGACATCGACCATGAACTGCAGGTCAAACCCACTGGTCGGCATATCCGGATCAATCGGCTCCGGTTCCTGGGCGAAAGGTTCTTCAAACCCCTGCTGGCTGCCACCCGGTTCCCTTCCGAATCCGCCGGGAGGAGCATTCCAATTGGGTTGGCCCTGGGGCCGACGCGGAGTTTTTTTCTGATAGGCCCTCTGGCGATCGTACTCTTTCCTTTTTTTAGCGTTACTGAGTGTTTCATAGGCCTCGGAGATGAGCTTAAATTTGTCTTCGGCTTTTTTGCTTCCCGCATTGGTGTCGGGGTGGTATTTTTTTGCCAGCTCCCGATATCGTTTTTTGATATCTGCTTTGGAAGTTTTCTGGGTGATGCCGAGAATCTTGTAATAATTTCGGGTTGTAGGTTGGGCCATGAAAGGGAATCTCTGCTTTTGGAGGTTTCTTTATTCTATCTTCTATTATGGAATCATTCAATAGAGGGAATTAACGATTTCAGGAGGGTTGGGATTGCCTCACCAATTGTTTGAAAATTTTGTCGCGGTCGTGGCGGCTTTTGAATGGATAAATTTTTTTCTTCAGGGTGATTAACAACACTTTTGCTTTTTTAAGGCTGTTCTGTTTGGAAAAATTTTTTATTTTTCGGAACTTTTCCTCTCTACACGGGTGGTATGGGTGAAGGTTTCCTCGCGAAACACCCCTTTAAAGACCACTCGGTTATTTTCCAGTGCCAATGTCCCTCATCGGTATAAACCGGGGACAGCCCGAAACCGTCACTTTCCCGGAAACCCTGACAAACAGCAAAATAGGATGTGGTGATGGTCTCTTGGGGTTTGAGCTTGAATATAAGCAGCCGATAGAGGTTATGTGTGAAATCAAACCACCTCAGTGAAATCGCTGAGCAGAATAAAAAATTGAAGGTCAAAAGGTAAAAATTAGCAAAAATAAAATAATAGACTGCGAACGCCCGGGCGGCTCCCAGAAAAATACTGCAGATAAAATTTATCAGGAATAATACCGTGCCCGGAATCATGCTTTTCTTGCCTTCGGCGGACTGGGTTCTAAAGGACTCATATTTTTTGTAAAGGCTGCAAGTGGTGAACAATCCTAAACTGGCAGCAAAAGCGGACAGGGGGAACACGAAGAAAAGCAGTATAAATAGGACTGAGGCCAATTCGATCATAAGCCGATTTTATAATATTTATAGGCACTTTTAATAACCTAATATTATGGTTTCGGCAGTTTTAGTGGCCCTCTTGTCTTTTGACATTGTATAATAATGAGCATGAAATACCCTTCGGTTTTAAAAGCCTACAACCTTTATTGCCTCCTGGGCCTGGAGAATTATGCCAGCGGAGAGCAGATTAAAAGACGTTATTGGCAATTGGCCCGGAAATATCACCCGGATGTGACAGATTCGACAGATAAAGAAAAGCAGTATTTCGTTCTTTCCACCGCTGCCTATAAACTTTCTACGCGATGAGCAAATGCACCTTTCCTATGAACAGCACCTGAAACGCAAGGAAGCGATCCAAATTCGTTTTAAGAGTGCTGAGCTTGTTTGTCAGCGGCAGAAAACCCATAAGCATTTTTACTCTGCCCGAATGACCGTCGATCATGATTTCAACCGGTTTGTGGATGAATGCCGTGAAAACTTTGCCAAATTTCTGAAATATGGCAGAAAGTTAAGGCCCAGGCCCAAAGTAGTTTCTAAAAGCAATATGGAAGAGACTGAGTTCGAGGTTTATGTTGCGGAGGGCCTGAATGGGTTTCAGGGTTTCATCAAATCTGTCCCGAAGATCAAGACCCGCGGATTTTAATCGGGTTTTCCTGTCTGATACAATTTTGGCGTTTCCGGATGTCATTCCTGGGAAGCTCTTTTTTCATTGCAGTAATTCCTATTATGTTTTCAAGATCCCTTAAATACGCTTTTTTAATTTTTTTCCTCACGGCTCCGGTGGTGATGGCTCAGGAGAAGCTGAAGATCTTTCCCCTTAAAAATAGAATGATGGAGGAGGTGATTCCCATCATTCGCCCGTTGTTGGGGCGAAATGAGTCCGTCACGGGAATGCGCCAGCAACTCATTGTGCGAGCTTCTCCCCGGAAATTGAGGGAGATTAAAAATCTTCTCGGAAAAATAGATGGCCAACTCAAAAATTTACGAATTACGGTGAAACAAGGCCTGCGGTCTCAATTGAATGAACTGGAAGCGAGAATAAATGGCCAAATTCCCATCGGTGATTCAGGCCGGGTGGTTATCAATCCTGGGGAAAAAGAAGGTGGAATAATCGTGGAAGGCCAATTGGGAGGAGGGATGGTCCGGGGAAGAATTTCTGAAAGAGAAGCTTTTTCGAGTATTCCTGCGGTGATGTGGTGGGCAGTCTCCACCATGACGACGGTGGGTTATGGGGATGTTTATCCCATTACCACTTTGGAAATTTTTTTTGGGGGCTTCATTTCCATGCTGGGTTTGGGAACATTTGGTCTGCCTGTCGGAATCATCGCATACGGGTTTGTCGAAGAACTGCATAAGCAAAAAATGCGACCCTTGCAATGCCCCCATTGCGGGAAAGAAGTTCATGCCCCGATTGAGAGAAGAAACTTACCGCGTTAAATTATTGTGAACAGATTCTTTAACTTTCATATAACGCCGGGTTTCCTGGTTTTATGGCTGGTTCTAAATCCGGGAGTCAATACTTCTGGCATGGTATATGTTGCTCCTGATGAATCCTGTGCAAACGGCGCAGGTGAAAAAGAGCATGGATTTTATATGGATCAATATGAAGTGACACAGGCGGAATATTCCAAGGTCATGCTCACCAATCCTTCTTATTTTCAAGGGACGAATCGGCCTGCTGAAAAGGTGACCTGGAACCAAGCCGTTGCCTTTTGTGACAAGGTCGGGAAGCGCTTGCCTACGGAACAGGAGTGGGAAAGGGCCCTTCGGGCAGGCACGACCTCTCCTTATTATTGGGGAGGAAACCAGCCGGACCGTTACGCATGGCATAAGGGCAATGCTGACAAGCAGACCCATGTTGTGGGACAAAAGGAACCGAATTCATGGGGGCTCTATGATATGGCCGGAAATGTCTGGGAGTGGACCCTAAGTGATCACGAACTCAGCGGGAAGGTGGTTCGGGGAGGCTCATGGCGTAATGGAGTGGGAAGTCTGAAATCTTCTCACAGGATATACAGCTTGCCCATTCATAAATTTCATTATGTGGGATTCCGATGTGCCACTAGCCGTGGGGGCAACGAGCAATGACTCTTTGGGCCGAGTAATCGGTTGAAAGCAATTTAAAGCTATTGCAATTTACCGGCGGAGGCTTTTTGTTTAACTCTCTTTTTCGTGATGCTGGCTTAAAAGGGATTTCTGTTCTTCCGGGGATAAGTGTTTAAAATCTTCATAGGCATCGCGCAGTGCTTGCTTTTCCGTCTCTGGCAGACTTTGGAATCGTCCGATCTGGTTACGGATATGAAGTTTTTCGTCCGGGGTCTTTTGTTTCCATGTGTTAAGTTTTTGCTTAAAGGTTTTTTGTTGTTCCGGGCTCATTGTGTTCCACGTATTCGCCCCTTTGTTCAACCGGCTTTGTTTTGCTGGCGAAAGTCCATCCCATTCATTCTGAAGGGGGGCCAGGATCTGTTTTTCTCCAGACCCCAGGTCATCCCATTTGATGCTGTTTTCCTGGCCCCTACTTGGGACCACTGAAAATACCAGCACGGCCAGAAAAAGAACTATGTTAATGGCTCTCTTTTTCACTTGTAATATTCTCGTCTTTCCATTTTTGGAGCAACTCCAGGTTTTCATAAAATTCAATCGGATCATTAGATAACAGAATTTCCAGATCTTGCGGTAATGAATGCAATGATGGGTAGGGTAGCCCAGTCGGGGAAACTGCTTTCTTCTTCCAGAGAGGATTCTAGAGCCCGGTGCCGCATTTGCAGTAATTTTTCGCGTGTGTCGGCATCCAGATCACTTGTGCCTGCTTCCAACTTACGGCGGACGAAATCCAGAAATTTTTGCTGGTCTTCTTTATCGTTCATGGTGTGACGCCATGCTATGATGTATTGATTACAAGCTAGTCCTGCGTTTTTAAAGACAGGTTTAATTACCCATAGTACCGAATATATGACTCGAAGCGTATCTAAAATTCCCAGAAAAGATGAGAAGTCTGCATCCTTTCCCCTTTTGACGAATGATGACCTTCATCTTTTTAATGAAGGAAATCATTTTTGTCTTTATGAAAAGATGGGGGCCCATCGGGTTGAGATAAATGGGGTGTCTGGGACTTACTTTTCAGTTTGGGCTCCAAATGCGGAATGCGTCCATGTTGTGGGTGATTTCAACGGATGGAAAAAAGGGCAGCACCCCTTGCTCCCTAAACAGGAGTCTGGAATCTGGGAAGGATTCTTTCCAGGAGTCAATAAAGGCGATATCTATAAATATTATATTCAATCTCACCATAATAAATACCAGGTTGAGAAGGCCGACCCCTTTGCATTCTTTTGCGAAACGCCTCCCCGGACTGGAAGCATTGTCTGGGATCTGGATTATTCGTGGAGAGATCAAAACTGGATGGACCAGGGACGCAAAAGACATGACTTTCATAATAGTCCTGTTTCCATTTATGAAATGCATCTTGGGTCGTGGAGGCGTAAGCCTAATGATTCCCCACTCACCTATCTTGAGTTGGCTCCACTCTTAACGGAATACCTCAAGAAAATGGAGTTCACCCATGTTGAGTTCCTTCCTGTTATGGAGCATCCTTTCTATGGGTCATGGGGGTACCAGTGTACGGGATATTTTGCTCCAACGAGCCGTTATGGAACCCCACAGGAATTCATGCATCTTGTGGAGCACCTCCATCAGAACAATATTGGTGTGATACTGGATTGGGTGCCCTCCCATTTTGCTACCGATAAATTTGCTTTGGGTTTGTTTGATGGGACGCATATTTATGAACATGCCGATGAGCGGCAGGGATTTCATCCGGACTGGGGATCGCATATTTTTAATTATGGCCGCAATGAAATATCCAGCTTTCTTATCAGCAATGCGCTTTATTGGTTGGATGTGTTTCACATTGATGGATTGCGGGTCGATGCGGTGGCATCCATGCTCTACCTGGATTATTCAAGAAAACAAGGAGAATGGATTCCCAATATTCATGGTGGCCGGGAAAATCTGGAGGCTATTGGGTTTTTGCGAAAATTTAATGAGCAGGTGTACGAAAAACATCCTCATGCCCAGACCATGGCAGAGGAGTCGACGGATTGGCCCATGGTCTCGAAACCTACCTATGTGGGTGGGTTGGGATTCGGAATGAAGTGGGACATGGGCTGGATGCATGACACGCTGGAGTATATGAAGAAAGATCCCATCCACAGGAAATTTCATCACGACCACCTAACCTTTCGGATGTTGTATGCCTACCATGAAAATTTTATTTTGCCTCTGTCTCATGATGAAGTAGTTCATGGAAAGGGTTCCCTGATTGCCCGTATGCCGGGCGATGATTGGCAAAAGTTTGCCAACTTGAGATTGCTATTCGGCCATATGTTTGCCCAGCCCGGAAAAAAACTTCTTTTCATGGGGGGAGAGTTCGGCCAGTGGGCAGAATGGAATCATGATAAGAGTCTTGACTGGCATCTTTTAGAATACCCCAACCATAAAGGACTGCAGCTTTGGCTTAAATGCCTCAATCATCTTTATGTCAATGAGTCGGCTCTTTTTGAGAATGAGTTTTCTCATGAAGGCTTTGAATGGATCGACTGCAGTGACTCGCAACAATGCGCTCTCATTCTAATGCGGAAGGGGAGCGATCCTGATGATAAAATTATCGTTGCCTTGAACTTTACTCCGGTTCCAAGATTTGATTACCGTGTTGGGGTTCCTTGTGAAGGAGCCTGGGAGGAAGTTCTCAACAGTGATGCTGAAGAGTTTGGCGGAGGAGGAATTGGCAACCCAGAACCTGTTCAAAGTTCTTCCATGACCTGGCACGGGCAACCTTATTCGGTTAATCTTGTTTTGCCTCCCCTTGCTGTGATCTTTTTGAAATGCCGATGATGACTGTTTGCTCTTCCGCGCAAAATAGAAAATAGATTTTTGAATTCATGACCAGGTTTGTTTGCATACACGGACATTTTTACCAGCCGCCCAGGGAAAATCCATGGCTGGATGCCATTCCCTGTCAGGAATCCGCATACCCCTTTCATGATTGGAACGAGCGTATTCACACCGAATGTTATGCCCCCAACGCCCAGGCCCGAATTCTTGATGAAAAGGGTGTTGTCACCGAAACGGTTAATAATTATTCCAGAATCAGTTTTGACTTCGGTCCCACACTACTAAGCTGGATGGAAAGCAAGGCTCCGGATACATATCAGGCGGTCCTGGATGCAGATCAAATCAGCCGGAAAAAGTTTTCCGGACATGGTTCGGCGATGGCGCAATGCTATTCGCATATGATCATGCCTCTGGCCAACTCCCGTGATAAATACACCCAGGTTTATTGGGGAATCCGGGATTTTGAATCTCGTTTTAAACGCTTGCCGGAGGGAATGTGGCTGCCGGAAACGGCGGTGGATTTGGAAACCCTCGACATAATGGCTGACTCAGGCATTCAGTTTACAATTTTAGCCCCTCATCAGGCAGGCAAACTATTAACTCCTGAAGGGAAGACTTGGCAGGAGAGTGAGTTGGATATTTATCGGCCCTATCGAATAAAGTTGCAGGCAAATAGAAGTATTAATGTTTTCTTTTATAACGGTTCCTTGTCTCAATCCATGGCGTTTGAAAATCTTTTGCGGGATGGAAAATCTTTTGCTGAAAAATTAATGCAGATGGATGTCAACGATGAACCGCAATTGCTCAGTGTGGCGACTGACGGAGAAACCTATGGGCATCATCATAAGTTTGGCGATATGGCACTGGCTTTTGCATTGCAGTACATAGATAACCATAGTGACGCGCGATTGACAAATTTTGCGGAGTATTTGGAAAAATTTCCTCCAAAAGAAGAGATTAAAATTAATGAAAGAACTTCGTGGAGCTGCTCTCATGGAATTGCACGCTGGAGCATCCATTGCGGATGCAAAACAGGGGGCCACCCGGAATGGAAGCAAAATTGGAGGGCTCCTCTCAGGCATGCCCTGGATTGTCTTCAGGGCATCGCGGATACTATTTTTACGGAAATCAGCAAGCCTTTAATTAAGGATCCCTGGCAGGCGAGAAATCGTTATATCAATATTCTTATGAATCAATGTGGTAGAGATACTTTTCTGGAAGAGGAATCCCGACGCGGGTTGGACGAAACCGAAAAAGTTGTTGTGCTTAAACTTCTAGAATTGCAGCGCAATTCTATGCTTATGTATACCAGCTGCGGGTGGTTTTTTAATGATGTCTCGGGGATTGAAACGGAACAGGTTTTATTATACGCAGGAAGAGCCATTCAACTTGCTGAAGAACTTTCTGGCGATGCATTGGAACCTTATTTTTTGCAATTACTCGAGTTGGCAGCGAGTAATGTTCCAGAGAAAGGCAACGGTGCCCTGATTTATAAAAGCGTGGTTAAAAAAGCCATAATGGATTTGCCAGCTTAAACATTAAACGTAGAGGTCATAAATATATACATGTCTCAGAACCAGGGATCTCGATGCAGTGGAATTCTTCTTCATATCACTTCACTGCCATCAAAGTTTGGCGTAGGAGATTTTGGCCCTTCTGCGTTTGAGTTTGCTGATTTATTAAAGCAGGCCGGTCAGACTCTTTGGCAAATTCTTCCGATTAATCCGCCCTCATTCGGCAATTCGCCTTATAGCTGTACTTCAGCATTTGCAATCAGTCCGTTATTCGTCAGCCCGGAACTCTTGATTCGTGACGGCTTGTTAGACGAGAGTGATTTGGAGCCCACTCTCGAATGCTCCCCGCATCGGGTGCAATATGTTCCCGTTTTAGAATTTAAGATCAGACTCCTTTCGAAAAGCTACGCCCGCTTCAGGATGCGGGTGAATAAAATCGAGTATGAAAGGTTTTGTGTTGACCACTCCTATTGGCTGGAGGATTTTTGTGTTTTCTCGGTTCTAAAAAACCACTTTAATGGGAGATCTTGGAATGCATGGCCGGAGGATATAAAAAAAAGAAATACGGTGGAAAAATATATTGAGAGGCTTGGAGAACTTGTCGACCAGGAAAAATATTTTCAGTTTGTTCTGTTTTGCCAATGGGAGAAATTGCAAAAGTATTGTCACGATAAAAGGATCCGTATTTTTGGTGATGTGGCACTCTATGTGAATCATGACAGCGCTGATGTATGGGCCCACCCGGAATTTTTTAAACTCGATCAGGAAATGAGACCTGTTGTTGTTGCGGGAGTCCCTCCTGACTATTTCAGCGAAACGGGGCAAAAATGGGGAAACCCTGTCTTTGACTGGAATATTCTTCAAGAAAATGATTACCTCTGGTGGTTGAAGAGAATGAGGCATAGCCTGAAACTGTTTGATCTGGTTCGGATTGATCATTTTCGCGGGTTTCTGGCGGCCTGGGAGATACCTGCCAGCGATTCGACCGCTGTAAACGGGCGCTGGCAGGAAGGTCCAGGTGTCGAATTCTTTTCCCGGCTATTCAAGGAATTCAAATCCATTCCCGTTGTCGCGGAAGACTTGGGTATTATTACTCAGGATGTTAAGGACGCTATGGCACGGTTTGGGTTTCCGGGAATGAAACTTTTGATCTTTGCTTTTGATGGAGAAATTTTACAAAATCCTTATGCTCCAGCTAACCATGTGAAGAACTGTATTTTGTATACCGGGACGCATGATTGTAATACTACTAGGGGCTGGTATGAGGAAGAAATGAGTGATGAGTCGAAAGTGAAACTAGAAAGTATTATAGGGAACAAAGTGAATTCAGCTACGGTTGCTGAAGAAATGGTGGTTCTTGCAATGAGATCGATTGCAGACACAGTTATTCTGCCCATGCAGGACGTGTTGGGGCTGGGTTCTAACGCTCGTATGAATTGCCCCGGAACTGCTGAAAATAATTGGGAGTGGAGGTTGCGTCAATGGTCAACCGATGATGTGGCAAAACTTGCTGAGTTGACTAAAACCTATGGCAGGGGTTAAGAATTTAGCGTTTTGGGTTAACGGGGACATTCCAAATCTCTTTCGCATATTCTTTGATAGAGCGGTCGCTGGAAAACTTTCCCATCCGCGATACATTAATGATGGCTTTTCTAGTCCAGGCATCAATATCCAAATAGGCATTGCCGATCTTTTCCTGGGTGTCACAGAAAGATTGAAAGTCTGCCAGGATCATATAAGGGTCACCATGATCCAACAGATTTTCCAGGATGGGTTGAAAAAGATTGGGTTGTGGGCCGAAAAAAAAGCCTTTCTGAATCATGTCCAGAACTTCTCGTAATTCTAGATTTTGCTTGTAAATCTCCCTGGGTTGATAACCGGCTTGTTTCTTCTCTATAACTTCATCGGCATTCAAACCGAATATGAAGATATTTTCACTTCCAACCTCCTCCATGATTTCAATATTTGCGCCATCGAGTGTCCCCACGGTTAAAGCACCATTGAGAGACAGTTTCATATTGCCGGTGCCTGAAGCTTCCATCCCGGCTGTGGAAATTTGTACGGAAAGATCAGCGGCGGGAATAATTCTTTCCGCAAGAGTCACGGAATAATTCGGTAAAAATACGATTTTGAGTTTTCCCTGTAAACTGGAGTCAGCATTGATGGTGTCGGCGACGCTGTTTATGAACTTGATGATCAGTTTTGCCATGGCATAACCCGGGGCAGCTTTGCCGGAAAACATAATGGTTCGGGGAGTTTTAATGTCTTTGGGATTTCTACGCATGCGGTTATAAAGCGCGATGGAGTGCAGAACGCCTAATATCTGCCTTTTGTATTCATGAATTCGTTTGACCTGAATATCAAATAGGGAGTTTGGATCAATTTCCAGACTTAAAGTCTCTTGAATATAGTTTGCCAGCCGTTTTTTATTAGCGCTTTTTATTTTTTTCCAGCGGTCGATCAGTTGGGGATCGTTGATATGATCTTGAAGGTTTTTTATCTCTGATAAATCCCGGACCCATGAATCTCCAATATAATCTGTGATTAGTTTTGATAGTTCAGGATTACAGGCTTTCAGCCAGCGGCGCGGGGTAATGCCGTTAGTTATGTTGTTGAAACGGTCGGGAAACATTTCATAAAAATCGGAAAATACCTTTTCCTTGAGTATGCTGGAATGTAGTTTTGCAACCCCATTGGTGGAATGACTGCCTATAATGGAGAGGTTTGCCATGCGAATATATTTTGTATGGTTTTCCTCAATAAGGGACATTCTATTCATTTTATCCAGGTCACCAGGGTAACGTTCCTGTACCTGATCCATAAAATTCTGGTTGATTTGGAAAATGATGTCGAGATGCCGGGGTAAAACTCTGCTAAATAATTCCAGTGACCATTTTTCCATCGCTTCGGGAAGAATGGTGTGGTTAGTGAAGGCAAATGTGTTAACGGTTACTTTCCAGGCTTTGGCCCAATGCACTTTTTCAATATCAATCAAAATGCGCATTAATTCAGCAATGGCCAATGCGGGGTGGGTGTCATTCAATTGGATGGCAACCTTGTCACTGAACTCATCAAAGGTGGTATGGCATTTTTTGTATCGCCGGATGATATCGCTCAGGGAGGCAGCCACGAAAAAGTATTCCTGCTTGAATCGGAGTTCTTTTCCAGATTGATTATGGTCTGCCGGATACAGTACTTTGGAAATTATTTCGCTTTCATGTTTGTTTTGCACGGCTTGGAAATAATCACCGGACTGAAAATATTCCAGTTCCAACTCCCGGCTGGACCGGGCACTCCATAGACGAAGATTGTTGACCGTATCATTTTTATAACCGGGAATAGGGATGTCGTAAGCCATGGCCATGACATCCTGGGTGTCGACCCACGTATGTTCCTTTTCACCCTTTGCGTTTTGAATGGATTGTACATGGCCATAAAACTTAACCGGAAACAGGGAGCGTGGTCTGGGGATTTCCCAGGGATTCCCCACTCGCAACCAGTTGTCAGCCTTTTCCACCTGATAGCCCCGGACTATTTTTTGGTAAAAGATTCCAAATTCGTAACGAATTCCGTAACCATATCCGGGAATCCCCAGACTGGAAATAGAGTCGAGAAAACAGGCCGCAAGACGTCCAAGACCGCCATTGCCCAACCCTGCCTCGACCTCGTGCTCTTCCAGTTCATGAATGTCATGGTCGAGCTCTCCCAGCGCTTGTTTGTATTCATCATAAATTCCAAGGTTGATCAGGTTATTGGTCAGCAATCTGCCAATTAGAAACTCCATGGAAAGGTAGTAAACCCTTTTTACGTTGTGCTCGTAATAAGATTGCTGGGTGTGCAGCCATCTGTTAACCAGGTGGTCGCGGACCGATAAAGCCAGGCTGATGAAATGGTCCATTTTTGTTGCAGAATACTGGTCGTCCACCAAGGTGTATTTCAGGTGATGTTTGAACCAAAGCTTAAGCGATTCCCGGGTGATTTGTCCTGGTTCGTGTTTAATTTTGTCAATCATGAGTTGAAATGTGTTGAAAATCTAATGGAGATCGGGTTTAGGGATCAGGGTTGTGCCCAATTCGTGTGCTAAATTGCGATAATACATTTTTAGCATATTATCCAAACCCCTGCCAGTCACTTTGAAGAATTGGTTTAGCATTATCGGGCTCGAAAAAAGGATTTATTTGTAATCCTGAATAGTCTGGGCTTTCTGGCGCTCCAAGGCCCGTAATTTTCGGGCTTCCTTTTTGTTCATTTTGGTTTTTACCTTTTTCTCTGTGATGGGTTCTCCCTCCCAACCCACTTTTTCCAGGAAGTCCTCGTACCTCCCATGAAAATATTCCGCCCGGCCCTGATGGAAAATAATCAGGTTTTTAGCAAGGGTTTTAAGGATGAGTTCGGAGTGAGTCACAATCACCAGAGCTCCGGCATAGTCGTTCAATTCTTCTATCAAGGCTTCAATAGATTCTACATCCAGATGATGAGAAGGTTCGTCCAAAAGCAGGAGGTTGGTGGGATGAGAAATTATTTTTCCCAACAGAACGCGGCTTCTTTCTCCTCCGGATAACACGCTCACCTTTTTCTTACTCAAGTCTCCATCAAACATCATGGCACCGCATATGCTGTGGGCGGCTTGCAGGGACAGGTTGGGATTGGAGCGAAGTATCTCATCCAGCACCTTGTTTTTGGGTTCGAGCCTGTCAATATTGGTCTGACCAAAATGGCCGAAACAGGCAGAGGGGTGCTGGATGATAGAACCGGAAGTGGGCGTCAATTCCTCTGCCAGACAGTTTAACAGAGTCGATTTTCCTTTTCCGTTGGCTCCGATGATTCCTATGCGGTCCTTCCGCCCAATGGAGAATGATAGTTCCGTAAAAATATTGTTTTCAGGATTGCCGTCGCAGGAGAAAGAAATATCCTTTATATTCATGACTATTTTTCCCGGGCAGGGGCGATGGTTGAATCTGAATCCCAGATTCTTATCGGTGTCGAGCTTTTCCATCGTGCCCATTTTTTTCATCATCTTGATCCGGGATTGGGCCATTGTTGCCTTGGAAGCCTTGGCGCGAAACCGGTCTATAAGGGACTGCATTTCTTTTCGTTTGTTCTCCAGGTTTTTGCGGGTTAGTTCGTAGGTCTCTTCTTCCTGGATCATTTGCTCGTAGAATTTAATGGTGCCACCCCGGACTTTTCGGGCCTGTTTGCGATGCAGACCCAATGTGTGAGTGGCGACTTTATCCATGAAATCCCGGTCATGCGTGATGAGAATCATTTCTCCGGGCCATTTGTTCAGATAGTCCTTGAGCCAACGGAGTGAAATGATGTCGAGATAGTTGGTGGGTTCATCAAGCAAAAGCATATTGGGGTCGGCCAACAATGCTTTACAAAGATTGATTCGTACCTGGAAACCACCACTGAAGGTGGTGGGGTCTTTTTGAAAATCATGGTCGGAAAAACCCAGACCGGCAAGGATGATTTCAGCTTTGTAATGATCCCATTGTTTTTCAACGGGCAGGGCTTCAATACATTCCTTGAGAACGGTGGGTTGGGTGAAACGGATATGCTGGTCCAGAGCACCGATCCTGTATCCTTTGGGCGTTGAAAGGGATCCCGAGTCCTGCCTCTCCTGTCCCAGGATCATCCTGAACAGGGTGGACTTCCCGGTACCATTTTTACCGACCAACCCGATGCGTTCGCCTTTATTGATAAGAAAAGACACATCCTCAAAAAGAATTTGAGGACCAAAAGATTTTTCAAGACTGCTAGCTATGATCATTAGGGATTAAATTTATAAATGAGTTGGAAAAAATAATTCTTAATTTAAGAGTGAGTGGATCAGGAAGGAAAAGAAAACTGGTCGGGATGAGAAGATTTGAACTTCCGACCCCCTACTCCCGAAGCAGGTGCGCTACCAGGCTGCGCTACATCCCGACTGTTTTAGCTTGTTTTGTAAAAGAATTTTTTGAGGTATTTCCAAATAATGATTGAACCTGCTCGATTCAGCACCGACTTAAACCAGGTGCTCCCTCCCAAACATTTTTGGCAGTGAGGGTGGACTACTTTATTTTTTTGAAATCCTTCCACCGCGTCAATGACCGGCTGGGTGTTCATGATTTGTGTGATCGAATTTTCGAACACGTTCCCGGCTGCTGTCTTTCCGTCAAAGTCGACGCAGCAGTATGTCAAATCGCCGCTAACCAGAATGGCAAAGTGGTCGCTCAGCGCACTGCAATAACCAGTTTTGGAGGGGACCACCTGGCTACCTTCGGTAAACGCGTTACCCCATGTATTGAGAATGTAGGTCTCAAAAAAAATATTTGGCGCCACTTCCACCACGTTCCATTTAAAGGAGGAGAGTTTGTCTATCTTCTTTTCCACTGCGGCTTTCTGTTCTTCGCTGAGGGGCGGACAGATATTATGAACCTCTCGGGCCCAATATCGAAAAGTTTTTCGTAATTCTTTGGTGTTGTTGATGACACTCATCGTTCCCACTGTCCAGTCGTCACCGGGTACTTCGGTTTTGATCGATGTGTTCAAAAAGTGGACTTTTATCTTAGGGGGCTTTTCTTGTTTCAGGCAGCCTTCAATGAATTGCAAAATGCGGTTGTGATATTCATCGAATTTCATCCGCCTGGACTTCCGGGTTTTAAAGGATTCCTCGTCAGGAGTTTGCAGGGAGATGTTCACTTGAGAGGCGGTAACTTTTTCCAGCTTGATGGCCATCTCGTCATCGAGATAAGTCCCATTGGTGGTGATGCCGGTCTTCACGCCTAACTGCGCCGCATACTCAAGAATTTCGAAAAAGCGGGGGTGCATGAATGGTTCGCCCATCACATGGAAGGTGATTTTTTCCGCCATATTGTATTCGGCGATCTCGTCAATGATTCCGCAGACCCTTTCAAATTCCATATATTCATAATGGCGGGTCATTTCCTGCTTGGGGCAAAAGGTGCAGTCAAAGTTGCAGACGTTGGTCAACTCAATATGAATACGTTGCAGGGGAAACTGGACCAGGTCGCCAAAGCGGCCGGGAAATTTTTGGGTACCGGGTTGAACCTGAGTCAGCATGATTTAGTTATATCGCAGGAATTAATCGTTATTGGTTTTTAAATAATTATACCGGTCTATGCTTTCGCTCCAAAATGTGTTGTTGGTCACGTTGCGCGAAACTTTTTTAGACCCACATTCAGGGCAAGACACCTTTTTTTTATCCACTTCTGACATCTTCATTTCGATCACGAAATCTTTTTTACATTTTTCGCAGGTATGATCGTAATGGGGCATGACCGAGTTCTCCAATTCATCTAAACTTCATAAAAACATGGGTGTTTCTCATGAAGCTACTAAGAATACAATAGTTTCTAATTCAAAGCAATAAACCCAGCAAAGTTGTTCCATTTGAAAAACAGATCCACCGTCGGGAAGCCGGCCTTTTTGATGAGATATCGGTTTTCCTCTACGGTCCAAGGGATAAGCACATTTTCCAGAGCTTCGCGTTTTCTGGAAATCTCCAAGTTGGAATACCCGCGGTCCCGCTTAAACTGATGGTGAAAATCGATGAATGCCCGGTCCAACTCCGGAATGCCGCTTTTAATTTTTTCAATGAGGACGAGGGACCCTCCGGGAACCAGACCCTCAAAGATATTTTTTAACAAGGGAATTCTGCGTTCCGGTACGACAAACTGCAGGGTATAGTTCATCACCACCACAGACGCATTTTGGATGGAAAGTCCCTGATTTAAGTCTGCCTTAAAGAGTTCGCAGGGGATCGGTGATTCTCTCAGAGTTTTGCTGGACTTTTCCAACATGGCTGAAGAGTTGTCGACGCCATACAAAGAGATCCTCTTATTTTTGTCTATCGCTTGGGCCAGTTTAAGAAGCAGGGTGCCGGTGGAACAACCCAGGTCGTAGACGGAAGTGTTTGCCTTGGCAAATTGGGCACACCAGTGCACCGCCAACGACTGACATTCCTGATACATCGGCACACTTCGTTCCAGCATATCTTCGAATACATTTGCCACTGACTCATCAAACTCGAAAGGCTCGCTGGCAGTATCCCGATTGAATAATGTGTCCCGCTTGGAGATGGCATCCTCTAGTCAAAAATTTTTAAAAGAAAATCCCCTCCGGAAAACTGGAAGGGGACTATGGCTGATTACGGTCCTGGTAGTTCGCTGCCTTCAACCGGGCCGGACTTTGACTTTAATAAAAGTTTGTTGATCGCGTTGATATACGCAAATCCGCTGGCTTCTATAGTGTTGACTCCAGAGCCTTTCCCTAATACTTCCCTCTTTTCATGTTGAACACGAACGGTGACTTCACCCTGGGCATCCTGTCCTTTGGTTTTAGCCATCACCTGGTAATCGATAAGCTTGCATCTGAGGCCGGTGATCTTATCGATGGCGTTATAAATCGCGTCCACCGGGCCATCGCCGCTGGCGCTGGAAGAATGTTCATTGCCATCACGGCTAACCAGGACTACAGTCGCATGGGGAATTTTCCCAGTTTCAAAACCGCATTGCAGAGAACCTAACTTGTAGGTGTTCTGCTGGTCCTCGGAAAACTTCTGTTTCTGGCAGAGTGTGTGGATATCGTCTTCGAAGATATCCTTTTTTTTATCCGCAAGAATTTTGAACTCCTGGAACACCTTGTCCAGTTCATCCTGTTCCAGGTGGTATCCCAACTCCTGAACCTTATGAAGGAGTGCGCTTCGCCCAGAATGTTTGCCCATCACCAGTTCTGACTCGTCACCGCCGATATCCTTAGGGTCCATAATCTCAAAAGTGTCTTTGCGCTTGAGAAACCCATGCTGATGGATGCCAGACTCATGTGCGAAAGCATTTTTTCCTACGATGGCTTTATTGCGTTGCACGAAGAACCCGGTCAAGCTGCTTACCAGCTTGCTGCATGCCTGGATATGTTTGGTCTCGATTCCCGTGTACACGTTGTGAAAAAAATCCTTTCGGGTTCTAATAGCCATGACCACTTCTTCCATGGCGGCGTTTCCGGCTCGTTCACCAATGCCGTTGATGGTGCACTCGACCTGCCGTGCTCCGGCTTGCACCGCAGAAAGGGAATTGGAAACCGCGAGCCCGAGGTCGTTATGGCAATGCACGCTGATGACCGCCTGGTCAATATTGGAAACATTCGTCTTCAAGTACCGGATGAGTTCGGCGAACTCTTCTGGAACGGTGTATCCCACAGTGTCAGGAATATTGACTGTTGTGGCCCCGGCGCCGATCACCTCTTGGGTGACCTCGGCGAGAAAATCCTTTTCTGTGCGGGTTGCGTCCATGGGGGAGAACTCCACATCGTCGCAATATTTGCGTGCGAATTGAATAGCTTTCACTCCCATTTCGACTATTTCTTCCTTGGCTTTCTCGACCATATGTTCTCGATGTAACTTGGATGTGGACAAAAATATATGAATGCGCGGTGATTCGGCTTTTTCCAAAGCACGAGACGTTGCTTCGATGTCCTTTTCCAACGCGCGTGAAAGTCCGGCGATTATTGAGCCGCGGATTTCTTCCGCAATCTGTTTGACCGATTCGAAGTCCCCTGGAGAAGCAACCGGAAAACCCGCTTCGATCACATCCACATTGAGCAGAGCCAGTTGCCGCGCGATCTCAAGTTTTTCCTTGATATTCAAGCTGGCGCCGGGGCATTGCTCTCCGTCTCTCAACGTGGTGTCGAAGATAATGAGTTTTTCGGGTTGCATGGCTGAAAAATTTCCTTTCACCCACTAAGCGTGGGGCTATTGAGCAATAACTTGCTCTGGTTAAAAAATATTATCTCGGCTTAAGTGGCTCTTGCCTGCTTCTGCGGAGATTACTAGTGGGGCTAGCGAGCAAAAACTATTTACCCCTCCGGGGCACGTGTGATATTTCTTCATTTACCTTCATGCCCTGCAAGGGTAAAGGCTTGAGAAAAATATCGCGTCTGGGGAGCAAAGAGCTGGTTTTAGTTCGAGGAGTTCTTGCTAGTTGTCCCTGCGGCGAGCACCTCAGTCGATGGCGTTTAGTACCTTGAACCCGGTCTTTTCGATCTTTTTGACCAGGGGGGCTGTCTCGCATAGGTCCAGTCGAAAGAAATAGACCTGTTTCTTTTTATTTTTGGCATAGGGGGCCATACCAACACTGATGATGTTTAAACCCTGGTCGTGGATGATTTTTGAAACAGATTCAAAGTTTTTGGGACCCTTGTCCATGATGACATCCACTCTGGAACTTGAATGGATAATGCCCATTAAATCTATGAACAATCCCAACATATCGAGAATGGAGATGATGCCCACCAACTTATCGCCATCTAAAACCGGAAGTGACCCAATCTTATTTTTGTAAATCAAGAGGGCCGCATCTTCTACATTGGTGTCCGGTCCTACAGTTTGAGGATTCCGGGTCATGAAATCCTCAACTTTCATTTCCTTCGGGTCGAGAATTGTTACCCTTGATGAATCTATATTATTTTGAATGAAAGCTCCGCGAATATCGCTTTCCGTGATGATCCCTTCAAGTTCTTTTTTTTGGGTGACCGGTAAATGGCGGATGGAATTCTTAACCATCAATTCCTGCGCCTTAATAAAGGGTGTCCCTGGATTTAATGGTGATGACCTTGCGGGTCATTATTTCATCAACGATCATTGCGGCCCCAATTCAATAGATAAAAAATAAACAACGATTTGCCAGTATATATATGAAGGAAAACGGTGCTTCCGTTCTTAAAATTTAAAGGAATCAAAAATTCCAACCCGGGGAAGGTTACCTTAACACGGCTTAAAAAGGGTACTTTGTGATCCGGGTGGAAAAAGGAAACTTGCTCATTATAACGCCAATTTGAGAAATGAAAACAGTTAATTAAACTGCGATTTCTGCGGATCGAAAAAGGCCTGAACCCTCCTTTTACGGCCAGTATGAAGGAAATCCGCCACTTTATCGGAGTTTTCAATTATAATTATAATGGCGGTGAAAAATCCTCTGAGGTTTGGGTGCCGGGTAGTAAAAGCTTAAGACTTTACACCACAAACAAAAAATTTTACAACAGTTATATAAAATATACGCTTAATTGTGTATATTAATTACTCTAATTTTGGGATATTTCTTTTAAACCTCTTAATATCAAGGGGTTTCCTCAGGCACGACTCTTGCTCTTTATACCCATTCCTCATTGAAAATCTTTGAATTTTCGATGTTTGGGGGGAATTAAACATTTTTTAAATTCAATGAGTTAAATAGAATATGTACGCTTTTCCAAAAAAACAGGGTCTCTGTGATCCCGCCTTAGAAAAAGACAGTTGTGGGGTGGGGTTTGTCATGAATATGAAGGGGGAGAAGTCCCATGAAATCATTACCCAGGGACTGGGAATCCTCAAAAAACTGGAACATCGCGGGGCCTGCGGTTCTGATTCGGCTACGGGAGACGGTGCTGGGATTCTCATCCAGATTCCCCACAAGTTTTTTCAGGAACAATGTGAAAAAGCAGCGATCAAGCTGCCCGAGGCGGGGCGTTATGCAGTGGGTAATATTTTTCTTCCTACCGGCGAGGATACCAAACAGGGCCAGGAAATCATGGAGCGTGCGGTTGTGATGGAAGGCCTTGAGCTTCTCGGTTGGCGGGATGTTCCGGCCGACAACACAACGATTGGGAAAACGGCGCGTTCTGTCGAGCCGGTGATCAAGCAGATTTTTGTCGGTGCGGGAGCGGATGTGTCAGACCAGTTGGTTTTTGAGAGAAGGCTTTATTGTGTTCGCAAACGTACTGCGTGGGGAGTGCGTCGGGCCGGACTCAATGACAATAACGAAAACTTTTACGCATGCAGTCTTTCCAGCAAGACCCTCATTTACAAAGGACAACTGATGGCTCCGCAATTGGAGACCTATTATCTGGATCTTAAAGACCCAAATATGACTTCAGCTTTGGCGTTAGCCCATTCCCGATACAGTACCAATACCTTTCCCTCCTGGGGACGATCTCAACCTTTCCGTTACATCGCACACAATGGAGAAATCAATACGGTTCGGGGAAACCAGAACTGGATGCGTGCCCGTGAGTCGATGTTTGGATCGCCTTTATTTAAAGACATCAATATGATCCTTCCTGTCATTGCTCCGGGTGGCAGTGATTCGGCGGATTTTGACCAGGCATTGGAGATGTTGTTCCTGACCGGCCGGTCTTTAGCCCATTCCATGATGATGATGATTCCCGAGCCGTGGAGCGGACACGAGACGATGAACGAAGACAAGCGCGGATTTTATGAATTTCACGCTTCCATGATGGAACCCTGGGATGGTCCTGCCTCCATTGCTTTCACCGATGGGGAAACCTGTGGTGCGGTGCTAGACCGAAATGGCTTGCGGCCGTCCCGTTATTATGTGACCAAAGACGGGCTGGTCATCATGGCTTCGGAAGTGGGGGTCCTTCCGGTGGATGAAGCCAATATTGTTTACAAAGGAAGGTTGCAGCCAGGAAAAATGTTTCTCATCGACATTAATGAAGGTCGCATCATTTCTGATGAAGAATTGAAAGCAAAAATCACAACGCAAAAACCCTATAAAAAATGGGTGGCAGAAAATCAGGTTGACCTCAAGGATTTGCCTGAGACAGATTACAAGTTCGAGCCGGATTATGATTCCCTTTTGACCCGTCAGACCGCGTTTGGATATACCGTCGAGGATATCAAGTTTATCATGGCTCCCATGATTGGAATCTCACAGGAAGCTACCGGATCGATGGGTAACGACACACCGCTTGCGATTTTGTCGCAAAGGCCACAACTGTTGTTCTATTATTTTAAACAACTCTTTGCACAAGTGACCAATCCGGCTATCGATTCTATTCGAGAAGAACTTGTTATGTCTATGGAAGTGACACTTGGAAAAGAACGAAACCTTCTGGATGAGAGTCCTGAACATTGCCGCAAGTTAAAAGTCGAGCATCCCATTCTTACTGGGATAGAAATGGAGAAAATCCGCAAACTCGATAAGGAATATTTCAAAACCGTTGTACTTTCAACCTTGTTTCCTGTCTCTGAAGGAGAAAAGGGTATGGAACGGGCTTTGGATGCGTTATGTCAGAAAGCTTCGCAAGCTATCGAAGAAGGTGCCACCATTCTAGTTCTATCTGATAAAGGAATCGATGCTGATCAAGCTGCTTTGCCCAGTCTTCTGGCTACCGCCGGGGTGCACCATCACCTTTTGCGTGAGAGGACTCGTACTCGTGTAGGGCTGGCTGTAGAAACAGGTGAAGCTCGGGAGATGATGCACTTCGCCCTGTTGATTGGCTATGGTGCGGGTGCTATTTATCCATATCTTGCTTATGAAACGGTAGCGCAGATGGCAAGCGAGGCGGTGTATGTCGAAGAACTGGACATGGACAAAGCGGTCGATAACTTTATCAAGGCAACAAGAAAGGGTCTGTTCAAAATCATTGCAAAAATGGGAATCTCCACGATCCAGAGCTACCGTGGTGCCCAGATTTTTGAAGCCGTTGGATTAAACGAAGATGTGATCGAACGTTTTTTTACCGGTACCCCTTCCAGAGTGAGCGGAGCGAATCTTGATGTCCTGGCTAAGGAGGCTCTGGCAAGGCATAAAAGGGCTTACAGTAATGAACTTTTCTCGCAACTGGATCTTGGTGGTGATTACCATTGGCGCCGCGGTGAAGAAAAACATATGCTCAACCCGCATGCTATCGGCTTGTTGCAACACGCCACCCGTTCCAATGATTATGCGACCTTCAAAAAGTTTTCCCAGCATGCCGATAAAGAAAGCACTCGACAGTGTACTTTAAGGGGACTTTTTAATTTTAAAGAGACCACGCCGATACCCATTGAAGAGGTGGAGCCTGTAGAAGAGATCACCAAACGTTTTTGTACCGGTGCCATGTCTATTGGTTCGATTTCCCGCGAAGCCCATGAGACACTGGCGATTGCTATGAACAGGCTGGGTGGTAAAAGTAATACCGGTGAAGGCGGCGAGGATTCGGCCCGTTATACCTTGGATGTGAACGGGGATGACCGTCGCAGTAAAATCAAGCAAGTTGCCTCAGGACGATTCGGGGTGAACAGTTATTACCTGGCCAATGCCGATGAAATGCAAATCAAGATTGCCCAGGGCGCAAAACCCGGTGAAGGAGGGCAATTGCCAGGGCATAAGGTTAGCGAGTACATCTCTAAAATCCGGAGTTCTACTCCGGGTGTAGCTTTGATTTCTCCTCCGCCCCACCATGATATTTACTCCATAGAAGATCTGCAACAATTGATTTTTGATCTTCATAATGCCAACCCTGATGCCAGGGTGAGTGTGAAATTGGTTGCGGAAGCGGGGGTGGGTACTATTGCGGCGGGAGTTTCCAAAGCGCGTGCGGAGGGAGTACTGATCGCCGGACACGATGGTGGAACCGGAGCTTCGCCTCAGACCTCTATCAAACACGCTGGGCTTCCCTGGGAACTGGGGCTCTCTGAAACACAGCAGATTCTTATACTCAACGATCTCAGAGGGCGCATCCGCGTTCAGGTGGACGGGCAACTCAAAACAGGACGTGATGTTGTGATCGGCGGAATCCTTGGCGCGGATGAATTTGGGTTCTCCACCACAGCCCTTATTACTATGGGTTGCATTTTGATGAGAAAATGTCATCTCAATACCTGTTCGGTGGGGATTGCCACACAAAACCCGGACCTCAGGAAAAAGTTTGACGCCAAGGCAGAATATGTCGTCAATTTCTTTCGCTTCATTGCGGAAGAAGTCAGGGAAATCATGGCGCAATTAGGTATTAGAAAATTCAATGATCTGATTGGCAAAGTAGAGCTGCTCGAAGGAGAAGAAGCGGTCGGCCACTGGAAAGCAAGTGGACTGGATGTGAGTAAAATTTTATTTAAGCCCGAGGTTGATGAAAAGGTGGCGTTGAGAAATATCTGCACACAGGATTTGAGTGGAGATCTGGACAATGCACTGGACCATAAGCTGATAGAAATGAGCCAGCTAGCCCTTGAAAAGAAAACCCAGATTTATGGCGATCTCCCAATTCTTAACACGGACCGGGCTACCGGGGCGATGCTCAGTTATCGTATTTCTAAATTGCACGGGGAAGAAGGGCTGCCAGCCGATACGATCCAATTCGGTTTTACGGGCTCTGCGGGTCAGAGCTTCGGGGCTTTTCTTGCGCCGGGAGTGACCTTTGGTCTTGCCGGCGATGCCAATGACTATGTCGGGAAAGGTTTGTCTGGCGGCAGATTAATTATTTATCCGCCAAAGGACTCCACCCTTGTTCCGGAAGAAAATATTTTAATAGGAAACACAGTTCTCTACGGTGCCGTTTCCGGCAAAGCATTTTTCCGAGGAGTTGGGGGAGAGCGGTTTGCGGTGCGCAACAGTGGAGCCCAGGCAGTGATAGAAGGGGTAGGGGACCATGGCTGCGAGTACATGACAGGAGGAGTCGTTGTGGTTCTAGGTTCCACAGGTAGAAACTTTGCCGCGGGAATGAGTGGGGGGCTGGCGTATGTTCTGGATCGGGATAATTCGTTCCCCATCCATTGCAATCAAAGCATTGTTGATCTGCTTCCCGTTGAAGAACCCGAAGATGTTCAACAACTAAAGGCATTGATTGAGGAACACTTTCATAGCACACAAAGCAGTGTTGCCAAAAGGGTGCTTGATGAGTGGGAGGAGACCCTGCCAAAATTTGTCAAAGTTTATCCAACCGATTACCGTCGGGTTTTGGAAGAACGTAAAAGAAAAGATGAAGTGCTGGTTGCCTGAAGGCAATGAAAGGATATAGAACGCGTAAATGGGTGCGATAAAAGGATTCATGGAATATGAGCGGGAGACACCGTCAGGCCGGCCGGTTGAGGAAAGGCTCAAGGATCAGCAGGAGTGTTACGCTCCTTTTCCGGAAGAAAAATATAAAGAGCAGGGAGCTCGCTGTATGGACTGTGGAGTTCCGTTCTGCCAGAGTGAAGCCGGGTGTCCGCTGGGAAACTTGATTCCCGACTGGAACGATATGGTATATCGAGGCCGGTACCGGGAGGCGGTGGAACTGATGCAGAAGACCAATAACTTCCCCGAATTCACCGGGCGTGTTTGTCCGGCTCCCTGCGAGGGGGCCTGTGTGCTGGGTATCACTGAACCGGCGGTTACGATTTGTAAAATCGAGGAGATGATTGCGGAAAAGGGGTTTGAGATGGGGTTTATCAAGCCCCGCAAACCCGAGTCCCGGACAGGAAAAAAAATAGCGGTAGTGGGGTCGGGGCCCGCAGGGCTGGCTTGTGCCGATCAGCTTAATGGGGTGGGCCATGAGGTCACCGTTTTTGAAAAAGATGATCGTGTCGGCGGACTGCTGATGTATGGCATCCCTAACTTTAAACTGGATAAGAAAATTGTTAAACGCCGCATAAAGGTGATGGAAGAATCCGGTGTAATTTTTAAGACCGGTATCAATGTAGGGGTCAATAAATCGGCCAACGAATTAAAAAATGAGTTTGACGCGGTGGTTCTTTGCGGCGGTTCGCAGAAACCTCGCGATATTCCTGTGGAAGGACGCGATCTTGATGGTATTCATTTTGCCATGGACTTTCTCCCGCAACAGAATAAACGTAATGAGGGAGATACCATCCCTGAAGAAATTTCTATTACGGCCAAAGATAAAAATATTTTGATCATCGGTGGTGGGGATACCGGTTCGGATTGCCTGGGAACCTCACTCAGGCAAGGCGCAAAAAACGTCTATCAGTTTGAACTTTTACCCGAGCCTCCTCAGGAAAGAACGGATAACAACCCTTGGCCACAATGGCCAAAAATATTTCGGGTTTCTTCTTCCCATGCAGAAGCGAATGAGCGTGAAGGAAAAAAAAAGATTACGGAATTTTGTGTATCGACTAAAAAGTTTTCCGGCGAGGACGGCAAGGTTTCCAAAATTCATGGTGTAAAGATAGAATTTGGCGATCCCGATCCTAAAACGGGCCGTCCGCAAATGCGGGAAGTACCTGGATCTGAGTTTGAATTGGAAGTCGAGCTGGTTCTGCTGGCCATGGGCTTTGTTCATCCCATTCATGAAGGCATGCTGGTAGAACTGGGGATGGATCTGGACGGGCGTGGAAACGTAGCCTGTGATGATAATAAAATGACCAGCGTGGATGGAGTTTTTGTCGCAGGGGATATGACCCGGGGGCAGTCGCTGGTGGTCTGGGCCATTGCTGAAGGCCGTGAAGCCGCGAGATCAGTAGACCTTCACCTTATGGGGGAGACACAACTTCCTCACAGTGAATTTCTAAAGTAAAATCTTTCTCTAAATAATATAAAGGGATGATGACCGTCGGTGTTCAGGTTCTACTTTTTTAGCCTAGCACTGCTTTGGTTTTGACCGAGTATGCGGTTTAACCGGAACAGTTTTTGGTCCAGGTTTCCTTGTAGTCCGAACGGTGCGTTTGACTTGTTTACAGCCCATAGCACACCTCCATCTCTAAAATTGGCAAGATAGGCTTGCCACCCTTAAGGCTTCATTGCCTCCAGTTGTCAAAGGCATAGAACCTAAAGGGAAAGAAAGGTGACGGACACCACCCCATCGGTTTGAATTTTTAATTTAATCTTTGAAAGACAAAACTCAGCTTCCCCACAGCGAGTTCCTGAAATAATTTATTTTGAAAAAAGTTAGAAAGGGGACTGCCCTTGACAAAACAGTCCCCCTTCCGGAGGTTGGCCCTTGCAGGCCAGGGGATCAAGCTGGCTTTTCTTCCTTCATTGGTTCAATCTTTATTTCAAGCGTCTTTGCCTGGCCTTCGCGGATCACTTCGACCTTCACGGATTTTCCCGGTGTGATTGATGCGACCTGCTTCGGCAGTGTTTCCATCGAGGCGATTTCAACGCCGTCAAACCGGGTGATGACATCGCCGCGCTTCATGCCACCGCGATCGGCAGGGCCGTTGGGAACGATATCATTGACCAGAGTGCCCATTGGATTTTTGAGCTTGAAAGATTCTTGCAACTCAGGCGTGATTCTCTGAATCATGACACCCAACCAGCCGCGCGTGACTTTGCCTTTCTGTTTCAAATCGTCAAGAATGCCTTTGGCCATATTGATAGGCAGGGCAAAACCAATGCCCACGTTTCCGCCACTGCCGGAAAAAATCGCAGTGTTGATGCCTATGACATCTCCGTTCATGTTCAGTAACGGCCCACCGCTGTTGCCGGGATTGATCGAAGCATCCGTCTGGATGAACTCATCATAGGGACCGGCACCAATGTTTCTACCCTTAGCGCTGACCACGCCTGTGGTCACGGTATGGGACAGGCCGAACGGGTTGCCAATAGCGACCACCCATTCTCCCACTTCCAATTGTTTTGAATCGCCCATGGTCAAAAATGGAAATGATGTATGTTCTCCCTTTTTCTGGATGATTTTTATCAGTGCAATGTCGGTCTTGGGGTCTGATCCGACAAGCCGGGCTTCATATTCCTTTTCGTTTTGCAGGGTCACTTTTATGATGTCGGCACCTTCCACAACATGGTTATTGGTCAGAATATGCCCTTCATGGTCAATGATAAATCCCGTTCCGGTGCCGTTCCCCGGTGCGGGTGGAGGTGTAAAAGGTCTGCCTCTGGATGGCGGAGAGAACTGTCCGAAGGGTCCATTTCCTTTTGCCGGTTGAATTTTAGTTTTGGATGTGACGAATACGACAGCAGGATTCTTCTTTTTTGCGATTTCCACAATCAAGTTAGTGCCTACAGGATTGGCTTTGGTGCTAAGGCCAAATGCGGAATCGGCAGTGGAAAAAACCGGAGTCCCCATTCCATAAGAAAGGGGAAGGACCATCAGAGTGAACAGGACAATGGCGATTGGGAACTTTAATTTTTGAGTCATGATGGAAATCCTCCAACTCGATTGAATTTTTGAAACCGTGACAACACGGGTTTTGATAATTAATGCTGTTGGGATAATAATAAAACCTGAAAGTTAAAGGCCCATTAATTCGAAATTAAAAATACTTAATGAGATTTGTTTAATTTAAAAGGAGAGCTTTGCATAACCTTGGATTACCCCGTTGGGGCACGAAGGCTAAGGAAAAATATCACGTCTTCCTCATGTTGCTCCTCAGAATGACAAAAGTACTTTTTCTTGTCATGCTGAGCTAGTGATATTTAACCATTGCTTTCTTGCCCCGGAGGGGTATGTCGAAGCATCTCGCTTTTCTGCTTTTTTGACTTATGCAAAGGCCTCATTTAGAAGAGGGTGGTGAACTCTACCGGGTGCAGAGTATTTTAAGTGCCGATGAAATTTGGAAACAAATCGGGATGAAAAGACTACATTCTTAGTTTTTGGAAAAATCCTTTTAACGTTTCTTTGACGGGGCTGCCGTCTATTTCGGACAGTTCCCTGAACAGCTCCTTCTGTCTCTTGTTCAGGCCTTTGGGTGTTTCTACAATGAAATGAATCATCAGGTCACCTCTGCCGTGTCCGCGTAATTGTGGAACCCCGGCACCAGGAATTCGATAGCTTTCATTCGTTTGCACACCGGCAGGAACAGATATAATCTGGGACTTCCCTTCATCGAGAAGGGGAACCTCGATATCAGATCCCAGAGCGGCCTGAGAAAATGTCAGCTTCAACCTGCAATGGATATCGTGGCCTTCTCGATGAAAAGACTCATGTGCGGCGACATGCATGATGACATAAAGGTCTCCGGACGGAAGGCCTTGGGGTCCCGGTTCTCCCTCCTCTCTTAATCGAAGACGGGAGCCATCGTCGACACCTGCTGGAATATTGATGGAAAGTTTTTTATTTTTAAGTACCCGCCCATCTCCATGGCATTCGGTGCAGGGATGGGTAATGGTTTGTCCTGCACCCCGGCAATCGGGACAGGTAGACTGGACGCTAAAAAATCCTTGCGCACGGATGACCTGGCCGGTCCCTCTACAGGTCCGGCAGGGTTGGGGACTGTGACCGGGTTTTGCTCCAGAACCTCTGCAGGTTCCGCAAGGGTTATGCTTGCTAACTTCAACTTCTTTTTCGGTACCAAAAACTGCTTCCTGAAAGGTGATGGAGATATCGAGGCGCAGGTCCGAGCCGGTTCCCTGTCCGCCACCTCCGCCAAAAAAATCACCAAAAATATCTCCGAACTGGGAGAAGATGTCATCGAATCCGCTGAATCCGCCAAAGCCTCGACCCTTAAGGCCTTCGTGGCCGAACTGGTCATAGACTTGCCTTTTTTCCGGGTCTTTCAGGATATCGTAAGCCTCGGAAGCTTCCTTAAACTTATCTTCTGCCTGTTTATCGCCCGGGTTTTTGTCGGGATGGTATTTGAGGGCTTGTTGCCGGTAGGCTTTTTTTAGTTCGCTTTCATTGGCGCTTGTAGAAACGCCGAGTACTTCATAATAATCACGTTGGCTCATGAGTCGTTATTTTCCAGAAAGAATCACTAGGCGTGGAGCCAGCTAGCAATCGCTTTATTTGCTAGCAAAGTGATAGCTCGGCTTGATGAGTCCTTGCCCAGTTGCCTCCCCTTCTAAGGGGTTTTTAAATGGGCCACTTTGACTTTGGCGGCCTTGATCAACTTTTCCTTAAAAACATAGCCCGGTTCCAGCTCTTCAATAATCATATTATCCTTTTCCGGGTCTGTGGTGTCTTCCGCCATGACGACCTCGTCAGTGTTAGGATTAAATTTTCTGTTCTGAGTGTCGATTTTTTCCACTCCGTTGTTCTTCATTTCTCGGGCGTATTGTTTGGCAACCAATTCAACGCCTTGCTGAAGGGCCTCCTTGTTGGAACCGGTGGTTTGAATGGCCCGGTTCAAATTGTCAAGAATCGGGATCAAGCGTGCGAATAGATTGGCCTTGAACTGATCCAGGCGAATGTCGTTATCTTTTTCCAGGCGCTTGCGAAAGTCATCATTTTCCCCGGATTTTTCTTTGTAGGCAGCAATGTATTCGCGCAGGCGTTTATCTTTTTCTTCTGCCTCCTGCTTGAGTTGTTCTACATAGGTGGGCAGGCGTTCGTCAATGTTCGCGCTCGCTTCGTCACCTGTTTCTTCGTCAAGAAGGGAAGATCTTCGGTCAACAATATTAATGACGGGTTCGTCTTTGGGTTCAGCATCTGATTTTTTTTTGGCCATGGAGTTGTTCGTGTTTGTTAGGAAATAGAGTCGTGCCCCCGAAGAACTCGGAGGCACATGATTGGGTACTATTATTTTTTCCCGACATCCTCAAACTCGGCATCGACAACGTCATCGTCCGACTTGCTTTCGCTGTCAGAGCCTGCATCCGCGTCACCCTCGGGGGGTGTGTCGCTGTCTTGCTGTTCCTGGGATTGGGAATACATGGATTGAGCCAGTTTGTGGGCCACCTCATTAACTTTTTCCAGCTGCTCTTTCATAGCCGGTACTTCGCCTTCAAGGTGTTTCTTGGCTTCTTCTATAGCTTCCTCAGCTTCTTTGATATCTTCCTCTTTGAGCTTCTCTTTATTTTCCTTAATGGTTTTTTCTGTGCTGTAAATGACGGAATCAAGCTGGTTTTTTACATCAATTTTCTCTCGTCTTTCCTTATCCACTTCTGCATTGGCTTCAGCATCTTTGACCATTTGCTCGATCTCGTCTTCTTTCAACCCGGTTGAGTCGGTGATGGTGATTTTTTGTTCTTTGCCGGTACCCTTATCTTTAGCGCCTACATGTAAAATGCCATTGGCATCAATGTCAAAGGTCACTTCAATTTGCGGCATGCCCCGGGGTGCGGGTGGAATTCCGTCCAGATGGAATTTTCCGATAGACCGGTTATCATTTGCCATTTCGCGCTCACCCTGGATGACATTGATTTCTACCGCAGGCTGGTTGTCTGCGGCCGTCGAAAAGGTCTCCGCCTTGCGAGTGGGGATGGTGGTGTTACGTTCAATAAGTTTGGTGGTAACCCCGCCCAGCGTTTCAATTCCAAGAGAAAGTGGAGTGACATCAAGAAGAAGGATATCTTTCACGTCTCCGGAAAGGACACCTGCCTGAACTGCCGCACCCAGTGCGACGACTTCGTCCGGATTAACACCGCGATGAGGTTCCTTGCCAAAAAGGGTTTTAACCAGTTCCTGTGTTTTGGGGATCCGGGTGGATCCGCCGACCAGAATCGCTTCATGAACTTGATCTGCTTTCACTCCGGCATCCTTTAATGCCTGGATACAGGGAGTCTTTGATTTTTCCACTAGGTCATCAATCATGCTTTCAAATTTTGATCTGGAAAGTTTGATGTTGAGATGCTTGGGGCCTCCCGCGTCCGCAGTGATGAAGGGAAGGTTGATGTCGGTTTCATTGGTGGTTGAAAGTTCCATTTTGGCTTTTTCAGCCGCTTCTTTAAGCCTTTGCAGAGCCATATTGTCTTTGGAAAGATCAATGCCCTGTTCCCTTTTAAACTCGTCTACCAGCCAGTTGATGACACGCTGATCGAGATTGTCGCCACCCAAATGAGTGTCTCCGTTTGTGGCTTTAACTTCGACGACATTGTCGCCCACTTCAAGGATTGAAATATCAAAAGTACCGCCACCGAAGTCATAAACTGCAATGGTGTGGTCTTTTTTCTTGTCCAGTCCATAAGCCAGCGCGGAGGCGGTGGGCTCGTTGATAATCCGTTTAACTTCCAGTCCCGCAATTTTTCCGGCATCTTTGGTTGCCTGGCGTTGGGCATCATTAAAGTATGCCGGTACAGTGATAACAGCTTCGGTGACCGGTTGGCCAAGATAGGCTTCTGCGGATTTCTTCAATTTTTGCAGAATCATGGCCGATATTTCGGGGGGGGTGTAAGACTTGTCGCCGGCTTTTATCCGAACTTCCTTGTTGGATCCTTGAATGACTTCGTAAGGAACCATTTTCATTTCTTCCGACACTTCATTCAAAGCCCGTCCCATGAATCGTTTGATGGAGAAAATCGTGTTTTCCGGGTTAGCGATGGCCTGCCTTTTTGCCACTTGCCCCACCAGTATCTCGCCTTCTTTCGTGAATGCGACTACAGAAGGAGTGGTCCGGCTTCCTTCCTCATTGAGGATAACTTTAGGTTCGCTTCCTTCCATAACGGCGACCACGGAGTTGGTGGTGCCCAAATCTATGCCTACGATTTTTCCCATGAGCTTTGATCCTTTCCTTGTTTTTATAAATACCATTTACCGGGTTGAGTAAATGGGTGATATCTCTTTGCAAATCTGCTAGTTAAATAAGACCCCCTAGCAGTCATGTCAAGCTGGAGGGAGGATTTTTTTGTTTGATTGTAGGTAGAGTTTTGAGCGGAGGGGGTGGTTTTAAGTTATTCAAATTAAATGAACTCGCCTATTTCTGGCTCAAAGGCCTTGTATAAACATATTTACCTCATTTTTCTTTCTAAATGGGCTATAATCAAATTTGACAGTAATTATCAGGTTTTTTGATATGACGGAGAAAAATAAGAGTGAGGAGTTATAGTTATTTCTGGTGTACAGGGTGATTGAGATGGCGGCGCACCGTTTGTTGTAAAATTGCTTTCTACGACAAAAGCAATGCGGCAGTTGACATTTGCATGTACAGTTGGTCTCCCGACACAAGATATTCTACACAGACTCTTTTACTTTCAAAAGTCGTACCCTGTAAACGCTTTTCTCAACTGCGCCACTTGATTTAGGCGGACTTTTTGAGGTTGTAAAACTATTTAGTTTAAAGCTGTGCTCACTCTGCGTTTTCGTCCAGTCCCTGCTCCAATTCTCCCATAAACAGAGTGGTGTCTGCTTTTGCGGGAGCCTTTGCAGCCGCTTTTCGAGCGGCGATATCTTCCAGTTCATCTTTCCCTGCCTTAGTCAGGCCCCAAGGTTCTACACCATCCTTTTTAGCCTGGCGAATTGCTTCCGTCACCTTTTGCAGTTTAACATCAGCCACATCTCTTAAAGAGATAAGCGCATCTTCATGACCATCGTACTGACAAAATGCCATGGTGTAGCAATTGGTATTTGCGCGGATCATTTTCAGAGTTATATTTGCGAAATGACAATGCACTCCGATAAGGATGCAAGTCTCAATTTTATTATGCTGAATGGTCAGGTTTGGATGGCAGGGGTTGATCACCCATTCGGGATCAATTTTAGGATAAATGGGCCGGTAGTCGGGCATGGTAATTATGTTCATACCGGGGACCTCATTGACCAGCTCCATTGCCAACTCTGCCTTATGTACGGTTTCCTTAGTCCACCCCCAAACAATCATTGGCCCGGGAAAAAGGGTCGGGTTGCGACGAGTCAATATTTCGCGCGCGGCTTTTTTGATAGCTTCGTCAGTTGGAACCTGCTCTCCTTCAACCAAGTCCAATCCTGAATCTTTGTCAGGCGAGAAAATACCCATTGCTGCGGCAGAAGGGGGGAGTAAACCGATAGGACCTATCTCTAATTTGGGCATCTAAACAAACCTCCAATGAATATTTTGCAAATTGAAACTGGGTTTCCCTAAACAGGGGTTACGGAATAATTTAATCGATAAAAGTCGAGAGCCTGATTTATAACGGGCAATCGCTTTTTTTTGGACTGGGCAAACCCCATTAAGAAACGGGCACACTATTATTAAATAAGGGGTTTGTCAATGATATTCATGTCCAGTTAAAACGGGAAGGACAAAGATTTATTTAGGGCCTAAGCGGAAGTTGAGATATTTCATCAACTTGCAGCCCTGTTGTTTGGTGGATGAGGTGAGTTACACTCGCATCCATCATCTCCATCAATGGTCCGGGATACAATCCAATACACAATACGAGGATAGCCAATGGAATCAGCGTAGCCAATTCCCGATTCGCTAAATCTGGGAGCACTTTGGCGGCTTCTGTCGATGGCTCTCCCAACACCACCCTTTGGAGCATCCACAACATATATGCGGCAGCTAAAACAATACCGCCCATAGAGATAATAACCATGGCAAAGCTGACATAAGAAGTTCCTACTAAGACTAAAAATTCGCCAATGAAATTACTGGTGCCTGGTAGCCCAAAGGCGGCGACTGAAAACAAAAAGAACAATGCAACAAATCTGGGCATGGGTTTATGCAAGCCGCCGTAGTCAGAAATCGCTCGACTGTGAGTGCGGTCGTACAATTGTCCAACAGCAATAAATAAGGCTGCCGTAATAATCCCGTGATTAAACATTTGCAAGACGGCCCCCTGGATACCTTGGCTATTGAACACAAAAATTCCGAGAGTGACAAAACCCATGTGGGAAACTGAAGAATAGGCCACGAGCTTTTTAAGATCAGTCTGTGCTAAAGCCATGAGTCCACCGTAAATAATGGCTGCAATCGACAGCCATAAAATGAATGGTGCAAAATAAATGGAAGCTTCAGGGAAAAGAGGTAGGCAGACACGCAACAATCCGTAGGCTCCCATCTTGGATAATGCTCCAGCTAAAATAACACTGCCAGCAGTGGGTGATTCAGCATAAGCACCCGGCAACCAAGCATGAAAAGGAATCATGGGGACCTTAATAGCAAAGGCCAGAAAAAATGCGAGAAATAACCAGTATTGAGTAGAAGTGCTAAATGCATAATCTGATAACGTCACTAGATCAAATGTTTGTCCACCCTGAACATAGAGGCCCAATATAGCCAATAAGAGAAGAAGGCCACCGCCAAAGCTATACAGGACAAATTTTAATCCAGCAGAGCTTCGACCCGGTCCCCCCCATACCACCATCAAAAAGTACGCACACACCATCGTAAGTTCCCAAAAAATATAGAAGAATACCAAATCTAGCGAAAGAAATACGCCGAGTGTGGCTGTCTCCAACAAGAGAATGAGGACCATAAAAACATGCAGATTTGTTTTGATAGTGTTCCAAGAGCACAAAACGGCAATGGGAGTCAGCAAAGCAGTCAGGACGACCATGATAAGGCTGATGCCGTCAATACCCAAGGCATACTGAACCTTTAGCGTTGGCATTAATTCGAATCGTTCAACAAATTGCATATCGGCTTTTGCAAAATCGAACTGCATCCAGATGATTACCGACAAGCCAAAGGTGAGAAGGGTGCTGGCCAAGGCGACGCGATTGACCATTTCTCGGTCTCGTATACAGCATAAGGCTCCAATTCCCAAGGAGGGAAGCACAAGCAGCCAACTCAGAAGGTGATTTGAAAGCATCGAATCAATAGACCCTTAAGTTCCATAAAAATTTCGACAATCTCGCATTTAACTCAAAATATAAAGAAGGCTCATGATAAACACAAAACCAAAAATCAAAAAGAGAATGTTGTGCCCAATTAAGCGTGGTTTGGCAAAGACTAACATGTCGCTCAAAGGCATAGTCTGAAGACCGAACTTCCACATACTCTGTCGCATTTCTCTCGTCTCAGCCGATCGAGAGAACCGTTGGGCCAACCGGATGATGGGATTTACGATATACATATCGTAGATTTCATCGACGTAGAATTTATTCCAAAATAGGACATACCATCGATTGCTTATCCTACTTGCTCTGGAGACCTGATGTTGAGATCGAACTTGTGTTGAGTATGCATAGACCCATCCCGCAATTGCCACACCAAGAGAAACCACAAGCCAAAAAGGAAAGCCATGCTCAACTGCACCTTCGCCCAACGTGACTCCTGGAAAGGTCAAAGCCGGAGCAAGAAAGTCGGCGAACCAACTCCAAAACAGAGTCAATAGCCCCCCTACAAAAAACGTAGCCAGAAAAAGGCCAGTTAAAATGGAGCTATTTAAAAGCTGTGGTCGAATAGATTGCGTCTCCAAACTATGCTGTCCTGAAGCGGGCCAGTACGTCTTTGGACCGTGAACAAAAAGCGAGGTGACACCTTTAAAAAGATATTGAGAAGTCACAAATACCGTAACCAAGCCAATGACTTTAAATCCGATCGTGGCAGAAATAAACCCCGTGACCCCCCACAAATATTCATACGATCCGGAAAACAGCACTAACGGCGGGAGTAACGCCAACAACAAGGCCCCGCCATATAAGACCCCCATGCCATCAGAGACAGGGTGTTCATGGTCACCATGCCCAAGGCCCTGTTCCACTGATCGCAACGCATTGCCGGTAGATAGAAAAAAGAACGCTTTGTAGCACCCATGGGCAAGAAGATGGAAAATCGCAACTGCAAACGCGCCCAAACCACATGCCATAACCATGAACCCGATTTGACTCATTGTGGAATAGGCCAAAATCTTTTTGATGTCCGATTGAGTCAAGGAAACTAACCCAGCAAATACCGCGGTAGTGGCACCAATAATGAAAATGACCGTCATGGCGAACGGAGAAAGAATAATCAATGGACTCAATCGCACTAACAAAAATGGACCCGCATTCACCATGGTTGCAGCATGGATTAATGCAGACACAGGTGTGGGAGCTTCCATAGCAAACGGCAACCACACATGAAATGGAATCTGTGCGGATTTACCCATCACACCTGTAAATAAAAGCAGTGAAATAAGTGTGACAGATCGAATATGAAGATCAAGACCCATCCACGCGAGGACATTTACTGTATCATTAGCCATGGCTGGAGCTAGTTCCAAAATCTGAGGAATATCGAGTGTACCAAATGTCCTGAACGCAAGAATCACACCCAGACCGAATCCTACATCAGCTACGGCATTGACCAAAAACGCTTTGGTCGCAGCTTGTCCAGCTGACTTTCTATCTGCAGCATGAGAAATCAGCAGATAAGAACAGAGCCCCATGACCTCCCAAAAAAAATAAAGCATGAGCAGGTTGCGACTCATTACCACCATGAGCATGGAAAAAGTAAAGAGTGCAATCACCGCGAAGAATCGATTGTATTTAGGATCATCGATCATGTATCTAGAGGAGTACACATGAACCACACCGCTGACACCAGTTACCAAAAGCAGTAGCACAGTCAACTGATCGATATGCAAACCCAAGTCAATCGTTAAATTTCCAGACTCCAGCAGAGTATAAAGCGGCACATCAATCGGGCCATTTTTCGAGACCTGGACAAAAGCAAGGATCGACAATATAAAAGAGCCTGCAATTGCAGGGATCCCTATTTTATGACTATCGCTTGGAAACCGGCTACCACCCAACGCAAGTACAACAAACGCCAATAAAGGGAGAAGCGGGATAAAGATATACACAAATTCCATCACAACCCATTCACTTTAGTTAAAGAAATTAAAATCCCTTCGGGATAACCGACTCAAAAATTAACCCCATAACAAGATCACTTCCCAACCCCAACGCTATAATCCCGAAAGTCAGAACACCTAAACTCATCCTTATGGGAAAGGGCGTCTCGAGAACATGAGGCTCAACTAGCGGAAGGGATTCTTCGGCCCACACACGTTGAAACATTCGAAAGAAATACAAGGCGGTCAGCATACTCGTGACCAAAATAGCAACGACAGCAAAGTATTTCTCAGCCTCCAATGCACCGACGACCAAGTGCCATTTTCCGAAAAATCCAGCAGTCGGAGGAATGCCCACCATGGACAATGCCGAGATAACCAATGCAGCCAACACCCAGGGCATGTTTCGTCGCAATCGCGCAAGGTCTGTCACTGTACTCGCGCCATATTGACAGCTCGCGGCTCCAGCCACGCCAAAGAGAGCGGCTTTCATCAAGGTATCCGCCAAGAGGTAAAACAGTCCTCCCGCAAATCCTGTTTCAGTACCCAGACTGAAACCCAACATAATTAATCCCATAGAGGAAACGCTAGAATACGCCAACATGCGTTTGAAATTTTCTTGCCAAATTGCACGGTAAGCTCCAACAATCGCAGCCACAGCACCGACCCAGCCCAGCACCACCAAGATTGGGATTTGTGTGGTCACCGTGGCCATACCAAAAACCCAAAAGGCAATACGGACGAAAGCATATAATGGAACTTTCGTCACCACCGAGGCTAGTAAAGGAGTGCAAGAGTCCGGTGCGTAGGTATATGCATCAGGCAACCATCCATGCAATGGGAATAATCCCATCTTAATGGACAACCCCAAGACAATGAATATCAACCCTGTTAGCACCGCCCGAGAATCGAGAACATCCGGAAGTCGTAGCGCCATATCTGCCACGTTGAGCGTTCCGGTTTCCGCATAAAAATACCCCACACCTAACAAGTATAGGGATGCCCCGATGGTACCGAGAATCAAATAGCGATAAGCAGAAAGAAGAGAACGGCCTCCAGCCACACCGACCAGAACATAACTAGCCAGCGAGCCGATTTCTAAAAAAACAAAAAGGTTAAACAGGTCTCCGGCCAATACCATTCCACCCAAGGCTGCAATTAACAGAAGAGAAAGAGAATAAAAGGGTATCACTCGACCGGATAATTCTTTTTCGACCAGAGGGCCTGCATGCACAAGCGCAATAAGCGAGACGATACTAATCGCTACCATTAGGAGTCCGCTCAACCCATCGATCACCCACTCAATGCCAATAGGCGGTGCCCATCCCCCAAATTCATGAGACAGTGGACCATGCGATATAGCCTCACTCAAGCCAATGACCGATACAATGCTAAGGAAAACCAAAGCACCGAGAGCAATCGGGCGACAAAGTTTCTGATTAGTGAAACCGACAACTGGTATTACAATTGCGGCAAAAAAGGGAATGGCGAATAAAAAACCTGGTAGGCTTGAGGTCATTTCATCTTTTCAAGTATCTGATCTTCTTCCAATGTGTTGTACTCTCTGTACAAAGCAATAACCATGGCAAGCGAAACGCCAAGAGTGCTAACTCCAACTACAATCGCCGTGAGCATCAACACATGGGGAAGGGGGTTCGCATAGGCTTCGGGAGCCAATGCCGTCACAGAAGGCAAAATAATGGGAATCGTACTGTCCTCTTTCACTGCCAGGGTGATAAAGAATAACATGATACTGGTTTGCATGATGTACATACCGATGAGTTTTTTGACCAGGTTGAGACACACCACCATGATATATATGCCCAAAAGAAATAGGATGATAAACGCGACAAAGTGGGGACGATAGAGAAATATGTCAGCCATGCTGTTTTTCCTCTCCTTCTCCGCGTTCTCTCAAACTATAATAAATTGAAACGGCTGTAGCAGCGACCGTAATCGTAACGCCTATTTCAATTCCCAAAATCCCCCAGTGCCGCCTGGCAGAAGCCTCCATACCTGGGATAGGCAGTTTTCCGTAATTTAAAAACTCCCCTCCAAGGATAAGTGGAAGTAGACCGATTCCCGCAAAAAGTAAAATGCCGATCCCGCCTAAAATAATCGCTCGCCTTTCAAGCACGCTCAGAGAACCTTGAATGCCGAAGGCAATGATTGGCAGAATGACACTAGCCGCAAACAACGTTCCTGCCTGGAACCCGCCACCTGGACTATCGTGTCCATGAATAAGTACATACAATGCAAAGAGTTGAATAACGGGTGTAATAACTCTGGTCAGGGTGTGAACTATTACACTGTCAAGTGGCTGAATTATCTCTTCTCCTTAATAACATCCAACAGGCTATCCCTGCGGTAAATATGACAGTGGTCTCGCCCAGGGTGTCGAAGCCTCGATAGTCGGCCAACACCGCCGTCACCACATTGGGGGTATCTGTTTCCTCCAGACTCTTTCTTAAATAGTGGGAAGAAACATGTTTACTAGGTAGCGATTTAGGGTCCCCGACCACCGGTAGATCCACGGACCCAAATAATAGTAGAAAACCCAGAATCCCCAGGCCCCCCAATGCCATTATCCGTACCGGCAACTGTTTGCGAACTTCTTCTTGATGAGAGGTTAGATACAAGGCCACCAAAAAAAACAAGGTGGACAAGCCAGCACCCACAACAGCTTCGGTAAAGGCCACATCAACAGCTCCGAGACCAGCCCAGAGAAGTGCCAGAAAAAAACTGTAAGCAGCCAAGGTAAGCACTCCACTAAAGAGGTCGCGAACAAAGACAGCACCCAGTGCCGTCACAACCGCCAAAAGAAGAAGAAGATAGTCGTCAAATAGCGTCATTTTTTCTCCTTGACCCAAGGGCGCACACCATTTCGGAGAGCTACTCTAAGGATCACATGGGAAATGACTGGATTAAGATGCCAAAGGGCAAGAAGAATCAACATTATTTTCACATCAGCAAGGGTAAGCCCTTGATAAAAAGCCACGCCTGTTAAGACAAAAAAAGTGCCAAGGGTATCGGTAATGCTTAACGCATGAGATCTGGAAAAGACATCAGGTAAACGAACGATGCCAATAGCCGCAACCGTCAGAAAAAAGAGGCCAATACAAATTAATAGGGTATCGACTGCTAACATTCCCGAGTCCCTTTTTGTTCTAGATATTTTCCTACCGCCAGTCCACCAATAATGTTGAGCATGGCATAGCCCAACGCGATATCAACAAACATTTCTATTCGTCCATACAGACTTCCCAAAATGGTCAACAAAAGAATGGCCTTGGTTGAAATCCCATTTAGGCCCAAAATCCGGTCGTAAACTGTAGGACCCTGAAACACCCGATACATATAAACAAGGATAAGTATGGTGAGAATGAGAAAGAAAAAATGGTACGAAGTAAACATCAGGTTTGCCCCCTCGAATGGAAAGCCTCGGCAATTTTTCGTTCCATGTCTCTCGACTCCAGACCGCTGGATGATTTGTCATCCAGAGCATGAATCACCAATTCACTGGAGGAGACCTCAATCGTGACAGTCCCCGGGGTTAACGTAATAGAATTTCCCAACAATACAACCGCTGGATTACTTCCAAGATTAGTAGGATATTGGATGAGTCGTGGATTGATAGGAAGCTTTGGATCAAGAATAATTTTCGTAATATTTAGACTGCTCTTGACAATTTCCAAGAATAACCAAGGCCAATAAAGGATAAGTCGTACGTGAGGCAATGGTGGTTCATCTAAATGTTGAGGTTCGGTGTTCACCCAAGCAATCAAAGCAGCACCGAGAAATCCAATTGAGAGATGAAACGCGTCCAGCTTGCCGGATAACAAGACCCAAAGCCCGAAAAGTCCGATAGTTTTTAGAATGAGTGTTATTGGTGACATAACTCTGCTTTACCCCAGCCGTATGGATTCCCAAGAAGCATTCGAATTGTACCGATGAAACTCAAACGTATTGGGATCCAAGGCCACAAGATTGAGCCATTGATTATGAAACAACTGTTGAAGGATCGAGTGTTTTTGAATGACAGATGAGATTACACTCGGTGTCTGTTCGATGATAGCTAAGAGTCGCATAGGTTCATGATAATGAGTTTCTCCGTTATTAACTGTTTGTAAGGGGAATCCCATTTGCAAATCACTTTGGCTTCCCAGCATCATCCCAACACCCCCGACGACATTGTGCAACACCTTGCTGCCACTTCCATACACCCACGGATCAACCGTAGAAAAATAATAGCCTGTGCTAATCCACTGGCCGACAATTAATGGCGCAGTCATGATATTTTCGAGGATGGCTCCCTGGGGATCATCAGCAGAATCATAAGAATGCAAGAAAACCCGACCGCCTAAATCTAACCCTTTGGTCAGTTTTCGTTTTCCAATGAGAAATGCGCCATTGCCCGCTAATCCCCATTCCGGTCGAGTATTCGCCCAATCGCAACTGCGTTCGTCTACATGAGCAAAAGCCTGCTCTGGAGAAATTTCAGTCGGAGCACTGGGAATGCGATGGCATCGCTCAAGAGCCTGCTTCGCACCAGCTTCTTCGAGATTCTTTTTCAACGCCTGAAAATATTCTTTATGCGAATCAGGCAGTTCCTCTAGATCGTAAAACTCGACCCGATCAGTCGTCGTGTTATGTTTCCCCGGAAGAAACCAGGTGTCATCGGGAATCGGCAACCCTATTTCCTTGAGAATGCGACGAACTTCAGGTTCATTCGCCATCGCGGCAAAAACTCGCGCATTTGCATCGCCCGGTGCTCCCCCGCAAGCCCCGCAATCCAACGCCCCATAGTAGGGATTGTTGTCGGTCTCACTCCCATGGCCACAGAGGCACACCAAACGAGCAAAATTTTTGGTGAACCCCATAGCACGCAAACCATTTTTGATAAATATCGCCCGTTCCGAAAGAGAAAACCCCCGAGAAAGCCTGTCAGGAATCCCTTCCGCATTCACTTCTCCGATCCTGGGATTTTGAGGATTAGATGGCGTGGAAATTGAGATCTGGGTTGGAACCCTATGCGTCAACCAACTCTGGATAGTAGAGGTCATTCCACGAAATCTTTTTTGGAACAAGGTCTTGCCCACCAACCCCAGACTAAAAAAGAATCCCAATACATCAATCATCATCATCGACCCAATAGGATGATGTTTCAGGTCGTGAAAAAGATGGTGCCCCAGTTGGTACCAGCGAGTACCAGAAGAATATTTTTCTAACGCCGCTCCCTCTCCCGACCGAGGTGATTCCGTTACCGCATGGTTAGGAGTCAATAATACCGGACATAAAGAGTAACGTTGATTACTATCAAAAGCTTGATGGCTAATGGGAATGCCAAAAAACCCTGCAAACCCAAACGTTTCATAGGAACCCTGGGCTTCAATATGGCGACGAAATGATTCGGAACGTACGTCGATACAAAAGGCTAGTTGTGCATGGGGACGAGTTTCCAATTCTGGTACCGTTCCGCGATGCGCTGAAATATTTCTCAGCATCTTCTCTCGAAAGGAATCTTCGTATGCCTCAATCCATACCCTTCCATGTTGATCAGCAGGAAAGTGATCTAACCATTGCAACAACATCTGGGCATTAGTAAGCGAGAGATCTTGAACTTCTCTTGGAGATAACTCAAGAAACTGTGCCAAATGGAATAATCGCCAAGCATATCGACATTTCATCTGTTTAGTTTGATTCCCAGATTGCACTCCATGCCAACTTTGTTGGTGGTATTCTTTGGGTCGATCATTCCAATATGCAGTCAGGGTAGAAACGGTCCCATCAATTCCCCATTCTTGCTGGCACTTAATGTTGGTCAACTCCATTTCATAGAATAAACGCACGGCCAGATATTGTGTGGTGTCAATGGGATGTTTGTGTTGCGCATGGTAGGTTGGGTGTTCCCCAAGCCACCGTATGTATCGCGTCCAGCCTGGTAATAATGATAGTTGCCTTGAGAGATAATCTTCCCATTGTTCTTGGGGAATTTCGAGTTGGTGCAAGCTGGAACGGATCGCGTCCTCTGGAGCTGCAGGAAGGCTATGAACTTTTTGGGCGAAATCTGTAATCCCGAGAAGCTGCCCCGAAAAATCTTTCTGCGCCAGGTTCCGCCATACTTGGTAGAAACCTACTTCTCGGCCAGGCATTTCCCAGCCGGCTAATCCTTCATCGAGAAACGCCGCCACCCATTCTATGAGTTGATTATTGACTTGGTCGACCACCCCACCCTCAGTCAAACCATCAACCCAATCGCTGATGGTCTGTTGAGGCGACAAGGAAATGGGTGCTGAAGTTTGCGAATGCGAATCCCCAGATATTTGAGATGAAGCATGAAAATCAGATAGCCCGAAGGTGGCTAACACACTCTTCCATAAATTCGTCAGGTAGGCCTCTTCTGGATACACCGGACACTGTTCACATTCTTTGATGGTTTGCTCAATAATTTGTTTCTGGGATTCCTCGGAAAGATCTTGCCGAAACTGTTTTGTAGCTCCACCACCGCTTAACTCCCATTCCAAGAGGGATAATGGCAATTCCTCGAAGCCAAAAAGTATGTGTAATTGCCAAGCATCTTTTGGGGTAACCTTTCGACTTCCAACTTCAATAAAAACCTGTCCATCGGGGCGAGGCCCAACCCTGGAAAAAGCGCGCTTAAAACTTTCTTTGGTAATACGGCCGTTTCGGTAAAATTGACGATACTCCTCATTCGCAAGATACCCATTTCCACCAAGGAGGGCCTGGCCTTTTCGAACAGCCTGATCAAACGGCAGATATTCCAATCCATGAATGGGATTCTGCGCGATCATGGTCCGCATGGGCCAAAACGGCGCAATTGGCTCACTGGCGTTCAATACAATTTGCCGAACCCGATCACGATCTTCTGAGGAAAGGGGCTTCACTGAAATAGTACTCATATAGAAGGATTTACCTCTTGCATAGAGATCTCCAGCGTACTCCCCATAAATGAGAACGCTTCACTCAGTTCGCTTTTATTTCCCGTATTTTTATTTTCCAAATAATTAGCTCGAGTATTCCGTAAGTAATTAAGTATATTTTCGGCTTCATCGAGGATGTTGATATATGGGCATTATGATTTGCTTCAAGTCATTTATTAATTAGCTGGATCAGATCATGTACTTGTCGATGTTTCTCAATACCATGTCTCAGGGGCTTGCGGCTGAACACTTTGTACACGTTTCTCCTTCCTTCGCGGATGTGGTCCAAATACCGGCCCGCCTCCAGCTCAACGATAATGCGCTGAACTGCACGTTCCGTGATTCCAACTTCCAATGCAATGTCTCGAATGCGTTCAGACGGATTTTTGGCCAGACACAACAGAACGTGTCCATGATTCGTCAAAAAAGTCCACGACGGAGTATTTATTTTTCTTGCGCTCATCCTAGATCCTATTTGGAACAGACAATACTTCCAAAGCTTAACTTATGCCATGATTAATACAAGAAATATAATACACGAAATAGATTTCATATGTCAATAAATTATTAAGGGGTTTGCCCATGAGCATACTTATTCTGATTTGAAATATAGAGGAAATGGACACGGTACTCGAAGCTGCAAACAAGTGAGTCGGAATCTGGACAAGAGCTTATTGAGCCGATACGATTCTTTGCTCACTAAAGAAAGTTATTGCTAGTCGAGCCCAGAGCAACGCAGACTTAAAGGTACGCTATAGTAGCTTAAAGCCCCTTATTTTCTGCCCACTTGAAGGGGGCTTCCTGCCAGGAGCGCAGTGTTTCAATATCATTTTGAGGGAGATTTTGGGTGAATTGGGCTACCTGCAGCAGTTCGGAAAAAATTAGGATAGAATGGATTTGGCAGGAGATGCTTTTAAACTTTTCTGTAGCCTCGGGGAACCCATAGCTGAAAATACTGCAACAATGGTCGACAATGCCCCCGGCTTTCCGGATGGCTGTCACGGCGTTGACCGCACTCGCCCCTGTTGAAACCAGATCCTCAATGACTAATACCCGCTGATTTTGTTTTAGAACCCCTTCAATTTTGTTGCCCATGCCATGGGATTTGGCCGTAGACCTGACATAAACCAAGGGAATCTGAAGCAGGTCAGCCAGAGTGGTGGCATGGGGGATCCCGGCGGTCGCGGTGCCGGCTATGACTTCTACTTCAGCCGCACATTTTTTTAACAGGTCTTGAAAGCCTTTTGCAATCAGGGCACGGTGTTCGGCGTTTCCCAGAAGCAGGCGGTTGTCATTATAGAGGGGCATTTTATAACCGGAAGCCCAAGTGAAAGGCTCGCGGGCATTGATTTGGATTGCGCCGATTTCTAACGCCACCTGGGCAATATTCTCTGCAATGCTCATTTTATCGATTTAAACTCGCGGTGGATTAATTTTTTTTGTTTCCCGTGCTCAGAGAGCCGAGGCCTCTCAGTGTAATACCCAAAAGATATTTGACCTCCCTGTCACTCCCCAGTCCTCGCGCAAGGTTATTTCTTTCAACTATATCAAATTTGAAACCCCAGCATTTGCAGGGGTTATCGTATAGCAAGCTGAAGTTGTTTTCCTGAAATACTTTTTCTTTTTCGTCAAAGCGGGTTGTGCCTTGGATTCTCCAGCCTTCGCCGAAGGTCCAGTCCACGGTACCCACGAGAAAGGTTTCCTGATTTATGGTAAAACGCCTTTCAAAAAAAAGATATAGGGAGTCAATGGGTTTGACCCCTAACTCAACGTTAAAGGTTTTGAGAACATTTTCATGGACGTCAAAAGTCGAGTCGAAATTGAGTTCCAAATTGTCATACAATCGGCTATCCAGGTCAAAACGAAGGTCAGAAAATGGGCGCTTGTTATCGGATGTTTCCGATCCGGTGGCCTCGATCAGATCAATCGTTTGGCTGATATCAAAGCGAAGGACTTCGCGGGTATTAAAGTTGTCACCTTTCTCCCGTTCCTTTTGTAATATCCTTTGGGTTAACGAATAAGTGATCGTGCTTTGTTGGTTCACGGTATCGATGCTATCAAATACTTTTATTTTTCTACGATCGGTTTCATCCATGGCGGGAATGTAATTATAGGTGATGCGGGGTTCTATTAAATGTTTGACCTTGGGGATGTATTTATTTTTGAGGTCGAAAATCTTTTCAAATCTTGGGCCCTGGAGACTGGCGCTGACATCGAAGGATTCCCGGGTGAAAAAGCCCAGGCGTTTATTTTTATTATCTGTTGTGTCCAACCCTTTACTGTAAATGGTTTCTCTAAGCCCAAGGGTAGGAGTGAGAGTAAGCCACGGGGCGATTTTCGTCGTGTAGGAGATTCTAGGATGAAAATCGAAGCGCTGTACGGAAAAATTGTCGTCTACATCCGGGCTTTGATTCAGATCCGTAAGAAACGATGTGAAGCTGGAATCCTGGCTGAAGAAAAAATCTGTGTCCCCAATGGAGTGCCTTTGTGTCTTGTGGGTTATTTGAGGCAGTTGCGCAAAGGTTTGGTCGCTGTCTGATTCAGAACTGTCCTGATATCGGGTCAGAATATCCAAGGAACTGCTTCCCCAGTTTTTTGTGATGGTAGCGTAGGAGTCTGAATTGCGGCGGGCCCTTTGGCTGGTGCTATCGTTGAAGTTTCTATTGAATTCCTCACTTTCCAAGTCAAGTTTTCCACTAAACTTGAAACCATGAGGGAGAGTTTGTTTGTGGATGGCATCCACTTTCCAGAATGTAGAGTCAGTAGCCTTGTCATCAATAAAAGAAGCATTGAAGGAGCCCGTAGTATGACTATTGGGGGTGTACCTGTACTCAATTGAAGGTTTGAAGCCGCGCTGCTCCGAATAATCCAAGCCGAATGTCGCGTCGGAGTGCCCATTGATGGCCCAATAATAGGCATTGTTAAAGGAGGCTCCCCCAACACTACCGCTTCCAAAATAAGGAATTAGAAGTCCACTTTTACGTTCCTGATCGATGGGCAGGTAGCCTATCGGGATGTAAAGGATGGGGACATCTCTTATCTTAAAGACCCCATTGGTAAAAAGAACCCGGTCACCCATTACAATGTCCATCGATTCCGCTTCAAAAAGCCAATCCGGAAGCTTACCTTCACAGGTTGTGAGATGTCCTTTCTGAACTTTATAATGATTTTTAGAGTACCGGGTGATTTCCTTTCCCTCGATATAATACTTTTCACCAAGCCTGCCTCGGGTTTCAAAAAGTTTGCCTTGCTGGTTATTGATATTAAACAGGGCTTTTTTGGATTTGAGACGGGTTCCGTCATCTTGAGTGATGATGACATGGCCGGTGGCCTTACCGTTTCCTGTCTTATTGTTCACCTTGACTTTATCTGCCCGAATAACTCTGTCATCCAACCGGATAATCACTTTTCCCCATGCCCAGAGGAGATTGCGGTTATTATCATGCGTCATGTGGTCGGCGGTTAGAAAAACTTCTTGTCCGGCGGGTTGAGATTTTGTTTCTTCTGGCGAACGGTTGATGGGGTCGTCACCATTCTGGATCCAGTTTGGGAAGGTTAGTGACCGGGGCATGGCCAAACTTTCATTTGTTGTCAACGGATTTCCATTTGCCCAAAACCAATCTGCCGCAGGAGCTTCCTCTTCAGCTTCCAAATACTGCAATTCCGAGGGTGGAAGTGGTCTCTCATCTTTTCCCCACTGCCAATCAGGAGTGCCTGATTCCCCCTTGTCTAATTCAGGGAGCTTGAGAGCTTTTTCCTGGCTGGACTGGTAGGAGCGCATCCCCTCTTTGCCAATGGAAAAAGATTCACTCGTCAGAGTGAAGAATATTCCCAGAACTAAAAGAAGTGTTTTCATCGTTAAAACATTTTTTGGCTGCGCCAATCAGGAAAATGGAACCCGTGATACAAATCAGGTCGTCCTGATTGGCGATTTGTTTTACAGCTTGTAACGCATCAAAAACAGTCCCGAAAACCTGAGACGGTTTATTGTGAACTTTCAGTTTCTCAGCCAGTTTTTCTGGAGCTTCTCCCCGAGGAGGATTGACCGATACCAGGAAAAACTGATCCCCAAACTGACTTAAAATTTTGATGACTTCATCAATTTTTTTGTCCTGCATGAGTCCCAAAACAATAAAACAGCGGGAAAACTTAAAGTTTTTGCGCAATTCCAGTGTCATGTTTCTGACGCTGGCTCCATTGTGGGCGCAATCCAACACCACTGTGGGGTGCGAGAAAACTGTTTCCAACCGGCCTTCCCAGGTAACCGTTTCCAAGCCTTGCCTTATGTGTTTTTCTTCAATATTGAGCCCGCGTTCATTTAACTTCAAACAAGCTGACAGGGCCAACCCTGCGTTATTCCTTTGAAAATGGCCATTAAGGGACAGAATCAGGTTATTTAGAACCCGGGAGCCCCACTTGTAGCTGAAGATGTTTTTCTCTTCATTTCCGGCTTCAGGGGTCACCTGGAAATCCACTCCCGACCGGTAAAGGTCTGCTGAACACTTTCTGGCCGAATTCTTGACGACTTGAAACAGTTCCTCTTCAGGGATATGGGCAAATACTATACCGTTTTCCTTTATAATTGAGGCCTTTTCAAAGGCGATTTGTTTCAGATCTTCTCCAAGATATTGAGTATGGTCCAGGGATATGGACGTGATAATGGATATTTCGGCTTTGCAAAGATTGGTGGCATCCAGCCGACCCCCCAGTCCGACTTCAATAATGTTTATATCGGTATTTTGTTCGCGAAAATGAAGAAAGGCTAAAATAGTTCCGAACTCAAAAAATGTGATGGGGATTTTCAGGCTTTCCACAGCCAATTTAATTCTTAAGATCAGGTCCGTAGTTTGCTGTTTTTCGATCATTCTGCGGTTAATCTGTATGCGCTCGCGAAAATCCAACAGATGTGGAGAGGTATAAAGCCCAACTTTATAGCCCGATGTTTTTAAAATGGATTCTGTGATCGCCGCAGTAGATCCTTTACCATTGGTGCCACCGATATGAATGGTGGTCGTTTTTAATTGAGGATCACCGAAATGTTGAAGAATCCGAGCGGTATTTTTAAGTCCAAGTTTGATGCCGCTTTGTGTAAGACTGTAGAGGTAGTTTAGAGCCTCTTGATAATTGGATTCATTCATGAAAAATTATAATGTATGGAATAATTTATTAGAGTTATGGATGCTCTCTTCTGCAAATAAAATAAGGCATCTGGAAAAAGTATGAAACGCATAGTCCAGTAAATATTAAGTGCCTAAGCAATATAAAACTATTCAATTCTGTAATCTGTTTTGTCAGGGAACAGAAAAAAGCTATGAAGAACGATTCCAAGATTTCCATTCCCCTGGTCTCATTTTCCTCCAGCCGGGAAAGTAGGCAGCCCGGTGCTGAGAGGGGGAAAAAGGTTTTTCTTTCAAATAATTATACCAGAATATCCCCGCCAATGGAACTGCCGGATTCATGCTACGGGGTGAGAATCGAAGACGCTTGTCACACTCCATTTTTGCCGCCAGGCTGTCTGGCTGTTTTTTCAAAAACGGATGGGACTGCGTTGGAAAATATTTATGCGGTTGGGGTTCAAGAGGAGTTTCCATTTTTAGGGAAATGGATGCAAAAAGAAATTCCTGAAGAAAGCGCGGGCAGCAGACGAAAAGTGTTCATGGTTCCAACTCCCCTGCATGTTCCGGATAGCCGGATTTCCCCCATAGCCCCGTCCCTGCACCATGTCTTGCTCTTTAAAGATTTTTCAAGCTCTGGAAAGCTGAGAGTGATCCCCGCCAGTAAAATCCTTTGGAAACATCCATTGGTATATGTGCAAAAATGACAAGGTTGAATTATTTGTTACAGAGGGTGTGGTCAACCCAGGCAAACAGGGGCCATGTCCTTCCAGAACTTTATTCCGGCTTCTGTCCAGTCTAACTCTTTAAACGATTCATCAGCGACAGAATAAAACCGCATGATCTTCATATGATCTAAAAGGTTTGATGGGTCAGTCCAGGCCTGTTGGTTGCTCACTGGCGCGAAATATTTCTTGCCATGGCGCCATTCCCACGGGGTGAGGGCCAGAGAGATGTAGACATCCTGAAAGGACGGTTCGTTGCAGGCGGTGGATAGGCGTTGAAAATAGATTTTTAGCTTGTCACCTTTCAAGATCAGGGAAAACCCAAGATAATGCCCCCACCAGAAGAGGGTTCGATAGGTGTACATCTCGGTTTTGGAAAAGTTCTGTGGAATATCCAGAGACAAAAAGGGGAACTCGTTATGATTCTCACCTCTGGCAATTTGTCCTTTTTCAATATCTGTTCCTGGTGGTAATTGGTGAACACAAGACAGCAACTCGACAGCCATTGCTTCTTTAAGTTTGTTTAGACGGCTTTCAACCTTTTTAAGTATGACGGGTTTCTTCTGAAATACCTCAATATGGCTGATCATTTCCAGATCTTTCGTGTGCCAGTCTTGAGAAAAAGAAGGGGAGAAATTTTCCGGGTTTTCAATGCTCATATCTTCGATGAGGCATGGTTTTTGCGAAAACGCCTCGAATCACCGGAAAATGGTTTTCGTGTATTCCCCAAATCGTTCAACAACATGATTTTCACTTTGGAGGAACGACTTTAGTTCCCATGAGAATTAGCACTACCTCTAATTAATCACAATAAAAACAATTCCTGTAATAGTCTATGTAACCTGTAATAGTCTAATAGACATAGAGACTGCCCCTTCTTTCGGTTCACCTTACAGTTTAGCACAAAGCAACATCGGCTTTGTACCACCAGTTAGTGTCTGGTTAGTGTCTGAAATCCGAAACATCCAATGTATTATGCCTTTCCAGTAGTCAGAATAAACTCTGCTATCAGGCGGTACCTTACATTACAGTCATGATAGTCATGGCCCTTGTGATACGCTTCAGCTTGTAGTTTGTGATACGCTTCAGCTTGTAGTTTGTGATACGCTTCAGCTTGTAGTTTGTGATACGCTTCAGCTTGTAGTTTGTGATACGCTTCAGCTTGTAGTTTGTGATACGCTTCAGCTTGTAGTTTGTGATACGCTTCAGCTTGTAGTTTGTGATACGCTTCAGCTTGTAGTTTGTGATACGCTTCAGCTTGTAGTTTGTGATACGCTTCAGCTTGTAGTTTGTGATACGCTTCAGCTTGTAGTTTGTGATACGCTTCAGCTTGTAGTTTGTGATACGCTTCAGCTTGTAGTTTGTGATACGCTTCAGCTTGTAGTTTGTGATACGCTTCAGCTTGTAGTTTGTGATACGCTTCAGCTTGTAGTTTGTGATACGCTTCAGCTTGTAGTTTGTGATACGCTTCAGCTTGTAGTTTGTGATACGCTTCAGCTTGTAGTTTGTGATACGCTTTAATCAGTTAAGGCATGGGGATTATGCAGAGGAATGGCCAGAGAGTCATCTGCTTCTCCTTTCCAACTATGTCGTTCATAATTTCGCACCTGATTTTCATAACCTTAATTGTTAGGAATCCTAAATTGAAGAAAGAACTGATGTTACCCATGCTATCCAAGGTTAAGTTTTATCCTTACAGGTTGGTCTTGATATTGTTGGTTGGATCAATAATTTTTTGTGCCACCCCCCCCCTTTTTTTGGCGGCTGACAGTAGGATTGACAAAAAAGATCAACTGCCCTCTCCAGTCGTTGCTCCGGCTGAAGTACATGATAGTGATTATTTGCAGGGCCGAAGATTTGAGGATCGTTTTTTAAATCTTGGTGTTGATGAAAAATTCACGATATTAGAACGTGACCTTATCAAGGTTCAGGTAAAGAACTTCATACCGCCTTTGCTGGTACCTGCTGTTGGCGGCCACGCGTTTGTTCTCCCGCCTGGCCTTTTTCAAGTAGCTACAAGTTTCAAGTTTGTGAACGTCGAAGGCGAAGACTTTACGAAAGATGGAGAGATTGATCTGATTCATGTCGATAATACCGCTCAGAGAAGGTTTTTAACGACTTCCCTGCGCTATGGATTTGATCTGGACAAGAAGTTTTTTCATAGTTTTACAGCCGTGCTGAACGTTACTTATGAGAACTCTACCAGCCGTGGGCCAGTGCAGTTGCCTCATATTGGCAATGGGGCTAAAAGTGTTTTTAATGGAGGAGCGTCAGAAGGGATTCAGGATGTTAATTTGATGTTTAAAAAGAAAATCTGGGATCAGGGTAATGCGCCTGTTGGGTGGGCGGTAGCCGCAGGGGTCTATTTCCCCAACGGATCAACGAATAAAAGGGCGGGAGACAATGGTGTGATTTCTGTTACTCCCAAAGGTGGGCAAAAGGGTGGGCGGCCAGTATTCAAAAGATTTACGAATGACGGAACGCTTCCAGCAGGAAGGCAATTGGGTACAGGTGAAATGTCATACAAGGTTGCTACGTTTTTTACTCGTCAGTTTCTGCCTGGTGACCTCCCGGATTTTCTGGCAGGAACGCCTTTTGATCGCGCCGCAATCCACTGGGGCGGAGCTTATAGATTTAACGCGGAGCATGATGGCGTAAACCGGGGAGATCTGGCGACTATTTTTGGTTCAATAGTTATACCTGTCTATAAGGACTACTTTTCCGTTCAATTGTCCAGCATATCAAACTGGCAAGAACAAGATACTTACGGAGGTAAGTTTCGATTTCCTAATAGTGAGGATACCAAGGATCGACCCAATTTTCGTGGTGGTTGGCTCAGCCTTGTCGGTCCAAGTATTATTTTTAGCCCAGACCCTTTGGTCAGGTTTACGGCAACTCTCTTGGGTAGAGTTGTGCAACCTCACAAGGGTCCAAGTCCGCCTTATGTGGCGAATCTGGGTATGTCAGTAACTTTCTAAATCAATTTAACCGAACCTTTCAAGTCAGGTAAATTAAATGAATAATTTAAATACGGTTTTTAGACAAGCACTTTTTAGACAAGCACATGGTATATGTTTTTCTCTTTTTTTGGTTTTTCTCATGTCATCCACGGCAAACGCGGACTACTACATAAACACACCTGATGGCAGAATGGTTATTCTCAAAGAAGGAACATTTCAGCCTGACTTAAGCCCCTACAGGAGCAAACTTCCAGAAGTAAAAATCCTTGATAGGACCTTTAAACCCAAGTACCAACAATGGGCGGCTAATGAAGAGTTTGAAATCAGTCAAACAGGTTTATCAAATATGGTCCGGGCAGCCCTGCCATTGGAGCACAACGCGGCTTTCATTTGGATGACCAATCAACAAATGTATTGGAGTGCTCGAAATAACCTGGGTTTTGGTTTTGCTGCAAGCCACGCCGGAATAAATATGGTGAATGGCCCTTATTTCACCATGAAGGCATTAGAATTATCCTCATATAATCGTCTTGAGAGAGATCGCGGGGAGCGCACCTTATCTAATAAAGACGTGATGCTTCAGTGGTACTTTCCACTAGTTTGGAAACGTGTTGGGATTCCGAGGTTTCCAGATGATGGCCAACCCGCATACCTGGAGTTTGAATCGGGTGATCCGCATTTTGTTGCCCCAACTCCCGTTGCTGATAACTTTGTTGACCCCCAAAGCGGGAAGAATGGAAAATGGGGGGTGCCTAAATACTTTTTCAGTAACAGGCAGTGGAGATGGGATCGCGACAAAATGGTTAAGTACATAGATATGGGTGGCGTTGGAATTATGCTTAAAAGGGCTAGTATGTGGGTGGACTATATGTGGAAAGCTACTCATACAGGTGAGTCTCCCAGCAACCAGGCCAAGAGAATTGTCTTGGCTGGAAATGACGCTGAGGAAGGGTTCAGGGGTATGGCCTTGGCTACGACAAGAGCTAATCAGGTTTTGGCGTTAAAAGCCCAGTTGGTCGCCAACGAGGATGGTGAATTGGGTGGAATCAATCCCGCGACTTATGACCCCAAAAATGGGCTGAGATATTTTCCGCACAGAATTTGGCCTAACTTGCTTCTTGCCGGTGATCTTCCAGAGCGCCAGTGGGGCTTTGAGGTAGATGATCCGCGAAGTTTGCTTTTTGATCAAGGCGCGTTACTTTGGGGAAACTCACACTTCTTTCAGACAACATACAGGATGACAGACATGTTTACAGACAATCCGCCTGTAGACGGAGGGATACTTGAGAAAAGTCTTGGCGCGGTACCGCATTATCTGGCAAATATGGTCCTGAGGAATATCGTAGCGATGCATACCAGGAACGGTATTCTTGTTTCGACATGGGAACCCAAAAAAACCAGCTGGTGGATTGGAAAGAAACTTAAAAATCCTGGAGTAGGTAATGAAATAAAGATTACAGACATGGGATTGACATTTATCGGGTTAAAAGAGTATGTAGACCGCATGCGAGATCCCCAGGCACTTCTTGCAACACCTGACAAGGATGACCTGGAACCAGAATTGACAAAGCTGGCTACGGAGTTACTCAAAAAGAATGCCGACTTCCTGTTGGGTGTTCAGGGAGAAAATGGGGAGTTTTGTGTTTCTTATGATGTTACTTCCTCAAAACCAACTGGCGCATGTGATTTAGGCCGCCCAAATTTTACGGGAGTTTTTGCTTTGCTTGAAGCATATAAACTTACGGATGATCTTGAATATGTTGAAGGGGCAAGACAAACCTGGAATTATATTTGGGAAAATTTTTGGCACGAACCAACTGGTCTGTTCAGGAGTCGTTTGGGCGATGATACTGTGAGGATTCATTCTTTAGATATTTCGGCTCAGTTGCGCGCGTATCGGGAAATGATGTTTGCTACTCCTATACATATGACCAAACCATTGGTAAGCAAGTTTTCCCGTTGGTCAGTGCAGACTTTGATGATGACAGGAATGATACAGTCAGAAGAAAACAGAAGTGGTGAGTTAGCGATTGGTGTTGGGTCAAGGGACTGGGATAACGATGGCGTTCCTTGGCTTGGTAGTGGCGATGGGGAATTTGGGATTGCTCCAACGCTGGCACTTGAAGTGGCTGTAAATATAGCCAATCCTGGAGAAAACAAGGCTTTTAACAATTTGAAAGGACAAAAGCACTGGGCTGAAATGTATGGAGGAGATATCCGTTACGCATACAAAGCTCTATCCCAGGAGAAAGCTTCTGAAGAAATGAAACTGCCAGTCAAAATCGACTATGAAGTTATGGTTGATGAAAAAGGTTGGGAGCAAAGAGGGGAGCTTTTGCGTTGGGATGGAACGGTTCAAACTTTGCCGCCTGCAAAACCATTTAAACGAGGTTCTACTTTGACAGGACGGCAAATTTTCGAGATGAACTGTGCGCATTGTCACGGTTATACCGGGGAAGGAATCACGGGGATCTCTTATGAGGCAGATTCACTTGTCAGGACCCGTGATGATATGTTTGAAGTTCCTCACAATGGACGTTTTACAAGACTAATGCCAGAGTGGGGGATCGGAAATCGTGATGGGATGGGATCAGTTTTGACAAAAGAGGAAATATACAAGATCGTTGATTACATTCAAAGTGATGAGTTTAAAAAGATTTTTGTGGATGTACAAAATGGTTATGCGTTTCCTCAGTTCCCGCCTAAAGACCCGTATTTCTTTATCTCAAGATCTTATGTTCGGGGGAAGAAGAAGCCCGCGACAAGGGAAGATATTGCTTTAATAATGAATTTGCAAAGAGATGTTGCAAAGACTGGTAAGCCAATTAATATTATTCAAAAATTAATTGAAGCTGAAAAAAGTGGTGGAGCAAAAGGACAAATAAAAGTAGCAACTGGGTGGCCAGAAGACAACTTTAGCCTTACGCTCTCATATAACAATGAAACACAAGTTTTTTATGCCCGGAAACCTGTTGAGTTACTTGGTGGTGATGCGACCGAGGTTGCTGATTCCAAGAGCCCAGGCGGCATTTCCGATCAGCCTTCTGAGGCTGTTTCTGACCAAAGTGCAAAAGTTGTAACGCATCGAGGTTATTCAAATAATTAAACGGGGGTGAGATATGCCGTTTGGCGCATTAGAAAAAGCCAAACGGCAAGGTGGGATGGGGAAGTGGTTGGCATCGCCTATAGGACCTGCTGGTCTGTTGTATGGTCTTTGTTGTGGGTGGTGGCGAGAGATGCTACCCTTTGTTTGCGTATTGGAAGATGGCGACTGCAACGAGGTTTCGTAATTATAATTTGAGGAACAAACTATGAAGAAGATAGTGTTTGTTATGGCATTTGCCACTATGATCATGAATTTTGGTGCAGGCTCTGCTATTGCAGCCAAAATCAAATATAAAGAAATAGAGGTTGGAAATGGGGCGACAATCAGGGGTGTCGCTAAATGGAAAGGGGATATACCGGCACTACCACCGATAACCGTTTTTAAACATATGGATAAATGTGGCCAGGAGGTTTTCAACCCTGCTCTGGTGGTTAACCCGACTAATAGAGGTGTCAAGTTCACAGCTGTCTATCTTGAAGCGGTACCAGAAGGTAAACCGCTTGCAGATAAAAAAGCAAAGATTAAAGTTAATAGTCCAGAAGTGCTTCATGCCGGTCTTGATAAAAACCAGCGCCCTGAGAGCCAATTATGTAACTTTGAAGAGCATGTTTTTGGTTTTGTATATACTAGAAATGTTGGTTTATATAATATGGAAAATCTTTTGCATAATCCCCACGCATTCGGATCAAATGGGGCTACCTTGTTTAATACGCCACTCCCGGACCGGAATCGGATGACCAGGAAAAAGCTTAAGAGAGTGAGAGGAATCAATCGATATCAATGTGATACTCATATACATATGAATGGATGGATGCTTGGATTGCCGCATCCATACTTCAGTATTTCAGATAAAAATGGAGCTTTTGAAATTAAAGACATACCTCCAGGAAAATATAAACTGATAGCATGGCATGAGGGTTACAACATAAAGGAGTTTGCGGCAGACAAACGACCGGTTTATGATGAGCCGCATATTATTGAGAAAGAAATAGAGTTGACCAATGGGCAGGTATTAGATTTGGGTTTTGAATTCCCAGTTCGTGAAGTTACAGTTAGCCAGGAAAAGATGAAAAGAAAGGTGGCAGGGCATTAGATATTGACAGTTATCTCTGAAGTCTACGTTTATTAGCCGTGAAATAAACCATGTTATGCGACCTGAGAAAAGGGTGGAAACTCTTAAAAATCGAATCCGGCAAAACCCGAAAGACTACAAGGCCTATATAGATATAGGGGATGTATACCAACAATTTGGTAATTTTAACGGTGCTGTCCAGGCATACCAACGTGAGCTAAAAATCAAGCCTGATGATGAAATTAATTTAAATAGGCTTGGAGAAGCTTTCTGGGGAGCAAAGCGTTTTCCAGAAGCCTTGGGTCAATTTAAAAAAGCCCTGAAAGTTAACCCGAAGTATGCGTATGCCCATTTGAATATTGGTAAGGCATTTGGTTTGGTTGATGACAAAGCAAATGCAATTGCTCATACCAGGTTTGCGGCAAGGCTTTTCCGTAGGAACAGGGATAAAAATGGGGAAGCTAAAGCTAAACGGAATTTGAGTGCGTTGTATAAATAAAATCTTACTTTGAAAAGCGAAAGGCTTGGTTTGCCTGTGCCTTCCCACCATATCATTGGCAGGGCTGTCAGTTCTTCTATCATCACCAAACTTAAAAAAACGTTCCCATAATAAGACTTCTTAGTCTTTAATGGTTCCGGGTTTGCGCTGTTTTTCCGCAATACCACCAAACCCTTAGACAAAATGATATTTAAGACCTGAAACTTCAATCGTTTTGAGTGCCAGCGGTTATTTTGCTCCCTTGAACTGACTTTTGACATCAAATAGTTAACATACTATCATATCCCTCTACAAATCAAGCACTCAGGAGACAAGCCTATGATCCGGGTTCGAGCGAGCCAGATTTTCACCCATTCCATGGAAGATGTCGTTGCAGCAAAAAAACAGTTAGATAGCGGCACTCCTTTTGAAGAGGTGGTGACAAACTTCAGCACCTGCCCCTCCAAAGAAAACTCTGGTGACTTGGGATGGATGCCAGAAGGCAATCTGCAATCCATTATGGGACAGGAATTTTCTGAAGCTGATTCAGGAAATATTATCGGCCCGGTTCATTCCCAATATGGTTATCACATCCTTAAAATTTCTGAAATTGAAGTGGAAAAAACAGGAGGCGAGTTCAATGCAGAGCTGTCTATGGAATCGGCCAACCAGATTTTTCCGGAGGTTCATACAGTGCTCTTCAAGGAATTTCATATTGGTATGCCAATGACTCCATATAATAAAGACGAAACCTTGGCCTCTCTATGCCAGACCCATGGGAAAAACATACAAGAGGTCATCAACTGCCTGAACAGGGAGCATGCAGACAAAAACATTGCCGTCATGACCTGTGAGGAACTGAAGCAAAAAATTTATTCCGGCAACAAGCCCGTCCTGCTGGACATTCGCGAAAGCTGGGAAAGAGATATTTCCAGGATCGAGGGTTCGCACATCATCAATGCCGAAAATAATGAGCATATTCTGGGAACCTTTGAAAAGGATCGCGAAATAGTTTTGATCGACTGGAAACAGGATCGCAGTCCCAGCTTTCAGAAATGGCTGACCCAGAAAGGATTCACCAACATGAAGTGTCTGGAAGGTGGCATTGATCTGTGGTCGGAAAAAATTGATACCAGGCTGAACCGCTACGACATTGATGAGGACGATGAATACCGCTATGAAGATATCCTCGATGAAGACGATGGGCACGACGACCACGAAGGTCATGACCATCCCTGAACCGGTCCGGCACCTTTTCCCCTTCAAAGATAACATGCTCGAAATTGAAGACCTGAGCACGTTTTTTCACACCGAAGAAAACATCGTTAAAGCCCCGCGCACAATATGGACCTGACCCTCCACAAGGGCGAGACCCTGGTGCTGGTGGGTGAATCCGGTTGCGGGAAATCTGTCACAGCCTTAAGTGTCATGCGTCTCATCCCTTCCGAAACTGCCCTAATCCCTCTAAGGACAGTTTCCCTTAATTTCGATTTATTATATTCTGTTTTTTTGATCCATATTAACGAAAAAATTTGCTATGCTCGTGCCGTTCTCCTTTTTTGGTGAATATTCCGAAAGCAGTCTACAAGTTTGTCTTTCCGAAATTGTTTGGATTATAAATCATTGTAAACAAATAAGCCCCCGTAGCTCAGCAGGATAGAGCAACGGATTCCTAATCCGTAGGTCAGGCGTTCGAATCGCCTCGGGGGCACCATAAAAATAATGGTCTATGGACAGATAAAATGCTGTAGGCCATTTTTCTTTATTGGGTGAAAATTACAACCTAAAGAGAGCAACGTCATGAGCATTTCAGATGTACTTGCAAAGTATGGAAGGGGGAGTAGCATGGAAATGCGGAACTTGTAAAGGTTGAAGGCAGAACTTATGTATGTGATTGTGCCTCTTTACACCTTGGATTATATTATTCTTATCATTTCTTTGCTCATATTCTCAACGCTTTAGGACAGCCCCGTTTTTTTATTGATCATTCTCATAGATGCTGTATATTTGCGGGGGCAAACTCGCTTGTTGTTCTAATGTTGTTCTGAAATTTTCCAAGAATATGAAAAAGATTGAAAAACAAGTTGCCCTTTTTGATGTTAGTGAGTTTGTTCCTAAGGAACAACGTTATGGGAGCAATCGCAACAATGATATGAATAAATCTGCCAACCTCAAAGGTTTTAGCAAGAGCAGAGCTAAAAATGCCATCAGCAGTTATTCTAATTTGATGGGTAAATTAGACCAGGATTTAACAAATCAAAATTGGGAAAAAATTGACACAGCCAAAATAACGTCATCAAAAGCTAATTACAATTTTGTTGATCTGTTTTCTGGGGCAAGGGGAATGTCCAAAGGTTTTGTAGACGCAGGATTCAATAAATTATTAAGTATAGAAATTAATAAATATGCCTCTGACACGATTAGAAAGAATTTTTCCCAAAGCGTCCATATTGAAAAACCCATTGAAGAAATAACGGCCGCTGAACTTCATCAGTAACAACCCTCCTTGAATGTTCGCTATTCCATATTGAACGTTGTTGTTGTGCCCATTCAGCTCTTTTTTCTGGAGATAATTTGCCGTAGGCATCCTCTAAAAATCTGCAACTTCTTTTGGCTTTTGAAGGAGGAGCCCTGAATATTTGTAATGAAAAGGAATCGTCCCTTCCCACTTCTTACTTATGGCGGGATAGGAGAACTCTACATCTATATATTTTTCGACTGCATCCCCGTGAACTCTTATGTTCATAGCTTTTATGTTTTTATTTTTTAAAAGTTTTTGTATTTCAACGAGGTCCATTTTTCAAACTAAATCAGAGAGGCGAAGGCCCAAGGCTTTTGAAATTTTTTCTATGTTTGTTAAAGTGATATTTTTTTCGGCTCTTTCTATCATTCCGACGTAGGTGCGATGAAGTCCTGCTTTTTCAGCAAGTTTTTCTTGGGAAAGACCCAACTTCAGCCTTTCCTTTCTTGCTTTTTGTCCAAATTGAACCAACGTTTTCTTTTTCATCGCTTTTGCACTCTAGAAAATGGCATACTATTGTTCTACAGACTATGATTAGCATCCACAGCGAAACCATTTGAAAAAGTTTTAATTAACCTCCTATATTTAAAAGATCATGGTAGATAAGGTCTCTTCAGAGCGGTGCTCCGAGATAATGAGTTCCATTAGAGGAGCTGATACAGGGATTGAGTTGAGATTCCGGCGTGAACTTTGGGAAAAAGGAATAAGAGGTTGGAGAAAGAATTATAAAAACCTTCTTGGAAAACCGGATATAGTATTTACAAAGAAGAAATTGGCGATCTTTTTAGATGGGTGCTTTTGGCATGGGTGCTTTAAATGTGGTCAAACGCCAAAATCTAATTCCAAGTATTGGGAAGAGAAATTCAGAAAAAATAGGGAGAGAGATAAAAAGAATAACCTAGCTTTAAAGTCCCTCGGTTGGAAGGTGATCCGCTTTTGGGAGCATGAAATAAATCAACACATACATAAGTGCATTGCAAAGGTTACAAAAGGATGAGAGATTGGTTTTCTTAAACTACCCATACCGGGGATGGAGATCCTGGCGAGAATGCCTATAATAGCCGTAACGATTAACAGCTTTACCAAAGTGAAACTGCTCTGATTGGCTATCGAATTCCTCATTTTTCCCTGTTTCCATATTTATTCTGCCCCGTTTAACCTGCTTTGCTGATTTTTCAGGTTCTTGAAGGAACTATTTGACTTTGGATTGGGAGATGAATAGATTAGTACTCTTTGCTCCGATCTCAAGAGGATTGGATTTTCATTAAATATTTTAACATTCAGTGGGTTCCCCTATCGAGACTTGGGATAAAGAAAAAGTTAAGCAGTCTAAAAAAAATCTTGAAGGTGCAAACCTGAAGGGTCTGGATTTGTCCTGCACGGACTTGAAAAATGCCAATCTCATGTCTGCCAATCTGGTATCGGCAAATCTGAGTGATTCGGATTTTTCGGGAGGCAATTTTTTCTCTGCAAAAGCCATGCGGGTGAACTTTAAAAACACCAACCTTTCGGGGGCTAATTTACAAAAAGCCAATCTCACCCGGGCAAACTTCGAGGGGGCGAACTTGAACTCCGCAGACCTGATGGGGGCCAATCTTTCACAAGCTATATTGACCGGAAGCGACCTGATACGCACCAGCCTGGTGGAAGCCAGTCTTCTTGAAGCAGATTTGTCGGGTGCAGATTTGACCGAGGCCAAACTTTCGGGGCGGTACCAGCGGGAAGGCTATTTCAGCCGTGGCGCCAACCTGGGCAAGGGAAAACTGGTCGGCGCGAAAATGGTCCGAGCTAATTTGGTCGCTGCAGAATTGAATGAAACCGATTGCCGTGAAGTGGACTTCTCGGGAGCCAATTTGAGTGAAGCCAGTTTAAAGCAGGCTTGCCTGATTTCCACCTGTTTTGTAAACTCAAAACTGGGAGATGCAGATTTTCGGGGCGCGGACTTGACGGATTCTGATTTTTCCGGGGCAGAGCTCATTGAGGCAAAATTTCAAGGCGTGGACCTCAGGAAGGTAAAAAATATTTCCTCTGAAGAATTAGAATTGGCTAAGATAGACCATAAAACCCAGGTTCCGGATTATATTGAAGTGAAATGGACCTCTGAAGATACCTATGAGTGCAGGAAAAAAGTTTAAAGATGCTCTATAAAGTTTTGGCCAGTAAGAGGAAGCGGGCTATAAAAACAAAAACATCTAAATTATAGAATATGATATGAGCACTACAAAAGAAAAGTTCTGTATCGGGCAACTTATTTGCCATAAACTGTTTGATTACCGAGGAATCATTTTAGGCGTCGACATGGAGTTCAAGCAGTCAGACGAATGGTATGACGATATGGCCCGGAGCAAGCCCCCTAAAGACAAACCCTGGTACCATGTTATGGTTCACCAGAGAGGCAGCCAAACCTATGTGGAAGAACAAAACCTGGAAACGGACCCCGCCAGTAAAAATTAACAGAAGGTCATTTTTCGATGATTAAGACGGTTAAAGAATTTAAAGTATGGCGTGCCCATTTTTGTTATTCGCCGAAGGGCAAATTGGCGATAGAGAGAATGAAGAAACTGCGACAGGGCGATAATGAGTTTCCCTATGGGAACCTGGAAAGCAGTGTGCTGTCTACATGCTTTCTTGCTGCAAAATACCTTCCCCAAAAAGACCGGATGGATTCCCGCAGGAGAATAGGGGGTCTTCAGCTTCCTGTCTCCGCCTTAAAAAGAAGTTCTAAACGCAAACCACAAAATGTGGAGCGCAATAGTTTGATTTTACATCTTTCGACTTTTTTAAAGTTTTATACGGCCGATGAATCTACCTTCGACTGGGTAGGAAAAAAAATTCCTAAATTTGGTGAGGGTCATCCTGAACTTGTCGCCAGATTCGTCAACGCGGTTTATAGTGATGAAAAAATCATTGCGGAAGGAGTCGAAAGATTCGCCCGTAGGTCCCAGAAAGGGGGCATCCGCCTCGCCCATTGGAAACTTCAGGATTAATGTGTTGTTCCTTCCCCGGAGCCGTACGGTTCTGCCACGCCTGGAAGTTCCAGGGCGGCCTTTACCATGAAAACCGACACGATTGACAGGGGAATCCGTTATATCGGCGTGGCGCTTATCTTCGTCTCATTGGCTTGGGCTTTTTATAAAGGGACAGGACCGGGAACTCACTCTGGTGGACCATCTTTTAGTCGTGCGGTAGGATTTTATACCGATGGAAAATATGAAGAGGCCCTGCAGGACTATGAAACCAGCATCCGGGAGAATCCGGATTTCATCCATGCCAAAAGGGGAAGAGCCCGGACGCTGGTGCAGTTGGGCCGTGATCGGGACGCTTTGGAGGCGTTTAACGAAGTACTGGAGCGCGACCCCGATTCTGCCGTTTCTTTTGCCAATCGGGGTATTTTACAGGATCGGATGGGACTTTACCCTCAAGCCATTGCTGATTATGACAGGGCCATAAAAATGGACCCGAAGCTGGGGGAAGGATTGGACTGGTTCACCCGCCTTTTACAAGACCGCAAGGAAAAACCTCAGACCCTGACCGACAGACTGCATACATTGCGCCCTTTAGCAGGGGAGGCAACTGGGCAATAGCTTTTACTGCGAGCGAAATTTGTCTCGGCGTTACGAGTTCCTGTCTAATTGTCTGCGCTACCAAGGAACCCCAAGGGGAAAATAGCAAAGGCCTCTTTATGCCGACTAGATTCCCTGTTGCCCAAGAACGCTATTGCTCATTGGCAGCATGTTATGATCCCTCATCAGTCTTCATGCCCCGAAAGGGGTACGCCGAGTGGTTAGATCCAATCGTCGAGGTCAAATTGTTCCCGGCATTCCCGGCTTCTCATATCCATGAACAGGTCGGCCTGGTCGAAGTTTAAATTAAAGTCGGCTATGATTTCGCATTGTAGGCCGGCATTCTTGATTTTTTCTACGTATTCTTTCATTTCTTCAGTATTACCAAACTCTAAAACCACGGAAAATGCTGTTGAGGCAGAGAATCTGATTAGTTTTCTATCGTTGTCCATTTTTCTCCATGGAAAAAGTGCGAGTGTCGGTTAAAATTAAACGATTCTCATCATACCCTTTGCCGACATGGGGGTACATAAAAATTTTCCAGATGGGTATTATTTTGAATTCCGGATCGACGGGAGATATTAAGAGTGACACTGTATTATGCCTTTTCATTGATAGATTCATCCCGGCTATTATCGGGTGATAATCCTGAAAACTTCGTGAAGGTGGATTGGGTCTGCTATTTGCGTGATGAACCGCTGATTCCCTACGACCAGTTGATTGAGAACTTCGAGGATTTGCCGAAAACCGGCAAGCAGAAGTTATGGATACAACGTCGGGCTAACTATATTTTATCGCAAGAGGAAGTGGACGAGCTGAAATTGTATCTGGAGAAACAATATTCATTCACGATCGAGGTGGAGGTTGCAAAACTTCCCCTAAAGGTAGAGCAGATTCCCAATTTTAACGAGAAGGATATAACAGGGACGATTATTCTGCGTGACCGGGACGAGCCGTTTCCTCTTAGTGTGGGAATTATTGGTATGGTTTCAGGCCATCGGGATCTGGTTAATATTCAAACGGTGGGAGAACTGCTGGGCGAAATTGACCGGAGAAATCAGATGGGTTAACTTTTATTGTCAGTAATTTCAAATTGGGTTTCGGAGGCCCATTTGATTTTTAGATAGCTGGGTAAAAGGGTTCTTTTATCAATCAGGGCAAGCTCGATCTGTTTCCGGGTCAATCCCACTACATAACGCAAATTTGCTCCACGTAGATCGGCCCGGTTGAAGTTGGCTCCTTTTAAGTTGGCCCGACTCAGGTTTGCTGTCTGCAGACCGGCGTCTTCAAAGTTGACGCCATCCAGCCGGGCTCCAGAAAGGTCTGCTCCTTCCAGCTTGGTTCCCTTGAGCACCGATTCCTGCATTTGCATTTGTGCGCCTTTAATATTTTGCATATTGGCCTCACTGCAATCGGCCTTTTTGATCCAGGTTTTAAATAGCGCACATTCCCTAAGATTAGCTTTGATCAGGTTGGTTCCGCTCAAATTAGCGCCACGCAGGTCGGCACGCCGGATATAAGCGTGTTGAAGGTTGGCTCCACCCAGGTTTGATTTATTTAAATCGGCTCCACTGAGGTTGGCGTTGGACAGGTCTGCCTCGGATAGATTGGCTTTGGAGATTTTGGCTTCGCTGAGGAATATCTTTTTTAAGTTGGCTCCTCGCATATCGGCGCCACCCAACTCCGCCCCTTGAAGATCGGCTCCTTCCAGGTCGGCTCCTTTAAGATCAGCGTTTTGAAGGAATTTTTTGGAACCCTCCAGTTTTTTCTTTAGCGATGGGGTGTCTTCAGTCATTCCTGTTTCTTAATTGATAAAAACGATAGACCAGGGCCATCCCCAGAGTCCCTGCCATGAACAGGGCAATGGAAAATCCGGGAATCATTAACGCTATGGATAAAGGAACTGATTTCAACAACCACGAAAACACTTGTTGCAGGCCCAGCCAGGACTCCGGGTGAACCATCCATTGATGAAGAACTGTATTCTCAAACAGGAAGTTGAAAACCACAAAAAGTGGGAATTCGGTCCAGATACCATTCTGCAACCAGAGTATGGTCTGATAACCGAAAAGTCCGAGTCCGATCATAAAGGTCATTACGCCAAACACTCCGGTAATGGTTATCAATGATGTAACGATAAAATCCTGGGGCGTGAGCCGGGAAACCGCAGAACGAATATCTTTCCAGGTTTCTAACAAACCTTTTTGTGACAGGGTTCTTAATCCTCTGAAGAGTTCATTGCAAAACTGGCGAGCCGTTTCTATAAAACGGTAAAGATGTGCGAGCCAGTCTTCATGGTTAAACTGTGCTTGCTGATTTTCCATATTCATAACATTTTCTCCTTTCGGGGATTCCGAAGAGGTGATGATTTTCTGGAAAGAGGGTTAATTAAATAGCGATAGCATTTTATCTCTCTTTGATCATTTTATCAATGGTTGATCCTGCAGTTTGGTGGTTCTCTTCGGCTGTGCTAGGTTGTTGTTTTACGAATATTCTGACGGATAGGAAATAGTGAAAGTATTGGTTTTTGGTGCAGGTGCAGTGGGGCTGGGGCTTTCCAGTTTTTTGATGCAGGAGGGTCATCGTGTCCATCTTGTGGGAAAAGAAGAAACGGTTGTGGCTTTGAGGAAAAATGGTTTGAAGCGGCAGGGTATATTTGGTCAGGCCTGTTTTTCCCCACAACAATTGACGGCTTCGTCAAATCTTGCTGAAACAGGCAGGGAGACTTTTGACTTTTATCTGGTCTGTACCAAATCGTTCGATACAGAAAACTCAGCCCGGCAATTGCAAACAGGGTCGACTCTTGCGCATCAGAAAAGCCCCATTGTTCTTTGCCAGAACGGCTGGGGCAACGCTGAAATTTTCACCCAGTTTTTTCCTGAAAAGCAGATTTTTAACGCACGGATTATCACAGGATTCGTCCGGCCTGAACCGCATGTTGTGGATGTGACTGTTCACGCTCAGCCGGTTCATCTCGGTAGCCTGTTTAATGGCGACTTCACCCGCTTACAGGTCTTGGCAGACGCTTTGCATCAAGGGGGCATTCCTAGTGCTGTCACTGGCGATATTGGCAAAGACTTGTGGGCAAAAATGCTTTATAACTGTCCGCTCAATGCCCTGGATGCTGTTTTGCAAATCCCTTACGGACATTTGGGGGAGAACGCAAATAGCCAGTCTATCATGGAAGGGATTATTGCAGAAGTATTTCAAGTCATGCAAAAGTTGGGCTATTCCAGCCATTGGCAAAGTGCCGGAGATTATCTTAAGGATTTTTATAGCCAGTTGTTGCCCAGTACCTATGAACACGAATCGTCCATGTTGCAGGATATCCGCGCAGGGCGAAAGACAGAGATTGAAGCGCTCAACGGAGTGATTGTGCGGGAAGGACGAAATTTGAAGATAGATGTTTCCTGCAATGAAACGGTCCGCAACCAGATTCTATTTCTGCAAAATAAACCGTCGGTATAAAAACTATAGGGGCTGTACCAGACAACTAGCCCATATATTGTTTAACCCATTGTTTAAGTGTCTTTAGCTGGGTTTTAGGTTTTGGGTTGTTAAATCGCCACTCGCATTACTTCAGAAATAGGCCAAAATGTACCTTTGGAGCACCGTTGAATTTGCGCATGTGACGCTTGGCCTGATTCCAAAAATTCTCAATTCCATTGATATGGTTATGCCTGTCTGCAAACAGCTTTGAGTGATTGATCCGGTAGTGCTTGAACTCTGACACATCCAGCACATTATATCCGCGCCAACAATCGCTGCAGACAATGCTATCAGGTATAACCTTGCGCTCAATGACGGGATATAAAGTCGAGGAAGAAGCATCAGGTATAATCTTCGTGAGACCTTACCCCCTCGCTTCAATAGGCCAAAAACGGGGACTTTACCGGCAGCACCTCGTCCTTAGCTTGCCTTTATGTCGTCCGCCAAAGTAACTCTCATCAACTTCAATCTCTCCGCCAAAGACTTCATGACCTTCACGCCCAAGTTCGAAAGCAATGATTTCTCGCAAGCGATGAAAATAATAAGCTGCCGTAGACTTATTCACACCCACAAGGGATGCTGCGGTTCGGGCCGTAGACCCCGACACAAAATGCTCAAGAAGACGCCCTTGTTTATAATCGCTTAATCGGCTCTTTCTCATACTACCCATCATAACACCTGTTCGATCTTATCCAGGACAGCCCCATAATCAATAATATTTGAGTTCAGTGTTTTGGTATGGCCGATCTCAATGGAGGGGTGAGTCATGGAGCCGAATGACCAGGAGGTGAATTGGAAGGAAGTGGCTATTTTGCTAAATGGGTCGAATGCAGTGCTGGCGGAAAAACTTCTTAAATTGACTGAGAAATATGCCAGGCTCCGGGAACAGTACGAAAAAATTCAGAGCCCAGTGTTATTGTTCAAAAAATGTTTGAACCAGAACAATTAACCGGGGCTCTTGAACAAAAGGATTATCTGGGAGAATTGACTTTTCTCAACTGATATTTTTGTACGGCCCGGTTATGTTCTATCAGGGTCGAAGAAAAATGATGGCTGCCATTTTTTCGGGAAACAAAATACAGGTGATCGGACTCAACCGGGGATAGTGCAGCTACGATGGATTTGATTCCCGGGCTGGCGATTGGGCCAGGGGGCAGCCCTTTATATCGGTAGGTGTTGTAAGGAGAATCGATTTTCAAATCTCGTTTGCGGATATTGCCGTCGAACTTATCTATCGCGTAAATCACGGTGGGATCGGTTTGCAGGCGCATATTTTTCCTTAGCCGGTTATGAAAGACGGACGCGATCAATTTACGCTCCGAGTCCAACCCGGTTTCCTTTTCTATCAGGGAAGCCAGGGTAATGATTTCGTGCCAGGAGAGAGGACTTTCCTTTGCGCTCTTCAACATTTGGGACTTTGAAACTTGTTCCTTAAACGTATCCACCATCTTCTGAACAATTTTTGCTTCTGGCGTGAATTTGCTGAAATGGTAAGTTTCCGGGAACAAATAACCTTCCAGGCTGTCAGTGGGTATGTCCAGGGACCGGATTAAACTTTCATCCCGGGTTTGGCGGATAAAACTTTCTGAGTCTGCCAGACCTACCGAGTGAAGAAGTGCGGCGATTTCTGTTATCCGGTAACCCTCCGGGATGGTGACAGAGTAGAGGACTGTTTTTCCTGAGGTGATCCGAAGAATGATCTCGGAAGGGAGCATGGAAGGTGACAGGCTGAACTCCCCGACCATGACTTGCTTCTGTTTGTCCTGAATGTAGGCGATGGCCTGAAAAGCGCTGGAACTGCGGATCAGCCCTTGGCGGGAAAGTTCGTGGGCCACCTGCTTCAAGGTCATTCCCGGTTGTATTTCAAAGACCCTGGTCTGGCTGTCCTCGCTGGCAGGGCGAGAGCCCTGATAGTAGAACATGCCTATCACGATCCATATCAAGGCCAAAAACCCCCAGAAACCAGTGATGAGAATTATTTTTATCCAACTCTGCATAAGCGGTTTATGAGGAGACTTTTCGTAACTGATCCAGGAACTGGTCGTTTTCCCGTTTGGTTCCTATCGTAACGCGCAGACAGTTCTTTAATCTGGGGTGAGAATTCAGGTTCCGCAACAGGGTCCCATTTTTTTTCAGGTCATTGAACAACTTTTCTCCACCCTCGGGTGCCTGAAACAAAATGAAATTAGAGTTTGAGGGATACACGGTAATGGCGGGCAGTTTCGATAATTCATCCATCAGCCGATTACGCTCCTCTAAAATAGAATGGATTTGTTTTTTCACATGGCTGAAGTCATTGAGGAGTTCGGTCGCGACCCATTGTGATATTGAGTTCGAGTTATAAGGCAGGCGAACTTTGTTAACTTGTTCTGCAAGCATAACCGGGAAAATTCCATAACCTATTCGGAGTCCCGCTAGGCCTATTTTTGACAAACTCCTCAGAATAACCAGGTTGTTATGTTTTTCCATTTGGTTGAAAAAACTTTTTTCTGAAAAGTCATGATAGGCCTCATCTAGCACCACAATGCCTTCAAACTGTTCAATGATCTGTTGAATTTCCTGCCCGGAAAAGCAATTTCCTGTTGGGTTGTTGGGATAACTAATGAAAACTATACGAGCCTTATGTTCAGCGAGAACTTTCAATGCTGACCGGGCTTCGAAATCCCAACTATCATTGAGGGGGAAGCTGACAGGATTCAACCCCAGGCATTGTGCCGTGATGCCGTACATGGCAAATGTCGGGTCCGGGAAGGCGATAGCGTCCCCTTCATCACATAGAACTTGCATCAGATATTGAATCAATTCATCTGAACCGTTTCCAATGATGATTTGTTCGGGAAGAGCGCCTGTGGTGTTGGCGAGGGCTTGTTTCAGGTCCCTGCAATCGGGGTCGGGATAACGATTAAGTTCAAACTTATCCAACTGTTGAAATATTTTTTTCAACAATTCCGGCGAGGGAGGATATGGATTCTCATTAGCGTGTAACTTGGTACCCTCATCCAAGCTCTCCACCTGATAGGCTTTCAGTCCTTTAATCTTGTTCCTGACCAACTCCATGAGGTCGACGCGAGACATGTTCAATCAACCCCATCTTTTAATAATACTTCAATGTCGGGTGAGGTGGGGCGGTACTGGCAGGCTTTGACTTTTTCCGCCTGCAGGATAGAGAGGACAGCATTCACCGTATCTTTGACCACATGGTTGGTGATGACGTAATCGTACATTTTATATTTTTTGATTTCCTCTTTTCCGGTTTCTACTCGTTGTTGGATGCGATCTTTTGAGTCGGTCCCTCGTTTATTGAGCCGGGCTTCCATTTCTGCGATTGAGGGCGGAAGGATAAGAATATAAATTACCTGGTATTCCATTTTCCGCAATGATTCAACGCCTTGAATATCCAGTTCCAGAAGAGTGTCGTGTCCGCTTTTTAGAGTTGCGTCAGCGGACTCCAGAGAGGTGCCATAATAAAAACCGTGGACCTGAGCCCATTCGAGGAAACCATTATTTTTGATTTTATCTTCGAATTCTTTTTTGGATACGAAGATATAATCCTCACCATCCTTTTCGCCATTCCGGATTTCTCGGGTGGTGTGAGAAACTGCGAATTTTAAATCAGGCAATTCTTCACGCAAAAGTTTGCAGGTGGTGGTTTTTCCTGTCCCGGAAGGGGCGGAAAGTATCAGGGCAAATCCTTCAGGCATTGTAGCGATCCTAAATATTTATAAAATTTTGCGGTGAAAACTGAGAAAACCAATCACTCAATGTTCTGCAACTGTTCCCGTATCTTTTCAAGTGTTCTTTTTATCTCAATGACCAGATTGGCCAACTGGGTATCGCTGGATTTTGAACCCATTGTGTTGACCTCCCGGTTGATTTCCTGGGTGATGAATTCCAGTTTCCTGCCTATAGGCTCTGACGAGTCAAACAAATTTCTGAATTGATTGAGGTGGCTACCCAGCCGCGTGATTTCTTCTGTAATGTCGCACCGGTCTGCCATAATAGCGGTTTCCTGGGCCAGGCGGCTCTCGTCAATCTCGATACCGTCGTTAAGCAGTTTAATTTTTTCCTTAAGCCGGGCTTTGTAGTCCTGAATGACTTTGGGTTGCCGTTTTTCTATCTGCTCCGCGTGTTTTTCGATGCTGTCAATTCGTTCTGAAAGGTCTTTTTGTAAATGCTGCCACTCTTCCTCTCGCATTTTCTGTAGCGAGGTGAGGGCAGATTCCGCCATGTTCAGGAGCAGGCTTTCTTTCGCTGGGTCGATGGCAACGGGTTCCACTTTTAAGATATCCCTAAGCCCAATCACAGAATCAATGCTCAACTTACCTTCGAGCCCTAGAGAAGTTTGAATTTCTTTTACTGCTTCTACATATTGAGAGGCAAGGGGAAGGTTGGCCTTAATTTCCCATTCTCCAGAATTGCCATTGGAGTTGTACAGGGAAATGGTGATGTTGATGGAGCCCCGTGCACAATGCGACTTGATCAGCTTTTTCAGGGGGAGCTCCATATCCAGAAAAGCTTTAGGCAGGCGTGTATTGATTTCTATAAAACGGTTGTTGACCGATCGGATTTCAGCCTTGTAGGAATAATCTCCATCCTGGCACTCTGCCCGGCCAAATCCGGTCATACTGATCAGCATTAATTCTTTTCCACGGTCAGTTTATAATGGCCGTTTTCTTCAGTCAGGGAAACAACCTTGTGTCCATAATTTTTAATACTTCGAGGCACATTCTCGGAGGGTTCACCGGCATCCAGCAATACTTCCAACACGCTTCCGGGTGTCATTGTCTCAAGCTTGATTTTTGTTTTGACGTAATTGAACGGACATTTGACTCCGAGAAGGTCGATGCTTTGTTTGCCACCACCGTTTGCTGATTTAGCCTTTTCTTTCGAATCATCTCCCCCGACACGCATTCTTAAAGTTTTTTCTGATTGCATGGTGCCCTGAATCTTTTTACTTTCCGCAACCAGTTCTCCGGCATCCGACAACCACCATTCCGCCATTTTTTCATCTGCGGCTTCAGGAGTAGCCTCAAAGCTGTCTATTAGCTTTGCAAATTTCGCCGATACAATTTCCATATCGATGACCAGAGACTGAAATTTTTTCAGACACTCCCAGTCATCATTGAAGTCCATGCCCTCGGTAACCAGCAAGGCACGGGCCGAAGCAATGACCGAACGCTTGGCGTGTTCACATGTTTCCTTGAAAGATTTTTTCTCCAGGCTGAGTTTGCCCTGGAAATGGGTCCGCTCAGCTTCGGTGATGCGGTCGGTGATCATGTCGGTGACAGCACCGGCACATTCGCCCTGCCCACGATCTTCGAGGCTGAATTTTTCTGTGGACCCGTAATCGATATAAGATTCCGGGGACTTCTCAATTTCCGGTAAAGCTTTAAGCTGAGTGAGCAAGTCGCGGAAATAAATTTTACCTTTACGGTCAAAATATTCGCCAAACATTTCGCCGTCTTGTTTCCCGGTTTTATAGTCTTCGAGCGTCAGCTTTGTGGCTGCTGGAGCATTTTTGGCAGGAATTTTAATGACCGATGTGCCAAACACCACATCATCTTCCGAAACCCTTCCACCAAGAAAAACTTCATAATGAGGAGTTAGAATACCATTTAATTTTTTTGCTCCTCCATGAAAACCGATGGAAGCAATATGATGTTGTCCGCAGGAGTTCGGGCAACCGCTCGCCTTGATGGAAATATGGTCAAGATCCTTGGTGGTCTCAAACCCGTTTTCCATTTCCTTGTTGAGTTCCTGCACCAACCCGCGCGAGGCCGTGATGCCGAGGTTACAGGTTTCTGAACCCGGACAACAAGTAATATCGCGGATCTCTTCGGTGCCGGCTTTATGCAGCCCGATGCTTTTGAGTTCGTGATAGATACAACCGAAGGCATCTTCTTTCACCCAGGGGATCATCACGTTCTGGTTGACCGTGCAGATGATGCTTGCACCCGCATATTTTTCGGCAATGCTTGCCAATGCTTTAGCCTGTGAAACATTGAAATCGCCGAGTATCAATTTGATCTGGACGTTGTTGAATCCCTCTTGTTTCTGCGCCTCAATGTTCCGGCCTTTCCAGAGTTGAAACTCCGGATCAGAGTCGTGATGGTTATTGGGCTTATATGCAGGGATTTCTGGAATGCCGCTCTCTAAATCCTCAATAGCCGGGTAGGTCTTTCCATTCAGCGCCGCATATTCCTCTTCATAGAGTTCTTTGATTTTATCCATGCCAAGCTTATCCACCACAAACTTCAGCCTGGCTTTATTGCGGTTTCTTTTGTCGCCGTATTTGTCGAAGACCGAGACAATGGCCTCACACAACTGCAACAAATTGTCTTGCGGAATGAAATCGACCAAATTTTTTGCGGCATGGGGGAACGAACCCAGCCCACCGCCAATCAGAACGCGGAAACCGCGTACATCATTCTGAATAACCGCTTTCAGCCCGATGTCGTGGATCGGTGCCAGTCCGCATCCGTTACAACCGCCGAAGCTGATTTTGAACTTTCGCGGCAGGTTCTGCGTTAAATCTTTACGCAGGAGATATTTTGAAACCGCCAGCGCATAAGGGGCGACATCAAATACTTCTGTAGAGCAGGTCCCCGCTTTGTGGCAGGCGGTTACGTTACGCACGGTGTTGCCACAGGCTTCCCGGGTGGTGACGCCTGACTGAGCAAGGTCTTCAAGGCCCTGGGCAACGTTTTGAATGTTTACATAATGTAGTTGGATGTCCTGACGTGTGGTGATGTGCAGGATGCCGTGAGAATATTTCTCGGCAAAATCCGCCAGACAATGCAATTGATCGCTGGTCATTTTTCCTGCAGGCAGTTTGGTTCGCACCATCTGCTCGCCATCCTGACGCTGACCATAAATTCCCTGTTGCAGACGGAACCGTTTGAAGTCGTCGTCGCCGACTTCGCCCCGGTTCAGGCGTTCCACCTCTGCGGCGAAAGCATCAATTTCCTTCCGGACCTCGTCCGGAATATTCAGTGCTTTTGTATCCATTATTTCCCTCAGTACCGGCGAACTGCCGGTGGTAAATTGCAAAGACTTTATTACCCCTGCGGGGCACGAAAGTTTAGGTTTAATATCGCATCCGCCAGCAAAAAGTTTTCTCGGCTAACAAGATTTTGCCCATTACCAACGGGGGTGCCCCGCCAAAATGAGTCAATTATAATCCGAATTTGTGGAACTGGTAGAAATGGTCACAAATAGGGGTTACGCGTTGAATATCACAGTATTTTATAATAAAAATACCTTGAAGAACAGTAGAATAGCAGATTCCGGATGTTTCAGCAATAATGTGTGCTGGTAAACTATTTAGGGAAGAGATTTAGCTTCCCCCCCCCCTTCATAGGGAGGGCTAGGGGAGGGTTGGCTCACGAATTTAGTCAGGAAAATCCACACCCCTCCTGGCCTCCCCTCATGACAGGGGCGGAACAAATTGTCATTTTGAGGAACAACGTGTGGAGGCCATTTTACTGTTAAAGATTAATTTTGCCGTTTATGGCGTGGTTTTTGCCGCCTGTTTGATCAAGAACTTCAATTTCAACATCATCCTGGTCGGGCTCACCTATCTGGCACCCCCCCCCCCCCCCCCCCCATTCCTCTAGGGATGATCGACGCCAATATTGGACGATTCATGGTCGTTTCCTTCATCAATTTGATTTTTGGCATTATTGAGATGATCATTTTCGTCCTGACCGAGAGGCCGGAAGACTGTACCTTCAATAAGGCATATTTCCAACAGCTCTTTGGACATGTGTTACCGATTTGCATGGCTCTGGTGGGAATGTCATTTGTTTCTCGTGCTACTGAAGCTCCCGTAGCTTTTTTGGAGGGGGTCATGGTCGTAACCCTGTTTCTGGTCGGCTCGGTATTTCGTATCTGGGCTATCGTTCAGTTGGGGGTTTTGCGGTTCAAGTTCAACATTGACTTTCGCGAAAAACAGACCCTGAAAACCGATGGCCTTCATGGCCGCATGCGTCATCCCACTTACACAGAGACCTTTGCATAACCCAAGATTCTTCGTTGCAATAGCTCTTCAGAATGACAAAATAGCCTTTTATTGTCATGCTGAGCTTGTCGAAGCATCTCGCTTTTCTGCTTTATAGACTTACGCAAAGGTCTCACTTACACAACGATGATGCTGGTGATTCTTGCCTATGCCATCACCACCCACTCATGGATTTGGGGAACGCTCGGCACACTTTGTGCCTGGTTCGGTTTCCAGTTCAGAATCCACTTTGAAGAACTGGCCTTAAAAGAGCAATTTGGTGAGGACTATGAGAACTACCGCTCCCAAACCCCGATGTGGTTGCCGTTCCTGTTTTAGCCATAGACCTCTTCTTGCTATAAAGTACCCGTTCTGCCTTCTAATCTAACAATTGACACTTGATATTAAAGGTATTATAGTTGATATAGTTAAAATATAAACTATGTTAACTATTTTAGGTTGGGAGAGTAATATGCAAGCCATTGAAATCGATTTTGAGGTTTTTAAGGAGTTAACCAATAGGCGTTTAACGGAGGAGGTTACTTACAACGATGTCCTTCGCGACTTATTGAACCTATCAAAAATAAAAATCAACAATGATCTAGCGAACGGAAAACCCTGGATTACGAAAAAAGTCTCATTTCCACACGGCACTGAATTTTATGCACATCACAAAGGAGAGAATTATTACGCCAAGGTTGATAACGGTGCACTAGACCTTGACGGAAAAAAGTTTGATTCCCCATCAAGTGCGGCAATGCAAATCACTAACTATCCAGTTAATGGGTGGACATTTTGGGAATGCAAAACTCCAGGAAGATCAACCAGAAGACTCATTAACGCTTTACGAAGAAATCTCTAGACATTTAAGGATGCGTTGGAGTAGTTTTTAATTTAATCAAGCCAGCCTTTTAAGGCATTGAAAAGAAAATGATAAATAGCATACTATGCCTCTGATGGGCGTATTGCTTCATGCTTATATTAGGGTTTTTATTAGGAAGCGGCTTCCTGTACTATGACGGTTGCCATAATTCGGCATAGACAATCCAATGTGAGAAGAAAGGCACTTGAGCAGGCTTGAAGCAGGACAGCAATATTTATAATTAGGACTGGAACGAACCATGACCAAAAAAAATGAAAGTGGAGCCAACCTGGGGTTTGAAGGTAAGCTGTGGGCTGCTGCTGACAAGCTTCGCGGCACTATGGATGCGGCGGAATACAAGCACGTTGTTCTGGGTCTGATCTTTCTTAAATATATTTCCGACGCTTTTCTGGAGAAATTTAATGAGCTTAAGGAAAAGAAATACGCCGACCCTGAAGACCGAGACGAATATTTAGCGGAAACCGTCTGCTGGGTGCCTCCTGAAGCACGCTGGGGTTATCTGCAAAAACGCGCCAAAGACCCTAAAATTGGTCAGATTATTGATGAGGCTATGGCGGCTATCGAACGTGACAACCCCCCGCTAAAAGGTGTGCTTCCGAAAGATTACGCCAGACCTGCGCTTGATAAAGCTCGTCTTGGTTCATTAATTGATTTGATTGCAACCATTGGGCTTGGTGATAAGGAGAGCCGCAAAAAAGATATTCTTGGCCGGGTTTATGAATATTTCCTGGGCCAGTTTGCGGAGAAAGAGGGGAAGCTTGGCGGCGAGTTCTACACGCCTCAATCTGTGGTCAAGCTTCTTGTTGAAATGATAGAGCCGTATAAGGGTAGAGTGTTTGACCCCTGTTGTGGCTCCGGCGGCATGTTTGTGCAGGCCTTTCGCTTTATTCAGGCGCATTCTAACGGCAACGGTAATGGCACTAAAGCACTGCGCAACATTTCCATCTACGGGCAGGAGTCCAATTACACAACCTGGCGTCTTGCGATCATGAATCTGGCTATTCGTGGCATTGATGCGGATGTGCGTTGGGGCGATTCATTTCTGAAAAACCAGCAAAAAGATCTGCGTGCAGATTTCATTCTCGCCAACCCTCCTTTCAATATGGAGGACTGGGGCTTTTCCAAGATCAAAGAAGATGTGCGCTGGGCGTTTGGCACGCCACCTGCCGGAGGTGCACGCAAACAAAAAGACGGCACCGTCATGCATGTGGATGGCGGCAACGCCAACTATGCATGGATTCAGCATTTCATCCATCACCTGGCCCCGGACGGTATTGCAGGGTTTGTATTGGCAAACGGTGCCATATCCACCAACACCTCTAATGAAGGCGAAATCCGCAAAGAAATCATTGAGCGGGATATGGTGGACTGCATGATCGCATTGCCCAGTCAACTGTTTTACACCACCCAAATCCCGGTTTGTCTCTGGTTTCTCACTCGCTCCAAGAAAGAAGATAAAAAGCGCGGTTTTCGGAAAAGGGCTGGGGAAACTCTGTTTATCGATGCTCGCAAACTGGGGACACTCGTTGATCGTACCCATCGTGATTTTTCTGATGAAGAAATCGCAGAGGTTGCCCGCACCTATCACGCATGGCGTGGTGAAAAGAAGGACGGTATCTATAAAGACAAACCCGGATTCTGTAAATCTGCAACTATAGATGATATCAAATCCCACCATTATGTATTGACTCCAGGACGTTATGTCGGCGCAGAATCTATATAAGATGATGGCGTGCCCTTTGAGGAAAAGATGGCCGAGCTCTCTGACAAACTTTATCAGCAGATGCGGGAATCGCAAGACCTCGATGCAGTCATCCGCAAAAACCTGGAGCATCTTGGGTACGGAGAATAAACCATGATCGAATACGATAAATTTCAGAAGTCACTCAAACATCTGGAACTCCAGCACGAGAACTATAGAACGCTGGACCCAGCCCAGCCAGACCTGATCCAGGAAGCCGTTAAAGAGTCTGTCGTCCAGCGTTTTGAGACTTGTTATGACTGTATATGGAAGGTCTTGAAACATTATTTGCAGGATGAGTTGGGTCTTCCCGAGGTTCCCAACAGCCCCAAACCCTTGTTTCGGCTGGCGTTTGAGAATAACCTGTTTGCTTCGACCTTGGAGCAATGGATGCTTTACGCCGATTTGCGCATCGGCACCGCCCACGACTACAGTGGAGAAAATGCGCAGGCGGTGTTGCAAGTGATGGGTGACTTTATCGACGATGCCATCGGCCTTTACCAAACCCTGAGTGGTGAAACATGGGAGTGAGCATAGATATAACCCCTGCTCAGCGCAAGGTTATTCTCGATTTGCTGAGAAGCTATCTTCCTAATACCATCGTTTGGGTTTACGGTTCCCGTGTTAAATGGACATCCCGTCCGCAGTCCGATCTCGACATGGCGGTTTTCACCACGCCCGAACAAAAACCCCAGGTCTCCAACCTGAAAGAAGCTTTCGAGGAAAGCAACCTGCCATTCCGCATGGACTTGTTTGTCTGGGATGAAGTGCCGGAAAAGTTCCGCAAAAATATTAAGGCCGAGCATGTGGTGTTGCAGGAGGACATGGGTGAGGTTGTCCTGGAGGGGTGGAGAGAGCTTTCATTATCCGAATTGGCCACGGATGTTTCCTATGGCTATACTGAAAGCGCAAGTTCGGAAAAAGTTGGACCACATTTCTTGCGGATAACTGATATCCAAAATGGTGTTGTTAACTGGAAGACTGTGCCTTTTTGCCCAATTGATGAAAAAGATTTAGAAAAGTATCGGTTGAGTTTTGGAGACATTGTTGTAGCAAGGACGGGAAACAGTACCGGTGAAAATTATATCTTCACAGGCAGAGAGGAAACGGTTTTTGCTTCATACTTAATTCGTTTCAAAATTAATTCTGATTTAGCTGACCCATTTTTCACTTGGTACAACATGAGGTCTTCAAAATGGTGGGGCTTTGTAAATTCCTCCAAAACTGGTTCGGCACAAGCGGGAGCAAACGCAAAAATCCTTGGACGCTTTCCTGTTCCATTGCCAACTCTCCCCGAACAACGCGCAATTGCCCATATCTTAGGTTCGCTGGACGATAAAATTGAATTGAACCGCAAGATGAATGAGACGTTGGAAGCCATGGCACAGGCATTGTTCAAAAGCTGGTTTGTGGATTTTGATCCGGTTATTGACAACGCTTTGGCCGCTGGCAAATCCATACCCAAAGAACTAGCAGAACGAGCCGCCATGCGGAAAAACCTTGGTCATGCCCGCAAACCCCTGCCAAAAGAAATTCAAAATCTTTTTCCCAATGAATTCGAACACACCAAAGAATTAGGCTGGATACCTAAGGGGTGGGAAGTGAGTACGACTGGAGAAGAGTTTGACGTGACAATGGGCCAGTCTCCTCCTGGCTACTCCTACAACGAAGATAACAAAGGGGAGCCTTTCTTTCAAGGCCGAGTGGACTTTGGTTTTAGGTACCCATCGAACCGTATTTATTGCACAAAGCCAAAGAGGTTCGCTTCAAAAGACGACACATTAGTAAGCGTGCGTGCACCTGTGGGTGACGTAAATATGGCTCTAGAAAACTGTTGTATTGGTAGGGGTGTTGGGGCTGTGCGTCATAAATCTGGAAGTCGTTCTTATACCTATTATGCAATGAAGGAACTAGAAGAACATTTCAACAGGTTTGAAGGAGAAGGAACAGTTTTTGGCAGCATCAGCCAAAGGGATTTCAAAGCTCTTAAGTGGATTAAGTGCTCCAAAGCACTTGTGGAGAATTTCGAAAAGTGGGCTGGAGTTTTTGATCAGAAGATAGAAGTATGTTCCATTGATATTAAAGCTTTAGCCCTTGAACGAGACACCCTCCTTCCTAAACTCCTGTCAGGGGAACTCCGCATCCCCGAAGCAGAGAAATTTGTCGAGGCGGTCGTGTGACTAAGATCACCGAAAACACTGTGGAGGAGGCGACTCTGGCATGGCTGGGGGAGTTGGGCTATGGCATCCTGCATGGTCCTGATCTTGCCCCTGATACGCCGGATGCGGAACGCGATGAGTATCGGCAAGTGTTTTTGCTTGACCGGTTGCGGAAGAGCCTGGCCTGTATTAACCCCGATGTTCCCGGCATCGGTATTGAGGAAGCCATCAAAAAAATAACGGGCACGGAATCTCCGGACCTCATTGTCAACAACCGCTCTTTTCACCGGTTGTTGACCGATGGCGTGGATGTCGAGGTGCCTGCCAAGGACGAATATGGCGGAACCCGGCATGTCAAGGTTTGGCTGGTAGACCTCGAAAATATCGACAACAACGACTGGATGGCTTTGAATCAGTTCACTGTTATTGAAGACAATAAGAACAGACGGGCGGATGTGGTCGTGTTTATTAACGGCATGCCTTTGGCTGTGATGGATCTCAAGAACCCGGCGGATGAGAACGCCACCGTCAAAAGCGCGTTCCATCAACTGCAAACCTATAAGAAAGATATCCCTTCTCTTTTTGTAGCCAACGAAGTGTTGGTGATTTCGGATGGTATTCAGGCAAGAACGGGAACACTCACCAGTGACTGGGACCGGTTCATGCCGTGGCGGACGGTAGAGGGCACAGTGCTTGCCCCAAAAAGTATGCCCGAACTGGAAGTGACCGTTCGCGGACTGTTTGAGCGTCGGCGATTTCTAGGTTATCTCCTTAACTTCATTGTTTTTGAGGATGACGGAGCCACTATTGAGAAGAAGGGCGCAGCCTATCATCAGTATTGGGCGGTCAATAAAGCCTTGTCCTGCACTTTTTCTGCTTGCGGGATTTCTGCGGACCAAAGCAAGTTGATAGGCAGGTTCCCTGAATCAAACGAATCGTTAACCGTAGAAGAGGGAAAAACGCACTATGGCCCCGGCACGGACCATTTTGGAGGCCGCAGGATTGGAGTTATCTGGCATACGCAGGGGAGCGGGAAAAGTTTGTCGATGACCTTTTATGCAGGGAAAGTCATTCGCCACCCTGATATGGGCAATCCTACATTAGTAGTGATGACGGACAGAAACGACCTTGATGACCAGTTGTTTGGCACGTTTGCCAACTGTAAGGATCTGCTGAGGCAGTCTCCAACTCAGGCAGGAAGCCGCTTGCATTTGCGCGAGCTTTTGCAGGTGGCATCTGGCGGAGTCATCTTTACCACCATTCAGAAATTCATGCCTGACCAGAAGGGCGACGCACACCCGCTTCTTTCTGAGAGAAAGAATATTGTCGTCATAGCGGATGAGGCGCATCGAAGCCAATATGATTTTATTGATGGGTTTGCAAGGCATTTGCACGATGCGCTTCCCCATGCTTCGTTCATAGGTTTCACGGGGACACCTATAGAGAACGATGACCGCAGTACGCCTGCTGTGTTTGGGGACTATATAGACAAATACGACATCCTTCGAGCGGTGGAAGATGGCGCAACGGTTCCGATCTATTACGAAAGCCGGTTAGCAAGAATTGAACTGAAAGAAGATGAAAAACCAAAGCTTGATCCTGAGTTTGAAAACATCACTGAAGATGCAGAAGAATCAGGCAAACAAAAGCTTCGTACCAAATGGGCCGCGCTGGAAGCGATGGTGGGGGCGAAGAGGCGCGTTAATCTGGTTGCAGAAGATTTAGTGGCGCATTTCGAAAAACGTCTTGAGGTCATGGATGGTAAAGCGTTGATTGTCTGTATGAGCCGTCGGGTTTGTGTGGATATGCACGAGGCTATCAGAAAGATCAAGCCGGAATGGCATAGTGATGATGATACAAAAGGCATTATGAAAATTGTCATGTCAGGTTCTGCATCCGACCATTTAGACTGGCAACTTCATATTCGAAGCAAAACGGGGCGCGAAGATTTGGCGAAGCGGTTCAAAAACCCTAAAGATGAATTAAAGTTGGTCATTGTCAGGGATATGTGGCTAACCGGGTTTGATTGTCCGAGCATGCACACTATGTATGCAGACAAGCCCATGGATGGTCATAATCTCATGCAGGCTATTGCCAGAGTAAATCGAGTATTTCGTGACAAACCGGGCGGGTTAGTGGTCGATTATCTTGGGCTTGCGGATTCTCTTAGAAAGGCACTGGCTAATTATACGGAAAGTGGCGGCAAAGGGTCAGCAACAATTGATCAGGAGCAAGCGGTTACTGTCCTTTATGAAAAATATGGAATCGTCAAGGATATGTTTTACGGATTTGATTACATGAATATTGTTAAAGGCAAATCGTCTGACCGCATCTCAGGCATCATGAGGGCGATGGAGTTTGTGCTGAGTCTTGACGATGGGAAAAAACGTTATCTGCCAGCGGTCACAGCACTTGGCAAGGCGTTTGCGCTTTCAGTCCCTCACGAAAAGGCTTTAGCACTTCGTGATGACATAGGTTTTTTTCAGGAAGTGCGATCAGCATTAGTTAAGACCACGGGTGATGAAAAGGGAAAAACTTTTGATGAGATGGATTCGGCTATCAAACAACTTGTTTCACGGGCAGTGGCATCGACAGAGGTCGTTGATATATTTGAAGCCGCTGGCATGGGAAGGCTTGATATTTCAATCTTGTCCGATGAATTCCTTGAAGAGGTCAAAAATTTGCCTCAGCGCAATCTCGCTTTGGAATTACTAAAAAAACTTCTCAATGACGAAATCAAGACTCGATCACGAAAAAACGTCGTCCAAGCGCGGTCATTTGCGGAGATGTTAGAACAAGACATTAATAAATACCAAAATCGTACTATTGAAGCCGCTGAAGTCATTCAGGAAATGATTCGTATTGCAAAGGATTTGAGGGAAGCGCAAAAGCGTGGTGAATCATTGGGCCTTAATGATGAAGAAGTGGCTTTTTACTATGCGCTTGCCGATAACGGGAGCGCAAGAGATGTTATGGGAGATGAAAAACTGCGTTTTCTTTCTCAGGAATTGCTTAAGAAAGTCAGGAAAAGTGTGAGCATTGACTGGACGCTTCGTGAAAATGCACGAGCCAAAATCAGAATCATGGTAAAGCGCATTTTGCGCCAGTACGGCTATCCTCCTGATATGGAGAAAAAGGCAACGGAGTTAATTCTGGAACAGGCAGAAGTGCTCTGTAAAGAGTGGGTGTGAACGTGGAGACTATTCGCTGAAATCCAATGTGGGAATATAAAAGGCCAGGGCCATCAGTAGAAAGATATAAGCGTATACCCCTCCGGGGCATGAAGTTCAAGGAAAAGGACATCACAGGTCCATGAGAACTGATGAATGATATTACGCCTGCGGAGGTTCTCCGCTATACTTGTTAGTACCATGGACAAAACTGAGCAATACTTGGCAGACCTGAAGAGTGAAGACCCCTCCATTCGCGAGAACGCCACGCGGGGGTTATGGATTCTCTGGCATAGCCAATTGGGGCCTGAGATGGAGAAGGAACTGAATGAAGGAACCCGGTTGATGGATCGTCAGCAACACGAGCAAGCTCTTGAAATGTTCCGGTCCCTGGTCGAGAAATGTCCGGGTTTCTCTGAAGCGCATAACAAACTCGCAACCCTCCTGTTTATCATGGGACAATACGAAGAATCGGTTAAGGAATGTGAAGAAGTGCTACGAAAGATTCAGCACCATTTTGGCGCCTTGAATGGGATGGGACTATGTTTGTTTGATCTGCGACGGTACGAAGAAGCTATTCATTGTTTTCAAAGTTTTCAAAAAGCCCTCGAAATTCAACCCCACGCCGAAATCAACCACACCTATATCGCCCGTTGTCGAGGACTCCTGAACTAGTTGGTTTTTTTTATTCTCGATAAAATTTTTTATCGGGGATTTTGAAAATAATCAGATTGCTACCTTATCGATTCCATCATCTTTCCTTCTTGATTTATTGGATTGGTTCTCGCTCCTTTTCCTATTAATTCGCAGCAATGTATGCGAGTACCAGTCCTCTTTTCTGTTTCCCTCACGGACAAAACGGAAGGTCCGCATTTTTTTGCAGGGAATGCACTCGGACATATAAGAAAGCCCCAACGGAGAGGGGGTAGAGGTAACGTGCTTCTGTTGATGATGACATTCGGAACTTTCAAATATATGAAGAACCATAGGTAACATTTTATAAATCAAATAGTTATGTTGGTTAAACTGGGAAACAATATAATCCCGACCCGTTAAGATGTCAGTAACTATTTAAAAATTAATCAGTTAAGTGGATTATTAGCCAAAGTCGAGGGTGGGGATATAAATTGCCAGGGCCATCAGTAGAAAAATATAAGCGTAGCTGGCGACATAAAAGAGAGTGGGGTTTGGTTTGTGGTTTTTCCATTTCTCTGAAGTCTGCATGGTTCGTACACGGTAAAAATTGGTCACACAAATCACTGCTCCCAGCGCGAAGGGTTTGTAATGGAAGATCGCCATCAGCCCTGCCGCAGGAATCGCTGCTCCGAGCATCGCCGGGATTTTTAGCAGGCTGTTTTTAGTCAGGTCATCCAGAACATTGAGAATCGCAAGGTAGCAGACCAGATAAAACAGTCCGGATAGTACCAACCAGGTGAGGAAAGAAACGAGGGGTGTGCCTCCGGGTATGTCGTCGAGTCCGAGTATCATAATTATTCAAATCTGGATTGCTTCACTTTGTTCGCAAAGACGGCAACCCCTATGGATTGCCGCGCCGCTCTGCGGCTCGCAAGACTCTTTGTACCCCTGCGGGGCATGAAGGCCAATGAAGAATTATCACAAGCCGAGATAACACGCTTGCCCACAGGATGCAGACATTGCATTTTGTCCGCAGAGGCTCTGCGTTTAAAAGTCAGGTGACCTGAGCATTGATGGGGATCAAGTGGGACTTGATGCCCTTTTCTTTTTCCAGTTTTTCCAAAATTTCATAGAGGTTATCCAACCCCTTGGAAACGGTGCCCTCGAGATGGATATAATAGGTGCCCGACTCTTCGGCGTCCCCGACATTGGACTCAAGATGCAGGATATTTAATCCGGCTTGGGCCAAGGGCGTGGTGGCATCTTCCACAATTCCCATACGGTCTTCAGCGAACAGGCTGATTCTTACATCCGGTTCGCAATGGTGCTGGGTTCCATCTTCCAGTTCGACTAAATGGGCGTTGAGTTTCAGGGGTTCGCAAATAGAAGCAATGATGGGCTCCAAGGATTCCTTTCCGCCTTCATGCTCAACCATCAGCATGATGGTGAAATAGTTTCCCAACCGGACCATGGAAGAGTCGCCCAGGTTACAGCCATTTTTACAGAGTCCGGCACTCAGGCGGGCGACCATGCTGGGCTGGTCGAATCCAATTAGAGACAGCATGAACCAGTTTTTCATGAATTTAACCCCGTTTATGGAACGTTAAAGACGAATCGGGAATTTTCTGTTATAATCTGAGACAATCAGAATAGCATAATTGCTGAAAAATATATAGTTATGGAGTTGGGGGATCAAGCAGGGGTGCGAGCACAATAATTTTGTGCGGAAAAACCCCGATTCACATTTTATTTATTAGAGCGTTTATTGGCGGTAAAACTAGTTTACTTCGAGACTTGGAGGAGAAAATGAAAGTGAAAATGTTATTGTGCGTGTTGATGTTGATGTTTGTGGTTAGCGGTTGCGCTGGAGTTCAGACAGGTGGTTCAAGTAGTGATTCCGGAAGCTCGAAAGGATGGAGCAAAGAAGATCTCAAGAAGATGGGAGTGGACGAAACTAAAGGGGCTTATTAACCTCTATTGTTCTACTGCCATTAATAGTAAAAACCCGGTTCGCTTGAGCGAGCCGGGTTTTTTATTTTCCGAATTGATCGAGACAGTTTCTGAGTTTTACAAAAGCCTTGAGGATATCAGCGGCGGTAATTATGCCGACTAGTTTATTTTTATGAACCACCGGTAAAGCACCAATTTTTCTTTTAGCCAAAATAGCCATAAATGGAGCTTAGGCCGAATGAGACCGTTACCGGGGTTCCTTTAAATGATTGGAGCAGGTTGGAACGTTAATACCATAATGACGGTTACTAAAAAAGCACTAAGTCCCCAAAAGGTTATGTCGTCTCTTACCATGACTTTCTCCTTTTTTTGCCCTAAAGATGCTATTAGTCTAATCGTCATATGGGTGGCAAACTTTAGGTGTTGCCTGAATTTTTTGATGGATCAATGAAAGAGTCCCCAGTTTTACTTTCTGAAGCGTGTTAGGAGCAGTTTTGACGCACGAAATCACGGCAATAAGGTTTGCAAACGGGGGGTATTTATAGCAGAATTTGACCAGTTCGGATTAGGGAAAGGATGGTTCGGGTCCCAAAGGGAAAACTTTATGGAAACACTGGATTTCAGTCACGGTACCAGCTGGTTGATCGCAGGAGCTTTTTTTATTTTCCTGGAGATTGCGGTTCTGGAAGGGATCGGTTTTCTGTTTGCCGGGTTAGGTGCGATCAGCGTCGGGGCGGTTCTTGTCTCAGGTAGGGTCATGGAGCCGACCCATCAATTTATGCTATTTTTTGCTCTTACCGGAGTTTGGACAGGTTTGTTGTGGAAGCCCCTGAAAAAATTCCTAAAAGGAAAAAATGGTGGTTATAACGATATGGTGGGTTCAACAGCAATTGTTTATGGAGAAGATCTGGCTAAAGGCAAAACGGGAAAAGTGAAATGGTCGGGAACGATCATGAAGTGCAAAGTAGATACAGATTATAGTTTAGAGGGACCCATTCCATTGAACACGGAAGTCGTCATCACCGAAGTTTCTCAGGGAATACTGATTGTTCGTCCATCATCGACAGAATAATTATAGAGGCCTCTAAAAAATGGGTTTAAAAACTTGCAGGCGAATCTTCCAAATTGGGGAGGGGTCATGGAAACACCAAATTTATTTCTAGCCATTGCTTTTGTTGTATTTATCTTTGTTTTTAAGGGCGTTAAATTAGTTCCCCAGCAAAAGGTCTGGATCGTAGAAAGACTGGGAAGGTACAATAATTCGCTGATTGCTGGCTTGCACTTTATCATCCCCTTTGTCGATAAGATCGCTTACCAACATTCCTTAAAGGAAAATGCCGTCGATATTCCCAGTCAATCAGCCATCACCCGAGACAATGTGACGCTGGTGATCGATGGAATCCTGTATTTAAAAATCACTGATCCTAAGCAAGCCTCCTATGGAGTGCGCGATCCTCTCTATGCTATCAGCCAACTGGCGCAAACCACAATGCGGTCTGAACTGGGCAAAATAACCCTGGATAAAACATTTGAGGAACGGGAAATATTGAACACAAATATTGTCCAGTCCATCAACGAAGCGTCCAGTGTATGGGGCATTCAGTGTCTGCGTTATGAGATTAAAGATATAACGCCGCCCACTAATGTGCGTACGGCCATGGAACTGCAGGTTGCGGCGGAACGTCAAAAGCGGGCAGAAGTTTTGAATTCCGAGGGAAAACGACAAGCGCAGATCAATATTGCCGAAGGAATAAAACAGGAAGTGGTGTTGAAATCTGAAGCGGCCATGACCGACCAGATCAACCGGGCTAAGGGAGAGGCCGAGGCGATACTGGCCGTGGCCAAAGCTACGGCAGAGGGAATCGAAATGGTCGCTGCCTCAATAGATAAAGCCGGTGGCGAAAAAGCAGTGGCCCTGAAATTAGCCGAACAGTATATTGAAGCCTTTTCCAATCTCGCCAAGGAAAGCAATACGGTTTTATTGCCGACCCAAACGGGTGACGCGGGTTCTATGGTGGCGCAGGCCTTATCGGTGTTCAACGCCATCCAGGAAAAAACCAGGTCCAAGGAAACTTGATCTTCCGTCTGTGTCAGTTGGGATACAAATACTTACGGAGCGGCAGGACCGACAACTTGAGCATTACCCGCAAGGACGTTTGTTGCCTTTGAATCACTCATATCCCCAATAAATTCCATGGCAAACCCGGATGTGTTTTGTTCCGTAACCATTGTTCCCCAAAAAAACAGCTTGAGGGGTGAAATGCTATGTCTTTTGTTCCTCCATCTGATATATTGGTTGCCGTATCACCGAAACTGCCGACAAAAGCACCGGTTAATCCGTTAAACTCCCTCACATCGTTGGTTGATATGCTACCGACAAAAAGATTATTGGTTGTTGGATGAAAAACCAATAATGAGGTTCTCAATTTAAGCGGACGTTGGGAGTACTCATGAAGAATCTATTCGGGGAGATAAAACAGGCGTTATTGCAATAAACCTTGGCCCCATATGTAGTAATAAAGCTGGCTATTTTGCGGAATCAGTAATTCTCAAAACAAAGCATGGGGCCATGTATTCTTGGTACATCAGTGAGAGTAAAGATTTAATAGATGCTGCTAGAAGGTCATCAAAGTAAGGTTTCGAAACAAAAAACGAAGCGTAGAATGCAGGTCGAGCAGTTCACCCCGCTTTCCTCCGGCAACCCCACTCAAAACGTGATTCTTGGCGAAATGCCATCCAAAACCAAAGGGCTAACCGTTTCCGGTTAACCCCTTGTATTAAAAATGGTCGGGACGAGAGGATTTGAACCTCCGACCCCTTGACCCCCAGTCAAGTGCGCTAACCAGGCTGCGCTACGTCCCGAATTCTAATGATCTTGGAATGTGTGCCGGGATGCGTTGATTGTATCTTGTTCGCATCTCCGTCTATAGAATGTTTTTCAAAATAGTGGATCGCAAAGAGGATGTCAATAAAATAGGGCCGTGCCAAATCTGCGAAACCTATTTTTTTTGGCTTGATTCACCTTCTATGTTATCATCTCTAACCTCATGAAAATTTGAGGGTTTTTGTCCGCCAGCGATAGACGGTCCCTTGGCAAATTGTGGATGGAAACTAACCGGCCGGTGGCAGGTCAACAATCCAATTAACGGGATTTGAGATATGGGAATGAAAGTGGTCAATGTTCGGGATGTGTTTGAGTTCAATTCCGAAAAGATGAAAAAAATCAGCCTGTTTGACACGGACAATTTCTTTTGTGATGTATACTGTCTTGAGCCCGGTCAGTTCCAGAAAGTCCACTCCCATGAGGGGTCCGACAAGGTTTATTATGTGCTCGAAGGGCAGGGAAAGGTGACCGTGGGGGCGGAAGAAAAAGTGCTTTCGCAACACGAAATCACCCTGGCTCCATCTGGTGAGGATCACGGAGTGGTGAACCACACTGATGATAAACTGGTCATGCTGGTTTTTATGGCTCCCAAACCGGCGTAGCCGTCGGTGGCTATGTGCAATCGCTTTATTTGGCGAGCAAAGAATTGTCTCGGCTTGACTCGTCATTGCGAGGAGCTAGTAGCAACGAAGCAATCCAGATTTCTGGATCGCCGCGCTCCCTTTGGTCGCTCGCGATGACGAATAGAGTAGTTTTTCATATTCCGGCAAGTTCAAAAAGAACTATATGTTGCCCAAATTAAAATAGCGTTAGGTTTCTATTAAAATGATTTATCTGGTTTTCCCAACATCCTGGCATCCATCGCAACCCTATTTGAGCTTGCCCAGCCTTAAGGCGTTTCTCAATATGCATGGGGTGCACGATGTCGTCCAGCATGATCTGGCGATTGAGTTGCTCAATGACTTGTGTACTTGGGAGAAAACCAAACCGCTTTACGAGCGCATCATTCGTGAGTTGAATGAACTGAGTGCCAAGCCCAGACTGACGCAGGAGGAAGCGGAAAAGTTCAACAAACTCCGCGAAGCGGAAGAGATCGTCATGGCCTTGAAAGACCAGATCGACTCTGCCGTGGCCTCGCAACGCAGTCAGGAGTTCTATGAGATCGACCAGTATATGGAAAATCTCAAGATCATGGATGTCTGGCTGGATAATATTCTCGCGCCTTATTATCCGTCGCAGTTGACCGTCATCGGCAGTCAGATGCGGTTTTCCCCGTACTCCTCTAAAGAGGTGATCGACTCTTTCAATCACCCGGAAGAAAATTTTTTCTACGACCTCTACGAGAAATGGTATCTGCCGGGAATTCTCCATGAAGACATTGACATTTTTGGCATCTCCATCACCTCGGTGGAGCAAATCATTTCCGGCCTGACCCTGGCTTATCTGGTCAAACAGAACCGCCCCGAAATCCATATCACCATTGGCGGAAGCGTGTTCACCAAACTGGTGGATCGTTTGGAAAAGGACGGTTCGCACCTTTTTGATTTTGTTGACAGCTTTATTGTGCATGAAGGCGAGACACCGCTTCTGAAGCTGGTTGAGCACCTGCGCGGAGACGGCGATCTCAGTAAAGTCCCCAATCTGATATACAAGCAGGACGGTCAAGTGAAAGTAAACCGGCCGTTTGCCAAGGAAGAGCTGAATGCCTTGCCGACCCCAGACTTTGACGGTCTGCCTCTGGACCTTTATCTTTCGCCGGAACTGGTTTTACCAGTGATGGGTTCCCGCGGGTGTTATTGGGAGCAATGTGCGTTTTGTTCCATTCCTTTCGATCACATGACTTTCCATGTGCGGTACGCCGAGAATGTGGTCAACGATTTTAAAACTTTGCAGGAAAAATATGACTGCAATCATTTCTTCTTCACCGATGAAGCTCTACCGATCAATTTTCTCCGAACCTTTGCTGCCAAGATTATCGAGCAGAAGGTGGATGTTCAGTGGACGGGCGAACTCAAGTTCGAGAAAAGCTTGCTCAAAGACGACAGAATGGACCTGCTATATAAATCCGGTTGCCGCAAACTTATTTTTGGGTTGGAGTCTTACAACCAGCGGGTTTTGGATTCGATGAAGAAAGGTGTTGAGTTGAGTTGGGTGGATGAAACTGCAGAACGATGCATGCAATTAGGGATCGCCATGCACTTTTACCTGATTTGCGGATTCCCGACCGAAACCCGCGAGGAGGTGATGGACTCAATCAACTTTATCCTCAATAACCAGCGCCTGCTGGATTCCCCCGGTTTTTCCGCCATCCTTTCCCAGTTCGATCTGGAGCGGGGCGCGCCGATTGAAAAAGCTCCGGCGGAATGGGGCATCACCAAACTATACACTCCGCCCGAACATGATTTGAGCCTGGGTTATTCTTTTGAGTCGACGATAGGCATGACTCCTGAGGAGACTAATGAGTTGTACCAGCAGTTGATCGAAAAGCTGGGACGAGAGGTGATGACCTTTCCACACAATTATTCCCTGTCCGATGGCCTGCTTTATCTCGCTCACCATCAGCACCATTCCCTGACAGAACGATTAGGCGCTCCAGCGTAAACCCCCCTTGAGGCAGGTGAGAGGCATTTGCCATACCTTGTGAACCCGTTATGAACGCTTGCAGGTGGAAAAAAAGTTATTGCTATTGAGTCCAGCGTCACACTGTCCGCACACTAGTGCTGTTCTTTCATTTCTTGTCGGGCATCTTTGAAAATGCCGAAGGAAGATTGCAGGATCAGTCCAGAGATGATCACCCCAACAGCCAGGTCGGGCCAATGGGAACTTGTCCATGCCACCCCTCCGGCGGCTAGTAAAACTCCCAGATTAGCCAGCACATCGTTACGCGAACATAACCAGGCCGAACGCATATTAATATCGTCATCTCTGAATCGCAGAAGCAAATAAGCGCAGAACAGGTTTGTGACCAGGGCCAGTGTGCCGACGATGCCCATTGTTGTGGCTAGGGGAACTGCTTGATGGGAAACCCGGTAAATGGCGGAGCCCAATACGCCGAACGCAAAAAGGCTCATGATGACAGCCTTGAGAATCTCGGCTCGGGTTCTCCAAATGGGGGCGAGTTGAATGACGAAAAGGGAAAATCCGTAAATCGCGGCATCGCCCAGCATATCGAGGGCATCGGCCATCAAGGCGTTGGATTGTGCCAGCCACCCGGAAATTCCTTCGACAAAAAACATAATGAGGTTGAGAACAAGAACGATCCAGAGAATCCTGCGCTTGGGGCCGTGTGGGGAAGCGAGATCTTTTTCTAATTGAGAACAGGCGTCGCTCATCTCAGGCCCTTTTCCAAAATCGAGTGATGACCAAAGACACCAGATAGAAGGCCACGGCTAGCATAATGATGGTGGGGCCAGGTGGCAAATCGGGTTGATAAGACAATGCCAGTCCTCCGGTGGTGAAAAAGATTCCAAGAACAGTGGCCAACAGCATCATCAGATTTAGTGAACGGACATAATGACCGGAGACCGCCGCCGGAAGCGTCAACAATGCGATCACTAGAATCAGTCCGACAATTTGAATCAAAATCACGACGGTCAGCGCAACGAGAGAAAGAAAGAGCAAATAAAATCTTTCAACGGGAATGCCACGCAGGCGGGCAAACTCTTCATCGAACGATAGTGCCAGAAATTGTTTATAGAATAGAAAAACGATGACCAGAATCAGGGTATCCAATGCGGCGATCCAGAGCAGGTCATCGGAGGAGATCATCAAAATATTGCCGAACAGAAAACTCATGAGGTCGACGTTGTATCCGGGTGTTTGCGAGATGAACAATATTCCGACCGCCATGCCTCCTGCCCACAGGGCGCCAATGACAGTATCTTCCTGTTCTTGCATTTTGAGGCTCACCCAGCCGAGAACAACAGAAAAAACCAGGGCCGCGACCAGAGCGCCTTCGATAGGAGGTCGGCCCAGGTAATAGGCGATACCCATTCCGCCAAGCACCGAATGAGAGATGCCGCCTGCCAGATAACCGATGCGCTTCACCACAACATAAGAGCCCACCACTCCGCAGGCCACGCTGGCGAGAATGCCGCCAACAATGGCGTTCTGCATAAATGCCTGGGATGAAACTGCATCGAAAAAACTACTCATGATTATTTTTTTTCATCCTCGTGATGGTGGTGCACCATATGCATATGGGAGCCATACATATTTTCAATCGTTTCTCCGGTTAGTTCTGAAGTGGGGTGGCAGATGAGGGTGCGATTGATGCAGGCCACCCGGTGAATGTATTGCGAAATGAAACCGATGTCGTGGGTCACCACGATGATGGTAATTTTCTCATTCAACTGCTTGAGCAAATCGAAGATATCTTTTTCAACTTTCATATCGACATTGGCAGTGGGTTCGTCGAGAATCATGATTTGTGGTTCGCAGGTGAGGGCTCGGGCGATCAGAACCCTTTGCAGTTGCCCTCCAGAGAGAGAGCCGATAACTCTTTTGCGAAGGTCTAGAATTTCGACATCGTTCATGGCTTTTTCGGCGGCACGTTTGTCGGCCTTATTAAAAAAACCAATGCTGGAAGTTTTTCCCAAGCGCCCCATCAATACGGTTTCTTCCACACTGATCGGAAAATCTCGGGAAAATGAAGCGAACTGCGGCATGTAGCCGATTTCTTTAACCGATTGGGAAGGGGGATTACCGAGCACTTTAACGGTGCCCTTGTCGGGAGTCAAAACACCCATGATAATTTTCAGCAGGGTGGTTTTACCACTTCCGTTCGGGCCAACCATTCCGATGAACTCGTTACGCTGGATATCTATCTCGATATTTTCAAGTATTATCGGACCGCCATAACTGAAGTCGAGATTTTTTATTTTGATGACTGAGTCGGTACTCACTGCAATGCTCCAGAAATGGCTTTAGCCGTTCGCCGCATGTTTTCCAGGTAGTCCTCTGCCAGAGGGTCCATTTCGCGGACGGTGGCGCCAATCATTTTGGCGATGTTCTCGGCGATGGAAAGACTGAATTGCTTCTGCACAAATATTACCTTAATCCGAAGCCTTTTGCCCTTTTGAATTATTTTTTGCAACGCTCGGGGTCCAGGCTCTTTGCCTTCCTCTTCAATAGAAACCTGTTCCAGATCATAGTCCTTGGCAAAATAGGACCAAGCCGGATGAAAAACCATGAAGCGGCGATTCTCGTTTTTGGCGAGGATAGCGCGAATATCCCCGTCGAGTGCGTCCAGATCTTTGGAGAATGCCTGAAGATTTGCCTCAAATAAATTTTCCTGCTCCGGTTGGATGCGGACAAGAGTATCCTTGATTTTTTGTGCCATGATATTGACTCTTGCCGGACTAGTCCAGATATGTGGGTCGCTGGAATCATGAGAATGATGTGAGTCATGCTTGGTTTCTAGGTTTCTATGAGTATCGTGCAAAGGAACAAATTGTAGATCCGGATGGATGGATCGGACCCGATCAATCCAGATTGTTTCAAAAGGCACACCGATGCTGAAATACAGTTTTGCATGGGAGAGCAGAGTCATTTTTTTTGGGTTGGGATTAAAAGTGGCCGGACTCTCACTCGGTTTCACCATGACTCCCACCTTTACATGGTCACCGCCAATTCGTTCGACAAAGTATTTTTGCGGCAAGATGCTTACGAAAACGGGTATGGGGTCGGCCCAGCATTTATTGGGAAAAGATAATAAATGGAGCAGGCCAATGATAAAAATTACTGTTGTGAAAAAACGACTCATAATCAATTTATTTGGGTCTCTAATGAATAAAGATTTTAGTATAAAGTATTTAGATACAGACCGCTTGCAATAGATTTGATTTTTTTTAGTCTTTTAAATCATCCAGAGCAAACTAAAGGGCAGGGCGAAAAAGAACAAACCGATAATAATATTGACGGTCTGCAACAGGAAAAGGTTGTCGATGATAGGGGCGATCATGACTTCCGTTCCGACTCTGCGAACCGCGTGTTCGATATCGGCAGACGTGATCTCTTCTTTATCTTTTTTTTGAAGCTCTTCTACCACTTCATCCAGGAAAAAAAAGCGTAACGCTTTGAGTATGACTCCAAACAGGATGCCGGAGGAAAACCCTGTTATGCCTCCCCGTTGTTTCAGCTTCTGGCGTAAGTCATTTCCGATCTGGTCGTACTTTTCTGCCAGTTCATGTTTGGGGATGTTCTTCTGGAATTTTGGAAAACGTCCAATCACCTCACGCGTTAGCCAGTCCAGTAGTTCCTGGAGTCCGGTCAGCGCCTCACGCATTTTTTTGCCGAGGAGATGCAGGCTGCAGGATATCCAACCGTGCATTAAACCGAGACTGAGATAACCTACTCCCACCAATATTAGAATTGCTCCTTCCAGCCAAACATTCCATTCGGCGATGTCGATCACCTTCAGGTCAAAGCCATAGGTTGCAAGAGCGCCGAGTGAAAAGCCTAAAATGCCGAATAAAAAAAGGTTTTTGAAAGTGCCAATCAGGATATCTTTAAAAAATCCGATCCAGAAATCGAGGATTTGTTGCTTGTTCATTATTTCGCGGGACTTATTTTCGGATCAACATGAATGGAAAGAATCAGATCACCGCGTTTTCCGTCGTGGATTTTTCCTTTATCCCTAATGCGCAGTTTTCCGCTTGAGGGAAAGTTTGGCGGGATGCGTATCATCAGCTCTTCGGTTTTCCCGCTGACCTGATAGGAAATTTTTTTGCGGGTACCGTTTAGAGCTTCGACAGGCGGGATGGAAAGGTGAAAATCCATATCCAGTGGATTTTTGTCGGATTCTTTTTTTCCGAACATACCCTTTATCCCGTTCATCAAAGGGTTTTCATGTTTTGGAGGAACCGTCTGCCCCGGTTGATTCTGCTGTCTCATTTTGTGTAGCGCGTACAAGGATGAACCGACAACTTGAGCCAGCTTTAATCCCAAGCCGATTTTTCCAATCGGACCCGGTACCATTCGGAGGATTCTCCCAAGTCCACCTACGGCACCGCCGAAGAAAAGGGACTGGAAAAACGGATTGCCGGAACGAAATCCCGAGCGGCTGAACTCGCGATTGAGTTCTTCAAAAATTTCACGGGCATTTTCGCCGCGGAACATGCTGGCAAAAATATCCTCCTGGGAATAGCGAAAATCCGAAGACCCCGTGGTGCGTCCGGCAAAATGATCGGCCCGAAACCGGTCGTATTCCTTTTTCTTTAATGGATCGCTCAACACTCCATAGGCTTCCGTGATTTCCTTGAACCGCTCTTCGCTTTCCGGGTCATTGGGGTTGTGGTCCGGATGAAGCTCAAGAGCCAGTTGGCGAAATGATTTTTTCATTTCTTCCGGGCTGGAATCCTGGGAAACTTTCAGAATGGAATAATAGTCTTTAAACTCTTTTGTTCGGCGAGCCATGGGCGGATTTTCTACATTCCAATTTTCTGGGGATAGGTGGCTTCTGCCACTTCAGGTCCTTCCAGCAGAGTTTTAAGTTTTAGGGTAGAGATTTGGTAAGTCTCATCTGAATGCAGGCGTTGCTTCAAATTTTCAAAATGAACTTTTATTGGTTTTGCTGGAATGTCCTCAGTCAATTTCAAGGGGGCAATTATAAAATGTTTTTCCCCTAAAACATCGCGATATTTGCGTTTCATATTCATTTTATAGGCCTGATAACCCGGAAGAGGGTCCGCCCCGGCATAATGGGTTTCGTTCAAAACTTTGTAGTGCTCGGGAATATACACATTGGCGAAATAGTCTGGACCGAGGGAATGATGAACCGTGGTTTTGACTTTTAATATCCGCAGGTTCTCGTCTGTCGGAATCATGTTCATTTCGACCCAATAGGTCCGGTCATGAAAATTAAGGTTCTCAAGAAACACGATTCCATACAGGGCGTTAAACTTGAATTGCAAAAATATGCCTAAAAATACCCATCCAAAGACTTTCCAGAATTTTTTCACCAGGTAAACCTCACTCTTTTTTGATTCTTTACGAAAAAGCAGAATTACTATTGATTGATAAATGCTTGGAAATTATTATCCTGAAATCGCAGGGAAAAAGCAACTGCTTGCAATTATTTCCGCTATCAATAAATTTTAGTCAGAATTATAGGTTCTGGGAAACTTATTGTAAAAGTCTGTTGGTTTAATCTGATTGTAACAAACTATTTAGCTAAGAACTGTTGACAGATTTATATTCTAAATGGTAGAAAACTCAATCCTTATAGCAAAACAATATTTAAAATTACGGAAAATTTATTTGTCCCTCATTCCTTCTGATTAATTTTGGGAAAACTGACCCTTTCATAAATGAATTTTCGTTAAAAATCGCAAACGATTGCCAATGGAGTTGGAGGGATGAAAACCTTGACCATTCAACAGAAAGTGTATGGAGCCTATTGCCGTCTTGTCAGTTCTTGTTGTGATCGCTGGAGCAGCCATAGACCACTATTCCACAAAAATTGCGGAAAACTCAATAGTCATGGATGCCTTGGGTCGTCAGCGTGTGTTGATCCAAGCTATGGGAAAGGCCGCGTTGTTGAATGTTTCGTCAAACGAGTATGAAACTGCAAAAAATATTTTTACACAGACTTTGCAAGCCGCAAAGGGCGCTAGTGAAATCACTGAGAATATTAATGGTGTGGCCCAGGCGGCCAGTGATACTTCGCAAGGGATTGGCCAGACTCATAGCGCGGCCACGGAACTGGAAAAAATGGCTGCGGACCTGCAAAACCTGGTCGGCCAATTTAAGTATTAAATTAACAAAAATGTATATTCCCCCCATGGGATTCTTGCGGGATTAGCCTGATATCTTGTCTCGCGAGAATCCCTTCTACATTTGCCTACCTTTTCTCCTTTAAAACTTGAAATCCGATTTTATTACATTGCGCCCTCTGCCCAGTAAGGGTATCTTTAATAATTCGATTTTTATAGACTGAGGGTGGTTTAAATTCTTCAGGAAGGATTGTTTTGAAGCAGGGAATTCTAATTGTTTTTGAAGGGATAGACGGAACAGGCAAAAGCACTCAGTGTGAACTGCTGGCAAAATCTTTGAACGAAAGACAGGTGCCCAATATTGCTTTGGCCGAACCCACTCGGGGAACATGGGGCACGAAAATTCGCAGGCTTCTCAGTGAAGGCAGGCAAGGCGTTAGTCCAGAGGAAGAATTGAGCTGGTTTGTCAATGATCGGAAGGAGGACATTGAAATGAATATAATGCCAGCGTTGCAGGATAACAAGGTAGTGCTCATGGATCGGTATTATTTCTCGACGGCGGCTTACCAGGGTGCTTTAGGACTGGACCCTAAGCAGATTCAGTTGGGAAATGAAAACTTTGCGCCAATTCCTGATCGGGTTTTAATCTTTTTGACTTCTCCTGAGACATGTCTGGAGAGAATTGAAACGTCTCGCGACCAGAAAAGTGCTTTTGAAAAACTGGATTATTTGAAAAATGTTCAGAAAATATTTAAAAGTTTTGAGGGGCCAAATATAAGATTTATAGATAGTGTCGACTCGGTTGCCGAAGTGCATAAAATTGTTTTGGCTGAGACCGGAGACCTGTTTGATTTCAAATGATGAAACGAATTGTACTGGCAATAACGGGAGCAAGCGGGGTTTGTTACGGCAAGCGACTATTTGATTGCATTAAATCCCATGCAGAAGTTCATGTGATCATCTCGGAGCGGGGCGCTGAACTTTTGAAGCTGGAGTTGGACTTGTCGCCTTCTTATTTTTCAGGTGAACAAGTGACTCTGCACAAAACTTCCCGCATGAATAGTTCCATTGCCAGTGGTTCCTTTTGTGTTGATGCAATGGTGGTGGTGCCCGCAAGCATGGGGACGGTGGGAAGAATCTCCGCCGGGGTGTCAGGAACCCTGATTGAACGCGTCGCGGATGTCATGTTAAAAGAAAAACGTAAACTGATTCTTGTTCCGCGTGAAACTCCTTTCAGCACCATTCATCTGAAAAATCTTTTAACCCTCGATCAGGCGGGGGCTATGATCCTGCCGGCATCGCCCGGGTTTTATCAGGGACAAGATAGCTTTGACAGTCTGGTAGATTTTGTTGTCGCTCGAATTCTGGATCAGTTGGGAATGGAGCAGAACCTTCTTAAACCCTATGAACCTTAAAGTGTGATGGTTTATCTCGATAATGCCGCCACCACCCCTATGGATGCGGAAGTTTTGGAACGGATGCATGGAGCCATGCGCGATCTGTTCGCGAATAGTGGCACGCCTTATAAAATAGGGCTGGATACGAAAGTCCTCATTGAAAAATCGGCGGAATCCATTGCGGAAACTCTCCAGATACCCTCAACCCATCGTATTCTGTTTACCAGCGGGGGCACAGAGTCCAATAATCTTTTTATTAAGGGGTTATGTTTTCCCGATAAGAAAACCGCTTTCCTGGGGCTGGAGCACCCAAGCGTTACCGAGAGTCTGGCATTCCTCAGTCAGTTTGGAAATAAGCCGTTTTCTCTGCTTCCTTTTCAAAGGGAAGGTCGGATCGACTTGGGTTCAATATTTGCTTTTAAGGAAAACCGTGTGAAACTTCTCTGCCTCTCTCATGTGAATAATGAGTTGGGCACGGTGAACGATCCCTTGGAAATCATTTCTGCTTTAGCAAAGAAATCTCCACAAACCAGATTATTTTTGGACGGGGTGCAGGCTGTCGGTAAGCTCAGGTTGGACCCGGAGATGTGGAAGGGCCTCGGCGGTTATTCGATTTCGGGTCACAAAATTCATGGGCCAAAAGGCATTGGCCTGCTGATCTATGATTCAAAGCTGGTTCTTAGTCCGCAGATGCATGGAGGAAAGCAACAATTCGGAGTCCGTTCCGGTACGCTTCCATTACCGCTGATAATGGGACTGGAAACAGCCATCAAACATGCCGTGACCCAAATCGAGCAAACTCAAACTCATCTTCAAGGTCTTTCCCGGCATTTAATTCAAGGACTGAAAAATCTACAGGAACAGCTACCGGAATTGAAGATTTGTTTTAACTCGTTGGTTGATGCAGATAGCACGCGCCAATCACCGGGGATGGTTAATTTTTCCTTTCCTCCTGTCGAGGGAGAAGTCATTCTCCACCATCTGGAGGCAGAAGATATTTTTGTCGGACTGGGGAGTGCCTGCAGTGCCCAGTCTAAGGAACCTTCCAAGATTCTTTTGGGAATCGGGTTGAGCGAAGAACAGGCGCGTTGTAGTTTGCGCATTTCTTTTTCCCGGAATAACATCCCAGAAGAAATTGACCAGTTTCTGGAGGCTTTTGGGAAAGCCTACCAGACCCTTTATCCCACCTTTTCGCAAAAAGCTGAACATCGATGACGGAAAGAAGAACAGTCTTAATCCGTTATGACGAAATCGGACTCAAAGGACGAAACAGGAAGTTCTTTGAAAAATATCTCCGTAGAAATATCAAACGTGTGCTTTCGGGCACAGATGATGTTCATTATAGTTCACCCCGGGGCAGGATTTTTTTGGATATCCCTTTAGGTTTTGCCCCAGAATGTTCGGTCAGACTGAAGACCGTTCCTGGTATTGCCTCGTTCAGTATTGGTATTTCAATGAGTCCTAATTTCGATGCGGTGGCCGCTTTAGGGATTCAATGGATTGAACCTAAATTGGAGTCCACAGATTCCCTGAAGTTTTGCGTCAGGACCCGGCGTTCCGAAAAGTCATTTCCCAAAACCTCACCCGAAGTAAACTTTGAGGTGGGATCGCGTATCATGAAACAATTAAGCGCAAGGGGATTAACGGTAAATATTACTGAGGCGGAATATGTTCTTGAAATAGAAATTGGACGTTCAGAAACGGTAGTCTTTGATAATCGTGAGCGGGGACTATGTGGGCTCCCTGTCGGCAGTTCCGGGAATGTACTTTGCCTCCTATCGGGTGGGATTGACAGCCCTGTTTCCGCTTTCATGATGGCATGCAGGGGGTGCCGGGTTCATTTTGTATTTTTTGATAACCAACCTTTTCTTGGCAGGGGAGGGTATGACAAGGTTTTAAGCCTTGCAAAAAAGATCAATCGTTTTCAGGCGAGAGCAAGCCTGTATGTGGTTCCCTTCGAGGAGATGCAGGGGGCCATCCGAGATCATTGCAATGAGGAAAACAGGATCGTTCTTTATCGGCGGATGATGTATCGCATTGCGGGGAAAATTGCTAGTAGTAAGGGGTGCATGGCATTGGTCACCGGTGAATCGCTGGGGCAGGTGGCCTCACAGACCTTGGAGAATCTCGCCGCCGTTTCTTGCGTCACTTCCTTAAATGTATTTCGACCCTTAATCGGTATGAATAAAGAAAGTATCATCACGAGGGCAAAAGAAATTGGAACCTATGAAGTCAGTATTGAGCCACAGCCTGATTGTTGTTCAGTTTTTATGCCCAAAAATCCCGTCACCCGGAGCAAGATTCCTTTTCTGGAAAGGGATGAGGAAAAAATCCCCTGGCAGGAGTTAAGCGATAACGCTCTTGCCCGGATGGAAATCATTAAAGTGGATGATTTATGAAGTCGATGGTATTTTCCTGACCTGAGGAATTTCCGGAAGTTCTTTTAAAAGTCTGTGGATGGTTTTATTTTCTATCGGATGCAAATAATCTCCGGCAAATTCGCTGAGCGGTAAAAGGACAAAGCGCCTTTTTGTCATTTCCGGGTGGGGGAGTGTGAGAGCTTCAGAGTGAAGCACGCGGTCCTCATAAGCCAGTAAATCCAAGTCGATAATTCTCGGGCCCCATTTTTCTCGCCGTTCCCTTCCGAAAGCCTTTTCAATTTCAAAAATTGCGTCGAGCAATGCTTCCGGGGCCAGAGAAGTTTGTATGGCAACAGCAGTATTGACAAACCAGTTTTGGTCGGTTTTACCAACGGGTTCTGACTCGTAGAGGCTGGACCGAGCTACGACTTCAATTCCCGGTGAGGCACTGAGAAGGCAAATCGCTTTCTCGCAGTTTTCAGCCGGGACCCCTAAATTTGAACCGATTCCAATGAAGGCTTTATATTTCATAAAAACCACTAGCCATGGCCGGGCAACGCCCGGTGGTAATGGGCAATAAATTTTGCTCTCAAGTAAAGGAACTTGCTCATTACCTGTGGAGGTACTCCACTAGAATTCAAACTCGACAGCGGAAAGGCGTTCTTTGATTTCTTTCATGATTCGGGTTTCCTCCTCTTCACCTTTGGCCGCAAAGGTTGCTGAAAACCGAACGTAATGACCGACATCGTCCCAGGGAACTGTTGAAATCAACATTTCAGTAATCAGGAACTGGGAAAACTCTTCACCATTGGCAAACCGACGCCCACCTTTGATTCCCTTAGGTGCGCCGACATAGAGAAAAAACGAGCCTCCGGGCATCTTTGCCTTGAACCCGACTGAGTTTAGGATTTCAACCAGCATGGTTAGTCGGCGCTTGTACTTGGCCACGGTTCGGTCTGTGATGTCCGGGTGTTCCAAGGCATAGATTCCTGCTTTTTGGATGCCCGCGAACTGGCCAGAGTCGACATTATCTTTAACATGGGAAAGGCCTTTGACAATGAGTTCATTGCCGACAATAAAGGCGATGCGACATCCTGTCATATTATACGCTTTGGAAAGGGAGTGAAACTCAACACCGACATCCATGGCTCTGGGTACCGAAAGAAAGCTTTCGCGTTTTCCGGAATAGGTCAGGGCTGCATAGGCCGCATCCTGGATGATGATAATATTATTTTGTTTGGCAAACTCAATGGCTTCTTCATAAAATTCACGAGTGGCGTTTGCGCCTGTCGGGTTATTGGGGTAGTTCAAATACAAAATTTTAGCCTTTTTAAGGGTGGCCGAATCGATGCTTTTTAAGTCGGGAAGAAAATGATTGGTCTCTGTAAGAGGAAGGTTTACAACTTCTCCTCCCAGATACTGGGTGTGGGTCCCCATAACAGGATAACCGGGAACGGTCATCAGGGTGATATCCCCGGGATTAATAAAGATTGCCGGGGCCATTGCCAGACCAGGTTTGGAGCCAATTGTATGGTTGACATGCTTTCCCGGTTCCAGCCCTTTGACGCCAAAAACATCTTTCATATATTTGCAGGCGGCGATTTTGAATTCTTCGATACCGTTATCGGTGTAGCCTCGGTTTTCCGGTTTCTCTGCTTCCAGTTGCAGGGTTTTTATAACACCGGGATCGGCCATTTCGTCCGGCTCTCCTACTCCCATATCGAATAATATTTTTCCTGGATTTGCATCCTGTGCCGCGCGTTTTGCTCTTTTTATTTTTTCAAATTTATAAATCTTGGTATCTTTCCCAAACTGGCTGCCACCTAAGCGGTCTGCAAAGAGGGATTGAATATAGCTTTCATCTGACATCCGAAACTCCAAATTATAATGAAGAAAATTTAATTAAGGTTTAAAAGAAGGGCTCAATCTAGCCAAAAATATGACCCCTGTCAAGCCGTTCAAAACCATTTTTTCGCAGCTTGAAAACCAGGAAAGGGAATCTGATAAATTGCTAGGCTTCGGCACGGTCTGAAATGCCGGCACTTTGGAAAGTGGCCATTTCAGAATAAATTTTTACAGCAGCTTCTATTAGGCTAAAAGCCAGTACCGCACCCGTTCCTTCCCCCAACCGCATTTTTAAATCAAAAAGGGGAGGTGCCTGAATGAGATTAAAAAATACCTCCTGCCCAGGCTCTACTGAACGATGAGAAGGGAAAATATAATCCTTTACCGATGGATTCAGCACGATGGCCAGGGATGCGCCGGCACTGGCAATCAAGCCGTCAATGACGACAGGAATACTTTCTGCAGCGGCGCCTAGCAGAAGACCGATAATTCCGCCAATCTCGAAGCCACCCACTTTGGCGAGAATGTCTATGGGATCTTCCGGATCTGGAGTATGCCTGTCCAGCGCCTGCTGAATCACAGAGATTTTTTTTTGCAGAGTCTTGTCATCGATGCCTGTTCCCCGACCAGTAACCTGGCTTGAGGGAAGTCCGCTCAATACAGAAAATATCGCGGAACTGGCTGTGGTATTGCCGATTCCCATCTCCCCGGTAGCCAGAAGGTCGACACCTTTATCAGCCAGTTCTGTCGCTATCTGAATACCAATGGTGATGGATTCCTCGGCCTCGGCTCGGGTCATGGCGGGTTCTTTTGCCAGATTTCGGGTTCCTAAGGCTATTTTTCTATCCAGCAAATCAGGATGTGGGCCAAACCGATGGTTAACGCCAATATCTACCACCAATACTTCTGCGTTCTGCTGTCTTGCCAAAACGTTGATTGCGGCTCCTCCATCGAGAAAATTCTGAACCATTTGTGGAGTGACTTCAGCAGGATAAGCGCTGATGCCCTCATCAGTGACTCCATGATCTGCCGCAAATATAATGACCGATTTTCTGTCTATGGAAAGATGATCTGTGTCGCGGATAGCGGCATATTTTTTGGCCAGGTCCTCCAGGAGGCCGAGGCTTTCCGGCGGTTTTGTGAGGGAATCAAGATGGGCTTGGGCGTTCTTCAGTCGAAGTGGCGGAACGGGTTTTATCGATTTCATGGTGTCACGAATAATATCAAGCATGGCTCACTCGTTGTTTGATAAACCATCAATTCTCATTAGCAGCGTGTTCTTCTTCCTCTTCATCCTCTTCTTCCGGTTCGAGTCCTGCGGCTTTTTGCGAATAACGCAGGTATTTGATGATTTCGTTGATTTCCTCAGGCGTCACATTCTTTTTTTGTGGAGGCATTTTATCGGTGCCATTCAGCACGATCTCGTTGATATCTGCATCGGAGAAATTATCAGTGAGGTATTCCTCATCAATAAGCCTGGGAGCCTGAGTATGTTTGCCCATCGCATCTGGGCCGTGGCAATTGGAGCAGACTCTATGAAAATACTCTTGCCCCTTTTTATAAGGTTCCGGCACTTCCAGTGTGGGTTTCGGAGTGCATGAAAAAGTAAAAATAACAGAGAGAGATATAAGAATAGGGAGTTGTTTCATGGGCGGGAATTATGGTCTCCTTTTAATTATGTACAGTTTACCGTCATAGTTATCGTCTATTTCGACACGCTCCAATATTCCGGAATCGTCAAAATATTCCCAACTATTTGGCTTGCCATCAAAATTGGTATCGTGGGCCACTTTTTGTAATTGCGTGGAATTTTTGAAATATTGCCACTGGTCCGGATTTCCGTCCTGGTTGGTATCGAAGCGGACCGATTTCAGGGCCTCATTGGCCCCGAAAGTTTCCCGTCGGTCAATTTGTCCGTCATGGGAAGTGTCATACTCCACGCGCTCCATGTACCCATCTTCAGAAAAATATTGAAAGACATCCATTTTACCGTTCTGGTTTTCGTCGGTCTCCAGACGCGTCACTTTATTGTTCGGGCCATATACTTCACGCCAGTCCATCAGTCCAGAATATTTGGAGTCCTTCTCAACATACTCAAGGATAAAGTCTTTGGAGTAATGCTGAACCTGATCCAGGGTTCCGTCTAAATTGCGGTCCAGTTCAACGCGAATAGGTTTTGCATTACCCTTAAAAATATCAATTTGATCGATCTTCTTATCCCCGTTTTTATCGTATTCAATTTTCAGCAGATGGCCGTCCTCCGATTTATGCTGCCATTGGTCCAGCTTGCCATCGGAATTGCTATCCACCGGGATCACCACGGCTTCCGCAAGCGAAGTCAGGGTGAAAAAGAGGAATCCGGCAAAAAAGTATTTTTTTTCAGTCGGGTCGTTGTCATGACCACTAGTATAAAGGAAATAGAAGGTTTAAATCTAATCGAATAGCATTTTTTTACGCTAAAAAAGTTTATGAAACATTTCAACCATAATCACCACCATCAATGCCAACATTGACGTTGTAAACATGATTTTATGGCTTTGAGTGATGTCGGATAATTCCGGTTCCCGCAAATTGTCTCCGATGAACGGTTTTTCATTTAATTTCCCCGAATAAAAATTGGTTCCTCCAAGACGGATGCCCAGGGCCCCTGCCATAGCCGCCTCGGGAAACCCGGAATTGGGACTGGTGTGCTTGGAGCCATCTCGAATCGCTACCGCCATTGAGTTCTTGCCACTCAACCCGCAAAAGCCTGCACCTACAGCAATGATAGGTAATGCCAGTCTTGCTGGAAACCAGTTCGCCAGATCATCGAGACGGGCAGGAGCCCAACCAAAGTCCCGGTAAGTTTCATTTTTATAGCCAAATAACGAATCCATGGTATTGATGGCCTTGTAAGTGATCGCCAATGGAGCTCCACCTAGCACAGCGAAAAATAAAGGGGCGATGATTCCATCTACAGTACTTTCAGCAACCGTTTCCACAGTGGCTCTTACGATTTCGTGTTCCTCTAGATGGGCGGTGTCGCGGCCGACAATATTTGACAGGCTTTCCCGGGCCTTAATGAGATTGGCTTCCTTAAGGTATTGCAATACTGGGCGGCTTTCTTCAAAGAGGCTTCGAACGGACAGGGTGGTATAAATGAAAAAAATCGAAGCGGTCAAACCCAGCCATGGATGAATATAGTTCAATCCGCGAATAATTAGCCATACTGTTAAAAAAGAGGCTGCGATAACGGTAAGGACTGTGATGATCCCAGCCAATTTTGGGCTGGACAAAAATTTACGGGAAACCTCTTCGATACTATGGGCCAGGCGCGCGATGACTTTTACTGGATGAGGATAGCCTTTAGGATCTCCAAGTATCAGGTCGGCGATGAAAGCGATGACGATTTGAAACGTCAGGCTCATTTTTTTAAGTCTTGCAGGATGAGAAATACTCAGAAATTGAATCCACCAGTTTCTGGTTTTCTTCCCGCTCTCTTAATGAAATCCGAAAAAAACTTTCGTCAAGCCCCTTGAAATTACCACAGTTTCTTATCAGGAGAGACTGAGATAATAAATGTTGATATAGACCGGCAGGCGCGCCATTGCCTCGAATGCGGATTAAGAAAAAGTTGGCATCGGAAGGAAAAATTTCGATTTGGCGGATAGAGGTTAATGCCTGAAACATGAAACTTCTTTCACGGAGGGTCCAATCACGCGTCTTTTCCTGGAAAGATCTATCTGAAATGACTTCAGCGCCAACGGCCTGGGCCAAAGCGTTCACCGACCAGGGGTATTGATGGGGAGCAATTTTTAGGATTTTTTTCGGATGCAGGATTCCGTAACCAATTCTAAGTCCAGGAAGAGAGTAAAACTTGGTCAGGGATCGAATCAGAATCAGGTTTGAGTTCTTCTTCAACAAATTCCAGGCAGAGTTATCGGGAGAAGAAAAATCGATAAAAGCTTCATCAATGATTAAAATAACATTACGCTCCTTGCAATATCCCTGCAGATGAGGCAGGAAGTCACTATAGAGTTTTCCTGTAGGACTAGTAGGATTTCCAAAAACAATGGCCCCGAGTTGCTGGATGCTATCTAGTTGAGAAAATAGCAGGGAAGGATCGGCTTGAAATCCTGTTTCGGCTTTTAATGGAACCGAACGGGGCTGAACGCCAAATGCCGTAAACGCTTTATCATATTCTGAGAAACACGGGTCAAGGATGGCAACCTCCTGCCCTTTATTGAGCAAATGGGGCAGGAGATAAATCATTTCGGTGGAACCATTGGTCACACGGATCCAGTCTTCAGGGGCTCCTGTGGCTGCAGAAATATTTTTTGTAATTATGGAGCAGTGGGGGTCCGGATACTCTCTCAAGAGTCGTGGTGTTTCCAGTAATAATTGTGACACGCAACCGGGAGGGGATATAGGGTTAATGCTGGCGCTGAAATCAATGAGCTTGTCCGGGTCAATCCCGGCAATTTGAGCCATAGTGCGCGGGTCTCCACCGTGCGCGGGGTAGGCGAAATTCGGCACTTGTAATTTTTCTGGCTTTTTATTTTCAATCATTTTTTGTAGGGTCAGGAAAATGAACCTTAAAGTCTGTAGATGGTCCCTGCCATTTATTATAGTAAATCAATTTTTCAACAGGCAGTCGCTGGGCCCAACCTGCTGTTTCCAGCATGGGTTTGGGGTAAAATGACTCAGTATGGCCGACGCATAAATAAGCCACCGGCTGAATATGATCGGGAATATCTAAATCTTCCTTTAACTGGTCATTGGATAAAATGCTCACCCAGCCTACCGCGAGCCCTTCTGCACGGGCTGCAAGCCAGAGGTTTTGCACTGCACAACAGGTACTGAAAAGGTCTGTTTCAAAAACCGTATTTCTTCCCAAAACATTGGGTCCAAAACGTGTGCGGTCGCAGGTCACACAAATATTGACTGCGGCATCCTGGATGCCTTCCAGCTTGAGGGAGTTGTAAAGTTTTTGTTGGTCGCCACTGAATTTTTGTGCTGCCTCTTCATTGGCAGTCTTAAAGTTCAGGACGATTTTGTTTTTTACTTCTGGATCGGTGATCACCAGAAAATTCCAAGGTTGCATATATCCTACGGAACCGGCGTGATGGGCTGCATCTAAAACCCGGCCCAATTTTTCAGGATCAACTGGTTTGGGGATGAAGTGGCGCACATCGCGGCGCTTGTATATGGCCTCATAGAGTCCCTGCTTTTTTCCTGGCGAAAACTCATGCTCAGGGTTCTTATCCTTGGCTTGGTCTGTGCCGCGGGTTTTTTTGGATGTTTTTATAGTGACGGGAATTCCTGACACCATGCTGATCACTTCATCGAATTCAGATGCGAGAATTTGGTTGGTTTCGCCTGCGATATCGCGAAATGCTCTTGCAGAAGGTTCAAGAGGAACAATTCCTGAACCCAGCTCATTGGTGATGACAATGATATGGCTCGTGCAGTTTTTGCATACGCTGATAAATTCATGGACCCGTTCCAGTATGGTTTGCCGCGCCATGTTTTTCATGACCATATTACTCAACCATAAAGTGACGCAGTCGAGAATTATGAAACCGGGCTGGTTTCCTTTATCCCTTAATACACTTGCTGGATCAAGAGGTTCTTCAATAGTGGTCCATTCCTTGCCGCGCTCATCCTGGTGTTTTTTGATTCTTTCAGCCATTTCGTCGTCGAGAGGCTCTGCGGTGGCCAAAAATATTTTCGCGGCATTAATATTCTTGGTTAATTGGAGAGCATGACGGCTTTTACCACTCCGGCTTCCACCTGTGACCAAAATAGTTTTTCCAGACATAAAATCATCCTGTATTAGTAATGGTCTTCTTAAAATATCGAAGCGCCCATTCCACCGATTAATAAAAATACGGTTTCTATAATTTCTGTTGCGGCACCAAGAGTGTCTCCTGTAATGCCCCCAATTTTGTTTTTAAAAAATAATAGCAAGCCAGCGAGTAGAATGGCAAATATGATTAGGCTTGCCAAGGCCAAGGCCCAGTTTATATAAAACAAGATTGCGAAGGGGAGCGGACAAAAAATTAAAAGAAAAAGGCTTCCCCGCTGATAAAATTGTTCCGCCAGCGTCTTTTCTGAGGGCACATGGCCAACTAAAACCAGCCCCATGACTTGAGCGGTTCGGCCCAGAGCCGGTGCCAGGACCAGCCATATTAATGATTCTGAATGGATTATCCCAGCCACTCCTGCGAGTTTCAAGAGAATGCAAAACAACAGCGCCAGGACTCCCATTACTCCGATGCGGGAATCCTTCATGATTTGCAGTATTTGTTCCCTGGGCCGGTGGGAGAAAAAACCGTCTGCGGTATCGGCCAATCCATCCAAATGCAAGGCGCCGGATATAACGGCTAAAAATAACACATCTCCGATTATACGAAGTTCAGAGTAATCTGCCAGATTCAGCAGTTGGTCTACACCACAGAGCAGGCACCCTATGAACAGGCCGACCAGAGGAAAGTATAGAACCTGCCTGCCATCGCTGCGGATCGCCCAGGCAGGTATGGGTATCGTGGTTAAAAAACCAATGGCGGATAAAAAATTCAAGTCGCACGCATTTTAATAGATTAAAATTCAATGCCCTTTTGAGCAGGAATTCCCTGTTCTTTGAAAGGGTGTTTGATCATCTTCATTTCTGTCACAAGATCGGCCATTTCTATCAATTTTTCGGACGCATTTCTTCCTGAGCAAACAACATGAACCGATTCAGGTTTGTTACGCAATGTTTCCAAAAACTCTTCCTCTGGAAAAAACTGATAGTGAAGAACGTAATTGATTTCCTCAAAAATGACCATTTGATACTTGCTGCTGAAGAGTTTTTCTTTGGCGATTTCAAAGGCCTTGCGGGCGGTGGCTTTATCCTGCTCGATATCATTTGTGTCCCAGGTAAATCCATCTCCCATAGCAACAAACTCAACATAAGGGGCCAGTTTTTCGAAAGATTTTCGTTCGCCAGCTTTCCATTGCCCCTTCATGAACTGCATGATGAATACATTCATCTTGTTTCCCGCCGCGCGAATGGCCAGGCCGAATGAGGCGGTGGACTTCCCCTTTCCATCTCCAGTGTTGACAATGATTAGTCCTTTGCGTTTTCTCGGGTCTGCTCCTGAAGGTTTTCTCATGAATACGATTCCATTAAATGATTCAGCCACTCTTTATTGGACGCCCAGTAAATATGCGTATAAAAAGAGTGGCAGTTTTTGGTGGTAAAGCCATCTTTTAAAACCGCCCCATTTTTAGGATGAATGCTATTCCATTTTGGCCGTTCATTATTAATCGTGAAGGTGGAGTAATGGAATTCGTGTCCGTGGAGGATTAGTTTTTTGTTGTTGGCTGAGGCTTTGACTAGTTTTCGGTAGCCCAACGACAATTTTCTGACTTTCAGAGATGTGGAAAAGTCGAACAGGCCCACCATCGGTATTTTCTTGCCCTTGTGGTTGGTAAGGTGTTTCCCCAGATACATGAGTCCACCGCATTCTCCTATAATCATTTTCCCTGCTGATCCGGCCTTTTTGATGTCCCTTAAAAGCGAACGATTTTTGTTTAAAGATTCCGCGCGTAATTCCGGATAGCCCCCTGGAAAATAATAACCGTCCATATTTTCTGGCAAATGGGGATCACGGAGAGGCGAAAAAAAGGAAATTTTAAAACCCTGATGAGTCAAAAAGTCCAAAGTGTCCTGGTAAATGAACTGAAACGCCTCGTCTTTGGCCACGGCAATATTAAATGTGCAGGGCCTGGACTTTGTTCTCCAGCGCTTAGGCTCTGACCTGGCATTGGAGGCTGACCGCGATGGTTTTTTTAATTTGAATAGTTTTAAAAATAGTTTTAGATCGATATGGGACTCAACATGCTTTGCCCATTTCTGATAGATGTCCTGTTTTTGCTCAATACCCTGATGCAGTCCCAAGTGACGGCTGGGTATGCTCAAGTCTGAAGAGGTTGGCAGGCAGGCAAGAAGCTTTGCGGACGTGTGGTGCTCGATTGCATTTTTTATGAACTCTGCATGCCTGGGGCTGTTAATGTTGTTGGCGATGATGCCGATCAGATTCAGCTTTGGGTCAAGCTGCATATATCCCATGACCAGAGCCGCTGAGGATCGGGCCATGGCTCTACCGTCAATGACAAGCAGGACGGGAAGATCAAGCAATTTAGCGACCTCTGCGGTGGAACCTTTTTCGGTTTTAGGCGATGCGCCGTCATGCAGTCCCATCACTCCTTCAACGATTGCGATATCCCCCTCATTCATAATATCGCCAAACAAGTCCTTGACGTATTTCGGGGTGCACATGACAGTATCCAGGTTATAACTCGGCTCGTCGCACGCTCTTTTATGGTGGCCGGGATCGATATAATCAGGGCCGACCTTGAACGGCCTTATTCTCCACCCTTTATTTTTTAATAACCGCATTAAACCAATGGCTACCGAGGACTTCCCCACGGAGCTATGGGTTCCGGCTATTACTAAACCGGGTAAGAATTTGGATTTGTTAGGCAAAGGTTTCCTTTTATTAACTTTCGATTAAAGATCTTGTTCGGTATCCCCTTCCACAGAGGCAACAAGGGATTCAATATCAAGCAATCTGTCGGGATCTGGGTTTTCCCATAGGCCTCGATTAGCTGCTTCGAGCAATCTTTCTCCCATTGCACGAATAGCCCACGGATTTTTTTCTCTTAGAAACTCCTGGGTATCAGGGTCAATGAGATATTTCTCCGAAACACCTTCATACATGTGGTCGTCAATGACATCCGTTGTCGCGTCGTAGCCGAACATGTAATCCAGGGTTGCCGCCATTTCCAGCCCCCCTTTGTAGCCATGTTGTTTCATGGCGTTAATCCATTTCGGATTCACGACACGAGCCCTGTAGACCTGGCGGACTTCTTCCTTCAAACTCTTGATTTTCACTGCGGCAGGATTGGAGGAGTCGCCGAAATATTCCCGGACCTTTCCCTTACCCTGGCTGGATTTTATTTGGTTGACGGCATTGATCAATCCACCGTGAAACTGGAGGTAATCATCGGAATCAAAAATGTCATGCTCCCTGTTGTCCTGGTTCTGGGAGACAACATCCATTCGCGAGAGTTGTTGTTTGAATTCCTCTTTTTTTTCTATGCCATATTCATTGGTTGTGTAAGCGAAGCCGCTCCAATTCACAAAGATGTCTGCCAGGTCCTGCTTGGTTTCCCAGTTTTTTGAATTGATGGCTTCAAGAATGCCTGTCCCATATCTTCCCGGTGCGGCGCCAAAAATACGAAATATATTTTTGGAATTGGATTCCAGATAATGTTTTCTCACAAAGTTCATTTCTACAGGCTCGTCAAGTTGGGCAACTAAATTTATTGCTTTGTCCATCAATTCAACCAGGTTTGGAAACGCATCTCGGAAAAACCCACTGATACGAATGCATACATCCACCCTGGGTCGTTTCAATTCATCTAACGGAATGGGTTCAACCACGATGACCCTCTTATTTTCCGGTTTCCAGACCGGTTTGACCCCCAACAAGTAAAAGATTTGTGCAATGTCATCGCCCTTGGTTCTCATATTGGATGTTCCCCAAAGAATCATCGCCACGGATTCAGGAAATTTCCCCGATTCCATTTCATATCGCTTCAATAGAGCTTCAGCCAGTTTTTTCCCCATGATCCACGAAGTCGTCGTGGGCAAGGAATGAATATCGACGGAATAAAAATTTCTCCCGGTCGGAAGAATGGTGGCCATCCCCCTTGTGGGGGCTCCCGAAGGCCCCGGTTCAACAAATTCTCCCTTTAATGCTTCCATGAGGTGAATGATCTCCTCATCGACCTGTTTCAACTTTGGGTAGATATCCTTTAATAGAAAATGGATCGTGTTGGCCAGGTCGGGGATTGGAACGCTCAATAATGATTCGATCTCGGCGTCAATGAGTTCCTGCGTGTGGATATTATTTTTGAGGCAATGATCGATAATCGCGAAGGAGAGGATGTCGAACATCTGTAATAAATCACCCCGCGATTCAACAGGTTTTCCGTAAAATTTCAGAATGGCTGCGGGAATTTTACAATTCAATTCCTCAGCTTGGTTGATGAAATAAGAGGTATCCTTTATGGCGCAAACCTCCATAAAGCAAGACTGCGTGCCTTTGTAGGGAGGAGTATCAATACGTGCCAAACTGACAAACAGGTTGATGAGTTGATCCCTCTCGGGAATATCGCCCAGTATGTGCAGGCCTTCCCGAATCTGGGTATTACCAATTTCGCACAGAAAACCGTTAATGGCCTTTCGATACTCTTTGAAATGTTCAGGGGGAGAATCAAACCCAAGGTCATGATTGATGTGAGTGGATTCGCAAAGTTCCCATATCTGATTTTGAACAATTTCAACCTTGTCGGGATCAACGCTTTGAATATATGTCCACTCTTCAATCAATTGTTCTATCCGCGCCAGATCATCATAAAGATCGGCCCTTGTCATAGGCGGGACCATGTGGTCGATCAGTACTGAATTTGTCCTGCGTTTCGCCTGCGAGCCCTCACCGGGATTATTGATAATAAAATAATAAAAGAAGGGGAGGTCAAAAATGGCAAGGTCTGGATAACAGGTTTCTGCGAGGGCTACAGATTTCCCAGGCAACCATTCCAGGTTCCCATGTTTACCGATGTGAATGACAGCATCAGCATTAAAGCCCTCTTTAAGCCAGCGGTAAAAGGCCAGATAGTGATGAGTGGGAACAATTTCCGGACTATGATAAATTGCGACAGGGTTCTCCCCGAATCCGCGTGGGGGCTGAATGCCTACAAACACATTTTTAAAAAATAATCCCGGCAAATAAAATTTTCCCTTGTGGGTGTAGACATTACCAGGAGGTTGTCCCCAGTCCTTTTCCATTTCCGATTGGTTTTTTTTGGGGAAAGATCCATGCCAATCTTTGTAGTCTTTTGAATCCACTTGCGCGGGAGCTAACTCAATTTGGGTTTCCGTTAGAAATTCAGTGTCGTAGGTGACCTGATCGATAAGAGAATGGATCAGGTCATCACCGGTTTCGGGAATGCTATCGATGTCGTACCCATTATTTTTAAGCTCATTCAGGACACGGATCAGGGATGCGGGAGTGTCTAGTCCGACTGCGTTGCCGATCCGGGCATTCTGAGTGGGATAATTTGTCAGGATAATAGCTATCCGTTTATCTTTATTGTCCTTGAAAGCTAATTCAGCAAAGTTGTTGGCCAGGGAAACCAATCGTTCAATGCGTTCAGAATTGCCTTTATATAAAGGTACGGTTTTACCATTTTTATGTGCTTGCTCCACAAACCCAATGGGGTGGGCGATGATTTTCCCGTCAAATTCCGGCATGACCACCTTCATGGCCATGTCACGAGGGTTCATCCCTTTAGGGTTTTGGAGCCAAGCGCTTTCAGATTCTGAGCTGTAAAGGGCGTGAAGAACTGGGCAATTTAATTTTACGAACAGGCCATCGGAATCTTTATCGCCCTTCACTATATTTCCGGTGGTGGATAAATTAGCTGTTGCATAGGAAAGACAATCGATCACCACATCTGCGATGTATCCCTCTTGATCATTCTTTAGAATTTTTTCAATTGGGTGTGTCTCTCCGTCTGATTGCTTCATCATACTGCAGTAAATGGGCAGGGCCACGGATCCGGAATTTTCAATGGAGTCGATGGCCATTTGGATAGGCTCAAAATCATCTGCAAGAAAATGGGCCCGGTAAAAAAGAATGGCTATTACTTTTTTCCTGGATTTATCCGACTTTAACTTTGAAAGGATGTCCTCGTATCCAGGAAGCAGACCAAATTCAGGACAAACCTCAGGTTCAACCCATCCCAAAGATGTTCCGAGATACAGGTCACTCAAATACTTCAGCGATTCCTTCAGGTTCGGGAACGAAAACGATTCGTAATAGGAAAGGAGCTGGTTGCAAATATCAAGAGGGGCGGTGGATAGGGCGAGTACTGATGGATCATCATTCTTGAAACTGGGAAGGCAGAGAAAGGGGATGCGGTTCTTTTTGGCAACGGAATTGATGCGCGTCAATATCTCGCCTTGAAAAGAAAGTCCGCCAAAATTTCTTGAAACAACAACATCCTTTGAACTCAACCGCGACTCATACTGGGAAAACTCTGAGAGGTAGTTGACGTGTGCCTCAATTCCTAGAGCTTTAATCTCATCGATATTCTCGGAGAAGAGATGCAAATCCGATGAAACGGATACAAAAAAGTATACTGCCATTTTTTAAATATAAAGATTCAAAGAGAAATCTTTCCTTGAAGAAGGGTGTCTTCCATAACCATATATCGGCCATCAAAAATGCTGACCATTTTTTGTAACAGAAAGGAACGGTTGAATTTTTGATTAGAATCGACAATAAAATTGTTCAAATTAAGTTTCTTGATACGCTTTCCCAGACCTTGTAAATCTTCGCTGACTGATTTTTGGAAGGGGACGTTCAGTTTCCCGTCGGATATAATTACAAGTAAATTTGTCAGGAATTTGTTTTGCCTGTGGAAGCTTTCAACAAGATTCAAGGCGCTGTCAATAGCATGCAGTAAGGGGGTCTTCCCTTTTGCCTTGATGGAATCCATGACCTGATCTATCTGAAAAAAATTGCGTGTGGGTTTTAACACCACGTTGGCGCGGTCCCCCAGAGTTCCGACAACAGCGACATAATTTTTCTTTTGATAATCATTCTTGAGGATCCTTTGCATCAGACCCTTTGCATAGGAAAGGCGTTGTAAGGTTCCCATGGATGCTGAGGTGTCCACAACAAGAACATGCAGCTCTTTCCTGCCTGAAATTCTTCGCTTGAAACGGAGATCGTCGGGAGCAATATCAGAAAGTTTCTTTTTTCCTCTTCGAATTCCCTTTAGAAGGGTAGGGAAAAAGGCGATTTCAGACAGGTTTGCTGCTTGTGTGTTCGAATCCATAGAGCCAATTACTTTACCCCGCCGAACCTTTTGTTTTCTATCCATGGTTCTCCCTGCTACATTATTTTGAGCAGCATTTGTAATGATATCGAGAGTCTCAAAATTTTGAGTGGCCGGGGATTGCTCGGTCTGGAACGATTGAGGTTTGTTGCCAGACTGGGTTTTGTTGGTTTCATTCTGAGCGGGTGTTTCCGTCTTCTTATCCGGAGATTCATTTGATGGAGGAGTGGGAATAGAATCCGTGCGATGGTTCAGAGCATACTCGGCAGCACGATAGATATCGTCCTCATTGACTTCCAGTCTCCCCGCTAAGGCGGCCAGGGTTTTAGCCGTTTTGGATATAATAATGTCGGCCCGGTGGCCCTCCACATTGGCTTGCAACGTAAGGTTTATGGCCAACTCCAAATACTTTTCGCTCAAGACTACCTTGGGCAGAAGCTGCTTGGCTTTTTCAATCGACTCACCCATGCAGTTTTCATCTTGCTGCCATTTTTTTGTGAAGCCTTGCTTTTCTTCTTCCCATGCCAGTCTACGGCTAACAATTTCCTTCCTTATACCCACCTCTGTTTCTGTTCTGATTTTTGCGGATATTCCGAACCGATCCAAAAGTTGTGGGCGCAATTCTCCTTCTTCAGGATTCATGGTTCCTATGAGGATGAAGTTTGCCGGGTGCTCATGGCTGATTCCTTCTCTTTCAATTCTATTGACTCCCATCGCGGCAGCATCCAAAATCACATCCACCAGATGGTCCTCCAGCAGATTCACTTCATCGATGTAAATGATTCCGTTATTTGCTTTATGCAGCAGACCGTATTCAATCTGAATTTGTTCGGATTTCAGGGTATTGGGTATGTTCATGGTTCCCACGATCATTTCTTCCGTGGCTGACAGGGGAAGTTCTACCAAAGGAACATCCTTCTTCTTGGAGGAGATCAATCCCAATATGTTTTTTAAACCCCGCACTGCAGTTGATTTTGCTGTTCCTTTTTGTCCAAAAATCAATACTCCGCCAATGGAGGGATTGACAGCGTTTAGCACCAGGGCTTCTTTTAATTTTTCCTGTCCAACGATGGCAGAAAACGGGAAATAGGGGGTAGTCATAGGCACCTGTTAATTTTAGTTGTCACCATTTTAATTACTTTCAGGATTGTGCGTTTATGGAAGAAATGACCATTATAGAAACGTCAGAGAATTTTTCTGTACAATTATCCAGTGTTCTACTATAGGCTTTTTCTTCGGGCCAGGTCAGATGTTCAAAAATATTTACTTTAGTCTGGGACGGAATCCCTTGCTCGATCAGGTAGTGACTGATTTCTGCCGGCATAAAATCCCATGGCAGAGGGATGACGATTGCTGATTTGCCCAGCTTGAGCGCGGAAACTAAAAATTCCTTATCTTTGGAAATATCTCCCCGCTTATGAAATGTCAGGAACACGCTGGTTTCAAAGGCTGTCAAAGTCCTGGAAGCTGCTATCTGGGCAGAGCTGATTCCCGGAATGATTACAGGGTTGGGTTCATGGCAATCATTATTTATTCTTTCCAGGTATTCATATCCGGAAAAATTGACATCACCCATAAAGCAAACCACACATGTTTTACCTTCTCTAGATAATTTTCCCACTTGGCCAAGTTTTTCACTTTGGTCTTTGTAGCCCATCGATATCCGAGTCGCATTGGGATTAAAGTGTTTTTCAGCCAGGTTTAAAACTGTATCAAAGCCGGAAATAACATCCGCCTCTTGCAATAATAATACGGTCTTATGGGGCAACATGTCCGGGTCGCCTGGCCCAATCCCCACAGCATAAATCATTTTTAAGTTCCTGCCTCGCTAAGAGTTGTTGATGTGTTTTACCACTTCATCCCTGTCACTAAATAATAAGGGATACTTTATTTCTGGTCGTTTAATAACAATAACGGATATTCCCAGTTCCTTTGCGGCAGCAATCTTTTGGGGTACCCCGCCTTCTTTCCCCGAAGATTTGGTGACCAGACAATCGATGGAAAAATCAACCATCATCGCCCGGTTCATTGAAATGCTGAACGGACCCTGGATTGCGATAATTCTATCAGGAGGGACTCCTTTCGACAATAAATGTTGAATCAATGGTGGGTCAGGGAGCATTCTGATATAGATTCGACCTTGAAAGTTTTCGCCGAGAAAAGGTTCAATATTTTTGGAACCCACCGTCAATAAAATGTGTTTTCCCATGATTTTGGCTTTTTCCGATGCCTGTTCCATGTCATTCACAATATGGATATTTTCTCCGTCCATAGGTTCTTCCGGTCGTTCATAGCGGATATAAGGGATCTGGCGGGCCTGACAGAACTCCATCAGGTTCTTGCTGATTTCCAATGCAAAGGGATGGGTCGCATCAATCACCTTTTCGGGGGCCTCCAGTTCTGCACGCTGAAAAATTTCACTCTCATTCATTCTTCCTGTTTCTATAACCTGTTGTGGTAAAGTTTCGGCGGCGACTTTTCTTCCATATTGGGTAGCTACAAATACTTTTAGATGGCATTTTTGGGAAATTAGATCCTGAGCAATTTTATTTCCATCTGAGGTTCCAGAGAATAGCCAGAGCATTTTATTTTCCCTAAGCATTTTTAAAAGAATAACCTCGCTGTGTGACCAGTTTGTTCTTTACTACCCGTGTTGCATCATTTCCCAGAACAAGGGTTGTCAGCATGTCGAACTGCATCGAGAACAGGTCCTGAAAAATCACAATATTACTTTTTTCGTCCGGCCGGAAAGCGTTCGAAACCACCCCGCAAGGTGTCTGGGCTGCCCGATGAGGTTTGAACTGGTCCAGCACCTCATACACCAACTCTTTTCTCTTCGGACTCTGAACATTATAAAGGACAGAAACAAAGCCCCCTTTTCCGGCATGCTCGGCCCTTTCTAAAATTGTTTCTCTTGAAACCAGTAAATCGGAAAGAGATAATGTCAAAAAATCATGGGCCAAGGGCGCTCCTAATATGGACGCACACGCATTTGCCGAGGTTACCCCTGGGATGATTTCATAGTCGATGGCCAAATCATTTTCCCCAAGTCTTTCCAGAGCGAGGCCACCCAGTCCATAGACTCCTATGTCTCCGCTGGAAATAAGGCTGACATTATTTCCTTCTGCAGTTTTTTGAATTGCGAGATCAACTCTTTCGATTTCGCTTCCCCATGGGGTTGCGATTTGACTTTTACCCGGAATCAGAGTTTGAATTAAGTCCAGGTATAGTTGATGGCCAATTATTATTTGGCATTTTTTTAAGGCTTCAGAGGCGCGGGGAGTGATCATATCGAGCGCTCCCGGACCAATAGAAACTAAATAGAGTCTGCCCATTGGCTTATGGTCTCCGGCCTTTGATTTCCGGCTCCTGTACAAGAGCCACCGCACAGCCGTTTTCTGTGGTTTTGGGAACGACCAACTCCCCAAAATGAGAAGCCATCAAGGCCGTTGGTTCACAGACACCGGGCACACCAATATTTTCTTCAACAAAACTAGAAGGTGAAACTTGAATTTTAGTGGCATTAATTTCATTTTTGGAAAAAATTAACAAGGGCCAGGCAAATTCATCTGATAATTCTAGAATGCAGGGTTCTTTCTCTTTTAGGTCAATGGTGGTGATCAGCCTAATTCGATCAGGAGAGACTTTGGCATTTTTAAGGACTTCGAGAACGAGTCCTTTTAGAGACTCATAATCCGCATTTTTCCTGCAACCCACGCCCAGAATATAGTTTTTCATGGATTCAGTTCCCGTAGTGATGGTGGGAACAGAACCTGTCTTGCTAGCCACTTCATGAGCCAATTCATTGGCGCCGCCTTCATGCCCTCCAAGGAGGGATATTGCATGGCGGCCAAACTCATCACAAACCACCACTCCTGGCCCGGTCCGTTTATCCGGAATCATTGTGCTCAATGCACGGACCACAATTCCGGCGGCCATGATGCAGACAAAGCCTTCGTAGTTCTGGAAATTTTCGCTCAGCCAGTCTTTGAATTTTGAGTTATAGGCCTTCTCGCCCTGTTCGATGCCTGAAGTTTCTGGTGCCCAAATATCCCAGGAAGGGCAGGCCTGTCGAAGTTTCCGGGCAACTTCTAAACCTTCAGAGCGAATGACAACAATTGCGATTCTATTATTTGCTGACATTTTTATTCCGAAAGAGATGAGAATATTCCTTTGAATATAAACGGGAATCTTCGAAGTCTTTAGAGTTAAAAACTGCGCCCACCAGAATTAGGGCTGTCAAACGGATTCCTTCTTCTTTTACCTTGTCGGCAATGGTCTGGAGGTCTCCCTTTATAATTTTTTCATCCTCCCAGCTTGCTTTGTAGACCACGATGACCGGAGTTTCCGGTGGGTAATGGATGGAGAGCTTTTTGACAACGTCTTTAATTTTGTGGATAGACAAGAAAAGGCACAAGGTACATTTATGAGAAGCCAGTTTTTCAAGGTCCTCATCAGGGGGAACCTGGGTCCTTCCGCTGACCCTGGAGAGAATGACGGTTTGTGAAATTTCCGGAAGTGTCAGTTCACTTTTCAAAGTTGCAGCACTCGCGGCCACTGATGAGACGCCGGGGACCACTTCATACTTAATGTCAAGGTTGTCAAGAGCCCGCATTTGTTCCGCAATCGCTCCATATATAGACAAATCTCCACTTTGCAATCGGGTGACATCTTGATTCGCGTCTTTGGCTTCACTGTATATGGCTACTTGTTGTTCAAGGTCTAATTTTGAAGTGTCGTGAATCCGTGTAGATTTGGGAAGGGCAGATAAAATTTGCGGATTGATCAGCGAACCTGCATACATGACAGTGGGACAGGAATGCAACCGCCGGTTCCCCTTTATGGTCATCAGTCCAACATCCCCCGGGCCCGCTCCTATAAAATAGACCTTCATTGCCCATTTCTCCCTGAGAGGGGAGTTTTTCGGATATGCATTACGGATAAATAACCGGGTTTGTCGTCTCCATTTAACCCTGTAAGGTCACAGGACAAGATTTCATTATCCAAGCCAATCCTTTTTCCCAGGACACAATTTTTCAAAATATCCATTTCCTTTAATAATTCACGAACCCAATCAAAGCGGTCCCCGATTTTCATCAAGACAATATTTTCGTTTCTCTCAATTTGCTCTTTTAACTCTGCTGGGGTTTCGGGGCAGGGGAGAATCAGAATTTTTTCCTTACCTTGGGCCAGGGGAAAATCGAGAGCGGCGGATAATGCCTGAAAGGAACTTATTCCTGGATAAGTTGAAATGGAAATATCCGGCATCATTTTCTTCAAGGCATGGACGGTATAAGAGTAAGTGGAGTAAATATAGGGATCCCCAATGGTAATATAAACAAGGTTCAGTTTTTTCTTCAGATTCGCAATAATCTTTTCGGCAATATCCCGGTAAATGGAATTGAGTAAATTCTCATCGTTGGACATGGGATAGTCGAGAAATTCAATTTTCTCGCGAGGGACATCAATATCCTTTATGCAGGCTAAAGCCACGGAGTCCTTGGCTCCCTTGGCACGGGGAACCAAAACCTTGTCAGCCCCCATCAAGGCATTGAGGCTTTTAATGGTGATGTATTCCGCAGGGCCCGGTCCAACACCGATGCCGATAAATGTTCCACAATGATCAGTCATGAGTTGCCGCCTGCCCGATCAAGTTGCCCTTAAAGTCTGCCAACAAGACCTCCACCTGAATGGCTTTCCCCAGATACTTGGAAACGGTTCTCGATATTTCTTCGGCCACCACTTGAAATAAAATATCGCTTATTTGATTGCTTTTACTGAGTTGTATCAAATGCTCCACCGTTCTCGATGATAGCAATATTTCTTTCATGTCCGTTGGAAAAATATTTTCCGCAATTTTTAATATTGCAGGAAGTGCGGAGGGGGATTCGCTGGAGTGGGTGTTCCAATGGCCCTCAATCACTTTTGCCAATTTCCCCGGATGACCGGCCAGGACCAGGGTTTTTACCTGATTTTTTTCTGAATTGTAATGTTGCTTTAAATGATCCAATGCGAATCCGATAAAATTTGAAACCAGGCATATGCGGTTTAGCGGGATACCTCTCTCCTGGTGAAAAAATTTCTGTCCCCATCGCCCTGGGCTGAATACAATAAATTCTGATTGCGTAGCCAGCGCCACATCAATATAAATTTCGACGGAGGCTTTCCACGCGCTGAGAGACATGGGTTCAACAATGCCCGTTGTACCAAGGATGGAAATCCCACCCTCAATTCCCAATCTCGGGTTAAAGGTCTTTAGGGCAATATCTTTTCCGCCGGGAACACTGACCACCACATTCCAACCGCAATCTCTCCATGCCTCAGGAGTTGCTGGGTCTTTAAGAATATGCTCCAGATTTTGGCGGATCATGCTTCTGGGAATGGGATTGATTGCCGGTTCCCCCTTGGGAATCTGGAGTCCATCTTCGGTAATAGTTCCGACGCCATCTCCCGCATAAAAATGAATCCCATTGTTCTTCTCACTAGGCTTCACCTCCACTTCCACCTTGCATTTGTCTGTTACATCTGGGTCATCGCCTGCGTTCTTGGTCACCTGCGCCATCGCCCCTCGTTTCGTTTTACGGCAAAAATTTACTGGAACCCGTAATTTTTCTCCCGAAGGTAAATCAATCTCTATCTGTTGTTTTTCAGAATTAAAAATCAAGAATTCGAGTGCTGATCTGGCTGCCGCCGTAGCACAGCTACCCGTCGTGATGCCTCGTGCCATTCCGTTTGAAGCCGGGATGGTTAAATCAATGAAAGGGGCTGACATGCAAATCTCCTCAAGCCTTTTCGTTGAGAGTCCAGATCATTAAGGCATTAAAAATTGAGGCGGCGACTGTGGAACCGCCACGGGTTCCCGCATTAGTAATGAATGAGATTTTATTTTGCCGGCTCAATGAATCCTTGCTGGCTTCTGTTCCCACAAAACCTACCGGAATTCCAATGATCAAATCAGCACCAAGTTGGTCGTTCAGGGCAAGGTCGACTGCCTCCTGAAGGGCCGTGGGGGCATCCCCGATGATCAGGATTTTAGGGGAATCTACCTTTTGCTCAATGAAACGCCGCAAGCCTGCTACCGCCCTTGTGGTATTTTCGGCTTCCGCCTTCTGAAAGGTTTCCGGATCATGAATCATGCAGCAGGTTTTCAAGTTCAGCTTTTTCAGAAGGTCTCTCTTCAAACCAGTCTGCACCATGGTCACATCTGTCCATATCAAAGCATTATTAGAAATGGCCTTAACCGCAGATTGAATGGCGCCTTCTGAAATTTTTAATCCCTTGATAAATTCGGTATCCCCGGTCGTGTGAATGACGCGTTTGAAAATTTCCCTGTGCGCCTCGGGGTAGCATGAAAAATCCACCAATCCATCTATGATTTCATAACTTTTTGCTTCAATAGGATGTGGTTGGTAGGTGGGCATTAAAGTATCTCATTTCTTAATCAAACCGTTTAGTGCTCATGGTCTGAATGACTATGATGTTCATGGTCCAAATGATGGCCATCAATACCCCGAACATGGTGATGATGGCCTACCTGGGGTTGCCCCACCTGATCCTCGAAACCTATCACCTGCTCGCGGTATTTACAAAGCTGGCAATTCATATCCTGCAGGCCAAAAGGAATTTCCCGGGCTCTTTCCATGAAAACATCGACGATCAAATCATCATAGTTCAGATAAGGAGCTTTCAGAAATTCCGTGCCCGGGTATTTTTTCTGAAAATCACCGGTTATGGAAAAAATCCTTTTTACTAACACGCCTGTGAAAAGGAAAAAGGGAAAGACGATAATGCGTTTGAATCCCATTTTAACGACTTTATCCAGAGCGTCTGGCAACAGAGGCTGTGTGATCCCAATGAAGCTTGTTTCTGACCAGCCAAACCCCATTCCCTCCCACAACATCCGGGAGACTTTGGCGATATTGGAATTGGAATCCGGGTCACTGCTACCGCGTCCCACTGTCATGAGCAAAGTGTCGGAACGCAGAGTTTTTTGCGCGGAGGAGTTTTCGGCCGATTCAATGCGGTCAGCGCAAACTTTTAAAACTTTTGGATGGATATCCAGAGGGCGACCATATTGAATATTCATGGCAGGAAATTTTCGAGCCATGGACAGGACTTCACTGGGCATATCATTCTTGGCGTGACCCGCAGCCATCAACACCCCCGGAATCACAACAATATTGTTGATCCCATCCTGCACACATTTACTAATGGCTTCGTCGATCGTAGGTTTTGCAAACTCCAGAAAGCCGCATTCCACAATTCTATGAGGCTCTCTTTCCTTGAACTTTGAGGACAAGGTCAAAAATTCCTGAATGCCTTCCTTATCGCGGCTTCCATGGCCTGCGATACATATGGCATAATTGTCGGGCAGAGCCGCAGTTTCATCCATGTTCATTTTCCTGATTCGACAATTTCATATTGGCCCATCCGGCGATCACCCAAAAACGGACCAGGCCAAAAGGGCATCTCAATCAATGGCAGTAATTCTGCCCCTTGTAAATGCTGACTCCCCAGGGGAAATTACCGACATCCTTGATCTGCTTGACGCGATCCGACTCAACATCAATGACGTAAAGGGAATTATTGGAGGAGGAGGCCACATAAATTTTGTTGCCAGCGGGGGAAGTGCTTGCGGTTTCTAGCCGTGCGCTCTTACCCATATCCAGTTGACCCGTTTTTTTAAGTGTCGAGAAATCGTAGACTAAAACTAGGCTCGACCCTCGGCTGATCACATATCCTTTGTTGCTGGCAAAATTCACTCCTGTCATATCGACCGCTCCGGAGAGGGTGGCAACGAGTGTGTGGGATTGCGCGTCAATGACTGAGACCGTTTGATCGCCGTTGTTGGGAACAACCATATATTTTCCATCCGGGGAAGCGTACGCTCTCCAAGGGTCCAAGCCGACAGGAATAGTGCGGACTATTTTATCCGTTGCGGTATCTAAAACCGTCACAGAATTTGTATCACCGGTGGCGATATAAGCGAATTTTTCATCCAGGGTCAGGGTGACATTCGCCACTCCATTTACTGGTATAGATCGTTCACGGTGCATGGCAGCTCCTGCTTGATCTCTGTCGAACGAGGCCAAACCGGTAAGAGATCCGACGAGAATATCACTGGTAGAAAATTGTTCAGACACATTCACCATCCCTACCAACTGGGCGCCGCGGTTGGGAATATAAACTTTATTGCCAGAAGCCATGATGGTAGCGCCATGAGGTTCACGAAAACCTTTCAGACGGGCTACTTCCCGGTTTTGATCCAAATCAATCGCTGAAACCGTTCCTCCTTCAATGTTCCCGACATACAACCAGCGATTATCTTTGCTGATATCCATATGCTCGGGACCGGACCCCACATTAATTTCACTCACTTTGTTGGTACTCAGATCCAGGACTGCAACTTTGTTGTTCGCGGTAGCGGCAATGGCCAACTTTTTGCCATCCGGAGAAAAGGCCGTCATATGGGCCTGACTGTTTAGTGCCACTTTCTGTTTGCCGATCACCTCATCTGTTGTCATGTCGACGATGGTCAATTCATCTGCATCGCGATTGGTGACCACCACTAGATGGGACAAATCATGGTTTTTCCAATCAAAAGCAAAAAGATTTACCGGGTTAAGAAAAGCAATGAGGCAAAAAAGGGCTACTATTTTTTTCATGGCGAAACCTCTCATTAAATTTTAAAATGAATTGGCCAAATCTATATGGGTAAACAGTTACTCTTAATTAAAAACGGTAAAAAAAAACCTCATCCCTCTGAATTGAGGACTGAGGTTGATCGCACCCTGGTTTACTTAATCAACCAAATAGACTTACCTTTTGAACCCAAAAGGTAATATTTATAATTTCAGGCAGGTCTTCTGACTCGCGTTCAGCCTACTTTCTGCACCTTCCCAACGAGTAACGTCAGTGGCTTTTTGCAGATTTCGTCACGCTCACAGCGGCGGGACCGTGGTTGAATTTCACAACCTTCCCTTTTCATTCCCTAAATACAGGAAACCTAAAACATATAATTTCAAGCGCCATTATTGTAGAACTTCCAGATATTTACAAGTAATAAATACGATTTCAATCATTTCCTTGGTTTTTGGTTATTTGTCAACTTCAACGCGCGTTTCTTTCGATTTCATGTCCCTTAAATTCAAGGTGTTATGGATCAGTAGATATACCCTTATATTCAGGGGGAGAAGGGGTCAATGGCTAAGGTCAGGCGCAATGTGGTGTGGGGTTTGGCTTCAACCCCGCTCTTGAAAATCAAAATTATGGAGATATCGGTTTTCGTGCGGACGAGAGGAAGCAGGTCCAGTAGGTGAACGTCTTGAAAAACCGAACCGGCGCAGGATAAGGAAAACTCCTGCGCCTCGGTTACCCGATACTCCCAATACCTTTTCAACTTTGTTTAAGATAATTAAGAATTTAGATAGCGCGGTATCAGACAAAGCATGAATATTTATCAGGACATATTCTGTACCTTGCTAAGGCTGACTGGTTTTTCTTTTGGAGAGTACCGGGCACTAAAAATTCCTTCTGAGGTGCTCGGTTTTCATGCGGGCGGTGAACTGCTTGTTTTTACTGGAGCAGGGGAGAGTGAATATCTCAGGTTAACAGGCAGTTGTAATAACGGGCAGGGTGTTTTTTTATAAATTACTTGACGCGTGAATTTTTTGGTTTATGCTGTCGGAAGATTTTCAGGTTTCCTGGAAGCGAAAATTTGATTTTCTTTCAGGAAATAATAGGGAAGGTTGTGAAATTCAACCACGGTCCCGCCGCTGTGAGCGTGACGAAATCTGCAAAAAGCCACTGACGTTACTCGTTGGGAAGGTGCAGAAAGTAGGCTGAACGCGAGTCAGAAGACCTGCCTGAAACAATAAGGGTTCCACCTGTCGCGGAATATTGGTGTCTGCCCAAAAAATGTTGATACAAGTAAACAGGGTGCAATCAACCTCGGTCCTCCATTTGGAGGTGCGAGGTTTTTTTTTGCTTAATTTTCCAGCAAGATTTGAGGCTGGGGGTAAATTTTATTATTCCAAAAATGGAAAAAAACATGAATAAAGTTCTTTTGGTATTGGTTTCAACTTTCGTTTTACTGTTTCAAGCATTTTCTATGAGTTGGGCTCAAAATGATGCTCCTAATAAAAATCATGATAATTCCTCACCTCCAGTTTTGGAGTTGGATGAATTACTTGTTACTCCAAGTGTGTTTAATTTCGATTTTTCACTCAATACCAGTAGTCGTCTGGACCTTCCGGCTTTTGAGACCCCGGCTTCAATAACCGTTATCAGTAATTCTGAATTGAAAGGTGGAGGGTATCAGAAAGTGGGAAAAGCTCTCGAGCGATCACCCGGGTTCGTTTGGGGAAATCCTCCCGCAGAGCCTGCCAATTATTCCATGCGTGGTTTCACCTCCAATCAGGTCATGATTCAACGGGACGGAATCTGGTTGGGACCGGCATTGATCACCGGACGTCCCCAAAACGGTTTCAATCTGGATCGGATCGAGGTCCTCAAAGGTACTGCCTCGGTATTGCATGGCCAGGGAGCAATTGGTGCCACCCTGAACATGATCACCCAAAAACCGACGACTAAAAGCACAAACTCTTATGAGCTTTTAACCTCCTACGGTCGCTATGGCACGGTCAAGCTCGGTGTCGGGGCAGGTGGGCAAATGAGTGAAAACTTATGGTTTCGGATCGATGGCAGTGAATACAGCTCGGATGGATACGTCGATAATGCCGATCCCAAATCAAGAAACTTCAATGGTTCGCTATTGTGGAAGCCTAATGATCAGTTGGATGTGACCTTCGGCATTGATTACCTGGAAGATAAACTGCAAAACTATTGGGGGACCCCCATCGTGACAGAAGCATTTGCCACCCAGCCCCTCACCGGGGTGGTGACAGGGGCTGGAGCGGCCATCGACGAGCGAATGCGGTTTGTCAATTACAATGTTGATGATGAGGTGGCAGACTCGTATCAAATTTTAACAACGATAGATGCCAAGCGAAAACACAGTAATAAACTCTCGTTTCGCAATTATACTTACTTTCTCAATGCGGACCGGGAATGGCGCAACTCAGAAAATTATACATTTAATGCAGGAGTGATTGACCGTGACACCTTTTTTGTGGCCCATTTGCAAAACACAGTTGGTAATCAGTTGAGTGCGACGTACAAAAATACCATTGCCGGGATGGAGAACCAATCTCTTTTCGGTGTCGATGCCAGTTATGTGGACTTTGAAAGAAAGTCGCAGCCGCTTGCAAATCCCGGTTCTGTGGATCCCTTTTCACCCGTCGGGGGGAGCGTTGGGGGAAACCCGACAAACTTCAGGCTTAACCCTACCCGTATCATCACGGTTTCTACTTTTTTTGAGGATGCTTTAAAAGTTACAGAGAAATTAAGGTTGGTTGTGGGTATGCGTCAGGATCATATAGAGTTGTTCCGGCTCAACTTTAATGATCCCACTCCCGGAACATCATTTGAACGCACCTATAATCCTTTCAGTTGGCGGGTGGGCGCGGTTTACGAAATTGCTCCATCCTGGAACGTTTATGCCCAAACGAGTTCCGGCACCGATCCTTTGGGATCAGATGTTTTTCTTGTCAATAGTAACCAAAACTTTGACCTTTCTACTTCGCAACAATGGGAAGCGGGGTTGAAGTCCCGGTTCCTGAATGGGAAAGCGGAAATGACATTGGCCGTCTACCACATTGAAAGGCAAAATATCCTGATACAAGATTCAAACGATAGTGTTCTGGGCGGCGATGGAGGTCAGCGGTCGACAGGATTTGAACTGGAAGGCTCAATTCTGGTGACACCAAAATGGCGGATTGGTGCCAATACTGCCTATACCGATGCAGAGTTCGGTGTTTTTGAAGACGTCTCAGGTAATACCCCCTCCAATGTTCCTGAATGGGTGGCTAATATCTGGACCAATTATCGCGGTGTTGCAGGACTTCCCATAGATGTGGGAGGTAGTTTTCGTTATGTCGGGGACCGTTTTAACACCCGATTCAATACAGTGAAAATGCTGGCCTACGAAACGGTGGATCTTCATGCCACTTACTACAAAGGAAATGGTCGGTACACCGCAAGATTGACGAATCTGTTCGATAAGGCTTATGCGCTTTGGGGAGACGAGTTTTATAAAAACCAGTTAATTCTGGGTTCTCCACGGGCCTTTGAAATCAGCGCTCAGTTTGATTTTTAATTAAATCGAGATAACCCTTATGCGTTTTCTGACACTGGCTCACCGCTGGATGGGAGTAGTCCTGTGTTTATTTTTTGCGGTTTGGTTTTTAAGTGGCGCCGTTCTGATTTACCATCCTTTCCCTTCGCTTTCGCAAGCGGACCGATTTTCCCGTAGTCCAGAGGTGGATCTTTCAAAAGTTCTTATTTCCCCGACAAAAGCCGTCAAGGGCATCGGAAGTATTAGCTTGGATCGTCTCAGGTTGATCGATTTGGAAGGGTGGCCCATTTATGTATTCCATAGTCTCAATAGTGGAATAAAGGTTGTGAATGCGCACGATGGCAAGTCGTCAGATCTTCTTCAGACGCGATCAGCTGGAAGGGTCGCGGAAAATTTTTTCGGGGAATCTGCTTTAAGAGTTGAAGGGCCTCTCGATTACGACCAATGGATTGTGCCGAACCGTTATGATACCTACCGACCGTTTTATCGTGTTTCCATGCAGGATCAAAAAGAAACGGTGTTATATTATGTTTCAGCGCGGACAGGGGAAGTTCTGCAAAAAACCGAAGGTAATGAGCGTATGTGGAATTATATCGGTGCAATTACCCATTGGATCTATCCCACAGTCTTACGCAGTAATTGGGCCTTATGGGATCAAGTGGTCTGGTGGATTTCCCTTTTTGGTGTGGTAACAGCTTTGGCTGGAATGTATCTGGGCATAGTTCGATTTCGTGAGGCAAAAATTAAATTTGGATTGACTATGTCCAGCCCTTTCAAGGGTTGGTTACGAACACACCATATTTTGGGATTGTTCGCGGGAATATTTATTTTAACTTGGATATTTAGTGGGTGGTTATCTATGGATCATGGGCGAATTTTTTCAAAGCCAAGTCCTAGTACCAGTCAGATACAAAAATTTCGCGGAAAATCAATAAATCAGGCAGTGAAAGAAATTTCTCTTGAGGCTTTAAAATCCTTGGACGATTCCAATGAGGTTGAGGTGTTTGCAACCGGTGGACAAACCTTTGTAATGTCAAGAAGTCCAGCTGGAATGAAATTATTTAAGCCTATGGTCCCTGATTCCCTTTCTCCGACCAAATTTTTAAAGCCAGAAATAATTGATGCAGTAAAGAAAGCTTGGCCTGATGTAAAAATCCAATCCACTCAAAACCCTGAAGAGTCTGATATATATGGGCATCTGCGCGAAGGATCATTGCCTCAAAATACCCTTAGAGTAATATTGGATGACCCGGAGCAAACTTGGGTACATATTGATATGGAATCGGGACAAATAGTATCGGTCATGGATAAAAGTCGGCGCCTATATCGGTGGTTGTTCAATGGTTTACATAGCCTAGACTTGCCCGGCTTGGCAAATCACAGACCTTTATGGGATGTTTTGATCTTGATACTGCTTAGCGTGGGTTTTTTCTTTAGCATTACCGCCGTTGTTATAGGGTGGAAGCGCCTTTTAAATCATTAGTATATTATAATTGTGCTTCCAACTTATATTTTCATTGAATCCAATTTGGTTCAGTGATCAATATATAAATTTACTGGCTCGATATTTTTTTATTCTGTTTTTGTTTTACTGATTTTCTATAAAATTGCATCATCAATGAAATTTAGAACACAAAAGAATATATTTTTTCAAAATGCCTTTATCCTCTCTGCCTTTGCACATGGAGCGGGATTATTGTTTCTGGCATATTGGACAACCAACAACAAACCCCATGTGCCAGAACTTGAAACGATTCATATCAAAACTGTTATTTATGAATCTTCACTTAAACCAAAGGTAGAAAAAGCACATTTAATTCAGCCTGTTGAAGAAAATTTTGTAAAAGTAAATAGACCTCTGCGCACAACGATACAGCCTCGTAGCGAAATAAGTCGATTTCGACCTATTGCTAAAAGTATGGCATCAATCTCAAAGCCCCTAGTCTCTTTGCCAACTAATACTCCTAGGCCCATTAAGCCTTTTATTGCTCAATCGACTGAGCCAGCATTTTTCCAAAAAGGAATGTTTGCAAAAGAAATCCAGCAACCCAATAACTCTGTGCAATATATTCAAGTTGCCAAACTGGATTTTGCCGCAACACAATTTTCTCCTTCACCTGCTCAAACAGAAATGTTTGATTATACAGTTCGACAACCTCACAGTTCAGTGGAACCTGCTCGTGTGCTTGAAAAAGTTGTTTCTTATAGAGAGCTATTGCAAAGGGCCACAATCACAAAAGTCTCTAGCCGATTTTATAAAGGGCCTATTCCTGGACCAAACATTGGAGCAAGAAATATTTCTAATGACAGTAACTTCTGGGCAGTTTCTGATAAGCCAAATCAAGAAGTACGGAGAGAAACCAGGATTCCCTTGAACAACCAAATTCAACCAGTTCAATTAGCTTCAATACCTACAGAATTTGTTGGATCTTCCAAAGAGGGGGAATTGGAAGAAAGTCTGGAACCTGCAACTAGTTCAGATCTACCAAAAGTTGGAGTTGATTCTTCCGATATAGATTTAGATTCTCTAAGGAAAGGTTTTTCATCGGGGGTTTGGAAAAAAATTGCTAAAGCTAAGTATTACCCACGTATTGCCCAAGATCAAGGATGGGAGGGAAAGCCTGTAATAGAATTTCAAGTAGGGAAAAATGGTAATTTGGTGAGCTATTCAATTGCTGTTGCTTCGCCTTATGAAGTTTTGAATCAGGCGGCTTTAGATGTTGTGAGAAATGCCAGTCCCTATCCAAAAATACCGGAACCTCTCCAGTTGAATTCCATTATTTTCAAACTCCCTATTTCTTTTATTCTGGAGGAACCGTGATCCGAATCAAACCGGGATTGCTTATGTTAATCGGAATCTTATTTATTTTTACCTCTATCGCGGAAGGATCTGTTACTCAGTTGGACAGCGACTTCGATGGCAAGCTAGACCAGTGGCATCATAAATCTGATGACGATAAACTGGAAAAAATTGAATACGATAGAAATGGTGACGGAAAAGTAGATCAGGTTGACATTTATGAGGGCAACGAAAAACCGATCCGCGTTGAACTTGACAGAAATTATGATGGAAGCTTTGACCAGGCCCAGCATTATTCCCAGGAATTTTCGCTCATTAAAATTGAAAAGGATTCCCGGTTTTCAGGGATGATCGATTGGCGAGAATTTTATAATGCAGATAAAAAAATTATTCGATTGGAAATAGATCGAAATGGCGATGGAAAGATAGATGTATTTCAATACTTTTCTGAAGAAGGGAAAATTAACAGGGTTGAATATGATATTTCCAGTGATGGAAATATTAACCGCTGGGAAATGTTTGGGGAAAATGAGTCCTTGGAGTCAGTCGCTTTTGACACCAATCACGATGGGGAGCCAGATCAATGGCAGTACTTTTTGAACTCCACTCAATTGCAAAAGGTTGAGCATGATACCAACTTTGATGGAAATAAGGATCGCTGGGAGTATTTCAATTCATTCGGGGAAATTGACCGAATAGAGCTGGACCGTAACAATGACGGGAAAGTGGACCTGGTTAAAAGGGAGTAGCATACCTGATTCCCTGCTTATATGCTACAAGGGTGGAATTTATGAAAAGATTTTAATTTTTCTGGCTGGCGTGGTAAGCGCTGGGTTACCGAAGGCTTTTTTTAATCGCTTCCATGTCGATGGAAGATTTAACTAAATCCGCAAGTTTGTCGAGTTCACGGTTTCTAAACTGCGCATAGTCGAATTGGCTCGCGGGTTCGGGCAGCCCTTTTTCCTTTCTTATATAACGCAATATATTTTCCCGGAAGAGGTCTTTGTCTAAAAATCCGTGCAGGTAAGTGCCAAAAACGGTTCCATCCTGATTGGTGATTCCGAAATTCATGGGGTTGTCTTCATTGGGGGCGGAGAAGAGGGTTGGATAAGTGGTTCCGAACGTGGTTCGCCCCATATGAATTTCGTAGCCCTCGCACAAGACTCCCTCAGGAAACATGCTACTTTTCACAGTTTCAAGTTGTACCTGCCGCGTTAATTTTTCGGCCACGAGCGTGGTTTTAAAATCGAATAAACCTAATCCTTCTGCTTCTTTTTCGCGGCTTTCAAGATTTTCAGGATCGCTGATTATTTTTCCCAGCATTTGGAATCCGCCACAAATCCCCAAGATCATGGCTCCGGCTTCATGGCGCTTGAGGATTTCCCGTGTCATGCATTGCTGGTTCAAAAAATTCATATCGTCGACGGTATTCTTGCTGCCCGGCAGAATGATTAAATCGGGGTTTCCCATTTGCGCTGGGTGCTTGACATATCGAATTGAGATAGAAGGATCATAAGAAAGCGGGGATAGATCAGTAAAATTGGAAATTCGCGGAAGTTCGATAACAACGGCATTCAAAACCCCTTCTGCATTTTGTGCCGCCGAATAAGATGCCTGCGGAAGGGAATCTTCTTCGTCAATAACCAGATCCTTGCAATAGGGGACGACTCCTAAAACCGGCTTGGGTACCAATTCCTTAAACTGCTCGATACCCGGTTGCAAAAGATCAATATCCCCACGAAATTTATTTATGATGAAGCCCAGTATCCGTTCCTGCTCTTTATTGGTGAGCAGGTCATAGGTTCCCTTCAGCCATGCAAAAACTCCTCCCCGATCGATATCACCTACAAGGAGGACCGGTGCGTCGGCCTTTTCGGCAATGAACATATTGACCAGATCGGTTTTTTTTAAATTGATTTCCGCAGGACTTCCCGCTCCTTCAATAATAATTAAGTCAAACCTGCTCCGCAGTTCTTCCAGAGCCGATAACACGATTTGCTGGTGTTTTTTATATTGTGCATAATAATTTTTTGCGTTCCGCGATCCAACCGGCTTTCCCATCAAAATGACCTGGGAATTATTATCCCCAGAAGGTTTCAATAGAATAGGATTCATGAAAACTTCCGGTTTCAATCCACAAGCCTCTGCCTGATAGGCTTGGGCTCGCCCCATTTCTTCGCCACGCTCTGTCACGAAAGAATTTAAAGCCATATTCTGGGCCTTGAAAGGGGCCACTTTGTATCCGGCCTGATAAAAATACCGGCAGAACGCGGCCGTCAAAAGGCTTTTCCCGACACCGGACCCGGTTCCTTGAATCATCAATGTTTTTGCTTTCATAAATTCATACCCGCCCCTTTCAGGGATTAAAAAAGTCGCACAAGTCCTGCAGATTTTCCGAATTAACTTCATGAGACTGAGTGGTTTCTTTGGATTTTACCATATGGCCATGGTTTTTCATTTCATCCAGAGCATGATCAGCGAGGAAAGAAGGAACCACCTCATCGTTACTGCCGAATATTCCGAGTATGGGAAGGGATTCTTTCTTCTCAATAACCGGGTCTTGTATTTCCGGAAGAAAACCACAAATGGAGGCCACTTTGAACAGCGTGTGCTCTCCAAGAAGGGTATAAGTCAGGGACGCGGCTCCTCCCTGGGAAAATCCCCATAAGCAGGTTCTCAGTTTTCTTTCAGGATTATTGCTTAAATAATGTTTGTAGGCGGAACCGATGATTTGCGAAGTATAGCTGACAAAACTTTTCACCGTTTCGCTTTGCCGGGGGCCGTCTTCCCACCAGCTCCAAATTCCGTTCCCTGCGCTCACCGGGCCTTCTGGAAAAACCATCAGGGCATTCTGGAGTTTTAAGCGGTTTCCCTGAACAAGCATATTTTCAGGAGTCGAACTCGCGCCATGGAAACCGATTAAAAGGTTGACCGGTTTTTCGGGATCGATTTCGCTTTCACTCAATATGACTTTCTTGTTATTCCATTCAGTGGTTGAATATCGGGTTGTCATCCATCTGATTTTTTTATTTGTGATTGAATAATATCCCCGGCCAGCGTGATCGCATCTTCCCGGGTGGCTATATTGCCCAGCACTTGTGCTTTTTGGATGCAGTTCAGAATTTTACCAAAAAATGGGGAAGGAGAAAGGCTGAATTGATGAATAATATCTTCTCCGTTCAGTAAGGGTTTTTTATTTATTGTCGGCAGAAACTGATCATAATAGAATTTGAGCATGCGGCTGCAGAAAAGAACCTTGTTTTCAGCGTCAGACTTGTCTTGTAAAGAGAAGTCCGTGATAAATAAGATTATCGAAGCCAGTAGTTCTTCATGAATCTTTGTGGTCAATTCGTAGGTTTCGTTTTGTCCGTGACTGCCCTTGAAATATATTTCTGCCAAAGATCTGGCCCCGTTCAGTGCCTGATTCATGGACTTCATTTCCGCATTGCTGGGCTTGAGATTCAATTTATGGATGTCAGGAAAACCCTCTGTTGTCTCAGCTCCTGATGTCGGGCTTTGATTCAGCCCTTTCAGCAAGACCGAGAGCTTTAAGAGATAATGCTTGCTGAGAAATGCGTTATTGCTGAACTTATCCGCATATTCGGGGAATATTTTACCTGGGTCTTTTAAGAGCGATTCCAGTCTTTGATATTGGGTGAGGGTTTTGACTTCATCAGGTATTGGGAAAAGGCAGTTCAACAACCCACAGCCGTGCATGATTTCCAGCAATAAAAGGGTGCTTGGGGATTTAAAAAACAGGGTCAGTTCGTGCCAGATTCGTTCCGGAGCGGATTCGTTCAATTCGGTTTTATGTAAAGAGATTTTGGTTAACGTGTCCTCATCAATTTCAAAACCCAGAGTTGCCGCTAAACGGAAAGCCCGAAGCATGCGCAGCGGATCGGACGAAATAATAGGGCCTGGTAGCACCCGAATCTTTCTATTTACTAAATCTTCTTGCCCCTTATGAGGATCAATGGGGATTTTTCTGCCGGACAAAAATTCTGATAAGAGTAGCCCCATAGCATTGATGGTGAAATCCCTTTGCGATAGATCTTCCTCAATATTTCTTCCTTGCAGGTCGGTGAAGTCGAGATGTTGTTTTTGGTCCAGAACAACGCGGACTGTTTTTCGGTCGGGGGTTTTATCTAGAGACACGTAGGTGAAACTCAGGAAATTGGCAAAATCGGTTCCGAGGTCGGCCGCATTTTTCCCGGTCAGGTCGAAGTCTGAACAGGGTTTCCGGGAGAGGTAATCCCTCAATGTTCCTCCAACCACAAAAAGTTTCTTATTTCGGCTGGAGGAAAAATTCAAAAGCTCTAACAGGATGGACTGGGTCAAAGAATCCATGGTTTTAAAAATAAGTTGTTGGTCAACGAGGATTTTATTGTACAGAAAATTGAGTGGGTAGGTTTTCTAAATATGTTAGGGATACTTATGAAACCATGGGAAGGGGTGAAACGGGCCGGTATGATTTAATCAGGATTCCCAGCCGGATGAGAGGCGGACCTGTTTTGAGACAAATATTCTTCCGTCTCTTTTCACAAACTGCAGGTCGGTGTTGGTCAAAGCCCCGATAATTTGTTGGAGGTTTTCCGAGGGTTTGCTTTGCGGGTCCTTGATTAAAAAAGGAATCATTTCATCAATGGAATCCCGCACCTGGTCGCTTTCAATGATATACCCGAGATAAGTGACATCAATCTCCAGAAATTTTTTGACCAGCTTGAGAAGATTGTCTCCGGCCATCAGGTCTTTGCGGTTTCTCACGCGGTTTACCACGAGTCCGGGATTGAACTCACTGATTAATGTGTCGAGTTGTTCGGAGTAGTTGGGAAACTCTTCCTTGAATTTTGAACGCAACAGTCCGGTGGTGCAGGCTTCCATATTGGCGTTGCTTGGGTTGGAGTGACCCACCATCTTCTGTATTTCCGGATAAACCTGAAAGGTGAGCGATATTTTGCGAAACAGGGCCGACCGGATGAAGCTGAAAGTCTTCATGATGGAAGTCATTTCCGGTGTTGTCAGGACCACGCTCTGGGTGCTGATATTAAAAAAATCAATGACGTTGTAGTTGGTTCCGGGACCCAAATCAAGGAGGATGGTGTCTGCCTCCAGGTTTTTTATAAAAGAAATTATGGTGCCTATACTCTCGGTATCAATGTTAGCGTTTCCCGGGTTGTCTCCTGCCCCGCTGACAAATTTCAGATTACTGATGCCGGTGTCAAGAAGTAGCGTTTCAGGATCGATAATATCGTCATTGAAAAAATCCTGGAAGCCGTGCTCGGGGTTGCTGATGCCCAGCAGGGCATGCAGATTGGACGCGCCAAAATCGGTGTCCATGAGAATAACTTTTTGACCGCTCAAAGCCATTCCTGCCGCCAGATTGGTGCAGACAACGCTTTTCCCTATGCCGCCTTTTCCGCCTCCTACGGCGATTATGTTAATTGGCTTTGTCATTGTGTTATGCTTTAAATGAGCCGGGCTCCATATTCGGGTTATTTATGCCTTTTCTGGTTTTTCAGGAATATAAACGATTCCAGTAAATCCATACACTTTTTGCTGCCCGGGGGCAGACCTGCTGATGGGCTTGAGTAACGTCTGGGTTCTATAAAGCTCTTTGAGATATAGTTTTTCCCCGGAATATTTTTTTCAATGGGTGATGGGGAACGTTCTACCGGCTGGCACCGGTTTTCAAAACGAGTCTGCAAAAATTTGAGTTGGTCTATCAGGCTATCTGTATTCCTTGGAGAAGCATATTCATCAGTCAATGGCGGTAGTTCGGCATCCGATTCTGGTTCCTGGATTTCCTCAAGCGCCATCGATTCTGGCGCAAAAGAAAAATTCTCGGAAGAAACTTCCGGTTCAAGTTTGAAGTCATCTTCAAGCTTTAAATCTGCGATTTCAGATTCCGGTTCTTCCGCAATATCAGACTCCGCTTCAAAGGTGAAGCCAGAAGGTTCTGGTTCATAATCACGGGTATCGGGAATGGCTTCGGATTCTGTTTCGGATTCTGTTTCGGGTTCTGTTTCAGTTTCTAAATCAAGTTCTGCTTCAGCTTCTGGTTCGAGCATTGATTCAAGATCAAGAGCATTCTCCGGTTCCAAAGAGGCCAGAGTTTCAGAGTCTGAAAGCTCGGAGATGGAAAGCGATTCTTCCTGAAGGGCAGGTGCTTCGCTTTGACTGTCTGGAGATTCAGTTTCAGGGGAGTAATCGTCATCAATGGTGGCATCTCCGCCAATATGAATTTGGCTTAAATCCTTGATTGAGCTTGGGGGCTCGGCGGGCTCCTCAATTTGCTCGGTCAATTTGTTGATGGTCCGCTCCATTTCTTCCTGAAGATCCTTGATGGCTTGGTCTTGCTCATCATCATCGAGTTCGGAATAGTTCGAGAAGGGATCGTTGTCGGAAATAGGTTCATCCAGCTCCATCAATTCGCCGTCCTCCTGGAGCTCTTTGATGGCTTGATCGTGTTCAAAGTCATCGAGGTGGAGTTCGACATCTTTTTCCATGTCAATATCATCCGACATGAACTCATTCCGGTCTTTTTCAAATTCATTTTCCGTTAACTGTGAACTGATAGTCTCTGCGTTTTCTTCAAGGTCGATAGCTTCTTCATTGTCAGATGAAGGTGATTCCAGTTCAAACTCCTCCTGTTCGGACTCAAAATCGTCCTCATCCACATCCTTTCCTTTCATTTCATCGAGAACTTTCATATAGGAAGGAGGGGCATCTTCGTCATCCTCCATTTTCTCCATCATCTCATTGAGCTTGCGCTCGCGTTCTTTGGAGATGCTCATGATTTTTATCAGTGCATAGGGAACCAGGAAGAGTGCGGCCAGGGAAATTAACATATAGAGAGGGTTGTCCTGAAGCTGAGTGAGATAAGGTTTGAGGAATTTAAAAGCTTCCGTATTTTCCAGACCGAATTGGGAATCCAGTTGGAACCAGATTTCTTTAAAAAACTCTTTGGCAGTTTGCAAAAATTGCTCGATCATTTTATTTTAGTGAGTTGGGGCTTAAGAAAAGAAACGTGATGCAAGACACTTCTATCTGCTAAATAAGGAGCCCCTTCCTCTAAATTCAGGGTTGGGTTTGCCTGACTAGAGTCAAAAACTTTCCATTTTGGCATTTTAGCCTCGATAAGATACAAGAAAATTTTAGGATCGCACCATGGTTATATTCAGGCCCTAATATTAGCATAAAAATCCAGAAATCCAGTAAAATTAATTACTTGGGAGGTTTTTGTGAGGCTCCTTAGATGTTATAATCGGACGGCATTTTAAAATATTTAGCTTATTGGGCAATAATTAATGGAAAAATTATCGGTCACTATCATTACCCGGAATGAGGAGAAGAATATTGCAAGAAGCCTGGAGAGTGTAAAATGGGCCGATGAGATTGTTGTTCTGGATACAAACAGTACGGATCGCACGGTGGAAATTTGCCGGAAGTTCACCGATCAGGTTTTTTGTGTGGACTGGCATGGGTACGGCAAGCAGAAAAATTTATGTGCGGACCGGACCAGGCATAATTGGGTCCTGAATATTGACTCGGATGAAGAGATCAGTCCGGAAGGCGCTGAAGAAATAAAGGCGGTATTGCGGGACGGGCCAAAGCATCCTGTTTATCAATTTCCGCGCAAAAACTTTTTTGCTCAGCGTTGGGTTCGCCATGGCGGGTGGTACCCGGACCGAATCTGCCGACTCTATGACAAAACGCAGGTGAGTTTTACCGAACCGCAGGTGCACGAAAGACTGGTTCCGGATGAGAATGCAGGTTCCCTGAAAAACCCGATTCTGCATTATTCATTTTCCGGGATGGAAGACTATATAGAGCGGCAAAATCGTTATTCCACGCTCTATGCCCGTGAGAAAATGAGCGAAGGATTCTGCGCGAGCTGGTCTCATCTGGTGCTCCGTCCCCCAGCAGCATTTGTTAAAAATTATATTATTAGACAAGGGTTTAGGGATGGTTTTTTAGGGTTATTTCTAGCTATGGCTTTTGCGTTTTATACTTTTTTGAAATATGCCAAGACCAAAAGTATCTGATATTTTTGATTCGGGTTTTCTCCCTCCTTTTCGCGTATTAAAATATGACAGGGTTGATGGGTTTGGGATAAAATGAACTTGCGTTTAGGTTTCGCCGTTTCAGGAACTATCCCCAACTCGGCCCCCCTTGCGTTTACCGTTTTACCTTGATGAATCCATCAGGCCAACCCATGAATTCCAGAGGCTTTTTTCTTGAATAAAATGCAATTAATGTTATTAATGACACCGGTCATTTTATTTTCCCTTACGGTGCACGAATATTCCCACGGCAGGATGGCCTTATTGCTCGGTGATAACACCGCTCAGCGCCTTGGCAGGCTATCGTTCAATCCTCTACGGCACCTGGATATTCTTGGGGTGCTTTTTTTCTATTTTGTTGGATTTGGCTGGGCGAAACCGGTTCCGGTGGATTGGCGGAACTTTGAAAATCCCCGCAAGGATATGATGTATGTGGCTATGGCGGGACCCTTGTCCAATGTGGCCATGGCGGTGGGTTGTAGTTTTTTTATCCGGCTGATATCACCTGAGTTTTCTTATTTGTTTATTGTTTTAGCTTATGGCATATGGATCAATGTTGCTTTGGCAATCTTCAATATGTTGCCGATGTACCCTTTGGATGGGTCTAGTGTGCTGAAAGGCATGGTTTCTCATAAAGTGGCTGAACAACTCACCCACCTTGACCGGTTCGGGGCTTTTCTGATTTTAGGCATTTTTTTGCTGGATCATTTTGCCCACACGGGGATTCTCGGTACCGTTTTAATGTTACCTATTAATTACTCGGTTTTATTCCTGAGTCAGGAAACTTTCCCTCTGATTATTGAAGTGTTAAGAGCGAGCTTTGCCTGATTTGGATGGAAAATTTTCAATGAAAACTAAAAGAATTTTAAGCGGAATGCAGCCTTCAGGGAAACTGCATCTGGGGAACTATTTTGGAGCGCTGAAAAACTGGGTGAGTCTGCAGGATGAGTTTGAATGCTATTTTTTTATAGCGGATTGGCATGCGCTCAGCTCCCTTTATGAAGACCCACACCGTATTAAAGAATATTCTTTTGAAGTGGCGGTAGACTGGTTGAGCGCTGGGTTGGATCCAGAAAAAAGCACGATGTTTGTCCAGTCGGAAATTCCCGAACACGCCGAACTCCACCTGATTCTATCCATGATGGTTCCTGTGCCCTGGTTGGAGAGGAACCCGACCTACAAGGAAAAGCGGGATGAAATTAAAAATGTGGATATGAGTTCTTACGGGTTTTTGGGCTATCCGGTTCTGCAAACTGCGGATATCGTCTTATATAAAGCGGATTACGTGCCCGTTGGCATAGACCAGGCGCCGCATCTTGAACTATCCCGGGAAATCGTCCGTCGATTTAACAAGCTCTATAAGAAGAAGGTCTTCATCGAACCTGGCGCGAAAATTTCTGATACTCCCAAGTTGAGCGGTCTGGATGGGAGAAAAATGAGCAAAACTTATAACAACGCCATTTTTCTTTCAGATAGCGAAAAGGAGATTAGCAAAAAAGTTCAGTCCATGCTTACAGATCCCGCCCGCGCCCGGCGCGAGGATCCGGGTGATCCCGATGTGTGCAACCTGTATCCGTTTCATAAAATCTATTCTCCCAAAACGATGCAGGATGATATAGACTCCGATTGCAGGACAGCAAAAATAGGCTGTGGAGATTGCAAAAAGATGCTTACACAAACCATGCTTGAAGGCATGAGGCCGATGATGGAAAAAAGGCAGGAGATTCTCACCCGGCCCGATGGAGTGAAAGAGATTCTGCGCGAAGGTACACTCAAGGCCCATGCCGTAGCCAAGGCCACCTTGGAGCAGGCGAAACAAGCCATGAAGTTGAAGTAGGAATTTTTGTCCTTATGGAAATGAAAGACACACTTAATTTGCCCATCACGGATTTTCCCATGAAGGCCAGCCTGACCCAGCGTGAGCCGGAAATGTTGGCTCATTGGGAAAAGGAAGGACTTTATAAAAAAATCCGCCAGTCGGCCAAAGGCAAACCCAAATTTGTTTTTCATGATGGGCCGCCTTATGCCAACGGTCATATTCACATGGGCCATGCTTTAAACAAACTCCTGAAGGATTTTATTGTCAAAACCATGAACATGAAAGGGTTTGATTCGGGATTTATACCTGGATGGGATTGCCACGGCCTGCCCATTGAACACCAGGTAGGCAAAAAGCTTAAAGAAAAAAAACAGAGTTTGGAAAAGTCAGAAATCCGCAAACAATGCAGGATTTATGCGCAGGAATTTGTCGAGATTCAGAGGGAGGAATTTAAAAGGCTGGGAGTGTTTGCAGATTGGGAGAACCCTTATCTGACGATGAACTACTCCTATGAAGCGACTATTGTGCGGGAGTTTGGAAAGTTTGTCGAAAACGGATTGGTGTATAAAGGTCTGAAACCGGTTCATTGGTGTACTTCCTGCCAGACTGCTTTGGCAGAAGCCGAGGTTGAACATGCCGATCACACTTCGCCATCGATTTATGTCAAGTTCCCGGTTGATTCGGGAATTCCCCAAGGTATGGCAGGGGTGGGTCCAGAAAACCTCTATATGGTTATTTGGACCACGACACCCTGGACCCTCCCGGCCAATCTTGCTATCTGCTTGCATCCCGAGTTTACTTATGTTGCGGTTAGTCACGCTGGTGATACTTATATTGTGGCGGAAGACCGCTTATCGACCCTGGTATCGGAATGGGAACTGAAGGATTATAAAATATTAGCATCCTGTAAAGGTGCGGACTGGGAAAATTCAGTTTGCCATCATCCTTTCATAGATCAAGAGTCTAAAGTCATTCTCGGTGAGCACGTTACTCTTGAGCAGGGCACAGGCTGTGTCCACACCGCGCCGGGGCATGGGCAGGACGATTATATCGTTGGGCTAAAATATGGACTGGAGCCTTATAATCCGGTGAATAATGGTGGTGTGTTTGTCTCGGAGGTGGAACATTTTGGTGGAATGTTTGTCAGGAAGGCCGATCCGGAGATCATAGAAAAACTCAGGCAGGATGGTTTTTTAATTCTCGATGTGAAGATTAAACATTCCTATCCGCATTGCTGGCGCTGCCATCAGCCCATTATTTTCAGGGCAACAAACCAGTGGTTCATTTCGATGGACAAAAAAGATTTACGTAAAAATGCCCTGGCAGGTATTGACCGCACCAAGTGGATCCCTCAATGGGGCAGGGAGCGGATTTACAGCATGGTGGAAAACCGGCCCGACTGGTGTGTTTCTCGGCAAAGAGCCTGGGGAGTTCCAATCACTTTGTTTACCTGTAATGCCTGTGGGGAGTTTGTAAATTCCAGCGAATTGTTTGAACGCATTACCGAAGGGGTGGAAAAGCACGGGGCGGACTTCTGGTTTGACGCTGAAGACCTCCTGCCGCAAGGAACGGTCTGTCAATGTGGAGGGAAAGAATTTTCTAAGGAGAACGATATTCTTGATGTCTGGTTCGATTCCGGCGTCAGCCATGTAGCTGTTATCGAGAACGACTCAGAACTTCACTGGCCAGCCGATCTCTACCTTGAAGGCAGTGACCAGCACCGGGGATGGTTTCACAGTTCATTGTTGGAATCAATCGGGACAAGAGGCAAAGAACCTTATAAAGCGGTGCTGACACATGGTTATGTGGTGGACGGGAAGGGTAAGAAAATGTCCAAGTCTGCTGGCAACGTGATCGCTCCTGAAAAAATCATCGATCAGTATGGGGCGGAAATACTCCGCCTTTGGGTCGCCTCGGAAAATTACCGCGAAGACATCCGAATCTCCAATGAGATTTTAAAGCGCTTGACGGAGTCATATAGGAAAATCCGCAATACCTTCCGGTATCTGTTGGGAAATCTTCATGACTTCGATTACAAGGAAGACCGGGTGCCTGTTGATGAAATGTTCGAGTTGGATAGGTATATTCTTTATCGCTTTAATGTTTTGCGGGAAAAAATATTAACCGCTTATGAGAACTATGAATTTCATGTGTTTTATCATTCGTTCTCAAACTTTTGTATTGTTGAATTGAGTGCATTCTATCTGGATATTATCAAAGACAGGCTCTATACCTATCCGGTTAAGTCGCATGGAAGGCGCTCGGGCCAAACTGCCCTGCATATTCTTATGATGGGGATGGTGCGATTGATGGCACCCATTCTAAGCTTCACCTCTGAGGAGATTTGGTCACACCTTCCCAGAAAAAGCGTGGATGAAGAAAGTGTTCACCTTTCCCAATTTTCGGAACCCGAGAACGTGGGTTTTGATGATGCCTTTGTTGGAAAGTGGGAGTTTCTCGTGGGTTTGAAAGGAGAAGTGAGCAAAGCCCTGGAAACGAGTCGACGAGAAAAGGTGATTGGTCACTCCCTGGACTCCATTGTTAAACTGGAGTTGCCTGAAAAATACCAGAGCCTTGTTAAAAGTGATGAATTGAAATATATCTTTATCGTTTCCGAAGTGGAGTTGGTCGATAACCTGAGTGCGGAAGAGAATGTCTATGAGAGTGATTCCATGCCGGGGGTAAAAGTTTTTTCAAAAATGCATCCAGGGAAAAAGTGCGAACGTTGCTGGCATTACTATGCACCTGATGTTCAGGCAGGTAAAGCCAATGGTGAAATTTGCCTGCGTTGTGAGGATCACCTTCAGGCCGCAGGAGCTTGAGAGGTTTGAGAAATAAATACTTTGTGCTATTTTTTGTATCCGGTGCCTTGATCGTAGTGGATCAATATACCAAGTTCATGGTTTCACTTCATATTCCGCTCAATTATTCGATACAGGTGGTTGAAGACTTTTTTAACCTGACCCATATCCGAAATTCCGGGGTGGCGTTTGGGTTGTTTGCGAGCCGGCAATTCGAGTACAAAGTCCTGATGTTCATAGCCATATCTACTATTGCGATTATAGCGATCCTCGTAATATTTCACCAGACACCCAAAGAAAAAAAATTGGTCCAAACCGGGTTGATTTTGATATTTAGTGGAGCGATTGGCAACCTGATCGATAGAACTCTTCACGGTGAAGTGATCGATTTTGTTGATTTTTTCATTAATGGACATCACTTTCCGGCTTTTAATGTTGCCGATTCCTGCATAACCATTGGCGTAGCCTTAATGGTCGCCGACTTGTTTCGTGGGGAGTCACGCCCTGACTCCTCGGTTAATATTATTTAATCCTCTGTTTTTTAATTCTCTGTCCATGTCCGCTAAACCTCTAAAAGTAGTAATGATTCGTCGAGGCACAAGCAAAGTCTCTAATGTGTCCTCGGAGAACCTGATCACCTTCATCAGGAAAAAAGTTCTGCTTGGAACCGACGAGCTTTCCGGTGACGGAAAAAGATGGATTCGGGTTGACCGGCATTATCAGCTACGTGAATATTTTTTGGATATGGAACCGGGTGAAATGAATCTTCCTCCCGGTCTTGAAGGCAACCTTGAAGAATTGGCAGGCCTTCTAAAAGATATTAATGATATTTAAAAATTGAAGTTTGTGCCAACCATATTATATTCCTTGAATTCAAGAGGGTCTATCGTTTCAGGATATAGGACGTTGACAAAATGTTCGGCCGCTTTCGAAGAACGGTGCATGGTCAAAGCCACTTCATCCTTGAATACCATAATGTGTAAAAAGGCATAGGGGTTTAATACTTCTTGTTGCGCCATATAGAAGAGGGTTTCTTCCTCATTTTCCTTAACATGGTCAGCTAAAAGCTGAATCGCTTTTTTACAACGGTCAACAGCATGAGGCCGGACCTGGTAGCGAGCTGTCATTAGAATTGGCATAAAGGCTCCTTAGAAAATGGGGAATGGTATCTGGATTATAGGACAAAAATGAAAAAACCGGCAGAGGACTCTGCCGGGTTATAGAGGAACTGCCGATTTACTTGGCGACAACATTTTCAGCCTGTGGGCCTTTGGGACCCGTTCCGATTTCAAACTCTACTTCCTGTCCTTGGCCCAAAGTTTTGAATCCTTCAGATTGAATTGCGGAAAAATGCACAAACACATCTTCTCCTTCACTGGTTTGGATGAAGCCATAACCCTTTTGGTTGCTGAACCATTTTACTTTTCCATTTGACATCGTGCGCCCTTTCCAAGAATGGTAAGCAATCGTTCTTTAACATAGGTTTAAAAATCTTGTCAAGACTCAACAAAGATGCAAGTGCTGTCTTTTAAATGACTACTCTGGTGTGCAAGTTTTATGATCAAATTGGACCTAGAATCGTAACTCCAAGTAAATTAATTAATTATTGCAGTATGGATGGAGATTAGAACGGAAGTGGTGCATCCAGAATCCAAAATTATCCTGCTGGTTATTCCTCAAAATCGTTTTTGTGATCAGCAATTATTAGACTTAAAAGCTGTTTTTGAAGAGATACCGCTGAAAACGGTTATCCTTTCAAAATCGGGAAAGGAGGCTGTCGGGGAAATGAAAACAAGGTTGATTCCCGATGGGATTTTAGCGGATTGGGATAAAAGATATTTGCCAAATAAAAAATACGATGCTGTGGTGGTGGTGGGAGGGAAGGGTGCTAAAAATTCAATATGGAATGACCCGATTCTTCCGCAAATTTTAACCGATCATTTTCGGGCTGGTAAAGTGGTGGGTGCCTTAGGCCTATCAGTCGTTTCTTTGGCTCGGGCTGGATTGCTTACCCGCCAAGAGGCATCGGCCCCAGCCCACGAAGGTTGTATCCGAGAACTGGAAGATGCGGGGGTTGTTGCTGTTGAAGAACCACTTATTTTTTCAAATCAAATTGTGACTGCTGGGGAGGATTCCGGTGGAAAAATTTTTGGCAAAAAAATCCTGGAACTTTTAGGTTTTGTTTGAACTGCGCTTTATCGGTAGTTCGTGAATGACATATCGATTCCGAAGTCTTTCTCCTTCAGATTTGCTATGACCGATTGCAGGTCATCTTTATCCTTTCCAGACACACGAACCTGATCATCCGTTATCTGAGCTTGGATTTTTTTTAAGCCCAGGCCTTTTATAAATTTCATGATTTCCTTTCCCTTATCCTGAGGAATTCCCTGTTGGATAGTAATGACCTGTCGGACGGTATCTCCTGAAGCGGGTTCAACATTTCCATATTCCAATGCTTTAATCGATACCTTTCTTTTGATCAGCTTGCTTTGCAAAATATCGATGACAGATTTAAGTTTGTGGCCATCATCTGCAAGAATGGTGACCTGGGCCTTTTTCATATCCAGGTCGACCTTGCTTTTGCTTCCCTTGAAATCAAATCGCTGTCTAATTTCAAGCATGGTCTGGTTGCAGGCGTTTTGAACCTCTGCCATATCGGTTGTGGAAACAATGTCAAAAGATGAACTTTTGGAGGCCATAGGTGATAGTCCTGATTTTGATGTTTGAATAGCTGAAACGTGGCTTAATGAATTGGGTTACGGTTTTACAACTAGATCACGCCATAAGCAACCATTGCGTCGGCGACTTTTACAAAGCCTGCAAGGTTGGCTCCTTTAACATAATCAACGTGATCTTTTTCGGTTCCATAGTCAATGCATTGCTGGTGGATAGCATGCATGATAGTTCTCAAGCGTTCCTCCAGTTCTTCCCGTTCCCATGCCAGGCGAATGCTGTTTTGCGTCATTTCGAGTCCGGATACTGAAACGCCTCCCGCATTGGCGGCTTTTCCCGGCGCGAAGATGATTTTAGCTTTAAGCAAGGCCTTAACCGCTTCATGAGTGGTGGGCATGTTAGCACCTTCCGAGAGGGCCTTAAAACCATTTTTTACCAGATGTTTGGCATCCTCTAATTCGATTTCGTTTTGAGTGGCACAAGGAAATGCCAGGTCTCCCTTTAAGGACCAAGGTCTTTTATCTTTATAGAATTTGCATTTGAACTTTTCAGCGTATTCAGAGATTCTTCCCCGGCGGTTGGTTTTTAAATCGATGATGTATTCCAGCTTTTCTTCATTGAGCCCATCAGGATCGTGAATAAACCCCAAGGAGTCGGAAAGGGTTACGACTTTTCCTCCCAAATGCATTATTTTCTGAGCAGCAAATTGTGCGACATTACCGGAGCCTGAGACCAGACAGGTTTTTCCTTCGATGGAGTCGCCCTGATGTTTCAGCATTTCCTCCATGAAATAGGCACAACCATAGCCCGTGGCTTCTTTTCGTATCAGGCTTCCTCCGAATTCAAGGGCCTTTCCGGTCAAAGTCCCTGTGAACTCATTTTGCAGACGCTTATATTGACCAAACATAAAACTGATTTCCCTTGCACCCACCCCAATATCTCCGGCAGGAACATCCACGTTTTCACCGATATGCTTGGAGAGTTCTGTCATAAATGCCTGACAAAAGCGCATGATTTCCCGCTCGGACTTCCCCTTGGGGTTAAAATCCGACCCGCCTTTTCCTGAGCCCATGGGAAGAGTGGTCAGGCTGTTTTTGAATGTTTGTTCAAAACCCAGAAACTTGAGGATGCTTAAGTTGACAGAGGGGTGAAAGCGGAGGCCGCCCTTATAAGGTCCAATGGCGTTGTTGAATTGTACTCGGTAACCGTGGTTGGTACGGATATGCCCTTCATCATCTTCCCAAGAAACCCGGAAAATGATCGTCCGGTCCGGCTCGGTCATTCGCTCGAGAATTTGATTTTCGATGTATTTAGGGTGATCATTGATGAAAGGAATAACGCTGGCGGCAACTTCTTCAACTGCCTGATGGAATTCAATTTCTCCAGGATTTCTTTTGATCAATCCTTCCATAAATTCGTCGTGATTCAAGGTTCTGTTTCGTGCCAGCATATTTTTAGCCCTTTCATTGAAATATAGGAAGGCCTTGGAAATAAAAGTGCCCTATAATGGTTTAAATTTTTTTTCTTGCAACTTAAGTCGAAGAATACCTTAACTCATTACAACCTATTACCTTTATATATCATGAATTCTCAAACGCATCCCATTTTAATTGAATTGTCACAACACTTGCCCAAAACCTCTACGGTTTATAGATATATCCATGGCCCTGAAAGTTTTTCCGAAGTCAGTAACCAGGCTAAGGAAGAATTTTTATGCCTGAGCGATCTTCAGGCTGACCGGGGAAATGGATTCTCAGGAAGAACTCAACTGGTGCAATATGGTTATGAAAACTGGCTGAAGGATATGGATGACGATGACAATGACGAGGGTGATGATGATCGACTGCGCCTTATAGGTTTCCTCAAGCTGATCATTGAGCTGGCAGAAGAGTTGGCGGAAGAATAGCAAAACTGGTTTTTTTGACGGAGGCACTATGAATTATCTTTATACTTCGCTGGCATTTTTTGTGGGGTTCCTGTTGCCCGTACAAGTCGGCATTAATGCGGAACTGGCTCGGTTTGTCAACAGCCCGGTGCTGGCGGCATTGATTTCATTCGCTGTGGGAGCAATATGCCTTTTAGCAAGTGTCGTGTTTTTAAGAGTCCCTTTCCCAGCGGTTGGGCCAATTGCCGCCATGCCTGTCTGGCTATGGACAGGAGGCCTCATAGGTGCCGCGGTGGTTTTGGGTTCCATAATTGCTGGTCCAAAAATTGGAGCGCTCGCTCTGATCGGAATACTGCTTGCTGGCCAGTTAATCGCTTCGGTCTTGATCGACCATTATGGATGGCTCGGTTTTCCCGTACAAAAAATGAATGCAGTCCGACTGCTTGGTGTCTTTTTGCTGGTTGGCGGATTCTTTTTGATTCGAAGAAATTAACTTGAAATTTTGAGGCTTAATGAAATGAGAACGACCACTATATTGGGGTATTTCGCAGGATTTTTAACGACTATTTCTTTTCTGCCACAGGTGATGAAGACATGGAAAAGCAGATCGGCCTCTGACCTTTCTTTAGGGATGTTTTCTGTTTTTAGTGCGGGGGTAATGTGCTGGCTGGTTTATGGGTTTTTACTTCAGGAAACTCCCATGATATTCTGGAACGCGGTCACTTTGGTTTTAGCTTTAACAATTCTGGTTATGAAACTAAAGTTTGACTCATAATCGCAACTATACGAGCCATGCGCCGCTCCTTAAATATCTCTCAATAAAATGATAGGAATTTAAACAGGTTTATTCCCATATAGTGAATTTCATGGACTGCTTCCCGATTGTGGGCCTTTTCCCCATTGTATGGATGTGATGAGAGCCTTGAAATTCAGGTGGGGGAGGTAATAGGCCGAGTATCTGCCTCCTGCTTCATAATCCACGGTTGTCCATGTGCGGGGAGAGAAGCCTTCGAGGTCGGTAATCTCTATATCCTTATCGTCCTCTTTTTGGCCTTTAATATAAAGGGTTACTTATATAACTACATCGAAACGGAGATCAAAATTTACCAAACAGGTTTTTTTTTGGGCCATCCCACGTTACGGATTCCTGCATTCCCTTGTCGTAGGATTAATATTTTATTTCAAACTTTAGATCGCTTGCATATAGGAGAAAGTTCTTCACTTCCTTCTCAATCTTCCCCAGGGCACCACTGGTGCTTAACTTTATTAAACTTATTTCTTTTCTGGAAATGAGAGTGTCTCCCGGTTTAAGCCCATAGTTGTCAAACTCAACTCCCAAGGGCTTCCGTTGGTATGTAACATATTTCCACCCGGTATCATGATTATGTTTTTTGAAAACCCCTTTAAAGAAACTTTAACTTTAATAATTTTTGCTGGCCCTATGCCATCATTTCTTACCCGGATTCGCATTTTTTCCGGCGATTTAAAGTCATGCTCCAAAACCAGATCGGGCTTTAACGAGGTTTTAATGGCACGTCGCGTATAAGAAAATGAACTTAGCGCAACAAGTAAAGCCAATGAAGCAATCAGTTCAGCTAAAGATAATGAAGTTATTATTTCTGTCATAATAAAAAACCGTCTTTTTTAAATAGCCTATCACATATTATTTGCCTTATTTCTGTTTCAAAAACTTTAGCAACAAGTTGGCAAGTAGAATCCGAAAGCAAAAAATCACCTACGGGTTGATTCCCATAGATGCCTCATAATATTGGTAGCGGGGGCAGGATTTGAACCTACGACCTTTGGGTTATGAGCCCAACGAGCTACCAGGCTGCTCCACCCCGCAACGATACTGAATAATTATTGAACTATTACTGATGTGAGACGCGTTGTCAAGCGCCAGAGGCCCAACACTGCATCTTCTGAAGAAAAGAAACGGGCCTTTTGGGGGACTTGCCCAAGCCCAGAGCCCGCATGTTTGAGAACTACAGGTTTGCGTTTTTCCGATCTGGATTGCGGAAAAGAGAAGTCTCGTTGGTCAGTTCATCAGTTGACGGAAAAGTTTCATCAGGATGAATTTTCCTCGCTTTTTCCAACAGATCTTCTTCTGTCTCTTTATGTTCCTCATTGGGAATACAACAGTCAACCGGACAAACCTCCTGGCAGGCTTCTTCGCCATGAAACCCTACACACTCGGTACAAAGATCCGCTTCGATTTCATAAAAATCTTCGCCTTCGCTGATCGCCGTGTTAGGACATTCTGGTTCGCATACGCCACAATTGATACATTCGTCAGTGATAAGTGTCGACATCTTGTTTTTCCTTCTAAGTGGTTAGTGATCTCAAAAGAACTGAATTATATAGTTAACCGCAAAATTACGTTTTAAATTTAAAGTGCAACCGTTTTCTTAAAGGTGCTCCAAACTATAGTCAATTTCAGAGCAAGTCAAGTTTTTTTTGGAAAACAGCCCGAATTGGAAATGCCCTTGAAAAACCACAGGTTCACCATTGATCCACAAAGCTTTACAAGAAACTAACTTGTCTCCTTTATCGGCGCTTTCTGGCGAAAATTAACCCTGTTTCCTCCATTGATTTGATATGATTTCATTATGATTGTCAAAAGAATTCTTATCTATCTCCCCATTGCGCTGGTCCTGTTTCTCCTGCAATCCTTTTTCTGGGTGCCCACATACGATAAACAGGCAGTGGGCAACCCGGCCCGGCTGGTCAAATATGTCCAGGGCTCCAGCGGCGATGCGCATCTATTAAACCCGATTTTAAGCGCCGATACCTCCTCCAGTTCCATCAATGATCTGGTTTTTGACGGACTCATTGACCTCGACCAAAACCTGAAATATCGCCCCCGGCTTGCCAAATCATGGACCCAATTCGAAGAAGCCACCCTGACACTCAACACATCCACCTTTTTACCCGGAGGCACTATCGACGACACCGTGGCAGACTGGCCCAACACCCTGCTTGCCGCACTTCAGCACAACAAGGCATGGACCAAAAACCTGCGCTCCATCGAAGTCATCCCCGGAAAAATTGTGCAGGGAGAAATTAAACTGCCTCAATCGGACCCAAAAGCTGAGCCGGGCAAAATCCCCTACACCGTGCACCAGCCGCCGCGACTGAAATTCACCCTCGAAAAAATCGATCAGGATTTCTTCACTCCCATCCAGCAATGGTTGAGCGAAGACTATTTCAATAAGTTTCCTTACGATAAATTCATCCGCGCTGACGAACCGGCCAACCAGGAAAAACTGCAAGCCCATTACAAAGAAATACTGCCGCTCACCGAACACAACCCGGTCATCGTTTTCGAGCTCAGAAAAGACGTCACCTTTCACGACGGCCACCCGTTCGATTCCGGCGATGTGTTGTTCACCTATAATTCAATCATGAACCCAAAGGGAACCTCGCCACGGAAATCCGATTACGAACCGGTAAAAAATGCCACGGTGCTGGGACCGTATAAAATCCGCTTCACTTACAAACGCCTGTTCTCACCGGCGATCAACTCGTGGAGCATGGGCATCCTGCCCGAACATCTGCTCAACCCACAAAAACTCCTCGCCGAAGCCAACGAAAGAGGGCGCGATGCCGAAGCCTTCATCATGAGGGACAGCAACTTTGGCCGACATCCAATAGGAACCGGACCCTTCAAGTTCGCCGAGTGGCAGTCTGACGAGCAGATACGTCTGACCCGCAATGATAACTATTGGGACGGCGCACCCGAATACCAAGAATATGTCATGCGCATCATTCCTGATAGTTTGACGTCCGAGATGGAGTTCTATGCCGGGGCGGTCGATAACTACTCCGTGCAGCCGCATCAGGTGGCGCGGTTTTCCAAAGAAGACAAATACCAGAGCTTTTCCAGCCTCGGCTATTTCTATTCCTATATAGGGTATAACCTGCGCAATCCCTTGTTTGCGGATAGAGATATACGCGTGGCCCTCGGTATGGCGATAGACATTGACCCGATCATACAATACATCCTTTACGGCGAAGGCGAGAGGGTGACCGGACCTTACCCGAAAATCACCGACTGGTATGACGCCGAAGTAAAACCACTTGCGTACGACCCCGAAGGGGCACTGGCGATCCTCAACAATAAAGGGTGGAAGAAGAATGCAGAGGGATGGTTGGAAAAAGACGGTAAAATCTTCGAGTTCAACCTCATCACCAACAGCGGCAACCCGGTGCGCAAAAATATCCTTACCATCGTGCAGGAAAGCTGGCGCAAGATCGGTATCAAATGCAACACCCAGCTTTTCGAGTGGGCCGTGTTCCTCAAAGATTTTGTGAATGCCCTCAAATACGATGCACTGGTTTTAGGGTGGAGCATGGGCATCGATCCGGATCTGTACCAGATCTGGCATTCGAGCCAGGCGGGACCCCGCCAGTTGAATTTTGTCGGTTATAAGAATGAGGAGGCGGACAGGCTGATCACAAGAATCCGCCGGGAATATGACCGGACTAAGCAAATCACCATGGCGCGGGAACTGCATCGCATGATCGCCCACGATCAGCCTTATACGTTTCTTTATGTGGCGAAATCCACCCAACTTCTCGACAAAAAGATCGTGATAGTTGAGGCAGAAGAGGGTGGTGAGAAAAGGTATGAAAGGATTTACCCCACCAAAGACGGCAGAATCCGCTACTACTTCAACAAATGGAAAAAACTGCCACAAATACCGCAATTCAGCCACCGATGAACACAGATAGACACAGATAAAAACCCTTCTTTTAAAAGTACCCGTACCGGGCATGAGAACTGGTGAAGGAATATCACAAGGGCTGGGGTGATTTACCTCAAGCATGGGCCGGGATGATTGACCACAAGTACGAATTGGGATAATTTAAAAAGCTCCTCCCCTGACAAGGAGAGCTTTGCATAACCCGAGATTACCCCTCCGGGGCACGAAGGTTAGGGAAAAATATCACGTCTTCATCGCGTACGCTCTTCAGAATGACAAAATGGCCCAGTATTGTCATGCTGAGCTAGTGATATTTAACCATTGCTTTCTTGCCCCGGAGGGGTATGTCGAAGCATCTCGATTCTTCGATTTTTTGACTTACGCAAAGGTCTCCTTACCAAGGGAGGGATTTATTCTTTGTTATCGGTGTTTATTGATGGGGGTCAATACACTCTCGATGCGTTCGAGGGCCCAGTCGAGTTCTTCTTTGGTGATGGTGAGTGGTGGGGCGAAACGGATCACGTGTTTCTGCGTCTCTTTGCAGAGGATGCCTTTCTCCATCAGCGCTTCGCAGAACTTCCTTGCACCGCCAGCGGATTTCTTCAGTTCGACCCCGATCAGAAGTCCCATGCCGCGCACTTCTTTGACGTAAGGTGAGATAATATTCCTGAGAGATTCCTTAAGGTAATGCCCCATAAATAGGGATCTTTCAACGAGATTTTCATCTTCTATGACTGCCAATGCTTCGCGTGCCACGGCGCACGCGAGGGGGTTGCCGCCGAAGGTGCTGCCGTGGTCCCCGGGCTCGAAAACGGCCAGGGCCTCCTTATTAGAGAGCACGGCGGAGACGTGGTAGACTCCACCCGAGAGCGCTTTGCCTACCAGTGTAAGGTCGGACTCGATGCCCTCGTGTTCTTCGGCGAAAAGTTTGCCCGTTCTGCCGAGCACTGTCTGGATCTCGTCGAGGATGAGCAAAACGTTATTGCGGTCACAGATTTCGCGTACTTTTTTCAAATAACCGTGGGGTGGGATGATGATACCGCCTTCGCCCTGAATGGGTTCCACCAGAAAGGCTACAGTATTGGGGGTGATGGCCCATTCCAGGGCTTCCGCATCCCCGAAGGGGATGGTGATGAATCCGGGCGCGAAGGGGCCGAACCCGTCCCGGTATTGATGTTCGGAGCTGAAGCCGACGATGGTGGTGGTCCGGCCATGAAAATTATTGGCGCAGACGATGATCTCGGCCATGTCGTCGGGGATTTCTTTAATCCTATAGCCCCACTTGCGGGCGGCTTTGAGGGCGGTTTCGACGGCCTCGGCACCGCTGTTCATCGGCAAAACGCTGTGTGAGTTGGTCATCTCGCAGATTTCTATATAGAAGGGACCCAACTGATCGTTACGGAAAGCCCGGGAAACCAGGGTAAGCTTTTTGGCTTGTTCGGTGAGGGCATTCAGGATGCGGGGATGGCAGTGCCCCTGGTTGAGGGCGGAATACGATGCCAGCATATCCATGTATCTTTTACCTTCCACATCCCAGACCCAGACGCCCTGGCCCCGGGCTAATACGACATCAAGAGGCCTGTAGTTGTTTGCCCCAAACTCATTTTCGAGGTCGATAAAGCTTTGTGCACTCGAAGAGGTAGTGGTAGAGTCCATATAAAATCCCTCATTTATCCTGATATTTACTCACTACTAACTTAGGCCTTAAAAAGCGCTTTCGCTAGGTGCAACCTTGAAATAGTGCCACCTTGAGGGGTGGGGAATAGGGCTTTTATTTTCATGGAGTTTTAGATATAATGTCGGCTTCCGAAACCCATTTATATTGAGAACAAACTATGAGTATTGACGATAAAGAATTAGAAGAATTCATGCCTGAGTTGGAGCTGGAATGGACCGATGAGGCCCAGACCCGCATGAAGAATGTTCCGTTTTTTGTCCGCAAGAGTGTGGTGCGCGGTATCGAGCAGTATGCCAAGGACAAGAGCATCGCGGTGGTGGATGATGGAGTGGTTTCGCGTGCCCGTCAGGAACGCGAAGGCGAAGCCATGGAAGCCGCTCGCAAAAAGCGAGAAGAAGCACAGAAAGCTAATGGTGGTGAACCACCCGTCCAACGTCAATACGTTAGTTTCACGTTTTACAAGCTCGACCCTGCTTTTCGCAGATTGCCTCAGGAAGAGCGCGATAAAGGTGTGAAGGAGTTCATCGATATTCTTGAGGAATATGACAACAGTTCAGACATGATTCTACTGTGTTATTCCATGGTCGGAATTCGTGGTGATGTCGATATCATGATATGGCGCATCTGCTACAGCATGGAAGAGTTCCAGAAAATGACCACCCGGATATTGCAGACCGGATTGGGGAAATATTTGAATGTTCAGTACAGCTATCTTTCCATGACCAAGCGATCGATGTATATGGACTTCATCAATCCGGAGCATGAAGAAGACCGTACGCATATCATTCCGGGCAAGGCGAAATATCTTTTCATCTATCCTTTCGTCAAGACGCGCGAGTGGTATCTGCTGACTCAGTTCACCCGTCAGGGGATCATGGACGAGCATATTTATATTGGCAACAAATATCCCACCGTCAAATTGAACACGACCTACAGTTTTGGCATCGATGACTATGAGTTCGTGGTGGCTTTCGAATCGGATTCTCCGGACGATTTCCTAGACCTGGTTCAGGAGTTGCGAGAAACGGAAGGAAGCCGGTATGTGAAAGAGGATACCCCCATCTTCACCTGTATCGCCATGTCGATCGAAGATACCATCAAAAGCCTCGGCTGCTAACCGCGAACGCAGGAAGGGGTACCCCGGCTTTTGTATTGGGTTACACCACCGATAACTCCGTGACTGGAATGCTCATCAGCGGTACCCGGCCATTTGTGACCTTCCAAAACGAAATCACCAGATTACTTGCTGACTACGATGCGACCCCTGCTTTTCAGTAAGGCTGTATTAAGCCGAGATGACTATTTGTCAGCCAATAAAAGCCATTCCCTACGGCTAGTAGCTAGGCGCCGAGGAATTCATGGGGTTTAGTGAGAGTGGGTTCTTCATACTCTTCGGCGGGGTTGTTTTTCAGCATCTTGAGCAATAGTGCGAGACTGGATTTCAGGTCTTTACGATGGACGACGTTATCGATGAGACCGTGGTCCAGTAGAAACTCGGCGGTTTGGAATCCTTCAGGGAGTTTCTGTTTGATGGTTTGTTCGATGACACGCGGTCCGGCAAACCCGATCAGTGCGCCCGGTTCGGCGAGGATGATATCCCCCAACATGGAAAAACTGGCCGAGACACCGCCCATGGTGGGGTCTGTCAAGATGGAGATATAAGGAATTTTCTGGCTGCTCAGCTTGCTGAGAGCCGAAGAAGTTTTAGCCATCTGCATAAGAGAAAAAATGCCCTCTTGCATTCTTGCGCCGCCGGAAGAGCTTGCAATAATCAGGGCTGATTTATTTTCAATGGCGCGTTCGATGGCGCGGGTGATTTTTTCTCCCACTACCGAACCCATGCTTCCTCCCATGAAACTGAAGTCGAAGACGCAGAGTTCGATGGGTAGACCTTCAATAGTTCCAGATCCGGTGATCACCGCATCGCTGGAAAGGCCTTTTTTAGCTGATGATTTGATACGGTCCTTATATTTTTTTGTGTCTTTGAATTTTAACGGATCAGAGGCGGTCAGACTCTGATCGTGTTCTTTAAACGATTCATGGTCTATGAGTTGATGGATACGTTGGCGGGTTTCCAGACGAAAATGGCAATCGCAGTGGGGGCAGACCTTCAAGTTGGTTTCCAGTTCGGCAATATAGATCTGCCCCTTGCATTTTTTGCACTCGGCCCAGAGATCTTCGTTCTTGGCGGTTTTTTTTCCGCCGATCCCGGCTTTGATTTTATCTATCCATGACATCTACAAATCCTCACTCTCGAGAGAGGGAACTAGCAAGAGCTTATTGGCCGCCAAAACTCTTTGCTAGCCAGATAAAGTGATTGCAACTGGCTCCACGCCAGTGGACTAATGGTTGTTAACAGGAGGAGAAGTTTCATTGGACTCCGCCGCCAGTTTTCTATTTGTTAACAATAAGCTAATCGGGCCCATAACGGCGTAGCTGATACCAAGAATGAACAATGCAACCCGCGGTATGGTTGCCAGAACATAAATGAATAAAATCACGAACAGGAAACGGGGAAACACCACCCGTTTTTTAAAGTCAAACTGTTTGAAGGCGGGGTATTTAATATTGCTGACCATAAGAAACGCCAGAGTATAAACCACCATCACCATGATGAACGGATTCATGCGTGTGGCAAACAGGTCTTCAAAAGCAATAACGATAGATGCGATCACCACCGCTGCCGCCGGACTTGGCAAGCCGATGAAATGATGACTGCGAATTTCTGGTTTGGTCACATTGAACCGGGCCAGTCTTAGAGCGGCACAAAGCAGAAACAGGAAAGCTGCCATCCAACCCAACCGACCGAATGGTTTTAATACCCATGAGTAGGCAAGGAAGGCAGGGGCCATGCCAAAGGTGATGATGTCTGCCAAAGAATCGTATTGTTCGCCGAAAGCGCTGGTGGTTTTAGTCAGCCGGGCGATGCGGCCATCGAGTCCGTCAAAAATCATTCCTACCGCGATGGCCCAGGCGGCGTAATAAAACTGCTCATTCAGTACCGCGACAAAGGCGTAGAATCCACAGAATACATTTCCCGTGGTGAACAAACTGGGGAGGATATGAATGCCTTTTTTAGGTTCCATGCCTTTCCTACTTTAAATATCCAATGACGGAGCTTCCACCGCTGACAATATCGCCAACTGTGACTTTAATGTCAGTGCCTTCGGGCACAAAAACATCCATGCGTGAGCCGAAACGGATTAAGCCGTAGCGTTGTCCGCGTTGATACTCATCGCCCTCTTTTGCCCAGCATACAATTCTACGGGCGATCAATCCGGCGATTTGCTTCACTAAAATTGTAACATGACCATTATTCAATAGGATAGCGCTTTGTTCGTTATCCATAGAAGCCTTGTGGCTGGCGGCGTTGAAAAACTTTCCTTTGTTATAGCGATAGGCTTGAATTTTCCCGGCGATGGGTACCCGATTGACATGAACGTTAAACACATTCAGGAAAACACTGATTCGTGTATAGCCGTCTTTCTCAAGTAGCGGGTCCTTTTCTGGCACAATTTCGACGATCCTGCCATCCCCCGGTGAAACGATGGCATTATGGTCTTCGGGAATAGTTCTTTCAGGGTCACGAAAAAACCAGGTGACGAAGAGGAAGAGTCCACCAAAAAGTCCGGCGGCCCACAACCAGGACAAAGCCCAGAAAACACCCGTTAAAACAGCGAGGGGAAGGATGAACATGTACCCCTCTTTAGCAATAGGAATGTGCATGGGTTTCTACTGCACCTTCTTGCCAACGAAAGGCATCATTTTCCTGAGCTTTTCTCCGACCTGCTCGATACGATGTTTTTTATCCTGTGCCAGTCGTGCATTAAACAGTGGGCGGTTGGCCAGGTTTTCCAGAATAAACTCTTTGGCGAAGGCTCCGCTCTGAATCTCGCCCAGAATCCGCTTCATTTCCGCACGGGTTTCCTGAGTGATGATTCGTGGTCCGCGGGTCACGTCGCCATAGGCGGCGGTGGTGCTGATGGAATAACGCATATTGCCGATACCACCTTCGTAGATAAGGTCGACAATCAGTTTTAGTTCATGGAGGCATTCAAAATAAGCAAGATCCGGATTGTATCCGGCATCGACCAGAGTGTCGTAACCGGCGCGGATCAATTCGGAAACACCTCCGCACAATACGGCCTGTTCTCCAAACAGGTCGGTTTCGGTTTCTTCCCTGAAATCAGTTTCCAGAACACCTGCACGGGTCCCGCCGATGCCCTTGGCATAGGCGAGGGCTATCTTTCTCGCATTTTTGGTAACGTTCTGGTGAACCGCCATCAGGCAGGGAACGCCTGCGCCCTGCTCAAAGGTTCTCCTGACCAGATGACCAGGACCTTTTGGGGCGATCATGAATACATCGACATCTTTCGGCGGAACAATTTGTCCAAAGTGGATATTGAATCCATGTCCCCACGCCAGAGACATACCTTTTGTTAAGTTAGGCTCAATATCTTTTTCATACATGGCTTTTTGTTTGTCATCGGGAATCAGGATCATCATGATATCGGCTTTTTTAGTGGCCTCGGCGACGGTCATGACATTCAGGCCATCCTTTTGGGCTCTCTTCCAGAAAGCGCTACCTTTTCTCAGGCCAACGATCACTTTCATTCCACTATCGTGGAGGTTTCTGGCATGGGCGTGCCCCTGGCTGCCGTAACCAATGATGGCAATGGTTTTCTTCTTTAAGATTTTGATGTCCGCATCTTTGTTATAAAAAATCTTAGACAAAACGGTTCTCCTTATCTTAGTGCAAAATTAATTGATCGATTTGTTTCCCCGACCGATAGCAATTCTTCCAGACCGGACGATTTCTTTGATTCCCAAAGGACTCAACATATCCAGAAAGCCAGTTAGTTTTCCTTCGTCGCCGGTGATCTCAATGGTGTAGGTGCTGGGGCTCACATCGACAACTTTGGCCCGAAACAGATCCACGATTATGAGGATCTCTTCCCTGACCCGGACTTCCGCGTTCATCTTGATCAGCAATAATTCCCGATCAACAAAACTTTCCTCGGTCAGGTCAATGACCTTTATTACATCAACGAGTTTGTTAAGTTGTTTGGTGACCTGCTCAATCTTGGCATTATCACCGATGGTAACTATGGTCATGCGGGAAACTGTTGGATCGGAAGTTTCTGCGACATTCAGGCTTTCTATATTGAAACCACGGCTACTGAAAAGACCTGACACGCGAGACAAAACACCGAAACGGTTGTTCAATAACACAGAAATGGTATGCTGCATTTTCTTAAAATCCGGGTTTAAAGGTTCACCCTAACCGCTTGTGGGGGGATGGGTTTTTTAAAAGCTCTTATACTAGCAAAATCAACGCTTTTTTACTAATAAGAATTGCTTTTCAGGGCAAAAACAGTGGGCCTGCGAGGATACTCATGGAATTTCCCATCAGCGAGGTTTTAGTCAGGGTGAAGAAGGCAGTTCGTGATTTTCGAACTCCAAGTGTAACCGTCATCAGCCAGAAGAACGATCCTTTTACGGTGCTGGTCAGTTGCATCATCAGCCTGAGGACCCGGGATGAGGTCACCGAACCCGCCTCGGCCCGGTTATTTAAACTAGCGAAAAATCCGGCCCAATTGATGAAGCTTTCCAACGCAAAAATAGAAAAGGCCATTTATCCGGCGGCATTTTTTCGCAACAAGTCTCAATCGTTAAAGGAACTTTGTAAAGACCTGGTGGACAATTACGAAGGGAAGGTTCCCGATAAATTGGAAGAGCTTTTAAAGCTGAATGGGGTGGGGCGCAAAACCGCCAACCTGACTTTGATTCTGGGACACAACAAACCGGGAATCTGCGTGGACATCCACGTCCACCGCATTTCCAACCGCTGGGGTTATGTCAAAACTAAATCACCAGACGAAACCGAAATGGTATTGAGAAACAAACTACCCCGGCGCTACTGGAAAGGCTATAACGATTTGCTGGTGACCTTTGGCCAGAACATCTGCAAACCGGTCTCGCCGTTTTGCGGGTCCTGCACCATTGCCGACACCTGCCCGAAAATTGGTGTGGTCAAACACCGCTAGGCGCCACTCGGCGTGGGGCCAGTAGCCGTAATATTCTTCCTTAAACTTCGTGCCCCGCAGGGGTAAATAGCCTTTATTGGCTGGCAAGAGTTGTCTCGGCTTAATAAAACTCACTGTTTTTGAGAGGGGGTGGTTTGCTCCCCATTCTACGAAGTACCCGTTCCGGGCATGAAGGCTAATGCCTCTTAACTAACTGTCCACTCAACCAGGGGAAGTTAACTATGTGAGGATGTTGGATTGCCTGGGCCAAGGAAATGAACACTATCGCTACGGCGAGTAGAGGGAGTAGCCCGGCCTTGTGGGCGATGGCTGGAAGATGAATGGGGGATAATAGCAACCCCTCACCGCGGCTACGCCTTACCTCTCCCCATGAGGGGAGAGGATGATCTTCCCCTAGTGGATCGCCGGTTAAGCCGAGACAATTCTTTGCCAGATCATTAACGCTATGGCTCATTGGCTCCACGCCTAGTGGTGGCTAGCCAACGGTTTTTTTCTGGAGGGCAATGAGTTCTTTGATGCCTTTATCGGCGAGTTTGAGAAGGCCCTCCAATTGTTTATCGTCGAAGGGTTCCTGTTCAGCAGTTCCCTGAATTTCGACATATCCTCCGGACCCGGTTTTGACGATATTGAGGTCGACCTCAGCGGTGGAGTCTTCCGAGTAATCCAGGTCGAGCATTTTTTTCTCATTGACGATGCCGACACTGATCGCGGCGACATAATCTTTGATCGGAAGTTCGTCGATCAACTTTTCCTTTTTCAATTTTTTCAAGGCCAGAACGGTTGCCATGAAGGCTCCTGTAATGGAAGCACAACGGGTGCCGCCATCCGCCTGAATGACATCGCAGTCGAGCCAGATGGTGCGCTCACCCAGTTTCTCAAGGTCGATGACCGTACGCAGTGAGCGGCCGATGAGTCTTTGGATTTCCTGAGTCCTCCCTGACAGTTTACCGCGGGACGCTTCACGGGGACTTCGAGTATTAGTGGAAGATGGGAGCATGGAATATTCCGCAGTGACCCAGCCGCTGTTTTTGCCTCTGAGAAAGGAAGGAACTTTTTCTTCCACAGTGGCGGCACAAATGACTTTGGTGTTTCCCATCTGAACGAGAACAGAGCCCGCCGGGTGCATGATGTAGTTTTTTATGACTTTGATTTTTCTGCATACATTGAAGGCTCTGCCTTGATCTCTGGACATGATATTCCTTGAAAAAATAATGATGAGTTTTTGGGGCTAAAAAATGTAAAAAAAGGCTCAAATTAGCAGTTATGAACCGACTTTTCAACCGTCACATGCGTTGCCAATCATTGTACAGGAATCTTGTCCTGTAAACATTCGTTCGGAATGCTGGGTTGCATCAGACGTTCCGTGTGTTCTAGCTTGTAACTTATTCAATTATTTGGTACTATTCAGACCATTCCAGATTTTTAAAATTTTTCGGATTTTTTTCGCAGGTTTATGGACTCCTACTTTGAAAAAGGAATCAGGCTCAAAGGCACTTTGTGGGTGAAGGATGCGGTTCATTTTGATGGGGATTTTGAGGGAGAAATACACTCCTCCAGTCATTTTGTTGTGGGGAAGTCGGGCAAAATCTTAGGCAATATTAAAACCCATGATGTAACCAATATGGGTTTTATTCAGGGAAACCTGTTTGCGGAGAACAAGGTTGCCCTGATGAACGACAGCCGGTTAGCAGGAGATATCTCTACCTACCATTTGGTCATTGATGAAGGTTCCAGCTTCGAGGGCCGTTGCAAGATGATCGATGAGGCTCCCACAACGGTCAAGGAGGAAATGGAAACGTTGGAACGACCTGTTCCCAAAACGGCGAAAGTTTCCAGGGCTTCTAATGATCCGAAGGCCTCTGACAGTAAGTCGATTTTCCTATTGAAAAAGGCCGCCGGAATAGCAGTTGTAGTTCTGGTCATTGCCGGGGTGACCTGGCTTTACCCGAGAGAGGATAATGAACTGGAGCCTCTGGTTGAAAAAGGTTACGAGCTTGTCGCTGAAAAACGTTATACCGACGCGGAAGCCATCTTTAAAAAAGCCCTGACTATTTCACGAGTCGAGTCCAAAGTGTATGCCGGACTCGGAGATATTTATTTTGAGGACAAACGTTACAACGATGCGCTGGCCCAGTTTCAGAGGGCCATTGATTTAAACCCTGCCAATGGGGAATACCGTGTCAAGGAGGCAAAAACTTATTTCTCCAAGGGACAAATGAAGGAAGCGGTGGAGTCCTATAAACAGGCGGTGGAAATTGATCCCGAGAGTGGAGCCACTTTCTACAACCTGGGCCTTTTATATCTGGAACAGAAGGAGTTGGACAAAGCCCGTGAAGCTCTTAATATGAGTGTGGAGTTGGACGCGGATTCCTTTGAGCCTCATGAAGCATTGAGCCTGCTTTATTCTCAGAAAAAAGCATATGACAAAGCCGTTGCAGAGATTACCAAGGCGGTAAAGCTTGAGAATGATAAACCCAGCTTGCACTTAACTTTAGGGAAACTTCTTCTTCAAAGTGGTAAGGAAAATGAGGCCGTGAAGGCTTTCAAAAAAGCGGCAGACTTGTTCCCGCAAAACTTCCCTGCGCAAATTCGTATTGCTGATTGGTATTACACCAAGGGAATGCTTGAGGAGTCTCTCGAAACCTACAAAGTTGCAGAAACACTTGACTCCGGGAACCCCGTGGTTCAGGCCCGGCTGGGGAAAATTTACGCAGACAAAAACCAGAATAAAAAAGCCCAGGAAGCGCTGGAAAAGGCCATCAAGCTCAACCCGAAGGATGCCCAAAGCCATTATCAATTAGGAAAACTGGTTTCCAGTGAAAAAAAATGGGGTCGCGCGCAATCTTTATTGTCCAATGCCATTGCCCTGAATGCCAGGCACGCGCCTTCCCATCATGAGCTCGGAATTGTATTGTTGGGCAGAGAGCAGGTGGATCTGGCTATAGACGAATTCAAAAAAGCTTTAGATCTGGAGCCCCAAAACTCAGATTTTATTATGGGGCTGGTTCTGGCGCTGGTTGAAACAAGGGAACTGGATAGTGCGCTGGAGTTGCTTCTTCCCGTTTCCAGAAACGAGGTGAATAATCCTAAAATCTTTTTCGCGATCTGCAATGTTTATACGAAGAAAGGCTATTTTACGGTTGCAACCGGGCATTGTGAAAAATCTTTTGAATTGAACAAGAGCAATTATGAGACCATGAATCGCCTGGCTTGGTTGTACGCAAAAAAAAGCGTCAAGCTTAATAAGGCTTTTGCACTTTCAAGTCAGACTCTGAAAGCTTTTCCCAATAAGCCCGAATTCATCGACACACTTTCAGAAATCCTTTATGTTCAGGGAAATCCTGAAAGGGCTGTGAAAAAAATTCAAGAAGCCATTAAACTGGTGCCCAACGATTCTTATTACAAGCAACAATTATGGAAGTTTAAGAATGTAAAGCTGAACCCCCCTGCCTGATAGAGTCTAAAGATTGCCGGTTGCTTTCAGTCCTATATATAAAAAATAAGCCAGGAGCAAGAGGGTGCCCTTTTGTTTTCCTAATGAATGGTTCCCATACCCTATCATTGCCAGTAAGAGTCCGGTGATGGCGGTGGTGATGATCAAATCCGGTTGGATGGGTTCCTGGATATGTAAAGGATGAATGGTAGCGGTGAGGCCCAGAACCATCAAGATGTTGAAGATATTGCTGCCAAAAATATTGCCGATTGCCATTTCTCCATGGCCTCGTTTTGCGGCGATTAGGGAGGAAACAATTTCGGGGAGGCTGGTTCCTATAGCGACGATGGTAATACCAATTAACCATTCGCTGATTCCCAGGTTACGGGCGATGCTCACGCCACCCACGACCAGCAATTTGGCACCTCCAACCAAAAGCACTAGTCCTACGACGATCAGCATAACTTGAAAGGCGGGGCCTTTCCTCTCAAAAAGATGGGCTTCCTCCTCCGGTTCCTCAGCAAAATCCTCTTTATGGCTGAATGATCTCCAAACGTACACGCCTAAAAGGCAAACCATAAAAAGCCCTTCATAGCGGTTGATTTCAAGATCCCAGGCGATAACCAGAATGAGAAGTGAGGCCAACACCAGTGGAGGGGATTCCCGCTTGAGACGATCGGGTGCGATCGACATGGAACTAATGATAGCGGTTAATCCGAGAACGAGGCCAATATTAGCGATATTACTACCGATGACATTACCCATAGCCAGTTCGGGGGTGCCGCCGAGGGCGGCGAGAAGAGCAACGGCCAGTTCAGGTGCGGAGGTTCCAAACGCGATGACGGTGGCGCCAATTATGAAGGGACTGATTTTCAGAGAACGGGCAAGACGAACACTGCCTGTTACCAGAAAGTTGCCTCCATAATATAAAAGTGCCAGCCCGGCAATGATCTGTATAAGGTCAAGCAATTTAAGCCCTAAGTGAAATACGATAATAGCGCGCCATCATATCACAGGAATAAGAGGGGAGGTAACTGGGCAAGGACTCTTTGTGCTGAGATAATTCGCCAGTAGGCCATTGCAATTTACCAGCGGAGTTACTCCGCCCCTTAGCAGGGAGACCTTTGCGTAAGTCTATAAAGCAGAAAAGCGAGATGATCTTCCCCTGTTTTAGTGGACAGTTAGTTAAGAGGCATAGGCCTGTTTCTCGAATTCGGCAGGGCTGAGATAGCCGAGATATTAGTGACGGCGTTGCCGATTATAAAACACTTCGATATATTCAAAAATATCCTTCTTTGCTTGCTGACGGGTTTTGTAGTTCCGGTTATGAATGAGTTCCACTTTGAGAGTATGGAAAAAACTCTCCGCCACGGCGTTATCCCAGCAATCGCCCTTCCGGCTCATACTGCACTCTATCCCATGAACATTGAGCAAGGCTTGAAAATCGTTGCAGGCATATTGAACCCCCCGGTCAGAATGGTGAATCAATCCCGGTTTCATGCCGCCGTTCTTCATTGCCATATTTAAAGCTCTCATTACCAACCAACGGGTTATCCAACGATCCATGGCCCAACCAATAACTTTACGGTGGAATAAATCCAGCGTCACCGCAAGGTATAACCAGCCCTCTTGAGTCGGGATATAGGTGATATCCGAAACCCAGCATTGACCGGGCTCAGCAACATTAAACCGCCGTTGCAGTTTGTTTTTTGCCACCGGGTGATTATGTTTGGAATCGGTTGTCACCCTAAACTTTCTTTTGTGCTTGGCAACGATTCCATGCTCGCGCATAAGACAGGCAATACGATGCCTGCCAATGGCATATCCCTTGTCTTTCAAGTCCTCATGAATTCTGGGACTGCCATAAGTCTGGCGACTCTTCTTATAAACGGTTTTGATCTCATCAACCCATCGCTGCTTCTCACGGCTCCTCAGGCTCTCGGGGCGGCTCAGCCAGGCATAGAACCCACTTCGTCCCACTTCCAGAACCCGGCACATCGGGCTTACCGGAAATGCTTCTCGATGATCCCGTATAAACCGATATCTCATTGGGAACCCTTCGAGTACCCCTTCGTGGCATGAAGACAAATGAAGAGGACATCACAAAGATAACTGCCGCCTTTTTTAATATGTCCCGCTCCATACGAAGGCGAGCGTTTTCTCGCCGCAACTGCTGCAACTCATCTCCCGGCTTAAGCTGTCCTTTGCCGGGAAACGCATTCCCCTGATCCTCCTCATACTCCTGTTTCCAGCGACCCAGAAGGGCAGAACGGATTCCCAGATCCCGGGACACCCGGGCAATGCTATCGCCTACTTCAATAACCAATCGAACCGCTTCTAACTTGAATTCTTTACTGAAACTCCTGCGTTTGGTTCCCATAAAAACACCTCCAAAAGTGTATTATCCACACTTTTCGATGTGTCCACCAATTCAGGGGAAGATCATGTTATATTTTTCCGTAGGTGGATGTCCTCCTCAACTATTAAGTTCCTCTCCCCTCCGAGGGAGACCTTTGCGTAAGTAGAAAATGCGGAAGCAGAAATTTCCCCTCCCTTCATAGGGAGGGGCCAGGGGAGGGTTGGATTATGAATTCCGTAAAAATAATCCACACCCCTCCGCGGCTACGCCTTGCCTCCCCTCATGAGAGGGGAAGATCAATTCGTGCCCCGCAGGGGTAATCCGGGGTTATGCAAAGGTCTCCTTAGCAGGGGGCTGACTGGGCAAGGACTCCTTGTGCCGAGAAAACATTTGTTTGCAAGATAAAGATATTGCACGCTGGCCCTACGCCTGGTAGGTTAGCGTAGGAATGTTTTTGGATATCCTGCCCGGGCCAGTTTTTCCTGGGTGAGCCGAGCTTTTTCGCGGCTGGGGAAAACTCCCAGTTGCACCATATAAGTTTTAACAGGTACATTCGCCTTGTGCGATTCGGATAAAAACCCCTTTATGCTCAGGCGATCCTGCACTTTCTGAGCATCTTGAAGGTTTTTGAATTGGCCGACTTTGAGGTTGAAGGAGTTTTTGCTGCTTTTGTAATAGGAGGCTTCGAATCCATTGCGGGTCAGTTCTTTTAACGTACCGCTTCCAGCCTTTTTGTTGGTGAAGCTTCCAACTGTCACAACATGCCAATTTAATTTTTGCGAACGCGTCTGAATCGAGGGTGAAAAACCTTTGCCCTTAAGTTGTTTTACAAGCGATTCAGCATTTTTCCTGACGCCGAACGCGCCCGCCTGAATATAGAACCTTGAGCTTTCACTTTTTGTTACCGAGGGTGTGTTTTTAGATATGGATTTTGGTTTAGCGCTTGTGGATACTTTATCTACCTGAGTTGTTTTTTTTGTTTGCTGAATCTTTGCCGGGGACTTGGTGCCTTTTGCCCTTGTTGGTGTACTTTTGGTTTTTGACGGGGTGAGGAACGGATTGGGTCCCACTATAGGCGTTACCGGACCGGAAGGTTGCGCAATTGGTATATTGGAGCCGCTTGACCCATCTTCTACCACAGGAACCTGCTTGGCCAAACTCTCTTCTGCGGTTTCAGGTTTTTTTGCTTGGGCTTCTTTTTCCGATTCGACCGGAGTAACAGGGGTTTGATGATTGACTTGGGAATAAACCAGTCCTAACAGTCCGATGCCGATCATGGAAATGGAAAACATGCGTGAATTTTTTGACCTGATATTTTTTTCCGCTTCCATTTCTGCTTCAATTTCGGCGTCTTCAATGAGGTCATCAATTCGTTTGTTGTATTTATTTATTTCTTCTGGAGGTTGGTTGTTCTCTTCGAAAGGTAATGTTTCCTGTTCTTTAATTTCCAGCATGATCGGGGGCCCCTGTTAAATGGTTTTATAAATATATTGCTGTTTTAATTATTGGGGACAACTCCAGTTACGAATGTTAGGATATAAAAACACAGGGAGTGTTTAACCCTGTCCACCTCATATATTGAAAAATATATCTGATAAGTCCTTAATTGTCAATAAGATAAGGAAGAGTCCGCCATGGATCTGTCGGTCAATTTAGGCAGTTTGCGTTTGAATAATCCGGTCATTGCGGCTTCTGGAACCTTTGGCTATGGTTTGGAGTACCGTGAGCTTGTGGATTTGAATGCTCTGGGCGGGTTTTCCACAAAGGGGCTTTCTTTGAAACCGAAAACCGGTAACCCCGTACCTAGGGTGATTGAAACCTCTTCCGGTATGCTCAACGCAATAGGATTGGAGAATATCGGGCTGGAGGTTTTTTTATCCGAGAAGCTCCCGCAGCTGGAAAATTTAAACACCCGTATTATCGTTAATTTTTTCGGCGACACTACCCAGGAATATATAGAGATGGCCCAGGCCTTGTCGAATGTGGAACGGTTGGATGCTCTGGAGATGAATGTTTCCTGTCCTAATGTGGAACAGGGAGGCTTGCAATTCAGTTCCGACCCGGAAGTTTTGGAAGAAGTGGTCTCATCAGTTAGAAAAGTGACGGGAAAGTATTTGATTGTCAAATTGTCTCCCAACGTTACGGATATCACCTTGCTGGCCAAGGCCGCAGAAAATGCCGGAGCCGATGCTTTGTCGGTGTGCAATACTTTTGTGGGAATGTCGATTGATTTGAAAACCAGAAAGCCTCATTTGGCTAATAGAACGGGGGGGCTTTCGGGGCCTGCCATCAAACCCCTGGCCTTAAATCTGGTATATCAGACAGTGCGGACGGTGAAAATTCCTGTTATTGGGATTGGCGGAATAACGGGCGGTGAAGATGCAGTGGAGTTTTTACTGGCGGGGGCCAAAGCGGTGCAAATAGGAACCGCCAACTTTATCGACCCGGCTTCCACCCTTCACGTTATTGATGGAATCCGCCAGTATTGTTTGTCGAATGGGGTGAAGAATCTTTCCGAATTAAAAATGGACTGATTATCCATTGAGATAAACCCGAGGTACTCGTTTGCCGACATTGCAGAGAATTTCGTAAGGAATGGTTTCTCCTTTCACTGCAAGTTCCTCCACCGATATCACCTGGTTTTCCTGTCTTCCGAACAAGACGACTTCATCTCCTGCCTGAACATCAGTAATCCTAGTGACATCGATAACCGTCATATCCATGCAGATATTTCCAATTTGAGGCACACGCTTGCCTCGGATAAGGACTTCCATTTTGTTCGACAGGTTGCGGTGGAGTCCGTCTGCATAACCGATGGGCAGGGTTGCGATGATGCTGTTTCTTTGAGTCGTGAAACTTCCTGAATAGCTGACAGGTTGGCCTTTGGCAATCGACTTGACCAGAATGATCTGGCTTTTCCACTGCATGACTGGCTGAAACGGAGTCAGTCTTTTTTCCCGGTCGAGGACCGCCTGCAGGGACGGGGAGGGAAGAGCACCATAAAGGATGAGCCCCGGGCGGACCATATTGAAACGGCTTTCCGGAAACTTGAACAAGGCGGAAGTGTTGGCGCAATGGAGCAACGGTGCGGACACACCTCGCTTTTGCAAAATAGCAAGGGCGGTTTGAAATTTTTCTAGCTGTGCCTGAGTGATGGGAAGGTCTTCATCATCGGCAGAGGAAAAATGGGTGGAGATGCCTTCAATTTTTAGATTTGGTAAGTTGTAAATTTGATCCAGAAGTCCGGGCAAATTTTCTGGAGAGACTCCCAGACGGTTCATTCCGGTGTCCACCTTGATGTGAACCGATACTGTTTTGTCCTGTTTTCTGGCTTCCTTTGAAAGAGCCTGGGCCAGGGGCAGGGTGCAAAGTATGGTGGCAAGATCGTGACGGACCAAATCTTTCGCCTCATCGGGGAAAATACTACCCAGTATCAGGATAGGGGCATCAAGGCCACTTTCCCTGAACTCGATACCTTCTTCAATCACTCCGGCTCCGAGATAGTCTGCGCCGCTGTCAACCGCGATCCGCGCACAAGGTATGGCGCCATGGCCGTAAGCATCGGCTTTGACGACCGCCATGATACGGATTTGAGGGGCTAGATAGTTTCTCAGGTTTTGAAAATTGTGGCGAAAGGCCTGCAGATCAATTTCAGCGCGAGTCGCGCGATGGTGTGCCATGAATAGGTGTTATCAGAATGCAATACTGAGTTATTATTCGGTTAAGGGCCTGGTGAAACCTTAATGCGACAGCCAAAGGCGTAGAGCTTGTTCCTACCGGGCGTGGCCCGGCCCCACTCCCGTGGGAGGGAATTAGCATTGTGTTTATTTTATGGGCAATCATTTTCTCGGCGCAACGAGTTATTGCTAGTTCCCACCGGGCGGGGCCCGGTTACTCTTTTCGTGACCGTCCCGTGCTGGATAATCGACCGCTCTTTTTCACCGCTGGCCCGGAGGTGCGGATAGCCCGGCAACACATGTTTTCCTCATCCTTTGCTTTTTTCCTCACCTGATAGGCCCGGTCGCTGTAAAAATTATAGGCCATGGCGTTGGTTCCATGTTCTTCCTGGCACCAGTATGTGGAGCCGCAGCCTTCAGGGAATTTATAGTCGAGATGAACAATGTCGCCATTAAAATCGGTATTCTTGCATTCATGATCATACAGGTTTCTGCATTCCTGGCTTTTAGGCAGTCTCCAGTCATCGTAGCCGGCAAATTTTTGTTCGTTGAGCCAGTCTATATAATTGTTGGCACCTTTCCAGGAGCACCACTTGTTGCGCATTTGATAGCTGTCTTCCTTGGTCCAGGTCAAGTTATACTTGGTGTCGATCAGGGTGCCATTTTCGTTGTCTTTGAATCGGTCTTCTTCTGACATAAGCCTCTAAAAAATAGTTAAAGTTGGAGATATTGCTATTTGCCTGCGGAGGCACTCCGCCTATAATATCAGGGTTGTAAAATGTGTAAATAAAAAAGCGGAACGACTTTGCAGTTAGTGGGTCCTTTCTGGGGTCCTTTGTGTAAAGATCGGTTCTTAATGTGTAACTCAGTTCAATATTTTAATTTAGGAATGTTATGCCAAAAATAGAAATTCAGACCTTTTTTTATGACTTGATTCATTGTAAGAACAAAATTCTCAGCGTTTTTGAGAAATGGGATAAGAAATATGAAGAAGACGACCGGGGTTCTCTTGTGGCAGGAATGCGCGAATGCAAGGATGCGGAATTGATAACTTTATTGGTCAATATTCAGAAGCTGGCAACGGGTTATGAACAAATCAAGGCACTGGTGGATGAGGCCGAGCAGGCTCAGGTGGATGAAGCCTTTGTGGAGGACGATCCTGATGACGAGGAATTTTAATTGATATTCAGCGGGATACCGGTTTCAGGGTCTAGAATCATCCTGGTCAGCGAGCGGTTGCTGCCCATCCAGAGGGAATGGTCGGAGGTTGCTTCAATACTGAATATAAATTTTGATTTTAATCCGTTGATCGCTGAAAAATTTTGAAAGGTTTTTCCGTCAAATCGGCTCAAACCGTCATTGGTGCCGATCCATAGTCCTCCTGACCCGTCTGCTTCCAATGAAAGGATGAAGTTTCCCGGCAGTCCATCCTTCGCGGTGAAATTGCGAAATGTTAAGGTATCGGTATCCAGCAGGCTCAAGCCTCCACCCCAGGTTCCGATCCACAAGCGGTTTTTCTGGTCGAGTAACATGGAAATCACGTAGTTGGGTCGATAGTCGGAGCTTTGCAAATTGGGAATGGAAGGCGAGGCTGAATGATGCTGGCCTTGAAAGAGCGGCATGGCCCCCTGGTTTTCCTGTCTCACCTTTTCGTGAGGGGCTCCGAGTCCATCCCGATGATTGAGGGCTTTCCATTTGCCGTTATGAAGTGAGGAGATGCCAGATTAGGTGCCGAACCAGACTTTTCCAGACGGTTCAATTTCGATGGCATAGACCCAGTTATCGATCAGGCCGCCATCGGTATTTTCGACAGTAAAACTTTGCCAGTTCTTTCTTGATGCGGGGTTCCCGGTCACCCGGTTCACGCCGCTCCAGGTTGCGAGCCACAGGGATTTTTTATCGAATTCGATATCGTAGACAAAGGCATCGTTCAACCCTTCGGGGGTGTTGTAATGGTTCCATTCCTTTCCATCAAAGTGGCTGAGTCCGCCGCCGTAGCTTCCGACCCAGGGCCGGTTTTCGGAATCAAAACTAATGGCGAAAATTCCATTGCTGAGTAAATGGTTCTGATTGTCATAGATTTCATAGTTCTCGCTGGTGCGGGTGTCATAGCGGATGACTCCCAGTCCGGTTCCCATCCATAGATGCCGGTCATGAGAGGTCAGCACTTTAATATTTCTGGTATTGAGGGAGAAGGTTTGTGTTTTCAGGATATGCGGCCAGGGCATCGCTGAAGTCTTTTCGGACACAGGGAAAGCGTTGGTAGTATCTACCGGGATAAAGTTCGCACCTGCGAAAAAAATGAATATAATGGTTTTTATTTTATTCATGAGCTTGAGAGGTTGCACGGTGAGGTGTTTTTGGTTTGGCTACTATACCCCAGCTGTTTTCATATTGCTTTCGTTTTTTCTTGCGGGATGCGGGTCCTGCGACTGTGAAAATAAAGAGGGGCCTTTATCTCCGATAAAAGTTTCCGAGAGGGATCAAAAAGAAATGGTTTTGGTTCCTTCCGGCGAATTTATCATGGGAACGGACAAGGTTGATACGGAGGGTACGCATAAAAAAATTGGCGCGGTTAAACCTCTTTATCTCGATCAGCACCCGGAGAGGAAACTGTTTCTCGATCCGTTTTATATGGACCGTTATGAAGTGACCAATGAGGAGTATCAAAGATTTCTAAAAGCCACCCAGTTCACCGATCGGCCTGCCCATTGGGTAGACGGAGTTTTTCCTGAAGAGCAGGCTTCACACCCTGTCACCCAGGTCACCTGGTGGGAGGGTTGGTCCTATTGCATGTGGGCAGGAAAACAGCTTCCTACCGAAGCGCAATGGGAAAAGTCAGCACGAGGACCAAACGGCCTGCCGTATCCATGGGGGAAGGAGTTTGTTAAAGGCAAGGCGAATCTAGGCATTGATGGAGACCGCAAAACAGCGCCGGTCACCGCCTGGCCCGAAGATGTTAGCCCTTATAAAATTTATGGTTTGTCCGGCAATGTTATGGAGTGGACTCAGGACTGGTACCTTCCTTACCCGGGAAATTCCAAATCGGACCCCAAGTTTGGCAAGGAACTAAAAGTGTTAAGGGGAAACGGGTTCCAGAAGGCCGGGCATTATTTTTTGCCTGCTTACCGCTATGCGTTCACCCGCACCGAGGCCAGCCCTAATGATTTTTTTGAGAATGTCGGATTCCGGTGCGCGTCAAAAGTTATATCGGAAAAAGGTGCCTCTGAAAATTTCGGGATCAAATAGGTATCAATGCCTGGAAAGTATCAGCTGGATTAGTAACGAAAAGCATTTTTACAGATTTAGCCATTTTCGATACTCCAGTGAAATATAACGTTGCAAATCATCGGCAGCAAAAGGCAGTGTGGCTGTAGCATAGCGGAAAGCTGTGCCGTTTTTAACTGTCCGAGTGCATTTGCCTTGTTAAACGTTAATTCAGTCCCTTTGTGGTAAAGTTATCTAAATGCCCACCGCAATGGCCAACAACGATGATCTGCCGTTCCGGGTCAGGGTAAAAATGAACTCGAATGATATTAGGGAACTTATTACCATCTTTTACATGGGGAATTATATCGACTTTTTTGCCACGGTAAGTTACCTGATCATCCCCCGTGACTCTGGACACGGGGGATGATCAAACAAGCCTAATTAGAGAATCATCCTTCTGTGATAATGTTACTTCGATAGACTATCTCCGGTTTTTATTGGATGAGTCTGGATGAATAATCTCGAAAACCCAATTGGCAGGACTTTCTAAACTGTAATCACCAATTAATCGCGGCTCTAAATAGAAAGCTACCGACCCTATGTTGATGTTGATCTCCTCTAACGAACCATGCTAAGCGAAGCTTTTCATTTGAAAAGCTTTTTGTCTTATTGAGCCCCCATTTCCTGATGATTTTATTCATGAGAGTTGATTGTACATGGGCGGTCCTTTTCTGGTCATGCCCTGTTTTTATGAGTGCTTCAATCTGGTATTATTGTTCCGCTGTGTGTAACCGCTCACCGGTGCTCCTCTTACTTTTTGCGGTGAGAAAAACCGCGATATTATTGCAGTTTGCCCTTCTACCGACAAGTGAGTCGCACTTGCAAACTGAATCCAGGACAAGAATTTAAAATCATTGGCCAAGTTAAGATTGTACCCCTGCAAGTCAATTCTAGTTAATGATGCTGCCAGATGTCAATTGTCCATACTGGCAAAATTAGTTTCTGCTTCCCAAGTAAAATACCTGAAACTCCTTAGCGTTAATGTTATAAGGGGTTTGCGTCGCAATGATATAGCCCGGCTTTAATTTAATGTTATATATTATGATTTGATACATAACTATTTGATAAATATAGATAATTATGGGTTCTATTTTAAATGTCAGGGTAGCGACTGTTTTGTTTTTAGGGTTTTCCTCGGGTCTTCCGTTGGCGTTATCAGGCGGAACTTTGCAGGCTTGGTTGACGGTGGAAGGGGTCGATATTGAGACTATTGGCCTGTTCACTTTAGTGGGTTTGCCGTATACCTTGAAGTTTCTCTGGTCCCCACTGCTTGACCGATTTACGGTTCCTTTATTCGGACGAAGACGCGGTTGGATTTGGGTGTTTCAAGCCCTATTGCTCATTTTGATTTTTGCCATGAGCATGGTGTCTCCTGTCAAGGTACCTTGGGTCCTTGCCTTTCTTGCCTTTGGTTTGGCTTTTGCTTCGTCCTCCCAGGATATTGTCGTTGATGCTTACCGAACAGAAGTGCTGAGGGAAAAGGAACGGGGATTCGGGGCAGCAGTTTCGGTAACGGGTTACCGGATTGCGATGCTGGTTTCCGGGGCGCTGGCTTTGATTCTATCCGAAGTTTTGGGATGGCGTACCACGTATATGATTATGGCTGGGCTGATGTTTGTAGGTATGATGGCGGCCTGGCTGGGCCCCGAACCGGAAGATCCTGGAACTCCACCCAAGACAATGAGGGAAGCTGTTAGGGATCCTTTACTCGAATTCTTTTCCCGGGATGGCGCCTGGCTGATGCTGGCCCTGATCGTTCTCTATAAGCTGGGAGATGCTTTTGCGGGAAGCCTGACCACAAGTTTTTTGATCCGTGGTGTAGGATTTTCTGTCGGTGAAGTGGGTGCCATCAACAAGGGGATGGGGCTCGCGGCAACAATAGTGGGGGCTCTGTTTGGGGGTGCGCTCATGGCCCACCTGGGTCTTTATCGTTCTCTTTTACTTTTTGGAATTTTGCAGGCCGTTTCTAATTTGTCATTCATGGTTCTGGCTATGGTGGGGAAGAATTATGCCATGTTGGTTTTCACTATTGCCTTCGAAAACCTGGCAGGGGGCATGGGAACTGCGGCCTTTGTGGCCTTCTTGATGACATTATGTCACCATAACTTTACTGCAACTCAATTTGCCCTGTTATCGGCTTTAGCTTCTCTTGGCCGAGTGTATGTCGGGCCCGTTTCGGGGGAACTGGTGGCTGGGTTTGGCTGGCTGTTGTTTTTCCTGGTGACCTTTTTTGCCGCTTTACCGGGGCTGGTACTTTTATGGAAAATGCGTGAAAAAATCCAGGCTCTGGAAAAGGGAAATGGCCTTCACGGTAAGGCTGTTTTGTGATGACAGAATTCATTTACCTGCACGGATTTGCATCGGGACCGGGTTCTCAAAAGGCCTGTGTGTTCAAAGATCGTTTCGAGAAAGCCCGGCTTCCCCTGACGATTCCAGACCTGCAACAGAGCGATTTTGAAAACCTGACCCTGACCAAACAGGTTTCACTGGTACAAGGTATTATTGATGGAAAACCCGGCACACGCTTTGCTCTGATAGGGAGTAGCATGGGGGCCTATATCGCGGCACTGATTGCAGAAACCCGAAAAGAAATTAAAGCCCTATACCTGATGGCCCCTGGTTTCAATTTCCTCAATCGCTGGATGGAAAACATGGGCTGGGATAAGAACCACCTTAATTCGATTCAAGACTTGATCCGGGTATTTCATTATAGTTACAATGCCGAGGTAAATCTAAAGACCGATTTATTTCGAGACGCAATGAACTGGGATTCTTTGCCGTTAAACCGCAATATTCCTACCCGTTTGATCCATGGACTTCATGATGAAACAGTTAGTATTCAGGAATCCAGAGATTTCGCCAGATCGCGGCCCTGGTGTCAATTAAAAGAGCTGGATTCTGACCATGGCCTTTTGTCATGCATTGATTGGATTGTCGCGGACTGCATGGAATTTTTCCGGTCGGAAAATTTAACAGATAGCAAAAGGAACCCATGTCGAACCATGCCGACTACTAGTGAAAACGGTTCGACTTTTTAAATCAGGAAAAAAGATGGCTCACCAAATCCTTTTAGTCGATGATTATGAGGAACTTTTAGCGGCGTTGGAATTAAAACTCCGCAAAGAAGGCTACCAGATAGATACTGCTCCTGATGGTGAGGTGGCCCTCGAAAAAATACGGGACAGTTTGCCGGACCTGGTCATTCCGGACGTGAACATGTTGCGGATGAATGGAATGGATGTTTGTAAAGCCCTCCGATCAGATGATAAGACCCGAGACCTTGCGATTATCATGCTCACTGCTCGGAATGTCGTGGGTTCAGGTTCCCAGGGAGTTTTGTGGAACCCAGCCTTTTTGCTCCTCGTTGAGGCGAACTTCCAGCCAGTTGTCCCTTTTACCGGTGACGGTAACCAGGGCGCCTTCGTGTAACTGGAATAGAGTCACCGCATCTCCAGCGCGCCCGGACTTCACTTCGACATTTTCAGTCAGAACCACTCCCAGTTTTAAATCGGATTCATTGTTAATTTTAACTCCAATTGAAACAAATGACAGTAAAAGAAAACCTAGAAGGGCGTTGTGAACGACTTTCAGGGAAGGAAAATACATCCACAGCGCCAGGTTGACCCAGAAAATTAAATTCAAGCCAATGGTGAAAACCATCAGTTCGTTAAAATTTAAATCGTTGACCCAGAACAGCAGGACATTCAGCGTTCCAAGAGGCGGGAGCTCTATTTTGTCCCGGGTTTGTTGAATGGCAAATTTTAAATTGGCTTCCAGATTCTCATCGCGCGGAATCCATTTTCGGGCACGGACATAATTTAAAACAGCGGACCCTGTTTTTCCCATCCTGATATAGGCATTGCCCAGGTTGTAATACAGATATCCGTTCTGCACTCCTTTGTCGATTAAAGACTCATAAGCCTGTGCAGACCCGGCATAATGTTTTTCAGCGTACAAGCCGTTGGCGCGAATGACCTCATTTAAATAGTTAGAGGCTTCTGTCGGCCGGCTGGTAGAGAGCGTCAGCACAAGAAATAAAAAGAGCGCTAAAGCGTGTTTCATGATTGCTTCTCCAACACTTTGAGGATATTTTCAGATTCGCCGAGTAGTTCCTTTGTGCTGCCACGGGTCATGGGGGCATATTGTAGGGTCTCACATTTTTCAAGAAGTTTTCGCGCGCCTTCGGCTTGCCCAGGTTCGTAATTCGATTCTTTCAGGCGAATCTCCACTTCTTCGGCAGTGATGGCTTTGCCCTGCAGATTCAGTTTGTCTCCGATGTATTCACGTAAAATTTCTGATAACTCCCTGCCAAACTCTTTGGGGGCGGAAGAATCGGAAAGGTCGGAAAGTTTCGACATTTGTTTTAAGCGTTGGCTGGCGTTTTTATAGGCATTGCGACGCCGGTAAAAAGCCATGTCATACTTCATCCGATTCTGTCGTTTTATCAAGAACGCTGAAATGATGAAAAGAATCACCGGCGACCCAAAACCGGCTCCAATGAATGCGGAAGAGTAAGAACCGCTATTTTGAAATTTATCCAGTTCGGTGTAGATGGGCAAGATATCTGTACCAAGAGTTTCAATTTCAGGTTTGTTCAACGGCAGGTTTTGTTGTCCGGACTGAACCAGATTGAGTTCTTCTTTTATGGAAGAGGGTCTTATGGTTAAAGAAATAGGCCGGGTTTCGGTGATACGGTATTGGGCGTTTGCTGAATCAAAATAGGCCAGGAAAAATTTTGGCAGGGTTCTGCTTCCTGCCTTAAGAGGCACCAGAGCAAATTTAAAAACCTTTTCTCCCCTGATCTGGTTGTTCAGAACGGTTTGGCTGAATTCGGGTTTGTCCGGATAAATTTTGAAATATTTTTTTAAATCCGGTTCCTCAAAGGATATACCCCGGACATTTCCTTTTCCCGAAACGGTCACCGTCAGAGTGGTGGTGTCCCCGACTTCAAGGTCTCTTTTCCCAAGTTCTGCTGAAATCCTAAATTGTCCGATTAAATTTTTAAATCCATTTGGTGCTCCATCAGGCAGAGGTAGAACCTCAATCGAAACAGGTTGCGATCGCAGAACCTTATGCTCGACCTGGGTACGTCGGCCAAAAAATGGATCATTAAAAAAATGGCTGAAGGGGTCCTGGCGGGAACGACTTTGTGCCTTATGCAAAAGATCCAGTTCGACAGTGGCGGCTGGAATTTCGAGTCTTCCCTTTTTTAGGGGGAAGAGGGTTATGGATAGCTCTTGCACATGATACTGAAGTCCATTCACGACTTTTAAATATGATTTGGGTTCTCCAAGTTCTTCTTTGTTGAACCAGGTTTTATCAAAAGGCAGTTTTAAATCCAGATTTTTGGCTTCAACACGATGAAATAACCGGAAGGTATAGACCAGTTGCTCTCCTATATAGACTTTCTTGCTCGACAGAGTGGCTTCAGCAAACGCGGCTTTGCTTTCAGCAAATTGACCCTTGGACGGTTTTAGCACTTCAATCGTTATGGGTTGGGTGGAATAAGTTTTTCCATTTGCCCGCACCCGTGCCGAACCGATAACGATAGTCCCGGTGTTCATAGGAGTCAGCCGGTATTTATAGGTGATGGAAACACTTCGCTGGGTATTGATGTACTGGGTGGAGGAAGATGTGCCTGCCGAAGTAATTCTGAAATCCGGCAAAGACGGCAGTTCGGGAGGGGGCGTGTTCTGGGTTCCCTGAATGACAATGGAAAGTTGCAGGACGTCTTCTAACGTCAAACGGTTCTTGTCGACCGTTGCCGTGACGGAAATATTCTGTCCAAAGCTCACGGTGCTGAGCATGGGGATCAGGAAAAGCGAGAGCAACACGACTTTTCTGAACGTGCACATTTTCATTTTTACCAGTCGTTTCCCTGATATTTGGACTTCGTTTTTCCGGCCTGCATGCGGCTGATACTTTTTAAATCTTCGGTGAGTCCTTCCAACATCCGTTCGGCTTCGTCTTTAGAAAGTTCTGCTTCCATTGTGGGCTCCCCGGGCGGGCCAGAATTTTCCTGGTTTTCAGAATCGGCATTGTTAGGTGGGGGAAGGTGATCCCTTTCCTGTTGGTCGTTTTCATTTTTTGGTTGCTGGTTTTCGGTCTGCTCTTTTTCAGAGGGGTCGCCTTCCTGCGGGTCTTGCCTGGAATCCTGTTTTTGATTTTCTTTATCTTTTAATTGCTGGCGGACGTATTCTAAATTGTACTTGGCATCCATATCGGTGGGATCAAGCGCCAGAACTTTTTTATAAGCCGATTCGGCTTCTTCCAGTTTCCCCAGATTTGCCATGGTGTTGCCGGTGTTGTAGATCGAATTTTTCCTGATGTCCGGATTCTTTTCGTCTAAAGTAGATTGGGTGTAGGCCTGAAGCGCTTCCTCAAATTTTCCTTCCTTATAATGCGCGTTGCCAAGGTTATAGGCGATGCGCGAATCTTCCGGGCGACCGGCGTGGGCCGAAGAGAAATTCTCAACGGATTCCTTAAACGCCCCTTCGTGATATTGGGAAATACCTTCCCGCATTTTTGAATTGACCGATTCGGCGAAACCGATCGCAGGTAGAGCGAGGGCAAGAAAAAAGACGGCAGGGATAAAGTTTTTGGTCGGAAGATTCCAAACCATAATTTTAGAAACTGGAGAATAGATGCTCCCGGCCCGAGGGAGCCGGGAGTTTTTCAAGTTGAAATAATAGGCTTACCTTCGGTCTCCCATAAGCCTGAGGAGCATGAGGAACAGGTTGATGAAGTCTAAATATAGAGTTAATGCCCCTGAGATGGCTTCTTTTGTGTCTTCATCGGTGCCTTCATTGCCGAGAATATTCATCTCTTTGATCTTCTGTGTGTCATAGGCAGTCAGCCCGACAAAGATCAGCACTCCGGCATAGGTGATGATTGTGTGCATCATGGAGCTTTGCATGAACATATTCACCACCGAAGCAATGATGATTCCGATCAATCCCATAAAGAGAAAACTTCCCCAAGAAGTCAGGTCCTTTTTGGTCGTATAACCGTACAGGCTCATGGCGCCAAAGGTGCCCGCTGTGACCAAAAATGTGGAGGTAATGGATGACGCTGTATAAACCGCGAATATTGCGGAAAAAGTAATACCCGTCAGGCCCGCATAGAGCATGAAAACACCGGTCGCCTGGCTTGCACTCATTTGCATGACTCTTGACGCCAGCCAGAAAACAAGTCCTATCTGTGCAATGATGAGGACAATCGGTATAATGGCATTGCCGAAAATGATATTCATTATTGCCGGGCTGCTGGAAATATAAAAAGCCATGAAACCGGTTATGGCCAGTCCGGCAGTCATCCAGTTATAGACACGCACCATGAACCGCTGTTGTTCTGCGGCAATGGCATCCACGCTCATGGGTCTAGAAAAACTTTCCATTATTTTTTTCCTTTCGTATGTTTAAACGTAGCAATTTATGTCGGCTTCTGTATCAAATAAAATCGCGAACTCAGTTTGTCAAGCCACTCGGCGTACCCCTTCGGGGCATGAAGACTAATGAGGGGTCATAACATGCTGCCAGTGTGCAATAGCGTTATTTGGCAAGAAAAAAGTTTTCTCGGCGCAATGATCACTTGCCCAGTGGCCTTCCCTGTTAAGGGAAACCTTTGCATAACCCCGAGATTCTTCGTCACGTTGTTCCTCAGAATGACAAAACAGCCTTTTATTGTCATGCTGAGCTAGTGATACTCGACCTTTGCCTTCTTGCCCCGGAGGGGTATGTCGAAGCATCTCGCTTTTCTGCTTTATCGACTTACGCAAAGGTCTCCTGTTAAGGGGCCGCTTAGTGATATTTTACCAAATCTGGCAGGGGAGTGCAGGCTAATTTTATGAATTTTTCAAGGGCTTTCTTTCAGATAAACTGGTTTCTATGACCAGGAAAATGAGTGCTATAAAAATGAACCACTGGAACCGCTCCTGCCAGATTTTGCGACGCTCTGATTTCAATTCTTTTTTCTCGATATGCTTTTTGATCTGGTCTTGATAAATGGTTTTTAAGTCAATGTCTCCGGTGACGGAGCGGACATAGCTTCCGCCTGTCTCTAGGGCAATCTGCTGCAATGTGGTCTCGTCCAGTTTTGAGAGAATGACTTCTCCCTGTTGATTTTTTCTGAATCCACCATTGCCGGAAAGGTCAGGCAGGGGGGCACCTAATTCCCCGCCGATTCCGATCGTATAAATTTTAACGCCCTGATCGCCTGCCGACTTTGCGGCTGAGAGAGCCTTTCCTGTTTGATCCTCTCCGTCAGTGATTAAGATCAGGGCCTTGGATTTTTTCTCCTGAGTGCGAAACGCTTTGACGGAAGTCTTGATGGCATTTCCTAGGTCAGTTCCCTGTACGGGAATCAATTGCGTATCAATGGCGGAAAGAAATATTCTGGCGGCACCATAGTCGAGAGTCAGGGGACACTGGACGAATGAAGTACCGGCAAAGGCAACCAGCCCGATTCGATCTCCCTCCATCATATCCAGAAGATCGGAGATTTTTCGTTTGGCCCTCTCAAGGCGATTGGGTTTAATATCTTCCGCCAGCATGCTGCTTGAAACATCCAGCGCGACGATGACATCGACCCCGCGTTGGTGCAGGTCTTCCCAGTGATAACCCCAGCGTGGTTGAGTCAGGGAAAGCATAAGAAAAAGGATAGCCAGAACGATGAAAACGGTTTTGCTGTGATGCCGTTTTTCCACTCCGGGATGGACCAACTTCGATAGTAAAGGATTGCCGCAAAATTTCAGCGTGAGTTGGTGTTTCTTTTTCATGCCCCATGCCATGAAAAAGATCAACGGGATCAGGCTCCACAATAAATAAAAATAACCGGGCTCGCCAAATCGCATGATTTAGGGGATCCTTCGTAAAAGGGTATTGGAAAGACCGATTTCCATTAAAAGCAGCGCCAGTCCCGGCACCAGAAAATAGTGGAGCAGCTCCTTGTACTCCGAATGGTCGATCACTTTGACTTCTGACTTTTCCATTTCATCAATCTGCTTATAAATATTTTTAAGGGACTCCAGATCGGTGGCTCGGAAATATTGGCCGCCGGTAATTTTTGATATTTCCTGAAGTGTTGTTTCATCGATATCCACTTCCTGATAGACATAGCGTTGGCCAAAAATAGAGTTGACTAAAAAGGGTGCCTTGCCTTTAGTGCCGACACCAATGGTGTGAATTTTTATCCCGAAGGTCTTGGCCGTCTGGGCGGCTTGGAGCGGGGCCAGCGTTCCGGCATTGTTCCTGCCATCGGTCAATAGAATGATGACTTTGGATTCGGAGTCCAGATCCTTGAGCCGCTTCACGGCGATACCAATAGCTGAGCCAATGGCTGTCGAGTCTCCGGCCATGCCAATTTCCAGCTTGCTTAAAAATGATTGCAGGATGCCTTGATCGAGGGTCAACGGGCATTGCGTGTAGGCCTGCTCGCCAAACACCACCATGCCTATGCGGTCGTTGGGCCGGTTGTCGATGAATTCGGAGACCACTCCTTTCACCACAGCGAGCCGGGTGATGCGATTTTCTTCTTCTATGAAGTCCAGTGCCCACATGCTTCCAGAGGTGTCCAAGGCCAGCATGATATCGACCCCGACTGAAAGAATTTCCGTGCTCTTGTGTCCTTCTTGTGGCCGGGCCAGGGCGATGATCAAAAGTGCCAACGCTAAAAAACGGATTATAAACGGTAGCCCTGCATACAGATCGACCCGATCTGTATGCAGGGCTTTGAGAGTAGCGAGGGATGAAAAATGCACGGTTGTCCGCTGGCCTTTGCTCACTTGAAAGGCAAGCAGGGGCAGTGCCAACAGGAATAGCAATAGCCAGGGATTTTGAAACTGGAAAAAAATCATGGTTGGTTTACTGCTTCAGGGGGTCGGGCCTCTCGGATAAAGTTGATGATGGGTTGCATCTCATCTTCCGTTTGTTCCACCTTGGCAAACTTGACACGGTCTGTTTGAGTCAGGATGGATCGCGCCTGAAGCCTCAGGTTTTCGCTGAGGCTGGGAAAATGTTTAAAATGCGCCGTGATTTCTTCCGTGGTCCATTCCCGCGCTGGAAATTGGTAACGGTTTTCCAGATACCTGCGAAAAATTTCAGACAACTCAAAAAAATGATCTTGAATCCGTCCAAGCTGAAGCCATCCCTTATTTTTGAGTTCCTCAAGCTCTTTGAAAGCCAACTGTTCCGCCGTCAAGGCTGAAGTGGGTGAAGGAAGGGTCAAAGAGGTGGGCCGTGACTTCCATTTGCGCCATAAGAAGTAGAGCAATCCGAAAAGGGCGAGCGCTCCCAGAGCTATCCAAAAATAATTCATCCAGGGTAGGGGATAGTCCTCCAGTGGTTTGATATCGTGAATCTCTTCCTGGCTTCCCAGTACGTTTAGAAGAGACTGCACTTCAAGGTTCACTTCAGGGGCCAGAATGGTCCCCTGAATATTTTTTCCCGCTTCCTTTTGGTCTGGAGCGTTAAAAGATACCGGGACGGAAGGGAGGCTCAATTTGCCAACGTCATCGATGCGAAATTTGTACCAGTATTCATCGATGGTTTGTCCGTTTATTTCTTGAGGCGGGTTTTTCCCTTTTTCGATAAACTCCAGACCTTTTGGCGGTTCAATATCGGGAGCGGCAGGGTGGATGTCCAGGTCATGCTGGATGGTAATGGTATAAGTCGCGATATCGCCAAGAGTGAAAGTGCTGGGGGTGATTCGGGTGGTGACAGAAACCGGGTTTGAAATTTTCCCAGCGATGGAAAATGGGGCCAAGCAAAATAAAATAATTAGAAAGAGAAAAAAACCTACAGCAAATTTTACCGGAATGGTTGCTTTCATCATCGGCCGGAATGAATACTCCTGACTTTTGCAAGGCACGAGTCGATGAGCGGTTGCAAAGGCAGGGTTTTGCCTTCATCCGAAACCTCAGCCCGAAACAGCCATATAAGGGCTTCCTGGCAATTTCCAAGGTCTGCATATAAACCGCTGACTGCCTGGGCGGCTTTTGCCCTTTCCACGCTCCCGGTTTTTTGTATCTCCCAGACTTTTATGAACTGGTCGATGGCCTGTTCTTTCAAACCGGAATTCATCAGGCGTGTTCCAACCTCTTTATACTCCTCGCTCAAATACTGGTCGGGTTCTTGGATAGTCGATCGGATTTTTGTTGGGCCACTCTGCTTGTCTGCAAGCTTGGTGAATAACGCCACAAAAGCAATAAGGGTGGCTACTGTAAGAATTATGACAACGGCTTTTAGCTTTTTGCTGACCCCTTCGGTCGGGATTATTTCAGGATTTTGGTTTGTCATTAATGTTTCTTCTCTCGCATTTTAAAATAGCGGATGATGGGTTCGGTCAAAGACCGGTTTGTCTGAATTTCGATGGTGTCGATACCTATGGAATGAAAATAATTTTTTCGTTTCCCCATTTTTTCCTGGAACTGTTTGGCGTATTGCTCGGTCATCTCTTGATCACTGGTATCCACCAGCAAGGTTTCTCCAGACTCTGCATCTTCAAGCTGGATCAAGCCGACATCAGGAATGGTTTCCTCGCGTGGATCGGTGATGCTGATGGCGACCAGATCATGTTTTTGTTTTGCCAGTTTTAATGTTGTCTCATAGTCGTCATCCTGGAAATCAGAAATCAAAAAAGCGGTGGTTTTTCGTTTCTGGATATTTAAAAGATATTCCAATGGCAGGCAGAGGTTTGTGCCTTTTCCTTCCGGTTGGAAATTCAGAATGGTTCGTATGATATTCCAGATATGGGCTTTGCCTTTTTTGGGCGGTATCGTGCGCTCGATTTTGTCCGAGAACACGACCAGTCCGATCTTGTCGTTGTTTTTGATGGCGGCGAAAGCGAGAATAGAAGCAATCTCGGCAGAAACTTCGTTTTTAAGTTTCTTGGCTGAGCCGAATCCGCCCGAAGAACTCACATCAACCAGAAGCATGAGGGTCAACTCCCGTTCTTCCTTGAACTCTTTAATGAAGGGTTGATTCATTCTGGCGGTCACGTTCCAGTCGATCAGCCGGACATCGTCACCGGGCTGATATTCCCGCACCTCGCTGAACTCCATTCCCCGCCCTTTAAATGCAGAGACATATTCCCCCGCCATGATGTCATTGACCAGATAATTGGTCTTCACCTGAATGGCTTTGATGCGTTGCAATAATTCCGGGGACAGGTCTTTATCCGGCTCAGGCGCAAGGTCTGGTTCCTGAAACCAATCCCGAATTGTATGAGTCAGGGTTTTAAGCATGATTAGGGAACTTCCAGGGTGTCGAATATTTTCTTGATAATATCATCCGCCGTCACATTCTCGGCCTCGGCTTCATATGTAAGGATGATTCGGTGCCTGAGCACATCCATTCCGATACTTTTAATGTCATGCGGAACGACATACCCTCGGCGTTGCAAAAAGGCATAGGCTTTCGCGGCCCGGTTTAAAAAGATGGATGCCCTAGGGGAAGCACCAAACTGGATCATTCCTTTCAGGGAAGACAATTGATGGTTTTCCGGGTCGCGTGTCGCTGCAACGAGGTCGATGATATAGTCCTGCAGGTTTTCATCGATATATATTTCGTCAAACACTTTTCGGGCCTGCAAAATTTCCGCAGGCGACACCACCTGCTTAACCTGATAAGCGTTATTGCAGGTGGACATCCGTTGCATGATAAGCTTTTCCTCTTCCTGGGTGGGGTAATCGATATGGAGTTTCAACATGAACCGGTCCACCTGGGCTTCGGGAAGAGGATAGGTGCCCTCCTGCTCAATAGGATTTTGGGTGGCAATCACCATGAAAGGTTCTTCGAGCTTGAAAGTTGTGCCAGCAATGGTGATCTGCCTTTCCTGCATGGCTTCGAGCAGGGCGCTTTGAACCTTGGCCGGAGCCCGGTTGATTTCATCCGCGAGAATGATGTTGGCGAAAAGAGGTCCTTTTTTAATATCAAACTCGCCGGTTTTGGGCTGGTACACCTGGGTTCCCAGTAAATCGGCTGGTAACAAATCGGGGGTGAACTGGATGCGCTTGAAATCGGCCTTCACCGATTGGGCCAGGGTTTTCACCGCCGTGGTCTTGGCCAGCCCCGGCACCCCTTCGACCAGAACATGTTCTCCGGTCAGCAGTCCCAGTATCAACCGCTCGGTCAGATATTTTTGCCCGACCATGATTTGCTCCAACTCATGCAAAAGGGAGGGGATAAATACGCTGGCCTGATTGACATGTTCCGTTATTTCATCGATCTTTTGTACCATCAGAAAAACCTTTGGCAAAGTTGAGTTGATTATCACGAGGAACTGCGAAGATTGTTCGAACTTTGAAAATGTAGTCCAAATTTCAGAAGAATGAAATTAATTTTTTTTAATCTTCCACTCGGCGTACCCCTTTCGGGGCATGAAGACTAATGAGGGGTCATAACATGCTGCCAGTGTGCAATAGCGTTATTTGGCAAGAAAAAGTTGTCTCGGCCTGACGAGCTTTTGCCAGTTGCCCCTGCGGCGAGCAGCCACCGGGCGTGACCCGCCCAGTGGAGGTGCTCCGCAAATAATGTAAAATTTGGCCAATGATGAGCAAAAGTCGGATTTTAAGCTTTACAAGTGCGGATACTGCCTTAGAATAGCGGACTACTCATATTCCCCAAAATATTGTTTTTATTGTGGAGCGCGTACGGATGGCTGAAAAAGAAGTCAAGGATATTGATAGCCTCATTGACCATGGACTGAGTGAAGATAAAAGTGAACTGGATTTGAGGGAAAAGGAACTGGATGATGAGGATTTGATAAAAATCCTGGAATCGGACAAGGTTAAAGGAATCACGGCACTGTTTCTGGAGTTTAACGAAATCGGCGATGAAGGTATCAAGGCTTTGGTGGACTGCGATAAATTGAAGTTTTTGACCGCTTTGAACCTGTTTAAAAATAAGGCGACTGACGAAAGTGTCCAGGCGTTGACCAAGTCCAAAAACATGCTCAACCTTTCTGAGTTGATATTGGCTGATAATGAAGTTGGTGTTGAAGGTGCTAAAGCGGTGGCGAGCTCTAATATTCTGGGGAGTCTGGTTTCCTTATGGTTGGGCGACAAGATTGGCGATGAAGGTGTCGAAGCTCTGGCTACTTCTGAAACCCTAACCCATATTACGCAGCTTTCTTTATATCGGAACAATATAGGAAATGAAGGCGCGCTTGCGATTGCCAATTCTAAAAACTTGAGCAATCTGACGGAATTAAATCTGAATTGGAACTTCATTGAGGGTGAAGGCGTGGAGGCACTTGCGGGATCAGAGACTTTGAGCAACTTGACCCAATTGACACTGACTTTTAATCCTATTGGTCTCCGAGGTGCTGAGGCTATTGCAGGTTCTGCCAATTTTAGAGAACTCACTTTGATAGATTTGTATGAGGCGGAGGTGGGAGATATGGGTGCCAGAGCCCTGGCCCAATCGACGTGTCTTCCCAACCTGCAAACACTGGTCTTGATCCACAATGATGTTGGGGACGGGGTGCAGGCCTTATTCAAGGATAATAAAAATTTCCCGAAGTTGAAGGATGTTTATTTTTATAAAGCTAAAGCCGAGGAATAATTCGGCGCTGGTTTGATGAATCAGGGGTTCCCGGATTTCGAACCGGGAGCCCCTTCTGTTTTTGGATGGCCTTTATTCTTTTCGGGTAGGTGAATAATAATTATAAAATGGCATTTTCCCTTTTAATAGCGGACTCATAATATGTTTACAGGTGAAAAACCAGATCTACTCGATATCATGCCTTTCCGGGAGGACTATATTTATGTCGTGGGGAAGGATGGCATCCCCCAGCACTGGGATGGACAGGAGTGGTTGCCCGTTCGTACCGAGAATACCAATCCACTGATGGGTATTTGGGGACCGCATGAACAATGTGTGTATGCCGTGGGTATCGGAGGGGTTGTCCTTCAATATAATGGTAAGGGATGGAAGCAGGTGGATACAGGGAGTTACGACTCGCTCAACTCCGTCTACGGCTTGGATGAAAACAACGTTTTCCTTTATGGAGTTGGCGGCCGGATGCTGTATTGGAATGGCGAGAAATGGGACTACCGCGAACCCAACACTATTCATGACTTGTTCGGCATGTGGGGCGAAGATATGCAACATATTCACGCGGTAGGCGGTGAAGGGGTTTATCGGTTTTATGATGGCAAAGAATTTCATCGTCGTGAAGATTTGACAGATGAAGAAGTTTCTCTCTTCGGTATCTGGGGCACTCGCAATGACAATATTTATATTTGCGGTTCCCACGGGACGATTTTGCATTTTGACGGAACGGACTGGAAACCGATGCAGTCGGGGACCAAAGAATACCTCTTGAGTATCTGGGGAACTTCGGCGGAGAATATCTATGTGGTCGGGGATAACGCGGCCATGCTTCATTACGATGGCAAAAAATGGTCTCCCATTGAGCCGCTCAAGGATGAGTACTTTACAAAAGTCAAAGGGCTTGGGCCGGATCAGGTATATGTGGCAGGTGAAAACGGAACGGTGATTAAATATGATGGCAAGGAATGGAGCGATATGTCGTTATGATTGCTAAACACCATTTAGAAAACAGCGATAACCTTGGGGAGCAATTATGTCTGCTTTGACCTCCAGCCACCTTTTATCCATTTTTGGATTCAGCGAAAACGATATTTTTGTCGGAGGTGCCGAGGGCACCCTGCTGCATTATGATGGCAGTCAATGGTCGACCATGGAAACAGGGGGGCGTTGGACTTTCAAGAATATCTGGGGCAGTGCGCCGGATAATGTTTTTGCAGTGGTGACCGATGGCAGAATCTTGCACTATGACGGTAAAACCTGGTCGCCTGAGGATACGGAAAAACTTCCGCCCATGACCGGGATTTTTGGTCTTGGCCCGGATGAAATCTATGCCTGCTCCAGATTGGGTAAAATCCTTCGCTACGATGGAAGTTCCTGGAAGTTTGCCCAGACGGGAACCGATACTGACGTGACTCGGTTATGGGGCTGCAAAGAAGGCGGCATGCTGGCCGTGGGTTACGATGGCCTGGTGCTCAAGCAGGATGGAGAACGTTGGATCCGCCAAACTTTTAACTCGAATGCCGAGTTTTACGGCGTTTATGGGTTCGGTCCTGATGAGATTTATATGGTTGGGTCTGATGGCGCCATTTTCAAATACAACGGCGTTGAGTTCACCGAAATGCCTTCCCAGACCCTGGAATTTTTTCTCGATGTCTGGGGTCCCTCCCGGGAAATGGTGTTTGCGATTGGGGATGAGGGGATGATCCTTTATCTTGATGACAATGAATGGACCCGGATAGAATCGAACACCAAGGAATATCTCACCGCCATCTGGGGCAGTAGTGATGAAAATATCTATGCCGTTGGAGATAATGGGCTGATCCTGCACTGGAACGGTGAAGACTGGAAAGCTGTAGAAGGCTGATTACCCTTCGGTTCCAGGCTTCACCAATATTCCCTAACAACCTGTAGTTAAGCAAAGACTCGCCCCCTTCATTATTGGGGTCTTTAGCCTAAGGAAATTTGTTATATACTATTTCAATTAGTTAGCGATAGTTACTTTTTATTCATCTATAATCTACTCTTTTTGAAACAAGCTGGAAAATGAATGTTTCGGCAGAAATTAAATATCATTTGTAGAGGTAGGTTGAAATGGGATTTATATACGGAAAAATCACGACAAATAGAGTTACTGTTAAAAAACATATGACTCAATTTGAATCCAAAAAAACAAAAAGCGAAAAATTTTTATCACCTAGACCTCTACCTGGGCAAGGTCAACAACGTTACTTTATTTTATTTAAATTTGAGGGAGGATCCAAAGCATATAATTATTTTGGACAAAAAAAATTAATCGAAATCCCCCTTACTGAATATGAAAAGGAAGTAAAAGATATTATTCATGCTTGGAGAGTTGAATGACTACAGTGGATTATGAGTCCTTAAATTTTAAGGTACCAACGGAATCAGGTGATTATCGGGAATGTTCGGATTTTGTAATTTCATCCGTATCCAATATAATTAAAGATGCCATAGATAAGGGTAGAAACAAGATCCAGATTAATACCAGCTTGAGATTTGGAATTCCGATGGAAAATGTTAACAAGATTGCAGGTCCTTTTGTGGAAGCCTGGGCTCATGAAACATTTTTGGATGTTTTGGAGGATGAGAACAATGAATATCTTCTGATTAATGTTGAAGCTGGTGAGCGGTTAGATATGGCCGATGTAATATTACAGTTTAGAAGAGAAAGGAAAAATCAAAGTTCTGTAACTGGATTTGTCGATGTTAAGGCAACTAGCCAAGATATTAAAAATAGTGGTAAATCTCCAAACATTGCCTCATTTTCTCGAATAAGATCCATGTATATACAAGATTCTGATTACATATTCTTAATTCTTTCAATTAAACATAAAGTTTTTAGTAAAAGAGATAATGAGTCTAAATTAATCATGGGTGTTATGGAGATTGTTGATCATAATGTTTACGACTTAAAGTATTTGTCCACAAGCGATATTAGTTACAACCCAGCTTTAGGTACTGGACAAATTCAAATAAGAGATATTCATTATGTCTCGATAGAGTATCGAAATGTCTGGGAATTCTGCCAATTATTGGATTCGAAATGTATTAGTTCTAAAAAGGGATTTGAAGGGTGGCTTGATTATGCTAAGCAAAACGAGTGGTTAAAAGAATGAAAAACATTAAAATTTTACAAGGTGATGCAATAGAACTTTTTCGGTCGATTGAAGATAGTTCTGTTAATGTTGTAATCGCTGATCCTCCCTATAACCTTGGGAAGAACTACGGAAATAACCATGATATTAAAGGTTTTGATGAGTATCTTGAGTTTTCAGGAAAATGGTTGTCAGAATCTCATAGAGTTCTTAAAGAAAATGGAACAATCTATGTTTTTATGGGAGTTAGATTTGTTTCCTATTTGTTTGATATTTTAGACAGGGAATTAGGCCTCTTTTTTAATAGTTGGATTTGTTGGAATTATACTCAAGGAATGGGAAAAACAAGGGGTTTTTCTCCAAGACATGACGATATTTTAATGTTTAATAAAAGTAAGGAATATATTTTTAATTTGGATGATGTTCGTATTCCTCAAAAATATTTTAGAGAAAGAAATAATATGCGTGGGGCTAATCCGGGTGATGTTTGGGAGTTTTCACATGTTCATTACTGTAACGAAAACAGGAAAAATCATCCTACTCAAAAACCAGAAGGGTTAATTGAAAGAATGGTATTGGCATCGTCCGATGAAGGTAGTTTGATTTTAGATCCTTTTTTGGGAAGTGGAACAACGGCAAGAGTTTGCCAACAATGGAATAGAGATGTTATTGGTTTTGAGTTAAACCCCGAATATGTAGAGATTGCCGAGAATAGACTTAAGGAGCCGTTCCTTGGTTTTGACAGTATTGATCCTAGGATGGAAAGAGTTCCATTGGACTTAAGAAAACCTAAGGTAAGGGATGAATATGTTCAAAACCATAGAGCGTGGTTTTTAAAAAACCATGAAACATCATTGAAAAATTTTGAATTACGTTTGAAAGAATTATATGGCAAAGACGATACTAATAAACAATCTGATCTATTTGAACATTAATATCTATTGATTTTTCTAACCCATCTGTTACAGGGCAAGGATAATGGGGTCGCAATGGCACAGGTTTCCTGTGCTTTTTTATTTTTGATAAGGATGAGTTTTATAAATCGTTATGTTCAAACCTTCTTTAGAAGAGTTCAAACAGAAAGCTAAATCGGGAAACCTGATTCCTGTTTATAAGGAAATTCTGGCCGATCTCGATACTCCGGTATCCGCTTATATGAAAATCAGCGGAGGGGAATATTCTTTTCTACTGGAAAGCATTGAAGGGGGAGAAAAATGGGCTCGTTATTGTTTCCTGGGTTGTGATCCATCGATGGTGGTCAGCACCAAGGGCCGAAATTTGACTTTAATCGAAAATGGCAAGCAGGAACAGCGGGAGATTAAATCAGGAAGTCCTCTTTCAGCGGTGAAGGAAATCATGGCCCGTTACCAGCCCGTGCCCTCTGCCGGACTACCCCGGTTTTCAGGCGGAGCGGTGGGGTTTGTCAGCTATGATATGGTCCGATTTTTTGAGGACCTCCCCGAACAAACGGTGGATGACCTCGATGTCCCGGACTCGCAGTTTGTCATCACCGATACAATGCTGGTATTCGATAATGTTTCACAAACCATTAAAATTGTATCCAACGCATTTGTCGAGGGTGATGATCTGACTGCGGTGTATGAAAACACAATCCGAAAAATTTCTGCCCTGGAAGAAAAATTAAAAACACCTCTTGCCAGAGGATCAGCGCCTGATGCGGAAGAGGATTCGCCATTGAGTTTTGACTCTAATATGAAAGAGGAAGAACACAAACAGGCGGTGACTAGGATCAAACAATATATTCAGGAGGGAGATGTCATTCAGGTGGTGTTTTCCCAGCGGTTGAAGTTTTCCATTAACCGCGATCCGTTTGATATATACAGGGCTCTGCGAACCATAAACCCTTCTCCTTACATGTATTATCTGAAATTCGGCGAGCTTCAGGTGGTCGGGTCTTCACCGGAAGTCTTAGTGCGGTTGGAGGATGACAAGGTAGAGGTCCGACCGATAGCTGGAACCCGCAAAAGGGGGAGAAACGAGGAAGAAGATTTAGAACTGGAGCAGGACTTGTTAAGCGATGAAAAAGAACTGGCAGAACACATCATGCTGGTCGATCTGGGCAGGAACGATATCGGAAGGGTGGCTGAAATCAATACGGTGGAAGTGGATGAGCGGTTCACTATCGAGCGCTACTCCCACGTCATGCATATTGTTTCTAATGTGAAGGGAATCCTGAAAAAGGGCTTGGACTGTTTTGATGTTCTGGAAGCGGCGTTCCCCGCTGGAACTCTTTCCGGGGCTCCAAAGATAAGGGCCATGGAAATCATTGATGAGTTGGAACCGACCCTGCGCGGACTTTATGGTGGGGCAGTCGGCTATATCAGTTTCAACGGAAATATGGATACCGCAATAGCCATCAGGACTTTGTTGATTAAAGGGAAAACGGCGTATCTTGGAGTGGGTGGCGGGATTGTTGCCGACTCGGTTCCACAAAGTGAATTTGAAGAGACCATGAACAAAGGGCGGGCTTTGTTGAAAGCCATAGAGTTGGCTGAGAAGGGATGGGTGGTATGATTCTTATGATCGACAATTATGATTCGTTCACCTATAACCTGGTGCAATACATGGGTGAGTTGGGTGCCGAAATACGTGTGGATAGAAACGATAAGATAAGCCTTTCGGAAATCGAGGCGTTGAATCCAGAAAAGATAGTTATATCTCCCGGTCCCTGCACTCCGGACAAAGCCGGGATATCGGTGGAAGTGATCCAACATTTTTCCGGGAAAATCCCGATTCTGGGAGTTTGCCTTGGGCACCAGTCGGTGGGTCAGGCATTTGGCGGTGAAATCATCAAGGCCGGGCGCCTGATGCATGGTAAGACTTCCATGATCCGCCACGATGGCAAAACAATATTTAAAGACCTTCCCGATCCGTTTGAGGCGACCCGCTATCACTCCCTGGTTTTGAATCGGGATAATCTGCCGGACTGCTTTGAAATCTCTGCGGAGAGCGATGACAACGAAATCATGGGAATCCGCCATAAAGAACTCGCTGTAGAAGGCGTGCAGTTTCATCCTGAATCCATTTTGACCGCATGTGGAAAGGAGTTGTTGGGAAATTTTATAAAAGGAAATCACGCATGACCTTCCAGACGGCCTTGGATTCGCTTGCTGGTGGCAACGATCTGACGGAGGATGAAATGGTTTCCTGCATGACTGCAATCATGCAAGGAGAAGTGACCGACCCTCAACTGGCCACGTTTCTGACAGCGCTGCATACGAAAGGTGAAACCGTCTCGGAAATTGTCGGTGCGGCCCGGGTAATGCGGGCAAAAGCAGAGAAGCTCGATATCAAAGTGACTCCTCTGGTAGATACTTGTGGAACGGGTGGGGACGGTGCAGACACTTTCAATATATCCACCGCCAGTGCTTTGGTTGCGGCGGGGGCGGGAGTGAATATAGCGAAACATGGCAACCGGGCTGTATCCAGTCGATCTGGTAGCGCCGATGTCTTAAATTGTTTGGGGGTGAATCTAGATGCCAGCCTGCCGACTGTGAAACGTTGTGTGGAAGAGGCGGGTATCGGTTTTCTGTTTGCTCCTTTGATGCATAAAGCCATGGAATATGCCGCCGGGGTCCGGAAAAAACTGGGCTTTCGCACCATTTTTAATGTGTTGGGGCCTTTGACCAATCCGGCCAACGCCGAGGCCCAGGTGCTGGGTGTTTTTGATGAACAATGGGTTGAGCCTCTGGCAGAAGTTCTGCGCGGTTTGGGTTGCAGGCACGCACTGGTGGTTCATGGTTCCGATGGCCTCGACGAAATCACCCTGACAGGCAAAAGCCAGGTCGCAGAATTGAAAAATAGAAAGGTATCGAGTTATAGCCTTGACCCTGAGAAACTCGGTTTTAATTTTTGCGCTTCCGATAATCTTAAAGGGGGAACTCCCGAGGAAAGCGCCGCAATGATTGAGAATATCCTGAATGGAGAAAAAGGGCCGAGGCGGGATATCGTTTTGTTAAACTCTGCCGCAGCTATTTATGTGGCCGGGAAAGCGGACTCTCTCGAACGGGGCATCCAATCAGCTGTTGATTCTATCGAATCGGGTAAAGCGCGGGAAAAACTGGAAGATTTGTGCAGAATCACGCACTCTGGAACAGTTGAGAAATCATAGTTTTTCGAAAGTTAGAAAAATTCTCCCATAATTTTAACGATGATTTTTCTAAAATTTCTTCAGTTTCATGCTGATCAAACGCACCCATTTTGAAAATGTCGAACATACTTGATAAGATTTTTGCGGATAAAAAAAAGGAACTGGCAAGCACTAAACGCGAATTGCCATTGGCCGAACTTAGAATACGCATGGGAGATCAGGCTCCCGTCCGGGATGTTTATAAGGCGCTGAACGAGGGAAAAAATTCAAAAATTATCGCGGAGATCAAACGGCGTACACCGTTTAAAGGTGAGCTAAGAGAAAATTTTAACGCTGGTGAAATCGCCGGGGACTATGCCAGAAACGGCGCGGCCACACTTTCTATCCTGACCGAAACTAAGTATTTTGGCAGTCATATTGGTGTCCTGAAGGAAGTGAGGCCTATCGCCCCGATTCCATTGTTGCGCAAAGATTTTATTTACGATGAGTATCAGGTTTATGAATCCAGAGCGCATGGAGCCGACTTGTTTCTGTTGATCGCCACTTGGTTGGAGCAAGACCAATTGACCGACCTGCTCCATTTAGGCAATGAATTGGGACTTCCCGCATTGGTGGAAACTCATAACGAATATGATATGGAAAAAGCCTTCGAGGCCAAGGCGAGTTTGATTGGTATCAATAACCGTGATCTCACGAATAGCAAAACCGATTTGAACATTGCCCGACGCCTGATCCCTATGGCATTGCAGGAACCGGGTAGTACTCTGGTTTGTGAGAGCGGAATTCATGGCAGGGAAGAGATAGAAGAATTTGAAAAAATAGGGGCGCATGCTTTTTTGATCGGCGAAAGTCTGATGACTTCAAAAGATATCCCTGAAAAACTGAAAGAACTTTTAGGCAATGGCGAATCCACAAGTAAAAGTTAAAGTCTGCGGTATGACGCAAGTGAAGGATGCGCTGTTCGCCGTCGAACAGGGTGCTGATGCGGTCGGCTTTATTTTCTATAAAAAGAGTCCGCGGTCGGTTACGATGAAGGTAGTTCGTGAAATTATTTTAGAACTGCCGCCTTTTGTCGATACGGTGGGGGTTTTCGTCAATGAATCCGCCGACCGAGTGAACAAAATCGCCGGTTATTGCGGGTTGGACTTGGTGCAATTGCATGGGGAAGAGTCTCCGGCGTTTTGCCGAAAAATTCACCGGCGTGTGATCAAGGCGTTTCGGGTTACAGACCTCCAATCGATCAGGCAGATGGAAAAATATCAAGTGACCGGGTTTCTCCTGGACACGTTTTGTGAAGACCTGCGTGGGGGTACGGGCAAAACTTTTGACTGGAACCTGGCTCTTCCTGCAAAAAAAATCGGGCCAGTTATCCTTGCAGGGGGATTGACACCGCGTAATATTCGGCAGGCGGTCAGTCGGGTTCGCCCTTATGGGGTGGATGTGTGTTCGGGTGTGGAAAAATCTCCGGGAATCAAGGATCCTGAAAAGGTTAGCGTGTTTCTGGCAAATATTAGATCAGGGAGTAAATCATGAAGCCGCATAAGCTGCCCGATGCTAGTGGGCATTTTGGAAAATTTGGGGGTAAGTATGTCATTGAAACCCTGATGCCAGCCCTGAAAGAGTTGGAACGGGTTTACGAGGAAGCCCAAAACGATCCGCAATTTAAAAAGGATCTCGACTATTACCTGAAACATTATGTTGGCCGTCCCACCTCACTTTATTTTGCTGAGCGCCTTACAGAACATTTGGGCGGCGCGAAAATTTATTTAAAACGGGAAGACCTGACTCATACCGGCGCGCATAAAATCAACAACACCATTGGTAGCGCTTTGTTGGCCCAAAGGATGGGTAAAAAACGGGTGATCGCCGAAACAGGAGCCGGGCAACATGGCGTGGCAACGGCCACCGCCGCTTCTTTATTTGGTCTGGAATGCGATGTGTTCATGGGTGAGGAAGATATGCGAAGGCAGGCGCTCAATGTTTTTCGCATGCGGCTTTTAGGTGCGACGGTCATTCCGGTAACAGGAGGAACACGAACACTCAAGGATGCCACCAGCGAAGCCATCCGCAACTGGATCACCACCGTTGAGAGTACTCATTATATTATTGGTTCGGTGGTCGGTCCGCATCCTTATCCGATGATAGTCCGGGATTTTCAAAAAGTAATTGGCGAAGAAGCTACTAGCCAAATCATGGAAATGGAAGGCCGACTGCCCGACACCTGTGTGGCCTGTGTGGGTGGCGGCAGTAACTCGATGGGACTGTTTTATCCATTCCTGGAAAATAAGGAAGTCGGTTTGGTCGGTGTTGAAGCTGCCGGGTTGGGACTGGACACGGATAAGCATGGCGCTTCCCTCACCAAGGGATCAGCAGGTGTTCTGCATGGCATGATGAGTTATCTCCTGCATGATGAGGACGGGCAAGTGACTGAGGCGCATTCGATTTCGGCGGGATTGGATTATCCGGGTGTGGGTTGCGAGCATAGTTATCTTAGGGAATCGGGCCGAGCGCAATATATAACCATCACCGATGAGGAGGCGATAGGAGGTTTTAAAATGCTTTCTCAATTGGAAGGCATTATTCCGGCTCTTGAATCGGCCCACGCCATCGCTCATGTGATGAAGATGGCACCAACCATGAAAAAGGATGAAGTTATTCTGGTTTGCCTCTCTGGCCGGGGCGACAAAGACGTGAACCAAGTGGCGGATATGATGGGAGTTTCGTTGTGAGCCGGATAGAGGGCCGATTCAAAAGTTTAAATGGCAATAAGGCCCTGGTGGCTTTTTTTACTGCCGGTGACCCCGATCTGTCCGCGTCAAAAGAAATTTTTTCTGTGATTGAGAAAAGTGGTGCTGATATCATTGAGATCGGTGTCCCGTTTTCCGATCCACTTGCCGATGGTCCAGTCATTCAAGCTTCTTCACATCGTTCCCTGCAAAATGGCACCAGCCTGAAAAAAATTATCGAGCTGGTGAGAGATATCAGGAGGCAGTCTGAGTTACCGATTGTTCTGATGAGCAGTTTCAATCCTGTTTTTGTTTATGGCCAGAAAGCGTTTGTCGAGGATGCGGTCAATACGGGAGTGGATGGGGTGATCCTGCCCGATCTTCCTCCGGAAGAGGCGGGGGAGTTCCTGGCGATCGCGAATGAAAAAGAACTCGATACGATATTTCTTTTAGCGCCCACCAGTACCCCGGATCGGATTCAGCAGATCGGGAAGGTGAGTAAAGGCTTCATCTATTATGTTTCTCTGACCGGAACAACAGGAACGAAAGAGGCGCTTTCTAAAAACCTGGAAGAGAAAGTCATTGCCATTAAAAGTAAGGTGAAACTTCCGGTGCTGGTCGGGTTTGGCATCTCCGGCCCGGAACAGGCTAAAGAAGCCGGGCAATGCTCGGATGGAGTCATCATAGGTAGCGCCATCGTCAAGTTGATTGAATCTCATTCCGATCCAATCGCGCGTGATAAAAGCATCTCTGAATTTATATCCGGCATTAAAACAGCCCTCAATAACAGTTCCTGATCTGGAGGAGTTGCCTCCATGCCTTCCCGCATTTCTGTCATCATTCCCGTTTTTAATGAAGAGCAATCCATCGGACTAGTTCTGGACGCCCTACCACCGGATCAGATTCATGAAATCATCGTTGTTGATAACAACTCGACCGATAACACTGCCCGGTCTGCAAGTGAAAAAGGCGCACGGGTGGTTGGGGAAAAAAGAACAGGCTATGGTTCTGCCTGCTTGAAGGGAATTGCTGAACTGGATAACCCGGATATCGTGGTGTTTTTGGATGGGGATTTCAGCGACTACCCGGAAGAGATTGTGAAACTGGTTCAGCCGATAGAATCAGGAGAGATGGATTTTGTTCTGGGTAGCCGGATGATGCTTCCCGAAAGCCGTTCAGCATTGTTACCGCAATCGCGGTATGGCAATCAATTGGCCGTGTTTTTAATGCACTTGTTTTTCCATCACAGCTATACCGACCTGGGACCGTTCCGCGCCATTCGCTACGACTCGTTAAAGTCTATTGCCATGCAGGATACCAACTTTGGCTGGACAGTGGAGATGCAGATTAAGGCCGTTAAAAAAGGACTGCGTATCCTGGAGGTTCCGGTGAAATATCGGGAGCGGATCGGGGTTTCCAAGATCACCGGCACCTTTTCAGGCACGATCAAGGCCGGCACAAAAATCATTTATACTATTTTTAAATATTTAATAACCTGACGTCAGATATAGATAACCCCCCTTAGAAAATTTTGATGATGAGATTTCAAGAGGATCATATTTTATGATTTCAAAAAAGAACATTACAAGAAGCGTAAAGACCCTTAAACAATTGATCAGTAGGTGTGAGTCCTATGGAGAATTTGATAAGGATGGGAATCTGCATTTGCCTGTAGAAAAAACGGAGACCAGCTTTCTTACAATATCCAAGGAAAAATTAAAAGAATATGAATCAAATGGAGTGAGTGTCCTCGAACTGCATCAAAAGTTGGAAGAACAGGCAGATGATTGTAGTTGGTCTGACACTTCTCTGGATGTACAGATCCCTAAACCAAAATTAAGGACAAAAATATTCTAATGGAATTTATCAAGAAAAATATTGCCATAAAGCAGGCATAAAAATTATTTACACCATCTTGCACTATTTATTAATCTGGTTTCAGGTTCGGATGCCAACTTTAATCCAGCCCTCCCCAAACCCCTCCATATGAAGGGAGGGGATATGAAAAACAAAAAAACAATGGTAAAAATTTTTAATAAAAATACAGAAAAAACCAGGAGAAAGTCCTTGCGCAAAGAAATGCCCCCAGCGGAAGTGGCTTTGTGGCAGTTTTTGCGAAACAGGCAGGCAAATGGACACAAGTTTCGGCGGCAACACAGTGTTGATCGATACATTCTGGATTTTTATTGCCCATCGGCAAAACTCGCGATTGAAATCGATGGGGATTCTCATTTTAGCGAAGAGGCTGCACAATCGGACCAGGTCCGACAGAAGGTTATCGAAAATATGGGAATACGGTTTCTGCGTTTTACCAACCAGGATGTTTATGAAAACCTGAATGGAGTTTACGAAAGGATTTTAAAACATCTGCCTCCCCTCCCTTCATAGGGAGGGGCTGGGGGAGGGTTGGCTTTTTTTTAGAGGATGAAATAATTAGATGAGCTATTCTGCCGAGGTATTTAATGTGATGATCGCCTCTCCTGGCGATGTTGCTTCTGAGCGCTCAATTATAAAAGATGTGATCTATGAGTGGAATGCAGTCCATTCAAAATCAAAGGATACAGTTTTGCTTCCGGTTGGTTGGGAGTCTCATTCATCACCAGAAATGGGAGCAAGTCCACAAACAATAATTAACAATCAACTTCTTGATAAGTGTGATTTGCTCATAGGAGTTTTTTGGACACGGGTAGGGACTCCCACAGATTCCCATGTAAGTGGAAGTGTCGAAGAAATTGAAAGACATATAGCCTCGGGAAAACCTGCGATGCTCTATTTTTCAAGTCAACCTGTAGTTTTGGAAAGCGTTGATATGAAGAAATATGAGGAGCTAAAGCAATTCAAAAGCTCATGTCAAAACCGGGGACTTTATCAGGGGTATGATAATTACTCGGATTTTAAGGAAAAACTATATCGTCAGCTTCAAATAAAAATAAATGACCATGAGCTGTTTTCTATGGGGACAGAAAAAGTAGAGAATAGTGAAGTTGTTGAGTCCAATACTATTTTGCCTTCCCTGTCTAATGAGGCTCGGGTCCTTTTAAAGGAAGCTAGTTTAGACCCGAGTGGCCATGTTTTATATATTAGACACTTGGGAGGAAGTTCTATTTCAACCAATGGTAAAAATTTAATAGAGTCTAACGGGCGCCGAGAATTAGCCAAATGGGAGGCGGCGATTAATGAACTCTTGTCAGAGGAGCTTTTAGTTGAACGAGGTCACAAAGGAGAAGTCTTTGAAGTTTCTAACTTAGGCTATCAGGTGGCAGACATGATAGAGCTTTGAGGGAAGAATTTTAAATAAGCTTTCTGTCACTTGTTCGAAGTTGCCTCCCCTTTTTTAATCCAACCCTCCCTGAATCCCTCCCTATGAAGGGAGGGAATATAGAAAAGGTCCTCAAGCCGATTCTTTCTCCGGCACCCTCAAAGCCGGTGCAAAAATTATTTACACCATCTTCAACTATTTGTTAACCTGATTTCATGTCAGCGTTTCGATTGAAATTTCCTGCCAACATAATTTTCCTGTTGCTTTTCCTTCTGTCATCCCCCACATGGGGGTGGGGGGCGGATATTTCCGTTTTGGTTGCCAAACGCACCAGCCACGATGGCAAGACTCTCGACCTCAGCGGATTGCATATTGGCACGTCGGAGGCGAGACAACTGGCGGGGATGGAATCCCTCAAAGGGATCACCACTCTTTTCCTGCAGGGCAACAATATTAAAGCCCGGGGTATGGAGGCCTTGGCGAAGTCTCCGCATCTGGCTGGATTGAAACATCTCGATCTCTGGGGCAATCTGCTGGGTGATTTGGGACTGAAAGCCATTTCGGAGTCGCCTTATCTGGGGCAATTGGAATCCTTAAAGCTTTGGAAAAACGAAATCAGTGATGACAGTATCGAGTTGATGGTGGCTTCCGGTAATTTCGCCCATCTCAAAACCCTCATGTTGAACGATAATTTGATCACCCCGGTGGGTGCTGAAATGCTGGCCTCGGCCACAGTGTTTGGGCAGTTAACGACGTTGAATTTATTCCGCAATGAAATCGGTGATGGCGGGGCGCTGGCTTTTGCCAGTTCCGAGAAGTTTCAGAAACTGGAATCGTTATATATGGGACAAAATAATATCACCGATCAGGGGGCTGTTGCCTTGATTGAGTCGCAGCACTTTCCTCAGCTAAAAGTTCTGGATCTAATTAAGAATCCTTTAGGGGAGGCCACGATGATGGCGGCCTTCAAGGCCAACCGCAAAGGAAAACTACAGATTATCTACCGCTGACCGGCGTAGCCGCCGGTGGCAACGCGGCGGTGACGTTAACACGACCGCCGAAGGCGTGGGGGCTATGATATCACCATCATTAGCTTCATGCCCCGGAGGGGTAGACTGGCAATAACTCTATTTGGCTAGCAATGAGTTATCTCGGCTCAACGAGTCCTTGCCCAGTTCCCTCCCACGGGAGTGGGCACTGGGCGTGGGGTCGATTGAGGGGCTTTTGCCCTGGTGAAGTCGTAAAATTAAATGGCAGGGGTGTTATAATCCTGTTTTGTTATTGAAAGAGGTTTTTGATCCCACATGAATATTACTGAAATAGCGAAAAATGCCAACGCTTCGGCATTGGTTCTGGCGCATCTTTCCACCGACTTAAAGAATCAGGCATTGTCATGGATGGCTGATGCCTTGGAAGAGCATTGCGCTGCCATTTTGGTGGAAAACGAAAAAGATCTGGCCTTTGCGAAAAAAGAGGGAATCGCCAATGCTTTGATCGCCCGATTGGATTTGAATGAGGAAAAAGTTCGCGGAATGGCTAAGGGTATTCGCAGTGTGGTGGCATTGCCCGATCCGGTAGGCCAGGTCAACAGTGTTATGGAGATGGATAAAGACCTGGTGGTTGAGCGAGTGACTTGTCCGATCGGCGTGATCGGGGCGATTTTTGAGTCCCGGCCTGATGCCGTGCCGCAAATTTCCTCATTGTGCCTGAAATCGGGCAACGCGGTCATCTTGAAGGGGGGAACAGAAGCGCAGGATTCTAATAAGATCATCGTTAAACTTTTGGTCCAAGCGATGGGTAAAGTGCCCGGTGTTCCTACATTGGCGGTGCAGATGATTGAGACGCGTTCGGAAGTGGCGGACCTGCTCAAGGAAGATAAGTACATTCATTTAATCGTTCCCCGAGGCAGCAACGCTTTTGTGAAATATATTCAGGAAAATACAAGAATTCCGGTTCTGGGTCATTCCGAAGGAGTGTGTCACGGATATATTGATAAATTTGCAGATATGGATAAATCGCTGCGGGTCTGTCTGGATTCGAAGCTGCAATATCCTGCGGCTTGCAACGCCATGGAGACATTATTGGTGCATAAGGACATTTCCGGGAAGATTTTGCCTGATTTAGTGGCGAAATTCAGGGAAAAACAGGTGGAATTGGTGGGATGTGTGAAAACCTGTCAGGTGGCTCCCGAGGTCGCCCCGGTCTCTGAGTCGGATTGGGATACCGAATATAACGACTTGAAACTGTCCATAAAAATTGTGGATGGTTTATCGGAAGCGGTGAAGTTCATCAACAAGCATGGTTCCGGGCATACCGACGTGATCCTGACAGAAGACCGGGAAAGGGCCGAGCAGTTTCTTGATGAGGTCAGCTCGGCCAGTGTAATGTGCAACGCGTCAACACGTTTTGCCGATGGATTTCGATATGGGCTCGGGGCCGAAATCGGCATCAGCACGAATCGAACACATGCCCGGGGACCGGTTGGATTGGAAGGGTTGGTGATCTATAAATATAAACTTCGTGGCAACGGTCAAATCGTCGGCGATTATTCCGGTGCCAGTGCGCGCGAATTTACCCACAAACCTTTATAGACGCGAGGCTGTGATATCCTTTTTCAAAAACTTCATGCCCTGAAGGGTACAGCTAGCAATGACTCTGTTTAGCTAGCAGCATTTGTCTCGGCTGAACGAACTCTTGCCCAATGCTAGCCCGCTTACTTTTCTAATGAAACCATCATCCATCGAGTCCAGCGTCACGCTGGCCAGCAGTAAAGAGTCATTGCAATCTGCAGGCACTCCGCAAAACTGGTGGTTGTTTTCCATGTTGTTGGCGGCAACTTTGGTGACGACTTATTTGTCTGGCGGCTTGTTGTTTTCAATCAGCCTGATCCTGATTTTGGGTGCGCATGAGTTCGGGCATTACTGGGCCAGCAAAAGGAACGGGGTGCGTTCAACGCTACCTTATTTCATCCCCGCTCCGCCTGTTTTTATCGCCGGAACTTTTGGCGCCTTCATTCAGATCAAGCAGGTCATTCCTAATCGCAGAGTGCTGATGGAAATAGGTTCCGCAGGTCCCATAGCGGGTTTTGTAGTGGCTCTGCCGACATTGATATACGGCCTGTCTCTTTCAAAAGTGTCGCCGGTACTGGTAGGTATTGAGGGAATGAATTTCGGCAGCTCCCTGGTATTAAACATTTGTGCGGAATGGGTTTTGGGAGTGAATCCGCAGTCGCCAGAATTGAATATTCACCTGCATCCAATCGCGTTTGCGGGTTGGATAGGAATGTTGGTGACCGCGTTAAACCTGATACCCATCGGTCAATTAGATGGCGGACATATCGTTTTTGCGTTGTCCCCGAAACAACATGAGTGGGTGGGACGTCTTTTTTTCGTCGCATTATTTCCATTGGGCTATTTTTGGACGGGCTGGTTTTTCTGGGCCGCGATGATAGCGCTGGTAGGTTTTAAAACCGCACCTTTGTTAAATGAAACAGAAGATCTAGACCCTGTTCATAGAGCACTGGGAGTGGCATCTACAGCCATTTTTCTGCTAACGTTCATACCCGTTCCTTTCTCCTGGATATAAGGCTAATATATTGATAAATTAAGCATTATTCTGGTGGGAGGGGCTTTTTCGAGCTTCGGAGTGCGGCAAAATATCGGGAATTTTATAAATATTAATACCTTGAAAAACAAGGTCTTAAACGGTCTGGTTGTTCTAAAAAATGACGATGCATGTTTAAATAATTGAAAATAAAAGATAATTTTGTCAAAATTTTGTTAGAATTATAGGCTCCACCCAGAAAAAAATTGACAGAGGCGGGGGGCTATGCTACATTTGCTCTATCTGAGGGGTACTGAGCTTCTGCCTTTATAGGGCATTTTTCAATGAAAAGAACATTCTTGGTTGCCATCAAGGTTTCTTTTTAGAAGTTTAGTGCCCCTTTTTTCTTTCCTTTAATCTCTTTCCCGTTCTTAATTGAAAAAAAATTTTATAGGATCGCGTTTTCATGTCTAAAAATCCGCTAAGGGGTGTTATGAAGCCTCTGGTTGCAAACTTGGCAGTATTATTGCTGATTTCTACGCTTTTTCTTTCCAGTTCTATGGCGGGAGGAACGGAGCCATTGCCTGGTCTGCAAAAAGCGGTTGAAGATATTAGGTCTCTTTATCAAGGCAAAGAGTTATCATTATTAGCCGAGAAAGAATATCAAGTCCGAAAATACTATTATCAGATTCAAAGCAAAATGCAGAAACTGGAAATATTAGAAGAGGTGCAGGAGCATTTTGAAAAGGCCATCACAAAAGCCGAAGAAAAATTTGATTTTGGTGAAGAGGATGTCAGTCAATCGGCTATTACAAAGCTTAAACTGGGCCTCGCCGGGACTTTGACTGATATCATCGAGTTGGACAGTGATATAAAGGTAGCGCGATTATCTCTGGCTGGAATGTTCAAAGAGTCCTATTCTCCGGATGCGAAAATGCAGGACTCTGAGATAAAGCCAGTCGATTTTAAATTTGATAATTATGAATCCTGGTTTAAGGAATCTGGTCTTGCCACCGCTATGGACGAATATTCATCTGACAATGAGTTGGGACTCAAGACCGGTTATCTAAGAGCTGTAGAAAATAGGGAGAAACTGAATCTCGCCCGAAAAAACCGCAAAATCACGCGGGCTTTGTTGGTGAGTGAAGTGGCAAACTATGATTTTGGTATTGGAGATCCGGGAGACTTGTTTGAAGCGCTCATTATATACACCCGGGTATTGAGTGGTTATTATGATGCGGTTTACAATTTTAATCTTGCTGTTGCGGAATTAAATCGGGTAAAAGCCCCATGGACAGGGAAACCCTGAAGTATTGGCTGGCTTTAAATATGGTTGTCGGGGTAGGCCGAACCCTGTTTCACCGTCTCGTCCAGGGGCTGGGTTCGCCGCGCGGAGTCTTCTTGGCACCCATGAACGAACTGCTGAGAATTCAGGGGATTGGTGACAAAGTAGCGGGAGAAATAAAGAAATTTGATGTTGATTCTACCGCAGAGCGCGAACTGAGGCTGGTTGAAAAGGAAGGCATACGGATTTTAACACTCGAAAGCCCGGAATATCCATCCTTATTGAAATCCATTTATGATCCTCCGCCAATTTTATATGTACAAGGCAAGGCCTTAAACATGATTTCCCTGCCTTTGACGGTGGTGGGAACGCGCACCCCTTCCGAATATGGAAAGTTGGTCGCGGAAAGACTTTGCTTGAAACTGGCTTCTGCCGGATTTAGTATAATCAGCGGCTTGGCCAGGGGGATTGATACATTGGCTCACAAGGCTGCCCTTTCTGCCGGAGCAGATACGATTGCTGTTTTTGGTTGCGGATTGGGGCATACATATCCGCCTGAAAATATTAAGTTGAGAAAGCAAATTGTCGAGCAGGGGGCTGTATTGTCTGAGTTCCCTGTTTTCATGAGACCGGATCGGAACAATTTTCCGGCAAGAAACCGGATACTAAGTGGTTTGGCTTTAGGAACGGTGGTTGTCGAAGCGGCTGAAAAAAGCGGGGCCCTGATCACGGCAGACTTTGCTTTGGAGCAGGGGAGAGAGGTTTTTGCGGTTCCGGGAAACATTACGTCTCCAAAAAGCAGGGGAACCAATGACCTGATCAAGACAGGCGCAAAGTTGGTCGATAGTCCTGAATCCATTCTTGAAGAATTGTTACCCGCGTTGGGTGAAAGTTTGAAGGCTAAAAAAGAAAGCGTTGAACCTAAAGTCAAACTTGATAATGACCAGGAAAAAAAGATTTTTTCTTTATTATCATTTGAAGGCAGACATATAGATAATTTAATTGAAAACAGCAATTTGTCTCCCGCTCAAGTTTCGGCTACACTGTTACAACTAGAATTGAGAGGTTTGGTTCGGCAACTGAGTGGAAAGATGTATATTTCTAATTGCGGCGATGAACACAACTAGTGAGGAAATATGGGTAAATCGTTACTGATCGTTGAGTCACCTACCAAAGTCAACACGCTGAAAAAAATCGTTGGCAAGGATTTTATTATTAAAGCATCGGTGGGGCATCTTAAGGATCTTCCCAATAAAAAGCTTGGTGTTGATGTTGATAATGACTTTGCTCCGGAATACATCACTATCCGGGGAAAAGGAAAAATTCTCCAGGAGCTGAAAACCGCCGCCAAGAAGTGTGACACAATTTATCTCGCTCCGGACCCGGATCGGGAAGGAGAGGCCATTGCCTACCATATTGGAAATGAAGTAGCACGATTTACCAAGGGCAAAATTTATCGGGTAGCTTTTAACGAAATCACTAAAAAGGCGGTTCTGGAAGCTATTAAAAATCCTACTGAACTTAATGCTAACCGGGTGAACGCGCAACAGGCTCGCAGAATTCTAGACCGGTTGGTGGGATATAAAATCAGTCCCATCTTATGGAAAAAAGTTCATCGGGGGCTGAGTGCCGGGCGAGTGCAATCCGTTGCTTTACGGATTGTTTGTGAAAGGGAACGTGAAATTCTGGCCTTTAAGCCCCGCGAGTACTGGTCGATCATGCTTGAGTTGGAGGGCAGTCAGAAACCCCGGTTTCAGGCAAAACTATTTAAAATTGAAGGGGAAAAAGCCGAGGTCGCCAATAAAGCCGAGGCGGATCAGATTCTCAAGGGATTGGAAGGGGCCAAGCCCACACTTGAGAGTATTGTCAAAAAAGAAAGAAAAAGAAACCCGAGTGCCCCCTTTATTACCAGTACCCTCCAGCAGGAAGCATCCCGAAAACTTAATTTCTCTCCCAAAAAAACCATGATGCTTGCTCAACGGTTGTATGAGGGAATTGCCATGGGTAAAAAGGGAACCGTGGGTCTCATCACGTATATGCGTACCGATTCGGTGAGATTGTCGGACCAGGCTCTCGAAGAAGTTCGCGCATTCATTCCTGAAAGATATGGCAAGGAGTACCTCCCCGGAAAACCCAATACGTATAAAAGTAAAAAGTCGGCTCAAGAGGCACATGAGGCGATCCGGCCCACCGATGTTCAACTGGAACCGAATACTATCAAAGAGAATTTGGAAAAGGATATGTTCCGGCTTTACCAGTTAATCTGGTCGCGTTTTGTTTCTTGCCAGATGGTTCCGGCGGTTTTGGACACCACTCAGTTTGATATTCAGGCGGGAAACTATTTGTTTCGCAGTAACGGTTCGGTATTAAAATTTGCCGGCTTCATGAAAGTCTATGTTGAAAGTCAGGACGATGATCAGGACGATGGGTCGAAATCAGAAGGAAAAGGTGACGACCGCCTGCTTCCCCCATTAGAAAAGGGAGAGACATTGAAAGTTCACGAAGTCCTTCCCGAGCAACATTTTACCCAGCCTCCGGCGCGTTTCTCCGAGGCGAGGTTGGTCAAGGAGCTTGAAGATAAAGGGGTCGGGCGGCCCAGTACTTATGCGGCGATCATTAGTGTTATTAAGGACAGGGACTATATTCAAAATGTAGAACGGCGCCTGCAACCTGTTGAACTTGGTTTTATGATCAATGATCTTTTGGTTGAGAACTTCCCAGATATCATGACCACAGAATTCACCGCCAAAATGGAGAGTCAATTAGACGATATTGAAGAAGGGAAGCTTGAGTGGGTCGATGCCCTAAAATCTTTTTACATCCCCTTCAAGGCGGACTTGGAAAAAGCTGAAGAAAAGATGAAGGACTTCAAAGCCCAAGTTGAAGAAACCGATGAGGTTTGTGAAAAATGTGATCAACCCATGATTATTAAATGGGGGCGTTTTGGAAAATTCATGGCGTGTTCGGGGTATCCGGAATGCAAAAACACCCGAGATTTGGGAGAAAAAGGAGAAAAGGGTGAGGGGGCCAAGGCAGAGGAAGTTGAAGGAAATTGTGATTTATGCCAGTCGCCGTTGATTATCAAACGCGGTCGTTTTGGTAAATTTATTGCTTGCTCCACTTACCCGGATTGCAAATTTACCAAAGCGATTGGCCTTGGTATTTCCTGCCCGGAGGAATCCTGCGAGGGAGAGATTGCCTCGCGCCGGTCTAAAAAGGGAAGAACTTTTTATGGTTGCACGAAGTATCCCGATTGTAAATTTACCTCATGGGACAAACCGATTGGGGAAGCTTGTCCGGAATGTAAAAATCCGTTTTTGATCGAGAAGTGGAAAAAGAATGAAGATCCTTCTGTGCTTTGCCCAAATTGTGGATTCAAGAAAACCGATGCTGCGGCTTGATCGATTGTGAAGGATTTTTTAACAATTATCGGTGCAGGGCTTGCGGGGTCGGAGGCGGCCTGGCAGGCGGCGGAACTGGGTGTGCAGGTTGTTTTGTATGAAATGCGGCCGGTAGTCCGTAACCCTGTTCATAAAACCGGGAATTGCGCTGAACTGGTTTGTAGTAACTCCTTGGGAAATAATCAGCCTCATTCTGCTCCGTTTATCCTTAAAGAAGAGCTTCGCAGTTTCAATTCCATCATTATCGCATCCGGCGATACAAATTCGGTTCCTGCAGGTTCCGCTCTGGCTGTTGACCGGGATTTGTTTTCGCAGGAAATTACCGAAAAATTATTGAATCACCAAAATATTACTTTCAAGCGTGAAGAAGTACTGGAAATTCCCCAGGAAGGACCGGTTATTATCGCTACAGGTCCTTTGACCTCGCCTCATTTGTCGGAGCAAATTTCAAAATTAATTGGCCAGGAGTATTTATACTTTTACGATGCGTTGTCGCCCATAGTAAATGCGGACTCGATAGATTATGACAAAGCGTTTTTTGCTTCGCGTTATGATAAAGGGGATGCTGACTACCTGAATTGCCCCATGACTGCGGAACAGTATTATGCGTTCGTCCAGGAATTGAAGGCCGCAGAGAAGGTTCAATTCGCTTCTTTTGAAAAGCCGATTTATTTTGAAGGGTGTATGCCCATTGAGGTGCTGGCCGAGAGGGGTGATAGGACTTTGGCGTTTGGTCCATTAAAGCCCGTGGGATTACCCGATCCAAAAACCGGGAAAATAGCCCATGCGGTGGTGCAGTTGCGTCGGGAAAATCGGGATAGCTCTGCCTATAATCTGGTGGGATTCCAAACCAAGCTCACTTACCCGGAACAGAAGAGGATTTTTTCGATGATTCCTGGTTTGGAAAATGCTGAGTTTTTCCGATTGGGCGCTATTCATCGAAACACTTTTATTAATTCTCCCAGCCTTTTGAGCAATGAACTGGAATTGAAGGATCGGCCGGGAAATTATTTTGCCGGCCAGATCACCGGAGTGGAAGGATATGTCGAATCGTCTGCGATGGGGCTTTTAGCGAGTTTGAGCGCAGTGGCGAAAATAACGGGAAGTCCCTATACTCCGCCGCCTGCCGATACTGCACTAGGTGCTTTGATAAATTATTTAACCACATCCATGAGTAAAGGGTTTCAGCCGATGAATATTAACTTTGGCTTGTTCTGGGTTCAGGAAATGCGGATTCGCGATAAAAAAGTCAGGAATCAGAAAATTGCAATGAACGCAATGGAAAAAATAAAGGAATGGAAGGAAGGACTGAAAGGACCGATTCCCGCCCACTCTTAAGAACCATCTGGAATTTTTTAGACGATACAAACGGCCATAACTTGTTTCAGGTCGCAATCCCCTTTGAATATTTTATAAATTCCGTCCTGCTTGAGGGTTGTCATTCCGTCACTCAGAGCCTGTTCGCGCAATTCTTCGGCCAAAGCTTGTTTCAGAATCATTCTTTTAATGGTATCTGTGCCTTCAAGGCACTCGTGCAGCCCGGTACGTCCTGCATAACCGGTATCATTGCAGTTTTCGCATCCCGCTGGTTTCTTCAACATTAAGTCATCAGAATATTCAATGCCCAGCTTTTCAAAGCCGACTCCATATTCTTCGGCGAGTGAATCAAATTCTTCCCGATCAGGGTGGTAATCTTCCTTGCATTTTTTGCAAAGGGTGCGAACCAGTCGTTGTGCGACAATGAGGAGCAGGGCATCGGCAAAGTTGAGTGGGTTCATTCCCATATCCAGGAGCCGTATAATGGTCTCGGAGGCGGAGTTTGTGTGCAGGGTGCTGAAAACCAAGTGACCGGTTAGAGAGGCTTCCAGACCAATGGCACAGGTCTCGGCATCGCGCATTTCACCAACCATGATGACATCTGGATCGCCGCGCAGAAAAAATCTCATGGCCCGGGCGCAAAATCGAGTCCGATTTTATCGAGCGTCTGGACTTGACGTAGGCCTTTCTGCGTGATTTCCACGGGATCCTCGGCGGTCCATATTTTTTTTCTGGTTTGTTGATAAAACCTAAAATGGAATGGAGGGTAGTGGTTTTTCCTGATCCAGTAGGTCCTACCACCAGAATCAAACCATAGGGTTTGGCTGCGCAGCCACGGATCAGTTCCAAATTACGTTCATTAAAATTCATATTTTTCAGCGGGATGGGTTTGCTGGCGGACAAAATACGGAGAACCGCATCTTCGTTCCCGCCAACGGTCGGGCAGGTTGCGACCCGGTATTCAATTCTCTTTTTCCCATACTGCATTCTAATTTTTCCGTCCTGAGGCAACCGTCTCTCGGCAATATCCAGCTTGGACATGATTTTAATCCTGGAAATGAGCGCCTGCTTGTAAATGGAAGGAATTTCTTCATAAATGGTGCAGATACCGTCTTTTCGATAGCGGACCCTTATAGCTTCTTTGCCGATACCCGGTTCAATATGAATATCGGAAACGCCATTGTCATAAGCATCAATCAATATTTTGTTGACCAACCTTACAATGGTGCTGTCTGTTCCGCTGACGGCATTTGCCACGTCCTCTTCCGCCTGTTCCGTCTTCTTCACATCTCCCTGTTCTTCTTTGAGGGCGCTTAACAGGCCAGACATTTTCTCAATTTTGGGTGCCTCTCCGTCTGTAGAGGATGAAACTATTTCCTGTGAGGAATTTAAAAAATCTATGATATCAATTTTTAATCCGATCTTGTATTCAATCTCCTTCTTGGGAAAAATTTGCCGGATGTTTTGATCCCTGTCTGGGTTGAGCGGGTCGGTGACCAGTATGGTAACCTTGTCGCCATCTTTTTGAATGGGGACCCAGTAATTTTTTGCTAAAAAATTACGGTTTAATCCTGTAAAGATTTCTGCCGGTAGAATAACCATATAGCTGTAGCCAAAATAAGGGAGGTCGTAAAAAGTTTCAAAGGATTTCCCTATATCCCTTCTTCGTAGTCTAAAATCGAGCAGCAATATTGTTTCCACGTCAATCCGGTTTTTTCTTGCTTTGGCGATGGCTTGAGTCAATTCTTCTTCGGTGATAATCCCACTTTGTGTTAAAAAGCTGAACCTGGTTGACTTGGACGGAACGTATTTGGTCTGGCTATGAAAAGCCGAAGCCAGTGTTTTGGAAATAATAGCGGCGCTCTTTTCATCCTGTTCCGTAAATCTCCCCCCATTCAATTTGTTAACCAGCTGGAAAACTCCCATAAGTTTTTCCGCATGAATCATGGGGTACCCCAAAAGGGATTTAGAAACGCTTCCGGATTTTTTATCCCACGAATTGTTAAACTTGAGGTCGGCATGATAGCTTTGCAGTTCCTGCTCGTTGTAAACATCGGTAATATTCACGCTTTTTTGATGGCTGCCGACCCAACCGACAATGCTTACAGGGGAAATGGGGAACCGGATTTCGTTTATATGTTCGCCAGACTTCACCTTCGAAAAAATTTCATTTTTTTGCCCGTCAACGGCATAGATGGTGAGAGCCTGTGCCTCAAACAGATTTAAAATAGAGTCCTTAAGCTCTATCAAGATTTCATCTATATTTTTTGCCGAGTGGATGGCTTGGGAAATGCGATGGAGATCCTCTTCTGGAGACAGGTGCCCAGTTTCAGGAAGAGGTTCCATGCGATATTCTTCTTCCAGTTGCGCAAAAACTTTCCCGATGGCAGGAGAAATCCGCCTGGCTAGTTTAAAGTCAGTATCGCTAAATGCTTCCCCACTTCTTCTTTTGTTGATCACTTCCATCACGCCAATCAATCGTACTACGAAGTCATGTAAAACTCAAGCCGAATTGGTCGATGGCTGCTTCTAAAAGCAGTGAAAACATTTCAGTTACAATTTTGGCGTGATCGTTCGGAATACGGATAATCGCAGGGGAAGTCGAAATCTGCTGGGAAAAATTTCTAAAAAAGCGACCTAAACATCCAGATCCTGAACGAACTCCGCTTTTTCTTTTATGAATTTGAAACGTGACTCGGCGTTTTTCCCCATTAACTCGCAAATAGTTTTGCTGGCTTGCTCGGTAGAGCCCAATACTACCCGAATCAGGGATCGGGATTTTTTACTCATGGTGGTTTCTTTCAAGTCCGAAGCGGGCATCTCTCCGAGTCCTTTAAAACGGCCTATTTCGTGGGAGGTGCCGTTTAATTCCTTGATGATTTCATCTTTTTCTTCTTCGGTCAAGGCGTAAAACAGTTTTTTGCCGACATCGATGCGATATAAAGGTGGCTGGGCTATGAACAGATGCCCCTTTTCAAGGATTTCTGGAAGGTACCTATAGAAAAAGGTAAGTAGCAGGGTGCAGATATGTGCTCCGTCAACATCCGCATCGGTCATGATGATGATTTTTCCGTAGCGAAGCTTGTTGTAATCGAATTTGTGGCCTATGCCGGTCCCACAAGCAGAAATGAGGTTTTGAATTTCTGTATTGGCGAGAATCTTGGTCATGGTTGCGGTTTCAACATTGAGTATTTTCCCTCGAATGGGAAGGATCGCCTGGGTTTTTCGATCCCTTGCCTGTTTGCTGGAACCGCCGGCGGAGTCACCTTCGCAAATAAAGAGTTCGGCTTGATCCTTATCCGTTGTGGCGCAGTCCGATAGTTTTCCTGGTAAGTTGAGTCGATGCGAAATATTGGTTTTTCGCTGAACCGCTTCCTTAGCCTGACGGGATGCGATACGGGCCTGCGCCGAAAGGATGATGCGGTTGGCGAGGATGTTTCCCAGGCTCTGATTTTCATTTAAATAATGTTCGAGGGTGTGTTTGACCACTGCTTCTACCTGGGAGGTGATTTCAGAATTCAATCGTCCCTTGGTTTGTCCTTGAAACTCGACCTCTCCCTGAAGATAAACATTGATAATAGCAACCAGCCCCTCCCGGACGTCATCGCCGGTAATTCCCGTTATACCTTTTGGAAGGAGTTTGCGCCTGTCAATGTAAGCCCGGACTGCTTTAGCGATGCCGTTGCGGAAGCCGGTCTCATGGGTGCCCCCGTCAATGGTTCGGATGGAGTTGGCAAAGGAAAGAATCTGCGTGTCGGTATTTGGAGTCCAGAGAAACGCGGTTTCCAATCTTAATAACTTGTCTTCCTTTTCGACGTAAAAAGGTTTGTCCATCAAAGTGGCCTTTTGGCCAACAATCTTTTTAATGTAATCTTGAATTCCGTCGGGATAGTAAAACGTGTGTTTATTTTTATTTTCATGGACGATTATTTTCAGCCCCTTATTGAGGAAGGCTTTTGATTCTGCCCGCTCCAGAATGAATTTGGGATTGAATTCCGTTTTCGGGAAAATTTTACCATCATGTTTGAAGTAAACTGTGGTGCCGTAGATTCGTGCGGCTTTGCCTTTTTTAAGTTTTGTGGTGGGTTTGCCTCGGGAATAAGTCTGGCTCCATTCGAATCCATCCCGGCGGGAAGTCGCGACAAGCTTTTCCGACAGGGCGCAGACCACAGCCATTCCAACCCCATGAAGTCCACCGGATACTTTATAGTTGCCCTGACCAAATTTCCCTCCTGAATGCAAAGTGGTAAAGAGGATTTCCATTGCGCTCTTTTTGGTCTTGCGATACGCATCTACAGGAATTCCCCGGCCATTATCCTTGATGGTGACGCCATGATCCTTCTCCAGAGTCACTTCGATGGTGTCGCAATGACCGTTGAGCGCTTCATCTACGGAGTTGTCCAGAATTTCCCAAAGTAAATGATGCAGGCCTGTTGACGAAGTGGCGCCAATGTACATTCCCGGCCGTTTGCGAACCGGATCTAGGCCTTCGAGGACTTCGATATCTTCTGATCGGTATTTTGTCATAGTACCTATTTTATTTTGAGAATGGTTTTGCGTTTGGAAACAATCACACCCTGGCTACCGCGGTTGCAAAGGCGGACGCTTTTAACAGTGATTTCCTTGTCGTTGCCGGAATCGAGTTCAAGTGTGACTTTATGTTTTAGTCCGACGAATTTAAATCCGACCAAACTGCTTTCCCCCGGTTTCATAAGGGTGACTCCTTTGCCCGATCCTGTCAGTTGTGTTATTTGGTCCGTGGGGATGACCACCGCCTTTCCCTTAGCGGTGGCTAGAAAAACGTGATCGTGTGTTACCGGGGCGAAGCCGATCATGCGGTCGTCATTTTTCAAACTCATGATCTTTCTTCCCAAACGTGTAGTCTCGGCCAGGTTGGATAAGGGAAACCGAAAACCAAACCCATCAGCGCTGGCAACCATGAACTCGCTTTCTTCAGCTTGGTCCTTTTTGATGAAGTACATTGAAACCTGGCTCTCAGGCGTATCCGATCCTTCATTCGGGGCGGGAAGGGGCATCATCCCGATCACTTTTTCTCCGTCACCAAATTTGTACAGGCTTTGCACAGGTTCGCCAAATCCGCTTCTTGTATAAGGCAGATTGTAAACCTTGGAGACATAAACGACTCCAAATGAGGTAAAAAGAGCCAGCAGGTTTCGCGTGTTGGTCTGCAGGGAGCCGAGCAATTGGTCATTTTCCTTAAATTTAAGCCCGGAAGGACCGTTCAGGTTTTTCAATTTCCGAATCCACCCGTTTTGGCTGAGGACGATATGCACATCTTCGCGCTCGATAAAATCCTCCGCGTTATACTCGATGCTTTCGATGGTTTTGATCTGGGTGAGGCGTTTGTCCGCGTGTTTTTTCTTGATTTCTTCCAGCTCTTCCCGCACCTCCTCCCAGATTTTTTTGGATGACGCGAGAATGGACTTGATTCGTTTTTGCTCCTTGAGCTTTTCTTTTCGCTCTTCCAGAATCTTTTCCATCTCCATTGAGACCAGTCGATAGAGGGGGATTTCCAGAATTGCACTGGTCTGCTCGTCATCAAGCTTGAAGTCTTTTTGCAGTTTATCGTGAGCTTCCTTGCGGGACTTGGAAGATCGTATCAATTTCAAGGCCTTGTCCAGATTGCTAAAGATTGCTGCGAATCCTGCCAGTATGTGCAGGCGCTTTTCAAGAAGAACGAGTTCGTAATTCAAGCGGCGTTTGATCACCTGCTTGCGGAATGCCAGGAATTTCTGGCATATTTGCAGAAGAGACAGGCGGGCAGGCTCCCCATTTGGTTTGAGGCAGTTAAAATTAACTTGAAAATTGTTTTCCAGTTCAGTGTGCTTGAACAGGTAGCTCATCAGTTTGTTCTCATCGGTCGTACTTTTGAACTCAAGGACCACCCGGACCTTCTCATCACTCTCATCCCTCACATCGGTTAAAGGAGGGAGCTTTTTGGCGATGATGATTTCCGCGATTTTTTCTATCAGCCGGGCTTTATTGACGCTATATGGAATCGCCGTGAGAATGATCTGCTTTTTGCCGCGAGGCAGAGATTCAACCTTCCAGAGCCCGCGAATTTTTATCGCTCCCAAACCTGTCTCATAAGCCTTTCGCAACTCAGCCTTGCTGTTGAGTATGATTCCGCCGGTGGGAAAGTCCGGGCCCTTGATATACTTCATAAGATTGGCCACGGTCTGCTTGGGAGAGTCGATCAATGAAATTAAAGCAGACATGACTTCATCCAGATTGTGACTGGGAAATGAGCAGGCCATTCCCACCGCAATGCCCGATGCGCCGTTGACCAGCAAATTGGGAACGCGGGAAGGCAGCACCACAGGTTCTTTCAGGGTGTTGTCGTAATTGGCGCGGAAATCGACGGTGTCTTTTTTGATGTCCTGTAGCAAATACGAGGTGATGGGTGTCAATCGGCCTTCGGTATAACGGTAGGCGGCCGGTGAATCTCCATCCATAGAACCAAAGTTACCTTTCCCGTCTACCAGGGGGTAACGCATGGAAAAGTCCTGTGCCATCCGCACCATTGACTCATAGGTGGATGCATCTCCATGAGGATGGTATTTACCCAGCACCTCACCGATGATCTTGGCGGATTTGACATGTTTGCTTGCGGAATTCATTCCCATGCTTTCCATGGCAAACAGGATTCTGCGATGTATCGGTTTTAAACCATCCCGCACATCAGGAAGAGATCGGGAGACGATTGTCGAAAGCGCGTAGGTCAGAAACCTTTTTTCGAGTTCGCCCTGTAAGTCGGAAGTTTTTTCCTGCCCCATGAAGTGATCCCAGGTTGTTATTGAAGTTTAAGAAAAGATGAGCGGTTCAGCTTGACGTTTGTGGTTTGCGGTATTATACAGTTGCCAGGCCAGAAGTTTTTGAACCTGGTCGGGAGGTTTTAGCTTTCAAAAAACAATTTCAATGAGTTAGGGCCTTTTTCTTTTTTAAACGTGTTATTTTGATAAATCCGCACATATCCATATATTGTAGGCCTGAATTATTTATATACAATATGCAGAGTTATAAAGCAAGTGAAATCAAGGGGTAACCAAGGCTTCTTGGGTCACCTTCGAAAATGTTAACGCGATTCATTTCAGCAGGTTGAAATCTTTTTCAAGAGAGTGCCATCCTAATTAGTGTCCGGCGGAATGCTCATGAGTCCACCGTAGGAGGGTTTTGGTTTCGCCTCACAATTCTAAAGATTCGGTGTTTTCACCGATTGGAAAAATATTTTAGTTTAAGGAGAGATTTATGTCCGATCCCAAGCTGCAAGAGAAAATAATTGATGCGTTGAAGACGGTTCAAGATCCTGACCTGCATAAAGACATTGTCAGCCTTGGGTTTGTCAAAAATATGAGTATAGATGGAGGAAACGTCAAATTTGATGTTGAATTGACCACACCTGCCTGTCCGGTGAAAGAACAGTTGCGCACAGAATGCGAAACCAAAGTCAAAGCCATTGAAGGGGTTGAACAGATTGATGTGAACATGACCGCCGTTGTCCGATCTACCGAGCATTCACAACCGGTTTTGACCGGGGTGAAAAACATTATTGCCGTGGCGAGCGGCAAGGGCGGTGTGGGGAAATCCACAGTCAGCACCAACCTGGCTATTGCCCTGTCAATGACCGGTGCTCAAGTCGGTTTGATGGATGCCGACATTTATGGTCCTAGCATACCGCAGATGATGGGCATTCCCATCTCTCCACCGAAAGTCGGCTCAGAAAATAAATTCTTTCCCCATGAAAAGTATGGATTGAAAGTGGTTTCCGCGGCTTTTTTAACCAAACAGGGGCAACCCCTGATGCTTCGTGGACCCATGTTGGGCGGTATCATTCAGCAATTCCTACAAAATGTGGAGTGGGGTGAGTTGGATTATCTGGTGATTGACTTGCCGCCGGGTACTGGCGATGTGCAGTTGACCCTGACCCAGAAGGCGCCTATTTCCGGTGCAGTGGTTGTGACCACTCCGCAGGAAGTCAGCCTGATCGATGCGGACAAGGGCGTGAAAATGTTTCAGCAGGTTAAAGTTCCCCTTCTCGGTATCGTTGAGAACATGAGCTATTTCATCTGCGATGGTTGCGATAAGAAACATCATATATTTAGACAGGGCGGCGGAAAAAAACTGGCTGATACATTTAGTATCCCGCTTCTTGGAGAAGTACCGATTATCGAATCCATCGCGGAAGGCGGAGACTCGGGTATTCCCGTGGTCATAGCCGATGCTGAATCTCTTGCTGCTCAGGCCTACAAGGAGTTAGCAGGGCAGGTGGCGGCGCAACTCAGTATCAATCAGGCTAACAAAGGCGAAAAAGTTTCCGCTGACTTTGAACTTTCCTGGAAAAGCTAATCACTAGGCGTGGGGCCGAGTAGCAATATCTCTTTCAAGTGTAAAAAAGAGTTTTCTCGGCTTAATGAGTTTTTGCCCGGTGCTCCCCCTGATAACTCGAATAATAGGAATACGGTTTGTTCGATGGGCTAGGGGGTTGGTTTTTGCTCCCTCTTTTTCAAAGTACCCGTTCTGGGCATGAAGTTTAATGAAGGGGACATCACAAGGGCTGGGGTGATTTACATTATTAAGGTTAAAAAGAAAGTAGACAAACGATTATGACTGCTCCTGCACCCAAGAATATTAAACAGATCGATGAGTCCACTCTGGGTATTTCCTGGAACGATGGGCACGACTCGGTTTATTCAGTTAAGAATTTGCGGGAACATTGCCCGTGTGCGAACTGCATTGATGAATGGAGCGGTAAAAAGTTGATCGCTCCGGGTTCCATCCCGCAGGAAATCCGTCCCCGAAACCTAAAGGCAGTCGGACTTTACGCCATCCAGTTTGAATGGAGTGACGGGCACAATACCGGGCTTTATACGCATGAACTTTTGCGGCAATTGTGCGAATGCGCGGCCTGCAAAAGTAAAAGCACTGATAACTAGGCTCTAAACCATTGGTTTTTGTGACAGGTTGGGAGAGCCGTTACCAGTTGCCAGAACGATCACACTTAAACAGGGCAGGAGTCTGCGGACCTGTTTTTATTTCTTGATAAGACATTCCGGACCACTCGAAAGTCATTCCATTGAAAGAACGCTATGGTTACGTCGGGGTGTTCTCTTAATCAGGACAGCTTATTGAAAACCACCCGATTCTTAATGGCAGGTTTACTTGCCAGGCAACGTCAATTTCTCAAGGGAGACTGACATGATTCGTTCTATTCCATTATATTTTGTACTGTTTTTCGCATTGCCCGGGTGTGTATCGCTAACGACTGAAGGGGATACGCCGTTGCATATTGCCGCACTGAACAATGACTATGACTCGGCGGCGTCATTGATTACCAAGGGCGCAAATGTGAATGTGAAAGACGAGCATAAGCAAACACCGTTGCATATTGCGGCATTACACAATGCCCTTGAGATGGCGGCCCCGCTGATTGACAAGGGCGCGGATGTGAATGCGAAGGATAAAAAAGGGCAGACACCGCTGGATCTTGCCAGAAAACAAAAAAACTGGAAGCTGGCTCAGCTTCTGGAGACTCGGTTGCGGGAATAGACTCACACCCCAGCTATGCAGGAGCGGAATCTGGCAGGAGATAAAATCAGCTGAGAATTTTCCAGAGAATAGTCATGGTGAAGGTCAGGTTAAATCCGAGCATCCATCTGAACAGATGGTTGTCGGTCTTCAACTCCTCAATATCCTGTTTGGTAGCGAGGTTTTCCGCGCTCAGCGCTTCTGCCGCCTGCCTGGCTTTGTCTTCAGAAACCCCGGGCCGCACGGAACGCTTCATATGCTTCAGAAATCATGGTAGTCATGGACGTAGTGTACCACAACGAAGGGTAACGGAGAAAAATGGTGTCAGATATTGCCTTTTGCCCTGGATAGCATCTGGCTTAGCTGTGGATAATGCGGGTCGAAATAATCTCCCTCCTGTAGTTATAGCGTCCACCCTTGCAAGATTTTTCGATGACGGCGTTTAACGCCACTTCCTGGATCAGCGCCCAGATTTCTGCTGGCAAAAACGTACTGCCACCATGAGAGGACCCAGTGAGCTTGGTCGTTGCCCTATAAACAACTAAATTGAGGATAGTGTGAATGACAACGAAAAACGGTATCTAAAGAAATTTCTTGAGCCAATCTGGAAATGTAAGACTTGGGAGCAGATTATTGGGATTTTGAAGGAGCACGATGCGGGCTTTAAAACATCCGGTTTGTGTCGTTGGCATGGTTATGAGCCCGGCGACATTTTACAAATGGAAGTCGAAGTTCGGCGGGAGGGTAAAGGTCAAATATCACAGGGGGGTAGTTAAACAGGGCAACGGTCTGTTGCCCACCGCCGCTGGCGGCTACATGCCGACTTTTTCGCGGACTTCGTCCATCAGTTTGGCGTCAATGGTAGTGGCACCTTTTTCCATAGCAAAGTTGATAACCGTTTTCTTGGCCATGCCGCGCACAAAAAAGGGAACCCGTTGGATTCTTTTCAGAGCCTCTTCGGTCCAGATCAGATCATCTTCCGGGTTTGCCTTTTGCAGTTCTTCTTTGGCTTGAGCCAGAGAAGAACCAACTGTCGCCATGGGTGCTGTGCTGACACCCGTGGCACCGCCCAACTCGACACCCAGTTTGCTGACAAACTCGGTTTCAAATTTATTGGTGAGCATGGCGATGCTGTGTCCGCATTTTTTACATTTGAATTTCATGACAAGATTGGTCTTTTCCTCCGGCATGATGCCTTCGGTTTGTACTTCCATCTTGACGTCGCAAGGGATACAAAGGAATTTCATTGGGTCTCCTGTTTGAACTATTTGGTGATAAAGTTTTGAATATTGTCTACGGCCTCAGCAATGGCTTTGCCGGTAATAGAATCTTTAAATGTGGAATAAAAAAGGCTTCCCGATTGGCTGGTCTGCGACACACGGGTGTCAAACGGGATCTTGCCGATATAGGGAATCTCTTTTCTTTCGGTTAGTTTGTGCACGTCTTCCCCTTCAAACAATTTGCCTTCTTTATCGCAATGTGGGCAGACATAGGTGGCCATGTTCTCGATCAATCCAATGATGGGTACTCCCATCATATTGTTCTTGGTAATCGATTTGGTCACAATGTGTTGGGAAAGGGGAGACGGGATGGTGATCTCCACAACTCCGGCCAGTTCCGGAATCAAGGAACGGATGTTGTCAATGCGGTCACTCCCCGGTGGCATATCGATGAGAAGGTAATCCAGTTCGCCCCAGTTGGTATCTGCCATTAGCTCGCGGGTTGCGGTGGACTCCATGATGCTGACCCAGGACGCCGTGGCGTCGTCTGCATCAGTCCACATTACTGGAGTGTCGGCGCTTTTCAAAAGCATATCCATCGACATGATGCGGATTCCCTGATATCCGATACCCGGTTCCAGTCCATCGTCTTTCATATCCAGTTGAACGTCATTGCCGACTCCCAAAAGGTGGCCGATGCTGGGTCCGTTCAGGTCAGCATCGAGGATTCCAACCTTATTGCCTCGATCAGCAAGGCAGGAGGCAATATTGGCAGTGATGGAACTTTTGCCGACACCGCCTTTACCGCTCATCAGCGCGACTTTATATTTGATTTTATCGAGGCGGGATCGCAGTTTTTCGCCTAATTGAACGACCTGCCCGACTATATTGGATCCGCCATCTCCTTCCAGATCCTCATAAGTTTTCATGCAAAAGCTCCTTAAATATTCCGGCCTTAATGTCTATTGGAATTGAATATTCCATCTTAAATTAAAAACCTCATGTTTTAAAGGTTTTCTTGGGTCTCCAGTCAGAAAATATTTATGCGTGAATATTTCTTTCCCCATTTGGTAGTTTTTGGTTGACCCTTGAGGTTTGTATCATTTATCTTAACAAGTTTAGCCCTTACAAACGGTAAGGGTTTTGAACTGGGGAAAGTAAAGCATGGCTTTGACGGAAGAAGACAAGCGGTTGATTAAAGAGGAAGAGAAGCTGCTTGAGGACACTTTGCAGTCGTTGTGTCAGCAGCTTCCCCTTGTTCAGGAATCGAAAATCAGTGCCAACCTGGCGGCCCGTGAATTGACCAGGCAGGTGGTCAATGAATGGAATCATGAAGAAAGGCAACCTCTGGTTTCGGATGAGGCTGTGGCCCACCGCGTTTTGGATATCCGCAAGAATAGTGACAAGGCCCTGTTCGCTCTGATCCAGGAACCCTATTTTGGCAGAGTTTGCACGAAGGAGGAAGATGGCAGTGAAGTGTCTTTCCTGATCGGGAAAAAAAGCAATATCGAGGCGGGCATTGTGGACTGGCGCAAAGGTCCCATCGCAGGGTTATATTTCAATTACAAGCAGGAAGAAGAGTTTTACGAGGTCATCAACCAGAGGGAGCGGAGCGGTCACATTCAATTACGGCGGTCCTACCGGGTTGAGAATGGTCAACTGGTGCAGATAGACTCCCCCGAAGGAGTATTCCGCAGAGACGAAGCGGGTTGGGAGAAACTCGATGTCGAAGATGAAATTGCCGCGCACCGATCAAGGGTTGTCCGATCGACAGAAAAACGCCTGCCGAGTATTCTTTCTTTAATCACCAAGGATCAATTTGAATTGATCACCAGCGACCCGGAACGACCTGTCATCATTCAGGGGTCAGCGGGTTCAGGTAAAACTACCGTTGCTTTACATCGGCTGGCCTGGCTTCTGCATGAAGAAAATTCGTTTGCCAAGCCGAAGAGCACCCGGGTGCTGGTTATGAACAAGTCATTGCAGATTTATGTCAGTGCCACTTTGCCGTCAATGGGTATTGAGGGTGTGCAAACCTCAACCTTCAATAGTTGGGCGTTGTCCATCATTAGAAAAGCGGTTCACGGACGGCCTTTTTTCAAATTTCTCAATGTTCCATCATTTGTTGAGGAAATAAAGTTTTCTGAAGAAATCCTCAAGGCTCTTGAAGGATGGGTGGATAAGCAATGTCGATCTTTAAATGGAGAGATCGAGCGGGTTTTTAAGCCATGGCCCGGACTTTTAAAATCCTGGAAGAAGGCAGAGGACACTGCCTTATTGCCTCGGCTTAAGGATTTTACCCATGAGGTTAAAGAGTCCAGCCTCCCGAAATATGACAAGGACAAATGCCTGGAGTTTCTGAAGCGTAAAAGCTTCGACCTGAGCGATTATGTTCAGGATGTTTACAACCTCCTGGCGGATGCCGGGCATTTGAAAGACTATCTGTCTCCTCACCCTAAGCTGGATTCTAACCTTGAGTATCTGCAAAGGTTGACGGATAAAAACAAGGCCAGGAATAACCTGGATTATTTCGACATGGCTCTGGTTTTGCGTCTCATTCAGCTTAAAAATGGGGGACTGCCGGATGGGTCGGGTGGCGTGGTTTCTCTGGATCATCTGGTGATCGATGAGGCTCAGGATTTTGGCCCGGTTGAGTTTGCCATCATTATGTCTGCAGTCAACGATAAGCGCCAGATAACCATTGTCGGCGATGTGGCCCAGAAGATTCTGTCGGCGAGAAAATTCATCGGCTGGAACAAGGTGGTGGAAAATCTTGGAATGGAAGAGGATTCCATTATCCGTCTTGAAGTTTCTTTCCGCTGTACGGTGCCGATCATGACTTTGGCGCATAAGGTGGCAGGCGATCCGAAAAAAGTTGAGGGCAGGGCAGGCCCTGATCCGGAATGGCACAAGGCTGATGACAGGGAGAGCCTGCTGGAACATTTGGTGAATTGGAGTAATTGTCTGGTCCAGGCCGACCCCTATAAACTCATCGCCATCATTTGCCGCTATCCAAAACAGGCCATGGAATTAAAAGAGGAACTGGAAGAGTTTTTATCCGGAGAAGTTCGTCTGGGGCACCGCGACCAGTTCTCTTTTGAGCCCGGTATCCTGGTGACAAATATTCATCAGGTCAAAGGTCTGGAGTTCGATTCTGTCGCCATGGTAGAACCCGATGAAGAAAATTATCCTGTTAGAAGGGAAGAAAGCAGGAACATGATTTATGTGGGAATCACTCGAACTCAGGATGACCTGCTTTTGACAACTGTTAAACCTTTTTCAAGGGTATTTTTTTATAAACATTAAAAATATTGAGATAAAATTATTTTTGGCTGTCTTGGATAACTAGATTAAATACAGTATTAGCGGAGTTCTATTTCTGACCATTTTCAATAAACGATCGTAGATGAAATATCAATTCGCTCGCAACTTTAGGATCTGGAGAATGATCATATATCAAACCAGCAATATTCTTTACCAAGTTCCACTGTGTCTTGGGCAAACCGTTCAAACGTGGTGGTTCACCGTTAAGACTTTGAATCCTTCGTAATCGGACCAAAAGTTGCTTAGTGTCAACGGAAATTTTATCTCGTAATGTATTGGAAACAGTTATTAAGTCGGACTGCAAATGCGTTATTCCCTGTTCTATACCAACTAAAATAGCATTGGCTTTTGTCGATGAAAGAATATTCGCCTCTAATACATCCAGACTAACGTCAATAGCTTTTAACCGTTCCAGCGTAAATCGAGCTTTGTTACGTGCGGATGAATTAGCTCGACATTTTTTGGCAATTGTTTGCCCTACTATCGGTACGAGCTTGTTCTTGATGTCTCTGAATGCTGGCGTATCCTCCAAGTCGCTTCGTTGACCATTGGGGCGTAGCATTGAATCAAGTATATGCAATTCGCCAACGCTCCAACTATTGAACCGTTCTTCAGGAAATATACTGGACAAGATACGTTCGTTACCAATTTGCATATTGCCGCTTCTAATTCTTATGCCACGCATCATCGGATTATTTTTTAGCGCACCGAGATAAGAGTGATGCAAAAGCCAGCCAACCGTTACCGATTTGTCTTCCCTGCTTTTTACCTCGAAACATTCAAAATCGGAAAAACGATCTTCATGATTGGCCGAATAGATGAACTCTTTTGAATGCGGTTTATAAATGGGTTCTGACGTTTCGTTTAAATAAATGCGGTAGCCAGACACGTCAATGTGCGGAGTCAAGAATGCCTGTATCTGTTTACGAAAAGGCGCATCAATATGGAAAGGCACTGGCGCGACCTGAGCAAGGTATTCACTTACTCTTTTTTCACTCAACAGCGCATCGTTTCCGTGACGCATAACTTGGTTAATTTGAACCTCAAAAAAGCTAGGTTGCTCTATATCAACCGACTCAGATGATGTCGTGGTGATTCGCTCTACAATTGCCGATAAATCGGTCTTTTGGTCAGGTGTGGACAATATCTCTCTGAATTTCTGCCCATCCCAATCCATGCGGCTGACACTGCCTTCTTCTTGAGCCTTCGTCCGAAAAACCAAGTGCTTGCAATAAGCAAGACCGGCAAGCCGTCCGATGCCCCAAAGGCCACGCAACGATATTCCGCTTTTTTCGCTCCAGCCAATAGTTTTCATGCGACTGGAAAATTTTGTAGCCGCTATGCCTGGACCATTGTCATGGATAGTAATGATTCGTTCGCTATGATTCAGGTTGATGCGTATTCCAGCATTGTCCTTATCATAGCCTTTTACCACGGCACCATCAATTGCATCAACTGCGTTTTGAATATACTCCCTGTAGATGGTCAGTGGGTCGTCATACATCGCGGTCGTGATAAGCCGCAAGATCTCTTTGCCAACAAATACTCGAGGGTTGCTCATGCTTACACTACCATTATTGCGTCATTGATATCTGCATCTTCTACGCATTCATCTTCAGAGACAAATGGTACATCTTCAACATCTTGTCTGGAGAACCCGTTTTTTTGAGGCTTTATCCTTTTTATTTTTTTCCAGATCATCCGCTCTTCATCACTTGTAAACCCGCGATAGTGAACCGCTATATTTCTTAACTTGGCGTTTTTATCAGCGGCAAGTTGGATTTCCAGGTCAGAATTACGGCATCGCGACAGAACAGACAGAAGGTCATGACGGTCTTGGGTTGTGAGCTTGGAGAAAATAGTCTGAAAATCATTTAATTCAGGTCGTCCTCCATGGGTAGAGAACCATTTGCGATTGCGGATGTAGACATGCGGCATACACAAAATATTCTCAAATTCGCTATAGGAATCACCAAAAGCGTGTTTGAAGAAATTTGGCGAGCCACTGACAATTCCGTGGGTTGCTTGCAAAATAATCTGAAAAGAGCGAAGCCAGTATCTATTCCATTTCGCGCTAATATGCTTGCGGTCTGGCTAGTCTGTCGGCTGATAACGCATCGGAAATGAGAAAATCCGAATACCCAGTTCTTCATTGAGCGACACATTCAACCGCATTCTGGCGAACAAGTCCTGCGGCGTGTCGTGAAAATTATAAAGCATATAATTGGACAGCTCATTCAGTCCAAACTCATGCGCATATCGTATGGCCTGCTCGTAAGGTTTTCTTAAGCCTATATGGTCAAAAGCTATCCTCAAGGGTTTTATACAAATCTTACTTATTTCTTTCAGATACATTGGGGTTTTGCAAAGAATTCTCGCGTCCACACCTTGATTAAAGTCCACCCTTCGTTGTACAGCCACCCCGTTTCGCTGAATCACCGCTCCTTTTTGAAATCCTAAACCAATAATCTCAGCTATGATTTCTTTGAAACGACTTGAGGCTACTATATTGTTATCCATTAAAGTTAGGTCTTTTTTGAGGCCGTAAAGATTTTCAATTCCATTAATAGTGTCTGTTAAAGAATATGTGTCCCTCTGCTCGCCTTCAAGATTTGGCACTCCGCAAAAGTGGCATTTGCGCACACACCCGCGCGAGGCATAAGCAAAATACGCATCCCTGACAGGGTATTGATAGTTTATTTGTTCAAGAATGCTGTAATCCGGGATATAGTCTTCTATAGGTACGCCTGTTATATCTCCGGCATAGAGTTCATCTGAAAACGAATCTAACTGTAACGATACAGCAGGGGCTTTGTTGAGCAAGCCTTTAATAAAGCGTACATCCCGCCAGTGGGCTTCGGATAAAAACCGCTCGTGCATCAAAGATGTAGCAATACCACCAACAAAAATCCGGTCAGTGTCGCCATTGACGACTTTAATCGCGAAGTCTATAGATTTGGCAATACGGCTGAACTCGAATGAAAACAGGGTGGTGATATATATTCTGTCCCAATATGTATCAAATACACTATTATCTTAGCCCTTGATAAATCGCACATTGTCGTTTTTCCCATTGACTCCATGATACTGTGCGATCTTCATCAATCCCAATGGCGGGTATTTGTTGGGATAGCCGGGCTCAATAAGCAGGATGTTATTAGGCATTGAAGTTGTTTTCCTCTTTTACCTTTTCTATCATTTTTTGAATACGCTCCACCTCCTTGGACAATTTTTTTATGTTAGCCAATAGCTCATCAACATACCGTTTTTCAAGGTGAGTAATTTCTTCTTTATGGATGTCCATTATTTTATTCTTGGCTGTCTTTATCTTTTTTAGAGGGTCGCTTGGACGAGCATTTTGATAGGCTTCATCCATAGTTGACTCTTCTACTATAAATTTCTTTAGCACTTTCTTTTTTTTCAAGATATCAGGCAGTTTGTTTCTTAAATCTTGCGCTGTGAAATCGTTATTATCTGCATCTTCTGTTCGTATATTTTTTATTTTTGACAAGATAAAATTTTCAACATCAGAAGTATAGTTAGCGTGGAGATTGATATTTCTGGACCTGATAAGCACATCATAATAACTAAAATGCGACTTCTCTATATCATTGTTCGTTTCCATCAAAGTGACCGTGTCAATTTGCTTCTAAATTTCATTCTTTCCTTCAGACAATATACGCATAATATCCTCAATCGGAACACCTCTTTTTGCTCGAATGTAGGAGAAATTTGCTTTCTCGTATGCTGACCACTCAGTCTTTCCCTTGATATGGATTTGGGCTAGATAAGCATCTTGTTGTGTTGGTGTAAGAGTATCTACATAATCACACTCTATAAATGCCCATTTTTCATCTGGCTTCTTTTTATGTAACTTTCGAAAAACGGCTAATCTGGAATTTCCTTCAATAACTTGGCGAGTGTCATATCGGACTAAAATTCTTTCAAGTAGTCCACCGTGCTTTTCAATATCCGTAACCAAATTTTTAACGCTTGGTTGCTCCCACATTTTATCCTGAATAAAAGTCTGTAATTCATCCTCGTTTTCGGGTGTATCTTCCCCGTGAATGCAAGAAAAAACACGAGGGTTTTCCTCAAAATATTTCAATTTATAGATAGATATTTTTTCATGCGTAACTGAAATTTCTTTGTCAAATACTGTAATTGTGGTGTCGCTCATTTATGTCTTACCTCTTTAGGTGTTCAATACTTTCGACAATACATTAGATAAGTCAAAGTCAAAATTCGCATCAAATTCAGTTTCGTCTATATCACCCTGAGTCAACTGGGCTGCCTGGTGTTTAGCATTCAGCAAGCTGTCCACCCATTCATCAATGGTGTTTTCGGCAATCAATATGTACGAAACAGTCTTGTGTTTGTGATATTCGATGAATGCGGTCTTGTGCCTGCAAGTAATCATCCAGGCTGAAACTGCGATCATAAAATATAGCATGATTGGCAACCGTAAGCGTCAGTCCTTCTTTTGCCGCCCCCGGTGTCGCCACCAGAATTCGGCATGATGAGGCTGTCTTAAATTTAGTGAGTGCTTTATTTCGATAATCAACGGTTAAACTACCATGTACCTTTGCCGGGTTGTACTTTTGTAATTTTTGGTAAATCCACTCGACATTTTTAACAAATCCAGTCCAGATGATTATTTTAACTGACTCTGTGTTTACAGTATTAAGAATATGGTCCAATTCAACAAATTTACCAGGTATTTCCTGATAGGTTTCGTCCACCAAGAACGGGTTAGAAGCGCATTGCACAAGTCGCAACAAACGTTTTAGGATATCTTCGGCACCGTCAATCACCACACCATCAAGGCTTTCAAACTCATGTAAGAGCCTGTCTCTGTAGTCCGCATAAATTTTCGCCTGTAATGCTGTCATTTTGACACAGTGAGTGATGATGGTTTTATCCGGTAGTTCAAGACCAGAGGATTTTTTGGTTTCCCGCACTGAAAATTTTTTCAACTTCATCATGATTCCAGCAAGCTGTTTGCTGTATAACTCCTGCTGGTCTGTCGTGTCTGGAAGCTCCGTTTGAGCTTTGAATTTGGCAAACGATTGCCCCAATGCTTCTCCGTCGTCGAGAAACTTTATTTGTGACCATATATCGAATGGTCGGTTGGCAACAGGCGTTCCCGTCATGATGACGCGACGACGAAACCCATCGGCTAGAGCGTGAAAATATTGGGTTAATTTTGCGTCTGGATTTTTTATTTTCTGGGACTCATCCAGAATTGCACCAACGCGACAGGTTTTCAGGAATAATTGTATCAAGTCAAAATTGCTGGAAATCACTTCATAATTCATCATATATAATATAACCGGAGAGTTCAAAGCAATATTGTTTTCCCCGGGATTACCAGATAGGACTCTTGGGCTGACATAAGAATGAACAGCCAGTTAATCCACCCAATTTTGTACCAGTGTCTTTTTTGTGATAATAAATACGGTGTCAACAACATCGTTTTCAATCCAATATAAAGCGAGGTCAACGGCTATCTTGGTTTTACCCAAACCCTGTTCATGGAAAATCGCCGCATAGGGTAATTTTTGCACCGCTATGAGCGCGTCCAGCTGGTACGGATAGGCATCCAGTCTGGCATTTAACTTGGGTGGTTTTCTTAACTTAAATGCCACCGCATTCCCTCTTTTCTATCGAGTGTCCAGTAATCGCAACCGTCAAATATTTGCAGGTCGGTTTTCGCCAAGCCCAATTCCTTATGAATAAAACGTAACAGCGTTTTCGCTCTATTTGCTCTTTCACCCGAGATACCAAGAACAAAAATACCTTGATGTCTGTCTTCCAGATAACTAACAAAGGATGTTATTTGGGCGTATGTATGCTTATTGTCCAGGCCGGCTACCGTCTTGATCTCGCCAATCACGCAAAAATTACTTTCCTTAGTTATACGCGTAAATATCGGGTCTATGCGCATTGATCATTCGCGGCACAGGGTCACCAGGCCGTATTTGTAAATCCGTTTCCATCACGACATCTGGATATTGAACCTGTAGCTCGCAAGCCATCAGCATAACAAGGTTACGATGCTCGCTACTTTCCGACACTCTCTAAAAGCTCGCCTAGACAATCTGCCAAGTCCTCAAAAATGCGAACCGCTTCAACATCTTCGTCGCTGTCTCCCTTTTGCAGTGCCTGCACCATTGAAAAGGGCATATCACGGATTTTTCCAGCGAGTGTTTTTGCCAGTGTGTGTATTGGTACGCCTTCAAGACCCACACCCGGCGCGGTTTCGGTCTTGAGGTCAATATGCTTTATCGCTCGCTCGATTGACCCTATTCCCCCTTTAACAAAAATATCCCTTGCTTCTTCATCTCGTAGCACTTTTGGTAGTTTCCGTGTATCTTTCAAACGTCGGACCTTGCCATCTCTTATCCATTCCCCAAAGTCTTTTAATTCAAAACCTGCGTCAAGGATCGCCTGTTTTACTAGTGGTTTCTGTAGCTCAACAAAACCACTGAATCGGTCGATATGAAACGCAGTGTCATCGACAACATCACGATAGTGTTCGTTCATGTCCTCATAGGCATCAATTTGACGCTCAATCTCTGGGCGATTCCCGCCACAAAGCGCTACCATCTCCTCAAACCTCATGAATTCGGTGTGGTAGAGATAATACAGATAGCTAGCCTTCTCATAGGAAGGCCAGGGTCTGGGTCCAACCAAATGGGCAGAAACACGGATCGTTTCGATATCTTTTTGTTGTGCATCATGCATCACCAGTGCAGGAATTTTCTCCCAACTACCTGTTGTTCCTTGCTTTGAGAAGTCCTGGTAAATAGCGAGTCGCGTGTTGCCATCAATGCAGATTTTTTTATCGCCTTGTACGGCCACGACAATTGGTTGTGTAATGCCACCATTGGCATGGATGGAGTCCCTAAGCCGCGAAAATGAAGATGTCGCGTTTGAATCGTCACTGGCAGAGCGCAACGCAAAATGTATTCGTTCAGCGGTAATTTTGTCGCTGTATTTTTCAAGTGCTTTTTTAATGCGCGGATTTTCCGTATCGAACTCTATTTCAACAACTTCTAAAAGCTGATATTCATCTGTCATGGTTTTTCCTATTGTGGTTTCTTCTGTAATTATAAAATGGGGCTGTCCTGAATAACCAAGCCAAATATGGTAACCCGCTATTTTATCTACCTCAACCAAAAACAGCCCAAACATATTGCGGTTAACGCCAACCATGGAGACCGTACAACGGGCCCTCTCCCTACCATAAAATGTTCGGTCAGCCGACCCTGTTTCGCTGAGTTTGGTCTACTTCTTCTCATGCAGCCCATAATAGCACCTTATCTTTACTAAAGTTGCGAAACCCGGTGGAGGGATTATATTACCCAATAAGGGATTTGAGACCAACCTTTAACCAGGAGGTCTTTATAGGAGCTGAGAATCCACCTAAAGAATTGAGTAGAACAAAAATAAAGGTTCGCATATAAATGTGAACGGACCTGCGTAGTCCAGAAAGTGGGCCAATAAAAAGAGGAAAACACGCGTTGACGAGTTCAACGCGTTTTTCATTTTTAATCATAGGGTGGAATGAAAAAAAAATATCTTCTCATTTTGGAGTATGAAGGCACCGCCTACCACGGTTGGCAGGTGCAAAAAAACGGCATCTCCATCCAGGAGGTTCTGGAAAAAGCCCTGAGTAAAATCACCAATACTCCGACAACTGTTTTAAGTTCCAGCCGAACCGATGCGGGTGTGCATGCCGAAGGGATGCCTGCCCATTTTGTGACCGAATCTAAAATGAAACCTTCCCAATTTCAGTTGGCCTTGAACAGTTTACTGCCACACGACATCACCCTAAGAGAAGTGCGCAGAGTTCCTATGACCTTCAACGCCCGCGGCTCTGCCAAGCGCAAGCTTTACCGTTACACGATTTTAAACAGAGATTATCCTTCTGCACTAAACTTCCGCCGCTCCTGGTTCGTCCCCCATGAACTGGATGTCCCTGCCATGCGCCGAGCCGCTAAATATCTGCAAGGGAAGCACGACTTCACCTCATTCAGGGCGGGAAACTGCAATGCGAAATCTCCTGTGCGGACCATGGACCGTGTTGAAATTATCAAGCAGGACGGTTTTTTGATCTTTGAATTTGAAGGCAAGGGATTCCTCAAACATATGGTGCGTAATTTTGTAGGAACTCTGGTTTATGTTGGACGAAAGAAAATGCCAGCAAGAGAAGTGAAAACTATTCTTGAAGTCCGCAACCGAAAGGTAGCTGGCCCCACCGCCCCGGCCCATGGTCTCTGCCTGATCAAGGTGGAGTATTAGGCGTGATAAGATTATGGAATGGCTATTTAGGATTGGAGTTAATGGGTCAATAAAAAATACACCAGAAGTATTGGGTGGGCAATTTGGGAGGATGGATTTAAGTTCTGGAGCTATTTGGCGCCTCCTCTTTCATTGGTTTTTACTCTTGTGAAGTTCTTGGAGTGGCCAATATCAGAGATAAGAAATTGGTCTTGGGCTTGGCTAATAGCCCCCTTTGCAATCTGGACCGGAGTGGCTTATATAAAACGTTGGCTGGCTTATAAGGAAATTGTTAAGGAGCTAATACCAAAATTCACACTAAGTTTGCATTTTGCTAATGATGTTGTGCCGATGGGGGCTTGACGGCGAAATTTGAAATTTCCCAGTTGGCGGTTTTTAAGCGCAGACCATAGCTTTACTTTTGCATCGGGTGAGTTGTTTCGGAGTTTTTTTGCGGCAGATTTGGGATCTGGTTTCATTCCCCCTCACTTTAATCCTCTCCCTCCAGGGGAGAGGAAATATTGAACCGGGCGGTTCGACGGACAGTTTTTTTTAGGTCTCTAATCTTTTGCCGTTTGGATTGAAGATTTTGAAATGTCCCATGCGGCGTTTGGCCAGGGCATATTTCAGGGCGGTTTCCATAACTCCTAGTCCATAGGTCACGCTACGACGAAAGCTGATGGATGAGGCATCGTCAAAATAAAGCGCCGGGCAGGATATTTCTCCCACATCAAAGCCAAAATACAGGGTCTGGCAAAGCATCTGGTTGTCGAATACGAAATCATCGGAGTTTTCCAGCAGAGGTATGGTCTCCAGCACTTTTCGGCTGAAGGCCCGGTATCCGGTGTGATATTCGGAAAGTTTTTGCTGGGTGAGCAGGTTCTCGGTCAGAGTTAAAACACGGTTTGAAACATACTTATAAATAGGCATTCCGCCCATCATGGCTTTGTTGCCCAAAATTCTTGAGCCAATCACGGCATCAAAAATTCCTTCCGCCATCATGGATACCATGGGAGTAATGAGCTTTGGGGTATATTGGTAGTCCGGATGCAACATGATGACAATGTCGGCGCCACTATCAAGCGCTGCTTGGTAACAGGTTTTCTGGTTGGCTCCGTATCCCCTGTTTTCGGTGTGCACAAAGGTTTTGATCTCCAGTTTCCGGGATAGCTTGACCGTTTCATCCTGGCTGGCGTCATCCGTGAGAATGACATCATCGACAATATCTTTGGGGATTTCGTCGTAAGTTTTTTTGAGAGTTTTTTCGGCGTTGTAGGCCGGCATGATGACACAAACTTTTTTGCTATTGATCATAGGCTGAGAGTGCTCAAGTGGTTTTAAGAATTTCCAATGCTGGAGGTTATGATAATGTAAAAATAGATATTTGCAACGGATTTGATGCCGACCGGCGAACCGCCGGATGTAATTTGTCGATTCCATCTAGTAGAAAGTGGTTGTTGGGCTTTCAACTATAGTTTGCTACTATTTCCTCCCTCCACTCACGTAGCGGGTAGCGCTATTATTGGAAACAATGATTCAAGAGGAGCTTGATTTGTTTTATGAAAACTGAATTCAATATTGCGGTGTTCCCCGGTGACGGAATCGGGCCGGAAGTGATCCGCGAAGCTCTAAAAATTCTCAAGATCATCGAGTCCAAACTGGGTTTAAAGATGAATATCAATGAGGCGCCGGTTGGAGGCGCGGGTTATGAAGCTACCGGTCACCCTTTGCCGGATGCTTCCCTGAAAGCGGCGCAAAATGCCGATGCGATATTGTTAGGCGCGGTTGGCGGCCCTAAGTGGGAGAATATTGACTTTTCCCTCAGACCAGAACGTGCCTTGTTGGGACTTCGGTCCAGCTTGGGGCTTTATGCCAACCTTCGTCCGGCGCGTATTTTCCCAGCTTTGGTTGAGGCGTCCACGCTGAAGCGTGAAGTGGTCGAAGGTTTGGATCTTCTTGTAGTGCGTGAATTGACCGGCGGGATTTATTTCGGCCAGCCGCGCGGGGTTGATACACTCGAAGATGGCACCCGCAGAGGATTCAACACCCTGGTTTATACCGAGCCGGAAATTGAGCGCATTGCTCGCATCGCCTTTGATGTGGCCCGCAAACGTAACAAATCTGTTTGCTCGGTGGATAAGGCTAATGTGTTGGAGTCGACCGGTTTCTGGCGCGAGGTAGTGACCAACTTGCATTCCGATTACTCAGATGTGAACCTTTCGCATATGTATGTGGATAACTGCGCCATGCAATTGGTGAGAAACCCCAAACAATTTGATGTCATCCTGACGACCAATATGTTCGGTGATATTTTAAGTGATGAGGCATCCATGCTCACCGGATCAATAGGTATGTTGCCATCTGCAAGTCTTGGTGAAAAATATGCCATGTATGAACCTATACATGGCAGTGCGCCGGATATTGCAGGTCAGGAGTGGGCCAATCCGCTGGCTACAATTTTATCCGTAGGCATGATGTTCAAGTATTCTCTGGAGCGTGAGGAGTCGAATATTTGGATAGAACAAGCGGTTGAAGCGGTGTTGGCCAAAGGGGTCCGCACCCGTGACATTATGTCTGCGGGCATGAAAGAGGTGGGAACCCAGGCAATGGGTGATTTGATTGCTGAAGAGCTGGAGAAAAAGAATGTTGGCTAAGAAGAAACAATACAATGTCGCGGTAACTGGTGCTACTGGTGCGGTGGGAAGAAAAATGCTCGAAATTCTTGCAGAGCGGGACTTCCCTGTCGCTGACCTGAAGGCTCTGGCATCGGCCAGGTCGGTGGGGCAAACCCTTACCTTCAAAGAAAATCCTGTCACCGTTGAAGAGTTGAGCGAAAATTCGTTTGCGGGGGTAGATATTGCCCTGTTTTCGGCGGGAGCCAGTGTGAGCCGTCAGTTTGCCCCTTTTGCTGTGAAGTCCGGTTGCATCGTGATTGATAACAGCAGTGCGTTTCGTATGGAACCGGATACCCCGTTGGTGGTGCCGGAGGTGAATCCGGAAGCAATCGGCTCTGACCCCGGTATCATTGCCAATCCCAATTGTTCGACCATTCAAATGGTGATGGTGTTAAAGCCGATCCATGACAAATTTAAAATAAAACGGGTTGTGGTTTCCACTTATCAGTCTGTTTCCGGTTCCGGTCAAAAGGCTATAGAAGAACTGCGAACCCAGACTAAAAACCTGCTGGACGGCAAACCATCTAAATCTAATGTATATCCACATCAAATAGCATTTAACTGTTTGCCGCACATAGATACTTTTTTAGATAATGGCTACACCAAAGAAGAGATGAAGATGGTGGATGAGACTCGAAAGATTCTTGGTGATGCATCGATTCAGGTCTCACCCACCACGGTTCGAGTGCCGGTATTTTATAGTCATTCTGAATCCGTGAATGTGGAAACCGAGGAACCTATCAGTGCCACGGAGGTTAAGAAACTATTGTCAGGACAACCTGGCATTCGAGTGGTTGATAATCCCGCGACCAACGAATACCCGTTGGCGATTGATGGGGCTGGCAGGGATGAGGTGTTTGTGGGCCGAATTCGTGATGATATTTCCTGCAAGAATGCCATCAACTTCTGGGTGGTGTCCGACAACTTGCGCAAGGGGGCGGCGCTCAATGCTGTTCAAATTGCAGAATGCCTGACTCAAAGATAGCCGGTTCCTTGCCAGAGGAGGAAACCGGGTAAGAACTCATCAAGCCGAGATGACTCTTTGCTAGCAAACAGAGGCATTGCTCATTGGGTCCAGCGTCACGCTGGCTCCGCGCTTAGCGGCGGCTAGTAGCTTGACATTTATTTCCCATAAGTATATAAAACATAGTACCTTATGGTATTTGGCCCTTTGCCAAAAAACATTCCTCTTTGATACAGGACTTTTGTTATGGCTGAAGATTTCAAACCTGAGACTCCGCAAGGTTCCATACCCTCAGGAAAAGCCGGTTTCGACCCTAAAGAATTTAAAGAACTCATTAAGGTTGCCTCGCATGAGCGCAAGAACCTGCAATTGCTCGTAGAGTATTTTGAGCAGAAGTCAGGGGAACTGGAAGACAAAAAAAGGTCTTTTGACCACGTCAGCGGACAGGTGCCTGATGCGTTAAGGAAACTGGATTCGTTGGACGTGCGTTTTGAGGAGATCAAGAATTTTAATGTTCGGGTGCGTGACTTTCAGCGTGTTTCAAAAGAGGTGAACTCCAATTACAACGCTCTGAAAAAGGATTTAGATGAACTGCATTTGCTTAACGAGCATATTGACAGCAAGATTAAAAGCCTGAGTCAGCAAAAACAGGTTGTTGAAAAAGCCAACGAAGATGCGGGCCGCCTAAATGTCCTGGTCTGGGACATGGATTCCAAAATTAAAAAACTGCGCGAGGAAAGTAAACTCCTCAAATCTGCTGATCGTAATATCAACCGGCTTGAGCATATGCTCGATAATGTTTCGAGTCAGGTGCAGGACGTTGTCAACATGAAAGAGTTGTTGAGAACGACCGCTGTAAAAGTCGGGGTCATGAAGGACACCCTGGGCGAGCTCGATAGCCGCTATGAACGGATCAAGCAGGATAAAGAAACCATAGGAAGCCATACCCAGGATACGGAAGAGTTGAAACGTATCCTTGTCAGTGTGCAGGGGGATTATGAAAAGCTCCTTGGGCAGAGCCATATGATTGTTGAGACTCAGGAAACTCTCCACAGCCTGATGCAACAAATCAGCGATCTTAAAATCGAATCCAAGAACATTTTGGTTAAAAATGAAATGATCCGGAGCATCACTGGGCGTTTGCGGGACCTGGATTCTTTGTCCGTGGATGTGGAAACCAGGATTGCCAGGATCCAGGACGAAAAGTCCATGATTGAAAAGACCGAGGAGAAAATACACAAGCTCAACTCCTTTCTTATGGACAATCTCAGCAATAAAATGAAGATTTTGAAGGATGAGATGAAGGTCATTGATGATGCCAATGAAATGATGAGCCGCTTCAATGTTATGTCTGAGGAAGCGGAACAGAAGGTCAGTCGGCTGGATGAGGACATCAAGAAAATCGATACGGTTTCCGGGATTCTCAAGCAGGTTGAGGTGATGAATGAGTCCACCCAGCAACAAATGGATGAGATCATTCGCAAGCAACAGTTGGTGGATCAGGTGGATAAAAAGATCAACGATCTTAGCTCCATGGTCATCAGCCTTGATGTGAAGATGGAAGCGCAGATGCAGAGAAAGGCCCTCATTGAGAAAATGGAGAAGAAGGTGGACGGGCTGGATTTCTTCATTGAAGAGGCAAACATCAAAATTGCTAAAGTTTCCAAGAAAATCGATTTCCTTGAGAAAGTGGACCAGAAGCTTGAGGATTTGAAGTCCATGGCAAACACGATTGAGGAGAAAATCCTCGATCTGGCCAAGGAAAAGGCAGCGATTGATGATCAGGAAAAAAGGATGAACAACATCTCCTCCAAATTGAGTATTCAGGAAATTGAATTGCGGATCCGGTTTAAAGAAGTTCAGGAAGCCAAAGACGAAATTTCCAAAATCGATCAGATTCGGGAGGAACTGGGGCAGATAACCACTAACTTTGAGGGCAAAATGGACGAGTTGAACAAAGGCTCGGCCCAAGTGGAAAAGACAGATTCAAAACTTCATGAACTTGATAATCTGATGAAGGATTTGCGTAACAAGCAGGCCGCTCTGGATGAAAAGCAGGAGTTCATGCTGGATGTTGAAAAGAAAATGGATCAACTCAACAATATGCTGGAGAGGACGGAAAACCGTATCAGCCAGGTTCATGAAAGCGAAGAAAAAGTCAAGCGCACCCAGCAGGCTCTTGGCGAACTTGAGGTCGTTATCAACCGCACCAATACCGAAAAAGCCAGAATCGATAAGGAAAGAGACAACCTCGATAGAATCAACCTCAATATTGAAAAACTAACCAGCATTACTGAAGAAGCAGAATCAAAAATTGATCTGCTGAACAGCAAAATCAATACCCTGGGTGTGGTGGAAAAACGATTGAGTTCACTGAACTTGTTGGCGGAGGATGTGAATGTCAAGGTTCAAAACCTCAAAAAAGAGGAAGCTGTAATTAGCCAGGCTGGAGAGCAGATCTCGGAATTGAAATTTTTGTTGGGCGAAGTAGAAAGAAAAAAAGAGGACTCGGATTAGCCGGGTTGATTCAACGGGTCGGAAACCCATAGCCTCTCCCTTAGAGTGGAGAGCGGGTTGTAATTTTGTCAATCGGATAGGCTTTCTGCTTGTCCAGTGCCTTTTATCCTTATTTAAACTCAACGGTCTTTGAGCTAAATCCCTTTCAATAATTAGTGGAGTGAATTTTCATGGCGGAGAAACTGCTGGGTGTGATCGGCGGAAGCGGATTATACCAGATGAAGGGCCTTGAGGTGATCGAGAAGGTAACGGTGGACACTCCGTATGGTTCGCCTTCGGATAGCATCGTTATTGGGAAACTGGATGGGGTTAAATTGGCTTTTCTTCCCCGCCACGGGGTAGGGCATGTTATTCCGCCCTCTGAGATAAATTTCAGGGCAAATATTTTTGCCATGAAAAAAATCGGCGTTGAGCGGATTATTTCCGTGAGCGCCGTAGGAGGCATGAAGGAAAATATGCCTCCGGGCCATTTTGTGGTGCCGCATCAATTTATCGACCGGACGTATAAGCGCATCAGTACATTTTTTACCCAAGGGATGGTCGGTCATGTCAGTCTGGCCGATCCGGTTTGCCTTTCTACTGCGGGTACCCTCTTTAAGGCCGCCCAAAAGGCTGGCGCAGAGGTTCATGAAGGGGGAACTTATATTTGTATTGAAGGCCCCCAGTTTTCCACCCGAGCAGAGTCTCTGTTATACCGGCAGTGGGATGTCGATGTTATAGGAATGACCAATGTCACCGAGGCCAAACTGGCCCGGGAAGCGGGATTATGTTATTCAACCCTGGCTTTGGTGACGGACTTCGATTGTTGGCATGTGGAAGAAGAGCCTGTCACCCTTGAGGCAGTGTTGGAAATCATGCATAAAAATGTGGAGCAGGCGCAGAAAGTTTTAAGGGAGTTATTACCCATGTTGGAAAGCATTGAACCTTGCTCCTGTTGTGATGCTGCCAAATTCGCTGTGGTCACCGATCCTGAAAAAATTCCACCAGCTCTAAAGGATGAACTTTCGATTTTATTCGGTTAATGTCCATGAATAGAAAAAAATCCAGTCAGCTTTTTCCCATAGCCAAGAGGGTGATGCCGGGAGGTGTGAATAGTCCGGTCAGAGCTTTTAATGCGGTAGGGGGAGATCCCTTGTTTGTTAAGAGTGCCAGGGGATCACGGATGACGGATGTCGATGGCAACGAGTTTATCGATTTTGTGGCATCGTGGGGACCGCTTATTTTTGGCCATGCTCATCCTGAGATCGTGTCTGCGATAACCCAGCAGGCTCAGTTGGGTACGAGTTATGGTGCGTCTACCGAGTTGGAAATCCAGTTGGCGGAAAAAGTTGTCGAGGCCGTGCCTTCTCTTGAGATGGTGCGGATGGTGAATTCGGGTACCGAAGCGGTGATGAGCGCGTTGCGGTTGGCTCGAGGAATCACCGGGCGTGACAAGATCGTAAAGTTCGAGGGGTGTTATCACGGGCATGGAGATAGCCTTTTGGTCAAGGCAGGGTCGGGGCTTGCATCCCTGGGAATTCCGGACTGTCCTGGTATTGTTTCCAGTCTTGCCGAGAAAACCCTGAACCTTCCCTACAACAATATAAATCAGGTTCGTGAACTTTTTGAAAAAGAAGGCAAAGAAATTGCTGCGTTGATTGTAGAACCCATCGGCGGCAATATGGGTGTAGTTCCGCCAAAACCGGGTTTTCTTGAGGCCTTGCGTGAAGTGACCCAAAAGGCCGGGGCGCTTTTGATTTTTGATGAGGTCATTACCGGGTTCCGAGTCTCATTGGGAGGGGCGCAAAAACTGTATGGAGTTACACCGGATATCACCTGCATGGGAAAAATAATTGGTGGGGGACTGCCGGTAGGTGCCTATGGCGGATCGCGCCAGGTGATGGATCATATTTCTCCAGTTGGTTCTGTTTACCAGGCCGGTACTTTGTCCGGCAACCCTCTGGCTATGGCAGCCGGAAACGTAATGCTGGACTTGCTCTCTAAAGATGGAGTTTATGAAAGCCTGGAGCAGAAGTCCGCAAAACTTTGTCAAGGTTTGAAGGACAATGTCGAAGCCCTCGGTATTGAGGCACAATTTACCCGGGTGGGTTCGATGTTCTCCATGTTCTTCACCGCTCAGGAAATTGTTGATTTTGAAACGGTCAAATCTTGTGATACGGATTTCTTTAAACGCTATTTCAATGGATTATTGGAGGAGGGGGTCTATATCGCGCCCTCTCAATTTGAGGCCGGTTTCATGTCCGCGGCTCATACGGATGAGGACATCGACCTGACCATAGAAGCCAGCCGCAAGGCGTTGACCGCGGCCCGAGGATAACTGAGATTATGAGTGAAATCATAGGGGTGCAAGGTAGGCAGATTTTGGATTCTAGAGGCAACCCTACTCTTGAAGTGGACATTACTTTGGAGAGTGGGGCCATGGGCAGAGCGGCTGTTCCATCTGGAGCATCCACCGGTTCTAGAGAGGCTGTTGAACTTCGTGATGGGGACGCCAAGGTTTTTCAGGGGAAGGGGGTTTCCAAAGCGATCAAAAACGTGAATACAAAAATTGCTCTGGAAATTATTGGGATTGAAGTTACAGAACAGATCTTGATAGATCGGTTGATGATAGAAATGGACGGAACTGCCAATAAAAGCAAGCTGGGCGCCAATGCCATACTGGGGGTTTCCCTGGCAGTGGCTCAGGCGGCGGCCAGCGATCTTGACTTGCCATTGTTTCAGTATTTGGGTGGCACAAACGCTAAAGAACTTCCTGTACCCATGATGAACGTGCTGAACGGTGGCGCGCATGCGGACAACAATGTGGATATCCAGGAGTTTATGATTGTGCCGGTCGGCGCAAAGTCTTTTTCGGAAGCGTTGAGAATGGGCGTCGAAGCGTTTCACCATTTAAAGGTGGTTTTGAAAAAAGGCGGCTTCAACACCGCAGTCGGAGATGAAGGTGGTTTTGCTCCTGACCTGCAATCGAATGAGCAAGCGATTGAAGTTTTGATTAAAGCTGTCAAAAGTGCTGGCTATAAAATCGGCAAAGATATTTTGATTGCTCTGGATGTGGCCGCCAGCGAATTGTTCTCCAAGAAAAAATACACCTTGGCAGCAGAAGGAAATAGTAAATGGACTTCTGGTGAGATGGTGGATTATCTGGCCCGTTTGGCGGGAAAATATCCCATCATCAGTATTGAAGATGGCTTGGCGGAAAATGACTGGCTGGGCTGGAAAAAGTTGACGGATAAAATTGGTGATTCCGTTCAAATTGTCGGTGACGATCTGTTTGTCACCAATACGAAAATTCTGTCCAAGGGAATTCAGCAAGGGGTGGGTAATTCGATCCTGATAAAAGTCAACCAGATAGGAACCCTTACGGAAACACTGGATGCGGTGGAGATGGCCAAAAGGGCCGGATACACTGCTGTCATATCGCATCGTTCTGGCGAAACAGAAGACACCAGTATTGCAGATATTTCTGTGGCGGTGAACGCCGGTCAAATTAAAACCGGGTCTTTGTGCCGAACTGATCGTACTGCCAAATACAACCAACTCCTGCGCATTGAGGAAATCCTGGGAGACACCGCAATTTATCGGGGAGGAGATGTTTTTTACAACCTGACCTGACTGCGTTGACTTTCAGGTTATTATCTAAATAATAGATGCAATTTTATGACTGAAAATACTCGATACCAGAAAATAATTTTGTTGAGCCTTGGCTTTTTTTTGCTGTTGGCCATGATGGCGGTCTTTCATGAGAATGGTATTTTGAATGCTTACCGGTTGGAGCAGGAACAACTTAAAATGAAAAACGAGAATGAAAGTTTGCGGGCAAAGAATGGAAAAATTCGGTTGGAAATCACTGCTTTGAAGTCCGATCCATACGAAATTGAAAAAATTGCCCGCGAAAAACTAAATCTGATCAAACCCGGCGACCAGGTTTATCACATCGTCCAAACGCAAATATCCTCACCTCTGTCCCCATAATTATTTTCCCTGTTGATTTCTGATTGCTCATGCCCGTTAATTTGGTATTTCCATAATCCTTTTTAAAGAAAGGGTTATCCGGGCCTCCTATTTTGGTCTTTTTGGAACTTTGTCAAGCGTGAAATTTGAAAAACTTCGGTGACAGGAAAATACTGCTAAATTCTTGAATTAATTATTGATATTTTTAATTTAAGTGATAAAGTAATGCCACCGATGCAAGTATTAGGAGGTTGTTTTATAGCCGTAGAGATTCCCGGTTTTACCTTGGTGATGTTACAGGCGAGATACGGATTTTTATCAAGGTGTGAATTTAGAAATTACTATTTTGGCCAATTCAATTTTTAAAAATATCATTAGTTTGTTTTGAGGAGGGAGTATGACTAAACAAGATATCATAAACCAGGTCTCATCTCGTGCTAGTTTATCAAGAGCTAAGTCTGAAGAGGCTGTGGAAACAGTGATCGAGTTGATTAAAGGATCTCTCGGTCATGGAGAGCCGGTCATCTTGCGTCGGTTTGGAACATTTCAGGTGCGTGCAAAAACCAAGCGTATTGGCAGAAACCCCAAAACCGGGGAAGAAGCTGAAATTTCTGCGCGGAAGGTGGTTCGTTTTAAATCGGGTAAATTTTTCAAGCAAGTGGTGGATGAGGGTAAGGCTTGATCAAATCTTGGCCAAGGGCCTTATTTTCATGGCATCACCGTAACTGAAAAAGCGGTATTTTCGCTTAATAGCCTCGCTATAGGCTGTTTTCGCCATTTTATCGCCCATGAAAGCGCAAACCAGTAAAAACAGCGTTGATTTGGGTAGGTGAAAGTTGGTGAGCAGGTGATCCACATTCCTGAATTCCCATCCCGGATAAATAAAGCAATTGCTCCAACCGGATACCGTTTTCTGGATAGCTTTCTCAAACCTCTGGGTCTCCAGGACCCGGGTCGATGTTGTTCCCACCGCCAATATGGCTTGCCCTTTCCTTTTTGCTCGAGTGATCTTGTTCCAGTTTCCAGGAGAAATTTGAAAATATTCTTCCTGCATTTTGTGGTCAATAAAATATTCATCACGGATGGGAACGAAAGTTCCTGGTCCCACATGCAGGGTCAAGTGGGCGGTGTTGACAGTTTTCTCCCGCAGACTTGCTAATTGTGACTGAGTGAAATGTAGTCCTGCTGTCGGGGCGGCTATGGCCCCGGTATGCGAGGCAAAAACAGTTTGGTAACGCTTTCGGTCCAACTCCAGGGTTTTTGAACTCGTGTCAAGGGGTCTATGGATATATGGAGGCAGAGGCATTCGCCCGTCTTTGTTTAAATGAGCTAAAAGCTTTTTTGCGGATGAGAACCTTATAACAGCCCGATCGTCCTGCCGCCTGAGGAATTGGGCGCTTAAACTGCTATTTCCAAATTTGAGCAGGACCCCTGGCTTTAACCGGCCTAGTCCCTTCATCATGACTTCCCACACCTCAGATTCCAACTCACGAATGAGCAAAATTTCTACTTGCTTGGATTCCAGTCGGGCCAGAAGTTTTGCGGGGATGACACGGGTATCATTAAAAATCATCAGAGGATGATTGTTGAGATGGTATTTTAGATTGGCAAAAGTATCGTGCGTCAGGGTTTGTTTTTTCCGATTCACCACCAGCAAGCGAGATTGGCCTCTGCGTTGGGTTGGTTTTTGGGCAATCAGGTCGGCGGGTAAAGCAAAATCGTAATGGGAAAGCTTATGGTTCAAGGAACTCGTCCGGATAGGTTTAGTATTGCCCACTCCCGTGGGGGAAAATATAGCAAGAGCTCGTTAAGCCGTCTATAATTCTTTGTTTGGCGAGCAAATAGTTTTGGAGGCTCGACGGGCTCTTACCCCTCCGGGGCATGAGGTTTAAGGAAGAGGATCATCACAGCGCAGAAGAATATCACGTGCTCATCGGCCCCACGCCCAGTGGGCGGAGGTACTCAGCTATTGACCCGGTAAAGGATTTATATTATCCTTCCCCTGTCGTGTGAGGGGCATTGAATCAGTGGGTTCCCCCCCCCCCCCCCCCGATCAGGATTATTGTGTAAACCTAGCCTCAAATACACGGAGGGTTTGTGGAAAAAAGGGAGTGGAAAATTGGACGAATTGTGAAAGTTCTGAGTTTGGTTTCCTTGGTTCTGGTCTTTGGAACAGGTATTGAGGCGGACGCTAAAAAGAAAAAGAAAATTGAATTGACCGCAGAAGAAACGGCCATGTTTGATAAATGGGAAGTCAAACCCAAAAAACGGGCCAAGGCGGTCAAGGACATGAGGAAAAAACCAAAATATGTCGGCGCTGTCAAATGTAACGGCAGTTGTCATGACGCTTATTACCAGGCTTGGACAAAATCATCCCATGGCGGTACCTATAACTTGTTAAAACCGGGTGAACGTAAAGAAGCCAAGTTACGGGTTAAACTGGACCCTGAAAAAGATTACACCACAATACCCCTTTGTTTGCGATGCCATACAACTGGTTATCGTCAAAAAGGCGGATTCAAACCGGCTGGTAGCAAGAGTAAAAAAGGCAAGGACACGGCCAGTAAGATAGATCCGGAGGAGCCGAACAAGGAGCAGGTCGGTTGTGAAATGTGTCACTCAGTTGCCGGTGGTTCTCAGTTCCGGGCCGTAATGAAATCCTCTAAAGGAAATTTCACTAAAGCGGAGACGGAGCAATACGGACAGCGCTGGGATTATGCCAATGTCTGCACCCGTTGTCATACGCATAAGAACACTCCTTTCAAACCTGAGGTCCATGATAAGTACAAGTTCAACTTTGAGGAAAGGAAGTTGAAGGTCCACAAATTCGAGGATTACTGGAACGACGATAATTTGGACCAGAAACTGGAGAAAAAGGACGAACGCGCTAAACAAGTCGGCCAGACGGAGAAAACCCCGTTGTCGATTGAAGACTTTAAGATCAATGACAAAGGTAAGCTGAAATTTATAAAAGGTACTAAGCCTTATAACAGCAAGAAAAAAACCTTCAATTATAAAAAGTGATTTTTCCTGATTCCTAAATAAAAAGGTCTGGTCCCTCCAGGGCCAGGCCTTTTTTTCTTCAAGCCTTACTTCTTATTTACCGAAAAGTTCCTAATGGCATCAAAAAATTTCAAAAAAAATATTATGTGTATCGGAGCAGGTTATGTCGGAGGACCGACCATGACCATCATTGCCAACAAATGCCCCGATTATAAGGTGACGGTTGTCGATATTTCCGAGGAAAGGATCAATGCTTGGAACTCAGACAAACTGCCCATTTTTGAGCCAGGATTGCAGGAACGGGTGCTGAGTGCTCGTGGGAAAAACCTGTTTTTCTCTACGGAAATTGATCGCTGTATTGATGAAGCGGACATCATTTTTGTCAGCGTCAACACGCCCACTAAAATGTTTGGGGAAGGGGCAGGAAAAGCTGTTGATCTGCAATTTATTGAGCAAACGGCGAGACGTATAAAAGAAAACTCCAAATCCAACAAAATCGTTGTGGAAAAAAGTACGCTTCCTGTTCGCGCCGCAGAGACTCTGGAAACCATTCTTCATTCGGGCAACAACTCAGTCCAGTTTGAAATTTTATCCAATCCTGAGTTCATGGCAGAAGGAACGGGGATCAGTGATATGGAAGACCCAGACCGGATTCTGATCGGTTCAATGGGCACTCCGTCTGGAATCGCAGCTCGCGATATTTTGATGGATATATATCTTCATTGGGTTCCAAGGGAACGCTTGATCACCACCAATCTATGGAGTAGCGAGCTCTCAAAACTGGTAGCCAACGCTTTCCTCGCTCAGCGAATCTCTTCCATTAACAGCATTGCTTCCCTGTGCGAGGTGACAGAGGCCGATGTGACGGAGGTTTCCCGCGCTATCGGGATGGATTCGAGGATCGGTTCCAGATTTCTGAATGCCGGGCCGGGGTTTGGCGGCTCCTGTTTTAGCAAGGATATTTTGAGTCTGGTCTATTTGTGTGAACATTATCAGTTGAATGAGATTGCCGCTTTCTGGGAGCAGGTGGTCTCGATCAATGACTATCAGATGGAGAGATATGTCCGGCGTATTCTGCAGGCCATGTTCAATACGCTGGCTGGAAAGAAACTGGCGGTCTTTGGTTTCGCATTCAAGCCGGACACAGGGGATACCCGGGCTGCTCCTGCGATTTATATTTGCAAGCGGCTTCTTGAGGAAAAAGCCTGCCTGAAAATTACCGATCCCTATGCTTTGGACAATGCCAGGAAAGACCTTCAAGGTGCTGAAGAGAAAGTAGACTTTATTGAAGATCCCTATCAAGCGGCTGAGGGGGCACATGGAATCGCATTGATCACCGAATGGTCTTTATACAAGGAACTGGACTACCAGAAAATTTTTGATACGATGGAAAAACCCGCTTTTATTTTTGATGGAAGAAATCATCTGGATCACCAGCCCCTCTACGAGATAGGGTTCAATGTTTATCCCGTAGGGAAACCTGCCTTGACACATCTGTAATTATCCCGCCTTGTATAAACGAGATAGTTACCGTTTCCGCTGTCCAGCGGGAATTTTATTCGCTCTATAGCCGTGTGCTGTTGTTCGAGCTGGTTCTCAGCATCTAACCTTTATCAAATGTCTGACGGAGTGTGGCACATGGTGCAGGTTCCCATAGGGCGATGAGGCATGATGGGAATTTTCTCCACCCCTTGCATGTGGCATTGCATGCATTGCACCGCCGGAGTCGTGGCCTGATGATACTCCGATATTTTAAAGTCCGGTGCGGCGCTCATGAATGAATAGCCTAGGCTACCGATCACGGCAACCCCGATCAGCATCATGAACCGATAAAAATTTCTTGTTCCGTCTGATTTTTTTGCCACAATTATTTTTCCTGGTTGGGGTGAATTGTTTTAGGAGTGAGCAATTGCATCAATCTCTACTTTTGCTCCCTTAGGGAGTGCCGCAACTTGCACACAGGCTCGGGCAGGTTTGGTTTTTGCAAAAAATTTCTCATAAACCTGATTCATTCTGGCAAATTCACTGAGATCGGTCAGATAAACCGTGGTTTTGATAACATGAGCTAGACTCATGGCGTCGGCTTCTAAAATCGCTTCTACATTTTTAAGAACCCATTCGGTCTCTTCCTCAATCTCGCCGTTCATCATCTCCATGTTTTCAGAATTAAGGGCAATTTGGCCGGAAGTGTACAAGAAGTTTCCAATACGAATGGCTTGGGAGTAGGGGCCTATTGCTGATGGGGCTTTAGATGTTTGAACCGGTTTCTTTTCCATACGGATTTCCTAAAGTTCTGCCATATTTTTAATAAAAGGGTAAGACTTCAATTCACGGCCTAAATGGGAAAGAACCAGGCGATGGGTCACCTTCTCGATTTCTTCCGTTTGGCCCTTAGGAAATTTTAACCTTTCACAGGTTTTGATTTCCACCTCTAATAATTTTTTTATGTAATTTCTTGTTCCCGTGCTGAACTGTATGTCACTCCTTGCCCTGTTGCAGCATGAATTGCAAAGGATTCCATTATGGGCATAGCTGAAAGAAATTAATCCATTTTGGTGTAACTTTCTACAAAGGACACAATGCTCCAGTTGTGGTTGATATCCGGCTAATGAAAGCAGGCGAATCTCAAAAAGCCGGCGCAGAGGTTCTAATTCGCTCTGATGATTGAGCGCTGCCAGCGATTGATAAAGCAGGCTGAAAACTTTTGCTTCCCGGTGGCCTTCAAGAATCATGGCGTCGATAAGGTCGAGAAAATAGACGCCCGTATAGAGCTTGTCAAAGTCATCGCGGATTGTTTGAAAGGACTCTATGATGTCTGAGTGATTGAGCCGGAAAAGGCTCTGGTGCTCCTTGCCAAAATAAATTAGATGGATCAGGGACATGGGTTCCAAGGCACCCCAGAACTGGTTCTTGATTTTTCTGGCTCCTTTGGCGACGCATTTAACTTTACCGTGATTCTCGGTCAAGAAAGTGACTAACCGGTCTGACTCCGAAAGGTTAATGCTTTTAATCGCTATGGCTCGAGTTTTATAGAGGGCCATTAAATGGCCTTTTCCAGTTTCAGAAGGTAACGTTTTATCTGCACGCCTCCTGTATATCCTCCCAATTCACCATTTTCACGGACCACCCTGTGGCATGGGATGATGATGGAAAGAGGATTCTGACCATTTGCGTTGCCAACGGCTCTGGCTGAATCAGGGTTTTTAATGGATTGAGCCAGCCATTTATAACTTCGGGTAAAACCATAAGGTATGGTGAGAAGACTTTTCCAGACTTTTTGCTGGAAGGGAGTCTCCAGCCGCAAATCCAAGGGAAATCGGAAGGATCTGAGCTCGCCTTTAAAATAACTTTGAAACTGTTCGATGAGGTCTTTGAAATGATTTGGATTCTTTATAATTTGAAATTCTAGTTCCTTAGCTAAAAGTTTTTCAAAATATTTTTCGCTGGGAACCTTGTTTGTAAGTCGGATCAGGCCTTTTTGTGTTGCCGCAATACCCGTTAATCCAATTGGGCTTTTAAAGACGGTGTAAGAAACCGTTTCATTTTTCAGGCTATGGCTATACTTTTTATTCATGTCATTCGATAGTTTGTGAATATTCTCGGCAGAATAACATAGGTGTCAAAAACCAGAAATGCTATTACCGGGAAACCCAATCCACTAAAAAGAGGCTGATTGCGGGTACATAAGTTATCAGAATAAGACCGATTAGCCGCAGTCCTAGAAATGGCAAAACGGCTTGGTACAATTTTAATACGGGCTTGTTAAAACGGGTGGCGGCTATAAAAAGGTTGATTCCTACTGGAGGTGTTGAATAACCAATTTCCAGGTTGGTCAGAAAAATGATTCCAAGGTGTACCATATTTACGTCAAAACTTTGCGCAATCGGGATAATCAACGGGACGACCACGATGATTGCGGAAAATATATCCATCATACAACCCACGATGAGAAGGAACACGTTTAACACCATCAAAAACGTTAGAGGATCATGGATGTATTGTTTCATGCTTGCCAGTAGGGTCATGGGTACTTGTTCATCCACAAGGTAGTTGGTGAATCCCATTGCGGTTCCCAGAATGATGAGGATGGTGCCGACCAGTATCATGCTTTCTTTCATCAAGCCCGGCAAATCTTTGAAAAGGTCGAGATCTTTGTAGATGAACGTTTCGACCAGAATCACATAGACCACGGTCACGGATGCGGCCTCAGTCACGGTGAAGAACCCGCCATATATTCCCACCAATATAAGGAAAGGCAGGGGCAGTTCCCAAATGGCATCGATCAGGGCTGATTTGGCTTCAGGCCAGTTAAAGCTCTCGGATGACCGGGCACTTCGGGTGATAGCGAAGGCCGATACGATCATAATCATGATCAGGCCGGGGACAATGCCGGCAATGAATAGCTTGTCGATACTGACCTGAGCGACTATGCCATATAAAATAAGGGGCAGGGAAGGGGGGAATAAAAGCCCCAGACTCCCTGATGAGGTGATCATTCCTAAGGAAAAGTTTTCACCATATTTTTCCTTTAATAAAAGCGGGTAGAGCAAACCGCCCAGGGCGATGATTGTCACTCCGGAAGCTCCAGTAAGGGCCGTGAAGAATGCGCAGGCCATTAGGATAGCCAGAGGGATGCCGCCGGGAACACCTCTCAAAATGGTTTGTGAGACTCGCGTCAAACGCTCGGGAGTTTTTCCATGAGCGAGAATAAATCCGGAAAAGGTGAACAGCGGAATGGCGATGAGTGTCGGGTTACTGGCCACCCGGTAAAGCTCAACAAATATGGCTGCCGAATCTATCTCGGCATTGTAAAAAGAAGCAAGGGCCGAGAGGCCAATGACAGCAAACAGGGGGACACCCAGCAAGGCCAGTAGAATAATCACTAAGGCGATCATTTGAGCGCTTGCTCGGAATTGTTTTCAAATAAAACGGCACCACTTATTATAAAGCGTATGGCGATAACTATAAAACTGTAGGGCAGAATGGTCTGAAAAATCCAGACAGGAATATTCAGGAAAAGAACCGAGTCCGCATCTTTTTCAAATAGCATGAATGACCAGGCCGCCCAGGCCAGAAAGCCGCTGATAATGCCAGCTGAAAATCTCGTAAAAGCTTTAATAATCCGATTCCAAAAAAGCGACGATAATTCGGAAAAAATCTCAATGGAAATATGCTTGTCATGTCTGACTGCTATGGAGGCCCCTAAAAATCCCAGCCAGAGAACCCATTGACGGAGCAGGGTGTCTCCCCATACAATTCCCATGTCAAAAAAATTTCTCAGTAACATTTGGCCGAACGAAAGTACAATCATAAGGCTCAGGATCAAGACAATCAGGTGGCTTTCAATTTTTTCCAGAAATCGGTCAATTTGTTTTAAGATATGCATGAATCAAAAGATCGGGGGAAATGGAGGATTCGTGGGGTCACTGCTTCCATTTGGTACTTTATAATAAACTTTTAAACTTTCAGGCTCAATGAATATCGGGCCTTGAACATAAAAAATAGGATTGTGAGACAGTTTTTATTCATTTGGGTGGTATTGATCGTGTTTTCCCGAGCTGAAGCCAACTCCCATCCCGAGATGGCTTATATCTCTGCAGGGGAATTTGAGATGGGCAGTCCTGAAGAAGAGGGGAAATCCAATGAGCACCCCGGTCATAAAGTTTATCTGGATGCTTTCTATATAGATAAATATGAAGTGACTTTTAAGGATTTTGAAGAATATTTGGCCGCCAACCCCAGACAATATCCAACCATAACCGGCTGGATCGACCGAAAGGCACGGTCTGATATGATCAACAAGCCAGTATTTGGTTTTCAATGGAAGCGTTGCAAAAAATATTGTGAATGGAAAGATAAGCGCCTGCCCACGGAAGCAGAATGGGAACGCTCTGCAAAAGGTATTGAGAACCGAGCCTATCCCTGGGGTAATGAACCTCCCAATGAAAAACGGGCCAACTTTGGCAATTGTTGTTTTATACAAAAAGGGACCGTGCTTTCCCCGATCGGTAGTTTTGAGCAAGGCAAAAGTCCTGAAGGAGTGTTCGACCTTGGGGGCAATGTTGCCGAATGGGTTTATGACTGGTATGATAAAAAATATTATAATAAAAGTCCCTATAAAAACCCCAAAGGTCCAGAAAAAGGAAAATACCACGTTATTCGTGGGGGGGCCTGGAACAGTCTTCCCGTTTATCTCCGGTCCTCCAGCCGCTATGGAGATAGTGATGCCAAGGATTATTATGGTATAGGGTGTCGTTGTGCCAAAAGCGCGGATTAACAGTTCAACTCATCCCATTAACATTATTTCTGAAATCTAACTATGGAAGATCTGGATAAAACCCTGGATATTATGGAACGGGATAAATGCACGTCCCTCTTGGCCGAAAATGCCGTTCGCTTAAAAAAGAACAATATTAAATTCACCAAATCCAATCTGAAGCATTCTCAGGAACACCTGGATGCCCAGTATATTTCTTATGAGCGGTTGATACGTACGCTTATAAGGGGACTTGTCACCATTGAAAGAAAGGTGAGGCTGAAATATCTTGTGCCCCTTGAAAGCTCGCGGGCTAATAAACTGATGGCCAATTGGAATACGGAGGTTGAACTCATCCTGGAGGATTTCAAGAAAAAATACAGGGATGTTCATTCGCAGAGAAGGAGCGTGGAAGAATTTGATGAAAAGATTTCACAAACTCTTGAGGCGGCTAAAATATCGGTGGATACGGAAGTTGCAAACTTAAAAGATAAATTGGGGAATGATATTGGAGGCTCTGAAAGACTTCAGCCGTCTGAGTTGAGTAAAATGTATGAGGTGGATGAGTCGGTATTGATTGATTTGCAGGTTATTGATCCTCTGCAGAACCTGCATATTTTGTGCAAAAAACTGAAGGACTCCGGTTGTGATGGGGTGGCTTTAGCCTCTTTAAATGAGATCATCCAAATGTATGTCAAGGAAATCAAGGCTGTGGAAAGTACAGTTTGGTCCGGGCGTTCCGTCGATCAGCGTAAAGAAATTAAAATGCGCGCCGCAAAATTGAATTTAAACCTTAAAGAGATCATTCTTTGCTTGTACGACTTGGTTAAGCAGGCCTTACTGGAAAAGGAAAAGCGCAACGAAGAAGTCATTTTGAAGATTCGCCATAATCTTGATAAAATTTTTAAATCCCAGACGAATTTCGAATCCTATCAGAATAAACTGGAACCTTTTTGGGGTGTCTTAACCTAGCTTTTATTTTTTTGAAATATCTGGAAATGTTGAAAAACACTAAATTTATCAAGCAAGGGTGGATGCTGGTTCTTGCTGTTTTTTTTGGTACTGCCTGTGCGACTATTCAGCTTGGTCCGACTATGGGGCCTCTGGAAGAAACTGTGCTGGAAGGGGAGGGGCCGGAAAAATTACTCCTGATAGATTTGCAGGGTGTGATCAATAACCAGAAAGATCATGCCTTCACAGGCGCCACAACAGCATTGGGCATGGTGGAACAGGTTCGCGAAATAATTGCCAAAGCGGAGAAGGATGATGATATCATGGCACTTTTAATTAAGATCAATAGTCCTGGTGGTACGGTGACTGCCAGCGATATCATCTTGCATGAACTGGTGACTTATAAGAAGAAACATGGGATTTTGGTTTATGTTCAGATTATGGACCTTGCCGCTTCCGGTGGCTATTATGTAGCCCTTGCTGGGGATGAAATTGTTGCGCATCCTACCTCATTGATTGGCAGCTTTGGTGTGATAGCTTTAAAAGTAAATCTGGAAAACCTTATGGAAAAAATAGGTGTGAATTGGGAAATTGTGAAATCCGGCGATAAAAAGGATTTCATGTCCCCGTTTCGATCTTTCACCTATGAGGAGCGAGAACTTTTTCAGAATACCATCGATAATTTTCATACTCGATTTATTACCATTATCGCAGAAAACAGGACAGAACTTGATTTGGGCGCAGTGAAACCTCTTGCCGATGGCCGTATTTTTGACTCAAATCAAGCCATAGACCTCAAGCTTATTGACCGCATTGGTTATATCTCGGATACTATGGAGCGGATTAAGCTTAAACTTGAAAAACCTGATCTAAAAGTGGTCACCTATCAGCACCAAGGGGATTATAAATCCAACCTTTATTCCATTTCTCCGCAACCCCCTGCCTTTAACCTGATTAATTTGAATCTTGGTCTGGATAAAAGCACCCTAAGTCCTTATTTCTTATACCTTTGGATGCCCTAGTTCCCGCATTGATATTCGGGGCCATTTGGACTATCGTGTCGTGATAAAATGAATCTATCCTTGTGTTTCTAAAAATTTTTTCTAATTTGCCATGAGAAATCACCCATTAAGAATACTGGTTGTTGACGACGATGAAAATGATATTTTTCTGGTCAAGGAGATGCTCAAGAAGGGATTGCCTGAATCGCAATTATATTTGGATTATGCAACGAAAAATGAAGATGCCATTGCGCGTATAGAAAACGGTGAACACGATGTTTGTCTTCTGGATCTTCGTTTGGGGAAAGCGGATGGGCTCTCAATACTAGAACATTTAAATAAACGGGATATATCTATTCCGGTAATATTTTTGACTTCGCAGGGGGATCAGGAGAAAGCTGTCGAGGTAATGAAAGCAGGAGCCACGGATTATATAACCAAATCAAACCTTTCTGTTGAAGGCCTGGCTAGTTCGGTACGATCCGCGATAAAAATTCAAAAGGAGAAAGTGCAAATGAGAGTAACCGAGCAGTCTCTTAAGGTTCAAGGTGAACTGTTGCAGGGTGTTTCAAACGCAACCCATAAATTGTTGACGGTTGCGGAATTCCATTCAGCGATCAGCCAGGCTCTGGAAGAACTGGGAAAAGCCGCGAAAAGCCTGATAAAGTGTGCTGATGAAGCACTTTATTTAGCAAAAAATAATGGTAGAGATTGTTATCAATACTATAAACCGTCCGCATCGTCCAAGTAACTGATATTGGTTTTCCTGCTTTTAATTATCCAATAAATTATATTTGATCTGTTTTTGTAACTAAGAAGTTGAGGCGCACGATTTGAAAATTGTTTCCATTAATACTACTCCTCCAGCCCGCGTTTCCCTTGATGGTGGCCCCAGAAAAATCAGGTCAGGAATTTTTAAGATTCCCATTTCTCAACCGGTATTTCTGGATGATCTTGGGTTTGAAGGGGATGGTGTTGGCGACACCCGAATTCATGGCGGAAAGGATAAGGCCGTATGCGCCTACTGTGTTGACCATTTTCCTTATTGGAGTGAAAAACTACAGCGTAAAATCTTGCCAGGTGCTTTTGGAGAAAACCTTAGTTTGTCGGGTATGCCTGAAACAGCTATTAATATTGGTGATATTTTTGAGATAGGGTCGGCACAGATCCAGGTCTCTCAACCTCGCGAGCCTTGCCATAAGCTGAATAAAGTGTTTAACGACCAGAGTATGGCCTGCAGTGTTAAAAAATATGGTTTCAGCGGTTATTACTTAAGGGTTCTTAAACCAGGTTTGGTAGAACCCGGAGCCCCTATAAAAAGAATTCATAAAGATAAATTTTCTATTGAAAAGGCAAATGCTTTGTTTCGGAAGGGCGGGGCGAATATTCAACACATGAAAGAATTGGTTTCTCTTTCTGCTTTGTCAGACGAGTGGAGGGAGAAGCTTCAAAAGCGTTTGATTAAATATCAAGATGTATAACTAATTATCTACGCCCTGCTTGTCCAGCTATATAGTTGCAAAAGGATGGGTTTATGAAAAAAAATTATTCGGGCAGAATGAGTTTGGCCGATTGGACAAGTTTTTTTATTGAATTCATCGTTTCTGATGATTTGAGCGAGGAGGTCGCTGAATCTTTTTTAAGGCATCTTACCGATCTTGGAGCATTGGTTCCGCTTGATGGGGATATATGGCAGTGGAGTGGTTGCGATTCCCAGACAGATTCGAAAAGTTTGCTTGCCAGGGTTCAAAGGGATCTTGAATCCTTAAGTGATTCAGAATCTGGTTTCGCACTGGCATATTTTATTGGTTATAAAAACTTGAACAAGAAATCGCTAGCTGCTGAGAGTGATAGCCTCGACTCTAAAAATATTAGTCAAAAAGGCAGTGAGCCTTCCTCTGTGGTTAAACCCGCTTCAGACCTCAGCAATCTTCAGATTGTGAAAAAAGTGGGAAAGCAGTTGCAACCATTTTTACAAATAGAGGAGGCTATTGTCTCCCGGCTTGTTGGCAAGCATGCTGGCAAGCAGGATGCGCAAAGACTTTTTCATTATATGTTTGGCAAGGTCGGTTCAAAAGCCGAACCGAGGGTTTGGGAACAACTTAGTCGCAAAAGACATCGTTAGTTTTCGTTAATGATTTGATACTATGAATAAAAAAAAAGTAATCGTTTTAGGTGCTGGCCCGGGAGGTTATAGCGCCGCTTTCCTGGCTGCTGACCGAGAGATGAGCGTCACGCTGATCGACGAGAATCCCAAGCCGGGTGGGGTGTGTCTGCATCGAGGCTGTATTCCGTCCAAATCTCTGCTGCACCTTTCACGATTGATAGAGGAAACCAGGAATGCAGAAGCCTGCGGCTTGAAGTTTCAACCTCCTGAAATTGATTTGAACCGGATCCGCGAATGGAATCGTAAAGTCATCAATAAAATGGCCAACGGCCTGAGCTCCCTTTGCAAACAGCGCGGGGTTGAATTTGTAAGCGGGAGAGCCCGATTTCTCGATGGTAATCATCTTGTCATCGATGACAAAGAGCCAATGACCTTCGATCATTGCATTCTGGCAACAGGTTCTCAATCTGTTTGTCCGCCGTTATTTGCAGAAATCGGCGAGTGGACCCTGACCTCAACATCGGCGCTGGAATTGAAAGAAGTTCCCGAGAGTTTACTGGTGGTCGGAGGTGGGTATATAGGATTGGAAATGGGAACGGTGTATGCCTCGCTGGGTAGCCGGGTGACGGTGGTGGAAATGACCGGTGACTTATTGCCGGGAGTGGATCGAGACCTGGTTCGTCCTTTGCATTCCAGACTTAAATCTCAATTTCAGGCTATTTATTTAAATACCCAGGTTGTTTCTTGTGAGCCGAAAGAAAATCAGGTTGCGGTGCAATTCAAGGGCGATATGAAGACGGGCAACTATGACCAGCTTCTGGTCGCCGTAGGCCGAAAACCTAGCACCGAGGACCTTGGCCTGGAATCCACCGGAATCAAGACCGATGGCAATGGGTTCATTCAGGTGAATGAACAGTTTCAAACCGGTGAGCCTTCCATCTATGCGATTGGGGATGTGATTGGTGGAGTGATGCTGGCCCACAAAGCATCGGCGGAAGGCAAAGCAGTTATCAATATTCTGACTGATGAGAATTCCACTCAAAAAACACACAGTGTTCCCGCTGTGGTTTTTACCGATCCGGAAATAGCCTGGTGTGGTTTGACGGAAACTGAAGCCCAAAACAGCAACAGGAAAGTTCAAGTGGTCAAATTCCCATGGTGGGCGTCAGGAAGAGCCCAGACACTGGGTCGGCCGGATGGCGTGACCAAACTGATTCTTGATCCGGATACGGAGCAGGTTCTGGGAATGGGAATATCCGGGGTTGGAGCCGGAGAGTTGATCGGGGAAGGTGTTTTGGCCATCGACAATGACTTAAACGCTAAAGACCTGGCGCACTCCATTCACCCGCATCCGACACTTTCTGAAACCATCATGGAAACCGCTGAGGCGTTTTACGGCGAAGCCACACATATATACAAAAGACCTCGAAAATCCACTGAGCGTGGGGATAGCCAGTAAGAGCTGGTTGAGCCGAGAATACTGTTGTTTGTAGTGAGAGCCATTGCAATCTACAGGCAGAGGTACTCTGCTAAATGTCTATGACGTCGTCGTCTTTGGTATGCCGGGGTGCAGAGTAGGGCCTGGTTTGGAAATCGGCATTGGGGATGGAACCCGGCTGCTTTTTCTTCTGGAACAGGCTGGTGGTGAATAAAACCAGACCCACCATCAAGGCGATTATAAAAATGCTGAATGCAAAAAAGGATAACAGGGCCAAACTCAGGATGATCCAGAAAACCATGGCCAACTTGGTCGTGAAGGGTATTTTCTGGCTGGGACCGATTTGTTGGAAGAAAAACATATTAAAGAAAGATTGTAAGTACTCTTTTTATTTTCGATGCGGGTTTGTTATGATGAATCATGACTGATCCCGGTTTAGCCATCATACCTTGTCCGCAATGCGGAGTCAAAAACAGGATTCGCAATTATGACTCCGATAAAATACCAGTTTGTGCCCGCTGCCGGGCAAAAATGATGGACGAAAAGGAACACGAGGCTTTTCAGAAATTCCAGGATAACCTCAACAAGTTTAAAGACTTCCCGGATGCGGGACTGCGCTCCAAGCCCCATGAATAATACCAATAACCTAAAAAAGACTTTAAAATTATATGGATACCACTGAAATTATCAATAATAACCTTAAAGAAAGAATCTCTGCCGAACATGTGGAGATCATCGATGAGAGCCACCTTCATCGCGGCCATAAAGCCGCCGGAGGCGGGGGTCATTATTCCATCGTTGTTGTTTCACCCCAATTCGAAAACCTCAATGTCATGGAACGAGTCAGGCTGGTCCACAAAGCACTCGATCATGAAATGACAGGGACTCCAAAACTCATCCATGCGCTGCAGGTCAAGACCTTTGATACCACACAATGGAGTGATAAGGGCTGAAGCCGGGTTAATCCCGATAGACTTCCAGCTCTTCACAGTTTTTCAGGTTCTCTGATTCGGTGAGGGCTTTATAGCCGATCTCGGTATACTGGTTTTTAAAGAGATCCAGTTTGACGTATTTCTTGCTCTGAGGCGAATTAGCAAAAGCCTGAGCTCCTGTATCTCCTACCACATTGCCGAACATAGTGACTATCTTCAATTTGGGTAAATTTTCCGAGTTTGCCAGAGCGATCGCTCCATAGTCCCCAATATCATTGTGATTGATGTTAAGAAGTTCCAAGTTTTCCAAATGTGGGGATTCAGCAAGAGCCTCCAAGCCTTCATCCAAAATCTGGTTTCCTGGAACAATAAGCTGTTTCACGCTTTTTAATACTTCTTTCGTGGCAAGCTCCATGCAACCACGGATGCCTATGTATTTATCACGAAGAAGAAGGATGGTTCCATTTTCCAGCAGGTTTTCTTTTATCAAGTCATCAATTTTACTCATTGCGATCTCCAAAGAATCACGAACTGTAACAATACAGTTATTCTAGCAAACCTGTAATGGGTTTGTCGAATAGGCAAAAATAAAGCCGACCTCATCAAACGAGATCGGCTTTATGATTTTAAATTTTTTTAGAGCAATGGGTCGAGGAACAGTCCTTTGGTTTTCCAGCTTTCGATTTCTTCTTTGGTAGGAACGGGAGGCACAGGCCGTTTGGCGGTGCGTTTGTCCAGAGGATCGTGGAATGTCCGGGCATAGGCCTCAGCCTTCCAAAGATAAAGATGTGGGAAAATCATACCCCAAGCAGCCATGGGTGTTTCCGGAATACCACGGGTAACCCGGCGATACCAAAGGGCATCCGGCCAGTCTTTTAAAAGCTTATCCGTTTTTGTGGTATCAGGACTATTTTCATTTCTGAAATCGAGAGCTCCGGTCATCATGGGGATGCCATCCTTGCCGTGACAAACAGCGCAGAGGAGCCCTTCTGTTTCCGGGTGGGTCCCTTCGAACACCATCTTACCCTCGGCAATGGCATTTTTATCGTCCCACCAGGTCCATTGATTGGGGAATTTGCCTTCAACCGGCATATGGGTCGGGTCCCGCAGGGTTTTTAAAAAAGAGATCAGGGCGGACAACTCGTCTTCACTCAAGTCATCTCCATAATAAGTCGGCATGGCTTTTTTGGATTTGGGGTCCTCAAAACCTGGAGATTGGTTTCTTCGAGGGTTGAGGATCTGATCTTTAATATAATCCTCGGTATAAAGGCCGATCTGTTTGGTACCCAGGTTGGGGCCACGATCTGAGTTGCCTTCCCAGAATACTTTATGACAGTTGAAGCATTTATTATTTTCGAACACTTCGCGTCCCGCGGCGATAACCTCGGGCCCCGCTAGTCCTGCTAATTTAACGGGAGGCTTGTTGAGTTTTGCAAGTTCAATTTCCGGATCAAATTGGGGTAGTTGCGCTGTCACTCCGATAAATATACCGGAGGCAAGGGCGTAGGTAGCCAGCATCCGTTTGATCCAGTCAAAATGCGATTTTTCCAGCTTGAGAGTTTTCCAGTCCAGGAGCGTGAAGAAAAAGAAACCCACAAAGGCGAAGGCAACAAACTCTATCTGCCACCAGACGGGAAAATTGAATTTGCCTGCCAAGACCCAAATGCTTCCTGCTAATACTGCGATGACAGGAATCTTAAACCGGATATTCTGGAAAAGTGTTTTCTCTTCCATTTTTTTGGGTTTGACCTTGAGAAGCAGAGCATAAGTCACCATCACTGCGAACCCGGCACCGGCCCCTATAATCCCAAAAGTGCTGTATAGGGCGAACAGACCACTTAACCCGGCAATAACGCCAATAATGATTATGTCAATTTTCATTATTCATTTGCTCCTGAAAAAACTTATTCTGCCATTTGCGGTGATGCCTGCGTTGGCTCGATTTCTTTCTTCTTGGTTTTTGGATATTTGATTCCAATCCAGATGATGGCTGTCATCAGGATGAAAAAGAGCCAAACAATCATTGTAACGTGAAAGCCTGACTCAGCCAGGCTCGGCGCAAATTTTTCCGGGGTTACATCCTTGAACACTTTGTAAATATGCCAATTCATCCGCGACAGTTCCCGAATGGTCCCCATCCAGCTCATCAACCAGATGTCGGAGAATCCGAGGAAAATAAGAACGTAAGGTCCGAGCGGATTGATCTTGCCATAATGCACTTTTCCGGTTTTGGTGGCGATAGTATAGAAAATATAGTTGATGAAAGTGACGGTCACCAAACAGAACGCCGCCGTATTCTTGGAAACCATCAAAGCCAGGAAGGCCAAATTATCCGGCAAAACCATATTTGGATCCATGCCAGGTTCAGGCAGCATGGTGGCGAAAAACCGTCTGGGAGTGAACCAGATTGTGGCAGAAATAACAATCAATATGAAGCCGAATTTCATGGCCGGGAAAAATCTCTCAGCGTGTTCAATCCGCTTCATACTGACCCACATATAAATATTACTGGCGCTGAACATGGTTCCTACCAAAAGCCCTTGCACCAACATGAACATGGATTCCCGGTCGGACATGATGTACATACCAATGGTGGCGTCATATCGGTAAATTTCGGCGACAAAAATGTAACCCATTGCCGGCAGGGGAATCATGATGGCAACGCCGATGAGGTTGCCGATATAACCGACCCAGTCATAATATTCCCGCTCTTCCTTTTTGTCGGACCACAGGTACATATATGCACCGATGATACAAACCATATAACCGCCAAAGGTTCCGTTGCCCACTAGCCGGTGATAGTTCAGGGGCATCCAAATCGAAGTGGTAATTCTATCCCACTCCCCCATAGTGAGCAGATCAGCAAGGGGTTTTGTCGGGGCCTGCATAAAGGTTGCAGGTCCATCCAGGGCCATCAGAAGTGTGAGACCAAAGACATTCAGCATTATGCCCGTAACAATATGCCGTCCCTTTTTATTGGCCTTGTTGAGTGGGTCCCATGAGTAGACATAGATGTACATGATTACCGTTTCCAAAATAAACAGGGTGGGGTAAGCCACCATGAAAAGCATGGGAAACGAGGATATAAGATAGGTGATGAAGTCTTTATAGGCCACCAGCATGACAAAGAGGAAGAGACCTCCCGTCAGCGCGGTAAAACTGTAACAAATGCCAATTACCTTAGTGATCTCATGGGCCAGACGCTCAAATTTAAAATCTGCCTGGGCAAACATGATGCCGTTGGAGAGCAAGCCGCCGACGGCACCATTAATCAAAGCAAGAATAATTGCGGAAACTTCGTAATGCTCGACCGGTGTCAGTGGCATGGCGATCAGGGCTCCAAACACTGCTCCGACAAAGGCGGATGCCCGGATATTCATCAAACGGTGGAAATAATTCAGGAAACTGACTATTAGAGCCCCGAATGCGCAGGCCCATAATCCATACAAGACACCGTGATGGATCCCGATTATGATTTCGCCTGTGATCCCTATGACGACGCCTATAAGAACCGCTAGAAACACGTTTGAGAGGATAATCGCTTTACGAACCCCCTGTGTCCGTCGGGCACCCATAACCTCCATGATGACCACGAACATGGGGCACCCTAGAATGAATGAGGCGAATAGTATATGAAGCTGAGCCGCTGCCCAGGTGAACTTGCGGTTGCTCATGCCCAGGAACGAGAATTCTTCAAACTCGTGGTCTGCGGCCGGTCCGATATCTGTTAAGTATGAGAGGTCTTCTTCCTCGGCTTCTCCCTCTTCATCCTCGTCTTCATCTTCATCATCCTCGTCCTCTTCATCATCCTCATCATCTTGGGCGTATGCCAGAGTCTGAAAACTCAGATTCGTAAAAATGGAATTAGAAGAAACAGGAAGGAAAGGGGTCAAATGCCCCGACATATAGATAAAAAGCAGGCAGATAAGCGTTTTAAAAAAGGCCCTTTTAAAAGGACTTTGAGCTTGTTTCATCATCACTTATAATGAATGGCTAGAAGAAGGCGGTAAGTACCCGTTTCCCAACTATGGAAAACCTCAATTCTTCAAAACTTTCAACCTGTTTCTGAGGTTAAAAGGACTTAAAGAAGGTAGAGAAATATCATACGGGTTGGGCAAAGTCAAGGACTTTCAAAACTGTTGCTAAATAAAGGCTTGTCTTACTTTTTTGGCAGAAAAAACAAGGTGATTTGTGAGGGGTTTAAAAACAAAACTGAGGGGTCAATCCGGTGTGGGGCCATCCTCATGTAAATCCAACGGCGTAATTGAGAAGGGCAAACCCCATGGCTGTGCTGAACACAGAGAGCAAACCGATAAATATTTGCGGTCATTCGGCCTGAATATACTTCACTGACCAGACAAAAAGAAATCCGCCCAGTATCATGAGAACCAGGCCGCCGATTCTAATTTTTCAGTTACTCATTATCAACTCCCATTGACGCCAGGGATTTTCTTTTGCGGTCTATCAGTATCAGGTTGCGGATATAGACAATGCTTCCCAAGCTTTGTCCAACAATGAATACTGGGTCCTGCCTGTGAATGGCATATGTTAAAAGCACCATTGCGCCCCCAATGCTGCAATACCAGAAGGCAAGGGGGATAGTGCTTTCGCCTTTTCTTTCGGAAACAATCCACTGGATAATAAAACGGGCGCCAAAAAAGGCTTGCCCTACAAATCCAACGATCAACCATTGGTTTGTTGTCATTTAATCCTCCCTGATAATATCATAGTTAATCTGTCGCTTTTTCATCCAGCGGATGGCCAGCAAATCCTGAAAAGAAGAAAGCAAACGGTTTCGAATATTATATTTTGACTCCCCATGAAGCCGGGGATGATGGCTGACTTTGACCTGGGTGACACGGAACCCTTCCATTTTCATTAAGGTGGGGAAAAACCGGTGCATTCCTTTAAAAAACTTAACATTGTCGAAGCACTCCCGGCGAAATGCTTTCAGGGAGCATCCGGTATCGGCAATTTCCTCTTCACTCAATTTATTCCGCACTGCATTGCCTATTTTTGAGGAAACCCTTTTGATCCACGGATCATTCCTCTTATGGCGCCACCCGCACACCACATCATAGTCCTGCATCTTCTCAAGAAGCAGGGGGATGTCGGCGGGGTTGTTCTGCAAATCAGCATCAAGCGTGACGAAAATTTCCCCCTGCGCCGCTTTGAATCCGGCCGCGAATGCCGCTGACTGCCCATGGTTATGACCGAACTGGATAAGCCTGATACGTGGATTGTGTTTCTGCATGGATTTGATCAAATGAGCGCTGCCATCGCCACTTCCATCATCAATGAGAATGATTTCATAACTCAGGTTGAGTTTTGCAAGTTCTGTCTCGAGCTTATCTTCAAGGGGGATCAGGTTGTCCCTCTCATTGTAAACAGGGATAATAATTGATAGTTCGGGGTTTTGGGAATCAGGATTATTCATGGAGTCTTGCAAAGCCAGGCAACGCCCGGGGAGAATGAACAATAGCTTTTGCTGGCTAGCAAAGAGTTATCTCGGCTTTATGGGCCATTGATTATTGGGTCCAGCGTCACGCTGGCCGCGAGTTGCCCACAGGCACCGAGTATGTCCGTGGCCCGGTTTTGTCTTATAAAGGCAGAAAAATTCTGCTCGATCAAATAATTTTGAAACTTCAAAATTCTCTGTTCGGTGGGAGGCCTGTATTCAGACGGATCAAAACCGTTAAAAGGAATCAGGTTGATCTTGCAGGGAACATCCCTCAACCATTTTGCCAGCCTCTGCGCATCTTCATCCGAATCATTGATGCCTGCGAGCAGGACATATTCGATGGTATGCCTCCTTTGCGGTTTTAAAGGATATTTTTTAAGGCAATCCATTAAGACTTCAATGGAGTATTTTTTATTGATAGGCATCAACCGGTCGCGGGTGGCATTGTCGGAAGCGTTGAGAGAAATAGCCAGGTTTATCGGCAGGTTTTCCTCTTGAAACGTTTTCATTTTTTCAACCAGTCCTGATGTGGAAACGGTGACCTTTCTTGTTGAAATTTTCATGGCTTCCGGGGAGATCATGAGACGCAATGCATCGACAAACGGCCCATAGTTGTCCAGGGGTTCGCCCATTCCCATAAAAACAATGTTGGTGATCTGGTCTTTCTCTTTGAGTTCCTGATTGATGGCGATGTGTTGGCCGATGATTTCACCGGCTGTTAAATTTCTTTTCAGTCCCAGGCTTGCCGTTAAACAGAACGAGCAATTCAGACGACAACCCACCTGCGTGGAAAGGCATAAAGTTTTTCTGGATTCCGAAGGCATCCAGACACTTTCCACCACCGCTCCATCATTCATTTCCAATAAATATTTGATCGACCCGTCCTTGGAGTGGGTTCGGTTTTGAATTTTGGGGAGTGAGAAATGAAAATGCTCTGCCAACTGGGACCGCAAAGATTTAGAAAGATTGCTCATCTCATTAAAATCCCGGCAATGATAATGATAGACCCAGGTGAAAACCTGGTGAGCTCGGTAGGCTTCAATACCCAAATCAGAAAAAAGTTCTCTGAGCGCGGTTTCCGAGGTGCCAAAGAAGTTTTGTGTGTTTAATTTGTGAGAGGGATTCATCTTCGCGCAAACAGGAAAAGCTTCAAAACTTTAATTGATGTTAAATTGTCGGGGAAATTACTGCCAGTCTAAAGCTCATGGCCCGATCAAACAATTTTAATAGTAGCCAATATAACCCATTGAAAAATAATAAACTATAAATTTTTAGAGGCTCCGGTAGATTTTTCCTGGTTGCAACAGCCTCTAAAAGAGGATATTTTTATATCTTCTTGATATTTAAGGCGTCATTAATATTTTAGGGTTTGGCACAAAACCTGAAAATAGGGTATCTTATGCAAATCGCCGAGCGCTATAAAATTTTCAACGTATCCCCTGGGGAAGAGTGGCTCAGGGTACGGAAATCCTATCACTCTCTTGCCCGGCAATTTCATCCCGACATCAATCCGGAAAAGGCTGACACCCAATCGGGTGACATCCGATTGAAAGAAATCAACCAGGCTTTTGAAAAACTGGAAACCTACTACAGGGCTAAGATTGGTGATCAGGAGTTCTCCATTCAAAAGCGAGAGCAATCTGAATGGGGAACTCTGTTTAAAGTTTTGGGTGAAAAACCTGCTGTTCAAGCGGCAGTTCGTTCCGGGTTTGATTTTCTGGAGGATCTGGACAGCAAAAATTTCCAACACCCATGATGGTCAGAGTTTTACCCTTCGGTCCCAATGGGTGAGTGAATCAGAAACTCTTCACATTCTTACCGTTCGCCTGGGCTGATTTTTCAGCTGAAGGTTTTGAGCATATACCCCATAACTCCAGCGCTCAACAGGGATATGAGCAGTGTGCATACCAGCAAGCTAATCAAGGGGGTAGGGGGTTTTTTATTTTTCATCAACCAGCTACTTCCCAGTGCCAAAGCCAATAAGGCCATTGCCATGCCTACCCAGGTGGCCTGGGCTATAGTGCTGGTGAACACCACATCGACTTCGATGTTTCCCAGAAGGGCGACGGCCCATCCCATAGCCGGCAAACATAAGATATAAGCCCAGATAGCGGTATTATTTTCTTGGGATCGATGGCGGGCAAAAAAGCGCAGTCCCAGAAACGCCATTCCTCCCATTAATATCCAGCCGGTCAGTTCGTTTAAATCTTTTTTATGTTTTTCCTCGCGAATATGTCGCAATGCTCCCAGAACATATCGTGAAACCTCGTCCTCGGCCATTTCATAAAACCCTCCCTGATCGCTGTCATAAGCGAATACCCTCGCGGTGGTCGATTCGGCAGGAAGGGAAACGGCCCTGTATTTATCTTTTCCCGCCGACTCTATTTCAAGGTAGACGATGCCGGAATGGTATTTCAGATTGTATTTTTCTATTTCCACATGGCCGGTAGCATATCGCTGGTTTTCCTGATAAAACTTATCCTGTATTTCCATCAAGTCCCACAGAGCTTGCCGGGCCTGTACATCTGCGTCCACCTCAAAAATCTGGCCGCATGAAGTGAGAAAAACGAGAAAAAATGAATAAGTGAAAAGTTGTTTCATCAATTTTAATTGTTTGAATATGTTGGTCTAAGGGAAAAGGTCAATGTATAACACAGGATACCATGCCGGACAAGGGCAGGGACGGTCTTCATGTTGAGTCAATTCAAATTTGTGACGGGAAATCCTGATAAGGTTCGGGAAGCGGGAGAAATCCTTAGCCTTGCTCTTGAACCGATTCAGGTTGACGGTCTCTTTGAAATCCAGTCCCCGGATCTGGATGTAGTGGTTCGACACAAAGCCCGACAAGCGTACTCAGCATTACAGTGCCCGGTGATGGTGGAGGACTCGGGGCTATTGTTCCATGCCTGGAACGGGTTGCCCGGCGCCTTGGTGAAATGGTTTGAAGAAACAGTCGGTTGTCAGGGCATGTTGAAGATGCTCAACGACTTTGATGACCGGGGTGCAACGGCAGTATGCTGTTTTGCTGTTTATGACGGACAAAATATGAAGATTGCCAGGGGTGAAGTGAGCGGAACTTTGGCAAACAGCATCCGGGGAGGAAATGGTTTTGGCTGGGATGTAATTTTTATCCCGGAAGGTTATGAGCAGACCTATGGAGAAATGTCTTCCAAACAGAAAAACGCCATTTCCCATAGAAAAATGGCGTTGGATGAATTGAGGGAAATACTAGACTAGGTTTTCCAGTTGCGAATATAGACTTTTGAAAGCTTGCTGGTAGCGCGGTAGTTTTTGATAGAGGGCTTCTGTCTCCTGCTCATTGGGCTTTTGATTGATGCGTTGATAGTCCGCGAACATTTCCTGCCATTCGGGTTGGTTTTTCGCCCAGCCGTTTTGCGTGGCCAATTCAATGCACTGCTCATCACCGGGTTCCCTGGTTTCCTCTTGGGAATCGCCAAACCCCCGAATGCTCTTCATGGCCATGGTAAAAGTATGGCCAAACCGTTGCAGCGCGGCACTCTTGAAATAATCGGTGCTTTCCTGTTTCAAGGCTTCATCCAACCTTTGCAGGTTCCAGTCGAGATGGGTCAGTAAAACTTTTTTCTGTGGTGGTGGAGTTTGAGACATGTTAAATTTTCCACTAGCCGTGGCCAGCGTGACGCTGGCTACCATTTGCAATAGCTTTTACAGGGGAGAAAGAGTTATCTCAGATCAACAAAACAAAGCCATTGTTATTTGCTCCCGACGGCTACGCCGGTATTTTATCTTAATTTTTAAACCCAGGTCGAGTTTTATAACATTATGAGTTCCGATAACGTAGAAAATATTTTTGTTGATAATGGAGATGGCACCGTCACCTCCAAAGCGCATAACCTGATGTGGTGCAAGACCGATTCTATGACTGATCTGAAAAAATGGGTCAATTATCAGGACAGCGCCGATTATGTGCGGGAGATGAACGAAAATAAATTTGCCGGGTATGATGACTGGAGACTCCCGGGAAGAGAAGAAATGTCGACCCTGTTTGATAAAAGCTTTGAAAATAAGGATCAGTTTGGCAAAACTATTCATATCAGCGATCAATTCGCCTCGGGTGGAGGATTTTCCATGATCGCACAACAGGTGTCTGGCCGTATGCGGGTATTTATACTTAATATCCGCGATGGAGAGTTTAGTCAGCCTGATGGGCTTTGGACCCTGACCGAAGCGGCCAGGGCTGTCCGGTCTCTCTAAAAATACACACCGTAAAGGTTTGGTTGGAGAAATATTATGAGTGAGGAAATTTACCATCCCTCTGAATCCGTTTCCGCCAAGGCATTGATCCAAAATATGGATCAATACCGAGAAATGTATGAGCGCTCCATCAGTGATCCGGAAAAATTTTGGGCCGATGAGGCTGAAAAGTTCACCTGGTTTGAGAAATGGGATCAGGTGCGTGACTACAACTATGATGTCCGTAACGGCAAGATACGCATCGAATGGTTCAAGGGGGCAAAAACCAATATAACGGTCAATTGCCTGGATCGTCATCTGGAAAAACGGGGTGACCAGACCGCCATATTATGGGAAGGGAACGAACCCGGTGAAAATCTTCGTTTGACCTACCGCCAACTCCATGAAGAGGTTTGCAAATTTGCCAATGTTCTGAAAAGTCATGGGGTGAAAAAGGGCGACCGGATTTCTATTTATATGCCCATGGTGGTGGAGTTGGTGATTGCAATGCTGGCTTGCGCAAGGGTAGGAGCGATTCATTCCATCGTTTTTGGCGGGTTTTCTCCCACCGCTTTGGCAGATCGGATTGTGGACTCGGCCTGCACGGTTCTCATCACCACCGATGGAGGATTTCGTGGCGCCAAACCGGTACCTTTAAAAACCAATGCCGATGAAGCCATGGAGCGGGCTGCAAAGGATGGAGTTGTGATCAAAGCCTGCATTGTGTCTCAGCGGGTGGGCGACAAGGTTGCTGTTGAAATGCAGTCGGGCCGGGACACCTGGTGGCATGAAGAAATGAAAAATGCCGACCCTGTTTGTGATGCGGAAGTCATGTCGGCGGAAGATCCTCTGTTTATTCTCTATACTTCCGGCTCAACGGGGAAACCCAAGGGGGTTCAACATAGTGCCGGCGGTTACATGGTCTACACCGCGCTGACCCATAAATATATTTTTGATTATCAGGACGGTGATATCTGGTGGTGCACAGCCGACATCGGCTGGGTCACGGGCCACTCTTATATCGTTTATGGTCCACTGGCCAATGGCGCAACAACGGTCATGTTTGAAGGCATCCCTACCTATCCTGATTGTGGAAGGTTTTGGGATGTGGTGGATAGACTCAAAGTCACCCAGTTTTATACGGCTCCAACAGCGATTCGCGCGCTCATGTCGTTTGGGGAAGATACGCCCTCTCAGTATGATCTTTCTACGCTACGGGTTTTGGGTTCAGTGGGCGAACCGATCAACCCGGAAGCTTGGCGGTGGTATTACAAAAATATCGGAAGGGGACGTTGCCCTATTGTTGATACATGGTGGCAGACCGAGACTGGTGGCATTATGATCACGCCTCTACCTGGTTGCACTCCGGCAAAACCAGGCTCGGCAACCCTGCCTTTTTTTGGCGTGAAACCCGTGGTGATCGAGGCGGAAACCGGCAAGATACTTGAAGGCAACGGAGTGGCAGGCGTACTGGCGATTTCCGAACCCTGGCCGGGTCAAATGAGAACGGTTTATGGCGACCATGAACGTTTTGAGGAAACTTATTTCAAACTTTACCCGGGCTATTATTTTACCGGTGATGGTTGCCGTCGTGATGAGGATGGTTATTACTGGGTCACCGGCAGAGTCGATGATGTTATCAACGTATGTGGGCATAGGCTGGGAACTGCTGAAGTGGAGTCCGCTCTTGTGCTGCATGAAGCCGTGGCCGAAGCTGCAGTCGTTGGATTCCCGCATGAGGTAAAAGGCCAGGGGATCTATGCCTACGTGTCGCTTATGGATGGAGTGCAACCGGATGATACCTTGAAGAAAGCTCTGGTGCAGTTTGTCAGAAAGGAAATCGGGCCTATCGCCACACCGGATGTCATACACTGGGCTCCCGCGCTTCCCAAAACCCGTTCGGGCAAAATCATGCGGCGCATATTGCGGAAAATAGTTGCCAATGAAGCCGATCAACTTGGGGATATCTCGACGTTAGCAGACCCTTCCGTTGTCGAAAACCTAAAGTCTTCTTATGTGGAAATGTTTTCTGGGAAAAAGTAAGCGGCCCCCTCGGGGAGGGACCAACGTGTAAAAACTATTGCAGGCTAGCAAAGAGATGGTTCGGCTCAATAGAGCCCTTGCCCAATTCCCTTCCACGGGAGTGGACCGGGATCATGGAGTCGAATCAAGATTCAACTCCATGATTTCTCACCCCTCAGTGAAAAGAGAAAGGTACCCCTCCCTCCCCAAATGTTTGAGCGTCTCAATATCTAAACAACCAGTGGAATAGTAATATACTATAAGCGAATTCTGACAGGAGTCAATTGAAAGTTTTGTTTTTTCGCTGATAAATCATTAATAAGCTAATTCGGACTTGTTCGAAGGAAATCGAAAGGAGGGGGGGGCTTGGCTTTCGGGCGTTCTTCGGTGATGGCATGTTTGGCCTTCATCAGGCCTTTATGTGCTGAATTATGTTTGCCCTGTCGAAAATAGACATAACCCATTCCCTTGTGGGCTTCGGATTTGTTGGGTTGGATTTTTAGAGAATGCCTGAACATTTGCATGGCCTGGTCATCCAATTGATTTTGAAAGTAGGTCCCGCCCAGGGAATTATGACTTGCCATTCAAATCGTTCCTTTTTCAACAATTTTAGAAACTCCGGTGTCAGCGCAAAATCCGGATCGAGAGAAATGGCTTTGAGAAAATATTCCACTCCTAGATCAGGGTTTCTCCAGTTGTAGTGAATCCAACCGAGAGCCATATAGGGCGAAGCGCGGAGAGGATGATTTTTTAAAACATCTTCAAAATATTTTTGGGAAACGCCCAGAGACTCACTTCTCAGAATGCTCCAGTCGAGTTTATAAGCCATATCTTTGTTTTCGGGGTCACTCTTCAAGGCCATTTGCAAATAAGGAATGGCATCCGAATAATTTTTTATGGCAAACAGAGAAAGGCCGAGTCCTTTGGCAGAAGATATTTCATAATCCTCATGCTCGATGGATTTTAAAAACTTGTCAATCGCATACTCATAATAGTTTTGTACATAAACAGCCTGGCGCTTCTTGATTTCCTCAATTTCCCGCAGGCCTTTGAAGGCCCCCAGGAAATACGGGTAAAGTTCCAGGATTTCCTTGAATGTTTTTTCCGATTTATTGATTTGTTTTGCATGCATCAGGCTCCAGGCCAACCCGTTCACCGCATCCAGGTTTGGGGAATTTGACCGGGCCAGTCCACCAAACAGGTTGGACGCTTTAGCGTACTTGCCCTGATAATAGCTTTCCCATGCTGAGTCCAGAGCTTCTATGTCTTCTGTGGGCATTCCAAGGAGAAGGCTGCGATATCGGGGAAACTCAACCGGTAAGGTAAATATCGAACTGGAATCAGGGTTGGAAGGAACGATCGCCCAACGAACGATGAAGTCATTACGGTTTGAAGCTTCCCACTGTTCCAGCAATTCATTCACCTTGGCGAGGAGAGCTTTGCATAACCCAAGATTCTTCGTTGCAATAGCTCCTCAGAATGACAAAATAGCCTTTTATTGTCATGCTGAGCTAGTGATATTTGACCTTTGAATTCTTGCCCCGTAGGGGTATGTGATATCCTCTTCATTAAACTTCATGCCCCGTAGGGGTATCTCGAAGCATCTCGCTTTTCTGCTTTATAGACTTACGCAAAGGTCTCCTTGGCGAGTGGAAGAATTTTTTCCAGTTCTTCTCGTGCAAGCTGGCCTCGCCGCTGTTCCAGATGAATGAAGGCCTTGCCTTTGTGGATTTCGTAGGAGTGGGAGGCAAACCGTTCGGCGCGCTCAAAACTATCCAAAGCCTTCTGATATTGCTTCAAGCTGAAATAAGACCAGCCCATACCCAATAAGGCGGTTGGGTCTTTTCTGTGCAGTGTGTGTGCCTGCTTGAAAGACGCCAATGCTTTGTCAAAACGTTTTTGGAAAAAATAAGCCCAAGGCAGAAGGTGGATGGCTTCCCGGTTTTCCGGCTGATTGGCCAATGTCTTTTTTAAATAAAATTCCGCAATGGAATATTCTCTGCGATTGAACTGGTGCTTGGCGAATTGCAAGTCAATATCCCTGTCCAGTCCCAAGGCAGGACGATAGGTGTCCTCGGCGGCGTTAAAAAGGTTCGCCATTGTCTGGCGCGTTTTTTGATAGGTTTTTTCCAGGGTACTGCAACCTGTTCCCAGTAATAGGCAAGAGACAAAAATGCTGAGTGGTTTTAGGAATCGCAAAGTCCAGCTCCATGATAAGTAGTTCTATTATTTATCGGTATTTGGACAAAAAATTTGAACTATCTATTGGAAAATACGTGGATGTGGGGCCATTTTTTAACCCATTTCAGGATTATTTCAAGAAAAACCGCAGTAAGTTCTTAAAATGCAGAAATTTTTTTGTAAAACCTCATTAAAATGGTATTATTCGCCTTTCCCCAACTCCTGTTAAAACAATGCGTTTTTATAGAACATTCATCATCCTCAGCGTTTTTTTCCTACTTTCGGCTTGCGCTGATAATGCCCAGGACCAAGGTAGTGACGAGATTCATCCCAGCTTTTCCGAACTGCCAGAGGTGTCGGAAGAATCTACTCCTCTCTCTGATCAGCGGGTTGCACCGGTTCAGTTTTCTCCCGAAGATCAGTCAAAAGCCGACAAAGCTCCTGAAGGAATGGTGTTCATAAAGGGTGGGTGTTTTATCATGGGCAATGATTATACCCAGGAAGATGAAAAGCCGGAGCATGAGGTATGCGTCGATGATTTTTATCTGGATAGATATGAAGTGACCCAGGCGCGTTGGGAAAAGCTGAGAGGATATAATCCCTCCAAGTTCATGGGAGCAGACTTGCCCGTTGAACAGGTCAATTTTCTGGATGTGCAGAAGTTTATCAAGAAATCACAGGGTGCCTGCCGCTTGCCCAGCGAAGCGGAATGGGAATATGCGGCTCGGGGAGGGGCGACAACCCGCTACTTCTGGGGCAATATGGTGCATGGAGATTACACCTGGTTTGAAGATAACTCAGCAGAGACCACACACCCTGTTGGGAGTAAAGCCCCAAGCCAGTACGGTCTTTATGACATGATGGGGAATGTCTGGGAGTGGGTCAACGACTGGTATGAGCCTTATTATAAAGTCCGCTCGAAAGACAACCCTCAAGGTCCGGAAGCGGGTGAATCGAAAGTGGTACGAGGTGGTTCCTTCGACTCTTCAGCCGGCGCATTACGCATCACCAACCGGGTCTGGCTACATCCCAAAAATAAAGTTTTCCCAAAAGTGACCACCTATGGCCAGGTCATGAACGAAATCTTTAACTATATCGGATTTCGTTGCGCCCAGTCCCTTCCCCACTAGGCGTACCCCTTCGGTGCATAAAGACTGATGAGGGATCATAACATGCTGCCAGTTGGCAAGGGCTTGATTGAGCCAAGATACTCTTTGCTCGTCAAAAAAACTGCTGATATGTAAATCCTCTTTATCCCCCTTGTCAGGGAGAGCTTTGCATAACCCAAGATTACCCCTCCGGGGCACGAAGGTTAGGGAAAAGTATCACGTCTTCGTTGCAATAGCTCCTCAGAATGACAAAATAGCCTTTTATTGTCATGCTGAGCTAGTGATATTTGACCTTTGAATTCTTGCCCCGTAGGGGTATCTCGAAGCATCTCGCTTTTCTGCTTTATAGACTTACGCAAAGGTCTCCTTGTCAGGGGGAGTCATTATAGTATTGCGTTTGAATACTCAGTTCGCTCCACGGGCAATGCAGTGCTGGCCCCACGCCGAGTGGGGGTTAGCGGCATTCGTTACACAGGCCAAACATATCCAATTTGTGGGAAGTGATGTTGAACCCGTTTCGGCTGGCGACTTCTTCCTGGAACTTTTCGATGAGGGGATGGTTGAACTCGATGATTTTTCCACACTCGGTGCAGATCATGTGGTCGTGATGACCATGCATGTATTTATGTTCATAGCGTTTTTGTCCGTCGCCAAAATCCAGCTCCGAGGCCAGGCCGCTTTGGGTTAGCAACGCTAGAGTGCGATACACCGTTGCCAGCCCCACTTTTGGGTCGGTGACGGTGACCTGATTGTAGAGTTCCTCAGCGCTGACATGCTTTTCGCTTTCCATAAAAGCATTGAGAACAGCACGCCGTTGCTTAGTGATCTTCAGCTTGTTTTGAACAATATAATCCTCAAGAACTTCTAACTCTTTGCTAGCCATAATTTTTTTAAGTAGCGATTATATCGGGTTAACCTAGCACGGTCATTAAGAGGGGTCAATCATTCAGGCTTTCCCGGCTCCTGAAGTTAGGATGCTAAATTTCGGGAAAAGTTTTGTCCAACAAAAATAATTACGAATCGGTGGAGAGTTTGGCGATTTCTGTGGCCAGTTCCTCGACAGGACATTCTATTTGCTCGCCGGTTTTCATATTTTTCAATACAAATTTACCGGAACGGATTTCGTTTTCTCCCAGAATAAGGGTCAACCGGCACTGGGCTTTGTTGGCCTTACGCATTTGGCTTTTCATGCTCCCCATTTCATAATCTCTCTCGACCCTGAATCCCTTCAAGCGTAGTTCGTGCGCAATTTTAAACCCCGTGGTTTTGGCTTCCTCTCCCATGCAGACGATAAAAATATCAGGATTTTTCTTTAGCGTTTTTGCATCATCAAACGGTAGCAGGGAAACCAGGCGTTCGAGACCAAGGGCAAAACCGAAACAGGGTGTCGAGGGGCCATCCAGTTCTTCCACCAGAGTGTCGTAACGTCCGCCTCCGCAAATGGCATTTTGGGCGCCCAGATTTTGTGAGGTGACTTCAAACGCGGTACGGTTGTAATAATCCAATCCTCGAACCAGGTTAGGGTTGACGGAGTAGGAGCTTCCGGCAGAGTCCAGAAGTGAACGCACTTCCGAGAAATGTTCGGCGCTGGCGGGGTCCAGGTGGTCGATAAGTTTTGGCAGTCCTTCCGCAATCTTACCGCATTGCTCCGTCTTGCAATCGAGGACCCGCAAAGGATTGCGCTGGTATCGGTTTTTGCAGTTGGAACAAAGCTGGTCCAGATGTTTTTCTATTTCTGTTTTTAAGAGCTCGCGGTATTGAGGGCGGCATTCCTGACTGCCCAGGCTGTTGATCTCAAGTTTGATGTCGGTGAGTCCCAGTGCTTTGAAAAATTCCATGAGCATGGTCATCACTTCTACATCCACAACCGGACTGGCTGAGCCCATGGCCTCGACTCCAATTTGATTGAATTGCCTCAACCGACCGGCCTGCGGTCTCTCATAGCGAAACATGGGGCCGATATAAAACATCTTGAGCACCGAAGGGGGATTATACATCTTGTGCTCCACATAGGCACGAACCACCGATGCAGTTCCCTCGGGCCGAAGTGTAATGGAGTCGCCGCCCCGGTCTTGAAAGGTATACATTTCCTTTTCGACGATATCGGTAGTTTCGCCAATACTGCGGGAAAACAGCCGGGTGTTTTCAAAAATGGGGAGGCGGATTTCCTTGAAGCCGTATCGTGGAAAAATATTATGGGCGATGGACTCGATGTACTGCCATTTCCAGATTTCATCGGGCAGGATGTCTTTAACACCGCGTATGCTTTGAATTTTCATAATAGTTATAGGCCGATGGTCATCCGCTCAGCCATTTGAACCAACCGCCCTTTTTCACTGTGGCCGCGAGCCGTTCTTCCGCCAGTTCGACATCTTTCTTGCTACCGATGAAGAGAGGCAAACGGTCATGAATGCCGCTGGGGATAATATCCAGAATCCGTTGGTTTCCGGTAGAGGCCTTTCCTCCGGCCTGCTCAACAATGAAAGCCAGAGGAGCAGCCTCAAAAGAAAATCTCAATTTTCCATTAGGGCTTTTCGTGTCTTTGGGGTACATGAAGAGCCCGCCTTTTAACAAAGTCCGGTGGAAATCCGCGACGAGAGAGCCGATATAACGCAATTTATAGGGGCGCCCTGTTGCCGGAGCGTCTTCCTTTAAATAAGCGACCAGATCCTTTTGGGGTTCATCCCAATTACCCCAGTTGCCTTCGTTGGTGCTGTAGGTAGAACCCTGCTCAGGGATGACCAAGTCAGGATGGGAGAGAAAAAATTCACCCAGCGCCGGATCAAGCGTAAACCCATGAACACCTTGCCCGGTTGTGTAGACAAAAATTGTGCTGGAACCATATACGATATAACCGGCGGCAATTTGTTCGCCTCCTTTTTGCAGGAGATCCTCGTCTGTTACTTTATCGCCCAGGCTTTTCTTGCGGTAAATAGAAAATATCGTTCCTATGCTGACATTAACATCAATGTTTGAAGATCCATCGAGAGGATCCATCATGAAAATATATTTTCCGGGATTGTCCTCGATGATCAGAGCTTCTTCTCTTTCTTCGGAGGTGATGGCACATACCGTGCCTGACTGACCGATAATTTTAGTGAATGTGAGGTCAGAAAACTCATCCAGCTTTTTGACTTCTTCCCCCTGGACATTTATTTTTCCGGTAAGCCCAAAAATATCTTCTCCTATACCTGCGCTGTTGACTTCAAGAGAAATGATCTTGCCAGCCACCATGATTTCATTCATCAGGCTGGTGAACTCTCCAGTAGCTCCGGGATTGGCTTTTTCCTGTTGTCGAATGTGTTGAACGAGGGTTGTGCGCTGCATGTGAATCCCATTCCCGGATATATTTTGATCCGGCTTATATTTTAAGGTGGGCTTGTTTGTCGAAAAAGTCTTAGGGGTTTGAAAAACGAAATAATGTTTTTCAAAAACAATTCTCTTCCCCTGATTTATGAAAGGTTGTTGATTCTACAACATTTCAAATATCAGGGCAATGAAAATGGAACAATCAGGACACGAAAACAGGAATGGTGTTCCGCGCTCTACCAAATCTTTTCCTGTCGTTTTCGTTCAGGATTTTTTTCCGCAAGCGTATGCTTTTCGGGGTGACCTCTGCCAACTCGTCTTCGTTTAGAAAACCAAGAATCTGTTCGAGACTCATTATTACTGGCGGTGTGAGAATGATATTCACATCGGACCCGGATGCGCGCATATTGCTCAGCTTTTTTTCCTTGCAGATATTAACCACCAGGTCATTATCTTTTTTGTTCACACCGACAAGCTGTCCAGTATAAATTTCTTCACCCGGCCCGAGAAACATAGAGCCTCTTTCCTGCAAATTAAACAGGGAGAAACCGGTCGTTTTTCCATTTTCCATGGCAATTAAAGCACCATTGGTGCGCTGGGCGATCTCACCGCAATGCGGAATGAAATTATGGAAAGTGCGGTTAATGATTCCCGTGCCTTTGGTCAACGTTAGAAATTCAGAACGAAATCCGAAAAGTCCGCGTGTGGGAATGACGAATTCAAGCCTCGCCGTGGTTTCTCCTTGGATCATATTCTTCAGGGTGCCTTTGCGTTTTCCCATGGCTTCCATAACAGAGCCCATATGAGAGTCGTCAATATCGAGAATGACAAACTCTTCCGGCTCGTGTGGAGTTCCGCCAATATCTTTGATCAAGACCTCCGGGCGGTAAATGGAAAACTCAAAGCCCTCACGGCGCATGGTTTCTATTAATATAGTTAAATGCAATTCCCCGCGTCCGGAAACCTTGAAGGTATCCTGCGTGTCGGTTTCCTCCACTCGGAGAGAAACGTTGGAGCGGATTTCCCTGAATAAACGATCTCGCACCTGCCTTGAGGTGACAAGGTCGCCTTCACGACCTGCAAAGGGTGAGGTGTTGGAAGAAAAATGTATCGATAGAGTAGGTTCGTCAATCTCAATAACTGGGAGTGGTTCCGGGCAACTGGAGTCCGCAATGGTTTCGCCGATTTCCACTTCCTTCATTCCAGCAATGCCGATAATATCTCCTGTGGTCGCTGAGGGAGACTCTACCTTCGTCAATCCTTGGAAAGTGTATAGCTTGGAAAGACTAAAGGTTTTCATATCTCCTTGACGATTGATCTGGGTATAGTTGCTTTTTGCCTGTATATGTCCACGTGTGATTGTGCCGATAGCGATCCTTCCAACGTAGTCATCATAATCCATGGAGGAAACCAGCATTTGGAAAGGTCCTTTGGCATCACCTCTATAGGCTGGGACTTTTTCGATGACCATATCCAAAAGAGGGGTGATGTCATCGTTTGGGCCCGTGGGTGTTTGCCTGGAAATACCCTGCTTGGCTGATGTGTATATGACAGGAAAGTCCAGTTGTTCATCATTTGCATTCAGTTCAACGAACAAATCAAAAACTTCATCGACGACCTTTTTCGTCCGCGCCGCAGGGCGGTCGATTTTGTTGATAACGACAATGGGCTTGAGTCCCAGTTCGAGGGATTTTTTCAAAACAAACCGGGTCTGCGGCATGGGGCCTTCGACAGCATCGGCCAGAAGCAGAACCCCGTTGACCATTTTTAAAATCCGTTCCACCTCGCCGCCAAAATCAGCATGCCCGGGTGTGTCGACAATATTGATCTTGTACCCTTTGTAATTTATCGCCGCATTTTTTGAGAATATAGTGATTCCGCGCTCTTTCTCCAGTTCGTTGCTGTCCATGATGCACGTCTCCGAGAGCTCACTGTCCCGGAACATTCCACTCTGCTTAAGAAGACAATCGACCAAGGTGGTTTTCCCATGGTCAACATGAGCAATGATTCCAATATTTCTGATAAATTCCTGATTCAACATAGTTGTCTGTAGTTTTTAAAGTTTAATTGTGAATGAATAAATGCGAAAAACGGCGATGACTCGGTCTAAAAAATAAGCGGACAGTGGAACAGCGACCTGCCACGAGGGAGAGGTCAGGCGATCCGAAGCTTATGGAAGGGTAAAAACCAGTAATGGGCTAATTTCATTGTGTTAACCATTCATCTTCTATGATTCGACTATCAAGCTTAACAGATTGAGCAGAATAAACCTAATAAGAAAAATAATAATTGTAACTTATTGAATTTTATACCATAATTTTATTATGGATGCATTAATTCAAGAGTTTTCCGAATATTTGCGCATTGAGAAAAGACATTCGCCGCACACAGTGGCAGGGTATTGCCGTGATCTGCGGCGTTTTGCTCGGGCTTTTCCTGACAAGGAAGTGGCAGGCCTGACAACGGCGGATATTCGTAGTTCTCTTCTGATATTGCGTGATGAGGGCTTGTCGCCGTCTTCCATTGCGCGAAGTCTGTCTTCGATCAAATCCTTTTTTCGCTATCTGTGTCAAGACAAACAACTCAATGATAATCCGGCCGAGATTCTGGAAACCCCTCGGCGGTGGAGAAAGCTTCCTCATATACTATCGCTGGCCGATGTCGACAAACTTTTGAGTTGTCCGGATATGGACACCACCATTGGTCTCAGAGATCAGGCCATGCTGGAGGTTTTGTATGCAACCGGAATGCGGGTCTCTGAACTGATATCGGTGAAGGGGCATAACCTCGATCTGGTAGCTGGTTGCCTGAGAACTATGGGGAAAGGATCGAAAGAGCGCATTGTCCCCATAGGCATGGTTGCGAGAAATGTATTGGAGGACTATTTGTTAAACTCCCGGCCTGTTCTGGCCAAGAGGCAAAAGGTGGAAGAATTGTTCCTGACCCGAAGAGTCAAAGCCATGACCCGGCAAGGATTCTGGAAGCTGTTAAAAGGATATGTGCGTCAATGCGGTATCAAAGCCAATGTGTCGCCGCATACCTTGAGACACGCTTTCGCCACGCATTTATTGGATAGGGGAGCCGATTTGAGATCGGTCCAGCAGATGCTAGGGCATGCCGATATCTCAACCACACAAATCTACACTCATGTTCTGGAAAAAAGAATGCTCGAAGTCCACAACCGGTTCCACCCGCGCCACTAGCCGCCACTCCGCGTGGGGCGAACTAGCAACCGGCAATCCCCGCTTGCGGGGTCTATATGAGCCCCTCTCTTTTAAATAGTGGTCCTTCAAACTTCACTCAGCCTGTCACGAGATAACTCTTTGCTAGCCAAATGAGCCATGGCTATCTGCCACCGGCGGCTCGCCGGTTCTCACTGGCCCCACGCCGAGTGGGAATTATTTTCTTGACTGAAATTGCTATAAAAGATAACATTCTCCCTCCATATCCCTCCTTCTGAATTGAGCTTCCGGAAATGCAAAGGGTTTGAATTCAAGGGTTTTTTCAAGCCATGATTTTTGATATTGAGGAAATTTACGAAGAGGGTCTGAATTTTGATGTGCTTGAGCCTAAAGAGCACTTCAATATAGACGACTGTGTTTTAACGGAGGATGTTAAAGTTCAGGGGAAGCTAGAAAAATCCGGTCAGGAAGTTCTCTGCCAGGGTAGTTTGCAGACGGGACTCTCTGTCACCTGTACCCGATGTTTGGGTGATTTTAGTTTTGCGGTGAAAGCCAAGCTCAGTGTTCACTTCATCCCTGGGGTTGGAAATGAGCAACTGGCCGGTGAAATTGAGTTGACGGGTCTGGATGTGGAACAAGATTATTATGAAGAGGGCCGTATTGACCTGTCCCCTCCAGTTCGAGATTTAATATTATTGAGCCTGCCGCAAGTCATATTGTGCCGGGAAAATTGTGCAGGCTTATGCCCCCAGTGCGGGACAAACCTGAATGAGAGTAAATGTGGTTGCAAAAATGAAGAGTCTTGCGATCCACGACTGGCAGTTTTAGAACAATTAAAAGACAAGTTGAAATAGGGAGATATTATGGCTGTCCCAAAGAAGAAAACATCTAAATCCAAACAAGGAATGCGTCGGTCTCACGATAGCTTAAGCGTTCCTTCCTATGTTGAGTGCCCTCAGTGCCATGAGATGGTCCGCCCACACCATATCTGTGCACATTGCGGCTATTACAAAGGCAAAGAAGTGATGGAAGTCGAAGCGGTTTAGTACCTCCGTCACTGTTTAGCTACTCGTATTCCTCTCGATAATCCCCAACGCTCTTTGGCCGGCGGGCCGCCGGTGACAAAGTGCAACAACTTTTTTGGGCTGGCAAAGAGTTATCTCGGCTCAACGAGCCATTGCTATTTGCCCCCACGGCTAGTGGAAAGGAGCCAGACCCGGAAATGAAAATCGTGGTTGACGCCATGGGGGGCGATCATGCTCCGGAAGCTGCTGTAGAAGGCGCGGTCATGGCGGCGAGGGAATATAAAACGGAAATCATTCTCACCGGTTTGTCCGAACCGATTCAGGCGGTCTTAGACCGGCTCGATCCCGATCATAACCTTCCTATTCAGATTGTCCACGCCGATGAGGTGGTGGAAATGCACGACAGTCCCGGGAAAGTCCTGCGCTCCAAACGCAAGTCCTCCATGAAAATTGGTTTGGACCTGGTTAAAGAGGGGACAGCATCGGCTTTTCTGAGTGCCGGAAATACCGGCGCAGTTCTGGCTTATTCGACGGTAATATTACGGCCACTAAACGGTGTTGACCGGCCTGCCATTGCCATTCAATTACCGACTTTAAAGGGCAATGCCATTCTTCTGGATGCCGGCGCAAATGTCGATTGCAAAACCAGCCAGTTGTTTCAGTTTGGTATTATGGGCCATGTTTTTGCGGAATATATTCTCGGCAAGGAAAATCCCCGGGTAGGTTTGCTCAGTATTGGCGAAGAAGATGGAAAGGGAAATGAGATCGTCAAGGAGGCCTTTCAAATGCTCAAAGCCAGCCATATCAATTTTATTGGCAATATTGAAGGCAAGGAAGTCTATCGGGGTAATGCGGATGTGATTGTTTGTGATGGCTTCACCGGCAATGTGGCGCTCAAAATAAGTGAGAGCCTGGCAGAAATGATTGGAACCAACCTCAAGCGCATGTTTCAAAGCAGTTGGCTTAGCAAACTGGGCTATTTGTTTTTAAAGTCGCAGTTGGACCAATTCAAGAAAAAGGTCGACTATTCAGAGACCGGCGGAGCCCCTCTATTGGGGGTGAACGGAGTCGTTATCATCGCGCATGGAAGTTCTTCGCCGAAAGCGATAAAAAATGCGATCAACCGGGCTCGTGAATTGAGTGAGAAAAACATCAATACACATATTCGACAAGGCATTGAATCTAACCTGGCCGATATGGAAGCATCAAAAGGGACAATTTGGAAACAGATCAAAGATATGGCGTTTGGTGCAGAGTCTGCAGAAGCCAATAAGGAAGAACCCGATAAACCAGCCAATAAAAGTTCTGACGAAACCTGATAACTTCATATTTTAATGACTTCTCAAAATACCTTCAGGGCAGTAGTCGCGGGAACTGGCGCTTACTTGCCGGAAAAAATCCTCACAAATCAGGATCTTGAAAAAACCCTTGATACTTCCGATGCGTGGATCACTGAGCGGACAGGAATCCGCGAGCGCCGGATTGCTGCTGACGATGAGTCCGCCTCCACGATGGCGGCTAAGGCCGGGAAGCAGGCATTGGAAGAGGGCGGGATTGGTCCTGAGGATGTGGATTTAATCATTGTCTGCACTTCCAGTCCGGATGTACTGTTCCCTTCCACCGCCTGCTTTGTGCAAAACGAAATTCAAGCTTTCGGGTCTGCCGCTTATGATATTTCCGCAGTGTGTTCCGGATTTGTTTTCGGTCTTTCCATTGCTGAGCAATATTTGAAAAATGGGCGTTACGAAAATATCCTGGTTATAGGTAGTGAGGTCAATTCCAGAATCATCGATTGGACGGACAGATCCACCTGCATTCTTTTCGGTGATGGGGCAGGGGCTTTATTGCTAAAAATGGTGGAGCATGAGCAGCCTCTGGGAATTTTATCCACGCATATTTATTCGGACGGCCGCTTGTCTGATCTGATCTGCATTCCGGGTGGAATTGGCAGGACGGGGATTAATAAACAAGATGTTGATGACAAAAAATATTTCATCAAAATGTCCGGCAATGCGACATTTAAGGTCGCTGTTAAAAGAATGACGGATGTGATTCGTGAAGCTTTGGAGTTTAATGGTTTGAGTATGGAGGAGGTGGGGCTTATGGTTCCGCATCAAGCCAACCAAAGGATTATCAGCGCGGTTGCTGAAAGGTTGAACTATCCCATGGAAAAAGTATTCATGAACATCCACAAATATGGCAATACCTCTGGAGCTTCCATCCCGATCGGGATTGATGAAGCGAAACGGAGTGGACGTATTCAACCCGGTGACACCTCTGTGCTAGGGGTAGTTGGGGCGGGCCTGACCTGGGGATCGGCGGTGATCAAATGGTAAAGATTGCTTTTGTTTTTCCCGGCCAAGGTTCCCAGTTTGTGGGCATGGGCAAAGACTTTTATGACCATGTCCTCTCGGCTCACGAATTGTTGGAGGAAGCCAATGAGGTTTTGGGATATGATCTTGCAAATATTTGTTTTAATGGCCCTGAAGAAACTTTGAGGTTGACAGAAAATACCCAGCCCGCACTGCTGGCGCATAGTACAATGGCCTTGAAAATATTAAGGGAAAATGGTATAGATTCGGTAATTGCGGCAGGCCATAGCCTGGGTGAATTTTCGGCCTTGGTTTCTGCAGGGGCTCTTCAATTTAAGGATGCGGTAAGGTTGGTCCGATTGCGGGGCCAGTTCATGCAGGAAGCGGTTCCGATTGGAGTGGGGACAATGGCCGCCATTATAGGATTGCCGATTGATACGCTTCAGAAATTGTGCGACCAGGTTTCTGAAGAGTCCTGTATCGTTCAGCCGGCTAACTTAAACAGTCCTGTACAGACGGTCATTGCAGGTCATAAGGAGGCCGTTTTACAGGCTTCCGAAAAGGCGTTGCAGGCAGGCGCAAAAAAAGCCGTACCCTTGCCGGTAAGTGCTCCGTTTCACAGTGCCCTTATGAAACCGGCTGAGATCAAGCTTCAAAAAGAATTAGAGCATACCGAGTTTCACGACCTGTCCTTTCCTATAATCACCAACATCGAGGCAAAACCCATCACTAAAGGAAGCGAAGCCAGATCCGCCCTTGTTAAACAGGTTTGTTCTCCTGTGCGTTGGTCGGAGACGATGCAGGTGCTGATGGATCATGGTATTGATACAGTCATTGAGTTGGGATCGGGAAAAGTTTTATCCGGCCTGATAAAAAGATTTAACAGAAACATCAATTGCTATCAGGTTGAAGACCGCAAAAGTTTGTCGCAAACTCTGGCCGCTTTAAACGCAAATTGACTTAATCGTTCGAACAGGATTTTAATGGAACTGAAAGATAAAGTGGCTTTGGTCACTGGGGGGGCTCAGGGAATTGGTAGAACCATCGGTGAGGAACTGACCCGGGCAGGAGCTCATGTAGTGCTGGGAGACGTGAACCTGGAAGGAGCCCAGGCTACGGCAGAAGCTATAAATAATAACGGCGGGTCGGCTTCCGCCGTTAAAATTGATGTCTCAAACGCTGCTGAGGTAAAACAGGTTTTTGATTTCATCCTGAAGGATAAAAAGCCGGTGGATATCGTGGTCAATAACGCGGGAATCACTCGCGACTGTTTGATGATTCGGATGAAAGAAAGTGATTGGAATCTGGTTCTGGATATTAACCTTAAGGGAAGTTTTCTTTGTAGCCAACAGGCAGCAAAGCAGATGATGAAACAAAAAAGTGGGGCGATTGTTAATATCGCTTCAATCGTTGGGGTGATGGGTAATTTTGGCCAGGCCAATTACTCGGCATCCAAGGCCGGGGTGATTGGTTTGACAAAAACTCTGGCCCGGGAAGTAGCATCCAGAGGGATCAGAGTGAATGCAGTGGCACCCGGTTTTATTGATACAGAAATGACACGGGTTTTGGATGAAACGGTACGGCAAAAATTGATTGAGCAGATACCCCTTGCCAGACTGGGGCTGCCTGAAGATGTAGCGCGCTGTGTTGCTTTTTTAGTTTCCGATAAGTCCAGTTATATTACAGGACAGGTCATTAATTTAAACGGTGGTATGTTGATGTGATTCCAAACAAGGAGTTTTAAAAATTATGTCAGTTGAAGAAAAAGTTAAAGAAATTATTGTTGATCAGTTAGGCGTTGATGAAAAACAGATGACTGCAGAAGCGTCTTTTATTGATGACCTGGGGGCCGATTCTCTCGATACGGTGGAATTGGTGATGGCTCTTGAGGAGGAATTTGATATTGAAATTCCCGATGAGGAGGCTGAAAAAATAGCCACGGTTCAGGATGCTACAAATTATATAACAAGCCGAACCAACTGATTGGTCATCATAATCCCCAGGGTGCATGCATGAAAAGACGCGTTGTTGTTACTGGATTGGGGATCGTTTCACCTTTGGGTGTTGGGGTGAATGAAAACGGAACGGCTTTGTTTGCGGGCCGTTCAGGAGTGGATTTTATTAAAACCTTCACTCCTGAAGAAAACTTTCCTGTCAAAATCGCCGGAGAAGTCAGGGGATTTGATCCAGAACAGTATATAGACCACAAAGATGTAAAGAAGATGGACCGGTTTATCCACTATGCCGTGGCCTGTAGTAAAATGGCGTTGGATGATTCGGGGATCGAAATTAATGACCGGAATGCAGAACGGGTCGGCGTTATAGTCGGGGTTGGCCTGGGTGGTTTGCCTGCCATTGAAAGATATCACGATATTGTAAGGGAACGGGGAGTGAAAAAAATCACTCCTTTTTTTATTCCCATGTTGATTGCTAATCTGGCGTCCGGGCAGGTTTCTATCATGACGGGTGCCAAGGGGCCGAACTCCTGTGTGGTCACGGCTTGCGCCACAGGAACGCATTCTATTGGGGAAGCTGCCAGGCTTATTCAGTATGGCGATGCCGATGTCATGTTTGCCGGAGGCACCGAATCGGTCATCACCCCGCTTTGTATTGCTGGCTTTAACGCCTCAAAGGCCTTATCACATCGCAATGATGATCCTCAGGGTGCCAGCCGACCCTTTGATAAGGATCGGGATGGTTTTGTCATTGGTGAAGGGTGCGGAGTCCTTATGCTTGAAGAGCTAGAGATCGCCAAAAAACGCGGCGCCAGAATTTATGGTGAAGTTATTGGCTATGGTCTCAATGGCGATGCCTACCACATTACGGCGACTGCTCCCAGTGGGGAGGGGGCCGCACGTTGCTTGAAACTCGCTCTCAACAACGCAGGCATCAACAAAGAGGATGTGGACTATATCAATGCGCATGGGACCTCCACCGGCGCTGATGCAACGGAAACACAGGCTATCAAAACCACGTTTGGCGGTCATGCTTACAAGCTGGCTGTCAGTTCTACCAAATCCATGACCGGTCATTTGCTGGGGGCCGCAGGAGGAGTCGAAGCAATTTTCACTCTTCTGGCTATGCAAAAAGGGGTGATCCCGCCGACTATTAATTACACCACTCCTGATCCGGACTGTGATTTGGATTATGTGCCTAATGATGCCCGTGAAATAAAATTGAGCGTTTGCATTTCCAATTCGTTTGGTTTTGGTGGTACTAACGGGGTCCTTGTGTTTAAGAAATTTTTAAATTAATTTCCGCTATGATCGAAGTCCCTTCTGATCGCGCCAATGACATTGCTCCCCTTCAGGAAACGCTCGGGTATGCATTTACCGACCTGAAACTTCTCAATAAAGCCCTGACTCATAAATCCTACGTGAATGAAAGAAACGAGTCTCTCAAGCATAATGAGCGATTCGAGTTTCTGGGTGACTCTGTACTTGATATTCTGGTCAGCGATTACCTTGTGGATAAATTCAGTGATTATGCCGAGGGGACCTTGTCGAAAATTCGCGCGGCGGTGGTCAATGAAAGTTGTTTAGCGGCTCTTGCCCGAAAACTAGAATTAGGGAAATACCTGCTTCTTGGAAAAGGAGAAGATTTGTCGGGGGGAAGAGCCAAGTCTTCCATCCTGGCCGGCGCTTTTGAAGCCGTTGCTGGAGCCTTGTTCAGGGATGGTGGACTGGAATCTGCATCCAAAGTATTTCTTCCGCTGTTGGAAGTGGAAATATCCAAATCAGTCCACTCCTGGTCTTTCAGGGATTTTAAAAGTGAACTTCAGGAATACACACAGAATAAATGGGTGTGCACTCCCTCCTACAAAGTGGTCAATGAACTGGGACCGGATCATGCAAAGGAATTTGAAGTCGTGGTGATGATCAAGAATAAAGTTAAAGGGCAGGGTTCAGGAAAAAGTAAAAAGGAAGCGGAACAGGCGGCGGCTAAAATGGCCATAGAAAGTTTTTCGGATCCTTCCAAATGATGTAGCTGGTGTCCTTTTTTTTTGAACTGTTTTCACTGAAATAGCAACCTAAACCTAACTACTCTTTGGATATTATCGAACATGCTGGAAGATTGGATTTTAAGGAAAAAGGAAATTGAGGCCTCCAAAGATAAGTTGAAGGGGGTAGACCTCAGTAATGCCAAGTTAATGGGGGCCAAACTCGATGAGGCAGATTTAACCCAGGCAGATTTAACAGCCGCTTATTTGATCAAAGCGGATCTCCGCAAAGCAACCTTGGTCGGGGCAGATTTAACCCAGGCGGTTTTAAGCGAGGCTGACCTTTCAGATGCCGATTTGGAAGGTGCTGAACTCATGGATTCCTTTTTACATGGAGCGAACTTGAAAGGAGTTGTCAACTTGACCTGCGATCAGATAGAATTGGCCAATTTTGACAAAGAGACGATTTTCCCTGACTATATAAATATTCTTTGGACTGAAGACGGGTATTGCGAGTGCCAGGAAAAATGAAGCTTATGAGGTAAAACATTCTTCCTGGATACTAATCCATCCTTTTGAGAAAGTAACAATGCGAAACCAGGACGTCTTAAAGTTGATAAAAGAAATTTCTTTTTTTAAGCCTTTTACCGCAGGCGAGAAAAAGACCTTGGTGAACTTGGACACCCATATCATAGAACATAAAAAGGGGGATTACATAATTCGCCAGGGAGAGAAGGACTCCACGATTTTTATCCTGTTAAAAGGAGTTTTGGCCATCACCAAAGATGAGGTGCCAGATGCTGAACTCAATACTTTGAAAGTTGGTGCTATGTTTGGTGAAGTTCCATTGATCCCCGGGAAAACCAGATCCACCAATGTGATTGCCAAAAACAGGGTGGTTGTGCTGAAAATGGATGCCTATTTGTTAAAAACCCTGGATCCTGCCATCCTGAATAAATTTAAGGACCACTTTTTAAAAATAATTATTAAAAGGCTGGATGAAATGAATTCCGCCATGGCGTCTTTCAAGGTTGAATTTGAAAAAATGTATCGTCGTCTGTAAATTTGAATTGCGCCCGCTATGGTCAATAAAAAATTACCTTATGAAAGGGATCCTATTCCCCAGGATAAAGAGCCCCCGCGCTTTGAGCCGGAAACCAGCACATCGAAAATTGTATTTGGTTTCAGCATTGCATTGGGATGCTTTTTTTAGTCCTTGTAGTAATAGGTATCTGGAAATCTTTTAGCCAGTTTCTCTACTACTTGTCCGGTTTGCTTTGATTTCTTCCGCTTATGGGCTTCTTATCCTATGAAAAAGAAAAAACATTTGATCGTTCCGGTTTTTGTGTCGCATGAAGGTTGCCCTTACCGATGCTCGTTTTGTAATCAAGTTAAAATAACGGGCACGGGAAAAAAGACAGATAGAAATAAGCTAAGAGAAACCCTGCGTACTCATTTAGAAGGCTTGGACCGGAATCTACTCCCCGAGAGAAGGGAACTGGCTTTTTTCGGAGGCAGTTTTACCGGCATTCCTCTGGAACGCCAGAAATATTTATTATCCTCGGTTCAGCCCTGGATTTTGTCGGGAGAAATCCAATCGATCCGGGTTTCCACCCACGCTTTGTTCATTGATGATGTCAGACTATCAATGTTGACTAAAAACCACGTTGAAACGGTGGAGTTGGGAATCCAGTCCACAGATCATGAAGTCCTGAAATTAGTGGGACGTGAATGTCCCTTTGACGTGATTCAGTCTGCCGTCAGCAAAATTAGGGAGAGGGGATTTCGCTTGGGTTTGCAATTGATGCCCGGTCTTCCCGGCGACAATGAACACAAATTCCAAAAATCGGTGAAGGATGTCATTGGCCTCGGGCCGGATTTTGTCAGAATTTATCCCACTCTGGTTATTAAAAATACGGGATTATTTGAAATGTACCAGCAAGGAACCTATGCTCCCTGGAACTTGGAAAGAATGATTGAAGCTGTCAAGGAGGCTGTTGTCCAATTTGAAAAGGCCGGTATTTCCGTTATCAGGGTTGGTTTGCATCCCGATCAATCCTTATTAGAGAATTATATTGCTGGGCCTTTTCATCCTGCATTTCGCTATCTGGTGGATAGTCTTATTGCTCGGGAGCAAATGATAAAGATGATCCGGGGATTGAAACAGGTACCATTATCGGTTACTTTCAGGGTGCCTGCCAGAAGAGTATCTATTTATCTGGGGCATAAAAGAGAGAATCTTTCTGTCATAAAAAATATTTTTGGATTGGATTCTATTAATTTGCAACAAGACACCACAGAAGATCATCTGGAGCTTGTTGCCTGATAAATTTATTTATTAGTTTTTCACAAAGGAGAAAGAAGTGGTTACAATAGGAATGAACTATAAAATGATTCCGGGTAAAGAAAAGATTTTTGAAGATGCTTTTGTCGCAGTCATAAAAGTAATGAATGAAATGGAAGGCCATTCCAAATCTTTTTTATACAAAGATGTCAGCGATGCTCAGTCATACCTGATTGTGTCAGAGTGGAACTCTGAGGATGCATATAATGAATTTATACAATCTGACAAATTTAAAGGTGTGGTGAACTGGGGCAAGGAAAACATCCTGGCAGGCCGTCCCTCTCATACCGTTTATAAACATTAAGAATTACTTTATTGGGTCCTGTTTGGGGGTATGTTCGTAGTATCCGTCCCGAACAGCTCTTTGAATCTTTTTGTAGAATAGTTCCGTATCATGGGGTAGTTCGCCCGGAATTCGCCAACGGACCTTGACCACCTTTCCCTCTGGGTGCTCGATGATGGAAGTGATCTCTCCGGTATTTCTGGAAAGCGGTTCGTACAGATTATCGCCTGTTCTTAGTTTCATGATTTAGGTTGGGTTAAAAATTTACTTATTATACTGTTTAATATCCTGATAATGAATTATTTTTAATTCAGCCTTTACAAATATCTTTGAGTTGGAGGAAGTTTAATGGAGGATTATATTATGATGGCCGCTATGTACCCCACCATGACTTCGGGTAAGGTGGATAAATACCTGGTCCGAAAGGGGGATAAAGTGTCACCAGGCACTGCTGTGGCTGAAATCATTTCTGAGGGCTATTTCACCTTGTTATCGGAAGTGAAGGGAAGAGTGAAAGAATTTTATGTCATGGAAGGGGATTATGTTGAGGTGGATACCGCTTTAATCGAAATTGAACTGTCTGAGGAGGAGTTAAAAGGTTGAGAAAAAATAAGCCGCAGTTGCAAGATAAATGGCCAATCCGACAATATCGTTGATGACAGTGATAACAGGGCCGGTACTGATTGCAGGATCAATGTCCAGGTTTATAAACAGGATTGGTGCTAAAGAACCCATCAGTGATGCGACGGAAACAGCGAGGATAATTCCCGTTCCAACCGCCAGACCCAGCACCGGATTGGTGTGCAAAATGGATTCGGAAGCCAGATAGACAAGCCCTCCGCACAGTAATCCAAAAATCCCACCATTTAATATTCCAACAGATAGCTCACTTTTGACCACGGTAGCAAGATTGTCTTTTTGAATATCCCCTGTCGCCAAGCCTCTCACAATAACAGTGGCACCCTGAATTCCGACATTGCCCGCTAATCCAATTACAAAAGGAATGAAAAATATGACCGCAGCAAAATCGACAAGGGTTGCCTGGTAAGACCCCAGTATCCAGGCGCTGACCAATCCTCCGAGAAAGGTTGTGAACAACCAGGGTGCACGAGCAATAATTTTGTTGCTTATTTTTTTTGCGAAGTGATCCACCTTGGCGGTCCCTACCATGGTGTATATATCTTCACTAGCGCTGTCCTGCAGGGACCGAATGACATCATCGAAAGTGATGATTCCCTGTACCGTATTGTCATTGTCAACAACAATTTGGGCAACCTTTTCACAAGGATCATTCAGGTGTACTTTTGGAGTTTCAGGGCGGATGAACTCTTTTGCCATTGCCGAGGTCTGAATATTCAGCAAATCCCTCAATTTAAAAAATCCTATTGCTCCAGATTCAATTCGTGGAGCCTCCGGGCAATTTCAAAGTGATCCAGATAGGTAATGAGGGCACGCAAGGAAGATTCTTGAATATCTGAATCTTTGAAAGCTTCCTTTAATTTTTCAATAGGCATAAAAATAGTTATAAATTAGGTAGAAAGTGAAGTACCCTGAGTCTTGCTGGATCGATTTTACAATCCCGAAATGCGAATTTTCAACGGTGCAATATGATCCTGAATATGTCCCATGAGGACAAAAAAAGATATCAAAAAACATTTAGCAAAAAGAAAACCCGCGTTCGAAAACAGAGGGCTTTAATCCTATCAGATAAGACTAAATATCTTATAGAAAAAAAATTCGATGCGGGTCATCCAGACGGTAAAGAGCAGGATGCTCCTCAAATCGATATCCATGTGAAAATGAACGACAACTACCTTCGAACCGGACCCTATAAACCCAAAAGCAAATAACGTATCCTGAAAAATGGGAAGGGGAAATTTCTTAATTGTTTAATAAAGGATAGGGGAGGGGGAATTGGGTGGGATGAAAGTTAAAATGGTTGTTTTTCTTTCGAACCGTTTTCGTGTTTTTTCTGGTAAATTTTGTAAACTTCTTTTTCGATGAACAAGTCAACCAGATTGGGGTCCGGTTCTTCTTTTTTTCGGCCATGGATCTGAGAATTCGATAGACCGTTTCCAAAGGCATGGCTTTTTTATAAGGTCTATCAGATGCGGTCAGGGCTTCAGCAATATCAGTGACAGCCATCAATCTTCCCTCAAAAGAAATTTCGTCCCCCTTCAGGCCGAGACCTTTGCATAACCCGAGATTCTTCATCGCGTACGCTCTTCAGAATGACAAAATAGCTCTTTATTGTTATGCTGAGCTAGTGATATTTGACCTTTGAATTCTTGCCCCGCAGGGGTATCTCGAAGCATCTCGATTCTTCGATTTTTCGACTTATGCAAAGGTCTCCTTCAGACCTGGAGGATATCCTTTTCCATTAATAAATTCATGGTGGGCTCCGACAGAAAATGAGAGTTACAGATAATTCTTGAGGAGCAGAGGTGTGTCAGAAAGCCAGATTCGTTTGCCACAAACATTGACAAAGACAGGTTCCTTGGAATCGAATAGCTTCAAATGGGATTGATATAAGTCGTCAGCAGTTGTTCTGCAATCGCCATAAGCTTCTTTTTCTTCTTTGAAGATGCCTTCTTCAAATTTCTTGATGCCTTCCTTGGAGCTTTTCCCCTCAAAATAGGACCGGAGCAGGGGATCTCTCAGGTTTTCTGGATTTTTTGCGGTTTTTCTCAATAGCAGTTTAATTCCCCGGGACGATTGCGACTCAAACAGTCCGGCTCGAATACAAATATGCTGGGCCTTGCCTTTCTCAACCGCCCATTTCTCAATAGCTTCTTTTGAATGGCCCATTGCTCCGTAAGTGGAGAGCTGATGCCTGATAACATAAAAGGTGGAATAGGCAACAATGGTTTTAACATTCAGTTGTGCTTCCAATTTCAGGATAGGATCAAATGAAAGTTTGTTGGACTGCGTGATCGACTCGGGGGTCGCCTCTGCAATAGACACCCCAACCTCACCCAGGGCGGTGGCGTAGAATAAAGCATCGAATTGTCCATTATCGTAAGCTTTGATTTTATCCAGAACCTGTGGGTCATTGATGTCACCAAACAGGGTTTCTTCAACGCCTTCAATGGTGAAACCGGGCACTTCCTTACCATACCAGTTCGCCAGGATATTGGCTGTGTCGCCAAACCTTTCGCGAATAGCTTTAATCGCTGCGGTCCCCATTACACCTGTTCCACCTATGACTAGAAAATTACTCATCGTTTCCTCTTCAGGTTGTTAAAAAATATTTCTGGATTGCAGGTTTGCCCGTTTAGGAGCCACCGTAGTTTTCATCCCAATCCGCATAAGGGATTTGGGAATTTTCATGAAAAGCCTGCGATATATATGGATCGGTTTTGAAATAAGTCTCGATTTGGACTGTCAGGGCTTGTGTTTCCTGAATCACTGAACCTATGTCCTTTTTGCCGTTTATTTTTTCTGCAAGCTGTAAATACCCCTTGACCAGTGGGTATGCCGCCTGAATGGTGTGAGAAATTTTTTGAGGGTCCAAAGCCCGATATCGATTCGCGATAGCAAATCTGGAAAACTCAAACCAGACTTTGATTTGGCTCTCATTTTTGCCAAGAATGATCAATTCCTTCCTGAATTTTTCCTCCCCCTTTTCTGTCAGGTTTGTTGAAACATAGTCCGCCAATTCATCAAAAGGAATCCCATCGATGGTGTTGCATAGATACTCTAAATGAAAAAGGATTGAGTTGACTCTGTTATCCAGGCTAATGCCTTCGACAGAACTGTGTTGAAGTGTTGCTTTTTTTTGGAACAGTCCCCAAATCCCATCTAAATCTGCCACCTGGTCCCTCTGGGCTTTCAGCGGAGTCACTTGTTTCAGGCAGGATGATATTTCTGCTGGACCCGCCCATGAAGATGAAACCAAAACGAAAAAAGCAAATGCAGTTAAGAGCAAGGCTGGTTTCATAGTTTTACTGACCGCTCATGTGCTCGGAGGTTGAAAGGGATCCTGAAATATGGGTGCTGGGGCTGCCACTGATATGCAAGTCTGGTTGTAAATCCTGAGCGTTGGGGAAATTGGGTTGGCTTTGAACCTTCTCTGGCACTGATTGCGTTGCCTTGGGTTTTTGAGGTTGTTCAGCAGTTTTATCACCGGAGCAACTCCATAAGAAAGCGATCAGTAAAATCAGGATGATTCTGGATGTCATAGACCGATCCCCATAAAATTTACTTTAAATTGCAAGGATAAAGATGATTTTTGCGTAGGTTGTGGAGCACTCGGATCGTTGCTCTCCCCTGAACATCCAATCAATAAAATCACAACAAAGATAAGGGCGAGTCCTGTTTTCATAGATTTATTTCCCTATATAGTTTCAGTTGCCTGAATTTATACTTCAATATTTTTGAAGTCAGATAGAAGTATTGCCTAGTTTTAATATAGTCTGACTTTCCTTTTTTGTTAAGGGCAGAACAGATAAACGGGATTGTCGTACTAAAGCGATTTCCGAAAGGTCCTTATGATTTTTAATCTCTTCAAGGCTGACAGGGTGCGCGAGAGCTTTAACAGGTTTTAAATTGACCACCACCCAACGCGGATCATCGATTGTGGGGTCGGGGTAAGCTTCGCGGGTAACTTTGGCAATGCCTCTGATGTCCTTGCCCGTGACACTGTGATAAAAGAAAACCAGATCCCCTTCTTTCATGGACTGCAAATTGTTGCGGGCCTGATAGTTTCGCACCCCATCCCAGTAGGTTTCCCCGTCTTTCACAAAAGTTTCCCAACTGTATTTCGAAGGCTCCTGCTTGACGAGCCAAAAAGATATTTTATGAGCCATTATTAAGTATAAAATTCCTGGAGTTTGATTGAGGTACTTCCAAGTATCTGCTAAGCATTTGTACGGCTCCTGCAAAACAAACGATTTTGATTATAGAACCATTGCAAAGCAGAATCGATGAAAAGAATCTCTCCTGAAGTGATAAAATCTCGGCTGTAGAGAGGAATTAGCACTAATTCAATAACTTCTTCCTGAAATTGTTAATTTTGGGCTCTTTAGAGGTTATAAAAATCCATTGAAATTATCTGATTGACCCTCACCCACATTACAAATATAATGTTTCCTTCCAATTTATTGAAACTTTTGCTCAAACTCATTTTTTTCAGTGGAATCTATTGATTCCGCTTTGGGGGATTTTACAGCATGTACCGAAAAGAAATAAAAGTATTGGATTGTACCATTCGTGACGGTGGATTGATGAACAATCACTTGTTCAGCGATGACCTTGTTCGCAGAGTTTTTCAAGCGGTAAATAAATCAGGGGTCGACTACATCGAACTGGGTTATAAGGCTGACGAGAATCAGTTTAAGAGGGGTGAATATGGTCCTATGAAATTTTGTTCCGAGAAGGATCTGGAAAACATTATCGGAAATACAGAGAAAAATTGCAAAATTTCTGTTATGGCCGATATAGGACGTTTTGATCCCAAGACACTGATCCCAAAATCAGAAAGTCATGTGGATATGATGCGGGTTGCCTCATACATCAAGGATATTGATAAGGCTATTGATATTGTCAATACGCTTAATGAAAAGGGCTATGAAACCACTATCAACATTATGGCGGTGTCGCACGCCAGGGAACGCGAGTTGGATGAGGCCCTGGAACAGGTAGAAAAGGAAAGTGCTGTTGATGTCGTTTATCTGGTTGATAGTTTCGGAGCCTTGTATTCTGAACAGATTTCTTATCTTGCCAAAAAGTATAAAGCTGCACTCCCAAGCCGAGAGGTCGGTATTCACGCACATAACAACCAGCAATTGGCCTTTGCCAATACGATTGAATCGATCATCAATAACATTAACTATCTTGATGGAACTATTTTGGGGATCGGAAGAGCCGCAGGTAACTGTCCGCTGGAATTACTACTGGGCTTTTTGAAAAATCCGAAATTTGATATCCGACCTATTCTGAAAGTGTTGGAATCGGATTTTGTAGATTTGCGAAAGAATATTGAATGGGGATACACCATTCCCTACATGATTACCGGCATTCTGGATTTGCATCCCCGCGCGGGAATGAAAGTTAGAAATTCAGAGCAAAAGGATGAATACCTAAATTTCTACGAAAAGCTCACTACAGAAGCCAACGTCTAATTCATTCATGGCAGGATTTGATTTAACCCTCTTTGAGAAAGAACCCGTATTGGGCATCATACGTGGTGTTGACGGAGATTCCCTTTATGGTGTACTGAAAGCAGCATACTCAGGGGGGCTTCGTTTCATGGAAATCACTCTCAATACTCCTGACGCGTTTTATCTTATTAAGAAGGCTGTTGAATTATTTCCCGATTTTTGCATCGGGGCAGGAACGGTTTTGTCTGATGAGTCTGCTCAGCAGGCAGCTGAAGCGGGGGCACAATTTATTGTGGCACCAAGCTCGAATGAGCAGGTCGCTAAACTTTGCATTAAGAACAATCTAGCCTATTTCCCTGGTGCTTTAACCCCTACAGAAATTGAAAAAGCATGGAGTTTTGGGGCAACAATGGTAAAGGTCTTTCCCGCCTCCCAGATGGGGCCTGATTATTTTAAGCTTATAAAAGGACCCTTTGACCATATCAAACTGATGGCCGTGGGTGGAATTGGCCCCAAAAATATCCCTGACTATTTTGCTGCAGGAGCCTCAGCCGTGGCACTGGGAGGATCGATATTTTCCGTAAGACGGATGGCAGATCGGGAGTTTTCTGCAATTCAAAAAGAAATCGAAGAATTTATGTTTGTAGTGAGCAAAATTTATTCTAATATAAGTGTATAGATATTACGAGTCACTCCAATTAAAGGGAGAAAAAGGGTATGACCTTTGATTTCATGAAAGACTTTATGATGTTTGAAGATGAAGAGCGGTTTGCCGGTCTTTGCGAACAGTTGGAAGATGTGATTCGTGAAGTGGATGGCGGCGAAGGCAAGGTTTCTGAACTCGAAATCATGCAAGCGCTGGATTATGTTGGTTTCAACCTGTTTCGAGACAATTGGGAAGAATATAAAAAGATGAATATGATCAACCGTGATCAGAACCTCGCTCCACACTCTTCAGGCAAGGAAAAGCGATATATTCATTAATCGGTCTTTTCCAATTCCCCCAGGTGTTGCATCAGCCGGTGCATTTTTTTGTCCAGAGTGTTGAGGTGCCGGCCAATTTCCTCGATTTCATTTTTCTCCTGATCCATATAAACCAGTCGACATTTTTCAATGTGTTCGGTGATGTGTTCTATCATGTCATGGATTTCCTGACTCTCGGTTGAAAGCTCATCGGTGGTTTCTGTGAGTTCAATCACACGATCAGTCGTCAGATCTTCCACTATTTTTTCCGGTTCTTAACCTTGGCCCGGTAATAGGCAATCAGGAAGCCGGATATTGTCAGAAACACGATTCCCAGAGTCGCTAAATCCACAAGCATATAAAAATAGGAACCAAAAAAGCGACCCGTATGAATTTCGGTCACGAGTTTCACAACATCCATTTTCATTTCATCGGGAGACAGTTGATTGACCGCACCACTTAAATTTATATTTTCCCAGTTTTCACCGGCATCCTCAGAGAAATAAAGTCCCGATGAGGTGCCCGCAAAGAGTGATTTTTCATTCAGACTGGTGATTTCGTTAATGGTAATATCAACCGATGTTCCAGAATCCCCGTTCATTTTTTGGGTGAAGGAGAAAATGTTCCTCCATGAGTCGCCACCATCCTTACTGGAGTAAAAACTCGCCCCACTTCCTACGTATATTTGTGACAGGTTGGAAGGGCTCACAAAAATTGCGTTTATGGGTGCCTTCTTAAAGGCAGAATCGGCAACCCAGTTCCTGCCGCCATTGAAAGATTTGTACAGGCCGGTATCGGAGCCTGAATAGAGAAACTCTGGGTCGGTGTCTAAGGATATCAGCGCACTCACGATAGATAGGGTATTTCCCCAAACGAGACTCCAATCACGCCCGCTGTTTTTGCTGCGAAGGGTGCTGCCTTCACCAGATGCATACAGGGTGTTCAGATTCGATGCTGAAAATTTTATGATCTGGACAGGTTGATCGGTGTATACCGGCACCCAACTCTCTCCAGCATCCAAAGATTGGAAAATGCCCCCATCGGTTGCGGCAAACAGAATATCCGTGTTATCAGGATGCAGGGCAAGATCATTAATTATTGTATTGGTCAAACCCGTTGTCTCATCGAACCAGTCACTCCAAGTGTCCCCTGCATCCTCTGACTTAAAGACGCCACGCTTGGTTGCGGCATAAACGGTATTGGGTTCTTCCGGATTAATCATCAAGGAATTGATGTTTAGATCAAACAAACCCTGATTGATTTGAAGCCAGGTTTTTCCTCCATCCAAGGACCGGTAAACACCAATGTCTGTTCCCGCGAATAGAATCTGGTCGGAGACTGTGGCGAGTGACTGGACACGGCGCCGGGTGTTATAAACCTGAAAATACTTTTCCGGTAGGTACTTGCCGCTGATCTGGGCTTGTTCTATGCCAAATTCCTCCGGGTGCATTAAAAGAAAACCCGAAACAGACAGAATAAGAATGAATACTGCAATCAGGAGACCGACCCATTTGTGGATGATGCGCGTATTTTTAAAAAAACTAATATTCAAGAGATCGCCTAATTTTGTTTGGATTGGAAGGCCTGCTTAGCCAGCTTCTCATATTCATCCTGAAGCTGGTTCTCCACATATTTCACATGCCCGAACAGTTCGTGGATTTTGATATCAATCTCCTTCAAATGGCCTGAGAGCTCCTGCAAATCCTGATCCGGAGTGTCCTTTAGGAATACTTCACAACGCTTGGCATGATGAGAAATATGTTCCACCAGATCGTGTACCTGGGTGATGTCATTTTGCAGTTGAGAGGTTTCTTCTTTTAATTGGGTAGCACCCAATTCAGCTTTAATAATAAAAGTGTAAATCAGCGCGAAGACAAAAGCCCCCAATAACGCTGCCTGCCCTATGAATGTTTCCCAAGTTGGATACATGCCGAGCCAGGAAATGCTGGGCAGAAAATTTGCGGCAGTCATGGGAACCTGTTCGCCCATTTGCAACTCGTGAAGTCCTTTTCCCATGAAGGTGAATGCCATGTAATACAAAAGAACACTGGTAAAACCAAAAAACCATTTAATGGGAATTCTCATACCCAAAGTATTGATCAAATAGAAGACTCCTGCTAAAACTACACAACCAGCGAGAAACCCGGGAATGATTCCTGCGGTCGCACCTTCAGCATACAAATAAAGCGCCTTGTAAAAAAGAACGGTTTCGAATCCTTCCCGGTAAACAGATATAAAAGCCACCGCACCCAGGGTAAAAGTGTTTCCCTTTGAAAGGGCGCCACGCATTTTTTTGTTGATGTATTCCTGCCACTTCCTGGTTTCAATTTTTGAAACCAACCAATAGCTGACCCAGAACAAGACCGCAACGGCAACTAACATGATCCAGCCTTCGAGAAGTTCCTGGTTGGCCATGTTCAGGTGAAGGATTTCATGGATGACATAGGCTGTTGCAAAACTGGCAAGAATACCGATCACAACGCCAATATGGATGGTTTTTATCCGCCCCTGATTGCGGGATTTCGTTAAAAACGCGATCAGCGCGGCGATGATGAGAATGGCCTCAAATCCTTCCCGAACGATGATGGAGAATGACTGAAAGAACATTCCCGTAAAACCGACCTCACTTTTGAGCAGTTCCAGACCTTTTGCCAGGTCCAGATTGATTTCCTTGTTAAGGGACTCTACATGCCCAAATGGCGCACTACGCTTAATCTCACCACGGTAGCGACTGAAGGCCGACTCCAGTCTCACACCCAAACTCCTGTCCTTGGTAATAAGGTTGGACTCAATTTTTTCATACGCAAGATACGCGTCAAAAGCCATTTCTGCCGCATTGTCCACCTGACCGGACCCATAAATTGCTAAACTCTTTTCGAGAAGCTCACGAACCTCGTTAACAACCTGTTCGGCCATGCTACTTGTGGAATCTCCAGATGACTCCATTGCAGCCACTTGCAAATTTACCGGTGGCAGTTGCACATTGTTGTTGGAAAAAGTCCTGAGGTAATAAGTGACATTCCAAATTTCGGTTTCCGAAAGCACTCCAGCCCAAGCCATCATCCCAGTGTTAGCAATTCCGACATTAATCACCTCGAAATTGTCGTAAGCGGTGGTGTTTTCGTCTCCTGTCAGTTTTGGGTTGGATAAAACGGCAGGGGAGGGATCAAACTGGCTAGCCATCGGGCCATCCCCATGACCCTTGAGGCCATGACAAACCGAGCAGTTATTTTCAAATATTTTTTTACCGTTCCCCAGAGATACGGGGGTGATCGGTGTTTTTTTGATTTCGATATTGAAAGTTGCCAGTAACTCTGAATTTATACTATTGACTTCCTTCCACATTATTTGTGAATCCACTTTATCCTTGACCATAGCCATCATGTTGATGAGCCGTTTTTTAAGGTTCTCTGCTTTTTGTGGATCTGTGATTTCAGAAGAGATTCTTTCAAAACGTTCCATGGCCTGTTGCAAAAACACCTGGCTTTCTTCATATTCCGGCGGAACAACAATTTTCCCATCCACCACACCTTCCTCAAATTCCTTTGCAGCGATGTTTAGCATCATGACAATTTTTTTAGTTCTATCTATCGTCGCCTGATTGGTTGCTTGGGCATTGGTTGGAATCCAAATACTCTGACTTAAAAACAAAACAAATATCAGGATGATTTTAAAAAAGTCAGATTTTTGCATCATTTCGACTTTGGCGGATAGCATGATGGGTAAACCATTAAAATTGTTGATATTTATGAGTTGCTGCTGAGTATTCAATCCCCTAAAATAATAATGAGAATTGTTATCAATAATAAAATAAGCCCTTTATATTGTCAAGGATATGAAAGAGATTTTTAATCACAAAACCAGTTTGGATATTTGGACTTGAAAATGGCGAGGATACCAATTACGGTCTGAATTGAGTAAACTGAAAGCGGTTTGAGGGGGCGTTTACCAATCCAGCTAGAATATGAGGCGATATCTAGAACTCTTTAAGTTTTTGCTCCCATTCCCGAATAAGCTCGCGGAAACGTTCCACATGCTTTTTTTCTTCCAGCATCAGGCCTGATACATCCTCCGCATCCCAATATTAGCGTCCGAATCTTCAGGGGTTTTATCTATAAGGGTCTGGTAATAATTGACGGAGTTTTCTTCACTGACAATGCCTTTGCGTAAAACATCTAGTCGGGCCTGGACCGTTTCGGGAGTTTCGTTATCGGGTTCCATATATACCTCAGGATTTGATACTATTAATAAGCAGGAAATTAATAAATCCCACCAGCGTCAACGCATTTATTGTCTTTTGTCGATGATACGCTTGTTGGAATTTCATGAAGTATATCAGAGAACCTTTTATGGAGTGCGCCATGTATAAAAATTTCACGGTTTTTCTTTTGATGACCCTTCTCCTGGGAATTTCCGGGTGTTCCATGCATTCCGGATCTACCTATGAGCGTGGTGAAATGGGTTCGCCTCAATATTTTAAACAAGGAGTCATTCTTTCCATTAGAGATGTTGAGATAAAGGGGACAGAGTCAGGAGCTGGGGCTGTAGTAGGGGCCACCGCGGGTGGGCTTGCCGGTTCCACTCTGGGAGGAAGCACGGCGACCCGTGCGCTGGGCGCGGTAGGCGGGGCTGTTGTAGGTGGATTATTGGGCCATGCCACCGAAGACCTGATTACCAGTGGCACCGCATCGGAATTTATCATCCAGCCGGATAAGGGAGAACCGTACGCCGTTGTGCAAGTTAATGATGAGGAGCTTAAAGCCGGAGAACGAGTCCTGATCATGGATTCGGGGAACATCCGTATTGTCCGTGACCAAAGTCAACAATAACTGGTAGCTCTATGCTATTAACTGATTTTATATACCGATCTGTTCTTTCCTGGAGGCGTATTACGGCATGAACGAAGGTCTAAGAGAAGATTATTTTTCACTGGTTCACCTGTTGGAGGAGAACAACCGCTTAGGCGGGATCATGGGCATCCTGCATTGGGATCAGGAGGTTATCATGCCTGCAGGAGCCTCAGAATCCCGAGCCCAGCAGATCGGAGCTTTGGCCGGGGTTCTTCACGAAAAAACCATTCACTCTGAAATGGGAAAGTTGCTCGATCGTCTCCCCCATGCCGATGAAAATGGATTCACTGCTTTTGAATGGTGCAATATCCGCGAGGCCCGCCGGGATTTCGACATGGCTACACGGATTCCCAAAGCACTGGTCACAGAGTTGGCGGAACTGTCCTCCCGAGCTCATCAGATCTGGGTGAAAGCCCGTGCTGAAAACAAGTTTTCCGATTTTGCCCCGGTTTTAAAACGCCTGGTGGATTTGAAAATAAAGTGGGCTGGCCATGTTTTCCCCGATATGGAAGCCTATGACGCCAATATTGATATTTATGAAAGAGGCACTACTCAGAAGGACATCACCCCCGTTTTCGACAGGCTTAAAGCGGAACTGATTCCACTGATAAAATCCATTCAAGAGTCCGACTACCAGCCCGATACGGGTTTTTTATCAGGCCGGTTCCCCATTGAAAAACAGGAAGCGTTAGGCCGCAAGATCAGCGAAGAGATGGGGTTCCAGTTTGACAAAGGCCGGATGGATGTTTCGGTGCATCCTTTTTGCGGGGGCAGTCATCCGACAGACGTCCGCATTACTACTCGCTACCGAATAGATAATTTTGTCGAATCATTATATGCGGTCATTCATGAGACCGGTCACGGACTTTATGAACAGGGGCGCATGCAGAATGGGCGTGATCTGCCTGTATCCGAAGCACTCACCATGGCTATTCATGAATCGCAGTCACTGTTCTGGGAACGCATGATCGCGCAGGGAAGACCCTTTTGCACTCGCTACCTGCCACTGCTTGCCGAAACATTCCCACAAAATTTCAAAGACGTGACTTCCGAAAAATTTTATGAGGGGGTTAATGTCAGCCAACCTTCGCTAATAAGGGTGGAAGCCGACGAGGTGACCTATCCACTGCATGTCATCCTGCGCTATGAACTGGAAAAAGGTTTATTTGACGGATCGGTTCAGGTTGAGGATTTGCCGGAGATATGGAATGTTAAAATGAAAGAATATTTGGGCGTGGAACCGCCAACGGACACACTTGGAGTTTTGCAGGACACGCATTGGAGTGGGGGAGCCTTTGGTTATTTCCCTTCCTATACATTAGGGGCAATTTATGCCAGCCAGTTTTATCAAGCTTTGATCCAAGCCCAGCCTGATATTGAAAAACATGTCGAAGCGGGAAACCTGGCTTCGGTGCGGGATTGGCTGGGTATTCAGATTCATCAACAAGGAAGGTTGCTATCGGTTCCTGATCTGGTTAAGAAGGTCACTGGGGAAAATTTGAATCCGGAAAGTTTTCTCGATTATTTGAAAAATAAATACCGTCAAATTTATCGGCTCAATTAAAAGGCGGGGGATGAACCCGATTACAAGCAAGACCACTTATCCTAATATGAAGCGCAAATATCAATACTGTGATACTTGCGGAACCCTTCTGCCTGCTCCGGGCTTTTATTGCGTCCAATGCGATCCTCCTGTACCTCCTGAACCCGACCCCGAAAAAGGCTTGAATGTTTCCCAAGCTTCTTCGCGTATTGCTCTGCTAACCCTGATTTTCATTGTGATCGCTGTATTCAAGCTGGACATCAATCTGCAAAACCTTTTTCAGAAAACGGTCACTGCCGAAGTTCCCCTTAAGGTTGCTGAAGACGAAGATTTTGAATTATTTTTTAAGGTTAAAGTGAGCTTTGCCAATTTGCGTGACAAACCCAGCACAAAGAAGGGCAAAGTTCTTTTTGTGCTGACTCAAGGCACTCAGGTTGAAGTCCTGGAGAAAAAAGGCAAGTGGTCAAAAATTCGTTCAAAACCGAGGCATGGAGAACAGGTTCGGACCGGATGGGTGGGTAACAAACTTCTTGATTCTGAAATTAAATAATCTTTTCAGTCGCCCAGTTTGTTACTGGCTTCAAGGATCGCTGTTTTAAATTCTTCATAAGTTTGGGTCACCGGAAACTGGGGAAATTCTTCCACAATGTTATCAGGAGCCCTGAACAAAATCCCAGCATCTGCTTCTTTCAGCATTCCAATATCGTTGTAAGAATCTCCGGCGGCTATGACTTTCAGATTGATCCCTTTCAATGCCACCACTGCCTTGGTTTTTGCATCGGAAATCCGCAAACGGTAATCGGCAATTCGTCCGGCTTCATCAACAATCAGGTCATGGCAAAACAGGGTGGGGTAGTCAAGCTGTGCCATCAAAGGCCCAGCGAACTGGTTAAAGGTGTCAGAGAGGATGATGACCTGGAATTCGCTTTCCAGCCAGGATAAGAATTCCTTCGCCCCTGGAAGAGGGGCAATACCTCCGATGACGTATTCGATATCAGAAAGTTTAAGATTGTTTTCATCAAGAATTTTGAGTCGCCCCCGCATCAGGTCATTGTAATCGGGGATATCCCGCGTGGTGAGACGCAACTTCTCAATGCCAGTTTTCTCAGCGAAGGCGATCCAGATTTCAGGAACCAGAACTCCTTCCAAATCCAGGCAGGTGACGATCATAAGAGGGTTATCCTTTATCTTGTGTTTGCAAAAGCGGGTTAAACGGGTATTTGTTTTTTCTTTCTCAAATCCAGAAGAAAACGCCATTCTTCATTTCTAGTCAAGTGAGAGATTAAGGCATATACCAATATTCCGACAGATATGCAAGCAGTCAGGACAAACAGTCGGATGGATAGGGGATCCCCGGCATGGAAAAAACTTTCCCTGCAAAGAAAAGTGATGGCACCCATGACTATTGCCGCAGCAGACATTTTAATAGTCGAACGCAGTATTTTCCTTCCACCCATCAGGCCCAGGCGTTTTCTTAAGTAGTAGATCAACAAAGCGACATTAAATAAAGCCGCCAGGGAAGTGGCCAGTGCCAGCCCTCCGTGTTGCAAGGGGCCCATTAAAATGAGATTCAAAACCGTATTGAGAATCATGGAATAAATGCCAATTTTAGCCGGAGTTTTGGTGTCTTGAAGGGAATAAAAAGCCGGCGCGATGATTTTAATTCCTGAATAAGCACACAGACCTATGGAATAATAAAGTATGGCAATGGCAGTGCCCTCGGTGGTGGAAGCGAGGAATTCACCCCGTTCCCACAAGGTATTGATGATGGGTTCACGCAGAATGATCAATCCTACCGTAGCGGGTATGGTGACAAAAAGGATGAGGCGAATGCTGAAGCCCAAGGTTTGGACTAGATCTTTCAGGTCACCCTTTGCGGCCTGACCCGATAACATAGGAAGAAGGGCGATCCCTAAGGCTACCGCAAATATTCCCAGAGGCAGTTGCACCAGTCGGTTGCCATAATAAAGGTATGAGATCGATCCGCCCGGAAGCAGGGAAGCGATGAGGGTATCGATCATGATATTAACTTCATAAACAGCCAGGCCCAATACAACAGGTCCCATCAGCCGGGCGATTTTGACGACTTCTTCCTGCTTGAAGTTAAGAGTTTTTTCAAATCGCATGCCTTTTTTCAACACGGCGGGAAGCTGAATCAACAATTGCAGGGCTCCTCCTGCCACAACACCAATGGCCAGTCCCATGATCGGCTCATCCATTAATGGAGCAATGATGAGAACCGACATAATCATGCTGACATTCTGCAAAATGGGGGTTGCGGCTGGAAGGGCGAAAACTTTCAGGGTGTTTAAAATCCCCATACAGAAGGCGGCAAGACCAATAAAGAAAAGATAAGTGGCCATCCAGCGTGTCAAATTAACCGTCATTTTAAATTTATCGGGTTCGTCAAGAAACCCGGGGGCAAAAACCGTTATCACGGCCGGAGAAAATATCAGGATCAACAGGGATACTGCGGATAAAATAATAAAAAGAATATTGAACAAGTTAGCGGTCAATTTCCACGCGGCGGATTCACCTTTTTGAGTCAGTGTCTCGGTGAAAACAGGAATGAAAGCTGACGTCACCGCACCTTCGCCTAAAATTCTGCGTTGCATATTGGGGATTCGGAAAGCGACAAAAAAAGCGTCGGCAGATGCCGAGGAGCCAAATGCCATAGCAATAACCATGTCACGCAGGAACCCGAAAACCCTGGACAACAGGGTCATCCCGCTTACAACGCCTGCCGCTTTACTTATTTTTTTATTGCTTTCCATTCAGGGTTTCGGTTCAGGTGGGAATTATTGAACGCGTGTATAAGAGGCTTTACTTTGAGCAGTATAGCAAAGCTGGAGTGAATGGAGACAAAATATTTCCACTCAGCGTGAGGTTGTGGTACCCCTTCCTGGATATGGTGCCCCGGAGGGATATAAAGTTATTGCTAATTTCCTCCTGAAGAAGTGGGCATGTTATAATTGTGCTTGGAATCTTTTTTATCAGGATATTAAATGCCAAAAATTAAAGTCAGAACCAGCGACCAGAAAGTTTATGAAAAACTTGTTGAGGCTTATGAAAACACCGTCACCATTCAAAAACAGAAGCAGTTGACCTACGGACATTGGGACTTTGTAGTGTTTGGCCAGACAGATAAAAATGAGACGGTTCTTCGCGAGGGCTACGCCGAACAGGCATCCATAAAAAGGGTCCCCATTTACATTGCATCTTTGGCACAACCGGGACTCACCAATGTCAATGGCATCCCCATCGAAGAGTTTATCGAAGAAGATGTTCCTGGAAAATACAAGGGGCTGAAAATCATCCATGTCGATCCGCTTCGTCCGCTTACTATAAAAAAAAGGGACACCCTTCCCGGAACCAGTCAGGCATCGGATCAAATTTGCAGGGACTATGAGGACAAAAATATTGCCGTTATTCATTCTCCGCATGAATCAGACTGGATGATAGCGGTGATGAAATATCTCAGCGAATGCGACCGGGCTTTCCCTGATCCAGTTCAGGAAGCTTTTTCTCGTAACTCCCCGCTTCATAGTAATTTTTTATCCTTGGAAACGCCTCCCCCAGGTCGGCTGAATTGAGTCCGTTGAAAGACTCATTCAGGTGAAGTGCTCTTTTTCAAAAACGATATAGCCCGAATCATTCATCCCCAGACTTTGGTAGGTGCGTTGCCCTGTATTGTTATTGTGCATGACATACAACCGTAATGCTTTTACTTGAGGATGGCTGCGGACAAGGTCTTCGATATGTTTGAACAGGGTGCTAAAAACTCCTTGTTTGCGGTAATCGGGATGTACGTAAACGCTTTGCATCCACCAAATAATACCGTTGCGCCAGTCACTCCATTCACAAGTGATCATGGTTTGCCCAACAACTTTTCCGGCTATCACGGCAACGAAATAATGGCACTCCTCCCGATTTAATGCCTGCTCGATGCCTTCTCGCAGTACCTCTTTGTTCAGCTCTAAAGCTTCAGTTTCTTGTGCCAAAGCCTGATTGTTTTGCACCAATATGGCAAGGTCACCCTTGTGAGCTGCACGAATATTTATTTCAGGGGCCATATTTTCAGAGAGTCGCTAAATAATGAAATTTTTGGAAATGGATATTTTAAAAAATTATGCTAATGTCTCTACAGTTTTTAATGCTTAAAAGTACAATTCTCTGTCAGCAATAGTGGAACACTTAAGCTCCAAAGTAAAGATAACAACTATGTTAATTGGTGAAAACAAGAATTATCAAAAAATTTTGCTGCTCGCATTATTTTTGGGAGCTTTAATTCTCAGACTCTTTACCATCGGCTCTCCCTTGGCTGGTGATGAGGCCATAACCTTTAATCATTATGCACATCTTAATTTTTCAGAACTTCTTTTAAATTACTACGATTCAAACCAGCACTCTTTTTTTTCGATTCTATCCAATTTCTGTCTGTTGATTTTTGGTGACCATGAAGTGAGTTTTCGCCTTCCCTCTCTAATAGCAGGGGTTCTGGCTATTCCGCTGGCATACTACACTTGTCGTTCCTTGGGTCTTCCACTGTCGTTCCTTGGGTCTTCCACAAACCACCTCGTATTTAATGATGTTGAGGTCATCATTCCTGAAAAGTCTACAAGATTAATTAAATCTTTTGGTAGTTTTCAAGTATTTGAATGGGATATGAAGCTGTCCAGAATGGCCCCTGGAAATATAAACTTAGATTATGAAAGTCAAGTGGTTGGCCTCAAGGGTGAAATAGAAACTTATGCCATTGAAGATCCAAGTGCTGTTGGTGATACATCCCTACTGATTAATAACTCAGATGCTCCGCCTACTATTTTTATAGTATTTCCTCCTATTTTTGATATTGATATGGGCGGCAATGAAGGCTTTCTTTTAAATCTATTTTTAAAGGCACCAAGGCATAGAACGCTATTCCGCACGGTGATGGTAAATAGCGATACTTCAAAGATTCCCTCCGCATATTTGAATCCATATTTAAATCCTAACCATAGTGATTTTGAGAGTAAATTGAGCGTCAAAAAATGGGAAATAGTTGTTCTCTTGTCTTCTATAGGCAGGGGTAAGAGGATGTTGCGGGAAATAATTGAAACAACCGAAAAAAAGACCCTGATTGATGGGGTGCAATCGTATCTTGTAAAACCAATTAATTAATAGATTATGTATTGCTAGAGATCTTGAATGAAACGTTGCGCGTAAGAACGAATATTCTTTCCGTTGAGCACATGGAACCGCCTTACTTTTTCAATCGTCTGATTGGAAAATCGTTTCAGGGGAATATGAATGATTCTTTTACCGTATCTTCTGGCCAGCCTGCGCCAGGTTATCCGCGGTGCACAGGGTGCGACAACGGTGACATGCTTTTCCTTGGAGTGAAAAAAAGCCGCTTCAAGAAGCTTTTCTTCCAGGGTCTCCGAAAAACGAATGCGGGAGTCCTGCCATATATCCGGAATAGGGCGGGGAGGATAAATCATCATGCATCCTCCATAAGTGGATTGGCCAATGCCCGGTCCGATTAAATCGTCCATGTATTGGGTGGCAAAAAAACATAGGGTGGACTCTTTGTCATGCTCTGCGTACCAGGTTTGGCGCCAATTATACTTGTGCGGCTCAGGCTCTGGATCAAAAAGAAAGACAATGATTTCAACCTGCCCTCGGGAAGGGGGAATTTCTTTCACATAAATATCTCCTTCATACCAGTGGCGCAGAGTATCCCTGATATCTATGCCATCTTTTACAGAGGAGGTGAATTTTTCGGTCCGGGCCAGGTCGTGACTCAATAAAAGCTTGGTTTGTTCACGCACATGGGTGTTCAGGTTTTCTATTTTTTCATCTTCCGGTGGCCAGGAACATTGCCCATTAGGATCCCAGCGGTGTTGCCATTTTTCCTGCGACCTGATGTCCGGCTCGGGTTTTAAATTCAGAGTCCGCCATTCAAAATGGGTTTCCGACAGGCGATTTTTCATGCTGAGCGGCTTGGCGTCTTCTTCATCCGGTAAAGCTTGATCGATGCCCAGCGAAAGGGTCTCTGGTAAATTATCGGCAGGTTCGAAGGGATATTCCCTAGCCGCTTCCAAAACCGCAATTGCAAAGGGGTCCCCACCGAATTGTTTGGCAGCATTCACCAGTGTATAGAGATCGGGTAGGAGTCGAGACTCCATTAAAGTCAGGTTGCGAATATATTGCAAGAGGATTTGAAAAGTCTGGGAAGTCAGGTTGTGATAACGAATTTTGTGTTTTTTAATAAATAGTTCACGAGCACGCAAAAGGATTTCTTTGACCCCGTCAACCGGTGCGTTATTGTCAGGCCTGAGTTCCAGCCGCTTTTTTTCATACAAATAAGTCACGTAGGGCAATTCGGTGAGCGCAAAGAATAAGGTGTTTTTGTCCACGCCAGACAATGCCGGCAGACCTTCAGCTTTTTGAGGAGGAATGACCTCCAACCGATCATCATAAGCCTCCTTGATCCAAGGCCAGTCCAAAATGGAACATAGGACGGTAATATTAGAATATTCCATCTCCAGTTGATGAAGCTGATAAGCCATCCATCGTGCCCGCCAGAAGTGCTGGCTTTTATCTCTCGGTCGCTTTTGGGTTAAAAGCAGGGTGCTGACAAACTTTTCGTAGGGCACATTACTCAAGGCAAAACTGTCGGGAAAATCGACACTTCTTTTTTCATAATTTTCCGTACTCCAATCTATAAAATGGCGCGGTATTCCTTCCTGCATGGCAACACGCAGTCCCATAATTATGGGCTGGCTGGGATCGATAGGCACATAATTCATTCCGCCATCTTTTTCATCCTGGCAGCTTAGGGAAATGCTCGGAAGAATTTCGATGCCTTCTTCAACTGTTTGCTTGAATTCAGGAGGAAGCGCAACCGCCAGACAATCGCAAGAAAGCGATAAGAGTTGATGACGTATTTCCCGCGCAAAGCTGCCGCTACCATGGATCACAGGTAAAAATTGAATACGATCACTAAGTTTGAGGGCCTGACTCATGGCTTTAAATCTTTATTGGTCACTGTCGGGGTGTAAGGGGATGTCATCATTGAAAAAGAAATCTCCCAGTCCCATAGGTAGCCTTTCTTCTCCCAGAGCCTTGCGGTTTCGGGCGGCCAGAGTATCCAGGTCGAGAGCTTCTTCGCCGAGAACTTTGCTGATGGCCTCTTGCCAGATTGTGTCTTTGGCCAGCGGACTGTCTTTTTCCTGACTGATTCGCTTCAGCGCATATTGAAGGATATGAATCCCGTCGCGGGGAGAAAAGTCCAGATCCAATTGATGTGATTTTTGCAGGAAATCCACGGTCATTTTTAAAAGTTCTTCCTCTGAAAAAGGAAGGTGATATCGCAGTATGGCCAGTTCATCCTGATAACTGGGCATCGTCATCTGCAAGGTGGGTTGCAAACGCGACAGGATATAATCTGGTATCTCGAAGGTGGACTCGTCGTTATTCATGGTCACGCAGGCGCGAAACTCACTATGGGCGTGAATCTGGATTCTCGCAATAATGGATTCTACGTAGCGGCGGTGATCGAGAAGGGGAGCCAGCGAGGCCCAGCTTTTTTCATTCATGCGGTTGCCTTCATCAAGAATACAAATACCTCCCTCAATCATGGCGCTTACCAGCGGAGATGCGTGGTAAGAAATTTTGCCTTGTTCTGAGAGAACCGGGGTTATCAAAAGATCCTCAGGGCGGGTGTCGCTGGTACACTGGAATATATATAGAGGCTGGCTTATTCGATTCGCAGCTACCATTGCCAGGGTAGTTTTTCCGGTTCCTGGCATTCCTGTGATTCTTGGTGACAGGGGAAAGTCCTTTTCAGAAACCACCATCCAGCAGGCCTGAATTTGCTTGAGGACTTCTTCCTGCCCAATCCACTCGGAACGGGTGGTATCGGGCTTACTTAAATGCAGGGTGACTCCATCCACTTCTATTGATTTTTTTGTAGTCGCGTTCAATGTATGATCCTTAACAACAGATTTAGCGGAGAACCTCCGCAGGTAAATTGCGATATTATTATTTGGCGGGCAAAATTTTCTCTGCCCAACTAGACCGGGCTCATTACCTCCACGGCTAGTGGCAGGATACTTAGACTTCAAGGTAACTGTCAAGCTGGACTCCCAGAATTGGCTACTCTCTCGCTTTCATGGCCTTTGCTGTGGTGATATAATAGTGTAAACCTTATTTATTGAGAGGAGATGGAGTGGATAACCTGTTTTTAGCATTGGCAGCTTTGTTTTCTGTGGGGATGATGGTTTTAATGATCAAATACGCGAAATTCATCCACAATCAGCCAAAAATAGAAGAGAAACGCCGACAGGATACAAATGAAGAAAACTCTCCACCTGGCGATAACTCATAATATGGAATCGGATAAACAAACCGATGTCTTTTTCGCTGAATACATCAGTCGGTTCTTATCTGAAAATAAGGCTGCGCGTTGCATGGCAAATGATCTCTCGAATTGTGGTGTCGGCCTGATGCCCCTAATCGATCACTGCACTCTACGGACTCTCGATGTAGACACACGTGCTGAAGACCTTTTTCCTCTTGATTTTTCCGAGGACCAGTCCCTGGGCGTTCTGGAATTCGATAGCTGGTGGGCAAAGGTTTACAGAAAACCAGGTTACCCAAGCTTATTTGTCGATCAGGCTTTTGAGGGCAAGCGGGGTGAGTCCAGCCTGATCCCGGATTGGGTCCATGCACATGGTGATCAATCTTTTCATCATATCGCCATTTTGGTTGAGGAGATTGAGCACGCCATCGACAAAATGAAGACCCATGGGATAGAGTTTGCCGACAAGATTGCGGGTGACCCAAAAACAGATCTGCGGCAGATTTTTACCCAGCCGGAAATCAAAAAGGGCAAGGCCTTTACCGTTCTGGAATTGATAGAGCGGCATAACGGCTATCAGGGATTTTTACCTCCTCAGGCAGATGGTTTGATGGAATCCTCCCGCCTCTAGAAGAATCCAATGATCAGAAAAACGGAACCTGCATTCATAGCTCCATATCTAATGGATGCTTCAAATTTTTCCGGGGGAAGTGCGGAAGAAGTTGTTATTCCTGAAACTTCAGATGATCTGGCCATTTTCCTGCAAAATGAAACCCGTCCGGTTACGATTGCCGGGGCAGGAACGGGACTGACCGCCTCTCGTATTCCATCCGGAGGAATCATAGTTTCTTTGGAGCTGTTGAGCAAAATTGGGGAAGCGAAAGAGGGCAGAATACAGGTCGGCCCAGCGGTAACATTAAATGAGTTACAAAGTTTTTTGATCCCTACTGGCTGGTTTTACCCGCCCAATCCCACCGAAACATGGGCATCTTTGGGGGGCACCCTGGCGACTAATGCTTCTGGATCGCGGAGCTATAAATATGGCGTCACCCGTGAGTTTGTTGAAGAGGTTGAGCTGGTTTTACTGGATGGAAGGAAAACTGTCCTCAATCGAGGGTTGAAAATTACCGAGCCGCTCAAGTTTGAGGATGGCAGCCAAATAGTGTTCCCGGATATTTCTTACCGAAGCCCTGAATGCAAAAACGCTGCAGGATATTTTGTGCACCCAGGCATGGACTGGCTGGATTTATTTATTGGATCAGACGGCACGCTTGGCATCTTCACAAACATTGTCCTACGCTTGTTACCCTGTCCGGCAGATTTTGTGAGCGGAATTTTGTTTTTTACAGAGGAACGATCCTGCTGGAAATTGATTCCCCAAATAAAATCCTTTAAAGGACAAAAGATCGATCCCTGTTCCCTAGAATATTTTGATCATAATGCTCTGGAAAAATTGAAAAGCAAACATACAAACATACCCAGTCATGCAAGGGCGGCTTTGTTTTTTGAGCAGGATGTTCTTGAAATGAAGGACTATGATTTGGTAATGGAAAACTGGTATGAATTTTTAAGCGCAGAAAATATTATGCTTGATGATTCCTGGTTTGCTCAGGGGGCAAAGGATATTAAGAAGTTCCACGATTTCAGACATGATGTCCCGATAATTATAAATGAGGAAAATAGCCGAGCTGGCAGGGTTAAACTGGGTACGGATATGGCTGTTCCTGATAAATTTTTTATGTCAATGATGGAGTTTTATCAGAAAACCCTTAAAGTTAATGGCTTAGATTATGTAATGTTCGGGCATTTGGGGGATAACCATATACATATAAATCTTCTGCCGGAGGAATCTCAAATCGATAAGGCAAAACAGGTTTATGAACAAATGGTAGATCAGATATTAGAATGGAGGGGGACGGTTTCCGCAGAACATGGTATTGGTAAGCTGAAAAAAAAATATTTTGAGAAGATGATCGGGCCAGATGGTTTGAATGATCTAAGAAAAATTAAAGCTTGCCTGGACCCGGCTAACCGGCTGGGGACTGGAAATATCCTGTAAAATCCGTTTTTGTATCTCTTGCTATTGACAGGGTGATGGCGTAAGGGTAAAATTTTTCGGATTAATGTGGGTTTGGTAAGACAAATCAAGTTATTCCAGCTTTCGAGGTTTGGAAACATGCTCGATTCGTTCAAAAGCCTGGTTTTGAATTATTCCTATGAACCGCTCCAGTTTTGCAGTGCTCGTCATGCGATAACTATGGTTTTTGGTGGCAGGGCTGAAGAATTGGATAGCTCCGGGTATACTGTGCGCACTCCCTCGACCAGTTTCGAGCTTCCAACCGTGATACGTGTTTTAAAAATGGTTCGGCGCAATCGCAAAAAGGGTTTGGCATTTAGCAAAAAAAATATTCTACGAAGAGACAATTACACTTGCCAGTATTGTGGAGCGTCTAGCCATCCTCTTACAGTAGACCATGTGGTGCCAAAGTCTCGCGGGGGAAAAACCAACTGGACAAATATAGTCGTTGCCTGCAAAACCTGTAATCTTAAAAAAGGTGATCGAACCCCTTTGGAAGTGGACATGCGATTACGCCACCTCCCCAGAAAGCCGGATTACCAGTTTATACCTTTTGTGATTCCATCCGGGCCGGATTCCCATGTTGAAATCTGGCAAAAATATCTGCCTCAAAAATTTTCTATCAAATCTGTGGCCTTTTAACCCGCGCACTATGCGGGTATACTATTGGTGGTCGCTTAACATTTGAATAAACCAAAACTTTCCAGTGAGTTGTAAAGCAGATGGAAGCCAAATCCCTTATTCAGATTATTTCTGAAGATGAGTTTTTACAGATTGTTCAAGAACCTTCCCAACTATTTTTCAAGGTCAGTGCTTTATTTTGTGAAAAGGCAGAAAGTGGGAAAGAAATTTCCCGAAAGTTATATTCCCGTCTGATCCAGGAAACGGAGTATCTCGAAAGCGTTCTAGATGAGCATGGTGCCCGAGAAAACAAAACATGGTCCTTTTTTTCGGAATATGTCGCTTGTATTCGCAATCTTACTATTGCTGCATTTTATATAAAACATATTTTGGACCGGTACCCTTACTATAGCCTCGGGGAATCAGAAGAAAATTTTCGGGCCTTCAATGAAGCGGCAAATAAGGCTCTCGATTTTCTGAACACTTCCATTCAGGGTTTGAGGGCCGAAGTTGTCAAAACAGGACAGTTAAACGGTTTAAAAATTCCCGAAGACTTGTTTTCAATGAACGAGTTTTATGATATAGAAAGCAATAAGCGCCTGCCACGAACTATTCTTGAAGACGAAGTGAAGGAAGAACAGGAAAGAATATTAGACCTCTGCCAAAAATACCGGAAAGTCGCAAAGATGATCAATAAGATAGGGTTCGAAAAAAGTGACAAACTTGAGACGTTTCGCCACGTTATCCCCTCAATATTAAATGAAAAGGTCGTGCGTATGTTTAAGGAACTGGTCCATAGTGTTCAGTCCGAATACGATACCTATGTCAAGAATACCCGTATGGAGCAATCCCAAGCGGATTTAAAAAACTTGAGAGGGTATATTTCCATGCCCCTTCATCTTCTGGAGGTGGTCCTCTGGCTTTGTCATTTTTATGAGCGCCATGAAGATGACATTCGTCATGGAGAGTGTAAGCAGCAAATTTCAAGGATAGTGAATAAAGAGGCCTTGCTGGGACAAATTATTAATTTTGGTTTCCATTACAGCAAATATTATCTCCAGGAAGGCGACAAGCTGGTAAAAGAGATTTTGAAGGGATTTGTGGAAATCGTGAGAGCCGAAGTTCCCATCCCACAACCATTGGGTTTTCATGCCAGACCTTCAACTTATATTTCCTTAATTGCCCGCCATCATGAGGGGGAATTGCACATGCTTATTGATGAACAAAAATTTAACGCAATGTCCGTTATGAGTCTTTTGCAGGCAGGAGGTCTTCTGGCTGACAAGGGTTATCAAAAAGTAATTCTGGAAGGTTCCCGGCAGGCCATTAATGATGCCAAACTTTTAGCCCAGAATAATTATTGCGAAGAAGGTGAATTCCCTCGTCAATTAAGCTATCTGCGTCCCGACCAAACTTGATATTGAGTTTAATTTTCCATGAGCGTAGAGCAAGAAATTTATAATATTGTCGATGAAAATGACCGCATAATAGGGCAGGCCACCCGGAAGCATATTCATCAAAATAAATTATTGCACCGTTCCGTTCATATCATGGTTTTTAATTCCAGCAAAGAATTGTTTTTGCAAAAGCGGGCTCTCTGTAAGGACGAAAACCCGGGACTGTGGGACACCTCCTCGGCCGGGCATGTCGATGCCGGGGAATCCTATGATGATTGTGCCCATCGCGAACTGTGGGAAGAGCTTAACTTAAAGGCTGTTTTGAAGCCTTCCATTAAAATATCAGCCTGTCAGGAGACTTATGGGGAGCATGTTCAGGTTTATACTTGCGTCACGGATGATGCGATTCGAATTAATCCGGAAGAAATCAGCGAAGGGGCGTTTTTCGACCTGGTTCAAATTCAGGAAGAGATGTCCATAAACCCTGCCAAATTCACATCCTCATTTAAATTACTTTTTGATCAGACTTTGCTTACAGAAAATATCTTAGTGAATGAAAATGAATCTTCGGAAAAATTCAAATGACCTCTTTTGATATTTTTGTTGCCGTTGTGCTGGGTTTTTGCCTGATTTTCTCCTTAATGAAAGGGCTTGTGCGTGAGATATTCTCTCTTTTAGCATATGCTGGAGGATATCTAATGGCTGTCAAATATCAAGGCAGTGTTGCCGTGGTTTTGATGGAGAGTATTCCCAGCAAACCAATAGCCAAATTAGTAGCGTTTGCAGCTATTTATATAGTCACCGCAATTATCATCTCTCTCATGGGCAAGATTGCCAAAGGAATACTTTGGTCCGGAACCGATCTTTCGACGCTCGACAGGATTTTGGGTGGCGTTGTAGGTTTAGTCAAAGGCGTGGTCATTCTGGTTGCCATTACTTTTCCGTTGCAGTTCTTTCCTGAGGTGGCTAAAAAGTTCACAAAAGATTCCTACACCGCTCCATATTTGGCAAAGGTTTTAGATTTTGTAAGCCAGGATCCGGGCGCCCTGAAAGAAAAATTCAACGAGCTAAAAGAAATGAAAAAGCTGAAGGACACGTTTGATGATTTGAAGAAAAAACTGCCGGATAACGATAAACCCCTGGATCAGTATTCCCCCGAAGACCGGGAAAAATTAAATGCGATCCTAAAATCGGTTAGTAAAAAGTAACCGTTTTGACAGATCGGATGAATTGAAACTCCACAGATAAAAGATGGCTACAAAATTTAATTTTAATGGAGAAATCCAAGATCATCTGAATATTTCAGTCTTGGATCACGGTTTTTTATTTGGCGACAGTGTTTATGAAGTGGTTAGCACCCTAAACAACCAGCCCTGCTTTTTAGACAAGCATCTGACTCGACTTTATGCTTCGGCTGAGGCGATTTCATTAGAGATACCGCATGATAAGGAATGGTTCCAGGAACAGTTAGAATACACACTGGACGCAGTGGGCAATTGTGAATCTTATATAAGAATTATTGTCACCCGTGGTGTTGGGGAAATTAATATTGATCCCTCATCCTGTGAACACCCCAATATAATTTTGATGGTGATGGATGTGACAGAGTATCCGAAATCCTGTTATGAAAAAGGAATTCGGGTTGCATTGGTTTCTATAAAAAGGAACCCGCGCGATGCCTTGAATCCAAACATTAAAACCGGGAATTATTTGAACAATGTTTTGGCAAAAATGGAGGCGGAGAAGCTTGGGGCGCAGGATGCCATCATGGTCAATCCATGGGGATATTTGACCGAAGGAACCACTAGTAACCTGTTCTTTGTTTGTGAAGGCCATATCCTCACTCCTTCTGTGGATTGTGGAATTCTCTCAGGAATTACCCGGGAAATGGTGATTCAACTGGCTAAAGAAAATGGATTTCATATGGAGGAAGGGGAATGGCCCGGCGAGGAACTTTTTAAAGCCGATGAAATATTCCTGACGGGAACCCTTAAAAGGGTGATGCCGGTTTCACATCTGGATGGTCGGCCTGTTGGATTGGGAAAACCCGGGCCAATCACTCTAAAACTCCTGCGGCTGTATGACGACCTATTAACAAAGAAAGTATAATCCTTGTGTCTTTACTTGTAGGCCTAACAGGCGGGATCGGCTCAGGAAAAAGTTTGGCCGCAAAAATTTTTGAGGAACTGGGCGCCCGCATCATAGATGCTGATAAATTGTGCAGGGATTTGGTCCGACCGGGACAGCCCGCATTAAATGAAATTGTCAGTTTTTTTGGTGAACTCATTTTGAATTCTACGGGGAATCTGGATCGGGAAAAGCTGGCCGAAATCATATTTCAGGATCCTGGAAAAAAATCTGCTTTAGAGGCAATTCTTCACCCAAAAGTTTTTGAGAAAGAGCGGGAAATATATTTAAAAATCAAGATAGCAGACCCTTCTGCGATCGTCATCATTGATGCGGCTCTCTTGATCGAATCTGGAAACCATAAGAATGTGGACAAGGTAATTGTCGTTAAATCCAGTGAGAATTGCCAAGTTCAACGTATTCTAAGCCGGGGTTCCTTGAGCTACGACCAGGCTGTCGCCCGAATCAAAAATCAGATGAGCCTTGAAGAAAAAAACAAATATGCGGACTTTATTCTGGACAATGAATCGAAACCGGAGGATCTTAAGAAAAGGGTTCAGGAACTTTATGCCAAACTTCTTGAAATTTCATAAAGAGCAGATAACTCAATAGTTAGATATTTAGTTCTTGGGCTATAATACCGTTACATTCTTTAGACTAATATGATCGGACAATGAGAAATGGCTGAAGACCAGGAAAAAGAGGAGCTATCTACCGATGAGGCGGCGGAACTTGAACGCCTCTTAGATGATACTGGTGGTGGAGAGGCTGAGGCGGGTGGCCTGAAGGGAAAACTCCAGAAAATTCTCGCGAACAAAAAGCTCCTGATGATTTCTGGCGGTGGAGTCCTGGTCATCGGGGCAGGGGCATTTTTTTTCATGGGAGATAAAGAGGAAGAGGTGGTTTCGTTAGAGGAACAGGTCGTCGAAGAGGAGATTACTGAAGAAAGAGGAAGAGTTCAAAGTTAAAAAGGTCCATATTTATAAGTTGGAGCCTTTTTTTCTCCCTATTCTTGATGAGGGTAGGGAAACAGGTCGATTCATATCTGTAAACCTTTTATTGAGTAATGCTGTGTTGGACAATGACCTTAACAAGGTACTTCCTCTGGTGAGAAAAAATATTTATAATATTCTTGGAAGAAAGCGGTCTGCCGACTTTACCCTTAAACAATCCCGAACCGAAGAGAGAATCAAAAAAGAAATTCTGACTGCCTCCAACGCTTTGCTATTAAGCGGTACCGGAACAATTACCGATGTCTTTTTTTTCCATTTCATGGTCAAGTAAAATTTCCTTCGACCTTGACTTATCCTGTTAGCTGCCTGTATTTAGTGCACATTGTGATTAATTATTCAGGTCTCAATCATGCCTTCAACACCTCCCGTTAATACGCAGCAGATTCTGCAGATGGGAACACATACGGAAAAACTCCAGCAGACCCTGCAAACCCTGTCCAATGTTACGGCACAACAGGCTGATAAGGAGCGGCAACGGGATGACGAGTTGAAGCGTAGTCAGGTGCAGGATATGGATCCTACCCATTTCCTAGAGGAAACCGACCCTCAAGCCCACGCCAAGAAACGTGTTAGAGTCCGTAAGAAAAATCAGTCTTTCAATGAAGACGACAGTCATGAACCACCCCTTCCCGAAGACCCTTATCGAGGGAAAATAAATATCGTTGCCTGACCCCACCAGCATTCCCCATCTATCACACAACCATTTGCAAATAAAGAATTTTCCCCTATAATTCTGCGTCCCAACCTCCAGAGGGAAAGCAATTTCCAGACAATTTAGGGTTCAAGAGTTTTCTCAAACACCGGAAGCCCCAAACCGCGTGATAAATGCCACTGTCACCCGCATAAAAGACAGCCTTATCGAATTGCTGGTTAGTCAAAATACCTCACGGGTGAATGTCAAGACATGAAACAGAACAGGACAAAACATTTTGCAGTATCTCTTCAATACGTTCGGGGCAGTGACCGCGCACCCAAAGTAACGGCTAAAGGGCAAGGCTGAGTCGCTGAGAAAATCATCGCTATGGCCCAGGAACAAAATATCCCCATCAAAAAAGACTAAGGACCTGATTGAATTGCTGGAAAAGATAGATGTTGGCCAGAAAATTCCGGAATCCTTGTATAAAATAATCGGGAACTTCTCGCCTGGGTCTATCACTTGAACGATGAATATCCGAAAAAACAACAAGCCTCATAAAATCTGGTGTCATAGCAACAATATGCTTTGGGAGAAATAAAACCATGAAATACCGACAGAGCCACGATTTGTCTTGACCTGATGTTTTGGCTTTGATATCCTTTGAATTCAAAGCGTTACTGAATTTTTTTACTGGGAACGCAAAAGTAAATAAACTTGTCATCCGGCGGTCTTTTTTTTTGGTCGCAAAAGATATATTACAAAACAATTCTTTTAGAATAGAAAGTCGGCAATTGCTAAAATCTATTAGAATCCTCATTGTCTCCCTTGTCTTCTTGTCGGCCTCTTGGTTTCCTGGAAATTCAAGTGCCAGCCTCCCGCATGAAGTTCATACCCTGAGCAAATATCATTTTACTACCCCTCATGGTCTTCAAAACAAAGTTGCATTTTGGAAGAAGATTTACTCGGAGTACAGCACTAAACATGCAGTGGTCCATGATATTAGAGACCTTGATATTATTTATGAAGTTGTCTATCTAGGGGAAAAGCCATTATCCCGAAGAGCGCGGGAGCGCAAGCTGAAGAAGATCAAAGCAAAATACAAAACTATTTTGCGCAAGATCGCAAAAACTAAAAATAAGGCGGGCTTGAAGGGTGAGGAAAAAAGAGTTTTTAAGTTGGTGAGAAATGACTTTTACAGAGCATCTAGGAATATACGCGCCCAGCTCGGCCAAAAAGATAGATTTCGGGAAGGCATTGAACGATCAGGCCTGTATTTAAGGGAAATTCAAAGAATATTTAAGCAATACAAGCTCCCAAAGGAACTGAGTGTCCTTCCGCATGTTGAATCCTCTTTTCAAATCGGGGCTTATTCAAGCGCGGGAGCGGCGGGAATTTGGCAGTTCACCCGTGGCACAGGTCGCTTGTTCATGCGCGTTGGGTATGATGTGGATGAGAGACGGGACCCGATAATGGCGACTCATGGTGCCGCAAAATTGCTAAAAAAGAATTTTGAAAGTGTGGGTTCATGGCCTTTGGCAATTACGGCTTATAACCATGGTTTGCAGGGAATGAAGCGTGCAAAAAAAAGGTTCGGAAGCAACTTTGTCGAAATAGTAAACAACTATAAAAGCCGAACCTTTGGTTTTGCCTCGCAGAATTTTTATGCAGAGTTCCTTGCGGCGCTACACGTGGTCAATAATCAGAATAAATATTTCCCTAATCTGGTTATAAAAAGACCGATCAACAAGGTTTCCTTCAGGTTGCCTGACTATATCAACATTCGAACTGCGATGAATCACTTTAAGATGTCGCGGGAAGAAATAGCAGAAGCAAACCCTGCTCTCAGGCGCCCGGTTTTAAATGGGGAAAAACGGATTCCAAGAGGATTTGTTTTCCAGGCTCCTGCCAGGAAGGTGAAAAATATGGTCGCGCGCTATGGCCAGATCCCACAAAAAGTAAAGTATGGCAGTCAATTGCGATCCAAATGGTATACCGTCAGAAGAGGGGACACCCTGTCGGGAGTTGCTTTGCGTTTTGGGACAACGGTAAGATCCTTGAAGAGCTACAACAATATAGGAAGACGCAATCGCATTTATATCGGCCAAGTACTTCAATTACCAAAAGGAAAATCCCGGCGTCAGCCTTCATTCCGGCTGGCTAAACTGGATTCCAGTAATGTTCGCGTAAAACTTGTGTTTTACAAAGTTCGAAGACACGACAATCTTTCCAAGATTGCAAAACATTTTGATACCGATGTGAGGCATCTTACCCGCATTAACCGGTTTCGGAACCCTGACGCTCTGTATCCTGGGCAAAGAATAAAGGTTCCCGGTCAGGAGATTATTGATAACAAAGTTCAGTTGACATCTAAAACTGTAACATCCCGAAACTTTAAATTAACGGTAGATCGCTCGCAGGTTGCAAAATCCTCAAAAACCGCGAAAAAACCTACAACAGTTAAAACGGGAAGAGCCGTTTCATCAGGTACTCTTCGAGTAGCCCGAAACACTACTGATAAGATCAATCGAAATCGTTCTGCTTTCAAACCGGTATCGTTTTCTCCTGATGAAAATTCTGATTCGCGGATGGGAACCATCACCGTTGACTTTGATGAAACACTCAGCCATTACGCCGAGTGGTCGCTACTTTCGGTAAGGGAATTGAGAAGGATAAACCGTATTGGGAAACGGGGTAACATATCGGTCAACGATAAGCTTCGCGTTAATTTTTCCAAGACTCTCCCCGACAAATTTGAAGAAAAAAGGCAGGAATACCATAAGGCGATTCAGGAATACTTTTTCAATAATTACGAAATCAGCAAGTTGACCATTCGGAGTGTTGAAAAGGGTGAGACCTTATGGGAGATGCGCAACGAGAATTACACCATTCCTCTTTGGCTGTTGAGCAGCTACAACTCTGATAAAGATATTAGGGCGCTTTCCGTTGGGGAGCCTATTGTCATTCCTGTCATTATTCCTAAAGATAAAAACGCCTGAGTTTTATTTTTTCCTGGAAAAATAATTCAACGCTGTATCAATAGCCACTAAATGGGCCTCTACCCGCACATCCATCGAAAAGCTGGTAGCGGTTTCTAATGTCAGGCACCTTCTAGTTCCTTTGAAGAACGAATATAAAGCCATGGGCCACCAATCCATGGACTTGAAATCGGTTTCCTGAACCATAATTCCTTCTTGCGCAGAGCGACCATCTATTTCTCTATTTAGATTTATCGGCATGATGTCCTTTGCGGTTTGTATGATTTTTTTACCCAAATGATCATCCTCTGGATGGGTACCCTTTTGATACAGATAGTATCCGGGACTCATGAAGTCTTCATGAAGCTCAATTGTCAGATCATAAGATTTGTCAAAAATAGATTTCGCAAATGCTACTTCATAAGGAGACCTTTGCATAAGTCGAAAAACCTGAAAAGCGAGATGCTTCGACAAGCTCAGCATGACAATAAAGAGCTATTTTGTCATTCTGAAGAGCGTACGCGATGAAGAATCTCGGGTTATGCAAAGCTCTACTTCATAAGGCGGGGCATCATGTTTGAATAGTCGATTCAGGTCTTTACCTTCATGGTTCTCCCTGGATCCATATTCATAGCCATAAGGGTTCAGGCAGGGCAAAAAGGTTAACTCCCATTCATCTGCAAATTTTTCAAACTGGTTGTTTTCAAGAAAAGCACAGATGGCCTCCACACCCCCGGGCTCATCACCATGAATTCCTGCTGAGATCAATGCCTTAAGCCGATTTCCTCCTCCCAGAATAAATTTAACCAGAGAATATTTCTTATCCGGTGTTTCTAAAGAATGGTTTGCGGCAAACCCATTTTCAGCAGACAACTGCTTGCCTATTCTGTTAAAAATTATTTCAACATTATTCAGCGGAGAATTCATGACTTTTTTTAAACGGCCGTTTTTTCAGTAAAACCACATTCCTTTTCAATAACACATTTTTGGCAATCAAAATTCTTGGCCGTGCAGGTGTATCTTCCATGGAGAATTAGATAACGATGGGCATTTTTCAACCATTTCTCAGGAGTGACCTCTAAAAGTTTTAATTCGGTCGCCAATACAGTTTTTCCGTAGGCTAATCCCGTTCGGTTTGCGACCCGAAAAACATGAGTGTCTACAGCGATTGTAGGCTTGTCGAATCCTTCATTCAACACTACATTAGCTGTTTTGCGGCCTACGCCTGGCAGATGCTCCAACTCTTCCCGGGACCCAGGAACCTGCCCATCATGTTTCTCCATGAGAATTTTACAGGTGTTTATAATATTTTTAGATTTAGCCGGGGCCAATCCTATGGGTTTGATGATTCCTGCAAGCCTGGACTGCCCCAGAGCCAGCATTTCGACTGGTGTGGGGCATGAGGAAAAAAGGGTGGGCGTAACTTTATTGACTGTTCGATCTGTCGATTGGGCGCTTAAAATGACCGCAATCAGAAGCTCAAAATGATTTTTGAATACGAGCTCCGATTTTGCTTCAGAAAGGTTTCTGGCAAGCTTTTGGTATAGGCGGTTTATATTAGACTTATTAATTTTCTAGCCCTTCAGGGAGACATTGCACACCGGACACCCACCCAATAGGATTCAGTCGGATCAGACATGCCCCGATGACGGGCCGTAATACGCAAATGTTGTTCTTCGCTCATCCATGAATTACCTCGAATAACCCTAAAACTTTGACGAGGGGGACCTGCGGGATTTTTCGCCGGGCTATTTTGGTAATAGTGGAGGGAAAACCAGTCCTCCACCCATTCCCAAACCCCGCCAACCATGTCGTAGAGCCCCCATGCATTGGGCTTTTTTTTGCCAACACTTGCAGGTTTCCGAGGTGAGTTTCCTGCATACCAAAGATAGTCATCGTCGATCTCGTTCCCCCAAGGGAAACGGGCCTGGCTCCCGGCACGAGCAGAATACTCCCACTCCGCCTCTGTCGGGAGTCTTCGACCCACTTTTTGGCAGTATTTTTGCGCTTCCTGCCAGTCCATATGCGTAATAGGTTGTTCCGGATTGTGGAAAACAGAACGATTCATTTTCATCACTGCATCCCATTTCTGTTGCGTGACCTCAAATCGGTCCATATAAAATGCATCCAGGCATACCTTATGGGCTGGTTTTTCCCTGGTGTTGTCATCATAATCTTCATATAGATAGTTGTCATTGGTACCCATAATGAAGCACCCAGCTTGGATTCGGACCATATCCGAGGGTGGCTCCGCACCAAAAAGGACATGAGGAAAGAAAAACATGGCAAGCAACATAATTATGGGAGTAGCATTTTTCATCCGATGGATTGTACTGGTTGAAAAAGGTTGGGTCAAGTAATGAGATAAGAAGTTCACATCGTCTCAGATTAAAAATTTCCGGAATGGGGATATAGATTTAAGGGAATCTGTCGATATGTAATATAACTTAAGCCTTTTAAAATCCATAAAACCCATGAAAAATAAAATTTGGCTGAAATTATTCTTGAATTCAAGTTGTAAGTGCAACTCTTGGTGTCGGTAGAAAGGTAAACTGACAGAAGTAAATTCAAGATGTCGCCCCATACTCCTGTATGGAGGTAATCGTTAGATCATTCTCCGTGATACATTTCAAAGCACCCATTAGAGCCGATGCTCCCGCTATAGTCGTGCAATAGGGTAAATTCAGGTTCAGCGAGCTTCGCCGTAGGGAAAATGAATCCTTGATCGACTGTTCGCCAAATACTGTGTTGATAACAATATCGACCTGTTTTGCCTCAATGGCTTCTACAATATGCGGGGAGCCTTCCTTAACTTTATTGATGGGTGATACTTTAACCCCATTTTTTTCCAGATAATCGGCAGTGCCGCGTGTCGCGATTATTTTGTAGCTCAACTTCTGAAGTCTTTTGCCAATAGCAACGGTTTTTGGTTTGTCAGAATCCTTAACACTGATAAAAGCAGTGCCCTCCAAGGGGAGTTTAACCCCAGTTGCCAATTGAGATTTCGCAAAAGCCCGGCCAAAAAGAGTATCAATTCCCATAACCTCGCCGGTGGACTTCATTTCAGGACCTAACAAGACATCTACATCCTGAAATTTATTAAATGGAAAGACGGACTCCTTCACAGCGATATGAGGAAAGGAAATTTCCTCGGTAAAACCTAATTCCTGCAAGCTTTTTCCGGCCATAACTCTGGCGGCAATTTTTGCCAAAGGAACCCCGATAGTTTTACTCACAAAAGGAATTGTACGCGAAGCGCGCGGATTCACTTCAATAATATAAACAGCTTCATCCTTAACTGCGAATTGAATATTAATCAATCCGATAACCTTAAGTTCCCGTGCCAGTGCGCAGGTTTGTATTTTTATTTCATTAATCGTTGTGGATGAAAGGGAAAATGTGGGCAGGGAACAAGCACTATCACCAGAATGTATTCCAGCCTCTTCGATATGCTCCATCACCCCACCAATCACTACATCCTGTCCATCATAAATGGCATCCACATCTATTTCTATGGCGTCTTCCAGGAAGTCGTCGACAAGCACTGGATGCTCGGGAGATGCATTGACCGCATGTTGCATATAATATTCCAGGCGATCCTGGCTATAAACAATTTCCATAGCCCGGCCACCCAATACATAAGAAGGGCGGACGACCACTGGATAGCCAATTTCGTCAGCAATTTCACGGGCTTCCTGATAGGAAACAGCGGTTCCATTCGCAGGTTGGCGGAGTCCCAGTTTTTCCAAAACTTCTTTAAATAGTTTTCTATTTTCAGCGCGATCAATATCGACGGGGTTTGTCCCGATAATAGGCACTCCAGCATTCTTCAAATCCAGCGCCAGTTTCAGCGGAGTTTGACCTCCAAATTGAACAATCACACCATCCGGTTTTTCCACCCTTACGATATTCATGACATCTTCGAAGGTCACAGGCTCAAAATAAAGCCTGTCGGAGGTGTCGTAATCGGTACTCACGGTTTCCGGATTGCAATTGACCATAATCGTTTCATAACCATCTTCTTTAAGAGCAAAAGACGCATGAACACAGCAATAGTCAAACTCGATCCCCTGTCCAATTCTGTTGGGACCCCCACCAAGAATCATGATTTTTTTTCTTGCAGTCACATCTGCTTCGCACTCCTCCTCATAGGTGGAGTACAAATAGGGCGTAAAAGCCTCGAACTCGGCTCCACAGGTATCCACTCTCTTAAAGACGGGATAGATCTCCGCCTCAGTTCGACGATGAAAAATATCCTTTTCATTACAATTTAGAAGCCTTGCCAGATAGATGTCAGAAAAACCCATTTTCTTTGCACTTAAAAGGGTTTCATCATCCAAGTTAGAAACTTCATCCAATTGTATTATTTCTTTCTCAAAACTGATGAGGCAATCGATATTATCGAGAAACCAGGGATCAATGCCCGTAATCTGGTGGATTTGGTCGATGGAGATATCCCTTCGCAAAGCGGCGGCAACATGCCAAAGCCTATCTGAAAATGGCAGAATCAGAGCAGCCAGAAGTTTTTCTTTTTGTTGTTCCGGGGACAAACCAATCTGGTTCAGACTGAAACGGAAATTCTCCTCAAAACCATAAAGCCCGGTTTCTATGGATCGGATAGATTTCTGCAGGGCTTCTTTGAAAGTACGACCAATGGACATGACCTCACCAACCGATTTCATTTGTGTCGACAAAATAGGTTCAGTTTTTAAAAATTTCTCAAACGTGAAACGTGGAATTTTAACCACACAATAATCCAGGGTCGGTTCAAAAGAAGCCGGAGTGACCCGTGTAATATCATTCTTAATTTCATCCAAAGAATAGCCCACCGCTAATTTTGCTGCAAATTTTGCAATGGGAAAACCGGTAGCCTTGGATGCCAAAGCCGAACTTCTGGATACCCTCGGATTCATCTCGATGACTATCATCTCTCCAGTCTCGGGATCGACGGCAAACTGGATATTGGAGCCGCCCGTCTCTACACCAATTTCACGGATAATGTCGATCGCTGCGTTTCGCATTATTTGATATTCTCTGTCGGTAAGCGTCTGAGCGGGGGCCACTGTTATACTGTCACCAGTATGAATACCCATGGGGTCCAGGTTTTCTATTGAGCAGATTATGACCACATTGTCTTTCAGATCCCGCATTACTTCCAATTCATACTCTTTCCAGCCAATGAGAGATTTTTCGATCAGCACCTGAGTGGCAGGGCTTGCTTTAAGCGCAAACTCAACCAGTGTCCCAAAATCATCCTTGGAATAGGCGACACTCCCTCCTGTTCCCCCTAATGTGAAGGACGGACGGATGATGGCAGGAAAGCCCGTATCCTCAACAATCTTCCAAGCCTCCTCCAACGATTCGGCATGTCCGCTGGGTGGAACTTTCTGCCCGATGCGAAACATGGCTTCTTTGAAAAGATTTCGATCCTCGGCTTTGTTGATGGTGTCAACATCGGCACCAATCATTTCCACACTATATTTTTCCAGAACTCCACCTTCAGCAAGAGCCAAAGCCACATTCAAGGCAGTCTGACCGCCCATTGTTGGAAGTAAAGCATCCGGTCTGTCACGCGCAATAATTTTTTCAACCACCTCGGGAGTGACCGGCTCTATATAAGTGCGGTCCGCAAACTCAGGGTCAGTCATAATGGTGGCAGGATTGCTATTTACCAAAATGATTTCATAACCCTCTTCTTTTAGCGATTTGCAGGCCTGGGTCCCTGAATAGTCAAATTCGCAAGCCTGGCCGATAACAATGGGGCCAGCCCCAATGAGAAGAATTTTTTTTATATCCGTTCGTTTGGGCATTAGTTTTTATAAATATCAGAAATTTCTATTTGCCGGGAGCGTTCCCACTTTAAATTCATATAAGCCAATCGATTGATCAATTCTGAAATCAACCTTCTTCCTTCAAGCTTTATTGTTTCAATTTTTAACTGGTCAATTTTTCTGTCCGTTTCCTGAGTCCTGGTTTCAATTTCTTTGCTATTTTCTTCCAGAGCCAATAGTTCCTTTATTAACCTCTCTTTCTTTGCGTCAAAATCCCTGCGCTCGATTTTACTTTTAATTTTTTCAATATATTTAGAATTTTTCAAAGAGCCTTTTTGCTTTTTTAATAATTCTTTTTCAAGACCAGCAAGTTCTTTTCCCCAGGATTTCTGGAGCAAAAAGAATTTTTTTACTTCACCTCTTATGTATCGGTGGGTTTTACTGGGGTGAAAGCAGAAGTATCCTGTAAAATGCCACTTGCCTTGATGAGGGACAATCCGGCCTTGAAAAATATCATTTTTTCTAAATACCAATTTTGAATCTTCCTCAGCAATCATGTGCCTTTCATCTTTGAATAGATCTAAAACCGTTACCGAGTTGTCGCGAACTTTTTTAACCTCAAAAAGTGCCTGAATATTATTGGAGATGTTTTTGCAAATTTCCAGGCGGTCAGGAGTCCATGCAGATTGGTTTCCCTCAATTATATTTTCCAGGATAGTGTTGTGAGTCCCCGATACATAATTATCTAGCAGGTACCATTCCAGAAACAGGGCCATTCGCGTATTGTATGACTTGTCATCCTCGTAGATTTTCCCAGTGGTCTTCTGGTATTCTTTTTTTGCCTCCATGATTTGTTCAGAGGGAATATGCTGGGCAATAAATTCGAAAAGTTGCTCTAAATTTTCCTTGAGCATCAATCTCCCACTTTCATGAGTTGTGTGAATTGTTGAAAAAGATGGCTGGAATCATGTGGCCCCGGCGAGGCTTCAGGATGATACTGAACGGAAAAAACGGGCCACTCTTTATGGCGAATGCCTTCAATTGTTTGATCATTTAAATTGACCGACGTCACATCTATGGAAGACTCAACAGAATCATGGGTAACGGCAAACCCGTGATTCTGGGAAGTGATTTCTACTTTCCCCGAGGGGATATCCATTACGGGCTGATTTCCTCCATGATGCCCAAACCGAAGTTTGAATGTTTTTCCGTTTAAGGCCAGGTTAAGAATTTGGTGTCCCAGACAAATACCAAAAATTGGAACTTTACCCAGGAGAAATTTAATATTGTTAATGGCATAGGGAACACCTGCTGGATCGCCCGGTCCATTGGACAAGAATACGCCGCCCGGATTTAAAGCCAGCACTTCTTTGGCCGGAGTAGATGCAGGAACAACACGAACACGGCAACCGGCATCCGCAAGCTTTCTTAATATATTCCTCTTTATTCCGAAATCGTAGGCAACCACGAAGCTCTTTTTATCCACCGCGGGCTTGAGAGAGGTTTTGCCGTCAAGAATTTCCCATTCTCCTTCCTCCCAGTCATAGGCTTCCTGACAAGTCACTTCTTTCACCAGGTCCTTGCCCACTAACCCTGACGAATTCTGCGCCTTACGAACCAGTTCTATTGGGTCTTGGGGTACCGTGGACAGCACTGCCTGTTGAGCCCCTTTTTCACGAATACGCCGGGTCAAAGCACGCGTATCGATTCCTTGAATACCAATGATGCCAAATTTTTTCAATAATTCATCCAGCGTTTCTCTTGATCTCCAATTACTGGCGATGCCACTCAATTCTTTAATGATGAAACCGGAAAGGTGAGGGCGGTCCGACTCAAAGTCCTGAGGGTTGATGCCATAATTGCCAATAAGCGGATAGGTCATCAGCACCATTTGACCACAATAGGAAGGGTCGGTGAGTACTTCCTGATAACCGGACATGCAGGTATTGAACACAATTTCTGCGTCAGCTTCTCCTTCGGCTCCAAAATGGTCACCTTCAAAGACTTTTCCATCGGCCAGAGCTAAATATGCTTTCTTCATTTTTCAGGAATTCGATCTATGTTCATTCACTATGGGCAGAATATACGGTTTTCCCCGCCACCAGGGTATGAAGGACTTTGCCTCTTACCTTCCATCCCTTGTAAGGGGAATTTTTACTGCGAGACTTAAACTTTGCAGGGTCTATGGTGTACTGGGTATCGGGATTAACAATAACAATGTCCGCATCTTTTCCAACCCCTAGAGTTCCTTTATTTAAATTGAAAACACGGCAAGGCTGTTGGGTGAGAAGATCCACCGCTTTTTGCAATGTGATTACTTTTTCATCGACTAATTTAAGCGTCAGGGAAAGAGCGGTCTCCAGACCAACGATTCCAAAACAAGCATTGCTGAACTCCACTTGTTTGTCGGCAAGATCATGGGGAGCGTGATCTGTAGCAATCATATCTATGGTTCCATCTCTCAAACCTTCCTTAATCAGCTCCATATCCTCATCGGTTCTCAGCGGAGGGCTCATTTTTGCGTTGGTATCATAATTGCGGCAGGCTTCTTCCGTGAGGGTGAAATGATGCGGAGCAACTTCGCAAGTAACAGGAAGACCTTTGGCCTTGGCCTGGCGAACCAAATCCACAGCCCCACCACTGCTTATATGCGCCACATGAAGTCGCCCACCTGTTTTTTGGAGCAAGCAAATATCGCGAAACACCATGATGTCTTCTGCTTCAACCGGCATTCCTTTTAATCCCAATTCTGTAGAGACAATGCCCTCATTCATGCTCCCCCCGCGCGTCAAATCCAGGATTTCACTGTGCTGTATGCATGGGAGGTCAAACATTCGGCTGTATTCTAATGCCCTCCGCATCAGTTCACTATCCATGACAGGTTTTCCATCATCAGAATAACCAATGCATCCAGATTCTTTTAACTCGCCCATATCCGACAAGGTTTCACCTTTTAAACCCCTGGTGATCGCTCCAATGGGAAGAACATTGACCAAGCCTGTTTTCTTGGCCTTGGAGAAGATCAATTCTGTAACCGAGCGGCTATCGTTGACGGGTGATGTATTGGGCATAACCGCTACGGTGGAAAACCCTCCAGCCGCCGCCGAGGCACTACCGGTTTCGATCGTCTCTTTATATTCATGACCCGGCTCCCTGAAATGCACGTGCATATCACAGAAACCCGGAGCAACCACACAATCTTTTGCGTCTATGACTTGAGCATCTTTTATTTTACTTGCAGGAACTTTCCCCCGAGGCGCAACAGCTTCGATTTTTCTGTTGTTGATCAGAATATCAAAGGAACCGTCGATCTGGTTTGCAGGGTCAATGACCTGGCCATTTTTAATTAGGGTTTGCATTATTCTCCCCCAATAATAAATAAAAAAGAGCCATTCTGATAGCAACCCCATTAGTAACCTGATTCAATATTAGAGAGCGGGGCCCCTCCATCACATCCAGGGCAATTTCTATCCCTCTATTGACCGGCCCAGGATGAATTATGAGAATATCATCACGCGCTTTAGCCAGAGTTTCAGAAGTCAGACAAAAATAGTTTGAGTATTCCCGCAGGCTTGACAGGAGTCCCTGGTTTTGCCGTTCCAACTGGATACGAAGAACCATGACTACATCCACATCCTTAATGGCTTCAGAAAGATTGTGGCTCACCTCCACACCTAGACGCTCCATACCAACAGGAATAAGTGGTGGAGGGCCAACAACGCGGACTTTCATACCCATGGTTTGCATAGCCTTAATATTGGAACGAGCCACCCGGCTATGATTGATGTCGCCAACAATCGCAACTTTGAGGCCTTCCAAATCTCCCTTATGAGAGCGGATTGTCAAAAGGTCCAGCAATGCTTGACTGGGATGTTCATGCGACCCATCGCCGGCGTTGATGATCGGGCTGTTCACAAATTGTGACAACAGTGCAGGAGCGCCTGAACAATGATGCCGAACCACCAGTATATCCGGATTCATCGCTTCCAGGTTTCGAGCCGTGTCAATCAAGTTTTCCCCTTTTACGGTACTGCTCGTAGAGCCGGATATATTTATCACATCAGCACTCAAACGCTTTCCGGCAATCTCGAATGAAGTTCTGGTTCTAGTACTGGGCTCAAAAAATAGATTGATGATGGTTTTGCCTCTAAGGGTGGGAACTTTTTTTATGGCACGGGTAGATATTTCTTTAAAAGATTCTGCGGTATCCAGAATTTGCTGGATATCCTGCTTCGTCAATTCTTTTGTGTCTAATATGCTTTTAGTTGAAAGAAGCATCAGTTGGACTGCTCCTGAATAATTACCTTGTCTTCACCATCCTCCTCATTAAATAGAACCTGAACGCGTTTCGACTTGGCCGTGGGAATATTTTTGCCTACATAATCTGGCCTGATCGGCAATTCTCGATGACCCCGGTCTATCAACACCGCTAATTGGACAGAAGAGGGACGCCCGAAATCCATGAGGGCATCAATAGCTGCGCGAATCGTTCTTCCGGTAAACAAAACATCATCACAGAGAATGATGTGCTTGTCTTCCAGAGCAAAAGAAATGTCAGTTTTTTTCAATTCTGGTTTATGAATTCCTACTGCCAGATCGTCCCTGTAAAGCGTGATGTCCAGAACCCCGTGGTCAACCGTCACATTCTCTATTTCCTTTATTTTCTCCTTCAGCCTCTGGGACAGGACAACACCACGGGTTCGAATTCCTACCAGGGCTATGTTTCCGGCACCATGATTGCGTTCCAGAATTTCATGAGATATGCGGCTGACTGCGCGGGAAATATCTTTTGTATTTAGAAGTGTTGAACTCATAAGTGGAAAACAGGCAAAAAAAAACCTCCCAAAGGCTAAATAAAGCCGAAGCGGGAGGTAAATAACATATTTTTTAATACAAACATCGCTTTTCCCCTTGATAGCCTCACAGGACTATCTTAAAGAGTGTAATAAGCAAACTATAATGAATTCCAAGCTGTAAGTCAAGCTAGTTTTCTTTAGGGTTATTAACGGTTTTTCAACCAAATACAATGAGCAAGATTTTTGATTTACACTCTTCCACATCCCCCGCAAATGGGGGGAGGGGCCAAAAATGGGTACAAATTATTGAAATTTCATGTAAAATATGAAAAATGGCAAAATGTTGATGATATATCTTGGCATTGTCCGCAGTTTTCCAGCATTGTCTCGAAACCAGCTTCCCAAGAAAGTTTCTGCATTTTTTGGCAGAAAGGACATTGTCCTGGAAGTAATGGGAATAAATTGGGACGGGGGTGGCCCGATTTGCCTGTATGGAGAAAAGGGTACCGGAAAGACTGCCCTGGCTGTTGAGCTTGCCCACCAGTTGGCCCCGAAATATCCGGATGCTCAGTTTTATATCGATATGAAGGGAGTGGGCGATAAAGCTTTGCCTGTCAACAAGGCAATGGGGCATGTACTGCGTGCATTATTTCCGAAAGAAACTATCCCGCATGACCCTGCTGAACTGACACAGCGCTATGCCTCCGCATTAAAAGGTAAGAGATTTTTAATGCTACTTGAAAATGTCTCCAAACCAAGCCAGATCAAACGTCTGTTGCCTGGAAAATCAAGCTTGATTATCTTTACCTCTGCCAGTAAAATTTCGAGCCCAGGATCGTATGCCAAGCCCTTTAAAGCTTTTTTCCGGATGAAGCAGAGCTTCTTCTTTTTTTCCTGGCTCCAAATTCAAAACATTCAGCGCCTGAGATCAATAATTTTTGCGGATATTCCCCGCTGGCAATTTCTCTTGTGGGCTCATATTTAAAAGAGAACCCCGATCTGCCCCCGGAAATGATGACCCGGGGGCTCCGCGAAGAAAAAGCACTGCTGAAACCCGAAGGCGATTTTGAACTAGAGGAAGATAAAGATAAAGATAAAGGGGATTATCATCGAAGCTTAAAGGAATACGACAAGGCAATTGAAAAGTACGAGCGCGGTCTTCCAAAAATTAGAAAGTTTGCTGTCCTTTCTCTTGAGTACTCTTTATTGGAAAATTTTGGGAACGCCTATTTGGAAATAAGCCGCTTTGAGAAATCCTTGATCTGTTTTCGCCATTCACGTTCACTTGGGAAAAAGAGTGCCGACCAATATATGGAAGCAAAGGCCGTCTGGAACATGTCCAAAACGTGCCAGGAGTCAGGAGACACCATCGAGGCCTTAAATTATGGGGAAATGGCCGGTAAAATCTGTTCAGGGTCAATTGATGTGAATCTTAAAAAATTGGATGAGGTGATCAAGGAATGGATGGTAAAAAGAGTTGGGAGTGAAATTAAAGACAGTGGTTTGCAGGCCTCCTGTTATTTTGCTTTTACTTTTTTCCAGCTTAACGTCACGTCTCCTTTACGAATTTTAACCTGGCAACCCAAACGCATTCCTTCTTCCAGGTCCTCCGGCAACAAATAATCTTTTTCCTCTTCCGTTACGCGAGACACGTTCTCCATTCCTTCCACCACCGTAACTTCGCAAACCCCGCAGGTTCCTTCTGTACAACCGAAGGATAATGAAACCTCAACCTCATCACAAAAATCTATAAGGGGAGTCCCATCCTCTACTTCATGGGTTATATTGTCTGTTTTAAAGTTAACGCGCGCCACAAACGACTCCATTAAAAGCGATATTTTAAAAGATGCCAGGAAACCTCTATAGGATTCGCCCATCTGAAGGAAAAATGATTTTTCACCCTGTCAAATTCCTGTGTCCTGCAAAAACTGGATATGTGGAATTTGCTCCTGGGTCAGTTCTTTGGGAATCTTAATGACAATTCGCACCAACTGATCACCCCGAACTCTGGATGGGAACTGGATTCCGACCTCTTTCAATCTCAGCCTGGTATTATTTTGGGTCCCAGTAGGAATCTTGACCGACTTGATTCCATCCAAAGTTTCAACCTCGATCGTAGCCCCCAAAAGTGCCTGGGTTAATTTTATTTCAGCTTCCACCACCACATCCCGGCCTTCCCTCCGAAAAAGAGGATGTGAAAGAACATTGATGAGGAGATGCAAATCACCACGCCGGTTTCCAGCGGGAGAGGTATGCCCCTTACCCTGTAAACGCAGAACTTTTCCATGTGCAATTCCAGACGGAATTTTCACATTGGTTTCTTCATGGACCCCATTTCTGGCAATGGAAATGGTACGCTGGCAACCCAATGCCGCTTCCTCAAAAGTGACCGAGAATTCCTTCTTCAGCGGAGGAATCCGGGGTTCGCGCTGTGGGGGCCGCCCTCGAGAAAATGGATTGCCAAATCCACCTCCGCCGAAACCCCCTCCTTGCCCCTGAAAGGGGTTTCCTCCACCACTCCCAAATCCGAAGCCTTTAAGGATTTCATTAATATCAAAGTCTCGAAAAATATCCTCTTGAGAAAACTTCTGGTGAAAGCCCTCAGAGCCAAACTGGTCATACTGGCTTCGCTTCTTTTTGTTACTTAAAACCGCATAAGCCTCGCTGACCTCCTTAAATTTCTCTTCCGCGCTACTATCTTCTGCGTTTCGGTCGGGATGGTATTGCCTGGCTAATTTACGATAAGCTTTTTTAATTTCTTCGTCAGAAGCGCCTTGGGGAACGCCTAAAACGGAATAGTAGTTTTTCATATGCTAATAGATTGATAAATAAGGAGTAATTAGATAATCTATTGTTGGATGACTTATAAATATTATATACGCCAGTAGATGAAAAGTGCAGTGAAAAATTATCTCATAATATTATTGGCCTTCCTCTTGGGTGCCTGCGGTGGCTATCTGCCGATAGAAAAGACCCATTGGCCCATAAATCCGGAGGAGAGGCATTCCTGGTACCCCCCTGACAAAAGCGCTTTATCTGCAAGGAGGGCCCAACAATTACAGATGGACGCCTTGACCGAAGAAATCAGCATTCTTTTCGTGAACCATGCCACCTTTTCAAATCGAGAACTTGCCCTGTTTGAATCCACGAATCAGCTTGATCCTCAAATCAGCGCGATGAATTCAAAATTTGGCCAGCGTATCGAAAGTGAACAGGAGCGGAGAAAACGAATGCAGAAAGATCTCGAAATGTCAAAATCCGGATTTATGGATGCGGAAACAAGATTTAAAAAATTAACAAAAGTGAAAGCACCTATTATTTTTTCAATCTCTGGCTACAACTCAGCGATGAAGAGCTTTCGGGATGGTCAATTCAAAAAAAGTCTCAAAATATTTTTGAAGCTTAACAAACAGAACCCCCCCCCCCAAGTTTTTGCAGGACAATATCCAATTTGGCTTGGGATCTGCCTATTACCGCTTAAAAAATTATCCCAGGGCTACGAAACATTTCCAGAAAATACTGTATAATTATGCCCAGGGTGATAAAAGGTTTATTTCTTATTTCATGTTGGGGGTCATTCATAATCTCCAGGGAGAAAAAAGCCGCGCTATTTTTTTACTTGAAGAAGCCCTTGGTAAAAACCCGCCATAAAAAATGCAAAATATAATCCATCGTCTGATTGACATTGTTAACGATGAACCCTCATATGCCGCAGGTTAATTCTCCCGCCCTTGATTTAGATGTTGAGGAATGGATGGGAGGCCCCGCAAATAATATCAGTAATGAGCTTGGAAAACCTATTCTTATAAAAGTATTTCAGGTTAACTGCCCTGGTTGCTTCACTCATGGATTCCCTGAAGTTCTTGAAGTCCGGGAAAAATTTAGAAACTCCCCCTTATTGACCTGGGGATTGGCCACTGCATTCGAAGATTTTCATCTCAATAATTTTGATAATTTAAAAAAACTGATTGTTTCTGGAGAAGTGGTGGGAGAAACTCATGAGGTTTTAAATTCCAGAGGTCTGCTTAATAATAATCACCTGGAGTATTCTATACCTTTTCCGGTGGCTTGGGACAGGGTGGTTCCGTATCATTCAACTGATTATTTACTGGACACACACAATTTCATTAAAAAAGATTTTCCTCAATTTGATTCATTTCCGGAAAAAAACCAGAAGCTCATTTTGAATCAGGTGATGTCTTATTTGAAAAAGAAAGAATATGAAGCAAAAACGTTTGAGGCTTATCAACTCAAAGGAACCCCCTCAACTCTGCTGATTGATCGAAATGGGATTTTGCGAGGAAAGTGGTTTGGTTCCGGCTATGGTCTGGAGCAGGAAGTGGAAAAGCTTTTGTCTTATTAAGCAGATCAGTTTTTTCTGTATACTTATTTATTAAGGTGAGGAATAAGAAAGTTGAGACGCTTGGAACACTATGGCCTTTTTAAGTTTTAACCAGTTTGTTGATAAAATTGACCAATTAGAAGAAGCCAATATTCTTATTGCCGCGTTGGAATTCAGGATATTCACTCACTTGGGGAAGAAGGCTTTAACGTACCAGGCTCTGGCAAAAAAAGCCCACCTTCATTCTGGAGGGGCCGAGGCTTTGCTGAATGCACTGGCTTCTATGGGCGCTATAAAGAAAACGGGCAAAGCTTTCGCCAATACCCCCGAGAGCTTCAAGCATTTCTGTGAACAAAGTCCTCACTACAAGAGGGGAACGGTATTTTTACGTAAGGCGAACCGGGACGAGTGGTCCGATTTGATTAATGTTATTAAAAATGGCAGGAACTTACCAGAACTTGAGAATGACGACCCAAATTTCCGCGAACCTTTCACCCATGCAATGCATGAAAGGAGCAAGAAATTTTCTAAACCACTTGCACAATTTGTAACGCGCAAACCTGTTGGCAGACTGGTTGATATTGGCGGGGGACCGGGTTCCTATTCGGCTGAAATTCTAAAAAACGATAAATCCGCACGAGCTGTATTGATAGACCGGCAAGCCAGCCTTAAAGTCGCAAAAACAATTTTAAAAAATTCAGCGGTCATAAAAAGGTTCGATTTCGTAGCCGGGGACCTGTTTAAGGTGGGGTTTGGAGAGGATGTGGATACCATTTTGTATTCAAACATTCTCCACATTTATAATGAATCAGAAAACTCAAAAATGTTTAAAAAAATCCACCAATCTCTCAAGCAGGGTGGTCGGTTCGTTCTGGTTGATTTGTTTTTGAAGAATAATCGCACAGAACCCTTTGATGCCGCTCTTTTCTCTTTAACCATGTTGCTATTCACGGCTACAGGAAAAACTTATACCGTTAAGGAAACCGAGAGACTCTTGAAGAAGAATGGCTTCGGAAAGTTCAAATATTGTGAATTGGGGCAGGGAAGCAGTGTGATTGAAGCGGTAAAATTTTGATTGCATTTAGGGGGACAGAGACTTTTCAAAATTAACACGCAAATACTCCACAGAATCTGACAAAACATCCAAAAATTTCAGATCCCGTGCAAACTCTTCATCCAACAGACAATAATCCTTATCTTTTTCAAATATATAAATTTTTGCCTGCTTCGAAGTTTGCTGAATGATCTCAGAAACCTGATAGCCCAAACCCAACCCGATAGCAATAAAATTAATCGATTCACAAATTTTAAATTTTCCCAAGTAACGGGCTGCTTCACCCACGGGATCATAATTACTATCGATTTGCTTTTTACGGCCCTCACTATCAATATGAATGAGGGCAGGGGAGCCGGATTTGGATTTTGTCACTGCCTAAAAATTTGAACTCTTGACAGAGGTGATTTTTTCAAATAAGGCAGAATCCTTTTTCTTTAACGATGCAAGATTTCTATTTAGAAAGGAATTACTCATTTCACACATTTCATTTAAAGGAATGGGTCTTTACTATTGGGAGAACAGGGGCAATTCCGGTCAATTTTTCCGGGTCAAAGAAAAATAATACAATTCCCAGGTTGCATAAACACCTTGTGTTGTTGAAAATCTGGCATCATAGTCACGCATCAATTTTCTAAGCTCTCCAGTTTTTACCATTTGGACTGGCGCTGCACCAATTTGTTGCAGATTTTTTAAAAGTGTCATGGTACTGGGGAAAAATGTTTTCCGAATTTCCACATCACATAAATTGATAGAAAAACCCGAATCACGAATCATTCTCGCCCAGACTTCTTTTTTGTAAAGTTTAATAGGACTCAATAAATTTGCGGCCTGCCTAAACTCTACAAGTGTTTCGGGACCAAATATACTAAAGATCAAATTTCCATTACTCGATAAAGCCTGATTTAATTTTTTCAAGGTTTCCTTTGGGTTTCGAAACCATTGAAATACCGCATTCGCGCAAATCAAGTCTACCTTTTCAAAATGAATCCGCTCTGCATTTCCAGAGAATATTTTTGTGCTTGAGGGCAACGTGATAGAGTTGCTCAAGATTTCCAGCATTCCTGGCGCAATATCATTGAGAATAAGTTGCTTTACGGATTGTGTTAACAGATGTCTCGTAAATAGTCCTGTTCCACATCCGATCTCAAGAACATTGTCGGGCAATGGGACGGGAAGAAGTGAGGCGAGCCTTTCCGCCATCGATTTCTGGAGTTGCGCATAACGGTCGTATGTTTTTGCATGCTTGGAAAAACTATCTATCAAATTTTCTTCATTCAATAAATGCTGGGTATTCAAAGAGCACTTCCTGATTTTTGAGACTCGACTCTGATGCGGAATACGGTAGAATCAAAATGGAAAGAAACAGGATATTATCGGTCGCTGGCCCGCCGTCGAAGGGTGGCTTTGGGTGCAACCTTCACGGACATTTCTATGGTGAAAGTTGACCCTTCACCTTCATAAAACTGCATGGCCAATTGCTTTTGATTTAGTTTTAACGGGCTTTCTGCCCCAGCCATGGTATCAGTCAGGCGCAAAGGTTCTTTGGTTCCGGAAGGCCATTTGGTCTTAAACTGTTTTACCTTTTTTTCAAACCCCTCCAGCTTCCAACGATTGATACCTTTTATATAACCGTTCCATTTGTCAGGCAGGTGCATTTTTTTTAAAAAAAGATTTGGCTGGCCCAGAGGAAAGTTCACCCCGGCAAACCCCAGAGGCCCTTTTGTTTTAAAAAGGCATCAAACTCCTTTAAACTGTATAAAGACTCTACCTTTGATACAGACAACCCTTGGCTTTTCTTAAAATCACAAATCGCGACAGTGATTGGTTTTTTTTTGGCTGGGCGAATGATTAAAATTTATGCCAAATATTTTCATGAATTATGAGTTTTCCAATTTAATCGGTTTGCCAGATGCCTTAGCAAGTTCCCTGGAGCATGTCCAACGCCTTGAATAATATCCACATCAGGAATATGCTTCTTTAGCACGTCTCCATCAATGAAAATATCATTTTCTCCCACGATGGACAAAAAATTTTTGGCGTCTTCTCCTTTTGCCTGGTATGTCAGCAGGAAATTCAACCCCCTCAGCAATATCTCTCTGCCGGGTATCTCTTCAATCATTTTTTCCGGAAATGGCAGATCACAATATAAAAAAAAATTCTTTATAGCGATAGATTGATCCGACCCTTGCTTCAAACTTCTGGACAGGTATTTCAATTGTGTTTCCGTTGTGGTGCCACCCAATCCATCTTTTCCCAGAAATGATAAAATAGGGGCCAGCAGAGCCTTTATACAGGTATCAGGCAATAAATGCTTATATTTCAGCAACCACAGGCTTCCAAGAGAATAACCTATATAGAGATCGGCAGGATATCGGCATAATAAAATTTCCGCTTCTTCAGGACTTTCCGGGGTCTCAGGATAAATTATTTGGATTCGCGAGCCAGGAAAAGCACCAGCGACTTCTTCAGCAAACCACTTTGGTGGGAGTGCCCATCCGGAAACAGCTGTTATGGTGCTATCCATGGATCCAGTATTCCCCCTAATTCCTCCAGGGTTTGCCGGGTGACCCCTGTGTGCAGGGATATCCTCAGTCGCGAAGTTTGAGGTGGAACGGTCGGTGGTCGGATTGCCCCCACCATAATACCCTGTTGCAGAAGAGTGTTCCTCAGTTCCAATGTCTTGACAGGATCGCCAATCGCTACCGGGACAATGGGTGAGGGCGTTTCTTCCTGTTCCTTCAATTTCATGATTTTCCTGAAATTTGTGGACATCTCATGAAGGTGTTTGCGGTCAGCTTCTGCGGATTGTAAAATTTTCAGCGCGATTTCAGCAGAACCCACTTGGGGTGGAGACAAAAATGTAGAATAAATAAACTCCCCCGCTCGATTAACAAGAAAATCAATGACGGTTAATGAATTTGAAAGAACATACGCCCCCATACTGGCCAATGATTTCCCCAACGTGCCAATAATAATATCCACCTGATCCTGCACCTGCATTTCTTCCGCAAGGCCTGCACCTGTTTCACCAAACACACCGGTTCCGTGAGCTTCGTCTAAAATCAGTATAAAAGGATAGTGTTTTTTCAATTCGACCAGTTTTTTTAAATCAGGATAATCCCCATCCATGCTAAAAACACTTTCCGTAGCCACAAAAATGGTTTCATAGTCCTTACAATGGGCATCCAGAAATTCCTGTAGATGGTCTAAATCCAGATGATGGTAACGTTTGAACCGCGCCAAACCTTGCGTGAGAGCTTGGGCCATGGAGTGATGGATCAGTTTGTCTGCAAGAACGAGATCATTCTTGCCGGGCAAATGTTTGAGAACTGCCTGATTGGCCAGAAAGCCAGCATTGAAGAGCAGTCCACAAGATTTTTTCTTCCATTTTTTAAGCTGGTCGAGCAAACTTTGATGGCAGGGAAGAAAACCCGATAGGAGGGGAGAGGCGCCACTCCCCGTCCCATATTTTTCACAGGCTTCTTTAGCACCTGCTATAACGCGTGGGTCATGCCGTAGTTGGAAATAATCATTAGAACATAAGTTAATCCGGCATTCAGGGTAAAGCCGAACCTCCCGAAACAGATGTTTATCCCGGCTGGAATTTAATTCATCTTCAAGACGATTAAAAAAGTGTTCGCTCAAGGAATTTCATGCCTTGTTGGAAGGGTCATCATTGCCAAAATTATGGTATAAATTGGGCCGCAAGTCAAAACCAGCGTGACGCTGGACCCAAAAGCAATAGCTTTTTGCTACTAACAATAATACTCTCAGCCTGTGAAAAAGATTCAGGATTCAGGAAAAGTCTGGTGTAAGGGATTCGCCCGCCCGGCCCATGCCGTGCGGACAGGAGATAAAATATTCGCCACGGGAAAAGACGAAGATCAAACCATCGAGTGCTGGGTAGATAGAAATTTTCTGTGTGTTGATCTAAATGAACCGTGCCGGGAAATCAGATATGCCCGGAAGTTTCCTCTTTATCTTGAACCTACGCTTTCTGGAACTCTATTCAATGGCTTTACCCTCACCAAACACATAGATGTCCTCATTGTCAGGTCTGACCATGAAAGGATCGAAGAAAAAACAATTTGCGGGGAAACTTACAGAACGGGCCAATACGAAAATATGAATTCCAGGGAATTCTGGCACAAAGTCTGGGGGTTAAAGAAATCCTAGCGGTCCTGAATTCTAGCCCACATATTGCATGAGTATTGCTGTGCGCAGGGTGAAGTATTATTAAACCACCCTCACCTCAATCCTCTTCCCTCAAGGGAGAGGAAGCAAAAAATCCCTTCTCCCCTGGAGGGAGAAGGTTAGGATGAGGGGGATAATAAAGATCAAGCCTGCTTTTTTACTTGTTTACTCATGCAATATGTGGGCTAGGATCTGATATCCCTCACCATCCTTGCTGACTGGTGTTCCCGGGTATTGCGGTCAACGAAGTCCACCTCACCATCTCTCAAGTTGATCCGGCCGACTTCCTTATTATCATTAGTTTCTTGGATCCACATGAAATTGGCGCATTTTGTGACAAATAATGAGTCGATGTGGATAACTTCTTCCTCCCAGTCTATCTGGTTCAAGTCCGCATCATAAAAATTCTCGGCATCCTGCTTTGTTGGAAGCCTCCAATCGCTGAATCCTCCCGCATAAACCTGATTCATCAACCGGACATATGCCAGCGCCTCGTCAAAAGTTCTCCACTGGCCCAAGTCTCCCCATGAATCTTTGGGAAGCCAATGCGTATTATATTTAGTGTCGGTAATCATCCCTGACGGGTTGTCATGAAAACGGTTTTGTTCGCTCATAAATATAGTATCCAGAATAAAAGAAATGGAAAGCTATCACGTTTAACGGGCTTCTTCAACGCATTTTAAAAATTTATCCTGCAAAAAGCAGGTCAGGATTCCCGGTTTTCTGTTGCCAATATATGTATCGTCCACCCGAATCACAGGAACAATATCAATCCCGGAATTGGTGATGAACACCTCATCTGCAGCTAGAACATCTTCTGTAAGCAACAGGCCTTCTTCAATAGGGATTTTATGATCCCTGGCGATTTCAAGGACAACCCGGCGGGTGATTCCTTCCAGCACACTATTATTGACGGCCGGAGTTTTAAGCACCCCCTCTTTCACAATAAACAGGTTGCTGGTGGCACCCTCTGTCACGCCCAGAACAGGATCTACAATAATCCCCTCCATACTTCCTCGGCGCCGGGAAATTTCCCGGATCAGAATATTAGAAAGGAAGTTGCAAGTCTTAAGGTTCTTTTTCACGCCCGGCAAAACGGGTGCCGACATGGTCAGCAGGGTGATCTGAACCCCTTTGCGATAAATGGCTTTCGGCAGAGGTTGGTGAGGCCTGACATGCACTACTAAAGTGGGTGGGGATTCTGGGTCTATCTGAAAATTTGGCTCGTTGATACCACGGGTGACGGTCAAACGAATGATGGCATTTTTACACTTGTTCCGGTCGAGAGTTTCCTGCACCACAGCCTTAACCTCCTGCCGGGTCATGGGTAAATCGATAAAAATTAATGGCAGGGATTCGAACAGTCTTTCCAAATGGCGATCGGGCCTGAAGATGTTTCCCTTACAGGCACGCATGGTTTCAAACAGGCCATCTCCGTAACAGAAGCCCCGGTCCAATATGGAAACATTTGCCTTTTCAAGCGGGGTGAACAATCCGTTTATGTAAACAATAGAGTTTTGCATCCGCCCCTCTCAATCTACGGAGAACCTCCGCTAATGACTTGCAACCACTCGGCGTGGGGCTAGTATCAAGTGATATTCTCCATTAGCTTTCGTGCCTAAAAGCCCAAGGTATAATGAGTTCTTGCTCACACCTACAGGGTTAGTGGTGTGATAAGGCTTCTATCATTGCTGCGGCCTTGTCCAAGGTTTCTTGGTACTCTTTTTGCGGGTTGGAATCTGCCACAATACCTGCTCCCACATGGAAACTGGCTGTCTCATCACAGATCACAATAGAACGAATGATGATGTTTAAGTCCATATAAGGGCCGAAACCGATATATCCAAATGAGCCGGAATAAGGGCCCCTCATAACCGGCTCCAATTCAGAAATTATTTCCATGCAACGAATCTTGGGACAACCTGTGATGGTCCCTCCGGGAAAGACAGATTTCAAAATATCATAAACACCGATCTCAGGTTTAAGATTCCCCGTTATATTAGAGACGATATGGCTCACATGCGAATATTTTTCCAGAAACATGAAATCGGTCACACAAACCGATCCGGCTTGGCAGATGCGTCCCAAATCGTTGCGCTCCAAATCAACCAGCATCAAATGTTCGGCACGCTCCTTCGGATTCAACAACAATTCCAGAGAGAGAGCCTTATCTTCCTCATCTTTTAACCCACGAGGCCGGGTGCCTGCTATGGGTCGTGTCTCAATCCGGTGTTCATGAACTTTTACCAAACGCTCGGGAGATGAACTGACCAGTGAAAACTTCTGAAAATTTAAATACCCTGAAAAAGGGGCAGGGTTGACCTGCCGGAGCTTACCATAAAGCTCGAAGGGACTGCCTGTAAACGGTGTTGTGAATTTTTGCGCGAGATTGGCCTGATAAATATCTCCTTCGCGGATATAGTTTTTAGCCTTTTCTACCCGTTCGGTATAATCCGTCTCACTTAAATTGGATCTCAGACCATTAGAGGAACGGGAGGATGATGGGGAGTTGAGAATCTCTGACTCCGATCTTTCGCCGATATTTTCCAAAGCCCGATAAATATCTTTCCAGGCTCTTTGAATTTCCTGACAGAGTTCATCATAGTCATTCTCTGTTCCGTTTGTTTTTGGAGAAAGAACGAATTTTAATTCTTCAGTGATATGGTCATATAAAAATAATCGCTCCACCTCCATGAACATCAAGTCGGTCAAATTGCGCGATTCCTTGACAGGCAGAGACTCAAACCATGCACCCGCTTCGTAACCGATGAATCCCACCCAGCCGCCCCAGAAATGGGGCAGGTGATCCATGGGACGCACATTTTGTTCAAAATTTAACAGATCAATGGCGGGACCTGGCTGATCCCATTCTGAAACCAACTGACCTTTCTGAAATAGTTTTGCCCGTTGCTCTGCAATCTCTAATATTTTTGAACAGCCTCCTCCCATTAAGGAGTATCGGGTTGTCTCCTCCGGCCCGTTTGCGCTTTCGAACAGGAAGGAGTTTGCAGTTTGAGGAAAAAGCTTCTGAAATAAAGTGGAAAGGTCCAGACCGGGAATTTTTTCCTGCCCACAGACGGGGATACGCGATGAAGATGCCCCCAATCGCATAAATGTATTTTTATCGGGCAGGATATCCATATTTAACCAGCGTGACGCTGGGGTTGTGCTGTCATTCATTAGCCCTCATGCCCCGCAGGGGTACAATGAGCAATGTTTTAATATTGTTAGCAAGCCCGCCGGTCGGGGAAACCCTTAAAGTCTTGCGCTTGAGTGCTCAGTCCGCAATGTGGGAATGCTGTGCTGCCTCCCTCGCTAGGGGGTTATTCATATCTAAGTGCGTCAATAGGGTTCAGATTAGCCGCCTTATTGGCGGGGTAGAAACCGAAAAAAACACCAATTGCTACCGAAAAACCAAAAGCCAGGATAATGGACTGGGTAGAGACGATGGTCTCCCAATCTCCAAGGTCTGAAACAACACGAGAGATTCCTATCCCCAACAAAATACCGATGCCACCGCCCAGAAAACTAATCAAAACGGATTCTATCAGGAATTGCGCCAGAATCTCTTTTTTCTTGGCGCCAATAGCCTTTCTGATGCCTATTTCCCGGGTGCGCTCGGTAACAGAAACCAGCATAATATTCATAATTCCAATGCCCCCAACCATGAGAGAAATTGCGGCAATGCCCCCCAACAGGTAAGTGAACGTTTTGGCCGCATCCCCCCAGCTGTTCAGCCACTGGGAAGAATTCTGCACATAAAAGTCGTCTTCCTTGCCTTCAGCAATATTATGTTTCTGCCGGAGAATCCGGGAGATATCCTCTTTAATAATTTCCAGATCATCAATTTGGCCAGCCTGCACGTCAATGGATTGGACATGCTTCATCCCGAAAACCCGTTTTTGCGCCGTGGTGACCGGAATAAAAATTTGATCGTCAGGATCATACCAACTCAGTGCTCCTTTTGGCACCGTGGTGCCGATGACTAAAAAGTTCTTCCCATCCACCTTAATAGTTTTGCCCAACGGATTCCGGCCTTCAAAAAGATTCTTCACTACTGTAGAACCCACGACACAAATTCTTTTCGCAGACCTTATTTCTTCATTGTTGAAATAACGCCCCCGATCCATTTCGAAATTAGCTAAACGCGCGTAACTGGCTCCCGTTCCCCTGACCGTGGTGTTGGTATTCTTATTCTCAAATTTAAGTTGGGCGGATCGGTAAACCTGCGCCGCGACACCAGTGATAAGAGGAATGTTTTCTTCGATGAAATTCGCGTCATCCAGAGTGAGGGTGTCGACCCTGCCTGATGTCACATGTCGGGATTTCTTTTGTCCCGGCTTGATAGTGATGATGTTTGTGCCGAACTTGGAAATCGTGTTCAGAGCCTGGCGCTTGGCCCCTTCGCCGATAGCGATCATCGAAATCACCGATGCCACGCCAATAATAATTCCCAGAGCGGTTAAAAACGTCCTGAGCTTGTGGGTCACCAGGCTTCTAAGAGCCATTTTAAACAAATCCCATATCAGCATAGTCCCGCTCCATTAGACGTGTCAGCTATGATTTTTCCATCTTTCATCTGCATGATTCTTTTTGCCTGCCGCGCAACTTCCTGTTCATGGGTCACCAGAATCAGGGTCACCGCTTCCTGATTCAATTCCTGAAAAAGGTCAAGGATCTCCTTGCCCGTTACGGAATCAAGGTTTCCCGTTGGTTCATCTGCCAGAATGATAGCAGGGCTATTCACCAGGGCTCTGGCAATGGCGACTCGCTGACATTCCCCTCCGGACAATTCGGTGGGCTTATGCTTGGCGCGGTGAGCCAAGCCAACGCGTTCAAGGGCCTGTAGGGCGATTTCAGTCGCTTTGGGAACCCGGCCATAGAGCAGGGGCAGTTCGGTGTTTTCCAATGCTGTGGCGCAAGGCAGAAGATTGAAACTCTGAAAAACAAAACCGATCCTGCGGTTGCGAACTTCTGCCAACTGGTTAGGATTCATGTCCTGGATATCGAGATTTTCCAGACGATAACTACCGGAAGAGGGGATATCCAGGCATCCTATAAGATTCATGAGAGTGGATTTACCACTGCCCGAAGGCCCCATGATGGCAACGAACTCCCCTTTTTCAATCCTGAAAGTGACCCCGGCCAAGGCCGATACCTGTTGCCTTTCCATTTGATAAATCTTAGAGAGCTTTTCGACTTCAATCAAAGCAACCTCACTTCGAGCGAATCATCCAGAGAATTTTTCTGAGAGAAGAACTTTTCTTTTTCTTAGATTCCTCGAGAATTTTTTCCCAATCCCCCAGGATCAACTCTTCACCCGCACTCAACCCGCTAATAATACGGACATGAATCGGATTCCTGATTCCCGTCTTCACTCTTATTTTTTCCGGTTGATCATTTCTTAATACCACCGCGAACTCCCCTTCGTCATCCTTGCGAATTCCGGCGCGGCTGGCGTACACCGTGCCCTTAACCTGATAGGTAACGATATCTATATTTGCAGACATCATAGGTTTGAGCAGGGTCTTCCCGGAACCCGCGATTTCAATTTTGGCCTTAAAAATGGTGATGCTGTTTTCGATAAGTCCTTGTGGCGCTATGCGCGTGACCTTGCCCTTAAAAACTTCATCGGGGAAAGCATCCGCCGTAATCCGCACGTTATGGCCTATTTTAACAGACCCTATATCTGTTTCATCAATATCTGCAATGATGAATAATCGTGACATGTCGGCGATGGTTGCGATTGCCGTCCCGCCACTCACATTTGAAATTCCCGAAGCGATGATCTGGCCCTCTTCGACAAGTTTTTCAATGATAACTCCATCAATGGGGGCAAATATCTCCGTTTCATCCAACCTTTCTTCTGCCTCATCCATGGCAATCTCAGAGCGCTTGACTTCAGACTGGGCCAGCTCGATCTCATTTTCCTTCATCGTGATATCGTGAATGGAATCCTCGGCTGTCTGAAGCCGGGTTTGCGCTTGAACGAGATTTTCCTGGTTTACTTTAAAAAGAGTTGCGGCCGCATCCAAAGATTCCTGTGAGACAAACTTTTTCTCAAACAATCCAATTTGGCGTTTCAGTTTGTCTTCCGCTTCCTTGAGGTTGGCAAGGGCGGTTTTAATTTCTGACTGGGAGGATTTTATATCGGTATCGTATTTGGTTTTTTGCAGCAGGAGCCCAGTTTCCGCTTTTTTATATTTCGCCGATGAACTGGATAATTCTGCGTGGGCCTTGGCAACATTTCGCTGTTCATCGGATTTATCCAGTTGCAAGAGAAGTGCTACCTTTTTAACCCAGTCGCCTTCCTCAAAGGGAAAGGATAGAACCTCACCACTGGCTTTTGATTTAACTTCTACCTTAAAGTTAGGTTCAACAATGCCGGTAGCTGAAATTTTTACAGCCAGGTCACCTTGCAGTACTTGGGAGGTTTTGAAAACAGGCTTTGCGGCTTCCCTCGTACCGTTGGAATCATAGAGAAATAAATATATGCCAGTCAGGAGAAACGCCACCCCGACAAAAACCAGGGCTTTTTTCATGAGTCTTCGCTGGATACCAGTTTTATATCATGCGCCTCCAAAGTCCGGGCAATGACTTGGTTCAACCGGTTAAGAGATTTGTTGTAATCGATAACAGCTTTAATCGCATTGCTCTGTTCTTCAGCTAGATCTTCCTGGAACTCCAGCACATTGAAACTGGTTGACAATCCAACCTCAAACTTTTTCTCCTCGGCATTCAATTTTTCTTCAGCAAGTTTTCGCGCAACCCGGGTGGCTTGAACCCTTTTGATGTCTGTTTCAATTTGGCGATGAGCCTCGCGGACTTCCACCACAATATTTTTTTCCAAATCTTTGATATCCAGTAATGACTGAGCCACTTCCAGCCTTTTTGCCGCCAACTGACTTTTCGCCGCCCGGTTTCCAAGTGGATAACTCAGGTTGATGCTAACCCCCCATAAACCAAACTCTGTTGAGAACGCCTCGAACAAGGCAGTATCGTAAGCGCCATCAGTTGTTCCGGAATCGCCGCTCAAACCGTTCAGGCCCAGACTCCCAACCAGATCCAGCGTCGGGAGCATTTGGTTTTCATTATATTTAGCTTCAATATTTCTATTATCCAGTTCTTTTTTCTTGGCCAGCATATCGGGCCGGTGGGTGAGGGCGGCTTTTAATGCTTCTTCTAAAGATTTTTTATTGCCCGGTTCAAAGACAGGGCTGTCTGCGGGAATTATTTTTTTCAAACCCTCCTCTGAATCAAAGGATACGTTGAGGATACTCTTAAGGTTGTCTTCATTATCTTCAATCAGGTTTTGCGCGTTCAAAAGTTGCTCGTCTCTTGAGGCCACCTCCGATTTGGCCTGAAGAATTTCCAACTCCGCAAGGGTTCCCACATCGACCTGGGCTTTGACCCGTTTCTCCAGATCCCGGGCTCTTTGCAGAGAGGTCTCCTTGACCTTCAGGTCTTCGATACGGAAAACCAGATCCCAATAAATATTTTCAGCCTCAGTGAGGGTATCAATGATTTTTTCGGTGAATTGATGGTCAGAAATCTTTTGATCGTTTTTGGCAATATAGATTTCCCGCTTATTGAGATCTATGCCAAAATCCTTGAGCAGGGGCTGGGTGACTGTCAGTTCCAAATCTGCCGAATACACGGGGTTGAGTAAGGTGAAGGACGAACTGGTCTCACTCTTGTTACTATCCATAGAAAATTCATAATCTCCGCCAGTGACAAATTTTTGGGAAATAGATAAATCCCAGTCGTAATCCTTATTTCTGGATTTCGCGTAAGCAAGAGTTGATGCTCTTTGACGGGTTTCTTCGCTGAGCGTGAATTCAAAATCGATGGTCGGATCAAAGTCCGCTTTCTTATTAAAAATAAATTGTTCGTTGATTTTGGAGTTATAACTTTGAACAGAAATACTGATATTATTTTTTAAAACTCTCTCAATCGTTTCCTTTAATGTTAGAGACAAAGGCTCACTGGCTTGCACCAAGGAAACAGAGATAAAAAAGAGGGCGGATAAATAAACGGGGAGTTTGGGAAACAAAATATTCTTCATGAACCGCAGGACTCTAAAAGGATGAAAGGGTAAAATCATTATATTTAAAGGGCTCGCCAAAAGAAACGCCTAATAAGTGTCCGTTTCCAGATTTTTTCAAGAATGAAAACATCAGGCAGTCTTATAAATTGTCAGATTATCAATATTTTATCGGATTTTTGGGGGATTGGCTTGATAAGTTTCTGCCGGCGAAAAAGTGATAGATACTTGCAATCACTGCAAATTACTTCAAGCAAAATAAAGAAATTCTTTACTTTAATAAAAGTAACATAAATTCATAAGTAAATAACTTTTTTATTCATATTTTTATTTTAATTCCGATTTTCGAAGCAGGTTGGTTGGACAAAATTTACATTAACTGTGGTATAATTTTGCAAATTGGTTTATCGTTTCAAACGCTGGTCAAGCGGGTCAGGTAAAACCTATATATCAAAATCATTTTCAGAAAGTAAGATATGACAAGAATTACAGCGGCTGATATTTTAAAAGTGGTTCCGATTACGCGTAAAACACTTTGGTTGTGGCAGAAAAAATATCGGTTTTTCCCAGATCCTGTGAAAGAAGGGCATCCGGGAGGTAAGGGTATTGTCGGTTATTATCCCGCCTGGGTCGAGGAACGGTGTAAACAGGTTTATGCCCTGCAAAAAAAGGGATACACCATTTCCATGATCAAGGAAATTCTTGAGAAGGAAGAAAAGGAAAAATCCAGTCGTAAAGTCCTCGTGGTGGATGATGAAAGAAAATTTTGTGATCTTCTTAAAAAAATATTTCAGAAGAACGACTTTGTCGTTGAAACCGCCTATGACGGATGGGAAGCAGGAAAAAAATCCGCCCAGTTTCAGCCTACGATTATGATTCTTGATATCACACTTCCCGGCATCAATGGTTTGGAGGTCTGCAAGGATCTCCGAGGTGATGAAAAAACAAAAAATATTAATATTATCGCGATTTCCGGGGACTTGAGATATACAGAAACTGAAGTTCTTGGAGCCGGGGCCAATGCATTCTTTGCCAAACCGGTTAATTTTGAAAACCTCCTGTCGCTTTGCAGTGAGTTCCTTGAAGAGCCCAAACTCCTTTAATAGGTCCACTGCATGCGGTTTTAGTCTTCCAAGTCAAAACCATTTCCCCTCTGAAAAATTATTCTTTTCAATTCGCAAAACTAAAAGGGTTATGATATAAGCAGGAGCACAATTTTGTTCCCGGATAAAAAATTTTTATGAATGAAAGCCAATGGACCATCCCAGACATTACCGAGCTTGAGAAAATAGCTCTCGACTTAAGAAGGCTTGCCCTGAAAATCATTTTTCAGGCTGGATCGGGGCACCCCGGAGGCAGTTTCTCCGCGGCAGATTTAATGGCCGCGCTGTTTTTTGGTGGAATCTTAAATCACGACTCAAAAAATCCTAACGACACCAAAAGAGACCGGTTTCTGCTCAGCAAGGGTCATGTAACGGGGATTTATTATTCGGTGCTTGCCAAGGCAGGATATATTTCTGAGTCCGATCTCGACAGTTACCGGAAAATTAACAGCGAACGTTTTCTCTCCGGACATCCTCACCCTAAAACTCCCGGAATCGAAATTGCCTCAGGAAGTTTGGGGCAGGGATTGAGCGTGGCGCATGGAATAGCCATCGGAACCAGGCTGGATGGTTATGACTCCAAAGTTTATGTCATTCTGGGAGATGGTGAGCTGCACGAAGGACAAATCTGGGAAGCCGCCATGTCCGCCGACAAATTTAAATCCAACCACCTGATTGCGATCGTCGATTACAACAAGGTTGCACAAGACAGTATTACCAAAGACCTGAAAGACCTGGAGCCTCTCGAAGATAAATGGAAATCCTTTAACTGGGATGTCCATAGAATTGACGGACATGATATGAAAGCCATTACCGAAGTGCTTCAGCTTCCGCTTCACCCGGAAAAACCCCGCGTCATCATCGCCGACACGATTAAAGGCAAGGGCGTTAGTTTTATGGAAGGCAAAACCGCCTGGCACGGTGTGGCTCCATCACAAGAAGATTATGACAAAGCCTTAAAGGAACTGGTATGAAAGACGCACCCACCCGCGATGCCTACGGACAAGCACTGGTAGATATAGGGGCTGATCCGCGCATTGTTGTGCTCGATGCGGGAGTCAGTGACAGCACCCGCTCGAAAAAATTCGGCGAAAAATATCCGGAACGATTTTTCAATATGGGGATTGCCGAGGCAGATATGGTCTGCACCGCCGCAGGTCTCGCCACCACCGGGAAAATCCCCTTCGCGACTGGTTTCGCCTGCTTTCTATTAGGTAGAACCATGGATCAGGTCCTCGTCAGCATCGCTTATTCCAGGACTAATGTGAAACTGGTGGGAACACATACCGGTCTGGCTGTGGGTGAAGACGGCCCCACCGCTCAAATGATTGTCGATATCGCCTACACAAGGGCCATCCCCAACATGGTTGTTGTGCAACCGGCAGATTGGGAAGAAACAATTCAAGCCACCCGCGCTTTGGCTGAGTATGAAGGGCCGGCTTATTTCCGCCTGGGAAGACCTAAAGTCAAAGCTATTTTTGACAGTTCCTATAAGTTCGAGATCGGCAAGGGCAGGGTGGTGAAAAAAGGCTCTGACCTGGTTATTTTTGCCACCGGCATCATGGTGCAGGAAAGCCTGAAAACAATGGATATGCTCGACGGAAACAAAGTCACGCTGGTGAATATTTCAACGCTGAAACCCATTGACCGCGACCTCATTATAGAAATGGCATCCAGCCATAAAGCCGTCATCACGGCTGAGGATCATAATTTGATTGGCGGATTGGGTGACGCCGTCGGCGAAGTTCTGCTCGACGCGCAGATTTCCAAACCCTTCAAACGCATCGCCGTTAAAGACCAGTTCGCTGAAACAGGAACCGGACCGGAGCTCTTCGAGAAATACGGTCTGTCTGCCAACCACATCGCTCAAGCTGTTAAGGATACCTTAAAGTAGTTTGGCAGGGTATAGCCCTTAATTCCTTAAAAATCATCCATAAATCCCTTTAAACACTGCCTTTTAGGCCCGGCCTTTCTTAGTTGACATAATATGTATTATGGGAACCAAAGTCAAAAATGCTTCCGCCATTGCATTTTTGACTTTGGTGAGGCAGCCTAGCAGATTTGAAGTTTTTAGGAAGAAAAAATCTTAGGATTTTAAAGGATTCTGATATTGATGGTTACTTAACTGTTAAGTCAGTTTTAATGACTGATGGTAAACCAAGTTCTGTAAGTGCTAGATTATCCAGCACATATACAGGAGAATTATTGGCAGGTGTTTCCTGGCAAGCCGGGTGGGGTGGGGTATGGCTCTATCGCTCATAATGTTATGTCCCAAAATGTCAATGAGGCGGCAGAAGAAATCGCAAAGGAATTAGTAGAAAGATTTAGTAATTAATTTCATCACACTTCTTTCAGCTTGGTCTGGCCTAGAATGCTTCGTTTTGGGATTTGAATATGCTACAGGCTTGATGGTTTGTTGCGGCAACATTACCAATATTAGGGGCTAAGGCTTTCATTTTGCGGGTTTCACTAATCAACCAACCGACTGAAAGGCATTTTATCGGGCCATGTTTTCATCAAGTCGTTTTTCAAACTGGGAAAACTCCGATTTTGATACGCTGTAGGTGATTATAATTAGTATCAAGCCGATAATGGTCGTTATGAAATGAGGCCATTTAACATTCCCGTTTTTATTAGACATCATTCACAACTTTCGTGCTCCGAAGGGGTAGACGGGCGATAAACCCTTAATCCTCAAGAAATTTGGTATGTTATAGGAATCTAATTATTTCCTGAAATATCAAAGTTACCACAATTAATACACCTGCTTTTTAAAATTCTCGCACGCACAACTTCATAAACTTGCTCAACTAAGATGAGTTCCGGTCACAACATCGGAAACACTCATGGCCCCGATGAAATCCTTGCTACCGGAAAATGTCTGGTGCCGAAAGAAGATGGGATTCACCTTCCCCTTCGAGATATGGATGCGCGGTACCCTGCGGCCTGAGATCGAGTCCGTGTTATTATCCCCGCTACAACAACTCGAAGGTCTGGTAACCCAACAGGCGGTGGAAAAAGTGTGGAGTGATTTTCTTTCCGGCCGGGTTTCATGGCCGAGGCCCTAGGCGCTGTATGTGTTGAAATCCTGGATCAATAAAAACCTTTCTTGAAGCGGAGAGTCTCCGCAGGCAAACGAAGTGGAAATCCCTTTTTATCAGGTCGATGTTTTTACCGACCACATTTTTGGTGGCAATCCTTTAGCTGTTTTCACCGACTGCCAGAACTTTAAGGAAGAGGATTTGCAAAAAGTGGCGCGGGAGATGAATTTGTCCGAGACCACTTTTGTTTATCCTCCTTCGACGGATGAGGCGGACTTCGACGTGCGCATCTTTACCCCGACACGGGAAATTCCCTTTGCCGGCCACCCTACCCTCGGCACCGCATTCGTTCTGAGAAAGAACGGCGCGGTGACTGCAAATCCACTTCGATTAAAGTTCAAGGCTGGAATAATTTCTGTATGGGAGGAAAAGGACAAGAGTTTCATGCAACACCCGCCAGCCAAAACCCTGCATGAACTGGATCGATCCGAGAAAATTGCCCAGACACTAGGCCTTACTCTCAACGACTTGGACAAAAAGTTTCCAGTACAAGTCGTCTCAACGGGCTTTCCAGCCCTGATAGTTCCGATCATTTCTATCAATAAAATCAAATGTATAAATATTAATATCCAGATTTTAAATGAGGTATTAGAAGCACTGGGAATCGATATGATTTATCCCTTCTGCCGGGAAACTCTCAATGCGAAAAACACGGTTCATGTCCGCGCCTTTGCTCCGGGGTGTGGCATTCCAGAAGACCCGGCGACAGGAAGTGTAGCGGGGGCCATGGGCGCTTATTGGGCAAGTCTAGATAATAACGAGAAGATCACTATGGTCATTGAGCAGGGATATGAAATGCAACGTCCTTCATTGATCTATGTGGAGGTGTCAAAACAGGAAATTCAAAAAATTCGTGTGGGTGGGCAATGCCAGTCGGTCTTCACCGGCTGTATGAACCTTGAGCCGTAGAGGATTTTCAGGATCGCTTTTTTTCCTGCTTTTCGTCGGGGGCATATAAACAATTTGAGCAAACATGGCCTTTTTCTCGACCGCACATCAGGCAGGTCTCAATTTCATCAGATCCCCTGAACGCGCCACTACAATGATTGCAACGGCTTTTAGTTCCCACTTTTTTCTTCACCCGGCGTTTCATCCGCATTTTACTGACTAAAAGCTGACTGTAGGAAATGTTCATCGGGTTCAGCCTCGATCAAACTACAAGTATCTAAAGGGTTACGTACTATTTTCTCACCTACTTGGATGGGGATTTGGCAAAATAGTTTCAAAAAATTCCTACACTTGCGAGGGTGCTAGATCTTTGCCAAAACTCCTTTATTCACCACGTCTCTACGTTCGCTGCCAAAAATAATTTCAACGAGTTTGAAGGAAAATTCCATGGCCGTGCCGGGAGATTTGCTGGTGACGATATGTCCATCCACAACCACCCTGTCTTCCTTATAAGTGATGCCCTGCAGGTCGTTTTGAACAGAGGGATGACTGGTTATACACAGCGATTTTCCAGAATTCCCGCATTCTTTAGAACTAATGGAGCAGCGCAGATTGCGGCAATATTTTTATTGAGCCCGTCCATCTTTTTTAGTAGTTGGGTGACTCGGGCATCATTTTTAAGATTGTCCGTTCCGGGTTGCCCTCCCGGCAAAACAATCAGATCAAAGTCATTTTCCAGGATATTATCGAGTTGTTCATCCGGCAGAACATGGATACCCCTCGAACCTTCAAGAGGACCTTCCTTCGTTCCCGCGAGGGTTACTTTGGCCCCTGCCCGTCTCAGGATATCAACAATGGTGATCGTTTCAATCTCCTCAAAGCCTGGTTGCCAGAGGAACCAAAACCGTTTTCATAACGAAACTCCATTAAAAATATTATTGATTCTTTATAAAGGGATTCTATAACAGTTTCTCCTATTGTCAGCGCAAGTCTTTCTTGTGCCCTATAGCCACTGATGCTAAACTGCTGGTTCTATCTTCTATATAAATCAATATGTTGGACATGGCACCTTCTCAAGTTAAACTTAGTGTTCCGGCTGACAGGATAAATCCAATTCAGGCTATGTTCAACGCCGTTGCGCCGAGATACGATTTTATCAACGGACTCTTGAGCTCAGGTCGCGACAGGTACTGGCGAAAAACAGCGGTCGATGAACTGGAACCTGTGGCGAACCGGCTTTTCCTTGATGTCGCAACGGGGACCGCTGACCTTGCTCTGGAGTTGGCTCTTCGGGGCAAGGCCCGGGTTATTGGTGTCGATTTCAGCGCCGCCATGCTCGAACTGGGAAAAAACAAGGTGAACGCCAGAAACATGCAATCGTCTGTTCAATTATTTCCAGGGGCGGCTGAAAGCCTGCCCCTGAAAAGCGATAGCTTTGATGGCGCAATCTCTGCCTTTGGAGCCAGGAATTTCTCCAATATAGATCATGCAATTCGTGAGATTCACCGGGTTTTAAAACCCAACGGTAAAATAGTGATTCTGGAATTCTCCTTTCCCCGGAATGGATTTTTGCAATGGCTTTATCGTTTATATTTTGAGATGATTTTACCTGTTATGGGACGCTTAATTTCCGGCCACAGGAACGCATATTCTTATCTGCCCGATTCGGTGGGGGCTTTTCCAAAGGGTGAGGCATTTGCTTCTATCCTGAAAGAAGCCGGATTCGGGTCAGTCAGTTTCAAGGAATTGACTTTCGGAATCACAACCATCTATACCGGATCCAAACATGCCTGACTCAAAACCCACTCATCGTTTTCGAAATCTTGCATGGGGTTGCTTGATTCTTGCTTTTGTGTTTATTAACACAAGTTTATTTCTGGACAGTTATACCCCCTCCTATCCGAAGAAGGTCATTCCCGGTAGTCTGGAAGATAGTCAGGACTATAAAAACCTGCTGGATTTGCAAAACGCGTTCATACGCAATGCAAAAAAAATTAAGCCTTCTGTAGTCAGTGTGAATAAGGTCAAGGAGTTGGTGGAAAAATCATCATGGTATGAGCCGCACGGCTCAGCGCCCTGGTATGCCCCGATCAGAAACTGGTTCGCTCAAAACCTGAAGGGCCGAAAATATCGCGTTGAAAGTGTAGGATCGGGCATTATTCTGGATTTCAACGGCTATATTTTGACCAATTTTCATGTTATTGAAAAACTCGATAGGATCCTGATCAAATTATCTGATGGAAAAGAATATTTTGCCAAGGTCATCGGCTATGACACCTATACTGACCTTGCAACCTTGAAAATTTCTACCCTGCGGCGGCTCCCGGAACCGGAATTTGGACAGTCCAAGACCTTGAGGGCCGGTGAATGGGTAATGGCTATTGGAAATCCCTATGGGCTGGAAGGCACCGTCACCGTAGGCGTAATCAGTGGAACGGGCCGTACAGACCTGGGCATCAGCCACTTTGAAAGCTTTATCCAGACCGATGCTTCGATCAATCCGGGCAACAGCGGAGGCCCATTGATTAATCTGGATGGACAAATTGTAGGTATCAATACGGCTGTAGCGGCGATCGGCGCCGGAGTGAGTTTTGCTATCCCTGTAGAAATGGCGCTGAAAGTGGCAAACCAACTGATCCAAAATGGATCCGTCGAGAGAGGCTGGTTGGGAGTCGGAATTCAGGATTTGACTCCTGAACTGGCAGCTACTTTCCGCTTGAATATTCCGGATGTCTGGGTTCTGGTCAACAGTATCGCAAACAAAACCCCCGCCCAGTCAGGGGGGATGCGTCAGGGCGATATTATCATCCAGTTCGATGGCAAAACCATTTCCAGCTTGAAATATTTGCAAAAGCTGGTTGCCGATACAGCTATTGGCAAAATGGTTGCCGTAAAAATATTCAGGGACGGACAGGAAAAGACGCTCCGAATCAAGATCGGAAAAATGAGTTCCTGAGTCACCCTACCCCTCACAATTCACCCCTTGCAATAACTCTTTCGGCGAACAAAGAGTTATCTCGGCATGAGGAGGCATTTATCATTACCGGAGGAGGCACTCCGCCCACGGGAGTGGCTGCTAATTTGTGATAACTTCAAACCCCGCCTCGACGATCTGAGCAGATATATCTTCCGTTTTAGTTTGTGATTCATCAAAGTCCACAATCACTTCTTTCTCTTCCAGGCTGGCCTCTACCTTTTGGATGCCTGCCATCTTAGTCACTGCTTCACTCACGGTTTGCACACAATGCTGGCAAGTCATTCCCTCTACTTTCAAAACTTTTCGCATCATTATATCCCTGATAATTCTGGTTAAACATGAGTCCTGGCTTAGGACTTCCTACAAGTTCCGCGATATCTTGAAAAATGGTTCTTACGAGGTGAAAGCTAATGAAATTGCCGACAAAATAGCTCAAAAAATCAGGGAAAACAAAAACCACCTGATTCTATAAAGTTTTTTGAACAAACCGGGCGCCTATTGGCTCAAGCTATTTTCAACGAAGAGAGGTTTGGAAATCCTCCAGTTAATTTAAGCTTACTCTCCCAGGCCTTTCCAAGCCTGTTTGACCTCAGATCCAGTGCTTCCAACTTCCCCAGTTTTTCCGACTTCGCCAGAATTTCCATTCCTTTGCGGGTGATTTGATTGTTTCTCAAATCCAGTTTTCGGATATTACCTAGCTTTTCAGATGACAACAGAGCATCCAACCCCTCATCCCCCAATTGATTTTTTCTTAAATCCAGATCCTCGACATTTTCCAAACCCAGATATTGACTCAAATAAACGGCTTCAAACCACGTTAACTCCAGTTCAACCAACCGAAGAACCTTTGGGTTGAGGGATAAACGAGCCCGCACAAATTTCTCAAATAATGTGATGCTCCGGGTTTGGGTACCAAACAGCCTGGCATCTATGGCCGCGTTGATATCATCAATATTTCCTTTGGTATTATAAAATATCTCCAGGATCATCTCTTTATTCAAAGCATCCTGATCCAACTCGTCCTGATTCAATTCCTCTGAACTCATATTTATCCTTACGTTCTAATATTTAGATGAAGGTTTGACGGGTCTATAATAACTGATTTTTCAACCTTTCTTCATTGAGGTTCCTGCCCGGCTGTCCCAAATCACAGTGTCCGGGCTCGACACATGCCCTGCCTCGGCGCGCCAATGATCAAACCCCGCCTGCACATTTAATATTTTGACGCACTCGTTCATGCCCCCTGCTCCGCCGATATGGGAATAAATTTTTCTAAGATCACCGATATAGGTTCCCTGTTCTGATTTATATCTATCCTGGGCTTCGGCAATATTAGCCAGTGTGGCCTCGGCCATGGCATTGTAGTTGAAGATTTCTTTTTTCAGGCTGTTGTAGTCCACAAAAAAATTAACATAGGCCCAACCTGCAAAAGGAAGCACTGCCAATATCAGTAAGGCTTTCTTCCAGAATTTGTGATCGAAAAGAATACCCGGAATCATGAGGGCCAAAGCCAGCCATAACGCATATTGGGAAATCTGTTCAAAAATCCCCAAGGCGGGAATTTTCTCTCCGCAGGACATTTGCCCAAAAGCAACACCCGGCGCCGAAAGTAAAATAAATATCGACAAAACTATTAGATTGGTTTTATTACTCATCAGATCCCAAATTCAGTTATATTAAAACAACCACCTGCTACAGGCAATCAACGGGTTGTATCAAATTAAGGCTGGGATTTCTAGCAGCAATTTAATCAGCTCCTGGTTTCTATCAAAATAAGGCTTCACAGAACAATTCAGCTGCGTTAATATTTTTAGCGGGTCTCTAATAATTCAAAGTTTTACTTGCAGGCCATTCGCGTGCCCCTATAAAATAAGGGCCGCTCATAGCCAAATGCGATTTTTAAAGGTGCCCTTAACTTTCATCTTTTATGATGTTCACGGGTCCGTGAATTTTTGGAGTTTTTGCAAATGAATGAAACCAGCAGGTTTGAAGATAAAGGGGATGGAACCCTGTTAGACCATGATTCCGGTTTGGTGTGGTCCAAAGAGGACTCCTGGCCGGTGGCGCAGGATTGGTTGACTTTCCAGGAAGCGCTTGCATTTGTCGATGAAATGAACAAGAAAGATTATCTCGGGTACCACGACTGGCGTATTCCAGAAAGGGAAGAAATCGAAAAGATTTTTATTTCGGATAGCACCATTATGGCCAGGTCCAACAGCGAAATTCACCTCCACCCGTTATTTGCAACAGGTGGAGGAAATGCGTCTTGGTGTTTGCCCTTTGACCAGCAGGCGGCGTTCTATTTTTCCTATTCGTCAGGCAACGCGCAACAATTCGATCAGGACTATTCCCAGGGATATGTTCGCCTGGTTCGGCTTTACCCGGATGATTAGGGAGTTTTCTCTCCGGCTCGTTTTCTACAGGGTATAAGCTTCGGCATTTCTTCCGGCGGTGCTACCATTTGCCGGATTTCCACCTGATCGGATTCATAGGCAATGGTGGCGATTTGATATCGGTCCCGATCCACTTCGTGCGCACTGCCCTGATATTGATTGAGAGCGGCTCCCAAAGCATCCCATTCCAAATACAATAAAAATTGTTCTTCCGAATCGGTCAGCCCTAGATCCCCAACCAAATCACTGAACTCCAAGCTGATCACTTCATCAACGTGTTTACCGTAGCAAAATTCCACAAAACCGGTTCCCCCTCCGACGGGTTTCTGGCAGGTTAATTTTGAAAAATCAAAATTGACCAGGCAGTCATTTTCATCAAGGATGACCGTTATCCGGGATGTTGTATCTTTGCAAGGCATCTCTAATTAGCCTCCTCGTCCAAAGTGGTGACGAGATTCATATTAACACCAACAGACGGCATTCTATTTAGCTTTCTCACCCAAAGGGGCAATAATATCCATACTGATATCCACCGATGGAGCAGAATGCGTTAACGCTCCTACCGACACAAAATCGGCCCCGGTCCTGGATATCTCGTTCAAGCTTTCCAAATTTACGCCGCCGCTGATTTCAACTTTTGCCCGGCCATCGATGAGTTCCACAGCTTCCAGGATCCTATCAATAGCCATATTGTCCAGCATGATGATGTCGACCTGCTGCTGCAGAGCTTCTTGAACCTCATCAAGGTTTTGGGTTTCGACTTCAACTTTATTTTGTTGACCCAATGCGCTGCGCACTTTCTCCACCGCTTGAGAAATGCTTCCTGCAGATTTTATATGATTGTCTTTAATCATTACCGCATCATACAATCCGAATCGGTGATTGGAACCACCGCCGCAGCGCACTGCGTATTTTTCAAAAACTCTCAGTCCGGGAGTGGTTTTACGGGTATCCAAAACGATTACAGGGTGTGCCGCTTCGACAAACTTGCGGGTCAGCGTTGCAATTCCACTCAACCATTGCAGAATGTTCAATCCAGACCGCTCCCCCTCCAGCAGCTTGACGCCGTCGCACCGAAACTTGATGATTTCGGAACCCTTTGCGACAGAGTCTCCATCCTTGAAAGGTTCCAGGAGAAACACAGCGCCAGAATCCAGTTTCAGGAACAGGGCCTTAAATATTTCCAATCCGGATAGGATCAAATCATCTCTGGCAGTCAGTTCCGCCTCGCGGAGTTGCCCCTGGGATATAATATTTCGAGTGGTGATATCACCACTTTGGATGTCTTCTTCCAGGGTGGTGACGATGAGGGACTCAATATCCGCAGCCCTGAGAGGTTTATTCGGCATCTTGTTTTAGCGGTCAAAGTGGTATTAAAACTTTAACCATTTTATCAGCCTCACAGCAGAGAAGAAACAGAATAACTGATGCAACCCCTAACCCCCAGGCGCGTGACCTTTGCATAAGTCATCATTGCGAAAGCAGGAATTTCCCCTCCCTTCATAGGGAGGGGTTAGGGGAGGGTTGGATTATGAATTCCGTAAAAATAATCCACACCCCTCCGCGGCTACGCCTTGCCTCCCCTCATGAGAGGGGAGTGTCAATGAGAATCTCGGGGTTATGCAAAGGTCTCTCTTTGAGAAAAAGGCGAAAGCAGGAACTTCCTCTCCCTTCATAGGGAGGGGCCAGGGGAGGGTTGGATTATGAATTCCGTAAAACAATCCACACCCCTCCGCGGCTACGCCTTGCCTCCCCTCATGAGAAGGGAGGATCAATCTTTAAAACCGGATATCGCCTTTCAGCATGATGGCGTGATCAGTAACATTGCTGTTACTCTCTCTGCGCTCACCGGTCAGGTTCAGGTCAAACAACGCATCAAGTTCCCATCTCATCCCCAGGCGGTAACTCCGGGAATAGCCGCCGAAGGTCATCTCACTGTAAGGAGTCAGCAGTCCTCGTCCGCCGGGAGCGGTCAGCCCGTAACCAAGACGCACGTCCATCCGCGCGCCGTAATCCCGGCTGGTCTCGTCGCGCAGTCCCTGCTGCCATAGTTTTTGCGTGCCGCTGTCTGTATTGCCGTAACCGGGACTCAGGCTGAACGACAATCCCCGTCCGTTTCTGCTCGGCTCCAAGAGAATCAGGCCGGAAACGTCCCATTCCTCATAGTTGTCCCGTCCCACCAGGGCGCGAGCTTTGCCTTCCAAGGTCAGGCCGGCAACCGGATCGGTGTAGCGGAAACCGGCGCCCAGTTCGGCCCCGAAACCGGTCTCGCCATCGCCGCCGTCATACCGCACTCCAGCCTCCAAGCTCGGCTCCACATAAGCCCCGTCAGACAACATGTGTTTATGAGCCCCTTCCAGGACCATGCGCAACAGGCTGGCCTCCACTTCCAGTTCCGTCAGCAGGGCTGAACCCTTGAGATGGAACGTGATCGATCCTGTCTGCGGCAACTGATAATCACCGCCCACACTCACAGTCCGCGTCTCGACATCGCTCGATGCCCGGCCCTGCCCGTCATCGGTGATCTCAAGGTCACCCCAACCGTAGCCCGCAAGTGACCCACAGGTCCAGTTGTCCAGTCAGAGCCTCCCAGTTCGCGTAGGGATGGATACTGGTAATATCCAGCTTGTGCTCGCCGTTCAGGTCGAGGCCTCCTCTGTAGTCAAGATCGCTCTGGCTCCAGGATGCCGCCAGACCGATCAGCAGATCGTCGCGCGGTCGGGCGTCCAGTCCCAGATGGGCGCTGAACAGGTCGCCGTCGAAGTCCACGGCCCCGCCGCTGGAACCTTCGAAATTGCGGTAGCCGCCCCCGCCCCAGAAAGTCAGGGAGGACAGGACTCCGCTACCCATGCCGTCCACATTATCCAGCGGCAGTACAAAGTCGGAGTTACCCAGTACATCCTTCAGACTCAGCGTGCCATCGGCTATGGCCTGCCCGTGGGCAGATGCCGCCCCGGTCAATGTGGACTGCCCGGCGATAGTGACAGACCGGGCGCTACCGCCGCTCCGGGCCTGGTCGATGCGTTGTGTTATCGCACTCACCGTCTGGTCTGCTATGGCACGCGCCACTTCAGGCAGGATCACGGTATTGAGATCAGCAAACCTTGCATTGGTGGCGTTAAGGATAACGGCACCGAGCGCAAAGGGGGAGAAACTGCTGGTTTTGGCGGTAATGGTTTTTCCGCTTTGATCACGTCTTATTACCTCTAATTCTTCCCACTGACTGTCAATATAGTGGAATATGGCCAATTGATCCGCAGCTATATTTTCTAATTCAACCAAGTCCTGATCTGTGTAGGATAAAGTGACTTTACAGGGTTTGGTTTCGGAGCACGCGCTAGAGTTGACGCTAATATCAACAGCTGATCCTATCAGAAGGGCAGCACTATCAATATTCTCTGAGATGAAGTCGACGTTACCGAGGTCTTCTTCAAAAGTAATGACATTCCCTACGGGAGTAACACTAAAACTCTCGATTGCCAGACCATCTGTTATGTCATCTTCAGAAGTGGCAACAATAACCCTTCTCTCAGTCCCATCAACCGAAATGGAGCCAGTAACACTCTCACTGGTGACCGCCGCCGTGGCAACGCTCTCCACGCTCTCAGTGGTGCCGCCACTATCGGTATAACTCACCACCTCGGCCTGGGTCAGGGTATAGGTTGCAGAGGTGGCCCCTGAAATACCCGCATCGTCTGCCTGCCATTGATAGCTGAAGAGCCCCAGACCATCGGCATCCATAATGCCGGTGGTATCCGCCGTCAGGGTCTCGCCTTGCGTCAGCGCGCCAGAAATGGTGACGCCGCCGGTGGGCGGGTCATTACTGGTCCTCACGCTGATGTTGAATATCCTGCTGTCGCTGTCCCTGTCGGCATCGCTGACCGTATAGGTGTAGTCCGTGCTGGCGGTGGCGGTCGGGGTGCCGCTGAGCTGGCGGGTGGTCGCATCGAATACCAGACCTGCTGGCAACTCCGGCGTCAGGGTGTAGGTCAGCGCGTCATTGCCACCTGTGGCTACGGGTAGGATCAGGTTAGTAATCGCTGTACCTATAATATAAATCTGGTCAGTTAGTAAATCATCGAAAACCGGCGCCAGGTCGGGACGGATGACCACCGTGTCCTGCGCACTGTTGACCGAATCCAGCACAAACAGGGTGAACTCAAGGGCCTCGCCATCGCCCACCACCGGCATGGTAAAGGTCGGGTTGACAGCCAGGACATCGCTCAGGATAACTCTCGGCATGCCGCCTGATTGCGCCCACAAATAATCCAGGGTCGCGCCTTCGGGATCGGAACTGCCGCTGCCGTCCAGGGTCACTGTCGCGCCCACAGCCACATTCTGGTCCGATCCGGCATCGGCGGTGGGGGCGTTGTTCATGGCCGTCACGGTGATGGTGACCGTGTCGACAACTGAAAGCAGACCGCCCCCACCGGTCACAACCAGGCTGAACTCCAGTTCGGCATCGGCCAGCAACTGCGCCGGCGCGGTGAAAGCCGGGCTGGCGGTATCGGCCCTAGTCAGGTCAACCACTGGGGAACCGCCCGATTGCGCCCACAAATAATCCAGGGTCCCGCCTTCCGGATCGGAACTGCCGCTGCCGTCAAGGATGACCGTAGCGCCCTCGGCGACGGTCTGATCCGACCCGGCATCCGCTATCGGTATGGCGCCGTAGATCCTGACAGTGTCCTGCGCACTGTTGACCGAATCCAGCACAAACAGGGTGAACTCAAGGGCCTCGCCATCGCCCACCACCGGCATGGTAAAGGTCGGGTTGACAGCCAGGACATCGCTCAGGATAACTCTCGGCATGCCGCCTGATTGCGCCCACAAATAATCCAAGGTCTCGCCTTCCGGATCGGAACTGCCGCTGCCGTCCAGGGTCACCATCGTGCCCGCCATCACATTGCTCTGGTCAGCCCCGGCTTCGACGCTGATGCTCACCGTTACCGGTTGCGAGCTCAAACCTGTTTCATCCGTCACGGTCAGGCTGAAAACCAGTGCCCTGCCTCTGTCTTGAGACAAATCGAACAGCAGCTGATCCGGCGCAGTGAAAGTCGGCATGGCGGTATCGGCCCCGGTAAGATCCACCGTCGGAGCACCATTGGACACCTGTGCCCAGGAATAGATCAGATCCCTGCCCTCGGAATCGGAACTGTTGCTACCGTTGAGGGTCACATCGACTCCCTCAGACACATCGAACAGATTTGGCCCGGCATCAGCGACCGAGAAAGGAGCAGACACCACGGTGAGATCAAACGCAGGCAACGCCGCACTCAGGCTGCCGTCAGAAACCGAGATCAAAATCCCCAACGTGATGCCGATATCGTCGTTGCCAGGCGTGCCGCTCAAACGACCCGTGACAGGGTCAAACGTTGCCCAGGACGGCCTCCCATTGATCGAATAGGTCAACGTGTCGCCGTCATCATCCGCACCTACAGGCATGAAGCTGTACTCCACACCCTGATCCACCGTGGTCTCCGGTGTGCCGGTGATCACCGGCACAGAGTTTCCTCCGGTGGCGGTCAACAGGGGTGCACTGAATCTCCTTTCGAAAGGACTAGTGGAGAAGCCATCAATTATAAGCACAGGGCGAAACAGTACCATGCCGACGAAATCACTAGACACGGAGAGGTTTAAAGATGCGGTTCTCTCACCAGAAAGAGTGACACCAGTGATACCATCCGGATTACCTTCAATACTCCACAAATGAGCAAGGCTATTAGAATCAATACCAGGGACCGTAGTAGCAGTGATGGTCAGACTTGATCCCCCGACAATGGTTTGAGGACCACTCAGACTAAAGGAGATCTGTGCACTGGCCGCAGTGACCGAGAGCATCAAGGCAAAAAAGGTCGCGGCGCAGAGCCTGCCCACACGGCTCAATATGGGGCCAGGAAATGGGGGGTGGGGTTGGCAACAACGTAGATACGCCGCCAATTTTTGAATCATTTAATTCATTAACCCTAGTCATAATATAACACCCAAAAATTAAGAAACAAACAAAAGTAGATAAAACCGTTCCATTAGCGACAGCGACAAAGAAAAACATTAATCATAGCAAACTAAGCGGTAGCATATCACATCAAATTATGCCCATAAATTTCCCGCATGATTTTATCGCCGCCCATCTCCAATAACGCATTGCCCAACTCTGTTCCCATGGCAATAGCGTCGACCATCCTACCTTTTAGTTCTTTTTTATGCAAGATTTTTCCATCAAGGCTTGCGACCAGCCCTTTCAACGTCATTTGGTCTTTCTCGGTCGTCGCAAATGCGCCAATGGGAACGTTGCAACCGCCTTCAAGTTGAGTGACGACTGCTCTCTCAGCGTCCAGAGCCAGATGCGTGTTTTCATCATCCATATCGGCTAGAAGGATCTGATTGTCGACATCATGTTTTCGCGCTTCAATCCCGACGGTGCCCTGCCCCATTGCCGGTAATAAAATTTCGGGACTGATAATTTCTGTGATTTTATCATCCCACCCCATGCGAATAAGGCCTGCTGCGGCAAGAATGATCGCATCCAACCCTTCCGTTTCCAGTTTTTTGATCCTCGTTTCAAGATTGCCGCGAAGAGGAACCAGATTTAGATCAGGACGATAATGCAGCAACTGCGACATCCTTCTTAAACTGCCTGTCCCGACCTTGGCGCCTTTTGGAAGATCGTTCAGCTTAATGTTGTCTCTTGCAATCAAAGCGTCAAAAGGATTCTCCCTTTTTGTAACCGCCGCAATACACAAGGCAAAGGGAAATTTTATGGGCATATCCTTCATGCTGTGAACAGCAAAATCGATATCTTTTTTCAACAGGGCTTCTTCTATTTCCTTAACGAACAAACCCTTGCCGCCGATTTTAGCCAACGGGACATCCTGGATCTTATCGCCGGAAGTTTTAATGACGACAATCTCTACCGGAATCTCAGGATGCAAAGATTCTAACTGGTCCTTGATCCAGTTGGCCTGCCACAAGGCCAGGGGACTCCCCCTGCTGCCGATCTTAATTTTTCGGGGTTCCATCTAGTCGTCCAAATGGAATAAGTGGCGAATGGCCTTCAAATATACGTGTCCATCCATAGATTGAGTTTTCTTTTTTAGATTGATGGTGGGCTTATGCAGAATTTTGTTGACCAATGATTGCGTCAGTTGATGGATTGCCCTCTGGTCACTATCAGAAAGATGGGTGAGGGTCTTGAGTGTTTTATCCACTTCAGTGATGCGCATCTCCTCAGCACGGTTTCGCATTTCAATAATGGTGGGAATCGCGTCGAGCGTGGAAAACCAGTTGTTAAATTTTGTGACTTCCTCCTGGATAATCTCCATGGCATTTTCAGCTTCTTTTTGCCGTTCTTCCATGTTCGCGTTCACCACGTTTTGCAGATCATCAATGTCATACAAATACACATTTTCCAAATCGTTCACCTCCGGGGCAACATCCCGGGGAACCGCAATATCTATGAGGAATATAGGTTTGTTTTTTCTTTTATGAATGGCCTGCTCGATCATATCTTTATGAATGATAAAATTCGGTGCGGCAGTCGAAGTAATAACAATGTCTGCCCGGTACAACTCTTCCTTAAAAGCTTTAAAGTCCAGAGCACAGCCGTTCAAGGTCTGGGCAAGAGAAATGGCCCACTCATAAGTTCTGCTGGCCACATACACGGTTTTAACACCATAAGTTATAAGATGTTTCGCGGCAAGTTCGGCCATCTCACCCGTTCCCACCAGCATGACCGAGTGATTTTCCAGATCCTCAAAGATTTTTTTTGCCAGCTCCACAGCGGCGGAACTGATAGAAACCCCGCGCTCGGAAATCCCGGTTTCTTCCCTTACTTTTTTAGCAACATTAAAGGCTTTCTCAAAGAGCTGGTTGAGAACCAGACCGGTAGAACTTAACGCGCGGGCGGTGCTGTAGGCATCCTTCACCTGCCCCAGAATTTGAGCTTCCCCCAGAATCATCGAGTCCAAACTCGCCGAAACTCTGAAGAGATGCTCAACGGCCTGATTATCTGTGTAGCTGTAAAAATACTCATCCAGACTGCCCCGCGATATTCCGTGGTAGTCACAAATGAAATCTTTAAGAAGCTGGATACCCTGGTCGGCATTATTGACACGGGCATAAATTTCGACCCGATTACAGGTTGAGAGAATTATATTCTCGGCAATTTCCGGGCAACGGACCAATTGCTCCAGAGAGGCTTCCAGCTTGACCTGATTAAAGGCGAGCTTCTCCCTGATTTCCACAGGAGTGGTCTTATGGTTGACCCCCACCAGAATAAGATTTGGCTCGGTTGATATCATAATATGTGTAGAAAATAAGTTCCTATTACAGTTATAAATCCAAGAATCGCCCCCTGAGCGGCTTTCTTACCTCGCATTCCCACTGTCATTCTTCCAAAAAACACCAGGCAATAGATCAGCCATGTTATCACCAGCGGCAGGGTGCGGGTCAGATCCCACGAGAAAAATGGCAGGTCCATTTGCGTGTTCCAAATGGACCCGGTCATAAAACCCAGGGTGAACAACGGGAACCCTATTGTGATCACCTTGAAATTCAAATCATCCAGAACTTCAAGAGACGGCATCCTGAAATACATCATTCCCAGTTTTTTCGTTTTGACCTGATGTTCCTGAATCAAATACATGATTCCGGCGGCGAATGCGATAGAAAACGCCGCATAGCCCATGATCGATAGGGTCCTGTGCATGGTCAGCCAGAATCGCACCTCCGATTCGGGGACCAGGGCCGACTCTTTTGAAAGAAAGGCTGAAAACAACAGAACAACGAAAACCAGAGGGATGACAAAAGCCCCCAGATCCTTAATTTTGTATTTCCATTCGGTCAAAAAATAAACCACCACCATCAACCAGGCCAGAAACAACGCCACCTCAAAAGAAGTGGTGTAAGGCCCGTGACCGGTTTGGCTCGACCGGATTCCTATGGTGACAGTTTGGCAAAGCAGACCAAATGCCACCGTCCACCCCGCCAACGTCGCAACCAGAGGCCTCCTGTATGCCAGATAAACGAAATACCCTAAAGACGCCATGAGATAACTCAATAAAGACAGATTGAACGAAATTTTATCCATGGCCGACCAAGGGTGCAGAAAACCGTAATTTTAGAAGCTTGAGAGGTATCGTAACATTTTGTTTTCTCCCATTCAACTCTTCGCCACCACTGGGCTTGGGGCCGGTGACAAGAGCTTATTGAGTCATCCACTCTTGCCTCGATTATTACGCTTATAAAAGGACCAAATATATTACCTTTCGGGCAGGAGATATGGGCGAGATGGACGCACTACATGAAATCGGCAAAATTCTAATAATACCGCCTCTCTACTCTAGATAGAAAAAACAATCCAAAAATTAAAGGCATTGACAGGCGTTGACAAATTTGTAAACATATTGCGATGATTAGAGACACAAGACCTGTTTCATGGGTGAAAGGAGCTTTAAAGGATTATCAAAAGTTTCCTGAAGGAGCACAACTGGAGATAAGGCGCACTCTCACCGTGGCCGCAGAAGGAGCTAAAACAGAAAACGCAAAACCTGAAAGGGCTTGGTGCGGGTGTTTTAGAAATCGCTCTTAAATACCGGGCCGATTCTTACAGAGTTGTTTATGCTTTGCAAATTGGGGAAGCTATTTGGGTCGTCCATGCCTTCCAGAAAAAATCAAGAACAGGCATTAAAACCCCGAAGCAGGATATAGACCTGATCAAAAAGAGGATTAAAGATTTAAAGGACTTTTTAAAATGAAGAAGGATGAAAAAATAGAAATAGTACATGGTAGTGGCAATGTCTTTCGGGATTTTGGAGACCCCAATGCCGACACCGAGCAATTGAAATGCATTCTCGCCGCCAGGATCATTGACATTCTCGATAAAAAGAAATTCTCTGTGCGCAAGGCCGAAGAACAAACAGGGGTGAAGGCAAGCGAATTTTCCCGCATTCGCAATGTTAAGTTAGGACGCTTTACGGCAGATCGTCTTATTTCTATTCTGAACAAATTCGATCAACAAGTGGACGTGAAAGTTAAAGTCCGCCCTCGCCCAAGAAAATCTACCCGAGAAGTAGCCGCGTTGCACGTGTGACTTGAACTATTCAACAGTGGGATTTTTCGATTTCTAACGAGAAAGCAGTGTATGCAGACAAGGCTTATGGCAAACACTCCCGGCGCAAGGAACTTCAGGAACGCGGTATTTTTGTTGGCATTATGCATCGGCCCAATCAGTATCATCCCCTGAAACCTGCTCAGACCGCATTCAACAAACGGATGACTAAATTACGCGCTCCCGTAGAACATGTCTTCGGTATCCTCAAGAACCATTACCGGTTGCGCAGGGCACGCTATATCGGGTTGACGCGGACAGCGGTTCAAATCACCCTGGTTTGCATGGCCATGAATATGAAACGGCGTCTTGTTTTAGCGCCAACACGGGAAACTCTGGCTTGAGAGAGGAAAGCACCTGGGGAACACGGAAAACGGCAAAGCGAATAGCAATAAAAACCATATGCGTCAAAGAACATTACTCAAACAATAGCGTTTCACTCTCAACTTCAACACCGTTTAATGAAAATTACCGCAATACCCTCTTATGCAAAGGTCTCCCTTGAAGGGAGAGGAATGAGGTGAGGGTGGTTTAATCTTATTTTCAATGTGGTCAGGGGATTTGGGTTCGCCGTCTTTGCGAGGAGGCTTTGCCGACGCGGCAATCTAGTAGGTTTGCTATAAAATCTGGATCGCCACGCCGCTTCGCGGCTCGCGATGACGACCCCACCAAACCCTAATCCTCTCAAAATTGTATCCTGTGTGTTAAGATTCCGTTGTAGGAACTAGCATCAGGCCCTGTAAAAAAAACCGGAGCAGTTGAAGCTAAGGAGTGATATGCCCATTGATGCGTAATGTGCTTGATGAATTAAAAGGGAAGAAAGAACTTGTTCTGGAAGTTTTTTTGTTAGAGTAAGAAACTTACTAGAGAATTTATTGACGCACTATCACATCATCTTGGTATAGGCAAAATCCCATAACTAGATTTCTAATCATATTCAAGAATCAGATGTGAAAACTAAATATTTCCTTGATAGACTTCTCGATATAATTTAATTGATAAAAAATCTTCGATTTGGGATAAAAATCCAGTAGGGTATAGCATTAAGGGAGGACGAAAATATCTAGTGGAGAATGGAATAATCTAAGAGAATAATCTGTAAAAATCATAATTGGGAGGCTCTCCACTACCGCAGGTGACTGCCGGGGGGGTTGTTGCCTTCTTTGTTCTTGAGGACTTCTTTCAACTCAACCATGAACTCATTCACGTCTTTGAAGGAACGGTAAACGGAAGCGAAACGCACATAGGCCACATCATCCAGGTTATAAATTTCGCTGATGACTTTTTCGCCCACCTTCACGGCAGAGACTTCCTTGTCACCCAGTTCCTGAATATATTGTTCCACACGGTCTACAAGGTCTTCAATATCTTTGACACTCACGGGTCTTTTCTGGCAGGCCTTCCTGACTCCTTCAATAACTTTGTCGCGATCAAACTCTTCCCGCCGACCGTCCTTTTTAATCAGCATGGGTAAAGACCGCTCCAGCTTTTCGTAGGTGGTGAACCTGTCGGAGCAACTCAGGCATTCTCTTCGCCTTCGTATAACAGTCCCCTCCTTATTCAAGCGGGAATCAATGACTTTGTTTTCCATGCCGGAGCAACCGGGACATTTCATAGCTTACTTATTGGTGAGTTCCAGATGAAGCGGAAACTGGTCGCAGAGTTCACGAACTTTTTTACGGGTTTGGGCGTGGAAACTATCATCTTCAACTTTTTCCAGTGTCTGGACAATCATTTCTCCGATTTTACGCATTTCATTTTCTTTCATTCCTCGAGTGGTCAGCGCGGGGGTACCAATCCGAACTCCGGAAGTCACAAACGGGCTGCGGGTCTCAAACGGCACGGTGTTTTTGTTGACCGTGATGCCAGCTTTTTCGAGCGCTGCCTCGGCATCCTTACCGGTTATATCTTGAGGACGCAAATCGACCAGCATCAGGTGCGTGTCGGTTCCACCACTGACAATTTTATATCCCTGATCGATTAATGATTGAGCCAGGCATTGTGCGTTGGCAATCACCTGCTTCTGGTAGGTCACAAAATCTGCACTCAACGCCTCCTTAAAAGCCACGGCTTTTGCAGCAATCACATGCATGAGGGGTCCGCCCTGAATTCCGGGGAAAATCTTTTTGTTGACCTCTTTGGCATATTCTTCCCGGCACAAAATCATTCCCCCACGAGGACCTCTCAAGGTTTTATGTGTGGTGGTGGTGACAAAGTCTGAATGGGGTACTGGGGAGGGATAGAGTCCTGCCGCAACCAGGCCTGCAGGATGGGCGATATCGGTCATAATTTTTGCCCCGACCTCATCAGCAATTTCCCGAAACTTAACAGGGTCGATCACTCTTGGATAAGCGCTCGCCCCCACCACGATCAATTTGGGTTTGTTCTCAACGGCTAGTTTTCGTACCTCGTCATAGTCAATAAGTTCCGTTTCCTGGCTGACTCCATAGGCGACAACATTATAAGTGTATCCGGAAAAGTTCACCGGGCTACCGTGGGTCAGGTGCCCACCATGCGATAAATTCATTCCCAGGATGGTATCTCCCGGTTGAAGGACAGTATGATAAACCGCCATATTAGCCTGGGAGCCGGAATGAGGCTGGACATTGGCGTGCTCGGCGGAGAATATTTTTTTGGCCCTCTCAATGGCGAGGCTTTCAGCAACATCCACGAATTCACAACCGCCGTAATAACGTTTACCCGGGTAGCCTTCGGCATATTTATTGGTCATGACCGAGCCTTGGGCTTCCTGCACCTGTGGGCTGACAAAATTTTCAGAGGCGATCATCTCAAGAGTATTATTTTCCCGCTCGGTTTCATCTTTAATGGATTGAGCGATCTCCGGATCAAAATCAGCAAGTGACAATTTAAATATCTCCTTAGGATTAATGTTTTTCTTTGGACTTTATAGAAGCATCTATTTGATTGATTTTATCGAGTCGCCTTTGGTGGCGCCCTCCTTCAAAAGGCGTGCTGAGCCAAGTATTGACAATTTCAGCGGCCAACCCCCTACCGATCACCCTACCCCCCATAATCAGGATATTTGAATCATTATGTTCGCGGCATAATTTAGCGGTGAAAACGTCTGAACACAAAGTCCCACGAATCCCCGGATAGCGGTTGACCACAATGGACATGCCAATACCCGTGCCGCAAATCACGATCCCGCGTTCGACTTTTCTCTCAGCGACCGCTTCGGCAAGCTTGATGCCGTAGTCCGAATAATCCACAGAATCTCCGCTATGCGGACCCAGATCATCCACTTCCCAACCGGTATTTAACAGGTGGGCGATGACACTTTCCTTTAGATCGAATCCCCCATGATCAGAGGCTATAGCAATTTTTTTCATGATATTTTCAGCCTAAAAGATTGCCTTAAAGATTGAGGAGAATGGTTGGCCCTGAATGATGAAATATGCGCCCGGGTGGGAGGCTAGGGATAGTTTAACTCAAACGAGATACTAAATAAAGAAGCAGGTTTTGTCAACCAGACAGGTAGCTATTAAGTTGTAATTACCAGTAAAAAATTTTAAACTAGCTGTGGATATGACCAATTTAACCAGCCTGTTATGTGGAAAAACATCTTTCTTGAGTCCTGCATACTTTCCGCCCTTATATTCAGGGGGTTTTATCTCAACGCCACGCTTTTGCAGGATGAACTTTATTCTGATGACAATAAGAATTCTTTGAGCCATATCAGTGGCCTAGCAACTTCATACAACCCGGATATGCATATCAGTGGTCAAATATCGGAAACAGAATCTTCGGCGCATATTTCTGGTTTGATCACACCAGCAAAAACCCAACCCTAAAATTTCCTGCAATGCGGAGAACCTCCGCCCACTAGCCGTGGAGACCTTTGCGTAAGTCTATAAAGCAAAAAAGCGAGATGCTTCGACAAGCTCAGCATGACAATAAAAGGCTATTTTTTCATTCTGAGGAGCTATTGCAACGAAGAATATTGGGTTATGCAAAGGTCTCCTAGCCGTGGGGGCAACTAGCAATGATCTATCACTCGAACAACAATACCCCAATAGGCTATTACTCTTTGGGTCCAGCGTCACGCTGGCGCCGAGTGGTGTGAAAATTCTCACCCCCATTCTGGCCCTCTATTTCCTGTTTCTTTTTCCAACGGTACACCTTGTTTTTTCCGGTAACAGGTTTATTTATGAGTTCTGGCACATCTTTTATTTTGCCTCGGCCCTGGCACTCGTTCTTGCCTTAAAGCGCGTCTCCCTGCAACAATTAGGCTTCAACAATATCAGCAAAACACTGGCAATAGGCACTCTATTAGGAACGCTCCCTGTCGTGGGTGTAGTCTTAATGGACAGTTTACTGGTCCAAGCAGGGCTGTCGCAGGCAGAATTATTTGCAGGAGCAGAATTAAGAGTGCCTGAGGAGATGGGATTTAATACCTCTATCGCAGGAAACATTTCCAGCGTCCTTGTAATCCCATTTCTCAGTCAGGTTTTCGTGACGGGTCTTGTTGTCAATAATTTGTTGAAGAAACAAAACACCGCTATTATTGGCGGTGGCCTGCTCTACAGCCTGTTTCATTTCAAACCGAGTTTGGGAAATTTATTTCTGGGGATGATATCGGCGGGATTATTAAGAGCTACAGGCTCAATAATAGTTCCGATCCTGGTGCATATGGGTTTCACCATTGCAGAAATTTTAATCGTGCTTCACTACCCACGATTAATTTCCGTTCTGGTATTTTTTGTTTGATCAGGGAATCAGAAAATCAGGAGGCTTTGCGGGTTTTCTTTTTGGCTTTACTGGCCATCGCCGCCCTTTGAGCCGCTTCTTTAGCGGCTTTCTTTGCAGCCGCCTCCGCTTTCATTTGTTTGAATGCCAGTTCTCGGTTTTTGGGATCCTCGAAAAATCGGGATACAATCACACCAAATTCATACAAGGCATAAAGCGGGAATGCCAATAACAACTGAGTGATGATATCGGGTGGGGTTAAAACTGCGGCCAGGCCAAACATCCCGAGAAATGCCCATTTGCGGTAGAGCTTCATTTTGACAGTATTGATCACCCCAAACTTGGTCAACAAAACCATGATGAGCGGAGTTTGAAATGCAAAGGCAAAAGCCAAAATCATCTTCACCACAAAGGAGAAATAAAAACCAATGGTGACCTGCATTTTCCACCAGGTCGTGCCGTAATTCAGTAAAAATTTTAACCCCAGAGGAACAACCAAAAAATAACAAAACAAACCGCCAAAGAGAAAGAACAACGTTCCGAAGGCAACAAACAATGCGGTGATCTTTTTCTCTTTCACCTTTAAACCGGGAGCGATAAAGCCCCAGACATGATATAAAATCCATGGCATGGAGATGAATATGGACCCCATGAAGGAGACCTTCATAGCAGTAAAAAAGGGTTCTGTGGGTGTTATAAAGGTAAGGTCGTTATATTGTTTCGGCAGAGGGTCTTCCAGCCATAACAAGAGAAAGTCCACGAAAAAAAAGCAAACACCAAAAAATAGCGCAACAACAATTCCTACATGCACCAACCTGTTTTTAAGCTCTATCAGGTGATGGGTGACAGGTATTTTTTCCTTAAAATCTATTTCTTTAACCACAAATTCCCTCGTTGGAGCGTTTTTGAGCCCAAATCCAAACAAAAAGTGGGAACCTGGAAAATCGCCACGTTCCCGCAACTTTTTGTGTTTTCATGAGTTATTTTAATTTGCCATCTTACTCAATTGGTAGAATAATTTCAATAACCTTTCGCAAACAAAAATCCCAAAATCGCAACTTGGCGTGTCAATTTTATGGGATGTTATCCTTCATTGTGTAACCGCGCAGCTCATTTGCAAAAAAAAGACACCTCAGATGCAAAACCCCATATCCCGGAAATGCGTCAATTCTGTGACATAAGGATGTAACCCGGTATTACTCTGTCTAGCCATTAAAGGAGGGATCAATGTCGGCTTTCGGCCATAAGCGGACATTCTCTCTCTAGTATTTTTTATAGCAATATGAATCCGCATCCGCTTTACTCATTATTATCTGGGCCTAACAAATTATATTCTTCCATTTCCTTATAAATTACATCCAGCTCCGAGTTTAATTGGGAAATATATTCCTCTGCAACATGATAAAAAATATCTTTATCCTTTACCTCTTTTAATGCAAATTTAAAAACTCCATTTTTAAGGGATACGATCAGCTCATTAAAAACCTTTTTAACATCATTGGGCACATCCTGGGTAATAGCTATTTTGAGCGTATTATCCGGCATTTTTAAAGCAAGCAAATACTCCTTTTCAACTTCGATTATCTCTGCTTCATGGGTTACCATATATTTGGTCCCTTTCTCCAAAAGCTTCTATTCCACCCTCTAATGTCCTCATGCTTATATTTTTTCAATCCAAATTTTCCTGCGATCCCTTGATATACACAAGATTATTGGAAAATGGATTGCCTACATATGTCTCATATCCCTTTTGACTATGGTGCCGATAAACCGAGTTGTATGGTAAGGTTCTAACTGCAATGTTGGCATCGTGTGTCGCAATAAATAATTTTTTCCCGATTTTTGCTTTTTCTTTAATTAGGGGAACAATTACGTTGTTGATATATTCATTGCCCAAGCTTTTTTCAGGCTCATCTAAAATATACACATCCTTCTCTTCACTTAGCTCTTTATGAAGCAATATCATTGAAGCCTTTCCTGTTGATGGCTTGTACTCACTATCTTTAATTGTAAAAATTTTATTGAAAATTAAAAGCTCAAGAATGGTTGGGATTTTGTCTATGTCCTCTAATTGATTCAGCTCCGAAATTTCCTCGAAAAGGTCGTGGGTATACACCTTGCCTCTGATGTTTGCAATTTTCTTTGAGAAGTCTTTTTGCGGATTTTTTTTAATTGATTTGTTAATTGTTTTAAATTTACTATCACTAATTTTACCATTCTGGATCACGATCTCGGTTTTGCAGCATAGATCACCTTTTTCATCTAGGTTTCCTACATACTCTTTAGTGGGCTCAATTTTTTTATTGATATTGTCCGTTATGGTTTTTGCTGCCATTTCGATATTTATTCGGTTTTCGGCGTATTTACGGAATCCAGTTTCACTAGGTTTGGTAGGGGTTCCGGTTTTTATAGAAACCTCCATTTTAAATTTTTCAATAATTCCATTAAAAAGATGAGCTGTTTTTTCATTCGAGAATTCTTCAAAACTTTTTTCTTCAAGTCCTTGAATGGCTTCCGTCAATATCGCGATTAGAGTACCGATTTTTTCTTCGGTTAGGATTTCTTTAATAACAGTATTTTGTACTATGAATTCCTTAAATTCTTTTACTTTCCTATCAGAAATTTGTATCTTTTTAAATTGTCTCTCGGAATTCTTGGTATCCACCTTCGAAAAATCCTTAATCTTTATTTTTTTTGCCTTTTTATTGGTTAGACTTCCTTTATGAAAATTTATGTATTTTGATAAACTAGTTATGCTTACCTCTTGGGCATTCTTGATTAATTCAATTTCTTTGAGACAATAATTAATATCGTAATCATTTAGGTCAAGCTTTAAATTCTTTCCGCTAAAATCATATATTTCTTCCAACGTATCAGACCCAGCCTCAAACTTCCTGCATGCTATTCCTTTGTTAGAATAATAATTTCCTATAGCAGTTAATATTTCTGATTTTCCTGTTCCTTTTGCTCCAAAAAATATATTGATATCGTCATAAACAATCAGCTCTAGCGGCGGATCATCCTTAAAAGGTTCTATAAGAATTTTTTCGTGGGATTTTTTGTCCAAAAGAGTGTCAATGGCCTTCTGATCTTTATCAAGCAGCAAACAAAATTGCTCAAAGCTCTCAACTGGCAACCTGAGATCAGGAAGATTTTCCGAATTTGATTGATATTTCTCCCAATCTTGCAGATCAGAACCATAAATGGAAGCGTGACCATGACTAATAAAAATTCCGGCAGAAACTGCATTGGTTGCTTCCTTTAGCATTCTATTTTTGTTCGATGTGCTTGTAATAATTTGCTCAATATCTTCGTCTGACAAATGGGGTTTTTTCTGTTGATAGTGAGCGATATAAAGTGGGTTTAGCTTGTAAAAATTAGATATAACTTTACTGATAGAAATATTGAAATTGTCAGGACTTTTATCTTTGGAAACTTTTACGATAGTCTCTTCTAATTGGTTTGCATGTTCTGGCGATACCACCACTATTAGATGGCCTTTACGGCCATCCTCAAGGACATCAAGCTCTACACCTGGCCATATTTGAAAATCGTTGCCTACGGCCTCGACGAACTCTTTATATTGAGCCGAATCGAAAACATTATGATTGGTAATCGCGACTATCTTTACTTCAGTAGATGAGATGATTCTGTGAAATCTTTTCGCCTCAATTTCTCGTGTCGCAGCATCACCTTGCTTCGTTTTTTTTGTATGTACATGAATATCTATTTTCATATACCTCACAATCTCCATTATCTAATACAGAACTAATGTCCGCTTTGGGTCGGAAGCGGACATTCAAATAATTTTAGCCGCTAGGTCATTCTTAAAAAGTCCTTATGAGGAGCTCAGTTTTTGCGGAAATATTATAACCCGACGCTCATCAAATTTTGATCGACAAGAAAAAGCTAATTTAAACGTGGTTTAAAGTCGCAAGTTATGTCATTTCCTTGCTCGATGCAATTAAGTGCCTCGCGCCGATAGTGCGTCATATTAAAAACATAACCCCCTAGATCAACTTGGGCCTTCACTGAATAAAGAGCGACATTCCCAGTCGAATCCGCCCCGTAAAATGTTGTATGAACTACAGAAGTACTCCTGTTTTTAGGCGGATTCTCCAATTAGTATTGATTACAAGAGGTAAATAGTGGATAATGCCTGAAAATTTGGTCACACCGTAAAACTTGTTTCCCCTTTAAATTCAAGGGGTAATGGTCTATGGACAGGCGGGTAGCCGGGTCGGCTTTTAATTGAATGTCCCTTAACAACCAAATAGTCACAGGTATCAGAGTCCTCGATATTGCCGAAGAAGGCGCTGCGGCGATAGATAGCATGGTTAATAAGCTCATTCAGGAGATGCACCAGCAGAAAATTCCAATCATAGACATACAGGTGACCGATACAAACTGTTTTTTGATTCTGGGTGAAAAAAGCTCTGACTGACGATCAGGCGGGAGTAGCTCAGTTGGTAGAGTGTCAGCTTCCCAAGCTGAATGTCGCGGGTTCGAACCCCGTCTCCCGCTCTTTAATAAAATTAAAACCTAATTGTTCAAATAATGCGTATTCCTAAAGACCTTACCGAACTTCTCGCCAAAAAAATTGTCAAATCCTTGATGGATAAGGATTTGATTGTCTGGGAGGAACCACCTGAAAAACTGCAATCCGTCATCAATGATATTATTACTGAAGACCTCATGGTTGAAGACCGGCTCAACGAAGAAGTAAAAACTTTGCTTGATTCCAAAACCGAAGAGTATGAAAGAAGTATTATGGATTACGGGCGAGTGTTCCAGATGGTGAAATCAAAATTAGTGCGTGAACGAGGGCTTATTCTTTAAACCCCGTAAATTATGAAAATCAGCCGAGAAAAAATCAACCATATCAGCAGTCTCATCGTCCGCGATTTTGCCAAACGTGATGAACTGGATTACAAAGTCGAACTCAATGACATCCGTCTGGAAATTACCCGGGTGATGACTGACATTCTCCAACTTGATGATAAGGCCGATGCAGAATCCCGCCGAATATTAAACACTTATAGCAAGGGGCCTCGTGAAGGATCACCAGAATGGGACATCATGTATCAGAAACACTTTGATGAATTCATGAACAAACAGGGCCGATAAATTTCCGGGCACCCTTCCCCGACTCCTAGAAACTCAAACCCAGTATCACAGGAAGATTAAATCCTTTGCAGACTGCTAGTCGCCAACTTAATTGGATTGCAATGTTGCGCTCTGGGGTGGCATTGGATGAGCTAAATGTCTGAGCTTTTCTTCGATCAACTCCAGAGTTAGACCACCACCCACTATTTCATCCCCTACGATACCGTCTGGAGTAATGAAATAAGTTACAGGCAAACCTCTAACCCTATAATCTTGTGATGTATCCCCATAGCTATCCAATAAAACAGGAAAATTCAAATGATGTTCGGAGACGAATTTTTCCACACGCTCTTTAGATTCTGCAAAATTTATTGCTACGATCTCAACATCTTTGTTCTTTAGTGAAGGGTATGCTTTTCTTAGAGATGGCATTTCTTTAATGCATGGCACACACCATGTAGCCCAAAAATTTAGAATAATGGTTTTACCCTTCAAATCGGATAATTTTAAAATCCTTCCATTTGTGGCCTCTAACTCAAACGTCGGGGCTAGCCCTCCTACAAAAGGAGGAGACCCAGCCATACCCGACAAAAAGAAACTGAAAAAAACAAATATAATTAATCTAAACATTGTTTATTTTTTAAAAGTTATATGAAACACCCAGCATTATTCCATAATCAGTTACCAGGTTTTCATCATTGACTCTCTGGTATATAGGGAGCTGAACATGCGAATAAAAAGAAACATCATCAGATACAGCAAACCTGACTCCCGGCGTGAAGAATAAAAACTCGCCACCTGTGCTTGGCACATCTAAATTAACAAATTCGTCACGCCCGGAAATCCTCAAATTCAATTGACCGCTTACACTGACTTTTTTTGTCAGCACATAACCCACGCCAGCATCAATGAGTGTGGTATCACCAAAAAGATAATCCAGATCATTTTCTGTTGTAAACCTGTGTGACACAGATGTGAAAATGTTTAGCTTATTAGGAATAGCGGAGTAATTATAAATTCCTGAAAGAATTGCATCGTAAGACCCTGTACCAGGCTGCAATGTTTGTTCATTGATAGCCCCCTTACTATCATTTAATTTATAATCTCCTGTGGCAAATTTTATCCCGACCCCACCGACAAACATATGTTTCGTTGTTTGCCACAAGGCATATTTCGCCAATAAAGTGATGTCCCCAAATCCTGTTGTCCCACTAGTATTGTTAAACCTTGTCCCTTCCTTATGTTCGTGATAACGGTCATTTAAAAAGGGCACATTTAAGGAAAGAGTTAATTTGTCTGTCACACCATAACTGACGTCAAATTGGACGAGCTTGTTTATCGTTCGCAACTCCGTATGTTCTTCCGACTCAATCTTTTTTGTTGCAAAGTTTACTTTTGGAACCTTCGCCTCATTTGTACTACTGGAACCACGGTGGTGGTTTTCCGCAAGGACATAACGGTAAGATAAATCCATAACAAACTTGTCCTTACCCAACACACCATCCTGAGATCCAACAATCAGAGCGCAGTTCGTTCCTCCGCAAGCCGCCTCAGCAATTGGATTGAAACTCAATAGGCATACAATGGATAAAAATATTGCATGAATGGCTCTCAATCTAGATCTGTTTAACATTGTGGCTCCTCAGAGATATCAATTATTTTTAGTTGCCCGGAAGCAAAAGGTATTCTCTTATTTCAAGAACACAAAAAAAGAAAACACAAATTACGCATAGCCCCTGATAGAGGAGCCACGCACCGACCTGAAATTTTAAACTAGTGAGATTTTAATTAGATAAATCTAGGAGGAGGATCCAGTGCGCCTGTGAAACGATGAAAGGTAAGCAATATTGAAGGTGCCAGTTTTTCCTCTGGCGCATGATGAATCAGCAAAAGAAAATCCATTTCCGCAAAATCTTTGCTGAACGATGTGGTACTTGGAATTGAACCTGATGTTTTACCGCCACAATCTATAGCGATATTGGTGGTCTGACTCCTATCAGGTTTTGAATGAGGGCAAAATACCCGATGATTGTGGCCTCTCAGGAGACAGTGTAAAGATTGAACTCCTTTCGGCCCGTCAAAAGGCGAGACTACAGGGCTTTGATGGTGCTGGTGCTCCCCATGCTGATAGGACTGGGCCAGCGCATTGGTGGCTCCAAAAAGAACCCACATCAAAACCATAATCAATATGCTTCTCATGAATGACATATCTGTAAATTAAAATTATTGCTATTGAATTAGCAATATAGGAACTATAGATCATGGTTGTCAATATTTTATTCCCACTTTTCGGTCAATAAACGAGTCGGCAACACCAAATTCGTTCAAGTTTTACTTGATCGATTGTTTTTGAAGCCGGGCCAATTCTTCTTCAGAAAACTTAAAATGAAAGCTGAAGTAGTTTGAGGACTGGTTTTTCATATACCTTAAAATTTCCACATATTTCCCAAACTTTAAAGAAAGTTTTTCCAATACATCGGACAACCCCGAACGCCCTCCCCGGGCATTCCTCAAGCTACAGGCGGCGGCGTTGTAATACGACCCTCCCTTATCAAAATATTTTTCACCCAAAATATTAGTCTCAGAACTGAACAACCCTAAATGAAAAAGCAGAAAGTCCGCATTGATCCTGAAAACCTGGTATTTCTGGGATTGGAGTTTCAGGTCAATGGCGATTTGACCTGCATCGGAGTCGGTCCCCACCAGATACTGTTGCGCCAAAACCGTCGATTTCGGGTTCACCATTCCGGCAAGCATCAAGCTGATGTATTGGTTGACATCCTCTTCATACTCCAGATTATTTCGCTTGATTTCTTTTTCGTGAGACTGAATCCATGTTTCGCTTCTTCCTTCTTCAAAAATAGGATCGTATTCATTATTGGAGGGTTTACTGTCACCGATCCGCGCTCTTAAGAAATGGTCCGAGAAATAGGATTCTGTGGTGTCCGTTTCCTGATCCTCAATATAAGTGAAGTGAACTGGCATGAGAACCTCCTTTTAAAATCTCGCCCATACAGGTTCACATAAAACAAAATAATTTCAATGTTCAAAGTTACTTAGAAGCACATTTAGCAGCCAACACATGAGTCTGCTAATAATTTACTTTAAAACATATTACGTGGATGGGGACTGTGGCGCGGTGGATTTGGAAAAAACCAGCACCCCGAGGCCTGAAAAGACCCATACCGGGGTGCTGGGGATGGTGCTGGCTTGCTAGAAAAAAACTTCCCTATTAGACTTTAAACTTGCTAGGGGGTGGAATTAAACTGGTTAATCAGTTCAACTGCCAGGGAATGGGCTTCATCGTGGATAATTTTAACAGATACTTTCTTTTTAATGGAGAGCTTCTTACAATCTTCATACTCGGGGGAAGCTTGTATAATCTTTCCGTTCAATTTCCCGATCTTAATTTTGATGGGACCCCAAGAGGTTTTGACGGTTTTCATTTCTCGCTCTAAAACTGTCCTTCCAACTTTGTAATAACGAACACCAAAGCTGGATGTTTCCTGAAGAAGGATTTCGGTCAATGCCTGCCTATCACTCTCGGTGGAAAGAACAGAAATTTTGTTGGCAGGGCGACTCTTCTTCATGATGACCGGGTTAAAAAAAACATCCAAAGCGCCGACTTTAAATAATGAGTCCATGGCTCCTTCATAAAGCTCCGGGTTCATGTCATCAATATTGGTTTCGATCATTATAAGTTCTTCACCCGGCTCCCCATGAACCTCTCCCAGAACAACCCGAAGCATATTTGGCATTTCCGGGATGACGTGGTCCCCTGCCCCATATCCATCGTCGATAATTTTCATGGTCGGCAGGGATCCAAAAGAATCGGCATAAAAGCCGATCATAGCCGCACCTGTTGGAGTGGTTAGCTCTTTTTTAACCCCACTGGAGAAAATGGGGACACCTTTCAGAAGTTTCAACGTGGCGGGAGCAGGAACAGGCAGATAACCATGGGCGCATTGAACAAAGCCTTCACCCACATTGAGAGGAGAGGCATAAATCCTGTCGAGCTTTAAGGATTCAATGGCGACCACGCCGCCAACAATATCTACAATCGAATCCACGGCTCCAACTTCATGAAAATGAATTTTTTCTATGGTTGTTTTATGGATCGCAGCTTCTACCCGGGCAATACGTTTAAAAATTTCCTGAGCGCTTTTTTTGGACGCTGAAGACAGGTCCGAGTTGGCAAGCAGTTTTTTGATATCAGAATACTTCCGGGCCTTTGGGTGGGAGGATTTTTTTACGCTGACCTGGGCCTTGGTGCCTGAGATCCGACCGCGCTGAACTTTCCGGGTTTGGAGCTGGTATCCTTTTAGGTCAAGGGTCGCGAGGGCCTTGCGGATTTTGCCGGGATCCACCCCCAGATCGACCAAGGCCCCCAGAATCATGTCACCACTGATACCAGAACAACAATCAAAATAAGCAGCGCGGAGGGATTTCACAGTATTTTTAATGGGGATTTCTATTCATTCAGTAATTTTCTCTTAGCCCATTCGCAGGCCCTTACTTTCTAAGGGCCACTCATGGCCAAACAATTTTTTAAAATACCCTTATTTTTTGAAGGAGACTTCAAACAAATCTTTGATGGCTTTTTTACCATCAGCATTCAGAAACCGGGTCCCGGTTCCGGCAAAGTTTTTACATTTTATTTTAGGTTGTTTTTCTTTTTTCCAGGAATTCGCACTCCACTTGAACCATGAGCTCTGCCCCTGATCAAAAACATGTAGGCGCTTGTTACACAGCTTGCTGAATTCCGCCCCCCAACCAGTACCACCCTTGACGGTATTGTCTTCAAGAATTTTTCCCACCACAAATACTTCTTCGGCACAATTGATTTGATGCCAAATACTCTGCAAAACTTTTTTGAAAAGCTTGCCGGTATTAAATTTACGATTCATCAACTTGGCAATATAAGCCAGACTGACATCCCCTTTCAGCAGTTCGTCGGTGGTCAACACCCTCACCCCCCGTGACCGGAAAATTTTGTGCCCTTCAAAAGTCAGGGTCACTTCCTGCGCACCCACCTTCTCTGCCTGTTTACCGAACTCGGTCTCGGCACCCTGGGCACCGCCACTGTATAAAACAAAATTTTCTGGTTTCATTTTATTTGGAGGTTAAAAGTTATTAAAAATATTGATCGTGGAATTCAAATTATCAAAAGGATCAGGGTTTGGAAAGAATAATCAAGCGGAGAACCTACGCTAGTAATGAGCCATGTCTTTTTCAGCCGAGACAGATCTTTACCCCTTGTATGTTGTTCATAAGGGGAATTTGTAGTAGTTGTACCTGTGAGCCCTGTGGGAAGCCGGTTTTGTGTTTTCCACAAGCTCCCAGGATTTGATTCAGGGCACAATAGATCGTTTACCCCTTGGGCTTTTAAGCCCGTCCCGAAGCGCAGATCGTTGTGTCCTATTTTGATTAACCCGAACAGTTGCCTGGGCCACTGAGCCCGCATCGGCAAGGCTGGGAGACCAAATTATGAATCAGAAACCCCATTTTATTGGCATCGATATTTCTAAACTCCATCTGGATGTTGCTGACAGCATGACTCAAGAAACCTGGCAAACCGCTAACAATGAAGAAGGGATTGCTGGTTTGGTCGAGAGTTTATCCGCCTTAAATCCTCCATTGATCGTTTTGGAAGCCACAGGCGGCTTAGAGATCCCGTTGGCTTCGGCCCTGGTTGCGGGTCGACTGCCAGTAGCCGTGGTCAACCCACGGCAAGTTCGTGATTTTGCCAAAGCCACCGGGAAACTGGCAAAAACCGATGTCATTGATTCTCTTGTGCTGGCCCATTTTGCCAAGGCCATACGTCCTGAGGTCAGGAAAATCAAAGACGAAGAATCTCTTGAACTCTCAGCTCTAGTGACACGCCGTCGCCAGTTGATCGAGATGCTGACCAAAGAAAAAACCCGTCTAAAACAAGCTCCAAAATGGATATGTAAAGACATTAAGGAGCATATCGAATCTCTTAAAAAACGCTTGCGAAAAATCGATGGCGACCTTTCCAGAACCATCAAAAACAGTTCTGCCTGGCGTGAGCACGACCAGATTATACAAAGTGTTCCCGGTGCCGGTCCCGTTCTGGCTGTCAACCTCTTGGCCGGGGTTCCGGAACTTGGAGTTCTTAATCAGAAGCAAATCGCCGCCCTTATCGGTCTCGCTCCCCTCAATCGGGACAGCGGAAAGTTCCGGGGCCGCCGGTGTATCTGGGGCGGCCGCGCCAATGTGCGTGCCGCTTTATACATGGCCGCCGTCACTGCCATGCAGCATAATCCCGTGATTCGTACCTTTTACACACGCCTCATCGAAAAGGGCAAACCCTTTAAAGTTGCCATTACCGCATGCATGAGAAAGTTATTAACGATCATCAATACCATGATCAAAACAAAAACACTCTGGAATGAAAATCTCATTGCCAGCACTTGACATTTAACACAGTTGCTTCGGGGCAGGAATGTTGAGGAAGAATATCACGGCTACTGCCCCCGAGGCTAGTGGGCGGGGAGCTTCAGGCAGAGGTGTTCGTAGATTTAAATTTATTGAATAAGCGGCTCAGAATACCCCTCTTTTTCACCTTCTGCGCATGATCGTGGACCAAGTCCTCCATGGTCGTAGTTTTTTCCTGATGCTGATCGATGAAGAGCTGAATGAGAATATGGCAGGAATGACATCCCCCACCGGCCTCGCAATCCGCAGTGACGGAATCAATATCGTTTAATTCACCTTTGGCAATGATATTACGAATGGTGCCCTCAGTGACCTGATAGCATTGGCAGATGATCTCATCGGTTTCAACTGTAGGCGGAAGATTCATAAATTCAAATAATTAGAGAATGCATCCCTTAGAATGATAACGATTCTCATTATATTAACCTAAACACCCAGCGATGTCCATAATGAATGCTAAAAACAATCAAAAAAAGAAACATACCACACTATACTTAATCGGTTTCAGGAAGGGCTTTCAATAGTATTTGCAAGGTGGCAAGTTCGAATAAAACCATTTATATCATATAAATCAATGAGTTAATTGGTATTCTTGGTCCCTCCAAAATCAGAAAATTACCCATAAATCACAGTCAGTATTTGTTTCAGTTTTTCGATCCACAATCGATAAGATATAGTGATTGTTTTATTTGGGAGAAGAATGAATTTAACCTGGATTAAGACGGCATGAAGCAAACCTTATTAGCATTGCTATTAACAATTTTCTTCTTTTCTCCGGAGATCGTGAGAGCAGTCGACTTTTCGGCTTCGTTGGGAGGCATTGCAATAAACCGACCAACTTTTGAAGGTGCCCATGATTATGAATTCGACCTCTTGCCTCTGGTCAACATTTCCATAGGAAAATCGGTTTTTGTGAATGTAGAGTAGGTTTAGGCGTCTATCTTATGAAAAACAGAGATCTGGAGTTTGGGGGATCTTTAGGCTATTACGAGAGCCGGAAAGAAGATGACTCCGTAAAACTAAATGGACTTGGCGATATTGATGGCCGAATTTTCGCCAAGCTGAATTTAGATGATTACTCACTTTCATTCCAGTTCCAGAATGATATTTCCGGCAATCATGATGGATTTTTATTTATTATTGGACTCGGCTATTCCTTTGGGCGCCATACAGATGTGGATTGGAACGTTAAGGGACCATGACCTTCGCAGATGACAACTACATGCAAACCTACTTTGGCATCACTTCGACCCAATCTACCCAATCAGGCATTGCAGTCTTTAACGCCGAAGGGGGTTTGAAGGATTTGGCATTGAAATCAATTCTTTCTCGCAAGATTGACCGACATTGGAGTTTGAAAGGGGTTGCTGGGTACAAAGTATTAGTTTCAGATGTCGACCGGAGTCCGTTGGCTGAAAACTTAGGTTCTGAACATCAACTCATTTTGGCGCGGACTTGGTTTATAAATTTTAAAATTAAAGGCACAAAAAAAGAGTCTCACGTCAGAGCACCGCTTTAATATCCTCCACGATTTTATCTTTCAAGCCATCCCAATTCGCTTCCGGTTTTTTTGAGACGGTGATGAACGTCGTTTCCCCATCTGCCATTACAAACACGCTCGCCACACCTTCGTTTTCAAAAATTTTCAAGGCCACCGGAAAATCTTTTGCATCTTCCGGACTGTTAAAAGTCTTATAACCAGAATCAAGGATTTTTTTGTTGAGGTTGAACTTTAAAGCATGCTCATTGGGAGTGGTATCAATAGTTACTTCGACAGACATGAGTATTAACCTCCTTAAAATTTGAAATTATTTGACCCCAAGTCACTTCCAACTTGATGGGTAAGCTATTTATCATTTATCCACATCTCCACCATAGGGTGTTTCACCTTCGTCATCAGTCCCAAGATGAACCCAAAGTTCTTTTAACATTTCCTGCTGTTCAACGGAACCCATTAATCTTGTAGCAAATTCACTCGGTGGTTCTAAACCACTTGCTCGCAAGTTCTTTCGCATTTGGGCGTACTGGTGATTGATGGATGATGTTTTTACTGAACCCGGGAATTTATGGGCAAATGCAATACCTTTATATTTCCATTTCATAACAAGGTATTTTGATTGTCGCTCTTCAAAAGTTCCTTCATCAGAAATACTCTCACCTAATTTTCTGGAAAGTTTGATAAGTGTATTGATGTCTTTTCTACTCATACATTCCCCGAATTTATGGGTTGGCCTCCCGCCATCATACCGGACAGTCTCTCAACGGACAAACACGGACCATCAACCATTCCCACAAAAAAAGGAATTGCGAGCAATCCCACAATTCCTTTTTTTCCTATATTAAAATGGTAGCGGTGGAGGGAGTTGAACCCCCGACACTACGGATATGAGCCGTATGCTCTAACCACCTGAGCTACACCGCCATTTATATATAACTACTTGTTATTTAGAAGATTAGGATTTTACCCCCTTGCCCCTACCCTGTCAATGGGTATCTCAGACAGCGTTGCCCTTAAAAATTTCGCCCACGCTGTAAAGGTCATTCGCTGCAAAGCTCCTCGCGAATGACGGTCGATCTCTCTCACTTTTGGCTCAGGCCCCGGCCTGGCCTTTCCAGCGTTTCACATCGCGCAAAAATTTTGCGCGGTCCATCTCTTTCCCCGCAGGGAACACTTCGGTCAAAGGCTGAGGAAACTTTTTGTCCGTCTTGGTCCAATGCTCAAACTCTCCCACTCGAACCCGGTAAATATCTTTAAACGTACGATACTGGCCGTTGATGCCGACAAAGTCCCAACTGGTTTCATTTTTTATCAGACTATAAAGTTCGGAGCAGGCGATTCCTTCATAGAGGTTGATTTTCCCGATGCGCCCTTTGATGATACCTGCATCCTCACCGGCAAAATCCAGACACCATATCTCCGACCCGTCATGGCCGAACACCTCAAGTTGATAGGCCACCTTCCAGTCCACCCAGCTCTGCACAGCTTTTTCCGCAACCAGTAGTTCGACAAACCGGTTCTCGATAAAATCGACCACCTCCTGCCACTGTTTTTCGTGCTCCGCTTTATCTTCAGTCCGGGTGCGAATGGGCGGAACCTCGGCCACAGGTTTGAACTCCAGTTTATGCCCATCATCCACTTTAATTTTCACAAAGTCTGAAGCGGCTTGTTGAATTTCCACTCCCTCCTTGGTGATGATGGCCTGGTCCCCAGGATAAAACACACTGCTCTTGATCTCCGGACAAAAATCTTTCAGATCCCTTAAAAACTGTTCCTGCGTGGTGGGAAACGAATATTGATTGAGAAACCCGAACTCATCACGATATTTGAATCCGGCTGAACCGGGAACGGCAAACTTCGGCCTGCAGGCAGCAGCGACTTTGAGGTAGGAACCGTACTCCTCCATCGGCAGTTCCAAGGCATTATGAAAACAAAAGTTCCCTTCCAAAAGTGGCAGGTACCGAACATGAGCAAAATCCAACTGCCCGTGCAAACGATGCATGTACTTAATGATATCCGGCGACACAATAGTATCGACCTGGTTCCACAGAGTCACTTCCCCATCATGAATCAACAAACCATTTTCCGGAAAATAATCCTGTTTATTCAATGAAGGTGTGGGTGTCAACGTCAGTCCCTTGATCTCCAGGGTTTTGAAATCCTCCACCACAGTCACATTTTTGAACTCCAGTTCTCTCAAAACTTCAAGCAGAATCTCGTCACGCGGGGCCAGCACCACAGCATCTGGAGCCAGAATGCCCGAGTCCCCCGCCAGATAAGCCAGGGTGCGGATGTCAAAATGATCCTGATGCCGGTGCGAGATATTTAAAATATCCACTTTCGGGAGCTTTGCCAAATCAAGATCTATGCTGGGGCATTGGATATTGCATTCCTCCCACAGGTAGTCAAAAAACACCGGGTCGGTCAGCACCGTGGTGTCGCGCGATTGGATCAGCAGGCAGGCGTGGGAAATCAGGGTCGCAATCATGATTTTGTGCTGTCTTTATAAAAGGATTTAAACCGATAAGCCTAACCGAACCGACACGAGAACTCAACCGCTTTGAATGAATGGAGGTAGATTGAACCCTTTTTATTTCCGGCGCATCATAAGTCGGTGGCCCAAAAAAGGAAAGACATCGAACTAAACCAAAGAATTCTTGCCCGTTTAGAGAAAGTTCCCTCCACGGGTAGTGGTGGACTTGACAACAGCCCTCAACTTCAACAAAATAGGATTTTCCTAACCCTGAATACTCTAATATTACTATGAGCGAAATAGATGAGACTGTAAGTTTTCGAGAAGGCCAACCCTGCCCTTTATCCATTGCGGGTCACGGTGGCGGACTTTCCTTTTCTCCCAATGGCGAAATGCTCCTGCTCGCCTCAGTGCCCCACCCTTCTGAAGCGCAAATCAAGGCCTTTGACGGAAAATGGAGGGCCAAACTGGTGGCGGAGTCGGAGTTTCCCTCCATCCCCATTTTTGCTATCGGTAGTGAAGACTGGTTGCTGGAGACCCCGTGTAATCCGGCTCAGCAGGAAAAGGAAGCACCCGGGTTCATCGAAGCGCTCTATGCCAAAGAAGAATATAATATGGTAGCGATTCTCGTTGACTCTGAAACCAGCATCATCAAAAAGATCACCTGCGTTCCGCTGGATGAAATGTTCATCGAAAGACTGGCCATGTCGTGGAACCCTTACAAAACTGCCGGGGATGAATACACCAAAACTTTCACCGATGAAAATTTCACCGAAAAGGTCAAAGAAATCTTCAAAATGAAATCTTCCCAGGAACTCTGGCGCACCTCCTGGTAGCGGCGAGTCGCCGCAACCAATGAGCAATAGGTTTTGTTCGATGGGTTGGGGTGATTAACCTCCAGCGGTTTGGCTTGTTGTGCTTTTAGTTTTTTCGTCCCAACATAGTCAAGAAAGAAATATTTGCCTCCCTCCCTTCACAGGGGGGCTGAGGGGGGTTGGCTGATTTCGAGCTTTCGTTCCAACATGAGTCAAGAAAAGACTTGCCCCTCTTCCTACTTAACTATTGATCACTGATTTTGTACAGAATACCCCTGTCTGGAAATTTCTCAATTACAAGTTTGATGGTCTCTTCGGTGCTTTGCCCCCATTGATTGGTAAAAACATAAGTTTTTCCATCCCAGTGAACCAAATTCTCTTCCTGACAAAAAAAGCGATCAGGTTCAAAAAGTTTGCCTTCACTGACCCTTCGCTCATGAACTGTCTCAATAAATGCCTCTGACTTTAGTGTCCCCTCCGCACTCTCAAATAACCTGTTCTTTCTCTCTGGAATAACCTCTCGTATTTGTTCTGGACTCACCCCTGATTTGCAGAGATGAGATACCACTCTAAAAATAGCATTTCTTTTGTTCAATCGGCTCTCAGTATTCCCCTCAATAGTGATGTCGAATTTCGTGAAATCTTTGGACTGTACTCTTGCTATTCGTTCCCTTCGGGTCTTTTCCCGCACTTGAACCTGATATTGCTCGACCTCTGGCAACGGAATTATCTGTTGAACATCTAGAAGCAATCTATCTCTATCCGCATAAGGTTTTAGACGAATGCATCGAATGTCTATATCCCTGTCATTTAACCACATCACAGCCGTAGTTAGTTCTTTAGAAAATTCTGCCGAAGCCAGTACAATACGAACGTCTTGAGCAAATTTACCCCATCCTCTCCATCTATTTTATCTTCATCCCAACCCAAAAATTTTTAAATGGTCTCTCTTGCAACACCTTCACTCCCCATTTTTTCAAGATAATCCCCATAGATTTCCACTATTTTTTCAAACGTTAAAGTGGAAACCATTGCGGCATATCGAATTGCTTGTAATTCCATATGGCCGCCATCTTCTGTGCGCTTAAGTTCAATAATCACCAGGTTGGCCTCTTTATCCAAACCAAGCAGATCAATCCTTCGCCTGGAATCTTCCATTCACCAAATTCTTCACTGATAACCAGAGTATCAGGTGATATAACATCAATCTGATTTCTTAGAAGACGTTGCAAGTCCGTTCTTTCCTTTATCCCTGCCCTTTCAAAAGAAGTTTCATCTAATTTCTCAATTCGGTCAGGTTTCATTTCGTATACAGTCATCAGGCAACTTCCTTTCGGTGGTGTCTCCCTCATTTGTCTTCATTCCCTGGAGGGACATCACTCCCTAGTTGGTCCGCTCCTCTTTGGATTAGCCAACCCTCCCTCAGTCCCTCCCTATGAAGGGAGGGAAGAAAATGGGAAAATCTTTTGAAGCCGAGACAACTTTTTGCTCACCAGTAAGAGCTATTGCAGTCGGCCGTGCGCCTAGCACTACTGGTTTTCGTATTCGGTTTCGTCGAGGTCTTCCTCTTCCTCAATTTCTTCGATGTCTTCGACATCCTCGAATTCTTCTTCCTCTTCTTCCTCTTCTTCGATTTCTTCTTCACGCTCGAATTCGGGATATTCGATCTGTTGCAGATGTTCGGGTTCGGCTAGCAGGTCAAGACCTTCTTCGGTGGTTTCGTTTTCCTCAATATAAAGACGAAGCAAATTCTTCATGCACTCTTCTTCACAGAGGACTTTGATGCCTTCATCGGTGATGCCGTTATTTTCCACCATCAACACCTGAAGGCTCTGTAGGGTTTTAGATTTAATGATGTGAATGAATCCTTCATCGCCGATTTTGTTGCGGTCGAGGGCCAACGAGGTCAGGTTTTTCAAATATTCGCTGCCAGCAAGAAGCTCGATGCCCTTGGCAGTGATCTTATTCAATTCCAGATAAAGGTGGGTCAGGTCTTTCAACTCCTCACATTCAGCAATACATTTGCACTCCACATCGCCGATATTCAGGTTGCTGAGGTCCAGCTTAGTACCCTCTTCACCAAGTCGGGCACGGATGAGGTTGAAGATTTTAAATTCGGCCAGAGCGTTCAGGCCATTTTCTGTTAAGGCATTATCGGAAAGGTCAATGGTTTGTAGTTTTGGCAGACATTTACTTTTGGCTAACGCCTTGGCCCCTTCGTCGGTGATTTGGTTTTTCCTCAGATCCATGATCTCCAGACTGCTCAAAGACTTGGCTTCAGCCAGATATTTCAACCCCTCATCCCCAATACGATTTTCCGACAGCACCAAAGAAGTCAACGCCTCAAAATGGGAAGATTCGGCTAAATGCTTAGCCCCTTCGGGTCCAATCTCATTCCACGCCAGTCGAAAGGATTTGAGGTGAGAAAGTTTGTCAGATTCGGCGAAATACTTCATGCCCTCATCGCCAATTTTATTTTTATACAGCTTCAGGGATTCCAGATTAGGCAGCCTATCGGACTTCGCCAACGCCTGGGCCGAAAGTGCGGTCAGTTTTTTCCCGCTGATGGTCAACCTTCGCACTTGTTTGATGGATCGTGATTTAACCAGCTCCTGCATCGCGTCATCACCGAATCTGGCATAACTGAAATCGAGGGTTTCATAGTCTCGGCTCAATTTGAACCCGTTGCGGATCATTCCCTCGATGTTGTAATATTTTTTCACAATGAACTCCAGGAATCGAAAAACCGTTTTAAGCTGGTGAAATAAGAACCTGCCATCATCATATCGTTGTGCCCCACCCCTTCCAGAATTTCCAGATGTTTCACTTTAGATCCAGCATTGTCGTAATTCAATTTGGCCTCATGCGGAGCAATCAAAAAATCGTCAGCCCCATGCATGATTAGAAGCGGACACTTCACCGACCGGATCTTCTCGCTGTTATTAAAAACCGCGTCTTCTTCGGGCGTGGTTTGATCGATTTTAAATCCTCGCCGCTCCACAAGAGGAACCGGGTCGGCATAACCGCTTTCGAGAACGCAACCGACCACATCCGAATGTTTGGCACAAAGCTCAAGCGTCGGCGCACTACCCAGCGACCGGCCCATGATACAGACTTTTTCCTTAAACTTACCGGTTGATTTAAGTTGTTCAAAAATTTTATGGGCATCTTCCAGTGAGGCTCTTAAAGTCGGGAACCCGGTACTCCTACCATAACCACGAAAATCGGCGACGATCAACTCCGCCCCCATTACGGCGAAGTGCCCGGCCAGATTATCGTAATCCGATACAATTTCTCCATTACCGTGAAAGAACAACAAACTGAAGCTGGCTTCGGACGATGGGTGTCGCCGAACATGAACCATCGTTTCCGGTTCTACCTGCACCTGAATTTCATCGGAATCTTCGGGGGTGGGAGCTGTGTCCTGCCGGGGGAAAAACAGATTCGCGTTAAAAGCCTGTGAATCAAAAACTGAAGACATAAACCTTATCCTAAGGAGATGCTAGTTAAGTCTATAAATAGATAAATTATTTAAAATACGCCCTTGCCGGGCGTGGTTTTAAAAAAAATTGAAATCCGTTTGAATCCATGCCAAAATATGCGCCTCTAAAAGTGGCTCTTTAAATTTAGAAATTTTGGCCGGGCAACGGGTTTGCCGGGTCTTTCATTTGTAACCCTATCTAAAAATAAGGTGAAGTCAATGTTAATGGAATTAGCCCCGATTGAAAAGCTGTTTAAGTCCTATGCAAAAATTTGTGATGCCGCCCGCAAGAACCTGGGCCGTGATCTTACCATTGTTGAGAAAATACTTTACACACATTTAGACCCTGCAACGGATTATTCAAAACTCGAGCGTGGGTCTTCCGACATTTATTTGCATCCCGACAGGGTAGCCATGCAGGACGCAACCGCGCAGATGGCCATTCTCCAGTTTATGTCGGCTAAAATGCCCAAGGTAGATGTTCCCACGACTGTACACTGTGATCATTTAATCCAGGCCTATTCGGGGGCTATGGCAGACCTAAAAGCTGCCGAAGAAACCAACAAGGAAGTGTACGACTTTCTGCGCTCCGCTTCCATGAAATATGGCATGGGTTTCTGGAAACCAGGTTCCGGAATCATTCATCAAGTGGTTTATGAGAACTATGCCTGCCCTGGAACCTTGATGATTGGGACAGATTCACACACTCCTAACGCCGGCGGCATGGGTACCATTGCTATTGGAGTTGGCGGTGCGGACGCGGTGGATGTCATGACCGGTCAACCTTTCATGACAAAAATGCCCCACCTCGTTGGTATTAAATTAACCGGAAACCTGAGCGGCTGGACAGCATCCAAAGATGTCATCCTGAAAGTGGCCACGATGCTGACCGTTAAGGGCGGAACTGGAAAAATCCTTGAATATTTTGGTGAAGGGGCCAGAAGCATGAGTGCCACCAGCAAAGGCACCATCACCAATATGGGAGCGGAAATCGGCGCCACCACCTCCACCTTCGGCTACGACGAAATGATGGATCCGTATCTGCGTGCCACCGACCGCGGCCCCATTGCCGATCTGTGCAAGCAATACGCCGAGCATCTACGGTCTGATGCTTCCGTGGAAGCTGATCCTGAAAAACACTACGATGAATATCATGAAATAGATTTAAACAGCCTGGAGCCTCATATCGTTGGCCCGCATACGCCGGATCTTGGTAGACCTGTATCCGCAATGAGCGCTGAAGTCGATGAAAAAAGCTACCCGGAAAAAATTTCCGCCGCGTTGATCGGTTCCTGCACCAACTCCAGTTACGAAGACATGACCCGTGCGGTCAGCCTGGTTCGACAGGCTAAAGCAGCTGGGCTGAAAGCTCAGACCAACCTGATGGTGACACCAGGATCAGAAACCATTTACCAAACCATCAAGCGTGACGGCATCCTACAGGAGTTTGAAGATGTTGGAGGAACTGTTCTGGCCAATGCTTGTGGCCCCTGCATCGGACAATGGAAACGGGATGATATGAAGAAAGGCGATAAAAACAGCATCCTTACCTCGTACAACCGCAACTTCGCCAAGCGTAACGATGGCAACCCGGAAACCCTGGGCTTCATCAGCAGTCCCGAACTGGTAGTAGCCATGGCGTTTAGCGGTTCCATGAAATTCAATCCGCTGACCGACTCCCTGAAAGACAAGGACGGCAACGACTTCAAATTCCAACCCCCAGCCGGAGAAGTTCTTCCGCCTAATGGCTATACCCCTCAGGACGCAGGTTTTGAAGCCCCGAGCATGTCTGGAGAGGTTGCCATTGACCCGACCAGCGAAAGGTTGGCGTTTCTCGATCCCTTCCCGAAACAGGACCCGGTTAAAGACTATCAGGACCTTCCCGTATTATTTAAGGCCCAAGGAAAATGTACCACCGACCATATCTCCCAAGCGGGTCCGTGGCTGAAGTTCCGTGGTCATCTGGATAATATCAGCAACAATATGTTCCTGGGGGCCACAAACTCTTTTCATCCCGAGACCGGACAAGGCAATAACCCGGTAACAGGAGAAGAAAACCAGGAGCTCAACAAAATCGCCCGTAACTTGAAAGATTCGGGAATGGGTTGGGTCGCATTTGCGGATGAAAACGTAGGCGAAGGTTCAAGCCGTGAGCATGCGGCCATGGAACCCCGTCATATGGGATGCCTTGTATTTGTCGCTAATTCCTACGCCCGAATCTTTGAAGCCAACCTGAAGAAGCAGGCAGTCATGCCCTTCACATTTGCCAATAAGGCCGATTACGACAAGATTCAGGCTAAAGACAAGATCAGTTTTGCCGGACTGGATAGCATCGCTCAGGGACAACCGGTAACCATGACTGTCAAGCATGAAGACGGGTCGAGCGACAGCGTACAGGTCAACCATACCCTGAATGATGATCAGATCAATTGGTTCAACGCAGGTTCTGCGCTGAACTACGTGGGATCTCAAAAGTAAAATTAGAAGCATAAATATAAAAACCCCGGGCAACCTAAAGCCGTCCGGGGTTTTTTATTGGACAATTTTAGAAAAACTATAATTTTATTCAGACTTTTATGGTCGGCGGATAATTTATCCATCCCTTCTTTTTACCACTGCGCCAGGTGATGTGAACCCAGTCATCTTTCCTTTTCACAATCTTGACACTGGTTCCCTGCTTGAGCCGGTTGCATATTTCACCTTCAGGTTTCAGGTGTACGGTATGCGATTTATCCAGTAACAACTCTTCCAATTTATTTTAGATTCGGAGTCTGCTCGAATTCAGGCTTGATTAGGAGGATTTTATCTTTTTTAAATTTTCCGTTGCGCACTATCTTCAACAACTCGCCAGGTTTGGGTTGGCTGGATTCTTTTCGCCCGTTCATGACAGATATATCCAGATCCTTACGCTTGTCCCCCAACTCTTTTTCCGCAATACTCTGGAATGTATCCCCTTTTTGCACTTCATAGATATCAATAAACTGGTCCTTGTGGCGTTTTCTATCCTTACCGTGTTTTTGTCCTTCATATTTCAAACCGCGAATTCGGTTTAAATACCGCTCCCGGTAACTGTTCACACTTTCCGGCTCGTCGGTCATGCGCCCTGCTAGAAGACCGGCTTTGACAATCCGCTCCCGGGTGTCCGGATGGGTCGCTTGAAAAGAGTGATAGGATTGGCCCGACATGATTTCCTTTCGTCGCAGGCTTTTTAGAAATCCGGCCATCCCAAATGGACTGTACCCCGCTTCCTTACTGTTCAATATCCCCTGCTCGTCCGACTCAATTTCTGCATCCCGGCCATAGCCCATGTTGATCTGCTGGAACATGGCGGTACTGACAGTCAACCATTGCCCTGCATTCTTCGGGCTTGCAATAGCTCCTCCCAGGGCCAAAATCTGCGCGCCTATACTACGCACCATCTGCTTTGCACCGTGGTGGAATATAATATGCCCGATTTCATGACCTAAAATTCCTGCAAGTTCCGCCTCACTATTCACCATAGCCATGAGGCCAAGAGTCACATAGACATAGCCACCGGGCAAGGCGAACGCATTGATATCCGAACTGTCTACAATGCGAAAATAAAAACGTGAAAAAACTTTATCAGAAAGTTGGGAGACGAGATTCTGACCAATTCCATTAACGTATAGCTGGAGTTCTTTATCCTGATAGATCCCGTATTGCTGGATGATTTGCTGATCGGCACCCTTGCCCATAGCCAGTTCTGTTTCATGGGAAATGAAGGGTACGGAATGAGTATCAACCGGATAAAATAAAACAAGGAGAGTCAGAAGTGGCAGGAGGATAGATATTAAGTTTTTAGATATTTTCGGCATAAAAGTAGCGAAGAACCTACGCAGGTAATGAGCAATGTCTTTTCCTTGCCAATAAAGGGCTACTCGGCTCAACGAGCTATTGCATGCCGCCGCTCTGGCGAAGAGGCGGAGAACCTCCGCTGGCGACTGGCAATAGCTTTTTACCATCCGGAGCTGTTCTTCCGGGCCTAACAAATTCTTGCTCATTGTCCCCACGGCTAGTGGGCCGCTAGACAATCAGGCAGAAAGCTGTTTGATGCGACTCTCGATTTTATCCACTTGTGGTCCCTCAGGAAATTTCATCCGCATTTCCCTTAAAACCAGCAATGCATTGGACACATCGTTATTCAACTCATGGCATCTTGAGAGACTCAAATAGACCTGGAATAAAGGAAAACTTGAATTGGCCTCGATAACCGATTTAAACAAACTAATGGCCCTTTTATAATCTTTTTTGGCTTGATAGCTGTGGGCCAAACCTATCTGCGCCAATTGGTGATTGATTTGTCCCTTCGAAGAATTGCTCATCACCGTTGAATAAAGCTCCTCGGCTTTATCATTTTCCTGGTTTTGAAAATGGATATCGCCCAACAATAACGACGCCCGTTCTTTTTGGAAGCCATCCCCTATTTTTTCCAAGATCAATTTCGCTTCAGAAGCGGGGGTGCTGGCGTTATCAACAAGCTTCACCATTTCAAAATAAAACGCCTCATTCTTCATCGCCTGCGCTTCCTGATAATATTTAAAACCTAAAAAAGAAGAACCGGCCACGATGATGGATACGATCCCGCCAATAACAGCAGCACGATTCTCCATAAAGAAAATCATGGCTTTCTCAGAAGCGGATAAAAATTGGTCAGGATCCTTCAGCAAATGTTTCCGGCTTACTTTTAAACGCTTGGCCATGAGATGAACCTTGCTGTAATAGGGAAATGTTTAGAAATTAACGGTTAACTTGGGTTATTATTGATGACTTTATTTAATCACAAAGGCCAACCCCAAACAAGCCATTTCTCTAAGCAATACAAAGTTGAATTCGCTATAATGGTCGTCTTACTAAAAGGCTCTATTATGCATGAAAAAATTTCCATCATTGGTGCGGGGAGTTGGGGAACCGCACTAGCCCTTCATTTGGCCAGCAATTTCCGCCAAATATCACTTTGGGTGTATGAAAAAGAATTGTGTGATGCCATGACCCGCACCCGGGAAAATGCATGGTTTTTACCGGGACACTCGTTGCCGGAAAATATTCATCCCACTTTGTCTTTACAATCTGCCACCGAAGGGCAGTCCTTGATTCTGCTAGTGGTTCCTACTCATGTGATCAGACAGACCCTGTCCCAGATCAAACCATTTATTGCAAAAGATTGTCTAATCATCAGCGCCAGCAAGGGATTAGAAAATGACACCCTTTTTACCAGCCACCAGATTATTCAGGATATTTTGGGTAAAAATATTTTTACCGCCACTATTTCCGGCCCCACATTTGCCAAGGAGGTCGCCGAAGGGGTTCCTTCTGCCCTGTTGGCCTCGGCAGAAAACCTGGAAACGGCAAAACAGGTTCAGGAACTTTTTACTACGGATAAAATGAAAGTATTTGCCAACGACGATCTGGTGGGGGTCGAAATTGGCGGTGCATTGAAAAATGTCATCGCGATCGCTACAGGAATTTGTGACGGACTGGGTTTGGGATTTAACACACGGGCCGCTCTGATCACCCGCGGACTGGTCGAAATCAGCCGGATTGGAACGAAGCTCGGAGCCAAGCCGGAGACCTTTTATGGACTGACGGGTCTTGGAGATCTTGTGCTCACCTGCACCGGAGACTTGAGCCGCAACCGTCAGATGGGAATCCAACTGGGGAAAGGAAAATCCCTGAAAGAAATTACTGGAAACATGAAAATGGTCGCCGAGGGGGTCTTGACTGTGAAATCGGCTCATTCCCTGATAAAGAAATTCAATGTCCAAGCGTCGATTATGGAAGAGACCTACCGCGTCCTCCACGAAAACAAATCACCTGGCCAGGCGTTAGAGGACTTGATGAAAGTTGAAATAACCACCGAGTTTGCCGGCATAAAGGGTTTGGAATGAACCCAAAGGATTTAAAAAAATTATTGAATGACTTGCACAAGCAAAAATTAACTCCCCAGCAGGCCATTAAAAAGCTTGAGATCCTGCCTTTTGAGGACCTGGAATTCGCCAAGATCGACCATCATCGCGAGCTCCGAAGCGGCATGCCCGAGGTCATTTACTGTCAGGGCAAAACCGTGGCCCAAATAAAAAAGATTATTCAGAGCATGAATCGCGCGGGTCATTCTATTCTGGCAACCAAATTGTCCAAAGAAACCTTTCGCAAATTAAAATCTTTTCTGCCTAAAGTTTCTGAATACAATGAAACAGCGCAGACTCTGGTTATTGAAAAAATTAAGTCCAAGAAAAAAAGCGGCTTGATAACCATCATCACCGCTGGGACCTCAGACATCCCCATCGCTGAAGAAGCTTCGGTCACAGCTCGAATACTGGGAAGCGATACAGAAACCCTTTTTGATGTGGGAGTAGCAGGAATTCATCGTCTCTTCAATAACCTTGAGCAGATCAGGAAAGCGCGGGTGGTCGTTGTCGTGGCAGGGATGGAAGGGGCACTGGCAAGTGTGGTCGGTGGCCTTGTGGACAAACCTATCATAGCAGTACCCACCAGTATCGGTTATGGAACGTCTTTTGGTGGCGTTTCTGCTCTTCTTACCATGCTAAACAGTTGCGCAACGGGAATAGCCGTCGTTAATATCGACAACGGATTTGGAGCTGGCTGCATGGCCCACCGCATCAACATTCTTGGGGAGCCGAAAGAGACTGAATGAGTCGGCTCATTCCCTCCTCAGGACTCACCACCGGCGCATATCCAAAATCATTTTTAGCACGGGCAATATTAAAGTAATGGGAGGTCGCCAACTGGGATGCCAGAAACCGGGTCATCGGAGGTTCTTTTTTAATCCTCCAGAAATTGTATATTCCCTCCAACAAATAACCCAGCTTTGATGCTGTTTGGTAGGAGATGCTCCGGGTTGCAGGAAGCCTGCCTGTTTTTTTTAGCAGTTCATTGATCCAGTTCCACAAGTTCACCGGTTCGCCATCGCTGATAAAATAAACTTTACCAGCGGGAGGTTTTCCTACCCCCAGCGCATCGCAAGCTTTAAGATGCGCAGATACGGCATTGTCGATATAAATGATATCAACTTTGTTTTCTCCCGGCCCCACTCGCACTAATCGGCCCTTATCGGCTTTTGCTAAAATTCTAGGAACCAAATGTGGATCTCCCGGCCCCCAGATAAGATGCGGCCGGAGGGATACCGTGGCCAAATCCTTACCATTTGCTTCTGTCACGAGTTTTTCGGCAATCGCCTTGGTGCGGGAATACTCACACAAATAATTCTCTGGGTAGGGAGCCGTTTCATCCACTCCTTCAAGACTTGAGTCTCCATAAATGACACTTGGAGAACTGGTGAACACCAGCTTTTGCACCCCGTTTAGCAGGCAGGCTTTGATCACATTGCGGGTTCCATCAACATTGATGCTGTAAAAGTCCTCTGCCCGGCCCCAAATACCGGGAAAAGCTGCAGTGTGGAAGACAACCTCCACGCCCGAAAACATCTTGCAGAGGAAATCAAGGTCCCGAATATCGCCCTGGCATAATTTGATGGCTCTGGGAAGATGAGAATAATGACACCGACCCACAACTTTAACGTCATTTTCTTTTTCGTGGAGAGATTGGGCGATACCGCTCCCAAGAAATCCGCCTCCGCCTGTAACCAGAGCCCACATGTTATTTCCTTTATGACGCGTGCTTATTCTATCGAAAGACTGGCTTTTGCATCCAACCCCATAAAATCAGTCGACGGACTTTGGTTCCGGGCAAACTTGTAATGACCGGCACAAGCAATCATCGCAGCATTATCGGTACAAAATATTGGGTCTGGAAAAGAAGCTTCAAAGCCATAAGCTTGAGCCGCTTTTCCTACTGCCACACGTAAGGCACCATTTGAGGCCACCCCACCGGTCACGACGATACGCGATAGATTCTCTTTCTTACAAGCGCTGATAAGTTTATCCACCAGGACATCAAGAACCGCATCCTGAAAACCCGCTGAAATATCTTCATCGGTCAGGGTTAACCGGGTGTCCTTCTCTCTTTGGTTCAAAAAAGTTCGGACCGATGTTTTCAAGCCGCTGAAACTAAAATCCAGAGAACCTTTTTCAAGATAGGCTCGCGGAAATTTATGGGCCTTTCCATTTCCATTCCGCGCCAACTTTTCAATGGCCGGTCCCCCAGGATACGGAAGCCCAAGCATTTTTCCTACTTTATCAAAAGACTCCCCCGCCGCATCATCACGAGTTCGCCCCAGCAGTTTATATCGCCCAAAATCAGAAACCCGGTACAGGTCGGTATGTCCACCGGAAACAATCAGCGCAATGAAAGGAAACTGTATTTTTTTCTGCAGAAAGATGGCCAGAAGATGGCCTTCCAAATGGTTCACCCCGATCATAGGAATTTTCAGGCCATATGAAAGTCCTTTAGCAGTGTTCAAACCAACCAGTAATGAGCCGATCAGCCCAGGCCCCACCGTGACGGCGATGAGATCGATATCTCGTAGCCGCACTCGAGCCTCGGCCACTGCTTCCTTAATAACCCGGTGTACCCGTTCATTATGCGACCGCCCCGCCAGCTCAGGGACGATTCCTCCGTATGGAGAGTGAACGCCAATCTGGTCATTGATGATATTAGACAATAGGGTGTCGCCGTCTTTCAAGACTGCGGCGGCAGTTTCATCGCAGGAAGTTTCTAGACCAAGAACAAGCATGGGCAGGCTGAGAATTTATAAATGTAATTGCCAATAATCAGAGGAAGAAACAAATCTTAATTCATGCTGATTCGGCTATCAGAGTCCGGAGTGGGGACCTGCAAATTTTTAAACATCTTCTTCATAACCTCCCAGCCCGAAAGCAGGGAAACGGCCTGTTCAAGTTGGTTGTCCTTTAGCAGGTCTTCATGGATGGAGGCAGTTTCTTCATCCTTGTCGACACTTTCTACTTCACTTTCTTCTTCGACATCACCAATACTGCTCTTACCCTTCAAATGTTTCTTTAAATCCTTTTCACGCAAAAATCTTCGAAGTCGGGTTTTTTCTTTCGGCTCCGTTTTCTTTCCATCCTCTTCATCCAAATCCTCGACAGGTGTTCTTTCAACAATGATATCAGGCTCAATGCCATTTTCCTGAATCACCCGGCCACTGGGAGTGTAGTAACGGGCCGTCGTTAATCGCAAGGCAGACCCATCGCTTAGCGGTATGATGGTTTGAACGGATCCTTTGCCAAAAGTTTGCGTGCCCAGAATAACGGCCCGGTTTAAATCCTGCAAAGCGCCCGCCACGATTTCCGAGGCGCTTGCGCTTCCTCCATTAACCATAATGATCAAGGGATAAGTAACACCCGCTACCTTATCATGGCTCGTGAAACGCATATTTTGTTCGTCCGAGCGTCCTTTGGTATAGACAATCAGGTTTTCACGGTTCAAAAATCGATCCGTCACTTCAACAGCCTGATTCAACAGCCCACCAGGATTGTTCCTGAGATCAAGGATCAATTTGGTGATCCCTTCTTTGCCGAGGTCAGCGAGGGCTTTATCCAGATCCGTACTAGTATTCTTTGAAAAACTGCGGATTTTGATATAACCAATGTCCTTCTTATAAAGTTTTTTAACAACACTCCGGACTTTAATAATATCCCGGACAATGGTGAATTCTTTTGGAGCCTTGAAGGATTCCCTGAAAATCGTGATGGTCACAGGAGATCCGGTTTCACCCCTGAGCCGGGAGACCGCGTCCTGAAGAGTCATATCAAGGGTTGATTCGTCTTCAATTTTTATAATTTTATCGCCCGATTTAATCCCCACTCTAAAAGCCGGGGTTTCTTCAATCGGAGAAACAACGGTTAGCACACCATCGCGAATACTGATCTCAATGCCCAGTCCACCGAATTTTCCGGTAGTTTCCACCTGCATTTCTTTATAGGACGCGGGAGGCAAATAGTTAGTGTGAGGATCAAGGGACTTAACCATTCCCTTGATAGCTCCCTCGATCATAGTGTTGCTTCCCACTGGTTCAACATAATTGGATTCAATCAGGGAAAGTATCTCAGAAAACACCTTGAGCTTGTTATAAGTATCCGGTTTGGGTTCTTCAACATTCTCCTCCGCATAAAGAGTCTGGAACATCCCCAATATAACGATGACCAGAAACCGGGCCAACCCAGCCTTTATTCCTTTACCCGCCGGTGACAAATTCAAAGTGTTATCTCCCTAGGATATAAAATTGGAATTATATATCAATTATAGGCGCTACGCACTCATAACCTAAGCGTATTTTAGCGTTATGATCCACTATTCCCTACGAGCCGTCTTGAACCAACGGACGGGCTCAATAGGTTTTCCCTTTTTACGCATTTCCAAATAAAGGGTTTCCCCAACCAGAGACCCCGTATCCCCACTGCGACCGATAATATCTCCGGTCTGAATCACTTGATTCGGTTTGACATCAATGCGGTCCAAATGACCGTAAAGAGAATGATAATCCTTTCCATGCCCAATAATCACCAGATTTCCATAACCCTCAAGCTCTCCGGTATAAAGAACTTTACCGTTGAAAACCGAGCGCACCGGTGTACCGGTCGGGGTTTTAATGTTAATGCCATTATGCACAATGAACGAACCATACTGCCTATCTTTCTGCCTGCCAAATTTATTGAGAATTTTGCCCTTCACCGGCAGAGTCAACCTGCCCCTTTTATCCACAATATCAAGGCCTTCACCGGATACCAGCTTCGACAATAATTTTGTAATCAGGTCATTTAAATTATTAGAGGCTTTTTGAAGCTCTTTTCGGGTTTGGATTCCAAACCGTTTCTTTTTCTTAATCTTCTTTAAAAATCTCTTTTTATCCTTCCTGGCATTTTCAAACTCTTCCCGCTTGCCCAAAGCATCTTTCTCCAGCCGCACCAGCTTCGCCCTGACAGACAGAAGAGATTGTTTTTCGGTTTTCATGCCCTCAAACTGATTCATATAATCGGCCATCAGGTTTGCATCATGTCGGGCGATCAATTCCATATATTTGAGGCGTTGCAAAAAGTCGCTCGCATTTTCCGATGAGAAGGCCACCTTAAGAGGAAAAACAGGGCCTTCTTTATAAATCTGCCGAAAACGTTTTCCCAATAACAGCTTTTGGGCCCTTAACTTCTGCTTATTGGTCTGAAGACTTGCTTCAAGCTTAATAAGTTTCTTTTTGTTAATCATAAAATTCCACTGGTAAACCTTGAGCTCCCTCTCCTTCAACTTTATTTGATTGTCAACCTTTCTTAGTTTGCTTAGCAATTGCCCTTCTTTTTTCCCCGCTGAAGAAATGAGTTTGTCCTGACTGGCTATTTTTTTCTTTAGAAGGCTTAATTCTTTCTGCTCATCCCGCAATAGCGCATTAATCTCCTTGGCACTTTTTTTCGCGGCCCCCCCGGTTGATGCAAAAAGCAAACCCGCTAAAACAAAACCCGCTAAAAATATGGCTCTATACTTCATCTTCTATTTAAAACCTGCATATATTGATAGGTCGAGATATAGCTGGCAACCAATCCAATCAACACACTCGATCCAACAAGAATTAACAGAAATGGCTCTGGGATAAACTGAAAGTCCATTCCCCTCGCAATGGACTCTATGGAAGTTTGGAATTCGTTCCTTAAGTAATAATAAATAATCCCCATCAACCCCAGGGAAAGCAAGGAACCTGACAAGCCCTGCAACATTCCTTCCAGCAAAAAAGGGATCTTGACAAACTGGGGAGTCGCTCCGATTAACAGCATCAATTCAATCTCATCCTGCCGGGAGTAAATGGAAAGTCGAATGGTGTTAGAAATAATCAGTATCAACCCAAAACTTAGCAAAGCCCCTGTCGCCATCAGAAAAACGCGGCAGAAAACTATAAACTTTTCAAAACGACTGATCCAGATTTTGCCATATTCCACGGATTCAACACCTGGCTCACTCTGGATTTTTTCCGCAAATTTGCTGATATGCAACAGGCGGTTATCAGACATCTTAAAACGAACTCTGTAAGAACCGGGTAGCGGATTAAAACCCAGGTCAAGCTCCAAACCTGATTTCTCCGCTTGGCTGAGCCTGAATTCCTGCCAGGCCTGATCTTTGGTAACTTCTTCCGTCGATTGAACCCTTGAATTGGTTTTAAACAGGTCTTCCAGATTCCCTTTTTGGGCGCGTGATATATCGTCCTGCAAGTAAACGATTAATTGAACCTGCTGATTCCAGCTCGCCAAAAATCCATTCAAGTTAAAAAATATAATAAGGAAAAGCCCAAAAATTCCTATCGAAATAGCAATGGTCATAACGGAAATCAGGAAGGTTTGCACATTCGCACGAACATTCGCAATCGTTGCCAGAAAACCAATTAACAACGCTTGGATTATTGAGTTCACGATGAGATAACCTTTCCGCGATTGAAAACAACAACTCGATGATTTCCCAATTTCAAAATATCCTGACTGTGCGTTGCAAATACAATGGTCGCTCCATTGCGGTTCAGCTCTTCAAAAAGCTTTAAAATCTCAAGAGAAATTTCCTCATCCAGATTACCGGTGGGTTCATCGGCTAAAATGATTTTGGGGGCATTCACCATCGCCCGGGCAATGGCCACGCGTTGTTGCTCTCCTCCGGAAAGCTGGGGAGGAAAGGAATCCTTTTTGGAAGTCAGCCCTACATTCTTTAGAACCTCCCATGTTTTAAATTTAATTGTTTTTCGATTGCGGTTCGTGACTTCTTGGGCAAACGCAACATTTTCAAAGGCTGTTTTATTGGCCAGAAGCTTATAATCTTGAAAAATCACCCCGACGGATCGCCTTAGAATATGCATATTTCCCGCATTCAGCTTCCCAACGTTGATTCCCTGCACCAAAACCTGACCCTCCTCAAAATGTTCCCATCCGAAAAGAATTTTCAGAATGGTCGTTTTTCCAGCTCCACTCGGACCCGTTAAAAATACGAACTCTCCCTTTTCAATTCTGAGAGAGATATCATCCAGTGCTGGACTACCACTGCCATATTTTTTAATAACATTGAATAACTGGATCATTCTCTGAATAAAATTGAGATGGATATTTCAGGTGGTAAAAATATGAAGAAATAAAAAATGCGGTGTCGGTCTAAAGGCTCTCATTACCAGGTTTGTCTAAAAACTCATCGTGTTCATCCCCAAGAATAAAATCCGCGCCAAAGACATCCTCTGTAGCGTATTCCTTGGGAAGCATTGAAATCATGCCAGAACCATAAAACTGCTTTATCTGGTCGTCAGATAAAAGGTCTAAATTAATATAGGTTTTTACAATCAGGCGTTCTTCAATTAAATCATATGCAAAAACCCCATCAGGACAAGTCAGAAACCCATCATTTTCCCCATAAGTGGATAGCGCCTTATTGAAAAATGCATCCAGCGTGATAACACAATTCTCATGGGATTGCGTTCTTTCGCTGAAACGATCGACGCAATGCGAGGTATAAAATACATGGGGATGAGAAAAGGATCTAATCAGCTTTCCCTTTTCGGTCGATTCTGTTTGGGCTGGGGAAACTACAGCACAAAAACCATTTTTCGAGAAGTCAATCAGCACCAACACATCTTTGCCAAACCGCTTGGCAATTTTGCGGGTCACCTCCCCTATAAATTTCTGTCTTTTTCGGAGGGAAATTTTAGCGCTACTTTTGAATTTTTTTTTTAATTCTACCTTTAAAAAATTATCGATTTGTACTTTTTTAAATTCAAAATGTCTCTCGTCACCCATTTTTTGCCTTTTTATGCCCATAATCCAATTATACATTAAAGGAAAAAACAGTAAAAGCAAAGGTTTTCACAAGCTATTGTATTTATTATAAATAGCTGTATTATTCTGACAGACAATTAATAATCGATAATATGCCTTGGTTTTCCAGGTTTAACCGAAAATGCCAGCAAGAGGCTATGTTAAAATAGGCCTATGAACCCCACACCACGTATATTCTTAATGCTCCTCGGAGCGACCCTCTTGTTTCACACCACCCTGAATTATATGGAGGACAATATAGCAGATTTTGAAACTGTTCCACTTCCTCCGAAAAAGATCAAAAAGATCAGCACTAACAATCCCATTATCAAGGTTAATGCCAAAGAAAGAAACACTTGGGTGTTAGTGGAGTTCAGCTCTGGAAAAACCCTGAAAATTTCTGAAGCCGAAGCGGAAACAAATAAATTGAATCGGGTGGGTTGGGACTTAGGGTTCAGCCGGACAAAAATCATCTCCAATGGTGGGAAAACCAACCCGTCGGGGAAAACCGGAGTCATCAACCTCGGCCCCATCAACTTTGACGATGTTAAAACCGCTCCTAAAACTGGCTATGTGCAAGACCACCGGTCACTAGGCAATTTAATCAACAAGGAATTGGCAGGCTGGTACAATTACCGCACAAGAACCCACAACATCGAATCCAAGAGAAACGTTTACGCACTAAAATTAAACAATGGCATCTTTATGAAAATGAGGATTCTGAACTACTACTGCGGCCAGAAGGATCAGGAATGCCGTTCCATGATGTGCACCCGGGAACAAGCGGCCTGCCTCACGATTGAATATATTTTAGCTGAACCCGGTTCTAAAATATTTCCCGACACCCGTCTTGCAAAGAATGCCCGATCTCCAGAAAAAATAATTGAATAAATTATTCTCCATTTTACTTGCTTTAATATTTCTTGTTTCTTGCGAGAGTGAGAAACATGCCACAATGATTCTTATTCCCGAAGGCAAATTCACTCTGGGGCTTAATCCTCAAAGCAATCTCCTGCAGTTCATGTCAGACAAAACGGCCTCCCTCAACGCCCAGCCCGAGCAACAGTATTTTTTAAAAGCCTTTTATATAGATCAATTTGAAGTGACCTATGAAGAGTTTATGAAGTTCAAGCCTCAGGCCAAATATCCAACCCGGCAAACGAATTTACCCGTCCGCGGTGTCAGCGGATATGAGGCCGAAGCCTATTGTCATTGGATCGACAAACGCCTGCCGACAGAATACGAATGGGAAAAGGCGGGTCGCGGTAGCGACAATCGACTTTTCGTATGGGGCAACGATTTCGAAAAGGGCACCGCTAATTTCGGCAAACAAGTCCTGCCCGTAAATTCTCTCAAGGGAGATGTCAGTAGTTATCGTATCTGGGGAATGAACGGCAATGTCTCGGAATGGACTTCAAGCTGGTACCAACCCTACCCCAACTCCAATCACCATGATAAAAATTACGGTAAAAAGTTCAAGGTCACGCGCGGAGGCTCGATTCATAAACGCAAGCACGGCTTTATGAAAGAGTTCACAATGCTTCCCTACCGGAATATTTCACCCCCTGAAATGAGGTTCTGGGACACCGGTTTTCGTTGCGCAAAAACTGCCTGAGAAGGGTTCAGTCCCCTGCCACATCTGTTGGAGAAGCCGGTTCATTAGATACCTGGGGCTCCTCCTGACTTTCTCTCACAAAAGGTCTCGGCAATGGAGGCATTGGCGATTTGATGTCGCCGGGAATATCACTTTTTAAAAAATCATTGTTTCCCGAGCCGGCCTCATTCTTCGGTTCCGAGCTGGCATTATCAACCGATGCTCCCTCGGTCTTTTTCCCTGCGTAGGGACGCCGACGTCTTCCCCTCTGAGGCCTCCCCCGCCGAGTGGAAGGTCTTCGATTAGCATATTTTCTTCTCGTGTTGGGCTTGGCATCTGCGGCCCCCTTCTTTTCTGACTCCTCCGGCCCGCCTTCAACTTGAGCAGCGGGTCCAGCCCTTTCGCTGGATTCGGGAGACTCAACAGGTTTTTCGGTAGATTTTTTATCCTGAACGCTCTCAGCCTCCCAGACTTCGGACACTGTATATTTGAAATCTTTATAACCCAAACCATCTTTGATCTGAAATCGGAAAGTAACCAAATGTTTGGTTTTCAAATCTGCCAGAACGTCGACTTTATGATTCAAGATATAATTAGAAATTTCCGGGGATACTTCCAGAGTGAGGACTTTCACTTTTCCTGTTGCAATGATCTCATGAATTTTCCGTAGAACATTCAGGATTATAGAGTCCACTGAACGCACCAACCCCGACCCCGCACAATGGTCGCATTGCGCAAAAACCCCTTCCTTGACAGGAGGTGAAATCCGTTGCCGGGACATTTCGAGTAAACCAAACTTGGAAATTCTGGCAAGGTTGATTCTTGCCTTATCCGTTTTGCACTCTTGCTTCATCAGTTTTTCAACAGCGGCCTTGTTTTTTTTCTGGTACATATCGATAAAATCAATGACAATCAGCCCTCCCAGATCCCTCAACCTGAGTTGTCGGGCAACTTCCTTGGCCGCTTCAAGATTCGTCGTCACCGCTGTTTCTTCCAGATCCAGGCCGCCTTTGGTTTTACCGGAGTTGACGTCGATAGAAACCATCGCCTCTCCAATATCGATCACAATGGAACCACCAGAAGGCAATAAAACCTTGCGCTGGTAAATCGATTCAATCTGTTCCTCAACATTGTACTCAGAGAAAAGAGGCTTCGTTTCCTTGTAGAGCTTAACCAGGTTTCGGTTGCGGGGCATGACCAGCTTTATAAAATCCTTTAAAGCTTTATAAGAATCCGTGTTATCCACAATGATCTGGGAGGTATCACTGCTGAAATGGTCTCGAACCGTCCTGACCACCAAACCCGGCTCCTGATAAATTAAAAACGGACCCGATGCAGATTCATTTTTCGGCGCGTCTTCAACTTTGTTCCAGATTTTCAGCAACATCTGCAAATCTTTCTGCAATTCGACCTTGGTCTGTCCTACACCGGCAGTACGAATGATCACTCCCAGGTACTCCGGCAATTCCAAACCGGCAACGATATCCTTGAGTTTTTTCCTTTCGCTTTCATCCTCAATTTTGCGAGATACCGCACTCCCCTGTCCCTGCATCAAAACCAAAAACCTGCCAGCCAAACTTATCGCATTGGTCAGTGAGGGACCTTTGGCATCCCTGCTCTCTTTCGCAACCTGAACCACAATGCGCTGACCACGGATTATAACATCCTGAATCCTAATTTTTGCCTTTTTTTCGCCAGTATGCACATAGGATTCTTTCAAGACATCCTTGAAGGGCAGAAAACCGTATTTCTTGCCACCAAAATCGACAAAAGCCGCTTCAATGGAAGGCTCGACCCGGTTGATCACTCCTGAATAAATATTCCCTTTAATTTGCTCCCGGGAGGAATGCTCGACGATGTAGTCATCAATGATATTATTGTCCAAAACAACAGCCCGGCATTCTTCAGGATGCTGGGCATTGATCAGCATTACTTTTTTTGCAGTTTTAGTTTTTCTCATTATAAATTCTTTCTGACTTTGTTTGGCAGGTACAACCAACGGCAGGTTTTAAGACCGGGCAAGCATTTAAAAGGTTGCTATACGGAAAATTAACCTTTACAATTTTTCGGTCGGGATCACAGGCTGTCGGTCTCGGTAGAGTAACGAAGAAATCTGTGTTTTAGGGTTGGTTGTTCCTGTCAGAAAGTCTATAAAAATGTTATCCAGGCTCTTTTTAAATTTCGATAAAAACCATAAATCTTTTGTTGGTATAAATTTCTCTAAAAAGGGGAACAATAGAAACTCGCTCATGGCTAAAGCCGGTTGATTCCGGCAAAAATTATTATTTTAAAATCAAGCCTCTAGGCCTACACTATATCATTTTTACCCGAGAGAATGAAAATATTCTTATTAAATTGAAAGGAAGGGGTCGTGACCCAAAAATTATATGGCAGAATTGATGCATTTGCTGCCAAAAACAACCGATTTTCAACCTTCCATGCTTCACTAATAGAACACCATGATGGTCGGCTCAGGCTCCAATAATTCGATAGGAATGACCCAGCTAGGCAAGTTGAAACCTGCTGATTTAAGAGGCAAGACCATTTTTATCCGGTGCGATTTTAACGTTCCCCTGCGGTCCACCGCAAAAGGACTATATCGGGTTGCGGACGATACCCGAATCCGGCGTTTTCTGGACCTCACATTCAGAAAAATCCACGAGTTGACAGAAGGAGACTGTCGAATCATCATCGGTTCACACCTTGGTCGGCCTCATAAAACGAAAGATCATTCCGGCTGGGATGGCATCTTCAATATCCAGTTTGTTTCCTCTCACTTCGATACTTTGATCCGAAGAATTTATGGGGACACCTACACCATCTTTCCCCCTGAAACAATTGATGCCCACATGCAACATTCTCTGGAAATCGTTGCACATAAGCGTCTTCCACCGGGAGGAATCAAGTTTCTTCCCAATTTGCGTTATCTTTTGGATCCAACAAATACAGATTTATACCGCACCGAAACCATCACCAAATTGGCAGATATTGCTGATGTCTATGTGAATTGCGCGTTCGGCTGCAGTCATCGCGTTACAAAAAGCATTAAACTTTTGCCTCAGCTGATGCGACAAAAGGGGAAACTGGTAGTTGCCGGCGTTCTTCTCTATGAAGAGATCAATCGTATTGGAAAATTCGCCGACAGAATACTGTCCCAGCCTAAAAAAACGCTGATTGTAGCAGGCGGGGCAAAAATATCTGACAAAATTGAGATTTTAAAACAATTTGTCGCTACCGGAATCAAAAGTATTTTAATCGGGGGGAAAATGGCCAATGCTTTCCTCCTGGTGCAACAGCAAAAGGAATTGCTGCAACCTTTTCAGAAAGACACATTGCCCTCAAAACTGCTAAGCCAAAAGGAAACCGAAAACGAAGAGCTCCTGAAAGAAATCAGCCTGGCCGAAGAAATCATTGAACTTGCTGAAATCAACAAGGTCAATCTGCTCCTCCCTGAAGATTACAAAGTCGTCACGGATTATCAGAGCACTATTTTTGAAAATAAAACAACCCCCGACTTTTCCAAAGAGCTCCAGCTCGATTTAGGCGAAAAAACCATCAGCCAGTTTGAAAACCTTTTTAAAGATATTAAAAATGTTTTCTGGAACGGGCCTCTGGGAGCCTACGATCATCCTGCATGCAGCTATTACGCGGAAGGTTCTCTGGAATTAGCCAAATTGCTTTTTCAGATGTCCCTGAGCAACCCCAAATTGTCCGTAGTTATTGGCGGGGGAGATTCCGCCGCGATCTTGAACAAAATAGGAATCACCGAATTGAAAAAAATGATCAAGGTCCAGATTGAAAAACATTTTCCCTCGACCATCAATCGAAACCAGATATCCATCGACTTCCTTGAAAATGATTCTTATCAACTGTGGAATTATTTTTCCAGCAATTTCTTTGTCTCCACTGGCGGAGGGGCTTCTCTGGAGTTCCTTCAAGGGTTTTTAAAAGGAAAAGCCAAAGGAGACATGGCTTCCTACCTGCCGGGGACCGCCACATTGATGGAGTTGTGCGAAATATGACTTGAGTTGTAAGCGGCTGATAAACCCCCCAGTGCGCTACTTTATTTTTTTTAAGGATAATTATTATGCTAACACCAGATTATCATATCGCATTAGACAAGAAGCCATGCTGTGAGGGTCTCAGCGCGACCCACGTCCCGCTTTGCCCCGTTGGGGGGGGGGGGGGGGGGGTTGGCCGCAACGGTATGGTGAGAAACCCCGTGCCGCCGAAGAAAGTCCCTCGTTGTTTCCTGGCTTCATGTCTGTCCCTGATCCGGGTTTTTGCCGCAACGCTCCTCGCCCTGCTGTTTATTGTGCAGTCGGCTGATGCTGACCATAACGATGTAACGACTGGAATATGCACGCGCACTGCACAGGTTCACGATGCCATTGTCGCCGCCACAGACGACATAGGCGACTGCGCCGACATCACTGCCGCACATCTGGCGGCCATTATGAGCTTAAACTTAAATGGCCAGTCGATTACCAGCCTGAAAGCAGGCGACTTTGATGGCCTGTCTGCGTTGACAACCCTGCGCTTTGACGACAGCCGACTAGAGACCCTGCCAGAGGAGGTGTTTTCCGGCCTATCCACGTTGACAGATCTGGATTTGCGTAGCAACCAATTTACCACCCTGCCAGAGGAGGTGTTTTCCGGCCTGTCTGCGTTGACAACCCTGGATTTGCGTAGGAACCCGTTCACTATCCTGCCTGCTGAAATATTTTCCGATCTACCCGCCTCCACAAACCCCAAATTGGATCCGGGTGTCACCCTTTTAGCTACTCCGGTCATCATGGCCAGCACCAGCATGTTTACCGCAGTAGCAGGCGACAGAATCACGGCGGTAACCATAGATTCAAGTGCGTGCGGTACGGTAGCGCGTTACAGCATCAGTCCGGCCATTGGCAATGGCCTGATATTCGACACTGACACTGGTGCCATCTCCGGTACGCCCACTGCTGCGGCTATAGCGGTCGTCTACACCATTACCGCGCACAATACTAGCGGCACGGATACCGCAGAGGTCAGCATCACCGTCGACCCTGATCCTGATACCCCCGCCCCAGGTGACCGGTGTGCAGGCCAGCAGACAAACGGATCGTGTTGTCGAACTACGCTGGGAGAGACCGACAGGGACTATCACCGGCTACGAGATCCAGCGCCGCGCCGGCAGTGCTTCTGACGGCGGTACTTTTGGTAGCGGGATTCACAGCGCCATCTCTGCCCGTTTTGGCGAGATCCTCTCTGATGCTGTGGGAAGTGGGATGTACACCTACCGGGTACGGGCGCTCAACGGTGAGCTGAGAGGAGCGTGGTCCGACGCGGTTACTGCTATTGTGGGCGGGTTTCCCGTTACGCCACCGAGTGCGGTACAAAATCTGACTGCCGTCGAGCAGAATGGTGTCGTTGTCCTGACCTGGGCAAGCCCGGAAACCACAGGTTTTACCTTTACCGGTTACCGGGTGTCTCGTAGTCTGGGTGAGGCGGAGGATTTTCAACCCCTCCACTCCGACAACCTGACACTGTTGAGCTACACCGATGACACCGCCGCGCCGGGGCTGGCCTACACCTACCGGATCAAGTCGCGCAACGCCGGTGGCAGCGTTACGCTGGATGGCTCTGGTAGCAGCGATCCTGACCCACGCGATGTGTTGAGCTCTATGCCTGGAGTGCAATGCCCGATGTGGGTCAGTTTGCCGATGCGAGCGCGGCCAGCACCATCTGGACTGCGCCCTTGACCTCGGGTGAGATCACCCTGACACTGACGGTGACTGATCTGGGTGGCAACACGGATACCCGGAGTTTCACCATCAGCGTCAGTTCGGCGGAGCCCCCCATTGCCAATGCCGGACCAAATCAGAGTGTAGCCAGGGGGGCTGAAGTTACCTTGGACGGCAACGGCAGTTCTGATCCCGATGGCGAGGCCGAGAATCTCACCTATCTGTGGATGCAGACCGGCAGGATTCCAGCGGGCGAGGAGGCCATCAGCCTGACTGGTGTCAGACCGACCTTCACCGTGCCGGCAGATACGTCCTTGTCCGAGTTGACCTTCAGCCTGACCGTCACTGACGAACAGATGCTGAGTTCCGCCCCAGACACCGTCAGCATACGCATCAGACCGTTATTCCAGGAGATAGTGGCTAACCAGACCTATACCGTAGGCATGACGATAGACGATCTGGTGTTGCCCGCCGCACTCGGCCGGGGCCAAACTTACGCGCTGGCCCCGGTGCCGGACGGGCTGAGTTTTGAGCCAGGCACCCGTACCTTGTCTGGTACGCCGACCGTGGTCGACGTGTCTGATATGATCTACACCGTCACGGATAGAGGTGGCCGCACGGATACCCTGAGTTTCACCATCACGGTTTTGGCCCCCAACCAGGCGCCGACCACAGACGGTGCGGCGATCACCACAGCAGAGGATACGCCCAGGCAACCCTCACCATCACCGCCCAGAATGACGCGCCGACGATCACGGGCACGCCGGCAGTCACGGTGGCTCAGGGTGAGGCCTACAGCTTCATGCCCACGGGCGAGGATATTGACGGCGACACCCTGACCTATTCGATCAACAGAATGCCCTCCTGGGCCAGGTTTGACGATACCACGGGTGCCCTGACCGGCACACCGGGCAACGATGATGCCGGCATCACCACCACGTGGATTGTGATCAGCGTCACGGACAACATCGCCGCGCCGGTGGCCTTGCCGGCCTTTGATCTCACCGTGACCAATGTCAATAACGCGGCGACGGTGTCGATCTCAGGGCCGGACAGCAGCGTGGCCGAAGGCGCTGACGCCACCTTCACGGTGACGTTGTCGGGTTCTCCCCAGGAGCGGCGGTAGCACCCGGTCGGTCACTATCGCCGGGCAGTCCACATTGGCCGGGGCGGCATCTGCCCACGGGCAGGCCATCGCCGATGGTACGCTGAGTCTTAAGGATGTGCTGGGCAACTCTGATTTCGTGTTGCCGCTGAATAATGTGGACGGCATGGGCGGCGGAGTCCTGTCCTCCCTGACTTTATGGGGCGGGGGCGGCTATAGAAACTTCAACGGTTCCGGCGGGAGCGTGGACTTCGACGGCGACCTGTTCAGTGCCCATATGGGACTGGACGCCCAGCCGCGTGACGACCTGCTGGTCGGTCTGGCAGTGTCCTGGAGCCAGAGTGATCTTGACTACAGAGGAGGCCTCGACCTGAGCGGCGGTCACAAGCTGGACCTCACCAGCGTCCACCCTTATGTGAACTGGGAGGCTCTGGCCGGACAACTGGACCTGTGGGCCACTGTCGGCTACGGCTGGGGTGATCTTGAGATCACCGATGACGGTCAGGGCCGGGTAGCGAGCGATGTCGAGACGCGGACTGTGAGCGCGGGCGGTGATTATCAGCTGCCGCGGGTGGGATCGACCACGTTCCGGCTCAAGGGTTCAGCCCTGCTGACCGAGCTGGAAGTGGAGGGCAACGATGGTATAGAAGCACTGGATGTGGAGGCCAGCCTGTTTCGGATGGCCTGGGAAGGGGCCCATAAGCACATGTTGTCTGACGGGGCTTATGTGGAGCCGAGCCTGGAGGTCGGAGTACGGTATGACGGCGGCGACGGCGAGACCGGTTTCGGGGCCGAGCTGGGTGCCGGTTTCCGCTACACCGATCCGATCGTCGGCCTGACTCTGGAAGGCAGGGCGCGGACTCTGGTGGGACGGGACAATTATGAGGAATGGGGCGTTTCCGGCCTGATTCTCCTGGAGCAGAGCAGAAACGGGCGGGGACTGTCGTTCAGCCTGAGTCCCGGCTACGGCAGTGCAGACAGTGGCACGCAAAAACTATGGCAGCAGAGACTGCGCGACGAGACCAGCCGGGATTACGGCGCGCGGATGGACGTGCGTCTTGGTTACGGGCTGACCGCTCCCGGCAGACGAGGACTGCTGACTCCCTGGAGTGAGATGACCTTGGGCGGCTCTTCCCGGAGTTACCGCCTGGGGATGAGATGGGAAATTGATGCGTTGTTTGACCTGAACCTGACCGGTGAGCGCAGAGAGAGTAACAGCAGCACCGCTGATCACGCCATCATGCTGAAAGGCGACATCCGGTTTTAAAGATTGATCCTCCCCTCTCATGAGGGGAGGCAAGGCGTAGCCGCGGAGGGGTGTGGATTATTTTTACGGAATTCATAATCCAACCCTCCCCTAACCCCTCCCTATGAAGGGAGGGGAAATTCCTGCTTTCGCCTTTTTCTCAAAGAGAGACCTTTGCATAACCCCGAGATTTACCCCTGCGGGGCTGTGCATCGGTCACGTAATCCGCAAATTTTTCAACTTGGCAAAGGCTTCAGATTCCGTGATCAATTTAGCCCCATCATCCCTTATTCCAGTGTCGAACAACAGCAGGCTTTCAATATTGGTCAAGGTTTTAGTGTTGGCCAGAAGTTTGGCCGATTCCAAATACAGATAATTTCGCGCCAGATTGAAATGTTTAACCCTTTGAAACACTTTCGATTTAGCTAGAGTCTTAATACCTTTCGGGGTAATTTCCGTTCGATAAAAATTTAATTTTCTCAAATTTGCAAAAGTAGGAGCTTTCGCCAGCGTTATCAAGGTTTCATCGCCGACAGGATTTTCCTGAAAAATCAAGACCTGCAGTTTTCTAAACTTTTCTGATTGCACAACGGCCAACCCGCCCTCAGGTCCAATATTGTTGTAACGCAAATCGAGGAGCGAGAGGTTTCCCGCAAAATCAGCCGATGGCAACTCCTTAACCCCTTTATCTGAAATATTGTTTTCCCCAAGATACAGCCGCTTTAATTTTTTAAACAGGTGACAGTGAAATAAATGGTGGGCGCCGCGCCAAGTCAGTTTATTCCTGGAAAGGTCCAGGTTCTCCACTTCAAAGATACGGTTTGTTTGGACCAGAGCTTCAACCCCCTCATCCCCCATAAATTTGCCATTCAATTCCAATGCCTCGCCGTCGAGGCACTCATCGATAAGTCGATTAATATAATCCAGCTTGACCTTGGTGATCATATTCAATTTCTCTCGTGCTTTAAGTTGAGGGCACAGCGAAAACCGATATCATTGAAGCCACGCGACACGGGATAGCTCCAATCCCGATAGCCCGATGCCATCGCCACCACCGAGTCTGACCACGAACCGCCTCTTCTAACCTTCATAACTCCTCGTGTTGGCCCTCTGGGATTATGAAGGATATCGGTATAATAAAACTTGACCGAAAACCAGTCCGCAACCCATTCCCAGACATTCCCGGCCATGTCATGAAGTCCGTTCGAGTTGGCAGGAAAAGACCCGACCGGGAAAGCTTTATCGTTCAACTTCAGCCCTCCTCTGGCAGGAGGATTCATTAGATCTAATCCTTCACCCCAGGAGAATTGGCAGCCATCCCCATTGCCCGCCGCTCTTTCCCATTGAGCTTCACTGGGGAGCGCCTTGCCAATCAAGTGGCAGTAGTCCGCTGCTTCATACCAACTGACTTTTGAAACCGGGCAGTTGTCACAATCGGAAAAAATACTGCGGCGCAGATAATGTTCCTGAAATAATTTTTCAAAATTTTTGTTGGTGATCTCAAACTTATCGATCCAAAACGCATCCAGGTGAACCTTCTGCTCCGGGGCCCCATGTTGCGGTCCAAAACGGTCACAACCCCTTTTGAACGTGCCCCCTGGAATCAGAACCATATTTTCCGTAATAACGGGTTCTTGTCCAAAGGCAGGCTGAGTGCAGACAATAAAAAGGACACCCACGCACAAGCGCTTCAATAATCCAGCAATATAAGTAAGCTTCGGGAAACTCACGCGAATTCTCTAAGTGCCCCCAATATGGTCAGTGTTGCCTTAGATCGATTTAAAGTATAAAAGTGAATACCGGGGGCCTTGTTCTCCAACAATTCCCTGCACTGTTCAATGGCATGCTCAATACCTATCTGCCGAACCTTTTCTTTATCATCCTGAACCCCTTCAAATTTAGCCATTAAAGACGGGGAAAGACTCGCCCCGCACATTTTGGTAAATCGCTGTATCTGCTTGAGGTTTAAAATGGGCATGATTCCAGGAATCACAGGAACATTGATATTTTCCTTTTGCGCTCTATCCAAAAATTCAAAGTAGTAGCGGTTATCAAAAAACAACTGGGTGACAAGGAAATCCACCCCACTGTCAACTTTTCGCTTTAAATTTTCAATATCCTTATCAAGGTCCTTACATTCCACATGCCCTTCAGGGTAGCAGGCCGCACCAATACAAAATGAAAATTTTTTTTTTATAAAGGCCACAAGCTCATTGCCAAATTCAAAACCGCTGTCTGTTTTTACAAATGTCTCCTCTCCCTGATGGGGGTCGCCCCTTAGCGCAAGGACATTCTCAATATTTTGAGCCTGCAAACTTTCAAGCACCGAACGGATTTCCTGCTGGTCATGCCCAACACAGGTCAGGTGGGCCATGCTCTCAATACCAATGTCATTTTTTATTTTTCCAACCAGATCAACGGTTTTAGAACGTGTACTCCCTCCCGCCCCATATGTCACGGATACAAAACCCGGAGCAGCAGGTTTTAACTGGCCAATCGTTTCATATAATGTTGCAAAACCCTCGGAATCTTTAGGAGGGAAAAATTCAAAAGAAAAAACGGGGGATGATGAGTTTAGTTTTTCATTTATTTTCATGGCCCGATAATAGCACAAGGCGCCTCTAGCGAGGCAGGCAATTGCAATTTGCCCCAGACGGTACGCCGGTCAGGATGGGTCGGGTCAATTTTCGTAAATATCAAATTTCTTCAGGTAGGATAAAAATGAAACCACATTTACCAGCTCAACAGGCTCCTCCTCAATCAAATTAATCGCTTCATTGGAAAAGTATCCTGTGGTGATCAAAATTCCCCGTGACGCGCCCTCCCCCTTCACCGTATCCAGAAAACCTTTAACCTTCATTGCATTGACCGTTTTGCCAGGGGGGTCAATAATACAAAGGGCGATATAACTGCCACCGACAACAGGCGTTTCATCGTTCATGGCAATTTCCAACTCATGATCATCTGCCCAAACAGAATGCACATATTCAAGATTGAATTTTTCCATGAATTCAACGCACTTTGATTTGAAAGCGTCTCTATCGGTGAGGTAGGCAGGGACGTCCGAAGGACTGTCGAAATGGATTTGTTCTTGTGGAGCGGGAGGCGAGGTTTTCTTCAATAAAAAAATCAGGATGATACCAATAAAAAACGCTAAGAATATAATCCCGAAAATGGCCACTTATTTTATCATTTCATCCCAAATTTTTTCTTTTTTACCTTCTTTTATCCAACGGTCATTTTTGATCATCTGACTAATAGCAACCCAGAATACCCAACCCACAAACAGCAACATAGTTCCGATGGGAATATTATCCGGTTTGGTCGCGATTAAAAGAAAGTTTTCGAGTCCTGAGTTTTCCATTTTATACGCTCAATTGATTGTTAATGATTAATAATATGATATCTTTGGCAGGTGGAGCAAGTTTATTCTTCGTCCTCTTCTCCATCGCCTTCACCCAGACTCAAGTCAAAGTCCAGTTCGGCGGTATTATAGGCAACAATCAAGTCTGCCACTGTATTTACCTGGGTATCCACATCACCGACCGTTTCAATCTCGCTGTACTTGGTTGGAACCGTGTATTTATCCCCTTTCTTAACCCAATGCGAAGGCATCTTAGTCCAAGGGATCATTTCCCGGGTATTTTTGAGCCATTTTGGAATCCAGTTAGAGCGAAGCCTTTGGCTGGCCAGTGAAAACTCAATGCCTTTTTCCCCCTCATCATGGCAACGGCCACAATCCATGTAGTTGACCATTTCAGCGCCTTTTTGCGCCACGGCATCATCTTTATTTTTATGAACACCGGCCTCATAACCACTAGCGGGAGACAACGCTTCAAAATAGGCCGTCAGATCCCTCACTTCTTTATCGGAAAAAGAGAAAGTGGGCATCTTTACTTTAAGCCAGGTTCTAACGGGTGTCGGATCTCTCAAGAATGAATACAACCAGGAACTTTTAAGGCGTTCCCCTACATGATAATCTCCCATATCTAATGGAGGAGGATACTGCGCTTTCGCTTTGAGATATTTCTGAATCCGTCCACCTTCGCCTTCAACATTGTGGCAAGCCTTACAATTGTATTTGGTGATTATACGGCGACCTGTTTCAATTATTTCCTCTTTATCAGAAAGTATCCTGCGGTATTGCACAGGCACTTGAGTTCCATTAAAACCCTTCAGGAGTACAACCAAGGCATCAATTTCATCCGGTGCAAGGTGAAAATTGGGCATCTTATCCAAAACCCGTTCGGTTTTGAAAGAATCCGGTTTTTTCAATTTGGTTCTAACCCAGGAATCCCAGGTATGAGAAATATGCGTGTCACCAAACTCCAGTTCCACAATCATTTTTCTGCCAAAGGAGGATAGCTCAGGCGCGATTCGGCCCTCGCTTTCCATTCCCTTGATATCATGGCAGGCAAAACAACCCCTACGGCGAACTATTGTCTTCCCGTGTTTGATCAACTCGGGATTTTTAAGTTTTGCTTCAAGTCCGGGAATCACTTCTTTTTTGCCGAACTGGATTAAGTAAGAAGCTATGTCGGAGGCCTTCTCATCCCCCAACCGAAGGTCAGGCATTTTACTTGTGGGGTTATAACTGTGGGGACTACTGATCCAAGTCACCAGCCAATCAGCATTGACCTTGTTACCAATACGACTTAGATCCGGTCCATGGGTTTCTCCCTTACCATCGAGTTCATGGCAACCCTGGCAGCCTACAGATTCAAATAATTTCTTGCCTTTTTCTGCATCGCCCGATTCAAACTTCACACGCAAACTATAATCTTTATCCGAAGACGCAAGAAGGTAAGCCGTAACCGCCATTGCGTCTTTTTCATTAAACTGGAATTCCGGCATTCGGGTTTTAGGCAGATAGTCCCTGGGTTTTTTTACCCAGCGGTATAACCAGCTCGGATCAACCTTGTTCGCAACTCTATATAGCCTGGGGCCTACCTTAGCCTCTTTGGCATAACCATCTGCTAAATGGCAACCATGACATCCCAGTTTGATAAAGAGCCTTTTCCCCTTCGACAAGAGCGGAGCCCCTGCCAAGTTGACCACTTCAGCATGACAATTCCTACAGGTTGCCTGCTGATAGTCACCTTGTAGAATGGGCTCATTGACTTCAACCGTTTGATCCGTTTCATGATGCGAACCATGAGCATGCTCAGCTGGAGCCGTGACCGTTCCCTGCCCCAGATGACACCAGGTACAACCTGTCACTTCAGGGGGATGTTTTTTAATCAGAATATCAAGATTGGGATGGGACTTTAAAGGTTGCTTAAAATCTTTGTAATGTTCGTCCTGATACGCAATATGGCAGGTCATACACCGGTCTACCCGGTAAATAATTTCTTTAAAGGCATTTTTGCCAAAGCCCGGAATTACGGTTTGAAGGATTTCCGCAGGCTTCCAGAAAAAAGGGAACGGCTTGTAATAGTCCATGGTCAATTCAAACTTACTTCGTTCCATGGTTAGCTGAGCCAGATCTTTATCCAGCCTGAGCTGATCAGCCTTGACTTCTAACAGCCTGTTTTCCGCCTCCTGCAATATCGCCTGTTTTTCCGCGATAATCGGGTTAAAAGATTCCACCTCGCCTTGCTGGGAATGAAGAGAGGCTAATTGCACATCAAAGTTTTCCCCCTCATGCAGGGCTTTTTTATACCAGTAATAAGCTTCATCAACCATGCTACCGGCAAACTTTTGCAGTTCTTTCTGCTCATCCACCGCCACTTGTTTGAGCCGAACTTCCTCAACCAGTTCCTGATAGGAATCCGAAGAATCCAGTTCGCCTTCTCTTTGAGCCAGGCTTTGTATAATTTGCTTCTCAGTCTCCTCAATTTCCGCGTTGAGCTTTTTCCAGTTTGCTTCTGCTACGGCATATTGTTCCTTGTGAAACTGGTCCTGATAAATCTTGTAGCCCCGGCGGGCATATTCATCATCCCAGAACGCCCAAAGCGTGACAAAAAGCGTTACTGTTGAGACCAGAAAAAAGAGGAAGCTGTACGAGGTATGCTCGTCAAATTCCCCTTCTTTATATTCCTTTTTTTGTTCTTCTTCAGCCAATGTATTTCCCGATCCTGAAGCCGTTAAATATTAAACCAGGGTGTCACCCATACATACTTGATATTAAAACCCAGCCTGAGAACAATTTTGATGACAATGCCCATCATGATCAGGAAAAGTTCAATTTTCAGAAACATTCTCAAGAAACCAACACTCTTGAGCGCCTTACGTTCCATGAAAAAATAGATCCCAGTACCCACGGCAAAATATCCGAGTATCACCGCTCCACCAAACAGCATGGCCCCATTGTAGGTTCGCACCCCGAACGCATAGGGAAGATCAACATTGACCAGAGCCACAACCTTATGCGGATCCCAATACTGCCAAGGCATAAAAAGGTTCCAACCCGGCCCCCTTAGGAACACCCCCATAATGATCAAAGCGATCCAGAGCACCAGAAAGCCAAAGCAGTAAACCCATATTGCAGCTTTCCTCTCATGGTAGGTGTAATATCCGTTCCCTTTGGGATTCACATCCAGATACGGAATCAGCATCAGTCCAACGATGATGAGGACGGGAGCCACAACACCGGCAAACCAGGGGTCGAAATAAACCAGGACGTCTTGAAGCCCCAGGAAATACCAGGGCGCTTTGGAAGGATTAGGGGTTTTGGTCGGATTCGCCGCTTCTTCCAACGGCGCATCAATAACGATGGACCATACCGTAAGAGCCACAATGGTGAGAATAGCGCAAAGAAACTCCAACCGGACCAAGTAGGGCCAAACATGGAGCTTCTCCCCACCCAGCCCTTCTGCCTTTTTCTTTGGTACCGCCGCTTGAGCCATATTTTCCCTGCCTCTTAATAAAAAATCTGCCCTCTAAAGAGGGCCGGAAATTCCACCATCCTTGCGGATTCGCCAGAAATGCACAATCATCAGGGCTCCGGCAACCAAAGGAATGAAAATACAATGCAATACGTAAAACCTTAATAGAGCGGGAGGCCCTACTACACTCCCTCCAATCAACAAGGCACGGACATCATATCTGGGAGTCGCGCCGACGAATTCCGCAAAGGGACCTTCATTGCCCAGAAACGGGGTAGCACGCGCCATATTGGTGCCTACGGTGACCGCCCACATCGCCAGTTGATCCCAAGGCAGGAGGTAACCGGTAAAACTCAGGAGCAGGGTGAACGTAACCAGGAACACCCCAATGACCCAGTTAAACTCTCTCGGCGGTTTATACGAGCCCGTTAAAAAGACCCGAAACATATGCAACCACACGGTGATAACCATTGCGTGCGCCGCCCAACGGTGCATATTTCTCATGAGCATACCGAAGGGAACATCGTATTGCAGGTACTTCATATCGTAATAGGCATATTCACCAACAGGCCGATAATAGAACATCAGGATCACCCCGGTCACTACGGTGGAAAGAAACAGGAGAAAAGTGATTCCTCCCATGCACCAGGTGAATTTTATTCGCAGGGCGTGACGCTGAATCTTTACTGGATGAAGATGCAACCAGACATTACTTGCAATTTGCAGAACACGGTTCCGAGGTGTATCGGCGTAACCATGTCGGAAGCTCGATGTCCATATCTGCGATTCTGTAATTTCCTTGGCAATTTCACTGAAGATCTTGCCACTTTTAATTTTATCCATCAATTCTGCGATATTCGGAATCTTAGGTGAATTACTTGCCAAAACTTAGACCTCCATCAAAATGGAATTTCACTGTCTTGTAACCAATTCTTTTTCGGTTGAAAATATTAAAAAAAAGTCTCCGAGCAGTTAGACAAAAAGTTTAGCGCCCGGTTTGTCCCACTGATCCTTTTCAAAAAGAAATTTCTTACTTTTATCAATGACGATCTGCCCATCCGGAGCCAGAGCAATTTTTAACCGTTCCAGAGGCCTTGGTGCCGGGCCTTCAAAGTTTATCCCTTGCTTGGTAAAACCACTACCATGACAGGGGCATTTGTATTTACTCTCTGATCTCAACCAACGTGGAGTGCATCCTAAATGCGTGCATAACGCAAAAATGACATAAATACCTTCCTCATCACGAACAATCCAAACACGCTGATCCGTAACCCACTTAGTACTGACTTCACCAACCGTATAGTCGCTGGGTATCCCTGCCTTGAATATCGGGGAAGGTTCAAAGAGAACGCGAGGAAATAGTAATCGAGCAAAATATAAGGCTGATAGCCCCAGGGAAGCTAAAAACCCGGCCCAACCCGCCAGCGAGAAAAATTCCCGGCGCGACCAAATTGTTTCCAGCGCCTCATCCTTCCCATTTGCCTCCTTGGATGCCGATTTTTCTTTTGATTTCTCTTCAGCCATAAAGCTCAATAATACCTATTTTTATGTGGACTCAGTGACTTTTTAAGACCCGGTTGACAACCCGGAATGACTGTCAAAGTGTTGGTTTTTAACATAATTAAAATATCGAGTCAAGGCAAGAAGTAATTGGCCTGAAACCACCTTTTTTATGGGGACTTCAAGGCCCTTGCACAATTCCGCGCCGCCTCGCACAAGCCACTAATTTTCGTCCCCTCAGAAGTGATGGAATTGGCCAGATTACCCACCGTGACCCCCTTTTTAATCAACAATAAAAGTATCGGAATCCAATCAGCGGCCTGATGTGAAATGATCTGTGCCCCGACAATCAGACGTGATCTTTTATCTGCTACTATTTTATATCTTCCCCCGGTTTGGGGAAAGGACATATTTTCAGCGCCTGTGAAATCCTCCTCGAATACGCCCTCGACAGGATGAAATCCTTGATGAGGGGCCGTTTTCATGGAACACCCCACATAAGCCACATCAGGAATCAGGCGAGCAACCTGTGAAACCCACTCCCGGTTCAGTATCCTTTTTTTCCCCATGGCATTTTCTGCGGCAATTTTACCTTCTTCCTGGGAAAGCGTGTCGCTGGTCAACTCGCCGCTTATACTTCCCACCGCATACACTCCGGGCAGGCTGGTCATCATGGAATCGTCTACAAAGACTTTTTGATGTTCACCCAAACGAATCCCCAGTTTTTCAGCAATGTCATTTTCTTTCACCCCCACCCTGTCTCCGGTAATAATTATTTGGTGGACAGAGAACTTGATGCCCGTCTCCAAAGTAATTTCAAGTTCATCGCTATTTTTGTATATCGAAATCAACTTCTTTCCCGGAAGGATTTTAATTTTTTTCTCTTTAAACCGGGGTTCTATCGCAGCATTAAAGTCTTCATCCAATTGTGGAAACAATTCTTTTTGTTCATAACAAAGAAAAACTTTGCATCCTCTTTTATGAAGCCCGAGTGCCGTCTCACTGGCAAAGGGACCACCCCCGACGACAAGAACTTTTTCAGGAAGTGCAGCAAGTTGGGGAATCTCATCAATGGATATTACAATGCCATCCTCATGGGGTAAAGTGGTCGAGAATCGGGGATCAGAACCATAAGCTAGAATCACTGACCTGCCCGTTAAGAGCAAATGTTCACCATCACTTTTTTCAATGTTAATCTCTGTCGGACTCGCGAGCCTTCCCTCCCCTTCTATGACAGACACGCCTGCGACGTTTAGTTTTTCTCTCATAGACTGGGAATATTGCTCAGTCTCGGAGTGTAAAATATTTCTATATTCTTCCCAACTTACTGAAGGTGCAATGGAGCAACGGCTTTCAATAAAAAGCGTGTTTCTTCTTTGAAAGCCCGCCTTGCCTATATGGTTCCTTTCGATAAGGCAAACTCTTCCACCCAGTTCTGCCGCTCTGAGAGCGGTCGAAACCCCGGCCAAGCCTCCACCTAACACCAACACATCAAATTCTTCCATATAATCAGACCCACCAAAAATGAAGAAAAATTATTAAATATCTTTCACTCGCAAAGTCCATAACAATAAGTTTACACCACCCGGGTTTAACTATATCAAGTTAATCACCGCAACAACGGAAATAAGGACCAAGCCTATGGAGGCAATAACAGCATGCAATGTCACGTTGAGCCTTCGCGTGAATGGAACAACTAGAAGGAGGTAGCCAAAAACAATATAGGCAAAAACAGACTCTCGCTCAATTTGGTAAAGATGGAATAAAAACAAAGCATAACTTGTAATCACTGCCCCAAAAAGCAGGCGATGAATGCGGAATCTCTTTTCCCGCTTGTCGCTGGGAAGCATACTGACCCCAACAGTAATATTGGCGATGGTTAAAAGTAACGCAAAAAATATGGCCAGGAAGCCGGGTGAAGAGAATAAATCTTCTAAGGTGGTGGGAGGCATTCAATATGAGGAACAACAAAAAAACAGATCTAACAAATAGGGTAAAACTTTACAAATCCATCACAACCTGGTTTCGCCCATTATTTTTGGCTCTATACATGGCGGCCCTTTCAAACAAGCTCAATTCCGTATCATCCTTGCCGACAATGGCTCCCCCTATACTGATCGTGGCTTGCAGCTTTTTATCACCATCGACAAAATAATCTCTTTCAACCTCTCGGCAGATTTTTTCTGCTAACTGGCTGGCCATTTTTGTATTTATCCGGTTTTGGAACGATGGATTTTTTAGGCTTTTTTTAATAATCACAACGAATGATCATTTGAAAAAATCATGGCACTTGGTAAATTAAAATTGGTGCCGATGGGGAGAGTCGAACTCCCACGGATTGCTCCATACGCCCCTCAAGCGCACGTGTCTACCAGTTCCACCACATCGGCACCCTGAGGTTTTAGTTCGAAGAATTATCAGATGAGTCCCTAGACTCTGTGGCTTTATCAGGAAGAGGTGCTTCAATACCCTGGATTACAGAGTTTGATTTTTTCTTGTTAGAAAAGGTCGCCAAGGTCAGAGAGGTGACCATAAACAAAATAGCGATTCCCGTTGTCAATTTGGTAAGAAAATTTCCAGCCCCACTACTGCCAAACATGGTTTGGCTACTACCCCCACCAAGCCCCGAGCCCATTGCGGCGCCCTTGCCCACCTGTAAAAGAACGGTGAGGATCAAACAAAAAGCCGCAAGCACATGCAACACTGTTATTATTGTATTCATTGATATTTTAAAATTACTAATTCGTTACAGATTATCAATTCAGAATTTTTGATTATGACGAAAAATCTGTCACGATTCAAGGGAGGATTTGATAATAGCACAAAATGACTTAAAATTCAGGCTCGCCCCGCCAACCAGCGCCCCATCTATTTCTTCTTCGCCCAATAGTTCTTTACAATTTCCGGGAGTCACACTCCCACCGTAAAGGATTCTCGCACCAATCTCCTCAGAGAAACCCTGGTTCTCAAACAAAAAATTTCTGATAAATTTATGGATATCAACTGCCTGATCAGGAGTGGCATTGCTCCCCGTTCCAATAGCCCAAACCGGTTCATAAGCAATTGCCAGATGGGCTATGCTCTCACCAGACAAACCAGCCAGGCCCCCTGACAATTGAGTTTCGATAACATTAAGAGTTTCCCCCGCCTTTCTCTGATCCTGAGTCTCTCCGACGCAAACCACGGCGGTGACCCCCATCTGCATAGCAAGGTGGACCTTTTTGTTAACCTCTTCATCCGTTTCGCCGAACAACTGGCGCCTTTCTGAATGCCCTATCAACGCATAAGCACATCCCACATCCTTTAACATTTCAATAGAGACTTCTCCGGTATAGGCACCCTTCTTTTCAGAGTAAAAATTTTGTCCTGCCAGGCCCAGTCTCGAGTCTTTTGCAATCTGGCTAACTGGATATAACGATGTGAAGGAGGGGGCTACGACCACCTCCACTCCCTCGGCGACTGACAATCTGTCCACGAGAGATCGAGCCATGTCACAGGCCTCGGAGGCCAGCATATTCATTTTCCAATTGCCGATGATAAGGGGGATTGTCACACTTTTATCCTGACGGGAAATATAAAAATGAGCCGGAGATCGAGATGTATCAGCCTATAAACTTCAAAAGATCTTTAACCCTGTTGGAGTAGCCCCACTCATTGTCATACCACGCTAAAACCTTCACCATATTACCTTCAATGACTTTGGTGGAAATTCCGTCAATGATTGCAGAGCAGGAATCGCCATTAAAATCGATAGACACCAGGGGTTTTTCTTCAAACCGCATAATTTTACTCAAAAATCCCTGAGACGCTTCCTTAAAGGCCTGATTAACCTCCTCGGTACTGGTATTTTTTTCGACCTCAACCACCAGGTCAATCAGAGACACATTAGGGGTCGGAACACGAATCGCCATGCCATCCAGCTTGCCCTTAATTTCCGGCAATACCAATTCAACCGCTTTTGCGGCACCAGTGGTAGTCGGAATCATCGAGAGGTTCGCCGCCCTCGCCCGTCTCAGGTCTGAGTGAGGCAAATCCAGAATTTTCTGGTCATTCGTGTACGAATGGATGGTTGTCATCAACCCTTTTTTAATACCAAAACTTTCATGCAGCACTTTGGCAACGGGAGCCAGGCAGTTTGTGGTGCAGGAAGCATTGGAAACAATCTGATGACCAGCAGGAGCATAAGCCCCCTCATTCACGCCCAACACGATGGTCACATCAGGATCTTTTGCCGGTGCTGAGATTATAACTTTTTTTGCGCCTGCAACAATATGCTTGTTGGCCGCCTCACGTTTGGTGAATAATCCTGTCGACTCAATAACAATATCCACCCCTAATTGTTTCCATGGAAGATTGCCGGGATCGCGTTCAGCGATAATTTTTATACGCTTCCCGTTTATGATCAATCCTTCGGAATCAGATTGCACTTCCTGAGGGCTAACCCCCTGGACAGAATCATATTTAAAAAGGTGCGCCAACGTAGCGGAATCCGTCAAATCATTGATGGCTACAATTTCAAAACCCGAGCACTCTGGATCATTCAATATGCATTTCAATACGGCTCTGCCTATGCGCCCAAACCCATTAATTCCGACCTTCGTTGTCATTTTTATTAAACAGCCTTTCAAGAAATCTTATTGAAAATGTGTGAGTTAAACTAGTCGAGGGTAGCAAAACAACAGGAAAACTCAATTACTCTGAAACTAGGGGGAGTATGCAAAATTTACAAATTCAAGTCAATACAAACCTGTGGGCAATCTTAAAATCAGAAACAGGGAGTTGTTAATCTGCCGTGGGGACTGGATTTCTTGGGGATCTTTCCTTCGATTCGGCTGCGGTGAGATAGGTGAATAAAATATGGTCTATTTCATCACTGATTTCTAAAGTTCTCTCAGCGCCATTCACCAAACGCTTAAACTCATTGATCAAAAGCCTCTCTTCATCCACCGATGATTCGAGTTCCATTTCTATTCGCTTAACATCCTCCAAATGCCGGACGCCATTCTCTTCCAGAGTTTTCATTTGCTTCTGGGCTGCATCTTTTTTAACGAGAATTTCACCGCGAGCTCTTGCCAGTTCAGAGCGAAGTTTTTCAATAGAAAACAATTCTCCATCCAGACGCTTAAAACTTTGGTCCAGACTTTCCAGATAATTTCTCCGCCGCTGTATCAGGTATTCCCTGGAATCCGCAGAATCTAGATCATCATTTTTACCCTCATCGATAAGCATGGTTTCCGCAGATCCGCTTAAAAGTTCTTCGTATCGGGCCTTAATAGAATTTTCCTCAGTTTGCAGTTGCCCCAGGTTGAAAGAGTTCTATATAAAATTCAATTCAACTTTGCTGCCCCCTACCCGTTTCAATGGAGCGAATCATTTCAGTCACGGCATTTTCCATGCCCCCATAAACCGCCTGCCCGACTATGAAGTGGCCAATATTAAGTTCCTCAATTTCGGGGATCGCAGCAATGGCCTTTACATTCTCGTAATTCAAACCATGCCCGGCAAAAACTTTCAACCCCTTTTCGTCGGCCCTTTTAGCACTTTTCCGTATCCGTTCCAGTTCCGCTTCAATTTCTTCAGCCGATCCAAGTTCCGTGTATTTACCAGTATTAATTTCTATACTATCCGCCTTTATTCTTTTTGAAGCGTCCACCTGCTTTGCATCAGGGTCAATGAACAGACTGAACAAAACCCCTCTATCATGCATCTTTTCCCTGATTTCTGACAACACCTGTTCCTGGGAGCACACATCAAGACCTCCCTCCGTTGTGATTTCTTGACGTTTTTCCGGGACAAGAGAAACCTGATAGGGCTGAATCTCCAAAGCCAGTTTAACCATCTCCTGGGTGGGAGCCATTTCCAGGTTCAATGGGGTGCTAATCCCTTTTCGAATGATTCGCACATCGTCATCCTGAATATGTCGGCGGTCTTCCCGCAAATGGATAGTGATTCCCTGAGCTCCGGCCTTTTCTGCCAACAGGGCCGCTTTGAGTGGACTCGGCTCAATGGTCCTTCTGGCTTCACGGATGGTGGCAACATGGTCCACATTTACAAATAAACGGATCATCCTTCTTCCCTCATAATTGCTTCAGCGACTTTTACTGCCCGGCGGGTGGCCTGAACATCATGAGTGCGAATTATGGACGCTCCCTGTGTCAACGCGAATACGGTTGCAGAGAGTGAACCTTCCAGTCTTTCTTCAACGGGCAAATTTAAAATATTTCCTATCAGGGACTTTCTTGAAACCCCCAAAAGTACTGGCTTACCCAATTCATTTAACCGCTTTAGATTTTTCAATATTAGAAGATTATGAGAGTCTGTTTTACCAAATCCTATGCCAGGATCTATGGCGATTTTTTGCGGATCAATTCCGGCGGAAACAGCAATGGCTATACTCTGCTGTAAATACTCTGAAACTTCCGTCAACACATCCGCATATTGTGGATTCTCCTGCATGGTTGTCGGCAACCCCTGCATATGCATCAAAATCACTCCCGCATGAAACCGGGAAATCGTTTGAGCCATTTCCTCAGACCGTTGCAGGCCCGTTATATCATTGATGATACTGGCACCAGCTTGCAGCACTTCATGGGCAACCACCGGTTTATAGGTATCTACCGAAATCGGAACATTAACGATCCCCACAAGCTTCATCAACACAGGAAGCAAACGGTCTAACTCTTCCTGCTCTGAAATAGGAACAGAGCCCGGTCGCGAGCTTTCTGCGCCAATATCCAAAAAGTCTGCGCCTTCGGCAATTATTTTTTCTGCGACGCGGAGCGCCTGTTCAATGGTTTCGCACCGACTCTCGCCGTAGAATGAATCGGGTGACAGGTTAATAATACCCATCACTGACGCTGCTTCACCCTGATTAGGAAACTTGAATGGAATCATAGCGAAGTTCCTCCCCACTAGGCGGGGCTCTTTATACCTCTCCGGGGCGCAAAGGAGAAGAAACCAAAAACTCCACATTCCGGCATCAAGCCGGATAAAATGTGGAGTTGGTTGGAAACAAATTATTATTTAAAGCAATGATCAGGCAGGCGTAGGATCAGGCATGCCGCCGCCCAGGAGTCCTTCTTCTTCAGAGTCTGTTTTAGTTTTCGGATTTTCAGCAGGAACCTCAGGCTCTATTTCTTGTGGTTCCACGCCGGAAGGATCGGGGTCAATATCACTTTTTCCTGCAATAATATTTTTAACCTCAACCGCATTCAGGGTTTCTCTTTCCAGCAGAGCCTGAGCCAGGTTTTCGAGGATATCGCGGTTCTGTTTCAGTAATTCAGTAGCGCAATTATATCCTCCCATAACCAGCGTCTTGACTTCCTGATCTATCAACTTAGCCGTTTGGTCGCTGAAATTTTTCTGGGATGAAAAGTCCTTGCCTAAAAATACCTGCTCCTCCTTGGAGCCATAAGTAAGTGGGCCCATTTTTTCGCTCATCCCCCATTCGCAGACCATTTTCCGGGCCATTTCTGTGGCTCGTTCAATATCGTTACCCGCACCGGTGGTAATTTCACCAAGGCAAATTTCTTCTGCACACCTTCCACCCATCAGGATAGCAAGGCTATTATAGAGGTATTTTTTTCGATATGTATGCTGCTCATCTATCGGCAACTGCATGGTCACTCCCAAGGCTCTTCCTCTCGGAATGATCGTAACTTTATGGAGAGGATCCGCATCGGGCAAAAGGGAGGCTACCAGGGCATGCCCCGCTTCATGATAGGCTGTGGTTTTTTTCACTTTCTCAGAAATAACCATACTCCGACGCTCCACTCCCATCAGGACTTTGTCTTTGGCTTGCTCAAAGTCATCCATATCTACGGCTTTCTTATCGTTCCGAGCGGCTAACAAGGCCGCCTCATTAACGAGGTTAGCCAGATCCGCACCGGTAAATCCGGGGGTTCCCCTGGCAATGATTTTCAAGTCCACTTCATCAGCAAGCGGAACCGTAGAGGTATGAACTTTCAAAATTCCGTCCCGGCCTTTGATATCAGGACGACTGACCACGACCTGCCGATCAAATCGTCCCGGCCTCAACAAAGCCGGGTCCAGAACATCAGGACGGTTGGTCGCTGCGATGAGGATGACTCCCTCATTGTTTTCGAAACCATCCATTTCGACCAGAAGCTGGTTGAGAGTCTGTTCCCGCTCATCATGGCCGCCGCCTAGACCGGCACCACGATGCCGACCCACAGCATCAATTTCATCAATAAAAATCAAACACGGGCTGTTCTTTTTGCCTTGTTCGAACAGGTCACGAACCCGTGACGCGCCAACCCCGACAAACATTTCAACAAAGTCAGAACCACTGATGCTGAAAAATGGGACGCTCGCTTCGCCGGAAATGGCCCGAGCCAAAAGAGTTTTCCCGGTACCAGGAGGGCCAACAAGCAATACCCCTTTAGGAATTTTGCCTCCCAACTTGCTGAACTTCTGGGGCTCCTTTAAAAACTCAATAATTTCATGAAGCTCTTCTTTTGCCTCATCAACACCCGCCACATCCTTAAAGGTGGTTTTATTTTTCGTGTCATTTAAAAGTCGGGCACGGCTTTTTCCAAATGACATAGCTTTACCTCCGCCAGCCTGCATCTGGCGCATGAAAAATATCCAGATTCCCAATAATAAAATCATGGGAAACCAGGAAATAAGAATGCTCATATACCAGCTTGTTTGTTCAGGAGGCACCACGACAATACGAACACTTTTCTCCCTGAGCGATTTGACGAGATCTGGATCTTTTGGCGGAGCGGTGGTCTGGAAAGACTTGCCATCCATATACTTACCGCTAATGCTATCACCACTAATCATTACTTCAGTGACTTGCCCCTGCTCAACCTGGTCCATAAAATCACTGAAAACCACTTCCGACTGCGGGGTTATAGGCTGATTGAATATATTGAATAAAGCAATCAGAACAATGCCGATCACTAACCAGAGTGCTAAGTTTTTATAAAATTGATTCAAAATTATCTCCTCACAGAGTTATTCTCGCCAACAGTGGGTCTCCATAAGCTTACCACAAAAATACTCTTTGCCGCCTTCTTAAATATCAACATTTTAAAGCCCTTTTCCTTCTATAAAAAGCACCTTTTTCGTATTTTCAGCAACACAGAATTGTTCAGAGATCCGTTCTCCATACATCCAGATGATATCGTCTTTGCCATTTGTCAATATGGGGATGGAAAGTCTTTTTTCACGGGGAATCTTTTGGTCAATAAAATAGGACTTCACTTTTTTATGTCCCCGCATGCCCAAGGGCATAAAACGATCGCCCGGCTGGAAAAACCGAACCCGAATGTCTTCGCCGGTCTTATCGAAATCGAAATAGGCCTGTTTTTTATCGACCGGTTGCGGCAAATCTGCAGATGGTTCAACAAGCCGCACATTCAGTTGAATTCCTAACTGGGCTAAACTCGTCACACCCGGAACTTCTAACCTTATCGTCTTTCTGTCAATTTCAGGAAGGCCATCATCTTTCGAATCTTTGGACAAAGAAAAGCTCACCGTTCCATACCCACAGACCACCCGCACATTTCCGGGAAGTCTTAATCCACTCCCCACTCTGGCACGGGCAAAAAGTTCGAGAACCTGCCAGACATGCAAAGCTGTAATTTCACGCAAACTTCCCGTAAGTCGATAAAAAGTTTCGCGAATCAACCGCCTTTTCATTGCCTGAGGTTGCTTCTCAAATTCGGTCACCTCAAAGCATAGGCCCCCGTTCTCGGTTTTCACAAGTTGTGAATAGAGTTCACGGGTTTTTTCTGACATCCATTGCTCTTCTCCCCGAGCGATTTCTGCCAGACTCAACAGGTTCCCAGAAATATTCTTATTGAATGTCCTTAAAAAAGGAATTACTTCGTGGCGGATTTTATTTCTCAGATATTTTTTTTCGTTATTCGAGGAATCCGTACGATAAGCCATGTTCCGATCATTTAAAAACTGCTCTAATTCAGATCGGGTACAGTGCAAAAGAGGTCGTATCACATGCCCCCTCGTTTCCGGTATCCCTGCGAGCCCTCTTAATCCTGTCCCCCTCAACAGGTTCATCAAAACTGTTTCAACGCAGTCATCCGCAGTGTGCCCCAAGGCAATCTTGTTCCCTTTAATAGACATTAGGGTTTTTTCCAAAAACCGGTACCTTAAAATACGGGCAGATTCCTGGAAAGAAGATTTCAGAATAGATTTTTCCACGACCACATCTATCTTACCGACAAAAACAGGAAGGGAAATCTTACCCGCCTCCTTCTCAACAAACCTTGCATCCTCATCAGATTCCTCGCCTCGAGTCAAATGGTTTAAATGTGCGACAAATAAATCATAGCCAAGTTCTTTGGAGAACTGGTGCAAAAGGTAAAGCAACGCCAGCGAATCGGCCCCGCCGGAAACAGCCACTAAAACCTTGTCGTCCCGCGCAATCAATTCAACAATTGCTGACTTTACTTTTTTTAAAAATTCTGGCATGGATTTTTTTCGAAGCAGATAAACCTTCCCCATTCACTCCCGCTTTTAAAGATACTCAATGATAGGTTCTTAATATATAGAACGATATTTCCGTTTAATAATACAGAATCAAAAAAGGAAAAGAGCTTAAAAGGAAAGCAGAGGTGGAAAAATAAAATCAAGCCAAAATTAACAACGGTTCCGGGAAGTTAAAGACGATTCAAAATTTTTTCTTTGCGTTTTTGATATTCCTTTTCAGATATCTTGTTTTGATCTCGCAATTTTTTAATATGTATGAGTTTTTCCTCCAGGGATTCAAGCTCTGAATCTTCGTATTTGCCGGAGCCGCCGTTCAACTTCTCAACGGACTTATACATTTCCTCCCATTTTTTCTGCAACATTTCCTGCCGGGAATCGGCCCCCGAACTCAGTTTCTTTTTTGCCTTCATTGTACTGTCGGGTTTCTTTTTATATGATCCTCTTGAAACCAGGCTCTTATTTTGGTCAGACTCATCAAATAAATTCACTTCAATAAAAGCTGACTTTTTTAATTCTTCCATCCAATCGTCATAACCCTGTTTTTGCTTTTGCATACGAAGAATCTGAGTAATACGATCCTTAGCATCTTTTAAAGCTAAAGTTTTACCAGGCAAAACCTCCTCGACCTTGATGATATGGTAGCCATACTCCGTTTCCACAACGCCACTAATCTGTCCCGGCTTTAAACTGAAGACCGCCTCTTCGAATTCGCGAACCATTTTACCTCTCACAATAAAACCCGCGTCCCCTCCATCACTGGCAGAAACATCTTCCGAATATTTCGTGGCAAGCTCGGCAAAGTCAGCCCCTTTTCGAATTTCACTGAGGACTTTTTTTGCCTGCTGTAACTTCGCTTTTCTATTTGTCTCGTGAGAACCGCGCTCAGCAATAAAAAGGATGTGGCGGGCTCGCACCTGCCCATCTTCCAAAAAATCCTTCTGGTGTTCCTTATAATACTGACTAACGTTTTTATCACTGACTTTCACCCGGTTACCAATTGCAAACCGGGTAATTTTTGAAACCAATATCTGATCACGAATATGATCTCGATAGGAACTCAGGGTCCTCCCATCCCGCTCTAGCATTTCCTGCAACTGCCCATCCACAAGACCATTTTTATCTGAAATATCCTTAACTGCCGCATCAATGGCATCTTCATCAACGATAAAACCAAGCTTTTCCCCCTCTTGAAGCTGAAGCCTTTCGTTAATAATCATGTTAAGCGCTTCTTTCAACAGTTCCTGCCCAGAAACAGTCACAGAAGACCGCGCATACTTTTGCCGCAAAATTTCAGCCCGCTCTTCAATAGAGCTTAAGGTAATGATCTCTGTGTTCACTTTCGCGGCCACCTTGTCAAACACCTTGGCATGCGCTGGAAATAGACCCAGCGCCAACACCAAAGCCAAGGCAAAACCCGCTTCAGTTAATTTTTTCAAGGAAATCATAGTTGATCTCAATCACTGAGCTTTCTTTTAACTGGATCATCCATTTCTGGAAAGCCTTATCCTGAAGGCCCTGGAGCAAAACTTGTTCAATCTGTTTTTTTGATTCATCAAAGCTCATTTTTCGATCTTCAATTTTGTCTACAACTTTGAACAAATGAAAACCATAAGGAGTGCGAATGATGTCACTAATGCCATTAATTTTTAGTTTAAAAACATTATCAAATTCTTCAGGCATTTGACCGGACTCGAAATAACCCAAATCCCCTCCCCGGGCTCCTTCCGGACCCAGCGAATATTCTTTGGCCAGACCAGGGAAATCTTTTTGCTTCGACTGCAATTCTTTTTGAATTTCACGGATCTCTTCCTCGGTCTCCACCATAATATGAAGAGCCCTCACCTGCTCGCTTTTATGAAACCTGGCTTCATTGGCCTCAAAATAACCAAGCATTTCATCATCACTCACTGATACTTTACTATTGACAAAATTGTTAATCAATTTATTTATCAACAGATTGTTTTCTATCGCATTTTCCCATTCTTTACGGGACAATCCTTCAAACTCCAGTCGCTTTCTAAATGAGTCTTCAGGATATCCTACCTCGGATTTCAATAGCGCCTCATCCAGCTCTTCCCGGCTGATTTCGATATTATTTTTTCTAGCTTCCTGTCTGAAAAGGGTATTTTGTACTACTTGTTCCAAGGTCCTGTTTTTGAGCCAGATTAATTCTTCCGCTGTAATTTCTCCTGCCCCCTGAATCCAGAATTTCTTCTTATGAGCTTTAAATTCTATCTTGAACCGATCCAGAGGAACTTCTTCATTATTGATAATTACGATGGTAACACTGCCATCCAATGCATCAGGGGACGAACCATTGGAACAGGAAGCAATACTCAAACACATTCCCAAAGCGATTCCTGTCAGCCATTTACCTTTCATCAATTTTCCACCTCGATGGGCCGCAACGAATGCGCCAGCTTTTGCAAATAATTCCCGATAAGTTTTAAATCCGTTTTCCATCCCTTGCGATCCAAACGTATACTAATTTTGTATTCCGACCGGATACTCAAACGTTCATCGAACATGGAAGTTAATGCTTGTGGATTGATAGGCGTTGAAGGCAATAAATGCAAAATGACTTCCTTTTGCTTCATTTCGATTTTGGAAATATGGATCTGCTGACAAAATATGCGTATCTCTAAGAGAGCCAGAAGTTTTGCTGCCGGGTCAGGGTGTGGACCATACCTGTCTGCCAATTCACTCGCTATCGACAGGCCTTCGTCCTGCTCGCTGGCAACCTGTATCCTCCGGTAAAAATCCAGGCGCTGATTCAGATCCGGGACATAATCCTTTGGAATGAATCCTTTTACCATCAAATCCAGTTCCGTCTCAATGCGGGACTCGGTTTTTTCCCCACGGATATCTTTCACCATGTCCTCAACCAGTTTGCAATAAAGGTCAAAACCCACAGAGGTGATGTGACCGGATTGGTTGTGCCCAAGCATATTACCCACTCCGCGGATTTCCATATCACGCGCCGAAAGCTGAAAACCCGCCCCAAGCTCACTCATTTCCTCAATCGCACTAAGACGTTTGCGAGCCTCATCACTCAAACCTCCTGTCCCCGGGATCAACAGATAGGCATAGGCCTGATGCTTGTATCGCCCCACCCTGCCGCGCAATTGGTAAAGCTGAGCCAGTCCAAACTGGTCGGCGCGATTGATAATGATGGTATTGGCGGAGGGAATATCAAGTCCAGACTCAACAATGGATGTACTCAGCAAAAGATCCACTTCCTTATCCATAAATTTTTTCATCACCGTTTCTAACTGGTGTTCCGGCAGTTGGCCGTGGGCGATGTCTATTTTTACTCCAGGAGCCACCCTTCGAATCATTTCGGCGATAGAATGGATACTGCGAATTTTGTTATGCACAAAAAATACCTGCCCGCCACGGTCTACTTCCCTCATGATTGCTTCACGGATCACTTTTTCATCAAACTTGCGAATAAAGGTTTTTACCGCAAGACGGTCAACAGGAGGGGTTTCGATGACGCTCATATCACGCACCCCCATCAAGGAAAAATGCAGGGTGCGAGGAATCGGTGTCGCTGTGAGCGTAAGAATATCCACAGAGTTTCTGAGCTTCTTCAATTTTTCTTTATGTTTGACGCCAAACTTTTGTTCCTCGTCGATAATGATCAAGCCGAGCGAGACAAACTCTACATCCTTAGACAACAATCGATGCGTTCCTATAATAATATCAACATTACTTTTTTTCAGCTGCGCTAAAGTCTCCTTTTGCTCACTCGGAGTACGGAACCTGTTGACCATGTCAATATTGACCGGGTATTCACGAAAACGTTCACGAAAGGTCTGCAAATGTTGCTGAGCGAGAATCGTGGTTGGCACCAATACGGCAACCTGTTTTTTATCCAGAACCACCTTGAAAGCCGCCCGCATTGCGACTTCCGTTTTACCATAGCCTACATCCCCGCAGATCAACCTGTCGGTGGGTTTGTCCTTTTCCAGATCCGCTTCCACATCCTCAATGGCTTTGGATTGATCCTCGGTTTCCTCATACTCGAACGCGTCGGCAAACTCTCGCATCATAAGAGTATTGTTTGAATAAGCATGACCGTGAGCCATCTCCCGGGAAGCATAAAGTTTAAGTAAATCTCCCGCCATTTCCTGAATTGCTTCCCTGACTTTTTTCTTCTGGCGCTTCCAGGCGGCTCCCCCCATTTTGCTCAATGGCGGCGGAGTTTCCGTTGACCCTACATATTTTTGAACGAGTCCAAGCGCTTCCATTGGGAGATACAGTTTTTCGTCATCAGCATATATAATTTCCAAAAACTCTCCGCCGCCCACCCCGGTTTGCAGTTCCCGTGTCCCTTGATACAGGCCAATGCCATAATCAATATGCACCAGAAAATCACCTTCTCTTAAATCCTTTAGTCCCCGTTGAAAAGCTTGCGAACGGGGCTTTCTGCGATGCCGGTGCTTGTGGGTTCTACCAAATATTTCGTGCTCGGCGATGAAAATCTGATTGAATGATTTTAATTGAAAGCCTTCACTGATTCGTCCAAGGTCCACATCGATTTCCAGTCCCCAATCATGAAGCAACTCATGAATGCGGCGAACCTGCCCCTTTGTCGGCGCCACAACCACCACCTTATTTTCATCTTCCTGCCATTTAAGGACTTGTTCGCTGAAAGCTTCAAACCTTCCGGCTAAAGAGGGAATAGGTTTCATCTCCAGACCAAGGGTACGACCCGCTTCATCATCTGAAGTTTTCAGGCTGTTCAAGGCAATGCATCCATTAAATTCGGTCACATGATTTTTGAACGCATCCATCGTCAAATACAATTCTTCTGGAGAAGCGGCGATATCCCCATTTTCCATAATCGCGTGATACTCCATCTCAATGAGATCGTGAAACTGTTCAGATTTATCCTGTAACCGGTCCTCCTCCTCAAACACAATCAGGGAATCCCGATGCAAATAGTCAAAAAGCGTTTCGCCAGTGGAATAGAAAAAAGGGGCCAGATATTCCATGCCGGAAAACACCCCGAGATGCTGAATTTTTTCCAGAAGCTCCTTCAGTGCCAAGCGGTCGCTCTCATTTTTCCCGGCGAAGTTATTGATGGCTTCCACGCCCTGTTTTTTTTCTGCATCGTTCAGGCAAAGCTCTCGCACAGGAAGAATATTCACGCTTTCCAGTTCATTTATAGAGACTTGGGATAACACATCAAACTCTCGAATGGATTCCACTTCGTCGCCAAAAAATTCGATGCGAATCGGGTTCATACTGCCGGGCTGGAAGAAATCAACAATATCTCCCCGCACGCTGAACTCGCCCCTGGTTTCCACCAACGGAGAACGCGCAAAACCATTGTCGGACAGGCAGGCTTCTAAAAACTCCCGCTCCAGGCTCATTTTACGGTCAACCGGAAAAACCAGTTTTTCCAGAACCGAGCGAGGCATGACTCTTTGCAGACCTGCCTCCAATGGTACGACCAGAATTAAAGGCTCTCCGGTTCGAAGCCGGTTGAGAATGTCCAGCCTTTCTCCGGATATTTCGTTTAAAGGGGAAAGCGGTTCGTAGGGAAGGAGCTCCCAAGCAGGAAAAAAACATGGGGAGCGCTTTATTTTATCGAGGCGGAAAAAGTATTTAAGATCGTCCAGTAAAACCTCACCCCGGTTTTGATCTGCGGTAAAAATAACCACAGGCCGGTTTTTGAGCTTGATCAACCGCGACAGAAAAAAAGCCCGGGAGGCACCTCTCAAACCCTCAACAACAATAGGGCGGCCCGATTCTTCCGTCCATTTTTGAACCTGATCGACATAGAATGAAAAATCTTCACTCTCAATAATAGGGGCCCTTTCGTTCATAAATCAAAACTCGAGATTGCAGGATGGGTCAGGCTGGCCCTCTAACAAGAGACCTTTGCATAAGTATAGCATTTGGAGACAGGTTTATAATGCGTTGAGGTATTTTTTTAACGATTGCTGGAGGAATGGGAATGCAAAAGCAACTGGGTCCGTTGTACCCCTTGTATGTTGTTCATAAGGGGAATTTGTAGTAGTTGTACCTGTGAGCCCTGTGGGAAGCCGGTTTTGTGTTTTCCACAAGCTCCCAGGATTTGATTCAGGGCACAATAGATCGTTTACCCCTTGGGCTTTTAAGCCCGTCCCGAAGCGCAGATCGTTGTGTCCTATTTTGATTAACCCGAACAGTTGCCTGGGCCACTGAGCCCGCATCGGCAAGGCTGGGAGACCAAATTATGAATCAGAAACCCCATTTTATTGGCATCGATATTTCTAAACTCCATCTGGATGTTGCTGACAGCATGACTCAAGAAACCTGGCAAACCGCTAACAATGAGGAAGGGATTGCTGGTTTGGTCGAGAGTTTATCCGCCTTAAATCCTCCATTGATCGTTTTGGAAGCCACAGGCGGCTTAGAGATCCCGTTGGCTTCGGCCCTGGTTGCGGGTCGACTGCCAGTAGCCGTGGTCAACCCACGGCAAGTTCGTGATTTTGCCAAAGCCACCGGGAAACTGGCAAAAACCGATGTCATTGATTCTCTTGTGCTGGCCCATTTTGCCAGGGCCGTACGTCCTGAGGTCAGGAAAATCAAAGACGAAGAATCTCTTGAACTCTCAGCTCTAGTGACACGCCGTCGCCAGTTGATCGAGATGCTGACCAAAGAAAAAACCCGTCTAAAACAAGCTCCAAAATGGATATGTAAAGACATTAAGGAGCATATCGAATCTCTTAAAAAACGCTTGCGAAAAATCGATGGCGACCTTTCCAGAACCATCAAAAACAGTTCTGCCTGGCGTGAGCACGACCAGATTATACAAAGTGTTCCCGGTGCCGGTCCCGTTCTGGCTGTCAACCTCTTGGCCGGGGTTCCGGAACTTGGAGTTCTTAATCAGAAGCAAATCGCCGCCCTTATCGGTCTCGCTCCCCTCAATCGGGACAGCGGAAAGTTCCGGGGCCGCCGGTGTATCTGGGGCGGCCGCGCCAATGTGCGTGCCGCTTTATACATGGCCGCCGTCACTGCCATGCAGCATAATCCCGTGATTCGTACCTTTTACACACGCCTCATCGAAAAGGGCAAACCCTTTAAAGTTGCCATTACCGCATGCATGAGAAAGTTATTAACGATCATCAATACCATGATCAAAACAAAAACACTCTGGAATGAAAATCTCATTGCCAGCACTTGACATTTAACACAGTTGCTTCGGGGCAGGAATGTTGAGGAAGAATAGCACCTTTTCGCGGATGATTTGGTGAACGGGGCCCCGAATTTTCTTTCAGGGGTGAATAAGGTTTTGGACTTCAGCCTTCTGGAAAAGGAGTTGTCAGGGATTTATAGCTGCAATACGGGCCGCCCGTCTTATCCGCTGGTTCTTTTATTCAAAACCCTTTTGCCGCAAAATGGTACAACCTTTCTGATCCTGGCCTGGAAGAAGCGTTGTCGGGCCGGATCAGCTTTCGCCGTTTTGTGGGCCGGTTTCGTTTTCAACCGGGAGACCGTTACAACAAGTTATTGTCCTCGTTAAATACCCAGTTTGAATCGCAGGGCTTTGTGATCAAACAGGGAACGATGCTGGACGCATCGTTTGTTCGCTCTTCCAGTCCGAAAAAAGCGGTAGACCCCGAAGCCGGTGTGTACGGTCGCCAACATAAAGAAAATGCTTGCGGTTACAAGATGCATACGGCAGTAGATCGGAAGTCCGGATGGGTTCGCCGTGTGATCATCACCCCGGCCAATGTCAATGACACGACACCGGTCGATGACCTGGTGATGGGTGATGAGAAAGCGGTGTATGCAGACAAGGCTTATGACAAACGCGCCCGGCGTAAGGCGCTTGAAGAGCGCGGTATTTTTGCTGGCATCATGCATCGGCCCAATCAGTATCATCCCCTGAAACCTGCTCAGACCGCATTCAACAAACGCATGACTAAATTACGCTCCCCCGTAGAACATGTCTTCGGTATCCTTAAGAACCATTACCGTTGTGCGCAGGGCACGACGCTATATCGGATTGACGTGGACAGCGGTTCAAATCACCCTGGTTTGCATGGCCATGAATATAAAAAGATGCCTTGTTTTAGTCCGGACCTGAAAGAGGTGTCGATTGGAGAGAAAAAGCCTTAAGAATCTCCGCGTCAAAACCGAACCCTCAGCCCCAGATAACCCGATATGGATTCCGTGCCGCCCGTGCCATTGTGATATTCCACATCGCTGACCAGGTTGATCGTTTTCCTGACGGCGTAACGCAGACTGGCACCCACATACCCGGCGGGGATGGTCTCGTCACCCGGCACCCGGTAAGAGATTGAATCACCTCCGCCCAGGCTGACACCGGCATTGTCATCACCATAATGCGTGAACGTAGCGCCGCCGCGCACCTCAAGCTCTCCCCGGTCCTCGGTAAAGGATTGCGCCAGCGCCAGTTGCAGGCGGCTGTCGAAAATATGCACATCCCGGCCATCGAAGCGTAAATTGGAGTTTTCCGTGCCGCTTTCGGTGTAACCGCTATAATGACCGTAGGTATAGGCAATCTGCGCGCTGGGCCGGAACTCAAAGCCGTCTTCCAGTTTATGAAACCATGCGAGAGCCAAGGACGGATTGACATAGAAACTGCCGTAATCCCCGTCAGCGGTTTCATCCCCTGCGAGGTTGTCGAACACGGCGCGATCGCTGTTATGGCTTTCATAGCCGATGGTCACTGACCCGCTCAGGTCCCAGCCGCCGCCCAGAGTCCGTTGCCCGTAAGCGCCGATAAACCCGCTGTTGGTGTCGGTCTCAATTGATCTGGCATCGGTTTCAATATGCCCGCGGCTGCCCCCGGCAAACAGGCAGACCCGATGCCTGCTGTCCAGGCGGATATCGTAGCCCCCGACCGCACCAAAACGGTTGCTCGACCAAGCCAGCGCCAGGCCGTCGTCATCACGCTCGTGCCCACCACCGAAAAAAGTACCCCAGCCGGACCCTCTGGTTGTCCTGCCAGCGTCGCCGCCCAGCCTCTCAGGCCGTCGCACGTCCGCCAACCGCTGAAACACCACGGCGTATATCTGGCCTGCGGCAGAACCCAGCGCCATGCGTTCGGCGGACGAACCCGTCGGGTCGAGCACAGCCACAGTATCGCCAGCAACATTCCTTACCTGCGGCAGTTGAAGTACCCGCGCGTCTTGCTCTTCGTTGTTAAACAGATTGATGAGGTCGCCCCGCCGATAGTGTAAGTCGACGACCTTGCGGTGTCAGCCACCCAAATGTTGGCGATATCATTGTCGTTATCCCTTTCTCCCAGACTAAACGCCCCGTTCGTCATCGCTCCACGACCCAGGGTCAGCGTTTGATCTCCCGCATCGGACCCTTTCACCACAAAGGAATTCTCGCCACTGACAGACACACTGCCGCTGATGGTAATTGCGCCATCGCCCTCCGAGAAAATGCCGTGAGAGTTATCGCCAGTCGTTGAGATTGCGCCGCTATTGGTGATGGTCGCGCCAGAGCCTGACGAGAAAATGCCGTGAGAGCTATCGTCAGTCGTTGAGATTGCGCCGTCATTGGTGACGACCGCGTCAGTCCCGTCAATCCCCTGCGCTAAAATTAAAATGCCGTGAGATTGGAATCCTGTCGTTGTGATTGCGCCGCTATTGGTGACGACCGCGTCAAAGCCATCCGAGGAAATGCCGTGAGAGACGCTTCCTGCCGTTGTGATTGTGCCGTCCGCATTATTGGTGATCATCGCGCCAGAGCCTGACGAGAAAATGCCGTGAGAGCGGCTTCCTATTACTGTTGTGCTTGTGGTTCCCTCACTGTTTATGGTTTTCACCTCACTCCCCGTTGTGATTTCGCCATTGTTGATGATGATCGTGTCAGGGTCTGACAAGGTGACCGTCTCAGAGCGCATATCCCCTTCATTGATGGTAATTGTTTGGGCGGCACCAAGCGAGGCAAGCATACAGGTTGCGGTAAACACCACACATTTAATAATCTGAACTTTCAACAGCATAGCTCCAAAATTTGTTGCTGGTTTTCACGCTTCGCAAGAGCAACGTCTAACTAATACTGCCAATGCTCACAGCACCATGGCGTGTCGGTACCATAAACGTGTTTCGGTAAAGATGCAAGCAAAAATCATCCTGATCTGGCAGGAGACCAGGCAAACCCGCCAAACCGGTCGTCAAAGGTGAAAACCTTTGTCGTTCCCCGGCAGAGGGGCGTCCCTGAAAATGCCCGTACCGCCCCGGTTCTGACAGAATCCCCGCATGGACTTGTCCGCTTGGGAATCTGAGGGTGCACGGCACAGGGGGAGGTCAGGGGTCGATCGCGACCTCATGGCGACCGGATTGAACTGAAACGCCGGTGACAGGCGGAATTCCGCAGGGTTTTATCGGTTCCCGCAGCTTTCTGAACACAGCGAAGAATCTCAACTTTACGCTTTTTCAGCTTACGCAAAACTCTCCTTGGGAAAGAGACCTTTGCATCAGGGTATATTTGAGTAATCGGGGTTGAATCGCGTTGGCCTTCAGAACAGATCGTTATTTTTTGACTAATTTTCTCTGTTTCATGCGGTTTTTATTGCTGTTTGTTTTCCGCTTCTCCGCATTCTCAAGGCTTTTTCTCTCCCATCCACACCTCTTTCAGGTCCGGGCTAAAACAAGGCATCGTTTTATATTCATGGCCCTGCAAGCCAGGGTGATTTGAACCGATGTATCGCGTCCGCCGCAACCGGTAAGCTCAAGCCCACAAAACGGCGAAAGCTGATCCGGCCCGACAACGCTTCTTCCAGGCCAGGATCAGAAAGGTTGTACCATTTTGCGGCAAAAGGGTTTTGAATAAAAGAACCAGCGGATAAGACGGGCGGCCCGTATTGCAGCTATAAATCCCTGACAACTCCTTTTCCAGAAGGCTGAAGTCCAAAACCTTATTCACCCCTGAAAGAAAATTCGGGGCCCCGTTCACCAAATCATCCGCGAAAAGGTGCTATTCTTCCTCAACATTCCTGCCCCAAAAGGGTAAAGTAGCAATGATTTGTTAAGCCGAGACAACTTGTTCCTAGCCAGACGTGATTATCCCTAAGCCTTCGTGCCCCGGAGAGGTATAAAGCCATTGCTCACTGCCCCCGGCGGTTACGCCGGTTCAGGATCAGAACCAGCTTTTTCGGGAAGTAAGGGAATCCACTTGGGCTCTCCCTTAGGTTTAAAATTGACGCAAACAATAAAAGATGGACCTTCATAGAAGTTTAACTTGTAGTTACCCCCGCCAAAACGCTCAAAAAGATATTCTTCAGGACGATCTCTGAAACCATCCAGTTCCTCTTTGGTAAATTTTGCGATTTCATAAAAATAGATGGCAACCCCCTCGAGAACTCCGGCAAGAAGAATGCAGTTGACCTGGCTGTATATTTCTTCAAAACGCTGGTCCAGTTCCTCCTGGTTTGGATCCCTCTCCAGTCTGCGCTTTAATTTTGGTTTGTAGTAATCTCTGAACGCCTGCTTGATCCACATGGGCAATAATTTATTCAAGGATATTTAATAAAAAGCGGAGGTATTTCACCAGAAACTCCGGAGAATCTCCACGGCAAGTGGGAGGAAAACCGCTATCATGTTATGATATTTTATCATAACAAATTCCTTTACAAGGCATAACTATTTAAATTTTCATGACTAACACAACAATATCAGTTGGCCTCGTTCAAATGGCCTGTTCCCCGGACGCAGGCAAAAACCTGGAAAGCGCAATGGATTCCATTCGTGCCGCATCGAAAAAGGGAGCGCAAATTATTTGCCTTCCCGAACTTTTCCTGACTCAATATTTTTGCCAAACAGAATCGACTGAAAATTTTTCCATGGCCGAACCTCTGCCGGGTCCGACGAGCGAAGCACTCTCCAAGCTGGCAAAAGAGTTACAGGTCGTCCTGATTGTGCCTCTTTTTGAAAAACGGGCGCAGGGCATTTACCACAACACCGCCATTATCATTGATGCGGATGGAAGCGTCGTCGGAACCTATCGCAAAATGCATATTCCCGATGACCCCTGCTTCTTTGAAAAATTCTATTTCACTCCCGGGGATACCGGGTTCAAAAGTTTTGCTACCCGCTATGGAAAAGTTGGGGTGCTGATCTGCTGGGACCAGTGGTTTCCGGAAGCGGCCCGGCTAACGTCCTTATCCGGAGCACAGTTCTTATTTTATCCCACCGCTATCGGGTATCAGGATGAAGATGCCAAAATCTCTGAACAGCAAATTTCCGCGTGGGAAACCATACAAAAATCTCACGCCATTTCCAATGGTGTTTTTTTAGGTTCGGTGAACCGGGTGGGTCGTGAAAAGGCCCTGACCTTTTGGGGTCGATCCTTCATCTGCAATCCATTTGGAAAAGTTATCGGTCAGGCCGAAAATAAACCGCAGATCGTGATCGCCCAATGCACCCTGTCGGAGATCGAATCGACGAGACAAAACTGGCCCTTCTTAAGGGACCGAAGGGTCGATGCTTACCAGGATCTCTCTAAATTATATTTAGATACCGATGAATGAAATTACCTTCCCCACCGACTATCGCATGCCAGCAGAATGGGAGCCTCATGCAGGAACCTGGCTGACATGGCCTCATAACCCGGAAACCTGGCCCGATCAGAATATGGAACGGGTCGAGTTCGACTACCTGCAAATCGTCAAAGCCCTCACCCAAGGGGAAAAGACCCATATTCTGGTCCAGGATAAATCCGCCGAAGAAGACCTGCATAAGAAACTGCAGACCAACGGCATAAATATGGATCAGGTTTTCCTCTATGACATCCCCACCAATGATTCATGGATTCGTGATTACGGCCCTAATTTTCTCATTCGGGAAGAAGATGGGGAGGTAGCCATCAACGATTGGGATTTTGATTCCTGGGGCCGAAAATATAAATGGGAGCTTGATGATCTCGCCTGCAGCATCATTGCCGAGCAATTGCAGTTTCCAAGTTTCAAGCCGGGAATTGTTTTGGAAGGCGGAGCCATAGAGGTGAATGGTCGCGGAACATGCCTGACCACCGATTCCTGCATCCTCAACCCCAACCGCAATGACGGCATACGCCGGGAACGCATGGAAGAATTTTTGAAAAATTATCTGGGAGTTTCGAAAATCATCTGGCTGCATGGTGAACTGGAAGGAGACGACACCGATGGGCATATCGATAATCTGGCCCGTTTCGTAAACCCCACCACCATTGTTTGTGCTTTGGAAGAAAATGAAAGAGACGTAAACTTTCTCGGATTAAAACAAAATTATGAGCGCCTGGAAGCGGCGAAAGACACGGACGGCAATCCCTTCCAAATTCTCCCCCTGCCCATGCCGGGTTATGTCGGCTCCAAGGAAGAACGTCTGCCTGCCAGCTACGCCAACTTTTATATCGCCAACCATGCTGTGCTGGTCCCCAGCTATGATCACCCTAATGACCAGAGAGTCCTGGACCTGTTAACTCCTTTGTTTCCAGAACGCAAGATCATCCAGATTCAGTGCAAAACCCTCATATGGGGACTGGGGGGTGTGCATTGTCTTACCCAACAGCAACCCGATAGCCTCCGAAAATGAATCCCCTTTAAAAGCCGGGCATCCAATTGACAAGAAGGTCATTGGACCCTAGACTCCAGGAAAAAAACTAGATTACCAACCGCACCCTAATTTGGAGGTTGATCATGGCTCCAAAACACAAGCCCCATAGATTTGCAAAAGACACAACTACCCGGACAGAAATATCTGATTACATGAGTCCCTCCGTAATCAGCGTCGGCTCGGATTCCACGATTCAAGAAACCGCCAAGTTCATGCATGAAAAAAACATTGGCTCGGTTCTTATCACGGAAAATGATGAATACGTCGGGATTGTAACGGAAACAGATTTATCACGCAAAGTCCTGGGTGGGGGGTTGGATCCTAAAACCACGAGAGTAGATGCTGTCATGACCCCGCAACCGCTCTTCACTCTGGATTGCCATCAGCCAGTGACAGATGCCAATGCCTTTATGGCGCAAAAAAAGATCCGCCACCTCCCGGTGACCGAGAATGACAAGATTGTAGGCGTAATTTCGGTCAAAGACCTGGTTGCATTTTTCGCAAATCCGCGACTGAGGTAATCAGGAGTCAGTAGAAGATTCTGCCTGAGTGGGAAGCTGAGGAGTGCTTTTAAGCCTCTCCAACTCTTCTTCCATGGAAGAGATGGATCGGTTTTGCTGGCGGATGGTGGACTTCAATTTGAACCGGTCGAACATTCCCATGAACCAGGCCATTAAAAATCCCAATACTAGTGGGATCACGAGCACCACCATCAATGGCAGTTCAACTGTATGGAGTTCGAGTTTCAGATCATAATAGCTGATCTCCACCGAATCCATATTTTGTACGGCGAATGAAGCAATAACGATCAGCAACAGGATGGATAAAACAAATTTTATGGCTGGCATGAATTGAAGAGAACTAAAAGGTGAAAGTTAAGACCGAACTATTCGTCGTCGTCTTCCTCTTCTTCATCGTCTTCTTCCCCACCTTCAGAACTTTCTTCTTCTGCGGGAGCTTCTTCAGCAGGCTCAGGCGCAGATTCAGAAGGCTCGGGTGCGGCCTCAGCAGCGGCATGAGTCTCTTCAGCCGGAGCGGGTTCTTCTGCCGCAGGCTCCTCAACGGGAGCGGTCGACTCTTCCGCAACTGCCGGAACAGGGGCTTCCTCCAGACTTACGATTCCTGCAGGCAGGCTTTTGGTGGCGGTTGGTCCCGCTCCCAATTCTGTCAACAATGCCTCTATACCGGCTACCACTTCACCGGACTTGGCTTCAATATTGGGTGAGTTACCCATAGACATTTCCTGAACGGTGACCAATGCGCGTTTGAGTTCCATCACCGCCATCATGCGCTCATAGTTACCAACCTTGTTTTTCAGTCCGGAAATATCTGCATTAATTTTGCTAAAGCTATCGTCCACATGCCTTTTCAGAGGGGCAATTTTTTCTTCAAGGTTGGTCACGGTACCGTCCATACCCACTACCCGGGTATCAAGATCGCGGACAAAAAACAGGATGAAAATAATCGCCAGAGCCGCCATTCCAAAACCCAGAAAGGCAACGGCCTTCAGCATATTCATTTCTTCCTGCTCCTGTTGAACCGGAACAACGGGCTTACTGTATTCGGCTTCTTCGCTCACGGTATCATTTGAGGATCCCTGGGAATAATAACCGCTTGCGTCTTCTTTCTCTTCCCGCTTAATCTCTTCCAACCGTTTTTCCTTGCCTTGATCATCCGTTGTCATAGTTAACCTTTAATTAAAATAAATTTCTTATATGCCTGGCCGTTTCCAGCCCAATTTGAATCAATCTAATCCCGCCACGCGACATCTAAATCATATATAATCGTTAAGGTGACCGGGGACAAGGGCGTTAACCCTCAAGTCTTTTTTCAGAGCCATTTTCACAAAAATGCTCCGGCTTTTACCAAACGGAGAGAAAAAAATGAAGCCTGATAGTACAAGCGGATCCCGTATTTTGTCAAGAAAAATCAGGGTCAATATCCTGCTCATTCTGGGCCTGTTTTTATCAATAACCCATATCTCTCAATGTCTTGCAAGTGGGCTTCTTATGACTCCGGCCATGGTGAGCAACATTCCAGAAGACCAGAGAGTCGTGGTCGACACTCGTCCGTCCTGGAAATTCCTGTTCGGCCATATCCCCGGGGCAGTTAATCTCGACGACTGGTGGGAATTCACACATAAGCTAAATGGGGTCAAGGGATTGCTCAAAGACGATAAAGCCTTCATCGCCCAAAAACTGGGTCCACTGGGTTTTTCTCCAGACAAAACCATCGTTATCTATGGCGAGCCGGATGACCCATGGAGAACGGACGGCCGATTCTTCTGGATTTTCGAGCGTTATGGATTCGAGAAAGTAGCCTTCTTGGACGGCGGACTCCCTAGCTGGAAACAGGCTGGCAAAGAAATCCAAAGAGGCCGACAAAACCCGTCTCCTTCACCGGAACCAGCCCTGAACAGCATCAAACTAAATAATGAGGTTATTGCCACTAAATTATTAATAAATAATAACTTTTCTAAAAGTAATCTCAGATTGATCGACAACAGGACACGCAAGGAATTCGAGGGCGCCACACCCTATGGTTCGCCAAGGGGAGGACATATCCCCAACGCCATCCATATCCACTGGCCGGAATTTTTTCAAGGCGATGGAAACCTGAAATCCCTACCGGCCCTCAATTCCCTGTTGAAGCAAAATGGAATCCGCCCGAATCAGGAAATCATCGTGTATTGCACCGGTGGGGTTCGCTCGGCCATGGCCTATTTTGTTTTCCGTTATCTGGGGTATAAAGTGAGGAACTATGACGGTTCCTGGTGGGACTGGAGTCGGTCTTCTTTCCCTGTGGCGGAGAACCTCCGCAGGTAATGAGCAATGTCTTTTCCTTGCCGATAAAGGGTTACTCGGCTCAACGAGCTATTGCATGCCGCCGCTCTGGCGAAGAGGAAGTAAGCGGATGACAGAGTTTACTGAAGTGGCCGATCTTGGGGAAGTTCCCCCGGGGGAAAGAAAACGCGTTGACGTCAACGGCGAACTCATTACGCTTTTTAATCTGGATGGTGAGCTGTTCGCCATCTACGACCGATGCCCACACAAAAAAACCGCGCCGCTGGTGCGCGGAACATTAAACGGCACCGGTATAAAATGCCCCAACCACGGTTACCGGTTTGATCTCAAAACAGGAAAATGTGACCGCGGCGAAGAATGGGATACCAAGGTCTATCAAGTAAAAATAGATGACGGCAAAATTCTCGTAGGCCCCGCCAACTAGGCGTGGGGCCAACTGCAATAGCGTATTACTGCTAGCAACACCACTCTCGGCCCAACAGGCGTGGGGCCAACTGCAATAGTGTATTACTGCTAGCAATCGTTTTTCTCGGCTTGTGATATTTCTTCACTGGCCTTCATGCCCCGAAGGTGTACAACAAGTTTGCTATCTGCCTTCCTTGCTGAGAGGCTCATTTGGTAGATTGTAATATCTTTATCAGCCAGACAAAGAGTTATCTAGGCTCAAAAAACTATTGCTCATTGCCCCCACGGCGAGTGGGCTAGTGGGAACCTTCGTCATGGCTATGGGAAGAACCTTCATCGCGGTAGCCGGGACCAGGACCAGAACCCTCAGCCCTAGGCATTGAAGCTCGCCGACCCAGTGACTCCGAACCATGTTTCAAGGCTTCATTATAATGTTTCAACGCTTCCTTAGCGTGTTGCAAAGCCATGGGACCATGCATTTTCAACTCCTCGCTGGCATCCGGCATTTTCAGACTGTACTCCATATGTTTGACCATTTCTTCCAAGTGAAGATAACCCTCTTCACCGTGACCCAATCCAACACTGGCATGCCCACCCGATTGCGCCCAGACAGGGTTTGCAGCCACGAAAATAAATAGAGCCCACCCCAAAAATATTCCTGAAAACTTCTTCATAGCTTCAATCTCCCTCATTAAATAAATTTCCCCAAGCCGCGCGAGCCTTGGGAAAGCAATTGGGTAAGAACTCATTATACGCCTCCCGAACATGAAAACTCATGAAAATATCACCGGGCCACGCCCGGTAGAACAGGCTCCACGCCTTTGGCAGTCGCGAGTGCGTGTTATGTTTCCCTAGCTTAGCCTTCAGGCTATCACCGCCCTATTTACCCCTTGTATGTTGTTCATAAGGGGAATTTGTAGTAGTTGTACCTGTGAGCCCTGTGGGAAGCCGGTTTTGTGTTTTCCACAAGCTCCCAGGATTTGATTCAGGGCACAATAGATCGTTTACCCCTTGGGCTTTTAAGCCCGTCCCGAAGCGCAGATCGTTGTGTCCTATTTTGATTAACCCGAACAGTTGCCTGGGCCACTGAGCCCGCATCGGCAAGGCTGGGAGACCAAATTATGAATCAGAAACCCCATTTTATTGGCATCGATATTTCTAAACTCCATCTGGATGTTGCTGACAGCATGACTCAAGAAACCTGGCAAACCGCTAACAATGAGGAAGGGATTGCTGGTTTGGTCGAGAGTTTATCCGCCTTAAATCCTCCATTGATCGTTTTGGAAGCCACAGGCGGCTTAGAGATCCCGTTGGCTTCGGCCCTGGTTGCGGGTCGACTGCCAGTAGCCGTGGTCAACCCACGGCAAGTTCGTGATTTTGCCAAAGCCACCGGGAAACTGGCAAAAACCGATGTCATTGATTCTCTTGTGCTGGCCCATTTTGCCAAGGCCATACGTCCTGAGGTCAGGAAAATCAAAGACGAAGAATCTCTTGAACTCTCAGCTCTAGTGACACGCCGTCGCCAGTTGATCGAGATGCTGACCAAAGAAAAAACCCGTCTAAAACAAGCTCCAAAATGGATATGTAAAGACATTAAGGAGCATATCGAATCTCTTAAAAAACGCTTGCGAAAAATCGATGGCGACCTTTCCAGAACCATCAAAAACAGTTCTGCCTGGCGTGAGCACGACCAGATTATACAAAGTGTTCCCGGTGCCGGTCCCGTTCTGGCTGTCAACCTCTTGGCCGGGGTTCCGGAACTTGGAGTTCTTAATCAGAAGCAAATCGCCGCCCTTATCGGTCTCGCTCCCCTCAATCGGGACAGCGGAAAGTTCCGGGGCCGCCGGTGTATCTGGGGCGGCCGCGCCAATGTGCGTGCCGCTTTATACATGGCCGCCGTCACTGCCATGCAGCATAATCCCGTGATTCGTACCTTTTACACACGCCTCATCGAAAAGGGCAAACCCTTTAAAGTTGCCATTACCGCATGCATGAGAAAGTTATTAACGATCATCAATACCATGATCAAAACAAAAACACTCTGGAATGAAAATCTCATTGCCAGCACTTGACATTTAACACAGTTGCTTCGGGGCATGAAGTACCCGTGCCGGGCATAAAGATTAATGAAGAGGCCATCACATCTGAGGAAGAATATCACGGCCGGCGGCGGTTACACCACAAAAAAAAGCCCTTGGAAAAAATCCGGAGGCTTTTGAAATTTATATTTTGGAACCGACTATTAAACCTGGGTACGCATCACTTCCTGCATAGGCTTCAACAATTTTGTTGCGCACCTGCATGGTCAAACGAAAGGCAAGATCAGCTTTGCCCACTGCGATCATGGTTTCGTGAATATTGCGGGTATCGTCGGCGACAAAATCCTGAATAGCTACATCCGCGTCTTTTTGCAAAGAATTAACCTCATTCAGCGATTTCGCAAGCGTATCGGCGAAAGACGGACCATCGGTGCCCGAAGTACCGCCCGAGGGCTTACTTAATCCCTGAGAAGGTCCCGGCCCCTGCAACCCTTTTAAATGACTGGATACAGTAATGTCTTTCATAATTCCTGAATCACTAATAATTTACTATAAGTTAGTATAACAAAAAACTATCAGAAAGGCCGCCTACTTACTGTTGCGGCAATTCAGTCACAGCGGCACGGATGGTTCCGCCTCTTTTCATCATCAACTGAACCGTGGCGTTGTACATAATCTGGTTTTCGGCCATTTTTGCCATTTCATTATCGATATCCACATTATTTCCGTTGGATTTCGTGGGCGGCATCCTCTTCAAAAGGGTCCGGCGTTAAATCGCCAATGTCGGAAATGGGCGGACCAAAATGCTTGGCGTTGGTGGCTCTAAGATTTAAAGACCCTTTAAGAACCCAGGGCTTCGCGCAACTGCGCCTAAAAATCGATGTCACTGGCCTTGAATCCGGGAGTATCCACATTACTGATATTCGAGGAAATCAGGTTTTGACGGGTGGACATCATATTCAGGCTCTTTCTCATGACCGTTGGTACCTGGTCCGAAAATAAAAGTTTATCAATCAGTGGCATATAAAAATCTCCTTGCCACTTATAGAGCAAAACATATGCCACCGGTCCTGAATCGCGATATTTTTTTACCAGCGCCATAAATCCATATATTTAAAGTCTCTGAGAGGCTGCCAGCCACCTCCCTTCCCTAGCGCTGTTCTGGAAAGCGTCGGAAATCCGGTTATTTTTGCCGAATTTTTGACATATTTTTTCCTGTGGCGACAAACTTCCGCCTGCTAAGGGGATTTGGGGGGCTTCCCATAACCCTATAAATATTTTATACTTATTGGCTGACTGTGTATTTTTATTACTCAAAAGATTGAATGTCATGGCCCCGAACACCTCACAAAATCTAATTTCCCGTTACGGCAAGGAAAGTCTATCCGAGATTCTTCACCACATCGCCACCCGGTTGAAGAAACTTTATGACTGTAAAATGGTGCGGATCTATCTTGAGGACTTATACGAAGGCATGCTGATTTGCCAATTTGTGACCGACCAGAACAAACCACAACCCATCACCAAATTTGTCTCGCCCGAGGCTTCGATCATTTCACAATCTTTCTTGAACAACGAGGTGGTGTTCTCCTGGGACGAGCCGGACAAATTCGCCAAACGGCAGAATCCGTTTGAAAAGTTAGCCGACATTAAGGCAACTGCCGTGTTCCCAATCACCCACCAGTTCCGACCCATCGGCACCATCAGCCTGGATTGGGGGAAGGCGGGCGAGTTCCTGAATCAAGAACAGAGAAAGGAGATTGTCGATTTTCTTGGCGATACCAGCGGCACCATCGACCGCGCCAAGCGGTTCCACCAGAAACTGTCCTTCTCCCGTCACCTTGATCTGGCGCGAAAAAAAGAGGCGGCATGGATGATGATGCGTTCGGCCGTGCAACTGATCGACAAACTGGCTCTGGCTTCGGTGTGGGTCCCCTCTTCCATTCAGAATCTCAAATCCCCTGAGCTGAGCAACCGGGTCGAAATTCTCGCTGCTTTTTCCAAGAATAAAGAAGACGCGCTGATCTATAACGACCACGATCATATCAATCTCCACAAGGAAAACCTGATCAACCGCATTGTCATTCATGACGACCACAAAGGCCTCATCGCCAAAGACTCCGAGCAAAAGCCGGTCTACATCGAAGATGTCATGGAAGAAAGCTTCAGCCGAAAAGCGGTGGCCCGGAAAATTGATCTTGTTTCGCTGTATCAAGTCTCAAAGTTCAACGCAAAAACCGGGCAGTTGATTTGCGTGGTGAATTATTACACCAATGCCTCGCACAAATTCACCCCTTTTGAAAAACCGCTATTGGAAAATCACGCGGTCATGGTGGAAAAACTCATTCTCGAGGAAAACCCGGAGCACATTGAAATCGAGGTGCTCAGCGAAATCGAAGAGCTGCTGTCCGACGCCGATGATGATTTAACATCCTTCCTCGATAAGATTCTGGCAAAAACTTCTGAATTGATCGGTGCCGATTCGGGAACCATTTCCATTTACAAAATTATTGACGGCAAACCCTGGCTCATCATTGAGGATGAAGAGGGAAACCTCGTGGGAGCAAAATCCCGAAGCTGGATGAAAAGCAAAATTCCACTTATGGCTGTAGGTGGCGAGGAACTCTCTTCCCAGCAGAGATCGCTGAACGGTTATGTGGCCCATACCGCGAGGCCGACTTTAATTGCCAACGTCAAAGATGAAAAAAAGGGTTTTTACAAAAACCTTTCCGGGCAAATCCAGTCCGAACTGGCCGTCCCCATCATTCAAGGCAGTCATGTTCTCGGGGTGATCAACCAGGACAGCTTTCGAAAATATTTCTTCACCCAGGAGCATCAAAGAATCCTGCAGATCATCGCCAGCCTAATCAGCCAGAAGGTGAACAATCTCCAGCAGATTGAAGCGCTGAAACGCGAACTGTTGCAACTTAAAAAAGATATTGAGTACCGCGACCCCAAAGTTTCTTCCTATCACTTCGGCAACGTAATCGGAAAAAGCCAAAACGTCCATTCACTGGTCAACCAGATCCAGACCGTTGTGGAATCCATTTGCAACCGCATGCTCAATTGGGAGGGCAATCAACAACGCGAGGTCATGACCGGATTGCCAAGCCTTCTCATTCAGGGGCAAACCGGCACAGGAAAAGAATTCTTTTTCAATAATATCTATTCCCATCTCAATGATATGTTCCAAAAAGAGAAGGGGGGCCATTTCAAACTCCCTTTAAGAAAAACCAATATTGCCGCCTACAGTGGAGAACTGACCTATAGCGAATTGTTTGGACATAAGAAAGGTGCTTTCACGGGAGCCGAGTTCAACCGCCAGGGTATTCTGGAAGAAGCCCATGGCGGAGTGGTTTTTCTCGACGAGATCGGGGACGCCGACCCAAAGACCCAGGTGCAGTTATTGCGCTTTCTCGACACCGGAGTGTTCATGCGACTGGGTGAAAACCAGCCCCGTATTTCCAAAATATTTTTGATTGCCGCGACCAATAAAGACCTGCTCAAGGAAATTCAGGAAGGACGGTTCCGGGAAGACCTTTACCACCGCCTCAATGCCTTGAGCTTCCAGATACCACGACTTAATGAAAGAGAAGAAGATATTGAAGACCTCGCCACGCATTTTCTTGGCATCCTCTTCAACTCCTATAAAAAGGAAGGCCACGACCCTACCCCGCCGCAATTGGAACCGGCAGCGGTTGAATATCTCAAGCAACATCCTTATCGGGGAAATGTTCGGGAGCTGAAAAATATCCTGCTAAGAGCCATGCTGTTCCGTAAGGGAGCTACGATCACTAAAGACGAAATCATGTCGGCATGCCGACCGTCCGTTTCAGAAACGCCAGGCACCCCGAGTTTTATCGATACACTGTTGAATCAATTCGAGGCGGGAGAAGCCAATTTCTGGACAGATATCCATCAACCATTTAAAGCCAACCATTTAACCCGGGACACGGTGAGGTCACTGATACTGGCGGCAAAAAGCAGGTATCAAACCAATCTGCCAGGCCTGGCAGTGAAACTAGGTGCCTGCAAAACCCGTTCGCATCTGGAATCTGACGAAAGGAAAAAATTTATCAGCTTTAAGAACTTTCTTTATAAAACGGTAAAGATATCATCCAACTGATATCAGGAATAAACCTTCTAGGCTCTGAGAACCGCCGACCGGAGATCGGACTGTAAAGCTTCAGACTTAAATCCCACCATGTCATAAAATTTTCCATCCTTACCTTTCTTGGAAGGGAAGCCGACAAATAATCCCCCGTTTTTAGAAGCAAGAACGCGAAACCCTTTCAACAAAATCTCATCTTCCAGGGTGACATCGGCATAGGCACGCAAAGAGGAATCTGGTTCGCCGGAATCAAAGGGGTAAATTTTAACCGCAGAAATGATCATAAAGAAGAAAGCAGGTTTTTGAGATTGTAATATTGGATGGATTGACGTCCACGCATAATCTGCTAAACTAATAAGAAGAATTGCCGTAAATATAAAGATGGAAATTTCCTGAGCACTTCCTATTATTCCATCCCAGTCAATCAAAATATTGTATCCCCACTCGGCGTGGGGCCAATGAGCAATGATCCATTGGACTGAGAGAACGTATGTCCACAGGATAGAAATATTGCTAGTTGCCAGCGGAAGCACTCCGCTAAAATTATAATTATATATTAAAACCCATTTCAGGAGTAGCTCATGTCATCGACCACCGTCTCTGAAGATTTCAAAGTTAAAGATCTGTCACTGGCAGATTGGGGACGTAAAGAAATCATCCTTGCCCAGAACGAAATGCCCGGACTCATGGCCCTGCGCGAAAAATATGGTACTTCAAAACCCTTGAAGGGGGCCCACGTTGCCGGCTCTTTGCACATGACCATTCAAACCGCCGTGCTGATGGAAACCCTGGTCGAACTGGGGGCCGACGTTCGCTGGGCTTCCTGCAATATCTTTTCAACGCAGGACCATGCCGCAGCCGCCATGGCCAAGGCAGGCATTCCGATATTCGCATGGAAGGAAGAGACTGAAGAAGAATATTGGTGGTGCACCGCTCAAACTTTGCTTTTTGAAGATGGCCCAAATATGATTCTTGACGATGGCGGAGATCTTACCGCCTATGTTCACGAAAAACACCCTGAGTTACTGGCTGGCATCAAAGGTGTCACAGAAGAAACCACCACCGGAGTGCACAACCTTTACAAAATGATCGAAAAAGGAGCTTTAAAGCTCCCGGCAATGAACGTCAACGATTCGGTCACCAAGTCGAAGTTCGACAACCTTTATGGCTGCAGGGAATCTCTTGCTGACGGTATCAAACGTGCCACCGATATTATGATAGCCGGAAAAGTGGTGGTCATTGCCGGGTTTGGCGATGTCGGAAAAGGTTGTGCCGACTCCATGAAAGGTTTGGGCGCCCGGGTGATCGTTACCGAGATCGACCCCATCTGCGCGTTACAGGCAGCGATGGAAGGTTATGAAGTCAGCACCATGGAAGAAGCCGTTAAGGAAGGTGATATTTTTGTCACCACCACAGGCTGTGCCGACATCATCTGTATCGAGCATATGGAAAGAATGAAGAACGATGCCATTGTTTGTAATATCGGCCACTTTGACATTGAAATTCAGGTTGAGGCATTGAACAACTTTGCGGGAGTTCAGAAAACCGTTATCAAACCGCAGGTGGATAAATACACCTTCCCGGATGGACACAGTATCCTTCTGCTGGCAGAAGGAAGACTGGTGAACCTGGGTTGCGCCACCGGACACCCCTCTTTCGTGATGTCCAACTCCTTCACCAACCAAGTGCTGGCCCAGATAGAACTGTATAACACCAAGTATGAGGTCGGCATTTACACCTTGCCGAAAAAACTCGATGAGGAGGTTGCACGTCTGCACCTAGACAAACTGGGAGTGAAGCTGACCACTCTCACAGACAAGCAGGCCAAATACCTGAATGTGCCAGTTGAGGGCCCTTACAAGCCGGAACACTACCGATACTAAAGTAATTACTGCAAAATAAAACCGGCTTTCCATTATCGGAGGCCGGTTTTTTTATGCCATTAAAAATATATTCACTTCAGATTGGATTCTTCCCGAAGAATTCTTTCATCATCGGCAGAATACGCTCGTGCGCATCTTCCACCACATAATGCCCGGCATCTTCAATCCGATGCACCTCCGCCTGAGGGAAAATCTCTTGCCACCGCTTCAGAAAGTGATCATTAAATACAAAATCATGCGCTCCCCAGATAATCTGAACGGGATGCTCTCGAAATAACTTCAGGTTCTCTTCAATGTGCTGAACCATCGGATAGCTCGGTGAATCAGGGCTCATGGGAATATCCTGCACAAAGCGTAAATTTGCCACCCGGTTTGCAAAGCTGTTATAAGGTTGTAGATAACCGGCCCGGACTTCTTCGGTCATTCTTTCCTGTTTGTTGCAAGCCCAGCGGATAGCGCCCTTTGCAAATGCATTGAAACCGCGGATGGCGATAGTCCCAAACCCTGGCAGGCGACACAGTCTCAAGCTCAGTGGCATCTCACCCGATAAAAACGCGGCGGTATTAAAAATTACCAACCTCTTGATTCGTTCTGGATGCCGTACCGCAAAACCCATTCCTATCGCCCCACCCCAATCATGAACCACCAGGGTGATGTCATCCAGCTTGAGGTGATCGATCAGTTTTTCAAGATTGTCAATGTGCCGGGAAAGCGTGTAAGGATAGTCCTGCGGCTTATCTGATTTTCCCATTCCCATATGGTCGGGCACCACACAGCGATAGGAGTCTTTCAGTCCCAGGATCAGATTGCGATAATAAAAGGACCATGTTGGGTTGCCATGCAACATGAGAAGCGGTTCGCTGCCTGAAGGCCCTTCATCCAGGTAATGGTAGCGGAACTTTTCGAGTTGCAGGATATGTGATGAAAAGGGATAAAGATCTGTCACCACTCAACACCCATCATCATGCAGTTGAGTCCGCTGCCAATGCCAAGCAATGCAGCTTTGTCGCCAGACTTGAGAACATTTTTTTCGATCCCCATGGCCAGGGTCGTTGGCAGCGAGGCAGACCCGGTATTACCGAGAAACTCCAGAGTGGAAAAATCTTTTTCAGGGTCCAGCCCGACACTTTCATACATGAGTTTTCGATGGCCTTTGCCTACCTGATGGCAGAATACCCGGCTGACCTCTTCATTGTTCCAGTCAAGCTCTTCCCGGGTACGCACCCAGGTTTTACCGGCAAGCCGACATCCCTCCTGCATCAAAGTTTCAGAATCGGTTTCCATCAGAGGCGACCAATCGCTACCGGCGCCACTGTCATCACTGCCCCGACATAAGTGATTGAACTGGGTTTCAGCCAGAGAAACGCCACCGATCAGGCGGTGGTTTTGCTTTGCGATTTTTTCATGGGCCAGAACAACACCGACGGCAGAAGACCCGATGGTCAATGACGCAAAAGAGGATTTGACATTACTGCGGGTAATATCCTGTCGGGCCAGCAAAGTTTCGATCGTGTTGTTCACCAGTGGGCCGCCATTTTCTCCGGCCACCACCAATCCCGCTAATATCTGGTTTTGTTCAATCATATTGGCAATGATCATCATCCCATTCAGCACACCCAGGCAGGCATTGGAAACATCGAACACAAAGCCCTCAACCGGAAGCTTCAGGTTATGATGAATGACCGAAGCGGTGGAGGGCTCCAGAAAATCCCTGCAGACCGATGCGGAAATCAGACAACCTATTTGCTCCCGATCTACCCCGGATTGGGCAAGGGCCTTTTGCCCGGCAACGGTTGCCACATCACTGGGGAAAACCCTCTTCTCCCAGAAACGGCGTTCTTGAATTCCGCTCATCAATTCCAGTCGGCCTTGAGGGAGTTTGAGCCGCTCATAAAGAGGCGCCAGCCTTTTTTCAATCTCAGCCGAAGTCACGATATTATCAGGAAGGTGGTAGCCCAGCCCTTCAATATGAACTTTTTCAAAACGCATTTTAATTATTTTCTTTGGTATTTTTGTTATTGTATTCCATGTCGATGAATTGCATTTCATAATATTTCTGGTATAACCCACTACTGGCAAGAAGAGACTCATGCGTCCCCGACTCTACGATTTGGCCTTTATCCATGACAATGATCCGGTTGGCGTGTTTGATGGTTGATAGACGATGTGCAATAACGAAAGACGTCCTGTGTTCCATGAGATTATGCAGGGCATCCTGAACCAGCTTTTCGGATTCGGAGTCCAATGCCGACGTGGCCTCATCCAGAACCAGAATTGGAGCGTTCCTTAAAATAGCCCGGGCTATGGCGATCCTCTGACGTTGTCCTCCGGAGAGCTTGACTCCCCGTTCGCCGATGAGAGTTTCGTAACCCTCATCCAGTTTCGATGCAAAATAATCCACATGGGCGGCTCGGGCGGCCGCCATAATTTCTTCGTGTGAGACTTCCCCCTCACATCCGAACGCAATGTTGTTCAAAATGGTATCGTTGAACAAAAAAGTTTCCTGAGTCACCAAAGCCAATTGCCGCCGCAAAGAATCCAGTTTATAATCCTGAATATTTTTCCCGTCTATCAGGATGGAACCGGAAGTCGGATCGAAGAAGCGAAATAGCAGATCCACCAAAGTTGTCTTGCCTGCCCCGCTCATCCCCACAATGGCGATGATTTCTGATTTCTTAACCAAAAGATTTATATTGTTCAGAACCAGTGCGTTGCGTGACGGATAGCGAAAAGAAACATCCTTAAACTCAATACCGGCCTTGAAGTTTTGAAGTTCATCCTGGCCTTCCCACAGCATTTCTACATCATGGTCAAGAATATCGAACACCCTATCCGCTCCTGCCAATGCTGTCTGGACATTGGTGTAGATTTTGAACAATATTCGAATGGGAGCATACATCATGAACAAGGCAACGATGAAAGCCAGAAATGTTCCCTGGCTGATTTCGCCATTCAAAACCTGATTCCCTCCATACCACAGGATGAACGCCACACTGGCAACTCCCAAAACCTCCAGAAAAGGTGAAGTGATTTCCACATACTTGACATTTTTTTTCATCACTGCAAGATAACCATCGTTATCAACTCGGAACTTTTCTATCTCACGAGGTTTCATACCAAAGGCTCGGACAACTTTTATCCCTGAAAAGGATTCCAGAATCGTTGCGTTGATACTGCCCAGAATCTCTTGCCCTCTGCGGGACAGGTGCCGCAGTTTCCGGGCAATTCTTGATACCGGGAAGACCGTTGCAGGAAATATGATCAGCGCCATTATCGCCCAGTCCCATTTTAAGTAAAACACCCAACCTAGCAGACCAATCAGCATCACACCGTTTTGCATGAACTCTTTCAATAGTCGCGTCAGGGTGGACTGCATGATTGCAACATCATTGTTGATTCGCGACATGATCTCGCCGGTTTCATGGTTCTCAAAAAACACGAAAGGAATCCCGTGAATATGAGTGAACAACTTTTCCCTGAATCTCGCCACCAACTCCCACGAGATACCGAAAATGATGAGGTTCTGTGCATAGGTCAATATTGCTTTGATAACGTATAAAATGACCAGGGCAAGGGGAATCACCTTCAGCATGAAATAATCTTTTTCAACAAAGATCTGATCGAAGGTTTTTTGAATAATCGGAACGGGCGAAGTGGCGATGATGCCAACAGTGACTGAAAAGAAAATGGCCAGATACAAACGGCCAAGATAAGGTTTTAGGTTACGAAATAAGCGCTTATAAAGTTGGGAGGACATTAGCCACCGAGATTTCGAGACAGGAACCTGTAGGACAGAAAATGACAGGGAAAAGCCCCTGGTATTGAACTCAATTCAATATCCAGGGGCTAAAAAAACTGTTGCTTAAACGAGGGAAAAGCCTAGGCTTTTACTTCTTTTTTGGGGATAAAATCTTCCAAGCCTGCGCCATTTTTAATGGCCTCTTCCATCATCTTTACAGACTCCCGGATTCCTTCCTCACAGACATCCAGTGAAATATCCTTGATATCATTTTGAGAACACCAGGCCATTACCCGGTTTTGGGTATTGTCCCTCATAAACCCTTGGGGAACGCGTTCCAGCCTTTCCAAAGCTTCCGGTGACCAGTTGAAATCATCTGCATTCAAGGATTCTCCTATGCTGAGGATGTCTCCCGGAATTCCTTCGCTTTTCCCATTTCCATCCTGGACGATCTTTTCGTTCAGGATTTTATCGAGAAATGCCAATGAGACGGTATTCACTTTCTGCACCCGCGCATTTTTCTCAACTCGGGCATGGGCTTTTCTTCTCAAATGCCCCTTTGGAAAACTGTTAAGCCGATCCAAGGCTTCCTGGGTCCATGACACTTGCACACCATCCGGCAGAGGTGTGAAGGTAGTGGAATCCTGAGCCTCTGCTTCCGTAGGCTGACACTCTTCCTTATTAACAGGAAGCAAGCGTTCCGGACCCGCATTGCAAACAGTACATTTAACAACATCACCTTTATAAAAAGTATTACAACTGGTGCATTTCAAAGTTATCTCTTCAGGAGGTTTACCAGCATGAGCTTCTGCCATTTCTTCCTTCAGCATGCCCAGACCTTCAGGGTTATTCGGGTCCATTCCTTCTTTCTTCATACTTTCACCAATGGCAGACATGGCCTGCATGGCGCCGGCAGGTAGAATCTCCTGCACCGCTTCGGTGATAACTCCAGATGTGATCATGCTGTGTCCCCGCTCCAATGCATAACGCAGGATCGCGGAAGTCGCCATGGGGCGAACAAATCCCGGAATCTTCTTCAAGCGCTCTTTCGCTTCAGCGGTCCATTCAATGCTCTCTTCCGCCTGCAAGTCTATCGGCGGCTTGAACACTCTGCTGGAAAGCATCACGTTACACGGAACCAGACGCAACAGGTTCTCGGCATTGCCTCCAATGTCCATATCCGGAGCACTGTGAACTCCAATTCTTCCAAGAATCAGCAGATAGGGGTTCTCTTCCCGAGCGTACTGCAGAACTTTCTCGAAAACCTTTCCGTCCAGAAGACGGATGGTGCATTCCACATCTTCTTCTTCACAAACTTTTCGGGAAATCTCCAGATGAGCCTGGTAGATTTTTGCCAGCCCCTTATCGATGATATCTTCATGAAGCTTTTCCTGTTGCTCAAACTTGAACACTTTGGAAGCTTCCCGGGACAATACGCCAGTCAGGCTGTTGAACATGGCATAATGGAAATAAGGATCAAATGTAGAAATGATTTCCAGAGGACGATTCAACTTCTTCGCCATTTCAATACCTGTCATCAAGCCACCAAAAGAATGGCCGCTACCATCCACTGCCACTACAATTTTCCCGCTTGAAGGCCTGTCGTCATGAATTTCAGGACAATATTTCACCACCAACATATCTTTTGTAGAGCGCCGGATCACCCTCTCAGCAACGGTACCGATCAAGCTGTCTTTAATGGCGCCGAGCCCTAAAGCACCGATGATAACCAAGTCATAGGGAGATTCCTTGATATCTCGCACCATCTCCGTCCAATTGCGCCCTTCGAGGGATTTACCCACAAAAGGAATGCCCAATGTTTTACATTTGTCCTTGGGGACATCCAAATAGGAATCACTGATAACTTCCATTCCCTTGGTGATCAACTGGTCATGAATATTTCGTTGTTTTTCTAATTCTTGCTCATCCTGATATTCCTCAGGAAGCCCGCTTTCCATTTGACGAAACCGGACATCGTGCATTTTCGCGGCATAAACATGGCTTGCGGTAATGGTCGTTTCTGATCCCTTGGCAAACTCGAGCGCTAGATCCACGCAAGCGTTGGAATAATCAGAATTGTCTACCGGTATATAAATATTCTTAAACATGGGGTCAATTTCTCCGTTCCAGAATCCTGGGAAATATAGTTTTGAAAAATTAGAATCTAAATATTCAAAAATTAACGAATCATAAAATAAATTCACTTAATCAACAGATGAATCGGGTGCGATCAACGCACAATACAGACGCTGGGCATTATAGCAAATTATTCAACTGTGTCAATTAGAATTAAGGCAAGAAAATGTTGTAATTATAGGCGTTTTAAGAGTTTAAACGGATTCCGCCAAAAACCGTTTCGGCTTGCACCCTCAAGCATTTATCATAACCCGTTTTTCAGGTTTAAATAGATCATTCCAGCCAGCACCACGGACAATCAGGATTAATATAATAACGTTAAATAATTGTTTTTAAAGTAATAATTTAGTTATTCTTTTCCCCATAAAGATGTTTTGCCTGAAAGCAGATTTTTCGCTACAATGCACTCGACAGGCAAAACTTCATCTTTATACGGTCCCAACCGCAAACAGAAGATGCAACAACGCTGAAACCCGGAATCATTTTATAGTTCCGGCCAATTCCTGAACCGACACCCCGATGTATGATTCTCGCTTACAATCAGGGACTTTAAGCTTTCAAAGGGAGCCCGATGTTTTTTAATAATAAAGACGAAATAACCCACCAACTCAAAAATATTGCCACTCCCGATAACGGGGGCTTGAAAATAGAAAACGCCGATAAACTCAAGGGCGACGTGCTCGATCAGTTGGTCCAGAACGCCGTTCTCAACCCATCAGCAGAGATAAAAGGACTGAGCCGGTTTCTCATCAAATCTGCAGCACTGGAACTGGGCATTGTCAGTTCATCTATTCAAGGACTCTATGAAGCTCGAGGCCGGGGCGAAGTTAAAGGATTCACCGTACCCGCTCTCAACATCCGCGGTCTGCCCTATGAACTGTGCCGAGCCATTTTTCGCACCGCTATAAAGATGAACGCCGGTGCCTTTATTTTTGAACTGGCTAAATCGGAAATGGGCTACACCTTCCAGAAACCGCACGAATTGTCTACCGTCATTCTTGCAGCAGCCATTAAAGAAAGTTATACAGGACCTGTTTTCATACAGGGAGACCATTTTCAGGTCAACGCCAAAAACTACGCCCAAGACCCGGAAAAAGAGATCGCCGGACTCAAAGAATTGATCCAAAGCGGTATTGCTGGCGGATTCTATAATATCGACATTGACACCTCGACACTGGTCGACCTCAGCAAACCCACCGTCGTGGAACAACAACGCGCCAACTTTGAAGTCGGTGTGGGTCTCACCCAACATGTTCGTGAATTCGAACCGGAGGGCATCACCATCTCTGTGGGTGGTGAAATCGGCGAGGTGGGAAAAGAAAACAGCAACGAGCAGGAACTGATAGCCTATCTTGACAACTTCAATAAACTTCTGGAAAAAAATCGCAATGGCACCACCATCAGCAAAATCTCCATCCAAACCGGGACCTCGCATGGAGGGGTCCCTTTACCCGATGGCACCGTGGCCGATGTCAATCTCGATTTCGATACGCTGGAAAACCTTTCGCGCATTTCACGCGAGAATTATGGACTGGCTGGAGCCGTCCAACATGGCGCGTCCACCCTCCCCCAAGACCTGTTCAATAAATTCCCGGAACTGGAAACAGCAGAAATTCATCTGGCTACTGATTTTCAGAATATGATTTACGGGAGCGACCTGTTCCCCGCCGACTTTAAAGAAGAAATTTACACACACTTGAGGAAAAAGTTTGCCGGGGAGAAAAAGTCCGGAGAAACCGATGAGCAGTTCATCTACAAGACCCGCAAAAAAGGGTTCGGCGAGTTCAAATCCGAATTCTGGGGATTGTCCAATGAAATCCGCGCAGGGATCGGCAAAGAACTGGAAGAGAAATTGACTTTCCTATTCGACAAACTGGCAGTGCAGAACACCAGAGACAACGTCAACAAAACCGTAGAAATTGTGCCCATCCATCCTACTCTGGAAAACGAAACTTCATCCTGCCAGTAACCACACAACCTTTTCTAGCCACCGATGTACCCCTTCTACCCGTTCCGGGCATGAATTTAGCGGAGGGGATATCACAGGCTCATGAAGTTTAAGGAAATACCCGTGCCGGGCATGAAGTTTAAGGAAGAGGCCATCACAAATATCACGTCTTCGTCACCTTGTTCCTCAGAATGACAAACCGGCCCAGTATTGTCATGCTGAGCTAGTGATATTTGACCTTTGAATTCTTGCCCCGTAGGGGTATGTGATATCCTCTTCCTTAAACTTCATGCCCCGTAGGGGTATCTCGAAGCATCTCGATTCTTCGATTTTTTGACTTATGCAAAGGTCTCCATTGCCACCGACCGCTGGCCGGCTATTCGAGCCAGACTTTCATATCACGTTCTTCGTCGTGGAGTTCAAACAGAACTTGCGGGACAAAACCGGATTTCCGGGCTTTATCCTGAATGGCTTCCAAGTCGATGTTTTGTTTTTTGATTGATTCTTTCACCGACTCATCCATCACCCCTTCGATATCATCGGCGCACCGGGCCGGCATGGTGAGGCTGATTTTATTGCCGTTGGACTTCACCACATGAACCTTGAGGTAGTGGGCCATGGAGTCGAACGCCGGACTTTGGGAGTCGCCTTCCAATTGCGGCAAGGTCAAAGCCCGTGCTTGAGGATAAATGTCGGACAGGATTTTGTCCATTGTGAACTGCCAGGGTAATGGGACGTCCAACCGTCTCAACATGGTGGTCAAGCCGTGCAAGGTCCGCATCAGGAATATCAGTTGAGGAGGCGCGGAAGAACGGAACCACCATTTCATGTCGCCAACGATCTGGTCAAACCGTTCACTCATTCGCCAGTCTTTAACATGGTAGGGAGCTTCTATCAAGAAAGGCTCGAACAAAACGGACATCAAGGCGGGTAGAGTCAGGCGCAGGTCTTTTAATTTTTCCGGATCGAAACCCAGGGCCGCAAGACAGGTCACCGGGTCCAGATGCTCCCTGTCGCGAAGCGCCAGGATGATTCTTAAAAGCGCTAGCCGAACATCATCCGAAATTTCCAGAACACTGCCAAAATCGTAAATCACCAACACAAAATAATCTTTTTTATATTGCCGGAAGGCAAAGTTCGCCGGTTGCGGATCGGCATGGACAAACCCGTGCCGAAACAACATGTGAAAATAATGCTGGAGCAATAACCGGCCCATAGCCTGTTTCTGCTCGGGCATCATGGTTTCGGCTTTATCGAGGCCGAACCCTTCTTCCCTTTTCTGCACCAGTACGGTGGGCTGTGTCAAATCGCTGATGACTTCGGGGACGACAATGCGTTCCAGCGGGGGGATTTTCTGACGATAGTTTTCCTGATGCCCGGCTTCGATGCGATAGTCCAACTCTTCGCTGAAATTATGCCAGAAAGCATCGCGGTAGCCATCCATCTTGAATCCCCACTTAGCCACAGGCCCGACCTTGGGCAACCAACCCATGAGGTTCATCTCTGCTTCCACTGTTGTTGCGATTCCGGGATACTGCACCTTCACCGCCACTTCCGTGCCATCCTTAAGCTTGCCAAAATGCACCTGCCCCAGCGATGCGGTCTTGCAGGATTTTTCCAGCTTCTTAAAAACTGTGTCCCAGGGTTTGCCGTAGGCGTTATGGATCAGTTCCGCGACCTCCTCAAAAGGAAGAGGCTCCATAGAATTGTTGAGAGATTCGCGCAGGGCCTGATCGTCTGCATCCATGGTGATGAACTGGCCGATCTTGGCGGGCAGTCCTCTTGACTGACCCAGCAGTTCAATCAGGTAGTGCTGAGCCCAATAACGCTGGTCTTCCGATGTGGACTTGCGCAACTTTCTTGTGGCAAGCCCCAGCTTGAGAAGGTTGGTCCCTCTTTTTAAAATCGCCACGAAGTTCATATAGGAAAAATATCACACTCTATCGGCCCAACTGTTTTTTAAACTGACCGACTTCCGCAAGAACTCCGTCAGGAACTTTTTCCTGGCTTCCCTTGGCCCTCATTAATACCTCAAGCCGGGAAGTGCCTGGGTCTCGGAAAATTTTGTCCGCCGTTTGGGCAACCTCTGATTTTTTGAGGTCCCGAATCGCTTGAATCAATTTCTTTTTAAACCGGAAGTCTTCTTTTTCATCTGTCGCAAGAGAGTAAAGGTCTCCCGCCACCGCGCCGATGCTGTCGCCTTCCTTTTCCAACGCGACGATCAGGCTTTGTTGATGCCGCTGAAATTCCTGGTCGGTCAAATTATAGAATAGTTTTTCGGTGCTCGCCAGCCAGCTGTTGACCCGCTTGCTCATTTCAAAAGGGCCGTGGGTGGAAGACTGGATCACCAGCCGGAAAAAGATTCGATCTTCTATGCGCTGATGAAAACTCCACACGATATATCCCAGTTGCTGGTTGGTACGCATCTGCGTATAAAAATCGCTTTCTACAACAGAAGCGATCAGTGAACTCTTGGCCAAGAGGGGGAAATTTTTCTCTCCCACCTGAATGGCGTAGGCCAGGGAATTATTATTATCCGCCACCTCCTGACTAAACTGGAACCGTTCCCCCTGTGGCATGACTTCCACCACCTGCTCGAAGCGTTCGTTTTCGGGTAGCGGCTGGCTCCCCAAAGCGGATAGCAGAATGTCCACGCTTTGCCGCGCTTCATCATCCGACCAATTCCCATGAATCATTCCGGTGATATATACTTTCTCGTAAAGGGTTTTGGCGTAAGTCTTGACATCACTCAAAGTGATAGGAGTCAGGGCCGCAAGTTTTTCCTCCTCGGTGTATTGATCCTTGAGAAGCATCAACCAGTTGTAATAACCTCCCCGCGAATAGGCCTGGCCGAGCTTGCTGTTTTTCAATCCGCGTATCATCGCCTCCTTGATATTTGCGAATTTCTGTTCATCCACTTTCACTTCCTTCAAGTTTTCAGTCACCAGCTTGATCAAATCACCAATCCGCTCTGAATAACCGCCAAGATTGAGAAGCACTCCTTTCTTTTGAATAGACAGGCCATAGGATAATCCCGCCATTTGAATAGGATAAACCAGTTCATTCAAGCCTTCCTGCATCATGGCCTCATAAAGTTTAGCCAGTTCCAAATTTTTAGCACTGCGATAAACTTTTGCGGTTTCGATTCTGAACGTCAAAGCAATTTTGGGTTGTTTGAAACGATGGTCATATTTAAACCAGACTTTTGCCCGGTCATCATCCTGCACCAGATGAGGATATTCCTCCACAAGATTCAAGTTGTAAGGAATGAAATCATTTTTTTCAGGATAAAAAACACCGTCCAGCTTCCCAGGGCTGGATAATTTACTAAAAGCCTTTCCACCTATTTTTTTGAGGGCATATTCGGCATCGTAATACGGCGCTTTGCTATCGGTTCCCGCTGAATTGTGACTCAAGACCACCATCGCGTTTTCAGGAACCAATGTATTCAAGACTGCCTTATAGGCAGAAGGCTCGTATTCGGTAAAAAGGAAAGGCAAAGTTTCTATATCTTTCAATTTGTAATCCTGCATCAGTGCGGCTTTACCTGCAACGAATCCCATACCCTCATTCGGATTTTTCCAATCAAAGTTGATTTGGGCCATAGCCTGAGTTTCCTTGAAAGTGTATTCCTCAAACCCCTGTTCGCGCACCATATCAATGTAGGCAAAAATCAATTCAAGAATCCGCTCATAATCTTTCAGTCCTTTTTCAGTCAGGGAAATATTGATGCCGAACGAATTGATATCCGGGTGACTGCTTCCCCCACCCGCGCTGAGGCTCAAAACCAGCCCCTCTTCTTTTAACCTGGAGAGCAGAGAACCTTTGCCCTCATAGCCCAACACAGCACCGACGATGGAGGCGGGTTTACTGGCCTGATGGTTTTTAAGGCGGATAGTGGGAAAATCAATTTCCAATGAGCGAACATCCTTGATGGTTTTTATGGTCAGCAAGCGATACTGCCCCTTGAGCGGCTTCCTGAATTCGGGAGACAACTTCGGAACCTTAACGGGCCGATTGGGGATGCCTGAAAAATATTTCTGCGCCACACCGGAAAGAATTTCCATCGGCATGCTCGAAATAAGGGCCAGCTTCATATTGGAAGCCGCATAATAACGCTTATAAAATTCCAATAATGCAGGGCGGTTGTCGCCCGACAGGGTTTTCTGATTGCCGGTTCCAAAATTGGCAATAGGATGCCCCGGCTCGGATATCAGTCCGGCAACATAATTTCCACGCCACCCATCGTTGAGCTTGTTTTTTTCGTGTTCGTTGTTAACCGCTTTGACTTCCCTCTCCGCATAGGTTTTATCGAACAAAGGAGCCTTAAAAAAATCACTGAAGCGATCGAGGGCTTTATTGAACCCATCCTGCGACACTTGAAAAAAATAGTTGGTGATGTTTCCCCCGGTGTAGGCATTGGCCCCTCCTGAATGCGAGTCCAGGAATTTTTTATAGGACCCCACTTCCGGATATCTTTTTGTACCCAGAAACAACATATGCTCAAGATAATGGGCCAGTCCAGCTTTGCCTTTGGGGTCATACAAATAACCGGTGCCGACTGATAAAGCGGCGGCACTACGATGCACATCCGGATCGGAGACCAGAAGAACATCCAGTCCGTTTTCCAGTGAGAGCGTCTGGGTTTTTCGCTTATCTCCCTTAACAGCTTCGACGGAAGAAATTAAAAATACAACCCATAAAACCAGAAGCAACCCGGTTTTTAGAAATTTTGGAATCCGATTCACAACCAACCTCCAATTTCTTAGCGGAGGACCTCCGCAGGCCAGCGTGACGCTGGTCTCAATAAAAATTAACACTTTGCAACGCTTAAACCGTTTCTCGGCTCAAGGAAGTATTGCCAGTTCCCACCAGGCGTGGCCCGGCCACCGCTAGTGGTTTATTATATCGGGGTCTTAACAACAAATGGGGTTAAATTTTTTTAATAAACCGCTTGGCACAAGGCCACCAGCGTGACGCTGGACCCAATAGGCAACAACTGTCTCTGGCAAGCAAAGAGTTGTCTTGGCTTAACAAGTTTTTGCTATCTGCCTCCCCCTGCTAAGGGGTGCCAATGAGGAATATGCCAATCGCAATCAGTCTTCCCGCCAAGAGACGTTGTCGGCCAAACGGCTCGCCAAGTTTCCAACATCCCCAGTAGACCACCATCAATACGCTGACCTGTCGAAGGGAGACAACCGCGCTCAAGGCTTCGAACTGAAGCACCACACAGATCAGTCCATAAGAACCTAGAGTAGCAATCCCTGCAAGCAAGGCTTTTTGCCATTCCCCTTTCCAAGATTGCAAAATATATTTTGCCGGGTGTCTGGAAAAAATATAGACATTACAGAGCGCAAAGCCTATGGTCGCCTCAATGAAAAAAAATGTGATGCCATTGGCGAAAGGCTGGTCCGGCAAATGACTCAAAAAGGAATCCATTCCCTTTTTGTCCACCAGGCTGTAGCTGACCACCATCGCCAAAGTGTAAAAAGCCCAACGTAAATCCTGATGGCGAAGAGCCTGCGCCAGGTTTTTGAATCCTCGTATCAGGTGGCCTTCAAAATGCAGAATATAAATAGCTGTCAGGATAAACCCAATAGCAAGAAAGGTGGAAATACTCAGCCGCTCATTGAGCAGCAACCAGGCAAAAATCGGTACGAATACCGGTGCCGACCGGGCGATAGGATAGACATAGGAAATATCCGCCGTCGAATAGGCCCGGGAAAGGCAAAGTATATAGACCCCATGCAAAACTCCTGAAAGGATGCCCCAGACCCAAATCTCATTGTTCAATGGGGCCATTCCAAACATGGCGTAAGCAATCCCGGCCATGACTATGATGCAAGCCCCTTTTAAACCAGAAAAGTACTGGGAATTTTTACTGGTCTGGGTCAATATATTCCAGACAGAATGCAAAAGACTAGATAATAGAACCAGTCCAATATTAAACAGTGACAAGCGTTAAGCTCCGAATCGTATCATTATATAAGCGGGATTCCCGACATGCAGACAAAAATCACGTTTATTTCCTACCCGGTATCAGATTTAGACAGGGCGGTGAAATTCTACCAGAAGGTGCTGGGAAAAGAACCCCTGTTTCATCGGGAAGACTGGGCAGAATTTGACCTGGATGGACAAAGATTGGCTTTGCAGAAGTCCGACCACCGGATTGGAGTTGGCGCCACGGTGTATTTTCTTGCGCGGCCGATTGAAGGTTTTGTATTCCGATTGAAAGAGTTGGATGCCACTCTGGACGGAAACATAGAAATCCATTCCTACGGAAAACTAGCCCGGTTTCAGGACCCCGACGGAAATATCCTGGGCCTCTATGAACCCCCTGAGTAACGAGACCTTTGCATACCCAGAGATCCTTCGACAAGCTCAGGATGACAGCCCGAAGCCCCCGCAGTCGTCATGCTGAGGCCCTCGAAGCATCTCGCTTTTTCGTTTTCACGACTTATGCAAAGGTCTCCTGAGTAACAGGAATCCCATTGAGCGTATGCCATTGATGATGTACAATTGGCCTTATTGAATAATCAATCCCTTGACGTATATTTATAACAGGAAAACCCGTGCATGAATGACCTTGGCAATATGAAAAATCCATTGACGCATTTTCAAATTTGGCAGACCCGTGCATGAATGACCTTGGCAATATGAAAAATCCATTGACGCATTTTCAAATTTGGCAGACCCGTGCATGAATGACCTTGGCAGTATGAAAAATCCATTGACGCATTTTAATGAGGAAGGCCGTGCTCGCATGGTCGATGTATCCGATAAAACCCATACTTCCCGAAAAGCGGTGGCCGCCGGAGAAGTGCATATGCAACCGGCAACCCTACAGCTGATTAAAGAGGGGCAGATCAAGAAAGGCGATGTGCTGGCAGTAGCACAAGTCGCGGGTATCATGGGAGCCAAACGAACGCATGAGGTCATTCCCATGTGTCACCCTCTGCTGCTAACCAGTGTGGACATCAGTTTTCAGGTGAACCATGACCCGAATCCAGAAACAGGGTTATGTTCCATCACCGTGACCGCCACGGTTAAAGTGACCGGGCAAACCGGTGTGGAAATGGAAGCGCTGACAGCAGTTTCCATGACAGTGCTCACCATTTATGATATGTGCAAAGCTGTTGACCGCGGAATGGTTTTCAACCAGATCGGATTGGTTCACAAATCCGGCGGCAAATCAGGAACCTTCGATAAAGAAACAGTGGAAAAATGATCTCCCTTAAATATTTTGCCAGTCTGAAATCCATTGCCGAAAAAGACGAAGACAGTTTGGAAATTGAAAACCCAATAACCATAGACCAGTTGAGTGATATCATTTCTGAAACAGCGCCGAAAATGGGAGCGATTATCCGGGAGAGAAAAGTCATGATCTCGGTCAATCAGGAAATGGCCTCTGCCGACACCATCATTCATGATGGAGACGAAGTGGCATTTCTTCCCCCATTCTCAGGCGGAACTAAATAGACGAAGGACAACATCATGAGCACCACTACCGACTCAAAAATACGTATCCAGTTAGAAGATTTCTCGGTCACCGATGAAATCGAAGCCATGAAAAAAGTTTCACGCAATATCGGCGGCATCACCACCTTTCTGGGAACAGGAAGAGAGCTTTCAAAAGGTCAAAATATCACCCAGCTTAATTTCGAGCATTACCCGAAGATGGCGGAAAAAAAGCTGGAAGAGATTCGGGAAAAGTCCATCAAGGATTTCGGAATCATCGACATGAGCATCATTCATCGGATCGGCCCCATTGAGATCGGTGAAAATATTGTTTTGATCATCGCGGTTGGAGAACACCGGGGAGAGACCTTCAATGATCTGTTCACAACTCAAATATGAAGCATATCTGCCAGGCCCTAACAGCAGTTTCTGGAAGCTCTTTGGCTTGGAAAGTCTGCACAGCACTAATGCTTACTGGAAAATACTTTAAATCCTTCCGTTCTTGAGAAAGGAGTCACTCCTGGATGGATTTCTTTGCTGTAAAATTTGTTGTAGACATAGAGAGTCATAGAGATTCATAGCTTTTGTTTCCTTACCTCAATGGAGCTAATTCATACCAAATTGTATATTATTGTATTTATATTCTTATAAAGAGTGAAAGGTTTATTCCTGAAAAAAGTAATAGTTTTAAATATAAACCACAAATTGTCAGTGTGTAATTGGTTAAACAGTGAACTCAATGGGTCTAAACAGCTGTAAAGTGTAGTGTGGTTTGGTGTAAAGGTTTAACACAAAGTTGCTAATGATTTGTAAAATTGTATTATTTCTCCATCAAAATTAGCCTCCCCTTATCAAATTTCACTCATCATTAGTGGCGTTTTCAAATTGAGGCTGGTTTACAATATGGCATATAACCGAGCATCATATCCATTCTTCAAACCTTAGAGCAACAGCAAACTATTGCTATTCAGGACTATATACTTCAATAGGAATTGATTCCAGGTGATCTTCAAAAGGAATTGATTCTAGGTGATCTTCAAAATTAGGTGCACTTTAACCTTCCTGGGGCTATGCTTCCAGTTTTAATACCAAAAAAGACTGAATAGATGTAATGTAGATAAAGCTATTAAAAATGGATATATAGTGCATACAATATGAATGGAGAACACTAATACAAAACATCCCCATACAGTAATTATGCACATATGGTAATAAATGCTCAACAAATACTATTGTTTAGTAAATGCACCTTCAAAAGGAAAAGATTGTTGCAGTTGTTTTGACTCTACAACTAACAGAGCACAAAAAGAATGGTAGGCATCAACGGTTTGATGCAATCCTTCACAGAAGGTGGATAGGTCCAAAGCTGGAGAGCTTCTTTGTCTCTAAGACTGTGACACTCCAGCCAATCCAGTGAACTCAAAAGTTACTCAAGAGAATGACACCAATGGAGAAGACTCAGAGAAGATATAAAAGATTGTGGAATAGCCAAACTTTAGGCCAATGTAGTGAACATACAATCTACACGAGAGGAGAATGACCTGATAGAGATGATATATTTGCCTTCCTGCATAGAGAAGATATAAACAGAATGAATGATTGAGCACAACAAATGAATGTTAAACTCGCTAAGATTATTGTAGTATACAGAAAAGAAAAATGTTTTATATATGCAAAATGCACTTTTTGTAGATGAGTCATTACACGTTTAGCGTGCAAGGCAGAAATCTTTTCCATTTGCTAGCACTAATGGGATTTCATTTTTGTGGTGTAACATGTATATGCTACATGCATGGAGACCAAAAAGTCAGGGCACACCCTCACTTGATGTATTTCCAATTTTAACTTGTTGCTTTACTTGATATCAGATAGGACAGATTAATTGTGTACAAGGTCTGATTTCATTCTTCCTGACATATACTAGCTTATGTGTATGTAGCAGTCTGTAATCTAGCATATTTTTATTACAATCCCAATATAGGTTAGATCAGATAAAAACGAGAGTTATTACTGGAGAGATATTCCACTCACTGAATCCTGCACTGTACCAGCTGCTCCTCTCCCTCCTAGCATCATCAAAAATATATCAGTTTCCGAACTGGAGTTCAACAGAACGACAGAGGTGTTACATCTGGTTGTTAACTTGATGCCACCAGATTATATATATGGAGTGTTTCGGGAGTATGAGCTCATATTATTGACATCTCATGAAACCTGCAAGGATTGTGAAATCACTCAAGGCCAACATTTCTTGGTATGTACATTTTTTTTCTTCTTTCCTAACGGTAGCAATAATTGAGACGGGTTGATGATAATTCTCTAGGGATACATACTAGATCAATATCACATTGGTTTGACGCAGGTTAAAATAGGTGGGAAAAGGATCAATGGAGACATACACTAGATCAACATCACAGTGGGTTGAGGCAGGTTGAAGCAGGTTGACAATTTGACCATCTATGGGATGTGCACTGAATCAACTGCAGCTTGGATCGACAGAGGACGACACAATACAGTGGAGTTCTACTATTTTGGACATGCATTTTGATCAACATTACACTTGGTTGAGGCATGCAAAATTTGTTTATATTCTGAGAACAAAATATTTAGGACAAAGTTAAAGTATAGATTGTAAACAGCTTATGACACATTTTTGAAAATAGAGATTGGAACATTATACTGGTTTAGATATGGTAAATCAAATGGGACACGTGGGTGTCAAAAGATAATGCATGCCTATCGTAAGAATTATCATATTTTCACGATTAGCTCTACGCGTATTAAATATTTTGTATATATTTGTATGTAATATGTATGAATTACTAACAATTCTTGATATATTTGGTGTAGAGCAAAGATTCAATAGTTGAGATCAACACTACCATAACAGTCAACAGCAGTAGCCATTGCCTCTATTTGAGGGTAAGGACTTGATTAGCACTAGACTATTATATTTTGTATTCTGCTAAGCATATTTTATTAATACCTAATTTAATTTTTAAAGTATGTTAGTCACACAAAAATATGTTAAGGTCATTCTTTGAGACTTAGTAATTTTTTTATGCTATACTTCATTGAGACATTCCAACCATAACATTATTGCAAGTTTTGTGACTGGATCTAGAACTAGTCACTTGTAATGGTTTTCTACTTCCTCTGTGCAAAAACAACAATGACCACAGAAATAGTAGCCTACAATTATCGTAGCAACATTAGCAACCGTGACAGTTTTTGATTTTCCCTCTTGACTTCCACTCTTTCCACCTTTCTTCTTCAACACTCGTTCATCCTTCCTCTTTTCTCTTTAGCTATCATCTTTCCTTTTTCACCTTTACAGAGCAAATCAAAGTACTTGTCTTCTTTTCTTTGTAAAAGTAGCATCCTAGGCCTAATCCAGTGGGTCATAATAGTGTTAGCAGGAAAAATACAGAGGAGAAGAAAAACAGAGGAGATTACTTGAGATTAAGGTGTGTATAGTCCACAGCAGGTACATTAAGATTATCTGTTATGCTAGTCTACACTATAAAGATCTAAATGGCTCTCCTTAATAGATGAAAAATATCAGCACCATATGGATGAGTTTATGATTGAGTTAAGTGAGGACATTGAGATAGATGGGGGAAATACGAGAGTAAAAATTACCATGATAGTGGTTGGGAGACGATTGAAATGAAGAAGATAGTGGAAAACTGATTTTCTTACAGGAATCACTTGTTGCAGAACCAGAAAACCCAAGCCAGAAAAGCAACATTAAAGCTTGGTGTAGTGGACCTACAACTCTTGTATTACACAATCCTACTGTTAATAAACTCATATTATCATGTATGTAGCCATATAATAAATTCGTTCATCAGTAACACTAAAATCAGAAGTGATGACTTTCAAGAACTTTCTAAGTGTGTTTGAATAATGACTGTCATGTCAAGTTGAACCAACACTGTTGTTAATAACAATGACACAATCTGATTAATTACCTGAAATGAAGAATCTGGATATGATGCTGGGAATAAAATACTCATTACAATGAGGTCTTGATAAACTTATGTATACATACTTCTTTGAAGAAATTGTTCACACTACTTTAGAGAAGTTATCTGGAGGATTTGAAGACTTCGTCTAGCCGCAATGCATGCATGGACAGCAGTAGATTATCAAAGATAGATGGATTTTCCAGCTGCAGAAGCACAGCAGATAATAGTGATTGTCCATGTGAATGAGATATACACGTAATTTTTTTCACCTGTAAATTAGTGTTTATTCTCTATATTTAACACAATTTCATAGTCTTGTCAGACACAAAATGTGATTGGCGTTTCTTAATATTTTTTTTTATTATCCATCATTTATGTACACCATCATTGAATACCTAGCTATAGATTTTGTGTATCTTGTTCCGGCAGACATTTAAAAGTAACAGTTTGCAGTGAGATATGAGGGAGATAGGACCTCTATTTCGTTGTTGCTGCTGTTGTTCTTGTTGGGTGTCAGCTCCTGAAGCAATGTAATTATTAAAGGTGTGCGAATTTTCAGTAGCACTATATACAACCATGCTATCGTTATTATAGGTCATGCATCTACTTTGTGCCAAGCGAATTAGTTGCATTCCAAAATCCAAAAGTTGTAGTAAATGACTTCAACTGTACTAGTATGTGTCTGATGCATGAACGATCTCTGTAGTGGGGATTTTTATTATTGCCCCCATGCCACGATAGTGCAATGTAACTGTGTTGGTATATATGTATACAAGAACAAAAACAAACAACTATATTGGACTGACCTGTTAAACATGAGAACACAACAAATTAGATTACTCTTTACTACATAGACCCATCATCTTTTAAAAGCAGTATATACAATATTAGTGGGCATGATTTTAAATGTTAGTCGTGATCTGCATGGGTAGAGTAAAAATATTTTATTTTTGTTGTTGTTTTTTCCTCCTATTTATTTGTTTTGTTGTTTCTGTATAGTTGAGAGGTGAAAGACTAGACCAAGACATAGCTTCAGGGTCTCCAACACTTTTTCTGACCCACTTATTATTCTTTGACACTACACATTCCACCACATGCTATGATTTCCATTATACAAAAGTCAGAGTATATCATATCTATTTGCTATTGTTGACTGTGCCCATAGAGTAAGCTACGGAGTTGGTAACAGTTCACAGGCAAACTCCACCATCTAAACAGTAGATGTTTTGGTAGAGGATCAGCTGCCATCTTTGGACTTAGTAGCAGTTGCCCTGGAGTGAAAACTACACAAACCAAACAACAGAACCGAGCATGGATCATTCACTCTATTAATAATAACACTCATGCATTAGCGTGATTGCATCATAGACTAACAAATGGCTAATCTTTATCGGACACTTTATTAAGCAATCAAGAAACAAATTAGTCGTGGATGTGCACTGGAACATCTGTCTTCATATACTATGGTGTTTTATGTGTTCTTTATGAGTGGACAGAGTTTATACAATGTAGGAAAATAAGAAATAGATACATCGATAGATAGTGAATTTCAGTTCAGAAAATTTTGGTGTGCTTGTTTACTACGCGAAGGTGCCGATGTGATTTAGGCAGCTAAGAAGCTGGGGATGGGAGTTTAGGCAGCTAAGAAGCTGGAGATGTGAGTTTTAGCTAAGATATGAACTTTGTTTGGCTTTGATGACCACCATTTTGAAATCGGGGTCAAACCAATATAGAGAGTGCTACCACATGCCCCAACATATGTGTTTGTTTGAATGTCGGATCAAAATTAACATTAAATTTTCAATTTGTACCATCAGGCAACGTTGTGGTTATAATGTCAAAAAAAAATCTAGTCCCTTATCCAGCCATGCTAGATCTGTAAAAATAGTTTGATCAAATTATAGTCAATTGTAGCTCCAACATCCTCTGGTACATATGGTATGAAATCTGCTGTGTATAGTTCTACAAACATTTTCTAGTTCCTCAAGAGATTTTATTGGAAAATACCTAGCCACAGCACAAATGTGTTTTTTTCCATGTGTGGATCCTGGTATGATATTAATATAGCACAGTAAGTAATGCTACATTCAGAAGATAGCCACAGTTGTTTCTATGAGCACCTCTACGATTTCCACAGTAGCTTCCATGATAAAGCACCTCTAAGATTGCCACAGTTGCTTCTGTGATAGAGCACCTCTAAGACAGCCATAATTGCTTCGGTGATAGAGTACCTTTAATCATGGTATGAAAGATTTTGTGAATCTTTCCAGCATATGTTGTTCAAACACATGTTTATTAGTTTTTATTTTTTTTATTTTAAACACTTTTTGTAATTTGTAACTAACGTGAAAATACTGGTTTGTTATTTTCAGGCACGTGCATCAAATCACTACAACTTATCAGGAATTTGGCATGAAATAATCATTCCCATCGATGAAGAATGTAATACCAAATTCCTTGATCCAAATTTGAACACATCTTTCATTTCTGTCATCTATGAGAGAGAAGATGGTACAATGATGAAAGTTTTGGACTTTGGCTGTGCCATATCAATGCAGCAATCCTCGCTCAAATTCAACACAGATGTGAACAAGATTCATGCCATATATCTAAAGTAAGTACTGTAGTGGAAGTAAGTACTGTAGTGGAAGTAAACTGTAGTGGAAGTAAGTGGAAGTAAGTACTGTAGTGGTTGTGATCACACATTTGCTTTACAAAAAATCTAAATACCTCAACTGCAATAATACACAAATGAGTTTCATGATCTAATTGAAAAGTTTAGCTAAGGACAATTTTCCAATCAGCTAGCTTGCTAATTACATATTAAAAAGATTTACAAATTGATTTAAAAAAATTCTAGGACTAAGTATTTCACTCTTATTATTATTGTGCACATCAATCACTATCATTATGCATGACAGATTTGTTCACAAGTAATAAATAGAGAATAACAAACTTACTAAGCAGATTGATGTTGTTGTTTTTTCAGAATTCAAGACATAACTTTAAGAATTCAAGAATTCTCTCAAGATCACAGCATCATGAACATTTCATCCACCGAAGAGCAACTCACGAACATTGAAAACAAACTCAACAGCATCATGATGATCCTTGGAGAGCAACAAAAACCAGAGAAGGGAACATAAGCCACTTCATCTTGAGTGACAGAATGTTTTGTAACCTAAGCAGCAATAACAACAACACAAAACACTTCTTTAATATGTTACACTTCTTTATGCTTGTTATGTGGTCACTGTGTAATCATTTAGTATAAACCTGTCATATACTATTGTTGATAAAGACAAGCCAACCACTTTATATATAGTTATGTATTATTATAAGTTATGTATTACTATAACATGCCATTATATGTTCAAAATTATGCACATGTCCATGCTCTCCCTATTACATTTATATTGGATTGATTGTGGTTTCATTATTCAATGAAATTTCGTTATATTTCTGCCAATAAAGCTTCTAAATAGTCCCACAGACTTGAAGTCTACTAAAAAGATAATAAAAAATAATAATAATAATAATAGGGTGATAAAGTATTATGGACTTGAGCAGCATTGTTTAATATCATAATATTGTGTGGTATGTTTATACATTTTTAATGTACACTCTAACGATGACACATCAGGACTGCTGTACTATTAAATGCCTTTAACCTGTAATTGTCTGTTGTAGATTGGAACAACCCTCCCTATATAGCATTTATCTGCATAGTTGCCAACTGTCCTGGATCTTCTGGGACAGTCCTGGATCTATCACTCGGTCCTGGTGTCAAACTAAACAACTAACCATAATCTGAGGTCCCCAGCACTAGCTTATCCCTTTATCCCTGTATTTTCTCTAGCCCTAGCTATGGATAGCCCTAGCCACACACTTAAGGCCTGCTCACACTGCACACAAAACTTGAACTAGTTCCATGGAGCTGGCTTGATACTGGATAGGTTGGGTCTACACAAGAACAAAAAAGTGTTACCAAACTGGCTTCACACTGGCTTGACACCCATCCAAAAGTGATTCACACTGTGTTGTGTGGAATTCCTCACATTGTCACATGAGCAGCCACACTACAGAGACAGCCATGGCTATTGCACCAGTTGTTGCTGCTGTCTTTGTAGTAGGGATAATGCTGTATATGCAACTACATAGGACTATGGTTGTTGAGAGGAGGAGGAAGCAAAGTGTGCTAAGAGATTGGAGGACAAGGAGAATGAGAGGGATAATTGCAAGGAGAAAAGAGAGGATGGCACGGAGAGCTCATGTCAGAGTGTGCTGGTTTGGAGCAGATAGACAAACAGAGAATGGAAGGATTGGTAATTTCACATACTTGGTCAGAGCTACTGTAGACTACTTACATTTTATAAAGGTTGATGGCCATGGCTCTTGCATTTGGTTTAAACAAGAAGTGGTGCAGGCCCCGATCAGCTGTATGGTTGGAGAGTGTGATAGGGTCTGTAGTGCATGGTGGAAGGACTACTTACGGATGTCCAAGGTTACCTTTACTATTTTATGCATAAAACTTATGCCACATATTGAGAAACAGGTAATAACTATAAAAATAGACTTGCAAGATGCAGTAGCTCATTCTCCTAGAACCCCTATTCCCTACACTACTTGAGGCTCAGAAACACAAAGTGTTCCAAAACATCGATGCCCACACACCTTCATCACCCCTGTGTGCTCCAAGGAACATCCGACTGAAAAAATCCTCAAAGGTTTTTTTTGTCAGGTACATCACCCAGCAGGCACCCCACCCATGGGTGGAGATGTAGATGGATTTTCCGTGCAGAGTTATTGTGTGTTAGGATTCCTAAGCAGTTTACATTTCAACTAGACTGAGGAACAGAAGTTGTCTGTCATACCACGCCTATTATTATTTGATAGGGTATAGGGAGCTAATGGCCAGCATTTTATAGCTGTCTAGGAGGTAGCCTGACAGAACTCGCCCACTAATTACCTCTATTAGAGAATTTTATAGGTCATAGGGAGCTGTTGGCAAGTAACTTGGTGTTTACTAGGTTGCCTGACAGACCAAACCCACCCCTTTTAGAGTAAAGAATTCCTAGATAGCAGACACTACTGTTAACAAACTATTAACGCTGTATGAACAAAGTGTGATAGGGTCCAAAGCCTTGAATGTTGCTTTGAAGGCAAGTCACACCAACTACTAAGCCTGTTCCAACCTCTACACTAGCCCATGAATAAGGCTCATGCTGGCTCATGGAGTGAGGAAGCCCATATTGACCCATTGAAGGAGCATTATCCATCGGGCTTGAAGGCCATCCTCAAAGAGCAGCTGGATGCATTTCGATGAGAAGACTATCTTCTCTCATTACCTCAGGGCTTGGCATATGCACGTGTCAGAGTAACACCCATCTTCCCAAGATCTGCAGTATTTTCTTAATGGAGATTATCATCCTATCCAAAGGAAAACTCACATGAGCTAGGAGCTTTGAAAATATGTAGCTTCAGCTTGTTGTGAAGGTGAACTCTGAAAAGATGACCCCAATGATGACTGACTGATGATCAACTCAGTCTTCCACAGTAAGTAAATTCAGGACTGCCAACATTTCTAGACCAAAAATCCTAATGATAATTGAAATATCCTAATCTAGCCATTATATATTATCCTGAGAAATCCAAAGACATCGTTATGTCATTCTTTTACCACAAGGGAGTTTAGCTATATAATGCCAACTGCTGCAAATCAGTCAGGAACACAAGTGCTACTCTGAAAGTAAACAATGTCACAGGCCAGTCTGCTGCCTTACCATACACTCATTGCAGTAATTTTCTGGATGTGTCCTTGACGTGCATGCTGAATCGCTGACGCTAGTACGCAGGCTTATGTACCCCAAGTGCTGTCGCTTAGAATTTCTCATCTGTTTGCCCAAATACCAACTTTCAAATTATAAAGAGCAGAAATCTGAATTTTCTGTCCTGGTCGTCGAATCCAGAGTGTCCGAGTACTTTTGTAAAGCTAGAAAAATTCGAGTACTTGAACAAAATCTGAAACTTTAGCAGCCCTGTAAATTGCACTTATGCAGACCCATGAGATCCCCATGGCTTTGAATGAGACACACAACAACTCCTTGAGAGACTCGAGAAGTACACGAGAGAGGGGTTGGAGTGAGTGGTCAACTTTTTGAAAACCTCTGGATAGATATTTCACGATATCAACCACTGCTGGGAGTTCCTACCAGTTACCTGCAGTGGTACAGGAAAGAAAGGCTATATCAATGTCAGGAATAGGGATGACCACTGTCTGTGCTGTTTTCTGCATGCTGTGGAGTTTCCATGGAAAACATGCATATCGACAATACAATTATCCCACCATGATAGTCTGGACTGGACGAGAGTCAGCCCTCCCATCCCACTCTCCCTAGAGAAGCACTACTTCATATGAGTTAAAGACTATAACTGGCTCCTATGACCAGATTACTTACAAAGGATGCAAGAACTTCTGTGAAAGGCAGCCTCCATTGGTTCACTAAAACCTATTGGGGAAATACATGCCCGACTGCTGAGGCATGAACCAGCCTGTAATGTCCATTAAGATTTCCAAACACGATTAAGTCGAAATCCACTTCGAGTATCATCACAAGTAATTCAAGGTTCACTGCATGCATGATCTATACTGACCTAGAGACCATCATCCATAAGATTGAGGGCCCTGACAAGACATTTTCAAGAATGGAATACAGGAAAAATCCCACCACAAAACTTGTGGCTATTTCTACATAGTTGTCCTCTATGATTGGAAGACAACACTATGGTGTATTGAGGACCCAAAGTCTTTAATTATCTCCCCCTGAAAGAGGGGGAACAGAAAGATCAAGGAGGTCCTGGTCCTTCTCCAACTCATCCACATGATTTTAGAAGGACTGGTGGGGCCACAGACCAGCACAGGACTGCCACATTTACGGCAAACCCCTTGATGGAGACTCTAGAGCTTAATGAACAGACTGCCCATCTCTGTTTGCGACGATTGCCATATCACCAGAAGGTTTTGAGTTGCTACCCAATGACAACGATTAAGTAAGGTTGCAGCTACTCACGCCAATGACCAGCATCATCCCAGTCTTCCACACAATCTGCAGGGCTACATCACCCATTTCCTGATGCCTACTATCTACTAGACCAAGGGAAGCATCGCCTACACCTTCAACAACTCAGAGAAAGAAGTACATACACGTCTCCACTCTACTGTGACAGCTCTAGTTCATTGACAGCATCCAGTTTCTTCCCACCTCTTAGGAAAAGCTGGTGGCTGGTAGCAAGCCAGATGACTTCAGCATCACAACCCTTAAGAGCAAGATGGAAATGAGACCTGTTGCTCCTGAAGGAGTCTACTCCTACAAGTGAATGGACAGCTTGGTTCCAGGAGATATACCTACCCAGAGGACAAAGATATCAGTGTGACAACCACAATCTCTATATATCTCTGAATGAACATCCTGCTCCTGGCTGGTGTATTCAAGAGCTCCACCACTGCACTAATCATTTATGCCCTCCAAACAAGTATAACGTGAACCACACATGCACTAATCATTCATGCCTCCCAAATAAGGTGAACCATGGTCCCCTCCCATATTATTTGAGCCAGGGACTCTTGTAGGATGCTTTGCTCTAAGAAACAGGTGTGGAGCTTGGAGTGTGGCACTTGAGTTGTTTACAGATTAAGACATGCATCTCTTCATGGAGAAAGGGATGCGAGGTGGCATCTCCATAATGCCCAAGCAGTTCTCCAGGACCAAATAACCCAAGAATCCAAGGGCACAATCCCTCCAAGCCCACCACTCACATCCAGTATTTTGATGCAAACAACATCTACAACTGGAAAATATCACAATATCAGCCCACAGGTTGGTTTAACATGGAACGGGTGGAGACTCAGGAGATACCTTGCCATTGAAAAGTTGCTACTAAATAAAGGCTTTAAAGCTATAGAAATTTATCTGCAATGGAAAAGTTGGCTATATACTAAAAAAAAAAAACTTTAAAGTTATGATGAGCTTAAAGGGAGACTCTCAACCTTAATTTTTTTTGTTTGTTTGTTTTGTTTGCATTTCTGCCTATCCAGTCATTATCTCAGGAATAATGTAACATAAATCTCTATAGCACATAAATCTTATGACTCCTTTCTGTTTGGAATCAAAGTAAGCTTTATGCTTGACCTTGGCTCCTTCAATCTGTACCCATACCTGTTTATTCAGGATTTGTGGAAACAACGAAACTTATATACTAATAAAATGAGTTACTGTGGTTACTATGGAGTGTACGGTCCAATGCTATTAATAGTTCATACCAATTTTAAAATTTGATTTATTCTAAAAAGTGTAAGGTACTATTATTTGAGTTCCTCTCATATATCTTACAAATGGGTCGTTTAGCTTAGACTGTCTACTAACAGTGCACCTACTAACCACTGATTATAATACTGATAAATTATGCACACTTAAAATAAAATGAAACATTTATGGAATATTGAACACTGTACTTAGTACACAACTCAATAATTATGCAGTCAAAGAAATACTTCTTTCTACTATTGATGATATTGATTGTGGCCATCATGTCCACACATTTGTACGGATTACTTTCATTGATGAAAAGCTGACACTTGCGTGCGAGGAATATCCATAACCGGTTAGTTCTATGCTACTAATGAACTTTTAAAACAGGAAAGCAACCATTGTCGAATATAAGCTTAGATAGAGACTGCACTTCTCACCTCTACTGTTGCATTAATCCTTCCACCAGTATTTGGCATGCAAATTAAAAAAATTAAAGTTCATGCATATTCATGCTACGGTGCTAAATGCAGCCCCCACAGACACAGCAAATTTATAGGTGCTTAAAAGAAAGAATGGGCGCTAGAGGATTGTATTTGTTCGCGCATCTTGGCCATTGCTTTCGGGATGGTACGCGGAATACATCATTTGTTTCACCTAAAAGGCAACAAAAATGAATCATTGACCCGAGTTGTCAAAAAAGGGGAAAAGAGTATAGACCACTAGTTCACACAGCAGTACACATTCTGAACATTTACTGTAAAGAGGAAGCAACCTGACTGAAGATTTTAGAGCAATATTAACCAATTAAACACAGTGGGTGGCAAATGCAGTAAATAAGTAAATTGGTCACAAAAATATATATTAAAAAATGATCATTGCACACTGTATTTTTACCAGCACATGGCCAGGAGAGAGTTCTCCATCATTCAAATATGAAAAAAAACAAAAACCAATGGCTGACTCGTTCACCCACTCAATCAAGATTTGTCTCTTCTAGGCCTTCATGAGAGTTTCTGGATGCTCTTCAGCTGGACAGATACCAGTGCTACTAGAAGTAAGTCAGATTCCTATTATTCTAGAGAAAAGAGTCGCTCCTATGGATGTTTTGCTGTAAGTTTATTGTCGACGTACAGATGCATAGCTTGTATTTGTTTACCTCAATAATGCTGATTCATATACCAAACTGCAGCTTATTGTATTTCCATTCTAATTTTATGGACAGTTTGAAAAAGTTTATTCTAAAAAAAAGTTATATTTAGCCATAAATATAATTGTTCTAAAAATCCATGAATAAAGTCAGAGTGTAATTGGTTAAGAGTAGCCCAACCTTTCCTGGCAAAGAAATATTAAATATGGCTAGGTATAGTGAACTCTTTGTATCCTGTGCTGACCTTTTTATCAGTAAAAAAACTAAATTCAATCTATAAAGCTTTTATTTGAACTAAGCTTATCACAGCACATGAATTAAAAAATGGCTGCAAAATATACTTAAAAAAAAGATAATTGTTTAAATACATTAAATAAATAAATTTCTGCTCGACTGCTACTTCGCTCACAACATTAAGCATTGCATTCAGTTCTAGTGCTACTAACCTGGGTCAAAAATTCACGGCCCTGGTCCATTATAATTTTCCATGGGAGGACCATAACTGCTGATGAACTTGAGAATTACACAAGCAAATTCAGCAGCAGACTTCGACTTGATGGGCCGAGCAAATAACCACTTCATAAAAGGGATCAGTCACAGTGCAAACATATTTGTGGCCATTATCGCTGGCTGCAAATGGGCCAATGAGGTTTATGCCAAGAATCCCCCATCTGTAAGTACATAACAATAGTATAATAACAATGTGACTATGTGAATTCGTTTTTGGAAATTGTGTTTGAATTACCTATTACTAAAACACTAAAGACTGAAAAGGAGCTATCGCATACTTTTTTATACTCATTCAAGAGTAAATATGCTAATAATCCCCATATTGCTTTGACATCTATTTTAAATTGGCGGATGGCAGTGAACTATAGAGCTGATAGCAGACATATCCACGCATGTGAATTTCTTGTTATTGACAACAGCAGATATCGGCACATAGAAAGTAATTTGGTAGCCATTAGCAAGAAGCAATGCTAGAGGTCACACATTGAAATCTAACTGAAGCTGTTTGCTAGCAAGGCTGCACCTAACCTTCTATTTCTAGAAAAACACCAAAATCGCTGAAATGGCGAGGTTTACAGTGGCATGTGTCATCGTCATCGACATAAATCAAAAAGCAAAAAAGTGAGTAGTCATAATCGCTGCTGGTGGTGTATGATTTTTCACTACTTCCAGTGGAGACTAAATTCCGCAGCAATTGTCCTGTTTAGTATTAGAATGCTACTGGTGTTAGATATCTCTTTATTTCCAGTGGAGACCAAATTTCAAGACTCACTTTCCCAAACTACTCTATGCAGTTTCAAAGTTAAGTTAATGGTCAAAATCATGAGGAGCAGGTTATTCCTGGGTGGTGTTTGTTTTACAGGAGAGGTCACTATTAGAGTGCCAAGAGAATTTCTGCTCAAGGAGAGCGGCCGACCTTTATCGAACAAATACAGCATTTCATTCAACACTGAGAAAAATATCTAGCATAATCATTTCATTATCAGTTACAAATGCCCTTGGTTTCACAATAAGCGTACTTCTACCGATTTGCAGGGCTTTGTCCAATCTGGTGCATGTAACATGTTGTATGGCACACAGTCAAAGAAAATTAGCTGCCAGTTTGAAACTTTGATTGGATATAAATCCAGTATGGTCTTAATCATCTCAAGTATTTGGCACATCAGCAGTGATACTAATTAATTGCTATTTTACATCACAAAATATTGCTGTGACCAATTTTTCCCCAATCATTTAATCTCATCAGCTATAGGACTTTATTAAAAATTTTATAATTTTTTAAAAATTTTTTTTTTTTAATATTCGTGATATTACACCATAACTATACCTAAATGCTTACACAATAATCTTGGTCACATAATAATCTTGTGCAAGGCGTGCCAAGGTATACTTCTGATCTTGGTGAGAACCATTGATGTCATGAGTTCACGTAATACTATCTGATGCTCATCAATTGTGAACAGGACCAGATGTTTAACCTTCTCATTGAGATGGTTCTTTGCTGGTGTGTGTAATAGGCTCTCACAAAAATATAGTCACATGACTAGTATGAGAAACAAAGTATACAAGAACAAATGTAAAAGTATACAACAAAATTGGATGGACTGTTAATTAAAAAGATAGGAAACGAGACTGTACCCATGTAGACCTAGTTAATACCCCTTTACTATTTGAAATATATGCTGCTTTTTGTGGTTGCTAAGCACTACGTTGGTAAAATCTGAAAAATATTAATGCACATGATTTTTAAACGGTAAGAGGGAATCCAACTGGTTGTGGTCTATATGGGTACAGTCTTGTTACCTTTCCTTTTCAATGTCAATGTGGTCTGCTTGTTTTTGTTTCAAGTTATTTTTGTTGGTTTGTTGGTTTGTTTCGTTGTTTCTGTATATTACAGTTGAGCAGTGAGGAGTGGTGGTGGAGGACTACATCAAGTGTGAGCTGAGTGTTAGATGGATCTCCTTGGCTTTTAGATACATGTTTATTGTAGTTGCATACTACACTTACTAACACATATCCACACATGGTATTGTTGCTATTTTTGACTGTACCCATAGACACAATAGAACATGGCATATCATGTTGCTATTGTAGACTGTCCCATGTAGGTTCAGCTACAGCCTCTTTTCAAGGACTTTGTCACATTGCACATTGCACAGGAGAACACTACCTACCAAACAATGGATGTTTTGGCAGAGGATCAGCTATGACCTTTTTTGGACCAGAAGCGAGAACTCCACAAACTAAATGGCTGAATTAAGTGCAAGTCATTCATTGTGCTAGCATGATAATAAACACGCTAGTACGAGTGTGTTCGGTTTTAATGGTATTTAAGTCTTAAATGGTAATTCGGTTTTATCAGCATATACCACTTTTTACCATTTTTATTTTTGGTTCACTGGATCGACAAAAAGGACAAGTCATTGGAACATTTGGAGTTTTCTGGTTTTAATATTTTTATGAATGGACCTGTTGTATGAAGTTATGTGAAGGAAGAAAAAGAGACATATGATCCTTAACGATGAATTTCATGCTTTTTTTCAAACTTTCAACTGGTTTACAACCTTAGTGAAGTATCCAAGGCAGACTTGGAGTTATTTTGGAGAAAACATCAGCTGAAACCTTCATTTAGGCAGTAAAGAAGCAGTTTTAGCTGAAGTATAAACTCCTCTTACATTTGCTCCACCATTTTATTATTAGTCTCATCAGCCAGGCGGTTTATACAGAAAACAGAGGGAGGGAAATAAACTGCTTGGTCTGGTTGCCAACATTCCGAGACAGAAAGGAATGCATTGACATAACAAAAGACACATGACAGATAATACACAGTTACAATGCAAGCTGTGTTCAGTTTTTTTTGTTTCTTTTTTCATCTTTTCCTTTTAATGATCCTTTTGATTCCAACTAGTTTGCTAGATGACCAATGCTTGTCCAGTACTGATATGGAAGCTAACAAATGCATTGTTTGCTGTGAATACTATGTTCATAAAAAAAATTCCCGGGCATTCATAATCCAGCTTCCCATTAGCCTCAGTCAGAATCCTCAGAACACTTCATTCACTAAACAAAATGGTTGGGCTACTCCAACAATCCAACATACAGTGCGCACAGCTGCAAATAGTCACATGGTTTTAAAAGATCTACAATTTGGCAGGCAGAAATAAAATGTGGTGTACCAAGCCTGACAGTAGGATAGCTTCCAACCCAGCCTTTTATTTTTTAAAGTCTAGCTCAAGAGATTCCATTTTTTCCACACTACCAAATATATTGTCACCATATATCATAAATAAATCTCCCAGATCATACACTCAATCATAAAGGATAACCCATCCAAATTATGCGTAGAGAAATCCCAAACAACTGCATATGCTGGAGAAGACTTCTTGACAGGTTTTTGTGTTCATACAGAAATTTTGGTGCTCCTTTTCCCCACTTAGCATAGTGTATCAGGCTCAAGGTTACATTATAATTCATTGTGCTAACAAAAACGTGTCATTTGTTTTCGACACTAGCTAATAGCTACATACCAATAATGTAAAATCTGCCACTAATTATTTGAATTTCACTATGCTCCTTGGCAAGTGTGTTACAGCTGTATGTAGTATTCCAGATGCAGTGCTCCACCTTGTGTAGGTATACACCATGGTCTTTCTAAGTTCTCAACATTGGCAGCCTGAGCGTAATATATCTGTGTAATCGCGAGACTGCGCTTGTGAAGTACGGTGTAAGAGGAGTAATATGGCAATAGGATTTAGCATTACACTGGCAATGTAGAGACATATATGTCATCAAATATGGCAGAGAGAGATAAAAGAGAATGGGGGGAGAGGGAGTAAAATGCTTGAGAGCGGGATCGAACCCATGGATGCTCATTCTATTAATACATTAATGTTCCCATTCCAAAACTTTGACCAAGTGACCAACCCAACATATATCTGGAAAGAATGTGTGAAGCTGCAGGAAGGAGAGAGAGGAATGAGTGTAGGGAATACCAAATTAAAGTAGTGGCTAAAACAGAACTACAATTGGAGTTGCCAGAAGGGCTAGACGTTGGATGACCATATGTGCTATGTATTTATGTATGCATCGAGATGGCAAAGGGAGGATATGAGTTTTTAGCTGAGATTGAGCAGCTCAATAAGTCTTTATATCAGCAGTTAGTTAGTCAGTTAAAAATTTGGAATGAGAACATTGGTGTATTTCAAGAATGAGCATCCGTGAGTTTGATCGCTGATTTTAAATATCTGTCTTTTACAAGTAAAAAAAAAATTAATAAATTTGATTTGTTTGTTTAAAATAAAAATTTAAATTTTTTTATATATGACTTTATTGCATTTGTATTCTAATGATATTAACAGTTTGAAGAGTTTATTCTTGCTGTGAATTCATAGACCATAATCTCAGGAGAGGCCACACCAGGGAGACAAACAATGACTGTAATTACGGTAGTGGAGTGCCGTGTTCTCCTATGAGCACAACCTGTTATTACCACCTTAACTTTTCAGTTCTAAGTAAAATGATGTTGCACACCCTGTGCATGCCTATAGCATGCCACAACAAGCTCACAGTGAATTACCTGGTACCTTATGGAGTGCAGAAAAAATCAAAATGCTACCTCTTGCTTATCGTGCAAACTTGGATGGTACACAACTACAATGCAGCCATGTTGTGGGGGTTGGCTATACAGAGAACATACATCTTGGGTACATGTGACTACAACTAGACTATGGTTGATTCCTCCCATGGTAGCTATGTGGACAAGATCAAACACTGTACTATTCTGTACTAAGCATGGAGTGTGAGTGACTACGATTGGGTCATGGCCTGTGCATCCCATGAATGCCACTTGGAACATCGAATACCTTTGTCAGGAATGTGTATCTACAATAGTGCATGGTCTGGGCCATCGCTTCTGAGCATGAGAACATTATGTGTCTGTGTACAGGATAGAAAATGTGTGACTACCACCAATCAAGACTGCCGCAGGTGTGCATGTGGATTTTGTTTGCCACAGAATGGGGGTCTATACACTATTAATTTAGAGAATAAGGGTTCTGGGTCACCTAGGTGATCACCAATATACTACTACAATGAAGTAGGAGAAACTTCACGACCTCCTGAGTTGGATAAACCCCAGTGATATATCAATCAGTCATATCCTTCTTTTTGTCCTTAAAAACAACAACAACAATTCAATGCAGAACTGCAAGCAACTATATACTTCATGTACAAAATATTCTGGTGAATTATACCACCAGCTGAATATTCCCAAGGCAATATATTAACCAGCTGAATATTTCCAAGGCAATATATTAACCAGCTGAATTTCCCAAGGCAATATATTAACCAGCTGAATATCCCCAAGGCAATATATTAACCAGCTGAATATCCCCAAGGCAATATATTAACCAGCTGAATATCCCCAAGGCAATATATTAACCAGCTGAATATCCCCAAGGCAATATATTAACCAGCTGAATATTCCCAAGGCAATATATTAACCAGCTGAATATCCCCAAGGCAATATATTAACCAGCTGAATATCCCCAAGGCAATATATTAACCAGCTGAATATTCCCAAGGCAATATATTAACCAGCTGAATATTCCCAAGGCAATATATTAACCAGCTGAATATTCCCAAGGCAATATATTAACCAGCTGTGTTGTTCAGCTTAAAAGTGAAAGCACCAAATGGCACAGTCCAAATACATGCTAAGCAAAAAGATTATCTGCCTGGTCAGAAAATGGTATTACTGTAAATCATGAAATTCATGTTGTACCAAATTCATGTGTTTTGGATTAAAAATACATCAAAAATTAAATCATGGAATCAAATTCGTGTTAATCAAAGGTCCATAGATATAGGTTAAAAAAAAAATTCCAATTTTGTCATGAAATATTGCCAAATTTGTACATGTTAGTGTTTTACATATATCTATGTGTATTATAGTATGCTGCATGTAGAGCTTTGAATAAGAAAGAGGATCCCAATAAGCATAATAACTTGAGGATGATCAAATCAACCAGCTAATATTAAAGATAATTTCTATGTACTCCCTATATTGGATTGACCCCCTTTTTAAAATGGCTACCACCCACAAGCAATGCTTATAATGGCAGTTCCAGCAGATATTAGCTCCAAAAAGACTGTAAGAGTGCTTTGAATGCTTTGCTAAGGTAATGAATTGGCACTGCAAAAAAAAAGTGAATTTCATCTTCAAGAATGTTTCTGTGTTCCTCTGTTTCTTCCTCTGCATAGCTGGTGTACAATAGGCCCTCTCATTATTACAATTTTAGCCAGAAAACCCTAAATTTTCAAATAAACGTCCACGACTACTTCTTTCCTCAATCCAGTAAAGAAAAAAAACACAAAAAATGACAAAAGTGTAAGTATTGTCAAAATACAACGTTGATAATTCCCTTCACAACGAATGACTCTCGCTTAATTCAGTTATTTGGTTTGCAGAGTTCTTGCTCTTGGCCAACTGTTCCCATGTGTAATGGAAGCCATAGGTGACCCCCTACCAAAATATATGTTGTTGTTTCTCCTGTGCATGTTTCCCAAGTCCTCAAAAGAAGCTGTAGGTCTTCATGGTTGCAGTCAACAATAGCAACAAGATATGGTATGTTCTGATTATTTTGTGGTGGACAACATAATATACATGAGGACAGTCAGCAATAGCAACAATTTAGCATGTAATGATATCTGTATAGTATACAGTAGCAATAAGTATTTAAGAAAGTGTTTAAATGCCTAGGAGACCCTCCACCAATCGGCCCACATTTGATGAAGTCCTCCACTACTAAACTACAATGTAAGAAACAACAAAACTAACGAACATAGAAACACTTGAAATGAGAATTTTTTTTTTTACAAACAGCTAAATTGGATTGCCTGGTTAACAAAGAACTGAAATAAGACTGCACCGATGTAGACCACAGCCAGTTAGATCCACTTTACAATTGAAAATTATCCCAATATTGTACTAATTTTAAGATCACGGATTGCAACCACAAGCACAGCACAATATTGTTGTATATTATTTTAGATGATAAAGGAATCGAACTGGCTTTGGTCTACATCGATGCTGACCTGTTTCCTTTCTCTTTTAACAGGTCAATCCAATATAGCTGTTTATTTTTAAATACTCTTGATTATGATCATCATTTTTGTGATTGAATGTGATCAAGTTGAGTGTAAATCAGGTCTAACCTGAATCTGATGTCAGTCCGTCAAAAGGGTCCTCTTCATTAGATAGTGATAATTCGTGTATGAGAGTAGGACTAGATAAAACATCATTGATCCCGCTTCGATCAAAATCATTCTTGCAAATATCAGGATGATTCAAAAGGTAGTTATACAAAACTAACTAATGTGCTCCAATCTCTTTAACAACACTCATCTCGACATCTACGGAAACTTCATCAAGACTTTTTCTTGCTTCAACTTGCTTTTTCATTTTCTGGGCATACCAAGAACAGAACTTCGTCTCACGTTGTCCTTCGCAGGTTTGCTAATTAACTCTGAGTTCTAAGGGTTGTAATTGGTCTGTCCAATTACTGGGCACTAAAACCACATAAATGCAGTGTTTCTCCAATAGCTAATATATTTCTTGAACAGTCTGACCACACGAAACATCTAAGACAGGCTGGCTGATCTGGAGGGAAGTTCAATTTTGCTCAAGTCTTCTCCACATGGGTAAGATAATGTTCTTCAAAAATCTCAATGATGTCTCTTGAGTAGATTAATGGTTGGGAGAATGCCATATGTCAAATCCAGGTGGGAATTCTAAAAAAATGGGATGCCATCTAGAGTTCTCACCAGTGTAGAGAATTGCATTGGCAAGAAATCACCACTTATAATAGATGTAAATATGGCTGTTATCACCCTCTTAGCTTTCAAACTAGCTACTTCTACTTGTTCAGCACCGTTCTTGTCAAGTGTCCAATTGATACATGGAACGCACTGTAGATTAGTCTGGTCCCAATTCAAGGACTAACTCGGCTGGGATCTGTTCTTCTCTGATATCCCAGAAATTTGTAACAGGAACTTTCCTTTCCTTTTTTAAAATCCTTTTTCGCTAGGAATGCTTGTCTTAGTGGTAACTTTTCTATAGGCCCATCCCCTGGTCAAAGAAATGTGGCCAGAGAAATGTGGCCACCATTTTCAATTAACAAATTTGTATCCTTTGCTAGTTCTATCCCTCGCTAGTTCTATCCTTCGCTACAATAATGCTATCAGCTGCAGCCATAAAAATGTGCACAAATAGGTGTAACAGCCTTTCAAAGTGCTTGAACATACTTTTGGACACCACTACCATGGCTCTCACCCAAAGATTAGCAGGGCCTTCCTCTCCGTTTGTGAAGTCACCATTTTTAGTATGTGCGGAGAGCTCAGCAGCATAATTTCCTTACTGTCCTTTCAGATAGCTTACCTATTTTTTCTTTGAAATGCCTCCTAGCAGCAGTTCCATTAATTGCACCATATTTGCCAAGTTTGGCTCTTATTGCCTTGGAGTGCTGCATAGCCTTCCTTTTCCAGCTCAGACTCGATGTGTTTGTTAATTTCTTCAGTCTGTCTTTTCTTTAACCTTATTTGCTCAGCTGTTAGAAGTGTGGCTTTTTACTTGAAGTATTTGAATAGACCCACTCTTCCACCAGCTAGATGCATTCAATATGTTTAGTAAACCTTTTTTCATGTCACAAATTGTCAATACATAGAAAATCATGTTTTTAATTTGTGCTGCCAACACATGATTTAGCACAATTAGAATGCTCACACAACTTTTATGATATATTATGATTCCCAAGGTCTAAAAATGTGTGTGAGTAATTTTCAGTAAAAATGTGTTATTTTAGGAGTTTTTTTTTTTTTTTTCTTTCTTTTCTTTTGAAGCAAGCAGCACAGTTTTTTCTAGTCTTGGCTTAAGCATGGCTTCTATTTTCAAGACACTGATATGCATATCTCCTATTGCATCAGCACTTAGAATTTCTTTGAAATCTTTAACTATCTAAGATGAGGAAAATCAATTGGCAAATATCTTTTGCATATGCAAAGTAAAAGAATGTTCGAATTTGTTACCACTCTGTTGAGCTTATGGATTGTGCAATAGGTGTGCACATCAAGAAGTTTCTGTCCTACTAAAATAAGGTACATTTTGTATATTAGTATGGACTTAGTAGGCAATGGATAATGCAATGTTAATAATGTTGATTATTGGAACTGAGGCATTTGTATATATGTATCTATATACGTTAGTATGTCAATGAACTCCTCCCAGAGTTCGTAATGTTAAATCACCAAACTTGAAATGAGCACTCAGTGGGTCACTTATATGATAATAGACTATTTATGTTTTCAAACTGATATAAAAAAATTGTTATGGAAAGTTTTTGCCGACGAATTTGTGAAAATGGCTGATACAAAAACTGAGTATGAGTCATGTTGAGCATATGGCTGAATAACGACACAGAAATGGGAAAAAGGAGGCGATGATTTTCCTCTACAAGGCAATAGAAGGTTGGATGAGGCATTAGGGAGCGCCATAAGCTGGAAGAGAGGCAAATAGATTACTGAGTTAAAGACGTTCAGACAGAAGGTAAGGCATATGTCTCTTATTGGTGAATAATGATACATAAAAATGTAGCCCTAGGCCACATTTTTCTGCTGAATGTTGTGTGGACAATAAGAAACACACAGGAAAGTTTTAATTTTCTTCCTGGAATGGTGGCTCATTTTAGGATTTTTGTGGCCATCGGATGTGATAAAATCTGGACTCCTATACTGGATTCTGGACTGGATTGGACTGGACTGGATTCTGAGACTTTGGCTTGTGCAAGTTGTCATTATTTCCATTGTTAGGATTCCACCTAGCAGGGAAAGAGAGAGAAGCGACATGCTCAGTATTTTGAAGATTAAATCATTAATTAGGGCCAAGTATTGGTCACATGACCAAACCCTCATTTTATTTCCTGAGCATGCACTTTCGTCAATTCTAGTTAACTATAGCTGGCCATGGGAGACTAATCTAGCTGCCTAATCTGAAGCCTTTAGTTGTAGTCCAAATTAGGACTGGAATGAAAGTCTTGAAGAAGTGATATGGATATGTGATCATTTTCCAGAAGATAAGTCAGGTGCCCCCTTTCTGCCTGTCAGAAGTACGGCTTTATGATCTATTCTGCTCTTCCCAAGGTAGGAAAAATTGCCATTATCATCATCGATACTTTTATCCTCAGATAAGCCAAAGTTGTCGTCAAAAGTATTATCTCTGCCAAAAGTTGATCATATTCCTATACTATTTTTTTTTGTAACGTTTTGTGGCACATGGGAGATTTCCAGGGGGATTTGCCGGGTGATTCCAGTTTATTTGGCCTTTGAACTATAAATTAAGGTAGTAAATAGCCACCCACATTACGATCTCACAGGTCCAAGGATGAGAAACAATGAATATTGTTCATGTGGCTTTATTTAGTTAGAACTTACCGTTCCATTTCATGATTGCATGCAGGGTACACAGCTCTGTGCATGAGAATGGCTCACCCAGCCAATTTTACACACACATTTACTAGTTGTATCTTCACTTGACAAGGATAATTCAACTCTCCTGTATCTCTCAAAAATGCACACTGAGAAAGAGTGAGAAACAGAAATATCAAATATTGATGAGTGACCTAGATGCCAGAGGTATAGCTAAAACCTACCGACCACACAGGAAATTGGGGCCCTCTGTCATTTGCTATCGCAGATCCTGTCTGGGGCTTCGTACAATCCTGCCTGATCTCTGAAAGTACCAAATACACAGTCTGTTGGATGATGTTCCGAAAATGATATTTGCATACTCCTATGTGAGCTTTAGACCTAAACAAGAACTTAAACTAATCTAGCAACCATAGACTAATGTATGTGTTGTAACTCATCTTGCTTGTTTCAATTAGTTCATCTCTAAATCAGTATTTATTGCCTCTATTTCAATTTTTTTTTATCATTTGCTTTGAAAATCTACTATACCAATTAGTACTAATACTGCTTTACTTTGTTGCCCTTGTGAGCCCTGTCAGACTAAGTTCGAAGTAGGTACTTCACTGATCTTGGCCCCTTATGAACATGGCAATTGTTTCATTCACTGTTTACATGTACTATCTTAATTTACTCAAATTAAAAGTTGGTTTTCTCTCACAACTATGCAAGGGCATCAATCTTAAATATGAATTTGATTAATTTTTTGTGCACTTGACATCATGGATAGGTCTGCAAGTATCTAATAGAAGTAGTATTAGTGTGCGTAAAAGATTACTGTCCAGAGTTCTTCATCTTCATCAATTCATAATCTGACTATCCCTTGAAATGACTATACCTCTAGCCCTAACCTAGATTGGAGCAAATGCATGGTTGAGCACCTAATTGCTCTCTTGTCGTTCAAGCAGTAGGTAATCCCAACAACGGAATTGATGATTACTACGTACATAAAGTCCAAAGTCTCAGAATCCAGTCCTGTCCAGAATCCAGTATTGGAGTCCAGATTTTACCACTTCCCCGCAAATGCGCTATGCGACGATACTTTGCGCATGCGTCTTCGCGTTCCCAACGATGACACGCAAATAACAAGAGGGTATCTTTGCTTCTTGTAATCGACGAATTAGCTCTTTTTAGGCTCTTGTGGACCGAAGTTTTTTTTAGCGACGAAATAATACCTTCGCATGCGTCGAGCCCGACGATTGCATGAAAATTGTGAGCTAGTGGGTTCTTTGCGCATGCGTATTTTACGTTGCCGACGGTGGCAAGCGTAATGCTAGCAACCACAATTTTTTAGGTGCCAGGTTTTTGGTCGGTATATTCCTAATAGAATGTTGAGTCCACTGTAGGCGTTGTTAGATATGGTACATTGTAACTAGCATATATGTTAAGGTGGATGATTAAGTTTAATAGGAAAATGAGTAAGGTTATGGAGACTGGGAAGGGGGAAGGGAGTTTGAAAATTGATGAGGAAGCAGTGGAAGAGGAAGAAGGTTCAAGTACTTTGGGGGTATTGTTTGATAGAAAGCTATGGGGAAATGTGCAGTTAGAGAAGGTAGTAAAGAAGGCACAAGAGTGGGTTGGAAAGGTGGTATGGATGAGCAGAGTTAACAGTCATGAAAGTAGAAAGGATGGTGTGGGAGCTTCCAAGAAGATTGAGTATGGAGTATGCAGCAGAAGTGTGGTTAACAGGAGGATGTAGGATATGTAGGAAGCTGGAATTGGTACAGTCCTAAATGAGATGAGAGTAGGTAGGAGATTGTTGGGGGCAAGCATTACAGAAGTAGGAGTGGCAGTGCTGGGAGATCTGTGATGAAGGAAACTGGAGGAGAGGAGGGAAGAGATGAAGTTTTTGTCCGGAAAGTGATTGAAGACCAAGAAAGAGAGCAGACATGTGAAGATGGTGGTAAGTAAACAATGAAAGGATGGAGGAATAGAGAAATGGGAAGTGTGTGAGGTTTTGAGGAGATAGATGATGACGCTAGGTCGGTGCATAGGTGGAAGGAATATATTAAGAATAAATGAGAAGGACTGGAATGAGGAAGTAAATAGTAAGAGCACATTGAAGTGGTACATCTCTCCATTGGGGTGGCGAGATGTTAGGTCACTACAGGATCAGGAAGGTGTGAGGTTGCTGTTCTGATTCAGAATTGGTTCAGCTCGGTTGTTATTAGACAAAAAGAGATGTAGAACTATTAGAGACAAGAGGTGTGTAATGTGTGATAGTAGTGTAGAGGAGGATGTAGTCCATTTCTTGGTGGTTTGTGGGGAATTTGAGAGGGATCAACGTGTTCGTGGATGATGTAAGCAGAATTATGGGGGCTGGAGAGTTACTGGATGAATTTAGGAAAGTGGGTAACAAAGGAAAGGTGGCTTTACTGTTGGGAAAAGGTGTGGAGGGAGTAAGCAAAAGAGTGTTGGTGGAGGTGGGTCAGTATGTTGTGTATTGTTTGGGGAAGTGGTGGCAGAGAAGGAAGAAGTTATCGTATGGTGAGGTTATAAATGGATTTCTTTTCCCTTCCTCATCTTCCCTCCTCTCTCCTATTGACAACTGGATATTGGGAGCAAAGTTTTTGACCATTTCCCTTCACAAAAGATTCATGGCATGCTGGAAATATTTTTGTAGTAGAAACCAGATCAATCTGGAAACAAGCCTCTTGCAATTCTAAAAATCATCAGCAATTTTTTATATTGCGAGTGAGATTTGGCGTAATCGTCAAAATTGTGCGAACGTCTTGGTGGGATCTTTTTTTCCTATTTTGTTTGGTCTTTGGTTCTGCGGATCTGATGGCTTCATCCACTCTGGCAAGTATTGCTCCAGCATTGGATCAGTGGATGATATGGATTAGTTATTTAAGGAGAAATAATTTGTTGTCTACATCTGCAATATGTACAAGATTTGTAGCTAATAACACTTGAGTAAAGGTTTCAAAAACACTGGGCTACTTGAAACAGTTGGTTTCCTACTTTTTATTCAGCTGCAATGCCACCATAAGAGAGAGGAGGAAGTCCTGTCAGACAGAGGACATTCCCAGTAAAAAAGATACAATCTTTTTTTTTTACAATGAACTTAATTATTCCATTCATATTATTGATTTCATTTTCAACAAATTTTCATAATTTGATTAATAAAATATTGAAAAAGAAGAGGAGGAGGAAATAAGGAAAAAAATAGGAAGAAAAAGTATGTGAAATGGGAATTTTTGCCAAATCTCCCTTGCAAAATTAAAAAATGCACATGATTTTTATAGGTGCAAGAGGCTTGTTTCTGGATTTATCTCCAAAATCACCATTTAAGATACTAAGAAGTTGCTTTAGCTGTATCGCCATTTTGAAATAAGGGTCAAACTTACTAGTAGTGAATGCAAGGTGAGTGACAAGTGAAGGTGCAAGAGAGAGAGAGACAAGAGGGCAAAGGTGAAGGAATATATTAGCTTGATTATTTTAGCATGATTCCCTATCGGACAGAATTTAAAATCCTAGCATTGGTTTATTGTATTGCTCCACATTCTAGTCTAGCCCTAGCTAATACATTACTGATCTGTACATTTAGATGCCATGATGTAATAGTTGGATTGTGATATGGTGAAGTAGCCAAGAATTGTATGCTATATATTCCTACATGTGACAAATTGTGAAATGGAAATGTGCAAGAGGAAGTAAGGAGTTTTGTTAATAGTAGCTACTTTGAAGCTGCTTCCCTTGAAGATGAGAAGCACACCATAATAAGAATGAGGTCATCACCAGTCCTTTCTGCAGAAATTGTCAGAGTAATAAAGGGAATACCATTAGAAGCTGACACAAACTTGTTAGAGGTTGTTTGCATTCTTGACACTGTATATTGCTTACATTATGCTCTCCATTATTAGCACTACCCTCCTCTACTAAATGCATCAGTTAACCTTTCTATGAGTGCTTTCTATATATGTTAACTATGTAGCCAGTCATCTTGCTGTCCTAGAAAGAGAGCAATAAGACACATGCAAGTAATTGGGATACTACCAAGATTGATAATAGTTCCTGTACCAGAAATAACTTGCATCACCTCCAATGCCAGAGTATGGAGGAACATGCATATGAATTGTGAAGTTTTGGGGATTAAAAATTCCACAATCTTTCCCTAACAGCTTTTAACTACACAGTTTTCTTGTGTATTCAGGTTTTCATTTTTTGGTCTTCGAATCTGTAACAATTTCCTTCTTCATTGACAAATATTTCCAAATCTGTTGCATTCCCAGTTGATGCGTGCGAGTCTTCTTGAAATCTCCAGGTTGATCATATCCTTTTTAAGGAGGGACTAAGCCCGAAACCACCGAAATTTAAACACATATTTTTAGCTGTCATAATTTTTCCCCCCTTTCTTCTGTGCTGATACTTTTGATACCAACTTGTTGCTTATTGTGTGTGCTTTAAGATGATTTATGAAAGTGCCCACGCAATACCTGTGACCCCACCTCTTCTAATCACCATAACTCAGGAATGCTTCACATAACAAAAAATTAAAAACGCTACATCACAGCTACGTGGTTTTGCAAGCCACAAACCAATTTGGGCATCTGTAGTCGAGTCTGTAAAATCTTCCATATACTCTCTGGTATTTAACGTACAGCACACAAAGAACAAAAAATGTTTTTAATTAAAAAAATACTCTATTGGATTGACCTGTCATAAAAGAACAAGGCTAAATCCATTTAACCTTCGGAAGGCATAAAGAGGTAAAGACATTCTCTAAACATATGTGATGATATCCCTATGCATCAAACAAATCTGTTTCAAACTATTCCTCTCTCATGTTTACAAATTAGTATGTTGCACATCTTTTACCTGTAAAATGGTTTCTGTTTGTTCTTTTTGAATACATATACTATTGCAACATATACTATTGCAATAAAATACACCTGTACCCCCGTACACTTTCGCGCATTTTATAGGAAGAATTATTTTTCAAAATCAGACCTGCATGTGTGTTAGTGTGAGAGCGTGTCTCTGTGTGTGTGTGTGTGAAAACTTGTATGAAAAAAATTATGAACCAGATCCCTAGGGCTGGATCTAAGCTGAATTTTCATTTAGGGTGAACCAAGATAGGTATGATACTAAAGGGGACTATTAATTAGCTGTATCATGTTGATATTTGTATCGCTATAACACCGCAAAAAGGGCAGAAGCGCATGTCGAAAGGGAGGAAATGATAAATTACATTTTTAAAGCCAATATTGTCTTTTAGTGCTGATAAATGTAAAACTATCGCTAGGGTACCGGTGTACCCATTTGGCATTTCATGCTCGGAAAAATATTTTGGATGTGGGACGGTTATACCATAACTGTTCGATGATGCTTAATCATTCCTACTTATATATACTAGTCGGGGATGTATGCAGACATTTTTGTCAGGGGGGGGGGGGGATTTATCGGTCTTTATTATAGTTTAGCACAACACTTTATCTAGTGTGCAGAGGACTCAAGTACCACTGATCTCTGTGAGTCCCAACCCTATCCCATGTGCACCACGGAATTGACCAAAATCCCATGGAATTTTTTTCCCACCTGGAAGGAAGGGAATAGTCAAGGAAAGCAAAAGTGTTACGGATGCCCCACTGTATTGAGCAGAATACTCAAACAAATCCCATGTCTGTAAGAGGAGAGCCGGCTGCTACCAGGTTTATTGTATGTATTTTCACCTTACCTTCTCCTTGATCTTGAGTCATAGGGGGTTTAATGAGTGAAAAGCCACACTGGGGTGAGCGAAGGTTGGAGTTTTCTTTATGGTTTTGGAATTACTAGCATGGGCAAAAGAGCATGGTGGGAGTGCATGTAGCATCCTACTGAATTAATGTTTTTCTACTTGGAACATTTGGGTGTGCAGTGGTCTTAGGTGTGTTAACTCACCCACATGTGTTACCGGAAATACATCGCACAAAAAGAACACATACACAGACAAAGTTCCAATTTTTTCCTACTTATGCTGTACCACTGGTCATCACCTCATCATATCTTAACACATGTAGTGCCTGATCTGGCTGGACATCAAAAGTCTATTGTTTCAGAACAATAGTCATTGTTAGTTGTTTGATTAAATATAAGTGCACTGTAGTACCTGTAGTACCTGACTTTAGAGTTGCTTGTATTTTGTAATCATTACTAAGCTATGGAACCTACACTTCCACCAATGAATTTTATGCTACTCTTTCTCAGCTAATTGTGAGCAGAATGTAATGGATATCAGAAAGTATTTAGGAAAGAGAACTCAGAAGGAACAGTCAGATAAATCTAGTGGTGAAGAGTCTGATACAAAGGAATTACTCTGTCGTGTAGACAAGAGCAAGACAGTCATGACATGCCCCGTCTCTAATAAATTATCGGTATAATATAAGAAGAAATGTTACAAAAAAAAGCTAAGCTACAAGAAAGTTTGGGAGAAAGTTTATCCTTGGGTTCAGTGTGAAGATCCTAAAGTTGGCATGATTTGTACTCTTTGTAAGAAATGTGGAAAGCCGCCTCCAAGCGCAAATGGTGTGTGGACGACAAGGGTAATTATTGATTGGAACCATACCACAGAACTACTGAAACAGCATAGTGGATCTAAATGGCACCAAGACTCATCAATCACTGCACGAATGGCTAAGCATGTAGAGCAGCAGAATGTCATTGAAATGCAATGTGCAGGTGCTGCTAAACAAGCTGAACAGCAAAAGAAAAAGAATCGTGAGATTATTCTTAAATTGATGAGATCCATATACTTCTTGGCTAAGAATCGTTCCACACTCAACCACAAGGAGTTAATTGAGCTCCAAATGCTTAATGGCGATGAATTGCTTGAAAAGCATCTTAGTGATGGATCATCTAATACTCAGTACACATCACGATTCAGTGCTAGGTTGTTGATTGAAGCAATTGATATTTGGATCGAAAGAAAGCTTATATGTAGCCTCCAAGAGAGTCCCTACTTTTCCATCTTAACAGATGAGTGCCAGGACATCAGTACTCAAGAAGAGCTATCCATCTGTGGCAGATGGTTAGTTAATGGAAAACCAGAGGAGCACTTCTTAATGGTACTTCATGTCCATTCTAGAGATGCCAGTACTATTGCAGAAGCTTTATAATCCTTCTTACAGCAGAAGCAACTTGATCCAAGAAACTTGATTGGTGAAGGATATGATGGTGCTGCTTAATTTGCTAGAAAACAAGAGGAGTTCATAAGCAAATTCAGACCACCTCGGCTCATGCAATCTACATCTACTGTTCTTGTTACAGGTTAGAGCTTGCTTCAATCCAGGAAGCTGCATCAGTGAAGGAGATACAGACGTTTTTTGGAACCACGACCAGCGTTTGGAAGTTGTTTTATTATTCCCCCGAAAACTTTGAGGCAATCAAGGGCATCCAGGCTGTTCTTGGTTTTTCCAAGCTAAAGATCATGAAGCCTAGTGACATTATGTGGCTGTCACATGAGCATTGTGTTAAGGCAAGTTGCAAGGAATTGCCTCATTGTTGCAAACCCTTTCACTATACGAGTCATCTGGAGATGCTGAGGCATATGATACACTCCCTTTTGGCTAGTGTTAATGGTGTATCAAGCAGTTATCTCCTATCAGAAGTTCTCAGTGCCCTTGCTCTCTTAAACTTGTTCATGCAGAAGAAGATGCTGACTTCAGTAAGCTTACCTTTATGCTCAAGAGTACACTTGATCATATTAATACCATCAGGGAGAGTGATGCCAGTTGGTGTACTGCAGTAGAGACAGCCATATCGAACTTAGAAACTGAGCATGGAATAACAATCAAAGGTAGTAGGGGACCAACATATGGAAATCACCTTAGTTGTCAGTTCAACAGTTTCGAGTACAATTGGCTATTACCTCTCCTTGATACATTGATAGCAAACATTAACAGCTGCTTCTCAAGCGAGGTAGTCAAGCTTGTTGTCTCAATCTCAGTATTCAACCCAGCTCTTCTTCCTTGTGATGAGACACTTCTCAGAACTTATGGTAACTCTAAGCTGTCAACCTTGGCTAACTTCTCTGGAGAAAAAGCAGAGTAATATTTGAAGGACTACATACTCTTCTCTTGCTATTATCAAGAAAGAAGAATTGCTAGGAGAATGGTAAGTTTTTAAGAGAGCTGTTTGCCAAGAGAAAAGGGTTATGATGGGGAAAAAACACCAGTACTCCATTTTTGCACGACATAAAAGACACCATGGAACAAGTTATGCTTTTTTCCTGGTGCTTCCAATAACACAGCCTTGGTGGAATGATCATTTAGTCATTTAAAAATAATAAGAACAAGGCTACCCAGTCACCTATCAGACTGTAGTGTAGCTCAGCTCAGGAGGATATCAAGGGCCTGAAATTGATGCAGTAGAATTTGAGAAAATATAGGAGATTTTTTAAGAATATAATCATAGATTATTACTGGCAAGGGCTGGCCTACTTTACACAATTAACCAGGGCAGTGGGTGTGTGAAACAAAGGTTGATATCTTTAAGGCTGTGTGTCTGGCATTTGTGATCAGGCATGGTGCTTGCTTGCCTATTATCACTTTATTTTTTTGTATTAAAAACGCATTTACTGGATGGTGGAGTTCATGTCATTTGGTCCAATGCAATGCAATATCTTTTGCATTGCATTGTCCTCCATCTGTGTTTCATGCATTGTGAACTGCCTTGCATCTATCCGTAGCCAGACACTTTACCACTCTTGATAGAGTAGCGATTGGTCAAGGTAAAGTAATGGTTTTACAAAGGGTGGATACTGCTCAATGTTTCTGCATCTCTAGTTTAGTAAAACTTGGCCGAGCAAACAACTGGCACTTATCCTCCCTGAACATCAAACAATATTGGCACCAATATAAACAGTGGCTGATAGTGCAGCTGGAAACATGCTATCTAGCTCCCTCTCTCTTTAGTACCGAATAAGATATCAGTCAGAAGAGGCTATGCAATAACCATAAGAATAGTGACATGTGATTTTCATGGATGTGGAGCTACGATTGTTACTGGTAATACACGTCAAATGCTTGTATGATGCAAATAGTAATGTGTTTTGTGGAACCTCCTGAGAATTTCCTGATGTGCAACTGGCTATATTATACCGCTTAACACAGAAAGGAATATGGTGTGGTAGTGAGATGCAAGGTTGGATTACATTGTAAGAAAGTATGATTTGGGACCAGATGGCTTACAGTTTACCTAAGTATGAGGAGGCTGGACAGGTTTTCATTTTGTCTCACCTTGCCATTCTCTCAGTTTTTTGTGGCAGAGGGAGAAGCCTTTCACATGCTAGCTGTATATTTAAGGCGAGCTTAAATGCTGAGATAACACTATTTTACTTGGCATTTAGTAAAAAAAAATCGAGTGACCTCTGTCTGACTTTGTTAATTTTATCACTCATGTTGCTGATCACAGTGTTCTTTGCTGGTCCCCTCTCTAGAGTTGCAGCACTCTCTAGAGTTGCAGCAAGATTGGTTACTTGCAGCTTTTGCTTAATCACCATCAGTTTCCACCAACTGAACCAACAGAAAGAACTCCCACCAGTGCTCTGTGGTGGCCCATCTCAAAATTAGACTAACTTCCAACTTTGGGTGTATGTTACATAAGGTCTAGACTTTGTGGGATTATTACTTTAGGAATCTCATTACAACAATTGACACCAATGCAATACTTACCATTTTGGCTTTCATTTGCTATGTATGCTCTCTGACTTATGGCCTTTTCCAAATAAATTGTACATGTGGTCACAGTAACAATATTAATAATGAATATTTTTATAGGGCACTGCCGAGGGGCACGAGCAATGATCACTTCCTTAATAGGATAATCCCAGGTGATCAACTTCCTCAGATGCACATCACCAATGAACAAAGGATGATAAATGAGAATTAACATTGCTACTGTTGTCAAGTAGGGTATGTTTTCCTTTCAGAACTATTGTGTATGCCAAGATATCTACCCTTGTCTTCCCATCTGTGTGAAAACACCATGTTTACTTCTCATATCCCTCACCATGCCATCTTTTGGAGGGTTGCTCATGTCTATTTTATATGGCAAATAGTTTTCCAGAATAATTACATGGTGAATTTGTATGACAAACCTGTATTTCAAAAAATTATCTTGGCAGGAGAACCAGTTTTTTTCCATGTGTGGACACAGTTTTGCATGACAGTATGTTATGTGAATGATATTTGCTCCAGATTGTGTCAGAATAGTAGAAGACTAATTTTCAGTGGGAGCATGCCTTTGGACCCCCTTGCAGGGCTCAAGCCTGCTACACAGTCATTTGCATCCCCCTATTCGGAACTCTGTATCAAGCAATATACACATTGCAAGCAGCTTTCTCTAAACTTATATGGTTGGTTAATATGCAAATACTGACCATATATATTTACAGAAATACTAAATCCTAGAAATCATACGATGGCAGTAGATTAGTGGATGGGGATGTTTTTATGGAGGACATTATTTAAGTGGGGAATATGAGGCATTTTCTAAGGGTGATATTCACTTGGTAAATGAGTATTTTTGGAACACACACACAAATATATTCCTGTGAAAATTGTACATGTTTAAAAGGGAGATTATACGTCAAAACCACAAAACACACCAAAAAAGTTGTATCACTCTAATCACCATAACTTTTTACTTCTTACTTTTGTGCTGATAATTTTTTTCACATCTTTCAAATGAAACTGACTACATCCAACCAATGTGTGGTATGATCATGTTGATGTGGAGTGGTTCATTTCCATGGTGACCTATGATCTCAAGACATATATTGCAAATATGGGATATACCAATCATGTCAGTCATTTGTAGCTACCAACTAGATAGGTGTCCTGCTCCATGATTAATATTTAATTGCAGCAGGACCTCACACACCAGATCAGTATGAAACTTAGGGATGCCCATAAATATGAAATGACCCCATTTCCTACAAAAAGTAGAGGGTGATTCCCCACATGTAATTTACAGCAAATATGTTTGCTTTGCTTCTGACAGTTGCCCACTCACTAAAACAAATCCCTCCCCTAATTGAAAAGTCTAGATAGAAGCCTGGCTAAATAATCCTTTCCGACATGCATTGTAACATTTGGAGTCAATGATTCAAGGCACGCTGGAAGCCTAATAGTGGCTGAAATCACTATTTAAGAAGCTGTAATAATATATTGGTGTTACTATTGTCACAATATGGATGTGTGACTAGTAAAAAATGTCACACTACACAATACATATTGCATGCAGAGAGGACAGAGAAAAACATATGACATGTAATAAGACACACTAAACAACCAGATGCAACAAAACTAAAGTTCAAAATTTTCTGGAGGTCAGTCGCTTTTCCAATGAATAAGGTTGTAAAATATTCAAAAACGATCCTCTCCTCCAGCACACAAAGGTGCACTTTGCAGTAAGAGCAAATGATACACCTCTCATGCCAGTTTCTCTCTGTATGAGTTGCACAGTTCTTCTTCTGACAAGAACTGTGGCCCAGGTTTCCATTCAGGTGGTCAAGATACTGTTATTCAGCTGATCTGCCTTGGGAGGAGTAAGTATAGCATGACTGGGTTGGTTCTTCCTTATATTTTTTGAAATTCTTTACCAAAGATCGTCAATAGAATCGTGCATTTTTTTACCTTGTTTCCAGTGTTTTATTTCTAAAGTGGAAACAGGTGGATTTTTAAGATTTTTTTTAGAAGCCGAGCACCATGTGGTGCCTGTAATTAGTGAATGGATTGAAGGGCATGTTCCATAAGAAGTAAGCAGGTTCTAAGTGGTTTGTTAGATCAGGTACTTATCTGTCTTCAGTGTATCTCCCTACCTCCCAGTTAGAATGTGTCTCTGCATACTCACCCACCCTTGGTTTGTATGCTGCATCATTGATGGTTCTGCAGTATGGGAAGGTCCATCTTCTGCTATATCACTCTAGTGGACAGAAGTGCAAGCCACAGACCTATGAACTATGAAATGTTAATATTGTTGTTTGTTTGTTGTTCTTTTGGGGGGGATGGGAGGTTGTTGTCTGCCATTTAAAAAAGGAGTGATAGTGGACTCCTTGAGAAGTAACATACTTTCCCTAGCATAGTATTAGAGACATTTGTAGAACAACAAAGACTCACTGTGCATGTACCAATGATATGCTATTCACATTAGCTGGAGAAACAAGAGAAGCCTGAGAGCAAAACAACAACATTGTTTACACTGTTGTAGAAAAAGAGGGTGAGCAGGAACTCCCAGAGAAGTAACATGGTGATATAAATCCAGCAAAAATAATGCCTAGAAAATAAATGGAGAAAGAGCAGGAGAACCCTGAACAGCATCACTGGTGTACATGTAAATCCATTAACTGTTTAACCACAACTTAATTTTTGTTTTGATTTACAACTATAATATTTATAGCTATAATTTTTTTCGAGGATAAACTTTTCAATATGCTCATATCATTAAAATACAAATACAGTTTGGTACCAAGAAAAAGCTTCATTGAGATAAGCAAACAGAATTTTCAATATAGCACCTGGTCTAGAACAAAATTTACTGCAAAGAAATCCATCCAGGAGCACTTTCTTTCTCAAGAGTAAAGATATTCAGGAAAAGACGGTCTATGATGGCAGTTGTGATCGTCAGCCATTAATTTTTTTATTGCTCCCACAACAACTGGAAGTTTAGGCATCTGTAATTTTAAGGAGAAATTTCAGAGTGCATTGTCACCAGGTCTAGACTTTCCTAAAAAATTCATGGTAGTCAGCTCAACACATAAGATGGATGTAGACTAGGTGTCATTGGCCTTCGAAGTCACAAGAAGCCACCATCACCTAAAAGTGGCAGTTGGGAATGTCGGCCATTTTATTTGGCCATGCATTCTGACTACCAAATATTGACTACCAACACTCATTACTAAAACAGCTTGCTTATTAGACAGCTACTAGTCCAACCTTAGTCCAACAAAGCAAAACCACAATAAACTTACATGATTATCAACGATGTATAAGTGCATATCAATTGCTACAACTTGTACAACACCACCAATACAAATTTTCAGGGCAATCTACATTGATGGTAGTGTGCCATGCCCAATTTTCAATATCTCCTAACGAGGTGCAGGTTCTTCTGCTAGTATTTTATAATTTTATTTGTGTACAAAGTCTGAGTTTGCAGCGGTAGATGTGACATTTATGTTTTAAGAACCGATGAACAACTGCTACTACATTCCTCTCAAAACTTGACCTTTCTCCAACATGTGTATGCACTAATATACATAAGCAAGCACAAATTTGTTATAGCTGGGATCACATAACTTGTGAGCATAAACTATATCTTGTCCAGAATAATTAATGAAATTTAAAAGCTGGTAGGCCTGTTGGCTCAGTTGGTAGAGCGTTGAGACAATAACACAAAGTTCTTGAGTTCTATTCACTCATATGATTATTTTTTTCCTTCCTTTTCTCAAAAGTGAAAAAAGGGAATTTTTTGTTCAAATCCAAGGACACTCATTCTTTAAATGTCCTATGTTCTCATTCCAAAATTTTTACAGACCAAACCACCAACTGGCCATCCAACCTACCAACATACAGACTCATTGAGCTGCTAAGTCACAGCTAAACATAAAGACAAAGAACCAAAGAATCATGTACATACACACCACACACATACACATATAGGTTTCTAGTAGTTGTGAAGAAATTGATGTTGCTGATGGTGGAACCTGCAGAATTCTAGGCAATTAGTCTGTAGTTGGTCATTAAGATTAACCAGCTGCAGAGTGGTTGTGTTGAACAGCATCACTCGCTAATAACAAATCCAATTGGTCCATGCCATACATGGCATGTATGTCTCAGGATCACAAGTATATATGGATACATGGACTTCACAGTGATTTGATTGTGCCTCAGACTGGGTGTGGTAATGTTCATTGGAGGGAAGGCAATAGATCAACCTGCAACAAAAAGGACAACTCTCAGCTGATGAGATAATAAAAACTTTTAACAGCTTAAATAAAGGATTATTGCGCTGATGTTATATCTAAAATTCCTGTTGATAGTTCAATAATAAATAGTGAGGTGTGTAATATCTGGGGACATTTCTTCCTTTCCACTAAGCACTCCAGCTTTGACAGCCACATGACAGTAGTGTTAGAGTGACGGAGAGCTTTTCTAGACTAACATCAAATGTCAAACTCTTGCACTTCTGCACAGGAGGGGGAACTCCCCTCTCACAGCGCCCTAAGCTTCGCCTATGTCCCAATTTAGCAACCAAGCCAGACGTCTCTGCCTAGCTAAAAATACTCTATTAACCCCTGAAATGTATCAGCTTCCACCTCTAAATTATAACATTCATAGGCTGTGAAAACAATTCATATGATCAAGCTTCTCCTTCCCCCCCCCCCCCCCCCCCCCCCAAGGAGGAAATTCTAGATGAAAAACTGATGGTTTTCCTGATTTTTAACATTTTTTGTGATCATCAATGAGCAAAAAATAGTAAAAAGCTCGATTCATACTCTATTTAGTCTACAAGTTTAGTTACCGTATATACCTGGGAACTAAGAAAGATACTATCAAATACATTGACCGTCTGCCAGTTTTGATGATCTCAAAAATAAGTGAGCAACTAACCTTGGAAACGACACTTTCTTGAGCAACAGAGTGTGCAGAGGAGGCTGTTGGTGATGCCTGGAGTCATGGAACTTTATTGTTGGCAACTGATATTTGGACCAATCACAATTGTAAGTAAAGCAGATAGTGATGGCCTTCTCTATGCTAGTAACAAGGCTTGTCAGGTTTGTGAAAGGCTCTTGCAGTATTAGCTTGTTGTCCAAGGTATCTGATATATTTGGGGGTTAAGATTAAAAAAATATTGTTTTGTAGTTGATTTGTTGTTTCTTCAGGAAATCAATCATCAAAAACAACAATTCATCAACAACAGTCCTCAGGCAACAGCAGTAAATCAAACACATTAATAGATCAGCAACAGAACCAACAGGTAGTGGTATAGCCACAGTAGCTATTCCACATGATGTGGCAATTGTGGTAAGTTCTGTTTCAACTTTGACCCTCATGTGAGCAAGTTCTTTTCCCCCTGATTTTCTTGGGGGGGGCCCTTAAGGAAAATCGTCTTCCTATGCCACTGATTAGCTAAAGCTTTCACTATGGGTAATTGTGAAGCTTTAGCTATATCAAGAGTATTATTGAGCTATTTATCTATGCATGTGGTAAGTGATCTAGTAGACTATGTAGTAATTAACGCTAGACAGCTACCCTTATCAGGCTTTGATATATCTTGGTCACTTGCCATGCTACATATTTCAATACTGTGTACGAATACCCTATTTCAATACAGCACTTGAATGCCTGTGTTAAGCCTATAGCTATGACCCATAGCTGTAGCTCTTTATACTGCATTGATCTAGGCTTGGTCCAAAGAAGGAAGTCTACAGATTATAGCTTACTTCATTAGCTAACAAGTTCCTACAGAGCCACAGCATAGGCTAGCTATGGAATTTACTTGTATAAATAGAGTGATCAAGTGCATGAAAAAACTATAGTTTCAGAACAGAGTCGTTTTCTAGTAGATGGACTGGTCTAGGCTTGATCCAAAGAAAAATGTCCACAGATGAAAACTTACCTGATTTCAACTATTTCCTACTAGCCACAACTTGGACTAGCGACATAGCTTACTTGTACATATATATTATATATATATATATACCTTTTTATAGAGCGCTTGAGTACTGTGTGGGAAAGCTATTGCTACAAATGACAACTGTAGTTATAACAGCTGCACTGGTCGAGGTTATGACCAAAGAAGGAACTATTTTTGTACGGAGAATTATGCAAGTACTTCATGGACATATATATGTCCACTCAACAATATGTCCACCCCATATGTCCACCCCATACAAGAGGAATTTTTGTTGGACATAGCATCCTCCGTGTTAAGAGGGTCAAAGAAGTTTCTGTGATTTTAATATACCACCAGCATGCCTTGAATCCTTTTAAACCAGCAGCCAAAAATAAAACAACATTAAAACGTGAATTTATCTTAAAGCTGTGGGAAGCACTCTTATTTCTAAATGGCAGTATAAAAACACAGTTTACATTGATGCTAAGCACCAATCCTGTTGCTTTTTTAAGCACCAATCTTTTTGTTGTTACAAACAATATTTGTTAGGCATCATTAAGGTATCTTGGTGTGAAGCACTGGTCTTTATGTCATTGAATAAGATATCAGTTTTGCACATGTGATGATAAGATTTACTGTCAAGGCAATGTATTTTACAAAACACTGATGAAAAACTGGACTAGTATAACCATGGCTACAATTGTCCATAGTTTCATGACAGGCTTCCTGTTTCTCACCTTTTCCCAGTCTTCTTGAAGCACATGTAACTCATCTTCATGGCTATGAAGTTCTAAAACACTTTCCAACCTACCAATGATTGTACATCAGTGCCCATGAAGGATGCCAACAGTGAGCCTATCTGTCGCAATAATTGTTCTCATCTTCACTAAAAGAAGCTTTTTACCACTAAGGATCTCCAAATAATTCTATAGATAATAAACTTTGAGGACTAATGTCAATTGCTAAGTAATACTTTGAGAGGCCATTGCTAGCTCCTTATTAATTAATGAAATATGTCATTACCAAAGTTTCACCTCTAGAGACGCACTCCTTCGTAACCTTGCTCAAAAGACCAGGTCTTACTTGAGAAATTTGTTCATTCTTCAACTGCTTTGCGAGACTAGCTCCTTTGTTCTACATCAGTAATCTAAAAGAAGCATCTAAATTTTCAGTAATAGTGCATTACTTAGCAATGGAGGTTAGTACGAACTTATTTTCAGTTAAGCTCATGCTTGCTTATAGGTTGGAGTTAGAAGCAGGATGCTAACAACCAGAGTTTATGGTATACAAGATAACTCTCTGTCTGTTGGATTGTACAGATGTTACTGAAATCAGCTACAGTAAAGCAGCCAGAGCATGGGGGGCTGGTCTTGTGGAGCCAGATCATTTACCGATTCACTATGCTGTGAATTGTTATAGTGTCTGGCTAGTGAGATTTATCTTCCCTGGCAGTGAAGATGAGATCAACTGGAAATGGCAGTCACTTCAACAGGGAAAACCACTAGAAAACAGTGGAATCCTTGGAAGAAAGATACCATCTCCATTTCCAGTTCTGTCAGATAGTGGCTCAATTGGAGCAGCAAATGGATGACTATGTGATATATAAAAATAAAAAATTAATTCCAGATCAGGTAACTGCCTTTTCTGCCTAATTGCTGGCTACATATGACCCAGATATCACAGAAGGAATCAAAAATCTCTTAGCAACCATCAGGAAGTGCATTTGTTCTTATTATATTGGATGACCCCTATTTTAAAATGGAGCATGGAAAAACAAAATGCATATCTTAGAAACCCATATGGCAGCTTCTTAGCTGCCTAAACCAGAGCCAGTGGAATGGATGATATATTGAAGGGGGAGGGATAAATTTGCATGCAGTTGTGAAACATGATTCTTTGGTGGTAAAGCTGGGGTGTTGTATTTGGAGATGGTTGTATAATTGTATGTCTCGAGCTCAGCTAGATCCTATTATGATGAATGGTTTGCTTTGCATTCACAAAGCAAACTGATTATATTCACATCTATTACTCTATTCGGGAATACATTTTTAAACTATTATTCAAACACAAATGCAGAAACCTGCAGTTTGGTCAAAGAATCTTCTCCATTGAAGTAGGCAAACAAAGGGCTACACATCACTACTTTACTCTACGTCTACAACAAAACAGCGACAAAACAGCAAAGAAATCGATCTAAGATCACCACCTTTCTCAAGATAGAAGGAATTCAGAGTAATTCCAGGTAAGCATAGGTCCTGTGCAGCTTTTCTCCAAAGAATGGCTTCCATAAACACCAGCAAAGGCTAGGAAGAGACCATTTATGATGGCAATTGCAATCCTCAGCCATCACCTGTCCCCTCAGGTCAGAATAAAATTCATTTTTTTCACAGTAACCAAATAAAATCCTGGAACTATTGGGAGGTCCAGGTCCACCCTCTCTAGCGCTTCCTTCAGCCATCTGTGGTGCTTTCAGCTGACATTAGCACTAAAAATAATCCAAGGATGCCTTGAATCATTTGCTATGAGTAAACTGGCAGTGAATAAAATGTAGAAAGAGTTAAAAAAAAAAAACTTTGACATTCACCGGATCTTGCTATCTAGTATGCTACTCCTCCCATATTGGATTGACTCCCTGATGAATGGCAAAAATTCCCCAAAACCACAGCTCACATCTCAGCCAAATTAACATGGCAGCTTCTTAGCTACTTATGGTTTCAGCTCCAAAAAGACTCCAAATGTGCTTTGAATCCTTTGCTAAGGTATTAAACTGGCAGTGGGGGAAAAAGTTGTAAAAGTGAAGAAAAAAATTAAAAATTCATATATATTTCTCTTTTTTTTACCCACAAATACACTGTCTACAATACATCAATTCATAAAAACCTTAGTACTAAAAGTTCCAATGTTTGGCATATATTAGTATAAATGGTAAAGGATCATTAACTATTGTGGTATAATTATGGTGACTAATTTGTTTTGCGACATCAGAAATGAGGTATGGGTATGGTTTCTTGTCAATGATGCAATCAAGCTAGCTCATGTGCAGTTTTGTGGGTAATGATTGCTCCTGAATTTTTTTGCTCAGTTCTGCTGTTTGGTTCTTGAGTTCTTGCTCTTGAAAACTGTTACCCAGTCCAAAAGAGGGTGTAGCTGATCCTCTAACAAAACATTGGCTGTTTGTTTGATGGAGTTCAATTGTGAAATGGTTACCAGGCTGTAGCTGACCCAACATGGGTATAGTCAAACAAAATATAATACGTTCTGATATTTGTGTGGTTGACAATGTGGTGTACATTCAGTCAACAATAGCAACAATTATTGTTTGTGCTAAAGGTTTGGTGGCCACATGGTCATCATGGGTACAGTCAACAATAGCAACCAGACATGCATGCAGTTGTGTTAAATGTAGTGTACAACAAGTTAGAAAAAGTGTTTAAAAGCTCTGGAAATCTTGCAGCTCTACTCATCTACATTCAATTACAATACACGAAAAAATGAAAAACAAAATAGTAATAATGAAATAAAAGGTTTAAAAACAAAAATATATTAGATTGCCAAAGAAAGAAAATAAGACTGTACCGTGTAGACCACAACCACCATGTACACCAATATTGTACGGCTTTTAAAAAAACATTTGGGTATATATATATGCTTTTGAATAGTAAAGCATCATCCTGGTATGTTCTACATGGGTGTTCCTTCCATTTTTAACAGGTCAATCCAGTTTTTGTTCTTGTATATTTTAGGTATTGTGATATAAACTACCACATAATATGACTATGATATGACTATGGTAATGATCAAGATCGACATAATTTAACAAAGTTGTTTACAATGCTGGTTTCAATTTTTCACCAATATTGCATAAATGAAGAAGTAAATCGCAATCCAACTGCCATATATTAGGCCCGGAGGAAACAAAAGTGGTCCGGCCAAAGTGAAAGTGATCTTTGTGGATGTCTCTGGAGGCATTTGAAGCTGTCCTCTTGAAATTTCTTTTGCTGCATCTTGGGCCATTACTGAACTTTAGTATCAGTGCACACCCAAAATATAGCTCTAGCAGTTGAGGAAATCCCTGGTCTGTAATATGGTGTAACAAGAGCTGGATTTTGTCGACATGACATCAATGTTTACCATTAGTGAAACGAGGAGACGATGATTTCAGGCTATCAGACGGCAAACTGAGCGATGAAGAAAGAGAAGAATTTCCTACTTGGGGAGAGACTGTGCTTAAGTTATGAGATTGAACAAGGATAATTCACTCGACGTTGCCAGCTTCAGCACAGAGATAGATATACACTGCTTGGTAAACTATATAATACTTATGCATATACTAAGCAATTAAAGTAGTAAACCAACTTTTACCAATTTGTATTTACTTATTTAATGACGACTATTGATTCATGCGTGGTCCTGTTTTGGCCAGATCTGCTGTACCGCTTCCGCCAGCCCTGCATGTAGACTGCTAGATGTCCTTTACTGATATACCAAATAATTATACAGATAAATGATTTGTGTATATGATTTTAAATGGTAAAGTGTCGTCTCACCTGTTGTGGTCTACATGGGTACAATCTTGTTTCCTCACTCAATCTAATATAGTTTTTAAATGAAAAAAACCCAACTATTTGATATTGTTGTTGTGGTTTATTCTTGTTTTTTATTTTGTTATTTTTGTTGTTCATTGGTTTCGTTTATTGTTGTTATTTATTTTTGTTGTTTTTACTGTTGTTGTTTGTTGTTTTGTGTTCTATGTTTTAAAGAATCTTTCAAACAATGGCAGAGGAGAACTGCACAACTAAATCAAACAGCAGTGATGAACCACTCCTATTAGACACTTTATCTAACTTATTTCTTTTTGTAAAACACTATACAAGTCATCACATGCCATACCATGTTGTTCTGTATTATTAGAGTACGCCATGTTTCAGCTATGGCCTCCTTCTCAAAGACCTTGGAAATCAATGCACAGGAAAATTCCAGAACTAAGTATGCACATACATATTTCTATACAGTTGCTTGCTTTTGATTATAGCTTGATTGAGGCATGTTTTGGAGAAGCATCTCTTCGCATTTCTGATTATAAAATAGCATGTAAGCTAGCTTAATTGCATCATCAACAAAGACCCATTCCAATACCATTTTTCTGCATAGAAAACAGGAAAACAGATTACGTGTGGATGATGCCTTGAAGCATTTGAAGTTTGGGACTCAAGTTGTTATGGATTGACCAACTCTAACAGATATAGATAATCTTTTTGGAGCTAATAGCAGTCAAAACCTGAGCTGCCAATATATGAGTTGTAAAAACCTGAGCGGCCAATATGAATCTTGAAAACCTGAACTGTCAATATATGAGTGTTAAAAACCTGAGCTGCCAATATATGAGCCTTAAAAACCTGAGCTGCCAATATATGAGTTGTAAAAATCTGAGCTGCCAATATATGGTCTTAAAAACCTGAGCTGCCAATATATGAGTTGTAAAAACCTGATCTGCTAATATATGAGTCTTAAAAACCTGAGCTGCCAATATATGAGTCGTAAAAACCTAAGCTGCCAATATACAAGTTGTAAAAACCTGAGCTGCCAATATATGGGTCTTAAAAATCTGAGCTGCCAATATCTGAGTCGTAAAAACCTGAGCTGCCAATATGATTCATAAAAAAAAACCTGAGCTGCCAATATATGAGTCTTAAAAACCTGAGCTGCCAATATGAGTCATAAAAACCTGAGCTGCCAATATATGAGTCGTAAAAAACCTGTGCTGCCAATATGAGTCGTAAAACATGAGCTGCCAATATGAGTCTTAAAAACCTGAGTTGCCAATATATGAGTCGTAAAAACTTGAGCTGCCAATATATAAGTCTTAAAAACCTGAGCTACCAATATATGAGTCGTAAAAACCTCAGCTTCCAATATATAAGTCTTAAAAACTTGAGCTACCAATATATGAGTTTGAACTTGGTAACTGTTACCGAGGAGTGAGAACTCCACATACCAAACAGTAGAACCGAGCAAGAGTCATTTGTTATGCTTATAATACAGCATGCTTGGTCATGGAGAGCAGCTAGCCATATGTTTATCATCTTACTTGGCTTTGTCTTACTAGGGTTCACCAGGTAGAGTAATTACAAGTCACAATGAGATAAATTACCCCCCACTCCTCACCAAATACACATTACCTTACACTTCATGGAGTACGCTTGTATTCTTAATAATTATTGAATTGATCATTTTTTTAAATGGTATACTGCAAAAAAAACACCTAAATAGCTAAAACTTACATTGCAGCTTCTTAGCTGCCCCCAAAGACTCAAAGTATGTCTTGAATCCTTCGCTAAGGCATAAAACCAGCTGTACAAAAAAATTGAAAAAGGTCATCTTCATGGATCTATGTTTTTTTCTCCACTCACAACTTGCATACATGTGAACATTTATTTAAAAAAGCATTATTTCCAGAAGACTCCAAATGCTCCAGTGAATTGCAGCAATACTCTGTTTCTTGATTGCAGAAAAGAGGAATAGGAAGCAATGTTTGCTGATAATGCAATCAAGTTGGCTCACCTGTTTTTTTTTTCTATAATTGGAATTGGGTAGATCACACCTTTAAAAGTGGAATGAAGTCCCGCACTTGGACTTGGTTCTGCTGTTTGGTTTGAGGAGTTCTTGTTCCTGGTAAACTGTTACCAAGTCTAATCAAGGATGTAGGTGATCCTTTACCAAAACATATGCTATTTGGTGGTGTTCTGCTGCGCAACTGTTTCCAATTCCATAAAGGAGGCTGTACCAAAATACCGATTGTATTATATGGGTGAAGTTAACAATAGTAACAAGATATGTCATGTACAGATATGGATAGTATCCTGCTTACAATAATGTGTATATGATTTTTAATGGTAAAGGGTTTTTAACTGTTAGTGGTCTAGGATCTTGCTTCCTTTTTTCCTTTCAATCCAGTATAGTTGTTTGTTTTTAAATTATAATCAAGCAAGGATACATAAATATATACATATGGTACTGCAGAATTCACATCAAACCATCACTCACCATATGCAATGAGAGTCAGTGAGCCATTCATCTTGAAATTTTGAGTAGATGGAGATAAGTCCAAAATGACTTGACATAAAAAGGTGTGGTTTTCAGATACTGAGGCACTGGCTGACAGCATATTGGTTACCATGGAGCCATATATATCCCTTTTAGTGAATGTATTGGACGGCAAATCCACTATGTGGTCAGAGGGATTCGTAGATTTCTGCCACCCAAAATCTAACTGACAAGGGTACTGGGTCCAACCTTACAGTGATCGTAGTGGAGCAGGATAGAGGTAAACAGCTGAAAGGCGATCCACCACCTCCTGTTGTTAAAGAGGAGGGGTAGTTATATTCAATGGATATCATGGGAGCTTAGGGACTGGAAGATAAAGGGGAGAGAGACAGATGGATGAAGAAAAGTGGGGAATAGTGCTATGAAAATGTAGGGTTGTGTGGAATGAAAATTACCATATTATGGTTAGTTATTTGTAAGAAAGAAAGATGTAGATTTTAGATTACAAAGATAGAAGAAGACTAATTACCGGCTTACCTGGTAATAAATCCTTGAATATAAATTGTATATATATTGGGCATAAAAATAGGTCGGCTATCATAGTGAGGCACTGGAAGTTTTTCGGAACTAAAACTGCCAAAACTATGTGTTAGACTTCTTAGTGTTTATCAAAGTGGGATTTAGCTAGGGCCCCATTTTGGAATATGGGTCAAAATAATAATATAGATAGTATTAACACACTCTATGATAAATATTGAATAGTACTTGTATTATAATTATTATGTTGTCACTGGAAAGTACCTAATACCGTAAAGTTAGCTTATGTGCTAATGACTCTAAACATCTTCTAATTATATATTGTGGGGTATGTATGTGTAAATGTCATTTTCTATGGCCGACCATATCATAGAACTAGAGCGGCTAAGATTTGGGATATACAGGGATTACTTAGGTTATTAACATGGGATGTGTGGCCCTCCCCAATGGGAAAAGAACAAGTCTTCTTGACCTTGGATCCATTGTATACTACTGACATTTGTCAGGACGAATCTCTAAATCTATGTCAGAACACTTTTTGGAGAGTGTGCCAAGGACTGAAGCATGTTCATGTTGATAAATGATGGTGAGGTCATCGGCAAAGCGTTCACACAATGTGGACTTCACTTTTGGGATTTTTGGGGTGGAGGCTCCCACAACTGGAGAGGTTGATGAAATTGGAAAGAACCACTTCCCATTACCCTTTGCTTGAACCCATGAGGCATTGAGCAAGTTGACTGCTTCCTCAAGAGAGCCTCTTTTGTAGTGAATGACTGCATTGCCATTGTCCGAGATGTAAGTGACCTTGGCCAAGTACCATCTAGGAGGCTCTTCTGATTGAGGCTCATTCCAAAAGGTATACATAAAGGAATTCCTTTCTGGGAGACACCCTGATTTGGTGGGGGGGGGGGAGTATAAATGGTGAACATTGAATGCATTTGATGATGGGGTTAAAGGCCACCTGGAAGATAAGGGGTGACAAAGTGTCACCTTGAAGACCCCTCCTCCACCACCAGCTAATTGGAAAAGGGTCTGTCTTCCATTCTTTGTTCTCAATGAAACCGACAAGTTCCCAGTATAGGCTCGAAATATACGAATGAAACTCGACCGGAAGCGAGATGTGTTCGATATCGTCAATATAGTTATGAGACACCGATCTGAAAGCATTATTTAGGTCGATGAAGGTCATTGCTGAGCATAGGGATCGATTAGATCGTTTGTGTACAGAAATCTTTCTAATTTGATGGCAAGGTTCTAATGATTGTCAGCGCGATAGGGCGAAAGTTACTCGGTTGTTTGGGGTCACCCCCTTAGAAAAGAAGTTTAATCTTGGCTTCACTACAAATGGATGGTGCATATTGCCACTTCAGAAGAATCTTTAGGAACAGAGGTGTAAGAAAATGTTGAGCAGGGGACTTTTTTTCAAGTAATGTAGGATATTCCATCTTCTCCGTGGGAGGAGTTAGAGGATATCTTCTTCAGAACTCTCTTGACTAAACTCGGTGTTATTGGAGATATGTCAAAAAAGGTCATTCCTCTTGATCTAGAGCACACCAGACCTCATTTATCCACTGAGGTAATAAATGATACTGATGGGATGCTTTCGAGATGTTTGTGAAATATAAATGAATCTCTTTTGCAGTGCAGGTGGGAGATACTGATGAGGAGCTCTGGAGTATGTCCAGGGATTAGATTTGAAGGCCTTTTCATGTTTCCATAGACTTTTGGATGAGGCACTATGATTTAGAGACTTCAGAGCCTTGTAGACGTACTGATGAAATTCCCCAGGAATTTGTTTTATGTTCCTTTGGGAGGAGTTTTTCAACTCTCTTTGATTCTGGACTAATCTTTCTATCCTCCTGGTGCGATGGAGGACTTTAGAGGTAGAGTGAGAGGTACCAGGAGTAGGTAATACTTCCTATTGCTCTGAGTGATTTTAAATAGGGCTGAGAAGATATCTGCGGCTTCTGAGGTTAAAATTTCATCTGAAGCAAAATATTGATGAACTGGTGACAGATTTGCCGAGAATTCTGCATCGATGGCATCCCAGTTAATGGTAGAGGAGTCAGTAAATGGTCCGAAAGTTGCATGAGGTAATTCAGCCCTTCTGTCCACGACAATTTGTAGTATGGCTATCCACACACCACCTTAGCTAGCAGGTAAGTTTTGTTAGAGCTTTACAAATTCACGGCAAATTTAGGGAGAGGAGAATTCCAGTTGTGGATCTACAAGAGTTAGCTGGTCTCTTCTTTTCACTTTCTCCTTGCAGTCGATCACATTAGCAAGTCAACTGTTTCCAAGCTCCAGAAGTCTTTTTTGGTTCAGGGCAGTTTTTGGTTCAGAGCCGTGGGGCAAAGGTTTAGGATGTGCAAGAGTAGGAGAGTTTGATTTCCACAGGTGACATGAGGCATCAAATCTCATTATATCTATAGCACTATGGGTACATACCTTTTGTTTGCTTACCACACTGGAGTTGATTCTTATGCCAGCTACAGCTTATTGCATTTGATGTTTAAAATATTTATTCTTGAAAAAGTTATAGGCACAAAGTTTGAAATACAATGGATGAACTATAAATCAAATGGAGTAAAGAACCAATAATACAATACACAGTCCATCTAGCCCACCTCCTAGAATAGAAGCAGTATTTCCTAGCCACACAGCTACTGTTAATGCTAGATATAATTTCAATAGCTTGTAATTTGTGAATTAAATCCGAGTAATAGTGAAAGTCACAGAATATTTGGAACATATCAATAAACAATATAATCAGCTCCCAGAGCAAGCTAGCTCTCCTTGTAAAGCTGCCCAGCTCTCATTTGTAACTAGTGAAACAGGTACAGTATCTTTACAATCGTCATCATAATGACAATGATCCAGCTAGTACAATTACTAAATATAAGTATACTCTAGCTTTCTATAGCAGCAGCTTACATAGAGATTAGTTATCTTAATGGAGTAGCTATATAGATCATTGCTTTAATAATAAATATACACAGTAGAACCACAGTATAGCTAACACTTTAGGACCAGAAGTTGTTCGTTAGAGCGAAATATTTGTTATACGGAATATAGTGATGACATAATTTTTATTACGTAATTTTTAGCAATAAGAGGAAGAATATTTTGGTTTTTTTCTTTTTTAGACTCCAGAGAGCTGTTCAATAGTGAGGTCACTATCAATGTGTTTCTCTCCAGACTCGGAATAAGCTAGTCCCTTTATATTCAATGCCAACCACAACTGCCACAATAAACATAGTACACACTAGTATATATAATGATTTATTAATTGTGGACTACATGTTTAATGGTGGTGTTGAAATATTCCTTTGTGTGAGTTTGCTTCTTGGCACTTACCATGATAACATAGCAGAGTATCATACTTTGTTCAATAGCATTAACCAGACTCTACTCATTTTTGGTAGTTGTTCAAATTAATGAATGCACACATCAAAATTCTTTGTGTCAGGGCCTTAGTTCTTCTGATTCAATCTGAAGTCACATCCAGGCTGGATTCTTAAGCAAGCAATAATTTCACCAGCACAACCTTCACACAATTTCTTATCAGAGAGCCCTTTGCTCTTTCCTGTGTGAATCATATCAGATCTATTCCACTTGGTTCACAGTTTTAGCAGATGAGTGCACTGATGTAGCTACACATGGGCAAATGTCAATGTGTGTCCAATTTTAGATGACAGCAATAGTGAACTTATAGTACAGATAAAATTTCTTGGATTTATGAAACTGATGCAAAACCAATTGCTGTTGCTATTTTGGAGTTTCAGAGAGACTATTATCATGATATTGCCAATATTTGTGGTCGAAGCTTCTGTTATGGCTGGCAAAGTTTCTGATGTTTCAACTAGGATACATCAGGTACTGCATATGGCCACTTGAATCTTGTTATATTATCTTTAAGGGTGTAATGTCAAAACCCCCAAAAGTTGGAACAAAGCCTTTCTCCTGTGCCGGTAATTTCAGTAACATATTGTTACATATTCTTTGTACTTTCAAATGATATGTTGAATGTCTCTATAGGCACATTTTCTTAGAAGATACATACTCCAACATCAAGGTCACTCAAAAAAATCTTGCACCCCAAGTTTAAAACTGCTATAACCAGTCATGCATCGATAACAAAACACTAAAATTGGTGTGTGACTTCTGTGGTATGTAAGAATTGATTTTAATATGTGTAGAAGCATTGAAAAGTCATAAGGCGCTACTGGACACATCTCAAAATCACGAATAATATATATATAGTCTCTCTCTCTCTCTATATATATATAGTCTATGTATATCCAAGTATACTACTTGTGTGGTGGTTATGTGATATGTGTACTGTTGTGTCTGTGAGTACTACAGAAGATGTTTCTGTCATTGGAAATATAAGCCTTCATGTGTACAGTTCAACCAGATGAGATTGGTTTCAGGTATATATATATGTGGATGCAAGAGAGAAAGTTTGTCAAGATGGGTCTAAAAATATCCTCTACCTTCCATCAGTACAAATAGCAGATGTCCAAGAAAGTTATCTCTGTTTGCTGTGTGGTATACTGACAAAGCAGTATTACCGGCTCTACTGAATTCGAATTCAGAGACAAAAGTTTGAATCATGTCTCTCTTCTTCAACCTTCACATGCTCCAGCTCTCATTTTTTCCCTCCACCATCTCTTCCTCATCATTCCTCTCATCCTAGTTTCCATCCTATTTTCTTCCCTCTCTTGCCCTTTCTCCCGAATGCTGGAAACACAACTTTCCTTGGGAACACAACTTTTCTTGGTCACACACATTATTGGAAGCCACACACCCATTTTGACATTAAAGCTAAAGTTTTTCGGATATCCACCAAGTTTCAAATTTGTAGGATATATAGAATATTAGCTTTAAGATGGTTCCACCCTTCTTCTTAAAATAAATGACTCCATTTCCTTTTGTATCTATCTTCTACAAGATAACCCTTTTATCAATTTTTGGTAGCATGCAGAAGGTAAATGTCTGCTTTTAAAAACATTTTTTCTCCTGTTTCAAATGTTACTTTGTTTTGTTCCCTAGCTGTACATCATTAACACAACTATTGATTATATGCATCAGTTATGCTTTTTATATATGCCAAACTATCCAGCCGTCTACTCAAGAGAGAGCGGCTGCACATGCAAGGAACTGTGTTTACCTTAGCAAGATTGAAAATAGTTCTTGCTATCAAGAACTGTATCACATCCAATGCCAGTGTGTTAATAAATTGAGTAGTTCAGTCTGAATAGCAATTAGCCAAGCAGGCCGCGTGTAGATCCACGTTTCTTTCATTTGGGCTTCGAATCTGCCTGTTTCCTTCATACGACGAATCTAGTGATCTATGGCAGGTTTTCAAGTCCGTAAAATCTTCCGTCCACTGCCAGGTTAGGAACGTACGACAACACAGATACAGTGTTGCCATATTTTTTTTGGTAATTTCCAAATTACTCGTTTGTGTTATCCAATTTTTTTGGCAATAAAAAATACAAACAAAATACAAACAACAATTTCATGAGAAAAAACAGTGTGTTCATAGCAAATACACATGAATACACATGTCTTTAATAGTTCAGTGTTCAGTTAAATTCACATTTTTGAGGAATGCACTGATTTAATGTAGAAATTCCTAGTCTGTTTCTGTGCTTCGTTTTGCTGAGACCAATATGGCTGAATAAATGTTTGGTATCAGCATTGCCATGGGGTATAACTAGAAAGGCTTTTCCGAGTTTTGTTAATGTGGAGTACAATACTCAGTTTCCAAGCAGTCTTTGATTTGGCTGATTGCATGCCAACTTATCCACCTTTGTCATAGCCGTGACTTTAGGAGGTAATGGCGACTTGCAAAAATCCATAAATTCCTCTTGAAGGCTGTGTTTGTCACTAACTTGAACTTCCTGAGGAACAAACTCTGCTGCAGCAAGCACCTAACCAGCCATACTTATTGTTGTAAGCCTGGTTGAAGTGGAGAGTAACATGTGACTCATAGGTAATCATTTGACAGCTCCCTTGGCTGCAGCAATGCACCAAGCTTGGATAGTCTCCCTAAATTTTCTCACATCTTCAGATGATAATCCATCCTCTTCTTCAAGGTATGATAGTGTGTTGTGACCTACGAAAACATCGTGTAAAGGGAGATACTCTTCTGAGTTATCAATACACACTTGTGAAACATGTTCAGCAGCACACACATACTCAGAATTCATGAACCGCAACAGAAATTTTCATATTAAGCCATTGAGCTCTTGGTAGAGAACATGAAGAATTGGAGATTGCGGCTGCATTCCTGTTGAAATTATTAACATTTGGTAATGCAGAACATAGAAAGAGCAAGTAAGCTTTGGTCAGAAGCTTTTCAAGTACAATTTTTACTCTCCTCACTACTGCCTGCTTATCCTCAGTACTTCGAAAGTATGAGGGCAAGACTTCATATTGCTCGATAAGACAATTTACGCAAGCTTCAAGGCTGAGCCATCGTGTTTGGCATGCTTTTAACAACTTGTGTGGCTTGCATTCCACAAAACTCTGAAATTGTTAAAACTATCGCAGCCTCCTTGAGCTCTTCTGGAAACAATACTATATATCAGTTGTCAGATCTTCCAATTCATCAGGCAAGACTTTGCAGGCCTCATTTGCTATTAGTATTGCTATGCGACAATGACAATAAAGAGAAACTAAAGCTGGATGCTTGTATCGTAACTGTGACATCACTGAATTTCATGCTCCCAACATTACATTGGCCCCATCTGTACCTAATCTGACAAGATTATCATAGAGGAGGGTAGTGGATTCTTGAAAATGCTAATCGATTGCGTTAAATAGCAGCTCTGCAGTTGCCCTCTCTACACTCTCTAGGGTAAATAAGACACATCTCACCTGTCCTCGGGTGTTATCGAAGAATCGAAGCACAATAGCAGTTGTTTTGTAACGGTAATATCAGTTGTCTCATCAGTTTGGAAGCTGAAGTATTTAGTCTCTGTAACTGCTGCAGAAATGGTTTTCCAACAATCCTTGGCAATAACTTTCAACAGAGCTGTTGCTTTAGTACGACTGCACTTAAAGTCTTTTGCAATAGAAGAATCAGGAAACATCAACTTGAATAGTTTGGTACAATGATCTCCCAATTGAAAGGCAAGATGGTGCTCCCCCCAAAAATATGCGAAAAGTACTTCTGCACGGATTAGAGACTCCTCTCTTATTGGCCCAAAGTAGGAGTGTAGAGGCAGTACACCCACACCATCTTTTTCTGAGTGTTTGTGTAATTTCATTTCCTGATGTCTCCTGAGATCTCTAGTTCCACCTCTTCCAAGGTTTATATCATGAGAGCACTTTACAGAAGGAAAAAGAAGATCTCTTTCTCGAAGTTGTGGTCCATGGGAAAGTCTTTGCATACTGTCTGTGATAGAACACGATCACTTTTTTTTGCTGACTTAGAAGACCAGATAGATGTAGAGATTTGACTGTCAATGTCAATTTGTGAAATCTCATTATCAGAGTCAGAATCCATATCCGAAGAATCTTCTTCTTGTAACTTGAAGTACTGGATTCTAGAGATGCCATAGCTAACTCTCTCTGACACTCACTGTGAAAGATTCTAACTCTTGCAAATCAGGCTTTAAATACCCAACCAGATAGCTCATGCATGAGCATGCACATAGATCAAAGAGTTCTGGCTCAGCAGGCATATTCCTGCACAGACCAGGGTGAACACAGGACAAGGTGACAACAATGACTGTGCAGGAATATTCCTGCACAGACCAGGTGACTACAAAATGGCCACACTCAGCTAATATAGTTCTAGGACTGGATTCCTTCATTGATAGGTTTGTGATTGAGATGATGAATTCTGTACATTGGAAATGGAACTCCAGACTCAATACCTTCTTTTCCATTTCCCAATCTCAACCACATGCTGCCTACGCAGCACACTTACACACTTTCTTTTTCAAATAATTGATCTCACCTTTCCAGAATTATCCCAAACACCTAAATCTATATAAGACCCCCCTTCCCCCCTAGAAGTATCCATCAGGTCAAAACTGATACCTATGTTGAGTGAAAGAGAGGCTCCATGTGATGAAGAAATGGACTTCATAGCACTTCCGGCCAGTCTTGGTGAGATGGGCATCTGTAACACTCTAACAACTGCCCTAGGTGAATACCTTGCCTTGCTACAAGTTTTTGGATATCATATCACATATCATTCTAGAAAGAAATCCTATATACTTTTTGGAAGAGTTAGAGAAGCAGATGGAAGCTAAGAATTATATTAGGTCAACATAGTATAAGCTTGAAGATTATTGAAAATAATTCTATTCATAGTACTAGCTTGAAGATTATTGAAAATAATTCATAAAATAATTAATATTCAAAGAATATTAATTATTGCACTGTACAATAAAAGTTTTATCTTTTAAAACCCCAACTTTTTCTGGAGACATGGAATGCCTTGGTTGGAGTGGGTGCACCAACCTTCCTCCCTTTTTAATTTGTTTTATCGTAAGTCCTTGGTAACAACCTTGCACAGTTTTCCAAAATAGTACTGCACAGTATGTGGAAAATGCATTGTATGTGTATTATGCTGCACCCTTTCCTTCTTCTTCCATTATCCTCCCTTCTTAAAAAAATTCTAGATAACAATCATTCATGTAAGTGATGACTACAACCACCCCAACCTTCACGCATGAAATGTGGGGGGGAAGGGGGGAAGGGGGGAGGGGGGTTTGAAACATGGACCTGACCAGACATTGGACAAAAATACAAACCATGCCTATGGACCAAGATGTGTGCATACACACTGTTATCTCTTCTTTATAACATGTTTTAGCTTAGTGTGAAGCTCAGTGTTGGTGCACCATTAAAGTTAAAGGATTGCTCCAGCAGTCACTGGTGTACTATGGAAAGGATCGGTCCAGTAGCTCAGGGCCTTACCATTCTTTAGTCAGTGATGCAAACAGCAAAGTGAGCTTAAGCATCTTGTTCCTATTGCTCTTTTATTTATATGGCTGAAGATGCCATTAAATAGTTTAGATACCTTCCATCTTTTGCTGTTCATCCATACCTCCCCACTCCTCTTACCTGAATATAAACATATTATGATGTTACAAGCCTGACTTGTACTTATAATTATAGTTATATATATATATATATATATATATATATATATATATATATATATATATATAGATATAGAGTTCCTGTATTTGCTTGTTCGTTAAAAAGGTAGAAATGTGATGGTGCTAGAAATTGAGAACTGCCTAAGTGGCTGCTTCTTAGTATCCTAAACGTCTATATATTATATATTTTAATTCCAAAAATACTTCCTGTGTACTTAAAATCCATCGCACAACTAGTGAACCCAAAAGGAAAAAAAGTTAAAAATCATGAAATTCGTCCTCTAGGATCTTATATTTATGTTACCATGTTACTATCTATTTTTACACCACACTTAAACTTGCGTACTACAGGTCCATTCATTATAATTTTACTTCCAGAAGATTTCAAATTGTCCAGTGCATTGCAGAAACTGATCTGTTTCTTGATTCAGTATAGCACCTGAAAGACCGTCAATACAATAAATATGTGCACTATTTAATATAGCTAAGATGAGTCAGAAAGCAGCTGCATGTTTTTGCTATTAGAAAAAAGTAATCAGTTGGTTTTGTCAGAATCTATCTTGTGACAACAGCAAAATGTGCACTCTTATATGACTACCTGTGATCCATGTTAGGATGTGTGTATACTTTAATAATAGAGAAAAGAATAGCTTCTTTCTCTTAGTTGGTTGTGGAGTCATCCCAAATATATATAAACGACACAAAATGGATGTTTATTTAAAAACAAAAAATATGTTTTGGGTTGACTTGTCAAGAAAGAAATATATATGTCAAGAAAGAAATGTGTATGACAAGAATTTTCCTGTCAACCACTTTACTTATTCATAGACCAATATTAGGCTTTAAAAAAACCCCGGCGTATTTGGTGTTCGTTATTTTAATAAATATTTCTTTTTGACAAGTTAATCCTTCCTTTTTTTTTTGTTGCCGTGGGAGCCACAACGGCCATGGCTATTCAATGTTTTATTATTATTTTTTTATTTTATCACATGCATGCGTATGACTGGCTCGATTGTGCCAGTAATAGATCGCAGATGACCGATCCAGATGCACGATGGTTACACATTATCTCATCCGGAGTCAACTCCAGCTGTAGAGCAACCTCTGAATCACTCGCAAACTACTGACATCCTTCATAAGAAGCCCTTTGGCAACACAAAGGTTCCCCCTTGAGTGTGGTCACAAATTGTGGGTGGGGTAAAGTTGCTTCCTACACCCTAATAGGGTGGGTTTAGGTGGTTTGAGTGTTAATTAGCAATTCACTCCTTATACCAATTTTCCAATTAATGTCACTGCATTACACACGTGATAAAGCTCGTATCAATAAAATAAAAAAAGCGATTTTTTTTTTTTTTTTTGGCCATTGGATCAAATATCAAAACTGCCCATTTTGTCGTGATGAATATAGCTAAGCACTTCTAGACGCATAGAAAGGACATGGGATGAAGATTCTATGTTACCAACATGCTTAGTAGGGTTTATTAATGTGCTAATCACACCTTTCCCTGATAGCCTCGAGCTGCAGAGAACGATAACATTGCGCATGCGTATATCGTCTTTTGTCCAGCGGTATGTCCGACCCCTCTATAAAGCGGATATGCACGTTGGTGCACGATTAAAATCCCGCATTATTATCCTGCAGGTGCATGCCTTAGTTTATCAATGAAGACTTGCAATATGTGGAACCTGATTACACTGCTGCAGCTATTGCTCAACATAACAACATTGCTAGCAACTCGCAGCTATGCTCCTTCCGATGCCATTATGCCAGACTATGATTTAGTCAATGAAATATTTTCCAGTCCAAAAGAAATGAGACAGAAAAGATCAGCTGATAGTACAACTTATCCTGGGCTGGGAGGTTCTGGTGTTACCCCTAACCCCGAACAGTCAGGATCTGGTGGTCTAATAGGCTCAGGAGGCTGCGCAGTCACACCAGAAACTACAGATGCACCAGGTACGTGTAATTAGCTACTATATAATTAATTAGTAAATTCCTACAATTGGACAAATCTGAATTTTTTTGTTATAACTTTACACAATCAGTGTTGTGCATATGAGGATGGGACTAGAACATGTAAGCCAATAACATTCAGCATGAATAGGAATATTTGCTTTGCCAGAATTGCCCCGGTTTATGCCTTTCCCTGTCCCTCCTGGTTTTACAAATCTTCTATTGTTTGTCCTCAATTGACTAATACACAAACTGGTATTCCACTCGGTAACCAAGTCTCACGTTGCCCGACCCTTTAGCAATGGCCAAGGCTTCATGAAACATTATGGCTAGCTCACTGGCTTTGCACGAACGACTGCTTGAGCTTTTACATGGCTTTTCTTGCCATCATGTGACTAAGAAAATCTGATTGACTCTAGTGAAATTCTACTAGAGAAACACAAATTGTATGGGTAAGTCTTCAGACCGTTTGGATTCACGAAAGGGGCGGGTCCGCGAGATCGCTGCTAGAGCTATGTTTTGGGAATGTGCCGATCTGTTATATCGCTAAGATTCAATAATGGCCCAAGATGCAGTAAAGATTTTGAGGGATCTTCAAATGCCTCCAGAGTTATCTACAAAAGTCAGTTTCACTTTGGCAGGACCACTTCATTTTAGTTTCCGCTGGGTCTGCGTCGCAATCCTATTTGATAAGTACTAATGATTTGTTTGGTCTCATCTTACTACAGATGCCTGCTGGGTTGGCTTGTCCCGGTTTACTAAACTAGAAAGTTGACAATTATGTATATGAACTCTGTTTTCTCGTCTGCCACAAACTGCAAATCAATAAGCAATGATCTACACTGTGTGGGAAGGAATGAACAAGCAGGCAGCCGATGATCAGGTGTGGGCCAGTTGGATATTGGGGCATTTTGTTCGGCTGTCTTACAAATACTGCTTGGTGCTTACAGTAGTCTCTTGATTCTCAGCCGAGTGATTTGATTGGTGCACCAAAACCCTGCTGTTGGCGATATACAGACTCCATTGTTACACCCTTCATGTGTGAGGTTCTGAGAAAATTGCCAATAACCAAAATTGATATACAGTAAAATTGGTATACAGTAAAATGGCCGATTTCTCAGATTCATTCACATTTCCATAGATCTTATTTTTATTTTTATAAATTCGTTATCCAAATCGCGAGGGTCCTGAATGCTTGCAGGGTTCTCAGCCGGTTGTTGTTGGCAAAGCACACAGTCGTGATCAACAGCATACTTGGTTGAGCAGTTGAAGTGGATTAAATGGGGACCACATGCTCGACCAATATCACACTCGGTTGAGGATAGCTCTATGGGGGTACACACTGGATGGGTTGAAGTAGGTTGACAATATCTTTTTGGGAACACATCTGGACCAACATAACACTGGATTGAGGGGGGACACACAATGGATCAACATCACACTGGGTTGAGCATCCACTTGGTTGAGGGGAGACACAATGGATCAACATCACACTGGGTTGAGCATCCACTTGGATGAGGGGAGACACACAATGGATCACCATCACACTGCTGGGTTGAGCATTCTGGTTGATCATCCACTGAGTTGAGGCAGGCTCTTTAGGGCCACACACTGGACTAACAGAACACCTACAGTAACATTCAGTCACCTCCCAAGCACTTCAATTAGGTTCTTCTGGACTTGTATTATGCTTATACTAATTAACACCTACCGGGAAGCCTCCATTACTCGCCAGTTCTCTCTCCCCGATGTGAGAGGTTAATCCACCAATTAAAATAGTAATAGTGAAGTGGTGAACTTGTTGACAATCTTAGGAACTGCTTTAATCACACTTCCTATTTTGCTACAAAGTCTATGTGGTTTCAGTTTTGTGTGTGTGTGTGTGTGTGTGTGTGTGTGTGTGTGTGTGTGTGTGTGTGTGTGTGTGTGTGTGTGTGTGTGTGTGTGTGTGTGTGTGTGTGTGTGTGTGTGTGTGTGTGTGTGTGTGTGTGTGTGTGTGTGTGTGTGTGTGTGTGTGTGTGTGTGTGTGTGTGTGTGTGTGTGTGTGTGTGTGTGTGTGTGTGTGTGTGTGTGTGTGTGTGTGTGTGTGTGTGTGTGTGTGTGTGTGTGTGTGTGTGTGTGTGTGTGTGTGTGTGTGTGTGTGTGTGTGTGTGTGTGTGTGTGACGCAGAAGTCATCATATTCATATACTTATATTTAGCCTACCTTCCTTCCTTGAAGTCCATTTGTAACCAATTGACCAGATCCCTCCCTTGTAACCAATGCATAGCCTATCACCCCAGACTTCCCACCCCCCTCACAAAGCAATGTACTTTATATGAATACTCCCAGACTTGTAGTTATACACTGTAGTTAATGGTAGGTATGTTTGACTGTAGCTTACTACATGATAAATGGCATAATGGTCTCTGAGAAGCAATATTGAGACTGAGCGAAAAAGAAGATCCAATAACATTTCAGAAATTCTTGGTGCAGAGATGAGAATTTTGAGAATTGTAGGCAGACAAATATAGTGAGCCAGCAATGCAGCCTCAACTGCCCAAGTTATTATTGGAGTCATTACTCTGGGAAATCTGTTAACACTTGCTGGCAGACTTTAGTTGCCGATTTGGAGATGGAAATCAAGTTGGTACAGGAGCTTTACCCGGCACATTTGTATTCATGTCAAATGCAAATTAACTTTGGGGAGATAATGGGTGGCCGGGTATGCTAGGAAAATGAAGAAAAAATGAGATGGGTATCCACGATGGTCCAGCTGAAAAAATCCCAGACAAATCTTGACACTGAAACAGTGTGATCCCGATGTGTACCTAATTTTTATCAGCTTCTCATCATAGGATATACACTTCCTATAACTAGCTGTGGAGCTAACCTCACCTTCTTGCCACCCTGATACAGTGTGGCCCTGATGTGTACCTAGGCTTCTCATCACTTCCTGAAACTAGCTGTGAAGCTAACCTCACCTTCTTGCCACCCAGGTACAGTGTGGTCCTGATGTGTACCTAGGCTTCTCATCACTTCCTGTAACTAGCTGTGGAGCTAACCTCACCATCTTGCCACCCAGATACAGTGTGGTCGTGATGTGTACCTCGGCTTCTCATCACTTCCTGTAACTAGCTGTGGAGCTAACCTCACCATCTTGCCACCCTGGTACAGTGTGGTCGTGATGTGTGTCTAGGCTTCTCATCACATCCTATAACCTGGGCCTTATTATTTTTTTGTGTGATGAACTTTGTGAGTTCAACTATGGGAGAAGACAGGATTGTTTCTGCATTTGACTCTGATGAATGTACGTCACAAGATTAAAATCTGTCCACCACAAGTTCTCAGCAGGTTTATTTACAACACTCACCTGACCTATGTGAATGATAAAGGTTCTGTAACTTTTGATTGATTTTTTTGAATTTCATTTTCTAATGAATGTTACGATACTGAACTAGAGACAGTGTAAGTGAAATACTCACATGAGTGCAAGCTCTTTGCGTGGTCACACTAGTTACAATGCACTTGGACCCTCACCCCCTTCCCCTTTGATTCTGACTAGATCAGTCCCTGCCTCAACCCTGTGTGATCTTCATCCATGTGTGTCCCCATAGCGCTGTTGTCAACTTGCCTCAACCTAGTGTGATATTGATCCGTGTGTGTTCCCATAGAGCTTTTGTCATCCTGCTTCAACCTAGTGTGATATTGATCCGTATAGAGCTGTTGTCAACCTGCCTCAACCTAGTGTGATATTGGTCTATGTGTGTTCCCATAGAGCTGTTGTCATCCTGCCTCAACCTAGTGTGATATTGGTCCTTGTCAATCAGCCTCAACCTAGAGTGATATTAATCTGTGTGCCCCCATTGAGCTATTGTCAACCTGCCTCAGTTCAGTGTGATGTTGATCCAGTGATTGCCCCCTTAGACGTATCCTTAGCCCAGTGTAATGTGGTACAATGTGTGTCCCCATAGCTATTGCAACCTGCGTTAACCCATCAAGCCCATCAGAGAGGCTGTGCTTCCCAGGCAGTTATGTCACCGCAGAGAGCCTCTGAAAAGGAAGCTACACTGTTAACCTAAACCTTTCAGAAGTATGATCTATGGTTGTGGTTGGAAGTATGGGTTGGAATATCATTTATTTGACATATGATCTGTTTCTTCTCTTTTGCACTTTCTTAAAAGGTCTGCAAAAGCCATGCAAATGATTCTCCTAAACTGTACTTCCAACCTCAACTCTAGATCACAGTGCTTCTCTGAATTTCTTTTTTGAAGTCTAGTTCATGCATGAACAAAGGATTCTCCTAAGCTTTATTTCCAACCTCAAGTCTAGATCATAGTGCTTCTCTGAGCTTCTTGTCCACCCTTATGCATTGCTTAAAGGGCATTAAAATGGGCATTCAGGCCAGCAATGATACGCTAAATGTTGTCCAGGCTAAGGCTAAAAGTTGTCGGAGCAACTTGTGTATATATAAATGAAGGGGCGCTCTGAAGCTGTGGTGTGCCTACTCTGTTTCTCCCTATTGTTTTCCACACACTACACCAGACTTATTAGTTGTCACCATTGTTAGATCTTGGATAGACATATCTCCACTGAGTTTTCAGCCTTTAGTGTAGCCAATTGCTTCTTACAGTTTAATAGTTACTTGTTCAGCAATCAGTTTTCCACCCTTTACTCTTATTTGGGTCCATACTCTTATTCAGTTTTCCACCCTTTACTCTTATTTGGGTCCATACTCTTATTGAGTTTTCCACCCTTTACTCTTATTTGGGTCCATACTCTTATTGAGTTTTCCACCCTTTACTCTTATTTGGGTCCATACTCTTATTGAGTTTTCCACCCTTTACTCTTATTTGAGTCCATACTCTTATTCAGTTTTCCACCCTTTACTCTTATTTGGGTCCATACTCTTATCGAGTTTTCCATCCTTTACTCTTATTTGGGTCCATACTCTTATTGAGTTTTCCAACCTTTACTCTTATTTGGGTCCATACTCTTATTGAGTTTTCCACCCTTTACTCTTATTTGGGTCCATACTCTTATTGAGTTTTCCACCCTTTACTCTTATTTGAGTCCATACTCTTATTCAGTTTTCCACCCTTTACTCTTATTTGGGTCCATACTCTTATCGAGTTTTCCATCCTTTACTCTTATTTGGGTCCATAATCTTATTGAGTTTTCCATCCTTTACTCTTATTTGGGTCCATACTCTTATTGAGTTTTCCATCCTTTACTCTTATTTGGGTCCATACTCTTATTGAGTTTTCCACCCTTTACTCTTATTTGGGTCCATACTCTTATTGAGTTTTCCACCCTTTACTCTTATTTGAGTCCATACTCTTATTGAGTTTTCCACCCTTTACTCTTATTTGGGTCCATACTCTTATCGAGTTTTCCATCCTTTACTCTTATTTGGGTCCATACTCTTATTGAGTTTTCCACCCTTTACTCTTATTTGGGTCCATACTCTTATTGAGTTTTCCACCCTTTACTCTTATTTGAGTCCATACTCTTATTCAGTTTTCCACCCTTTACTCTTATTTGGGTCCATACTCTTATCGAGTTTTCCATCCTTTACTCTTATTTGGGTCCATACTCTTATTGAGTTTTCCATCCTTTACTCTTATTTGGGTCCATACTCTTATTGAGTTTTCCATCCTTTACTCTTATTTGGGTCCATACTCTTATTGAGTTTTCCATCCTTTACTCTTATTTGGGTCCATACTCTTATTGAGTTTTCCACCCTTTACTCTTATTTGGGTCCATACTCTTATTGAGTTTTCCACCCTTTACTCTTATTTGGGTCCATACTCTTATTGAGTTTTCCACCCTTTACTCTTATTTGAGTCCATACTCTTATTCAGTTTTCCACCCTTTACTCTTATTTGGGTCCATACTCTTATCGAGTTTTCCATCCTTTACTCTTATTTGGGTCCATACTCTTATTGAGTTTTCCATCCTTTACTCTTATTTGGGTCCATACTCTTATTGAGTTTTCCATCCTTTACTCTTATTTGGGTCCATACTCTTATTGAGTTTTCCATCCTTTACTCTTATTTGGGTCCATACTCTTATTGAGTTTTCCACCCTTTACTCTTATTTGAGTCCATACTCTTATCGAGTTTTCCATCCTTTACTATTATTCGGGTCCATACTCTTATTGAATTTTCCATCCTTTACTCTTATTCGGGTATACTCTTATTGAATTTTTCACCCTATACTCTTATTCCTTCCGATATCACTATTAGGGAGACAAGAGTAGGTACTGGACTCCCACCTGACAAGGCCCTAGACACTCATAGCTAGATGCTTAGTGGGTGCCAATTCTGTTTCCCTGTGAGGTGAGGCTTAGGCACCCACCGGCAGTAGGCATCAGTAGGGCAAAGCAAGAGCTATTGCTAGAACAGAGCTTTAGCTACTGACTTCAACTCAGGCTTAAAAAGATCTGGCAAACCAATTTTTTTTTCTCCCTTCCAACCTCCCCCCCCCTTTCCCCCTCCATTCCATTTCCTAGACCACTACAACTGCATTACGCTTACAGATTATATATATATTTTTTTTTCAAGAATAAACTTTTCAAACTCTTCATATCGTCTGTTCATATTATTAAAATGCAAATACAATATGCTGTAGCTTGGTATAGAATTAGCTCCATTGAGGCAAGCAAACAAAAGCTACACATCTCTACGGCTCTCTATGTGTACAACAAGACTTGCAGCAAAGAAATTCATCCAGGAGTGAAGAGATTCAGATTGTTTTCAGTAAGCATTGGTGTCTGTGCAGCCTTCCTCAGTAGAAGAGCTTCCAGAAACTGCAGTAACTGTCTGGAAGAGCTGCTTCATGACAGAGTTATGAACAAGTCATCCATTGTTGTTGTTTTTTTTTCCCTTTTTGCTTGTGTGACTGTCTAACAAGAAGTAAACTTTTTTTTTTTTACTGTATTATATTGTTAAAGCAATCTACTGGGCATGTGCAGGTGAAATTAAGCATGTATCGTTAATTTTTGTTTTGATTTGTTTTTTTGCGACCTATATCAGCATTTATGTCAAACTACGCTGTCCCTCCATCGGCTAAAACCAGCCTTCATGATATTGTATTCCTGGTTTCTGTTTTGTGCTAAGCTTGTTGGTACGTTTTGTAACTATTTATCACACCTTTGTTTATTGATCACGCAGGCACTGATACTTCCTGCGTGGATCTGATAGAGAACTGCACACTCCCTATTAGTGCTATATCTAGTGGAGAGGAAGAGATGACTGCAAGATTCAGAGGCATCTGTCATTCAGTGTGCTTGGAAGAATTGGATAAGTCTTTGGATGCCTCAACACGGCGGGTGAGAAAACTGTGTAGCTTGGGTAAGGTGGATATCATTCGTGGTTCTTAATTAGAATGCCAATTATCACATGGCAACATGATATGTGACTATCTTATAGCAGCTTTAAAAATTATTATAGAGTTCGTTGTATTATATTATATTTATTATTATGTTAAGTTGTGATAGATTTTATTGTTTTAAACTTAATAAATTATAGAGTTTATTAAATTAATTAGTTTCGGCCAACTTGCTTCACCCTTAGGAATGCTGAATTATGTTGGTTGAAACTTATTTACTCTTGGCCTCAGAAGCTGTGATCATTGGTGGGCTCTATTTGGATACAAACTTGTAAACTGCAACCCCATTTCCTCGATTCTGTGGTGATTTTTGCATTAGTTTACCAACCACAGTTTAAAGCTGTGAAGAGGAGGAAAGGAAACTTGATATCCACTTGTCAATATTTGATGTGAGGTTGATAGAGTCCTACCTATGTCTTGATTCTCCACCTCATCCGAGCTCGTCCTGACTGCGTGTTTGTTAGTATCGTATGCTCTACTCTGTTTCTGTCAATGGCTTCTAGGTCAGGACGCAGAGTAGTTGAGGAGGTCAGGACGCTGAGTAGTTGAGGAGATCAGGACGCAGAGTAGTTGATATGATGCTATGAGTCAGGCAGGGTGCAGAATAGTTGATATGATGCTAGGAGGTCAGGATGTAGAGTAGTTGATATGTTGCTAGGAGGTAGGGTACAAAAAGGTTGTCTCTCTGCTAGCCGCTAGCCCTCCAACCAAGTCTGCTACTGTTTTAGATACCTCTCTCCTTTAGCGGGAACAGGGTCATGTATGTACCTCCCTTTTGAGGACAGCATGATACTGTTTTAGATGTGCTGTGTGGTAGGTCCTAGGAGAACCACAACGTTGGCATTTTAGATGTGCTGTGTGGTAGGTCCTGGGAGAACTACAATGTTGGCATTTGCAATATCTTTGATTGTCATTGTCAAAGATTTGATGGTGTTGGTAGCATGTCCAAACCAGCGTTTAGAAGGAAGGAAATGGTTGTAGTCTAAGTGTATCGGGAATCTTTCCTTTCTTACTTATGCTAATTTTAAAGAACCTTGGAGGGGATACTCTTCTGAGCTTCTTCCAAGTTAGATGATTGAGGGTTGTCTAAAGCAACTTGGCTTCTTTCACTTGCAAACAAAGAGAATGGGTCTGTAACTAAGGTATCAGCTGACTTGACAGTAGCTGGGAGGAAGCATAGTTTGGCCTTGATAACCATGTATTGTGCACATGGAAGGTGGAGTGCTGAAGGATGGTATTTTAATTACAAACTTAGTAAGTTGTAACCACTGCTTGATTGTATTTCGAACTCCAGTTTCCTTGTACTTGTGGATGTGATGGATTTGAGAGCTGGAGAGAAATGCATGGAAGTGGAAGATACATTCTTGTAGATCCAGACCTTGTAGTAACTCACCCCTAATGGGGGCCTTGTATATACTCACCTCTAATTGGACCTTGCCCCCTAATGAGTCTGCCATCTATGACTGAAGAGAGAGAGGATCATTTTGGACAATGGATGATGAGCTTCCTAAGATGCTACCTAGGAAGAGTGTGTGTAAACTATTTGGCTCTGTAGCAGTTCCCCTTTGATATGCTAGCTCTTCCTGTGCAGGGCATGAACAAACAAATCTTTAACACACGAGAACTTAAGGTTATGGATTGTATACAAGTTTCCTGTGAAGGCTATATATAGCTGCTAGAGTATCTGTAGTTGCAGCAGCTGCTTCTGGTCTAGGTGTATGGGGGGAGGGGTCCCACAATCAAGCACATGGATGGAAACTTGCTGAGTTGCAGCTGCCTTAATTAGCTTCAGAAAATTAAGTATTAATTAGGGGTAATTCTATACCTCAATCTGATTGACCCATCCGGTTTAGTTATCTGGAATAATCTTATTAGAATGCAAATACAATACGGACTCAGATCATTAGGATAAGCAAACAAATGCTACTCAGTCTACAACAAAACTTAAGCCAAGAAATACATCCAGGAGAGTCTCCTTTATCAAGGGTTAGGGTTTCAGAGTGGTTATGCTTAGATGCTTGGGCAACCTTCCTTAGCAGAAGAGCTTCATAGAAAAGAAGGATTGAGGAAGAGACAATCCTATAAGGTACTGCAATAGTATGCCATTTTATTTTTTGGACTCCTCCCGTCCAACCGGAAATATTCTGTTTTCCCATTATATCATGTGATTTGGTGTAAGTCTACTGGGCATGTGCAGGAAGAAATCAACGTACATGTATGGATGGATATTAGCGTGTTCCTATAGTGAGTGGGGATGACACATCTGCTGTATATGTGGGCACAGACGTACCACGATATGACATTTTCCAAATATGCACCAATCCATATGTATGAAGATGTTTCACTTTCATTTGTATATAATGCTCACCCCCACCCTCACCATAATCTGGTTATTGCCAGAGCCATTGTTGTCTACTGTGTAGTGATCAATGTATATGTGATGTAATATCCTTTAGATGCTTCTGGGGTACCCGTTATGGCCTCAGGGTTTCCTGTCTTACAAATTTAGTGATGATGGAATCCGAGGAGTCGATTGCCTCCTGCCACATAACCCTAATGGATGTCACATCCCTGGTATTTGTCCAGATGCTCCGAATGAGGTACTTTTTTTTCCCCGCTGTTTTAATGCAGAGATTGTAATTAAACTAATTAAGTTTAAAAGAATCCTTTTTCTAGTAAATTATTGTATGGCTTTTATGATTTGAAGTATTTACTAAAGGCTGGTTTTAAATCTGCTTAACATTTGTATCTATGGCTTTCTAGTCCCATTTGTGGTTCTATTAAGCAAGTTTGTACTGCATTTTACAGCCAAAACACACTGTATGTGGCCTGTACAAGTGTAATTATATATTACAAATATTGAGCAAAGGATCTAATACCCAAAGGCTAACCTACCTTACCTATGTGCCAAGTGCACACCATTGGTGGAATAATGCACTTGGACACATTACACTGTTGTGTGCAGGTTTCTGTGGCTTGGTATAAATGTTGATTGGAAGAGACGAGTGATATGATCTGAGCTTATTAGCGATTGTATTTTGATTTTTTTTGTTTTCCACCACGAGTAATCCCGTGTCTTTTCCCCGCAAATCTCTCCCTTTCTTATTTGCTCGTGCCTTTCCCTTTTTTCATCCCTTCTCTGCTCCTTGTCAACTTTTGCAATATTTTACGAGTTGTTAGATGCGAACATGTGCCACACATGCTTAATGTGATATATCATGTGACCACAATGTGTGATCATGTGACTTATATGGTAGCTGCTAGATTGCCAGAGGGGATGTATGACCAGATTCGAAGGTGTGACTGAAAAATGTGAAGGCCAGTGTGTAAGTAATGATGTCGTCTCAATATTAGTTCTTGTCTCTTATATGTTCAATTTCTAATTATCTATTTTGACTAATTGTTTCTTTTATCGGAAATTTATTCTCACCTCCGTCCGTGCACATGGCAAAAATAATAATAATAAATAAAAATAATTAAGTGATCAAATGAAAGATTGCCTATATCCTGCTTCCATGTTCCCATTGCAAGTCACACTTTAGTAATATTTAATTAAGGATGCATTTTAATATTTAATTAAGGATGATTTATTTTTTCTTCCTTCAGAAAAAAGATTGCAAAGGAAACTGTTACAATCCCTCGGGCTTCGTGAACGGCTTTGGCTGTAGTTCTAACCTTCTTCCTAATCCTCTTTGCAATATTGTCTGTGTGAGTCAGTGATTACTGTAATCATAATAAGTGTTATTAATAATAATTATGATAATATTAATATTAGTATTAGGAGTAGTAGTATTGCACTGAATGTAATCCGGATCGTAATTCCTGGAATCCTGAATGCTTTCTCTTCTATATAGGCCATCTCTTAGTTATGTACCATGTGGGAAGACTTCAGCTTGATCACAAATATCTCATTAGGCTAACTCTCAACTGGGTCGTCATGGTAATGCTAGTGCTTAGAATTTTCTAATTTGCTTATTTCTGAACTGGTGGCATTCCCTTAGATAGTTAAATATCTCAATGGTGTCCATAGAGGGTTGCTATTATGCAGCCATTGCTGTGGTAGTTGCTGTCTTCTCGACTACAGTCGGCATAATCCTCTGTTATTTCCCTTGGGGCTAGACAGTTCCTCTGGGAGTACATGGGAACGATGCCAATGGTGGTGTTGGGCAGAAGGCAGCACTATAACTAGTTGCTGTCCACAAGAGACTTCCCTGAATTGAGTAGTGTTTGATCTCTACAACAATGTCCGCCAACCCTCATTCATGCTGCAACAGGCCATGTAACAAGCGACTGGCATCTTTATGAAGCTAGGACTCAATGGCCAGTCTGAAGTGATGTTCAAGGAGTGATCTCGAGTAAATATTTGAACTGCATTTTTACAGTTTCATTTCTTTCTCTTTGCAGGAGAAACGAGATTGCAAATCTGGATGCCAATATGGTGGGAACTACTTGGCTAGAGATATTGGTACAAGCAACAACAGCAATAATGAATAACTTGTGACAATATTCATAATCTTTTCTTCCTCTAGTGTATCCTTCAGACTTTGAAAGTTTGGGAGTAACATACCAGCCTACTGGACCTCCTGCTGTGAATCATATCTACGGCACACGTTACAGTGTTAATATCTCCTCAGCAATACCAGTTAACCCTTTACCTTATGACACGATCGTCAACTTTGGCTTCACTACTGTGATCATCCGAGTGGCTGGACAGAGAGCAACACGATTTTATGTGTTGGTTAGTTATGTGCACATTAAAACAATGAATAATGTTGGGATGCTGTGATTGTGTCCATCAGTAAGTGACTGGGGCATGCTAATCACACTTGGCTTTAGGAACAGGTTGACAATAGCTCTATGGGGACACACACTGGATCAACATCGCACTGGGGTGAGGCAGGTTGACAATAGCTCTATGGGGGCACACACAGGATCAACATCACACTGGGGTGAGGCAGGTTGACAATAGCTCTATGGGGACACACACAGGATCAACATCACACTGGGGTGAGGCAGGTTGACAATAGCTCTATGGGGACACACACTGGATCAACATCACACTGGGGTGAGGCAGGTTGACAATAGCTCTATGGGGACACACACTGGATCAACATCACACTGGGGTGAGGCAGGTTGACAATAGCTCTATGGGGGCACACACTGGATCAACATCGCACTGGGGTGAGGCAGGTTGACAATAGCTCTATGGGGGCACACACTGGATCAACATCGCACTGGGGTGAGGCAGGTTGACAATAGCTCTATGGGGGCACACACTGGATCAACATCACACTGGGGTGAGGCAGGTTGACAATAGCTCTATGGGGACACACACTGGATCAACATCACACTGGGGTGAGGCAGGTTGACAATAGCTCTATGGGGACACACTGGATCAACATCACACTGGGGTGAGGCAGGTTGACAATAGGTCTATGGGGACATACTGGATCAACATCACACTGGGGTGAGGCAGGTTGACAATTGCTCTATGGGGACACACACTGGATCAACATCACACTGGGGTGAGGCAGGTTGACTATTGCTCTATGGAAGCACACACTGGATCAAGATCGCACTGAAATGAGGCAGGTTGACAATAGCTCTATGGGGACACACACTGGATCAACATCGCACTGGGGTGAGTCAGGTTGACAATAGCTCTATGGGGCCACACACTGGATCAAAATTACACTGGGGTGAGGCAGGTTGATAATAGCTCTATGGGAGCACACAATGGATCAAAAATACACTGAGGTGAGGCAGGTTGACAATAGCTCTATGGGGACACACACTGGATCAAAATTACACTGGGGTGAGGCAGGTTGACAATAGCTCTATGGGGACACACACTGGATCAACATCGCACTGGGGTGAGGCAGGTTGACAATAGCTCTATGGGGCCACAAACTGGATCAAAATTACACTGGGGTGAGGCAGGTTGACAATAGCTCTATGGGGGCACACACTGGATCAACATCACACTGGGGTGAGGCAGGTTGTCAATAGCTCTACGGGGGCACACACTGGATCAACATCACACTGGGGTGAGGCAGGTTGACAATAGCTCTATGGGGGCACACACTGGATCAACATCGCACTGAGGTGAGGCAGGTTGACTATTGCTCTATGGGAGCACACATTGGATCAAGATCGCACTGAAATGAGGCAGGTTGACAATAGCTCTATGGGGGCACACACTGGATCAACATCACACTGGGGTGAGGCAGGTTGACAATAGCTCTATAGGGACACACACTGGATCAACATCACACTGGGGTGAGGCAGGTTGATAATAGCTCTATGGGGGCACACAATGGATCAAAAAAACACTGGGGTGAGGCAGGTTGACAATAGCTCTATGGGGACACACACTGGATCAAAATTACACTGGGGTGAGGCAGGTTGACAATAGCTCTATGGGGACACACACTGGATCAACATCGCACTGGGGTGAGTCAGGTTGACAATAGCTCTATGGGGCCACACACTGGATCAAAATTACACTGGGGTGAGGCAGGTTGACAATAGCTCTATGGGGACACACACTGGATCAACATCGCACTGGGGTGAGGCAGGTTGACAATAGCTCTATAGGGACACACACTGGATCAACATCACACTGGGGTGAGGCAGGTTGATAATAGCTCTATGGGGGCACACAATGGATCAAAAATACACTGGGGTGAGGCAGGTTGACAATAGCTCTATGGGGCCACACACTGGATCAACATCACACTGGGGTGAGGCAGGTTGACAATAGCTCTGTGGGGACACACACTGGATCAACATCACACTGGGGTGAGGCAGGTTGATAATAGCTCTATGGGGACACACACTGGATCAACATCACACTGGGGTGAGGCTGGTTGACAATAGCTCTATGGGGCCACACACTGGATCAACATCGCACTGGGGTGAGGCTGGTTGACAATAGCTCTATGGGGCCACACACTGGATTAACATCGCACTGGGGTGAGGCTGGTTGACAATAGCTCTATGGGGCCACACACTGGATTAACATCGCACTGGGGTGAGGCTGGTTGACAATAGCTCTATGGGGCCACACACTGGATCAACATCACACTGGGGTGAGGCAGGTTGACAATAGCTCTATGGGGCCACACACTGGATCAACATCGCACTGGGGTGAGGCAGGTTGACAATAGCTCTATGGGGCCAAACACTGGATCAACATCGCACTAGAGTGAGGCAGGTTGACAATAGCTCTATGGGGCCACACACTGGATTAACATCGCACTGGGGTGAGGCAGGTTGACAATAGCTCTATGGGGCCACACACTGGATTAACATCACACTGGGGTGAGGCAGGTTGACAATAGCTCTTTGGAAACACATCATCACTACTGCACGAGTGAGTATATATATATTTAGTCTAACTGATGCTTGAATGAAAATAATTAAGTGTGATTTGATACTGAGAATTTTTTTCCTTCCGAACTAAAAAAAACTGGGATAGTAGCAGATTTAGTAACATAACCATTATGAAATCTCCCTCCAATCTCCCCTCCGATCTCCCTCCAATCTCCCTCCGATCTCCCTCCAATCTACCACCACTTCTAGTAATTTCTGCATCCTAACAACTCTTTTATTCTTATTTGCTCATTTCCAATTGACATAGTTCCAAATATACAACCATTTCTTTGTGCTTCCATTAACTTCATATAGGATAGGAGCACTGAAATAAACTTGGACTATTTTGCCTGTCAGACTGTCAACGTAACCTTCCAAGTGGCTTCGGCCAACAGAGGATTTTCAAATTTCTCACATCCACTGGTAATGGACGTTATGAACCTGGAAGGTAAATAATGTGTGTTTGTTACTTCATAACTGTAGTCGCTGGAGTACGAAGTTCAAGTTGTATTTTACTATACCAAATGTTTTTTGTTTTTTTTAACTCCTGTGGAGTACAAGTCTAGACTGCAGTTCAACAGTCTTCTCTGACCAAACACACACTAGCTTCTCACTGACTCTGAACTGCCTCTGTGCAACACAAGTATTATTGTTCACCGCAAACTCCACGTAACCTTCAGCCTGGGGGGTCTAACCCATTTTCCTCCGAAATTTGCAAAAAAAAATTGAACCTGTCATAACTTTTTTCCCCTTTCTTCTGTGCAAATAATTATTATACCAGCATGTTGCTTATTGTGTGTGCTTTAAGATGATATGTAAAAATTCTCTATAAGCACTTTTTCTTAGAAGATATAGCCAAACACGCAAGGGTCATAAAAATAAAAAATGGCACCTCCCAAATGCCAAGATGTCTAATTCCCAGGCGCCTTGAGCTACAGACTCAAAATTTGTTTTGTGGCTTGCTAACACCCTAAGCTCTGATATGGCTGAATCATAATTACAACGCCGTGTGAAGTGTTGAATAAATATGAGACACTTTATTTCCAACCAGTGCCAAAAACCTCGGAACATCTGTGACCACGCCTCTTCTAATCACCATAACTCAACATTGCTTCATGGTAAAAAAAAAATTGTCTCAGCCATATCACAGCTTAGGCTTGTGGGAAGCCACAACACAAGTTTTGGGGTCTGTAGCTCAAGGCGCCTGGCAATTAGAGGACTTGCCATTTGGGACTTGCCATTTGGGACGTGCCATTTTCTGAGTGACCCTTGCGTGTTTGGCTATATTTTCTAAGAAAAAGTGCTTATAGAGACTTTTTACATATCATCTTAAAGCACACACAATAAGCAACAAGCTGGTATAATAATTATTTGCACAGAAGAAAGGGGGGGGAAAGTTATGACACGTACAAAAAAAAAAGTGCAAATTTCGGAGGAAAATGGGTTTGACCCCCCCTTAGCTGCAGAGTAGCGGACATATGTTGTTGGTGTCCACAGGCACAACTTGTAACAGAATATATTCCACATGACTATATTGGCTCTTCCCGCAAATCCACTTATGGATCTACCTAATGTGGAGTTTATTGCACATTAAGAGTACAAGGAACTCCCTCCAACCTCCACTCAAATTTGGCCCAAGTTTTGAATATTCAATATATATGAGTGGAGGGTGTTTCTAGCTAAAATAGGCTGGACTTTTCTCGGCCATGTATTAGCACCAATGCTGGCACCATCCTAATTCCTACAGCAAGTTCCTGCCAAATTGTCCGGTTATCATTCCTTTGCCCATTGCAACCGGTTCTGTTGTTGTTTAGAGACGTACTTGCTCCTCTTCCTTCTCCCCTCCCAATTCCCTTCCCGACCACTTCCTCGCGCCCTCTCCTTTCCTCCCTCTCCTCCTCTCCCTCCCTGCGTTTCCTCTCCCTCTCTACCCTCATCCTCCCTCCTCACTTTTAAAATAAATGCTGGGATCTTGATAAAAGGATCTATTGCTATACCAACCTGAAGTTGGATTTGGTTCACTAGTTGTGCATGGTAGGAGGAAAGGAATAGTAAAGCTATCGTCCAGTGTAAGCACATGTCCGAACTCAGGATTTGACCATGCCATTTATGACGATTTTTCTTTTTAGAAATGCATGTACAGTGAAGACTGGCTTGTGCCAGGTATATTGGTACAATTTAAAAAGCCCTCGAAAAAATCCTTTTTTTTCCTTCCTATTTCCTCTTTGCTGGTAAGTTTTGTAGCAAAGTGTTGCCAATTCTGTGTGCTTGTGATATGTCTCTATAGGCACAATTTCTTAAAGGATACATCCTGCGACATTAGGTCACTAAACTGGAAAACTACACTTCCCTCTCTGTTGCAAGGTTTACAAGGCTCTAATTTGGACTGTGGTTAGTCAAAGCACTGGCTGAGCTGAGTTTCTATAAAATAGGAAATGAGTTACACACATGGTTTGGAGAGTGGCCTAGAACTACAAAGCACTGGGCTGAGTTTCTATAAAATAGGAAATGGGCTACACACATGGTTTGGAGAGTGGCCTAGAACTACAAAGCACTGGGCTGAGTTTCTATAAAATAGGAAATGGGCTACACACATGGTTTGGAGAGTGGCCTAGAACTACAAAACACTGGGCTGAGTTTCTATAAAATAGGAAATGGGCTACACACATGGTTTGGAGAGTGGCCTAGAACTACAAAGCACTGGGCTGAGTTTCTATAAAATAGGAAATGGGCTACACACATGGTTTGGAGAGTGGCCTAGAACTACAAAGCACTGGGCTGAGTTTCTATAAAATAGGAAATGGGCTACACACATGGTTTGGAGAGTGGCCTAGAACTACAAAGCACTGGGCTGAGTTTCTATAAAATAGGAAATGGGCTACACACATGGTTTGGAGAGTGGCCTAGAACTACAAAACACTGGGCTGAGTTTCTATAAAATAGGAAATGGGCTACACACATGGTTTGGAGAGTGGCCTAGAACTACAAAGCACTGGGCTGAGTTTCTATAAAATAGGAAATGGGCTACACACATGGTTTGGAGAGTGGCCTAGAACTTCAAAGCACTGGGCTGAGTTTCTATAAAATAGGAAATGGGCTACACACATGGTTTGGAGAGTGGCCTAGAACTACAAAGCACTGGGCTGAGTTTCTATAAAATAGGAAATGGGCTACACACATGGTTTGGAGAGTGGCCTAGAACTAATGACCAAAGACTAAGTTGTATACACTCCACTGGGGAGATGTTCTTGCAAAGAGGGAAGTGAGTGACCTTAAGGATGATACATGTATTTTCTAAGAAAATGTACTTCTATTCTAGAGACATTTAACATTTCATTTAAAAGCAACAAACAACACTTTAATTATCTGCTTAAACATTAAGGAAAAGGGGAGGGGGGGGGGGGGAGGGGGAGTGTGGTGATTACAAAATCGTGACTTTGGGTTTTTATAGTCCCCCCTTAATGATATATAAGATGTCCGTTTCTCCCAGATGCTTAGGCAATGGATTTTTTATTTCTTGTTCTGGTAGTTTATGAATTGGCCAATGGCAAGTGCCATAGGTGTAATGGATGTCTTGTAGGAGCATCAAGATGTGATATCATTACATTAAAACAAGATTGCCGCAATAGGACGTGTGGTGGTACACTTGGCGGAAAGTGTTTGTTTAAAAAAGGACCGCCAGCTGCCCACTGAGTACTTATATAGTATGATTGTTATATTGACATAGTCTTGTGATTACTTTGGTGGGAACTCTTAATTAGTATGGGACAAACACTTTCAGTCTGTAGCTGGTTGTGATGGTTGGTGGGAACTCTTAAGGGAGGACTATCCCATTTTCCTCCGAAATTCAAAAACATATTTGTGGTTGTCATAACTTTTTCCCCCTTTCTTCTGTGCAAATAATTATTATACCAGCTTGTTGCTTATTGTGTGTGCTTTAAGATGATATGTAAAAAGTCTCTATAGGCACTTTTTCTTAGAAGATATAGCCATACACGCAAGGGTCACTCAGAAAATGGCACCTCCTAATTTCCCAGGATTCTAATTGCCAGGCGCCGTGAGCTACAACCCCCAAACTTGTTTTGTGGCTTGCTAACACCCTAAGCTGTGATATGTCTGAGCCATAATTAAAACGCGGTGAAGTGTTGAAAAGTTATGAGACACTTTATTTCAAGCCGCGCCAAAAACCGCGGAATATTTGTGACCCCGCCTCTTCTAATAATCGTATCTCAGGAATGCTTCATGGTAAAAAAATTATGGCTCAGTCATATCACAGCTTAGGGTGTTTACAAGCAACACAGGAAGTTTGAGGTCTGTGGTCAAGGCGCCTGGCAATTAGAATCCTGGGAAATTAGGAGGTGCCATTTTCTGAGTGACCCTTGCGTGTATGGCTATATCTTCTAAGAAAAAGTGCCTATAGAGACTTTTTACATATCATCTTAAAGCACACACAATAAGCAACAAGCTGGTATAATAATTATTTACACAGAAGAAAGGGGGAAAAAGTTATGACAACCACAAATATGTGTTCAAATTTCGGAGGTCTGTGGGATAGTCCCCGTAAGGGACAAACACTTTCAGTCTGTAGCTGGTTGTTATGGTTCAAACCACAGTGAGAGAGTATTCTAGCTGGCAATTCTGTGACCCAAACGTGCAGTCATCATGCACAACTCCTTCTTGAGTTTGATTATTGCCTCTGAGCCTATAATTGCTGTAAGTATTAAACAATGCAACCCATGGCAACAGAATCTCATGTTTACGCTATGTATATTATTGTTGTTATTATTTTTTAAATTATTAGTAGTATTTTTAATTTTTTTTATATTATTATTAATTTTTTGAATGTATCATGTGATTTTTTTTGTTGTTGGCTTTTTATTATTTTTTTCCTCTCACCACTAGAAAATAGGACACCAAATTATAAAGAAAATTTTCTCTTTCTCTCTCTCGCCAGCTGTGACCTATATCCTTCCTTACTTGGTATGCTAAAAATATGGCCACCTGTTTAATAATATAGATCCCTGCTGTTTCACATCTGCTGACCATGTGACTCTGCTCCTCCAGTATTGGTTGGACTTCTTCCATTTTCCCAGGAATTTTTTTTTCCAACGAGCAACAGCTGCATGGATTTGATATGATCTGTATAATAGTACCATCTTCCTATCAAGTCATAACCAGGTGGGTTCTTAATCTGATCACCAAACCATAGACAGTTAGGTTTGAGTTTTCTCAGTTGAGATAGCTCGGTGGATCTTGCCGCAATCAGTGACTGATCTGGCCGTGAGCAGTGACTGATCTGGCCGTGATCAGTGACTGATCTGGCCGTGATCAGTGACTGATCTGGCCGTGATCAGGGTCTGGCCGTGAGCAGTGACGGATCTGGCCATGAGCAGTGACTGGTCTGACCGTGAGCAGTGACTGATCTGACCATGAGCAGTGAGTTATATCTGGCTGTGAGCAGCTAGTGAGTTATATCTGGCTGTGAGCAGCTTGTGAGTTATATCTGGCTGTGAGCAGTGAGTTATATCTGGCTGTGAGCAGTGAGTTACATCTGGCTGTGAGCAGTGAGTTATATCTGGCTGTGAGCAGTGTGTTATATCTGGCTGTGAGCAGCTTGTGAGTTATATCTGGCTGTGAGCACTGAGTTATATCTGGCTGTGAGCAGTGAGTTATATCTAGCTGTGAGCAGCTAGTGAGTTATATCTGGCTGTGAGCAGCTAGTGAGTTATATCTGGCTGTGAGCAGTGAGTTATATCTGGCTGTGAGCAGTGAGTTATATCTGGCTGTGAGCAGCTAGTGAGTTATATCTAGCTGTGAGCAGTGAGTTATATCTGGCTGTGAGCAGTGAGTTATATCTGGCTGTGAGCAGCTTGTGAGTTATATCTGGCTGTGAGCAGTGAGTTATATCTGGCTGTGAGCAGTGAGTTATATCTAGCTGTGAGCAGCTTGTGACTTATACCTGGCTGTGAGCAGCTAGTGAGTTATATCTGGCTGTGAGCAGTGAGTTATATCTGGCTGTGAGCAGTGAGTTATATCTGGCTGTGAGCAGTGAGTTATATCTGGCTGTGAGCAGTGAGTTATATCTGGCTGTGAGCAGTGAGTTATATCTGGCTGTGAGAAGCTAGTGAGTTATATCTGGCTGTGAGTGAGCAATGAGTTATATCTGGCTGTGAGCAGTGAGTTATATCTGGCTGTGAGCAGCTAGCGAGTTGTGAGCAGTGAGTTATTTATACGAAGGATGCCAGCAATGAAATTTCATAAGGACTTCCAAGCCACCATGCCTCTGTGGTGCTCCGATCTCTTGTGTCTCAAATCTAGCCCTAGCTCTTGCTATGATTCTAGTACCTAATGACTGCAGCTGTGGTGTGAGTTTCATGTGGAGCCAAGATGCTGGTGTCTAGGCCACAATTCGGAAGTGGTCAGTAACCTCTAGGCGCCTAGCTGTGAGTGCCTTGGCTCTCCTTTTATGGGAATCCAGTATCTAGGCACTCTAAAAGCTCTGTGGCATGGCTATAGCATATTGTGTTTAGGTGCAAAGAATGCCATTAAATTATATACTAGGAAAGAATCACTGCTCATGCAGCATACACACATACTCACACTCACACACACATACACAAAATATACAATAATCACTGAACGTGTTTCACCTGCCCACACTGGCGTCCAGCTTGTACCATTTGAAAGGTGATTTGGGATAAATCTGAATATGTTTGGGTCATTTCATGTCTGTGTATGACCTGTATCACACTTCTGCACAGTTAGAGTAGACATCATTTCCACGGTTGCTGTTTGGATCGCGAGTTTTCTTAAGGTCAGTATTGATTGTAACTTTTGTCTAGCTGACTATGCCTACGCTTAGCTATATACCGGCTTAGCTATACACCAGCTTAGCTATACACTGACTGAGGTCACCAGATTAGCTATACACCGGCTTAGCTATACACTGACTTAGCTATACACTGGCTTAGCTATACACCGGCTTAGCTATACACTGACTTAGCTATACACTGGCTTAGCTATACACCGGCTTAGCTATACACTGGCTTAGCTATACACTGGCTTAGCTATACACTGGCTTAGCTATACACTGGCTTAGCTATACACTGGCTTAGCTATACACTGGCTTAGCTATACACTGGCTTAGCTATACACTGGCTTAGCTATACACCGGCTTAGCTATACACTGGCTTAGCTATACACTGGCTTAACTATACACTGGCTTAACTATACACTGGCTTAACTATACACTGGCTTAGCTATACACCAGCTTAGCTATACACTGACTTAGCTATACACTGACTTAGCTATACACTGACTTAGCTATACACTGACTTAGCTATACACTGGCTTAGCTATACACCAGCTTAGCTATACACCGGCTTAGCTATACACTGGCTTAGCTATACACCAGCTTAGCTATGCACCAGCTTAGCTATGCACTGGCTTAGCTATACACCGGCTTAGCTATACACCGGCTTAGCTATACACCAACTTAGCTATACACTGGCTTAGCTATACACTAGCTTAGCTATACACCAGCTTAGCTATACACCGGCTTAGCTATACACCGGCTTAGCTATACACTGGCTTAGCTATACACCAGCTTAGCTATACACCAGCTTAGCTGTGCACTGGCTTAGCTATACACCGGCTTAGCTATACACCAGCTTAGCTATACACCAGCTTAGCTATACACTGGCTTAGCTATATACCAGGTTAGCTAAACACTGGCTTAGCTATACACTAGCTTAGCTATACACTGACTTAGCTATACACTGGCTTAACTATAAACCAGCTTAGCTATACACCAGCTTAGCTATACACCAGCTTAGCTATACACTGGCTTAGCTATACACCAGCTTAGCTATACAACGGCTTAGCTATACACTGGCTTAGCTATACACTGGCTTAGCTATACACTGACTTAGCTATATACCGGCTTAGCTATACACCGGCTTAGCTATACACCGGCTTAGCTATACACCGGCTTAGCTATACACCGGCTTAGCTATACACCGGCTTAGCTATACACCGGCTTAGCTATACACCGGCTTAGCTATACAACGGCTTAGCTATACACCGGCTTAGCTATACAACGGCTTAGCTATACGCCGGCTTAGCTATACGCCGGCTTAGCTATACGCCGGCTTAGCTATACGCCGGCTTAGCTATACGCCGGCTTAGCTATACGCCGGCTTAGCTATACGCCGGCTTAGCTATACGCCGGCTTAGCTATACGCCGGCTTAGCTATACGCCGGCTTAGCTATACGCCGGCTTAGCTATACGCCGGCTTAGCTATACGCCGGCTTAGCTATACGCCGACTTAGCTATACGCCGACTTAGCTATACGCCGACTTAGCTATACGCCGGCTTAGCTATACACCGGCTTAGCTATACACCGGCTTAGCTATACACCGGCTTAGCTATACACCGGCTTAGCTATACACCGGCTTAGCTATACACCGGCTTAGCTGTACACCGGCTTAGCTGTACACCGGCTTAGCTGTACACCGGCTTAGCTACACTGGCTTAGCTATACACCGGCTTAGCTATACACCGGCTTAGCTATACACCGGCTTAGCTATACACTGGCTTAGCTATACACTGGCTTAACTATACACTGGCTTAGCTATGCACTAGCTTAGCTATGCACTGGCTTAGCTATACACCAGCTTAGCTATACACTGGCTTAGCTATACACCGGCTTAGCTATACACCGGCTTAGCTATACACTGGCTTAACTATACACTGGCTTAACTATACACTGGCTTAGCTATACACTGGCTTAGCTATACACTGGCTTAGCTATACACTGACTAAGCTATGCACTGGCTTAGCTATGCACTGGCTTAGCTATGCACCGGCTTAGCTATACACTGGCTTAGCTATACACTGGCTTAGCTATACACTGGCTTAGCTATACACTGGCTTAGCTATACACTGGCTTAGCTATACACTGGATTAGCTATACACTGACTTGGCTATGCACTAGCTTTGCTATACACTAGTTTAACTATTGATTGGCGTGAACAAGAAATTGAGCTAGCTTTGGCTGCTTTGCCACGACTGGAAGATGGTCAATCTTAATGGTCAGGCCAGGAAGTAGGTGCAAGCTGCATGTGACTAATGATATCATTGCAAGGTACTCTCAGCTTCTCCGTCCATCATCTTGTACTTCAGAGCAGAAATGCAAATGCTAGCTACAAGACCTGGTACCTGGCTCTTATCTGCATGATGGGATAATTTAAAAAAGGAGAATCTTGAGTAGCCATTGCTGGCCTTCATGCACCTCTTGCAGGGCGAAGTGGAGACGATTGTCCTGCTCTAGACCGCCTCATTATCTAGTTTCACTTAGGTAAAGGTTGGGGTGCACTATGTATTGTCATGTGACAGTTAAAGCACTACAGTTAGGCCCCACTAATGGAGTTGCTAGGTTCAGCAAGTCAATGAGCAGCTGCACGTGTACACTCTCTTCCTGTAATTGGGTTAGCACTTAATTAATCAGCCCCATAAAAGTGTTATTTATGTCTTGAAGCTGCCAACTTGCCTGAGAAACCTTGTGGTGTTAATTGGCCATAGTTGATCAGATTGTCTGTGCCAAGAAGGCACAAACTAGAGGAGTCCATTACCACAGCTCATTTTTTAATCCATGATATTTTTGTGTGGGTTATAACTTTCTTCTTAATCATACTCAGGTCACTTTTTACTATAAAAGATAGCTTACTTGATTCATACGTCTTGCAATGGTATGATAAACGAGGGGGAAATGTTTTATTCAACTGTAATGAATTGACTGTCCCATGTGGACCACAACCAGTTAGACCCCCTTTAATTATAATCATATACAGCAATATTGTGGCTCTGTGGGTGCACATGCACTCCATGATTTCAAAACCTGCACAATATTGCTGTATATGATTTTAAATGGTAAAGGAAGTCTAAGTGGTTGTGGTCTACATGAGTACAGTCTTGTTTCTGTTCCTTTTAACAGGCCAATCCAATATAGCTGGCTGTGTTTCTAAATAAAGCATTTCTGCTCTTGTTGCAAGTGCTATTTTTATTTGTCTGTTTTGTTGTTTCTGTATATCATAATTGAGCAGTGGAGAAGAAGTGGAGAACTACATCAGGTGTGAGCTGATTGTGGAGTGTCTCCTAGACATTTAAGCACTTTTTTTCTTGTGATTTGTTACTATACACTATACACATCAATACATGCTATGTATTGTTGCTATATACAGCAATACATGCTATGTATGGTTGCTATACATATCAATACATGCTATGTATTGCTGCTATACATTGTTGCTATATACATCAATACATGCTATGTATTGTTGCTATATACAGCAATACATGCTATGTATGGTTGCTATACATATCAATACATGCTATGTATTTTGCTATTGCTGACTGCACCCAAGTAGGGTCAGGTACAGCGTCCTTCGAGGACTTAGTAACATACACAGGAGAACATTACAACAGATATTTTGAGTGAGGATCAGCTACGACCTCCATTGGCTATGGCAACAGTTGACCAGGAGCGAGAACTGCACAAACCAAATAGCAGAACTAAGCGCAAGTTATTCGTTATGATGTAAAATCGTCAACGGAAGTTGTGAATTGATGATACTTACCATTTTTTCCTCTTTTTTTTTGCTCACTGGATCGAGAAGCGGAGTAGTCATGGATAGTTATTGCAGTGATTGGGGTCTTCTGGTACAAAAAATGATGAGGGGGCCTATTGTATGCCATGATGAGGGGGCCTATTGTATGCCATGATGAGGGGGCCTATTGTACGCTAGTTATGATGAGGGTGCCTATTGTATGCTAGTTATGATGAGGGAGCTTATTGTATGCTAGTTATGATGAGGGGGCCTATTGTATGGCAGTTATGATGAGAGGACCTATTGTATGCCAGTTATGATGAGGGGGCCTATTGTATGCTAGTTATGATGAGGGGGCCTATTGTATGCCAGTTATGATGAGGGGGCCTATTGTATGCTAGTTATGATGAATGAGATGAGAAACAAAGAAACAAACACAACCCTTGAAGATAAATTTCACAAGGGGGTTCACACTTCACTCTTTTTGTGCTGCTGGTTTACTGTCCTAGTGAAGGAGTGGAGGCAGAGCTTGCAGTCTTTCTGGAGCTAATAGTGGCTGGACCAGCATTTAGGCAGCTAAGCAGCTGCTGGTGTGAGTCTTAGCTGAGATAATGCTTTGTTTTGGGGAGATTTTTGGTCTGCCATTTTAAAAAGTGGGTCAATCCAATATAAGGAGAACCTAGCGTACTCCCTGATACATTCACCTCGTGATGTACTAAAGAAGCATGCTTTTTCTCTGAAATTTCTGAGAATTTTCCATGTAAACTGCTTCATTACACTACACATCATTGTGTAGCTCATTCCGTAGTCTTGGCAATGAGTAGATTTGAAACTGGGTGACTTGGCAATCACGTGTGATAATCATTCCTGTATTGTCTGGACTGATTACCAGCTTCAGTTGTGTGAGTGTTGTGGTTAATTTGTACGCATTGAACACTCGAGTGGTTACTGTAGTATGCCCATAAAAGGCAACTGACCACTAATTGATAAAGTTTTACTTTGGAAGCCATGTCTGATTGGCTACATCCTGTGTACTCAGCAAAATTACTGATCAAAGTGGTGGAATGCTTATGATATAAGGTAGCCAGTTTGTCTCTAGGGCATTGGGCTAATGCACGGAAGTTATGACACATAAAATATCTCGTGAATTATTAATTAATTATGGAACCTTACTAATGGTACAATTTCACTAAAGCACCCTCAGGCTAATTGGGAAATTGGTTGGATTTAGGGAGGGGGGGGGATGGTTTAGGTTTGATACTGACAAAACCCTCAAGCTGCATGTTTGTGTTGATGACCACTTGCCATCTCAATTATTACACTTTTTCGTCTGGTGATGTGTGTGTAAGTCCAAGGGTGGAAGGGGAGGGGTGGAATTGATGGATATGAATACAAGGAGATGAGGAGGATTTGTTCTCTACTAATACATTCATCAAAAAAATAACTAATATTCCCTCACCTGTTCAGCTTGAAACCTAGAGGTGCCATTACTTTAAATATAGAGGAGTTTTGACACCCACATGTAGTACACCAAATATAGAGGGGTTTTGATACCCACATGTGGTACACCAAATATAGAGGGGTTTTGACACCCACATGTAGTACACCAAATATAGAGGGGTTTTGATACCCACATGTAGTACACCAAATATAGAGGGGTTTTGACACCCACATGTGGTACACCAAATATAGAGGGGTTTTGATACCCACATGTAGTACACCAAATATAGAGTAGTTTTGATACCCACATGTAGTACACCAAATATAGAGGGGTTTTGATACCCACATGTAGTATACCAAATATAGAGGGGTTTTGATACCCACATGTAGTACACCAAATATAGAGGGGTTTTGATACCTACACCCACATGTAGTACACCAAATATAGAGGGGTTTTGACACCCACATGTAGTACACCAAATATAGAGGGGTTTTGATACCCACATGTAGTACACCAAATATAGAGGGGTTTTGACACCCACATGTAGTACACCAAATATAGAGGGGTTTTGATACCCACATGTAGTACACCAAATATAGAGTAGTTTTGATACCCACATGTAGTACACCAAATATAGAGGGGTTTTGACACCCACATGTAGTACACCAAATATAGAGGGGTTTTGATACCCACATGTAGTACACCAAATATAGAGGGGTTTTGACACCCACATGTAGTACACCAAATATAGAGGGGTTTTGACACCCACATGTAGTACACCAAATATAGAGGGGTTTTGACACCCACATGTAGTACACCAAATATAGAGGGGTTTTGATACCCACATGTAGTACACCAAATATAGAGGGGTTTTGACACCCACATGTAGTACACCAAATATAGAGGGGTTTTGATACCCACATGTGGTACAACAAATATAGGGGGATATGGTTGCTTCAGTTCTGGTGGCTAGCCACTCACTAAAAAGCTTCCCCCAAAAATTGGAAACTTGTATTGAACTAATGATTTGGACAACAAGCTAATAGATAAGCATGGTCGATTAATCAGGTTGTTTAATCCAAGATTCATTGGCAAACGGAGCGAGTCCTCATTGGGGAGGTGGATGGAAAACTTTGTATTGCCACGCATGCCCGTATGTGGTATATATATGCCGTACGTTTATAACGTACGGCATATAAAATCCACGAAAAAAGGAAATGGTCGTCTTGGAGAACTCGCCATAGATACCTCGATGATGAAGAAAACGGCTGAAGATTCGAAGGCCAATGGAAAGAAATCTGGACCTACATGCAGCCTGCTCGGTTACTAGCTGCCATGGAAAGGATGCTGGAGTTTTATTCTGACTAAACTACTCAATTCATCAACACACTGAAATTGGATGTGATACAAGTTCTTGATAGTAGGAACTATTTTCAATATTGCTAAGTAAACACAGTTCCTTGCATGTGTGCAGCCGCTCTCTCTCTTTCTGACAGCGAGTAGACGGCTGGATAGTTTAGCATATATAGAATGCATAGCTGATGCATGTAGTAATACTTTGTTAATGATATAGAGCATACTGAAAACAATAAACAGGGTCAAAAGTGCAAACTATCACTTGAACAAGTTATTGTCAGCTTCTGCATGGTCTACCCTTAGTTGTCTGATCATTTCTGCAGAAAGAACTGCCTGATGACATTACTCTTAATGTGGTGCTCTTCTCATCTTCAAGGACAGCAGTTTCCAAATACTCGAAACAAAACTACTTACTTCCACATGCACATTTCCATGTTAGAATTTGTCTTCCCATTATGTTGCAAGTATCAGGTTGCTCCATGTTGCACCTGTAAGGAATATAGTAAAGCCATGCAATTCTTGGCTACTTCCTCATATTACAATCCAACCACTAACACTAGTTGTGGAATCTGAGGAACATATAATTCTCGACTACATCACATCTTACAATCATAAAGATGACATCTACAAATCACATTACAAATTGGCACTGGGTTAGCTCTTCAGCTTGTCCTTACTATGGTTATGCATGGCCAGAGCAATGGCTATGTTTTTAGCCTGGGCTGTAGTTAAGGGGGGACTACACCTGAAACTAACGAAATTTGAACACATATTTGTAGCTGTCATAACTTTTTTTCCCCTTTCTTCTGTGCAAATACTTTTTATACCAGCTTGTTGCTTATTGTGTGTGCTTTAAAATGATATATAAAAAGTCTATATAGGCACCTTTTCATAGAAGATATATCTAAATGCAAGGGTCACTCAAAAAATGGCACTTCCTAATTTGTGGCAGACCTAAATCCCATGCGCCTTGACCGAGGCGCCCCAAATTCCGTGTGTGAGTTGCTAAAGCCCTTAGCTGTGATATAGTGTTTTTTTTTGTTTTTTTTTGGTGAACCCCCCCCCCCCCCTGAGTTATAGTGTTGAGAAGAGGCGGGACCCCAAAAAAATCCGCAATTTTTTTGGTCCCGCCTCTTCTCAACACTATAACTCAGGGGGGGGGGGGTTCACCGGGAAAAAGAAATAAAACCACTATATCACAGCTAAGAGCTTTAGTTACACGTGTACCGAGTTTGGGGCGCCTCGGTCAAGGCGCGTGGGAGTTAGGTCTGCCACAAATTAGGAAGTGCCATTTTTTGAGTGACCCTTGCGTGTTTTGATATATCTTCTAAGAAAAGGTGCCTATATAGACTTTTTATATATCATTTTAAAGCGCACACAATAAGCAACAAGCTGGTATAAAAAGTATTTGCACAGAAGAAGGGGGAAAAAGTTATGACAGCTACAAATATGTGTTACAATTTCGTTGGTTTCAGGTGAAAATATCTAGAACAATAAAACAATACTCTTGACAATTCCTACAAATACACTGCCTCATGACATCACTCTCCTTATGGCATCATTCTCCTTATGGCATCACTCTCCTTATGACATCACTCTCCTTATGACATCAATATCCTCGTGACATCCCTCTTAATGTGTTTTATGAAGTAAAGTATAGTTACTTTTACACAAGTCAAAGCAGTTTACTTTCAGCCATATTTGTACATGTGTATATCTGTCTCACAACTGGTCAGGAACATTGGCATAGCAGTATTCGCTCACCTTCGACCGTCATTACTAGTAATATAATGTAATTAGCTACTGTTGAGAATTGTGCATTCTTGAATGGTGAGTCATGGTTTAGCTCTTAAGATTGTCAAAGGTTCCTCAATATTACACATCAAAGTTTTCAGACTATCTCAAAACCAATGTTACGTACATGCTCCAATAGACAGTGAACATTATTTAGAACTCCAATAGAGTATGTACGTAACATTAGTTTCGAGATAATCTGGACACCCTGATGCGTAGAATCATTACACCCAAGGCTTTGTTTTGATTAGACATGAATTAGCCCCTTCACACCAAGTGCATTTGAGTTGTTGAGTGATAAATTTACAATGTGCAAGAGAAATGAGCAAGTAAAAAAAAGTGATTTTTACGAAGATGAATGGATGTTTTTCCTCTGCACGTGCCACTAGATACTAAGATGTTTACACATGCTATTATTGTGTTTACATGTGCTACTGTTAGTTACTTAGGTCTCAGCACGTGATTAATAAGGTGCCTGCCTCTGCATGTGCTACTATAGGTTACTAAGGTGTTTGCACTAGCTGCTATTAGTTACTGTCTACCTCTGCACATGCTACTATAAGTAACTAAATTATTTGCACTTATTGTTATTACTCTGCGAGCGACGCGAGTCCTCAGTGGGGAGGTGGATGGAAAGCTTTGTATTGCCATGCATGCCCATATGTGGTATATATATGTGTGTATGTATTTATATGTGCCGTATTCGTAACCTGGGGAGTGTATGGAGGATTTTACGGTCTCCACTTGAAAAAGGAAATGGTTGTCTTGGAAAACGCACCATAGATACGCCAGATTTATCTGTGATGAAGAAAATAGCTGAAGAGTCGAAGGCCAAAGGAAAGAAACCTGGACCTACACGCAGCCTGCTTGGTTAATAGCTGTCAGGGAAAGGATGCTGGAGTTCTATTCTGACTAAACGACTCAATTTTAACACACTGAAATTGGATGTGATGCAAGTTCTTGATAGTAGGAACTATTTTCAATCTTGCTAAGTAAACACAGTTCCTTGCATGTGTGCAGCCGCTCTCTCTCTCTTTCCAACAGCGAATAGATGGCTGGATAGTTTAGCATACATAGAAAGCATAACTGATGCATATAGTCAATACTTTGTTAATGATATAGAGCATACTGAAAACAATCAACAGGGTCAAAAGTGCAAACTGTCTGAACGAGATATTGTCAGCTTCTGTATGGTCTTCCCTTAGTTATCTGATCATTTCTGCAGAAAGAACTTCCTGATGACCTGCCTCATAATGTGGTTCTCTTCTCATCTTCAATGACAGCAGTTTCCAATTACTCGTTACATAATAACTTATTTCCACATGCATATTTCCATTTCAGAATATGTCACCCATTATGTTGTAGGTATCAGGTTTTTCAATCTTGCACCAGTAAGGAATAGAGTAAAAACATACAATTCATGGCTACTTCCCCATATTACAATCCAACCATTTACACCAGTTGTGAATCTCTAAGCAACTTATAATTCTCGACTGTATCATATCTTGCAATCATAAAGATGACATCTACAAATCACGTCACAAATCGGTAATGGGTTAGCTCTTCAGCTTGTCCTTACTAAGGTTATAGCTGGAGCAATGGCTATGTTATTAGTCATGGCAGTAATTTAGGCTAGGAAAATATCTACAACAATAAAACAATAATCTTGACAATTCTGACTACAAATACTGCCACATGACATCACTCTCCTTATGACATCACTCTCCTTATGACATCACTCTCCTTATGACATCACTCTTAGGGTTTTTTCATGCTGGCATAGTAGTATTTGCTGGCATGGCAGTATTTGCTGGCATGGCCGTATTTGCTGGCATGGCCGTATTTGCTGGCATGGCCGTATCTGCTGGCATGGCCGTATCTGCTGGCATGGCCGTATCTGCTGGCATGGCCGTATCTGCTGGCATGGCCGTATCTGCTGGCATGGCAGTATCTGCTGGCATGGCAGTATCTGCTGGCATGGCCGTATCTGCTGGCATGGCCGTATCTGCTGGCATGGCCGTATCTGCTGGCATGGCCGTATCTGCTGGCATGGCCGTATCTGCTGGCATGGCCGTATCTGCTGGCATGGCCGTATCTGCTGGCATGGCCGTATCTGCTGGCATGGCCGTATCTGCTGGCATGGCCGTTTCTGCTGGCATGGCCGTTTCTGCTGGCATGTCCGTATCTGCTGGCATGGCCGTCTCTGCTGGCATGGCCGTCTCTGCTGGCATGGCCGTCTCTGCTGGCATGGCCGTATCTGCTGGCATGGCCGTATCTGCTGGCATGGCCGTATCTGCTGGCATGGCCGTATCTGCTGGCATGGCCGTATCTGCTGGCATGGCCGTATCTGCTGGCATGGCCGTATCTGCTGGCATGGCCGTATCTGCTGGCATGGCCGTATCTGCTGGCATGGCCGTATCTGCTGGCATGGCCGTATCTGCTGGCATGGCCGTATCTGCTGGCATGGCCGTATCTGCTGGCATGGCCGTATCTGCTGGCATGGCCGTATCTGCTGGCATGGCCGTATCTGCTGGCATGGCCGTATCTGCTGGCATGGCAGTTTCTGCTGGCATGGCAGTTTCTGCTGGCATGGCAGTATCTGCTGGCATGGCAGTATCTGCTGGCATGGCAGTATCTGCTGGCATGGCAGTATCTGCTGGCATGGCAGTATCTGCTGGCATGGCAGTATCTGCTGGCATGGCAGTATCTGCTGGCATGGCAGTATCTGCTGGCATGGCAGTATCTGCTGGCATGGCAGTATCTGCTGGCATGGCAGTATCTGCTGGCATGGCAGTATCTGCTGGCATGGCAGTATCTGCTGGCATGGCAGTATCTGCTGGCATGGCAGTATCTGCTGGCATGGCAGTATCTGCTGGCATGGCAGTATCTGCTGGCATGGCAGTATCTGCTGGCATGGCAGTATCTGCTGGCATGGCAGTATCTGCTGGCATGGCAGTATCTGCTGGCATGGCAGTATCTGCTGGCATGGCAGTATCTGCTGGCATGGCAGTATCTGCTGGCATGGCAGTATCTGCTGGCATGGCAGTATCTGCTGGCATGGCAGTATCTGCTGGCATGGCAGTATCTGCTGGCATGGCAGTATCTGCTGGCATGGCAGTATCTGCTGGCATGGCAGTATCTGCTGGCATGGCAGTATCTGCTGGCATGGCAGTATCTGCTGGCATGGCAGTATCTGCTGGCATGGCAGTATCTGCTGGCATGGCAGTATCCGCTGGCATGGCAGTATCCGCTGGCATGGCAGTATCTGCTGGCATGGCAGTATCTGCTGGCTGCTGGCATGGCAGTATCTGCTGGCATGGCAGTATCTGCTGGCATGGCAGTATCTGCTGGCATGGCAGTATCTGCTGGCATGGCAGTATCTGCTGGCATGGCAGTATCTGCTGGCATGGCAGTATCTGCTGGCATGGCAGTATCTGCTGGCATGGCAGTATCTGCTGGCATGGCAGTATCTGCTGGCATGGCAGTATCTGCTGGCATGGCAGTATCTGCTGGCATGGCAGTATCTGCTGGCATGGCAGTATCTGCTGGCATGGCAGTATCTGCTGGCATGGCAGTATCTGCTGGCATGGCAGTATCTGCTGGCATGGCAGTATCTGCTGGCATGGCAGTATCTGCTGGCATGGCAGTATCTGCTGGCATGGCAGTATCTGCTGGCATGGCAGTATCTGCTGGCATGGCAGTATCTGCTGGCATGGCAGTATCTGCTGGCATGGCAGTATCTGCTGGCATGGCAGTATCTGCTGGCATGGCAGTATCTGCTGGCATGGCAGTATCTGCTGGCATGGCAGTATCTGCTGGCATGGCAGTATCTGCTGGCATGGCAGTATCTGCTGGCATGGCAGTATCTGCTGGCATGGCAGTATCTGCTGGCATGGCAGTATCTGCTGGCATAGCAGTATTCGCTTGACTTCAATGTTTGAATGTCATTACTTGTTGCTATGGTATCTGCGTCTGCATGTGCTACTATTCGTGTTGCATGTCTGCTACTTGTTACTAAGGTGTTTCCTTGCACATGCTGTTATTAGTCACCGTGTGTGCTCAATTTTCTCATTAATCTGCACGTTCTACTATTAGTTACTGTATGTGCTCTAATTTCTCTTTACAAGTATGCACGTGCTACTATCAGTTGCTAAGGTGTTTGCATGTCCAGTAATAGCACATGCTATTATTAGTGTCTGCAAGTGCTACTTGGGTCTGTGTCTTCCACGTGCTACTGTTATTCATAGCTGATCGAGTCCCAACAGTTGTTAGCTCTGCAGCAGTTTTATTGCATTGGTTTGTTGCTTCATACAGTGTATGTTGGAGACTTCCCAGATCAGCTGAGTGCATCCTCTGTAAGAGTGATGGTGAGTGTCGATGATCGTGTCGGTTTCTTCAACTACCATGTCGTCAAGGTCTCATGGGCACTTCCAAATAGTAAGCACTAAATTAATTATGTTTAATTATAGTCTTTATAATTCATGACTTTTATCAGATTTTATGGTGAGCATGAACAGGCACCCAAACTCTATTATATAAAGCATCGAAAACATTGTCGAAGTAATAATATATAATTATAACATGCTATTACATCGTTTTCGAAGAGGAGAACTTGTGTGTGTTGCTTCAATCACTCTTGAGAATTCTTTTCCAGTATTAGTGATAGGGTTAATCTCACTACATCCATGGTGGTTATAGTACAAGTGAAAGAGTTAATCTCAATATATCCACAGTGGTTAAAGTACCGTACAAGTGAAAGGGTTAATCTCACTACATCCACAGTGGTTTTAGTACAAGTGAAAGGGTTATTCTCACTACATCCACGGTAGTTATAGTACAGGGAAAGGGTTAATCTCACTATATCCACAGTGGTTATAGTTCAAGTGAAATGGCGAAATGTTGGGATTTTGTAGGGGGAGGGGGGTTTACATGGAGGGAAATGCATGGTTTGGGAATATTATAGGAAGTCAGATGTGATAAAATTGATCCATCGAACTTTGAATTCCCTCCTCCCCCCCCCCCCCCCCCCTTGAACGAAAGCAAAGCATGCTTGCAACCACAGTTACATCCACTCTATTTGTTGTGCATGACAAGACTAATGTACAATAACCCTTTCTCCCCTAGACCACCAGTTTGCAGAGGGTTATTTCCTTTCTATGAATTCCGTTAGCAGCTGTGGACGGACCACTGTGTACATCAATGACTCTGTAAGTTGACAATGTACAATTTTTCATTCCATGAACTTCTACCTACTTATTAATACTATGGCAACGACTTCGGCCAGGATGAATATTGATTGCATCAAGTTTAACTATCTAGTGATTATATCGTGATGGAGGGTAGTGGAAGAGTTGCGAGGTGAAGGGAAGGATGGGAGAAGGGAGTGGGACAGGGTGGTTCTTGCTCAGGTGGTAGATTTTTATCTCTATGTCATCCACTGCTGCATGGAAACCTATTTGATCAACATACTTGCCTATTGCGCTGGTCATCACTTTCCAATGCTGTGGTTGTTGCCATGGAAATGTGTATGTATATACTCTACATTACAGACTGTGACAGACCACACTTTTCAAGTGACAGCTGCAGAGAGGGACAGCAGTGCAATTGTTCTTCCCCTCACTGCCTGCATATATACAATGAAAGTAAGCACTTAGCTCATCTTAATGATTGACCACCGACAAAGTTGTGGGTTTCGTTTTATTGTTATAATTTTTTTTTTAATAGAAATAATTTTATTTTAGCTATAACCTTCTTCCCCCCCCCCCCCCCCCCCCCCCCAGTTATTATTAGTATGCAAATATTGTGCGGTGGAACAATTGTCTACCTTGAAATGTACGCAAAGAAAAATTATGGATAACTGTTAATGCAAAAAGCCATTCAAGAATTTCTCGTTTTTCAAGGGTGAAGGGATCAGAGTGGCTCATAGTAGTAGTAGACATAGGTGTGTGTGTGTGTGTGTGTGTGTGTGTGTGTGTGTGTGTGTGTGTGTGTGTGTGTGTGTGTGTGTGTGTGTGTGTGTGTGTGTGTGTGTGTGTGTGTGTGTGTGTGTGTGTGTGTGTGTGTGTGTGTGTGTGTGTGTGTGTGTGTGTGTGTGTGTGTGTGTGTGTGTGTGTGTGTGTGTGTGTGTGTGTGTGTGTGTGTGTGTGTGTGTGTGTGTGTGTGTGTGTGTGTGTGTGTGTGTGTGTGTGTGTGTGTGTGTGTGTGTGTGTGTGTGTGTGTGTGTGTGTGTGTGTGTGCCAGCCAGCCATCAATAAAACCTTCCGGAGACAGTAGAAAAGAGCTGGTCCATGTGTGGTATCCAGTAGGCATAGGTGCTTGTCCAGAAATAGCAGGATGGTAGTTTCCAGTAGGCATAGGTGCTTGCGCAGTCCAGAAATAGCAGGATGGTGGTTTCCAGTAGGCATGGTGCTTGCGCAGTCCAGAAATAGCAGGATGGTAGTTTCCAGTAGGCAGTAGGCATAGGTGCTTGCGCAGTCCAGAAATAGCAGGATGGTGGTTTCCTGTAGGCATAGGTACTTGCGCAGTCCAGAAACAGCAGGATGGTGGTTTCCAGTAGGCAGTAGGCATAGGTGCTTGCGCAGTCCAGAAATAGCAGGATGGTGGTTTCCTGTAGGCATAGGTGCCTGTGCCGTCCAGAAATAGCAGGATGGTAGTTTCCAGTAGGCAGTAGGCATAGGTGCTTGCGCAGTCCAGAAATAGCAGGATGGTGGTTTCCTGTAGGCATAGGTACTTGCGCAGTCCAGAAATAGCAGGATGGTGGTTTCCAGTAGGCAGTAGGCATAGGTGCTTGCGCAGTCCAGAAATAGCAGGATGGTGGTTTCCAGTTTCCGCAGTCCAGAAATAGCAGGATAGGCATAGGTGCTTGCGCAGTCCAGAAATAGCAGGATGGTGGTTTCCTGTAGGCATAGGTACTTGCGCAGTCCAGAAACAGCAGGATGGTGGTTTCCAGTAGGCAGTAGGCATAGGTGCTTGCGCAGTCCAGAAATAGCAGGATGGTGGTTTCCTGTAGGCATAGGTGCCTGTGCCGTCCAGAAATGCAGGATGGTAGTTTCCAGTCCAGAAAAATAGCAGGATGGTGGTTTCCAGTAGGCAGTAGGCATAGGTGCTTGCTTGCAGTCCAGAAATAGCAGGATGGTGGTTTCCTGTAGGCATAGGTGCCTGTGCCGTCCAGAAATAGCAGGATGGTAGTTTCCAGTAGGCAGTAGGCATAGGTGCCTGTGCAGTCCAGGCATAAACAGCAGGATAAGTCTGGAAGAGATGTCAATAATGGTAGTTGTGTAAAAAAAAACAGCAGGATGGTGGTTTCCAGTAAAAAAAAGTAGATTGCCTGCATCTCCAACTAGAAGGTGCATTATTCCCTTATTTTATTGTGGTACCAGGCGGCAACCAGGTACATGTATGTTTTCCTGCTTTGCACTTATGGTATGTACTTATGGTGGTCAATAAGTAATTAACAAATTGACCACCACATGCCCATGTAAGGAAACTTGATCGTTTACACACAAAATGGACAGCTTGCTCTAGACACTCGATTTTTTTTTGGACCGGTCCTGTAGAAGGCATAAAATGGACAGAAATCTTACTTCTGGTTTGACGGGGTGAGCGAGAAAAAAAAAAGGCTGACGATTCCAGCTGCCGTGATAGACCAGCTCATCCAGCCTTTACTCCTGTTTCTGCAATCTCTTCTGATGAGGAAGGCTACACATGCACCTGTGCTTACCTGGAATCACTCTGAATCCCTTCACTCTTGAGAAAGAAGGTGTTACTGGATGGATTTCCTTGTTGTAAGTTTTGTTGCAGACAGCACAACATATTGATGGCCTCTTTTGTTTGTTTGCTCACCTTAATGGCGCTGACTCTTGTACCAAACTGCATCTTGATGTATTTGCATTCTAATGATATAAACTGTTGGATAGTAATACTCCAGGGAAAATGTGTATAGTTAAAGCTATGAATATAATTGTTGTAGTCAAGGAGACAGCAAGTACACTGTGTGTGTTGTGGTGTAGGGTATGCTACTCCTTTATTCATGATATGGTAACAATGGACATGTGTTCTTGACTCCCCAATCAGGACGGACATACATATGGTATCATGCGAGGGGGTTTGCAAGAGAGGTGTTTGACCTCCTTCCTTACTTCTCTCTCTAATGCCCCTTACCTATAATTCTGTATGTGACTGTTAAATCAACCACTGTTTTCCCATAACAAGAGCTATTTATTTTTGTTGTTTAATCTTGTCTTCAAAGATTGAAGTTATTCCAAGGAATGTGGTAAGACAAGATGAGGTGTTTTCAGTCGATGTCATCACTAGACAATGTGAGTAAACTATTATAACTAGGAGCTTCATTTGTTGTTGTCTTCTTGCTATTGTGGCTGCTGGTGTTGTTGCTGCTAGTGTTATTGCTGTTGTGGCTGCTGGTGTTGTTGCTATTGTGGCTGCTGGTGTTGTTGCTATTGTGGCTGCTGGTGTTGTTGCTGCTAGTGTTATTGCTGTTGTGGCTGCTGGTGTTGTTGCTATTGTGGCTGCTGGTGTTGTTGTTGCTGTTGTTGCTGTGGCTGCTGGTGTTGTTGCTGTGGCTGCTGGTGTTGTGGCTGCTGGTGTTGTTGCTGCTGTGGCTGCTGATGTTGTTGCTGCTGTGGCTGCTGATGTTGCTGCTGTGGCTGCTGATGTTGTGGCTGCTAGTGTTATTGATGTGGTTGCTGGTGTGGCTGCTGGTGTTGTTGCTGTGGCTGCTGGTGTTGTTGCTGTGGCTGCTGGTGTTGTTGTTGCTGTGGATGCTGGTGTTGTTGCTGTGGCTGCTGGTGTTGTGGCTGCTGGTGTTGTTGCTGCTGTGGCTGCTGATGTTGTTGCTGCTGTGGCTGCTGATGTTGTTGCTGCTGTGGCTGCTGGTGTTGTTGCTGCTGTGGCTGCTGATGTTGTTGCTGCTGTGGCTGCTGATGTTGTGGCTGCTAGTGTTATTGCTGTTGTGACTGCTGGTGTTGTTGCTGCTGTGGTTGCTGTTGTGGCTGCTGGTGTTGTGGCTGCTGGTGTTGTTGCTGCTGTGGCTGCTGGTGTAGTTGCTGTTGTGGCTGCTAGTGTTATTGCTGTTGTGGCTGCTGGTGTTGTTGCTGCTGCTGTGGCTGCTGGTGTTGTGTTGCTGCTGGTATTGTTGTTGCTGGTATTGTTGTTGCTGCTGGTATTGTTGTTGCTGCTGGTATTGTTGTTGCTGCTGGTGTTGTTACAGCTGCTGGTGTTGTTACAGCTGCTGGTGTTGTTGCTGCTGGTATTGTTGTTGCTGCTGTGGCTGCTGGTGTTGTTGCTGCTGGTGTTGCTGCTGCTGGTATTGTTGTGGCTGCTGGTGTTGTTGCTGCTGGTGTTGTTACAGCTGCTGGTATTGTTGTTGCTGCTGGTATTGTTGTTGCTGCTGGTATTGTCGTTGCTGCTGGTATTGTTGTGGCTGCTGATATTGTTGTTGCTGCTGGTGTTGTTACATCTGCTGGTGTTGTTACAGCTGCTGGTATTGTTGTTGCTGCTGGTATTGTTGTTACTGCTGGTATTGTTGCTGCTGGTGCAGTGACTGCTGGTATTGTTGTTGCTGCTGTTTTTGTTGTGGCTGCTGGTATTGTTGCTGCTGGTGCAAGTGACTGCTGGTATTGTTACTGGTATTGTTGTTGCTGCTGTTTTTGTTGTGGCTGCTGGTATTGTTGTTACTGCTGGTGTTGTTACAGCTGCTGGTGTTATTACAGCTGCTGGTGTTGTTACAGCTGCTGGTGTTGTTGTTGCTGGTGTATCTGTGGTTGTATTTACAAAGTGGAATAACATTTAGCAATTTGAAATATCAAATTTGAGCCACACATCAGGATTTCATAGGATTTTTTGGTTGGGAGTGGGGGTTAATGTTGTGGTGGACTCGGGAAGGGTGTGGTGGAGAGTGTTGTGGTGGAGAGTGGTGTGGTGGAGAGTGTTGTAGTGTGCCTGAAATTCTTAGTCCACCTGACCTTAGAGTAATGTTTGGGGTGATGGGAGGTAGGGAAATTGCAGTTATGGGGAGTGGATATCCTCCAATAGATGAGTCCTTGATGTACACACCGCCTCTATTGTAATAGTGTGTGCTTGCCTACTTCTTGGACCTGAATTTAGGGGAGTACGGGAATGAGGAGTGTGGGAATGGGGAGTGTAAGAATGGGGAGTGTGAGAATGGGGATTGGGAATTGTTAAGAGAACTGTTTCAATTCCATAAATTTTAATTACTGTTTTTTATCTACATGGACAGATTCCGATCTGACTGTTGACGACCTGATGTTGAACTGCAGCAGTGCTCAAAGCCTAACATCCAATGAATACGATGTCTCTCTCAGAGTGACGTACAGCCCCACCTTCACTCCAGCCACCATCTTTGCTATCAGCTACATCATGGTCTCTCGTTACGAGTTTAATGAAAATGACGATTTGGTACCTAATGGAAATGGTGCCACTTTGGCTCATAGGTTGAGGCATATCGACAA